>NZ_BMLS01000017.1 GCF_014645355.1 Bowmanella pacifica | reverse complement strand
ACGTGTTATCCTGTTTGAATATGGGGGGACCATCCTCCAAGGCTAAATACTCCTAACTGACCGATAGTGAACCAGTACCGTGAGGGAAAGGCGAAAAGAACCCCTGTGAGGGGAGTGAAATAGAACCTGAAACCGTATACGTACAAGCAGTGGGAGCACCTTCGTGGTGTGACTGCGTACCTTTTGTATAATGGGTCAGCGACTTATATTTTGTAGCGAGGTTAACCGCATAGGGGAGCCGTAGCGAAAGCGAGTCTTAACTGGGCGCTTAGTTGCAAGGTATAGACCCGAAACCCGGTGATCTAGCCATGGGCAGGTTGAAGGTTGAGTAACATCAACTGGAGGACCGAACCCACGCCTGTTGAAAAAGGCGGGGATGACCTGTGGCTGGGGGTGAAAGGCCAATCAAACCGGGAGATAGCTGGTTCTCCCCGAAAGCTATTTAGGTAGCGCCTCGGACGAATACCTACGGGGGTAGAGCACTGTTTGGGCTAGGGGGTCATCCCGACTTACCAACCCCATGCAAACTCCGAATACCGTAGAGTACTATCCGGGAGACACACGGCGGGTGCTAACGTCCGTCGTGAAGAGGGAAACAACCCAGACCGCCAGCTAAGGTCCCAAAGTTCTAGTTAAGTGGGAAACGATGTGGAAAGGCACAGACAGCTAGGAGGTTGGCTTAGAAGCAGCCACCCTTTAAAGAAAGCGTAATAGCTCACT
>NZ_BMLS01000016.1 GCF_014645355.1 Bowmanella pacifica | reverse complement strand
GACCACGGTAAAACCACACTGACAGCAGCAATCACTACTGTATTGGCGAAGACCTACGGTGGTGCTGCTCGCGCATTCGACCAAATCGATAACGCGCCAGAAGAGAAGGCACGTGGTATCACTATCTCTACGTCACACGTAGAATACGATACGCCAACGCGTCACTACGCGCACGTAGACTGCCCAGGACACGCTGACTATGTTAAAAACATGATCACAGGTGCAGCGCAGATGGACGGTGCGATTCTGGTAGTAGCCGCGACTGACGGTCCTATGCCTCAGACTCGTGAGCACATCCTGTTGGGTCGTCAGGTAGGCGTACCTTACATCATCGTATTCATGAACAAATGTGACATGGTAGACGATGAAGAGCTGCTGGAACTGGTAGAAATGGAAGTACGTGAACTGCTGTCTACGTATGACTTCCCAGGTGATGACCTGCCGGTAATCCGTGGTTCAGCTCTGAAGGCGCTGGAAGGCGACGCAGAGTGGGAGAAGAAGATTGTAGAGCTGGGCGAAGCCCTGGACACTTACATCCCAGAGCCAGAGCGTGACATCGATAAGCCGTTCCTGCTGCCAATCGAAGACGTATTCTCCATCTCTGGTCGTGGTACCGTAGTAACTGGCCGTGTAGAGCGTGGTATTGTCAACACGGGTGACTCAGTAGAAATCGTAGGTATCAACCCTACTACTACTACTACCGTAACCGGTGTAGAAATGTTCCGTAAGCTGCTTGACGAAGGTCGTGCAGGTGAGAACATTGGTGCGCTGCTGCGTGGTACTAAGCGTGACGAAGTTGAGCGTGGTCAGGTACTGTGTAAGCCTGGTTCAATCAAGCCTCACACCAAGTTCGAAGCAGAAGTATACGTACTGAGCAAAGAAGAAGGTGGCCGTCACACGCCATTCTTCAAAGGCTACCGTCCTCAGTTCTACTTCCGTACTACAGACGTAACTGGTTCTGTACAGTTGCCAGAAGGTGTGGAAATGGTAATGCCAGGTGACAACCTGAAATTCACCGCAGAACTGATTTGCCCAATCGCGATGGACGAAGGTTTGCGCTTCGCTATCCGTGAAGGTGGCCGTACCGTAGGTGCAGGCGTAGTATCTA
>NZ_BMLS01000014.1 GCF_014645355.1 Bowmanella pacifica | reverse complement strand
ACGGCCCAGACTCCTACGGGAGGCAGCAGTGGGGAATATTGGACAATGGGCGCAAGCCTGATCCAGCCATGCCGCGTGTGTGAAGAAGGCCTTCGGGTTGTAAAGCACTTTCAGTGGTGAGGAAAGGTTGATGGTTAATACCCATCAGCTGTGACGTTAGCCACAGAAGAAGCACCGGCTAACTCCGTGCCAGCAGCCGCGGTAATACGGAGGGTGCGAGCGTTAATCGGAATTACTGGGCGTAAAGCGCACGCAGGCGGATTGTTAAGCTAGATGTGAAAGCCCCGGGCTCAACCTGGGAATTGCATTTAGAACTGGCAGTCTAGAGTCTTGGAGAGGGGAGTGGAATTCCAGGTGTAGCGGTGAAATGCGTAGAGATCTGGAGGAACATCAGTGGCGAAGGCGGCTCCCTGGCCAAAGACTGACGCTCATGTGCGAAAGCGTGGGTAGCGAACAGGATTAGATACCCTGGTAGTCCACGCCGTAAACGCTGTCTACTAGCTGTCTGTGGCTTTAAGTCGTGGGTAGCGCAGCAAACGCGATAAGTAGACCGCCTGGGGAGTACGGCCGCAAGGTTAAAACTCAAATGAATTGACGGGGGCCCGCACAAGCGGTGGAGCATGTGGTTTAATTCGATGCAACGCGAAGAACCTTACCTACTCTTGACATCCACAGAACTTGGTAGAGATACCTTGGTGCCTTCGGGACCTGTGAGACAGGTGCTGCATGGCTGTCGTCAGCTCGTGTCGTGAGATGTTGGGTTAAGTCCCGCAACGAGCGCAACCCTTGTCCTTAGTTGCCAGCCTTAAGTTGGGCACTCTAAGGAGACTGCCGGTGACAAACCGGAGGAAGGTGGGGACGACGTCAAGTCATCATGGCCCTTACGAGTAGGGCTACACACGTGCTACAATGGGCAGTACAGAGGGAAGCGAGACCGCGAGGTGGAGCGGATCCCTTAAAGCTGTTCGTAGTCCGGATCGGAGTCTGCAACTCGACTCCGTGAAGTCGGAATCGCTAGTAATCGCAGGTCAGCATACTGCGGTGAATACGTTCCCGGGCCTTGTACACACCGCCCGTCACACCATGGGAGTGGGATGCAAAAGAAGTAGTTAGCTTAACCTTCGGGAGGGCGATTACCACTTTGTGTTTCATGACTGGGGTGAAGTCGTAACAAGGTAACCGTAGGGGAACCTGCGGTTGGATCACCTCCTTACGAAAAGAGCTGCGCTTGTTAGCGTAGTGTTCACACAGATTGTTTTGTTGCCAAGAAGAACGAGCAAGATATTGGGTCTGTAGCTCA
>NZ_BMLS01000013.1 GCF_014645355.1 Bowmanella pacifica | reverse complement strand
ATGTGAGAGTAGCACACCGCCAGGCTCCCAATACGAAGAAGGGCTATCCAAGTGGATAGCCCTTTTTTATTGCCTATGATTTGGGTTTATCAAAGCTTACTTAGCATCACCAGGCCCTGCGCCCTTTTTCAAAAAATGCTCTAACGTGTTAATCCTACGCTTGCGTGAAGTAGCAATCTACGCGCTCATCTTCGTATGATGAAACCGTACTCGGCAGTTGCTCTACCTTCTGTATCTTTCCAGTCGATCGACAGGTGCAATAATGAAAACCCAGTCGCCAGCTCTCCCTTTTTCTTAGAGCCCAAAGTGTGTGAAACTGTTGTGTTATGTGTTTATAAGTTGGTTTTGTTTTGAGGTTTATCTATCAACATGTTATCCAAAAATTAACAAAGTGATTGAATTTAAAGGAAAATATAGAACTAACGTCATATACCCAAAAGTCTCAGGCATGACTAGAATGTGAATATACTCAGTCTTATGCATAAGCAAAAACGCATAAGACTTGATCGGTAATGTATTCACTGAGGTAACGGCAGATGTCATGCACGTCCAGAATCTTAAATACTCAACTTAGTAATAAAATCATGTCAGCTGAACAAGCTGCGGAGCTTATCCCGGCTGGCGCAACTATAGGTATGAGCGGATTTACCGGAGCAGGCTATCCGAAAGCGGTACCCAAGGCTTTGGCTGAGCGCATTGGCAAGTTGCGTGACGCTGGATTGCCCATGCGGGTTAATATCTGGACTGGCGCTTCTACAGCGCCAGAGCTAGACGGCGCATTGGCAGAAGTTGACGGGATTAATATGCGCTTGCCCTTTCAATCTGACGCAATTTGTAGAAAGCAGATCAATGAGGGGCAGATGCAGTATGTCGACATTCACCTCTCTGAAGTTTCTCAATACGCTTGGTCCGGGTTCCTGGGTAAACTGGATATCGCTGTTATTGAGGTGGCGGCTATTTTAGAAGACGGACGTTTGATTCCATCATCCTCAATAGGAAACAACAAGACTTGGATTGAGCAAGCCGATAAGGTCATCTTAGAAGTTAATGATAAGCAAAGCTTGAAGATGGAAGGCATGCATGATGTATATTACGGCACAGCCTTACCCCCTAATCGTCGCCCTATCATGCTGACCAAACCCAGTGACCGTATAGGTGAAAACTACCTGCACTGTCCGCTGGAAAAAGTGATAGCTGTGGTAGAGACATCGTCTCCTGATCGAAACTCTGCTTTCACCCCGCCAGATCAAACATCAGCGCGGATTGCTGAGCATATCCTGAATTTCTTCGCAGATGAAATTAAGCAAGGTAGATTACCCGAGCAACTGCTGCCTATTCAATCCGGTGTAGGTAATATCGCTAATGCAGTCCTAGAAGGACTTAACAGCGGCCCTTATAAGAACCTGAGTGCATTTACGGAAGTGATTCAGGATGGCATGCTCAAGATGCTGAAATCTGGGACTTTGGAAGTGGCTTCCGCGACAGCTTTTTCGTTAAGTCCTGACGCCCTGGAGGAGTTTAACGAGAACATCGACTTCTACCGTGACAAGATCATTTTGCGTCAACAAGATATCAGTAATAACCCGGAGCTTGCGAGAAGATTGGGCGTTATTGCTATGAATGGCCTGATTGAAGCTGATATTTACGGTAACGTGAATTCAACCCATATTATGGGAACGCGGATGATGAATGGTATCGGTGGTTCCGGGGACTTTGCCAGGAACGGTTATCTGTCTATCTTTATGACGCCTTCAACGGCCAAGCAAGGGGCTATTTCGGCTATCGTTCCGATGGTTTCTCATGTTGACCATACGGAGCATGATGTAAAGATCATCGTAACTGAGCAGGGGCTGGCAGATTTGCGAGGCTTGTCACCTAAGCAAAGAGCTAAATGCATTATAGAGAATTGTGCCCATCCAGACTTCAAGGACCGACTGTTGGATTACTATGAGCGAGCATGTGCTAGCGGCCGCGGTATGCATACACCGCACTTGCTTGAAGAAGCATTAAGCTGGCACGTTAATTTTGAGCAAAATGGGAAAATGTAAGGCGTTAATACGCTAATAATATTTTCCCATCGCACTCGACCAATGGATGGGGGTTACTTACACTAGCAAGCCGACGAAATAACGAATGAAGACGGCAGCTTTGGTTAGTTTAGCCCCCTTACACACTTTTGGCCTTGATACAAAAGCCCAGCGTTTGTTGGCCATTAGTGATCTCTCCCAATTACATGCACTGAACGATAAGCCGTATTACATACTGGGTGAAGGCAGTAATACGATCTTTCTTGAAGATTATGAAGGCAGTGTGCTGCAGGTAAAGCTGTCTGGAATAGAGGTTCAGCAGCATGAGCACCACTTTGATGTATCGGTCGCGGCTGGTGAAAACTGGCACGCTTTGGTGCAAAAGCTCATGAGCGCCAAGATCTTTGGTGCCGAAAACCTCGCTCTCATACCCGGCACAGTCGGCGCAGCTCCAATTCAGAATATTGGCGCTTACGGCGTAGAGCTGGCTGACTTATGCCATAGCGTACAAGCCATAGACCTGCAAACCGGCGAAAAACTGAGTTTTACCAATTCTGAATGTCTGTTTGGATATCGAGACAGTGTATTTAAGCGTCAGGAAATGTCTGAGTCGCTTATTACAGCTGTGGTGTTACGATTTCCCAAAGGCCGTCCTGTGAGCGCTGAGTATGGTGAGTTGAAACTGCTAGGGCCTGATCCCAGCCCTTATGACATATTCAATAAAGTCGTGGAAGTACGTCAGCACAAACTGCCTGATCCTCGTGTGCTAGGTAACGCCGGTAGCTTCTTTAAAAATCCCGTCATAGCCAACGAGCATTACCTTTTGTTAAAAGATAGCTGGCCAGATATACCAGGGTTCCGAGTTGGTGGAGAACAGACGAAGGTTCCTGCAGCCTGGCTTATCGACCGATTGGGATTCAAAGGCAAAACCATAGGAGGAGTAGCTTGTCATGCAAATCAGCCGTTAGTGTTGGTTAATAAGGGAAATGGTACCAGCGCCGACTTACTGGGGTTAGCTCGACAGATCCGTGACGATGTATTGGCCGAGTTTGCGATTGAGTTGGAAAATGAAGTGCGTCTGGTTGGTGAGAAAGGGCTGCTCAGATTATGACTGCGCCAAATGATGATAAGCGTCATCGAATCTTGACTAAGCTTGCCGATGGCCAGTTTCATTCCGGAGAGGAGCTCGGTGCTGAGCTAGGTATTTCGCGAGCTGCTATCAGCAAACACATAAAGGCACTGGAAGGGTTGGGTCTCGAGATATTCAGTGTTACCGGCAAAGGGTATCGCTTGGCCAGTAAGTTGGATTTGCTTGATCCTTCACTAATCAATGCTGCCCGGCGCTTTTCGGATAAACCCTTGACTGTGCTGTCTGTCGTTGATTCGACGAATACCTATCTTAAGTTGAAGCAGTCTGCTCATCGTAATGGGGCAGCGTGTTTGGCTGAAGCGCAAACAGCAGGGCGGGGAAGACAAGGACGAAAATGGCAGTCTCCCTTTGGCGCTAGTCTCTACTTGTCAATGTATTGGACCTTTTCCGGGGGCTATCAGGCGATTGGCGGTTTGAGCTTGATGATAGGCGTTGCTGTTGTTGAGGCGTTAAACAGACTGGGAGTGGAAGGCTTACAGTTGAAATGGCCAAATGACATTTACCTGGATGGAAAAAAACTAGGCGGCGTGTTGGTTGAAGTGGAAGGGCAAATCCACGACCAAAGCCATTGTATTGTTGGTGTTGGTCTTAACATTCGCTTGCCTGACTTGGTTAGAGAAGAAATTGATCAACCCTATACAGATCTCGCACAGCATGTCACTCGTTTGCCGGATAGGAATTTGCTAGCAGCCGCTGTACTCGATGAATTACAGGAGAATCTTATTAGGTTTGAGCATGAAGGTTTGGCGGCATTCCTTCCTCGCTGGGAGGCGCTAAATTTATTCAAGGCAAGAAAGATAAAAATGCTTTGTGGGTCTAATCATTTTGAAGGTGTTTGCCTGGGAGTAAATAAAGATGGGGCGCTGTTGGTTAGATTGCCTGACGGTGTTAAGGCGTTTTATGGAGGCGAAGTGAGTGTTAGAAGCGCACACTGATAAATGGCTTTTCATTGATGCGGGGAACAGCCGTATTAAGGCTGCCAAGAGTGTTTCCGCAAGCGTGGAAATGCTTGGAGAAATCGTTGACCCTCAAACGCTGGGAGACGTTATTAACGACGTGGATGCCATATTGGTCTCTTCCGTTGGACAATCGGCTTGGCTACGCCAACTGGAGGTTATGCTGGCCGAGCATGCTAAGCCGTTGTTCCAGGTGCAGGTAAAAAAGTCCTTTTTAGGCATTGAAAATATGTATCAAAACGTCGAGCAGATGGGGTGTGACAGGTGGTTAGCAGTGCTTGGTGCGGCGAGTCTGACTGAGTTGCCTTTTGTGATAGTAGATTTTGGTACTGCTATTAATGTTGAGTTTGTCGACCAGCAGCGAAACTATCTTGGCGGCTGGATAGCTCCTGGGCTTAGGTTGATGTGCGAGGCTTTGTTTAAGGGCACTGATAGGGTCAAAGGGCAGTTAGGCGGTGAAGTTGAATTAATACCGGGTAAGAATACCCAGCAAGCAGTAGATGCAGGGTGTATGGCGGCAGCCGCTGGGATACTCAGGCAAGCAACTGAACAAGTCCAAAAGTTAGGTGATATCTCGGTTGTATTTGCTTGTGGTGGAGATTATCCAAAAATTAAGCACATTAGTGATCCTAAAGTGCGTCATGAAGAGGGTCTAGTGTTCCTGGGAATGCAAAAGTATGCCACTGGAATTCCGTTGAAAAGTGGGCAAACAACCATCAAAATGCAGCAATTGTGAGCGCCAGAGGCGATAATATAAGCAAGCGACACGTAAATGGCATTTTTTTGCAAATTACCTGTTGCGTCCTCCAAAAGCTTCCTCTAGAATGCGCCCCACTTGATGCAGTGCCGGCTTAGCTCAGTTGGTAGAGCAACTGACTTGTAATCAGTAGGTCGCCAGTTCGATTCCGGCAGCCGGCACCATCAAAATTCGGAACGGCTCAGCCTTCGCTGGTTCGAATCCAGCTCCCTCCACCACTTTATAGGCATTGGCTATATTAGCGAGTGCCGGGCAAGCAAGGCGATGTATCCAGGCAAAGCCCAAAATATTCTTGGGATGAGGTGGCCTCAAGAGATCAGGATCGCGGGCATCGTATAATGGCTATTACCTCAGCCTTCCAAGCTGATGATGCGGGTTCGATTCCCGCTGCCCGCTCCAATAAAGTGCTGATATAGCTCAGTCGGTAGAGCGCACCCTTGGTAAGGGTGAGGTCGGCAGTTCGAATCTGCCTATCAGCACCACTTCTCTCCCCAGCTCATTCTGCGTTTAACCAAAGTAGCAGCCAACCTAGCTGGGGGAATCATGGCAAAAGAAAAGTTTGAACGTACGAAACCGCACGTAAACGTAGGTACTATCGGCCACGTTG
>NZ_BMLS01000012.1 GCF_014645355.1 Bowmanella pacifica | reverse complement strand
AGAAAACCCAATAAATACCCCACAAAGAAAAATGCCAGTCAGCTTAACTGACTGGCATTAGGCTGTTCGCCGGCTTTATTTTTAACTGATGATTTGTGTCAGGATATGGCTTTGCCCTGGCGCTAATTCTATTCCCTGGGTAATCGCGGCCTCAATACAAAGCATTTTTCGATAGCCATCGGTGGTCATATCTGCCATCTGCGCACTTTTCTCCTGCCAGGGATTCCAGACCACAATACTGTCGTGACCTTTAAATCCAATGGTAACAGCCTGCTGCTCGCCCTCAATGATACTGGCCTGAGATACGGCATTTACGTGGATTCTGTCGGTTTCTGAGCTGATGAGATACGGGCTTGGTGTTTGCTCTGCCGATGTGTCCTGAACTTTATCCAAATAAGCGCCAGAGAGTCCTTGGATTTCAGCGTGGTCAATATTTTGCACCCTAAAGTAGCTGTGCAATGCGCCACCAAATCGAATCGAGTGGGCCTGACGGTTTTGCGTGATCAGATTCAGGGTGAGCTGCTCGCCAATCAGTAATTCCAGCATCAGATCAAGATGCTCTTGCCCGGGATTCAAATAAGCTCGCTCTGGTTGCAATTGTATGCGGGTCTGCTCCTGGTCGTCATCGACACGTAGGATTTGCCACATCTGGTCTCTGACAAACCCATGAGCAGGTAAATTGCCGTCGGATGCGGCGCCAAACCATGGCCAGCAGACAGGAATACCGCCACGGATTGGCTTGCTACCGTCCATTACCGCTTTCGGGCTCATCCATAAGCGTTGCCGGTTGTCTTTTTTCGGCATGAAGCTGAGCACATGGCCGCCAAACAGTGATAACTCAAGGCTGGCCAGAGGATTATCAACACTAACAATGGGCATGCCCTGATCGGAGATGCGCTGAAAAACATGGGTGGATAGTTTCACGGTGGCTCCTTCTACCAAAGACGCATAAATAAAGTTAACGAAAGTTCCTTTTGGCCGACTGCCACGGATGGTGGCAGTGCCGAAAATGCAGGGGCAATTTTCAGCCGACCAGCACGGATGGTGGAAGTGCCGAAAATGCAGGAGCAATTTTCAGCCCATCATCCCTGGACATCGTCGATGAAAGCTCCCTGCAACATCGACATACCATCCATCCCTGGATATAAAAAAGGCAGCCGTCTGGCTGCCTTGAGAATATCTTAGTGTTACAGGCTAAGCCAGTATTGGGCGTTATCCAACATACGGTTACTGAAGCCCCACTCGTTATCGTACCAGGACATCACTTTGACCAACTTACCCTGAACCTTAGTTTGGGTCGCATCGAATACTGATGAATAAGGAACGTGGTTAAAATCAACGGAAACCAGCGGCTGCTCGTTAACATTCAACACTTCGCTCATTGGCGCACTGGCGGCTGCTTTGGCGATGATCTCATTAACTTCTTCAACACTGGTTTCACGGCCAGCGATAAAGTTAAGGTCAACCAGTGATACGTTAATCACAGGAACCCGAACAGACATGCCGTCAAATTTACCTTTCAGCTCAGGCACCACTAAACCAACAGCCGCTGCGGCGCCGGTTTTAGATGGGATCATCGACATGGCGGCGGCACGGGCACGACGCACGTCGGTGTGGTAAACATCACTTAAACGCTGGTCGTTAGTGTAAGCGTGAATAGTGGTCATCAAACCGCTTTCAATACCCAGTGCGTCATACAACGGCTTAGCGATAGGGGCCAAGCAATTGGTGGTGCAAGAGGCGTTGGAAATAACCGTCATATCGCCGGTCAACACATCATGGTTGACACCGTATACCACAGTGGCATCCACATCTTTGCCTGGCGCAGAAATCAGCACTTTACGCGCGCCAGCTTTAATATGCGCTTCGGCATCGGCTTTCTTGGTGAACAAACCGGTACATTCGAATACCACATCAATACCCAGCTCGCCCCAAGGCAAGTCTGCGGGGTTACGCTCGGAGTAGATGTTAATTTTGTCGTCATTGACATAAATCGCTTCATCGTCGTGACGAACCGAAGCGGCAAAGCGACCATGTGCGGTGTCGTATTTAACCAGATGCGCATTGATGGAGGCATCGCCCAGGTCGTTGATGGCAACGATTTTCAGGTCGTAGTGTTTTTCTGATTCGTACAGAGCGCGCAGTACGTTGCGACCTATACGTCCGAATCCGTTAATGGCAACTTTAATGGTCATGACATTCCTCGGCTTTTTTGCACTTGTTGAAATTTAATTACAGAAATTATGGATCAAACTGAACGACAAGGCAAAGCTTCATCCTTGTATTGTTGTTAAATTACAAAAAAATATTAATGCAATCGTATTCCAATAGACTAGCCAGTAATTCTTAACTAGCTTGTAATCTGGGATCCGGTCATGCTCTGGTAACAGCCCAGATCTAACCTAGTTACCCGACGACGCCACAGCCGCTTTTCGCCCTGGACAGGTTTGCGCTCAAAGAGACAAGCCTTTCAACCAGCACAACCGTCTGTTAGCGTGAACATCAACCGGATGATTGCATCCTTTAGTATGGCGATTCGAAACCCATGAACCAATCTGTTATCGATAGACTGTTAGAAATCAGAGGTATTGAGTCCGAGTATGTCGATGCCTGGGGGAAACCAGCGCATATCGACCCTGCCAGTAAAGTGAAACTACTGGCGGCCATGGGCTACCCGGTTGATGATGAAAACGCCTTAATGGACAAGCTGGAGCAGGAGCGCCAGCAAGTGTGGTGGCGAGCGCTAGACCCGGTGCAAGTTAATCGCGCTGACGAACCTTTACTCTTTACGGTGCGTTTGCCTATTGAGCTGGTTAATGACAATTACCTGCTGCGTCTGAACTGCGAACAAGGTGAGGTGATAGAGCAAAACCTGGTGCCCAGTGACGGCGAGCTGATCAATGTTGGTGACGTGCAGGATGACGAATTTCAGGAATATTTACTGTGTTTCAACAGTCAATTACCAATCGGCTACCATCAGCTCTCCCTGTTAGCTGAGGATGAACAAGTACTGGCGGTGATGCGCTGGATTGTGGCCCCTAAGGCTTGTTACTCGCCGCCCGCCATTGCCGCGGGGGATAAGGTCTGGGGGCTTAGCGTACAGCTTTATTGTCTACGCAGCGAAAATAACTGGGGAGTTGGGGATTTCAGCGATTTATGCCTGCTGCTGGAAAAGGCGGCTGGGCAGGGCGCGCATTTTATCGGCCTAAACCCTATTCATGCCTTGTATCCCGCCAATCCTGGTGCTTGCAGTCCATATAGCCCCTCGTCACGGCGCTGGCTAAATATCATTTATTTAGATGTAACAGCCATTGAGGGTTTTGCCCAGCCGACTATTCAATCTGTCTGTCTGCAAGCCGATTTTCAGCAAAAGCTCGCGCAGGCAAGAGCCAGTGAATATGTGGATTATCCGCTAGTCACCGAATTAAAACTGGCCGTGCTGGCGCCCTTGTATACAGAGTTTAGGGACAGTGATTTAGCGTCGAATACGGCGTTAGCAAAACGTTTTAAGGCCTTTATACAAGAGGGGGGAGAAAGCCTGCGAATGTTCGCCACTTATGAAGCCTTACAAGCACATTTTAAAGCGCAGGGGTTACCTTATTGGGGGTGGCCGGTATTTCCTGCCAGCTACTCTGAATTTCACAAACCTAAGGTACAAGCCTTTGCTAAGAAGCATGCTGAGCAAGTACTGTTTTATCAGTTTCTACAATGGCAGGCGGCAAGACAATTAGACAAGGCCCATGAGGTGGCGGCTAGCCACGCGATGTGTATCGGACTCTACCGGGACCTGGCTGTGGGGGTCAGTGAAGGTAGTGCCGAGATCTGGGGTAACCAGTCCTTGTATGCCACCAACGCCAGTATTGGGGCGCCACCAGATGTGCTCGGCCCGCTTGGGCAAAACTGGGGATTACCCCCTATGGATCCGCAGCAGCTCTACCAGCAAGGATATCAGCCCATTATTGACTTGTTTGCCGCCAATATGCGTTCCTGCGGTGCGTTGCGTATCGACCATGTGATGGCACTGCTTCGATTGTGGTGGGTAGCAAAAGGAGACAGCGCCAAGCAAGGGGGGTATGTGTATTATCCGGTGGACGATCTGCTGGGTATTTTGGCCTTGGAAAGTCAGCGTAATAAGGTCATGGTAATAGGAGAAGACCTGGGTACGGTACCGGATGCCATTCGCAGCAAACTGGCGGACAACGGCATTTATTCCTATCGGGTGTTTTTCTTTGAACAGGCTCAGGATGGTGGCTTTTTCTCTCCAGCCCACTATCCGGTGCAGTCTATGTCTACCCTGACTACTCATGATATGCCAACCTTAACCGGCTATTGGCATTGCCTTGACTTAGAACTGGGGCAGCGTTTGGGCTTGTATCCTTGTGAGGAATTATCGCAGGGACTGTTTCACGCCAGGCATGACAACAAACAACGTATTCTCGATTCGTTGCATGGGCATGGCAGTATTGATGACACAATCAGTGCTCAGGTGGAGCAGGTTGGTATGAGCAGAGCACTGAATCATGGCATGCAGGTACATATGGCTAAGGGCAGCAGTGCGCTGCTTAGCCTGCAATTGGAAGACTGGTTGGAAATGGAGGCTCCGGTGAATGTGCCCGGTACCAGTGAAGAGTACCCCAACTGGCGACGCAAACTCAGTAAACCACTAGAGGTGTTGTTCCGGGACCCTGCGCTTACAGAGCTTGGCCTTAAACTGACCGAGGCCAGGCAAAAAGCCGCCCAACATTCGCCCCGCTAACAAGGAACTATGGATGCAATCAGCAGAGCTACAACAGCGTCTTTGTGCCCAGCCCTTTGACATTCTTGGTGTGCACCGGGATGAACCTTGCACCCGTATCCGGGCTTGGTTACCCGGTGCGCTGGAAGCCAATGTGGTGACAGTGGCTGATAACCACATTCTGGGTAGAATGCGCCGCGAGGCCAGTTCAGCCTTATTTGAGCTGGATGTGGCAGCAGATTGGCAGGCTAGCGTATATAAACTGGATATTCTCACCGCCAGTGGTCGCTATGAACGCATTTGCCCATATCAGTTCCCGCAGCAGGCCTACCATGCGGTGCATTTTGTTGACCAGGACCCGCAGAACCTCTATCAGCAGTTAGGCGCCCAGGTCATCAGTCTGGATATGGGGTTGGCTGAGCCTATTACTGGCACCCGCTTTGCGGTGTATGCACCAAATGCCAGTGCCGTATCCGTTATTGGTGACTTTAACTGGTGGGATGAGTCTGCCCACCCCATGCAAAAAACCAGTTTGGGTTATTGGGTTTTATTTGTACCTGAGCTTGATGTGGGCCAGCGTTATAAATATGCACTTAAAGACAGCCATGGCAATGCCCTGCCACATAAGGCCGATCCTGTTGGTTTTCAGGCTGAGCAATATCCTTCTCACGCCTCGGTTGTCTATAACCATCAGCAATATCAGTGGCAGGACAGTGCTTGGCGTCAGCGCCAGGACGTGAACCCTTATCATCAGCCCATCAGTATTTACGAAGTGCATTTAGGATCATGGCGACGCAAACTGACAGAACAAGGCTATGACTATCTGTCGTACCGGGAGTTGGTTGATACGCTGATCCCTTACGTAAAGCAGATGGGGTATACCCATCTGGAAATTCTGCCGGTTTCTGAATATCCCTTTGACGGTTCCTGGGGCTACCAGCCTGTCGGGTTGTTTGCGCCCACTAGTCGCTTTGGCGACCCGGATGACTTTAAGTACTTTGTCGATCAAAGCCATCAGGCCGGGATTGGTGTGATTATCGATTGGGTACCGGCGCATTTTCCGGAAGATGGGCACGGCCTGGCACGTTTTGACGGCACCCATGTATATGAGTACGCCGACCCACGCAAAGGCTGGCATCCGGACTGGAATTCCTGCATCTATGATTTTGGTAAAGATGAGGTGCGTCAGTTTTTGGTGGCCAGCGCCTTATACTGGCTGGATAAATTTCATATCGATGGCTTGCGGGTCGATGCGGTAGCGTCCATGTTGTACTTAGATTATTCCCGCAACGATGGTGAGTGGATCCCCAATGTGGATGGGGGCAATCATAACTACGAGGCCATCAGCTTATTGCGCTGGATGAACGAAGAAGCCTACCGGCGTTTTCCCAATATTATGACCATTGCCGAAGAGTCCACCTCTTTTGCCAAGGTATCGCGCCCCGTTTATGAGGGCGGATTGGGCTTTGGCTTTAAATGGAACATGGGCTGGATGCACGATTCTTTGCATTACATTGCCAAAGACCCGGCCTATCGGCGCTATCATCACAACGAGCTGACCTTTTCTATGGTGTACGCCTATGATGAAAATTTCATCTTGCCCCTGTCGCATGATGAAGTGGTGCATGGCAAAGGGTCGTTACTGAGAAAAATGCCTGGCGATGAATGGCAACAGGCTGCCAATCTGCGCTGCTATGCGGCTTTTATGTTTGGTCATCCGGGTAAAAAACTGAACTTTATGGGCAATGAAATCGGCCAGAGTGCAGAGTGGAACCATGACGCCAGCCTGCAATGGCATTTGCTGGAATACGATAAACACAAGGGGATTCAATCCCTGTATCGTCAGTTGAATTCCTTGTATTGTCAGTATCCGGCACTACACCAACGCGATCACCAGAGTGACGGATTTGAATGGGTAGATCATCACAATGCCGAGCAAAGTATTCTGGCCTTTATTCGTAAGTCAGCCAATGGCAAGCAAAAAGTGTATGTGGTGTGCAACTTTACGCCTGTACCCCGCCGTGATTTTCGCCTGGGGGTGGATGATAAAGGCCAATACCAGGTGTTACTGAATACCGATGACCGTACCTTTTGGGGGAGTGGTTATACAGAGCAGACCTGTTATCAGGCTGAAGAACAGGCTTGGCACAACAAATCCTGTTCACTGACCCTTGAGTTACCTCCTTTGGCGACCTTATACCTGATTTATGAGTAAGATGATGGTGCCTGAATCTCAGCTGGTTACCACGGGGTTGCCCAAACCTCTGGGTGCGACTTTGACGGCCAGCGGCTGCAACTTTGCGGTACATGCGCCCAATGCCGAGGCGGTGGTTCTTTGTCTGTTCCATAGCGATACCGAAGAACCCTTGCTTGAGGTGGATTTACCGGCCCGTACCGGTAAGATTTGGCATGGTCATGTGGAGGGGCTGCAGCCAGGGCAGTTATACGGTTATCGTGTTCGTGGGCCATCTGTGCTTGAAACGGGCCACTGTTTTTCGCCCCAAAAGCTCTTGATCGACCCTTATGCCAGGCGCTTAAACCGTCCAGCGGTATGGAACGCGCGCCAATACCGGGATGATAGCCAGTTTATGCTGCCTAAATCTGTGGTGTGTGAACCCGCAGAGCTTTTCCCTGGCGATGAAAAGCCCAACTATTCTGCCGCAGAAACCATAGTCTACGAAGCCCATGTAAAGGGCCTGACCCAACTACATCCTGAGGTACCCAAAGCCAGGCAAGGTAAGTTTCTCGGGCTGTGCGAACCTGTGGTGCTTGAGCATCTCAAGGCACTGGGGGTAACCGCAGTGCAGCTGATGCCGGTGATGGCCTTTATGCCAGAGCCCTTTATCAGCAATAAAGGCCTGACCAATTACTGGGGGTATAACCCGGTGAATTACTTCTGTCCAGACCCGCGTTACGCCATCGACGATCCCATCGCTGAATTCAAAGCCATGGTGCATGGTCTGCATGGTGCCGGTATTGAGGTGATTCTTGATGTGGTGTTTAACCATACCGCCGAAGGGGGCGTGGATGGTCCGATATTATCTTTTAAAGGCTTTGATAATCAGGCCTTTTACTTGTTTGAACATAACGAATTCGGCATCCCCGATTATCAGCGCTATCTGAATAATTCCGGCTGTGGCAATTCGGTGAATACTGCTCATCCTTTTGTGATGAAGCTGGTGATGGATGCATTGCGGTATTGGGTGCAGGTCATGGGGGTGGACGGTTTTCGCTTTGACTTGGCGGCCAGCTTAGGCCGCGACCCGTACGATTTTACTGGTCAGTCGGGCTTTTTCCGGGCGTTGCGTCAGGATCCGGTGCTAGAAAACGTTAAGCTGATTGCCGAACCCTGGGATTTAGGCATCGGCGGGTACCGGCTGGGGCAATTTCCCTCCCATTGGCACGAATGTAATGACAAGTACCGGGATCAGGTCAGGGCCTTTTGGCGCGGTGACAAGGGCCAGACCCGTGATTTTGCTACCCGTTTGTTGGGGTCGCGGGATATTTTTCACAAAGACGTACGCGCCATCACCAGCTCGGTCAACATGATTACCTACCATGATGGTTTTACCCTGCAGGATCTGGTGAGTTACGCTGAGCGCCACAATGAGGCAAACCTGGAGCAAAACCGGGACGGCCATGGCCACAATCTTTCTGCCAACTATGGTGTGGAAGGACCAAGTCGGGATAAACAAATAGAAGCGCTGCGGGAAAGGCAAAAACGCAACTTATTTGCCACCTTGCTGCTGTCTCAGGGGATCCCTCATATTCTGGGCGGCGATGAACTCAGTCGTACCCAGCAAGGTAATAACAACGCGTATTGTCAGGATAATGAAATAAGCTGGTTTGACTGGGAACTGACCCAGAGCAAGCAGGATTTTCTGGCTTTTTGTCAGCAGGTGATTGGTATTCGTAAACGCAGTGAAGTGCTCAGTTACCTGAATTTGCATGATGACCATTACAGTTTGCAGTTTAATGTTGCCAAAGTCGGCTGGTATCGGCCTGACGGCGAGCGAAAAGTGGAAGACGACTGGCATGATGTCAATAACCAGGCCTTTGCCGTTGAGCTAAAAGGTGAGGGCACCCAGGCCGAACATTGGTTAATGCTGTTTAATGCCAGCGATCATGACGTCACTTTTACCCTGCCGGGCGGGGAGGCCTATTGGCGCCTGGTGATGGATAGCCGCTATGATAATCCCAGTCAGATGCCGCCGTTTAGCATGCTTGGCAGCTTTACACTGGCATATAAAAGTCTTTGCCTGCTTATTTCTGAGTGAAAGTTACAAGCCGGCAATGAGTGTGTATAATCGCCGCCAAATTTCCAGGGCCGTCTGCGCCAACCACAGATAACGGGACTCAACATGCAGCAAGACAACCAACTTTGCGACATCGGTTTTATTGGTTTGGGTGTGATGGGCAAGAACCTGACCCTGAACCTGGCTGACAATGATTATCGCATCGCCTGTTTTGACCTGGACCAAACCAAGATAGATGCCATCATTGCGCAGGATGAAAAAGAGCGCACTGGTGACAGTCCCCGTGTGGTGGGTTGTCATTCCTACACCGAATTGCTGGCCAAGCTGAAAAAGCCCTGTTTGATTGTGTTGTCTGTGCCGGCTGGTGAGCCGGTGGATCATGTTTGCCACCATCTGATTGATGCCGGTATTGGCGCCGACGATATTGTTGTGGATACCGGAAACAGCCTGTGGACCGACTCGGTCGAGCGTGAAAAGCAATACAAAGGCAAGTTTATCTTTTTCTCCACTGCGGTGTCTGGTGGTGAAGTCGGTGCCAGGTTCGGGCCGTCACTGATGCCGTCTGGTGACCCTTATGCCTGGACCCGTATCAAGCCGGTGTGGGAAGCCGTTGCGGCCAAAGTGGATCCCGCCAGTGGTAAACCCATTGAGTCTAATGTTCCTGGTAAGCCAGTCAAAGAAGGAGAGCCTTGTGCCGCCTACATTGGTCCGGTTGGGGCTGGCCACTATGTAAAGATGGTCCATAACGGCATTGAATATGCCGATATGCAGCTTATCTGTGAAGCTTACCAGATTATGCGTGACGGCCTGGGTATGGCCGCCAGTGAAATTGCCGCTACGTTCCGTGAGTGGAATGCTGGCTTGTTAAACAGCTACCTGATTGAAATCAGCGCAGAAGTGCTGGACAAAGTGGACGAAGAAACCGGCCAGCCACTGGTTGATCTGATCCTGGATAAGGCTGGCCAGAAAGGGACTGGTCTGTGGACCGCTGTCAGTGCGCTGCAAGTGGGCAGCCCGGCGCAAACTATTACTCAGGCTGTGTTTGCCCGCAGTATCTCCAGCCTGAAAAGTGAACGCACCAAAGCCGCCGATGTGCTGCATGGTCCAGCTAAGGTGACGCTGTCTGACGAACAAAAGCAGCGCGCCGTACAAAATCTGCATGATGCCCTGTACTGCTCAAAAATCTGTGCATATGCCCAGGGCTTCCAGTTGATGGCCATGGCCAGTAAAGAGCAGGGATGGAAGCTGGATTTTGCCCAGATAGCCAAGATTTGGCGTGCAGGTTGTATTATCCGCGCCGTATTCCTGCAATCTATTACGCAGGCGTATGAACAGAATGACAACCTGGCTAATTTGCTGTTGGATCCGTTTTTTGCCAGTCAGATCCAAAGCTTCCAGGGCAATTGGCGCCATGCTGTTGCCGATGCGACGCTGATGGGAATCCCATGTGCGGCCATGTCGTCGGCACTGAATTACTATGATTCATATCGTTGTGCGGTGCTGCCTGCCAATTTACTGCAAGGTCAGCGCGACTATTTTGGTGCTCACACCTTTGAACGTCTCGATAAACCGCAAGGTAAGAAGTTTCACGTTGAATGGAGTCAGCCGGGACAACCGCAAGTCGCCATTAAACGTTAAGATTTTGCTTCTTGAGTAAAAAAGCCAGCATTAAGCTTAATGCCGATCAGTTAAGAAATATTCGAGCGATCGGTTGACCGATCCTTCGAGGCGTTCAGAAT
>NZ_BMLS01000011.1 GCF_014645355.1 Bowmanella pacifica | reverse complement strand
AAGATCCTTGAGTGATTCTGATTGCTTAAGTGATTGAAAAGGCTCCTTCGGGAGCCTTTTTTATGCGCAAACATCATTGGCACAAGGTATGTGCTGCTTTAAATGGTCAGTCGTCTGTTAATTCTGTTCCCTGACTTAATTGGTATTAACTTCGGTTGAATCAGGGCTATATCCCGCCTAAAGAGAAGGCGTTCGGGAAGCTTGTATAACGAGCATCAACAGGTATAATACCGCACCCTCCTTATGCTTGCTTAATATCTCCCTCTGATTAGAAAGATACGCTGCGTAAGTGGGATTTAGGGGTGTAGTTCCAATTGGTAGAACAGCGGTCTCCAAAACCGATGGTTGGGGGTTCGAGTCCCTCCACCCCTGCCATATATTGTCCCCGTGTTAAGACGCGGGTTGTCAGATTTGACTGGCACTTGAAAGTGTTGTGCATATATGTAGCAAACGGCCTGTACAAGGGGCAGGGCGTAAACAGAGGTTTTGTACCTGCTGTACAAAACGGCTAATCGCAGTAATAGGTAAATTGCATGAGCGTCAATACAGAAAATACATCCGGTGCAATGGATTCGATCAAATGGGTACTAGTTATAGGCTTGCTGGCGGCTGCAATTGCTGGCAATTATGTCTATGAAGAGCTGTCTGTACTGATCCGTGCAGTTTCCATTATCGCCTTGGTAGTTATCGCAGGCTTTATTGCTGCGAAGACTGATAAGGGTGAGCGTTTTATGACTTTCGCTAAAGAATCTCGCATGGAAGTGCGTAAGGTTGTTTGGCCAACTCGTCAGGAAGCCACGCAAACGACAATGATTGTGTTGGTTGCTACCCTGATTGTGGCTTTAGTACTTTGGGGCCTGGATGGCATTCTGGTACGTTTGGTATCACTGGTAACCGGGTTGGGAGTCTAAAATGGCCGACAAGAAATGGTATGTAGTACAAGCTTTCTCCGGTTTTGAAGGCCGTGTGCAGCAGTCCCTGAAAGAACATATTAAAATCCATGCTATGGAAGACTACTTTGGTGAGATTTTGGTTCCCACTGAAGAAGTCGTTGAAATGCGCGCTGGTCAGAAGCGCAAGAGCGAACGTAAGTTCTTCCCCGGCTATGTATTAGTCGAGATGGAAATGAATGAAGACTCTTGGCACTTGGTGAAAAGCGTACCTCGTGTATTAGGTTTTATCGGCGGTACTTCTGATCGCCCTGCGCCTATCAGCAAGCGCGAAGCCGATGCGATTCTCAATCGTCTGCAGGAATCTGTTGATAAGCCTAAACCTAAAACGCTGTTTGAACCAGGTGAAGTGGTACGTGTTAACGATGGTCCATTTGCTGATTTCAATGGTGTGGTTGAAGAAGTAGATTACGAGAAGAGCCGTTTAAAAGTATCGGTATTGATCTTCGGCCGCTCTACACCTGTTGAGCTGGAATTTGGTCAGGTAGAAAAAGGCTGATTTGCTTTTTGGCTGCTATCTTGCTCCACCGGATAGATAATCCAATCCTCAAGCTTAAAATTGCGCTATTTGCAAGTTTCAGCTTGAACCGGGCTGTAGATTAAAATATAATCCGCAGCCCTTTTTATTGAACGGGGAGCCGTTTGAGTAAGCATCCTCAATGCTTACGAGGCGTTATACCCACTTTAGAGGTTAAAAACATGGCAAAGAAAGTTAAAGGCTTGATTAAGCTTCAGGTCGCTGCGGGTTCTGCAAACCCCAGCCCACCAGTTGGTCCAGCTCTGGGTCAGCACGGTGTAAACATTATGGAATTCTGTAAAGCGTTTAACGCCAGAACAGAAAGCCTGGACAAGGGTGCTCCTACCCCTGTTGTTATTACTGTTTATGAAGACCGTTCATTCACTTTTGAGACTAAGACGCCTCCAGCAGCTTACCTGCTGAGAAAAGCGGCTGGTATCAAGAGTGGTTCTGCCCGTCCTAATACAGATAAAGTTGGCAAGGTTACCCGTGCTCAACTGGAAGAAATCGCCAAGACTAAAGAGCCCGATCTGACGGCTGGTGATTTGGATGCAGCTGTACGTACTATCGCAGGTTCTGCGCGTAGTATGGGTCTGGTAGTAGAGGGCTAATCACATGGCTAAATTGACTAAACGCATGCGCGTCATCAAAGAAAAAGTTGACGCTACTAAAGAATACGAAATCAACGATGCCGTTGCTCTTCTGAAAGAACTGGCGACTGCCAAGTTTGCAGAAAGTGTAGACGTAGCGATCAACCTGGGTGTTGATCCTCGTAAATCTGACCAGAACGTTCGTGGTGCAACTGTGTTGCCTCACGGTACTGGTAAAGATGTACGCGTAGCCGTATTTACTCAGGGTGCAAACGCTGACGCGGCTAAAGAAGCTGGTGCTGACATCGTTGGTATGGAAGACCTGGCCGAGCAGGTTAAAAAAGGTGAAATGCCTTTTGACGTAGTGATTGCTTCTCCTGATGCAATGCGCGTTGTCGGTACTTTGGGTCAGATCCTGGGCCCACGTGGCCTGATGCCTAACCCTAAGACTGGTACTGTTACGCCTGACGTAGTTACAGCGGTTAAGAACGCTAAAGCTGGTCAGGTCCGTTATCGTAACGATAAGAACGGTATCATTCACGCTAGCATCGGTAAGATTGGTTTTGAAACCAATCAGATCAAAGAGAACCTTGAGTCTCTGCTGGATGCCCTGAAGAAGGCTAAGCCTTCTACTGCTAAGGGTACCTACGTGAAGAAAGTTAGCCTGAGCACCACTATGGGTGCCGGCGTAGCTATCGATCAAGCTAGCCTGGCTGGTTAATTCGATAGTTAAAGGTTATGGGTTGGAGCCTCAATAGAGGCTTCCGTCCAAGACCGCAGGCGCATTCTTGGTTTTCTAAGAATGCTTAATCTAACAGCCTGCGCAGACGGTGAAGACCCCAGAAGAATTTAGATTCTCTGGTTTTTCACCGTAAATCGCGAGTTGGCATATGCCAACTATGTGTAGGAAACCAGACGTAAGTCTGGATGAACCAGGAGTTAAGAGCCAATGGCTATTAAGCTTGAAGACAAAAAAGCAATTGTTGCTGAAGTCAATGAAGCTGCCAAAGGTGCTTTATCTGCGGTAGTCGCAGACGCTCGTGGCGTCACTGTAGGCAGAATCACTGCTTTGCGTAAGCAAGCTCGTGAAGCCGGTGTATGGATGAAAGTTGTCCGTAATACATTGGCTCGCCGCGCAGTAGATGGCACTGAATTCGAGTGTCTGAAAGATGTATTCGTAGGTCCGACTGTTATTGCCTTCTCTAATGAGCACCCAGGTGCTGCAGCGCGTATCTTTAAAGATTTCGCCAAGGACAATAAACAGTTCGAACTGAAAGGTGCGGCTTTCAATGGCGAAACCGTTGACTTCGAACTGCTTGCCACGTTGCCAACATACGACGAAGCAATTGCACGTTTGATGAGCACCATGAAGGAAGCTGCAGCTGGCAAACTTGTTCGCACAATTGCTGCGGTTCGCGACCAGAAAGAAGAGCAAGCTGCCTAATATTATTAGCGGCTTGAATAAAAGTTTAATCGGGAATTATCCCCTTAATTTAGGAATCTGAGAAATGTCAGTGACTAAAGAGCAAATCATCGACGCTATCGCTGAAATGTCTGTAATGGACGTTGTTGAGCTGGTAGCTGCCATGGAAGAAAAATTCGGCGTATCTGCTGCCGCTGCCGTAGCTGTTGCTGCTGGTCCTGCTGCTGCAGTTGAAGAGAAGACTGAGTTCGACGTAGTTCTGGCTGAAGTTGGCGGCAACAAGGTTGCTGTTATCAAAGCCGTACGTGGTGCAACCGGTCTGGGTCTGAAAGAAGCCAAAGACATGGTAGAAGCTGCTCCTAAAGCCATCAAAGAAGGCGTGAGCAAAGAAGAAGCTGAAGCACTGAAGAAAGAGCTTGAAGAAGCTGGTGCTAAAGTTGAAGTTAAATAATCTGTCTGCGGACAGATTATTTGCCTGATTTCAGGCAAAGGCTGGTGATCATTTGATCACCAGCCTTTTTGCGCTGTAGGATAGTCACTTACACCGTTTCTTGACTGTCTGTTTATTGCGCACAGGATTGTTCGTTGGCATCCACCATTTTGCTGTTTTAGAAGCATTTTGATGGATACGGTGTTCATCCTCGAAACGGTGCTGGAAGTTTGTCTATTGCTCATTTTATGTGAGTGCAGTAAAGGCAAGTTGGGTCAAAAATCAGCAGGCTGAGGAACCCATGGTTTACTCTTATAGCGAAAAGAAACGTATTCGTAAGAATTTTGGCAAACGCCCGCAGGTATTGGAAATACCTTATCTTCTATCAATCCAACTAGATTCTTTCAAGAAATTCATCGAGATTGATGCCGAAGGCCAGTACGGTTTGGAAGCAGCATTCCGTTCAGTATTTCCAATAAAAAGTTATTCAGGTAACTCTGAATTACAATATGTGAGCTACCGTTTAGGGGAGCCAGTTTTTGACGTCAAAGAATGTCAAATCCGTGGTGTGACTTATTCGGCACCTCTGCGGGTGAAGTTGCGTCTGGTGTTGTTCGATAGAGAAGCAGCACCTGGCACAGTAAAAGATATTAAAGAACAAGAAGTCTATATGGGCGAAATACCGCTCATGACTGAAAACGGTACTTTTGTTATTAACGGTACCGAGCGAGTTATCGTTTCTCAGCTGCATCGCTCTCCTGGCGTGTTCTTTGATCACGACAAGGGTAAGACCCACTCTTCCGGTAAGGTGCTGTATAACGCGCGCGTTATCCCTTACCGTGGTTCTTGGCTGGACTTTGAATTTGATCCTAAGGACAACCTGTTTGTCCGTATTGACCGTCGTCGTAAATTACCTGCGACTATTATCCTGCGCGCGCTGGATATGGGGACGGAAGAGATTCTGGGTCTGTTCTTTGAAAAGAACCAAGTTCGCATTGCTGCCGATCGCTTGATGATGGACGTTGTTCCTGATCGACTGCGTGGTGAAGTCGCTCAGTTCGACATTCTCGACAAAGAAGGCAACGTGCTGGTTGAGTCAGGGCGTCGTATTTCTGCTCGCCACACTCGTCAGTTAGAAAAAGCAGACATCACTGAGCTGGAAGTACCACCACAGTATTTAGTGGGCAAGGTTGTTGCGCGTAACTACGTGAACGAAGCCACCGGTGAACTGGTTGTTGGTGCTAACGAAGAGTTGACACTGGAAAACCTACTGGCGCTGAAGAAAGCCGGCTTTGACAGCTTTGAAACGCTATATATCAACGAGCTGGATCACGGTTCATATATCTCAGACACCATTCGCATAGATTCTACCAGCAACCGTCTGGAAGCCTTGGTTGAAATTTATCGCATGATGCGTCCTGGTGAACCACCAACAAAAGACGCAGCCGAGACACTGTTTGACAACTTGTTCTTCTCAGACGACCGTTATGACTTGTCTTCCGTTGGTCGAATGAAGTTCAACCGCCGCTTAGGGCGCGAAGAGTTGACTGGCGAAGGTACCCTGGACAAGTCCGACATCGTTTCTGTTATGAAGCAGCTTATTGCGATTCGTGATGGTAAAGATGAAGTGGATGATATTGACCACTTGGGTAACCGTCGTATTCGTAGCGTTGGCGAAATGGCAGAAAACCAATTCCGTGTTGGTTTGGTGCGTGTAGAACGTGCGGTGAAAGAGCGTTTGAGCCTGGGTGACCTGGACAACGTGATGCCGCAGGACCTGATCAACGCTAAGCCAATTTCTGCTGCGGTGAAAGAGTTCTTTGGTTCTTCGCAGTTGTCGCAGTTTATGGATCAGAACAACCCGCTGTCAGAAGTAACGCACAAGCGTCGTATTTCTGCATTAGGCCCGGGTGGTTTGACTCGTGAGCGCGCGGGCTTTGAAGTACGTGACGTACACGTAACTCACTACGGTCGCGTTTGTCCTATCGAGACCCCTGAAGGTCCGAACATCGGTTTGATCAACTCCTTGTCAACCTATGCGCGTACTAACGATTTCGGTTTCCTGGAAACACCGTATCGTAAGATTGTCGACGGCATCGTAACCGATGAAATCGAATACTTGTCCGCCATTGAAGAAGGCCAGCACGCTATCGCTCAGGCTAATGCCGAGCTGGATACCGAAGGTCACCTGGCAGATGAATTGGTATCTTGCCGTTTCCGTGGTGAATTCACCCTGATGCCGGCTGCCGATATCAAGTATATGGACGTTTCTCCTCAGCAGATCGTGTCTGTTGCTGCCAGCATCATTCCGTTCTTGGAGCACGACGATGCTAACCGTGCCTTGATGGGCGCGAACATGCAACGTCAGGCCGTTCCTACCCTGCGTGCTGAAAAGCCACTGGTAGGTACCGGCATGGAAAAAACCATTGCCGTTGACTCTGGTGTAACAGTAGTTGCCAAGCGCGGTGGTGTGGTGGATTACGTTGATGCCAGCCGTATCGTTATCAAGGTTAATGAAGAAGAGACCTTTGCTGGCGAGGCGGGGATCGATATTTATAACCTGACTAAATACACGCGTTCCAACCAGAACACCTGTATCAATCAGCGTCCGACTTGTAACGTAGGTGAGCCTATCGTTGCAGGTGATGTACTGGCCGATGGTCCTTCTACGGACTTGGGTGAGTTGGCGCTGGGTCAGAACATGCGTATCGCCTTCATGCCTTGGAATGGTTACAACTTCGAAGACTCGATTTTGTTGTCCGAGCGTGTTGTACAGGAAGACCGCTTCACCACCATCCATATTCAGGAACTAAGCTGTATCGCTCGTGATACTAAGTTAGGGCCGGAAGAGATTACTGCTGACATTCCTAACGTTGGTGAATCTGCCCTGGGTAAACTGGATGAGTCAGGTGTTGTCTACATCGGTGCTGAAGTAAAAGGCGGCGATATTCTGGTTGGTAAAGTAACACCTAAGGGTGAAACGCAACTGACGCCAGAAGAGAAGCTGCTGCGCGCTATCTTTGGTGAAAAAGCCTCTGATGTTAAGGACACCTCGTTGCGTGTACCTAACAGCGTCCACGGTACGGTGATTGACGTTCAGGTCTTTACCCGTGACGGTGTTGAAAAAGACAAGCGTGCCGTCGAAATCGAAGACATGCAGTTACGTCAGGTTAAGAAAGACTTGTCTGACGAATTCAACATCCTGGCAGATGGTATTTTCTCACGTGCACGTAACCTGCTGATCAACAGCGGCGTTGCTGACTCCAAGTTGGATAGTCTGCCTCGTGAGAAATGGTTTGATCTGACCTTGAAAGAGGAAGACGCGCAAAACGACCTGGATCAAATTGCTGAGCAATATATTGAGATCAAGGCCGACTTTGACAAGAAGTTTGAAGTTAAGCGTCGCAAGATTACCCAAGGTGATGACCTGGCCCCTGGCGTGCTGAAAATCGTTAAGGTTTACCTGGCGGTTAAACGCATGATCCAGCCTGGTGACAAGATGGCAGGTCGTCACGGTAACAAGGGTGTTATCTCGACCATTATGCCTGTTGAAGACATGCCTTATGATGAGCACGGTCAACCTGTTGATATCGTGTTGAACCCACTGGGCGTACCTTCTCGTATGAACATCGGTCAGGTTCTGGAAACCCACTTGGGTATGGCAGCGCACGGCATTGGTGCCAAGATCGACCGCATGATCAAAGAAGAGCAGGAAAAAGCCAAGCTGCGTAGCTTCATCAAAGAAGTCTACGATCTGGGCGTGTCTCATCAGAAAGTGGATATCGACAGCTTCAGCGACGACGAAATTGAGCGTTTGGCCGGTAACCTGCGTAAAGGTCTGCCTATTGCCACGCCAGTATTCGACGGTGCCAATGAGGCAGAAATTAAGCAGATGCTAAAACTGGCTGACATCCCTGAAGATGGTCAGGTCAGACTGTATGACGGTCGTACCGGTCGCACATTCGAGCGTAAGGTTACGGTTGGTTACATGTATATGCTGAAACTGAACCACTTGGTTGACGACAAGATGCATGCCCGTTCCACCGGTTCTTACAGCCTGGTTACTCAGCAACCGCTGGGTGGTAAGGCACAGTTCGGTGGCCAGCGTTTCGGGGAGATGGAAGTGTGGGCATTGGAAGCTTACGGTGCCGCTTACACCCTGCAAGAAATGCTGACGGTCAAGTCCGACGATGTGAATGGTCGTACCAAAATGTATAAGAACATTGTGGACGGCGACCATCGTATGGAACCTGGAATGCCGGAGTCCTTCAATGTGTTGCTGAAGGAAATTCGCTCGCTGGGTATCAACATCGAGTTGGAAGAAAATTAATCCGACCAGGGTATTTAGGGCATGTGGGGAGCCCGGTGGGCTCCCCAAGGTTAATGACTCCGCAGGGAGAAAATCGTGAAAGATTTATTGAAGTTTCTGAAGCAGCAGAATAAGACCGAAGAGTTCGACAATATCCGAATCGGTCTGGCTTCACCGGACATGATCCGTTCTTGGTCTTACGGCGAAGTGAAAAAGCCAGAGACCATCAACTACCGTACTTTCAAGCCAGAGCGTGACGGCTTGTTCTGTGCGCGTATCTTTGGTCCGGTTAAAGACTATGAGTGCTTGTGTGGTAAGTACAAGCGTCTTAAGCATCGCGGTGTAATCTGTGAGAAGTGTGGCGTTGAAGTCACGCTGACCAAAGTGCGTCGTGAGCGTATGGGTCACATTGAACTGGCCAGCCCCGTTGCGCATATATGGTTCCTCAAATCACTGCCGTCCCGTATTGGTTTGATGCTGGATATGACTTTGCGTGATATCGAGCGTGTTCTGTATTTCGAAAGCTATGTGGTGACCGAACCCGGTATGACTACGCTGGAGCGTTCTCAGCTGCTGACCGAAGAAGAATACTTGGATGCACTGGAAGAACATGGCGACGAGTTCGAAGCTAAGATGGGTGCCGAAGCGGTATTCGATCTGCTTAAAGTACTGAACGTCGACGGTGATGTTGCTTCCATGCGTGAAGAGCTGCCAAGCATCAATTCTGAAACCAAGAAGAAGAAGATCACTAAGCGTTTGAAGTTGCTTGAGTCTTTCCAGGCTTCTGGTAACCGCCCAGAGTGGATGATCTTAACTGTTCTGCCTGTGCTGCCACCGGACCTGCGTCCTTTGGTACCACTGGATGGTGGCCGTTTTGCAACGTCTGACCTGAACGATTTGTATCGTCGCGTGATCAACCGTAACAACCGTCTGAAGCGCCTGCTGGATCTGGCTGCGCCTGATATCATCGTACGTAACGAAAAGCGTATGTTGCAGGAAGCCGTAGACGCGTTACTTGATAACGGTCGCCGTGGTCGTGCTATCACAGGTTCCAACAAGCGTCCTCTGAAATCTCTTGCTGACATGATTAAAGGTAAGCAAGGTCGTTTCCGTCAGAACCTGTTGGGTAAGCGTGTTGACTACTCTGGCCGTTCGGTTATCACCGTAGGTCCAACACTGCGCCTGCATCAGTGCGGTCTGCCGAAGAAAATGGCACTGGAACTGTTCAAACCTTTCATCTATGGCAAGCTGGAAGGTCGTGGCCTGGCTACGACTATTAAAGCCGCCAAGAAGATGGTTGAGCGCGAAGCGCCAGAGGTTTGGGACGTACTTGACGAAGTTATCCGTGAGCACCCGGTCTTATTGAACCGTGCTCCGACTTTGCACCGTTTGGGTATTCAAGCCTTTGAACCTACCCTGATCGAAGGTAAAGCGATTCAGTTACACCCGTTGGTGTGTGCGGCCTATAACGCCGACTTCGACGGTGACCAAATGGCCGTTCACGTGCCTTTGACTATCGAAGCGCAGTTGGAAGCCCGTGCGCTGATGATGTCTACTAACAACATCCTGTCGCCTGCTAACGGTGAGCCAATCATCGTACCTTCACAGGACGTGGTATTGGGTCTGTATTACATGACCCGCGACCGTGTGAATGGCAAAGGCGAAGGCATGGTGTTCAAGAACGCTCACGAAGCCGAAAAAGCCTACCGCACCGAAGTGGCGGAGCTGCACGCGCGGGTGAAAGTTCGAATCAAAGAATTTGACGTTGATGAAGCCGGTAATAAAACCGAGAAAGTGACGCTGACCGACACCACAGTTGGCCGTGCTATTTTGTCACTGATTCTGCCACAGGGCTTGCCGTTTGAGCTGATCAACCAAGCCATGGGTAAGAAACAGATTTCTCGTCTGTTGAACGCCTGTTACCGTACATTGGGTCTGAAGCATACCGTTATTGCTGCTGACCAGATCATGTACACAGGTTTCCATTACGCGATGATCGCCGGTGCCTCTATCGGTATCGATGACATGGTTATCCCTGATGAGAAAGCTCAGATTATCGATGCGGCCGAAGCGGAAGTAGCCGAGATTCAGGACCAGTTCCAATCTGGTTTGGTAACAGCCGGTGAGCGTTACAACAAGGTTATCGATATTTGGTCTGCGGCCAACGAGCGCGTGTCCAAGGCGATGATGGACAACCTGAAGACCGAAACTGTTATTAACCGTGACGGCGAAGAAGAGCAGCAACCATCATTTAACTCTGTGTTTATGATGGCCGACTCCGGCGCCCGGGGTAGTGCAGCGCAGATTCGTCAGTTGGCAGGTATGCGTGGTCTGATGGCGAAGCCGGATGGCTCAATCATCGAAACCCCAATTACGGCAAACTTCCGTGAGGGTCTGAACGTACTTCAGTACTTTATCTCTACCCACGGTGCACGTAAGGGTCTAGCGGATACGGCATTGAAGACAGCGAACTCAGGTTACCTGACTCGTCGTTTGGTAGACGTTGCTCAGGATCTGGTGATCAACAACGAAGACTGCGGCACGTTCGAAGGGGTTAAGATGACTCCGTTGATCGAAGGTGGCGACGTAGTAGAACCATTGCGTGAGCGCGTACTGGGTCGTGTTGTGGCCGAAGATGTGTTGATCCCAGGTACTGCCGAGGTGCTGGTTGAACGTAACGTGATGCTGGATGAAGCCCTGGTAGACCTGCTTGAGTCTCACTCTGTAGACCAAGTTATCGTTCGCTCTGTGATTACCTGTGAAAACGACTTTGGCGTCTGCGGCAAGTGTTACGGTCGTGATTTGGCCCGTGGTCACTTAGTTGGTATCGGTGAAGCTGTGGGCGTTATCGCAGCCCAGTCAATCGGTGAACCAGGTACACAGTTAACCATGCGTACGTTCCACATCGGTGGTGCGGCTTCTAGAGCCTCTGCCGAGAACAGCGTACAAGTGAAAACTGCCGGTAGCCTGAAGTTGCATAACGCTAAGTATGTGCGTAATGCAGATGACAAAGTGGTTATCGTTTCTCGCTCCACCGAGATCACTATTATTGATGATCAAGGTCGTGAGAAAGAGCGCTATAAAGTACCTTACGGTGCGGTATTGTCCGTGGATGACGGTGCGAAAGTGGCAGCGGGTGACATAGTCGCCAACTGGGATCCGCACTCGCACCCAATCATCACTGAGCGTCAGGCTAAGATCAGTTTTGCTGACGTAGACGACAGTAACACTGAAATGCAGCAGGACGAACTGACCGGCTTAACCCGTATCGTGGTGAAAGACCTGTCCAAGTTCAATGCCAAAGAGCCTAAGCTGATTTTGGAAAGCGCTGAAACCGGTCTGCAGGAAATTCGTCTGCCTAGCTTTACCACTATTGAAGCTGTAGATGGTTCTGTAGCAAGAGCCGGTGACGTGTTGGCACGTATTCCTCAGGAAAGCTCGAAAACACGCGACATTACGGGTGGTCTGCCACGCGTAGCCGACTTGTTCGAAGCGCGTAAGCCGAAAGAACCGGCTATCCTGGCCGAGGTTTCCGGTACTATTAGCTTCGGTAAGGAAACCAAAGGCAAAAAACGTTTGGTTATCGTGCCTGAACAGGGTGATGCCTACGAGGAAATGATTCCTAAATGGCGTCAGCTGAACGTGTTTGAAGGTGAAAAAGTGGAACGCGGTGAAGTTATCTCCGATGGCCCAGAGTCACCTCACGATATCCTGCGTTTACGTGGTATCAGCGCGGTATCTAACTATATCGTCAACGAAGTTCAGGACGTTTATCGTCTGCAGGGTGTAAAAATCAACGATAAGCACATCGAAGTGGTCATCCGCCAGATGCTGCGTAAGTGTGTGATTACCCAGCCAGGCGACAGCTTGTTCTTAGAAGGCGAACAGGTTGAAGTATCCAACGTGAAGATTGCTAACCGTCAGCTGGAAAAACAGGGTAAGTTCCCTGCCCAGTACGAAACGCAGTTGTTGGGTATTACTAAAGCGTCTTTGTCTACCGAGTCGTTTATCTCTGCTGCATCGTTCCAGGAAACTACGCGTGTATTGACCGAAGCGGCGGTACAGGGCAAAGAAGACGACCTGCGTGGTCTGAAAGAAAACGTTATCGTTGGCCGACTGATCCCTGCTGGTACCGGCTTTGCCTACCACCAGAAGCGTCAGCGCAGAAGACTGGAGTCCATGACTCTAGAAGATCCTTCTGTATCTGCGGCTGAAGCTGAGCAAGCCTTGTCCGAAGCATTGAATGCTGAAGTGGGCGATGACGAGTCCGAAGCTTAAGCCTTTACCAGGCCGGACTTAGTCCGGCTTGGGTTGACAGGTTAATCTTTGGTCTATAGAATTCCGCGACCCTTTTTCAGGGTTGCGGTTTTTTATTTGCATGGAAGTGAATAGGCTGCGAGGGCAGGATGGCCAATTTGCAGCAACACGGTAGCGAATCATCAGCTAAGCTGAAGGATTGGTAACCGTTTTTTGATTTTTCAGTAGTAGTTATTTTTATTTGGTGCGTAAGCCCCGCACAAAGGTCGTTGAATGTTCGCGGTACTTTGGACTGCGCCGGTGTTAACGCTCGTAAGCAAGCCCGTTCTAAGTACGGTGCGAAAAGGCCCAAGTCCTAACGGTTCTCCGTTTAGTAAGGCCAAACTGTAGTAATAATTAAGAGTTTTGGGTAATCCCTGAATTCAACGGAGAAAGAAGATGCCTAGAAGAAGAGTCGTAGGTCAACGTAAGATCCTGCCAGATCCTAAGTTCGGATCACAATTGCTTGCCAAGTTCATGAACGTTGTCATGCTGGACGGCAAAAAATCTACTGCTGAAAAAATCGTTTACGGTGCACTCGACATCGTTGCCGAGAAAACCGGCAAAGCACACTTAGATGTGTTCGAGGACGCGCTGGATAATATCCGTCCGTCTGTGGAAGTTAAATCCCGCCGTGTAGGTGGTTCTACCTATCAGGTACCTGTAGAGGTTCGTCCTGTCCGTCGTAATGCCCTGGGCATGCGTTGGTTGGTAGAAGCTGCGCGTAAGCGTGGTGAGAAGTCTATGGCTCAGCGCTTGGCTGCTGAAATGCTGGATGCTTCTGAAAATAAAGGTACTGCGGTTAAGAAGCGTGAAGACGTACACCGTATGGCCGAAGCCAACAGGGCGTTTGCTCACTACCGTTGGTAATGGAGAGAGGACGTTATGGCTCGTAAGACTCCTATTGAGCGTTATCGTAATATCGGTATTTGCGCTCACGTGGATGCGGGTAAAACCACCACTACCGAGCGCGTACTCTTCTATACCGGTTTATCGCATAAACTCGGTGAGGTCCATGATGGCGCTGCCACCATGGACTGGATGGAACAAGAGCAGGAGCGGGGGATTACCATCACTTCTGCTGCCACCACTTGTTTCTGGTCTGGTATGAACCAGCAGTTTGAACAACATCGCGTCAATATCATTGACACACCTGGACACGTTGACTTCACCGTAGAAGTTGAACGTTCTCTGCGTGTGCTTGATGGCGCCGTGGTGGTGTTTTGTGGTGCATCCGGTGTTGAGCCTCAATCCGAGACTGTGTGGCGTCAGGCTGATAAGTATCAGGTACCTCGTTTGGTGTTCGTCAATAAGATGGACCGTACGGGTGCTGATTTTGACCGTGTGGTCAATCAGATACGTAATCGTCTTGGTGCTACTTGCGTACCTGTCCAACTTAACATTGGCGCAGAAGAACACTTCAAAGGTGTTATCGACCTAATCAAGATGAAAGCCATTAACTGGAACGAAGCGGACCAGGGAATGAGCTTTACCTATGAGGAGATTCCTGCGGAGCTGCAAGCTAAGGCTGAAGAGCTACGTATGGAACTGGTTGAGGCGGCCGCTGAAGGCTCTGAAGAGCTAATGGAAAAGTATCTGGAAGGCGGAGAGCTGTCTGAAGAGGAAATCAAGCAAGGGCTGCGTACTCGTACGCTGAACAACGAAATCGTATTGGCAACCTGTGGTTCTGCGTTTAAAAACAAAGGCGTACAGGCTGTGCTGGATGCAGTTGTTGACTTCTTGCCTGCTCCCATTGACGTGCCAGCGATTAAAGGTCATCTGGATGATTCCGATGAATCTGAAGCTGAGCGTCATGCTGATGACAGTGAACCGTTTTCTGCCTTGGCTTTCAAAATTGCCACGGATCCCTTTGTCGGTACCCTGACGTTCTTCCGCTGTTATTCTGGCGTGGTGAACTCTGGAGATACCGTGTTTAACTCGGTTAAAGCCAAACGTGAACGTTTTGGTCGAATCGTGCAGATGCACGCCAACAGCCGTGAAGAGATCAAAGAAGTACGCGCCGGTGATATCGCTGCCGCCATTGGTCTTAAAGATGTGACGACCGGGGACACTTTGTGTGACCCTAACAACATTATTATTCTGGAAAAGATAGATTTCCCTGAACCTGTTATTTCGGTAGCAGTTGAGCCGAGATCTATTGCAGACCAGGAAAAAATGGGGATCGCACTGAGCAAGTTGGCTGCCGAAGATCCTTCATTCCGGGTTAAAACCGATGAAGAAACGGGACAGACTATTATTTCCGGGATGGGTGAACTTCACCTGGATATCATAGTCGATCGCATGAAACGTGAGTTCAAGGTGGAATGCAATGTGGGTAAAACCCAGGTTGCTTACCGTGAAACACTGCGAAAGGCAGTGGAAGTAGAAGGCAAGTTCGTCCGTCAGTCTGGTGGTCGCGGTCAATTTGGTCACGTGTGGCTGAAGATCGAACCTCAGGAAGAAGGGGCGGGCTACGAGTTTGTCAACGCTATCGTTGGTGGTGTTATTCCTAAGGAATACATTCCGGCCGTTGACAAAGGTATCCAGGAACAGATGCAAAATGGTGTTCTTGCTGGCTACCCTGTACTCGATGTGAAGGTAACCCTTTTTGATGGTTCCTATCACGATGTTGACTCTTCTGAAATGGCGTTTAAGATCGCAGGCTCGATGGGCTTCAAGAAAGGTGCTGCCCAAGCGAACCCTGTGTTGCTTGAGCCGCTGATGAAAGTGGAAGTCACGACGCCTGAGGATTGGATGGGTGATGTGGTCGGCGACCTGAACCGTCGTCGTGGGATCATCGAAGGTATGGAAGATGGCGTTGCTGGCATTAAGATAGTGCGTGCGAAAGTGCCACTGTCTGAAATGTTCGGTTATGCAACTGACCTGCGGAGCGCAACCCAGGGCCGAGCATCCTATTCCATGGAATTCTTTAATTACGCGGAAGCACCTAACAACGTGGCTAACGCGATTATTGAAGCTAGAAAATCTTAATGAAGGTCTGGTCCGGTAATCTGTCCCAAGCAGGGGGCCGGACTTTTAACTTAGGAACTTAGTAAAATGGCAAAAGAAAAGTTTGAACGTACGAAACCGCACGTAAACGTAGGTACTATCGGCCACGTTG
>NZ_BMLS01000010.1 GCF_014645355.1 Bowmanella pacifica | reverse complement strand
ATGTGAGAGTAGCACACCGCCAGGCTCCCAATACGAAGAAGGGCTATCCAAGTGGATAGCCCTTTTTTATTGCCTATGATTTGGGTTTATCAAAGCTTACTTAGCATCACCAGGCCCTGCGCCCTTCATCAGCAAGAGTCTCCTGACGAATGTTTCTATCCGATTAGCACTTTATGCAATGCCTTGCTTATACCGAAGAGAAGTAAGCACTGTATCTACCTTCCTTTCAAGCATGTATTTTGCTTTCCTGAATGGTCTGAATAGAGAGCGACCACAGGCCTTTCGGGAGGCTGTTTCTATAGGCTGCTCAACTTCACTTCTATCTAAGCTCAGCGTATTTGACTACATATCTACTGACAGGCGTAGGAGGTCTTACTGATGGCGCTGCGTAGCAAAAGGTGTAGAGGGTCTTAATAAGGCTAAAGGAAATAAAAAGCCCGGCTTAAAGCCGGGCTTATGCTATTAGGTTTATTACTGCCAGTTTAGCTGGGGTTCTTTGTGATACTGAACATTCAACTGGTCAAGATGGCCGCGCAGGCTTGATAGGCGCTCGGTAAATTGCTGATAGCTACGTTGCTCCTTAGGGGTCCAGGCTACCTCGGCAATCGCTGCCAGACGGGGCCAGTTTCTGTTATCAGCGGTAGCTCCATCGCGAACCAGCTCGGACCACATCGCCCCTTCTACGCCGACGGCTTGAGTGTAATTTTCAGGCGTCAGGCTATAAACCCGCTCGAGGGGAATGCCTTCTTTGGCACACCAAGTGTAAGTCTCAGGCTGTCCATTATAGTTACCATGATCAAGATAAGTGTAACTACAAGGAGAAAGCACCAGATGGATGCCTTTATCCAAGGCTGGCTGGATATCGTAGTTATCATTCCAAAGTTGCAGTAATGAGCTAGGGCGAATATCTCCTGCTGAAGCTTCTTCCCAGGCAAGTACTTCACGGTCTAATGACGCGACTATTTTGTCGACCTGAGTGATAAAGCCCGCGAAACTAGACTTTTCTTCATTAAGTACTTCATCTCCGCCTATATGCAGATACTTGGAAGGAAATATTGCGGCTACTTCGGTTAATACATCTTCCACAAAGCGGTAGGTCAGGTCTGGTTTCTCGCTCGTACACAGTGCACTAAAGCCAACGCAGGTTCCTTCATACAGACCCAGTCTGGCATCACCTACTACGTCTTTACACTGGTTTTGAACTGAGCTTTCTGTCACGTAACCACAGGCTAGCTCATTATAAGAAGCTATCGCAGCCTGTGTGTGACCAGGAAGATCGATCTCAGGAATGATTTCAACTTGATGCTGGGCTGCAAATTCAACCAATTCCCGCATTTGTTCCTGAGTGTAGTATCCACCAGGGCCACCGCCCACTTGGGTAGAACCTCCTACAGTCGCTAGCTTAGGCCAGCTTTTGATTTCCAGTCGCCATCCCTGATCATCGGTTAAATGCAAATGCAGTTTGTTGAGTTTAAAGCTTGCCATCCGCTCGATATGTTGTTTCAGATAATCAAGGCTCTGGAAGTTACGGGCCACATCCAACATGCTCCCTCGCCAGGCATATTGGGGTTGGTCTTCAATCTGTAAGTTAGGGAGAACATATTGCTCATGCTGCTTTGCGGGTAATAGCTGACGTAGGCTTTGTACCCCATAGAATAACCCGGTATCACTTGCTGCCTTAATTTGGACACCTTGATTAATGGTCAATTGGTAACCTTCGTCGCCGAGTGACAAAGAAGGATCTAGTTCCAGCCTAATGACAGCGTTGTCATTTTGGCCCTGCTTAATACCTAGCTGAGAGAGCAAAGCCGAAATTGCTGCCGCGCTGTCTGGGGCATTCTTATCACTGATCAGTTTAATTTCACCTGGCAAGGTAAAGTGACCAGCAGACTGAGAAATAGAAGTGGGATAGGGCACTAAGCGAGTTTGTGTACTTACTGCCTGGCTGACTGCTTGAGTGCTTGCAGGCGGCTCGTCATTTTGACAGGCCACAAGTAACACCGACATGGCCACGACTAAGGTTTTTTTAATCATAATATTACTAGCCTCGGTTGTTCAAAATTAGATTTCTATTCAAAAGGTTACACATCAAATAACGTTTGAGATAAGTAAAATTCACCCTACAGTAGGCTGTCGTTTAGTCAATGCCGTTGAACCGATTTGTTCTGTTGTTTACCTTTCGTTAACATCAATGGGTGGCCGGTCTGTCACTCACTCGTTGGTAAGCCCGTAGCCCGAAGCTGGGTAACATGGCCAGTAGATGATCAAAAATATCAGACTGAATGCCTTCATAGTTGACCCAGTTTTTGTCAGCGCTGAAACAGTAAACTTCTAATGGCAGACCTAACTCGGTTGGTGCAAGCTGACGAACCATCAATGTCATATCTTGATTTATCTTTGGATGGTTCTGCAGATATCTGACCATATAGGCTCTGAAGGTACCGATATTGGTCAGTCGTCTGGCGTTGAGCAGATCCTGTTCGGTAATGCTGTTGTCCTGGTTGTATTTGGATAGTTCACGCTTCTTCTCACTTATGTAGTCTTTGATAAAGCGTATCTTTTCCCAGTTATCCAGCATGTCCTGATCACAAAAACGGACACTCTGAATATCTATGTTGATAGCGCGCTTTATCCGACGTCCGCCTGACTCCTGCATCCCACGCCAATTCTTGACTGAATCGCCGATCAGCGCGTAGGTAGGGACAGTAGATATAGTATTGTCCCAGTTTCTGACTTTAACTGTGGTGAGTCCTAGCTCCAATACGGTGCCATCCGCACCGTACTTGGGTAGCTCTATCCAATCGCCGTTGTTTACCATGCGGTTTGCAACAATCTGCACACCTGCCACAAAACCGAGAATAGTGTCTCTGAATACCAATAGCAGTATTGCTGCCGCCGCACCTAAGCCTGACATAATCAGAACTGGTGATTTCTCCAGCAGATTAGACACGATAAGTATGATAGCGATCAGCGCAAGAACCAGTTTACCAACCTGGATAAAGCCGGTGATAGGAACCCGCTGGGCGAGTCTGGATGCGTCGTAAATATCCTCAATGGTGTTAAGCACCGCGCTCATTACCATCACCATGGTCAAAAGGATATAAATAAAGGCCAGCTTCTGCAGTAAGGCTTGTAGCAGCGGCGCGTGGGCAAACAATAACGGACAAAGTACATAAAGCATCACGCCGGGGACTAGATGGGCACCACGCCGGAAGAAATGATGGCGCTGCAGTTCATCATCCCAGGTTGCTTTAGTGGCGAGAATAAGGCGTGCTAACTTACCACTGAACAGGCGACGAGTAATTTTAAAGGATAGCCAGCAAACACCGAGTAGAAGCAGCAATGAAAACAGGGAAAAAAGGGGAGAACTGGGGTTAATGTCTAATCCCCATTGACTGAAACTGTCTAAAAGCAACTGGCTGATTTGGGTGGGCTTTTCTTTCACCTAGTTATTGTCCCTTAGTTGTTGGATAAGGCTATCCTTTTCCTGCCAAAGCTGGTTTAGCCAGCCCTGAAACTGTTGTCTAAATTCATCGTCTTCTTGATAATCTCCGACCAATTGTTCTGCCAGCGGAATCGCTTTTGCTCTGAGTACAACTTTGGTCAGTTTTCCGCATAGCATATCCATCATGACATGTTGGCGATTATTAGGATAGACAAGGGTTACGTCTATAATGTCGTCAAAGAGGTCACCCATTGATGCCAGGGTAAAGGCGACGCCACCTGCTTTTGGGGATAGCAGGTTGTTGTAGGGGCTTCCTTTACTACGATGTTTTTGCTCTGTGAATCTAGTCCCTTCTACAAAATTGATGACTGTGGTGGGGATAGTGCAGAACTTCTCACAAGACTTTTTTGTGGCTTCCAGATCTTTTCCTTTCAGATGAGGGTGCTTGTTGAGGAACTCGGCGTTGTAGCGACGCATAAAGGGCATATCTAACGCCCAGGCGCCTAAGCCGATAAAGGGCATCCAGATAAGCTCTTGTTTAATAAAGAACTTAGTTGCTGGGATACGTCCGCATGAAAAGTGCATTAATAATATGATGTCCAACCAACTAATATGGTTAGCCATGACCAGATACCAACCATTTTGCCTGAGCGTACCTTCAATCTGATAATCCCATTCAACCTTGTTAAACAGGTTAATTATGCCAACCGCACAAAGTGCGAAGCCTCGCAGTGCGGCATTTAGTAAGCGGTTAATGATGTGGGTTAGTGCAGTAATAGGGCTGATAAGCTTGATCAGGCCAAGCAGGATAATCACTGAGCCCCATATGATCAGATTAAGGATCTGAAATAGTGCATGGAAGGGCAGCAGCACTATACCCGGTAACATACTCAACATTGCTGGCCCGCTGCGAGTTGTTTCAGGGCGTTGTCTTTGCTTTGCCAGTGTTGATTGAGCCATCCTTGAAACAGTTGGCGATGCTCTGCATTTTCGAAGTAGTCCTCGGGCATCAGGTTTTCTAAGGACATCACATGAACGCGAACTTGAATATCTTTTACTTTTCCACAAGCGAAATCCCAAAAACTAGGTATGCCTTGTGGATAATGAATAGTGACATCCAATAGCTTATGCAACTTGTTGCCCATGGCACTTAACACAAATGCAATGCCGCCAGCCCGGGGAAGCAAGAGGTGCTGAAAAGGACTCTCCTGCAGGCGTTGTTTGGCTGAAGTGAAACGTGTTCCTTCCACAAAGTTCATAATGCTGACTGGAATATGGCTGAACTTCTCGCAGGCACGACGGGTGGTCTCCAGGTCTTTGCCCTTTAGGTGAGGATGTTTCTCTAAGAAACTTCGTTTATAACGGCGCATAAAAGGAAAATCCAAGGCCCACCAAGCAAGTCCCAGAAATGGCACCCAAATCAGCTCTTTCTTGAGAAAGAACTTCAAAAAAGGAATGCGGCCGCTAAATACCCGCTGCAATACCAGAATGTCTACCCAAGACTGGTGGTTAGCAATGACAAGGTACCACTCTTTACGTTTTAGATTCTCCAATCCCGTTACATCCCAATGTACACGACTGGTCAGATTTTGGTTTAGCGTATTGACTCTAATCCAGGCTGAGGCGCATCCGTCCAGTAGGCTACTGAGCAGGCGCTGCCACGCAGAAATGGGGATAAGTTTGAGAACGGAGAGCAGCATAATGGGCACGAACCAGAACAGGGTGTTCAGGGTATAACCTACTATCGATAACAAGCCTATAAAAATTCGCCACATTTGATATTGCCTTAGACCGAACAAGCAACGTATTTTATGCGCACCCTCGTTATATCTCAAAGTTAATCCAGGCAGGCTCATGAGTCAGGTAGACTTAGCAACAACAAAATTTAACTGGCAACGCGCCGTCATTAAGGTCGGTAGTGCGTTGATTGCCCCAGATGGGGCCGGATGCAGGACAGAATATCTGTTGGCGCTTGCCCAGTTTATTAATGCCAGCCGTCGTCAGGGCAAGGAAGTGGTATTAGTCTCCTCCGGCGCTGTCGCTGCTGGGCGTAACGTAATGAGCGCTGAGCACAAACCAACCTTGGCACAGAAGCAAGCCATGGCCGCAGTGGGACAAACCCGTATGATGGCAAACTGGGCTCGGTTATTTGACTTTCCAACTGCGCAGATCCTTCTGACCCATGGTGATATTAGAGACCGCGATCGTTACCTGAATATTAAGAGCACCATTCGTGAATTATTGGCCCATCAGGTTTTGCCGATCGTAAACGAGAATGACTCGGTGGCGACCGAAGAGCTGAAATTTGGGGATAACGACAATCTTGGTGCGCTGGTCGCCTTGGTGGCTGATGCCGATACCCTGATTATCTGCACTGATGTGGACGGTTTATATGATGCTGATCCACGGAGTAATCCTCAGGCCAAGTTACTGACATCAGTTCAATCTGTTAGCAAAGAGATAATGGCGCTGGCCGGAGGCAGTGGTTCGTCGGTGGGCACCGGAGGCATGCAAACAAAGTTGCAGGCCGCTAAAAAAGCCAGTGCCAATGGTATTCAGACGTTAATCGTAAATGGGTACAAGGCTGCATCATTTTCAGCCCTTGCAAACGGACAGGTTCCTGGGACGGTGTTTGCTCCTGCTCTGTCGCGTAGCGGAGCAAAAAAGCAGTGGTTGCGACATAGTTTAAAAGCCAAAGGTAAGCTGCATATTGATGCTGGGGCCAAACAAGCACTGACTAAACGAGGAGCTTCCTTGCTACCGGTTGGGGTGTTGTCTGTTGATGGTCATTTTGCGGCAGGTGATGCGGTTGAAATATGTTTTGAAAATGAGTTGCTGGCGATTGGGCTAAGCCTATTTGGGGCGACGGATCTAAGCAAGATAACCGGTCTGCAAAGCCAACAACTGGAAGCCGTGCTTGGTTATGCTGGCAATGAAGAAGTGGTGCACAGGGATGACTTAGTACTGCTCTGAACCTTCAGAGCAGAGACCAAAGCTTGTAACCACTAAGGGCACACAGAAATAACACGACGATAGTGCCAGCCAGGTTGGCTAGATTGCCATTGATATGCTCAGCCAATAAAGCCTTACGATTCATTAACCAGAGTAAATACAGGGCTATCACAGGTAGCAATACACCATTGGTGGCCTGGGCAAACAAGATAATGGCCAGCGGACTCATAGATAAACCTGCACCGATGACTCCGCACAGTAAAATGCTAAGCAGAACCAGCCGAAATGGTCTCGAGCGCATATCTGTAGACCATCCAAGCATGCCGCATACCGCGTAAGCGCCAGCCAAGGGGGCGGTAATAGCGCTAGTTAATCCGGCTGCAAACAGGCCGGTTGCAAAGAATGCTTGTGCAGCCGAGCCTAGTAAAGGTTCCAGTTGGTTGGCCATGCTGGCAGCGTTGTTGGGACTTCCTGCCAGGGCATTGCCATAAAAGGTTGCGCTGGCAGTGGCCACAATCGCCAGTGTAATCAATCCGCCTAAGCCAATTGACAGGCTATTGTCCATATTCATGCTAGTCAGATCTTTCTGCCAGTCAGCCGTATTTCGTTTGGCCATCACACTGGCATGCAAAAACAGGTTGTAGGGCACAATAGTCGTGCCGATCAGGGCTAGCAAGGTGGTTAGTGCACCATCCGGAATCTGGGGGGTAAACAAACCTGATAATAACGCTGCCGGATCGGGGCGAGACAGAAACATGGTAGTGATAAAGACAATGCTCATCAAAATGACCAGCCCCATCAGCACTTTTTCCAACATATTGTGCTTGCCACTGTACAACAGCAAAGCGGCAATAGTGGCGAGTAGCAGCGCCCAGCCTTGTACTGAACCTGAGAAAATGGCATTCAAACCCAAAGCGGCACCGGTTAGATTACCGGCTTCATAAGCGGCGCTGCCTATACCTATGGCGCTGACCACAAGGAATGTACTCAAATATCGGGGTATGCCTTCAGGGAGTTGTGATCTGAGAGATTCAGCCAGGCCCTGCCCAGTGGCTAAGCCGAGTTTGGCTGCCATGCCCTGTAAAATAATGGTGGCGACTACAGCGAACAGCAGCACCCACAGTAAACTGAAGCCAAAGTTGGCACCAGCCAGGCTGGCAGTGGTAATAGTGCCGGGACCAATAAATGCTGCTGTGATCAGTAAACCAGGGCCAAATCGCATAGAGTGCTTAGTCAACAAAACAAGAGATGAGGCACAGAATAACAGGCTGACGGGGGAAGGAAAGTCTGCCGGGCTGAGCTGCACCCGGCAGCAACAAGATGCTAAAACAACGAGTCGCCCATACGCAGGGTCTTTTTCTTGATAGACACATCAGCACTCAATGAGTCTTCCATATTACGAAAGTGCTTGGTGTTCTTGCCTTTATCTTGAGCCAAAGAGTACAGCAACAGAAATACCACTACTGCAAAAAGTAATGTGAGCACGAGCATATACAAATCCTTTCAATACTGTATGCCGAAATACACTACGGCTGCATCAGCCTACCGACGCAGTATTTAACGAGTGTGAAAGTATAGTGAAGTTTTCACTAAACGGGCCGCAGATTTTACTCCTGGCAGATGGTTTTTCAACCGGAAAAATCAATTAACTTCCAGCTTAATCTAGCTTGACTAGGGGTTGACCCTGTCCAACGTTTGAAAGCGCGGCGAAAATTGGGAATATCGTTGAACGCCATTTGCGCGGCAATATCTTCATTATTCAAACCCTTAACGTGCAACAGGTACAAAGCTTGTTGTCGGTGCACTTCGTCCTGTAACTGCATAAAGCTGGTGCCATGTTGTTTCAATCGTCGTTTAAGGGTAGCCGGGCTGATGACCAACGCCGCGGCAATTTCCTGAAGGTTGGTGTTTTTATCATTGATGATGTGCTGACGTATTACTTCCAGAAACCCCAGTCGTGGTGCTTGTGAGGAGCGGTGAAGTTGTCGTAGGGCATGCCACCGCAAGGTTTGGCTGGCTTGTGGACAAGCATAATGCAGATATCGCTGGTCAAATCGGATGCACAAGAACGGCTGAGAAAAGCGCAGCCTATAGCCCAGGTTTTCTTCAAACTCTTGAATGTAGCGGGGGCGGGGAAAAGGAAAATCAAAGTGAAAAGGGATACGTTGTCCAAGCAGCAAGCGACAAGCTGAGACCAGCGCTGCGCAGTAAGTTTCAATCACAAACTGATATTCGTTACCGCAGCCAATGGCATCATCAAGCAGCAGGAAGCAGCATTGTTCATGGCGATACAAACGCGTTTGGACAAAAGGAAATAATTGCATTTTTACCAGAGAATAGAGTCTGAAAGCATCTCGCAAATTCTGGCTTTGCAAAAGTAGGTTGGACGCCTGGGAGTAATGTCCCGGGAATAATCGTCGACCAAGCTGGAAGGCTGCGTCATTGCCGGGCATCAGTTGCCTGGCATTGGCCATTAACCGTAGCATTTGTGAAGCGCAAAGCAGTGACGTTCCTTCGCGCATGTCTTCATAGAATATGCAGGTTCCGCGCAGCAATTTATTTCGGTCTACCCCCCGGTTGGCGGCAAGATCAATCAGGCTTGCCGCAATCTGTTGAGCAGGGAAATACTTGTCATCCAGCGCAGCATAGGCCTTCACTGTTGGGTTAGCTCCCTTGCCTGCTGAGTTCCAATTGCCTGTTTAAGCGCTGCAGCAGGGGCTCGACCTGATCGGTGTTTACCGCACTGACCAAAGCACTGCTTAGTGTATGGAACACGGTCTCACCGTTTTCACGGGTTTTAAAGGCGAAGTGTCGAATAGACTCTTTGATTTGCGCTGCCAGTGTGATGGCGGCGGGACGAGGTGTATCGGGGAGTAGCACGATGAATCTGTCGCCAGCATATCGACAGGCTAAATCCGATTGACGGATATTCATCAGGATCAGTTCTGACATCTCGCGCAGCAGCCGGTCACCCTCTTGACCGCCATAACGCCGATTGAACTGATCAAAGTTATCAATATCCAGCATTAACACTGACAGGCTATGACTAACTTGTAGTTGCTTGGCTAAGTGTGCTCGCAAATAGTCGGCATCGTAGAGGCGGGTCACCCAGTCCACCTGGTGATGCTGACGTGATTGCGCTTCTCTACGCCTGAGCTGCGCATTCAGGGTGAGTTGTTCCTGATGCCATTGATACAAGGCCCAGGTCATCATAATCATACCGAAAGGGGCCGGGATCGACTCCACCACGCTTAGCCAATGGCCGTTCTCTTGCCGGATAAATTCATCCAATAAATCCAGTAAAGCAGAAAACATAAAACAGCTCAGCCCAACAACCAGCATATCAGTCACCCGCCCCGGAGGGCGGCTGACAAAAAGAAAAAACAGCCATACCAGAGTGAGCACGGCTACGCCGCCTTCGCCGGTTATATCCAGCCAGGATATCTCCGGCCAGGTTTTGAGCTGACCTTGTGTGAGGCTCAGTAAAATGGCAGCCAGAGCAATACATAACACCAGGCAGATGCGTGTGCGGTGCAGCGGTAAAAGCGAGTAGTTCATAACATATCCGAGGCCGTGGAATGTGCGGATGCTAATGCATGTCAAAAGCACAAAGCAGGGTCATTTTGGCTCAGGCAGATGACATAAATGTGATCGCGCCCCACCCGTCAGCAAAGGGAAAATACACCTTACCTGAGTCAAGGCTGATAAAAGGGGGGTCATATCAGCTCATCATGTACCGAGAATGGTGCCATTTTCTATGTTAGTGGCATCGTTGTTCGTCAGGGCTTAGCTTGCTGTCATAAATACGTCATTTACAAAACTTAGCGTGCCTGCGACACCACACACATCAATGAGGCTCGCAGATGAAAATATACAAAAGTAAAGTGGCGCTGGCCTGTATGGCGGCCATGATCAGTGCTCAGGCAATAGCTGAAGACGGCAACTTGCTGGGTCGTTTGGGAGACGCCAACAACAAAGCTTGGTTTGAAGGCGCCAGCATCCGTATTAAAGAACTCAATATCAGCACCGTGACCAAAGGTGACGGCTCGTTTCGCTTTAATGCCTTGCCTCCTGGCGACTATACCCTGGAAATTCGCTATCTGGGCGCCCCTAAAAGCGAACACAAGGTGCGTATTCTGGACGGTGAAACTCTGCAGCAGCGTTTTAGCTTAGGCCTGAATGAGCCAAAACTGGATGAGTTGATTGTTTATGGACAGCGAGCTGGGCAGGCCAATGCGCTTAATATGCAGCGCAGCGCCGACAATCTGAAGTCTATTGTATCCAGCGATGCAATCGGACAATTCCCTGACCAGAATGCCGCCGAAGCACTGCAGCGCTTACCTGGATTATCCATTGAACGCGACCAGGGGGAAGGCCGTTTTGTGGGTATTCGCGGCATTGACCCTAACCTCAATAATGTCACCATCAACGGCATGAATATCCCCTCGCCAGAAGCTGGAGTGCGCTCGGTGGCTTTGGATGTGATCCCTTCTGAACTGATTGAAGGATTGGAAGTGACCAAGTCGGTGACATCCGATATGGATGCCGATGCCATTGGTGGTTCAGTGGAAGTGAAAAGCTTGAGTGCCTTTGACCGGGCAGGACGCAGTGCCAGTCTGACGGTACAGGCCAGCCGCAACGAACTGCGTAGCGAAACCAGTCCGAAAGTGTCAGGGAGTTATACCGAGGTGATGGATTTTGCCGGATTACAGGATTCGCTGGGTGTGGCAGTGGCCTTGTCCTGGTTTGACCGGGACTTCGGCTCAGACAATATTGAAAGCAATGGTGATGACGAAATTGAGCAACGCTTTTATCAGATCAACCGCAAACGCATTGGCGGGGCGCTGAACCTGGATTTTCGCCCGGACTTCGATAATCAGTATTATCTGCGTTCCTTATATAGCCGTTTTTCGGATGATGAATACCGTCAAGCCAATGCCTTTACTTTCGATGGTGATGATTCGGAGGTAGAACGTAGTAGTAAAGACAGATATGAGAAACAGGAGATTCTGTCTTTTACCGCAGGCGGCGAGCACCAACTGCAACAATGGCACCTGAGCTACCAACTTGGTTATGCCGAATCGTCAGAGGATGAACCTGAAGCCCTGTATTACAAATTCAAGGGTGAGGGTTTTGCCATTAATTCAGACTTTCAAGGGCAAATTCCCGCTATAGAGCAGGATAATGCTGCCAAGTCACTGGCAAATTATGAAGTCGATGAGATCTCGTTCGAAGATAATTTCTCTGAAGATAACGAGCTGAGTTTTAAGCTGGATATCAGCCACGATTTCGAGTTGGCGGGCCACTCGGCACAGCTTAAGTTTGGCGGTAAGTACCGTAGCAGGGAAAAACAAACCAATGCCAATATCTTTATCTACGATGGTGACTTTGATGAGCTGGATGCTGGGCAGTTTGCCGCAAGTACACCCGATTGGGGGTTGGGAGACTTTGGCGAGGGTTTGAATCGTCAGGCGTTACGTCACTATTTCTCTGCCAACAGAAGCAATCTGGAGCTTGCAGCACTTGACTCTGAACTGGAGTCAAAAGGGGCTTCCTATCAGAGTGATGAAGATATTCTGGCCGCTTATCTGATGGGCAAAATAGATCTCGACAACTTACGCCTGGTTGCCGGACTTAGGTATGAGCAGACGGACTTTGCTACGCACGGCCAGCGTGTCGAGCTTATCGAAGATGAGCAAAGCGGCGAAGAAAACGTGGTGAACAGCCCCTGGCAGGGCGAGCGAAACTATCACCACCTGTTACCCAGTTTGAATATGCGCTACGAGTTTAGTGATCAGCTGATTGGTCGATTTGCTTATACGCAAACCATTGCCAGACCTAAGTTCGAAGACTCGGCTGCCTTTCAAATCATTGAGTCCAAAACAGAAGAGAATGACGAAGGTGGTTTCGATACTGAGCGTGAGGCGGAGGTTGGTAACCCTGAGCTGAAGCCATTTGAATCCACCAACCTGGATCTGTCCCTTGAATATTATCCTGGGGATATCGGCGTGTTGTCTGCGGGATATTTCTACAAGGACATTGATAACTTCGTGATCTTAGCCGATGTATCTCATCTGGAAGCTTGGCAGGGCTATGAAGAAGTAACGCAGCCCATTAATGGCGAGAGTGCCAAAGTGCAGGGCGTCGAACTGTCCTGGGTGAAAAGCTTTGATAACGGTTTATTGATTGCCGCCAATGCCACCTTGACGGATTCTGAAGCGATAACCTTGCTGGACGGTGAGCGCTTTGAAACCAGCCTGCCTAATCAATCAGACAAAGTAGGTAATCTTACCTTTGGTTATGAAAATGAGCAGTGGAGCTTGCGTCTTACCTTAAGCCATAAGAGTGAGAATCTGGAAGAGATCGACGGGGATATGCTGCGCATGGAAGACGCTCACCAACAATTGGATTTCAGCGGCAAGTATTACTTCAGTCCGCAAATGCACCTCTATTTCAACGCCATCAATCTTAATGATGAGCCTTACTACCACTATTTTGACCGCCGCAGTGTTAACGCCCAGTACGAAGAATACGGCCGTACTTTCGAGCTAGGTTTTAACTGGACGCTGTAATCAAACGCAGGAGTTTGGCTCCTGCCCTGGAATTTAAGACTATGAAAAAGTATCTAAGTACGCTCACGTTGCTCTTGAGCGCAGGCGCGGCCGTTGCACAGGAAGTGGTGCTGCAAACCGAACCTTTTTATCAGGCCGAGAACCTGCAAGGTCAACAAGTACAACCTATGGTTCACGGCAGCAGTCAGTTCTGGCTCATAACCAGTGAAAGTCGTGGGTTATTATTGCTGGATGAGCAAAAAAAGGTGCGAGCCAGCTTTGCAGGTAACTTTGAAACCCTTGCCTGGCAGCCTTCCATTCAGGTAGGCGATAAGTTGGTGGACTTGGTGGTTAGTGTAGACAATGAGTCCGCAAAAACCCGTGTACTGGCGTTGGACTGGCAAAAGCCCGAACTACGCTGGTTAACTGACTTACCCACCCAGGATGCGCAGCTTGAGACTTTGTGTATCTATGCCCATCCACAAAGTGGACATTTGTCTATGTTCAGCCTGGATGTGCAGGGGATGGCCCATGAGCGGTTGATTTACGATGCACAGCGTCAGCAGCTGGTGGATATTAAGGTCAGGGAATTCCCTGGTGTATTAAATGCCAAGGATTGTGTGGCTGATACGGCCTCTGCCAGCTTGTATGTGGCAGAGGAAAATGTTGGCGTGTGGCGCTATCCGGCCAGTATGGAGTCAGACCCCGTGCGTGAACCTGTGGCAATGCTTGCGCCATTTGGTGATTTGCGAGGCGAGATAACCGATCTGGCGTTGATCGATGATGGTACTTTGCTGGTTATCAGTCCGAAAGCCCGCAGCCTGTCAGGCTACCAAAAAGACGCAGAGGCAAAGCATTGGCAAATCAGCGGTGTGCAAGAACCTGAAGCCGTAGGTGTCTGGGTCGGTGAGCAGGGGCTACAACTCACTTTTTACGATGAAGATCAGGATGCTTATGTGAGCTCGGTGATAAGTGAGTACTTGCAATCTTCAGGGCGCAGAGATGAACAGTTAGCGCAGGTCAGCCCAAGCGCACAAACCACCCCGGTGGCTCGCTTTGGCGATGCGGCTGATGACCCTGCCATCTGGCTGAATAACAAAGAGCCAGGCCAGAGCCGGATTCTGGGTACTGATAAGCGCGCAGGGTTAATGGTATACGGACTGGACGGCAGTTTATTACAAAGTTTGCTTGTGGGGAGGCTTAACAATGTGGATGTGCGTCAGGGCTTTTCTCTTAATGGGAAAGCTATGGATTTGGCTGCCGCGAGCAATCGCACTTTAAACAGTATCAGCCTGTTTGGTATAGACCCACTTTCTGGTCATGTCAGTCATTTGTTGGAGGCGCCAACAAGCCTCACCGAAGTCTATGGCCTGTGCATGTACCAATCGCAAACGGGTACTTATGTGTTTATTAACGATACCGATGGGCGTTTCCAGCAGTACCGTATTGCCGGGCATGAAGGGCAATTGGGAGCCAAACTGGTGAGAGAATTCGCGGTTGCCAGTCAACCGGAGGGCTGTGTTGCTGACGATGTGAGTGGCATGCTGTATTTGGGCGAGGAGGCCGAAGGAGTTTGGCGCACGAGCGCAGAACCAGTCAATACGCCGCTGGAACAAATGGCTAAAACCGGTGAACACTTGCATGCCGACGTTGAGGGCATGGGGATTTATCGCCAGGGCGAGCAGGCTATCTTGGTGGTTTCCAGTCAGGGTAATGACAGTTATCTGGCCTATGCGCTGGAACCTGACTTTCGTTATCTGGGCCGGTTTCGCATAGGTCTTGATTTACTTAAAGGATTAGATGGTGTGTCCGAAACCGATGGACTGGAAGTCACCTCGGCAAATCTTGGCGCAGATTACCCCAATGGGCTGCTGGTGGTTCAGGATGGTCGCAACCAAATGCCCGGGGCGCCCCAAAACTTTAAAATCGTTGATTGGAGGGAGGTGGAGTTGGTTTTAAAGTCCCAGTCCCATTGAGTTTAAGGGGCAAGCGGCATTGTCTCTTGCCCCGTCTTCTCACCAATACCAATAGAGAGTTCTGCTAAAGGCGCTGTTGTGTGAGCAAAGTCGGTGAAAGCGAACGGCAAATATTGTTTAACTTACTTTCTACGGCAATTATCCACTTCCCTTACCCATGGCCTAGTGAAACAGCGTTTTTAACGCCTTCACAGACAGAATTTGCTTGTGTCAGCAGTGTGCTTTATATACAATGCGCGCCCTTATTCAGCCTAACTATTTTAGTTCCTTGTCTTAAGCAGTCTGGCTGAGCTGCGAGAGGCTACAACCGTAAGGAGCACACATGCGTCATTACGAAATTATTTTCATGGTCCATCCCGACCAGAGTGAGCAGGTTCCAGGTATGATCGAGCGTTATACCGGTATCATCAAGAACGATGGTGGTCAAATTCACCGTCTGGAAGACTGGGGCCGTCGTCAACTGGCTTATCCTATCGAGAAGCTGCACAAAGCACATTATGTTCTGATCAACGCTGAAGCGACAGCTGCTGCGATTGAAGAACTGGAAACTGCTTTCCGTTTCAACGACATCGTGTTGCGTAACCTGGTTATGCGCACTAAGAACGCTGTTACTGAGCCTTCACCAATGGCTAAAGAAGAGCGTCGCGAGAAGCGTGAAGACAGAGCAGCTGTAGAAGCTGACGCGGAATAACAGATTAGGAGACTAGAAGATGGCTCGTTTTTTCAGACGTCGTAAGTACTGCCGCTTCTCGGCAGAAGGCATCCAGCAGATCGATTTTAAAGACACTGGCCTGCTGAAAAACTACATCACTGAGAGCGGTAAGATCGTTCCTAGCCGTATCACCGGTACCAGTGCCAAGTATCAGCGTCAGTTGTCAACTGCCATTAAGCGTGCGCGCTTCCTGGCTTTGTTGCCTTACACTGATTCTCACAAGTAATTGTTGGCGTAACTAAGAGGTAGCAAAGATGGAAATCATTCTACTAGACAAAATCGCCAACCTGGGCGGTTTGGGTGACCAAGTCACTGTAAAATCAGGTTTTGCCCGTAACTTCCTGTTCCCTCAAGGTAAGGCTGTGCCTGCCACTAAGGACAACGTTGAGAAGTTCGAGCAGCGTCGCGCTGATCTGGAAGCTAAGATTGCTGAGCAATTGGCTGCTGCTGAAGCCCGTGCTGCTAAAGTTGCTGAGCTGGCTGAAGTAACTATTGCTTCTCCTGCTGGTGACGAAGGCAAGCTGTTCGGTTCTATCGGTACTCGTGATATCGCCGATGCCCTGACTGCTGCTGGCGTTGAAGTATCTAAAGCTGAAGTTAAGCTGCCACACGGCACACTGCGTGAGTGCGGTGAGTTCGAAGTGGATCTGCAACTTCACTCAGAAGTTGTTGCTCAAGTTAAAGTGATCGTTATCGCTGAAGCCTAAGCACCACGCTGTTAAAAAAACCGCCATATGGCGGTTTTTTTTATGTCTAAATTTTGTTGTCTGAACGCATCGTCTTATTGCCAATCCTGCATGGCAGTGATCTTTGTTTTTCCTGTCATATGATAGGGGATTTCCAAGTGGGTGATGATATCGATTAGTTGTTCCGTATCCTGTTGGTTGAGTTTTTCACCAATCCTGCAGGATTGGTGCTGGTCTCTAAGTTCAACCTGTCTGGGAGAAAGCGAGTGAGCTGGAGCGTATATGACAAAGCTGCTCTGTGCTCGTTTCAAGCGCCACTGTTTGACGGTACGATATCGACCTTGTGTCAGTACCACATGGCCGGGTTCTATGTGCAGAACCTGCTGGTTATAAGTGTCTCTACAGACCCTATAGGCCAGGTACGCTAACAAACTCACTTCCAACCCTGCAAAGGGCAGGATCAGCCAGGCTCCGGCCAGACTCCAGACCAGTGCTACCAGCATTGCCACACCACCAAGCCCCATAATCAATAACTTAGTTTGCCCCCAGGTTGCAGAACAGTTGGGTCTCAAACAGACCTGGCAGCGGTCTTTATGGCGAACAAGGGTAACCATTCAAACTGACATTATGGAAGCCTGTATAAACAGGTATAGCAGCCAGTCCGGCACCTAACAATCTTGACCCGCTTAGCATGCTTTGCTCTAATGGCCTCCCCGCCTGACAGGGACGACCCTGTCTGCATTATGCGCATAAGGCTTTTTTGCAGGGACGACCCTGCCATAGTGGAGTAATCACTGATGGCTTGGTTGATTCTGTTTGTCGCCGGTTTACTTGAAGTTGTCTGGGCTGTGGCCCTTAAGCAATCCAAAGGCTTGTCTGAGCCAGGTTATCTTATTATTGCCATCGTCTCTATGCTGTTCAGCTTGGGTCTGCTGGCTATGGCTTTGCGTACACTGCCGCTGAGCGTTGGCTATGCGGTGTGGACTGGCATCGGCGTGCTGGGGGCTGCTGTGGTTGGTATTATTTGGCTGGGTGAAGGGCTGGGCTGGATGAAAGCCTTGGCGTTGTTATTGCTGGCCAGCGGTATCCTGCTATTAAAGTTCAGCCATTAAAGGAGAGCGAAATGTCGGCTATCCGCGATTTGAATGTACTGATTGGTAGCATGCAACCTTCACTGGATGAAGCGCGTTATGTGTTTGCTTATCTTTCCCATGATGAGCCATTGCCTAGAGGAGCGAAAATGCTATTTGAAGAGCAGGAAGGCTGGACGGCAATCTTGCCAATAGAACAAGCCAAGGAGCTGGGGCTTCGCTATGAGTTTGCCTGTCGGATGATTACCTTGAATGTGCACTCCTCTTTGGAGGCGGTGGGCTTTTTGGCCAGTATAACCCGCCACCTGGCGGCATTAGGTATGGGGGTGAACCCGGTGTCAGCATTTTTCCACGATCACTTATTCGTGCCAGCCGAGAGGGCTGAAGAAGCTTTGGCGGCGCTTAAGCAATTTAGTGCAAAGCACCGCCAATCTGATTAGATGCTGGTGCGTCGGTATTGACGGTAAGCAGGAGACCAGAAGTTGGCGTTGATCTTGTCCTGCAGCATGTCGTCAGACATTTCCAGCGCCAGTCCCTGCTGTTGAGCCACTTTACCAACCGCAAAGGCGATATCTTTACTTAACTGAGCCAGCTCGGTTAAGGGGGGCAGCAAGGCACCCTTGCCCTTATTTGCCAAAGGCGAGGCGTTGGCCAGTGTAGAACTGGCGGCCATCAGCATTTCGTCGGATATATGCTTGGCCTTGGTGGCCAGTACCCCAAGGCCAATACCTGGGAATATGTAGCTGTTGTTACATTGGGTAATGGGATAGATTTTACCTTGGTAGACAACGGGTTCAAACGGACTACCGGTGGCGATGATAACCTCACCCTCGGTCCACTCAATAACTTGTTCTGGCCTGGCTTCTATCTGCTTAGATGGGTTGCTCAGTGGGAATACAATGGGTAAGCCGCACCCTTGTTTCATGGCTCGGATGACCTGCTCGGTAAACAAGCCGGCCTGGCCTGAAACACCGATTAAAATGTCGGGGGTGGCGCAATGCATCACATCTAGCAAGGAAGCGAATTCGCCACTGAAGTTCCAGTCGGAAATATTCTCTTTTGACTGACACAGTGCCTGCTGGAAATCACGCAGTCCTTCCATCCCGTCAGTGAGCAGTCCAAAGCGGTCGATCATAAAGATCTGGCTTCTGGCCTGAGCGTCAGAGATACCTTCTGCGCACATCTGTTGGATAACCTGCTCGGCAATACCGCAACCCGCTGAGCCGGCACCCACAAATACCACTTTTTGCTCAGAAAGCTTGGCGCCGTTGGTACGACAGGCTGCCAACAGAGTGCCTACTGTCACTGCTGCCGTGCCCTGAATATCGTCGTTAAAGCAGCATACTTCGTTACGATAACGATTTAGCAGAGGCATGGCATTTTGTTGGGCAAAATCTTCAAACTGGATCATGGCATCCGGCCAGCGACGCTTCACCGCTCGGATAAAATCTTCCATAAAGGCGTCATATTCTTCCTGGCTGATACGCTTGTGACGCGCGCCCATATACATTGGATCGGCCAGCAATTTTTCGTTGTTGGTACCCACATCCAGCATAACGGGGAGAGTGTAGGCGGGACTGATGCCGCCACAGGCGGTATACAGAGACAGCTTACCTATGGGGATACCCATACCGCCGATGCCCTGGTCGCCCAATCCCAGAATGCGTTCGCCGTCGGTGACGACTATGACTTTTACCTTGCGTTTAGTGGCGTTGTGCAGAATATCATCCATATGCTGGCGCTCAGCATAGGAGATAAACAGGCCGCGTGAACTGCGATAAATATCCGAAAACTGCTCACAGGCATCCCCCACTGTTGGTGTGTAGATTATCGGCATCATCTCTTCCAGATGATCGGCCAGCAGGCGGTAGAACAAGGTTTCGTTATTATCCTGAATGGCTCGCAGGTAAATATGTTTATTCAGTGGTGTATCAAAACTGGAGTACTGCATATAAGCACGACTTACCTGCTCTTCGATACTTTCATAACGAGGCGGAAGTAATCCGTTAAGATTAAAGGCTTTTCTCTCTTCAGCACTAAAGGCGCTGCCTTTATTAAGCAAAGGGGTTTCCAGCAGGGAAGGGCCGGCATAGGGGAGGTACAAAGGGCGTTTTTTAGATGTCATCAAACCAATCCTGCGTTCTGGCATTGCCAGTCTCTGAATAATGTGGCGGATCATCCCTTATCCCGCGTGTGATTTCCAGTAAGACCAGTCCGAATGGGGACTTTACTGGGGCCTGCGACCATATAAGTATATATTTTGGGCAAATTCAGCTCCTGTACTCCGCAGGTGTTAAATAAAGAAAAAAGTTTTGTCGCTTTAAACTTCCCTACCTTACCCTGCGACATAACCAACAAGACAATAATAATGGTGGTGGCACATTGCAAACTCAGGGACAGCTTGTTGATGCTCAGGAGCACTTTGCCGAACGAGCAGTGCTTAATCTTATTGAGGCCGTCAAAGCAGGTGACAAGCAAGCTTATCAGATGCTTTACCAACAGCATTTGGGACAGGTGTATGCCTTGTGCTATCGGCTGACGGCGGACAGAGCCCTGGCTGAAGATGTGACCCAGGAGGTCTTTATTCAGCTTTGGCGAAAATTGGACAACTTTCGTGGCGAAGCCAAGTTTCGTACCTGGCTGCATTCAGTGACGTCGAATGTTTGTGTGTCGTATTTACGTAAGCAACGCGGCTGGTGGCAGCGGATGTTCAACCTGGAAAACAGTGAGGCGATGCATGAAGTGGCACCAGGATCGGCTGGCGAGGTTGACTTGGATAGCTTGGTTCAACGCTTACCGGAACGCGCCCGAATGGTGTTTGTGTTACATGCCATTGAAGGGTATCGGCATGAAGAAATCGCGCAGATAATGGATATGGCGGTTGGATCGAGCAAAGCGCAGTTTCACCGGGCTAAGCAGCTTTTGTCAGAGTGGATGGGTTATGAGCAATAAAGAATTTGAACAGCAGCTGCAGCGCTCTGTCGCTCAGTTGACAAAAGAGATACAGCCGCAGCGAGACCTGTGGCCGGGAATTGAGCATGCCTTGAATCACGAGCAGGATAGCCAGCCTAAAAGTAACAGTTGGGCCTTTCAGAGTATGGCAGCGGCGTTTTTGATGATTGGATTGTTCGGATGGCTGGGGTTCAACCAGATGCAGGGAGGTGATCGAACTGAGCAATTGGTAACTGTGCTGAGTGAACCGTATCAGCAGCAGAAGCAGAGGTTATTGGCTTCTTATGCCAACCAGCCAGCGCTAACAGACAACTGGCAGCAACAGGTTCAGGAACTGGATGATGCCGCTGCGGCCATAAAGCTGGCGCTTAAAGAGGAGCCTGATAATCCGGCATTGTTGAAAATGTTGAAACAAGTATATCAACAGCAAATTGATTTAATTGAGCGGGTGCATGCGCCTGCATGGCAAACAATATAGGAAGTGACGTATGAACAGATTTCTTATTGCAGCGGGATTGCTATCGCTAAGCACCTGGTGTTTAGCGGGAGAACGTGTGGATCTTAGTTTAGAAGCCAAGGCCGATGGTCGGGTGAGAGTCGAACATATCAGTGGTCAGGCTGTCATCAAGGGATGGGATAAGAACCAGGTGAAAGTGTTCGGTGAGTTGGATGAACGGGCCGAGAAGTTGGTGTTTGAACGGGACGGCAACGAAATAATTGTTAAGGTCAAAGTTCCTCAGGGGAATTGGCATGAATGGAAAAACGCCAAGGGGGATGATCTACAGATTTTTGTACCAAACCAGAGTTTGTTGACGTATGACACAGTGAATGCCGATTTACGCGCAGAAGGAGTGTATGGCGGTGTAGAGTTGTCTTCAGTGAATGGCGAAATTGCGGTGCGAGATATTAAAGGTCGTATTCGCATTGAAACCGTTAACGGTGGAATTGACAGCGCAGGGCTGAATGGCGATATCAAACTGTCGTCGGTCAATGGCGAGATCAAAGATAAAGACTCTCAAGGCCCTGAAGTACGTTATGAATCGGTGAATGGCGAGGTGGTCGCCAGCAGCTCGGCCCCGAGAGTGAAAGTAGAAAATGTAACCTCTGAGGTGAAATTAGCGCTGGATAAGGTGGAGCGGCTTTCTATACAAACGGTGAGTGGCGATGCCAGCATTAGTCTGACTCTGCTGGATGACGGAGAAATTACCGGCAGCACAGTGAGTGGTGGGGTGGATTTGACGTTCCAGAAAAACATTTCTGCCCGTTTCGATCTGGAAGGACATGCTGGTGGACGTTTTACTAATCACCTGAGTGACGACAAAATGGAGAAAACCAAATATGGACCAGGGAGATGGCTAAAGTTTCGTACCGGTGACAGTCCTGCCAAGGTGCGTATTTCCACCGTCAGTGGGCGAATATCTTTGAGCAGTAAGTAAAAGAAACAGGCCCAAGGGCCTGTTTTTGTTATGGGCTAACGACGGCGAATGACGCATAATACCACTATGGCAAACAACCCCGATGGTGACAGGTGAAAGTCGTTTCTCATAAAGAGCGTGATACCAAAGTCGAAAAGCTCAAGATCCCTCCCCACTCGATTGAGGCAGAGCAATCTGTGATAGGTAGCATGCTGATTGCACCTGACTGTTGGGATAAAGTTGCAGAAGTACTGATCGAGCAGGATTTTTATAATCGCGCGCATCAGACTATTTACCGTGCCATTCTCAAATTATTGGGTGACAGCCAGCCGGTTGATCTGATCACGGTTTCTGATCTGCTTGAGCAGCAAGACGAGTTGGACGCTGTTGGTGGTTTTGCCTATCTAGGGGAGTTGGCGAAGAACACGCCAAGCGCAGCCAACGTGGTGGCGTATGCTCAGATTATTAAAGAGCGTGCGGTATTGCGTGAGCTGATCGGGGTAGCCCACGAAATATCCGATACCGGCTACAACCCAGAAGGTCGCACCAGTTCGGATGTGTTGGATTTAGCCGAGAGTAAGGTATTTGAAATTGCGGAGAAGCGTTCAGGAAAGAACGAAGGGCCGCAAAATGTAGAATCTATACTGACGAATACCATTGACCGCCTTGAAGCGCTGATTAAAAACAACAAAGAGGTCACTGGTGTATCCACCGGCTACAAAGACTTAGACAAGAAGACCAGCGGGTTACAGCCATCAGATTTAATTATCGTGGCCGCTCGTCCGTCCATGGGTAAAACTACTTTTGCCATGAATCTATGTGAAAATGCCATGTTACTGGAAGAAAAGCCGGTGCTGGTGTTCAGTCTGGAGATGCCGGCCGAACAGATCATGATGAGGATGCTGGCGTCGCTTAGCCGGGTTGACCAAACCCGTATTCGTACCGCACAACTGGACGATGAGGACTGGGCTAGAATCTCCAACACCATGGCCATGCTGAAGGATAAAGATAACCTGTTTGTGGATGATTCTTCAGGGCTAACACCTATGGAAGTGCGTACCCGTGCGCGTAAATTGGCAAGAGAGCGGGGCGGCCTGGCGTTAATCATGGTGGATTACTTGCAGCTTATGCAAGTACCGGCATTAAGCGATAACCGTACTCTGGAAATTGCTGAAATATCTCGCTCACTCAAGGCATTGGCCAAAGAATTGCAAGTTCCTGTGGTGGCACTTTCTCAGCTTAACCGAAGCCTGGAGCAACGTGCCGATAAACGCCCGGTCAACTCTGACTTGCGTGAATCAGGCTCTATCGAGCAGGATGCTGACTTGATTATGTTTATCTACCGCGATGAGGTTTATCACGAGAACAGTGAATATAAAGGTGTGGCAGAGATCATTATTGGTAAGCAGCGGAATGGTCCGATTGGAACCAGTCGCTTAACGTTCCAGGGACAGTTTTCACGCTTTGATAATTATGCCGGGCCAGAGATAGCTGATGAGTATTAGCCTTGTGGCTTGATTGCGAATATAAAAAGGGCGCCGAATGGCGCCCTTTTTAGTGGAAAGTTAGCGGGTAACCTTTACCTTTTCCATGGCGCTTACTGTCGCGTGAATACGACGATTACGCTTGTGTGCATCTGCGGTATTGCCTGAATCCAGCGGGCGGCTTTCGCCATACCCTACTGCTTCCAAACGTCCAGCATCAATGTCGTAGCGGTCAATTAGTAACTGTCTGACCGCTTTAGCCCGCTTTTCTGACAGGCTTTGGTTATACGCGCTGTCTCCTGGGGCTGACGTGTGTCCTTCAATTACCGCCTTGGTGTTTGGGAAGCGACGCATAAACTGGGCGAATACCTGAATCTGTGCATCGTCTGGATTGCTGACAGCATAGCTGTTGTTAGCAAACAGAATGTCCAGTCGGGTTTCAACTTTCTCTTCCATAAAGATGCTACAGCCCTGGGCATCGACCTTGTCGGTGCTTGGTGTATTAGCGCAGCGATCTTGGGCATCGTTAACACCGTCGTTATCTGAATCTTTAGGTTGCTCTACCACTGGTGCTGCAGTTTGCGCAACTACCGGCTCAGAGGCAGGCATTGGCTTGGACTTATTACCAAAGGTGTAAGCCAGACCCAGCTTAACACTGTAGTCTTTGAAGTCTTGACCGAAATCATAATAAGCTGCAGCTTCTGTAACCAGCTTCCACTTCTCGGTTAGATCCCAATGGCGACCTAACCCCAGGTTCATCATGCGGTAATTTTCTTGCAGATTCTCGTGTTTAAATCCGCCGAAAACATAGGTTTGTTTTTGATCAAGAAAATACAACGCATCAATACCAACGCGGTCACCAGAATCGTCAATCAGGGGCGAATCTGAATCAAGATTCAAATGAGACCATTCGATCCTGGCACCCCAGTTGGGTGTGAATCTGAAGCCGAGTTCTGCACCTATTCCAGTGCCGTCATCTAATCCGCCTAAAGGCAATGGTTTGTCGCTGTCTACTTTATAGTACTCGCCGAAACCCGCTACCCAGCCTTCGTATTCACTCGGCTCGTTAGCTTGTGTTAAGGCTGGAATCAGGCTCAGAATAAGAGCAGTTGCTAAGGAATTATTTTTCATGGTGGTCCCTTAATGATAAACACGCCTATACAAGCGTAATCAAAAATTCAGCAGTTACTACTTATTCCTGAAGGTCAGTTGCCTTGCTGTGTCGGCAACACCTCCTCATACGAGGAGAAGGATATTATGGAGGGCGAGCTCTGATGGCTGCTGGCTGTAGTGTACCAAGTTCGGGAAAGAACTGGAAATACCCTGTCATCAGTTATTTTGCATCGGAATGCTTTTGCGGCTTAGCGAAACTGGCCGTTTAGGGTGGCAATCACACGGCGGCTGGTGGCTTGGTTACGGTGTTCACCCAGATAAATCCCTTGCCAGGTACCCAGCGCTAATTTGCCGTTATTGACCGGTATTGTCAGGCTTGTCCCTAATAAGCTGGCTTTTAAATGGGCCGGCATATCATCAGGGCCTTCGTAAGTGTGTTGGAAATAAGGCGCGTGCTCGGGCACGTTGTGGTTAAAGAACCGTTCGAAATCCCCTCTCACGGTGGGGTCCGCGTTTTCATTAAGGGTCAACGAAGCGCTGGTATGCTGCAGTAGAAGATGCAGTATACCAATTTGACAATCGCGCAGAATGGCAAGTTGTTCGGTTATTTCTGCTGTGACCAGGTGAAATCCGCGCGATTTGGCCGTTAAGCCTATGGTCTTTTGATGCCACTGGCTCATAATTTGTCGAAGCAGATCTCCAGGTAGGCAGAACCGGCGTCACTACTGAAGGGCAGGATTATTTTAGGGCCGTCAACCTTATGAGTAATGGTATGTTGCTTGCCGGACACCACAATGGGCGTGGCCATATCAAAGTCGTAGCCTTTGCCTGACAACTCCAGTTTTGCCCCACCTGTTACCATGTTGGTGATTTCACCCACCATATCGGTAACCTCTGCATTTATCTTCGCAGGCTTCTCACCCAGCATGCGTTGCATGATTTCCAGTGCCAGAGACTCCTCAAAAGAGATAGAGAAAGACCCTTTCACCTGTGGGCCAACCATGCCGATTAAGCCAGACACATCACCCACCGCCACTTCATCACCTTTTTTCTTGGGTTTGCCGGGCTGGAGCTTGGTCTGTGCCATGGTTTCCAGCACATTGACTAACGAAGAAATAAAGGGGTTTATAAATTCAACATTCATGGTTGTTATTTAACCTTGTCTGGCGTGCCTTTAAGGCACTTAATACATCACTGTCATTTTAACCTACAGCTGACAGGCTTCAGTGTTCAGCAGAACAGCCCATTAACTATGGTCAACAGCGTGACCTAAGTCTAGCCTGATAGCCAGATAACAGTTTGTTATTTATGTTTATTTCGTTCAACTCTGGCAACTGGCGCAAGTGCCATGAGCTTCAATAGTCTGAGACTCCACTTTGAATCCATAAGCCTTGGCTTGATTGTCCAGGGTTTCTTTTAGGCCCTCAGACTGGATCTCTTGCACTTCCCCGCAGGTGTCACAAATCAGAAACTGAACTGGGTGATTACAGCCAAAATGATGGCAAGCCACAAAAGCGTTAGTCGATTCCAGGCGGTGAACCAGGCCAAACTCAAGTAAAAAATCCAGAGTGCGATAAACGGTCGCCGGCTTGGCCGAACTCTCCGTTTCCTTTAATTCGTCCAATAATTCATAAGCACCTGTGGCGCCTTGTTTTTGCAGTAACAGGCCATACACCTTTTCGCGTAAAAGGGTAAATCTAGCGCCTTTACCTTCACAATATCGTCTGGCTTTTTCTATTAGTTTCTGGTGATTCATTTGGTTACGATCAGCTAAGCACTCTGGGGCTAGTGTAGCATAGTCGCGTATTGTGAAAAGGCGTGTTATCCGGTTGCTAAAAAGGCAGTATCCGCCTGACTCGTTAACCGCATTGAGATTGTTTTCTCATTGGCCACTGCGGGTGTCTTTATTTGACCAGGCTTTAGGCTGAATGCAAGGGAGTGGGCGATGTCAGGCCGCTCAAACAAGCAGAAGTGCTATTCCTTCCAGACCACGACAAAAGTGGCCAGTAATCCTCTGATTAACGCACCATAGAAAGCATCATTCAGTCCGTTTCTTCTTTGTTACGTTATCGAAGGACGGGTTGCCGTTCTTTCTCTGGTGTATTGAAATGGTATAATTGCCCTTTGGCACCCCCTGGTTTTTGTTCCCCAAAAAAGGGGTTTTTGTTCCCCCGGGGAGGGGAAAATAGGGAAACTTGATGCCAAAAGCCGCCGTTTGTATTCTTCCAGTTTTGCCAGAAAGAAAAGGTAAGCTGTTGTTATTTAAGGGTTAAAGTCTCTCATGGCTGATATTTCTTTCAACCGTCGAATTTCCATAGCGCCCATGCTCGATTGGACGGATCGTCATTACCGCTATTTTATGCGGCGTATTACCCGACACACCTTGCTGTACACAGAAATGGTGACAACCGGAGCGATTTTGTTTGGCAAGGGCGATTACCTTGGCTTTAACTGCGACGAACATCCTGTCGCTCTGCAGCTGGGCGGCTCGAACCCAGCCGACATGGCCGAGTGCGCCAGACGAGCTGAGGAGCAGGGATACGATGAAATTAACATCAATGTGGGGTGTCCTTCCGATAGGGTGAAAAATGGTCGTTTTGGCGCTTGTTTAATGGCAGAACCAGAAACGGTTGCAGCTTGTGTCTCCGCTATGCAGGACGCTGTCAATGTGCCGGTAACGGTGAAATGCCGCATTGGTATAGATGATATGGATGAATACGCCCATTTGGACGACTTTATTCGTCGGGTTGCCGATGCGGGGTGTGATACTTTTATTATTCATGCCAGAAAAGCCTGGTTGCAAGGACTCAGCCCCAAAGAGAACCGTGAAATCCCACCGTTAATGTACGACAGGGTATATCTGCTGAAAGAGCATTTCCCTCACCTGCACCTGACGATCAACGGCGGGGTCAAAACCCTTGAAGAGGCTAAACAACACCTTAGTTATCAGGATGGCGTGATGATTGGCCGGGAAGCTTATGCCAATCCTTATATGTTTGCCTCGGTAGATAGCGAATTTTATGGCGATCAGCATGGTGTGCCTGAGCGTGAAAGTGTAATCGAAGCTATGGTGCCTTATGTGAATGAGCAGGTTGCTAAGGGCGCAAGGGTCTGGCATGTCGCCCGACATATGTTGGGTATCTTTCAGGGGCAGCCTGGTGGTCGAATTTGGCGACGCTATTTGAGTGAAAACGGCACAAAAGCGGTAGACGGCGGCTTGCTATTGGATGCGTTGGAAGCCCGTCAGGCAGGTATGAAGGGACGTGAGTAATACGATTTGGTGTATTTGACCACTAAATTGTGATTATAACTATTTAGTGGGCTGCTTTATTTTTGAGCTAGCTGCCATTCGCTGGTCTAAAATAAAAAAACTTATATTTTTCATGTTGTTATGTTTTTTTCTCGAGTTGGCATGTGTCTCGCAACAACTATTCCGTCAGTTATTGCGACTTAACACATGAACCGATTTGGAGAATTTTATGTTTAACAAAATGAAACTTACTACCGCAGCTGTGTTGTTGGTTTCCTCTATGAGTGCCTCTGCACAGACAGCCGAAGTATCCATGCAGGAGCTTGTATCTAACATACTTAGCTCGGCCGTTAGCGCGACTTCTCAGGAAATGGCCAATAGCGTCAAAGAGGCTGTTAGCAAAGCGGCTGATGCATTGACTCTGCAAGAGGATGAGGGTCAGGCAGTGCAGTTGGTTGAGCGCAGTGAAAAGGTGCAACCTGAACCAGCTAAACAAGCCGAGTAAGCCTATGTTGGATCAGATGCATTTGCTCAGTTTGCTGCTGATACCTTTAATGGCATTTTTGGTTGGTGCGTTAGTATTTAGCTACGTCGAACGTTTGCTGGTTAAGCCGCCAACCTTTTCACCCCAAGACGGTCACTAAGTGGTAAGACCGTCTTTTCGTTTTTCTTGAGCTACCTTTTTATTACGCTATCCCAGCTCCCAGCTCCCAGCTCCCAGCTCCCAGCTCCCAGCTCCCAGCTCCCAGCTCCCAGCTCCCAGCTCCCAGCTCCCAGCTCCCAGCTCCCAGCTCCCAGCTCCCAGCTCCCAGCTCCCAGTTCCCAGTTCCCAGTTCCCAGTTCCCAGCTCCCATTGGCACAGAGTAAAACCCTTCTCGTACTTCAGAAATGCGCTTTCGTCGCGCTGTAAACGGATTGCTTGTTAGCCCGCAATAAGCCACTAAACACCCTTCAATCGTATGAGTTGGTTAAATTAGCTATTGGTATAGTCGATTTGACCAAATTATAACTAAGAGAAGATAAAGTCTAATTCCGGTGCAGGTTTATGGTTTTAAAAAAATCAATTAAAACAATGTGATAGTCGTTTCTTGAGAGTTGGCACAAGGCTTGTAATAGCTATTACGAGTGATTTAGTGATAGCCCGATGACTGAGGGCAATAAGCGTGGAGGAAGTGAAATGGGTGTCTTTTCAAGAATGAATGACATTGTACAAGCGAACCTGAATGCCCTGTTAGATAAGGCCGAGGATCCGAAAAAGGTTATCCGTCTGATTGTGCAGGAAATGGAGGAAACCTTAGTCGAACTGCGTGCCATTGCGGCCCGTAACCTAGCGGCTAAGAAAGATCTGCAGCGTAAGATTGAACGGTTGAATCTGCAGGCTCTGGAATGGCAGAGCAAAGCCGAAATGGCCTTAGGTAAAGAACGAGAAGATCTTGCCAAACTGGCCCTTACAGAGAAGCACAAGCTTGAACAGCAAGCGTTGCAACTGGCCGCTGAGCTTCAGCAGGCCGAGGAGGCCTTGGAACAATTGCAGCAAGACAGTGTGCGTCTACAGGAGAAGCTAAGCGAGGCCCGCACTAAACAGAAAACCTTGCTTATGCGAGAGGAGTCGGTGGCGGCCAGGCTGAAGGTCAAAGTTAGCAATGATACACACAAGGTAGAGCAGGTCATGCAACGCTTTGATCATTACGAACATCGTGTTGAGCAGCTTGAAGCGCAATTGGAGGCCTATGATCTGACCGCCGGTCAGCCTGGCTTGCATGCTCAGTTTGCACAGTTGGAGGCCGACGAAAAAATGCAGGCCGAGCTGGATGCGCTGAAGCAGAAGTTACACAAGAAGGTAGCTTAAGGGGGCCTTGCCCCCGCCTATCTTGCGGATTTTAACAGGAGAAGAACATGACAATTTTGTATGACGATCAACGCATTCGTAAAGATAAGATCCGCGCCAAAGTGTCAGGTGTGTGTGCAGGCTTGGCCAGGCATTGGGGAACGGAACCTTGGTTAATACGTTTGGCTGCGCTGGTGATTTTCTTTCACCTGCCAGTGGTGGTGCTGGTGGCTTACATCATTGCAGCAATGGTACTACCGGCTCGATAAGGGGTAACCCATGTTTAAGAATTTAATTATCGCCGTTTTGATTGCCACCTTGCTGGTATATTGTTTGGGCATGGTGGCGGACTCTTGGGGACATGTTCATCTATATCTGGATGATGATCTAATGTCTCCTGCTGTGACCCTGGTCGGCGGCGTGTTATTGGCAATTACATTTATCGTACTAGGCCTGATGTTAGCCGTTAGCCTTATAGGGGCTATGGCCTTTGTGTTCATTTGTGTACTTGGCGCGCTGCTTATTGCCGGAATTGGGGCACTTTGGCCTGCTTTGCTGGGCGTCCTGATCATCGTATGGCTGGTGCGTGACGCAAAAACCACAGATCAAGTTTAGCCTGCTGACCCGGCGATTCATGCGCTGGGTCATTGGCATTCGCACAGAATTCCTGAATAATTCCCGAGAATGAAGGATTAAACTCATATAATCTCAACAGGAGTTGCTGCATGCGTTTCATGTTAACAGTCTTGCTTTTCGGTGTTTCTACCCTTGCGTTTGGTGAGGTTAAAGTCGATAACGCTATGGTGCGCTTGCTACCCCCAGGAGTACCCAATACCGCCGGTTATTTCTCGTTAACCAATACGGGTGCTGAAGAGCGGGTGTTAGTTGGGGCTAGCTGTGATGCAGTGAAAAAGGCAGAACTACATGATCACCAAATGATCAATGGCATGATGAAGATGGTTCATCAGCAGCAAGTGGTTGTGCCAGCAGGTCAGACACTTACCTTTCAGCCCGGTGGTTTGCATTTGATGTTGTTCGGTTTACAAACACCGCTTAAAGAAGGCCAACAGGTTCCCTTTACTCTAATGTTTGCCGATGGTGAACAGATTAAAGTCAGTGCAGTGGTTCGAGCGGCAATGCCTGAAGTCGATCACTCTCACCACCATCATTAATTACCTTATTGGGAGTACCCATGAGACAGTATTTGAGTACAAGAACCTTATTGCTGGCAATGACAGTGTTGCTGGTGTTGTTTTATTTGCTGGCGGTGTATTGGAGTGGTGAACCTGACACCTTTGATGTGAAAGTCCATGCGCAAAATGATGCCCAGCAAAAAGGTGTGCAACTTGTTCCGGGCTATGTCACTACTGCCACTTTGGTTAGGGTCAGTCGAACCTTATTGGACAAACCCGGAGGGTATTTATCCAATGACGTGATGCCCCCGTCAGTGATGATGGATAATATGCCCGCCTGGGAATACGGTGTGCTGGAAATGGTGCGGGATCTGAGTCTGGCCATGCGTAAAGACCTTAGTAGGTCACAGTCTCAATCCATGGAAAACCCGGATCTATTGGTAGCCCAACCAAAGTTTAATACCGACAGCCGTAACTGGCTGTTGCCTCCGGCAGAGTCTGAATACGGTGAAGGTATCGAAGCGCTGGAGCGCTACCTGGCTAAGCTTGCCAGCCCAATGGATGATAGCGCTCAGTTTTATGCCCGCGCTGACAATCTGAGGGATTGGTTGAAGCAGGCCGAAAAGCGCCTGGGTAGCTTGTCGCAAAAACTCAGTGCCAGCGTTGGCCAGGAGCGACTGAATACCGACCTGGCCGGCGACCCAAATGCACGCCAGTCTACGCCATCTCGTAATTCTCAATATCTTAAGACCAGTTGGTGGAAGCTGGATGATGTGTTTTATGAAGCGCGCGGTGCCAGTTGGGCCTTACTGCATTTTCTTAAGGCGGTGGAAGTAGATTTTGCCGATGTGCTGGAAAAGAAAAATGCTACGGTTAGCCTCCAGCAGATTATTCGTGAGTTAGAAGCCACGCAACAGACTGTTTGGAGCCCGATAATTCTCAATGGTAGCGGTTTTGGTTTGGTTGCTAACCACTCGCTGGTTATGGCCAACTACATTTCGCGTGCGGATGCGGCCCTTATCGACCTTAATGAATTACTTAGCCAAGGATAAAACATGTTGAAAAAGTTATTGCCGTTAGCCCTTTTTTCTTTTGTAGTGCCCGCCCAGGCAGATACGTTGCTGGGTTTATATGTTGGGGCGCAGGGCTGGCGAGCAGAAGCTGAAGGGGGCTTTGCTAACAGTCAATCGGTGACGGATTTTTCTTTTAAAGATAAAACCTTAGCATCTTATTATGTGGCTTTGGAACACCCTGTCCCGCTGGTCCCGAATATCAAAATCAGCCGTCAGAATATCGAAACACAGGGTAATTCCCTTCTAAGCTCTTCTTTTTCATTCGCAGGAGAGAGCTTTGCCGCTGGTACCGATCTCAATGGTGCGCTGGATATGGATAGCACTGACTACACCCTTTATTACGAAATCTTTGATAACGATATCCTTAGTTTGGATGTCGGATTGACTGGACGGGATGTGGATGGGGTGCTGATGGCAAGTGCTGGCAGCCAAATTACCGAGCAGAGTTTCTCTGGTATCGTGCCGCTGCTTTATGGAAAGGTCGAAGTCGGGATGCCGTTAACCGGATTGGCGCTACAGGCACAAGGTAACTTTCTGGCCTTGGATGACAATAAGCTGTACGACTATCAGGCCGCGGTAACCTATAGTTTACTGGACAATATCGCCGTGGATATGACCTTGCAGCTGGGGTATCGCGTTTACCTGCTCGAGCTGGACGATATGGATGACATTTATACCGATATGGAGTTCAAGGGCGTTTTTGCCGGTGTAGAACTGCACTTTTGATTCTTGTGTTGATTGAACCAGGGAAGGTTCAACAAAATTTTATATAAAAAACTGATTTTATCACTTTCCGTAATAACGAATTTGATTTAATTCTTTCCGGTTCTTGAGCCACCTCGCTAACCTACACTCAACGAGAATAGGATTAGCGTAATTATGTCTTCATCTACATCTCAGGCATCCGTGCCTGTTTCAGTCCTGAGCGATACACAGTGGTCAGCGTTGCATCAGGCCATTGCGCCATTAAATGGTAATCAACTTACCTGGGTGAGCGGCTATCTAGCAGGGCTGGCTCAAGGTCATCAACCTCAAGTGGCACAAGCGGTGGGAACGGCTTCCGCGGCTAAGCTGACTATTTTGTACGGCTCTCAGACCGGGAATGCAAAAGGTGTTGCCAGTGAGTACAAAGCATTTGCTGAAGCCGCAGGCCTGAGCGTTGAATTACTCAATATGGCTGACTTTAAGAGTAAGCGTCTTAAAGATGAAACTCATTTGGTGATTGTGGTAAGTACTCATGGTGAAGGTGAAGCACCTGATGATGCGGCCGAGTTACATGAGTTTCTGGCCAGCAAAAAAGCGCCAAAACTTCAAAAGCTTAAGTATGCAGTACTAGGCCTAGGGGACAGCAGCTATGAGTTTTTCTGTCAGACAGCCAAGGACTTTGACGAACGCTTGGCAGCGCTTGGCGCCGAGCGTTTGACTGACCGTGTAGACTGTGACGTTGACTACGATGGCCAGGTTACAACCTGGCGTGAAAGCCTAACCGAGCAGCTGAAAGACGAATTGAAATCAGCCAATCAGGGGCAAGTCGTAGCTATGCCGGGCTTAAGCTTGGCTGGCCAGCAAGCAAATCACTACAGCAAGAAGAATCCTTTTACTGCTGAGTTACTGACATCACAAAAGATTACCGGCCGGAATTCGGTAAAAGATATTCGCCATATAGAAATTTCTTTGGAAGGCTCGGGCCTGAGTTACCAGGCTGGTGATGCGTTGGGCGTTTGGTTCAGTAATGATCCTAAGCTGGTGGATGAATTGTTAAACAGTCTTAACTTGAACGGTGAAGTTCAAGTTAAGGTCGGGGATGAGCAGCTTTCACTCAAAGATGCACTGGTTGACAAATTTGAGCTTACCCAAAGCTATCCTACCTTTGTTAAAGGCTATGCTGAGTTGGTGCAAAGCGAGGCGTTACGCCAATTGATCGAAGACAAAGGGGTCTTGCGCGATTATCTGGCCAACCACCAGATAGTGGATATTGTTAAAGCCCATCCTGGCAAATTGGATGAGCAGCAATTGGCTGCTTTGCTAAGACCTATCACACCGAGACTGTATTCCATTGCATCCAGTCAGTCAGAAGTTGAGGACGAAGTACATCTCACCGTCGGCTTGGTGGAGTACGAAAACGATGGCCAAACCAGGCAAGGTGGCGCCTCGGGATTCTTGTCCTCCAGATTGGAAGAAGGCCAGGCTGTGAAAGTCTTTGTGGAGAGCAACGATAACTTCAAGCTGCCGGCCGACCCTAATACACCAGTAATTATGGTAGGTCCTGGCACCGGCATTGCGCCTTTCCGTGCTTTTATGCAAGAGCGTGAAGCGCAGGAAGCCGAAGGCAAAAACTGGCTGTTTTTCGGTAACCCGAATTTTACCCAGGATTTCCTGTATCAGACGGAATGGCAGCGTTGGGTAAAAGACGGCTTGCTAAACAAAGTTAGTCTGGCGTTTTCACGTGATCAGGCTGAGAAAATTTATGTTCAGCATCGTTTGTTGGAACAAGGCAAGGATGTGTTTGCCTGGTTACAGCAGGGCGCTCATCTGTATGTGTGTGGCGATGCTAACCATATGGCCAAAGACGTTCATGATGCCTTGCTAAAGATTATCTCGGCAGAAGGCGGATTCACCGCGGAACAAGCCGAAACTTATTTGAATGACCTGCGCAAAGCGAAGCGCTATCAGAGAGATGTGTACTAATGAGTGACAATCAGGAACAAAAGCTTTCCGACAACGAGCGACTCAAGCGGGAGAGTAATTTCTTGCGCGGTACCATCGCGCAGGATCTTAAAGATGATTTGACTGGTGGCTTTAACGGCGACAATTTCCAGTTGATTCGCTTCCACGGTATGTATCAGCAAGATGACCGAGATATTCGTGCCGAACGTGCCAAACAAAAGTTGGAACCCTTACACAATGTGATGCTGCGCTGTCGTCTGCCGGGAGGCATTATTTCTCCTCAGCAATGGTTGGCCATTGATGAGTTTGCCGAGCAACACACCTTGTATGGCAGCATTCGTTTGACAACAAGGCAGACGTTCCAATTCCATGGTGTGCTAAAGCCAGATATTAAGCCTATGCACCAAATGCTCAATCGCATTGGTCTTGACTCTATTGCCACCGCTGGAGATGTGAACCGTAATGTCCTGTGTACCTCGAATCCTGTGGAGTCCGAGGTTCATCAGCAAGCCTATGAGTGGGCGGTGAAAATCAGTGAGCACTTGCTACCCAAGACGCGCGCCTATGCTGAGATCTGGCTGAATGAAGAGAAGCTGGAAACGACAGATGAGGAACCCATTTTGGGCAGCACTTATTTGCCGCGTAAGTTTAAGACTACCGTAGTGATCCCGCCGCAAAATGACGTTGATGTGCATGCTAACGATTTGAACTTTGTAGCCATTGCCGAGAATGGCCAACTCGTTGGATTCAATGTGCTGGTGGGTGGCGGTTTGGCCATGACCCATGGTGACAAGGCGACTTTCCCGCGCAAAGCTGACGATTTTGGTTTTATCCCCTTGGATAAAACCCTGGCTGTGGCTGAAGCAGTAGTGAGTACGCAGCGTGATTGGGGTAACAGAAGCGATCGTAAGAATGCCAAAACTAAGTACACCCTTGAGCGAGTGGGGGTGGAAACGTTCAAGGCTGAGGTTGAGAAACGCGCGGGTGTCGCTTTTGCCCCAAGTCGTGCGTATGAGTTTACTGGTCGTGGTGACCGCTTTGGCTGGGTGGAAGGTGTGGATGGCAAACATCACCTGACGTTATTTATTGAAAACGGCCGTATTCTGGATTTTCCAGGCAAGCCACTGAAAACAGGCTGTGCAGAAATAGCCAAAATTCATCAGGGCGATTTTCGTTTAACCGCGAATCAGAACCTGATTGTGGCCGGTGTTGCACCAGAGCAAAAAGCTGAGATTGAAAAGATAGCCCGCGAGCATGGCTTAATTGAGCCGGATGTTACCGTACAACGTCAAAACTCAATGGCTTGCGTGGCATTACCTACCTGTCCTTTGGCGATGGCCGAAGCTGAACGCTACTTACCAGGCGCGGTGACTGAATTGGAGCAACTCCTGTCAAAGCATGGTATGGCTGAAGAGCATATTGTCTTTCGGGTAACCGGCTGCCCTAACGGTTGCGGCCGGGCCATGCTGGCAGAGATAGGTTTGGTGGGTAAGGGCCCTGGCAAATACAACCTGCATCTGGGCGGGGATCGCTTTGGTACCCGCATTCCTAGAATGTATCGCGAGAATATCAGCGAGCAGGAAATTATGCAGGAACTGGATAACCTGATTGGCCAATGGGCAGCTCAGCGTCATACACAAGAAAGTTTTGGTGATTTTGTGATTCGCGCTGGTGTGGTTAAGCCGGTGGTAAATTCCGCTAAGGATTTTTATGACTAATGCTGCACTTAAAACTCAGTCTACTTTGAGTACCGATATCAGCCGAGAAGAATTGGCTGACATTAACCTTCAATTGGAAGGTATGACGGCTCAGCAACGGGTGCAATGGGCGCTGACACAATTACCTGGGCAGGCGGTATTGTCATCCAGCTTTGGTATTCAAGCTGCCGTGATGTTGCATCTGGTGACCCACGCACAGCCTGATATTCCTGTTGTGCTGACAGATACTGGTTACTTGTTTCCGGAAACCTATGACTTTATTGATGAGCTGAGCCAAACCCTTAACCTCAATCTGAAAGTCTACAGCGCAGATATGTCACCGGCTTGGCAGGAACGCAAGTTTGGCCAGCTGTGGGAGCAGGGGCTGCCTGGTATTGAGGCATACAACAAGTTAAATAAAGTGGAGCCTATGCAGCGCGCTTTAAAAGAGCTTGAGGTGGGGACCTGGTTTTCTGGCTTGCGTCGCAGTCAGTCCAGCAGTCGAGAGAAGTTGCCTTATTTACAGCTAACCGGGGGGCGTTTCAAAGTGTTCCCTATTTTGGATTGGAGTAATAAGGACGTGCACTATTACCTGCAGGACAATGGCTTACCTTATCATCCGCTGTGGGAGCAAGGTTATGTGTCTGTTGGAGACTGGCATACATCAAGGCCGCTGGAGGCGGGTATGACGGAGGAGGACACCCGATTCTTTGGTCTTAAGCGCGAGTGTGGGTTACATGAGTTCGGGGATGGTATTTAACCTAACGCATCTTTTTAGTGAATATCAAATGCGCTGTTAAAGGTGCGCTTTAATATGTTGATATAGTCAGGCTGGGCTTTAACGGGCACCAGCCTGGATAACTCGGCGCCTGCGGCGGTAAATTTGTAGTAGTTGAGTAATGTGCCGCGATTACGCGGCGTCATGTGCAATGTTTCCCCACCAATCCGCCATTCGTTGCGCTTTTGGGTACTTAGTTCTCCAGACTCTATTTCGCTGTTATAAATCAGCCCTAAGTCCATTAATGCCAGTAAATCCGGGTATGTCAGACCAAATTGCGCCAAGTTCAGCTGGCCGCCGCGTTTAAGTCCCATCATCGACAGCAAACTGGGCTTATAGTAATAACCAAACAGCAATCTTGGGCTGTAATCGCCGCTCCTTCTGCTGGCTAAACTGACCGCCAGCGAAAATATCCGCGCATCACGCTGTGTTAACTGTTGCAATATATTCAGGCTACGAAGGGAGAATGTGCCGGGTTGGCCTATTTCTGTGGCAAAAATCTTGGCCCACAACTCTTGCATGGTAGGGGAGTGGATCTCCTCGGCCAGCTTGATAAAGCTGAAAAACCAGTCGGGATCCAGGTTTTCTTCTTGTCCCTGTGCGGGCGAAAACTCTAAAGCGAGTGACAGTATCCTCTCCAGGTTACGCAGTTGGCGCTGCTGTTGGATGATCTTACGTCTTTGCACCTTGCGCTGTGCATCCAATCCTAGCTCTGTTGCATTTGGTGGGCTGATACCGGCCTGGGCAAACCAGTTCTGCATTTTGTTTTTCAGCGTTGATGACGCCGCTTGAGGTTGATGTGCAGAAGAAGTCGAAGGGTCTTTACGCTTTGACGATGTGTTGGTGGTTATGTGTGCCATATGGGCCGCATTGGATGCAGGATCAATTTTATTCATACTCTATCCAATCACATCATCTGTTATTCTTTGTCATCATAGGGACTACAGCAGGGATTGGCCAGTAGATGCTAAGTTATACATGGTTGTCTGTGTTGTTTACCTATAGCGTGTTGACCTTTTGAGTATGATTTTGCAGCAGTTTGTGGGCCCTTTATACAAGGCAGAGCGAACGTGGTGTAGTTATTCTACATGAGTGAGTGACAAGTCCGTATGGAACGGACTTGAACAGCTTTGCTGGCCTTCGGCGAAATACAAGGAGGTATTTCGTAAAACGCCGTAGAAAGGGCCCACAAGCGCTGCCGGAAGGGGTCACAACCCAGCCCCTCCTGCTCTGTGTTGCCGGGCTTTGACTTAGGCCCACTAAGCCTGCAGCCCGGCGTCGTGACCAGAAGGGACTGGATTTGAACAAAATCTATACTCAAAAGGTCAACACGCTCTAAGCTCCAATTAAAATTTTTTCTTCTTCACTTCCTAATTTTTCCAACCTTAACACCCAGATAGATACTTTCTTCCCCCTTGGTTAAAGTTTCTCTTTCTTGGATATTAGGATATTGTTAGTCAAGAGAGGATGAGTTGGCCACTTGGTTCGGGTCGCGGAAAGGCAGATGAGTCAAATAAATTACGAAAATGATGAGCTGATTTTTCTGGAAGAAGATGAAGTTTCTGCAGATGAACAAGAATCAAGCGACGCTTGGAATGTCCTTATTGTTGATGACGATGAAGAAATCCACTCGGTCACAAGGTTGGCTTTAGCGGATTTAGTGCTGAATGGTCGGCGCCTGAATTTTATGCATGCCTATTCAGGAGAGCAGGCTCTTAATGTGCTCAGTGAACATGGTAGTGAAATCGCTATCGTGCTGCTGGATGTGGTCATGGAAACCGATGATGCCGGGTTGCAGGTAGCCAGGCGTATGCGGGAAGAACTACTGCTTAACGAGCCGAGGATTATTCTACGAACCGGGCAACCCGGTTATGCGCCAGAAGAAAGTGTGATTAAAGAATATGACATCAATGATTACAAAACCAAAACAGAGCTAACTCGCAGCAAACTTGTCACCACTATCATCGCTTCTCTACGTTCTTACCAACAAATATTAACCATTAACCAAAGTCGGGTTGGACTGGAGAAGATCATCGCATCGGCCGCTAACCTGTTGGAAGAGCACTCTATCAAGGGCTTCTGCGAAGGCGTAGTGACGCAAATCAGCTCCTTGATTGGGCTGGATGCTGGCGGAGTGGTATGTGCCAGGGCTGGCTCAGTGCTGGATAAAGACGACGACAGTGTCTATGTGTTAGGGGCGGCTGGTCCCTTTGCGTCCTATATTAATGAACGTCTGGATAGCATCCACGACGAAAAAATTGTCGAGCAAGTGGCCAAGTGCTTGAAACAAAGAGACCACATCTACGAAAAAGATTTTTCTGTTTTGTATATGAACAGCAGTGGGTATGAGGCTGCAGTGTATGTTCAGGTAGGCTTTGCAATAAATGTGCTGCATCGTCAGTTGTTGGAAGTCTTTATGTCCAGCATCTCGGTTGGCTATGAAAATGTGAACCTGTTTCACCAGCTCCGTAACGCTGCATTCCGGGACATGTTGACCAAATTGCCCAATCGCAACGAATTCATCAATATGCTGGATCAAATGCAGAACAGCAGTTTTGAGCTGGATAACCAGGTTGCTGCACTGGTGGATGTGAACCACTTTTCTGATATTAACGATGGCTTGGGCCAGGATGCGGGTAACTTATTATTGATTGCTATTGCAGAGCGACTGCAAGGTGCCATGGGCCCAGAAGTAAAAATGGGTCGAATTGGTGCGGATGTATTTGGCTTGATCGGTCGTGATAATAAGGTTTGCCCTGAATACATTACCAATGTTTTTAACTCTCCTTTTAAGGCTGGCGATCATACCTTGCCGGTAAACGTCACTGTTGGCTTGTGTCGTTTGCTGGATGAGGAAAATAATGGTCTGAATATCCTCAAACAGTCCAACATTGCGTTAAATCGCGCTAAGAAAAGCCTGACAGCCAATTACGAGTACTACGCGCCAGAAATGGAAGAGAAGACAACCTGGCGGCTGGGCATGATCCGGCAACTTCGTTCTGACTTTGCCGAGCGAAAGTTAGAGCTCTGGTATCAACCTCAGGTGGATTTGGTCAGTGAATCCGTAGTTGGGATGGAGGCATTATTACGTTGGCCAGCTCAAGAAGGTGGCTACATTTCTCCCGCGGTATTTGTTCCCCTGGCTGAGTACAGTGGGTTGATTATTGATATTGGTGCCTGGGTACTAGAAGAAGCGTGCAATAAGTTAAGGCTGTTGCATGAACGAGGCTTCCCGCAACTGAGAGTGGCTGTGAATATCTCCATGCCGCAATTCCGTGACCCACAGTTTATCTCGTTGGTTAAACAGTGCCTGATTCAAACCAGCATAGATCCCAAGTCTCTGGAGTTGGAGATCACCGAAAGTGTTGTGATGGACGAGCCACAAATCGTGGTGGACTCGCTAAAAGCGCTTAAGGAGTTTGGTGTCACTATCGCTATCGATGATTTTGGTACCGGCTTTTCGTCCATGAGTTATCTACAAAAACTGCCGCTAGACAGATTGAAAGTCGACCGCTCGTTTGTGAGTGAGGTCAATGCGGGCAAGAGTGCATTTATTGCTGAAACCATAGTGACCCTGGGTAATAAGCTTGGATTGCAGACCATTGCGGAAGGAGTAGAAAAGCGTGAACAGGCTAGCTACATGCTCCGTTTGGGATGCGATGAAGCTCAGGGGTTCTTATACGCGAAACCCATGCCCTTCGACGAGTTACAGGTCTTTTTGGATAATTACCAGGTCAGAAATTAGACATAGGTTAATCTGATTCCCACAGCGAAGAGACTCGTTGTCGAAGATCTGGCAAAAGCGTTTCTTCGAACCAAGGATGGCGTTTTAACCAGATATTATTTCGTGGTGAAGGGTGGGGAAGCACAAAATACTCGGGCAGGTACTGTCGATAGTTTTGCAGACGCGTCGTCAGTGTCACTTTGTCCTGAAGGTAATACTGCTGGGCATATTGGCCGATTAACAGTGTCAACCTGCGTGCTGGTAAGGTATTCAGTATAGCGTTATGCCAGGTTGGCGCACATTCCTTTCTGGGAGGAAGGTCGCCACTTTTTCCTTTGCCAGGATAACAGAACCCCATTGGCATAATTGCCACCAAGCTCTGGTCATAAAATTTGTCCGAAGGTAGCTGCAGCCAGTTTCTTAGTCGTTCACCCGACGCATCATTCCAGGGGATTGAACTGTGATGTACTTTAGTGCCTGGAGCCTGGCCTATGATCATCAATCTTGCTTCCTGGGTTCCTCTAACCACAGGATTGGCGCCCAAAGGCAACGCTGGCTCACACAGGCGACATTGCCGTACTTCCTGTAATAGCGCGATGGTTTTATCTTTCACTGATCCCCTCTTCCTAAATGGTTGTCATATTATTGTCATAAAAATGTGCTTGGCATAAATTGCATTCAAGATAGAAAACTGCAAAAATGTATATACGCTCTAAGTTGAGTTGTTGTAGGAGTCTGTTATGCGTAAATCTACAATCCTGATTTCATTATTAGCTGCAAGCAGTATGGTGCAAGCGGCAGAACAGTCAAACAAGCTATTTGATTGTGTTGCTAGTGATACCCTGGCGATAAATAGCGACTGCGTTGAAAGTAAAATCAACCAGAATATGCAGTACCGAGATGTACAGCAGACTATTTATCAGCGTTCAGAATCGCAAAGTGAAAACGTTATGGCGACTGTCAAATTCTATCCAGAAAAATATCTGATAGAAGTGGTAGCTCACCGCGATGCGCTGGATGGTGCAGCTTTACTTGCCGCTAACCGCAAGTAAAGGTTAATAGATAAACAAAAACCGGGCTAAGCCCGGTTTTTTGTTTTTGGCATATAGCACCCTGGCTAGAAGATTCGATTTAATCCATTGATTGCCGCAACCCGGTATGCTTCTGCCATAGTAGGGTAGTTAAAAGTGGTATTGATGAAATACTCAATGCTATTCGCATCCCCTTTTTGTTGCATGATGGCCTGCCCGATATGCACAATCTCAGATGCGCGCTCGCCAAAGCAGTGAATACCCAGTATTTCTTTACTTTCACGATGGAACAAAATTTTCAGGCTGCCTACCTGGGTATTGGCTATCTGTGCACGTGCCAGATGTTTAAACTGGGCTCTGCCAACTTCATATGGCACTTTCATTGCTGTCAGTTCTTGCTCTGTTTTTCCCACCGAACTGATTTCGGGGATAGTGTAAATACCGGTGGGAATATCTTCTACTAAGCTGGATGGGCAGGTTCCGCTTAGCATGGCTTGGGCTGCGAAACGGCCCTGGTTATATGCCGCCGATGCTAGGCTGGGATAGCCAATGACATCCCCTACCGCATAAATGTTGTCCACTTCGGTCTTGTAGTTTTCATCTACTCTGATTTGCCCTCGTGAATCCGCCTTGATGCCCAAAGCGCTAAGATTCAACATGTCAGTGTTACCTGTGCGGCCATTGGCAAAAAGCAGACAATCAGCACGCATTTTTTTGCCCGAGGCTAAATGCAAGATCACGGAGTCGTCACGCCCTTCTACAGTTTCGTAGGTTTCGTTGTGGCGGATAACCACACCGTTATTCCACAGGTGGTAACTCAGTGAATCAGAGATCTCAGCATCAAGAAAGGAAAGCAAACGGTCGCGCATGTTAACTAAATCGACCTTGACGCCTAACCCTCTGAAAATACTGGCATACTCTGAACCTATTACGCCGGCACCATAGATAATAATGGATTTAGGATCGTGTTTAAGCGACAGGATAGAGTCGCTGTTGTAGATGCGCGGGTGCGAGAAATCGATATCGCCTGGGGTATAAGGACGAGAGCCTGTAGCGATAACCATCTGCTTGGCGGTAATGTGATCAATCGAGCCGTCTTCTCTGGTAACTTTTAGCGTATGTGCATCAACAAATGCCGCTTCGCCGTGGAAAATTTTAACCGCGTTGCGATCGTAGAAACTGCCGCGCAGCCGGCTTTGTTCACGAATAACGGAACCAGCGTGCTTGAGTATTTCACTGAAGGTAAGGTGGCGGCTGCGATCGGCATCATTGAACAGGGGATTAGCATTGTATTCGATAAGTCGACTAACTGAGTGCCTCAACGCTTTCGAGGGGATGGTTCCCCAATGAGTGCAACCGCCGCCAACTGACTCATGTCGTTCAATAACGGCCACCTGCTTACCGGCCTTTGACAATTGCATGGCGGCGCCTTCACCGCCGGGGCCTGTTCCGATAACTACGGCATCGAATTGAAATGAAGATGATTGGGCTTTTTTTCCCTTGATTGTGCTGGCTGACAACGACTGGCTCCGACAAACAGAAGTAGATTCATAGCCTTACCGAGATTGATGTGGAAAGCAAGGCTTCCCTTTGCCAGGGAAGCCAACTTTAGTCTCATGCAAATCGTAGGGTATGGACTTCCAGCCATCGACGTTTGGCTAATTCCAGTGTTTGCTTCAACTCCTGATATTTGAAGTCCAATTCCAGTTTTTCATAATTGGCTAGCAGTTCACGCTTTTTGGCATCCAGACGCTGCTTCTTGACCGCGTAGTAGTCAGACATTTTCTGCAGCAACAACTCATACTCGTTCTGTACGCGTTCGGTGAGAAGCTGAGCGTCGGGTCGGCTGGCGATCTGCTGTTGAGCTCTCTTAAGTTGCATTTCAACCCTGGCCTTTTCGATTCGCTCTTCAGGGCAGCGTCGTAGACTATATGTCAGTCCAAACCAGGAAAGTAAGCGAATGAGCCATTTGGTGGGATCGAAATGCCACCACTTCACTCCATTTCTGTAGTCGTACTCAAAGATGTGATGAAAGTTATGATAGCCCTCACCAAAGGTGAAGAAGGCTAATATTCCATTATCTCTGGCACTGTTTTTGTCGGTATAGGTTTGTTTTCCCCATATATGTGCCAGTGAGTTGATGAAGAATGTGACATGATGAACGATTACCAGTCGCAGGACTCCGGCAATCAGCAGCATGCCCCAGATATCGCCGTTTAACCAGCCGAGTAAGAGTGGGATGCCGAAGTTGGCTGAAAGCGTGATAGCCAGATAGTGATTGTGCTGCCACATAACAATCTTATCTTTCTGAAGATCCCGGCAATTATCGTAATTGTGATAACGGCTCGCTTGGTATTCGCGCAGCATCCAGCCAATATGTGAATACCAAAAGCCAAGACCGGCCGAGTAGGGATCCTTATCATTATTGTCTACGTGCTTATGGTGAACTCTATGATCAGATGCCCAGTGCAAGATGCTGTTTTGCAGGGCCAGGGCGCCACCGATTGCTAGTATAACCCTGACAAACGGATGAGCATCATAGGCCTTGTGTGACCACAGTCTGTGATAGCCCGCAGTAATGGATAATCCCGAAAACCAGATAAGTACAATACAGGCCACAACCTCGACAGCGTCGAAGCCATGCAGGTAAGCTTCCATGGGAACCAATATCAGACTGATCAGGCTGGTAATGATAAACAACAATACATTGGTCAGAATCAAGGCGGGTTTTTGCATCAGTTAAAAAATTTGAGCGTACAGTTGTGCGCTAATTTAGCCAGTTCAGGTTGTCTTGGCAAGCCAATGCTGACAATCAACCTAGTTTGATAGGGCGAAATTAATGGTAAACTCAAATGCTTTTGAACCTGCCGTTAGTATGATGACCCGTCAGCAGCAAAAACAGAAAACTCGCCGCGCTATTATAGATGCGGCGTTTAACTTGTTAGATGAGCAGCGCAGTTTGTCCAGTGTTAGCTTGCGTGAAGTTGCCAGGGCTGCCGGCATAGCACCAACGTCCTTTTACCGCCATTTTAAAGATATTGATGAATTGGGGCTAACGCTGGTGGATGAAGCTGGCTTGGCTCTCAGACAACTTATGCGTCAGGCCAGATCCAGAATTGATGCTGGGGGCGGGGTCATTAGCACTTCCGTCAATACTTTTATGGAGTTTGTCGTCTCCAATAGCAATGAGTTTCGCTTGTTGCTCCGGGAGCATTCGGGCACGTCACCTGCCTTCAGGGCAGCCGTATTGCGTGAGATCCAGCATTTCATCGAAGAGCTGACCGACTATACTGCCAGTCACACGGGGCTGAATCGTCAACTGGCGAGTTTACAAGCAGAAGCAATGGTCAAGTTGGTTTTCAGTGCCGGCGCCGAAGCTATCGACGCCACTGTCGCACAACGGAAAGAACATGCACAAAGGCTTAATCAGCAGCTACGCTTTATTGCCAGAGGGGCGGCCTTTTATGCAAGCAAGTAACAGGTTCAGGCTTTTCTCTTGAGCACGACGCCACATTCCGCATGGTGGGTGTAAGGAAACTGGTCAAATAGGGCAAAGCGGGTAACTTCATGGGTTTGCCCTAGTGTCTCAAGATTGTCCAATAAGGTTTGAGGATTGCACGATATATACAGAATATTTTGGTAATGGCTGACCAACTTACAGGTATCTGGGTCTAGCCCAGCTCTTGGAGGGTCAACTAAAACGGTTTGGCAATCAAACGCTTCTAGTTGTATTCCTGCTAAACGTTTGAATTGGCGTTTTCCTTGTAGTGCTTCGGTAAATTCCTCACTAGAAATCCGAATCACAGTGACATTATCTATCTGGTTCAGTTTGGCGTTGTAATTGGCCGCTTCTACCGATGCCTTGGAAATTTCAGTGGCCAATACCCGTTCAAAGTTTTGTGCCAGAGGCAGCGTAAAATTACCTAACCCACAATAAAGCTCAAGCAGATCAGCGCTTAGATCCTTGGTAGCATCAAGGGCCCAGCCAATCATCTGGCAGTTCACTCCGGCATTAGGCTGAGTGAAGCTATTCTCTATTTGCTTAAACTGATAAGTGCGCCCGTTTATGTCCAACGCTTCAATGACATGGTCGCGTTCCAGGAGCACCATTTGCTTGCGGGCTCGTCCTACTATATCTAGCTGGTATTTGTTACGCAGGATGGTGCGAAGTTTTTGTGCTTCTTGCTGCCATTCTTCATCAAGCGGCTTGTGATAGACCAAAGTGACCAGTATTTCACCGCTCAAGGTGCTAAGGTAGTCGATCTGGTAAAGCTTGCGTCTGAGTGTGTCGTTGGGTTTCAGCAGTTCGAGTAAATCAATCATCACCTCATTGATAAGCTTGCTGGCCGGAGGAAAGTGATCGACCCGGTATTTTTCCTTGGTTTGGCTATCAAACATTATATGGTAGAGGTCTTCACCATCATGCCAGACTCTGAATTCAGCACGCATACGATAGTGGAGGGGATTGGATGGGTACAGCTCCAACGCTGGCATAGCGTGTTGCTTGAACAAGCTTCTCAATATTTCGGCTTTCTCTGCCAGTTGGGCCTCATATTGACGGCTATCTATTTCTGTTGGTCGCATGATACCTCCACGTAAAGGCGGCAGATTGTAAAGTGTTTACATAGATGCGCAAACCTTGTCTGCATTATAGCTTGAGGTTTTCAGGTAAACTTTTTGCTGGGGTAGGCTAAAAGTTGAGCATCTTTGGTCGATAATAAGTCGAGAGGTATTGAGGATATCAACATGAATCTAGGCGAACTAAAGGCGCGGCTTGAACAACGTGCGCCTCATGTTGATCGTTCGGAGCCAAATGGCCCATCCAAGGATAATGGGATTCGGCAACCGAAGGATCAGCAAGCAAATGAAGTCACTTTAACGAATTCGGCTGAGTCGCGGCGTATTATTGGCCTAAAGATTTTGTCAGGCGCATTGAATCAAAGTCTAGTGCTTGATGATAAACGAGCCAACCTGCCTGTACGTCAGCCTGAGTCAGACAACAGCGCTCTGTTTGACTTTGAGGAAGTTGCCAAGAACGTTTTGCGCTTTGTTGGCGGTGCCATAAGGCACGCTCAGGCAAAGGGGATGGAAGAAGAAGAACTGGCAGGGATGTTTGAGCAGGCCCGTAGCGGTGTGCTTAAGGGAATTCAAATGGCTGAAAAGGATTTGGCCGGCTTTATGAATGACGAAATTGCCGATGGCATTAAGAAGAGTCGGGAATTAATAGAAGAAGGGATCAGCGATCTGGAAAAAGAGATCTTTGGTTCTTCGGAAGAGGAAGATGAGCAAGAGGTGTCGGCGCTTCATTACTCTGAATCCTTGAGTTACAGCCGTCAGGATAGTAGCGAACTGACCATTCGTACCAGAGATGGTGATGAAGTCAGAATCAGTTTTGACGCGCTACGGCAGTTTGAATTGAACCGCAATTTGACGATAGTGCGCCAGACAGAGAAAGAGGCAGAGGCCAATGATGAGGATAAGAAACCTCATGCTGGAGATTCCCAGTCCAATAACCTGGCTGTCCGAGCTGAGCAGAACGCATTGTTCTACGAGAAAAATGGCTTTGGGTTCTCGGTCGAAGGGGAACTGGATGAAGATGAGCTCAGGGCTATAGGTGAATTGGTTGATAAGACCGCAGACCTGGCTGATGAATTCTTTAATGGTGATGTAGAGAAAGCTTTTGAGCAGGCACTCAAGCTAGGATTTGATGAAACTGAATTGACCGGGTATGCGTTACAAATGAGCCGTCAGGAACAATTCAAGGTAACCCAAACTTATGAAGCTGTTCAGTTAGGGGATGATAAGTTCAAAGAAATGGAAGGCTACGCTAAGCCAGTATCGCATTACCTGGAAAGAATGCTTGAGGTGGTAGAGCAAACTAAGCAACAGCTATATGACCCGTCATCGTATGACAACTTAATCACGGGGTTAGTCAATCAAATGCTGGAAGTCGATACGCCAGACCTGCTGCAGGCGATAAATAGATTTCACAGTTTTAATCAACGGCTGCTGGACAACTTACCTATGTCCCAGCCTGTTATGCCCAAAGAACCGGGGCAGCAAGCATAAAAAAGGTCCGCGTTGCGGACCTTTTTTGTTTTCTACTCTTCCTGCTTATCTTTGGCCATGCGTACTTTCAGTGTTCTATCCTGGAACTCAGTATCGTTGAGTGTACGGACGATTTGTTCGACATCGCCCAACATTTCCACAAAACCATAACCCTTACGTTTACCTGTACGTCTGTCTTTCATCAGTCTTACTGATATAACGGTACCATGCACTCCAAAGTGGGCTTTCACATCTTGCTCGTTGACCCGATATGGCAGATTACCCACATATAAAGTCTTGGCATCGTCACCTTGGTTATTATCTGCATTGGTGGTGGCCTGTGCTTGTCGCATGAACTGGCTGGCTATCAGTGGGGTCAGTATTCCGCTAATAAACAAGCCGATAGCTAATGCCTGATTTGCATTTACTGCTTGTGCCGGCAGAAGGAAATAGCCGAGCACGGCCAGTATGCCTGCAATTACTATATAAAGAAGAACCGGTGATTTCATGTAACTACCTAAAATGTAATTAAAAAATGATATGGCAACGCTATGTTACCGATTAATTTACATAACGCCAACTAAACAACTAAGGCGATGTGGAATGCGCTTTAACAAGCTTATTTAGTAAGTTTTGCTCAATATCTGCGCGAACGGAAAGTTTTTTGCAAAAAGCGCTTGATCTGTTTCTGTCGAACTGTAGAATGCGCACCACTTCGACGGGGTAGCCCGCCAGGCCAGGAAGGCAGAAGGATTCAAGGAAAGGCAAGCAACG
>NZ_BMLS01000009.1 GCF_014645355.1 Bowmanella pacifica | reverse complement strand
AGAAAACCCAATAAATACCCCACAAAGAAAAATGCCAGTCAGCTTAACTGACTGGCATTAGGCTCATATGCCGGCTTTTTTATGTGGCGAATGTTCCTTAACATAATTTTAACGAATAAAAACTGTTGTTTTTATCACCAATATGTATAATGCGCGAACAATTTTCCTATCCCATCCCCGGAGTCATGATGTTGTTGGCTATTTTAGTCTCTGTTATCAGTGCAGTGTTTTATTATGTCGAAGCATTCAGAACGGGATTGTCTGCAAAACAGTGGGGATTGGCAGGTTTGCTATTCGGCCCATTGGTTTTCCCGCTGTTTAGTGTGAAAAAGCAAATGGCGCTTCGCAAAGCGAGGGGATTTGACTCGGCTTATCTTCGCGCCTGATCCAGAAGTTAAATTGCCCAGGCTGTAAAAACAAAAAAGAGAGCATTGCTCTCTTTTTTATACCAGGTATGCCGATATGACTGCTTTCGGCTACGTCATCCTACAGCCGGTAGACTGTTGAATAACACCTTATGCTTAGATACGTACTGAGCGTGGTTTCCAGGCTTGCACGGTTTGCGTGGTTTCAGCCTTGCTCTTTACTGGAGCTTTTGCGCCGTCTGCGGCTTTGTCAGCAACAGGAGTGGCGGTAGTCAGTGCGATGGCAATTGCATAAGCTTTCAACATGTCGTTCTCTCCTAAAGGTTAATTCTTTTTTTGTAACAGCCTGCTGGCTGCTCACAAACTATATAGCCAGTCCCGTGCCAACTTTTTAACTCATTGAAAAATATGGATTTAATTTGTTTTTTGGATGAGTTTGAGAGAGTGTCAAAAATTTGATTAGGGTAGGGAATCGTTTAAACTCTAGGCGTGCCAACAATTTGACTGATTCGTGGTGGGCGAATTAATAGGCAATAAATCCACCGGATTTGGCGACGTTTTGCCGCTGGACTGCGGCAATTCGCCGCAAACTAAGCAAAGGAGGGGATTGGTCAGAGGGGGATTGAACACCCCGTCACAATTAGAAGTTGTTTTGCTTGATTAGCTTGGTGAGATGGCGGTTTTCCTGCAAAAGCTTAGTGAAGCGCTCGCTGCTTAGCGGCTTGCTATACAGATAACCTTGCAACATTTCACACTCGTAGCGACGCAGGATACTCAGTTGCTGCTCTTCCTCCACCCCTTCGGCAACGACTTTCAGACCAAGATTGTGGGCAATCGTAATAATCGCGCTGGTCATATGGCGATCCACTGCACTGGTGGCGATGTCGTCAATAAAGGCTTTGTCAATTTTCAGGGTATTGAGTGGAAAGCGCTTGAGATAGGCTAGTGACGAATAGCCAGTGCCAAAATCATCCAGCGCCAGGTGGATGCCCATTTCCCGCAAACGTTGCATCAGCTCCAGAGATTGCTCTGGACGCTGCATCAGTGTGCCTTCGGTGATTTCACACTCTAGATGTAAAGGAGAGAGACCTGTTTGCCTTAAAACCTGTTCAATGCGACGGTCCAAATCGGGAAGTTCAAACTGGCGGGCAGATATATTGATAGCCACCCGGCCACTGAACAGTCCCTGTTTTACCCATCGTTGGGTATCTTCACAGGCTTTGCGCAGGACGATATCGCCAATCTCGATAATCTGACCTGTTTCTTCTGCCAAGGGAATAAATTGGTCTGGACTGACGATGCCTTTTTCGGGATGTTCAAAGCGCACTAAGGCTTCCATACTGACCAATTGACCGGATGCAATATCCACTTTGGGCTGATAGTAGACACTGAACAAATCTTCTTTGATTCCGTGGCGGATCAGGTTCTCAATTTGCAGCTGTCGTACCGCATTTTGATTCATCTCACCACTAAAGAACTGATACTTGTTACCACCGGCATTTTTAGCAAAGTACATGGCGGTATCGGCATTTTTCAGCAGTTCCTGGGGGCTGACACCATCCTCTGGATAGAAGGCTATTCCCAGGCTGCCCCCTAAAACGAACTCCTGACGATTAATAATAAAGGGGCGGGCCATCTCATCCAGGATGCGCTGAGCCAGATGCGTAATGCGGTGTATATCGGTGCTGTTTTCCACCAACACACTGAATTCATCGCCACCTAGGCGATAGCAAGTGGCATTGGTTCCAGCAATTTTCTGTAGTCTTGCTGCGATTTGCTTGATCAGTAGATCCCCGGTCTGGTGTCCCATGGAATCGTTGATCTTTTTAAAGTTATCCATATCCATGCAGAGCAGGGCATGATGGGCCCCTTTGCGCACTAGGTTCTGGTGGCTGGCTTGGAAGAATGAACGGTTTGGTAAACCTGTCAGGGTGTCTGAGTTAGCCAGTTGCAATAATTCTTTTTCGGTGCGCTTGCGGGAGGTTATGTCCGAAAAGACTCCCACATAATGGCTGATGCTGCCGTCATCGCTATGGATAGCATCGATATTCAGATCGACTTCATAACGCTCACCATTTTGTCGCAGCGATTCAATTTCACCACTCCAGTTCCCTTTGTGCCTGAGCGTCTTACGTACTTCCTCGGTAAAAGCAGGAGGGTACTGATGAAAGGACAGATAACTGGCCAGGGCTTGTTCTCGGGTCTCGCCAGTATGGGCGCAATAGGCCTGGTTGACCGAAATAATTCTGAAGCTGGTGTCGGTGATAAATACGCCATCGGAAATGGTTTCAATGGAGCGCTTAAACAGGCGTAATTGTTCTTCGGCTTGTTTCAGGTGGCTGATGTTCTTAAGTGTGCCAGTCATCCGTAAAGGGTGTTGGCCGGCATCCCAGGCGACCACTTTGCCGCGATCCAAAACCCACTGCCAATCGCCTTTAAAATCTTTAACCCGGTATGTGGTTTCGTAATATTCGGACTTACCCTGCAAATGCTGACTCAGACTGTCACGAACCCGCTCCAGATCCGATGGATGTATATTGGACTCCAGCTCAGTGGCAACACGATGATTATCCTGAGGGAAATCAAGAACACCCCATATGTTAGCTCTGTGCACTTCACTGTGCTGAATATCCCAATCCCATAGTTCGTCACCGCTGCTCCAGAGCGTGAGTTTCAAACGCTCTTCGCTGTCACTGACTCGGCGCTGGGTAATGCGACGTAGCTTGTATTGTCTGAACCAGTAGCTGAGTATCAGGAAGGCCACAATACCGTAGGCAATCAACGCTGATTGATGTAACCAGGTAGGGGCTTTCACTCTTATTGCCAGCTCGGCGGGGGGCGACCAGGGGCCGTCTAATTCACGAGCCTGGACTCTGAAGGTGTAGTTACCAAAGCCTAGGTTGGTGAAGGTTGCCTGACGAATATTGTGGTTTGCCTCCAGCCATTGATCCGACAAGCCTTGCATTTGATAACGGTAGTTGACCGACTTTGGGTTAACCGGATTGAGCAGTGCAAAGGTAAAGGAAAATGGTGAAGCTTTGTTTTCCAATTCAACGGCAGGAAGCTGGTAGATGGGGTGCGACAGTGGGCTGTCAATTTCGCCGACCCTGACTTCCTGATTAAATATACTGAGCTTAGTAATGCTTGGCGCACGTATAACACGTTCAACTTTTTCGTTCAGGCGTTGAGGGTTGAAGATATGAAAGCCCTTAGTGCCACCAAAGAGAATATGCTGCTGGCTGGTTACCAGGCCGGCAGATTCGTTCAGCTCATTAAAATCCAGCAGATCTTTGGGGATGTGCCGAACCAGCTTGCCACTTTGACGATCAATCTGGTCAATACCCGCGGCAGTTGCTACCCAGACAGCGCTGTCATCCAGCAACATGGTCAGGATACCGTTGTCCGCCAGGCCATTTTCCTGGGTGTAATGGTGCAGAATCTGGTAATTCTGCTTATCCAACTTGAACAAGCCACTTTTGAAGCTGGACACCCAGATATATTCGGGACCCTCTACAATGGCGTTGGTATCGCCTAGGGGGGACGTTTTGCCATTAAAGGCAAACAGCAGGTGGTTAAATTGTTCGGAGTCGAGGTTGTAGAGACTGATACCGTCATTACTGGCCAGCCAGACATTGTTCTTGCTATCCACCATGCTGGGCTTAATGAGTTGCCCTTGCTTGTTGGGCACCGGCACCTGCTCAAAACTGAAATCATTGATATTGATGCTGGATAACACGCCGGTTGTCCAAATCCAGGCGCGCCCCCCCGACAGTTGTACACTGTCTACCAGTTGCCCCGATAACAAATGCTCTACCTGATTAAGCTTACCTGCTCCGTCCAGTTTAAAAATAAATATACCGTCAATAGTGGCTAGCCATAGCCTGTCTTGCTTATCGACGGCCAAATCCCAGATTGAATGAGGAAAGTCACTCAGATAATGTGTAAAACCGGCATTGGTGGGCTCAAACAGATTCAGACCACCAGATTGCGTGGCAATCCAGATTTGTCCATTTGGGGCTTCAGAGAATGCCCACACCATGTCGTCCGAAATGGAAACATTGCTATGGGGAATTGCCTGGTAATGCTTAATAAAAGCAGTGCGTTCATTGTATTGAAAGGCGCCACCGGTAAAGCTACCCAGCCAGATCGAGTCATTGCTGTCTTTAAACAACTTAAATACATAGCGGTTGTCCAAAGACACTAGCGCGTCGTTGGTTTGGTCGATGTTGAGTCCGGTGAAACGTTTGGGATTGATAATACTGAGACCTTCTGAGGTGCCCAGCCATACGTCCTGATCGCCGTCTTGGGCGATAGTCTGTACCAGATTACTGACCAGAGCTGGCTGAGACTCTGTGGTCAGGTGATGTTGCAGCTGTAACTGCTTATCCAGCACATATACGCCTTGTTCTGTGGCCAACCAGTATTGATCATCAATGACTTTTATTTCGTGTAAGAAACTCGCTGGAATATCCAGTTGCCAGGGGTTCTCGCCATTTAACGGGAACAATCGATTCTCTGACACCTGATAAATCTGAATACCGTGGCCATAGCTGCCAAGCCATAAAAAGTCGTCGTGAAAAAGAAAGCTTTTGGTTTCAGGGAATGAATCGATGTCGGCGAGTTTAATCTTGTGAAAGCTTTGTTGTTGCGGGTTAAAGCGGAAGAGATGATTTTTATCAGCGACCCAGAGCTCCCCGTTAAGTCCTTCGCTGATCGAGACAATCAGGTCGTCTGACAGCTGACTGTTCTGCGTGTTAAAACGCGTGAAATTATCACTTTGTCGGTTGTAATAGGCCAAGCCACTATTGGTTGCGACCCACAATTTCCCATCTGCGGCGATAAAAAGTTGGCGAATAAATTTGTCCGGCAGGCTGTTGGGTAGGTTAGGATCCAGGTGATATTGCTTGAACTCGTAGCCATCAAAGCGGTTCAGGCCATTTACTGTGGCCAGCCAAATAAAACCATATTTGTCTTCGGCGATGTCTAGCACCGTACTTTGGCTGAGGCCGTCCGGCACAGAATAATTCTTGAACTGAATGTCAGAAAGACTGGTAGTGGCTTGGCTACAGGGCGACAACAACAAGGTCAGGTACAAGACCACCTTGAAAATGCCAAGCTTGACCGGATTAAGACGCAATGGACACCTTTATGCAGCATTGCTGCTTTATAGTAATTATGTTTATCGGGTACTTTCTGCTTCTTTGCTGTCCTTAGCGTTGCAATCTACCGAAAAGCAATCTTTTTTCGGCTGTAACTGGCTAGCTTCCTGGCCTGCCAACGTATTATGTAATCTGTACGTTAAAATATGTCATGGCCCAAGTCAAAGCCCTGATTGTTGAAAGTTTCACTTTTATCGAATCGGGCTAACGTTTGCTTTAAATTGCGGCAAATTCACAATCAACTTTCCTTCCAGGCTAGGTTCCGCCTCATCTGCATGTTGGCTGTAAAGTAATACTGAAGCAAAACCGTCGGTTGAGGTGAAACCCTGACAAAAATTCAACACTTGCTCGCGGCCGAGGGCCAGAATTTGGCTGGCTAAACGCTGAGGGTGGTCAAACTGCCAATCCTGATTGCCAATCGCCAACCACAGGCGCTGGCTGCGCATGGACAGACTGGTATCCTTACTGGTCAGCTGCTTGGCAATCCCTTGTTTTAACAGTTGCCAATCCTGCTCGTCCATGCTCGCAATGGCGTCTGAACTTTGTGCAAGAAACTGGCGTATCGCCTCAACAAGCACTTCAATCCCATAGTTAGGTGACTGAATATAAAAACCAATACCAGGATGCTGGTTGTATGGCATGTATCCACTGCCAACCAGATAACCGAGTTGCTTCTCGGTGCGTAGCTGGTTGAAAAAAGGAGCGGCCAGTAATTGCTCAACCAAAATTGTCAGGGCAATATCATTGACATCGTCGTTAGGAGGTTGGAAGTAAAGTAGTACGGCTTTGTCATCGCCCTGGCAAGGCACTCCCAATCGATAGTTGTCACTGAGAGAGACCACATCCCGGGGTAAGCCTTTGGCCTGCAGCCGCCCATCGAGTAACTGTTGTTCCAGATTGCTGGCAAAGTTGATGGCTTGTTGTGCTGGCCAGTCGCCATGAGCGAAGGCTTCTAAATGCAACGACGACAACAGTCGGGTTTGAATATTCAGCATTTGTGAATATTCCGCTGCTTCCACAATGGGTAGCATGTCTTCCAGCGCGAAGGACAAGGGTTGCATTAGCACCGACAGATGATTGAAGAGTCGGTTTACCGGCTTATTCAGCAGACTGTTTTGCATGGCTTGAGATTGTTTCGCTTTGGCAAGTTCAAACTCATCGCGGGTAAAGTCAAAACTCAGAATTTGCCTGAGCATCTGTTCTGCCATGGGAAACTGCTGGTCGCTAAAGCCACTGGTATGCAGCGAAAAACCGCCCTGATGCGCATAGAAGTGAAAGTGCAGGCCAGCGATATTAGCCTGATAGTAATCCTGATTCAGCCTCTCCTGTACCATGTTGGTCCAGATGCGTTTATAGCCACAAAGACCCGCCCCTTCCAATACTGCGCTGCTGTCGAACGACAGATACAATTCGCCCTTAGGCTGGTGAAACTCGTCATCCTGGCAAAACCAGAAATTGAAACTGTTTCTCTCAAGTAGAATAGTGGGCCTTAAGTAGGTCTTGTCCACTTCATGCAGGGCGGTGCGAACATGCAGATAAGGGTTGGGCTTGGGCAAGACTAAAGCAGAAATGACTGGCGGGCATTTCAGTTGCGCCAGCAATGCGGGTGAAAGTGGTTCTATGGCGTAGGGCGTGTCGTACCAGGCAGCTTGCCGGTCGGTATGTTGGTCCGGCAATATCAGTTTAAGACGCATATTTTGCGGCTGCATCTGCGCTAACATACGATGAATCAAATCGGGAGAGAACTGTTCAAGCAGGTATTCGCCGCTCAGTAAATCTCTGGGCGGGTAGTAATGCAGTTGTACTGCCAAATGCGAAGCAAGATCCATGGCTTTAGGCTTGTCATGGAAGTCGAAGGCCATTTGACCAAACTTCTGGCGTTCCTCAAAACGCCATTTGCTAACACCTTCTTCTTTAATTAGCGCTATGCTGGCAAATAAGCAAAACAGGATATCCTGCCAGTGCTGTGCCCCTGAAGGGGTAAGCTGCAGATTGATGTTGAAATCTTTGAAATTGCTCCCTTGGATCCCACCGCCAGCGCTAAGGCTGGTTGCCCAACCTTGTTCTTTGAGGTAGCTAAGCAGGCTGCCGGGCCCTTCATCACCGAGTAAATGACTGATGAGATTCAAGGGTTTGCTTTGGTAAAACTGGTGCACATCTTCAAGGGCAAAACTGACGATCATCCGCCTGGCTGTTTTTAAGGGCACGATCTTAAGCGCCACGCCTAACTGCTCAGGTAAGTATAACGGCGGATAGGGTTTTGGTTGGCTTTTGAGCGCTGTAGGCAAATTTGTAAAATACTGCTGGCATAACTTTTCCTGCTCGTCCAATGACAGTTCTGAAACCAGACACAAGCTCATATTGCCACCGTGATAATGTCGCCGGTGCATGTCCCTGAGCATCTGTTGTAACTGGGTTTCATCAAACTGGCTGAAAATGTCCAGGTTACCTACCGAAAACTTACTGAATGGATGAGCCGGGTTGCACGTTTCTTTATGCACTTGATATAGACGTCGCAGGTCATCCTGCTTCTTCATGTGAAATTCAGCGTCGATGGCGTTCAGTTCATTTCGCATCGCGCTCAGATCAAATAGCGGAGTGCACAACATGGCACTGAATTGCCTCAATGCCTCTTCAAAACCGTTACTTAACGCATCAAAGTAGAAACTAGATTGTTCTGTGCCTGTCCAGGCGTTAACATGTCCGCCGTTTAACGATAGGTGGTCGGCCAGATGGTTGGCGGCAGGGTAATCCTGGCAGCCGAGAAACAGCATATGCTCAAGCAAATGCGCAAGTCCCTGGCAAGATTCAGGGTCTTGAAAATGTCCTAGTGCAATGGTGGCGCAAGCTGCAGACTTACGACTTTCAACATCATGCACCAACAGGACGTTAAGACCATTGTCCAGTACAAGGTGGCGGTACTGGCATCTATCATAGGTACTGGTAATCACGTGCTAGACCTGCTGGTTGGTATATAGGGTATCAAATAGGATAACGTGGCAAATTGCAACCAAGGCTGTCCGTCCTTTTTGTCTGTTACCCTTGCGTCTTGGTATTTTCCACAGATTTTGGATAATTGAGCTGTTAATGCAAATATTCATTATGCGTCATGGTGAGGCTGAGAACCGCTTTACTGATGATGCCAGCCGCTGTTTAACTCCGCAGGGAGTGGTAGAAGCCGGGAGCAGTGGTGCCTGGTTACATAACATCGTTGACCATATTGATAGGGTATTGGTCAGTCCTTATGTGCGTGCTGGTCAAACCTTGGAGGCGGTGAAGCATAAACTGCCGATTGAGAGGACGCAGGTGAGTACTGATGTCACTCCTGATGGGCAAGTAGCGTTGTTCCACGATTATCTGCAGGTTCTGCTTGGCGAAGATAAGCAAATCCAGACCCTGCTTATTGTCAGTCACATGCCATTTGTCAGCAGCTTAGTCGATGAGCTGTGCGGTCATTATCATTCTATGTTGTTTGCTACGGCGGGCATTGCGCAGTTGGAATATGATATTGAAAGCGGTCGGGCATCGCTGATCAGACAATATATTCCTTAAGTTTTCCTGCTATCCGACTTTAGCTTTTTTGACATTCTCCGATAATACTCTTGAGGAGGAGGAGAGATGCCAGGTAAAAGTTTGCCAGCCCAGTTGCGTCAGGTGTTGGAAAATCACGTTGAGCAGTCTGACCTTGTCTATGACGAGGAGCTTAAAGGGATTTTTGAACGACTGAACAGCCTGAATGATCAGGTTGAGCGTCTGAAGGCTAATATTCACCAGAAAAGATTGCGGCAGGAGGATAATCCTTAACTGCCGCTTGTCTGTTTAGTTGCCGAGGCTATCACCGCGCCCTTGTTCGGGTTCTTTGAAGTACATGGGTTTGACTCGTACTGTTTTGACCATGTTCTCGCTTATCTCAACGATTTCCATCGGATAGCCCGCCAGGCGGCAGCATACCTGTTCAGGTGGAATTTCCTCAAAGTGCTCCAGAATCAGTCCATTGAGTGTCTTAGGCCCTTCGATGGGCAGACTCCATTCCATCTCTTTATTTAAATCACGAATGTTGGCACTGCCATCCACAATCACACTGCCGTCATCCTCAATATTCACTTCTTTGCTGTGAGTCGGCAGTATGGTGGTGGTAAAATCACCGACAATCTCTTCCAGAATATCTTCCAAGGTCACCAGGCCCTGGATATCACCGTATTCATCTACCACCAAACCAATGCGCTCTTTGGCTGATTGGAACTTGTACAGCAAGGTGTGCAGTGGCGTACTTTCCGGCGTGAAATAAATTTCCCTGACGGCGCGTAACAGATTGGATTTGGAAAACTCATCCTTGGCCGTTAGTCGCAGGGCATCTCGGGCATGAATGAAGCCAACGGCATCATCTATAGTGTCACGGTAAAGCAGTACCCTTGTGTGCTGAGAGTGCATCAACTGCTTCTGGATGGCTTTCCAATCGTCATTGATATCAATACCCACTATTTCGTTACGTGGGATCATAATGTCTTCCGCCGTGACCTTTTCCAGATCCAGTATGCCTACCAACATATCCTGGTGCTGTTTGGGGATCATGGCGCCGGCTTCATGCACGACAGTGCGCAGTTCTTCTCTGCTTAAACTGTCCTCGTCGCCGTTTTTGGGGCTGATACGAAACAGCACTAAAAAAGCATTGGTAAAGCCATTAATGATAAAAACCAGTGGATAGAATAGCTTCAGCATCGGCAGAAGTATGACTGAACTTGGGAAGGATATTTTTTCTGGGTACAAGGCGGCCAGCGTCTTTGGTGTGACTTCTGCAAACACCAGAATAACTAAGGTCAGGGCAAAGGTGGCAATGGCAATACCTACGTCGCCAAACAAACGCATACCGATAATGGTTGCGATAGCTGAGGCGGCGATGTTGACCAGGTTGTTGCCAATAAGAATCAAGCCGATAAGGCGGTCGGGCCTGAGTAGCAATTTGTGAACGCGAATGGCGCCTTTATGTTCTTCCTTGACCAGATGTTTGAGTCGGTACCGGTTGATGGACATCATGCCGGTTTCTGAGCTGGAAAAATACGCGGATAACAATATGAGAATGGCAAGCAGGATAAACAGCGTGCCGGTTGATATGTCGTCCAAAGATGGGGTTCCTGTGTTGTCTTAATGGTTCCTTATGACCCCAAAGGCCATAAGGAATTGTTCGACGCTCTAGTTTGCCAAACTCGATTCTACATTCCCAGTAAAACTTCTTTGACAAAGCGACTACCGAAGTAGGCGAGGGTTAATAACAGGGCGCCAATAAGGGTGGCGATCACAACAGGACGGCCACGCCAGCCAAGGCGATAGTGGCCAGCCAACAAGACCACAAACACTAACCAGGCCAGGCTGGATAGCACGGTTTTATGCACCTGATGCTGAGCAAACATATCATTGAGGAATACAAAACCACTGATCAGCGACAGAGTTAACAGTACTGTACCAACCAGCAGCAATTTGAAAAGAATCTGCTCAACAATCATCAAGGGCGGTAGCGAGGAGTGCAGTAGCGACAATTGCTTACGTTTAAGTTGAAAATTAATAAAAGCCAGTTGAAGTGCATACAGCATGCCTATCATCAAACAGCCATAGGAAAATAATGCCAAGGTGATATGTGCAATAAGGCCTGGACGCATTTCTATATGCATTAAATGGGTATCAGGAACGAACAGGTTCAGTAGTACAGTCAACGAGGCGAAGCCGTACACCACCGGCAGTAAAATGGCGTTAGGTAGGCTAAATGAGGCAATCGTCATGGCCAGGGTGATCATCCAGGCAATCAATGATGCCACATTGAGAATGCTCATATTTTGCCCAGGCTGGCTGAATATATCGCCGGTGAGTAACCAGAAGTGCAAAATAACCGCGATAGACCCTAGTGCGGCAGAGAATTTATGCCGAGGGCCTTCGTGATGAAATAGTCTGCTGGCGATATGAACAGCAGCGCCCAAATAGAGCAGGGTTACTGCCAAACCTAACAGGAACATCTTGTAGCCTTATTGATTTGCATCTGAGTATATGAATCCGTATCCGCTTATGTTGCGCCGATTTATGCTCGGTTCTCCAAGTAGGCGCTCAAGTATATCCCCTCGCACTTTGCTTCACCAGCCTAATGAGAATGAATATCAACAGGTTGCCCGGCGCAGTTAGGTTAAGGGGCCTACACATGGAAATTGCGCGGCATCGCCTATATAATCCGCGGCACCGGCTCTTTGCCTGCTTTTTTTATTCCAGACTCCGCTAGGTCGGCGTCGAAAAGGATGATACCTGATATGTTTGAAAATCTTACCGAACGCTTGGGACAGACCCTGAAGAATATCAGTGGTCGTGGCCGACTGACTGAGGACAACATCAAGGACACACTGCGTGAAGTCAGGATGGCCTTGTTGGAAGCTGACGTGGCTTTACCTGTGGTGCGCGAGTTTATTAACCAGGTTAAAGAGAAAGCCGTTGGCATTGAAGTCAGCAAGAGCCTTAATCCGGGTCAAGTGTTCGTTAAGATTGTACGTGGCGAACTTGAGGCCATTATGGGCCAGGCCAACGAAAAATTGGCCTTATCGGCGCAGCCCCCGGCTGTGGTGATGATGGCCGGTTTACAAGGTGCAGGTAAAACCACCAGTGTCGGTAAACTGGCGCGTTTTCTGCGGGAGCGGGAAAAGAAAAAGGTCTTGGTTGTCAGTGCGGACGTATACCGCCCGGCGGCCATTAAACAGCTGGAAACTCTGGCTAATGAGGTACAGGTAAGTTTTTTCCCGTCCGATATCAGCCAAAAACCCATTGATATAGTTAACGGCGCCATAGAATACGCCAAAAAACAGTTCTACGATGTGCTGTTGGTGGATACCGCCGGTCGTTTGCACGTCGACGAAAGCATGATGGACGAGATAAAGGACCTGCATGCAGCGGTTAAACCGGTAGAAACTTTGTTTGTGGTAGACGCCATGACGGGGCAGGATGCGGCCAATACTGCTAAAGCCTTTAACGATGCACTTCCTTTAACCGGGGTTATTCTAACCAAGGCTGACGGTGATGCTCGTGGCGGTGCCGCGTTGTCGGTACGTCATATCACAGGTAAGCCGATTAAATTCCTCGGTATGGGTGAGAAGTCGGATGCCTTAGAGCCTTTCCATCCGGATCGTGTGGCGTCACGTATTCTGGGTATGGGTGATGTACTGAGCCTCATTGAAGAGGTCGAGCGCAAGGTTGATAAAGACAAAGCCCAGAAAATGGCGAAGAAGATCCAAAAGGGCAAAGGCTTTGACCTGCAGGACTTCAAAGAGCAACTTGAGCAGATGCGTAATATGGGCGGTATGATGTCCATGCTGGATAAGTTGCCGGGAATGGGCAACATGAGCGAGCAAATCAAGGAAAAGGCTAACGAAAAAAGCTTTAATCAGCTGGAAGCCATTATCAATTCCATGACGCCTGGCGAGCGAGCCAATCCTGACCTTATTAAAGGGTCGCGTAAGCGTCGCATTGCCGCGGGATCAGGTACGCAGATCCAAGATGTCAATCGTCTGCTTAAGCAGTTTACTCAGATGCAGAAGATGATGAAGAAGATGTCCGGCGGCGGTATGCAAAAAATGATGCAGCGCATGAAGGGCATGATGCCACCAGGTGGACCAGGCGGTATGTTCCCTCGCCGCTAATAAAGATATCAGTTGGCAGTCATCAGTTGACCAGCGATGGGCTAGGTTCAATCTGAACTGCCAACTGCCAACTGCCAACTGCCAACTGCCAACTGCCAACTGCCAACTGCCACTCCGTATTTATCCTTGCATTTATAAGTAAAATCCGTACAATACCGCGGCCCTTCAACCTGGCTTTGATGTCAGTGATGAAAGGTAAGTAAGGTAATGTCAACGCTTAACGAGTTTAGAGGCAACTATGGTTACTATTCGTTTACAGCGTGGTGGCGCTAAAAAAGCTCCATTTTATCAGGTCGTGGTGGCTGACAGCCGCCGTGCGCGCGATGGTCGTTTCATCGAAAACATCGGCTTTTTCAACCCGACTGCTCAAGGTCAGGAAGAAAAACTGCGTATCGATCTGGACCGTGTAGAGCATTGGGTTGGTGTAGGTGCAAGCCTGTCTGACCGCGTTGCTCGCTTGGTTAAAGATGCAAAAAAAGCAGCGGCTTAAGCCAGTCTGCTGAGGTATAGGAATGAGTGACGCGTCTGAAACTCTGGTGGTAGGCAAAATCGGGGCACCCTATGGTGTTAAAGGTTGGGTCAAGATCACCTCTTATACCGATCAACCCGAGGGTATTTTCGATTACGCGCCCTGGCTTTTGAAGTCGGAAGGTGGATTGAAAGAACTGAAGGTTGACCAATGGCGTGAACATAACAAAGGGTTAATTGCCAAGCTGGCCGGTGTAGATGACCGTGACGCAGTCGACAGACTGAAGAATCTGGAAATCGTGATTTCGGCTGAGCAACTTCCTGAACTGGAAGAGGGCGATTTTTACTGGCGTGATCTGGTGGGCATGCAAGTGGTAACCGAAAAAGGTTACAACTTGGGTACCGTCAGAGAATTGTTCGAAACCGGCTCTAACGACGTACTGGTGGTTAAAGCCAATATTAATGACGCCTTTGGACAAAAAGAACGCATGATCCCTTATCTTATTGACCAAGTGGTTAAGAAAGTGGATCCCGCGGCGAAAACCATCACGGTGGATTGGGAACCAGACTTCTGATGACACGCAAATTTTGTGTGGTCAGCCTGTTCCCTGACATGTTCGATAATTTCACCCAACAAGGTGTGTTTGGTCGGGCAGTCAAATCCGGTTTGTTGCAAGTAGAGTGTTTCAATCCGAGAGACTTTACCCATGATAAACATCGTACCGTGGACGACCGACCTTATGGCGGTGGGCCCGGTATGCTGATGATGGTGCAACCGCTGACAGACGCTATCCATGCAGCTAAACAGGCGGCAGGGGATAAGCCCAAGGTGATTTATTTATCGCCCCAGGGCCAAAAGCTGGATCAGCAAGGGGTACGACGGCTTTCCGAATCGGAAAACCTGATCCTGGTTGCTGGCCGCTACGAAGGCATCGACGAGCGAGTCATAGAAGCCGAAGTTGACGAAGAATGGTCAATCGGCGACTACGTACTCAGTGGCGGGGAACTCCCGGCCATGGTGTTGATGGACGCAATAGCGCGATTTGTTCCCGGTGTGCTGGGACATGAGCAATCCGCTGAGCAAGACTCATTTAATGATGGGCTGCTGGATTGTCCGCACTATACCCGTCCGGAGAACCTCGACGGTTGCCTGGTGCCAGATGTTTTATTATCTGGCAATCACGAAAAAATCAGGCAGTGGCGTTTAAAACAGTCGCTGGGGAGAACCTGGCAACGACGCCCTGAATTGTTAAACGACCTGGCTCTGACTGAGGAGCAAAAGCGCTTATTGAGGCAGTTTCAAGATGAAATTGCCCAGCAGCAAACGCCTTTGCAGCATGATGACAGTTAATCCAGGATGAGAGGTTATGATGAGCAAAATCAATCAAGATATCATCAAGCGTATTGAAGAAGAACAGTTGAAAAAAGACGTTCCTGCTTTCGGCCCAGGTGACACTGTAGTCGTTCAGGTGCGCGTTAAGGAAGGCGACAAAGAGCGTCTTCAGGCTTACGAAGGTGTAGTTATCGCCAAGCGTAACCGTGGTCTGCACTCTGCATTTACCGTACGTAAGATTTCCAGCGGTGAAGGCGTTGAGCGTGTATTCCAGACTCACAGCCCGGCTGTAGCTTCTATCGAAGTTAAGCGCCGCGGTGCGGTACGTCGCGCCAAGCTGTACTATCTGCGCGAGCGTAGCGGCAAGTCTGCACGTATCAAAGAAAAGCTTAACTAAGATTAATCTTCCGTTGACATACCTTACTGAAAAAGCCCGGCACTCGCCGGGCTTTTTACTTTTCTCGCACCAATAAAGATTTCACCCAATTAATTTTTGAATGAGTTTGACATGCAACCAATTGGTTGCATAAGGTTGGAGTATGGATATTTTCACTGCCCTTTCAGACCCTGTTCGTCGCCAATTAATTGAAGCCTTATGGCAGCGTGGTCCTTTGTCCATTAAACAACTGGGCGAGGGCTTACCTATCAGTCGTCAGGCGATCACTAAACATCTGAATATGCTGGTAAAGGCCAAGTTGGTGAATGCCCGTTATTGTGGCAAGGAACGTATCCACGAACTCAACCCCAAGCCCATGGAGAAAGTGGCGCTGTGGTTGCAACCTTTTGCCGAGCAGTGGGACGACAGATTGTCCCGCCTCAAAACCTATTTGGGAGAACAGCATGAGCAAGATTGACAGTATTAACCGTGAGCTGCGCCTTACTGCATCTATTGACAAAGTCTGGGCGGCAATCAGTGATCCTAAGCAGGTGGCTTGCTGGTTTGGTTCAAAGGCCGAATTCCAGCTAGAAGCAGGCTGTGAAGGCTGGTTTGAATGGCCAGCAGAGATTTGTACTGGCCGCTATGCCATGCGTATAGAGCAGGTTGACGCGCCTCATTACCTGGCCTGGCGCTGGATGGCTGACCAAGATGTCTCCTTTGACGAAACAACATCCACCCTGGTTGAATGGTGGCTGGAATCAGAAGGACAGGGGACGCTTCTGAAACTCAAAGAGTCTGGCTTCTTAACCCACAAACAACAGCAACTGAATGTACAAGGTTGGTTGCAAGAGTTGGCAGAGTTGTCTGGCTATGTCGATCGTGCCTCGATGCCCGTTTAATGGAGGGGCTTCTGTGTCAGATGCGCCTGCGTAATCAAGCAGGCAGCATTCTCTATTGTTGGTGAGTTGCTTTAGTTGTTGCCATTTTGCGTGCTCTTTTTGTTCTTTTGTTGGAACGATTTAACAAATTGATTTCATTAAGAAATCCGACCTCTCATAACATCGCCATCTTGTCATATTTCGTTCCGAAATCTGTCATCTGCCTTTGTTAGTTTTGCCCCGCTTTTTAGCACACCATCCTTGTTGTACCTACATGGGGTAATTAAATTGAATTTAACAACTAAAAAAACTTACCTGGCGACGGTTCTAGCTTCACTGTGCTCACTCAGTGCCGCCGCCCAGGACACCACACACACGCAAGAGTCCAAGCTTATTGAAGAAGTAGTTGCCACCGGCAGCTTGAGACAAGCTAACAATGCGTTAGCCGAACAGTTTAATGCAGCCAGCGTTACCACCACCATGTCGGTGGAAGCGATGCTGAATATGCCCCAGGAAAACCTGGCAAATATCCTTGGCCGTTTACCAGGTATGGCTGCCAGCGCTGACCAAAGCCGTAACCAGGCTGGCACGGGCGAGGCACAGTATTTGTCCATCCGTGGTCTGGATAACTCCTTCAATGCCTTTAGTATGAACGGAGTACGGGTAGCACAAACCGATGCTACTACCCGTGCGGTGTCTTTAAATCTGTTTTCCCCTTTCTCCATTGCCAGCGTCTCGGTAGATAAAGCGCCGACCGCAGAGTATGACGGTGACAACATCGCCGGCATTGTGGATTTTCGCACCCCTAAAGCGTCTGACTTTGGTGGCGAGTTGCTGCGTATGCGTGCGCAGGGCAACATCGCTGGCAGGGCGAATGAGCGCAGTCAGGATGACGATGGTTTTGCCATACAAGGAGAGATTGCCCATACCTTTGATCGCTTAGGGGTATATGCCAACTTGTATTACTCCGAAAAAAACACGCTGGGCGAATCTACCGCGCTGCAACAAGGTTGGATGAAGAAAAATAACCAGGTTGCTCCAGACCAGCCCAATCGAGAGAACCTGAATAACCTGGCGCCCCGAAACGGTGTGCAATGGAACTTCCTACGCAACAATATTGAGCGTCAGGGCGCAACATTAAGTCTGGATTATCAGACCGATAACCATTTGTTGTATTTACGTTCTACTTACGGTGAATACAGCTTGAAGAGTTGGATGGACCAAGCCAGCTTACGGGCCGAACTTGACGGTGGACTCGGTCAGGTCAACCCTATTACTGGCACTAACGCTGGTACCGTTTATGACGATTACGGTAACCTTAGCCTGTGGGGTATGCGCTCCGGTGCGTACCATCGTACCGAGCACAGTGACCAAAGCTTGTTTACCGTTAAGCTCGGTGGGGAAAGTCGTCTGAGTGATGCCTTACATCTGGATTACTACGCGGCGTATTCCGATGGTCAACAAGATTATCCTATGCGTATTCAAACCGCATTTTACTCACCCACATACAACGGTACTGCCAGCGGTACCGGTGAGGCCACCGAGCAACTGTTGATTGATGCCTTGGACCCGACCAACCCTCGTTTGGTTCTTTCCCCGGGACAGCAAGCCTTCGCGAACGACTTGAATAATCCACGACAGTGGTATGTCACTGGTGGCTATGAAGAAAGTGAAGAACAGAAGTATCAGTATGGTACGGATTTAACCTGGCAGTGGGACGACGAAAAGGTTAAATACATTAAGTTCGGCCTGATGTATGAGGACGCAGAGCGTTTGTCTAACTCTGTGGATCTGGGGGGCGATGACAGAGCCTATATGCGTGGCGGAGACTATTTGTCGTTCTCCCGTGAGGGGTTACCCATAGGTCAGCAGGGCCTGAGCATTGGCGAATTCCAGGGCAGCTTTGTGCATGACTTTATGGGCGGCGCGACCCAAATGCCCTTGTTCCTGCCGGATACCAAGTTGGTTGAACAGCAATACCACCATATCGCATTACCTATCATTGAAGAGTTGAAGCAACTGCGTGATACCGATGGCGTATTAAGTCCACGGGTGTGGAGTGGCTATGTGGATGGTCAAGAGAGTCGCCTTGGGGCTTATATGATGGCCGAGATGCAGTTTGGTGATTGGACCTTATATCCAGGCCTGCGCTTTGAAGATAATGATTTTGAGGCCACCTACACTCAGGAACAAACGCTTGGGGATGAAAGCAGCCTGGCGTTTGAAACCTCCAGTCGTAGCTACCAACAGTGGATGCCGAGCTTGATTGCCAGCTATCGTCCTAGTGATGACAGCGTGTACCGCGCATCGGTACGTAAAAGCTATAGCCGCCCTTCGTTTGATTTACTGCTTGGCCCCTCCAAGGTTAGCCGTAACGACAAGAACGAAGTGGTATCTATCAGCATGGGGAATCCCAATCTGAAGCCGGTAGAGTCCTGGAACTATGACTTGAATGCCGAGTTTCATGGTGAAGGCGGGGACTACTTGAGTGTCTCTGTGTACTACAAAGATCTGCAGCATGTGATTCAAGCAACAGGCCAAACCAATGCGGGCAGCATGGGTATCTTAGATGATGTATCCAAGGTGACCGAATTAGGCGCTGATGGGGTGGAGATCACCTCGCTGGATAACTCCGCAGACGGTGAAGTCTATGGTATCGAGCTGGGTGGACAATATCACTTCACCTCTTTGCCTGGTGTCTTTGATGGCTTAGGGGTCTACGCCAACATCACCCGTCAGGAGACCTCTACCGATGTGGGTACGGGTGAGAACAAACGTGAAAGCTGGCTGACTCAGGCGCCGGAGCTAATGTACACCGCTGAGCTGAACTACCGCAATCATGGTTTGTATGCAGCGTTAACCTACAGCTATACGGGTAAACGTTTGTATCGTATGAACAGTTACGATCCTGATTTGTGGACACACTCGGTTAGCAGTTTGGATCTGGCCGTTAACTATGAAGTCAATGATGCGCTGAAAGTGGGCGCGGCCATTGAAAACCTGTTGGATAGTCACAGCTTCTGGACTTATTACGGCAAGGAAGAGTTGCTCTCCAATGACCGCAATGGTGGTTATGTTGAAACCGGACGCTTCTTCACCGTCAATATGACCTACAGCTTCTAAATAGCCGCAGTGGCCCGGTGCTGAGCGCCGGGCTGTGATTGATAAAGGTCGACGGACTTCAGTCCGCCGACCTTCTTTATAAAGAGAGACTTTATGAAAGCACTTTTGATTCCAACCCTGATGCTAGGCTTGCTGGGCAGTGTTCAAACCGTGGCTGATCCGCAAATTATTGCCCATCGCGGCGCATCGGGTTACCTGCCGGAGCATACGCTGGCGGCGGTGATTTTGGCCCATGGAATGGATGTGGATTATATCGAACAGGATTTGGTGGTCAGTAAAGATGATCAACTCTTGGTGTTGCACGACATCTACCTGGATCATGTTACCGATGTGGCGACACGTTTTCCCCAGCGTAAACGGGCTGATGGGCGTTTTTATGCGGTGGATTTCACCCTGGCTGAGCTAAAAACCTTGCGGGTCACCTCTCGTCACGCCGAACAGCCTCGTCAGGTTGAGCTAACAGCCCGTCAGGGAGGGGAGATGTTCAGGATCAGCACTTTTGCCGAGCAAATCGCATTAATCAGCCAGTTAAACCAGGGCCGCGGTAAGCAAATAGGTTTTTATCCTGAAGTGAAACAAGCCGCCTGGCACCGTAAGCAAGGAAAAGACATCAGTAAGTTAGTGGTAAGCGCGTTAACAGAGGCCGGTTTAAATCATCCAGATGCCAAAGTGATGGTGCAATGCTTTGACTTTGCTGAAACTCAGCGTCTACGCAATCAATTGGGTTTAAAGACGGGCTTGGTACAGTTAATTGGCGAGTCTGACTGGGGGAATCCGGAAAGTGATTATGCATGGTTGCAATCCGATCCCGGTTTACAGGCGATTGCCAAGGTAGCGCAAGGCATTGGGCCCTGGCATCGCCAGCTTTACCAAGTAGAGAATGGCCAGGTCTCGGCCTTTGCACGTATGGCAAAGCAACACGGACTACTGATTCACCCCTATACAGTGAATTTTGACGATGCTCCCCAAGGCATGAACTTTGAGCAGTTGCAGCATATGCTGTTCGAGAAGGTTAAGGTGGACGGGGTCTTTACTGATTATCCAGACCGGATTTCAAATAGATAAAAACGGGGCTGCGGCCCCGTTCTTGTTGTTAAGCAGGGATTAGTCTTTATATCCCCAGGGCGCAGCAGGTGTGCTAATTTCTTTGGTCAGGTCAAAATCCACCCTGAATTCACGACCTTCCCGCACCAGGCGATAGGTAAAAAATTCGGGGTAAATATACATCTGCCAGGTATTGCCGATGGATTGCGGAATCCCCTGGCTGACAAATAGCTCCTTAGAGTACTGATCAGCGGGGAAGGACTGCACTTGCGCCCAACCTGCATCGACAGTGTGGCCTCCATACATGGTGGATTCATCATAAGTGCCGTCTTTGTGGCGATGATCGTGTTTAAGCGACAAGCCAGCTCCCGTCTTGGTGATAATCCAGGTACGTGAGGCGTCGTCGCCTACATGAAAAGGGATCTGCAATTCTGTGTCGCTGCACTTGCGCACATGCATAGTCAGAGGCTTACCGGCCATACCGCCTGGCCCCTGGTTGTCGATGGCGATTTTGCCGGCAAAAGCCTTGCCACAAAGCGCTTTCAGCTGGTTAAAAAATGCATCCTGACTGGCAATCGAGACTTCGGGGGCGTCTGCCACCACGGGCTTGGCTAAAACCAAAGGGCTCAGCATGCTTAGTAGTAGCGCGGAGTGGGTGAGTAACCGCATGTTATTTTCCTTTTTTGGTTGAATTCCCTGGCGCAGACTATAGGGAAGCACCGAGCGCTTTACAACTAATAGGTTTATTGACGAGGTTTTCGTGACGCTTGTCTGGCAAGGTAGCTGTCTAAACCGTTGGCAAAGGTCTGTTTTTCCTTGGCTCCTAAAGGCGGTGGCCCACCTGTTTGAACACCGCTGCTGCGCATGGTATCCATAAAGTCACGCATATTCAGACGCTGACGAATGGTGTCGCGACTGTATACTTCTCCCCGGGGATTAATGGCTTCGGCCCCTTTGGCCATGACTTCTGCGGCCAGTGGAATATCGCCGGTAACCACTAAGTCGCCGGCTTCGACCCGCTGAACTATCTCATTATCCGCCACATCAAAGCCGCTGGGAACCTGAATAGCGCGAATAACCTTGGAGGGCGGAGTGCGCAGGGGTTGATTCGCTACTAACAGGGTTGGGGTGGCGGTACGCTCGGCGGCGCGGAAAATAATTTCCTTTATCACTACAGGGCAGGCGTCGGCATCGACCCAGATTGTCATGGTGGACTTTCCTCACTAATACAAATTCGATTACGGCCTTGTGCTTTGGCGTTGTATAGCGCCTGGTCTGCGCGCTCAAAACATTGTTGCATAGGTTCCATCGTCTCTAATTCGGCGATCCCGAAGCTGCAACTAATAGGTAAGTCCAGACTGAAACGGGTCTCTTCCAGGGTGTCTGCTATACGTCTTGCCAGTGCAACCGCATCCTGGAGGGCGGCATTGTGACAGAGGATGATAAATTCTTCACCTCCCCAGCGGGCCACCAGATCATGTTCCCGTACACATTGACGCAACACGTCCGCCAGCTCTCGTAAAATACGATCGCCAATATGATGACCATGGGTATCGTTAACGGTTTTGAAATGGTCAATATCCAATAGAATTAAACTACGACTTAATTGCTCCGGATTACGATTATCTTGTAAGACACTATGATCAAAGTAATGGCGATTATGCAGTTTGGTGAGGGGATCGTGACTAGACAGATAGGTCAGTTCGGCATTCTTCTGTTCAAGTTCATGACGAAGCGCCTCTAATAGTTGATTTTGTTCAGCTAACTTGAGGTTGTAACGGCGGATCCACAAATTCCACAGGCTGAGTAGCAATATTACCGTCAGGGTAACCAGACCAATCTGCCAGGCCAGCCGCCGGTTGCTGTTTTCCACAATACGCAGGTTGTTCCAATGATTTTGAATCTGCAGGTGTTGTTCTTCACTGATAGTCAAAAGCGCCTGGTTGATAGCAGGCAGCAACTCCGCAACTTCATGGCTAAGACCGATACGCAGCTCGTCTTGCGGACCGCCCCAACCGGATATTTTTAGGTCGTGTAGCGCATCCTGTTGAATATAGGCATTGATAGAGTACAGCGAGCCGACAAACAAATCAGCCTGGCCATCGGCTACCGCCTGTAAACCGTCGCGTTCTGTGCTGACTGCCAGCGTTTTTATATTGGGGTAATGATTGCGCAAATATTCGTGTAGTCGGTAACCCGCAGCCACTGCCATGACTCGTGGGCCGATATGTTCAAAGCTTTGCAAAAACGGCTGGTCTTTTCTGGCCACCATAACATTGGGGGCGTAGAAATACACTTGGCTGAAGGTCAGATACTGATTACGCTCATCGGTGCGATTCAGCATAGGAGAAAGGTGACATTCACCCTGTTTTAGTTTCTCCAATGTCTCCCGCCAACTGGATGTGGGCTCAAGCGCTAGCTCAATTCCCAACCTTTTCGCGACCAGCGCCAGATACTCCGAAGACATGCCAACATGTTGACCATTCTCAATGGCTTCGTAAGGCATCCAATCAGGATCCACACAGTACTTGAGTTTTAGGGGGGAGGCGTTCGTGTTTGATATGGCTTGTGCTCTGCACAAGACAGAAAAAAGAGGCAGCATCAGCGCAAGGCCGACAAAAATTAACTTAATGGGGCCAGATCCACTCAATCTTTGGCTCTTTATTTTGTTTTTGTCAGTGTAAGGGCTTAACGCTTTGATTGCCAAGGTGATGTCACAAGGTTTTTACACTAGCTTGGGTAAAAATACCGCGAATACTCTCGATTCTGCCTTGTCTGATTTGCCTGGGCGGCCTAGTGTGGCAAACTTCGTTCCACCTTTTGAATACTGAAATGTACTCATAACAACAATAATGGAGTGACTTAATGACAGCCCAAGCAAATTGGACCAGCCGGGCGCTGGACAAAATAGAGAAGGTCGGCAATAAGCTGCCCGACCCTGCGGTAATATTCCTGCTCAGCCTGGTTATTGTCTGGGTGTTATCCGCCTTACTGGCCAATATGAGTTTTGATGCCCTTGATCCACGTACCGGAAAAAACATTGAAGTTCAAAACCTGTTAACCGGGGCCAGCCTGGCTGACTTTATGTCGCGTATGGTAACCATCTTTACTAGCTTCGCCCCCTTGGGTGTGGTACTGGTGTCTATGTTGGGGATTGGGGTCGCCGAGCATTCGGGCTTTATCAACGCCGGTTTAAAGCGGATGTTGGATTCCACGCCTAAGTTTTTGCTTACGCCTTCTATTATCTTGGTTGCGATTGTTAGTCATACGGCAACGGATGCAGGCTATGTGTTGGTTATTCCGCTGGCTGGTGTGATTTTTTATGCTATGGGTCGTCATCCATTGGCGGGTATTGCTGCAGCCTTTGCCGGGGTAAGTGGCGGCTTCGCGGCCAACTTTGTCCCGTCGGCTATCGATCCCTTACTACAAAGCTTCACCCAAAGCGCAGCCCATATTATTGACCCTGGCTTGCAGATAAACCCCCTGAATAACTGGTTCTTTACCAGTGCCTCCAGCTTACTGATTATCTGTATTGGCTGGTATTTGACCGACAGAGTGATTGAACCTCGCTTGCAAGCCACGCCGGTGGACGGCGATCCAAAGGAAATTCCAAAGTTTGATGAACTGAGTGATAAAGATCGCAAAGCGTTGCGCGCGGCAACCCTGGTAATGCTCGCAGGTATTGGTTTGCTGGTGGCAGTATTGTGGCCGGTTGACTCGCCACTGCGTGCGCCTGACGGTGATTTGGCATCGTTTTCTGCGCCTGTTATGCGCAGTATCGTACCGCTGATCTTCCTGCTGTTTATTATCCCCGGTGTGGTGTATGGCCTAGTGGCTGGTACTTTTAAGTCCAGCCGTGACATTATCGGTGCAATGAGCAAATCCATGGGCAGTATGAGCTATTACATTGTGATGGCGTTCTTCTGTGCCTTGTTTATCGATGCGTTTGGTAAGTCCAATTTGGGCGCCTTATTGGCCATTGAAGGGGCGCAGGTTCTGCAAACATTACAGTTGCCTTCCATGGTGACCATAGTGGGCCTAATTTTCCTGACGGCCTTTGTTAATCTGTTTGTTGGCTCGTCTTCAGCGAAATGGGCGCTGCTGGGGCCGATTTTCGTGCCTATGTTGATGCAACTTGGTATTTCGCCAGACCTGACTCAAGCCGCGTACCGTGTGGGTGATTCATCGTCTAACATCATTACGCCTCTGATGCCTTATTTCCCGCTGGTGGTGGTGTATTGCCAGCGCTATGTTAAAGACACGGGGATTGGCACAGTACTGTCACTGATGCTGCCATTCTCCATTTGCATTATTCTGCTTTGGACCGTGTTCCTGCTGATCTACTGGGGACTGGGACTGCCGTTGGGACTGCAATCCAGTTATGTTTACCCGGCCCTTTAATCGCCATTCTCTGCGGGGCCTGATGTGAATCACCCCGCTGACTTTACTCGCCTGTTGCATCAGCTGTTGCAACAGGCACCTAACGGGCTGAGTGAGTACGAGTTAATCGGCCTGTTGAAATCTGAAAGTCACGCAATATTCAGCCCGGATTTGAGTCTGTCGGACCCCCTGGTGATGTTTCAAACTCACTTTGTGTTATTTCATCAGCTATATCAGTTGCGCAATCAACTGCGTACCCGTGAAGAAGCGGAGCTGACCATCAGTGCCATGCGTATTCAGTTACAGCCCTATCAACCGCGCCGGGCTGATATTACCGCCCACGATGGCTTGGCAGCCTATTATCTGAACTGGGACAATTTCAAGCAGACATCCGAAGCGGACGTTACCAGTTTGCTGGCGGACTTTTGGCTGCGTATGCGCGGTGTGCTGTCGTCTGAAGAGCGAAGCGCGGCATTGGCAGTGTTGGAATTGGATGAGAAGGCCGATATGCCGACGATTCGTCGCCAGTACCGACGGCTGATGCATTTACATCATCCCGATAAGGGCGGCGACCACCATTATTGCCAGCAGCTCAGTGATGCTTATCGTAAGCTAACCTGAAGCGGGTTGTTGGTAGTACGGACAGACTCTGGCCCCGGTTGAGCCGATGGGGCCAGGGCCTTCACAGCTTGCTCCAGGTTATCGGATGCCAGCCTGACGGCATTGGAAACATCGGTGCGCTCAGATAGGGCAATATAGGCTTTTGATGAATCAACCACTTGCGCCGTGCAGATATTCATTTCAACCAGCACAGCGGATTGAGCTTCGGCGGCTTGATTCAGGTCACTGACCACAGATTCAATACCACTTACATCTTCTACCAGTGCATTTAGCCGTTGCAGGGCAGATTTAGCCTCATCGGCATTAATGATGCATTGCTCTCGCCCTTGGGACATAGCGTTGACGGCATGGGCGGCGCCTTGCTGAAAACTACTTAGGATACTTTGGATATCCGAGGTGGAGTGTTGAGTTTTGAGGGCTAAGGAGCGGACTTCATCGGCGACCACGGCGAACCCGCGCCCATGCTCACCGGCCCGGGCTGCTTCAATAGCAGCATTTAGCGCTAGCAAATTGGTTTGGTCGGCAATTTCATTGATAACTCGCACAACGCGGGTGATATCGGCGCTTTTGTTCTGCAGTTCTTCGATGAGTTGACTGGTTTGTTCGGTATCTGACACTAAGCGCTCAAAGCCTTTATTGGCATTATCGAAGATATGAAAGCACAGGTCGGCATTGTGTTTGGCCTGATTGCTCGAGTCTGACACCTTCTGGGTCACATTTTGCAATTTAGTGACTATTTGATTGAGATTCTCCATCCCTTGCTGTAACTGCCATGACACTGATTGCTGATTATGGGCGCCTTGGCTAATGATATGGCTGACCTCCTGAAGTGCATTGAAGGAATGATTAACCTCATGTTTTGCCTGCTCAAGCAGGCTCAGGGTTGATTGCATTTTACCTTGCATATGCCGGGTTGCTTCCGCCAAGGCACCGAGCTCATGATGGCTTTGGTAAGGGATAGGGGAGTCATAGCGACAGTGCATTAAGTCCTTTACCCCGACGGTAATGGACTTGGTAGGACGGATCACCTGTTGGCGAAGCACAAACATCACTAAGGCAACGGTTGCAAAGGTGAGCAGCAGGCTGAGTAGTAAGATGGATTGGATCGCCGCATTTGCACCACTTTTCATTTCTGCCAGCTCTGTTCTGGCTAATTCGGCAATTTTATCTTCCAGGCTGGTTAATCGGGCCGCCGGCTCTCTATCCATACCTTTAACGACCTTATCACCCAACGTTGGTTCAAAATTCCCTGCAACAAACTGGGTAAGACCGTTGCGGTATTGTGCCGCCATGGTTTGGTGCGCAGAACGGAAGGCTTGAATGTCAGTGACGATCTGGGCTGGTAACTGATGATGATGTTCCAGGTCTTCCAGTTGCTGTTGAATCTGAGTTTCGTGCTTTACAAAACTGTTCCAGTACTTATCCAGACTTTTGGGGTCATGGCCCCGCAACAACACGTTTTTCCATTCTTGTACTTGTGTTTTGAAGCCCACCAGGATAGCCGATGTCTGTCTTTCCGCTGACAAGGTGTTGTGTTGCATATTTTCAAATGAATGGATGATGCGCTGGGTTTGGTACAGTGATGCCATGTTCAGGGCAAATAACACCATCAAACCAAACAGAACGGGGAGGGAGATGATCAGACTGAGCTTTTTCAAGAGCGTAATCTCTTTAACACCGGAGGCATTTGGATGCCAGCAAGAACACCGGAGGCATTTGGATGCCAGCAAGCTTAATGATGTCAGATGACAAATTAATGACGAAGCAGGGGCTGGGAGAGAGGAAAAACCTGACGTTTTACTGCACGTTAGCGGTTCTTATGAATCTTGTCTTGTAACTGAATTTATAAAATGTTAAAAAGTCAATCGAAACGAAATTAAAGTAAAGTCATGAAAGTAAATAAAATATTACACCCTCTTTTTAAGACCTCCCGATACCGCTAATCTTTTCGGTTTTGATGCTATTGTGGCGTCATATTTCTTCTACAATTTGTAAACTCATTCATACAGGTAGTGCTCCTCATGTTAAAAGATTCCATCCATAACGTTCACGTTTCCGGTGAACAAGTCCTGATTACCCCCGATGCCCTGGCCAGAGAAATGCCGGTCAGCGAACGTGCTCTTGAGGTGATTGCTCAGTCGCGCGCAACTATTGCAGACATTATTCACCGTCGTGATCATCGCTTACTGGTGGTGTGTGGACCTTGTTCCATTCATGATATTGATGCGGCCAAAGAATATGCGCTCAAGCTTAAACAATTGCATGAAGAGACCAAGGACACCCTGTATATCGTTATGCGTGTTTATTTTGAAAAGCCGCGTACTACGGTAGGTTGGAAAGGTCTGATTAACGATCCACATTTGGATGGCACCTTTGATATTGAGGCGGGCTTGCGTAAAGCCAGAGAGTTATTAATCTGGTTGTCCGAGTTAGAACTTCCTGTGGCAACCGAGGCGTTGGATCCCATCAGCCCTCAATATCTGGCAGAGTTGTTTGCCTGGTCGGCCATTGGTGCACGTACCTCAGAATCCCAGACTCACCGTGAAATGGCCAGTGGTTTGTCGATGCCAGTCGGCTTTAAAAACGGCACAGATGGTAGTCTGGGTATTGCAATCAACGCCTTGCAGTCGGCCGCATCGGGTCACAACTTTATGGGGATTAATAAGCAGGGCCAGGTAGCCATTATTCAAACCCAGGGTAATCCCGATGGCCATATCATTCTGCGTGGTGGTAAGCAGCCTAACTATGACTCGGTATGCGTGTCTGAATGTGAACAGCAATTGCAAGCAGCCAAACTCAGCGCCGGATTAGTGGTAGACTGCAGCCACGCGAATTCAAACAAAGATTATCGCCGCCAGCCGCTGGTCGCGGCTAATGTGATGAATCAGATTCTGGAAGGTAACCAGTCTATTATCGGTATTATGCTGGAAAGCCATTTGAATGCCGGTAATCAAAACAGCGATGGAAAGAAGCCCACCGAGCTTGACTACGGGGTGTCTATTACCGATGGCTGCATTGACTGGGCTAGTACCGATAAGCTGCTCAAGCAGACCAGGGAAAAGCTAATTACCGTATTGCCAATGCGTATGAAGAAACTCAAACAAGCGAGCTAAGCATGAGTGAGCACGCAGATCCTCTGGCGCCGCTGCGCCAACAAATTGATGCTCTGGACAGTCAGCTGGTTGAGCTACTGGTTAAACGCTTGGCCATTACGCGCCAGGTGGGTGAGATCAAAAGTCAGGTAGGTTTACCAATCTACGTACCCAGCCGCGAGGCTGAACTGTTAGCCAAGCGTCGAGCTGAAGCCGAAGCCCTGGGATTGTCCCCGGCATTGGTTGAAGATCTGCTGCGCAGGATCATGCGTGAATCCTATCAGACCCAACATCAACGCTATCGTTGTTGCAATCCCGAACTTGGCAAGGTAGTGGTGATTGGTGGCGGTGGCGCGCTGGGTAGTGTGTTTGTGGATATGTTTCGTCTCAGTGGCTATGAGGTGGCTATTCTCGAACAGGAAGACTGGCCACATGCCGACGCGCTCTTTAAGGGAGCCGGGCTGGTGCTGGTATCGGTACCAATGAAACTGACCGAAACGGTCATTAGCAAGTTGTCGGGGCTGCCTGAAAATTGCCTGTTGGCCGATATTACCAGCACTAAATCAGGTCCCCTGCAGGCCATGCTGGAGGTGCATCAAGGACCTGTATTGGGCTTACATCCCATGTTTGGTCCTGATGTGTCCAGCTTGGTGAAGCAAGTGATTGTGGTGTGTCATGGCCGCTATCCAGCGCGTTATGAGTGGCTGCTTGAGCAGATGCGCAGTTGGGGAGCTATTTTGAATGAAAGCACCGCGCAGGAACATGACGATGCCATGGCGTTTATTCAGGTCATGCGACACTTCTGTACTTATGTGTATGGCTCTCATCTGGCGGGTGAAAATCCGGACTTGGACAAGCTGATTCAATTCAGCTCGCCAATATACAGGCTGGAGTTAGCGATGGTGGGACGGTTATTTGCCCAGTCTCCCAATCTGTACGCGGATATTATTTTCAGTAACAAACAAAGTCTGCCTTTATTGAGACGTTTTCGCGATCATTTGGATCAGGCGCTTGCCACCTTGGAAGCCGGCGATAAGGCGACCTTTATCAAGGACTTTTTCCATATTGGCCAATGGTTTGGTGATTTTGCTAAGAAAAGTTTGGTGGAAAGTAAGAAGCTCTTGCTTAAAGCCAATGATGATCGCAGTTAGTGTTAAATAGGCGTGTCGTGACGACACGCCGTATTCTCTCTTTCCTCTCTGTATTGCCCCGCAGTTTTGTTTCAAAAAAGATAAAAGTGGCTGATTTATCATGCTGATGCTTTTATTTTCCGGCGTTAGAACTGGCATAGAACGCGCCCCTGACCTATTTTGTAAACGCCATGTTTAAAACAAAAGGAACAACAGATGCCGTTGGTTGAAGATAACAAGTGCGATTTAGTCTTGTATACCAACCCCTGGTCGCGCGGGCAAATAGTGCGTTGGATGCTTGAAGAAACTGGCGTGGCTTATCGTCAAGTCGTATTGAATTATGGCGAGCAAATGAAAACGCCAGCGTATTTGGCGATCAACCCTATGGGGAAAGTACCCACCTTAGTGCATGAAGGGAAGGTAGTGACGGAGTGTCCTGCTATTTGCGCCTATCTTGCTGATACCTTTCCTGAAGCAGCATTGGCGCCGCCTTTTTATGACAGGGCGGCTTACTATCGCTGGTTGTTTTTTGCTGCTGGGCCACTTGAAGCGGCAATAGTGAATCGCTTGCTTAAGGTGGAGGTGGATGAAGACCAGCAAAAAATGGTGGGTTACGGTAGCTATGATAAGGCCGTGGCTGTGCTGGCCGATGCGGTGTCTTCTGCTCCCTATCTGCTCGGTGAGCAGTTTACGGCTGCAGACGTTTATGTGGGCTCTCATGTTATATGGGGAATGCAATTTGAAAGCCTACCCAAGCGCCCTGAATTTGAACGTTATGCCAAGCGCTTAATGGAACGTCCTGCCTTTTTGGCAGCGAAAGCGATTGATGACCGGCTTGGCGAGGCGCTTAAAAACGCTGCCCAGGCATAACCTTGTGTTTGATACTAAGGTTGTGACCGGGGCCACAACCTTATAAGGGCCTAACCCTGTAGAGCGTCTGCAGCAGCTACGCGGGTGGGTGTGACTTCTTCGCTGGGATAGCAGCCGAGTACTTTCAAGGAACGGGTGATACCGTGCAATTGTTCGATAGCGGTCTGCATGGGACCGTCCTGTAGATTGGCTTCCACATCAATGTAAAACATTTCTTCCCAAGGATTGCCGTTGATCGGCCGTGACTCCAGCTTAGTCATATTAATTTGGTTATCGCGCAATACCAGCAGGGCTTCCACTAGGGCGCCAGGTTTTTGCACTGTACTCATTACCAAGGTGGTCTTGGCTGGAATTTGCAGCGGCACATTCACCGGCTTTCTGGCGACGACAATAAAGCGGCTGTGGTTTTCTTTCTGGTTGGCCAGATTGGACTTAATTGGGGTCAAACCATATAACGCTCCACCAGGAGCGCTGCCTATGGCAGCGATGCTTGGGTCTTGCATCTCAGACACTTTCAACATGGCGGCAGAGGTACTATCGGTGGGCTTAACCTCAATATTACCCAGCTCCGCTAAAAAGTGGCTACATTGGGAGAATACCTGAGGGTGGGCATACAGGGTCTTAAGCTTACTGATATCGGTATCACAGGCGACCAGCAGCGCATGTTCAACCGGGTGGGTTAGCTCGCCGATAATAGACAGACTGGTATGTTGCAGTACGTCAAATACTTCATTGATACTGCCGGAAGAGGTGTTTTCAATGGGGAGTACCGCATAGTCGGCTTCGCCGGTTTCCACCTTGTGGATAATGGCATCGAAGCTGGGACAGCCGATTTCCATCAGTTCACCGGGACGGCGCGAGAAGTACTTTTGCGTCGCCAGGTAGCTGTAGGAGCCTTTGTCACCCAAAAACGCCACGCGATTTAGCGGTTGCGCGTTGTCAGGATTTGCCTTTTGGGCCAGCAACATTTGTTGATTAAGCACAGAGTCTTCGATAATCACATGGAACAGGGACGTGACATATTGTGGTGTCAATCCTAGTGGCTGACCTTGTTTGATGAGTTTAATCAGCAACTGTTCTTCACGTACCGGATCCCTAACCTGCATATGTGCTTTAATCTTGGTTTCTGCCACCTGATTGGTGAATTGCTGGCGCTTGGCGAGCAGGCCCAATAACTCGGCGTCCAATGCACTAATCTGCTGTCTGATTTGTTCCAGTTGTGCCTGATAGTCTGTCATCTGTGGTTCCTGTTGCTGATAAAAGGGATACTCATGATCCAAAAAAAAACCTCCCTGGTGGGAGGTTTTCTGAATTCGACTTTCGCGCAGCCAACTACCTCCCGGATTCAGGTAAGGTAAAAAAGTGCGCAAAAGAAAAAATATTCGTTTTCATGAGCTTGAATGTAAGGGGGCAGTGGCCCCCTTGTCAACCCCCAATTGGTTGCAGGCTAAGGTGGTAGCGGCCAGGGCCCGGCAATAATCCGGTTGGCTGACCACTGCGCCAGGCTTCATGACCTAGACCAAAATAAGGGGAGAGCGGGTGGCCGGCCTGACTGGACGGCATGTGAAAGATGGCTTTGTCTTCATGACCAGGAGCAACCACCAAGCGTTGCGACGCGCCGGAGCTGCTTTGTGCCACGCGCGGCATAAAACTGTCGCCAGCCAGTGATTCTTTGGGCATATCCGTCAATTTGCCCAACATGGGAACGAAGGCACTGAGGGGGTGACGAATATCTACCGCATTGAACTGACCCCAGGTCAGGGTACGCCAGTCACCAAAATCCTTGTCCAGCTTGGCCAAGGTGTCGGTCAGCGCAGCATTAAATAATTCCTGCCAGCTGTCAAAATCACTGGGTACTAAGTTAGCCGGTTGCTGGCTGACCATTTCCCACAGTGGCGCTTCCATCTGATTGCGTACCGCATTGAAGTTAAAGCGCGCCGAGTGTTCTAACATTATGCGGTTAAGATCCTGATAAACCTTATTCCTTACATTCAGGCGAAACTGGCGTACTAACAGGTAGCCTAAGTCGTGCTCCGAGGCGCTGGCGGTCCAGTTTTGCAAGGCTTCTTTCACTAAGGCTTTTTGTGGGTGTTGGCTGACAGGTAATACGCTACTGAGCATAAAGTCACGCCAAGGGGCCAGAAACAAAGCTCTGTCATCAAGCTGGATATCCAGCAAGTCTTGCTCGTTGAAACTGTCCTTGGCTCGCAGGCCGTCGCGGATTTGTTGATTGCGGGCGCCAAGCGCATAGCCGCCATCACCAATTTTTTCATACATCTGGCCGCCGACTACCCGAGAGTTGGCGGTCCACAACCTGTGATCGGCGGGATTAATTACTTTGGGATAATCCTGTGGGTCACGATAACCTGCCCAGCCGGCACTGCCATCGCTCCAGTCAGCAATATAGCGACCATCAAAGCCAAAGCGGATGGGCATGGGACCGGAAATGGTCCAGCCTATATTACCGGCACTGTCGGCCATCATCAGATTCTGGGCCGGCATACCGGCGGTGGCACCAACGGCAGCGCCTTGCCCCACATCTTGGGCCACTTCTAAACCAATGAGATTAAGGTTGGCGCCTTGGCTATCGTGCGCAACCCAGCGCAGTGCCAGTGGCATACCGTTTTCATCCTCAGAAACTACTGGCCCCCAAATGGTTTCTTTTATCTCAATGGTCTGGGTTGGTGCACCTTTAATCTCTATGTCCTGACTGACATAGTTAAACGCCTGGTAGCCAGCAGGGGTAAGATACTGATCGCCTGTGTCGTTCAGTTTAAGCCGGATAAGATCGCTCCAGTCACCGTAGCTGTTGGTAAAGCCCCAGGCCAGTTTGCCATTACTGCCCACTACCATCAGCGGCGTGCCGGGTAATGTCACGCCGGTTACTTGATGAGTGTGGCCGTTTTGTTGCCAGTTAAACTGCGCTTTAAACCAGATGTTCGGTACACGTAAACCTAAATGCATATCATCGGCCAGGATCCCGGCCTGATAAGGGCTCAGTGCACCGCCAACAGCCCAGTTATTACTGCCGATAGTGCGGTCTTCCGGTTGATTGTCCAACATGACTAATTGCTGATTAGTGGAAGATGGCCAGGCACTGGCTGGCAGCGGATTGGTGGGGCGCAGGCTGTCATCTATAGGGGCATCCCACTGGCTACCCTCTGGATGCAAAAATGCGTACAGGTCTGCTGGCAAATGCGTTTTCATCAGACTCAGGCTAAAGTCGCGCCGTCCGTCATGGTGCTGTAAATCCAGATACATGCTGTAAAGCGCCAGCATAGTATCGCTGGCTTGCCATTTGGCCGGCGTTACTCCTAGCAGGTAGTATTCGAACGAGTGGGCGCCGAGTTGCGTCAGCCCATGATTGACGCCCGCCGTATAGGCCTGAATGATCTGGCGATGCTCTGTGGGCATGCTGGACAGGATTCGCTCGGCGCGATCTCTAAAGCGGTGCAGACGGATTTCTTTATCTCGATTCAGCGCGACTTCACCGAATAAGGCTGAGAGCTCTCCGGCGGAATTGCGCCTTAGCAAATCCATCTGAAAAAAACGCTCCTGGCCATGCACAAAACCCACCGCTCTGGCCAGATCCAGTCGACTTTGAGCCTTGAATACCGCCATGCCACCCTCGTCCCGTGTTACCTCGACGCTTTCCTGCAAGTCTGGCACGGTGCGCTGGCCATCCAGTTGCGGCAGACTGGCACGCAGTAGCAAATATCCACCGAGTAAAGCGAGTAAAATAAGGCTTAGCAGGCCCAGAAGCGTCAGTTTGAGGTAGCGGGATGTCGTCGATTGCATGACGTAATTCCTTGTTTTTTAGACCATCTTACGGCTATGCCTGAATAAATTGAAGAGGTCGGACAAGAATCGTTTTAATGGCTATAAAAAAACCGGCCACTGGCCGGTTTTCACTGTTCGCTACTGCCCTAGTAATGAGCTTAGCATCTTACGCACTTCGGCTGACTCAAAAGGTTTGTCACAGAGCGCATTCACGCCGGTCTGCTGGATATTACTCATATGGGCGCTGTTGGCCTCTGAAGTCACCATGATAATGGGAATATGCGCCGTATCAGGGTTATAGCGCACAAACTCAGACAGCTCCCGACCGTCCATCTCCGGCATATTGTAGTCGGTAACTAATAAATCAAAGGCGTGATCTTTTAGGAAGGTTAACGCCATAGCACCGTTTTCTGCCTCGGTAATCTTCTTCAGACCCATATTTTCCAACACCCGGCGGATGTGGTTTCGGGCCATGCGGCTGTCATCAACCAACAGTACGCGGACTTCCTGAATATCAAATAGTTCGAGTTCTAATTCTTCGGCGTTAAGTAAATCCAGTGTGGCATTTAGCGCGCGGGTTAAATGGAGCGGTTCAAAGGGTTTAGGCAAAATGGCCACAACACCGGCTTGTTTAAATTCTTCCAGCTTGGCGGGTCTGAATTCACTGGATACCAGCATAAAGGCGATAGAAGAAGTTTTGTCGTCCTGTTTGATGGTCTTGAGTAGATCTAAGCCTGTGCCGTCTTCGAAGTACATGGCACTGACCACCAGATCAATGCCGTGTTTATGAATATGTTCCAGTGCGGACTGTACGTTTCCGGCAGTTTCAATTCGGCCGATTTGTTCCTTAGCCAGCATAGCACTGATGATTTTGCGTTGGGTATCAGAAGGTTCAACCAGCAAAATACTCAGCTCGCTGCGGGAAATATGCTCCATTTGGGATCCTCAGTGACGATGTCTAGACGAAAGGCGGTTAGCCTCCGGCAAGCTTAACCTGAAAGCCTTTCTTTTCAAGCAATGCTTTTATCTTGTCACGATTATCACCCTGTATCTCTATTACTCCGTCTTTAACCGTGCCACCTGTGCCACAGACTTTCTTCAGATCGCTGCATAGCTGCTTGATCTCGCTTTCGTCCATTTGCATACCATAGACGGTGGTCACCCCTTTACCTTTGCGGCCTTTAGTTTCGCGTTTAATACGAATAATGCCGTCACCTTTAGGGGCTTGTTTTTCCGGCTTAGGGTCGGCAATACGGCCGGAGGCGGTGGAATACACCAGAGGGTTGTCGCTCATAGTCAGATTCTTGCTGCTGATTTGATGGGGCGATCTTAACCAACCTGGGCCACTTTGCCCAGACGCTTGATGGACTGATGTTGGCGGTGACCAACCTTGGCCTGCATTGGGGCTTCGGCTAGAATGCGCGGCACTTATAGTGGGCCGCTCGCGCCCTTTTGTCAGGATATACAAATGACCGATTTTATTCTTCGTCAGGCCGTTGCCCAGGATCTTGAGGCATTAACCGCCTTTAATCAGGCCATGGCGCTTGAAACCGAAAACAAGACCCTGGAAGCACAGACGCTACGTCAGGGGGTTAACGGCATTCTGCAGCATCCCCATTATGGCTTTTATCTGGTAGCTGAGCGTGAAGGTGAAATTGTCGGTAGCCTGGCGGTAACTTATGAATGGAGTGACTGGCGTAACAGCTTGTTTTGGTGGATCCAGAGCGTATACGTAGTGCCAGCCGCCAGGCGTCAGGGCATTTACTCCGCGCTTTATCATAAGGTGCAGGATATGGCTAAAGAGCAGGGCAATGTATGTGGCTTCCGCTTGTATGTGGAAAAGGAGAATCTTGTCGCTCAGGCAACATACCAGAAGCTAGGCATGCAGGAATGCCAGTATTTTATGTACCAGAGCAAAGCCTAGGGCAGCAGGCCTGGGATAGATGCGGTCAAGATAAAGCAAGAGGCGGTAGATAACAGTTGTTGTTATTGAGAACTGTTATCAAAAAGGATAAAGTATTGACCTTATCCTACGGCGAATCGGCCGCTTGATCTTCGTAAGAGGGAAATTATGCTCAAACCTGTTTCTATCCTAGCGCTATTGTTGTCTGCAGCGACCGCTGTCCAGGCGGCGCAAGAAGTGAATGTTTATTCTGCCCGCAAGGAAGCCCTGATTAAGCCCGTGCTGGATGATTTCACCAAGCAAACCGGTATTCAGGTTAATCTTATTACTGGCAATGCTGATACCTTGCTGTCCCGTATTGCCACAGAAGGGCAGTTCAGCCCGGCTGATTTGTTGGTGACCACCGATGTTGGCCGTCTGCAATGGGCCAAAGAGTCTGGCTTACTGCAAGGTGCCCAGGCCAACGAGCAATTAGCACAATGGGTACCAGAAAACCTGCGTGATCAGGATAATCAGTGGTTCGCTCTGACTAAACGCGCCAGGCCTATTATGTATGCCATTGACCGGGTTAAGCCCGAAGAGCTTAATCGCCTGGAGGATCTGACTGACGCCAAATGGAGAGGACGAGTTTGCGTGCGCTCATCCACTAACATTTATAACCAGTCAATGGTGTCGGCGCTGATCGAGCAAATAGGTGAACCAGCTACCCTGGAATGGGCTAAAGGCTTAGTAAAGAACTTTGCCCGCCCGCCCAAAGGTGGTGATCGCGACCAAATAAAAGCTGTAGCAGCCGGACAATGTGATATTGCCATTGCTAACACTTATTATCTGGCTGGCATGTTAAAAGACGCCGACCAGTCGCAAGTGGAAGCGGCGAAAAAAGTGAAGGTATTCTGGCCTAACCAGGCCGATCGAGGCGCCCACGTGAATATCTCCGGAGCGGCCGTGACCAAGCATGCCCCCAATGCCGACAATGCCAACAAGTTACTGGTATTTATGCTCGGCAAAGACGCCCAGCAATGGTACGCCGAACATAACGGTGAATACCCGGTGCGCAGCGATGTGAATATCAGCGAAGTGCTCAAAGGCTTCGGTGAATTTAAAGCCGAGTCTATTCCTCTGGAAAAAGTGGGTGCACGTAACACCGACGCACTGATGCTGATGAATCACGCTGGTTGGAAGTAACAGATAAAACAGGGATAATGCGCGCCCACGCAGTTTAGAGGCAGAGCAAGGTTTGGCAATACTGAGATCATCCGGCCGTATCAGTGGTTGGCGAAGCATTACCTTGACGGCGTCCTTGTTGCTGGCGCTACCTATTCTGCTGGTGGTATTGAGCCTTAGTCAGCCGCAATGGCAAGTTTGGCAGCACCTGGTGGATACGGTGCTGCTGGATTATGTGCTCAACAGTTTGTTGCTGGCGTTTGGCGTGGGACTGGGGGCTATGCTGCTGGGCACCGCGCTAGCCTGGATTTGTCACCATTATCAGTTTCCTGGGCGCAGTTGGTTCGAATGGCTGTTGCTGCTCCCGCTGGCGATCCCTGCTTATATTATTGCCTACTGTTACACCGGCTTGTTGGATTTTGCCGGGCCGCTGCAAACCACATTACGTGAATGGTTTGACTGGGGTTACGGCGACTATTGGTTTCCAGAAATCCGTTCCTTGGGCGGTGCCATTGTCATGCTGATTCTGGTGTTGTACCCCTATGTCTTTATGCTGGCCAGAAATGCCTTTCGTGACCAGTCGCAAAGTTTGCTGGAAGCCAGTCGCAGCATGGGGCTGACACCTCAGCAGTATTTTTTGAAGGTGGCCGTGCCCATGGCCCGGCCCGCCATTTTAAGCGGTACGGCATTAGCCATGATGGAAGCCTTTGCTGATTTCGGCACCGTTGAGTATTTTGGTGTCAGTACCTTTACCACCGGCATTTTCCGCACCTGGTTTGGCATGGGCAATCATCTGGCTGCTGCGCAGTTATCTGCATTACTGATGTTATTTGTTATGGGGCTGGTTTTGTGGGAACAGTACTCACGACGTAAAATTCAGTATTACTATCAGGGACATAAACGTCAGGTACAGAGGCGCACTAAACCGGCGCGGCTGACAGGCTGGTTGTTGTTTGCCTTGTGTAGTTTGGTTCTGGCTCTGGGGTTCTTATTGCCGCTGGCGATGTTATTGCACTGGGCCTGGCTAACCGGCCCTGAGCAGCTTGATGCCCGTTTCTGGCAACTAGCCTGGAATAGTTTTTCATTGGCATTGATGGCGGCGCTGCTGATTTTGTTGCTAGCCATGTTGTTTGCCTATGCTAAGCGGCTGAAAAGCGACCCCTTTATCAATGCGCCGGTGACGGTGGCCAAGTTGGGGTATGCTTTACCGGGGACGGTCATCGCGGTGGGCACTATGGTGCCGTTGGCCTGGTTTGATAAATCGCTGGACGCGGTATTGCAGGCCTGGCTAGGTATCAGTACCGGCCTATTACTCTCAGGCACAGTGTTTGCGTTATTGTTTGCCTATTCGGTGCGCTTTTTGGCCGTGAGTTTACATCAAGTGGAAACGGGGCTTGCCCGAGTTAAGCCGAGCATGGATATGGCGGGGCGAAGCCTTGGCTTAAGCCCGACCGGGGTATTCACCAAGGTGCATTTACCTATTCTTAGGGCCAGTCTGCTCAGCGCCGTGTTGTTGGTATTTGTGGATGTACTAAAGGAATTGCCAGCTACTTTGATTTTACGTCCATTTAATTTCGATACGCTGGCGATCCGTACTTATGAATTGGCCTCCGATGAGCGCCTGTCTGATGCCGCAGCCCCGGCGCTGCTGATCTTACTGGCCGGTCTGGCACCGGTTATATTGTTGTCCAGGGCCATCAATAAGGAAACGGCATAATGTTGCAACTTGACCAGGTGGCCATTAGTTATGGCAGCAATAAAGTGGTGCAGGGCTTTGATTTACTCCTGCAAAGCGGGGAGATTGGCTGTTTATTAGGGGCCTCTGGCTGCGGTAAAACATCTGTGCTGCGTGCTATTGCCGGGTTTGAACCTGTAAGTGAAGGAACGATTCACTTGCATCAACAAACGGTGAGCCGTGCCGGTTTTGGTGTCGCGCCGGAAAAACGCAAAATTGGCATGGTTTTTCAGGATTTTGCCTTGTTTCCTCACTTAACCGTGGCAGAAAATATTGCTTTTGGCATCCGTCGCTTACCTAAAACTCAGCAGCGTCAACGAGTTGATACCCTGCTGGCCTTGGTAGAACTGCAAGGATTGGGCGAGCGCTATAGTCATGCTTTATCCGGTGGTCAGCAGCAACGGGTAGCCCTGGCCAGAGCCCTGGCGCCACAGCCGGATTTACTGCTTTTGGATGAACCTTTCTCCAGCCTGGATACCGAGCTGCGAGGCAGCCTGGCTACTCAGGTTCGACAAATTCTTAAACAACAAGGCATCACTGCTTTATTGGTGACCCATGATAAATCAGAAGCCTTCAGCATGGCCGATCAGTTAGGGGTGATGGATAAGGGCAGACTCTTGCAATGGGGCAGTCCTGCCACGTTATTCAGTCAGCCTGCCTGCTTGGATGTAGCCGATTTTATTGGTAAAGGGGCGGTGGTGAAGGTGCAGTATCTGGGGGATGGACAAATATCCGGTGATATTGGTCATTGGCCATTAAGTGACCGTCTTAATCTTGATGCCGGAGTGCCGTTAAGTTTACTGCTCAGACCACATCAGGTTAAGCCTGACAATAGTTCTGCACTAAAGGCCAAGGTACTGCGCCAGATATTCAGAGGTGCCGATTACTTATATGAATTGCAATTGTCCGGCGGTGAGCAACTGCTGAGCAGTACCTCATTGGATTGTGAATTGAGGGTCGGGGAAAGCCTCGGCTTGTCGCTGGATATGACCAATCCACTGCTTTTTGTTGCGGCCGATGGCCACAGTGTATCCCGGGAGTTGTAATGAAAACTTACCTTGCTGTCTTCACCCTTTTACTGATGTCCTTAAGCGCTCAGGTGCAAGCCTGGGGGGAGAAGGGCCATCGCACCGTGGGCCTGTTGGCCTACGCCCAGTTAAGTCCGGCGGCGCAGAAAAAAGTCGATGCACTGCTAAAACACAAAGGGTTTAAGGATATTGGTGAAGCCTCGGTATGGGCTGACAAAATACGTGAACAAAAGTTGCCTGCCTATGCCCACACCGGCCCCTGGCACTATGTTAATCTGCCGCGCGATGCGGAGGTCTTTGATATGTCCAGGGATTGTTCGCGCCCCTGCATTGTCAGCGTATTACAAGATATGCAGCTTCAGCTCCAGGACAGTGACAAAGATCAACAGGCTGAAGCATTAGCCTTTGTTGTGCACCTGGTCGGCGATATACATCAGCCCATGCATGTCAGTTTTGCCGATGACAAAGGCGGCAACACCACTAAGGTGAAGATTAAGGGCGACGAAGTCAGCTTACACTATTACTGGGACGGGGTGGTGCTAAGAGGCTTACCACGCTCCGAGCAACTGGCAGCCAGATTAATGGCTGAAGCTGACAACGAACAGCGCCGCCAATGGCGGGCAGCCCCGCTCAAGCAGTGGCTGGCCGAGTCATATCAATTGACCCGACAGGTCTATGCCAATCAATCCAAGGTATTGGATGCGGCCCAACTGCAACGAGATCAAGCCTTGGCGCTTAAGCGTTTGCAAGTTGCCGGGGCCCGTTTGGCGGCCTTACTTGAGAGGCAATTAGGTCACTAATGGAACCAGTACAAAACAGACGAGTCCTATCTGATAGCAGAGTGTTAAGGCGATAACTATGTTGAAACAGTTTAAGCATTGGTTACAGGAAACCTTGGTTGTGACGCGTGACAGTGGCATCCAATTGCAATTGGATCTGGCCACGGCTGTTTTGTATATGGAAGTCATCCGGGCTGATCAGCAACTGGATCCCCAGGAGAGAAAATTAATGCAGGACTTACTGCAAAGCGAGTTTAATCTTGGTCACTCAGACATCCAGGCGCTGTTACAAACATCAGAGCAGCAAGCAGAACAAGCACCGGATCTGGTCAGTTTCACCCGTGTACTGAATCAGCAATGCGGGGCGGAGCAGAAAGCTCGTATCATGGAAAACCTGTGGCAGCTGGCCTACGCAGATGGGCGCTTAGATAGTCACGAAGAGCATATTATCCGTCGCATTGCCGACTTACTTTATATTCCTCATAGCCAGTTTATTCAGGCTAAGCTCAAGGCGCAGGATTAATCTGTTTCGGCCATTCGCCAGGTAGACCAACTGCCAGCCAAGCCCATCAGGCCGAGAAAGAAAATAACCGCACTAACCGAGAAGCTAGCCAGTAGGGCGGTGATGCCTCCCATCAGCAGTAAAATGCTACCAATAACGGTGTTGCTGACCGAGACGTAATCTGTGCGTTTTATCCCGCCGGCCATATTGACCAGGTAGGTCTGTCTGCCGATTCGCACGCCTTCATGGGCGACGGATAAACTCAAATAAAACAAAGCATATAACCACACAGGTGCGTCATTGGACTGTAGCTCGGTGCCCCATACCGCCAGGCAGCTTAAGGCAGCAAAAACACCACCGAGCAACATTACCCGACGACTGGACTGGTCTGCCATAAGTCCCCATACGCTGGCAGAGATACCCGCTGCCAGGCTGCTAGCCAATAAAAAGAGGGCAAAGGTGCTGCTTTGTGTCTGTTTGGCTTGCGCCAGTAGCAACATAAATGGCGCGGATAAGGCCGAGCCCATTAGCAGGGCTCTGGAAAGCAAAAAATGGCGGAATTTGCGATCCCGACAGATCAGTTGCCAGGCATGGCTCAATGCTGAAGATTGGTTGTCGCCGGGCTGTCTGTTTTCCCCTGGAGGCTCCTGTACGGCCCAAAACAGCATCCCGGCCAGCCACCAAAGCAAACCTGCCAGCAGGAGTAATGCAAGGTACATGGTTGTGCTGACAGAGGATGCATCAATAAAAAATACCAGGCTGACGGCAAATGTCAGTACTCCCGCTATGCTGGCGGCAAAGCCGGATAGTCGCCCTCGCTGTTTTTTGGCGATCACTTTACCTTGCATATCTTTAATAGTGACCGAGCACAGTGCGCGGGCCAGACTAAATAACACCAACAGCGCTAATACCGTATAGCCGGCAGTATCACCTGACAAAAGCCAAAGGGCTGCGGCCATGCCTAGCACTGTCAGCCCTTGGATAAAGGCCCCTAGTTGCCAAAGCCCTTTACGATAAACAAAGCGGTTTACCCAAGTGCCAATGGCAATTTGTGGGATCATCGAGCCAGACTCGCGAATGGGTACCAGCAAAGAGATTAATACCGGGGAGACACCGACGGCGCCAAGTAACCAGGTCAAAACAATTTTGGGGGAGGCGAGTAAATCCCCAAGTTTGGTCAATACCAGTACGGCACAGAGCAGCCTGAAATGCTGTGTACTGTGATTTTTCCGCGTATCTACTTTTTTTCGTACCGGTTTAACTGGCGAATTCATCCCCATTTTCACTCATCCATAGACACCCGATTACGGCCATTGGATTTGGCTTGGTAAAGGCGTTGATCTGCCCGTTGCAACAAGGCTTTAGGGCTTTGTCTGTGGCCGGGGATCATGCTGGACACACCCACACTAATGGTTAAAAAGTAAGGCTTATCATCAATCATAGCGGGCTGGCTGGCGATAGCTTTACACATTTGCTCGGCAAGCGGGGCTGCGGCCTCTAAGCTGGTGTTAGGCAACACCACGGCAAATTCTTCTCCTCCGTAACGGGCCACTAAATCGGTTGAGCGATGCAGTTGTGCGGCCAGTTGCTCAGCCACCTGAATTAATGCCTGGTCACCCGCCGGATGGCCATACTTGTCGTTGAAGGCTTTAAAATGATCAATATCGATTAACATCAATGACAAAGGTTGTTGTTCACGTTTTGCCATCAGCCACTGCTGGTTAAAATGCTGGTCAAAGGCACGCCGGTTAGCAATATCTGTGAGGCTATCCTGCGTGGATAACTGTTGCAGCTTATCGTTCGCTGCCTGTAGCTCTCGTGTACGCCGGATAACGCGGTTTTCCAGCTCATCAATGGACTCTGCCAGCTTATCACTCAGGTGCGCCATGCTGGCCGATAACGAGCGTACCTCGCGAATGGGACTGTTCTTAAAGCTATCTTGTTGCAGCGCATTTAACGCGCGGCTGTTGGCCAACTGCGAAATGTTTTCAATGGGCCGTGCAATTAGGCCTCCCAGCAAGGCACCGCACAGTGCCAGCAATACTAAGATCATCAGCATTAATCCCAGTGCCTGGCGCGTCGTTTTCATGGTCTTGCCGACGAATTCCTGCTCAGGCAGTAAAACCCCTAATTGCCAATGCAGGCCATGACCAAGATCGATACGGCGAATATTGGCCAGATACCGTTGCCCCTGTACGTCCAGAATGTGACTGAACGGCTGGATATTGTGCTGACTAACTTCACGCAGCAAGGCGCTAGGGTGGGAGGCCAGATTGAGACGTACCGACGGTGTGTCTGGGTCGACAAAAGGTATGGCGGTGGATGACGTAGCGATTAGCTTTCCCTCGGCATCGGCCAGATAAGCTATTCCTGCATTGCCTAATGGAATATGGGCAATAAACTCACTGATTTCTGCAAGCGCCATGTCCACACCGCAAACGGCAATCACCTTGCCCTGGGCATCTGTTACCGCTAACGACATACTGATACCAAAGTCTGGTAAACCCACATAGCGGTGAATTGACCCCCAGGCCAATTGCCCTGGCTCGCGCAGCGCCGCCTGCATGTATGGGCGCTGACGCGGGTCGTATGCCGTTAACGCTGAGGTGCGATGTCCTATACTGCCATTGGGGTTAGGGGCATAAGAGGCCAGGGTTAACTCACCATCAAGAAAATTGCTGGCAATATTAGTTTGTCCATTTGAGGCAGGGGCTCGAGCACCATTAATATAACGTCCGTCGGGGAGTGCCACAGAAATAAACGTCATATGTTCTGATTGCTGAATTTGGGTATAAAGCCAAGGCGCCATGTTAACAGGCTGCTGAATATCAAGGCGTCCGCTGCGTATTCCTTGCGCATTGAGCTCGAGGATCGCCGGTAGGCGTTGTGTTAGCAGTTTTATCTGGTTTTCCAGCCGCTCACTGCGTTCTTGAGCTATCTGCTGGCCAAACGCCCGTCCTGTGTCCAGGCTGTTATGTAAAGAGATACCACCAATTAGCATGGCTGCAATCAGAAACAGCAAAGTAGTGGGGATTATAATCAGCAGCCTGAGCGGCAGTGCGCCAGTCCTGCTCATTTCGTGATTCCGTTCATACAACAGTGTAATACCATGAACTAAGATTTTGTTATCTAATGGAATTGGTATTTTCCAAAAGGACTATCTGCTAATGTTACGGCAAGTTGCACATAACTCGAAGCGCTTTGGTTTATATCAAACCATTGTGCTTTGCCGGGTGACAAAATAGGTCGCATATCGCCCTGGTATTCAAGGAGTTACACATGTATACCGCATTGCCGAACCGACCGGACTGGCAAACTTTATTGAAATCCGGTAACCGTATCTTTCTCGGTTCCCACGCCGCAGTGCCTAATGCGCTGCTTGATGATTTGATTGCCAATGCCCAGGGCCTGCATGATATCGAGATCGTGCATATCCTGACCCTGGCCGACCATCGCTGGGTCGAGCCGAAATTCAATGACCTGTTTAAGGTGAATACCTTTTTTATTGGCGGCGATAAAATGCGCGCCGCCGTGTCCGAAGGTCGTGCAGATTATACACCTTGTTTTTTGTCTGAGGTGTCGAGTTTATTTGAAACCGATATTTTACCTCTTGATGCGGCACTGATTATGGTGGGGCCGCCGGATAAATTCGGCTATTGCTCACTGGGCGTATCGGTGGATGTGGTGCAAGCTGCGGTGCGCAAAGCCAAATATGTTATCGCCCAAATCAACCCCTTGATGCCGCGCACCAGTGGTGACTCTTTTGTGCATGTATCGCAGTTGAGTGCAAGTATCGAACGCCAACAGGAATTGCCGGAAATGCCGGATGTTGAGCCAGATCCCGTGACTGAACGTATAGGTCAGTATGTGTCGATGCTGGTGGAAGACGGAGCAACCTTACAACTTGGAATCGGCAAGATCCCCAATGCGGTGCTGCAATACCTGCAACATCATAAAAATTTGGGGGTGCATAGTGAGTTGATTACCGATGGGGTCATCGATTTAATTAAAAAAGGGGTGATCAACAACCGCAAGAAAACCTTTCATCCCGGTAAAACAGTCACCAGCTTCTGCCTGGGCAGCAAGCGGCTTTACGATTTTGTTGACGGTAATCCGCATGTGGAATTTTACCCCAGTAGTTACGTCAATTCGCCGGTCAATATTTCCCGTAACAATAAGATGGTGGCCATTAACAGTGCCATTGAAGTGGATCTGACCGGTCAGGTGGTTGCGGACTCCATTGGTTATCAGTTTTATAGCGGCATAGGCGGGCAAGTGGACTTTATTCGCGGTGCGGCCATCAGCCCCGGCGGTAAGCCGATTATTGCGTTACCTTCCACGGCTAAGAACGGCAAGGTGTCACGTATTGTGCCGCATATTACCCAGGGAAGCGGTGTGGTTACGTCTCGCGGGCATGTGCATTATGTGGTCACTGAGTTTGGTGTAGCGTCTTTAAAAGGCCGCAGTATTCGTGAGCGGGCCTTGGAGCTGATCCGGGTGGCGCATCCGAAGTTTAGGGCGCAGTTGCTTGAGCAGGTGCGCAAGCATTATTGGGTGCCGCATTACCAGAAGGATTACCCACGAGAAGTGCCTGAGCTTGGCAAAATCAGTGTGAAAACTCTGATAATAGACGGCGCAAGTTTTGATTTGCGGCCGTTGAACCCGGCTGATGAAAGGCGTTTACAAGAGTTTTTCTATTCACACACCAAAGAAACGCTGTTCTATCGCTATAACTATTACCCTACCCAGATGACCAGAGAAAAGTCCTGCAGTCTGGTCAGTGTGGATCAAAGCCGTGACCTGGCCTTGTGTATTGTCAGGCAATACGGCTCGGTATCAGAAATTCAGGCGGTAGGGCGATATTATCTGAACGAAGATGGCACCAGCTGTGAAGTGGCCTTTGTTACCCGGGAGAAGTATCACGGTAAAGGTATGGCACGTCAGTTGCTGGCTGAGATGATCAGTATTGCCAATAAGCGGGGCCTGGATTCTATGCAAGCTTATGTTCGTTCTGACAATAAAAACATGTTGCGGGTGTTTGAAAGTGCCAACTTCAAACGTCAGCCCGCCGAAGACCCGGGAGAAGTGATGTTGAAACTGTCGTTAAAGGCTGACTCATGAGCTTTGTATTTATCAGTCATCCGGCGTGTGCGCTGCACGATGTGGGGGACGAACATCCAGAATCACCGGAGCGTCTGGATGCCATCAACGACAGGTTGATTGCATCCGGGCTGGATTATTCCATTCTGCGTGCAGAAGCTGCTAAGGCCACCCGCAAGCAGCTGTATCTGGCCCATGATAAAACCTACGTAGATAAATTGTTTGCCTGCACCCCAAAAGAAGGCAAGGTGCAATTGGACGATGACACCACCATGATGCCACGTAGCCTGGAAGCGGCCTTATATGCCGCCGGGGCGAATGTGATGGCGGTAGATATGTTAATGCAGGATAAGGCGGGCCAGGCGTTTTGTGCAGTGCGCCCGCCGGGTCATCATGCGGAGCGGGACAAAGCCATGGGCTTTTGCTTGTTTAACAATATTGCCGTGGCGGCGCATTGGGCCATGCATAAATATAAGCTCGAACGTATCGCCATTGTGGACTTTGATGTACACCACGGTAATGGCACCGAAGATATTTTCTTTGACGACGAGCGGGTGCTGTTTTGCTCATCGTATGAATATCCCTTCTATCCCTTTAATGTAGGGCCAGGTAATGCGCACATTTTAAATATGCCTTTACCGCCAGGCACAGACGGTGACGGTTTTCGTGAAGCGGTGATCAATCAGTGGCTGGACAAGATTGATGCCTTTGCACCGCAACTTATTTTGATCTCCGCCGGTTTTGATGGCCACTACGAAGACGATATGGCGCATTTTCGTCTGGTGGAGACCGACTACGATTGGATCACCCGCGAATTAAAGCAGATTGCCAACAAGCATTGTAACGGCAAAATGCTTTCCACCCTGGAAGGGGGCTATGCCATGAGCGCCTTGGGCCGCAGTGTGACAGTGCATATTAAGGCGATGATGGAGTGACGGACCACCTTGGTCGCCGTCCGGGTGACAAGTAGCGGTGTCTGCACCGTCAATTTATGCCACCTTGACACAAGAACTTTTGCTGTCAGGGGAAAATAATGAATGGGTTTGGAGGGGGACTGTGCTAGCAGTGGCTAAGTGATAGGGCGTACAGAGGTACGGTGCAAATACCGACCTCTGTAGTATGTAAGTTAAAGTGCAGACTCAATAACCTGACCATCTTGTTTATAGAGTGTCCCGCCTTTCATGACTAGTTTGACATCCTGCAGCAGGTTGATATAACGCAGCACATCGCCTTTTACGGCAATGATATCGGCATATTTCCCCGCTGATACCGTACCGCTGTGTTCATCAACTCCCATCATAACGGCCGGCCAGTATGTGGCAGCGCGAATAGCATCCATAGCAGGAATATCCATAACATCTACCCATACAGCCATCTCGTTCCACGTGCTTTGGCAATGAAATTTTGTCGGAATACCGCTGTCGGTGCCAACCAGAAAAACCACGCCCGCATCACGCAATTGTTGAATTTTGCGTTTAAGAGTTGGTTTTCGTAAGGGGGTTAGCTGCATATAGCTAAGTTGACCAGGTTTTTTCAAGGACTGGCGAATATCTTCGACGGTATCTTTCTTTAACCCCCGTTCCCAGCAATTGTTATCGAGGCGCTCTGGGTTGGATACGGTCAAGTCGTATTGCCACAGCCCCTCTACGGTTGGTGTCCAGAATAAGGGACCGCCAGCTACGCGGCCGGTCGCGGTGCGCTCATTCAACTGTTCGATAACATCAGCGGGAAATCCCGGGGCTGTGGTTAATCCGGTATGCTCAAAATTATCTACACCAATGGCCAGTCCGCGGCGGATTTCATCGGGGCGGTGAGCATGGGCAACAACTTTAAGACCTTGCTTATGTGCTTCATCCACAACGGCATTGGCTTCTTCCAGCGTCATCTTGTCATGATCTATGAGTTTGATAACGTCTACCCCGGCTTGGGCCAACTTTTTTATTTTCTTCCTGGCGTCATTAACGCCCTTTATTCCCCAGCGGTAGCTTTCGGTTCCTGGGTAAGCTTCATGTTGGATAAAGGGGCCGGATATATACAATCTGGGGCCAGGGATACGGCCTTCGTTGATACTTCGTTTAACTTCAATAGAGGCTTCCAGTGGGGCGCCAAGATCTCGCGCGCTGGTTATACCTGCAAGTAATAACTGCAATGCACTTGCCGGCATGACTTCATCTTGAAAACGTTCGGGATAGGCTTTATGCCAATGGCTATAATTGGCATGGCCTGCCAACATCAGGTGGGCATGGTTTTCCCATAAACCGGGTAATACGTCCATGCCTTCTGTAGAGATATGCTCATAGCCATCGGGTACGGGTAGGGTATCTACTGTCCCGACTTTTTCAATGCGATCATCTTTGATTAAAATCACACTATTAGCGATAGGTTGATGACCGAAACCATCAATCAGACGGCCACCTACTAGTGCTTTCAGTTCTTGCGCCTGAAGCGCCGTGGGGGACAGCAGCAAAGTCAAAAGCAAAACGGTATTTTTGGTAGACATGCGTACCTCTTATTATTGTTGAATGGGTGCAATGTCGGCTTGTCGACCTATCTACCTTAAGCAAGTTGACGAGCTAAATCTACACAACTTTGAGTGTCACTATTGGTTGTGTATTGGCTAAAAGCTATTTAATTATCTTCAACCATTCTCCCTCCTGAGGTTCGCCGCTGGGGTAATAGCCGTTAATCAGGCGTAGCTGTTCCTCGGCATAGCGGCCGATTCGCATGCGTTTGGCTATGTCGGCAAAGGTCATACCGGGGCTGGCCTGCACATAGCTGATGGTTTTGGCTTTAGGCAGCGCGGCCGTGCCTCGAGCCGGCGCGAAGCTGTGAATACTGTCTAAAAATAGCTTGTCATAGTCGGTATCGGGGGCTGGCTTATGCACTTCCCCCTGTAACATGTAGATAAGCGAGCCGCGATAAAAGATAGCCACCCGGCTGGGCTCGGCGAGCTTGTCGTCTGCTGGACGAATTCCTGTGTGCCCCAACATGCCGGCCTGACTAAAGTCCTCAGAGCGCATCAGCAGTGGGACATCGTAGTATTTACGTAAATAGTTGCCGGGGGGAAGTTCTTCCTGGCGTCGGGTCACTTCCATATGTATCAGGGCACTTTTATCCGGAGCTTCGGCCACAATGGTATGGCCGGCATTGGTCACCTGCCAGTTTTCTGGGAATACCAGGGAAAAACCCAGGCGGCTGTGGGTAAAACGATTTTCCTCTGACTGCTTGGTCTGCGCCGGACGGCGATAACTTGGACCGTAGACCAGGCCCTCCATAATATTGCGAAACTCAGCCGGGTCTTTTTCCATCACCTGGGTATTTTTTTCCAGCTCGGCGGCCTTATTCACCACTTCCTTTAGACGGGTGTCATTGCGAGGGTGGGTGGAAAATAAGCCATGATAGGTTTGCTGGCGGCCGGTTTTAGCATTGAGATGACGGGTGAATTTTTCCTGATCTTTAAGCGTGGAAATTACCTCGATCATCGCATGGGGAGAATAGCCAGCTTTAGACAGATAGCGGGCACCCAGGCCATCGGCTTCCAATTCCATTTCACGCCCATAGCCCATGACTGCCGCACTGCTCCATAAACTGGCAGCGTCCCCAACCGCCCAGGACCCTGTGGCCAGCACCGACATCACGCTTAATACCTTGGCGCCGGTTCGGGCAGTATCCTGTTGCACCGCGTGGCGGGCGGTTACATGGCCCAATTCGTGAGCCAGTACTGCTGCAAGTTGGGCTTCGCTGTGCATGTACGCCAGCAAGCCGCGATTGACATAGATATAGCCACCGGGCAGGGCAAAGGCATTAATCTGCGGATTGTCCAGCACGGTAAAGTGATAAGTAAGCTCGGGTCGTTCACCGACGCTGGTCAGCGCCTGACCAACCCGGTTCACATAAGCGGAGACTTTTTCATCCTCATATATGGGCTGAGTTTCGAGGATTTTCTGATGCATTTCCTGGCCGATTTCCAGTTCACTGGACTCGGACATAGTGACAAACTCGGCATCGCCGGTGGCTGGATTAGTAGCACAGCCGCTGAGCAAAAAAACGGCCCCCATGACGAATAACAGGCTAATTCTGTAGACCATGGCTTGGCTCTCCTTGTGGTTGGAAAAACTCACTTAACTGATTACCCAGTCCTTTACATGCCTCACTTTCAACCTGTGCCAGCAGTGGAATAGGGATCACGACTGCCGGCATGTAGGACGTGCCTTTGGCACTGGTATGAATACGTCCCGCGACGACTTCGCGTTTTAGATCCCAAATGACCGACTCATAGCCGGCCTCGTCGTCCCAGCTACCAAATCCCAGGCAACCTCCGCCAGGTACTAGCGCACAACTGATGGAACCGACACTGGATGTGGTCTCGGTATTGCCGTCTACCCAAATGAGATAGCGCAGGTTTTTCTGGCTCATGCGCTCGGCCAGCTTATCCTGTCCCCGGAGTTTGTTGATTCCTGGCAGATTGAGCGGGGCGGTACGGGGTTCAAAAAAAGGATAAAACTCGTCGAGAAACTCCTGTTCCGGGATAACCTTCAGGCCCTTATCGGCCATGGTTTCCTGTAAGCAATTAATCAAAGACGGCTCGGTTTCATAATTGTTGGCGTGGCGTCTGCCCAGAATCACAATGGACTCGCCACTATTGAGGCTAGTGCTACCTTGGCGAAATTCATCAATGGTGACACTAGAGCAACCAGTCAGGAGTAACAAGGGAACAAAATAAACAGGATTCATTGTTTTTCTCCTCGGATAGCCAGGGTATGTTGATTGAGGTTTTGCTCCATCCATTGACGTATTTCCGGCACCCGCGAGAAGTCCATCAGCAGTTTTGCTCCGGCATCGCGCAGGGCCATCTGAATAGCGAGCTCCAGCCCATCAGCATCCGTGGTGGAGAATGCGGTTGGGGTCTTGCCATAAGAGGTCATAAACCAGTCAGCCACCAGTCGGCCATTTCCTTCGTGCAGTTGCAGGTGATATTTAAACCACACCTCATATATCTTGCTGCGGGTTTCCCGTGGCACGGTATATTGGAATTCCTCCACAACCGGCGTGAGAATCAGATCGGCCGAACCAGATTGAGCGGATAATTCCACCAGGTTTTTAAACATGCCACTCAATACCCGACTGAACATCTGCATATGCGCGTCCCCTTGTTCTATGTCCCAATCTTCGCGCGCTTCATTATTCTCTTCGTAGCGGTAATGGCGTAATTCCACCGGATAGTAAGTTCCCATGGTGATGGGCATTTGTTGTACCAGAGGTTGAGGAACCTGGCTTTTTACCCGAAAGCTGCTGGAGCAACTACCAAGTAGCAAACACAGTACTAGCAGTAAAAGCGCTCTTGTCATGTTTTCCTCCTGGAGTGCCGAAAGGCACCGTGTCACCGATAATGAACGGGCTAATAGCCGGGACGAAAGTCATTTAAACCAATAAAGGTGCCGCCATTTTGTAAGGTGAGTTCGCGCATCAGGGCGGCAAAGCGAATACCTGTCATCTGGTATTGTGGGGGATTGGCAAACTGCACGGGTAATCCCACTGCATGAATTCGTACCCGCTTTTGATTGCCTTCGGCCATTTGATTAATGCGTGACACAGTGTCCACCACTTGTTTAATCGATTTGCCGGTAAACTCGTCACCAAACACATAAATACTGATCTTTTTATCTGGTGCGTAGAAGGAGCGTATGGCCGCCAGCACGCCTTCTACCGGCGAGGAGTTGCTGAACGGATGCCAGCCGCGCAGACGCTGAATAATGGCGCTGCGACGGGCCGGGGTGTCGGGGATCCATTCGCGGCGGTAGTTGCTGAACATGTAATCGCCCATATCATTCATAATCTGAATACCCTTGACGTCGGGGTAGATATCTAAGGTGGCGATAATCTCGTCGATCATGCGTTGCCAGCCGTAGTTCACCATGCTGCCGGAGGTATCTATGATGAAAATGATGTATTCGCTGTCCACCGGAATACCGCCAATTAGATCGTTTTTACGTTTGTAGTTATCGCCCAGTAAACGGCGCATTTCATCGGTTAGGCTTTGTCTGGCCAGTTCCAACTCACCTTTTTGTCTGGCGCTGAGTTGCTGGGCATCCGACAATCTGGCGTAGCGGCTTTGCATCAAGTCAAGTTCGGTGCGCAGGCGGGCTATGCGGGTCTTTTCCAGCGACAACTGTTCATGCTTGGCGGTCATTTGCCGGTTCAATATCTGGGTTTCGCCACGAAGTTCAAATAACTGGCGTTGCAGCTCTTGTATCAGCCCCTGTTGGTCCAATTCGGCTTGCTCTATGACATCCGGGGGCACATTGCGAACGATCAGCAACAGGATAATGATGGCGCCAAAGCCACAGGAGATGACATCCAGAAACGAGATGCTGAAAATATCGGTGATTTGGCGACGGCTTCTCATGGCCAGTCCTCTGAGGGGCTGAGAAAAGATCCTCCGGTATGCTGTGCCAATTGCCAGAATGCTGCTGCCGCCATAGGATCGCCCTCCATGGGGCTGAGCAATGTGTTAACCGGTACGCCTGGGGGTAAGCCTTGCACGGCTTTTTTAAACAGCTCCAAGCGCTCTATACCGGAAATCGTATTCTGACTACTGGCCGACAGTCCCTGAGTGGGCAGACCATCGGTGATAAGGAATATGTTATCGGGGAGGGGGTCTAAGCTGCCGGCAGACAAAAATGCCCGCTCCAGGCTGGTTCCCCCCGCAGGAAGAGCGGCGCGCATATTGTCCATAGCCTCTTGTAGACTGTCACGGTCACTGACTTTCAGCCAGTTACCCTGGGTTTTTTTGATCGCGGCTCGGGCGTCGGTATTAAACAGATATATCTGGTAATGGCTGTCTTTGGGAAATTGCGATACCAGCCAGGAAACTCTGTCCTGAGCGCGTAACCACTTAGGGGAAGCCCGCTGAATATCGTCCTGCATATGGCGGCGACGTATAATATTCACCAAACGTTCGTCCAACATGCTGGTGCTGGCGTCCAGTAAAATCAGAATTCGCTGGCCGCCAAGACGTAAGCCGGTCAGGTACTGACGATCGCCCATACCGACAAACTTTTGCACGTTTTCTCCCTCTCGCTGTTCGGCCAATAGTTGTTGTTTTTCTTTTTCCAATGCGGCGAGCTGGGCTTGAAGTTGTTTAATGGCTTCGTTCCACTGCTCAGGATCCAAGGTCTCAAGCATGCTGCGTTGCTGCTTGAGTTCCTGTTCTATTTGCCTGGCCAAGCCTTGTGCTTCGACCAGCTCTTCATCGGCATCAGACAGGACGTTGCGGGCTCTGACCAGATTTTCTTCCCCGATACGAATCTCTTCTTCGAGCAATCTCACTTCTGATTCATCTTGCTGTTGCAGCTGTTCGCGGCTTTCATCAATACCGTGTTTGAGCAACAAAAACAGCAGCGCCGCAGCGCCAAAGCCGCAGGACATAACATCCAAAAAGGCCAGGCTAAAGTTAGAGGTTTGGCGACGACTTCTTCTGCTCATGGCATAACCCGAATACAGCGAAGTGAGCGGCTGATATTGCCCTGGCTCAAGACTAGGTTGTCGCCAACTTTGAGTGCGGCTTCACGTTCTTTTTGTGAGGTGTGCCAGTTGCCACAAGGGATAAGTCGATGTCCCTCAGCATGCGGCTGAATACAGAACGCGGTCTCGGTAGGCGAGTGAATCAGTTGGTTGTTCTGCCAGCCATAGTTACCTTCTTGCAGGGCGAAGGCATGATCCTTATACAGTAAGTGCGTTGCCAGTGGCTGTGCTTCTGTCTGGGAAGTGCGGGGAAGCGTATCTATCAAGTTGATTCCCTCTGACGCCTGAGAAGGTACAACAAGGGCTGCGGCGTCAAGCACTGCGTGGGCATCAAGCACCTTTGCCTGAGGGAGCGCAGCGGTGATGCCGGGCAACCGAGCCAGATGGTGATCTAACCAGATGTGATGAGGGTGGTTAGTCAACAGTGACAACAAAGGGGCCATAAACTGCTGGATAAGCCCTGGCAGCTCAGAATCATCCAGTGGTAATGTGCGGTTAGCTATGCTCAGGGGGAGGCGTTGCCCGCTGTGGCAATATTGTCGGACCCATAAATACAGGGCTTGTTCGGTGTTACCTTGATGCATGGGATCAAAACGCAGCTCGTGAATATAACGTTTGGTCAGATGTTTCATCAGATAATCACACAGTGAATCTAGGCCTATGCCGCTGAGTAACTGGTAATTGCTGTGGCTGAGGCTGTCGGTTGCACTTAACTCGGTCAGTACAATGTGTTTGCTGTGTAATGCCACATGCAGATGCATGCCGTTATCGACACGATTCACTAAACTGCCCAGGGCTGTATACATCAATCCGGTCACTTGCCAGGGTGTTTCCCGCATAATTCCCAATAGCAGTGCAAGCTGAGCCTGATTAAGGTTACCGGGCACAGCCACTAAGACGGGAGAAGGGCCCACCTGCTGCGCTAGGGCGAGGAGTTGCCGATGCGCCAGATCTGCCGTATGGCGCAATTCTCCCATCAGGTTCAGTGGTTCCAGGCTCAAGCGGTGCCAGTAACCGCTGGCGCATTGGCTAGGGGCTAAGCGTTGCCCGGCCAGTGCCTGTTGATCAAACAATAACCCGTTATCCAGCTCGCGAACCAAACACTGATGTTCAATATGCTGACCTTGCCGGTATAGACTCAGGGCAATATCGTTGATTTCCAGAATGTCCATCTTGCACCTCAATCTAGTTGCTTCATCCAGCGCAGCAAGTGTTCATCGGCGTAGCGTTTAGTTTGGGTGACAACGCGTTCTTGCTGAAGCTGTAATTGATGGCTGATAAACATGATAAATATGCTGATAAGTAACGCGATAAAGGTTGAGTTAAAGGCCACACCCAAGGCCTGAGTCACGCCGGTAATATCACCTTCTATGGCCTTGTGTGCCTGTCCCAGGGCTTCACCTATCCCTCGTACCGTGCCAATAAAACCAATAGAGGGGATGGCCCAGGCAATGTAACGAACCAAGGATAGTTCGCTGTCTAAGCGATCAGACTCGGTATCGCACTGTTCTTTAATGGCATCGGCGGCGGCGGTAACATCCCCGGTTGCGGCAAAACGTTGCAGGGCGCTTAATAAGGTACGCGGGGTTAGAAGCTGTTGTTGTTTTTCGGGTAAGGCCTGAAGCGGGCGGCACAGGTTGACTGCATCGGCAGGCAATATGGTGGTGCCTTGTTCGGTCGCCAGCCAGTGGCGCGATAACATGCGCTTTTCGCCTTGTAACTGCCAGGCCTTGAATCCCATGATGGCACAGGCCCACAGCATCAAAATAAAGCAGCTTTCCTGTTCGAAATCCTTCAGCACCACGTACCAGGAACGTTGAACCTGGATGGTTTGTCCCTGACTTTGTAGTTCAATCTGTTGTTGTATTAAGGCATCCGCTTTGGGCCGGATCAGTGACACATACGTGCCATGCACCAGGATAATGGCCAGTAGTAAGCTAAACAGTTGGTAGATAAATTCACGGGGTATGCGATTTTCCATAGCGAACCTCAGATATCCGTGGGAAATGAAACCGAAGCATCTTCTGAAATCTCCTCAGAGGGGATAAAGATGCCTTCACGATTTAGCTGTGGCTGATCGGGGGCGAAAGCCTGACCGGTCTGGCAGCTCAGTACCATCGCCAGTAACATCAGTTTCAGCTTTTTGCTCATGGGCTTTCCTTTGTGATTGGGGGGAGGGACTCGGCATAACGGGCCAGGCGAAATCCCACGTCCCGGCGGGCGTCGTTGCCGTAATCCCGGTAAGACAGTCTGACTTCGGTTAAGCGGCCATGGGCCCAACTGGCACCACGTATCACATGATGAATACCTTGCTGCGCACCAAGAGGGTCGGTATTGGCCTTGAAGTTCAGTCCGGAATGGATTTGATAAACATCATGTACCCACTCTGAGACATTCCCCATCAGGTCGTACAGCCCCTTCTGGTCGGCTTGAAAACTCGCCACAGGCGCACTGACCTTGAAGCTGTCTTGATAACCCGCCAATATGTCTCCCACTAATGCCACACTCTCTAGCCCGGCCAGATTGACGCTGCCAGCGGGGGGCGGAAGTTGTTGCCCCCAATTGAATTGCTGCATGCGCTTTGATTGATAGCGTGATGCCCAGGCCCATTCCGCTTCACTGGGCAGGCGATAGCCATTGGCGCTGGCGTTAAAGCCCTGGTATTGATTCTCTTCAATAAGGTAAAAAGGTTGCAGCCCTTCCTGCGAGGACAGCCAATTGCAGAAGCGAGCGGCGTCTAGCCAACCAATGTTGACCACGGGTTGATTGTCGCCGTCCAGGCTGGCCCCCTCTGCATGCGATGAACTATGAAAGGAGGCAAACTGTCGGTATTGGCGGTTGGTCACCTCGGTCATACCCAGGTAGAAAGGACGGGCTAATGCCACCTTATGTAAGGTTTCATTGGCTCGGCGTCCTTGTTCACGTCTGGACGCACCCATCTCAAAACTCACCTGGGGGTGAAACAATTTCAGTCTGGCATCGCCTAAAAGCGTCAGTTGGGCGGGCAGTGCCTCGAATCTGGCTTGTTCAAGGGTTTTCAGATTGGCTTGCACTTTAATGGTTTGGCCGGCCTTGGGCGTCAACGTCTGGATAAAGTCAGCATAGCCGGACAGACTGACTCGCAAGGTTTGAGGATGGGTGGCCAGTTCAAGGGTTTGATTGGCTCTCCCCAGTAGAATGTCATTGATATATAAAAGGGCATCTTGGTGCTGGGTGCTTACCGAGACTTTGCCGAGCAGCGGTGCTAGAGGTAGGTTCAGTGCCTGTACACTGCCGGCGCTGGCCTGAATGTCGCGTCTGGTGGGTTGGTAACCTTCCCGCAATAGCAACAATTCATGATTTGTGCCTGCACTTAGCGACAGTTCAAGGGGGGTTTTACCTTGATACAAACCATCCACGCTGACACTTGCGCCGTTCGGCTGCGATGTGAGTTTTAGTCTGGCCGATGCGGGTAACAGTCTGGCTTGGCTGATGGTCAGGTTTTCACCGGCATTTATCTCCACCCTTTGCTGCCAGTTCTGATAACCAGGGTAGGAAAGTTGTAACTTGTGGGTACCAGCTAGCAGTTCAATATTCAACGGGGTTTGGCTAAAAGCTTGTTCGTCGATACTCAGGCTGGCCCCGCTGGGATAACTATCCAGTACTAGGGTTCCCCAGTTAGGCAACAGATTAATATCAAGGTGTTGCAACTCGTCATAGCCCTTGATCTCGATGATTTCTGTGTGGCTTTGATAGCGAGGTGCTTCGAAGCGAATCTGCTGTTTACCAAGAGGAAGGTTAGTGAGTATCCCATCGGTGTCACCCAGAGGAAGGTCATCCAGATAGGCCTGCGCTGTGACATTGCTGGTGGCTTTTAGCCGACCAGGAAGGGGAGACAGTTGAATATTAAGACGAAAGTGATCGTCAGTGGCAGTATCCAACTGCCTCTCATAAGGGCTGTAACCTGGCTGACTGATATGCAGACTGTACTGGCCCGGCATTAATAATCTGCGTCCGGCCACTTGCACATGGTAAGGGCCTGCCAAGCGAATCTGGCTGGACGCGGGACTTACCTGAATATCCAGGCTGGTGGCACTGAGTAAAAAGCCGGCGACAGCGAACAAAATAACCAGTAAGGCCGCTACCAACCACAGCCAAGGACGCCAGGCAGGGCGCCGGGGCGTGGATTGTTTGCCGCCTGGCTCAAATACTGCCGGGGTGATCAGGGTGGCATTTTTTAACTGCAGATTACTCATATACTGCCTATTTTCTCAGTACAGCGAATGCTGATGGTGGTGGGGGCTTCCCCGGCCTGTAATACAAATTCATGCATGACATCCCGGTAACCACTGCGCGTGCCTTGCAGGGTATATTTGCCTGGATAGAGTTGAATCTGTTTGCTATCGAAAATGCCCAGGCCGCCTACCTTAAAGAGTTGCACCTGAGTTTGGCTGTCAGATATCAGCTGCACTGTGACGGGTTGCCTAGCCTGGATGAGCAAATGCTGCAGATCATCAATCTGGTCGCTCAGGCGGGGGCCGGGCTGCTTGATGCGGCTGGCCTGATCAAGTAACTGCGCGGCATTGGCGTAGTGACGTTCATCTCGCAGGGCTAATGGGGCCGCGAGCCTGGCACTGAGCAGTTCATCTAATTCTGCCCTGGCGCGGGCGCGAAGCAGAGCGACGCGTACCTGCACTAATCCAGATTGCAAGGCATCAGCCTGCTTGTAGTGCTCTATGGCTTGCGGCCACTGCTCCTGCGCCTCCAGCATCTGCCCCTGATGCATAAGCTGAGTGATGCGTTGTGCCAGTTGCTTGCTTTTGGCCTGGCGCATGGCATCCAAGCTGTCTTGATCGTTCGGCTTAAGATGAAGTGCCTGGGTGAATGCCTCAATGGCCTGTTGGGTGGCATTGTTAGCCAACGCAGACAGACCGTTTGACATATAACGACGATGCAGACGATCCAATTTATTCTGTTGCAGTCGCGCCAGAGTCTGACTGGCCCCTGAATGCAGAGGATCCAAGCCATGGGCTTGGTTGGCCAGGTCAATGGCTTCATCCAACTTGCCATCTTCTTCTGCATATTGGCTGGCGGTCATCAGTTTCAGCAGTGCGGGTAAGCCTTGCGCCCGGTTTAAGCCGGATTGCGCCGCTTCTTGCTCCGGCGCTATGGCATAGGCCAGTTCAAAAGCCTGCAAAGCTGCATCCGCGTCGTCTTTGGCCAGCGCCAGTTGCCCTTCATTCAGCGCCGTTTCCAGCACTTGTTGCCCTTGTGTTTGCAAGTCTTGCAGCGCTAGCAGGCTTGCTTGGTATTGTTCCAACGCCTGGGAAAACTGACGCTGTTGATAAAACTCATCCCCCTTGGCTGCGACCTGCAGCGCTTGCTGAAAACTTGCCTCGGCCCAGCGCTTTACGGCAATGTCTTCCAGCGCTTGTTGCACCTTTAACAGGTTCTGCAGAACGTCCTGCGCCTCACGTCTGGCTTTCGCCAATTGGGCGTCCTGAAACGGACTGTCTTCAAGCTTCTCAAATACGGGCTCAGCGGCTGGTAAAGCAGTATCGTCTGCCTTTGGCAGCCAATCAGGTAGATAAAAAATGGCCACAATCAGCAGCAGGCAAAACAAGGCCAAAGGCAGCAGAATATAAGGCTTGCCACCGGGGTGGATCGGCGTACCTACCCGCGCTTCTGAAAAACGAGGGGATGGGGTGCTGTTGTCTGATTTTTCATCCTGCATAACTGCCTCCCGGGATTAGAGTTCGGATTTGCCGCGCTCTAGCTGATAGATTTCCCTGAGTAAGGTTTTCCATTGCTGATACTGGTCATCTACCGTGCCAGACAACGTGACGGTGCGATCCTCCAGCTCAATGCTTTGGGGCGCGATACTGGCTTCCAGTGACTCTCCCAACTCCAATAACGCATCAACATGAATTTGTGCCTGATCGGCTTTATCCATGCCGCTTTTGAGCATATATCCGCCGCCTGCGACGCCCACGTAAGAAGCGGCTCTGGCGACTGCATCTGGACTGCCTGCGCCTAGGACGCCACCAAGAATGGTGGCGGCACCAAGCATAATGCGTTTACGTGACTCCTCCTCAAGCTCGCGCATGGCGATAACTTCCTGATAGCTTTGACCTCGCCAGGCCCGATAGGCCACGGTCATCTCCCGGGCGTACTGCGAGTAGTACTCCTGTAGGGTATCTATATACATTTGGTCACGCTCACGAATGGCTTGCAGGCGCTGCATCATGTTGTCACCTGATGCGGGGAGGCGGTTAATTTCAAAGTAGCCGCTGCTATCTTGTGTTACGTAGTCGCCAAATACTTGGGGGGAAAACTCACTGGCAAACCGCAATCCGGCTAACTCATGCAGATAGGCAACCTGCTGCTCATTGAGCTGTTGTCGATACTGAAGTAAATCGTTGGCGATACGGTTGTAAAGATCGGCAAAGGGCTCGCCACTTTGCTTATATTTGGGATCATAGGCATAGCGGCTGGCCATACTTTCATATTCTTTTTCCAGCCAGGTGCGACCGCTGGCATCATAGGCATGAATTAAAAGACGTAGCTTTTCTCCATCCGAAGATAGAATTTTCCCTGTCACATTTAGATCCAACGGAACAGTGTTTTGCGGGACAATGCGAACAGGCCCCCAAGCGGCGCTTTTCTGCATGGCCTGCATTAACTGGAAGGGAAAATACTGGCTTTCCGCTTTACGGATTTCGGCAAAGTAAAGGGTGCTTTCGTCGTCATCCTCAGGCATTTCACCCACATCAAAGCGCACAATCGCCACATCCAGCAGTTGATTTTCATTGAGCAGGGTTTGCTGGGTAACAACGGGCGTGGTGTTGGTGGTCTTCACCTGGTAGCTGGCACAACCGTTGATCATGAATCCACTCATCACACAGCCGAACAGGAATAAATATTTCATTTGTGTCTCCCGATTATCCTGATTGCCCGCTGGTGGACTTTTTCAGTGGCAAACCTTTGTATTTGCGATACTCATTCCAAAGCTGCTCTCTTAGCACAGGGTCTCGCTCTTTGATGGCCGCCTCGCGAATTTGTCTGGCAACCACATCATCCTCATTAGCATCGGGAATATCCGCTGGCACGCCACTGACACCGGGTAACGGAGCGCCCCCTTCGGGCAAGGGCGAGCCTGCTGAGGATGGCGCTCCAGAAGAAGATGTGTCGCCAGCCGGCGAACTTTGCTGATTGGCTTGTTCACCGCCGAAACCTCGATCTTCAGCGGATTCAGCCATCTCCTCGTCGCCACTGTTGTCCTCGGGCAACGAGGCACCTTGCTTGGCGGCCCGATCTCGTATGTAGCTATTTTCCCGCAGTATCATCTGGTCGTACTGGCCCATAGCGCTGTCTAAACGGGCATCGGCTTTAGCGATAAGCTGTTCGTCTGTTGCGGTATTTTGTTGAGACGCTGCTTCTTGACTGGTGGTCGTGGTCTGTGAAGCTGAAGACGAAGAAGACGAAGAAGACGAAGAAGACGAAGAAGACGAAGAAGCTGCACTTACTTCCTCTGAAAAGTCGATATCGTCTGACTCACTTTGCCCTTCGCCTTGTATGCCATCATTGGACTCATTGCTGGACTCTTCATAACCACTGGCGTTACCACCTAGATCTTGCTCATTCTGACCTGCACCGACGTCTGGCTGATGCATCCCTTCATTGCCCATACCCTCTGTTTGTTGCCCGGTGTTGCCGGCACTGCCGTACGGCTCCGCCCCCGTTTGTTGATTGCCTTGTTGTTGTCCCTGAGTGCCTTGCTCTGAGGCTTCCCCTGTCGCAGAAGCCGGACTGCGCTGTGCCTGGCCATCCTTGGATGAGGATTGTCTCTGGGACTGACTAGGTTGACTGCCACTGGAAGGCCTTGATGGTGTTGACTGGCTCTGGCCTTGTCCTTGTTCCTGGCTTTGCCCCTGTCCTTGCCCCGACGAAGTGCTCGGCTGGCTAGGTGGACTGGGTTGAGACGGTTGAGGTGTTGGAGGGGAGGGCTGCGATGTAGACTCACAACCACTCAACGCCATAAACAACGCAGTAGCTAGCAGCGACACTCTGTATCGTTGATTGGGTTTTCGAATCGACATAATACTGCTCCTATGGGTTGCTGAGTTTCAGCCGAACACCCTGCGTATCTATGGGTTCCTCTTCTTCAAAGCGTGGGCGAAAACTGGCCGTACGCAAGAATTTAAGTGCTCTGGAACGCATAGCGGTTGCATCCAATGGATTGGAATCAAGTAACTGAATATTGTTAGCTTTGCCGTGGGCATTGACATCAAAGCTGGCCAGCACAAAGCGGTCCGGCTCCCTATTCTGACCATCATCAGCAAGGAATAAGCGGGAGTCCGGCAGCAAGGTGGGCCGCTCAAAAAGCTTGATGGCGCTACTTTCATGTCCCTGGCGAGCCAATTCCCTGGCTTCCCGATAGGTATTAAATGCATGACTGGTTTTACCAAACATCAGATACCAGTCTGCTAGCCCCACTCTGGCTAGCACTTTACCTTGCATGGCGGCTGACTCAGTTTGGGCGTCATAAATTTCCACCATTTTTTCCAGGGCGATTTTGCCATCCCGATAATTCTCTGTGCGATAGTCAACAGCGGGTAAGCCCATGTAAAAACTGCCTTGACGGGTCATATCCAGGTTGTCAAAACTGAACTCCAACTGCGCTGGCCCAAGCTGCGATTTAAAAAAGCTGGCCATCACTAACCCTTTGAGGCTCTGCACCATACGGGGATCTTTGTCGCCGAAGTTGGCCAGGATAATGTCATGGGTCTGCTGGTAGAGCGCTTCTGACTGCAGCAGCCTGACATAAGCCTCGTTGAGAAATTCATGATGGTGAACAAACAGCAGCCAACTGGCATAACTGAACAAGTAGGGCAGTAGCTGAGGATCGTCTGGTTTGTAATTGCGATTAACCAGCCAATATACTCGCTGGTGCATGTCATCCAGCTCTTTCCAACGCTTTTGCGCCATCATGCTGCTATGCATTTTTTCAATAATTGGTACTTGTGCCAGAGCGTAAATCCCCTGACTTATCTTGGTGATTTGCAGTGCCCGGGAAAAACTGTCAATGGCTAACTCGTGCTGGTTTTGCTGTTGATAGGCAACCCCAAGCTGAGCCAGTAACTGTCCTAACTGTGGACTGTAGGTTCCTTCATCCTGCTGAACGCGATCAATTTCCTGCAAGTAGGGTCGGATAGATTGCATATCCAGCTCTGCTGCGGGCGAGGCAGGGGACAACAGCAAACATATCAATACAGAAGGACTTACCAAGCAACGGGCAGCAATACACATAATACAACCCCAAGGAACGAGTTATTTACCTGAAACCTCTTACCTGATCAGCGTGCTCAAGGGCTTATCAGGTAGTGATAGTGTGTTTCCCGGTGTCCTATGTTCAGCTGCCTGCCGGATATCGTTGTTTTGTTCTGGATCCTTGTGTCAAAAATGCCCGGGCCATCGCCCTATGAGGATATTTTTGCGCCTGGATAGATGCCCACACTGAGCTGTCAAAGGCATGACAGCGGTGACATCCTTGCTTATTAATCAGAAGCTTAGGGTGTCATAACTTGGGCTTACTGCGAGTATAGTTAATGTGTAATTAAAATGTTAAAAATTTCTTGAACATTTTTTTTGATTGTGGTTGAACCCATGATTTCTCAAGACTTAGGGGGAATGAGTATCTGCAGGACATCGTCGACGAATGTTCCGACAACGTCGGCATCCCATCCATAGCTGGAAATAAAAAGACCGAGCACTGACCGGTCTTTTCTGTCATTTATCTTTTCAGTATGTCCCCGGCGGGGTCATTAACGCCGGGCAGGGGCTGGGCCTTAAGAGTGGGAACTGGCTGCGCTTGCAATTGTTTGCTGAGATAGTCGAGCGCATAGGTCAATTGAGCATCTTGGCCCATATAAGTCGCATGGGGCAAGTTATCCACCTCTATTGTGGGTTCAACACCGTGGCCTTCCACTATCCAGCGACCATCCATGGCAAACTGGGCAAATTCCGCCACTCTGGCCATACCATTGTCGGTCAGACGATTTCGACCGGTCAGCCATACCCCGGCTCCGGCCGTGCGCTTGCCCACTACAGGCGCCAGATTCAGAGCCTTAACGGCGGCGGTAAAAGTTTCGCCGTCTGAGTAGGTATACTGATCAGCCAATACCACTAAATGCCCTCTGAACGCAGACTGCATATTGGTATTGGCTTCACCTCGGGTATTTTCCCAAAATGCCCAGGCTTTGCGCATCAGCTTCTCAATCAGCCAACTGTCGATATTTCCGCCGCGGTTACGACGAACGTCGATAACCAAGCCCTTTTTGTTGTAGTTGGCGTAGAACTCACGGGCAAACTCGGCAATATCATTGCCGCCCATGGCATAAATATGCAGATAACCAACATCAGGGTTGGCTTGTTCCACTTTCTGGCGATTCTGATTCACCCAGTCCAGATATTGCAGGCGGCTAGCGTCTCTATTGCTAATTGGTGTGACCACGGTTTGGTGAGACTTTCCGCCGCGCTTGAGCTGCAGTAAAACCTGTTTGTTTTGCTGGTTTCGAAGGGCGCTGTATAGTTCACCAACCTGGCTGACAGGCTGGCCATTAACGGCCAGGATAATATCGCCCGGTTTGGCATCAACCCCGGGTTTAGCCAGTGGCGAAGCGCGCTCCGGCAGCTCTGGGTCGTGTTGGAAGATATGAGAGATTTGCACTCCTTTGGCGGTTGGCGCAAAGGTTGCTGCCAATGAGGCGGCGCGAGGGCGTTCGTTGGCTTTAGGGAAATCTCCGCCGTATACCTGAGAGTGCAGGGTATTCAATTCACCCATCATCTGCGCGAACACGTCGTTAAGTTCATATCGATCGGTAACACGTTCCAGCAGCGGCTGATATTTGTCTTTTACCGCAGCCCAATCAAGGCCACGCATACGCGTATCAAACAGCGAATCTCGGTGCATTAGCCAGGCGTCATGGAACATCTGTTGCCATTCTTCACTGGGTTTAAGCAGCATTTGCCAGTCTTGGCTATTGAGCTTGTTCTGGCTGCTATCAGCGGGAAACTTCTGCTTGGCGTCCACAATAAAGATATTGGCGTTATCTGCACCTTGCTGCCGTACCAGCATTTTCTTGCCGTCAGCCGACAGGGTAAACTCCGCAATATCGTCTTTAAAGGTTTCCAGCTTGGCTTGTGGGTTGATCTCAATAGACTTAATCGCTGGCTTGCTGCCTGGTTCACTAATTTGATCCAGTACATACAAGTAGTCTTTATTGGCCTGAAGTCCCTTGTAATTGCCTGCAGGCGCCTTAACCTGCCAAAGCCGCTGGCTGATACCTTGCCAGTCCAGCTCTGAGGCTTTCTTAGCCGACTTGTTGTTTTTGCTGTCTTTTTCCTTTTTATCTTCATCGGCCTTGTTATCCAAACCGGCTAACAATTCATCATCGGCCTGGAAGGGGAAACGGGCTTTCGGGTCCAGCGCATAAGCAAATATCTGGCTGCGCCGGTCAAAGGCCGGGCCCATATTACGATCACCCCAGGGAGAGTTTGGCGTAGCGACGAAATGGCGGTTAGACAGGAAATACAACCATTTTCCATCATCGCTGAAAGCGGGGGCATAGGACTCATATTTCTCAGACGTGAGAATTTGCGAGCGCTTTTTTTTAACGTCAAACAGCGTGATTTGCCCACGATCTTTACCCAGTCCTGTACCGGCCATGGCCAGCAGGCTGCTATCCGGTGACCAGCTCAGGCTGGTAAGCGCAGAGAGACCAGCATAACCACTGATAATTTTGCGGTTTTTACCGCTGGTTAAATCGAGTAGCCAGACATTGCCGTTTTTATCATCATGCACCAAGGAGTTACCGTCCGGTGACAAGCTCAGGTTCCAGCGATAAGTATTGCCATCCTGGGTTAATTGCTTGGCGTTACTTGAGCCGTCAGCTGCGTAGCGCCAGATCTCCATTTCGCCGCTGGCATCGTTAAAGGCGTATACCCATTTTCCGTCATGACTGAGCAGGGCATTGCGACTGCGCGAGTTTTTCGGTGTGGCGATTTCAACTAAACGGGATTTGTCTATGCCGGACACGGCAATGCGTCCTCGGGCGGTTAAGACGGCTTTTTCCTGCTCACCGGCAAGACTGGTGGATGTTAAGTAACGCAGGGGGGTGTTTTCCCAGTGTTCACGCAGATTGGGAAAATCCGAGGTGAGATTCAATGGCAGTTTTTGCATTGCGCCACTGACCAGGTCTAACAGCTGCAAGTCGGCACCCAACTGGAATACCAGCTTATCACCGCTGAGGCTGGCGTGACGCACGGCTAAATCCTTGAATTGGGTAACCTGCTCTATATCGGATCCATCCAGATTCATGCGCCAGATATTATCGTTGCCACTGTTATCCGAGATAAAATACAACTTGTTGTTATGCAGCATAGGACGGCGTACTGAACCATCGTGGCTGTCGGTCAGGGCCTTCGCTTCTTGGTGCTTCCCTGGTATGAAATGCCACAGCTCACCGGTTGCGCCGCCGCGGTATTGACGGGTGTTATCTACAGACACTTGCAGACCAAACTGACTGAAATACAAATGCTTGCCTGAGTCGTCCAACACCCCTTCCACGGCGTCGGCCACTTCCAGTTCAGTGACTTGTAGATTTTCGGGGTTTACACTTAGCAGGTTCCAACTGTTTGACATGCCTGTACGGCCGGTTGTGCTATAAAGCACCTCGCCTGAGGCTGTCCAGCCGTGCACTTTTACTTGTGCTTGCTCAAACGTAAGGCGCTTAGCCAGACCACCCTCAATAGGCAGCATATACACCTCGTTGGCTCCCTCATAGTTCGCTACAAAAGCGACATATTTGCCGTCTTTAGATAAGGCCGCCATGGTTTCTTCTGCGGGGTGAGTGGTTAGGCGTCTGGCCTGAGACTGATTGAGGCCCGCTACCCACAGATCGCCTTCTGCGGTAAATACTAAAGTATTCCCTGCCAGTGCCGGAAAACGGTAATAACCTTCGGCTGCATTAGCCAGAGTGCTGACGCCAAACATCAGGCTTAATAAGAGTTTTATCTTCATCAGGTGTCCTTATTGGCATTTAACACATGCCTTCTCATTTTTAACGGGGTCAATATGCCCTGGGGCAAGCCTATTGCAGACTAGAGGGCTTGTGAACACGGATCTGTGTTAAAACTGTAACAATACGTGCTCAACAGGTGCTAGCTAAAACAGACTAGTCTGGCTGGCCTGACGTGGCAGATTGATGGCAAAAGGTGAGGAGCCTTTGGGCCAGTCCTGAAAAAATTGCTCAGCCAAAAAAGGGGCATCGGCGTTATCCGCTAGGTGGAAAAACATAAAAGGGGTTTTGCCTTCGTCCAGCCATTGCTGCAGCTTGCTGTGCCAGCTTTGGTAAAAACGCCGGTTGGTCGGAATATCCGGATGGCCTACAAAGCGCACGATAGGGCGCTCAGCCGTGGCAATCACATTAACCGGTACGCGTGGTTTTTTCATTTTCACTTCGCCCAAAAGCCCGTTATTGCCCTTGGCACTGAATAGGCCGCGGGTGTCCATAATGACGCGATTAACTCCTCTGTCCAGCAGCAATCTGTTGAATTGGCGCTCTTCTTCGCCTTTGGCAAAAAACGCCGGATGACGCACTTCCACTCCATAGTGAAAACCTTCCGGCAGCAGTTGTAAAAAATGCTGCAAACGCGGCAAGTGCTGAGGGCCAAAATGAGCAGGGAGTTGCAACATCAGGCAACCAATTTGTGTGGCCATAGGCCTAAAGCGGGCCAGAAAATCTAGCGTTTGCTGCTCTACATTCAGCAGCAGTTGATGGTGGCTGATACCCTGGTGGAATTTAAAGCAAAATCGAAAGTGTTCGGGTACGCTTTGCTGCCAGCGCCGTAAGTTTGCTTGATCGGGAATCTGGTAAAAACTGGTATTGCCCTCTACCGAATTAAACAACCTGCTGTAGTGGTAGAGGCTTTGGGCAGCAGAACTGGCGGCGGGGAAAATACTGCTGGACCACGCATCCATATGCCACATAGGGCAGCCAGCATAAAGGGATGAAAAAGATGGCATGGTAATCCAGACAAACAGCAAAGGCCGGCCAGTCTATCAAAGTAACAGGTCATGACAGAAGCCTGCGTGACACCTCGCATATTCATATGGTTTGGGTATACTATGCGGCCTTTGGTTTCGGCTTTTTTTCTCGGCCAATTCAGGGCCGGTTTTCTAAGACAAGGTTTTATTCATGCGCACAGATTATTGCGGCAATATCAATGCATCTTTTGTTGGTCAGGAAGTGACGCTGACTGGTTGGGTAAATCGTCGACGTGACCTAGGTGGCGTTATTTTCCTCGATTTACGTGATCGCCAGGGCGTAGTGCAGGTGGTGTACGATCCTGACTTGGCCGATGTTTTCGAGCAAGCCAATAAAGTGCGTAACGAATTTTGTGTGCAAATCACAGGTCTGGTACGTGCCCGTCCAGAAGGACAGGTCAATAAAGACATGAGTACCGGGGAAATTGAAATCCTGGGTAAAGCGCTCACTGTGCTGAACAAAGCTGCACCTTTGCCGCTGGACTTCAACCAGGAAAACTCGGAAGAGCAGCGTTTAAAGTACCGTTATCTTGACCTGCGTCGCCCGGTGATGACCGAGCGTCTGATGTTCCGCGCCAAAGTAACGGGGGCGGTACGTCGTTATTTGGAAGACGAAGGCTTTCTGGATATTGAAACGCCAATTCTGACTAAAGCGACGCCGGAAGGGGCTCGGGATTATCTGGTGCCCAGCCGTACCCATAAAGGTGAATTTTTTGCCCTGCCGCAATCACCACAGCTGTTTAAACAGCTGCTGATGATGTCGGGCATGGACCGTTACTACCAGATTGTTAAATGCTTCCGCGACGAAGACCTGCGCGCTGACCGCCAGCCAGAATTTACCCAAATCGATATCGAGACCTCTTTCCTCGATGCCGATGGTGTAATGGCCATCACTGAACGAATGATTCGTGGCCTGTTTAACGACCTGCTAAATGTGGAGCTAGGTGAGTTCCCGCGTATGACCTATGCCGACGCCATGCAGCGCTACGGTAGTGATAAGCCGGATTTGCGTAACCCACTGGAGCTGGTGGATGTGGCAGACCTGGTTAAGGATGTCGAGTTTAAAGTATTCAGTGGTCCGGCCAATGATCCCAAGGGGCGCGTAAGTGTTATTCGTGTGCCGGGCGGCGCCACTTTGTCCCGTAAGCAGTTGGATGACTACGGCAACTTTGTTGGTATCTACGGCGCCAAAGGCCTGGCCTGGTTGAAGGTAAACGACAAGGCGGCGGGTCTGGAAGGTTTGCAGTCTCCTATTCTTAAATTCCTCGGTGAAGAGGTGGCGAACGCCTTACTGGCACGCACCGGTGCCGAAACCGGCGATATCCTGCTGTTTGGCGCTGATTCTGCTCGTGTGGTTACCGAGGCCCTGGGCGCTCTGCGTCTTAAGCTGGGTGAAGACCTGAATCTGTTGCAAGGTGAGTGGCGTCCGTTGTGGGTGGTGGACTTCCCCATGTTCGAAGAAGTGGATGGCAACTTGTACGCGTTGCATCATCCGTTTACCGCGCCACGTGACATGACTCCTGCGCAATTGGCGGCCGACCCGCAAAATGCGGTATCCAATGCTTACGATATGGTGCTAAACGGTGTGGAACTGGGCGGTGGCTCGGTACGTATTCACGATCAGGCTATGCAGGCCGAGGTCTTCCGCATCCTGGGCATCAGTGACGAAGAAGCTGAGCTGAAATTTGGCTTCCTGCTCGAAGCGCTGCGCTACGGTGCACCGCCACATGCGGGTTTGGCCTTTGGCTTAGACCGTATGGTGATGCTGATGGTGGGCGCAAGCTCCATTCGTGATGTGATGGCTTTCCCCAAAACTACCACGGCGGCTTGTCCGTTAACTGACGCGCCGTCGCCTGCCAATCCTGATGCACTCAAAGAACTGGCTATCCAGACTGTTAAAACCAGCCAATGAGTTTTAAACAGCCACGCTCGGTGCTGGTGGTAATTTATGACCAGCATCACCGAGTGTTGGTGATGCAGCGTCTGGATGATGCCAATTTCTGGCAATCGGTCACCGGCTCCATGGAGCCGGATGAACAGCCTTTCGATACCGCCTTGCGTGAAGTGCTGGAAGAAACGGGTATTGATGTTGCAACCCTTGGCTATCAGTTAGTGGATTGTGCTATTACCAACCAATACGACATTCGTCCCGCCTGGCGTCACAGGTATGCCCCCGGCGTAACCACCAACACGGAATATGTGTTTTGTCTGCAAGTAAAATCTGGCCAGACTATTGCGCTTAGCGAACACAGCGATTATTTATGGCTTCCCTGGCGGGAGGCCGCGCAAAAGGTGTGGTCACAGACCAATCGAGAAGCCATTAAACGGCTAGCCAAGGCGTGGGGAGAAGACCTGTGAGTATTATTTTAGGTATCGATCCCGGCTCAAGGATCACCGGTTATGGGGTGATACGTCAGGTTGGCAGTAAATTTGAGTACCTGGGCAGTGGCTGTATTCGCCTCCCTGACGGAGCTCTGCCCGAGCGTTTACAGCTTATCTATAATGGCATCACCGAGCTCATCACCCAGTATCAACCTACCCAGATGGCGGTGGAACAGGTATTTATGGCCCGCAACCCCGATTCGGCTTTGAAGTTGGGACAAGCGCGTGGCGCAGCGATTGTGGCCGCTACTAATCAAGCCTTGCTGGTTTCTGAATATTCGGCAAGGCAGATAAAACAAGCCGTGGTAGGCAAGGGCAGTGCCGCCAAAGAGCAAGTTCAGCATATGGTCACTTACCTGCTCAAATTACCCGGTAAACCCCAGGCGGATGCGGCGGATGCCTTAGCGGTAGCGCTGTGCCATGGCCATACCAGCCAGAGCCTGATCAAACTGGCAGGGCAGGCGAGTAAAACGGTGCGCGGGCGATTGCGCCGCTAAGCAAGGCGGATTGACGAACAGAACAAGTAACAGGAAGGCATAATGATAGGCAGAATTCGCGGCATACTGATTGAGAAGCAGCCACCCGAAGTGTTAATCGAGGTAGGTGGTGTTGGCTATGAAATCCAGATGCCGATGACCAGTTTTTACCAACTTCCCGAGCTCGGCAAGGAAGCCGTAATCTATACCCATTTTGTGGTGCGGGAAGATGCCCAACTGCTGTTTGGCTTTGCCAGCAAAGCAGAGCGGGCCCTGTTCAGAGAACTTATCAAGGCCAATGGTGTGGGACCTAAACTGGCGCTGACGATTTTATCGGGTATGTCGGCCAGTCAGTTTGTGATTTGTGTACAAAATCAGGATGTTAGTGCGCTGATAAAGTTGCCTGGTGTGGGGCGTAAAACCGCTGAACGTTTATTGGTGGAACTGAAGGACAGATTGAAACACTTCCTTGGTGATGATGAACAAGCCTTTACCCTTGCCTCACAAACCGGGCCGGTGGAGAATACTTTTGTGGTATCTGATGACCCTCGTGACGAGGCGATCAGCGCCTTGATTGCGTTGGGTTATAAACCAGCGCAAGCGGAGAAAACTGTGAAGTCCTTGTACAAGGACGGATTGAGTTCTGAGCAGCTTATCCGCGACGCCTTACGTTCCATGCTGTAACGCAGGCTGCGTTGCCAACCTTATATCAGCCAAGAGCATAACAGATGATAGAAGCCGACAGATTGATCCAGCCTACCGCCAGAGAAGAAGATGAGGCGGTAGATCGTGCCATACGCCCTAAAATGCTGGCCGATTACACTGGCCAGGATCATGTGTGTGAGCAAATGGAAATTTTTATTCAGGCTGCCCGTAAGCGCCAGGATGCGCTGGATCATTTACTTATTTTCGGCCCGCCCGGATTGGGGAAAACCACCCTGGCGAACATTGTGGCCAATGAAATGGGGGTCAATATCAAAACCACCTCTGGGCCGGTACTGGAAAAAGCCGGAGACCTGGCGGCGCTTTTGACTAATCTAGAAGCCCATGATGTGCTATTTATTGATGAAATTCACCGTCTTAGCCCAGTAGTCGAAGAGATCTTGTATCCAGCCATGGAAGACTACCAGTTGGATATTATGATTGGGGAAGGGCCAGCAGCCCGTTCCATCAAGCTCGATTTGCCACCTTTTACCCTGGTGGGGGCCACCACCCGAGCCGGTTCGTTAACCTCACCACTGCGCGATCGTTTCGGCATTGTGCAGCGCCTGGAATTTTACAATGTGCGCGATCTGACCCAGATTGTGCAGCGCTCGGCTAACTACCTGAATCTGAATATGCAGGAAGAGGGCGCCTTGGAAGTGGCGAGACGAGCCAGAGGCACGCCACGTATTGCCAACCGATTACTGCGCCGGGTGCGGGATTATGCAGAAATCAAAGCCGATGGTGTAATATCTCAGCAAGTCGCCGCCAAAGCACTGGACATGTTGGATGTAGACAAAGAAGGCTTCGATTATATGGATAGAAAGTTACTGAATGCCATTATCGACAAGTTTTCTGGTGGTCCCGTGGGATTGGATAACCTGGCTGCTGCTATTGGTGAAGAAAAAGACACCATTGAAGATGTCATCGAGCCATTTTTGATTCAGCAAGGTTTTTTGCAGCGCACCCCTCGTGGACGTATTGCCACCCAAAGAGCTTTCCTGCATTTAGGCTTTGATATTCAAGGTTAGAGGTTGGGCGTGACTCAGAGGCGTCGGGCTCAGGTCCGACTCTCTGTGAAGCGTTAAACCAGCAGCAGATAACACCCGCCATCTACTATACCCAAGCTGGAAAAGTCCGGATAAATATTGCTATATCAATGCGTTAAGCCAAAATTTTACGCCTTACGCCTTACGCCTTACGCCTTACGCCTTACGCCTTACGCCTTACGCCTAAAACAGGCAAAAAAAAAGCCCACCTAAAAGGTGGGCAAAAGCAACAAGTGTTGAAGGAAAAGGAAAACCCTTCCAGGGAACATGTCAACAGGAGATGTGACAAATGCATCTGGCTCTCAAAGATGAAACATCGTGCGCTAGCTCAGAATACGAAGTGTATTTTACGGCTTTGAGGTGATTGCACAATTGAGTTTTTCTGTCATTTATCATTAGTAAAACTAATGTGTAAATCTATTGTTTAAATTTGCTGTTGTCATTTTTCTGAAATAATAGCCTGAAAGGCCCATTAAAAATGGGCTTTTGCAATTCTGGTTGTTTTGTAATCGATTAAAAATACTATCAACATTCCCTTTGGCTATGACTTTATGCAGTGTCGGTAGATAGATATGCAATTACATATCATAAAGACAGCTTTTTCCGAGGCGGAAATGACTCGTATCGGGGCGCAGTTCCCACAGCGTAAGGGGATTAAGATTGTTCGCTTTGGTATAAAAAAACATCAGTTGCGATAGTCTACCCGTTACAGAGGGTGGTCGGGCTTGGTATGCTAGGAGCTGAATGTTAATTTTTGGAACTTATTGGCGGTGACGACGCATATTCATGAAATCCGAGTTTATTATGAGGACACGGACGCAGGGGGCATAGTGTATTATGCCAACTACCTGAAGTTTTTAGAGCGGGCCAGAACAGAATGGCTGCGCGCTTTAGGTATAGAACAAGATCTGTTATTGGAACAATCTATAGGTTTTGTCGTCAAACGGGTGGAAGTGGATTATCAGGCCGCAGCCAAGTTTAATCAGCTACTGCGTGTTGAGTCTCAGATCGCTGAGGTAAAACGGGCCAGCCTGCAATTCCAACAAAAGATCTTGGATCAAAACAACAACGTATTAGTGCGCGCGTCGGTGAAGGTGGTTTGTGTCAACCTGGTTGAGATGAAACCTATCGGCATACCGGAATTTATTTTAGGGGAACTATCCTGTGTCAGGTGAAATGTCTGTATTCAGCTTGTTTATGCAAGCCAGCTTATTGGTCAAACTTGTTATGCTGCTGTTGCTTGCTACTTCAGTGGTGTCCTGGGCATTTATCTTTCAACGCAGCAAAGCACTGAAGTTCGCTCAGGCTGAGGTTCGTAAGTTTGAAGATAAGTTTTGGTCTGGCGGTGATTTGAATCGCTTGTTCCAGGAAATTTCTGCGCGTAATCAAGTGTCCGGTATGGCCAGCTTGTTTGTAGCCGGATTTAAAGAATTTGCCCGTTTGCGCAAAAGTGCAGCGGCCTCGCCACAGGCGGTGATGGATGGTACTTACCGTGCCATGCGTGTCGTGCTGTCCCGTGAAGTTGATTCATTAGAAAGCCATTTACCCTTTTTAGCCACCGCCGGCTCCATCAGCCCATATATTGGTTTGTTTGGCACGGTGTGGGGCATTATGACGGCCTTTATTGCCTTAGGTGAAGTGCAGCAGGCAACCTTGGCCATGGTTGCGCCCGGTATTGCCGAAGCACTGATCGCGACAGCCATGGGTCTGTTTGCCGCTATTCCGGCGGTTATTGCGTATAACCGTTTCAGCCATCAGGTTGAGAAGCTGGAAAACAGCTATGCCAACTTTATGGAAGAGTTCTCCAGTATTCTGCATCGCCAGTCTCACGCCAGCGAAAGCGCAGCCTAGGAGCGAATATGTACGAGAGAAAGCGTCGCCGCCCGGTCTCGGAAATTAACGTCGTTCCCTATATCGATGTCATGTTGGTGCTACTTATCATTTTTATGGTGACAGCACCGTTAGTGACTCAAGGCGTAAAAGTAGAGCTGCCCAAAGCATCAGCAGAAGCCCTGTCTGATGATTCTAAGCCGCCTATCATTGCGTCTGTGAATATGGATGGCGAGTATTTTCTGAATGTGGGGGGCAATCCTGACAAACCCATGGCTGCCGATGAATTAGCTGCGCTTGTGGCTGAACAGTTAAAGCTGCAACCTGAGGCGCCAGTGGTGGTAAAAGGTGATGGCCGGGTAGCTTACAACCAGGTAGTACAGTTAATGGTATTGCTGCAACATGCCGGTGTCCCCTCTGTTGGTTTGATGACGGATTCCACGGAGCAGTAGATGGTCAAGTTGAAGGATTCCTTGTGGAAATCCGTTGCACTGCATCTTGTCCTCTTGGTGCTGTTAGCTGTCAGTGTGAACTTTCACACGCCTATGCCGACGCCTGACTTACCGCAAATGAATGTGGTGCAGGCGGTTGCTATAGATAAGGCGGTGATTGACGCGCAGGCTAAGCGAATTCAAGACAAGAAGGACGCAGAAAAGCGCGCTGAACGGCAAAGGCTGGCTGAGATAGAGCGTAAGGCCAAAGAAGCCGAGAAGAAACGCCAACAAGAAAAGGAACGTGCGCGCCAGGTTGAGCTGGATAAAAAGCGTAAGGCGGAGGAAAAACGTAAAGCCGATGCTGCTGCCGCTGAGGCAAAACGTAAAGCGGCAGAGAAAAAGCGCGCAGAGAAGGCAGAAGCCGAACGTAAGCGCAAAGAGCAGGAACGTTTGAAGGCAGAGAAGGCAGCCAAAGAGAAACGTGAGCGAGAAAAGAAAGCGGAAGACGAGCGAAAACGTCGTGAAGCACAAGAGCGCGCTGAAATGGAGCGGCAGATGCAGGAACAACTGCAGGCCGAGCAGGCGGCTCAGCAGCGGCGTCGCAGTCAGCAAGTGTTAACCGAGTTACAAAAATACACGGCGCTGATTAAGCAAGCTATTCAACGAAATCTGATTGTTGATCAGTCCATGAAAGGTAAGTCCTGTCGACTGAATATTCGGCTTGCTTCAAATGGATTAGTGACCCAAGTCAGAATTTTGAATGGGGATGCCATTTTATGTCGAGCTGCACAAACTGCCGTATACAAGGCTGAAACATTGCCGGTATCTCCGGAGCCGGATGTATATGAAAAGCTTAGAGATATTAACTTAACCGTAGAGCCAAACCTGTGATTAAAAGATTGTTATTTGCCGTTATGGCGTACAGCTGTTGTGTGTTGAGTGCCAACGCAACATTAGAGATTGTGATTACCGAAGGTATTGATACGGCCCGGCCGGTTGCTATTGTACCTTTTCAATGGAAAGGGCAAGGACGTGTACCTTTAAACTTATCTGAGGTCATTTCAGCTGATTTGGCCAGAAGCGGTAAGTTTAACCCCATTAAGACCGCCAGCATGCCGCAGATGCCAAGTCGAGACGGTGAAGTGGATTACGCCGCCTGGGCCACCAAAGGGGTGGAAGCTGTATTGGTTGGCAAAGTTGAAGAGCAAGGCATTGACCGCTACCTGGTGTCTTTTGAGCTGATTGATGTGCTGCGTGGGCAGATAACCGGTGGTAAGGCGCAAGTGCTGAGCAATGGTAAGTTAATTGGTAGCAGCGACCATATTCTGGTCAACCGCCAACATGCTATCGACGGCAATAGCTTCCGTCAGCATGCACACCGGATTTCCGATATTGTCTATGAAAAGCTAACGGGGGAGCGCGGTGCATTTTTAACCCGTATTGCTTACGTTATTGTTCGCGACCGCGCGCAAGAACCTTTTCCTTATCAGTTGGTTGTCGCAGATTATGATGGATTCAACGAAACCGTTTTACTGCGCTCTAAAGAACCTTTGATGTCCCCGGTTTGGTCACCTGATGGCAGCAAGCTGGCTTATGTGAGTTTTGAAAACCATCGTTCACAGATATACATTCAGGATATTTACACGATGAGCCGGACCCGAATTACCAATTTCCCTGGTATCAATGGCGCCCCCCAATTCTCGCCTGATGGCAAAAAAATGGCGATGGTGTTGTCCAAAGACGGTAACCCCGATATCTATCTGATGGATTTGGCTAGTAAACAACTTCGCCGCCTGACAGACAGCCGTAATATTGATACCGAGCCGACCTGGACACCGGATGGGCAAAACATCATCTTTACCTCAGAACGGGGTGGTAAACCTCAGTTATATAGCGTAAATTTAGGCTCGGGCAAGGTTCGCCGCTTGACTTTTGATGGAGAAATGAACCTAGGGGCTACGGTCACGCCCGACGGCAAGGAAGTGGTGATGGTTAACCGTACAAATGGAAACTATCACATTGCAAGATTAGATATGTCGTCCGGTATGATGCAGGTGCTGACCAAGACTTATCTGGATGAGTCGCCCAGTATTGCGCCGAATGGCAGTATGATAATATACAGTACCCTGCATAACAGAAGGCAGGTTCTGTCGCTTGTATCGTTGGATGGGCGCTTTAAAGCAAGGTTACCTGCGGCTAATGGACAGGTTAAATCACCAAGCTGGTCGCCGTTTTTAATGTAATTTGTTAAAACCTTTGAAAACAATAAGGATCACGAGAATGCAACTAAATAAAGTATTCAAGGGCGTCATCATTGCTCTGCCGGTAATCACTCTGATGGCTTGTTCTTCCAGCAGCCAGGTTGATGAACAAGCGTCAACCAATCAGTCTCAAACCAGTGCAGGACAAGAATCTTCTTCTAACGTGCAAACCGGTACCGTTGAACGTGTAAAAACGCCCCAGGAGCTGGCGCGTGAAGAGTTAGATGCGCTGCAAAATGAACAGATCGTATACTTTGACTTTGACCGTTCTACCGTTGGTTCAGATTACTACGGTATTCTGGACAAACACGCCGCATTCCTGATCAAAAACCCTGGTCAAACTGTGACTGTTGAAGGTCACTGTGACAGCCGTGGTACACCTGAGTACAACATTGCCTTGGGTGAGCGTCGTGCTAAGTCTGTAGCTACTTATCTGCAAAACGCTGGTGTCAGCAGTTCACAGATTTCTGTTGTATCTTATGGTGAAGAGAAACCTCTTGATCCAAGCCTGACCGAAGCGGCGTTTGCTAAAAACCGTCGCGGCGTATTGGTTTATCGTTAAGCATTAACGATGATTAAGTGTCACGTAGCCTTAATCGGAACCTTTATGGGAGCCGCCGTTTGTGCGGCTCCTGCGCCTGTCTCTGATGTAACTTCTGGTAGTTTAGAAAGCCGGATGGCTGCATTAGAGCGTATGGTTGATGCCCGAACGAATGCACAGCATTCGGTGCAAGCTCAATTAGATCAGGTACAAAACGAGGTTAACGACCTGCGCGGGGTTGTGGAGTTACATAGCCACAAGCTGGAGCAAATTCTGGAACGGCAACGGGAGTTGTATCTGGAAATTGATAAGCGTATTGATGCAGTGCTGAAGAGGCCGGCAAGTAGTCAGCCTGATTACACTGCACCTTTAGCTGATGCGGGTCCGACAGCAGGTTCGATGAGCGAGCAGGAAGCCTACGATCGTGCGGTAAATCTGATTTTACGTGACAAGCGTTATGATCAGGCAATCCCCGAGTTCGAAGCCTTTCTGAAAGCTTACCCAACGTCAGGTTTTGCTGCTAACGCGAGATACTGGTTGGGTCAGTTGTTGTTTAATAAGCAAGATTGGAGTGGCGCAGCCAGTCATTTTGAACGGGTTATTTCTGAATTCCCTGATTCAAATAAGCGTGCGGATTCCTTGTTGAAGCTGGGGATGATTGCACAAAATCAAGCAAACCTTGCCCGGGCACAGCAACTTTATGAACAGGTTGTTCGTGAGTACCCTGATTCATCAGCCAGAAAACTGGCCGAACCCAGGCTTCGTACACTTAAAGCGAATTAAGCATAAGTTGCAAATCTCATTAAACGCCGCAGGGTAATGCTCTGCGGCGTTTTTTTATGTCTGCATAAAGTACGCCCAAGATGGCCAGTAATAGGCCTGATAATCGCCTGAAGGCTTGTCTTGAATAACAATATGTCCGCTGTTTTCGAAGCGGCTGGTTCTCACCCCGCACGACCTATTAAGGTTGTGTTGACTAGGGTAGGGAGTTTGGAATGCTTGGTACTTTTTAGATTGTGGTGGGTCGTGCTGGATTCGAACCAGCGACCAATTGATTAAAAGTCAACTGCTCTACCAACTGAGCTAACGACCCACAATCTATGGAAGGTAGCAGATTTTCTCATTCGCGAAAGCTAGGAGAAAGTGGTGGGTCGTGCTGGATTCGAACCAGCGACCAATTGATTAAAAGTCAACTGCTCTACCAACTGAGCTAACGACCCACTTGTTTTCGTTGTCTGCTGCAACGGGCGCATATAATACTTATTTCAGAACCACGCGCAACCCAAATTTCCCAGAAAATGACATTTTTCTTTCTGAATGCTTTATTTATAGGCGGTATGTGCAAAATTAGCACCGCAGCGGCTAAAAAACATGCTTTGTAGTGCCCTTTACTGCCTGTTTTTCGTGAACAAAATTGTCTTCAAAGAGGCGATGAGTTGTTCTTACTACCAGTATTTTTCCACACTAATTTGGCCTGCGTGCCTTTTTAGGTGCATAGCTAAGCCTCTTTGTTGCAAAAGTTGCTGTGTTTCACTGACCATCTGCGGATTTCCACACAATATAAGGTGGCTGTTTGCCGGATTAATAGCTAATGCCAGGTCGTTTTCCAGAATACCTTCACTGAGCAGACTGGTGATCCGTTTTGAGTAGGCTGCATCAATAGATTCGCGGGTGACGCTAAGACAAAGTCTGAATTGTGGATGCAGCAACGCGATTTCGTTTAACTCATCTATATAGGCGAGATCTTCGGCGTACCTGACACCGTAGACCAGCACTATATTCTCAAACTGCTCCCAGATTTGTTCGCATCTGAGCATGGAGATAAAGGGGCCAACAGCGGTGCCTGTGGCTAACAGCCAAAGATCGCGACAGGGAGGGATTCCATCAAGTGTCATAAAGCCACTGGCCTTAGCGCTGACCTGCAACCTGTCACCGACTTGAAGATTGGCCAGCGCAGGTGAGAGTTTGCCGTTCTCTACGGCTACAACCAGTATTTCCAGCATATCGCTACCTGGTTGGTTAACTAACGAATAGGCCCTGCCGATGCGTTTATCTTCTAAAGGCAATGCCACCTTAATAAACTGGCCGGGTTCAAAAGGTGCTATATCGGCCTGAATCAACAAGGAGAATAGTTTATTGTTCCAGTCTTTGCGCTTCACTATCGTGCCTTCAATCCACATATTTCCTCCTCTTGCACATCTCTTATATATAGAACAAGCCAACTGGCTTTTCTGTCGATGGGGGGCTTTATTTACGCGCTGTCACGGCATATCAATTTTTTTGTAAAGCTTGTATAATCCGCAGCCCCTAGCAATGCCGAGCCGTACCATGATTCAGACTCAAACCATTGATACCCTCGAATATCCATTTCCTCCTAAGCCTGCTGCACTAGATGAAGCGCAACAATTGGCTTACAGAGAGCGTATCAAACGTTTGTTGAAAGAAAAGAATGCCGTTTTGGTCGCGCACTATTATACCGACCCAGTTATTCAGGCTTTAGCCGAGGAAACCCATGGCTGCGTAGCAGATTCATTGGAAATGGCCAGGTTTGGTCGTGATGCTAAAGAACAAACCCTGATCGTTGCAGGTGTTAAGTTTATGGGCGAGACCGCTAAAATTCTCAGCCCGGAAAAAACGGTGCTAATGCCTACGTTAGAAGCAACCTGCTCGCTGGATTTAGGCTGCCCTATCGACAAGTTCAGTGCCTTTTGTGACGAACACCCTGATCATACTGTGGTGGTGTATGCCAATACGTCGGCTGCGGTAAAGGCCCGTGCTGATTGGGTGGTGACGTCCAGTATTGCATTGGAGATTGTTGAGCATCTGGACAGTCAAGGGAAGAAAATACTCTGGGGCCCGGATCGCCACCTGGGTTCTTATATAGAGAAACAGACTGGTGCCGAGATGCTAATGTGGCAGGGCGCTTGTATTGTTCATGATGAATTTAAAGCCCGGGCTTTGGCCTCGCTAAAGCAGCAGTACCCCGATGCAGCTATTCTTGTTCATCCTGAGTCGCCCGCCAATGTCGTGACAATGGCCGATGCTGTTGGTTCTACATCACAGTTGATTAAGGCCGCTCAGACGCTGCCTAATGAGCGACTTATTGTCGCCACCGACAAAGGTATCTTTTATAAGATGCAGCAGGCAGCTCCAGGTAAGATCTTCCTTGAAGCGCCAACAGGTGGAAATGGTGCAACCTGTAAAAGTTGTGCGCATTGTCCGTGGATGGCGATGAATGGGCTGGACGCTATCGAGCAAGCCTTGACCGATAATAGCGGCCATGAAATTTTTGTTGATGAGGCAACCAGGGTTAAAGCGATGGTTCCTCTGAACCGGATGCTGGACTTTGCGGCAGCACATAGCATGAAGGTGAAAGGCAACGCTTAAGGGGGCATCGGGCGGATTTATCGCTTATTTGGCTAATTATATAGCGAATGACATATTCAGCCCGATATTTTCCTTGATTAACAATAGTGAATTCCCTAACATACGCGGCGCTTGAACAGGGGAGCTTTTAGTTACCTGTTCGGAATTTCTGCCAAGTTTGGGTTTATGCTCAAAGCAGACAAAATTTAGGGCTGGAGCCCCAAGCAACGAGCATGCCGCAGTGCTCCTGGAATTTAACCCAGTTAAACAACGCGGCCAAAAAATCAGAATTAGGTGAGGTGTCCGAGTGGCTGAAGGAGCACGCCTGGAAAGTGTGTATACGGCAACGTATCGAGGGTTCGAATCCCTCCCTCACCGCCATATAAAAGCAAAAGGCCCCGTCCAGTTGGACGGGGCCTTTTGCTTTTATATCCCGTGCAGGGCGGTCATGGTTCGAACCCTTGGTTCGACCAACTTGCTGGGAGCAAGTTGGAACGCCGCGCCGTCAGCGGCGGCCCGCAGGGCGAAGGGCAGGAAGCCCGGAGTCATCCCTCCCGTCGTAAAATCTCAAAACTGAACAGATATCTGTATTTGGACGGGGCCTTTTGCTTTTATATTCCGTGGAGGGCGGCCATGGTTTGAACCCTTGGTTCGACCAATTTGCCGGGAGCAAGTTGGAACGCCGCGCAGTCAGCGGCGGCCCGCAGGGCAGAATACAGGACGTATTCTGTAATCCCTCCCGATGTAAAATCTCAAAACTGAACAGATATCAGTATCTGGACGGGACCTCTGTACTCAAAAAGGTCAACAGGCTCTAATGTCGACCCCGGGGGAATCTATTAGTGTTATTTTGCCCATCTATTTTAGCTTTACGTGTTTATATCTTTACTTTATTAATCACGGAATACGCTGAAGAGCATTGTTTTTGCTGGATAAAGCGGAGCCTCAACTGCCATGTATTTGCTGTGCTGACATGACAATAATTGTTGTTTAGGTAGTTGAGCTTTATTACTCTGAAGTCAGTAGCAAAAGGAGGAAGTATGTTTGTCAGAATGGCGCTGTTCGTGATGCTGGCAATGCTACGGCCTGCCTGGGCTGAGTCTATGACCATCTATACGGAGCACTTTCCTCCTTACCAGTTTATACAAGAGGGGAAGGTGGTGGGTATTAATGCAGAGCTAATCATGCTGGTGTGCGAGCGGGCAGAGGTTGATTGTGAGTTGGAGTTGTTGCCTTGGAGCCGATCATTTCAGTTAACCCGGCAGCATAAGTTAAGTGGCCTGATTTCAACCGCCAGATATAAAGAGCGTGAGCAGCAGTTTAAATGGGTGGGACCACTGGTGAAGTCAACGTCTTACCTTTATCGGCTAAAACATCGTGATGACATTTCCCTTACCTCTCTTAGCGACGCTACGCGTTATACCATAGGCATTCAACCTAATGATATTTATGAAGCGGTGTTGTTAAAACATGGCTTCGAGAAAGGCAAGAATCTACTCAATGTATCCTATAAAAATGCTGACATGCAGTTGTTTATAAAAGGAAAACTTGACTTAATTATTGGTTCACCTTTGACGCTCAACTATCAAATTCACCCCTTAGGCTTTGCCTTTGATGATCTGGTGCCGGTACTGGAATTCCCTCTCGATGTTCAGGGGAATTATCTGGCTCTGAATGCCGCTTTTCCTGAGCCACTCCGTGAGCGTCTGCAATGGACTCTTGATAGTCTTCGTGTAGCAGGGGATGTTGATTCCCTGATTCAGAAGTATCAGGTTGCGCAAACCGCAATGAACTGAGTCTCAGGGAATGAGATTGATGAAATTATCTATTAATTGAAACAGTTTTATCAATTATGTCGCGACCGCTAAGGAAGGCTAAGCTTTTCCCTACAAAGGCCACGAGCCGGGTAGCTATAATACGAGGGCGGAAGGCCGAGCTGACTCAGCCTTTGGGGATGCGGATCTTTTTCTCTTCGCTTTCCCGGTATAACACCAGGTTGTGGCCGATAAGTTGTACGTTCAGCGCTTTTGTTTCACGAGCAATGGCATCGCAAATTAACCGTTTTTGTTCGCGGTCCGTTGTCGCCACTTTCACTTTTATCAGTTCGTGGTGATTAAGGGCGTTATCAATTTCAGCTAATACGCCTTCGGTTAAGCCATTGTTGCCAAGTAGTACAACAGGCTTGAGCGAATGGGCTAAACCTTTGAGGTATTGCTTCTGTTTGGTAGAAAGAATCATTAGGTTACAAATTTATCTTTTAACTAAAACACACCAGCGTTAATTGGTGTGTCTAAAGGGTTGAAAAACGGTATTCTACCGCCATCTTAAGCGCATGCCTAATGACATTAGCAGGTTATGCTAAAAAAGGCGTCATCGGCTAAAGCTTAAAATAGCGTAAAGGCAATGCACTTTGTCAGTGGGCATGGTTAGAAAAGGGCTTAGGCACAGATAAAATGGTGGAATTCAATAGGGCGCCTACGCTTTGTAGTGCAGGGGTTCAAGCCAGTTGAAGTACACCACCTCTGTGATAAGCGTTGAGATATCGGGGAAAGCGCTGGTGTGTTGCTAACCACAGATTGGTATAGTTTTTCTATGTCCGAGCAAAATGTCAGTCTTAAGTTTAGAAGAAGGCTTCCGCAAATAAGGGAGCCAAGAGGTAACCGGTTTCAAGGGTGATATTGAGGCGGTTTACATAGTTTCGAGCGTCGAACTCTGGTAGGCTAAGCCTGCCGGACTCTGGAGCCAACCCTAATGCGGTATTGCCACATGACAGGTAAGGGTTTCATAGGCGTTACATCCTGGTTGGTTTGGCTTGTACTGCTAAGTGGGATACCGGTTAGGAAAACCGGTCCGGATAAGAACTGTTTTTACAGAGGTTACAGCGTTGAGCGATATGGCAAAAAATTTAATTTTGTGGTTGGTTATAGCCGTCGTATTAATGACGGTGTTTCAGAGTTTCACCCCGGGGGAATCTTCTGGACGCCAATATGATTACACCCAGTTCATCAATGAGGTGAATCAGGGAATGGTGCGTGAAGTGCGCATTGATGGTCGGGAAATCAAAGGGGTGTCCCGTAGCGGCGAAAGCTTTACCACCTTTATTCCATCTGTTGGCGATAACGGCCTGGTGACAGACCTCATCAAGAATGATGTGCGTATGATCAATGAGCCGCCTGAGCGTCCGTCAATGCTGGCCAACATTTTCATCTCTTGGTTCCCGATGTTGCTGCTTATCGGGGTATGGATTTTCTTCATGCGTCAGATGCAGGGCGGCGGTGGTCGCGGGGCGATGTCGTTTGGCAAGAGCAAGGCGCGTTTGCTGGGCGAAGATCAGATTAAGACTACCTTTGCAGATGTGGCGGGCTGTGATGAAGCTAAAGAAGATGTATCTGAATTAGTTGACTTCTTGCGCGATCCGTCCAAGTTCCAGAAACTGGGGGGAAAAATTCCTAAAGGCGTTCTGATGGTCGGCCCTCCCGGTACAGGTAAAACCTTGTTGGCAAAAGCCATTGCCGGTGAAGCCAAGGTGCCATTCTTTACTATCTCCGGTTCCGATTTTGTTGAGATGTTTGTCGGTGTGGGTGCGTCCCGTGTTCGTGATATGTTCGAGCAAGCTAAGAAGTCAGCGCCTTGCATTATCTTTATCGACGAGATTGATGCTGTTGGCCGTCAGCGTGGTGCCGGTTTAGGCGGTGGTCATGATGAGCGTGAGCAAACATTGAACCAAATGTTGGTTGAGATGGACGGCTTTGAAGGTCATGAAGGTATTATTGTGATTGCCGCGACCAACCGTCCGGATGTCTTGGACCCTGCATTGCTTCGTCCCGGCCGTTTTGACCGTCAAGTGGTCGTTGGGTTGCCCGACATTCGTGGTCGTGAACAGATCCTTAAAGTGCATATGCGTAAAGTGCCTATTGCCGATAACGTTGATGCGGGTGTTATTGCGCGTGGTACGCCTGGCTTCTCTGGTGCCGATCTGGCTAACCTGGTTAACGAAGCGGCGTTGTTTGCTGCACGTTCTAACAAGCGTTTGGTTGCCATGGAAGAGTTTGATAAAGCCAAAGACAAGATCATGATGGGCGCAGAGCGTAAGTCTATGGTGATGTCTGAAGGTGAGAAAGAGATGACTGCCTACCATGAAGCTGGCCACGCTATTGTGGGGCGTATGGTACCCGAGCACGATCCTGTTTATAAGGTGTCTATTATACCGCGTGGTCGTGCGCTGGGTGTGACCATGTACCTGCCAGAGCAGGATAGGTTCAGTTACACCAAACAGCATCTGGAAAGCATGATTTCCAGCCTTTATGGTGGTCGTATCGCTGAAGACATTATTTATGGCGGTGAAAAGGTTACTACCGGAGCGTCAAACGATATAGAGCGTGCTACTGATTTGGCTCGTAAGATGGTCACCCAATGGGGCCTGTCAGATAAAATGGGTCCTATGCTCTACGCCGAGGAAGAAGGCGAAGTGTTCCTGGGACGTAGTATGGCCCGTGCTAAGCATATGTCCGATGATACGGCGCGTGCTATTGATGCTGAAATCAAAGCCGTCATTGATCGCAACTATGATCGTGCTGAGCAAATTCTGCGTGACAACATGGATATTTTGCATGCCATGAAGGACGCGCTGATGAAGTACGAGACTATTGATGCCAAACAGATCGACGATCTGATGGCACGTCGCGATGTTCGTCCTCCTGCAGATTGGGATAATGACAACAAGCCTAAGGGCGATGAGTCAAACAAACCTGAAAGCAAGGCTGAAACGAAGAAAAGTTCAGATGCGGATATCAGTAAGCCGGGCGACTTACCCAGCTAACACCCATCATCAATATCAGAAGGCGCTTTTTAGCGCCTTCTTTTTCTTGAGAAGAATCATTCAATGAAATTTGCCAATAAGACAGTGGATCTATCCAGTCCAAAGGTCATGGGGATCCTCAATGTTACCCCGGATTCATTTTCTGATGGTGGGCGTTTTAATAAACCGGACGCAGCTCTATATCAGGTAGAAAGCATGTTGGCTGACGGCGCTACCTTTATCGATGTCGGTGGAGAATCTACTCGCCCGGGCGCCGCAGACGTTTCGGTAGAGGATGAAATTTCTCGGGTGGTGCCGGTTGTGGAAGCGATTGCCAGCCGGTTTGATACTGTGATTTCAGTGGATACCAGTAAACCTGAAGTCATGTTGGAAGCCTGCCGCGCCGGTGCTGGATTGATCAATGATGTGCGGGCCCTGCAAGAACCTGGCGCCTTGAGTGTGGCTAAGCAAAGTGGGGCGGCGGTGTGTTTAATGCACATGCAAGGGCAACCCCGAACCATGCAACATGAACCTCAATATCAAGACTTGTTTGCAGACATATTTGCCTTTTTGGATGATCGAGTTCAGGCCTGTATCGACACCGGCATAGAGCGAGAACGTATTTTGCTCGACCCAGGCTTTGGTTTTGGAAAAACTTTGCAGCATAATTATCAGCTGTTGCAGGGAATGGAACGTTTCCACCATATGGGGCTGCCGCTCTTGGTGGGGATGTCGCGAAAGTCCATGCTGGGAAATCTCCTTGGTCGGGCGGTTGAAGAACGCTTGGCAGGCAGCTTGGCTTGCGCAACAATTGCAGCCCTCAAAGGGGCGCAGATTATTCGTGTGCATGATGTTAAACAGACAGTCGATGCGTTAAAAGTTACAATGGCAGTACTTGCTCCAGAAGCTATATAAAGATCGGATGATATCCGGCGAAGTCATACAAGGAACACTATGAGTCAAAGAAAGTATTTCGGTACCGATGGTATCCGCGGAAAGGTTGGCGAGAGCGCTATTAACCCCGAGTTTGTGACCAAGCTAGGGTGGGCTGCAGGAAAAGTGCTGGCCGGTCGAGGAACCAATAAGGTGTTGATCGGGAAGGATACCCGTATTTCTGGTTATATGCTTGAGTCAGCCTTAGAGGCCGGTTTATCGGCAGCGGGTATCAATATTGGATTGCTGGGTCCTATGCCCACACCGGCCATTGCTTATCTAACGAAAACCTTTCGTTCGGAAGCCGGTATTGTCATTAGTGCCTCACACAATCCTTATTACGACAACGGCATTAAGTTTTTCTCAGCCGATGGCTTTAAGCTGGATGATGATATTGAGCAGGCAATTGAAGCAATGCTTGAACAACCTATGGTCTGTGCTGCGCCGGATAAGTTAGGTAAAGCTGCCCGTATCAGTGATGCGGCGGGCCGATATATCGAATTTTGCAAGGGAACCTTCCCGTCAGATCTGTCATTAACCGGCATGAAAATTGTGGTGGATTGTGCGCATGGTGCGACTTACCACATTGCGCCTAACGTACTCAGGGAACTGGGCGCTGACGTGGTTGAAATTGGCACCACTCCTAATGGCCTGAACATCAATGACGATGTCGGCGCAACGTCAATGCAGGCTATTACCGAGCGGGTTCTGGCCGAAAAAGCCGACCTGGGATTTGCCCTGGATGGTGATGGCGACCGCATTATGATGGTCGATCATAAAGGCAATGTGGTTGATGGTGACGAGATTGTTTACATCATTGCCAGAGATGCCCTTAAGTCCGGCCGTTTAAACGGCGGCGGTGTCGTCGGTACTTTAATGAGTAACCTGGGCCTGGAAGTGGCACTAAGCCGTTTATCCATTCCGTTTGCCCGCAGTAAAGTGGGTGATCGTCACGTTATGGAACTGCTACAGGAAAAAGGCTGGAATATCGGTGGAGAGAGCTCTGGCCATGTGCTAAATCTCGGCGTTGCTTCTACCGGTGATGGGATTGTTTCTGGTCTGCAGGTACTGACCTCTATGTTACGCGCCGGCATGAGCCTATATGAGCTTCGCCGCGGTATGGAGAAATTCCCGCAAACGCTAATTAATGTGCGATACAGTGAAGGGAGTTCTTCGCCTTTGGAGCACCCTGATGTGTTAGCGTCTGTTCAGGCCGCCGAGCAGGATATGGGCGATGATGGACGTGTCTTGTTGCGTAAAAGCGGCACAGAACCCCTTATTCGAGTCATGGTTGAAGCCACTAAAGACGAGCAAGCAAGTAAGTGGGCCGAAGCCATCGCAGAGTCGGTACGAAAAGTAACCGCACAGTAACATTTGACGCGCGAGCCACTTGTAACTTGTTTTGCGGTTGGTTACACTCTCGCGCGCTTTGAATTGACTCGCCAGGCGAGCCAGGAGTCACAATGGCTGCAAAGATTAGACGGCCCATAGTGGCAGGTAACTGGAAAATGAACGGTAACCTGTCTCTGGTTAAAACAATGCAGGATGCATTAGCACAATCTCAGTTGGACAATATGGATACGGTTGTATGCCCTCCATTTACTCTACTGAGTGGTTTCGATACACAACAGATTAAGCTGGGTGCTCAAAACCTCAGTGTGTATCCGAACGGTGCCCATACTGGCGAAATTTCCGCTGCTATGCTGCAGGATGTCGGTTGCCAATACGTCATATTGGGACATTCTGAACGCAGAGCGGAACAGTTCGAGTCAAATGAACTTGTCGCCGATAAGGTGAAAGTCGCCTTAACGGCAGGCCTTCAGCCTATTGTTTGCGTTGGTGAACCGCTGGAAGTACGGCAAAGCGGCAAAGTATTTGATTATGTTGCCGCCCAACTTGATGCCGTCACACAGGTTATTAGTCAACAAGACCTGTTAGAGGTGGTGGTTGCCTATGAGCCTATTTGGGCTATAGGAACCGGGAACACAGCAACGCCTGAGCAAGTGCAAGAAGTTCATGCGTTTATTCGTAACCATCTGGGCAAGTCCTGTCAGGAAGCGGCTGCGAAAATAAGAATTTTGTATGGCGGCAGCGTGAATGCCGCCAATGCAGCGCAGATTTTTGCGCAACCCGACGTAGACGGCGGCCTGATAGGTGGTGCCAGTCTTAAAGTCGAAGATTTTTTAGCAATTTGCCAAGCGGCAAACTGAATTGAGGTAAAGCATGCTTTACGAAGTATTGATGGTGATTTATCTGCTGATTTCATTAGCCTTGATTGGGCTGGTGTTGATTCAGCGTGGTAAAGGTGCCGATATGGGCGCATCTTTTGGTGCCGGCGCATCTAACACTGTATTTGGTGCCTCTGGTTCCGGTAATTTCCTGAGCCGTTCCACTGCAATTCTGGCGACGCTGTTCTTTGCAATCAGTTTGATTCTGGGGGCAATGACAGCCGGTAAAGAAAAACAGGTTGATGAGTGGGATAATCTGGAAGTACCTGTTACTCAGCCTGCTGATACCGATGTACCGGTTGAGAAAACTCAGCCAACAGACGTGCCTAACTAATAGGGTCTGACAATATTTCGCGGATGTGGTGGAATTGGTAGACACGCCATCTTGAGGGGGTGGTGTCGCAAGACGTGCGAGTTCGAGTCTCGCCATCCGCACCAATACTGGAAACCCGGCTTTTTGCCGGGTTTTTTCGTTTCTGCTACTTATTCTGGTTAACATTCATAGCGTCTACGTGCTGCACCAGCAGGCGTTAGCAAGCCTTAGGTTCATAAATACTTTACCTCTTGGCATTATCTCGGCGATGCTAAGGGCGGACATCTGGAGACGATGATGGACTACCAACAAGCCCGCAGCTATTTACTCGATAAACCCGACGCTAACGAAGATTTCCCTTTTGGCCCGGATGTGGCTGTGATGAAGATTCGCGGCAAGATGTTCGCTACTCTGGCGTTAGAGCAGGGACAAGGGCGAATGAATCTAAAATGTGAACCCCAACAAGCATTAATGCTGCGTGATATGTTTGCCGCAGTCTTGCCTGGTTACCACATGAACAAATTGCATTGGAATACCATCAAACTGGATGGGAGCATTCCACTAGGAGAAGTGCAACGCATGATTGACCATTCTTATGCGCTGGTAGTGCAAGGGTTACGTAAGTCTGACCGACTGGGATTGCTGGCAAAGTATGGCGACAGCTTAAAGCTGGATGCCTAGTTGTATAAATGCTCCTCATCGCTTGCCGTCAGGCTAAGGTCGAGCTGTTCGAATCGCAGGCATGGCGGCCCCTCGATAAATAAATGTTTAATGGAATTGGCAAATCTTCCTCGCTATACTATGCGCCGCGTTAAAAAGCGAATATATGAACATTCAATGTAAAAGCCTCTGCCATGAGACAAGGGGCTGTATTGGCAAAGTCAGTGGTTTCCCGGCGGAAACTCCTTGCCAGTCGCAGTCACTTTGTTTGGCGTCAGGCTTAATGTAAGGAAAATTAAGTGACTCCAATTACTAAAACCTTCCAATACGGTCAGCACCAGGTCACGCTAGAGACCGGTGTTATTGCTCGTCAGGCCACTGCTGCCGTTATGGCCAGTATGGACGATACCGCGGTACTGGTTACTGTTGTAGGTAAGAAAGAAGCGAAACCCGATCAGGATTTCTTCCCGTTGACGGTAAATTATCAAGAGAAGACGTATGCAGCCGGTAAGATCCCTGGTGGTTTCTTCAAGCGCGAAGGTCGTCCCTCTGAAAATGAGACCCTGACTGCACGTCTGATTGACCGTCCGATTCGTCCATTGTTCCCAGAAGGTTTCAAGAACGAAGTTCAGGTTGTTATTACCGTTATGTCTGCCAACCCAGACATCCCTACCGATATCATCTCAATGATCGGTACCTCTGCTGCCTTGGCTATCTCCGGTATTCCATTTAATGGCCCTATCGGTGCGTCTCGTGTAGGTTATAAAGATGGTCAGTATATCCTCAATACGCGTATTTCCGAGCAAGCTGACAGCGAGTTGGATCTGGTGGTTGCCGGTACGCAAAGCGCAGTATTGATGGTGGAATCCGAAGCCAGCGTATTGTCTGAGGAAGTGATGCTGGGCGCCGTGATGTACGGTCACGACGAACTGCAAGCCGTTATTAACGCTGTGAATGAATTTGCCGCTGAAGTGAATACACCTAAGTGGGATTGGCAGCCAGAAGCGGAAAATACTGAGCTGAAAGCCAAGGTGAAAGCTCTGGCTGAAGCCGATATGTCTGCTGCTTACCAAATCTCTGACAAGATGGCCCGTAAAGATGCAGTGACCGCGGTCACTGATAAAGTGGCAGCGCAGATTCTGGAAGAGAGCCCAGAGCAAGACGCAAAAGAATTGAAAGAGCTACTGCACGATCTGGAAAGTGACGTAGTGCGTTCACGTATTTTGAATGGCGAGCCTCGTATCGACGGCCGCGACCCGCAGATGATTCGTGCGCTGGATGTTGCCACCGGTATTTTGCCTAGGGTTCACGGCAGCGCCTTGTTCACTCGTGGTGAAACCCAGGCCATTGTTGCTGCCACGTTGGGTACCGAGCGTGATGCGCAGATGATTGATGAGCTAGGCGGTCGAACCGACAGCCGCTTTATGCTGCATTATAACTTCCCTCCTTACTGTGTGGGTGAAACCGGCATGATGGGTTCACCTAAGCGCCGTGAAATCGGTCACGGTCGTTTGGCTAAGCGTGGTATCCAGGCCGTTATGCCATCAGAGGAAGAATTCCCGTATGTGGTACGTTTGGTGTCTGAAATCACAGAGTCTAACGGTTCATCTTCTATGGCTTCTGTATGTGGTAGCTCACTGGCGCTGATGGATGCGGGCGTACCTATCAAGGCCTCTGTTGCCGGTATTGCCATGGGTCTGGTGAAAAGTGACGACAAGTTCGTGGTACTGTCTGACATTTTGGGTGACGAAGACCACCTGGGTGATATGGACTTTAAAGTCGCCGGTACTTCTGAAGGTGTGACTGCGCTGCAGATGGACATCAAGATCGAAGGTATCACCAAAGAAATCATGCAAATTGCTCTGAAACAAGCCAAAGAAGCGCGTTTGCATATTCTGGGTGTGATGGACAAAGCCATTAATTCACACCGTGAAGAGATGTCTGAGTTCGCGCCTCGCATCTACACTATCAAGATCGATCAAGACAAGATCCGTGAAGTGATTGGTAAAGGTGGTGCGGTTATCCGTTCTATCACCGAGAAGTCTGATACCAATATCGAGATCGAAGATGACGGTACTATCAAGATCTTCGCTACCGAGCGTGCCAAGGCACAGATTGCTATCGATATGATCGAAGGTATTACTGCTGATGTCGAAGTAGGCAAAACTTACCACGGTAAAGTAACCCGCTGTGTAGACTTTGGTGCCTTTGTTGAAGTGTTGCCAGGTAAAGAAGGTCTGGTACACATTTCTCAGATTGCCCACGAGCGTGTTGCCAAGGTAAGTGATTACCTGACCGAAGGTCAGATGGTAGATGTGAAGGTGATGGAAATCGATCGCCAGAACCGTATCCGTCTGAGCATCAAGGAACTGCTGGAAAAACCAGCTGCCCCTGCTGAGTCTCAGGCTGAACAGCCACAGGACTAATAATCTTTCATAACTGATTGATTAAGATAAAAAATGGCACCTTAGCGGTGCCATTTTTGTTTGCAAAAATGCTCAAAAATTTGGTTTTAGGTATATCTACAACAATAATTTGATACAGCAAGGGGCTTTAAGCCAGTCGCCAGAACAGGTATAACTGGCAGCCTGCGAGAGGGAAGGGGGAGCCGGCAGATGCTCCCGATGTAAGGAATACCTCGATAGGAATGTAACGGGTCAGATGACAAAACTATCTAGAATTATTTTTTTGCTTGTTGCCGTAGTCGGTAGCAATGCTTGTAGTACTGTACCGGAAGGGCAGTCCGGCAATGGTCAGATGGGTAATCTTATTCTGGTTGAGCCCATGCCAGCTAATATGCGTAGCCAAATGGCCCTGGCCAGATACAGCCAAATTTTGGCACAGGTGGAGTTAGATAATACGCAGCGTGCCGATCTGCTCTATCAGCGTGGGATGTTATATGACAGCGTTGGTTTAGATGGATTAGCACAGTTTGATTTCACTATGGCGTTGAAGCTGCGTCCCGATATGGCCGAAGCTTACAATTTCATGGGTATCCACCACACCCAAAATATGGAATTTATTCAGGCTTATGAAGCCTTTGATGCAACACTGGACATCGATCCTGATCACGACTTTGCCTTTCTGAATCGCGGCATAGCCTTGTATTACGGCGGTCGCCCGGAGCTTGCGGTGGATGATTTGAACCGCTTTTACCATCGCGATGAAAGCGACCCCTACCGGGCAGTATGGGCTTATCTTGCCGAGTCCGCAGTGGACACCGCCAAAGCGCAACTAACCCTGCGGGAAAGCCGCGCCAAGCTTAAACAGGATAATTGGGCCATTGCATTGGTTGACCTGTATCTTGGCGACATAACTGAGCGCCAGTTATTGTCTGGATTACTCGCCGGTGTGCGCAGTCAGCAAGAGCTGGCTAATCGCTTATGCGAAGCCTATTTCTACCTGGGTAAATACCATATGGCTAAAGGCCACAAAGGTGTTGCGTCTAACTACTTTAAGCTTTCATTGAGCACTAATGTCTACGAGTTTGTTGAACATCGCTACGCCAGGCTCGAATTAGATTTACTGCGCGAGAAGACCCTCGAAGACGCACCGGTACGATAAACTGAGTATGTTGAAATCTTTGCGTTTATTGATTAGCGCTGTTGGTGGTGCCTGCTTGTTGGTGGCCAGTCAGCAGCAATATATTCCGTTGCTGCTTACACAAGGTGAGCGAGATCCCGCATCGTTGTCCCGTGCTGTTAGCCTTGGTTCTGAACAGGCGCTCAATATGCTTAGCGCCTATGCACAGCAGACACAGAGCCCCTATTGGCTTAAGCAAGCCGCTGAGCTTGGAGATGCGGGCTCTTATTACCGCCTGGCATTAAATGAAAGCGATGAAGCAACGCACACACGTTTGATGGGGAAGGCGGCCTTAGGGGGCCTGGCAGCGGCTCAGCACGAAATGGCTTTGCTGAGTAAGTCCCCTGCCAATAAACGTCGTTGGTTGGAGTTAGCCGCAGAGCAGGATTATCTACCAGCGATCATTTCTTTGTATCAATGGTTGCTTATCGAAGAGCAGCCCGAGCAAGCCGAAGTATGGTTGGAAAAAGCTGCCCCACGGGATGCGAACAGTGCCTTGCTGCTGGCTAAGTTGGAATGGCGGACTGGCAAGTATAAACAAGCTAAAGGTTGGCTTACCCACGCCAGGGATAATGGCGTCACTGTAGCCGGCGATTACCTGAACTGGATAAACCGTTATTGGCAAAGACAAGGTAAAGGGCTGGCTGTCACACGAGAGCAATGTGTGATTCAGTTACAACCTGTGGTGATGTCGTTGGAAAATATGCAGCAGATGGCACAGCTGAGCCGGTCTTTTGATAAAGATGACAGGCTGGCGTCTTTACCTATATGTCTGCTTGAACCCATTTGGGTAAAACCTGAACAGGTGAAATGTGATGAAAACTGGCAAAGCCATCGACGTTTAGGTTGTGACGTCAGGCAGTTGTCGCGTTTGCCTCTGGACGACAACTTTTCCCATTTGATGGTACTGGCACCGCGCGGTAAAGCTAATGTACACAACGGCATCATGTATCTGGATCAGGGCGACAGTTACTCGGTGTTTGTGCATGAGCTGGCGCATTTTGCCGGTTTTGTGGATGAATATCCGTTGTCATCGGACATGGCTGAATTTGTTTGTCATCCTTATAGTCAGGCACCTAACCTGGTTTTCGTCAACGAGGCTGAAGAGCTGCCCGAAAAGCTCGACGGCTGGCGGCAAACAGGGGAGGAGTGGTCAATGGCCAAGGCCAGAACCTGTAACAATCACCAGATGCATGCCTACAAAGGCAGCGACCGCTTAACCTTTATGGAATATCACGATCAGCAGTACATCCCGCCTTTGTATATGGCGTTGTGGAAGCAGCGTTTGGAAAATCGTACCGAACTGCTACCGGCTTTTATTAATTTTTCCCAGGCCTGGGAAGCGCAAGGGAATGCTGAGCTCGCTTTGCAGTGGCGGCAGAAGGCAAACCAGTACCAGTATCCATCCCTGGCGGACAGTTTGCCGCCCGACAGCGTTTTAACCCCCTTTTAGTACTAAACAAAGAATGTCTGTTTTTTACAATTCCAGGGCGGTTTAACCAACTACACTGGCCATGAGTATTTTTTAAAAGGAAAACCCATGGCCTGTATCAAATATGTTCCCCTGATTCTGCCGCTGCTCTTTGCAGGAAAGCTGTACGCAAACGAAGACGCGCTGACGGGAAAAACCTATACCGGGGTAAAAGGGGAAACCCTGTCTTATGCCAAGGTGGTGGGTGAATCGCCAATTTATGTCAAATTCTGGGCCACCTGGTGTGTTCCTTGTATGCAGCAGATGCCCCATTTTCAGCAGGCATTTGAACAACATGGCGATAAAGTTCAATTTATTTCCGTTAACCTTGGGGTAAATGAAACGCCCCAGGCACTGACCGACGTTATCGAGAAATTCAATCTCACTATGCCAATACTGCAGGATAACTCAGGCGAGTTAGCCCAGGCGTTTGGGCTGATGGGGACCCCTTGGCATGTGCTGATTAATCGCGATGGGCGAATTGTACATAAGGGCCATGAAGCAGACGCCCAGTTGGATAAACGCCTGGCATTGGTAGCGGCTCGCCAGCCTAGTGAACTGCCAGAACTCAGTCTGCTAGATGGCAAACAGCAACCCTTAGATCTCAATGAGCAGGGGACGCAACTGCTGTACTTTTCGGCCACCTGGTGTGATTGGTACTTAAAAGATTCAAGACCCGAACAAGCTCGTAACTGTATTGCCGGTCAACAGTTTTTCAACAGACTCAGCGACGCCTACCCCAAGGTGAAAAGTCTGGGGATTTTATCGCGGCTTTGGACAGGACAAACCGACGTAGATGAATACCGAGAAAAGTTTGCCATTACGCATCCTCTTGCCATCGACAGCAGCCTGGATGCGGCTATAGGTTATGGCATCAACCAATTGCCCACACTGGTAGTAATCAAAGAGGGACGGGAAGTGTTAAAAGTGAACACATTTTCCAACCCAGACCGGCTTATGCAGCAGGTGCAGAAAATACTCTGAGTATGGCTAAAACGCCGCATGTGCAGCGTTTTAGCTTGTTTTTATTCGTAGCGCAGGGCGTCGATGGGATTGAGATTGGCGGCTTTAACGGCCGGCATCAGACCGAAAATAACCCCAATAGCTGTGGTAAAACCAAAAGACAGGGCAATGGCCCACCCTGGTACGAGTGCCGCCGGCATACTGGGGACTAGCATGGAGAGGAAGGCCGCCAAGCCCCAGCCAAGCAATAGACCAATGATGCCGCCGAACAGCGATAACACCAGTGCCTCTACCAGAAACTGCAACATAATAAAGTTAGGTGTGGCGCCCAGGGCTTTATTGATACCAATCTCGCGGGTGCGTTCGGTGACCGATACCAGCATAATATTCATCACGCCAATTCCCCCTACCAACAAGCTAATTCCCACCACGCCCCCGGCGACCAGAGTCACCCAGTTAGTGATCGCCGCGAAGCTTTCCTTGGTTTTCTTGGCGGTGATAAACTCAAAATCGTCCTTATCATCGCCAGAAAGATGGTGACGTTTACGCAGAATTTGCCGGATTTGGGCCTGAATACTATCCAGGTTTGCCCCCGCTGCAGGTCTGAACATAATATCGATATTCTCGGTCACCCGGCTGCCTGCCAGCGATGCCATGGTGGAGAAGGGCGCGATAATGTAGTTATCCTGGTCAAAACCGAACAGTGAACCTCGCTCTTCTGCTACGCCGATAATGCGAAACCACTCCCCGGACAGACTAATAAATTCGCCTATGGGGTTTTCGGGCAGCTTAAGCTTTTTACGTGTTGACTCACCAATAAACACCACGCGGCGGCGCCTGTCATCGTCTGTACTACGAATAAACCGCCCCTGCTGGGGATACACTTTAATGACTTTCTGATAGCCCGAGTCGGTGCCTATTACCTGCGTTTGAACGGTTTGCCGGCCATAGCTGACTGTACTGCCAAAGCTAAAGGCCTGCATACTGGCGCTCATATCTTCCACGTCCTTGACCTTGGCTTTAAGCACTAAGAAATCTTCGTAACTTAGCTTGTTGGAAAAACCCAACATTTCTTGTTCCTGAGAGGTGATGGCGCGTAACGTCACCATGTCACTGCCAAGATCATCTAGCTGTGAATCAATACCTGAACTCAGGCCTTCCATTATGGCGACTACAGTGATCACCGCTGCGACACCAATCACTATACCCAAGGTGGTTAAGGCGCTACGCATAGCGTGGGCGCGAATGGAAGCGAGCGCTGCACGGGTGCCTTCAATGGCGGCATGTAGTCCATTAAACATGCAGTTTCTCCGGCTGAGTTTTATCGTTTCGCTTATCCGCCGCTATCAGGCCATCAACCAAACGGATCACCCGTTTACAATGATCGGCAATCTCTTGCTCATGGGTAACCAGCACTATGGTATGGCCCTCACTGTGCAGCTCATCAAAGAGTTTCATAATGTCCTGGGTTGTTTTGCTGTCCAGGTTGCCTGTGGGTTCATCACCCAGCAAAATAGCCGGTTTGGTGACTAGCGCCCGGGCAATCGCCACCCGCTGGCGCTGACCACCGGATAGCTGATTGGGATAATGACTAAGCTTATCAGCCAGGCCAACCCGCTTTAGTGCTTGCTTGGCCATGTCTATTCGCTCGGCACTGGGGAGCATACGATAGACTAGCGGCTGCATGACATTGGCCAGTACCGAGGCGCGGGGCAACAAATTAAAACTCTGAAAGATAAAGCCGACACTTTGGTTACGGATTTGTGCAAGCTGGGCTTCGTTCATACGGGCCACCGCTTGATTATCCAGTCGGTACTCACCGCTGCTGGGAATATCCAAACAGCCCAGAATATTCATCAGGGTCGATTTTCCCGAGCCGGAAGGACCGATAATGGCAACATAATCGTTGCGGGTGATCTGCAGGCTGATGTCCCGCAATGCATAAAACAGCTCGCCACCCATTTCATAGCGTTTGCTGATATTGCTCAGACGGATTACCGGCTTATCATCAGTCACTATTTACATCCTGTTTAAGTTGTACGCTTTGGCCTTCTTCTAGTTGGCTGAACAGCCTGGATGGTCCCACCACCACTTTATGCATATCCTGCAGGCCAGATAGCACGGCTTGCTGAATATCGGTGGCCATACCTGTGGTGACCCAGACCTTGTTCAGTTTGTTGTTATCATCAACACGCCAAACAAAAGATTTACCTTGCTCTTCCTGGATAGCGGCTACCGGCACATTTAAGGTGGTGTCGCCCTGGTTCGTGATGATCTCAGCACGGCAACTCATACCTGGGTATAGCTGATGCTCGCCGGGGGCAAGCAGCACCTTAACCCGAAACGCCAGGCCTTCGCCACTGGACAGGCGTTTGGCTGAGGTACCAATAGAAATCACTTCGCCGCTAATGGGGGTTTTAGGCAAAGCGGCGGCAAAAATCTCGGCCTTTTGCCCTAAAGCCACGCGGGCAATATCAGCTTCATCCACTCTGAGCTCAGCCAGAATGGCGCTGGGATCGGCCAGTACCATCAGGTCGGAACCGACAATATTTGTGGTGCCGGCAATGACCGTTTCACCGGTTTTAATATCCACCGAGGCCAGTAAACCGTCCATGGCTGCGACAAACAAGGTTTTACGCAGTCTGTCTTTGGCCAGAATCAAGGCCGCCTGGGCTTGCTCCAACTGCGCCTGCGCCGCCTGGGTATTGATACGGGCAATATCCAATTGGCTTTGTAGGGCGTCCACTGTCTCCTGTTGCACTAGCTTTTGCGTAAGCAAACTGCGATTACGTTTTACCTGGCGCTGCAGGTCGTCTTCCACCGCGCGGGTACGCTGAATTTCGATGCGCCTGGCATCCACCGCAGCCTGATAGCTTTCCACATCAGCGTTAAAGGCGGTGGGATCAAGGCGCATCAGCACCTCGCCTTGTTGCACATGCTGGCCTTCTTCCACTAACACATCTTGCACTGTGCCGGTGACTTCGGAGCGGATCTGAATTTGCGACTTAAATACCAGGTTGCCCGAGGCCAGGATAGTGTCGCTCAGTACCCCTTGGCTAACGGCCGCGGCTTCCACGGTAACCTGGCCTTTATTTCCAGAGAGGTGTTTATAGGAAACCAGACCAAGCACACACAAAATGATGGCACCCAGGATGAGAATTTTTTTCATATCGATCCCCGATTAGAAAAGTGCAATCAGCAGCCAGGTCCCCATGATTGTCATAAAGGGTAATCCTGCCAGCACATAGGCAGTAATGGGCTTCATCTTGGCCCAGCTTTGCAACCCTGCCGCCGCGACCACAATGCCCCATAAGCTAAACAGGTTGAACGCTTCAGCCCAGTTGTATAGGGCATGGTCTATGGGTAAGTTCAGCAATAATTGGTTTAAGGATGCATAGTTGGCAAAATTCAGAGGTACATCCGGGCTGTCTGCCAGTAAAATCAGCAGCGCCAGCCCCAGTGCGTTAAAGAACATAGGCATCATGGCCCACAGACTAAAGCTGTACCAATCCCCGTAGCTGAATTCATCGGTACGACTGACCAGTTTCAGGTAGCCCGAGTACAAGGCATTCATCAACAGGGTTGCCAGAACAATGCTTACTGCGGCAATGGGGGCAGTATAAGGCGCGCTATCTTGCATAAAACTGCGTGCTTGATCGGCTTCCGCCGGGCTGACATCGCCCATTTGTGCGATTTGCTGCTCAACAATCCATTCCGAACTCATACCGCTGTAAAGCCAATATGTGACAAGTGCATATAAGATGGTGGAGAAGAAAAGTGCTATCCATCCCCAGCCTTTGGCCTCTTTTAGATCATCGAATAGGCTTTTGGGGGCCACAAAAACATTAACGAGCGCGTTGGAAAGTGTTGCCACAAATTGTCTCCCTTGATTTCTTATTTTGGGCGAATTCCTGATAGGTGTATCGGTAAACCTGAGTGTCAAATTTACCGAGCACAACATGCTAGTCACTAGCAACGCAAATTTATAACAAAAACGTTATAAATTTTTTTGATGTTTTTTCTCTTTACCTGGTCCTAGATATTGGCGGCGGCGCCCAGGAGCCATTACACTTAAGTTGTCGCCAGGTATCAGGGAAGGGCTTGTCCGCCGAATTCTTTTTGTTTTGATAGGTGGTACTCTGAAGTTTCCCCGACTTATATGGTTGTCTTTGGCAACCCTCTGCTACTACTTGACCGCGTTGCTGGGCATGACCATTTTGTCCCTGCCTCCCGGCAATATCACTTTGCTGTGGCTGCCGGCCGGTATCGGGCTGATTATGTTTATGCAAATCGGCCTTACGGCAGGTCCTTTGGTGTTTATCGCCAGCCTGGCAGCAAATTATCCATCCATGACAGCCTCCGGCTTGGATGCGGGAGTGCTGCATACTGTGGTGGCGGCCACTATTGATACCCTCGCATCGGGCTTGGCTGCGCTCTTAGTACAACGACATTTACCACAGGGCCTGTGTAAAAGCTGGGATACGGTGTCCTTGCTGTTTTGGGCTTGCCTACTGCCAATGGGGTTATCGTCACTTTTACTGTGTAGCAATCTTTGGTGGGGGGGCTATATCAGCCTCGAACAATGGAACTACTACTTTCAAGCCTTGTTTCTGGCCGACAGCCTGGGCATCTTGTTGATTTATCCACTGTATCTAAGTTTACGTGGCTTGGTACTCTCACAGTTGACCTGGCCTAAGTTTGTGGTATTGACCATGCTCTTTGCGCTGCTGTCGGTGGTGGCGGCCTTTCACTTGTTACCCGGCGCTTTATACCTCTGTTTTCCGCTCCTGACTTTTGTTGCCTTGCGTGGTCGCCCTTATCATCTTGGATTTGCTCTACTGCTTTGCGTGATGGCGTTGCTTATGATGGCGTCACAGGATTTAGGCCCCTTCGCGTTAGCCGACTATGACACCGGCGTAGTGATGTTGATGTCCTTTGTTTTTTGTATTGCCGTGGTATCGCTGGCGATTATGCTGCATCAGCAAGAGCTGAATGAAGCTATTCGCATTCAGGCATTTTGGCGAGAGAAGGCGATTCATGACGATCTGACTGGCTTGTACAATCGCGTGCATTTTTTGCGACGTTTGGACGAGGAGCGTTTACGTAGTGAACGCACCAAAGCCCCTTACGTGGTTGCCTTGATGGATGTGGATTGGTTTAAAAAAGTTAATGATCAACACGGCCACCTTATCGGTGACAGGGTGCTGAAAGGGTTGGCCGATTTGATGGTTAAGCAGTTACGGCAGATTGATGTGCTGGCTCGTATTGGCGGGGAGGAGTTCGCCTTGTTGATGCCAAACGTTAGCCTGAATCAAGCAAGACAAGCACTGGAGCGGTTGCGCAGCAGCCTCGAACAAGAGGGAATTCAGGTGAACGGCAGGACTTACCTGATTACCCTGAGCATTGGTGCCATGCAAGCCGATGGTGCGCCCGTAGAGATACTACTGCAAAAGGTTGATACACTCTTGTATCGGGCCAAACATCATGGGCGAAACAGACTGGAGATGGACGTTGCCGAGTAATGATAAAACCCTGTTGGTGATTGGTTATGTATGGCCGGAGCCGAATTCTTCTGCTGCGGGCAGCCGTATGTTGCAACTTTTGTCGGTGTTTCGCTCGGCCGGGTATCAAATAGTATATGGCTCTGCGGCTGAAAGTAGCCAACATGCTGTAGATTTAGCCGGGCTCGGAGTGGAAGCCGTTACACTGAGTCTTAATTGCGCCTCGTTTGATGACTATATTCGTCACCTGCAACCCGATGTGGTGATGTTCGACCGCTTTATGATGGAAGAACAATTCGGCTGGCGGGTAGAACAACATTGTCCCAATGCTCTGCGTATTCTTGACTCTGAAGACCTGCATTTTTTACGCCATGCCAGGCATCTGGCGCTAAAACAAGGCGAGCGACTCAGCAACACACATTTGTACAATGAGTTGGCTAAGCGTGAAATCGCTGCTATTTTGCGCTGCGATATCACCCTGGTTATCTCCGAGTTTGAATGGGCGCTCTTGCGAGACGTTTTTAATATTCCGGCGGAAATTTTGCACTATTGTCCTTTTATGCAAGGGCAGGTGTCCGCTTCACAGACACTGGCATACGAACAGCGTGGCCACTTTATCAGTATTGGCAATTTCCGCCATGCCCCGAACTGGGACGCGGTACTTTATCTGAAAGAAAGTATTTGGCCGCTGATCCGCCAACAGCTGCCTCATGCTGAGTTGCATGTGTATGGGGCCTATCCACCGCCCAAAGCCACCGCGCTGCATAATCCAAAACAAGGCTTTTTGGTTAAAGGCTGGGCAACAGATGCATTGAGCGTGGTCGGGCAGGCCAGAGTCATGCTGGCGCCGCTGCGATTTGGTGCCGGGTTAAAGGGCAAACTGATAGATGCTGCACTATGCCAAACCCCGGCGGTAACCAGCAGTATCGGGGCCGAAGGTATGTATGCTGAGCTGCCACCCGGTTTGTTGGTGGCCGATGACGCCCAGGCATTTGCTGCGCAGGCCGTGGGATTGTATCAACATAAAAACCAGTGGCAGGCACTAAGCGAATGCGCCGGGCAATTGTTGCCAGCGCGCTTTTCTAAAGCCGAACATGGCCCCCGGTTATTAGCTTGTATCGCACAGGTTAGTGATAATTTAGCCACATGTCGCCAGGCTAATTTCTTTGGCAGTATGCTGCGTCACCATAGTCTTAAAAGCACCCAATATATGGCGCAGTGGATCGAAGCAAAGAATCGCCTCAAGGCCTTGCAGTCTTAGTTCTGAGCCGGTAATTGCGGGACAAGGGCTTGTTGGCAGCGTCGACAATGATAGATCACACCTTTTTGCATGCGGTTGTGGCGTCGAATCGACAGATGAACCGGCCCGCACTGACAATGATAGGGAAACTGCTGGCCTGCCACCTTGCTGATATCCATACGGTGAGTCGACGTGCCATTGAGGTTAAACAAAGACTTCATCAGTCCCTTCCACTGCGTTCCATGAGGTTGAATCCGCTTGAACAATGAGCCGCGCCCATACAACTGCCACACCAGCAAATGGCAGAATTCATGGGGGATCACTTCTCGCATAAATTCCTCTGCATTGTCCGCTAAGAGTACTGCATTTAAACGAATATGATTGGCTTGCAAGCGAGCGCTGCCGGCAATGCGTCCACGTTGATCGAAGCTAAGGGAAGGAAGGGGAAAACGCCTTTGCAATTGTTGTTCGGCAAGTTGGTGACAATGCTGCAACCGCATCTGTGCCTGTAATTTAACCTCGTTGTCCAAGCGAATGAAAACCCCAAGCCATGAAATTCGAAACCCAAGTGTATCAAAGCGGCAGGTAGGAAGACCAACAGCTTGTTTGGCTGTTGGTCTGTGCGGGGTTATTTTTCAGTGATCTGGTAAACCGTTACCGAACCACTGACTTCATTACCGATCAGCAGCAGGGCATTGCCATTGGGGCTGTGTTCGGCACTGATAAACTTGATGCTTTCCGGCCCCAGATCGCCGGCCTCAGGAACTTGGCTACAGTCCATCCCTTCGTTTTCATCACAGGGATTATCCAGGTCGTCATCCAGTTCAAAGTCGACATTAAAGTTGCGGTTATTGTAATGGGCAACAAAGGCTGCCTGAAAAGGGTTAGTGACATCGTAAACAAACAAGTCGCCGGAACGCTCCTGGCCAATAAAGGCGTACACGCGACCAGCAATCTCACCCACATCAATGGCCTCTGGCTCGCCGCCTTTATCGTCCGAGCGGTTATCGCCTTTGCTTTCGGTATGCGCACTGTTGAAGTTGTTGCCCAGCACGGCGGCGCCGATGCGACCGAAATCGTCGCCGGAATCAAACACCTGGTTGATGTTTTGATCCCAGATTGAGAAAGAGCGGGCGCCATAAGCATGGAGCTTTTCCACTACGCCATCGTTATCCGGATCCAGCAGTGCCGAGGTCACTTTCAAGCGTCCCAGGCCGTCTTTTCCGCCTGTTTCATCATACAGCGCCTGTAACGTGGTGGATAGCGTCAGGTTGAATTCATCCGGGTCTACAATGTCTTTCACCCTGATGTCTTCTGAATAGGCATCCCAGTCCCTTGCGTCGCCTTCGTTGGCTGACAGGATAAAGGTGGCGCCGTTCCAGCTATAAGTGGCGATACTGTCCGGTTGGAACATACCGTAAACATTGGGGAGTGTTCTGAAGGACGCCACTTCATCTTCGTTGCTGAAGTCTATACCGAACCGGCCCCAATCTTTCAGCCCCAGCGCTTTGACCTCAATGGTCATTTCATCCAGATTCAGGATGCCAATGGCATTGGCTTCTTGCAGCGACACATAGGCGGTTTTGCTGTCAGCCGCCACGGCAATGTATTCTGGCTCCAGGTCCTGCGCCACTGTGGTGCCAGTGGGAGCTGCCAACTTTACGCCACTGGCTTTTAGTAAGCTGCGGCGTTTGGCATCGGTATCGTAATCGGCAGCGCTTAACAGGTCTGAGCTGAAAATCATATCTGTGCTGAGGTTAATGTCATCCGCCAAATCCGCGGGTATGCCTTCAGTCAAGCTGATAACGCTGATGGAGCCTTCTGGATCAAGATTGTAATTCGTATCCGGTTCGCCCTCATTGGCTACCAGTACCTTGCTGCCATCCGGCGTGAAAGTAAGCATATCCGGTAGCGCACCGGCTGCGACCGCTTTGATAAAGCTGCCCTGACCGGTGCCATCCAGGCTGTAAAACAAGACAGCGCCGGTGGCCGTTTTCTCTTTGCCCGCCACCGCAATGGCCAGTAAGTCGTTGTAAATGGCAATGGAGTTAGCTTCGCCCAGTGGCAGACTGACTGCAGTGCCAGTGGTATTTTTTACCGATACGCTATCCGGGAAGGTAAAAGCCGTAGAGGATAGACTGTTGTCGGTAACCGGGCTGCCAACCGCCGCGGTAGGCAGACTTGCCAGGGATATCACTTCAATCTGATTATCGGCGGCATTAATGGCAAAAGCGGCCTTGGAGGCCGCATGAAACTGTACTATTTCAGCAGCGGACTTGCCGTAAATACCGGTATTGAAACGACCGACAACCTCAATATTCAGATCCCGGGGTAAATCTTTACCCGCGTTGCCATCCTGCCCTGGCGCGCCGTCCTGGCCTGGTGTACCAGCCGGCCCTTGGTTGCCATCCTCGCCATCCAGTGAACAGCCGGCCAATACCGACAATAAGGCTAAGGTAAGTAAGCTGTGTTTAAGGTTCATTACTGTTCTCATGCTGTTGTTTTTAGAGAACAAAATCTAACCGTGATGAAATGACCGTAGGATGACAGTTATATTGCCAAAATATGACGCCTGGGATGGCGTCATTCAGGTGTGATGGGCGGAGTTTACTCCGCCTGCGAGCAAAAACGCCCAGCAAGGACCGGGTGCCAAGCGCTTAGTTCATTTATGTGGCCAAATGCTCGTTAACTTATAACCTTGCTTGCGGATTAGCGTGGCGTTGCCTGAAATATGCACGGCAGTGTAAGGACGGGTAGGGAAGACGCGCTCGGTCATACTCAGTTGTCCATCGTTAACAAATACCTCCACGGCGCTTTGGTCTAGAAATAATCTCAGCGACAACGACTTATCTGACAGCGTGAGTGGTGCCAGGTGCCTGGCGGCAAAGGTGTCAGAAAAATCCGAGCGCCCGGCTTGGGAGCGGTCAATATAAAACTGTCCGTCATCCATCCCCAGTTGCAGTTTTTCCCCCGATTCATTGCTGAACGTCAGTGCTAGGGCTGGCGCCTGGTCTGCTAGCCGGAACTCAAATAACCATTCGGATTGCATGATATCGGCGTTACTTTGCAAGGTCAGGCGGTCAGCCTCTGTCCGCTCGGTGAAGGCTAAGGGCTGGCGCAGGGTTTCCAGTTCCGCAACCGGCTGTGATTTTAGTCTCAGTCCTTCGGCTGTGCGTATCATTTCCAATGTTCTTGGCATGGTCATGCTGCTTCGCCAGGGGTGAGTGGGCAGTTCTTGTCCGTACAGCCAGTTACTCATCCAACCAATAAACAAAGTGCGTCCGTCTTTCACCCCCGACCATGTGACGCCAGCATAGTTATCTGCACCATGGTCAAGCCAGACGGCCTCCTTATGCTGCAAGGTGTTGGCAAATTCCGGGTCCAGGGTGAAGGTTTTACCGTCAAAATCGCCGACAAAATACTGGATCCCTGAACCACCTTGCGGACCGCCGGGGTTTAAATTAAGCAGCAGGGCCCAATGGGTCTGGTTGGAGCCCGGCAGGGTGAAGGGCAGTAAATCAGGACACTCCCAAACTCCGCCGTGGGCGCCCAATCCTTTGCCAAAACTGCTTTGGTATTGCCAATCAATCAGATTTTTGGAACGCCAGAACTGCACGTGGTCGGTTACCGACAAGCCCATTATCCAATGCTGACTTGGGGCGTGCCAGAATACCTTGGGGTCGCGAAAATCCTGGGTGTCGCCGGGGTTGGGTATGACCGGGTTGTCGGCATACTTTTGCCAGCTGCGGCCGTTGTCCAGACTGAATGCCAGCCCTTGTGACTCATGATTGCGGGTATTCTTCGCGGCGGCGTTAGGATCATGATAGGTAAAAAGCGCAACCAAAGGGATAGCGCCGTCCTTGCCCAAGCCGCTGGTATTGTGGGTATCTGCCACAATGCTGCCGGAAAAAATATAGCCTTTGTCGTCAGGTGTCAGGGCCACAGGTTGATGTTCCCAGTGCACTAAGTCGCGACTGATGGCATGTCCCCAATGCATAGGCCCCCAACGGGTATCGTTGGGATAGAATTGGTAAAACAGGTGGTATTCTCCCTGGTGATACACCAGACCATTGGGATCATTCATCCAGCCTGATGGGGGAGAAAAGTGCCACTGGGGGCGATAGGGCTCTTGGTAGTGTCCTGCTGCCAGTTCTTGCGCTTGGCCTGTGAGGCTGAGTAGCCAGACCATGGAAGTGATGATGCCGTATCTTAGTTTCACCTGTGCCCCTGCGTTTACGTCGGCTGTACTGCATGCCAATATCGAGCAGAGTGTGGTAATTGTCTAGATTTTGGGCAATGAATACGAATTCATTGCCCGGCTAAGATACAAGGTACTGCTATTTTTTTACGCTTGTTTGGGGACTTTAGGTTTTTTCGGCTTCTTGGGTTTCTTCGGTTTAAGGGGGCGTAAGTCCAGTTTGGATTCAGGTAAGGGCTGTTTAGGCTCAAAGCCGGGAACAGCTTGACGCGGCAGCAACTGACCAATCAATCGCTCGATGGCGCTTAATTCGCCAAACTCTTCAGCGCAAACCAAGGAAACTGCCTGGCCCGCTACCCCGGCGCGGCCTGTACGGCCAATACGGTGAACATAATCCTGGGTGATATGTGGCAGATCGAGATTGACCACCACGGGCAATTGTTTGATATCCAGCCCCCGCGCGGCTAAATCGGTCGCGGCTAAAATCTGCACCTTACCCTGATGAAAATCGTTTAATGCCCGAAGACGGGCGCCCTGACTTTTGTCACCGTGAATGGCCGCAGCGGAGATTTGCTGAGCGGTGAGGCTTTTAACCAGGCGATCCGCTCCTTGCTTGGTGCGACAAAAAACCAGCACCTGCTGCCAGTTATGCTGCCTAATTTGTGCAATTAACAAAGCATTTTTACGCGCTTTATCTACTGGGATAAGCCACTGTTCTACCTCTGTTGCCGTGCTATTGGCGGGATGCACAGATACTTCCTGCGGCGCGCTTAACAAACTGGATGCCAGTTGGCGTATGTCGTCGGAGAAGGTGGCTGACAGCATTAAGCTCTGGCGTTTACCTGGCAGCAAGCGCAGTACACTTTTTACCTCAGGTAAAAAGCCCAGATCCAGCATACGATCGGCTTCATCCAGCACCAGAATCTGTAATTGTTTAAAGCCAATGGCATTAGAACGGAACAGATCCAGCAAGCGTCCTGGCGTGGCCACCAAAATATCGCAGCCCGAGCGCAGTGCCTGCATTTGCGGGTTTATCTTCACCCCGCCAAACACCGCCTGCACTCGCAGACGACTATGAGTGGCATAAGATTTAAGACTGTCCGCTACCTGAACGGCTAACTCACGGGTCGGCACCAGAATAAGGGCTTTAGCCTGATTAGCACGCACCGCAGGGCTTGATAGCAAACGCTGAATAACCGGTAGCGCATAGCTTGCCGTTTTGCCTGTGCCTGTCTGGGCTGACGCCAGCAGATCCTGGCCAGCCAGTACAACAGGGATGGCCAGTGTCTGAATCTCGGTGGGGGTGTGGTAGCCAAGCTCTGTCAGTCTGGTTTGCAGAGTAGGGGCCAGGCCTAATGCTTCAAATGTCATGGATGTTTACTGCCTTTTGGTGTTGGTGCACCAAATTCAAAGTTGGAGCGCTGTGGTGGTGACTTTTCAGTGGCGCTAATTTGCCAGGATCTGCATAGGCAACTGTAATATAGGATGCTCTGCATCGGCAAAGGCATAGATTACGCCAACGTGGCCTACCAGTGTCAGTATGTACCAGACGGCGGAAAATATCCGGCCATAATTATCCAGTGGCACTAAAACAGACTGGTGCCGGGTACGCCATTCGAGCAAGATCTCGATAGCACCGAAGAAGATAAAGAAAACCAGCAAGGCCAGCCCGAAAACCCAGGCAATACCCAGCCCCAGCGCCATACCCGCAATACAGACACTTAGGCCTAGCCAGGAACGCATGGAAAAGCTGATGCTCTTGATCACATGGCCACCGTCTAAGGGCAGGATGGGTAGCAGGTTAAACAGATTTAACAGCGAGCCTATCACGGCTGCACCGGCAAAGAGTTCATGGCCGGTCAGGGCATAAAGCAACAGGCAAGCTAATGACATCAGCAAACCAAACACCGGCCCCATGATGGAAATCACTACATCCTGCCAACGGGTGGTAAGTTTATCGTCAGAGAGCGCCAGCCCGCCCACAAAAGGAATCAGATAAATGCCTTTGGTTTTGATACCGAAATATTGCATGGCCCTGACATGCCCGTACTCGTGGACCACCAGACAGGCCACTAATACCAGCGCAAATTCAACACTGAATAGCCAGCTGTAGCCCGCAACAGACGCAGCAGCCAAGGCTGCCTTCACTACTTTGGCGCTTTTAAATAGTTTAAATCCCAGCGCCAGCAGACCAATGGTCCCTTTGCTGGCAGGTTCACTGGGTAATAGGAATTCTTCGCTTTGCACCTGCTCGCTATCCAGACTGAGCTGATAGCGCATTTTTTGCGTCCCCGGCAGCATAGTCAGCTCGAGTGTCACGCTCACCCCGGTTGCGGTCACAAAATGATGGCAGGTTTGTTCGTTGTGGGCCTGTGTGCTCACTACTTCCCCCCCATAGTGCAGACATTGCTGATTGTTGTGAATGTCCAGACTTAAAGGTTGGTCATACAAAGTGGCGTGAAGTAGTTGCATCTTATTGTCTCAGGCTGAAGGCGCGCTATGGTAGCCAAGTTCATTTGATTGGAAAAGCCTGAAACCGTTGTTCTATTTTTACTCTGTCGCTCAATTTGTCGCCTTTTCACCTTGTTAAATCGGCTATCTACCGTGACAGGCGTTAAATACAACTTATTGATTTGTAATTATTTCCCTTAACACTGAAAGCTTTGATATAATTCTGCGCCGAATTTTTCGGTATGTCGGTTTTTTCACCAAAACAACAATAACAAAGGCGAAAACTGGCATGATGAATTGCTATTTCAACACATTTACACGCTGCTAAGGGATCATCATGAAGTTGAACGCTATTGCTAAGGCTGCCTTGCTCAGTCTGCTACCTGCTTCCAGTTTACTTGCTCAGGAAGCCCCGCAATACGGTGCTTGGGTTGCCGGTTTCGGCGAATACTATAAGGTTGATAACGACAAACCTAATTCATTGGATAGCTTTGAAGATGCATCTGGCCTGGGGGCTGAGCTGGGTTTTCGTTTTACCCCTGAGTGGGGAGCCCGTTTAGAATGGTCTCGCCTGAACTTTGACTCAGAATCTGGTTTGAATGATCGCGATGGTGAGCGTTTTGGTATTGATGCGCTGCATTATTTTGATAAAAAGCAAACCTACCTGTTTGCCGGTTTTAAACACCAGAACCTGGGTGAAAATTACCGTTTGGTGAACTTCGGTCTGGGCCGTCACTGGGATTTAAGCCAGGACTGGAAACTGGTTACCGAAGCGGCTGCTTATTATGATTTTGGCCAGAATTTTACTGATTTTGGGGTAAAGCTGGGTCTGGCTTACACCTTCGGTGGCAATAGCAGCGGCAGCAACAGCGGCGCGAATCCTGCTGCTCAGGCGGTGGCTGAGGTGGATAGCGATGGCGATGGTGTGGGCGACAGTCAGGATCGCTGTGCCAATACACCCAGCACCGACCGTGTTGATGCCTTTGGTTGTACCTTGTTTGATGAAAAAACCGTATTCAGCGCGCTGGATATGCTGTTTGCTCACGACAGCTACAAGATTGCCAACCCCCAGTCGCAGCAGGTGAAGAACTTTGCCGACTTTATGCAACAGTACACTGATACCCGCGTGACCATTGAAGGCCATACTTCTTTGGTGGGGACTGAAGCCTATAACCAGACGCTTTCTGAGCGTCGAGCCAAGGCGGTGAAACGTTTGCTGGTTGAGCAATATGGTATCGAGGCTGATCGTATTCAGACCGTTGGCTATGGTGAAAGCCGTCCTCTGGATAGTGCAGACAACGACGCGGCGCACAAAGCTAACCGCCGTATCCACGCGCAAGTCAGCACCACTAAAAAAGTGAAACTTGAGCGCTAAGTTGATGCTTTAAGGCTAAGTTATAACAGAAGGCGCCCATGGCGCCTTTTTTATGCCTGGTACGCCAGTGTGAGCGAGCATTGCGATAATAGATCATCTATCGCTGGTGGTGACAAAGCGTGGCAATTACCATGTAGCTTAGTTAATCACCTTACAAGGAGCGTAATCATGTTTCCCATGGATGTATGGCTGACCTACAGCCTGGCTTGTATTTTACTGGTACTTTCCCCTGGCCCAGATAATCTGCTGGCTATTGGCCGTGGCCTAAGCCAGGGAAAATTAGCGGCTATTTTTTCCGGTTTGTCATCTGGCACCGGGATCCTTTTTCATGTATTGGCTGCCACCTTTGGTTTGACCCTGCTGATTAAAACCTCGGCGCTGGCGTTTTACGCGGTGAAGATTATAGGGGCGGCTTATCTGATTTGGCTTGGCATCAAGGTGCTTCGCTCACGCAGCCTGTTTACCTTAGAGCCGGTAAAAAAGCAGTCACTGACCACCATCTTCAGTACCGGATTTTTATCCGCCGCGCTGAATCCTAAACCCGGTATGTTTGTACTGGCCTTTGTACCGCAGTTTGTAAACCCCGAATTGGGCTCGGTAACAACGCAAATGCTGGTTTATGGTGCCTGGTTTGCTTTGCTGACGGCATTTGGTTTCGCCTTAATGGGCATCTTTGCGGCCCGGCTTAGTCATTGGTTACAGGCTCGCCCAAAAGTGGTAAATGGCCTGAATATCGGGGCAGGGGTGACCTTTATAGGCTCTGGCCTGGCCGTGGCGGCGATGAAGCAGCGCTAGTTGCGCTTGACGAATGCCCTGCACGTTGTGCGGAGCTTATGGCTATTCCTTTTTATATTTATAACTTCCTGTTCACATTAAGGGCGGGAAGTTATATAACCTCTCTGTATAAAAATAAATCTACACCTTCCAAGGGAGTACAGGGATGTTAACACGCCTATCTTTTTCAGGCCTGGCGCTGGGCCTGCTTATCTATTTATCGTCATTTGCAGCTTTTACACAACCCTTGTCTTTGATTGAGAAGAGTCAATGGGGATCTAGCACCTATAGCAAGGCTGTGAGTATTGGTGACTTTGTGTTTGCTGCTGCATCAACTCAGATTGATATATTTGATAGAACTCTTGATGTTGATTCTTCGCTTATTGGGAAAAAGAATATCCAGCGCGGAGCAATGAATATAGAGGCATTTAATAATATGTTGCTTGTCTCTAGTTTTCAAATGTTGCAAATATACTCTATCTCAGACGAAGGTGGTTTAGCGCAGATATACGAATTTTATACAGGTCTTGTATCAGAAGCATGCTTCACGGTAAGAGATGACGGGTTCTATTTAATGGGAATTAAAGACGAGACGTTTCAGGTATATTCTATTAAGTATCTAAATGAAGAGTTTAGTGTCTCAATCTCTAAAAAATATGAAGTAGATAATGCAAGCTTAGATGGTTGTTCTACCATAGAGGGTGAAAACGGCATCCATTATTCTAAGCTTGAATATAGTTCCAAATTGTCAAGTTACCTTTTAAGAGAAATATTTATTCCTTATGATATGAATGAAGATGATTTTTATGATCGACTTAATTATGGTGTTTACTTTGACGGAAATTTCAACCAGGTTAGATATTTGACTGAAAATACTCTTGTTTTATTTAGCAGGAATGACGGTGAGTTGGTTTTAGTAAAAGTGGAGAATGAAGAGCTGATAGTTTTGGACCGATTAAGAGATCATGCACTGCATGAAGGTAACTTGGCGGTTGGCGACCAGTTTTTTTACTTGGTAAAGGACTATGTCAGTGTTTTTAGTATAGATAGTTTAGATAGAATTGAATGGGTGTCTACTAATAATATTTCGGGCATTGATGCACCTTTCAGTTCTCCCATGCGGGTAGAATTTAAGGGCGGGAAGCTACTATCTGCATCTGAAGATTTTGGTATATTCGAAGTCACCATGAATGGGCTTGAAATTGGTAGTGTTAAACGTTTCTTTAACCAAAGCGGTAGTATAATAAATGCCGCCTTTGTTGGAGATAGGCAGTATGTGCTAAAAAACAACACGATCCACGTAGTTGATATGTTTAAAAAAGGGGGAGCTGTTAAATATTTTGATACTACACTTTTAGATCAAAACAACCCTAATGTGAAAATTTATAATGATCGACTTATTTCGCTCGGATTTCATAATCTAAGCTATTATTCTATAAATAAAGACTATTCACTTAAAAAATTGATTTCTGGAATCCCATCTTGTTATCAATTTGGGTGGGCATACACTCCTAGATTTTTTGTGCACAATGAGAGATTTTATGTTTATTGTTATAATTCAAGTGACGCTGGCTATAAATTATTTGGATTAAATATCGAGTCGGATGACTCTCTTTATGAACCTCCTGTTGTTATAGAAGTGGACGATTCTACTAAGGGGGAGTTCTCTAGATTTAGACATGTGGAGTTTATGTTTGATGGAGATGTTTATTTCGCTGCTGATAATCCTGGGGGGGAGTCCTTTTTCCTTTATAAGCTTGATGATTTGAAAAGTTCTCTTGTGAAAGTTGGTGATTCTTTTAATGTTAAGCTGACTAACCCTAATCGTGAAGCTGGAAATGCATGGCTTTCTAAAGGGCGATACTTTATTTCTGAAAGAGAAAAGGAAGAGCAAGAAGATGGGTGTCATAATTCTAATTTATCTATATATAGAATAAATGAGGTTTTTGGATACGATGAGGTGGCAAGGTTTGATGGTGGGGTGAGTCACCAGCCTTTTATGTTGGGTGAGTATCTTTTTTTATTTAATATTAAGAAAGATTGTATAGCATATTTGGATGTCTATAAAGTTAAAGATAATGGTGATCTCGACTGGAGTCATAAGCAAGTCGTCGATGATATTAATCTGTATTATTACGACAAAATATCTGGAAGTGAAAATAAAGTTTTACTGGGAAATAATAAATTTGTATCTGCTTGGGAGCTAAATTTTTCCCCTGAATTGAATGATTTCCAAATATCTGTAGAAGAAGATAACCAATTTAATTGGGATTTAGAAAGAGCTGACAGGGAAGGGGATAGTATTGATGTTGAGGTTCTTGTTGAACCTAATTCAGGAAGCTTGGAGTTCTTACCAGAGCAAAAATCACTCAGCTATACACCTAATGTGGACTTTTTTGGCACGGATATCATGTCTATTAAGCTGTCTGATGAGCATGGTAATTTCCATGAGTACCAGTTAACTGTTGACGTTTTGCCGGTCAATGACGCGCCTGTGATGTCATCGATGACAGGAGTGACAGTGAAGAACTCGACGCTGACAGGACAGCTTATGGCATCCGATGCAGAGCAAGACACAGTGAGTTTTAGTTTGTTTAAAGCCCCTCAATATGGTCAGGTAACGATAAGTTCGGAAGGCGCGTTTGAGTACACGCCAAACAATGACTTTGTTGGCGCAGATTACTTTGATGTTGAAGCTCTTGATGACAAAGGTGCAAAGAGCCAGGGAAGGGTGTCAATTGAGGTCAAGGCTGAGAATCTGGCGCCCAGTCTTGGAATTACCCAATTTACGCTCGACGAAGATACTGCTAAAACATTTACACTGGATGTCAGTAATGACGATGGTTCAGAGGTAACACTACTATTGGGAGATGTGTCTGGTCTGCAAGGGCTCCTGGAGCTTCTTGGCGAACACAGAATACAGTTTACACCCAGCGCCGATTTTTACGGTGAAACCCAGGCAACACTGGTGCTTACTGATAAACTTGGTGCCAGTAAGACAGAAACGCTCACCTTTGTTGTACAAGCCGTTGATGATCCACCCAGACCACAAGCACAAAGCGTTAGTGCAAAAGCAGGAACTACCCATAAAGGGCAATTAGCCAATCAGGATATTGACGGGGACACCTTGATCTATGCGGTGCTGCAAACAACCAGCAACGGCGCTTTGACCCTGAATGCAAACGGCAGTTATAGCTACACGCCCAATACTGGATTTAGTGGAACGGATAAATTTACCTACCAGGTAAGTGATAGCAATGGCAACACCGCACAAAGCGAGGTGCAGATCTCAGTCGCTAAAGCCAGTACACCGCCGCCTGCCACCTCCTCAGACTCATCGGGTGGTGGTACCTTGTCGTGGCTTTTATTGGCGCTACTGTGGCTTAGTTATCTGCATCAACGGAGGTGGGTGACAAAGTGCTATATCGGCACGGGCAACAGTTAATACTGAGCGGTTGATTTTACCGAGGTAAGGTGAGCTGGCCTCAGGCGCTTTCCTTAACCTCGGTTAAGCCCATGCGGGCGCGAATACGAGACAGTGCCACATCGGTAATACCTAAGTACCGAGCGACCTGGTAAAGCGGGAAATGCTGGGCATCGCTGCCGTATTCACGTAAAAATCCTTGATAACGCTGCTGGGCATCCTGCATAAGAAAGCTGGCTTCGCGACGTTCTTTTTTAATCGCCAGTCCTTCCAGCAACATACGGGTGAGCAGATTCCAGGCGCTGTAGTGATCGGCCAGGTGGGTCAGTTGTCGGTAGCTGATACAGGCCGTGCAGTTGTCGGTCAGCGCCTGGGTAGCAAATGGACTGGGCTGATTAGCAATCAGACTATGCATGCTGGCAAACAGGCTGCCAGGACGGGTCAGAGACTTATTACATTCTTTGCCCTGAGGTGTCAGGTAGTAGTAACGGCCAAAGCCTTCCAGTATAAAATACAGGCGTTTGGGCACTTCGCCGGCTCGGAAAATATGCTCACCGGCCTGCCAGGGTTTGATTTTGAACATATCGGCGGCGGCATGCCAGGCTGAATCATCCAGCTGTATATGCTGTCCAAGAGCATGGCGAAGTTTTTCCAATTGCGGCATAGCATTTCCAATTGTTTGATTTTTGTTCCGCGGCCGTACAGCTTATGTCAGTTGCTAAACGCTGTCATTGCATTTATGTTGTGGCTCCAATTTGTTGACCAGAGACGTAGCGTGCCACATTGTATTGTTGAATATTCCAAGGCGTTGGAAAGCCGTATCATGCCTGAAACCCTGCTGCAGGCTGTTTATCAGGGAGCGGTTGAGTCTGGTTTGTTCACGCCTTCAGCCATTAAGAGCCGTGCCATCGCCTGTGACTATTATATGGTGGGTGATCAGGTGGCGGATTTTGTGCATATCAATTTGCGTATTCTTGCCGGGCGTACCGATGCGCAAAAAAAACAGCTGACCGACGCCGTGCTGGCTAAGCTCAGTGACCTCAGTATCAGCCCTCTTTCCATTACGGCAGAAGTGCAGGATATGCATGTGGAGAGTTACGCCAAACGTCTACTCTAGTGTCTGATACATCGGGTGTGCATCACACTGACCTTTCTCTCTCCTAGCTTATTGCTGCCAGTTGCTGAGATCTTTTTCTTAAGTATGTGCTGAGTTACGACGCTTAATGTCACTGAGATGACTTGGAAGATTACAGAGATTAAGTAGGAGCGAGGGATGAAAGGATGCAAGGGGCACCTGTTGGCTACAGTGCTGTTGGGCTGTGCGTCTACTAGCTGGGCACTGGAGTCTATTCATCGACTGTTTGAGACCGAGGAGTCGGCGCCACGACCTTTCAGTGGCGTACTCTTGGTTGCCAAAGGCGACAAACTGCTAGTTAGCCATCATGCTAACTGGCCAGAAAATAGCGCGTTCGAACCCATAGATAAAACCCAACGTTTTACCGTGGGGGCCATTGCCAGACAGATCACTGCGGCGTTAATTATGCAGGAAGTGGATGCCGGGCATTTGTCACTCAGTCATGAGGTGGAAGAGTGGTTACCCGAATATCAAACTCACTGGCAGGCAAAAATGCCAATTCGGCAGTTACTCAGTCACAGTGATGGCGTGTTTGTCAGTGATTGGTACCAAGGGCTGGAAGGTGAGGTCTTTGCCTATGAGAATCTTGGTTATAACTTGGCAGGCGATATTCTTGAATCCGTCACCGGAAAATCCTATCAAGAGCTGGTCGACGAGGTGCTGCAACGCTGCCGGATGCAAACCAGCACCACCTATGCCCTGGATAAGCCCACCGCACAATCGGCCAAAGGTTTTATGGAACTTCAGCCTGGGGAGCTGGTACCTGTCTTGACTGGCATACCGGATGATTTTATTGCCAGCTCCGGCGTGCAGGCCAGTGCCATGGATTTGCTGAGCTGGAATCTTTGTTTGCACCGGGGCAAGCTGTTATCTAAGCAATCGTATCGGCAGATGATCACTTCATCATCGTTGCAACCGCATCGCTGGGGAACATTAGGACATGGGTTTGGCGTGCAAATCAGTGACCAGCCGGTGCGTGAATACAGCCAAAGTGGTTATGTGCCGGGTTTTATTTCTACCCTGGCTTATTATCCCGATTTTAATATCAGTCTGATTGTACTGGAAAACGTATCCTGGGATCCCAAGGATACGCAGCGGGCCTATTACTACCATGATAAATCCAGACAAGCCTTACTGGCTTATTTAACCCGCGGTGCAGGGCGCTCCATCGGCCAATAGTACTTGGCATTGTCCGGTTCGCTGGCTAAGCTGGGCCGGCTTTATTTCTTGCGGTCAGAAAAATGGCGCCAAGAAACCTGCAGTAATCTGATGAGAGCCTACTGACTAGGTAGGCATTCTTATCCCAAAACAATGTGTTAACAGGAATTCCCTATGAGAAGGATAATCACGGCATGGCTGATGTTTGCCGGTTTTACGGCGTCGGCCTATGAGGTTCAGATACTGGACATAGAAAGCCCCAGTATGGGTATCAGCCAAAAGGCCACCTTAGTTTTGCCGGATGGCTACCAGCAATCCGAGCGGCGTTATCCGGTGTTGTATTTGCTGCATGGTCATGGTGGCAATTATCAGAACTGGGCTGAGCGCACAGAGGTTGAAGCACTGGCGGACAGGTATCAGATGTTGATTTTGATGCCGGATGGCAATATTAATAGCTGGTATGTAGACAGCCAGTTTAAAACCAATAGCCTCTACACCCGTTATATTGGCGAAGAAATTCCGGCTTATCTGGATAGTCATTTTCGCACAGTGGCCCAGCGCAGTGGCCGGGCTATCACAGGATTGAGTATGGGCGGCTTTGGTGCCTTGCATATTGCATTGAGCTACCCCACAGAGTTTATTGCCGCCGGCAGTACCAGCGGTGGCGTTGACCCTCGGGGCTTTGAGGGCAAATGGGGGCTGAATGAGGTGTTGGGCAACCCGCTTGAGCAGCAAGGCGTTTGGATGCAAAACGCTATTGTGAATCGAGTCGACGGCTTTAAACAGCATAACCTGGCACTGATTATTGATTGCGGCGTTGAGGACTTTTTCCTGGCCGCCAACCGGCGCTTGCATCAAGCCTTGTTGGATAAGGGGATAGCCCACACTTACATAGAGCAGCCAGGCGGCCATAACTGGCCTTACTGGGCCGGGAGTATAGGTTTACAGGCCGAGTTTTTGTCCCGTTATCTCTCTGCTTCAATGACACCCACAGAGACCGCGCCCTGATTCAGGCGCGGCTTTTCACACAGTTCCGGCCGGCTTTTTTGGCATCATATAACGCCTGGTCGGCCTGTTTCATTACTGCCATAAACTCACTGCTGGTCTGACTACGCGGTGCCACACCAAAGCTACAGGTCACCTGCACGCTTTGTTTGGCGGTGCTGTCCTTAGTTTTAGCCTTAGTGCGTGATTGGGCGGTTTGTTTGGTTTTTTTCGCCGGCCTGTCCGGGCCCCGTATCACCATTTTGTAATTGGCAATATCTTCGCGCAGGGCTTCTAAATGTGCTTTGATTTCTGCCGGCTCTTTACGTGGGAAGATAATAGTAAATTCCTCACCGCCGTAACGAAATGCCTTGCCACCTCCGGTAACCTTGGTCATACGGCTGGCCACCAGGCGCAGTACCTGATCGCCCACATCATGACCGTAGGTATCGTTGAATGACTTAAAGTGGTCAATATCGGCCATCACCACCACGTATTTTTTACCCAGGGTTTGCACATATTGCATCAGGGCGCGACGTGACGGAATACCGGTCAACTCGTCACGAAAGGCCATGTTATGGCTGTCCATGATCACGCTAAACAGAAATAACACCGCCATGGTTAAAAGCGCCAACTGGCTGATCAGGAGTTGTTGTTTGCCAGGGTATTGCAGCATAGGCAGAAGCAACAGGCTGACAAACAGGGCGCAGTGGTTATTGGTCGGCCTGAGGCCAACCCGTATCAGCGCGATAATCAGCAAGGTAACATACAAGGCTGCTTCCAGCGGGCTGTAGGCCGACAGATAGCGCTGTGGCAGCCAGGATACTAAGCTGGTTAGCCAGTCCAAAGGCTGGGCATTTAGTTGCTGAAAGATAAGATAGACAGCGCTTGCAGCAATGACCACCTGGGTAATGCTAAGCAGGGCATTAGGTAAGGCAAAGCCACGGTCTTTGTCCCATATCAGCCAGACCATGCTGGCCATTAGCAATAAAGGTAAAGGGGGCGAGTCGTGCTTAAGCCAACTTATATCAGGCCAGAGCTGCGCCATATAAGGCAGCATCAGCATCAAGCTGAATAAGGCCATGCGACTGCGGGAAAACTGCAGGGCGATTAAGCCTGCAATGGCCAGGGCAATCAGCGGCAGGTAACTGAGTTGACTGGACCATTTGATCAGCAGGGGATGGGCACTCTGTGCCACCAGGGTGCTAATATACAACAGTATCAGGGCAGGGATGGCGCGTTTGGCCAGTAACTGCAGATTCTGCACCAGGCTCTCCTTATGGCTTTGCGGTTCGCAGCGGCATAATGCGGCCCCATTCTAAAGCAAGTGCGCAAATAGTCTAACCGCTTCGCAGTACCTTATGTATACCTAACCGGCTCACCTTATACCCAAGGCATAAGCTTTTACTTGACCATCCTGCTTCTTGCCAGATGATGTTGCCGGCTATGTATTTGGGCGATAGATAAACTGATGCACAGCTTACCTAATACCGGCTTTTATGGGGGGCTTAGCAAGCGGGCCATGCCGTTATCCAGCAACGCCTGCAGTTTTATGGCCGCCTCGCTCACCTGCCATTCCTCATAACCGTCGACACTGGCCTGTGCGGCCAGGGTAAATGCGCGTCCTCCCTGATATTCAGGCAGGCAAACATGGGCCAGCATCACCATTTCGGCGCGTTTGCGTGTTTCGCTTGGGCCTGAGCCTAGCTTCTGAAAAATACGCCATTTGCCGCTACTTATCTGGTTTAGCTTGGTTCGGTTATCTCCAGGAGCGTCTATTTGTTTGGCGATGGCGTCGGCCACCAGGTTAGAAATGCCCATTAACATGCCGCCATACTGGTGGGTAACATCAGAATGCCCTGTACCGTAAAACAGCGTGCGGATATCTTCTTCCTGCAAGTCTGGGTGACGGGTGGAAGGCTCGGCCATATGATTGGCAAGGCGCTTTAGCCATTCAGCTTGGGCCAGCGTGGTCATGGGTTTATTACCCGTCAGGCCGCAGGTATCGCAGCGATAATCCAGATAGCCTGGGTCCTGCTGGTTGTCGGTCAGACGCGGCATACTTGCCTGCTGTTTGGTGGCTCTGTCCTGCCAGTTATCGCTGTCGGGATCAAATAGCACGCTGCCGTAAGCGCCCCGCAGGTAAATATCCGGGTTACTGAGTTTAAGCCAATCATCATGAAACAAGCCGGTCAGATAATCGCGGCCACTAACATTGATAAAGTAAGAGGCGATAGCATTGGAGTTTCCATCGGCCATGCCAAAGGGAAAATAGGTGTGAATGCTGGTGATCAGATCAGCGATGGGCACTTCGCCGGCCAAACTGTTGGCGCCAACGCCAGCCTGACGGGCTTGGCTTATGGCACCGGTGATCGCCATCACTTTGGATGAACTCCAGGGTTCGTAGCGTTCGTTTTGGCTGTTACCGTTGGCCAGATAGCGATAGGTCATGCCATCGTCTGTCAGTCTTTGGTCAATAACCAATAAGCGGCCTTTGTCATTGTTGTTGCCAAAGAACTGCCAGTCGGCAGCGACACGTTGCTCCCAGCCAGGTGTCGAATAGTCGCTTTGTGCAGCAGTTTGATATTGTTCTGATGGCTCTTGTACTGTCAGTGGGCAGTCTATATAAGGCGCTGTTAGATCGACTGGTTGGTACGGAAAAACATCAACGCTTTGTTTATAAAAGCTCTGCGCTTCTTGGTTGGGAGGGGAGCTTTGTTGCCGCGATTGCTGTGTGGTTGATGGTTGGCAGGCACTGAGTGCAAGCAAGCTGGAACACAGCAATAGCGGGCATTTCAACATGTCATTTATCCTTGATGTAATATTTATCGTAAAAGGTGTAGACCCAAGTCGGGCAATAAATGATAAGCAAGGTAATAGTCATACCATTAAGCATGGCTTCCGGGAATAGCATAAGCGGGATTAGCAATAGGTAGTTATCTACTACCACATCCCATTGGTGAATGCCGTCGAGGAAGAAATACCCACCCATCAGAAACATCTTCAGGGTGATAAGCAGCGCCCCAGGTATAAAGGCACACAGGAAAATATAGATAAACACATGTCGCGGCAGCTTATGAAACGACAGGTTATAAATAAGGTAGGCCACGGCCAGCGGTACACTGACCCCAAGCAGGCCGTTAACACCAAACATACTCCAACTTTCCTTGCCTACTAGCGTGATACCGGCCAGCGCTAGAAAGCTACTGAGCAATGCTCTTCTAAGGCCCAGAACCAGTGGAAGCGCAGACAGCCATAAAAAGTGCACACTCAGGCCGTCATAAATTCCCGCCCTGAACAGCCACAGCACAAACAAACAGGCCGCCGAACCAAAAATCAGATGTTGGCTGTGTTTGTCGTGTAATAACTGCCGTGGTGGTGCGCTTTTAAACAGGCTTAGCATCAGGCCCAGGTAACCCACCCAGGCCAGACTCTGCAATAAGGTTAGATTGTCTAACACCGGCGCTTACCGGTAAACGGCCCAGATGGGCGCATGGTCAGACGGCTTTTCAATACCGCGAAGTTCGTAATCAATACCGGCTTCAACCAATTGCGCATGCAAGCTGGGGGTTGCCAGAATCAGGTCAATACGCAGACCGCGATTGTCATCAAAGCCTTTGGAGCGGTAGTCAAACCAGCTGTATTGGTCGGCAACTTCCGGGTGCAAGCTACGGAAACTGTCGGTCAGTCCCCAGCCCAATAAATGATTCAGCCACTCGCGCTCTTCTGGCAGGAAGCTGCATTTGCCGGTCTTCAGCCAACGCAGGCGATTGGGTTCACCTATGCCAATATCCTGATCCTGATGGGAGATATTCACATCGCCCATGACAATTAACTTTTCTTCCGGGTTGTGATGACCGGTCAGGTAGTCTTGTAAGTCCGCATAGAACTTACGCTTGGCAGGGTACTTGGTTTCATGATCCTGGCTCTCTCCCTGGGGGAAATAACCGTTTAACACCCGAACCTGGCTGCCGTCTTCCATTTGGTAGGTGGCCATGATCATACGGCGTTGTGCATCGGGTTCATCACCGGGAAACCCGTATTGCACGTCCAGCGGTTGTTGCTTACTTAACAGCGCCACACCATAGTGACCTTTCTGCCCGAAAAAGCTTACCTGATAGCCCATGGCTTCTACATCTGCGCGTGGAAACATGTCGTCATGTACTTTGGTTTCCTGCAGGCCGATGACATCGGGTTGATGCTTGTCGATGAGTGCCTGAAGTTGATGAAGTCTTGCGCGTAGTCCATTGATATTAAAAGAGATAAATTTCATGGGATGGTCACTTGGAAAAGAATGGGCTTATGTTAGCAAATCCCTAGGGCGTCATCACCCCGAAAACCCATCAAATCGACGGGTTGCTCAACAGCAGGTATGACCAAAGCAGCAGAGACATTTCAGCCTAACCTGATATGGTTAACACAGGCTTTCACAGGAATCTTGCTATGCAATCCGTCACTATCGTGTTACTCGGCTTGGTCGGCATGTTGCTCGGCTGGTTGTTTTATTCAAAGTTTATTGCTGAAAAAATCTTTGGCATGGACGACCGATTTATCACCCCTGCCCATGAGCTGGAAGATGGTGTGGACTATGTGCCCACCAATAAAGTGGTGCTCTGGGGGCACCATTTTACCTCAGTGGCGGGAGCCGCACCTATTGTTGGTCCGGCCATTGCGGTTTATTGGGGCTGGGTGCCGGCGGTGTTGTGGGTGGTGTTGGGCACCATCTTTTTTGCCGGGGTGCATGATATGGGGGCACTGTGGGCCAGCGCCCGCAATAAGGGCAAATCCATGGGCGCGCTATCCGAATCTGTGATTGGCAAGCGTACCCGCTCGCTCTTTATGGTGGTGGTGTTTTTGGTGCTGCTGATGGTCAACGCGGTCTTTGGTGTGGTGATTGCCAATTCCTTTGTGTCACAGCCGCAGGCGGTGTTTCCTGCCTGGGCCGCAATAGTGGTGGCCCTGATTATTGGTCAGTTGCTGAAACGCAAGGTGCCGTTGATCCCGCTCTGTTTGGTGGGCGTTGGGGTGCTGTACTACAGCATCGCCGTGGGCAGTGATATGCCATTAGCGCTGCCTACCGAGATGTTTGGTCTGACCGATAAGGCCAACTGGATCATTATTCTGTTTATTTACGCGGCTATCGCGTCGTTGTTGCCTGTGTGGATGCTGTTGCAACCACGGGATTTTATCAACGGTATGCAACTGTTGGTGGGCTTGGTGTTGTTATATGGGGCGGTATTTGTGTCTATGCCGGATATTACCGCACCGGCCTTTAATACCCAGACCGCGGTAGATACGCCCAGTATTATACCGCTGCTCTTTGTCACTATAGCCTGTGGTGCGGTATCGGGCTTTCACGGTATTGTCTCTTCCGGTACCAGCTCAAAACAGCTGGATAAAGAAACCGATGGCCGCTTTGTAGGTTATCTGGGCGCCGTGGGTGAAGGATGCCTGGCCTTGATTACGCTGGTGGCGGTAAGCGGCGTCATGCTGGCCGCTTCGCCAGAGGAATGGCATGAGGTATACAGCCACTTAGGGGCGGGGAGTGTTAATGCCTTTATTACCGGTGGCGCCAATCTTATTCAAAGCGGCTGGGGACTGTCGGTGGAAATTTCTTCCACCTTGTTGGCGGTAATGGTGGTGCTGTTTGCCGGCACTACTATGGACTCCGGTGTGCGCTTGCAGCGTTACATTATTCAAGAATGGGGTGAGATCTATCAGGTCAGTGCGCTGAGAAACGGCATTATTGCTACTTTGTTGGCGGTAGGTTGCTGTTTGTTGTTGGCCTTTGGTGCTGGAGGTTCCTCCGGCAGTGGCGGCATGATTATCTGGCCATTGTTTGGCTCCACCAACCAGATCCTGGCCAGTCTGACCTTGCTGGTGATTTCGGTGATGCTGATAAAAGCCGGTCGCCCCGCCATTTATACTCTGATCCCCATGAGCTTTGTGTTAGTGATGGCGTTCTTTGCCGGTGTGATCAAGCTTGGTGAGTACTACCAGCAGGGCAATTGGCTGCTGGTAGGGTTGGACTTGATTGTTTTGGTTGTCAGCGTGTTGGTGATGCTCGAGGCTTGGTCTGTGATCGTTAAACACAAGGCCAGTGAAGCCGCTGCCAAGCAAGATTAAGTGAATAAGGCGGCGTTAATCTACGCCGCCCCGTCTGAAAAATCGCGCCGAGAGGATCTGTTCCGCATCCGCTGTTGGGGTATCCACCTGGCCCTGATAGACCAGTCGAAAGCCATTCCAGGCGCGGTCTACTTCCGCCAATGACAAGGGATCGCTCTGACCTTTTGCCTGCCATTGAAGTTGCGACAGATCGATCTCAACCTGATAGCGGTCGCCGGGAAATAACTCGATTCTTTTCAGTACCGCCTTGCTACAGTTCCGGTTCAACGCTACGGGTCTTAATGTTTCAGCGTGCACCAAGGCAAAGCCGCAGTGCGCCTGGTCATCAAACAATGTCAGTGGGGCTAGGCGGCTGTTCTCTATACTAAATTCAAGATGTTGAGGGGGCGCGTCCGGCTGTGCCAGCGCATCTTCCTGCTCAGCAAAGCGTGTTCGGGTGCGAATCGGACTAAAGCGATGGCCGGTAATAACCGGCGTGCCGTCACTGCCCAGGGCTACCCGCATTTCCAGTGGCGTTTGCCAGGATTGGGCTTCGCCGCGAATGGCTTCCAGCTCCTTACCCGCGCCTTGTTCGACAAAGTATTTTTCAATACCCAGTTGCAGCTTAGGCAGGTAACTGTGGTCAAAAGCGGAAGCAAAACCGCGCACAAATAAACCGAGTGTCGGCGCTGTGCTGTCAACCGATACCAGGTTGGCCACATCACGCTGATTGGTACGAAGATTGAGATAGACGTTGTCGGCGCGCAGGTTGTTTTCCTGCATCAGTCCTTTTGCCCTATGTACTAGCTCATAATCCAGCACCACGTAGTCGCCGCGAAAGATATCACGGGGATCCACCGGCATGGTTCTTAGGTAAACCACTTCACCATTGGCCATGATATTTTCATGTTTACTGACAATGGTAGCCAGTATCAACAACTGTGCGACCAGTACCACCGGCAGCCAAATCTGTGCTTTGTTCATGCCTTTACATCCTTGTTTCTTTGATAGTACCAACCGACTAAAAACAGCCCCAGACCCACTAAAACAAAGGCCAGCGAACGCAGCAGCAGGTTGTCAAACAGGTCCATAAAACGGACAAAGACCACAATAGCCAGGAGCAGGGCAAAGCATCCCACCATCAGGCCGCGTTGCTGGCGATTGCCTTGGCGAATAAACAACATACAGTGGGCGACAAGTATCAGAATAAACAGCATGTCCAGTACTTGACCGGATAGCCACCTGGGAATGTACGCCAGGCTCAGTACCAGGGCATTGCTTATGGCTAGCAAAACCAGATGCGCGCTTCTTTCCAATCTGCTGTTCTTGCACTGATCAGGCAGCATAAGTAAGGTGGCAAAGGCCGATACAACGGCGGCACATGCAAGCAGGCCAAGCCAATGCGCCGGAGTTTCTTCAGTGCTCCAGCCCAATTGCTTGGCGTCAAAGCCAAAGGCCAGCAGCCACAACAACACCACAGTGTAAGCCGGATACAGCAAACCCAGCCGCAATTGATATTGGCTGGCCGATGTGCCTTTGGCATACCCCAGGCAAATCAGCAGGCTGCTGGTGGCCAGCACCACCATCTCGGGAAACACCCCGCTGGCATTGTACAGGCCGGATAGCAGCATCAGCAGGCTGGTGTATGCGCTGAGTAACAACAGCCAGCCTGGCTGACTGCGCCAACAAAAAACATAAAGTGCCAACAAGGCCGCCAGCGCGGGGTGTAAGGTGGCGTTATATTCCCACATTTCGGCACCGGCCCAAACGGCTAACAATAGCAGTGCCAGCAAGCTATGCATCCAGTGCTTCAGGATAATCGCCAGGGCCAAGGCGGACAGCCCCCACAGCATAAAGAAATTAGGATAGTGTTCATCCATATGATAAATCTGCGAGACCAGCCAGATAGCAGCGCCGAATAACATACTCCACAGCAGTCCCAAACCATCGGCCAGCGGGCTGGTCGATTTACGCTGCAAAAACCAGGTTGCGGTCGCCACTGAGCATGTGGCAGTCAGAACCACCAGTAATTTAAGGTAGCGATGCATATCCTGCCAGTTGTAGGCAAAAAACAGCACAATACCCAATCCCAATATCACGGCGGCAAAGGCGTAGATAAGCCACTGTCCCCAGTTATTGTTAGCCGGCTCAGGGTACAGGGCCAGTATGGCCTGATGTTGTTGTTCCGAGATAATGCCTTTGCCACGCCATTCTGCTGCTTGTTGTTGCAGCCAGCGAAGATGCGCATTTTTCATTATTGTCTTCCTTTTGCCTAAATGGCGTTAACCAAATCCTATGCAGGCGCAGCTTGATTGTTTAAACCGTGGCATGCCGGCCAGAGTTGCCCTCAAGCCTGAACAACTCATGAGTGCGCCAGCGCAGATACTGTCACGGGCATACTCAACTGTCTACCGGAGAGGTTAATGACGCAGCGCTAACCTGATTGGCTCAACCGTCGATCAACACCTTGTCCATAGAGTGGGGGTGCGGCAACTTAGTTTTGACAATACCTGCTGCGATATCTAAGCGGAAAGAAGAGGCGTTTCATTTAAGATAGATTTTAACATTTAGTTATCATATCTTTGTTCTTTAGTAACATTGTATGGCCTTATACAGGGGGAAATATGCGCGTGATAAACAGAATTTTCAGTGGCTTGCTGGTTGCCGTGTTGCTGAGTGGATGCGTTGAATCTGACCGAAGACATAGTGGTGCAGACAAACCGAACTCCATGTCAGCTACAGCAGGTACTGGAAAGTCCAGGGTGGTGGGGTATTTTCCGCTGTGGGAGCCCGAACGTGGCTACCGCGTTAAAGATATTGTAACTCGCGGTGCGGCCGACCAACTTACCCATATTCTGCTCGCCTTCGGTGGGCTAGCCGACGGGCAATGTGTGCTGGATGAGATACCTGCCAGCATTGAACATCACTATAGTGCACAAGACAGCGTGGATGGCATGGCGGATAGCCAGGATGCCAAGGTTAAAGGTGTTATTGGCCAGTTGATTAAGTTCAAGGCCATGTATCCAGATGTGAAGCTGCTGTGGTCTATTGGTGGATGGACAGGGTCGGTCGGTTTTATTGAGGCCGCCAAAGATGTTGAGCGATTCGCAGACTCCTGCCATGCGCTACTTAATGATCCGCGCTGGGCTGGCCTGTTCGACGGTATCGATATTGACTGGGAATACCCCAATGCCTGTGGTGTTGAATGTGATAAAAGTGGCCCTGACGGCTATTACCACCTGATCAAAGCGGTACGGGACAGGTTTGGTCGCGACAGCTTAGTCACCTCGGCCATTGGGGCTCCGCTATCTATCCTAAGCGCGGCAGACTACGCTAAGGCCGCGCCTTATCTCGATTTCTTTATGCCCATGACTTACGATTATGCTGGCGCCTGGTCACCGCAGGGCCCGACTTATCCTCATTCCCCTTTGTACCCGATTGCTGTTGCCAAAGGCACCACGCATGAGAAAAACAACGCTGATGATTCAATTGCTTACATGCTAGCGCAAGGTATTCCGGCGGATAAAATTTTGCTGGGTATCGGCTTTTACGGTCGCGGCTGGGCAGGTATTGAGCAAACCGAAGCCCTGGCAACCGCCACTGGGCCTGCGAAGGGCAAGAAAGAAGCTGGCGGTAATGCCTATCATGTGCTGAAAACCTATTGTCCCGCCACGGGAACCTTAGGCGGCACGGCCTATGGCTTATGTAACGGTGAATGGTGGAGCTACGACACACCGCAAACCATTCTGGGAAAAATGGACTACGTGAATCAAAAAGGCTTAGGCGGTGCCTTTTTCTGGCAACTCAGCGGTGATACCGAGCAAGGTGAATTGCTGGATGCCATAGTTACCGGGCTTGGCGCAAAGTGAACCGTTGTGCCTGTAACCCCATCGGGTTTAGAAAAACGTAGTCACTAAGTAGATAAACCACGACGCCGTAAGCTGGCTTATCCATTTCATAAGTCGAAGGTATCCAGTTTATCTGCGCTGTTTGTATACCAGGCCCTGTCAAGGGCCCGATGAATCAATATACCCTTTACAGATAAGATGTTTTTCGATTTTTGCTTGCATGGCTAGGACATTTGCCCTAACTTGTAGGTCAAGTGTCCTAGTGCGGCAATCAGAGTAATGCAAGTATCCAAACGCGAGCATATAGTTGCTCAGGCGGATAGGCTTTTTTATGAGCAGGGCTATGAATTTACCTCCTTTGCCCATATTGCCGAGGCGGTGCAGATTTCCCGTGGCAATTTCTACTATCACTTTAAGTCTAAGGACGAGATCCTCGAGGCAGTTATCGCTCGGCGCCTGGCCAACACCCATGCGATGCTGGACGCCTGGCAGCTGCAGGGGGATTCGCCGCGAGCCAGAATAGATTGTTTTATCCAGATTCTGGTGGCCAATAGCAGCAAGATCCTTAAATACGGTTGTCCGCTCGGCAGCCTGACCAGCGAGCTGGCCAAGCTTAATCATCAGGCCCTGGACCGTGCCAATGACTTATTCAGTCTGTTTCGCCAATGGTTAGGTGAACAGCTTGTTGTCCTGGGATTTTCCCCGCAGCAAGCCGACACCCTGGCCATGCATCTGCTGGCCCGCAGCCAGGGCATTGCCACCTTGGCCAACGCTTTTAACGATATGGCCTTTATCGAGCAGGAAGTTAAGCTGCTGAATCAATGGCTGGACCTGCAAATTCAGTCGCTACCGAGATAATCAAGGAGTGTCGATGTTTATTGTGTTATTAAAATTTGCCCAAAACCATGCCAACGCCGGACACTATATGCAAGCACATAAAGATTGGATAACCCTAGGCCGGGAAGCGGGGATTTTTCTGCTGGTGGGCAGTTTGAAACCTGCGCAGGGAGGCATGTTGCTTGCCCATAATACCAGCTTGGAAGCGCTGCAACAGCGCGTGGCAGAGGACCCCTTTGTGCAGCATCAGGTGGTCAGCAGCGAAATTATCGAAGTGGCACCCAACCAGGCTGATCAGCGTCTTGCCTTTTTACTCAATTAAGGAGTGCGTGTGAGTACTTATATCGAGCCTGTGGATGGCCAGCCCCGCTGTAACTGGTGCGGCGGTGCGGCGGAGTTTCTGCCTTATCATGATAATGAATGGGGATTTCCGGTTAAGGATGATATCCGTTTATTTGAAAAGCTATGCCTGGAGTCCTTTCAATCGGGCCTGAGCTGGCGCACGATTTTGAACAAAAGAGAAAATTTTCGGATGGCGTTCAAGGGCTTTGATTTTCATCAGGTGGCCCGTTTTGATGAGCAGGATATTCAGCGCCTGTTGCAGGATGCGGGCATTGTCCGTCATCGCGGCAAAATAGAGGCGGTGATCAACAATGCTCAAAGGGCCATTGAGCTGATTGAGCGAGAAGGTTCGTTGGCGGGTTATTTCTGGCGTTTTGAAGAAGCTGAGCCGGATACCGAACAGTTGCAGATGCGTGCTACTAGCAGTCAATCTGAGGCTTTATCCAAGGCGCTGAAAAAACAGGGCTGGAAGTTTGTTGGCCCCACTACCGTCTACGCCTTTATGCAGGCCATGGGGCTGGTAAACGATCATGCGCCAGACTGCGTGACCCGGCAAAAAGTGACGCAGGCCAGAAAAACCTTCAACAAGCCCTAACATGGATATCAGGATTAGACCCTATCGGGCAGATGACGTTGAGCCTTTGTACGAGGCGGTGCGTTCATCTGTTGTGCATTTGTCCACCTGGTTACCCTGGTGCAGTGAAGCCTATGCTTGCGAGGATGCTAAAGCCTGGGTGCAAGGGGCGGCTAACGCTTGGCAGGAAGGCAGTGACTATCGTTTCGTGATTGTGGATAGACAAAGCGGCCGCTTGCTCGGCGGGGTTGGACTCAACCAAATCACCGAGCAACACAAGGTGGGCTGCCTTGGCTATTGGGTGCGTAGCGATGCAGTCGGGCAGGGCATTGCCAAACGAGCTGCTCAGCTGGCGCTTAACTATGGGTTCACTCAACTGGGCTTGATGCGTATTGAGATTCTGGTACTGGTTAATAACCTGGCCAGTAATAAGGTAGCCGTGTCCTTGGGCGGTCGGTTGGAAGCGCTGCAGCGCAACAAGTTATATCATCAAGGTCAGCTGTGCGATGCTAACTGTTATGCGGTTATTCCCCAGGATCTTAGCTTGTGACAGAACCAAAAAAAAAGCCGGGCTAGCCCGGCTTAGTGATTTGAATCATGGCAGTGATAAATCAATATTTAATCGTTATTTGAACGTTTTTCTTTTTTTTCTTTGCGCTTCTCTTTGAGAGATTTTGCAGGTTTTTTCTTTTCTTTTTCTTTAGACATAAACAAATATTCTCCGAATAAAAGTAATCACTAAAGATGCCGCTGACTTTAGCTGGGTAAATTCAGTATCCATTTAATACTGATGAAGGTTTTCTAGCGGCATTATTGCTTCTTCATGGCGCATTTCTCCCTTACTGTCAAAATGGTGTTCATCAACACCATTGAGAATAAGTAGCAAACGGAATGCATGTTTTTTATGGAAAATAGAAACATGGCAATAACTACCGGGGTGTTTGCCAAGCAGCGCAATACCCAACCCGGAGCAGACCGACAGCAAGCCTTTTTCAGGGTTGGACTGCTGGCCGGCAACCAAGGTCAGTTTCAGCAATGTTTTAGCGTGCAGATCCCACACCAGTACTCTGTCACCAACGCATACACTGGGTAATGATGTTTGGCTGTTGCGCTGTGGTGCCACTCTCTCTATGGCAGCAAGCAGCTTAACCGGTGAGAGAAAAAGAATAGAGGGACTATAGATAAAAAAATAACGAATATGATTGGCTATTGTATTTGATAGCCGTAAAAAAAAGGCTCTCATCAGACTTCCCCATAAAAAACACAGAATTGTTTTTCAATGCCGGGAAGTTAAAAAAGACTTCCCGGCTTAGTCCGGACAGACTGAAACTTTTTTGTTTTTAAGATGATGCATGGATGTCTCCGTAAAATTCACCTAATAGCATACCGCTTAAAAAATAAAAGGCAAGTCGGTGATTATTTTAAAGAAAATATATAAATTTATTTATAATCAATGACCTCAGGCAGAGATCAGGGGAAATTTAAATGGGCTTGAAAAATTACTCTGATTATTCAGTAGAATTTTTTGCACTCCAGCCTGAATGACCGCGTCTGGAGTACATTGATTGTTCCTTGCTATCAATATTAGAGGCAGATTAGTACGTTTCCGGGACGCGTTTGACCTTATCGGGAATGGCAAGATCCCGATGTTGTTCTTCCATACCTGGCAATTCCACTTTAGGAAAGGGCTGTTGTTGGTAAGGCACCAACGACAGCAAGTGGCTGATACAATTCAGTCGGGCTTTTTTGTCATGGTTGGCGTCAATGATGTACCAGGGACTGTCCTGGGTATCGGTATGTTTGAACATTTCATTGCGTGCCTGGCTGTATTCTCGCCAGCGGCTGCGCGAAATCAGATCCATATCGGAAAATTTCCAGCGTTTAAGCGGGTTGTCCAGCCGTTCCTGAAAGCGCGCCTCCTGTACTTCTGCGGACACACTGAACCAGTATTTGACTAGTCGGATCCCGGAGCGGATCAGCATGCGCTCAAACTCCGGACAAGCGCGTAAAAACTCCTGATGCTCTTCATCGGTACAAAAGCCCATGACTTTCTCAACACCGGCGCGGTTATACCAACTGCGGTCAAATAGCACGATTTCACCGGCACTGGGCAAATGCTCTACATAGCGCTGAAAATACCACTGCTGGCGCTCTTTATCCGAAGGTTTCCCCAACGCCGCCACCCTGACCACCCGGGGATTAAGACGTTCGCTAACGGCTTTGATAGCGCCGCCCTTACCGGCGGCATCGCGCCCTTCAAAAATCACCACCAACTTTTGTCCGCTGTTGGCCACCCATTGTTGTAACTGGATGAGCTCTACCTGCAAGGCTTTGAGCTGTTGCTTATATTGCTGTTTATCCATTTCTCACTCCTCTTGGCTGTTATACCAGCTGTTGAGCGAAGTCTTAAATATTTTAGCGGTAGGAGTCATAGGCAAAGTGCGCTACATATCCATTATCTGGCCTTGTGCAAAAGACAGTGGCGCAGTTGTTTCTCCGCCTCCAGCAAAATGAATAACAATATACCCACACCCAGTATCAGCAGTCCGTCCTGCCAGCTTATGTCGCGGGTGCCAAAGACCTTTTGTAACGGGGGCATAAAGGTAATAGCCAACTGTGCCAGCACCACGGTGATGACCATTGCCCAGACCATGGGTGTAGCCTTGATTATCTGCCAGTTTAAGCTTGTGTTATAGAGATTACGGATAAAGAACAGCTGGAAGATTTCCATAACGACTAGTGTATTGACCGCCAGGGTGCGGGTGAGCTCGGCCTCATAGCCTAGGTTGGTGCCATAATAAGAAACCCCAAATACGCCGCAGATAAATAGCAAAGTGACCAGGATAATCTGCCAGGCCAGTTCGCCGCTTATCAAGGGGGCGTTGCGCGGTCTGGGTGGCCTGGTCATTAAGTTGGCCTCACTTGGTTCAAAAGCCAGGGCAATGCCCAGGGTGACGGCGGTAATCAGATTTACCCACAGAATCTGGATGGCGGTAATGGGCTGGGTCATCCCTAGCAGCAGAGCCAGCACTATAATGCCGGCTTCACCGCCATTGGTTGGCAGTGTCCAGCTGATCACTTTCTTAATGTTGTCATACACAGTGCGGCCTTCGCGCACTGCGGCGGCAATGGAAGCAAAGTTGTCGTCAGCCAGAACCAAATCCGAGGCTTCCTTCGCCGCCTCGCTACCTTTGCAGCCCATCGCAATGCCCGCATCGGCCCGTTTAAGTGCAGGGGCATCGTTTACGCCGTCACCTGTCATCGACACTACCAGCCCCAACTCCTGCAACGCCATGACCAGGCGCAGTTTATGCTCCGGACTGGTGCGGGCAAATACATCAACGTTCAAAATCTGTTCGGCCAAGGTGGCTTGGTCCATGACTTCCAATTGCGCACCGGTAAGCACTTTATCAGCATGTTTCAGGCCGGCCTGGGTAGCGATTGCGGCGGCGGTTTTGGCATGGTCACCGGTGATCATTTTTACCCGGATGCCGGCTTGCTGACATTGATGAACCGCCTCAATGGCATCCTGGCGTGGTGGGTCAATCATTCCCACCAGGCCTAGCAACACCACATCTGCATCCAGATCTGTAAGTTCCAGGGCCAAATGCTGGGCATGAGTGTTTTTTTGTGCCAGGGCCAGCACTCTTTGCCCCTGCGCTGCCAGTCTATCGGCTTTATCATGCCAGTAAGATTGCGCTAAAGGTTGCTGCGTGTTGTCAGGGCCTCGCTGCCATTGACATAAAGACAAAATCTTTTCCGGGGCACCTTTGAGTAGGATTAGGCCATGTCCCTGATGATCGTGATTAAGGGTTGCCATAAAACGATGGGCAGAATCAAAGGGAATGAGGTCGCTGCGTGTCCAGGCTTTATGTTGTGCTTCTGTAAGGCCGCTTTTCGCGGCAAAGGCCAGTAATGCGCCTTCCATGGGATCGCCCTGTACCAACCATTGTTCATCTGCCTTAACCAGTGTGGCGTCATTGCACAGCTGGGCCGCTAGTCCAATGGCAAGGAGTTCGTCCGATGCAGCAGCATTAGGGCCTTGCAGCCTGCCAAAAGGCTCATACCCTTCGCCTTCAACCTGATAATCCCCGGCACTTACGGCCGTGCTGACCACCATCATTTCGTTACGGGTCAGGGTGCCGGTTTTATCGGTACAGATCACGGATACGCACCCCAGGGTTTCAATACTGGGTAGACGTCTGACGATGGCATTGCGTTTGGCCATACGTTGCACGCCAATGGCCAGGGTGATGGTGAGTACTGCCGGTAAGCCTTCGGGAATTGCCGCAACCGACAGTGCCACAATGTTGAGAAACAGGGTCTGTAGTTCATAACCCATCAGGGTGACACCTGAAATCAACAAGGCGGCTGCCAGCATAAGTATGACCAGGGTCAGCCATTTGGCGAACACGCCCATTTGTTCAACCAGTGGGGTGGTGATCTGCGTCACATCCCTTAGTAAACCGCTGATCTTGCCAATTTCGCTTTGTTGGCCGGTTGCTACCACTAACCCAGCGCCCTGACCGTTGGTAACCAATGTGCCGCTAAATGCCATGCAGGTGCGATCGCCCAGGGCGGCCATAGCATCGACAGCCTGAGTTTGTTTTTCCACCGGTACCGACTCACCGGTGAGCGCCGCTTCCTGAATTTGCAGGCCATGGCAGCGAAAGAGTCTGAGATCTGCAGGCACTTTATCTCCCGCTTCCAGTAATACCACGTCTCCCGGTACCAACTGACTGGCCTGGATATGTTGTCGGATTCCTGCTCGAATCACGGCCGCCTTTGGAGCCAGTAATTGCCTGATAGATTGCATGGCCTGTTCGGCTTTCCCTTCCTGAATAAAGCCCACCAGCGCATTGACCAGCACAACCGCCAATATGACCAGACTGTCGGCTACATGACCTAACCAGAAGGTAATAACGGATGAGACCAGTAGCACATAAATCAGGATGTTGTGGAACTGCAACATAAAACGCTGCCAGGCCGGTTTGCCCTTAGCCTGTGGGAGCTGGTTAGGGCCGTATTGTTGCAGGCGCTGGTCTACCTGCGATGGGGCCAGGCCTTGCTGTTCACTGTCAAGTTGCTGCCATAGTTGCTCTACATTGAGCTGATGCCAGTTATCCATGTCGGCTCCCATCGTTTAACCTTACCGTCTCGGCCGCGCTTACTCCGGTCTACATTGGTGTTCGTGCTCAAGCTCAGTGTAGCCCAACAGCAGTAACAAAAATATGTCAGCATAGGCATTGGCCTGCGCTGTGTTACCATGGCTTCAGGACAATAAAATCAACGCCTTATGCTACATCTTGTTCAATCAAACAAAATGGAAGTGCTGGCCGCACAGCTATGCCAGCAGATAGCCAACGACAGCCGAACCCTAGACAACCTGTTCGCGCCTCAACCTATTTGGGTGCAAAGCCCGGGGATGGCACAGTGGTTAAAGCTTAAGGTGGCCGAGTCTTTGGGCATCGCCGCCAATTTGGAGTTTCCGCTGCCTTCCAGCTTCATCTGGAATCAGTTGTATCAGCGATTATTGCCGGATTTACCCCAGCAATCGGCCTTTACCAAGGACAATATGACCTGGAAGCTGATGGCTATTTTGCCTGCGATATGCCAGCAGCCCGCTTTTAGCGCTGTAGCGGGGTACTTAGGGCAAGACGCCGAGCCTCAAGGGCTGAAGCTGTATCAGCTATGCCAGAAAATTGCCGACTTATTTGACCAATATCTGGTTTATCGTCCCGATTGGTTGCAAGCCTGGGAACAAGACGAGCGGGTAGAGCAGCTTCCGGACGCCGAGCAGCAGTGGCAGGCCCAGTTGTGGCAGGCATTGGGGCAATATACCGAGCACTTAGGGGAGTCACCCTGGCACAGAGGCAACTTGCATCATAGCTTGCTGGAAAAACTCCAACAGCAGGATTGCCGTGGATTTTTGCCTGCCACCTTGTTGGTGTTTGGCATTTCTGCCTTGCCTGCGCAGCAGTTGGAAATTCTGGATGCCCTGGCCAGACAGATAGAGGTGGTGATTTTCTGGTTTAACCCCAGTCAGCAGTACTGGGGAGATATTGTCGATGAAAAGCGCAAAGCACGGGCGGCATTAGCGCAATTGGCCGACGGCGATGAGCTGGTGGATTACCTGGATGTGGGCAATCCTTTGCTGGCCTCCTGGGGTAAGTTAGGCCAGGATTTTCAGGATATGCTACTGGAGCGGTCGCCCGAGCAGCACGATTTATTTGTTGAGCAGGTACCACAAAATCTGCTTGAGCATATACAGCATGAGATTCTTAACCTGACGTTGCGCGGCAGTCCGGAGCCGCTCAGTGCAGAGGCATTGCTTGGTCAAGATCAAAGTTTACCCAGACAAGTCATAGACGCTGGTGATAACAGCCTCAAGGTCGTTAGTTGCCATTCCAGGTTGCGGGAATTGGAAGTCTTGCATGACCACTTGCTGCGCTTTTTCCGTCAAGGTCCGGATAATCATCCCGGTGACGTGATTGTGATGATGCCGGATGTGGCCGAATATGCGCCGCTGATTCACGGGGTGTTTGGCGGCCACCGCCAGGAACTGGCTATTCCTTATGCCATTTCTGATCGCAGCTTAGTGCAAGAATCGCCGCTGCTGAATAGTTTTATCAGCCTTAATAAACTGCAATTGTCGCGCCTGACCCTGGCCGAAGTGCTGGATATTCTTGAGGTGCCAGCTATTTTGCGCCGTTTTGAGCTGAGCGACGGGGAATTTGCCCAGTTACGTCGTTGTTTGCTGGATGTGGGCGTGCGTTGGGGGCTGGATGGTCAGGACAAGCAGCGCTGGCAGTTGCCTGAGGATCAACAAAATACCTGGTTATTTGGCCTCAAACGTTTGATCAGTGGCTATGCCATGCAAAGCGAGTTGTATGCACAGCCCAGGCAGGATGGGCAACTACCTATTGCTCCCTATGGTGAACTGGAAGGGCAGAGTAGTCAGGTATTGGGTAAATTATTGTTGTTTTTACAACAACTCACCGATTGGCTTAGCTTCTGTCAGTGTGCCTTGCCGCTGTCCGAAAAGGTTGATTGGGTACTGGCACATATTGAACAGATGTATCTGGTGGACGGTGACGATGAAACTGTCTGGCTGGGGCTGCGCGAGGCGCTTAGTACCTTGTCTGAACACCAGCATCAATATGCATCAGCCATTGAACAGCAAGTGTTTTGTCAGGCGCTGGAGCAACAGTTGCAGGAGTCGGGGGTGGGGCAGCGGTTTTTGGCTGGCAGCGTGAACTTCTGCACACTGATGCCGATGCGCAGTGTGCCCTTTAAACTGGTATGTCTGCTGGGGATGAATGATGCGGACTACCCACGCCAGGTAACCCCCGTGGGCTTTGATTTGATGCAGCATAGCGCTGGCAGAAAAGGCGATCGTTCACGCCGCTTGGACGATAAGTATTTGTTTCTGGAGGCGCTGCTATCGGCCCGTGAGCAACTATATATCAGCTATCAGGGCCGCAGTGCCCGAGATAATCAGGCGCTGGTGCCCTCGGTATTGTTGAGCGAACTGCTGGACTATTGCCAACTGGTTTATTGTGACGAAGACGGTCGTCCGGTTGGCGATGGCCTTATTGAAATTCAGCATTTACAGCCTTTTCATGCCGACTATTTTGCTGCTGCTAAGCCGACGAGTTTTGACAGCTATTGGCTGAGCCTGGCCAGAGGGCAGTTTCAGCCACCGCTACCCAAAGCCTTTATGGTGGAAGGGCTGCCAGATATTGAGGTGCAAAGCACGCTGGGTTGTGAAGAGCTTATCGCCTTTATGCAAAATCCCGCCAAAGGTTTCTTCCAACTGCGTTGGCAGGCCAGATTTGGTTATCTGCCAGACAGTCTTGAGGAAGACGAACCTTTTGTATTGGATAGTTTGCAACGGTATCAGTTGCTCGACAGATTGGTTGACTGGCAACAAGGGGCAACAGAACAGGATAGCTTGGCAATCCGTCTGCGGGCGGAGGGACTGTTGCCGGGCGGACATGCCGGCACATTAGCGCTGGATGCGGTGATGCGCCAGGCGGCCGACATCCGCGAAAGACTAGCGCAATACTGCCTTGATCATCAGAGTGCGCGCGCGGTATTGCACCTGCAAGTGGCTGGGGTCACCATTCAAGGGTGGCAGGATCATATTTATGCCGACCAATTGGTATTGTGGCGGGCCGGCAAGGTGCGAGCCAAGGACAAGCTCTCTCTTTGGTTACGTATGCTGATGTTGTGTGCCAATGGTCATCAATTAAGCTCGGCGGTGTTTGTGGGCACGGATTCGGCGCCTTTTGTGCTCAAAGGTATGAGTCCAGAGCAAGCACTGGAATGCCTGATTGTCTACGTACAGGCTTGGCGGGACGGACATAAACAGCCTTTGCTGTTGTTGCCTGAATGCGCCTGGTTGTGGTTGGAAAAGGGCGATATGGACAAGGTCTTGAACACCTTTGTGGGTAACGATTTCGCCAGGGGCGAAGGCCAGGAAGTGCATATTGCCCGAATCTGGCCGGATCTGAGCTTGCACCAAGATGACTTTATTGCCGTTAGTCAGGCCATGCTTGGTCCGTTGTTTAGCTGGAGTCAGGCATGAAGCACTTACGTATTGCAGACTTCCCATTATCTGGACAGTCTTTGATTGAAGCGAGTGCCGGCACAGGCAAAACCTTCACTATTGTGCGGCTTTACTTGCGTTTGTTACTTGGTGTCGGCTGTGCGCCGCTGAATGTGGATCAGATCCTGGTGGTGACCTTTACCAATGCCGCTACCGCTGAGTTGAAAAGCCGCATCCGGGCTATTTTAGCCAAGGCTAATCTGGATATGTATGTGGGTGCCAGCGACGATCCGATTCTGGCCGCTTTGATTGAACAAGTTGAAGACCGCGCGTTGGCGTGTCGGCGTTTGCAGTTAGCATTACGACAGATGGATGAGGCGGCCGTCTTTACTATTCATGGTTTCTGTCAGCGGGTACTGACCCGCCATGCGTTTGAAAGTGGTAGCCGCTATCAACAAGAACTGATTCTGGATGAGTCCTTACATTTACATCAGGCCATTAAAGACTTTTGGCGCCTCAGGGTGTTGCAATTATCCGCCCCGCTTTTGGAAGTGGCGCTTGGCCTCTGGTCGCAGCCGCTAGCCTTGCTGGGGCAAGTGCGCAGCCTGTTGAATCAGCCGTTCTGTAGTCCGGATAAACCCGTTGCCCTCGAAGAGATACTGGCTAAGTATCAGTGGCTAGTGGCAGATACTAAAACCTGGTGGCAGAACAGTCAGGTCTTGGAGCGCTTGTGGCAGGCCAAACTCAATAAGCGTTCGCGTTTGGGGAAAGGTGAAATACTGACGCAGATGGACAGCTTTTGTCGAAGCGATGCGTTGTTTTTCAATCAGGGGGCCGGTTTTGCTGAGTTTCTGCCCGAAAAAGTAGCGAAGGCATTAAGTAAGAGCAGTCCGGATCTCTCCGACCTGGATTTTGCCCGCTTTGAACAGTTGGTTCGACTTGCTGAGCAATTGCACCAAGGAGTCAAAGTCACCCTTTGTTTGGACGCTATTGCGCATTTACGTCAACAACTGGCCAGCAGCAAATATGAGGCTAACCAATGGAGTCCGGACGACCTGCTTAATCACTTTGCCCAGGCTTTACAAGGTGTCAACGGCGAGGCACTGCAGGCGGCAGTTCGTCAGGCCTATCCGGCCGCCATGATTGACGAATTTCAGGATACCGATGCGGTGCAGTATGAGATTTTCAGTCAGTTGTACCCTGTCGCCACAAGCTTGTGCCTGATTATGATTGGCGATCCTAAGCAGGCCATTTATGGGTTTCGTGGTGCCGATATTTTTACCTATATGGAAGCCAAACAACGGGTGGGCGAGAGCCGTTGTTTTACCCTGGATACGAACTGGCGCTCTGAGCCCGCTATGGTTGAGGCGGTTAATCGACTGTTCAGTCAAAGCCCAGAGGGCTTTTTGTATAACCAGGAGATCCCATTTTTGCCGGTACGAGCCGGTCAGGATAGCAAGCGGCTGCTGATGGATGGTGAGCCGCAGGCCGGTTTGGCTTTTCAGCACTTAGACAGCGATGGCCCGCTGGGTTTCAACGCCGCGCAGCGGACGCTGGCCAGCCACTTTGCCGGACAGATCTGTCAGTGGTTAACCTGGGGAATGCAGGGGCGGGCGCAGATACGTCATGGCGGTCAACTTCGCGCAGTGCGTCCGGCCGATTGTGCTCTGTTGGTGCGAGACAGATTTGAAGCACAGCTGATGCGAGATGCGCTGGCCGAGTTGCAAATTGCGTCGGTGTTTTTGGTCAGAAAAAGTGTGTTCGCCACCCAAACTGCGGCGGATTTATTGCTGATATTGCAGGCTATGCATAGCCCAGGCGAAGAGGCTTTGGTGAAATCCGCCATGCTGACCGAGCTGGTGGGCTTAAATAGCACAGAATTTGAAAGCTGGCTGGCGGATGACAGCCGCTGGCAGGAATTGCTGGGGCAGTTTTATCACTGGCAACGGCTGTGGCAACGTCAGGGGATTGCCAGTGCGCTGGCGCAAATGCAGCAGCAACTGGGACTGATGCCATCCTTGCAGGCCCGTTTTGATGATGGTTTGCGCCGTATTACCGATCTGCGTCACTTGTTTGAGTTACTGCAGCAGCAAAGCCTGATTTTGCAGGGCGAAAGTCAGCTTTTACATTGGTTTGCGCAGACCTTACTGGAACCGGATGATAACCACGAAGGCCAGCAGTTACGCCTGGAAACCGATGATAATTTGGTGCAAATCGTCACCATGCACGCATCCAAGGGGCTAGAGTATCCGCTGGTGTTTATGCCCTTCGCCTGTCGTTATCAAAAGCGACTTGATCCCTTGTATCACGATGATGAGCGACGGCTGTGGGTAGACTTTCTCGGTCGGGAAGAAAGCCTGGCAAAGGCGAGCCGGGAAAAACTGGCTGAAGATATTCGCTTGCTCTATGTGGCCCTGACCCGCTCAGAGCATTGGTGCAGTGTGGGGGTCTTTGATACCACCGCAGGGGGGATGAGCCGCAGTTCAGCGCTTACTTCTACCGCGCTTGGGGCATTGTTGTTCGGCCCAGGCCGAGAGATGCCTGCGGCGGGGCTGGCTGTTTCGTTAAGTGCACTGGCAGACCAGCAACAAATATTCTACTGTCCCATGGCGCAGATGGAGCCGCTGTTATACGGCGCTATGACGGCTGAGCCTCAACAATTGGACTGCGCCAGAGTCGGGCGTAGCCTTCGCCAGAGCTGGCGTCTGACCAGCTACTCTGCCATTAGTCAGCAGCGGGATCATCTGCCGGCTCCAGGTCATGATGAGGGCGTAGTGCCAGTGACTCCTGTGCCAGACGCGCAGCCCAGTTTGGACAGATTTGGTTTTGTGAAAGGGGCGAAAGCCGGTTTGTTCCTGCACGCGGTGCTGGAGCAAGTCATGATGGCGGATAGTCCTGAACAAGGCCTGCGTATCAGTGAGGCGCAATTGCAGGCAAGTATCGAGCAGCAAGCCGAACTCTATGCTATTGAGCCTAGCTGGTATGAGGTGGTGCAGGACTGGCTGTGGGATGTTTTACATACCCCCCTGGAGCTAACGTCTGCGCTTTGTCTGGCAGATATTCGTCAGGCCAGAGTCGAACTTGAGTTTCATTTGCCGCTGCATCAGGTTCAGGCCCACAAGTTTAACCATATTCTGCAAACCCATATGCCACAAATGCCAGCACGTTACGACTTCGATACCTTAAACGGTATGCTCAAGGGCTTTGTGGATCTTATCTTTATCCACGACGGCAAGTTGTATGTGGCGGATTATAAATCTAACCATCTGGGGGGCGATTTCGTTAGTTATGGTCAGGCGCAGATGCGACAGGCTATGTTGGAGCACGACTATCAATTGCAGGCGGTGTTGTACTGTCTGGCTTTACACCGCTGGTTAAAAAGTCGGCTGAGCGACTATAACTATGACCGCCATGTGGGCGGTGCCTGCTATTGGTTTTTACGTGGCATGAGCCTTTCACAGCCCGGGCAGGGAATATTTCAGCTACGCCCGGAAAAAGCCATGATACAGGCCCTGGATGCGTTGTTTGAGGGCAAAAGTGCGGACAGCAGCCAAATGGAGCAACTGAGCTTATGTTAGATAGCGCATCCTTTTTAAAACCCTTATTGGATCCTAAGCGAAGTCCCTTGCCTTGTACCGGGCTTGATCTGGGGTTTGGGGACTTTATCACCGAAAGTGAGATGCAAGGCGGTGAACTGCAGGCCCAACAGTTGGGGCTGCTGGCAGCTATTGTTAGCCAGCAGTTAGGTGCCCAGCATGTGTGTGTTCAACTGGATGAACTTGCGCGTTTGTATAACCTGTGTGTGCCAGCGCTGGCCGAGCCCTTACCCATGTTATTTACCTCTCAACTGCAAGAGTTGCTGGAGGTGGCGGTGAGTGTTAGTAAGGCAGACGCCGAGCAGGCGGACAGAGTTTGTCCTCTTGTCCTTGATGGTCAGGCACTTTATCTGCAGCGTTATTGGCAGTACGAGGTGGCGCTGGCAGGGCAGTTGAAGCAATTGGCTGCCGGACAACTGTGCGTAGACCATGAGGGTGCTCGAGACTTACTTGAACAGCTTTTCGGTGCACCGCAGGAGGGCGTGGACTGGCAAAAGCTCGCTGTTATTCTGGCCGCCAGTCGCCAACTTTGTGTTATTACCGGCGGGCCGGGTACCGGCAAAACTACTACGGTCACCCGTTTAATGGCGCTGATTCAGGGATTGGCGGCCCATGCTAAAACGGCCCCTTTACGTATCGTACTGGCGGCGCCTACCGGTAAGGCGGCAGCCAGGCTCAGCGAGTCTATCGCGATGGCCAGGGAACGTTTGCCAGTCGCTCTACGCCAGCATTTACCTAGCGAAGCGGCCACCTTGCATCGTTTACTGGGCTATCAGCCCGGCAAGAGTACCTTCCGCCATCACCAGGATAATCCACTGGCGTTGGATATGCTGATTTTGGATGAAGCCTCTATGGTGGATCTGCCGCTGATGGCAAAGCTGTTGGTCGCGCTGCCGCAGCATGCCCGTTTGGTGATGCTGGGGGATCGTCAGCAGTTAGCGTCGGTTGAAGTCGGTTCGGTATTGGGAGACATCTGTCAAAGTCTACCTGATACCCTGTGGCTCAAAGAGCAGGGACAATACGATGCCACCACCACCAGGCTGCTTAATCAATTGGGCGATGCACAGCTTATCCCCGCCGAGAAGTCCGTAAGCCTGGTTCAGAACAATTTGGTGATGTTAAGAAAAAGCCATCGTTTCACCGCAGCAAGCGGTGTAGGGCAACTGGCCATGGCAATTAATCAGGGACAAGTGGCGGGCGTCGTGGCATGTTTGCGAAACCCGGCGCTGAGTGATGTCACTTGGTACAACAGGGCGGAGCCGGGACAAGTGGTTGAACTGATGTGCCGTCTGCTGCAGGACTATATGTCTGCGATAGCCAAGCTGGACCTGCGGGCCGCCTTTGCCGCATTGCAGGGACAGCAACTGCTGTGTGCTACCCGTCGTGGGCCATGGGGCGTTGAGCAGTTAAATGCGCGTATTGAGCTTGAGTTGACCCGTAGGGGAATGATTAAACCCACTCAGGAGCTTTATCCTGGCTGTCCGCTGATGGTCAGCCAAAATGACTATCAGGTGCGAGTATTTAACGGTGATATCGGCATTTGTATGGCGGATAGCGATGGGCTTTTGAAAGTATGGTTTATGCAGATGGATGGTAGTCTCAGAGCCTTGTTACCCAGCCGATTACCTGCCTGGCAAAAACTTTATGCTATGACCATTCATAAAAGTCAGGGCTCAGAGTTTGAACACGCTATTATCTGCCTGCCACAGGGGCATTCCAGCCTGCTCAATCGTGAATTGCTGTACACCGGCATCACCCGGGCTAGGAAGCAGGTCAGCCTGTTTGCTGATGAAGGACAGATTCAATCTGCCTTAACCTCTCATTGCCAACGTGGTTCGCGTTTGGCGGTTAGGTTGTCAGTGAGCTAAAACTAGGATTTTCAGCAACCGCTGCCACTAAGGGCTATGCTATGAGTGTGGGACTTACAGGCGGTGGGTCATTCGATTCAGATTACGTTGCTGGCGTTTTTTCCAGGCTTTGTTAACCGAATAGCGCCACAGCAGATTCATCCCAAAATACCCCAGCAAGCCGGCCGCAATGGCACAAATCCCGCAGCCTAATAAAAAGGCTGGACCTATGGTCTCCAGGCTTTGTACCACCCAGTCCCAGCTTAGTTGAAAGGTAAATTCCTGCGGGGGCTGGCCCAGTACACTGACCCCTACCAGATAAGCACCATAGAAAATCGGCGGCATAGTGAAAGGGTTGGTGATCCACACAGTGGCAACGGATAGCGGCAGATTGACTCGCAGAGGAATAGCGCAGGCTGCCGATAGCCACATTTGAAAAGGCACCGGCCAAAAGGCAAAAAACAACCCCAAGCCAAATGCCCCGCAGGCTGACTTGCGGTTCAAATGCCAGAGGTTGGCGTCATGTAGCAAGGTTCCGAAGACTTTAAGGGCTTTTTGTTCCTTAATGGACTCATGGCTGGGTAAAAAGCGCTTAATCATTTTCTTCGGCATAAACATCTCTGATTCGGGCACAGCCCAAGCGTAAAGGCGACATAACTATGGATGGTTGGCTTTTCAGTTTTATGACAGCAAGCGCGTTAACGCTGCTGTTACCTGAGCTTCCTGCCGCCTGGTTGTTACCTGTTCTGCTGTTTGGCGCCTTATGGTTTGCTTATGGACGCCATTGGGTATTGTCCGGTCTACTGACCGGCATGATCTGGATGGCGAGTGTAGGCCATTGGCAGCTTGCCTGGCAACTCCCAAACGACAAGATCCGACAAGTTGTACTGGTGGAAGGGCAAGTGGAAACCTTGCTAAGCAATACCTCCCCAAGTCGTTTTACCTTAAGGTTAACACGACTGGACGATACCGCACTGTGGCGTGATGTGCGACTGAGGTTAAGCTGGCGTTCCCCAGCGTGGCCGCTCAAACAGGGGCAGCGAGTTCGCCTGGCGGTAAAGCTTAGACCACCGCATGCCAGCCTTAATCTGGGTGGCTTTAATTACCAACAATGGATGTTCGCACAGGGGATCCGCGCCAGTGGTTATGTGGTTAGTGACCGCCAGGCAGAGCTATTGACCGAGGCGCCGACAATCAGGCAATGGTGGCTGGATCGTTTTGCCAGCTTGGAGCTGAAGCACAAAGCCTGGCTGGCGGCCCTTAGTTTGGGTTATCGGGGCTGGCTAACCACGCAGGATTGGTGGTTGGTACAACGGACCGGTATTGCTCACCTAATTGCTATTTCTGGTTTGCATCTGGGTATGGTGTCGGCCTTTGCCTATACCCTGATGGTGTGGGTAATGGGTCCGATACTGGGAAGAAAAAAACAGCGCATTAACCTGCACTTGTTGGCCCTTGGAGTGGCGCTGCTGTTGTCCTGCGGTTATGCCGCGCTGGCCGGATTTAGCCTGCCGACGGTACGCGCCTGGCTGATGTTGGTTATGCTGGTGTTGTTGCTCAGGAGTAATCTGTATTGGCGTCCGGCACGTCTTCTGCTGGTCTGTTTATCGCTGTTTGTACTGTTGTTTCCTCTTAGTCTGCTGTCCTTAAGTTTCTGGCTGAGTTTTACCGCGGTGTTGGTCATTTATCTGGTGTTCTGGCGCTGGCCGAACCGGCGACGAAACTGGTCACTGCTAACCGCTGGGCAGACCATGTTGCGTATGCAGTTGGCATTAAGTCTGTTGATGTTGCCGCTGGTTGCCTGGCAGTTCGGTGTGGTATCTCTGGTATCGCCGCTGGTGAATCTGCTGGCGGTGCCTTATGTTACCTTGCTATTGCTGCCCCTGTGCTTGCTGGCGTTGCTGTTTTTGGTGCTCGATAGAGCGTGGGGGCAAGCGCTGTATTCTGTGGCAGATCAGTTAGTCAGTCTGGGATTAAATGGGATCTCAGTGATAGAAAGCCTGATGCACAGCGCGCTGCTGGTACCGGCCTGGTCCGGCTGGGTATGGTTGTGTGCGCTGTTTGCCTGTATATGGCTTGCTTTACCGCAAGGCTTAGTGCATCGCGCCTTGGCGGTGGTGTTGTTGATACCGCTGCTTAGCGCCTGGTTGCCAAGCCGCGAACCCGGCTGGCGAATTGAGGTGTTGGATGTTGGACAGGGGCTGGCGGTCATAGTGCACCGTCAGGGCCGGGCCTTACTGTATGACACCGGGCCTGCTTATTTTTCGGGTGGCAGTGCAGCGCAAGCGCAAATATTGCCTTCCTTGCGGGCACTGGGCATCCGTCGTTTGGACTGGTTGTTTATCAGTCATCAGGACAATGATCATGCCGGGGGATTGCAGGATATTCTGGCGCATATGCCGGTGTCGGGATTGGTTACCAATCTGGGGCGTTGTCGGGCTGGCTGGCAACAGCAGTGGCAAGGGTTAAGGCTGGAGGTGCTATGGCCCCCAGACAACCAAACTGGCAGCCAGAATAATTTGTCCTGCGTATTAAAAGTCAGCGATGGTCAAACTGCCTTGTTGCTATCGGGAGATATTGAAAATACGGTGGAAAAGCAGTTAGTTGGGGCGGTTGATTTGCAAGCGCAGATTTTGCTTGCGCCGCACCATGGCAGTGCTACCTCATCGTCTGAGGCGTTTATTGCCGCAGTGCAACCACAGTATGTGGTTTTCAGTCAGGCGCGCTTTAATCGCTGGGGCTTTCCGCGGCCTGAAGTGCTGGCGGCCTATCAAGAAGCTGGCGTGCATACTTATCAAACGGCCGACACCGGACAGTTACGCTTTTATGTCAACAAGGGACGTATTCACATTCAGGCTGTGCGTCAATCCCGTCACAATCAATGGTACATGCAATCATCAATCCCCGGCACTTTGGACTAAAATTTGTACAAAAAACTATTGATAGTTGGGGAATTATTAGCTGGCGGTTACAATAGGTCGATTCGGCCCGGCTAACGCGGGCGTCAATGGAAAGTCTGTCCTGTCTCATGAGTAAAAAAATCAGCGCTTCCGTTTTTCCGCGCTTTCTTCGTTATCTGCGCGAGTTTAAGCTGGCCTTTGTGATGGCCATTGTTGGCATGATTGGTTATTCGGCCGTGGATGCCTTTGTTATTTTCCAGATGCAGCCACTGATTGATGAAAGCCTGGTCAAAGGCAATGTGGACTACTTGCGTCTGGCTGCCTATCTGGTACTGCCGCTATTTATTCTGCGTGGTTTGTTCAACTTTATGGGCAGCTACAGTTTGTCCTGGGTGGGCAATCAGGTGGTGATGCGTATGCGCCAGCAGCTCTTTAATCAATATATGCATCTGCCGGTGTCCTATCATGATCAGCATTCCTCCGGACAGATGATTTCCAAGGTGATTTACGATACCGAGCAGGTGGCTAACGCCGCGGGTAAAGCATTGTTAACCCTAGTGCGCGAGGGTGCTTTGGTGGTGTACCTGCTGGCCATTATGTTCTATCACTCCTGGCAGCTGTCACTGATCTTTTTGCTAATCGGCCCTGTGGTGGCAGTGATAGTGTCTGTGGTCAGTAAACGTTTTCGCCTGGTCAGTCGTAATATTCAAAAGGCCATGGGTAGCGTTACCAATGTGGTGGAACAGGTTATAAAGGGCCATAAAGTGGTGCTGATGTTCGGCGGCCAGAAACTAGAAGAAGAGCGCTTCGCTGAGCGTAATAACCATAACCGACAGCAGAACATGAAGCTGGTAGTGTCAAGACTGTTAAGTGAATCCAGCATTCAGATCATTGCCTCTATTGCATTGGCCGTGGTGCTGTATTTGGCCAGTACCCCGGGCATGATTGAGAACCTTACCGCCGGTGTGTTTACCTCTGTGGTGGTGAGTATGACCATGCTACTCAAACCCCTTAAACAGCTCACCACGGTTAATGCCGAGTTTCAGCGTGGTATGGCAGCCTGTGCCAGTGTGTTTGAAGTGCTGGATGAGCAGCGTGAGCAGGACAACGGCACCGTTCATATAGCGCGCGCCCTCGGCGATATTCGTTTTGATAATGTGGATTTTGCCTACCCGGGTAAAAACAGTAATGCCTTAAAAGGCATCAGCTTTCATGTAGCACCCGGCAAGAGCCTGGCATTGGTGGGGCGTTCGGGAAGCGGTAAATCCACTATATCCAGCCTGTTAACGCGTTTTTACCAGGTGGAGAAGGGCGGTATCAGTCTGGATGGCCATGAACTTAATGATATTTGTCTGAAAGATTTGCGGCGCCAGTTCGCCCTGGTGTCTCAGCATGTCACGTTATTTAACGACAGCATTGCCAATAACATTGCCTATGGTGCGGATAGCTCCGTCAGCCGTGCCAAAATCGAAGAAGCGGCCAAAATTGCCCATGTGATGGAATTTGTCGAGCAGTTGCCGGATGGACTGGACACTAACATTGGTGAGAATGGGTTGATGTTATCCGGTGGCCAGCGTCAGCGTATCGCCATTGCCCGGGCTATTCTGCGTGATGCGCCCATTTTGATACTGGACGAGGCCACGTCGGCCCTGGATACCGAGTCCGAGCGGCTGATTCAGGACGCCTTGGATAAACTTCAGCAGGACAGAACCAGTATTTTGGTAGCGCACCGTTTATCCACTATTGAAAATGCCGATGAGATATTAGTCATTGACCAGGGGCGTATCCTGGAGCAAGGCAACCATAAAACCTTACTGGAAAAAGACGGTGCCTATGCACTGCTGCATAAAATGCAGTTCAAGGAAGGAATGGGCGAATCGTGAGTTGGTTGGAAAAACGTTGGTATCAGCCTGATGTGTTGATCTGGCTGTTACTGCCGCTGAGCTTAATATTCTGGTTGTTGTCCGCTACGCGGCGCTGGCTGTTTCGACTGGGCATTAAGCGCAGTATTAAGGTCGCTGCGCCGGTAATTGTGGTGGGCAATATCTCGGTGGGGGGCAATGGTAAGACCCCTATGGTGATCCGCTTGTGTCAGCTTCTGAAACAGCAGGGCTTTCACCCTGGTGTTGTGAGTCGTGGTTATGGTGGCAAAGCGCCGTATTACCCTTATAGCCTGTCAATGAACAGCGATCCTAAGTTGGTAGGGGATGAGCCTGTGATGATGCGACATCACATCGGGTGCCCTATGGTGGTGGCTCCAGACAGAGTGCGCGGCGCGCAATATCTGATTGAACAACATAAGTGCAATATCATTGTGTGTGACGATGGCCTACAGCACTACCGTTTGGCGCGGGATATCGAAATTCTGGTGATGGATGGGGCCAGACGCAACGGTAATGGCCATTTACTGCCTATGGGCCCACTTCGCGAAGGTCTTTGGCGGATGAAAACGGTGGACTTTGTGGTCGTCAACGGTGGCGTCGCACAGGAAGGTGAATACTTGATGTCATTGGAGCCAGGCCAACTGGTGAATGTGAAGTATCCCAGTCAGACCCAATCTATTTCTGAATTAAAGCGTCCGGCCATCGCTATGGCCGGTATAGGCAACCCAGAACGTTTCTTCAAACTGTTGGCGACCCGGCAGGTTAAATTAAAAGAGCGCCTGGTGTTTGCCGATCATCATCCGTTTAAGGACGGCGATATACCGGATGACCTGGTATTGATGACCGAAAAAGACGCGGTGAAGTGTCGCGATTTTGCAAAGTCCCAATGGTGGTACTTACCGGTAAGTGCTAAGTTAACCGAACAATTTAAACAACGATTGCTGGAAAAAATTCATGGCATTTGACAAGAAGTTACTGGACATTCTGGCGTGTCCAACATGTAAGGGTAAGCTGATTTATCAGGCCGACAACGCCGAGTTGGTCTGCCGTTTTGATCGCCTGGCTTTTCCCATTCGCGATAACATTCCTGTGATGCTGGAAAATGAGGCCCGTAGTTTGTCCTTAGATGAACTTGAACAGATTAAAGGCTGATAAACCATGAAATTTACCTGCATTATTCCGGCCCGTTATGCTTCTAGCCGTTTTCCCGGTAAACCTCTGGTGGATATTGATGGCAAGCCCATGATCCAACATGTGGTGGAACGTGCGCTGGAGTCAGGCGCCAGTCGGGTGGTGGTGGCCACCGATGACGAACGTATCAGCGAGGTGGTGAAGAGCTTCGGTGGGCAGGTTTGTATGACCGGCCGTCATCATGAGTCAGGCACCGAACGTTTGGCTGAAGTGGTGGAAGTGCTTGGCCTGGATGCAGAGGAAATTGTGGTCAATGTGCAGGGGGACGAACCTTTTGTGCCCGCCGCCATTATCCAGCAGGTGGCAGAGAACTTAAGCCAGCATGCTCAGGCTGAGATGGCTACCCTGGCAGTACGGTTGAGCGATGTGGAAGAGCTATTTAACCCCAATGTGGTCAAGGTGGTTACGGATAAGCTGGGCTACGCGCTGTATTTCAGCCGTGCCACTATTCCTTATGACAGGGCGCGTTTTCTCGACGCCGACAGTATTGATGAGATTGGCGATTATTACCTTCGTCATATTGGCATCTATGCTTATCGGGCAGGTTTTATTAAGCAATATGTGAATATGGCGCCGTCCGGACTTGAGCAGATTGAGTCGCTGGAGCAGCTAAGGGTGTTGTGGCATGGCGAAAAAATCCATGTTGATGTGGCTCTTCAGGCGCCACCAGCGGGGATTGATACCCCCGAAGACCTGGCTCGCGTGTTAAGCCAGTTGAGCTAGAGGAGAAGACAATGGCAACCGTCGTCATTACCGGTGCGGGCCGTGGAATTGGTCTGGCACTGGTGCAACAATTTTTGCAGCGTGGGGATAAGGTATTCGGTCTGTGCCGGCATGCCAGCGATGAACTTAAACAAAGCGGCGCCGAGGTTCTTGAAGGTGTAGATGTGGCCGATATTACCGGTCTGGCGAAAGCGCTCGAACCCTTGGCCAACGTACAGATTGATATTCTGATTAATAATGCCGGTGTGTTGGGTAACGAAAGTTTTGATCGCCCCGATCCTGCCAGTGTGGAACATCAATTCCGCGTGAATGCGCTAGGGCCGTTGATGGTTAGCCAATTGTTGGCTACTCATATGCAAAAAGGCGGCAAGATTGCCATGATCACCAGCCGTATGGGCTCCATGGCTGATAACGGTTCGGGTGGCTATTATGGTTATCGTATGTCTAAGGCGGCGCTGAATGCCGCTGGTGTCTCCATGGCTCGCGACCTTGCCCAGCGTGGTATTGCCGTTGCCTTATTGCATCCAGGTTATGTGCAGACGCAGATGGTAAATTTTGGCGGCGATGTGTCAGCTGAGGTTTCTGCATCGCGTTTGGTGCAGCGCATCGAAGCCCTTACTCTGGATAACTCTGGCCAGTTTTGGCATGCCAACGGTGACGCCTTACCCTGGTAATCTACAAAAATTCTCTTTGCTGGCTTGTTCTGCAATTGATCCTGCTATAAGTTAACAAAGTGTCACTAAGCGTGGCACTTTGTAATCGATGTGTGCTCATCAGAATGCAGGATAGTTAGATTGCAGAATGTCATCATCCAAGCCTGTTCAGAGCAGGACAAGGAGTGGTTAAGCCACGTCCACAATGGTACGCGTATTGATATTCAACTTTTGGATCAATACGACAGTCGTTTTCAAAGTGAGTTAATAGGTTACCGGTTTGGCCGCTATCTGATTATTCGGTTTGACGAATTTGTCATTCCACAAAGTATGAATTGCACCGGGTTAATTGCCGTCTGCCGGTTCTTAATCGAAGACAGTCTGGGCGAATGCTTTGCCTTTAAGAGTGAAATCGTCAATACCTTAAGGCGTCCCGATAAACTTTTGTTTATGGCGTTTCCTCGTGAAATTCACCGCCGACCACTGCGAGCCACCAAGCGTCAGAGCTTGAAGATACCTGCCTCTATTTCATTACGTAGTACCCAGGGCGTCTCTCCGTCTTTTGATGGTGCGCTGATTGATCTGTCCGCTAAGGGCTGTCGCTTTCAGTTTGATGCCTCTCATACGGGGCGTAAGGTTAATCTACTGCCCATTTTGATTCGTATCGACTGGCCTGAACGGGGTATCCAAAAGGAAGTCAGTGGGATGGTCAGAAATTCAAAAATGCAGGATGGTTTTCTGACTATCGGTGTGCAGTTTGACGAAGTGCAGCCGGACTTGGACATTTCACTCTGATTGCACTTTACTAGTTGCTAGATTGTGCCGCCGTTGGCGGCATTACCTTTCCTATTTCCTGCACAGCGCCACAGCCTAGAGGAGTTGAATCATGCAGCCAACGTTCAACGAATCTGACAAGGCCGATGACCACTATTGGATCCAACATTTAACCTTTGGGATGCGCGTCGACGTACAACTTCTCGAGCTGCAAAAACGTCGCTACCATGCCGAGTTGATGGGACTGCGTATTGGCCGCTATATCGCGCTTCGCTTTGAGCCACAAAACTGGCCGTTAGGCGAGCAGTTAACTGGTATGGCGGTGGTCTGTCGTTACCTGGTTGAAGACGAGTTGGGTACCATCTTCGCTTTTAAAGCCGAAGTTTTACAGTTACTGCGCTTTCCCGATCATCTGATTTTCCTGAGCTTCCCTGAGGATGTGGCTAAACGCAGTCTGCGCGACACCGCGCGCAATGAGGTTAATCTGCCCGTCACTGCTACCTTTGCCGATAAAAGCTATGTTGGCCAGATCACCGATATATCCGAAGGGGGGTGCCGGCTGCTGCTGCCTGAGGCTCCCGAACTGCAAGACTGGGACAAGGCTGACGTTTCGTTGGCCATAGAATGCACACAATCTCCAACACAGCCTCTCATTGCCCATGTGCGCAACCATCGGGAAGGGCGGGATGGCGTGAGCGTCGGCATGCAGTTTGCCGCTCCTCAGGCCTGGGTACAGAATTTACCCTGAGCATTGCCTTTTGTTTACAATTATTTAAAGTGTTGAAACCTGTAAACAGAGAGGAAGGCCATGGGCCCCCTGATGCTTGACTTGGCTGGTCATGAGCTGAGCGAAGAAGAAAAAGACATTCTGGATCATCCATTGGTTGGCGGCATAATATTAACCAGATGTAACTTTTATAATCTTGAACAACTCCGTGAATTAATCACCCAGACCCGTGCATCTGCACGTAATACGCTGTTGATTGGTATTGAACAAGAAGGCGGTACAGGTCAGGTGTTGAAAGTCGGGCTGAGTCCTTTGCCCCCTTTATCGTCGTTATTCAGATGCGCAGAAGGGCAGTTGGATAACGCCTGTCATTTGGCTTATCAGGCCGGATGGCTAACGGCGGCGGAATTGCTGGCATTGGATATCGATCTGTCCTTTGGTCCTGTGCTGGATATTCTTGGCCCCTCCCCCTTGGTTGCCGGGCGTGCGTTTCACAGCAAATCGCAGCAGGTTATTGAAATGGCCGCCAGCTACGCCAAAGGCATGCATGAGGCGGGTATGAAAACCGTTGGCAAGCATTTCCCTGGGCTTGGTTATGTGCAGGACGCCGAAAAGCGCGTCGACCCCAGGCCCCTGGCAGAGATTCGCCACCATGATCTGCGGGTGTTTCAGGCCATGCAGCAGCAAAACTTGTTGGATGCCGTGATGGTGGCCCATGTGCAGTATCCGGCGGTAGATAAGTTGTTGGCTTGTTACTCTCGTCGCTGGTTACGGGATATTTTGCGCAAGGAATTAGACTTTGACGGCGTGGTGTTCTCCGGCAACTTGAGTGCCAGTGTTAGCAATACTCGTGAATTTGCCGAGAAGGCCCGCCTGGCCCTGGATGCCGGATGCGATATGGTGTTGGTTTGTGGCAACCGGGACGGTGCTATCGCCGTTTTGGATGCGTTACCAAGTAGCTACCAGGCTAGTGAACGCTTGAATACGCTACGCAAGTCCGACGCTCCCAGTCTCTCTGCATTACGTACAAAAACACTATGGCAAACTGCCAATTCAGCGATGGAATCACTACATGCCGGTTAAAACCTCGTTATTGCTGTCTGGTCCAATATTGGCGGCGTTGTTGTGGGGGATTTTGTATCAGCAAGGTCTGCCTTTACCCATTATCTGGACAGCCAGTATCACCTTACTGACGGCGTTTTACTGGATCACCGAGGCGCTGCCTATTCCGGCAACGTCCCTTATCCCCTTCGCTGCCTTTCCCATGACAGGGGTGCTCACCCATCAACAGGCGGCGTCTTCGCTGGGAAGTCATGTCATTATTCTGCTGATGGGGGCCTTTATGCTCTCTAAAGCGTTGGAGAAATCCAATGTGCACAGTCGCTTTGCCTTTTACATGGTCAAACTCACCGGGGCTGACAGTGCCAGACGTTTGGTATTGGGATTTATGCTTACCGCGGCACTGCTGTCTATGTGGATTTCCAACACCGCCACCACCTTGATGTTATTGCCTATTGCGCTGGCCGTTATCGCCAGGGTGCAGGAGCCGCGTCTGGCGGCAGCTATTTTATTGGGTATTGCGTACTCTGCCAGTTTGGGTGGGGTCGGCACGCCTATTGGCACGCCGCCAAATATCATTTTTATGAGTGTTTACAGTCAGTCTCAGGGCAAAGAAATCAGCTTTCTGGATTGGATGAGCTTTGGCGTACCCATAGTGCTGATCGCTATTCCATTGATGGCGTTGTGGCTGACCCGGGGATTGGGGGCGCTGAACAATCTGCAGATACCGGCAGCGGGACGCTGGGATAGCGGCGAGAAACGTGTGTTATATGTGTTTTCAGTGGTGGCGGCAGCCTGGATTTTCCGTCCCTATTGGACCGAATGGCTGGGTCTTGAGTCGGTCGGTGACAGCACCATCGCTTTGGCTGGCGTGGTGGCCATGTTTTTAACCCCCACAGGTAAAGAAGCCGGTGAAAAACTCCTGGATTGGAAAACCGCCAATGATATTCCCTGGGGGATGCTGTTGTTATTTGCCGGAGGGATCTGTGTCGCCAAGGCTTTTGATGCCTCTGGTTTAAGTGCTGCTATGGGGCAGTGGTTGGGCGGCTTATCTGAACTTCCTGTGCTGCTGCTGATTCTGGCTTTGTGTTTGTTTGTGACCTTTTTGACCGAGATCACTTCCAATACGGCAACTGCCACCTTGCTGATGCCTATTCTCGCCACTGCCGGTGTGGCAGCAGGGGTAGACCCTAAACTTTTGATGATCCCTGCGGCCATCAGCGCCAGCTGTGCTTTTATGTTGCCGGTTGCCACGGCACCCAATGCCATAGTGTACAGTACCGATAAGGTATCTATTAGAACCATGGCGCGGGAAGGTTTGATGCTGAACCTGTTGGTGGCCGTTGTCGTTAGTCTGGTGATATATGTCGCCCTGGCCTGATGTAGAACATCAATCCTAGGGCGCAAGTGTAAAGAATTCGTCAAGGTCGATAATGCCAGGTCAAAGAATAGTAAATTAACTCTCAGCGCCTTCTATTGGTCGAAGTTTGGGAGGCGTTTTTCAGGACTTGCTTTATAGTCCGTACCCGTTTGAATCCAAATATAAACAGCTCACGTAATAACGAGAGCTTGCAACTAAGTATCAAGGATATTTCATGAAGCTTTCCATGCCTGCGGCGGTATGCGGGTGTTTGCTGGTGCTGGCCGGCTATTCCAGTACTTTAAGTGCTCAGGGAGCGCCAGGTGGCCCTCGAGCCGCCAGAGTTTTGGCCACCGATCTTAAGTTTGAACATGAAACCAGTCGGGTTGAAGCGGTAGGCACCGCCGAAGCTTTGCATTCTGTGGTGCTATATCCGGCGGTGGCCGACCGGGTAGTGGCTGTGCATTTTAAGCCCGGTGACAGGGTCAGCAAAGGGCAAGTGCTGTTAGAACTGGATGCCAGGCGCCAAAAAGTGGCCGTAGAGCGGGCCACTATCTTATTGGCCGATGCCGAGCGCACGGTGGAGCGCTTAACCGACAGTCGCAAACGCGGCGCTATTGCCCAAAGTCAGTTGGATGATGCGGTAACCCAGCGCGATCTGGCTAAAGTGCAATTGGATGAAGCCAAAGTGGAGTTGCAGGACCGTTCGGTACTGGCGCCTTTTGACGGGGTAGTGGGGCTGACCGAGGTGGAAGTAGGGGACCGAATCAATCTGCAAACCGCTATTACCAGTATAGATAGCCGTGCCCAGCTATATGTTAACTTCCGAGCGCCGGAAGCGGCCTTGGATATGCTGCACGCGGGCGCGAGCTTAACTCTCAAGCCCTGGCAAAGTCAGGGGATTGAAATTCAGGCCAAGATTGCGGAGTTGGACTCACGTATAGATACCACCAGTCGTACCCTGGCGGTACGCGCCATTATTGATAATCAAAGCGATGTTTACCGCCCTGGCATGAGTTTTCGCGTTGAGCTGAATATGCAAGGCGACAAGCATGCCGTGGTACCCGAAGTGGCGCTGGCCTGGGGCGCCAACGGCGCTTACGTGTGGGTGGCAAGAGAAGGCAAAGCCCAGCGCGTGGAAGTGCAGATTAAGCAGCGTCTGAAAGGCCGATTACTGGTATCTGGCGCCTTGGGAGAAGATGAGCAATTGATTACCGAGGGGATCCAGAGTTTGCGTGAAGGCCAGGCCGTCACTATCGCCAACGGGTAAGCAACATGAGTTTTAAACAATACTTACAAACCAGCGATCTGCCTTCGCTGTCCATTCGCCGCCCGGTGCTGATTGTAGTGCTCAACCTGTTGATCATTATTGCCGGTTTTGCCGCCATCAACGGTGTTGAAGTGCGCGAGTTGCCAGACGTTGATCGGCCGATTGTAACTGTTACCGCCAATTTCCCCGGTGGTTCACCGGAAACCGTGGATACTGAAGTCACCAGTCGTCTGGAAGGAGCGGTGGCCAGGGTTAGCGGGGTAAAAAGCATTCGCGCCAATTCCGAGGAAGGCAATGCCAGGGTGATGGTGGAATTCCGTCCTGGTATCGATCTGGACAATGCTGCCAATGAAACCCGCGAAGCGGTGAGCCGGGTGCAGCGACAGCTACCCGATGATGTGGAGCGTTTGTCTATTATCAAGGCCGATAACGACGCCGAATCCGTGGTGAGCCTGGCGGTATCCAGCGACAAACTCGAACTTGAAGCACTGACCGAGCGGGTGGAAACCGATCTGGCGCCGTTGTTTTTAAGTATTCCCGGGGTGGCCGATGTGCGCCTTAACGGCGACCGTGAGCGGGTTCTTCGGGTCATGATTGACCCATTACGTTTAACCAGTTTTGGTCTGACCGTACCTGATGTCGCCGCGGTGCTGCGCCAGGCACCTTTTGATGTGCCGGCAGGTAGCCTGCGCTCCACTGACCAAACGTTGATTGTACGTGCCGATGCCACGTCGGTGACCGCCGAACAGGTGGAAGATATTGTGGTGCGCGGCGATACCCGTATCGGTGATATTGCCTCAGTGTATTTTGGCCCGGCAGATGCGAGAAGTTTCGTGCGTTTGGACGGCAGACCCGTCATAGGTTTGGAAGTTATTCGCCAGGCCCGCTCCAATACCATAGAGATCTCAGACGAAGTGCTGGCCATGGTGAAGCGGCTGGAAGCACGTTTTCCTGAACTTAAGTTTCAGATCACCTCTGATGATGCGCAGTTTATCCGTGGCTCGGTTGAAGAAGTTATCACCTCGTTGGGGCTGACCATTTTGCTGGTTATTGCCACCTTGTGGGTGTTTATCGGCTCCTGGCGCGCCACTATTGTACCGGCCTTGTCGATTCCGGTGGCTTTGGTCGGATCGCTGGCCATTATCTGGGCTCTGGGTTTCTCCGTGAATATTTTGACCCTATTAGCCTTGGTACTGGCAACCGGACTTATCGTTGATGATGCCATTGTGGTATCGGAAAATATTCAGCGTCGCCGCGGAATGGGGCTCGGGGCCCGCGCCGCCGCGGTCATTGGTAGCCGCGAGGTGTTTTTTGCGGTGGTGGCCACCACTGCGGTGCTGGCCGCGGTATTCGTGCCTATTGCGTTTTTACCGTCAACGGCGGGAAGATTGTTCCGCGAGTTTGGTGGGGTGCTGGCTGGCGCGGTGATTATCTCGTCTTTTGTGGCGCTGTCTCTGGTACCTGCATTAACGGCCAGATTACCGGTAAAAAATGGCGGCAGTCATGTGTTTACCGGTATAGGCCAGCGTTTGCTAAATGGTTACAGCCGCAGTTTGCGTTGGGTGCTTGAGCACGCCTGGCTGACCTTTTTTGCCTGTATTTTGGCGGCCGGTGCAGCCAGTGCCTTATATCAGCATCTGGAAAATGAATTACTTCCCAGTGAGGACAGGGGCAAGATACGTATTTTTGCCCGAGGTCCAGATGGCGTGGGGCTGAACTTTATGGACAGACAAGCCAGGGCCATGGAAGAAGTGCTGCTGCCTTATGTGGATGGCGGGGATATTGACTCTATCTATACCGTGGTGGGGCAGTGGGATCCCAATATCGTATTTATTACCGTGCCCCTTAAAGACTGGAGCGAACGTAGCCACAGTCAGCAGGATATTATTAACGAAATTCGCGGCTCCCTTGGTCAGAATCCTGGTGCACCTGGGCGTGCTTTTGGTTCCAACAGCCTGAATTTACGTGGCCAGGGCGGCGGCATTGAGCTGGCCCTGACCGGTGAAAACTACGCAGGAATTTACGCCGCCGCACTGGATTTTGCCAGGGTCATAGAACAAAACATGCCGGATGTGGGTAAGGTGAATATTTCCTATAAACCCACCCAGCCACAGCTTAGGGTGAATATCGACAGACGCCGGGCCGAAGAGCTGGGTGTGTCATTGTCGGATATTTCCACCACCTTGCGCAGCGCCATTAATGGTGATGATGTGGCGGATTTGAATGTGGGTGACCAATCTATTCCTATTATGCTGCAAGCACAGAATCACACCATCAATGATCCCAGTGATTTATCAAACCTCTATGTGGGCTCGCGTAGTGGCCAGTTGGTGCCCTTATCCAGCCTGGCTAGTATTAGCGAGGAAGGGGTGGCAGCAGAGCTTGAACGTCACGCTCAGCGCCGTGCTATTGGTCTGGATATGGAACTGCCCGCAGAAATGGCTATGAGTGATGCGGTGGAAAAACTCAGAGGCCTGGCGGAGCAAAGCCTGCCAAGCAATATTGCCTTGGTGTTTAAGGGCGAGGCGCTGACCTTTGAGGAGACCGCCAACGAGGTGGTGCTCACTTATGTGCTGGCCTTTGTGATTGTCTTGCTGGTATTGGCTGCGCAGTTTGAAAGCGTTAACAGTGCCATAGTGGTGATGCTGACGGTACCTTTTGGTATTGCTGCGGCGCTGCTGGCGCTATTTTTAACCGGTACGTCCATCAATATCTATTCGCAGATAGGTCTGGTGATGTTGATTGGTCTGTTGGCGAAAAACTCCATTTTGCTGGTGGAGTTTGCCGACCAGTTGCGCGACAAAGGCTTGAGTGTGCGTGACGCGGTGGAAAAGGCCGCGGTGATCCGTTTGCGCCCCATTGCCATGACCTTGTTCTCTACTATTCTGGGCGGTTTGCCATTGATCCTCTCGGTAGGTGCAGGGGCCGAAGCGCGCAATGCCATCGGCTGGGTGGTATTTGGTGGCTTGGGGCTGGCGGTGGTGTTTACCTTGTATTTAACCCCGGTGCTGTATTTGGCCCTGGCCCGCTTTACCAAACCGCGCGCCGATGAAAGTGTGCGATTGGAACGTGAGCTTGAAGCGGTAGAAGCCCTGGAACACTGATAAAAAACGCCCGGCACACACGCCGGGCTTTTATGTTCAGGACGAACGGTATGGCACGGTCGCATGGATGCGAAGGAGCGGCGATGTGCAGCTTTTATGGTCTGAATGCCAGGGTTCGTCCATCTAAGTGACTTTGCAGGGCAGATTCTATGATTTTTATGCCCAGTAGTGCCTGTTGTGCGCTGACCAATAACGAGGCCTTCTTATCGATGGCATCGGCAAGATTACTAAATAGATGCTGGTAGCCCCCGGTTTGGGTTGAGACAACCTGGTGCTCCTCAGGGAGATATAAGGTACCAAACTGCTCTGTTGTTTCCTCTGCCCAGGTTGGCTCAATGGGCAGGACACCCGCCCTTAAACGCGCTTCCTGAGGATCCAGACCAAATTTAATAAAAGTGCCTTTGTTGCCTTGCACTTTAAATCTTGGATTAGGGCCGGCCTGATAGGGATCGGCGTGCAATATAACCTCCTTGTTGGGGTAATGCAGTTGCAGGTGAAAGTAGTCCACCGCCCGGGCAGCCGGTCGCATGGCCAATACCCTGGCCGTTATTGCCTCGGGCGGGCCAAACAGAGCCAGTGCCTGGTCAATCAGGTGTGGTCCCAAGTCATAAAGGATACCGGAGCCCGTTTCACTGTTTTCCCGCCAGCGCTGTTGGGGTGTAGGGCGAAAGCGATCAAAGTGAGACTCAAATAATCGCACCTCGCCAAGGGCTTCTGTTTCAATCAACTGTTTAACGGTGAGAAAGTCACCATCCCAGCGCCGGTTATGGAAGGGCGCCAGAACCTTACCTTGGTGTGTTGCCAGGTCAATAAGTTGTTGCGCTTCCTGGCTGCTAACGGTCAAGGGCTTTTCTACCAGCACATGCTTGCCTTGTGACAGCGCATACTGAGCAAGTTCAAAATGCGCCTGGTTCGGCGCGGTGATAATCACCAGTTCGCACTCTGCCTGGTCAATCAGTTGTTTGGCGTCACCAAAGCAGACCGTATGTGGAAATGCCTGTCGCACCGCGTCAGATTGAGTTGAGCTGATAGCGGTAAGGCTGAAACGTGCTGATGCTTGAATAAAGGGTAAGTGAAATACCTTGGCAGACAGGCCAAAGCCGATAACCGCGGTGCGAATGGGGGTTGACATGGCAATATACCGTGCTGAGCAAAGGGGGCTATTAAAACAGGGGCCAGGCGCGCTGCCAAGTGTGCTGCAGACCAATCAAGGGGCTGGCAACTTGACTCTAAGGTTAATAAAAGACGCCTGCTGCGTTCAGTCACAGTATTTTCTTAACACCTTGATTACAGTAGACTCCTCGGCCTGCAGCCGAAGACGATAGAGGCGAAATCATAATGGAAGATGCGGTTAATTTGCTCAAGCAGGAAAAGCCCAAAAGGTACCAGTCCTATTGGCGCGCTATAGCACGTCGCTGGAACTGGCTGACCTTAAGCCAAAAGTTGTATCTATTGGCCTTAGTGTTATTGCCATTTCATCAAGGCTGGATGGTGGCACTGGTGACTGGTATTGCTTTACTGCTGGAGTTTTGGCCTAAGTTTGTTCGCTGGTGGGAGTCCTTGGCTGGCAGGGCACTGATTCTGCTGTTTTATGCCGCCATCGCTAATTTTGCCGTGGCCGGTGCAGCGGGGCTGGTGAATGATGTCACCGGCGTGGCGGCAGATAACCTGAGTTACAGCCATAACTTTGCTGTTTTACTGCTGTTTCCCACCTGGGCCATCAGTGTCAGCCTGGTTGTGCTTTTACTGTTTCAGATTTTGCTACCCCTATATTTGATAGCCATTTTATTGGCCAAGCCCTTTGGTGAAAAAGGGATGCGGCTGTTTAGCCAGGGCCGTTACCCCATTAGTACTACCTTGGTGAGGTTACTGCTGTCTACTGTGGTGCTGATTAACCTGATGGAAGCCGTGCAGGACTCCAGTCAGCTAACACAGCGCCCTCAGATCTCCTCCAGTCTTACGGATTTTATCAAAGGGCGGGGCGCTGCGGCAGCGACTGACAATCTGTCCGATCATGATAATGCGTCTATAGCTGTCCCTACAGAGCTCGAAGAGGAACGCAGTGCCAGTTTCGGCCTGCATATCAAGTCAGGGGATAAGACCCTCTCCTGCGGCATTAAAAGCTGTGATTACCGCAGCGTGACCCGCCTGGCAGTGGCTAATTTTGTGTACTTTTTTGAGTCAAACAGCTTTTCTCGCTGCCAACTGGATGATGGTGCCCGGGTAGTGGAGCTGAATGATTATGAAATTCTTCAGGTTATTGAGCAACCTGACGCTCCGCTTGGTTTTTCCTTTGCAGTGAAGAAGTGCATCTCTGCGGCTTTTGGGCATTAGGGGCTGCGTATTTGCCCCTGTTCGCTGCTGGGCGCACACCACGGGAAGGTGAAAAACACCATAATAGTCTGCCATTGATATTGATAAGTTGGGTAAATTGCTCGGCCTCACTCAAAAGGAAGTACATATGCAATTAGTTTCAGTGAGTCGTAATGACTACCCGCAGCTTATTCAGATTTGGGAAGCCTCGGTGCGCGCAACCCACGATTTTCTTAGTGAAGCCGATATTCTTGCGCTTAAGCCTCTTATCCTTGAGCAATATTTCGACGCGGTACGTTTAACCGCGGCGCGCAGTGATGCCGGTGCATTGCTGGGGTTTAGCGGGGTTGCTGATGAGAGTCTGGAAATGCTGTTTATCAAGCCAGAACAGCGAGGGCTGGGTGTGGGCAGCGCGCTTTGCCGCCATGCTATTGCACATCAGGGAGTGACTAAGGTGGATGTAAACGAACAAAACCCACAGGCCATTGGTTTTTACTTACGTATGGGCTTTGCGCAAGTGGGACGCAGTGAACTGGACGGGCAGGGTAATCCCTTTCCGCTGCTGCATCTGGCGTTAGCCTGATTTTTTTAGCTGATTTCTTTCACAAGGAAACTTGAAGTGAACACCTTAGTTGTTGTTGCCCACCCGCTGGATAACAGTCTTTGCGCCCATTTGGCCGCACAAACTATTGCGCATCTTAAGCGCCAAGGCCATCAGGTGGAGGTTAAAAATCTTTACCTGGAGGCATTTCAGCCCGCCCTCACGCAAACTGAACGGCAAAGCTATTATCAACCCGAGTTTGATGATTCACTGCTTGCACAGGATATTGCTCAGCTTAAACGGGCCGAGTCGCTGGTGCTGGTTTTTCCAACCTGGTGGTTTGGCTTTCCGGCCATACTAAAAGGCTGGTTTGATCGGGTGTGGGCACCAGGGCATGCTTATGACCATGCATCCGATTTGGGTGCCATTCAGCCCCGTTTACAACATCTTAAAGAAATGAAAGTGGTTACTACCTTGGGTTCCCCTTGGTGGGTGGATAGGCTGGTTATGTTCAGACCAGTACGGCGTATTTTGAAAACCGCATTACTGGGTGCCTGTGCGGCTAAATGTCGCTTCAGCATGTTATCGCTTTATCAAAGTGAAAAGGTCGACAAGCAGCGTATTGAAGCCTTTGTGAAGAAGATTTGTCAGCGTTTTTAACCGGCTTTGACTCAAGCAAACAAAAGGTCACCTGAAGGTGACCTTTAGATTTGTGATTAGTAGCCCTTTTTATTGTGCCGTATAACCGGGACTAACCTTTTGATCATCTTGCCAAACTCCCTGTCCTTGGCGCGCCGTTCCTGCAGTGAACTGCGGTTTCTGCGTAGTTCAGCCTGTAGCTTGTGGTAGTTGACTAAGCGGCGAGGATCCAGTTCACCGCTATTAATGGCCAATTCCACCGCACAACCCGGTTCACCCATATGCTGACAGTCTTTAAAACGGCACTGCTCGGCAAGCACATCGATATCAGCAAAAGTGCGGCGTATACCATCCTCACCCTCACTTAACTGCAGCTCGCGCATTCCTGGGGTATCAATCAGTACCGCCCCGGCGGGCAAAAAGTGCATAGAGCGAGCCGTGGTGGTGTGACGTCCTTTACTGTCATCCTCACGAATAGCCGCGGTTTTCTGTCCATGTTCACCGCTTAAGGTGTTTACCAGGGTGGATTTCCCCACCCCGGAAGAGCCCATGACCGCCAAGGTCTTGCCGGGTTTGCACCAAGACAATAGCGACTTGCAACTGTTGTCATCCAATGCATTGACCGACTCCACGATCAACATGGGATCTAACTGCTGTACTAAACGGTGTTTTTCTTCAGCGTCGTGGCACAGATCCAACTTGGTAAGCACCACCACAGGGTCGACACCCGCTTCATAAGCGAGGGTCAGATAGCGCTCTATGCGACTTAGCTTAAAGTCCTGATTCAGCGAGCTGACAATCAGTAAAGTATCCACATTGGCACTGATTAATTGTTCGGCTAACTGGCTGCCAGCGGCTTTACGTTTAAATACCGACTTACGTTCCAGCAGCCGCACAAACTGCCCATCAGTATTGAGCAGTAGCCAATCACCAATAGTCATGACAGGTAGAGCCGCAGTGAGCGCCAAGTGATGCTTGCCTTGCTCAGAGGCCAGGACATATTCATTACGATGATGGGCAATTAGGCGCGCGATATTAAGTTGCTCAAACTCTTGCAGGCTAAGTTGTTGTTGAAAAAACGCCTGCCAGCCCAGTTGAGAAAGGGATAAATTCATATGATTTCCTTATGCACAAAGCAAAGGCTCTGCACACAGAGATAAAATGCATAGGAACCACAAGACACTGGTTTAAATAAAACCGAGTTTATTAATAGTCAGAGGTCCCGGTTAGAACGCACCGGGCAAAGGCAGAAAATGGGCCGAGGAAAGCGACAGCAGTGACGTTACTCAGCAACCTTTGCCGGGTGGGTAAATACGACAATCATCAAACTCTCCTTTAAGAATAGTGTTACTCAGCGGCCTTCAGCATAACAACTATTATGGGCATTGGCGACAGTGTTTTTGACCCAACTATAGCTTGCAAGGTGCTGGCGATATTCGCCGTTTTGCTACTAGCCATCCCAGCCAGAGTAAGGTGCTCATGCCTATGGCGGTGAATATAGCGGGTTTAGGATTTTCCAGGCTGCTTATGGCCCCTGCATAAGCACCTATCACGGCATAAGGCACAGTGCTGCATAGCCACAGCAGCATAAACTTAGCAAAGCGCATTCTACTGATACCGGCCAGGCAGGATGTCACTTCGGGCAAAATAGGCAGGGCGCGCGCCAGCAGGATTAACATTGGCCCATGCTGAGCAAAGGTGTCGACCGCTTGCTGACGTTTGGAGGCATCTTTTTGCAGCATCCTTATCAACTTATCACCATAGTGGTAGCTGATGCCGTAGCCACCCATTCCGGCCAGAGATAAACCGAAAATGGCCGACAGCGCCCCCGCCAGTGGGCCAAGGAAATAGCCACTGAGGATGATAATGGTCAGGGTCGGTACAGCAATAAATAGGTCCGCAAATAGCAGGGCGACCACAATACTGCTAACAAGCAGGGGATTTGCATGCCGGGCGGCTTCCAGCCACAGGCGAATTTGCTCAATCGTCAACAGCCCCGTGGATTTGATAATCACAAAAGTACAGGCAAATACCAGCACCAGCGGCAATACCAGGGTGAGTAAGGCTTTCATAAGGGCATCCTGTGATTACGGGTAGATAACCGAGATATCGATAACATCCGGCGGGCTGGATAAGGTTAATCTGGCATCGTTAAACGAGGGGGCACCGGTAAGCCGCACCCGGGCACCATTGGAAAACCCGAGGCCTTCTGCGGGCCACACTCCCGTCCAGTTTTTAGTGACCTGGTTGTTCATATCCTCGTCATGCAGCACTTTGATAGCAAATTCCCCGGGGCTTTGCGGGAAATGAAACAACATGCTGTTGGCATCGGCTGTTACGGGTTCGGTTTGGATACTTAATGCTTTGCTGTGATCTTTGGGAAAGCCGTCTTTAGCAAACAGTATTACCATAATTTGTCCCTGACGGGCGGTGTCAATCTGGCTAACTTTCACGGTCAGCGCCTGGGTGGTAAAAGGAGAAAAGAGTAACGCCATCATAAGTCCTTTATATGCTGTAGCTGGAAAACGAGAGGGATGTTTCATGTTGCTAGTGTCCTTTCATCAGGTGGCGAGCCAATGCCGGTGCGATGCGCAGCAGCAAGCGAAGTAACTTAACTTTGCCGATGTCATGTTGCCTTTTACCTAGTTCAAGGCCGTGGATAATGGCCTGTGCTGCCTGTTGAACAGATAACTTGTTGTTGCCGCGCCCTTGAGTCATTGGGGTGTCCACCAACGGCAGAAAAGCCTGTAAAACGCTGACTTGGGTATGTTCAAGTTGGTAACCCAGGCTTTGGGAAAAGCTGTTCAGGGCCGCCTTACTGGCGCAATAAACCGCTGATTGGGTTTTCGGAGCAAGGGCCAGCCCGGAGTTGATATTGAGGATGTAACTTGGTTTACCTGATTGCAGTAAAGCGGGCAGAAGCAGGTAACTCAAGGCACACACTGCGGTGAAGTTTAGGGTCACTTCCTGTGCAATAGATGCATAGCAAAAGTCGTCGTCCAACAGCCTTGGGGTAAACTGCACGGCGGCATTGTTGATAAGCACATCAATTTTCGGATAGTCGCTGAGAATACTTTGACACAGTGACGGGAAAACCTGCTGGTCACTGAGATCCGCAGAATAGGTCTGTATACCGGCAAAACGCTGCGTAAGGGCGACCAGCTTGGCTTCGTCTCTGGCAATCGCCAGAATGTGATTATGCGGGGCGAGCTGGCGCACCAACTCATAGCCGATACCGGATGTTGCGCCGGTGATCAGCAGGGTTTTGTTAGATAACATGGGGTAATCAATGCACTCAAATGTGTTCTTGAGTGCATTTAAGCCCCTTATCCGGATGGCAGCCTTAACCTGGGTTAAGGGGCATGAAAAAGTTAAATGAGGCTTAACTTTGCAGCCAAAGGTTAATACCGCGAATACTGATAAAGACTACCACCATGGTCAGACAGGCTGCAGTTAGCATTAAGAGCAGATAAAAACCTCGGATAAAGCGAATTTTCATGCGTACCGACCAGTTTTGACGCGGGGAAGGGCGCCTAGGCAGGCGGCTAAAGGCAGTGATAAACCAGTAACTTATGCCGCTCCATAGCAAGGTGAGAATGCTGGGTATCAATAGGCTGTCCTGACTGCTACTGCCACTTAGTAATAATACGTAAATAAATACCGCCAGTGACGCTAAACCAACCAGCGATAAAAAAGGTCTCAGCCATCGCAGCTTAATCGCTACTACGCGAAGCTTGTCGAGCATCTTCATAGATCCTGTTTTTTGCGACAGTGTAGCACTGCGCTAAGGTCGGTTTCGATAGGCAATGGATTGGGATAGGAAGTGATGAGAAGGGCTGCGTGGTTTAGGCCAAAACAGATATCGCCTGTTGTATTGCGCGCAGCCCTCAAATGTTACTTCTTAATAACCCGGTACAGATAAAGCAGCAGCAGTGCACCGCCAACCGAGATTAAGACACTGTACAGATTAAAACCGCTAAAGCCGCCGAAGCCGAGCAATGAGGCGATAAAACCGCCCACAAAGGCACCGACAATGCCGATAATAATAGTCACAATCAGCCCGCCGGGATCCTTGCCTGGCATAATCCATTTTGCCAACACCCCAACAATCAGTCCCATAATAATCCACGAGAAAAATCCCATAGTGCACCTCTTGTTATTGAATTGCTCTACCAATGTGCCTGTTTTAGCGCTGATGTAAAGTGCTTTATGCCCTCAGGGGCGGGGATCTGTATGTCAAGCCGCGACGGCGCTTATCAGCAGCACAGATGGTCAAGTGCCTCCAGGCATGGTACAAACAGTTGGCCTATAAATATGGATGGCTTGCCAGAGCGTGGCGACCTTTTGTAAGCAAAATCAAAGGAATACCTATGAAGTACAGAATCTATACAGTAATACTCAGTGTTGTGTTACTGGCCTCTTGCAGTGCTTTGGTCAGCCAGAACAGCGGCCAGCGAACTAAGGCCAGCAGTCTGGTTGACTATTTATATCCCGATGGGCAAAGCCGTGAGGCACATCAGCCTCAGATACCGGTGTTAACCTTGCCGGTGAAAGTGGGATTGGCCTTTGTGCCTTCCAGCCATTGGCAGCATGATGAGATCCAAAGTAAAGATCAGCTTGAATTACTCGAAAGGGTTAAACAGTCCTTTATGCAGTATGACTATATTGACCGTATTGAGGTGATCCCCAGCACTTACCTCAAAGGTGGAAAGGGGTTTACCTCATTGGAGCAAGTGGCCAGGCTTTATGATGTGGATGTCATGGCGTTGGTGTCCTATGATCAGGTGACGCAGTCACTGGAAAACAATGCTGCCGTGCTGTATTGGACCATAGTGGGAATGTACCTGATCCCCGGTAACGAAAATTCTGTGCAGACCTTTGTGGATACTGCTGTGTTTGATGTAAAAAGCCGCAAAATGCTGTTCAGGGCGCCGGGTATCAACAAACTGGAGAAAAGAACCACGGCTATTGGGGTTGATGACACCTTAGCGGAGAAATCAATGCAAGGTTTTCACCTGGCGGTGGCGGATATGAGCACTAACCTCGACGCCGAACTGGCCCGCTTTAAAACCAGAGTAAAAGAAGAGAAGATTGCCAAGATTCAGCATAGCGAGAACTATTCAGGTGGTGGTGCTATGGGGCTTATCTTATTACTGAGCGGATTTGTTCTGCTGGTGATTAGGGCTGGGTTCAATAATCGTGCCGATAACCTGAGTACGCAGAACGCTTTCGACGCAAAGCATATGCCTTCAAGCAAAGGAGTTGGCAGCCACTGATGGGTAAATGGATGGCAGGCACAGTGATGGTGGCAATACTTGCTGGTTTTATGCTGCCTGAGCCTGTGGCTATACCGGTTAAAAACGCCACAGCAAAGGACTGGCATAAAGACACCTTTTGGTATGAGCCCTGGGGCAGCTCCGGGGTACATAAAGGCGTGGATATTTTTGCCAGTGAAGGCACGCCGGTAATTGCTGCTACTCATCAATGGATTTTGTACAAAGGAGAGATTGCCAAAGGTGGCAAGGTGGTGTTGGCCATAGGGCCTAAATGGCGCATACATTACTATGCACATCTGGCCGAAATTACAGCGCAAGCTGGCTTGGTTGCCAGGGGCGAACCCATAGGAACTGTGGGTAGCACCGGCAATGCCAAAGGCAAGGCGTCACATCTGCATTACAGCCTGCTGTCATTGCTGCCTATTCCCTGGCGCATGGACACAACCACTCAAGGCTATAAGAAAGCTTTCTATCTGAATCCCATCGAATATTTCACCCGCGCCAGTCCATAGCTGGAATAGCCATCCGCTTTAGGTGGTGCTGACAGCGCTATATTGCTCAACCCAGTGGGATAGGGGCATGGGTTTGCCAAACAGATAGCCCTGAAAGCGCTGACATCCCAATGATTTAAGTAATGCTAGTTGTTCGCTGTTTTCGACACCTTCGGCGATGGTATGCATATTCAACTTGTTGGCTAATTCCAACGTGGCCTGGACTAGTTTTAAATGCCGCTGCGAATCGGTAATTCTGTCGATAAACTCGCGATCAATTTTCAGTGTCGAGGCCGAAATATCGATAAGCTGTGACAAGGAAGCATGGCCTGTGCCAAAGTCATCAATAATGACACAAACTCCTAACTCTGAGAGGCAGGTCAGGCGCTTGCGAGTCTCGTCATGGCGAGCCATGGCAGAGGTTTCGGTGATTTCAAGCTCTAGTCGTTGCCTCAGCAATGGGCTTTGTGAGTAATAACGGAGCAACTTTTCATAGAATGCATCATCGAGTATTTCAGGACCGGCCAGGTTAATCGCCACAGGTACAGAGGGTAATGTGGAAGGCCAATTGCGCAGTATGTCGATGGTTTTATTTAATACCTGAGTGGAGAACTGCACATGCCAGTCATGCTGATCGATCTGTGGCAAGAACTGTTGCGGTGTCAGCACCGTTTGATTGCCCTGTTGACGAATACGGGCCAATGCTTCATATCCCGTCAGTTGGTGCTCAGCATTGAATTGCGGCTGTAGCCAGAGTTCAAGCGCGCGCTCATCCAAAAACTGTTTAACTTTGTCACGAAGCAGGCTGTTTCTGTGAATAGTACGGCTGTAGATTTGCTCATACTCTACCACGTGATGTTTACTGTCAGCGCGGCTCAGCGCAATAGCGCATTCCTCGATCAGCAAGTTGGCGGCCACCCCTTCGCGCTGTGGGCTAGTACCTACACGCCAGTCCAGTAACAGATCAAGACATCCTTCCGGCATTTGTAAACTGATAAAACTCGGCAGGTATTGGGTAAGCCATTCCTGGGGACGCTGATTTTGAAATACCGAAACGGGGGTAGCCAACATAAACTTAGCACCCGGAAAACGATAGAAGTGAACTTGCCCGGGCAGTTTGCGCCGTAGCTGGCGGCTCAATTCCACTAACAACTGATCACCGGTATGCAGACCGTGTTGAACGTTCACTTCACGCAGGTTAGCCAGTTTCAGGAGAAGTAATACTTTGGGGTGTTTTAAACGTGAGAAGGCACGCTCGTACCAGAAATTGTGATTACGAAGACCGGTCAGACTGTCCAGAAAATACAAGCGTTTGAAACTGTCTTGTTGGGAGATATTGTGGCAATGAATCAACTGTTTCTTGTGATGTACTAAGCTGGCTGGATGCAGTTCATAGTGATCATGTGGAGGTGCCTTTAATTTGCCACGTATTTTCTTGCCTGGGCTTAATGACTCGTCAAAATGAAATATCTTCGCCAAACTGCCACATTTTCCGCCTGCCTGACGGATAAGTTCGCGGGCCGTCTGATTGGCTTGCAGAATGTTGCCTTGTTGGTCACAAAAAAACGATGCGGTGCCACCATTGTCAAAGATTTCCTGATAACGATTGACTATTGTGCCTAATTTTCGGCTTTGTAAGGTCAAGGCTTTAGACTGCCTGTCCAAGGTTGTCAGCAGACGCATCACAGCTAACGGCAGACAGAAGTTAAAAAACAGAAACACCAAGCTGCTCAAGTAAGTGTGTGTTTGGGGCAGGCTCGCTTGCAGGTTGAATAGTTGCGGTAGTGGTGTATTACGAATCAACAGCGCATAAGGAATAAGGTTGAATAGCATCGCCACAATGGCTGCTTTGTTACCGAAAAACAAACGTACGAACAGCGGCAAGGTAAACAGAAATAGCAGACCGAATTTGGCGGATTCAAAGTCAGGCACGAACAGCAGAATACTGACACCGGCTAATACTACGGTAAGCAGGAGGCCAGCTGCCGCCAGGTTGGTGGCATTTTTCCCCAGGCTGAGGATCATAACCAGCAGCAAAACAAAGGTGGAGCTAATAGCCAGCACGAAGTGCCTATCCAAACGGTAGGCCACATATGAAGAATGCAAAAGGATCACTAAGGTTAGCAGCGTGCCGCTAAGTAAAATGATCCTAAGTGCACTGAGTTTCCAAATTCGGTTGTCGGCGTCGGTAAAGTGTTCCTTTTCCAACAACAGATAGTTTTTTATATGTTGATACAGCCAGTTCAACTTATTATTTCAACCTGTCATGACGATAAACAGACAGAGCAGTAGACCATTACATAACCTGATAGAGGGTGCAACTCGTCGTTCTTCTGCTTACTTAGATATAGTGCTTATTTGATTTTCCTGGACTTTTCCTGCATTTCATCGAACTTAGCCGGCTTTTGACCGCTGATCAATCACTTGTGCCTTAGGTTCATCTGATCACTGTTAGACTGGTTGTTAAGATAGTGTTGCTAAATAATGCGATGAACTGCATGTTCAGACTGGGCGGAAGATCCGTAGCTGTGAGGTTAGCGAGTCATTGCTCGGCGACCAGCAGGCCATGTTCGGCGCCTATGCTTATCAGAGAGCCGCGCACCTCTCACACCATTAGCCTAAGATGCAGGGGGGCCTTAACTGAATTTTTAAACCTTAGGCTCGGCCATACCCGCCTGGAAGTTGAGCACTCTGGCCAGTACAAATAACCAGTCAGACAAACGGTTCAGATAGCGTAAACAGACGCCGGGTACTTCACGTTGGTGGCTTAGTTCCACCATTCTTCGTTCCGCACGCCTGGCAATGGTTCGGCATACGTGGGCTTGCGCCGCACTATGACAGCCGCCCGGCAAAATAAAACTGGTTTGCGGTGGGATGTCGCTTTGCCACTGATCTATTTGCTGTTCCAATCGTTCAACGTCAGCATCGGTCAGCTTAGTGCTGGCAGACAGGGCAAAACCGATTTGAAACAGCGCTTGCTGCACTTGCTGAACTGCGGTTAGCTGATCCAGTTCTTTGAGGCCGGATGCCAGCAATCCCAGATGGGCATTGAGCTCATCCAGGGTGCCATAGCACTCCAGTACAATATCCTGTTTGCCAAGACGCTCAGGTTTATCTACGTATATCTGTGTGGTGCCTTTATCGCCACCTTTAGTGTAAATCTTCATTGTGCCGCGTCTTCCTTGGGGGGCTCGGGTGGGTGGTAACGCCGCACCTCCACCACCATTCCGAACATGGGATGGTCAAAATAATGTAACTGTTTACTGATAATGCGTCTGAGCTGATCAAAGGGCATCCCATACAGTTGATACTGACCTGAGGCGGCATCGGCCGGCGCCAGTTGTCCCTGTTCAGCCAGCGCAATTTGCATTGGCTTAGTACCCATTAAGCCCGGCTGGCCTTCCTTACGGTACACCATGTCGGCATCAATATGCAGGTAGGGAACCCGGTTAATATACTGCAAATAGACCTTAAACAGGCCGTCCAGCTCCCACAGCTCATTGGTACTTTCTGTTTCCGGTAGCGCCTCAGTTGGCTGTGTTTCCAGCACGAGTGGCCCGGCAAGCGCCTGCTCTACCTGTGCCATCAGATCCAATGCTTCGACGGGAGTATCCGCGCTTTCCTGTAGGGTAACCTGTTCTTCTGGCTGTATGGTATAGCCATTCAGATCGTAACTTTTGGCAAAGTTGCGTCCGGCAAATAAACGCATTGCCTGTGCTTTACTGCGACCAAATTTTACCGGCTGGCGCCACGCCAGATGCATCAGCGGTGCTATACCGCGTTGACGGTATAAATCACGTGCCAACTGGCTAAGTTGCAGCTGCTCTGTGGGCAGCAGATAAGGGGTCAATGCATAGGGCTTTTCTTCACCATTGGGCCAGGTTGGCGCTTGCTCGACAAAATCTTCTGCTCGGGGATGGGGGACAACCAAATCGTCTAACCAGGCCAGCTCGAAGTCGTATTGACAGCCGGTGCGCATCAAGGGGTACAAATCGACGAAATCCTCATTTCGCCAGGCCGGTAAATCGGCATTAGGCAAGGCTGCGACAATGTGCGCCGGGAAGTCGGACATTGGGTCTTGTGCTGAGATAGACCCCTGTATAACCGATGCCGGCTGTTTGGCCGATTCATCCAATTGCTGCTGCACCTCTTCCAGCAATTGGGTGTCCGCAACGGCAAAGGGAAGCGCGTCTTTTGACTCGCCGGGTTGACAAGTTGGTAGCGCGGCGCGTAATGCCGAGGTATCCGGATGTAACAGTGGGCTTAGCAAATCCATCGCACGGCGGTCATAGGGCGTGGCCACAGGTTGAGGAAACTGTTCATCCAGCGCTTCAACCGCCTGACCTTGCTTGTACAGCACGACTTCCACTTCAAACCACCAATCCTGATTTTGGGCCTGGCCTGGGGCGGCAAAAAGCGCCATCATCAGTCCTATCAGAGGTGCACGTCTTGTTTGCATAGTCAGGCCGCCTGCAGTCGTTGTTTGAATTCATCCAGCATCGAAGCGATGAGTGTAACACGCTCCAGATGGGCTTCCGTTTTTATCGCAAATTTAAGTTTTTGCGGGCCGTCGAGTCGGTAGATCTTAGGTTGCGACTGAATAAGTTTGATAATAAAGCCTGGGTCTATACGGGTATCCTGAGCAAACTCTACAAACCCACCTGTGGCGCTGGCCTCTATCTTGTTGATGCCTATGCTACGTGCCGCCAATTTCATCTGCGTCAGCTTGATAAGATTGCGAGCAGGGTCCGGTAACAGCCCAAAGCGGTCAATCAGTTCAACCTGCACATCATCCAGATCATCGTCCGATTTACAGTTCGCAATTTTCTTGTACAGCGACAAGCGGGTGTTGACGTCGTTGATATAGTCTTCCGGCAGCAAAGCCGGTATGCGAAGCTCAATCTCGGTATGTTGCGACAAGGCTTCATCTAAGGATGGCTCCTTGCCGTTTTTAAGGGCTTCCACGGCTTGTTCCAGCATGTCCATATACAAGGAGAAGCCTACCGAGGCTATCTGACCAGATTGATCATCACCTAGCAGCTCACCGGCACCGCGGATTTCCAGGTCATGGGTGGCGAGGGCAAAACCTGCGCCCAGATCTTCCAGTGAAGCGATGGCTTCCAAACGCTTCTGTGCGTCTTTGGTCATGCGCTTGGGGTGCGGGGTAAGTAAATAGGCATAAGCCTGGTGGTGCGAACGGCCTACCCGGCCACGCAACTGGTGCAGCTGCGCAAGCCCCAGGTGATCGGCTCTGTCCATAATAATGGTATTGGCCGAGGGCACATCGATACCGGTTTCGATAATAGTGGTGCATACCAGCACGTTAAAACGCTGATGGTAGAAGTCCGACATGACCCGTTCCAGTTCCCGCTCGCGCATCTGGCCGTGGCCTATGGCGATACGTGCTTCCGGAACAATTTCGGCGATCTCGGTAGCGGTTTGTTCAATGCTGTCTACTTCGTTGTGCAGGAAGTAAACCTGACCACCACGCAGGATTTCACGCATGATGGCTTCACGGATCAGGGCTTTGTCACGCTGACGTACAAAGGTTTTAATGGCCAAACGCTTAGCGGGAGGCGTGGCAATAATGGACAAATCACGCATACCTGACAACGCCATATTCAGGGTACGGGGAATCGGCGTGGCGGTCAGGGTCAGTATGTCTACATCGGCACGCAGCGCTTTGAACTTCTCTTTTTGTCGTACCCCGAAACGGTGTTCTTCATCTATGACCACTAAACCTAAGTCGGCAAACTTCACATCATCCTGCAGCAGTTTATGGGTGCCTACGACAATGTCGACTTTGCCTTCTGCCAGCTCATCCAGAGTTTGTCTTTGTGACTTGCCACTGGAAAAACGTGACATCACTTCGATACGAAACGGCCAGTTGGCAAAGCGGTCGCGGAAATTCTCAAAATGCTGCTGGGCGAGTAGGGTGGTGGGTACCAGAATGGCTACCTGCTTACCGGCATTGGCGGCCAAAAACGCCGCACGCATGGCCACTTCGGTCTTACCGAAGCCTACATCACCGCACACCAGACGATCCATGGCATTGGGACTGCCCATATCCTGAATAACGGCGCGTATGGCCTGTTCCTGATCGGCGGTTTCCTCAAAGGGGAAACTGTCGGCAAAACTCTGATACTCATTCCAGTCGATGGGAATGGCAAAGCCGGGCTTGGCGGCGCGCCGGGCATAAACATCCAAAAGCTGGGCGGCTACATCACGGACTTTTTCGGCGGCCTTTTTACGCGCTTTCGCCCAGGCATCGGTGCCCAGGTTATGCAGCGGTGCATGATCCAGATCGCCACCGCTGTAGCGGCTAATTAGATGTAAAGAGGATACCGGCACGTAGAGTTTGGCACCCTTGGCGTATTCTATGGTCAGGTATTCGGTGGTGACCCCGCCGGCATCCAGGGTTTGCAGGCCAAGATAACGGCCTACACCATGCTCCAAATGTACGACTGGTTGCCCTGCTGATAGCTCTGCCAGATTGCGGATAACGGCCGCTTCATCGGTGGCCTGACGCTTGTCACGCAGCCGCCGCTGACTGATCTTATGGCCGAGCAGCTCGGTTTCTGTGATGACTACCAGTTTGGCATCGGCTTCTGCCAGGGCAAAACTGTGCTCGGCAATATTTAAGGTGATGCCCAGTGTTTCATGGCTGGTCAGGAACTGGTTTACATCATCAAACACCTTAGGCTTGCAGGAAATCTTTTTCAGCAGTTCCAGCAGACTCTCGCGCCGGCCCTGGGATTCCACGCAAAACAGCACTTTATAGGCATTTTGCTGCCAGGTGGTTAACTGCTGGCTGAGGTTTAAAAGGGGAGTCTTGCTTTGCGGATTTACCGCAATATCTGTGACCGGCGTGGTGGCAAAGTTAATGCGACCGGCTTTGTCTTCCAGCGCCTGATGTTGAATACTGATCCGCGGCCAGTCTTTAAAACGGGCAAACAGTTCGTCTACCTTGAGATAAATCTCGGCCGGTGAGAGCAAGGGGCGCAGAGGATTATATCTGTGCTGTTCAAAGCGTTCGTGCAAATCGGCCCAGTAAAACTCGGCGGCATTGACTAAGTCCCCCTGCATCAGCAGCAGGCTGTCTGGGTGCAAATAATCAAACAGGGTGGCGGTGTGTTCAAAAAACAGCGGCAGGTAGTATTCAATCCCTGCGGGCATTATCCCTTTACCTACCTGGTAGTAGACCGAGTCCTTGGCGTTGCTGGCATCAAAACGATCAACAAACTGTCGCCTGAACAGCTCGATTGCCGGTTTATCGGTAGGAAACTCGCGGGCCGGCAATAAACGAATCTCAGGAACTTTGTCGCCTGAACGCTGGCTGTCGGTGTCAAACAAACGGATGCTGTCTACTTCATCATCAAACAAGTCAATGCGATAAGGCTCTCGACTCCCCATGGGATACAAATCGATAATGCTGCCGCGAATCGAATATTCGCCGTGGCTAAGCACCTGATTAACCGCACTGTACCCGGCCCGTTCCAATCCCTGACGAAAACTGTCCAGCTCAAGGGTTTGCCCTTGTTTGAGTATCAACAGATATTTAGCCAGGTAATCCCGTGGCGCCATGCGTTGTAACAGGGTATTGACCGGCACCACATAGACGCAAGGTTGAGGTTGTGTCAGATGGTAAAGGGTCTCAAGCCTGAGCGAGATAATATCCTGGTGGGGCGAAAAGGTATCGTAAGGCAGGGTTTCCCAATCAGGGAAAACCTTAACCGCCAGGCCTTGTTCTGCATGTAAGAAGCCTTCCACTTCCCGGGCGAGTTTCAGGGCGCTGGGCGTGTCGGCTGTTACCAGCAGAATAGAGCGATGGCTGGTTTTGGCTGCATTGGCGATAGTCAGGGCCAGACTGCTGCCCTGCAGGTTGCCCCATTGAAGATGGTCTCCCTGCTTTTTCGGCAAAGGCGGTGCAAAAATACTGTTGGTCATGCTTAGGTAGACGGCTTATTTAAGTCAATTGATGGTGTTCGCCGGTGGCAAACGTCCTATTCACTCTCGCTGCGCTGTTTAGCTCGCTTACGCAACTGCAGGGTTTGCAGATGCAAGCTGGCTCGCACCAGTAATTCCTGGTCTTCTTCGCGCAGTCGGTTGAAAAACAGCGAGATATGGTACTGATCAGCAACAGGCTCGCAAGCAATAACTTCACCGTAGCAAAATACCGCGGCTGCTTCTTCTTCTAAAAACAGCCGCAATTCGCACTGCTGGCCGACCGGAATTGCTCGGGGTGAACACAGAACAATCCCCCCGCCACCAAAGGAATGGCTGACAAACTGTTCGTCCTGACGCATTTGCTCGTGCAATATATAGGACATCATCAGGTCGATTTTACGTGACTGATGATTGAGGAAAGTCACCAGGTCGGCGGCATGTTCACTGAGGTTACGCAGTGGGCGTAGGGCAGCCACTTCCAGTGCAGACATTTCACTGGCAATGCGAAAGGCATAGGGCATTTGCTCGACAAGTTGCTCTGCGCTTGGCAAAGCAAAATCAGCATCCAGTTCCCGCAGGTTAACCTTGATGGGATGTTTAATGCGGAAAAATTCATCGAACTGCTGACGCTTTTGTTCGAGGCTTGGTAACTCCATCCTGACTCCTTTGCCACCTGTCCGGTCATGCCGGTTCGGCCCTTGATTGTCCCTTAGCTTACACCTATTATCGGCCAACGATAAACAGGGCCTGCATCGAAAGGACTGGTCAGGGTGTTTATCAGTCAAATAATGACCAATGCATACTGCGGTATTGGTACGAGGAAAGCGACCAAAACAGATGTTTTATCCCATATCTGCCTATATCGGCTTGCGTTATGCCAGAGCCAGCAAGGGTAACCCCTTTATTGCATTTATTAATGCCTTTTCGGTGGCCGGTATTGCCCTTGGGCTGACAGCCTTGATTACGGTTTCATCGGTGATGAATGGCTTTGAAGGCGAATTGAAAAAGCGCATTCTGGGGATTAATCCCCATATTCTGGTGGATACCACCGACAGCGAAGCGGTCCGGCAGATTGGTCAGCTTAAGCATGTGCTGGCGACTACCCCCATGCTTGAATCTCAGGGGCTGTTACAGTCTCCCCGGGCCTTACATGGCGTGATGATTCAGGGCGTTGACCCGCAAACTATGCCTGCTAACGCCATTATCAGTAACCATATGATGTTGGGTGAGTTAAGCGCACTTAAAAGCGGGGAATATGGCCTGGTTCTGGGGCGTCCGCTGGCGGCCATGCTGGGACTTGGCCTGGGGGACAAAGTGCGTTTGCTTAGCGCAGATGCCAGTGTGTATACGCCACTGGGGCGTATGCCCAGTCAGCGGCAGTTTCGTATCACGGGGATTTTTGATGTGGGCTCTGAGCTGGATGATAAGGTGGTACTGATTCACCTTAACGATGCGCTTAAATTATTGCGCGGCAGTTATCCGGAACTGGCCAAAACCCGCTTGTTTCTCGACGATGCTTTTGCCTGGCAATCGGTAACCGCTGAGCTTGAGCAGATGGGGCTGGCTTCCAGCAACTGGCGGCAACGCCAGGGCCCTTTGTTTGATGCGGTAAATACAGAAAAGAACATGATGGCCCTGATGCTGGCTCTGATTATCGCGGTAGCGGCTTTTAACATTGTGTCGGCTATGGTGATGGTGGTGACGGAAAAGCGGGGGGATATCGCTATTCTCCGCACGCAGGGAATGCAAGGGGCTGATCTAATTAATGTTTTCTTAATTAACGGGTTGTATAACGGCATTAAAGGCACCTTGTTGGGGTTGGTCGGTGGTTTGTTGTTAGCCACACAGCTCAATAACTTGTTGGACATCTTCGGTGTTCACTTACTGGCAACGCCGGACGGCTCTGGCCTGCCCGTAGATATCCAAGCACATCAGGTGGCGATGATGTTGGGTTTGTCCTTGTTGCTGAGCCTGGTTGCCACCTTGTACCCTGCCATTCGGGCCGCCCGCGTGCAGCCAGCTCAGGCGTTGCGTGATGAATAATCTGGCCTTGTCAGAAATCAAAGGAACAATATGAAGTCGTTGTTAAGTTGCCTGCAACTGACCAAAGAATATGACGAAGGGCCACAGCCCGTCAGCGTGCTGGAAGATGTCAGCTTTGACGTGGGTATGGCTGAGCAACTGGCCATAGTCGGGAGCTCGGGATCCGGCAAGAGCACCTTATTGCATTTGCTGGGTGCGTTAGACACGCCTACCTCGGGTAAGGTGTTGTTTGACGGGCAGGACATATTTAGTTTCAGTGCAAAGCGTCAGGCTGCATTTCGCAATCAAAGTCTGGGGTTTGTGTATCAGTTTCACCATTTGCTGCCCGAGTTTTCTGCGCTGGAAAACGTTGCCATGCCGCTGCTTATTGGTGGGCTTCCCCAGCAACAAGCCAAAACCAGGGCATTGCAAATGTTGGAGCGGGTCGGCTTAAGTTCGCGTGCACAGCACAAGCCGGCGCAATTGTCCGGCGGTGAGCGTCAACGGGTGGCGATTGCCCGTGCCTTGGTTAATCAGCCTAAGCTAGTGTTAGCCGACGAACCTACCGGCAATCTGGATAATAAAACGGCTGAATCTATTTATATGTTGCTGCGCGAACTTACCCGTGATTTAGGTACCAGCTTTGTAGTAGTGACTCATGATCTGCACCTGGCAGAACGTTTGGATCGAACCTTAAGTCTGCATAACGGCAAGTTGGAGTCGGTGTTATGAGCACTGGCTGGCGCTTAAGCAGTCAGTTAGCCTGGCGGTTTCGCCGCAGTCGCGGACAAAGCGGCTTTACCTCTTTTATCTCGGCTTCATCTACCCTGGGCATTGCCCTGGGATGCTGCGTGATGATCTTATTGCTGTCGGTAATGAATGGCTTTGAACGTGAGCTCAAAGACAGGTTACTGGCGGTGTTGCCGCATGGTGAACTGACCGCAGTAACGCCGGAAGGGATCAATGACTGGCAGCAGCAAGTTCAACGTTTTCAGGCAGACCCTAATGTGCGTTATGTTGCCCCTGTTACTCAGATGGCCGCGATGTTGCAAAGTGCAGGGAAGATGAATGCGGTACAAGTTACAGGTATTGACACCAGATTTACCCCATCGACACGCATTCATTTAATGACGGCGCCCGAGCAATGGCAGGCGTTTGAGCAACAGCCCAATGGCATATTGCTTGGCCGCGGTATTATGAAAAAGCTCGGCGTCGAGGTCGGACAAAAAGTGCAGTTATTGATGCCGCAGCAAGGCGACAGTCAACATTTCAGACCTCCCAAATCGGTATGGTTTGATGTGGTGGGGGCGGCCGGTATTGGCGGTGAGTTGGTGGATAATCATCTGGCACTGATTCATCTTAGCAAGGCGTCGTCCATTCTTGGCGTAACGTCCGGCGCTCAGGGTTTGGAGTTTGGGTTTGCAGATCCGTTTCGCGCGCCGTTTTTAATGCGCGAACTGGGGATGGGGTTTGAACAGTATGTGTATATTTCCGACTGGACCCGCACCCATGGACACTTGTATCAGGACATTAAACTTGTGCGTGCGGTAGTGTATCTGGTGCTGACCTTGTTGATTGCCGTGGCCTGCTTCAACATAGTGTCGACATTGGTGATGGCGGTAAACGAAAAGCGCCGGGAAATTGCGATGCTAAAGACCATGGGGGCCAGGGATAGCCTGATTGTTAGTGCATTTATGCTACAAGGCTTGTTCAATGGCTTAATTGGTACCGCATTTGGTGTATTCAGTGGTTTAGTGCTGGCGTGGAAATTATCTGCTTTGGCCAGTGGTTTGGAAAGCCTGACCGGCATCACCTTGTTGTCTGGTGATATTTATTTTATTGATTTCTTACCCTCACAAATCCATCTCTTTGATGTGCTGGTTACTGCTGCCATCGCCCTTGGGCTGAGTAGCGCTGCTACTTTATATCCTGCGGTTAAGGCGGCTCGTATTGAACCTGCCAAGGTGCTTGGACACTAGCGACAATCCCTCTCAAATTGTATCTAAATGGCAACTGTGACGACCTTGGCTGGGGTCGCCGCCGTTGCATGCTGTCATTTTGTTGACTCGTTACTTCTTGCTAAAAAGCCCTTGGGGGCACGTATTGGCTTAGGTCGAGGCTGATTTTCTACTTGCTTACGTAGATCCCATGTGAGTTGGTTCAATTCTTGCTGCAATTTAGCTTTGGACAAATTGCACTGGGTGGGTGAACAAGGTGGGTCAACTCGCTGTCGGGGCTGAAAACATGCTTAAGTGGAATAAAAAAGCGGCCAATATCTGGATTGTATTGGTGGCTATATGTTGTTTTATCGTTCAAGGGGTTTTAGTTAACCTGTTGTTTCCATGGGTTATTTCTCCTTTGGTTTTGGCCTTTGCATGGCTAAAGTATCTACGTGCTCACGGATTTCCTGGCGCCTATGCTGCGGCCAACGGCTTTTTGTTTGGGGCCAGCATTAGCCTGTTATATGTCCATATTGATTGGTTTTTGGTCGCAGGTGTAAACCCTTCTATAAGCGGAACATTACCACAGGTATTTGTACTGGCTCCGCTACAGGCCTTTGTTATCGGTGGTTTGGTCTCCATGCTGAGTTATTTTGCCAGCCGTATCAGGCGTTGGTAGTGTGGCTTTTAGTGTAAAATTCAGTGACAGTCCTTTAAGGCTTTTAATACCTTAGAGTGAAATTCTCGCTGATACATGATCAACATGGTAATGACGGCCGTCAGCATAAATAACCTGGGATCGATAAACCAGGGTAGGGTAGATAAGGAAAAATAGGTGGCGCGCAATCCGTAGTTAAAGGAGTGAGCTGCTTGATCAATTACCTTGGCGGTGCGATTTGCGTATAGGTTCAGCTCTTCTTCGCTCATCTTATTGCCATTTGGGGCGGCACCTATTAGCACCCCGCCGAAACCATACTGGCGCAACGACCAGGTAAACTGAAAGAACGCAAAGACAAAGATCCCCACCAACAACAGTAATTTTATTTGAATTTGCTGGTTTGACTGTTCCGACAGACTTAACTGGTGGATCATGGCATTGATTTCTTCCACCGATGCGGTGGCTGTCAGCAAGCCGGCCAGGATCAGCAGGCAACTGGAGGCAAAAAAGGTAATGTTGCGTTCCAGTGTCGAGATAATTGATACATCGGCAACACGGTTTTCCCTGACCAACATTTCCGTCATCCAACGCGTCCGCTTGGCTCGCATTTCACTGGCTAAACAAGAGGTATGCTTGGCTTTGCGTTTGGCAAACAAGGTGTAGCCAATCCAGATGCTCAGGAACCAGAGCAGGGCAAGGGTATCAATTAAGTTCATAGAATGGATTTACTGATTACAATATTAAGGAATCTGCTAAACTGCGCGGCCCTATCGTACTGCCGTTCGCTCCTGGTAACACAGACAAAAGACTACCCCTAAATCATGACAAAAGAAATGCATATTGCCCTGGCCCCTATGGAAGGTGTGGTTGATCATCTGATGCGCGACATGCTGACTCGTGTGGGCGGCTTTGATCTGTGCGTGACCGAATTTATCAGAGTGGTAGACCAGTTGTTACCGCCGCGGGTGTTTTATCGTCTGTGTCCGGAATTACATACTGGCGGTAAAACCTTGGCCGGGGTGCCTGTCAGGGTGCAATTGCTGGGACAGGATCCTGGTTGCCTGGCTGACAATGCGGCTCGCGCGGTGGAACTGGGTTCGCCAGGTATTGATTTGAATTTTGGCTGTCCGGCCAAAACCGTCAATAAAAGTAAAGGGGGGGCGGTATTGCTGAAGGAAACCGACAGCCTGTACAACATCGTTCATGCCGTCAGACAAGCAGTTCCCCCGACACAGCCTGTCACCGCCAAAATGCGTCTGGGCTTTGAAGATAAGAGTCTAGCCATTGATAATGCCCTGGCTCTGGAAGCCGCCGGAGCAAGTCTGATTACTATTCACGCCCGTACTAAGGTGGAAGGCTATAACCCACCGGCCTACTGGGATTGGATTGCCAGAATCAAACAGCATGTGAAGATCCCTTTAGTCGCTAATGGCGAAATCTGGTCGGCAGAGGATGCGGTGCTTTGTCAGCAGCAGTCACAATGCCAAGCTATTATGCTGGGAAGGGGAGCGTTATCCTTGCCTAACCTGGCGGCCGTGATCAAGCAGCAAAGCGGCCCCATGAGTTGGGAGGAGGTGCGCCAGCTGTTGACCCGTTACTCCGGTTATGAAATTTATGGTGATAAAGGCAAGTATTACCCCAATAGGATAAAACAGTGGCTGGGATACCTGAAACGTCAGTATGTTGAGGCTGATGCGTTGTTTGCCCAGATCCGTGCCATGCAGTCTTCTGAGCAGATTGTTGAGGCGTTACAGCAGCCTTAAACTGGATTAACCAAAACTCTATCTGACACTTTTCATTTTAGAGCTTCACCAAACCTGACAGTCTGCTTTGTGCCAATAACGGACATTCAGTAACTCTTTTTTATAAGCATTCTTGCTCAATTTTTTCAAACTCAACCTTATATTCTGTTCGGGATATGCCCGCTTGATACACCGCGGCCTGAATATGATTTTGCCTTAATGCTTCCCAAACTCGATATTTAGTATCTCTGGATGAATTACTCCCTAAGTAAACACTTGATATAACGTCTTTGGGGATGTCGGTCAGGATAACATCCATTCCGTATTCATCTTTAGATGTAGCAAAGCGACTGTCGATGTGATTCAGAAATAGTCTCTCTTCCTCTTCATATGACCATTCGATTGGTTTCTCCCCAAATAGTTTCTGACGGTAGGCATAGTGACTGTCATTAACACTTGAACGTGCAGTTGTGTAAATTACAGGTAATGGTCTAACTATGTCCCCTTTTAAATCCCGTCTATGGAAAAATTCATGATGTTCATCAAAACCAATAACATAGCCTTTATTGCATGAAGCGTAATGTGACCACATTAACAGACTCGAATTCGTTCTAGACAATGATAATACCCCAAGGTGTTTCAAAAAATCTGTCAGGGCAAGACCAAGTTTGTGTGGATTAGAGATATCTTGAGCATTATTCAGGAAATCTTCTTTCATCTCCTCGTAAAGATTCCGATTTTCCTTTGTTTTTTCACTTTCCGGTGCTCTAGCCCAACACTCATCAAACTCTCTAAGCGTTTGATTAATTACAGGATTAATATCTTCACTGATATTTACTAGAGGGTAAGCTTCAAACGGGTCATTTAGAGATCTTAAAGGTGAAAACCTTATCTTAAGGTTTTCAATAACATCTAGGCGGTCAACTGGCAGATATTTGAAAAGCACTACACCTTCCTTAATACTTTTAACGCATAGCGAAGCGGCAGCCCGTCAGGAACGTCTGCCCTCCACGCCTTATTACGTGCTCTCACCTTCAGGAAAGAGTTGATTAATAAAGTCCGCACAGACTGCGATGTGTTGAATGCAGTCTCCCACCAACATCGATGAACCGTGAGCTTGAGAATTTCTAAGATCAGGAATACCCTTGAGCATCGCTCTGCACCACTCGTTGTCTGGTGACGGATTCTCAATGTGGCGGAACCCCGCATCAGAAATCCAACCATTCTGAAGCGCCATGCGGAGCAGTTTGCCCAACATCATACGATTTTCAGGCTTCGCTTTGAGCTTTAGAGCGTGCTCTATCACTGTATAGGTTTTCAAATGCACTTCCGGCGCTAGCGCATAGAAATAGTAGCTATAAAGTGCCATGTTTCTTGCGACATTGAATTGCCCTTTAACCTCATCAGGAACTTCGCGGTTTAGATGCTCTTGCGATAATAAATCGTGCATTTTTTCTAGGCTAGGAACGCTGCCGCAAACAGCACCAAGAAGACGGTGCTTTTCGTCCATTTTGGTCAGTTCTTCAAGACTCTTGAGTTGCTCCATAGTTCCCTATGCCTTACACGTAATAGCGAATTATACCGGCCATGCAAAGTCGGCTATCTTACAAGCTACATTACCTTGCAAGGTTAAAAAGTCCAATGTCCGCTATTCGTTCATCTGAGCCGCCATACTTAACTCTCCGAACAACAGGAGATTAATCATGGCTGTTCAACAAGTAGTACCCTGGAACAAAGATCGCATCATCGGACAGAAAAAGCCACTTCAGATATCTCATATTTAGGGTATCCGTATCAGGCTAGAACTGGAAGGTAAGACACGGGATTTAGCCCTCTTTTATCTTGGTCTTGATAGCAAGCTCAGAGGCTGAGATTTGGTCAAACTTAAGGTGTCAGATGTTGCTTGCGGGCGCTCAATATTAACCCGTACTCACGTTGTACAACAGAAAACAGGCTGTCCAGTGCAGTTCGAAATCACGCAAGGAACTAGAGAGTCCCTTTCCGCATGGATAAAGAAAGCAAACTTGTTAGGCTCGGATTACTTGTTTAAGCCCAGGATTACTGACTCGGAACACATCTCAACCCGGCAATACAGTCGTATTTTCCATGGTTGGATTCAGAAGCTGTGGCTTGATGCATCGCTATACAGCACCCACTCAATGAGGAGAACCAAACCTTATCTAATCTACAAGAAGACTAGGAATCTTAGAGTCATCCAGCTCTTGCTGGGCCACAAGAAGCTGGAAAGCACAGTGCGGTATCTTGGAATTGAAGTAGACGATGCATTAGAGATTTCAGAATCCATTGAAGTCTAAGAGCAAAAGGGCTGCATGAGCAACCCTCTTGTGCCAAATGCCTCCGTTCGAGTTTTGAGGTCTGGCGGCTGCGTACGTTAAGCGGACCTTAGGATAAATAATCTCCCCACCTCAAAGGACAGTAGACTACAGCCACCTATCTATGGACTCTAATGGATTATTTCATGGACTATTTTTTCATACTCAAATCATTGAATAATATGGTTTAAATCAATAAAGCAATCCTTTCTTCGGCATACTGTTTCTAGATACAATATTGAAACTTCGTTAAAAAAGAGCCTAATCAATAGTATTAGGAACAGCTGATGAGTGAGTTAACTAGTTTATTCAAATCAATATTGAGTCTACCGACGGAGCATCTTGCGCTACTAATTGTCGGTTTGTCGTTGGTAGTAGTGTTTTGTGCATTGCGAATAGTGGTAAAAGTATTGGAACCAGCCAAAGCTAAGGAGAGTAAGTAATGCTTGAATGGACAAAAATACCCAGCGTTAGGTTTTTAGATTTTGAGGATTCTCCGCTGCATAAAATGAAATGGAGTGGAGACGCCAAGTCAGACTACATTGCTGCCCTTATGTTACTTATAGTTTTGTCTCATCATGCTAGCGATAAAGATAGTTTAGCGAATGGGCGGTTGGGTGATACCCAAATGTCTTACGATAAGCTTACAGAATTGTTGGGCATAAGTAGAACGAAGGTCTCTAATGGTATAAGAGTTCTTGAGAGCCTTTCACTCATAAAGGTGAGTAGTAATAAGAGGCCTAATATCTTCACAATAATAGGTCTTGCCGATGGAGCAAGATGGGGTAAGTTGCCAGCTAAAGGGCTATATGACAAAAAACTTTCAAAGGTAAAAGTTTTTGAGTCATTCAAGTTAAGAAGCAAAGTTGAATTAAACGCTCTTAAGATTTATTTAGTCGTTGTTGCATTTAGAGATAGTCAGATTGGATGCACTAAGCTCGGGTATGAAAAAATCACCAAATACGCTGCTGTACAACGAAATGATATTAAACCTGCTTTGTCTTTCTTAATCGCAAATGACTTTTTACAAATCGATACTGAAGTCACCGACTTAAATCAGTTCAGCAATACAAATGTATATTGGCTTAGACATATCGAGCCCCATAAACACCGAGGAACTATTGGGCGAAAGGATGCAACTCAAAGTGCTGAAGTTGCTTCCTCGTCATAGTTTGAATCGCCACCACTTTAGTCGACATACTCCAGCTTCGATAAATTAGCGTGACGGTTACTCTTTTACTCGACACGCGAAGGTCCGAAGTTTGTCTGAAACTGACTGTTGGGGCTGGCCGCTTGGCAACAGTGAACGTAAAGTTGCCCTTCGGCGTCGTGAATAGTTAAGTCCGGAAAGAGCGATTACCAGACCGTCACTACCGCCAATATTATTAAGTTTCATAATCAATGATTGCCTTTTCCATCTCATCGATCCCGGTGCAAATCTTATCTCTAAATTCTTCATATTTTTCGTTTGAACCAAATGGTGCTGCCTGATGAGCTATTCTGTTCCTTCTATCACGCCACTTTGTTGAGCCGTTTTTACTTTGTGTATTCATGATTTCAGTTACTACTGGAAGACCACCCATATACCCTGAAATAACCTTAACATCAGGAATCTTTTCCGGCTCTTGGAGCGAAAACGATTTGATAGCAGACGGTTGCTTGTTGTTCTGGCCGTCAAGATAATCCTTCCAAGCACATACTTGTTCGTATAATTCTTCACGCTTTCGAACCACTTCTATGATTTTCAATCCCTTTTCCAAAACGGCCCATAAGGATAGATATGCCATTTCATTCGACTCGGCGGCCTCGTACACTAAAGCTCTTTCCGTTTGTTCCTTCTTAATTGTCCGAAATTCCTCGATCATGGCTTCTTGAAACTTATCATGTAAATGAATCACTAATGGCATATTACAGCTTTACGCTGTCAGGTCATACACTTAGGAGTTCGCAAAACTGGCTGGTGAAAAATAAAGCGGATCGATTCGATGAGCATCAGCCCGAACGGCTGCAATTTGTCTTAAGCAGACGGACACCAATGAGCTAATCAGTGTCCGTTTTTCGCTCTTTGCTGACTGTCAGGTCGAGTCTAACATTCCTAGCATAAGTGTCAGATCAAATATGAGTCACTGCACTTAAACCGATGGTCTGTATCAGTCAACAGACTGTCGCAATGAGCTTGATCCAGTTTAGTTAATTTGTTGTATTGATTTTTCCTAAAACCATAAGCGGTGAACCCGCGCGGACTTACAGGGATATCATGACAAAACAACAACAAACAGGGCGCTTGCTATTGGCTACCCTGACAATGGCGGTGCTGGCCGCCTGCGGTCAGAAGGCTGAAAAAGAAGCCTCGGCGCCACTGGTCGAGATTAATAAAGACCCCTATCCCAGTACTTACCAGGCACTCCCTTCACCTGCCACCTTAATTACCAATGTCAGTATTTTAGACGGGCTGGGTGGGCAGATTGATAAGGGCTCGGTACTTTTTCAAGACGGTAAAATCGTGGCAGTGGGCAGCGACGTTGACGCCCCGCAGGATGCCATTGTTATTGACGGTAAAGGCAAATGGCTCACCCCGGGTATTATCGATGCACATAGTCATTTAGGGGTGTATGCCACACCGGACGGCCCTTCTCACTCCGACGGAAATGAAATGACCAAACCGGTAACGGCGCAGGTTTGGGCTGAGCATTCTATTTGGCCTCAAGACCCGGGTTTTCGTCGCGCATTGGCCGGCGGGGTAACAGCACTGCAAATTCTGCCAGGCTCGGCTAACCTGGTGGGCGGTCGTTCCGTGACCGTCAAGAACCTGCCCGGTCGCACCATTCAGGATATGAAATTCCCTGATGCTCCTTACGGCCTGAAGATGGCGTGTGGCGAAAACCCCAAGCGGGTGTATGGCAATAAGGGTGGACCTGCCACCCGTATGGGTAACGTGGCAGGCTATCGCCAGGCCTGGTCTGATGCGCAGGACTACCAACGTAAATGGGATAAATATACCCAAGAGCATAAAGCTGGTAAGAACCCCACGCCGCCTAAACGTGATTTAACCCTGGATACCCTGGCCGGGGTATTGAATGGCGAAATCCTGGTGCATATGCACTGTTACCGGGCTGATGATATGGGCACCATGCTGGATTTGATGAAAGAGTTTGATTACAAAATCACCTCCTTCCAGCATGCGGTTGAAGCCTACAAAATTGCCGACCGGTTAGCCGATGACCAGGTGTGTTCTGCTATGTGGGCGGATTGGTGGGGCTTTAAAATGGAAGCCTATGACGGTATCCGTGAGAATATCCCCATGGTACATAAAGCGGGTGCGTGCGCCATTGTGCATTCGGATAGTGACCTGGGCATTCAGCGATTAAATCAGGAGGCGGCCAAGGCACTAGGTGATGGTCAGCGTGCCGGTATTGATATTAGTAAAGCGGTGGCCTGGCAGTGGCTGTCAGCCAATCCGGCCAAATCCCTCGGCATCTTTGATAAAACCGGCTCGCTGGAAGTGGGCAAAAATGCCGATCTGGTATTGTGGAGCGCCGATCCGTTTTCAAGTTATGCGCAGGCCGAACGGGTATACATTGATGGTGGATTGGCATTCGATCGCCAGCGCCCAGACAGCTGGCCGGTGTCAGACTTTGAGTTAGGCCAACCCGGTGAAGGAGACGTAAAATGAAAAAGACCAGTATCGCCTTACTCACCGGTCTGCTAAGCCTGACCGCGCAGGCAGACAACATTGCCGTGGTGGGAGGCTATGTCCATACCCTATCTGAGCAGGGCAGTGTAAACAATGCTACGGTATTGATCCGCGATGGCCGCATCGAAGCCATTGGTGAAGGGATTGAGATCCCCGCGCATTTTCGTGTCATTGATGCCAAGGGGAAAATTGTTACTCCTGGTTTGATGGGGGCCTATACCTCAGTGGGGCTGGTGGAAGTGGGTTCTTCTGCCGGTACTGTGGATGCCAGTTATAAACCGCAGGATTTTTCCAAAGCGGGTGCCGCATTGGATGTTTCCTATGCCATCAACCCCGATAACTCGGTGGTGGATGTGACGCGTATTGAAGGCTTTACCCTGGCGGCGACCGGTATGTCCAGTACTCATACCCTATTTGGCGGTCAGGGCGCCATCATCAGCCTGGGAGACGATGACAACCTGGTTAAAGCCAAAGCCTTTATGACGGTGTCTGTCAGTAATGCTGGGGCCGATGACGCAGGTGGCAGCCGCGCCGCCCTGTGGCCGCAAATTGAAAATGCCATTGCTGAGGCGCAGTCACTAAAAGGCAGAGCGCTTGGGCCTAAGGACGAGTGGCATGGTCAGTTGAGTAAGATGGATGTTAATGCGCTGATTCCTGTGGTTACAGGCAAGATGCTGTTGGTTGTGGATGCGCGGCGCGTGTCTGATATCCGTCAGGTTCTGGCCTTTAAAGCACGACATCCGAAGATCAATCTGGCGCTATTACGTGCTACCGAAGGTTGGCGAATTGCCGGTGAGATTGCTGAAGCTCGGGTCCCTGTCATTCTCGATCCAGAGCCAAACCTGCCCTATGCCTTTGATATGCTGGGCTCAACTATGGCCAATGCCGGTCGCTTAGACGCCGCTGGCGTGCAAGTATCTATTGGGGTGGATACCCATAACTTGCGACTGGCTACCCAGCACGCTGGTAATGCGGTGGCCAATGGTTTGCCCTGGCAGGATGGCCTGGCTGCACTGACCATTAATACCGCTAAGTTGTTTGGTATTGATAAGGATTATGGCAGCTTGGAGAAGGGTAAGGTTGCTGATCTGGTGATATGGTCAGGGGATCCGCTGGAAGTAATGCATGCCCCTGAGCAGGTACTGATAAAAGGGCAACCTATTAAGGTGGAATCCCGTCAAACCAAGCTCAGAGATCGCTATTTGACTCTGGAGCGAGATACGCCGCATCAGTATATGCGTCCCTAAATCAAAAAAGCGCCTGCGGGCGCTTTTTTTCTATGGGGTTTAATTCAGACTCTGGTGTTGCCGCTACTAGGCTTGAGTATTCACCAGTGTACCCACTCGCTGGTTGGGGTCGGGTTGACTGCGCTGAACTTCTAATTCAGCTTGGCGCTGCTGCTGATCGGCCTGACGCACATCCTGTTGCTGCTCTTGTCGGGGCTGTGGCTGAACCGTCTGCACATTGGCACCGGCTACTGATCCAATTTCCATCTTCACTCACCTCGTTATTCAATCCTGATGGTTGATAGAGTGTAGTTCATCTTGCGACTACTTGGTTAAAAGTGGCTCCAGTTGCTGGCGCATAAATTCCGCAATCAGGGGCTGTGCTTCTTCGTTCGGGTGAATACGGTCTTTTTGCATCAGTTCAGGATTAAGGGCGACCTCTTCAAGTAAAAAGGGTAGCAGCGGCACATCGTTGGCTTTGGCAAGCTGATCGAAACTGTCTGTGAACATTTGCGTATAGCGTCTGCCGTAATTAGTGGGGATCTGCATTTTTTGCAGCAGTACCACCACATCTTCTTTGCGGGCCAGTGCAATCATGGCTTCAATATTGGCTTTAAATTTATCTACCGGGTAACCACGTAAACCATCATTTCCCCCTAATTCAATGAGCAGATGGCTGGGTTGGTGCTGCTTAAGTAAGCGGGGCAGGCGAGCCAACCCGCCGTCTGTGGTTTCGCCACTGATGGCAGCGTTGACTATAGTGATCCCATCGTCCTGCCACGAATTTTGTAACAAACTCACCCAGCCTTGTTCTTGCTTCATACCATAGGCTGCGCTTAGGCTGTCACCTAACACCAGTAATTTGACCTGCGCCGCCTTTAATTGATCCGAAAAGCACAGCAGGGGTATAACAATCAGGATAACCTTGAGAGCTGAATACACGATGACGTTGACCTCCAATATGATAAGTACCAAGGCCATTACCAAAACAGTGACAACCAGCCAGGGTGAGTTACAGATCCTTCAACCTATCAGTTTTGATGTCAAGGCTGGCGAGACTGTTGCCATTGTTGGCGCGTCAGGTTCGGGAAAATCGACCTTGCTGGGATTGCTCGCCGGTCTGGACCAGGTCTCCAGTGGCGAGATTTATCTGGATAACCAACCCTTGCATACTATGGATGAAGAGCAGCGGGCTCGCCTGCGCGGTGAAAAGGTTGGCTTTATCTTCCAAAGCTTTATGTTGGTGCAGAGTCTGACGGCGCTAGAAAATATTATGCTGCCAGCCGAGATTGCCGGTTTAAAGGATGCCCGCAAGCGTGCCCAGGAGGCCCTTGAGCAGGTGGGCTTGTCACATCGTGGCAGCCATTATCCTAACCAGTTAAGTGGCGGGGAGCAGCAACGGGTGGCTATTGCCAGGGCCTTTATTACCCGGCCAAAAATCCTGTTTGCTGATGAGCCCACAGGGAATCTGGATGCGGCTAACGGCGAAAAAATTGAAAATCTGCTGTTTGATTTAAACCAGCAACTTGGCACCACGCTGATTCTGGTTACCCATGACAATGAGCTAGCCGCTCGTTGTCAGCGGCAGTTGAAAATGCAGGGTGGGGTGCTGGAAGATACTTCGGTAACGGCGGTGGAAGGGCAGCGTCATGTTGGGTAATTCAATGGCACTGAGCCTGTCATGGCGATTGTTTCGTCATGAAGCGAGGCGAGGGGAACTGACGGTTATTTTGCTGGCCATTGTGTTGTCGGTGGCCTCGGTACTGTCATTGTCTTTGTTCAGTGAACGTCTGCAAACTGCGCTGTCTGACCGAAGTGCTGAGTTTCTGGCTGCCGACCGCATGTTGGGGTCGGATAAACCCGTACCACAGGCCTGGCTGGATGAGGCCCGTGAACGCGGGCTGGCGGTATCACAGCGTAATCAATTACGCTCCATGGCGTTTGCCAATGACAAGATGATGCTGGCAGATGTGAGGGCCGTAGATGAGTTCTATCCCCTAAAAGGCGTGGTCAAGGTCTCGGATACACCTTTTGGTCTGCCACAAGAAACCCGTGCCTTACCCGCCCCGGGGGAGGTCTGGATTGGCTCGCGGTTGTTTCAGGTGTTGGGTATATCACTGGGCGACGAGCTGGAAATAGGCGATAAAGCCTTTGTGGTCAGCAAAGCCGTGATTGAATTGCCGGACGGGGGCTTTAACCTGTTTGGCGGCGATCCTGTGGTGCTAATGAACCTGGCCGACCTGCCAGCGACTAATGTGACCGGGCCGGGCAGTCGTACCGACTACGATTACCTGTTTGCTGGTGATGATAGTGCGCTGGAAGATTATTATGCCTACCTTAAACCCCAGCTTAACCGTGAACTGCATTACTGGCGCTCGGTGAAAGACGAGGATTCCCCTCTGGGGCGGTCGGTGAAACGCGCCGAGCAGTATTTCCTGCTGGCCAGTTTGTTGGCCATTGTGTTGGCGGCAGTCTCCATTGCCGTGGCCGCGCAGCGTTACAGTCAGCGCCATTACGACCCGGTCGCCATTATGAAAACCCTGGGCGCCCCGGCTGCCATGGTTAGACGGATTTACTTGCTGCAAATCCTGTTTATTACCTTGCTTGGCATTCTGGCAGGGGGTGTTGTGGGCTATGCCATCCAGCAACTTATCGCCAGTCTGATTGCCGATAAAGTGCCGGTGGCGCTGGATGCCTGGTACTGGCGGCCATTCTTTATCGCGGTATTTACCGGCCTGGTCTGTGCCATGCTGTTTTCCCTGTATCCCCTGTTAAGGCTGTTTTCTGTGCCGCCTCTTAGGGTCTTGCGGCGGGACTTAGGTGCCGGCATGGGCTCCAAAGGATTACAGTTTGGTGCCGCTGGCCTGGCTATTTTCTTGTTGATGTGGGCCTACAGCGGCAATCTGAAAATCAGTGCCATCCTGCTGGGGAGTGGACTGCTGCTGGTGGTGTCGTTAATGCTGGTGACCTTGGGTCTGATTGCAATAGGGCGAAAGCTGGGGCAGGGGCGAATGGGGGCCTGGCAACTTGCCTGGGCGCGTATATCCCGCCGGGCCATGGATAACTCGGTGCAACTGATCAGCTTCGCGGTAACTATTATGCTGCTGCTAGTGGTGCTGGTGATGCGCAACGATATGGTACAGCAATGGCGAAACCAGCTACCTGAAGGTACGCCGAACTATTTTATGATCAATATCACCGAGCAGCAGTTACCGACACTAGAGCAGCATTTTGCCGAGCGTGGTGTGGATATTGAGCAGTTTTATCCGGTGGTCCGAGGGCGCTTTGCGGCGATTAACCAAGAGACGATCCGCACCGATGTCAGCAAGGAAGACGACAGTAATACCCGCGGACGTCAGGGGCTGGGACGTGAAGCAAACCTGACCTGGAGTAACAGCCTGCAGCATGAAAACCATGTCGTACAAGGTCAATGGCATGGTGATGAAGCCGCCAGCGATACGCCCAGAGTCTCGGTGGAAAAAGAAGTGGCGCAGCGCCTGGATATTAAGATGGGGGATATGCTGACCTTTAATATCGGCAGTGAGGTGGTGCAGGCAAAAGTGACCAGCGTCCGTGAAGTGAATTGGCAAACCATGCAGCCGAATTTCTTCTTTGTGTTGGAACCGCGCAGTATGGCCAACTTTTCGCCCACTTATATCACCAGTTTTCACTTAGACAGCGATAAAAAGCCGGAATTGGCCGGATTAATGGCACCGTTTCCCACCGTCAGCCTGTTTGATGTGGATGCACGTATTAATCAGTTACGCAGTATCGTCGAGCAGGTGTCCATGGCCGTAGAGTTCATTTTGGTGCTGGTTTTGTGTGCCGGTACCTTAGTGCTGGTGGCGCAGGTTCAGTCCAGTATGGATGAGCGCATGCAGGAGCTGGCCATACTCCGTACTCTCGGGGCCAAAGGGCTGCTGATCCGTATGAGTGTGGTGATGGAGTTTGTGATTATTGGTCTGGTAGCCGGTTTAATGGCGGCCATGGCTAATGAGCTGGCGTTGTATATGCTGCAGACCCAGATATTTAATATGCAGGCGAGTATTCACTGGAATTTCTGGTTGCTGGCGCCGCTGGTGGGCGCGCTGGTGGTTGGTATTCTGGGCGCGCTTAGTTGCTGGCGGCTGTTGTCCTTTAATACCAGTGAGCTGCTTAGGCGTATGATTTAATAAGAAACGGGCGAAAGCCTAATGCCAGTCAGTTAAGCTGACTGGCATTTTTCTTTGTGGGGTATTTATTGGGTTTTCT
>NZ_BMLS01000008.1 GCF_014645355.1 Bowmanella pacifica | reverse complement strand
CTGAACGCCTCGAAGGATCGGTCAACCGATCGCTCGAATATTTCTTAACTGATCGGCATTAGGCGAACAGCCGGCTTTATTCTATGCACTCTGCACTAAGACTCAAGCGTTATCAACGGCTGCAGCGCCCTTCACCGCTTGCGTTGCCAACTCAGTGATCTTGGCCCAGTTACCCTCGGCGACCACATCATCAGGGGCCAGCCAGGAGCCCCCCACACAGCGCACATTAGGCAGTGCCAGGTAGTCCAGATAATTATTCGCACCAATACCGCCAGTAGGACAGAACACCACATCTGGGAAAGGGCCACCGATAGATTTTAGCGCCTTAATCCCGCCCGATGCTTCTGCGGGGAAGAATTTGAAGTGGGTATAGCCCAAGTCACGGCCTTTCATCAGCTCAGAAATCGAAGAAATTCCTGGGATCAATGCAATCTTAGAAGCATTACCCGCCTCCAGCAGCTCAGTCGTCAAGCCAGGGCTGATAGCAAACTTTGCACCAGCATCGGCAACTTGCTTAAGCTGCGTGGCATTAGTTACCGTACCGGCACCAATCAAGGCTTCAGGCACTTTGTCGGCAATTTCGCGAATCACGTCTATGGCGGCCGGGGTACGCAGCGTCACTTCCAACACCCGAATACCACCATCAATTAACGCCTTGGCTAACGGCACTGCGTGTGCCACATCCTTGATCACCAGCACAGGTACCACAGGTCCTTGAGCGAACAGTTGCTCGGAAGAAATCATCCAATCTTTAGTCATCGAGATTAACCTTTAAAATGCTGGGTCAAGTAAGCGGCCGTACCAATCAGGCCGTGATCCGGTTCAGTAATAACAAACGTGGGAATCGCCGCCACATAGTCTTTAAAACGCCCTTTGGCTTCAAAGCGCTGGCGGAACTCACTATCACGTAAAAATTCTACAAAGCGCGGCACTATGCCGCCGGCGATATATACACCGCCAAAGGTGGCCAAATTTAAAGCCAGATTGCCGCCAAAGCTGCCCATAATCCGGCAAAACTGCTGTAGCGTTGCCAGACACAACGGGCACTCGCCACTCAAGGCCTTATGGGTAATATCAGCAGGTTCACTTAAGGTCGCAGCTTGTCCGGCGTGCTCAGCGAGCGCCTGATAAACCTGCACTAGGCCGCGACCGGAAAGAACCTCCTCGGCTGAGGCATGCTGATATTTCTTATTCAGAAAACGCCAAATAACCAGATCCAGCTCGTCGATGGGGGCGAAATCAACGTGTCCACCCTCACCGTCCAAGCACTGCCAGCCGCTTTCAATAGCAGTCAAATGGCCAACGCCCAAGCCGGTTCCAGGACCGAATACGGCGATATTCTGTCCAGCCTGCACCTGACCACCACCGATTTGCACCTTTTGCTCGTCGGTCAACACCGGCAGCGACATAGCAATGGCGGTGTAATCATTAATCACTTCCAGGCAATCCAAGGCCAATTCAGCTTTCAGGGCCGACTTGGAAAACTGCCAGTTATGATTGGTCATTTTGATCAGGTCTTTGTCCACCGGACAGGCGATAGCAATGCAGCCGGCGGTAAACTTAAGCGCTGAAAAACTCTGGGTGTAAGCACGAATGGCATCAGCAATAGTGGCATAGTCATTACACAGGTATTTTTTAACCTGGGTAATTTGACCGTTCACCACTTGCGCCAGGCGGATATTCGTTCCGCCTACGTCTGCCACAAATTGGGCTGTCATAGCGCTTGTACCTGCTTAACGAACAAGGAACAGGCACCCTCTTCGGCACCAGTTAAACTGGCACGCATACCGGCAAACAGCTCGCGTCCCATACCTTGCACATGGTTATCCAGTGAAGCCAACTTAGTCTCGCGGCGAGCCAACTCAGCCTCATCGACCATTAGCGTCAGCTCACCGTTTTCGGCATTCAGCTCGATAATGTCACCGTCTTGCACCTTAGCCAGCAGTCCGCCATCATAGGCTTCAGGGGTGACATGGATAGCCGCTGGTACCTTACCAGAAGCACCAGACATACGGCCGTCGGTCACCAGAGCAACCTGATATCCACGATCCTGCAATACCCCCAAAGGCGGCGTCAGGCGGTGTAATTCGGGCATACCTATGGCTTTGGGTCCCTGGAAACGCACCACCACGATACAGTCTCTGTCCAGCTCACCGGCTTTAAAAGCGCGGTCCAGGTCAAACTGATCTTCAAACACCACAGCCGGTGCTTTGATATGGGTTTTGCCATCACGCAGCGCAGAGGTTTTGATAACGCCGCGCCCCAGGTTACCGTTCAGTACCGCCAGACCACCGTCGGGTTTAAATGGCGCACTCACGGACGAAAATACCGAGGTATCCAGAGACGCTTTCGGGCCGTCTTTCCATACCAGCGAGCCGTTTTCCAGTACCGGTTCTTTGGTGTACTGCTCCAGGCCTTTGCCACAGATGGTATTCACATCGTTATGCAGCAAGCCAGCGTCCAGCAGTTCACGGAACAGCAGCGCCATACCACCTGCGGCCACAAAGTGGTTTATGTCGGCCGAGCCGTTGGGGTAAATACGGGTTAGCAATGGCACTGCATTGGAAATATCCGAGAAATCATCCCAGTTAATCAGGTAACCGGCTGCACGCGCCACTGCGACCAAGTGCATAGTGTGGTTCGTCGAGCCACCGGTTGCCAGCAAGGCCACTAAGCCATTCACAATGCTCTTGGCGTCCACAATATGACCAATAGGCATGTAATTATCACCCAGATCGGTCAGACGGGTTGCTTGCACGGCTGCGGCACGGGTTAAGGCATCACGCAGCGGCGTGCCTGGGTTAACAAAGGAAGAACCCGGCAAATGCAGGCCCATCACTTCGACCACCAACTGGTTACTGTTGGCAGTTCCATAAAAGGTACAAGTGCCGGCACTGTGGTAAGACTTGGATTCGGCTTCCAGCAACTCTTCACGGGTTGCCTTACCTTCGGCATAGGCCTGACGCACCCGGGCTTTTTCCTTATTAGGAATACCAGACGGCATGGGGCCTGCCGGCACAAACACGGTAGGCAGATGGCCAAAAGCCAATGAGCCAATCAGCAATCCGGGCACAATCTTGTCACAGATCCCCAGCATCAACGCCGAATCAAACATATTGTGAGACAGTGCCACAGCCGTCGATTGCGCGATTACGTCGCGGCTCATCAGGCTGAGATCCATACCAGGGTTACCTTGTGTCACGCCGTCGCACATGGCTGGTACGCCACCGGCAAACTGCGCCACACTGCCCACCTCAAGAATCGCTTCCTTGATCATGTGCGGATAGCTTTCATAAGGTTGGTGCGCGGATAACATGTCATTGTAAGACGATACAATGGCCACGTTAGCCTTAGTCATGCTGGTTAAGCTAGCTTTGTCTTCGCTGTTACAGGCAGCAAAACCGTGCGCCAGGTTGCCACAAGACAACACGCCGCGGTGCGGCCCCTGACGGCGGGCTTTTTCAATTTTGGCCAGATACTCAGCGCGCGTCGCTTTGCTTCGCTCAATAATGCGCTCGGTAACTTCCTGGATGGTGGGATGCATAATTCTCTCCTAGGGTGCCCACACCAATTCCACATCGGCACGTTGCAGTACCGCGCGTATGGGCATCTCAAATTCATCTGTGCCGGTCAGTGCTTGGTTAAGCACGGCTTTCTTGCCCTCGCCGGTCAGGTGTAAAAATAACTTACGGCTATCCAACAGCGCCGCCAGAGACAACGACATCCGCCAATGGGGTGCCGTGGTCGGCTGAACGGCCAGGTAAGGTTCTGGGTAGTTAAGGTCCAGTCCCTGCTTTATTTGTGCAGAACAAGGGAACAACGAGGCGGTATGACCATCCTCGCCCATGCCTAAAATCACCACATCAAAAGGCGCTGGAATCTGCTTAAATTCACTGACGCAGCCAGCAACACCCTGCAGGGCATCAGCTGCTGCGTTTTTCAGACCAACAAAGCGCGCCTCAGCGGCTTTATTCTTGAGTAAATGCTCGCGTACCATTTTCTCGTTACTGGCATCATCCGTGGCATCCACCCAACGCTCATCGGCTAGGCTAATCACCACCTTTGACCAATCCAACGTCTGCTCAGACAACTGGGCGAACATACCTTGCGGGGTGCGGCCGCCAGAAACAATCAAGCTAGCTTTGCCGCGTGCGGCAATACCATCACGCAATAAAGCAGCGATTTGCTCAGCAAAACCTTTATTCAGCGCGTCAACAGAAGGAAAGTTAGATTCTTTCATTTACTTCCTACCTACTTTACTTTCGTACCAGGCTCGACCATCGCGGGCCATTAAGGCAATAGAGGCAACAGGTCCCCAAGTACCGGCCTGATAAGGCTCTGCAGGTTCGTTACTGCTTTCCCATGCACCTATGATGCTATCAACCCAAGTCCAAGCCTGTTCGATTTCATCACGACGAACAAACAGCGCCTGATTACCAATCATGACTTCCAACAGTAGCTTTTCGTAAGCATCGGCAATGCGCTCATCTCCGAACGTTTCTGAGAAGCTCAGGTTCAACTTGGATTTTTGCAGATTCATGGAACTGGAGCCGGTCAAGCCAGGCACCTTGTTCATCACGGTGATTTCCACCCCTTCATCCGGCTGCAAACGAATCGTCAGTTTATTGGGTGGCAGTTTGGCAAAACTGTCTTTGAACAGGTTGTGGGGCTGCGGCTTAAAGTAAATCGCAATCTCACTGACTTTGGTCGGCATACGCTTACCGGTACGCAAGTAGAACGGCACACCCGCCCAGCGCCAGTTATCCACTTCCACCTTCAGTGCGACAAAGGTCTCGGTTTCACTCTTCTGGTTAGCATCAGGCTCATCCAGGTAACCCGGTACTTCTTGCCCCTTTACAAATCCACCGGTGTACTGACCACGAACGGTTTTCTCACTGATGTTGCTGCTATTAATGGGGCGCAATGCTTTAAGCACTTTGAGTTTCTCGTCACGAATGCTGTCTGCATCCAGTGTCGTTGGTGGCTCCATGGCAATCAGGGTCAAAATTTGCAACAAATGGTTTTGCACCATGTCACGCATTTGTCCGGCTTCATCAAAGTAGCCCCAACGTCCTTCGATACCGACCGATTCGGCCACACTGATCTGTACATGGTCGATACAGTTATGATCCCAGTTAGTGGCGAAAATACTGTTGGCGAAACGCAGTGCAATCAGGTTAAGTACGGTTTCTTTACCCAGATAATGGTCAATGCGGTAAATCTGATTCTCGTTGAAGTATTCGGCAACCTGGTTATTAATGACTTTGGACGTAGCCAGGTCATGACCTATGGGTTTTTCCAGCACCACACGCATGCTTGGGTCGATAATGCCGGCTTCATTCAGGCCTTTACAGATATCACCATAAATAGAAGGTGGTGTGGCCAGATAGCAAACCATAGTGCGGGCGGCGTTGACATGGCTCTTGAAGGAGTCGTAGCTTTTCGCGTCCTGCATATCCAGGCAAACATAATCCAGTTTGGCGGAAAATCTTGCCCAGGTATCCTCACATAACGCCTCACCGCTGAATTTCTCGATATTCTCACGAACCATGGCAACATACTCGGCGTCGCTGTGTTCGTGACGAGCCACACCAATTATCTTGGTATCGCGGTGAACCAGATTAGCTTTTTCCAACTGGTACAATGATGGTAAGAGTTTGCGACGTGCCAGGTCCCCTTTGGTACCAAAGATGACAAAGTCGCAAGGTTCAACAGTATTTTCCAACACCATGAGATTCAACCCGATTAAAATAAAATCAAAAAAATTACCAAAACGCGGTAAATTTACTAAATAACCATCGGTTGACTTGGTAAACTTCCCGTTAGTAAACATCAAATGTAGTAAAATTACAACTTGACTTGTAAGTTTTTATGCACGCTTGCCAAGCGTTCCCACAAAAATGGGCGAAAAAGCTAGCAAATCTGTCAAAAACTTACAAAAATAGACTCTTACAATTATAAGTAGATTCTGCAGCGCCTATGAACATTCTTGAAAAAATCAGTCAAAGCCAAGCCTTGTTCAGCAAGTCTGAACGTAAAGTCGCGGAAGTGATTCTGGCCAATCCACAGACGGCCATTCATTCCAGCATCGCCACGCTGGCCAAGATGTCCAATGTCAGCGAGCCTACCGTTAACCGGTTTTGTCGTCGTCTGGACACCAAGGGATTCCCTGACTTTAAATTGCACCTGGCACAAAGCCTGGCCAACGGTACACCTTATGTGAACCGTCACGTCGAGGAATCAGACGGGCCTGACGAGTATACCAAGAAGATCTTTGAATCTACTATGGCCGCCCTGGAAGTTGCACGCCAATCTCTGGACGTTAATATCATCAACCGCGTAGTGGACTTGCTTACCCAAGCGCAAAAAATTTCCTTCTTCGGTCTCGGAGCCTCGGCTTCCGTGGCTCACGATGCACTGAACAAGTTTTTCCGCTTTAATGTGCCCGTCGTCTACTTCGACGATATCCTGATGCAGCGCATGAGTTGTATGAACAGCTCAGAAGAAGATGTGGTGGTACTAATTTCCCACACAGGGCGCACCAAAAGTTTGGTGGAGATTGCCCAGATTGCCAGAGGGAATGACGCTACCGTCATAGGCATTACCTCCAAAGATAGTCCGCTGGCTAAAGAATGCAGCCTGGTTATCTCGCTGGATGTGCCGGAAGATACCGATATGTATATGCCCATGGCATCCCGTATTGCCCAGTTAACCTTGATAGATGTTCTGGCCACTGGCTTTACACTGCGCCGGGGAACCAAGTTCCGTGAGAACCTCAAACGGGTTAAAGACACCCTGCGCGAATCCCGATACGACAAAAAACAGCAGTAAATGTCATAGTGTTGGGTCCCAAGGCCCAACACTTAGCCGATTCTGGCGAACTTTTGGCTGTTCCTACCAGTTAATCTGTTAAAAAGTTTCACAGGCAACATATTTTTCGCTAGAATTCTGTAATAAAATTACAGCATTAAATGTTGTAGACTGTCCTTCAGAGATCCAACCGGGTCGGCTTGTTATACCGACCAGCCACAAAGCGAGCGAATCAAATCATGTTAAGAAGAACCAAGATCGTTGCGACATTGGGCCCTGCCACCGACACAGACGAAAGAATTGAAGCCATCATTGCCGCCGGTGCCAATGTAGTACGAATGAACTTTTCTCATGGCACTGCCGAAGACCATATCAACCGCGCTAAGCGTGTGCGTGCGGTGGCAAAGCGTTTAGGCAAGTACATTGCTATTCTGGGTGATCTGCAAGGACCCAAAATTCGTGTCGCAAAGTTTGCCGACGGTCCAGTTGAGCTGGCTATCGGCGACGATTTCATTCTGGATGCTGACTTAGGTCGTGACGAAGGCAATCAGCAACAGGTCGGTATCGATTACAAAGCACTGCCACAGGACGTCAGTCCTGGTGACATTCTGTTGCTGGACGATGGTCGTATCCAATTACAAGTGGAAAACGTGGTCGGCAATCAAGTCCACACTAAGGTCACTGTTGCCGGCAAACTGTCCAACAATAAAGGTATCAACCGTCAGGGTGGCGGTTTATCTGCCGAAGCACTGACGGACAAAGATAAAGAAGATATTAAAACCGCGGCCTTAATGGGCGTGGATTATCTGGCAGTGTCTTTCCCAAGAAATGGCGATGACCTTCGCTATGCACGTCAGTTAGCTGAAGCGGCGGGTTGCCAAGCCAAGATTTGCGCCAAGGTTGAACGCGCCGAAGCGGTTGCCAGCGATGAAGCTATCGACGATATCATTCTGGCCAGCGATGCGGTAATGGTTGCTCGTGGCGACCTAGGTGTGGAAATCGGTGATGCTGAATTGGTAGGCGTGCAGAAAAAACTGATCTCTCGCAGCCGCCAACTGAATAAAGTGGTGATTACTGCTACGCAGATGATGGAGTCGATGATCTCCAGCCCCCTGCCTACCCGTGCCGAGGTTATGGACGTCGCCAACGCCGTATTGGATGGTACCGACGCGGTGATGTTGTCAGCCGAGACAGCAGCAGGTCAGTTCCCGGTAGAAACCGTGCAGGCCATGGCGCGCGTATGCGAAGGCGCAGAGACACACCCCAGCGTGAAAATCTCCAAGCATCGTATCGATGAACACTTCAGTTCCATCAGCGAAACGACTGCGCTGTCAGCGGTATATGCCGCTAACCACTTATCCAGCATCAAGGCCATTGTTGCCCTGACCGAAAGTGGGGGTACCGCCAGACTAATGTCACGTATTACCAGTAGCCTGCCTATTTATGGTTTGTCACGTCATCAACAATCTTTGAATGTGATGGCCTTGTACCGCGGCGTCAAGCCCGTCTACTTTGATTCCACAGGTAGCGTACCTGGTCAGTTGAAGAATGATGTGATTGCCTGTTTACAAGAACTGAATCTGGTTGAGTCTGGCGATCAATTTATCATGACCTATGGTGATGAAATGGAAACCGAAGGCGCGACTAACGGCTGCAAAATTGTGGTCGTCCCCTAAACAGGTCACAAAAGGCGGGTAGTCTGAGCGGCTGCCTGCCTTATCTCCCCTTCCCTCGCCTTAAAAATAACAATCCTGCCAGTCCAACAACATATGAATCACTAAGCCCACGCCAATCCAACGTGTCTTAGGTAAGAATGCCAGCAGTCCATATAAGATAAACCAAGGCCATTGGTGTAAAGGGTGAAAACCAATACTGCAGCGCTGTGGGTCATAAATGGGAGTCGCCAGCAAATGGTCAAGATCCACCAGCATGGTGAGCATCATTATCACAAACGCCTTGCGCCACTGTTTACCGGCAAAACTTAAGGCAATCAGTAACGGGATAAGTGCATGCAGCAGAATATGCAACATCAGGCTTGCTTTGCCTTGGCTTTGCCGGCCGCGGCTAACATAGAACCCAGCATAACCATACCGGCACCAATATAGGCCCATGTATCCAGCTCACTGGCAACAAAATGGTCTGGCCAAACCCATACCGCCATTTCCATACTGGCAAAGGTAAACAGCGGTGCCAAGGCAATTACCGCACTGACTTTGGACGCATGCCAGACATTCAGTGCCTCAGTAAAAGCGCCATAGCCCACTAGCGTATTGGCACAGCAAAACACCAGTGCCCACATTTGCAGGGAGTTAAGTTGTGTTACTGAGGCCAAGTCTGAAAACGGCAGCAACGCCACCCCACCCGCAGAGTATAAAATTAATGTGAGCTGCTTGGCAGTAACTGCTCTTAACAAGACTTTCTGTGACAGTGCATACCAGGCCCAGGTAATAGACGCCACAACGATCAGCAGGACGCCCTGTGTGTATTCTCCCAACGAGCTGAAGAGCACGGGTAAACGGTCATTAAAAAACAACATCAAACCAGAAAGCAGAATCAGGGCGCCTAACTTTTCCAGCCGGTTAAACTGTTCTTTATAGATAAGAATGCCGCCAATCATCAGCAAGAATGGCGCAAGTTGAATAACAACCTGGCCGGTTTCCGGGTTCAGATAGTTTAACCCTTGCAAATACAACACATAGTTAGCAATCAGACCAACAGCGGCGGCGGCAATCAGTAGGTTATTGGTGCGACTGATCGCCCGCATAGGGGGCAGAGCCTTAGTCTTGTAGAGCATAATTCCTACCACCAGTGCGGCGGCGGTAAAGCGATACCAGGTGATACTGATGGCATCCATCACTTCCAGACACAGTTTAAGCGCAACCGGTAACATGCCCCACAACACTGCCGTGAGCAGTGCCAAGCCAAACCCGTACCAATGCCTGACGACAACTGTTTGCATAACCGCTCCAACAAGGGTGTATGTGACGAGCAGGAAAGGCTCGCCACAAAGCGCCGCGCTGGCGGCGAATGGCTAACTACTTTTTGTTTATCTGATGCTTACGTACGGCACGACGCATCCGGGAGATACGCACATGATCCAGGCGCTTTTTATCGTCAGCAGGCAACATGGTGTCTTTTTCTGGTGGCAAATTAGCAAGCTTACGCAGCGCGTTCACATCTTTAAGCTTTAACTCCACCCAGGCACCTTGCGGCAGGCGCTTTTCCAGCTCCATGTCACCGTAGCGAACACGTATAAGGCGACTGACTTTAACGTCTTGTGACTCCCACATACGGCGTACTTCTCGATTACGGCCTTCACTTAGGGTCACATTGAACCATTGGTTCATGCTTTCTTCGTCACCTGGATGGCGGCGAATGGTGGTAAATTTGGCATCTCCATCTTCGAGTTTGACACCATTTTTCAGACGACGAATCATCTCGTCTGTCACTTCACCAAACACCCGTACCGCGTACTCGCGCTCAACCTCGTGGCTGGGATGCATCAAGCGATTAGCCAACTCACCGTCGTTAGTGAACAGCAATAAACCACTGGTGTTGATATCCAGACGACCGACGGCAATCCAGCGGCCTTGCTTGATGCGAGGCAAACGATCAAACACGGTGGAACGGCCTTGCGGATCGCTACGGCTACAGAGCTCCCCTTCCGGTTTGTTGTACATCAACACCCGGCAAATGGGCTTCTCGGTTTGGATATCCAACAGCTTGCCATCGACCCGAATTTTGTCTTCGGCTTCAACCCGTTGTCCCAGTGTGGCAAGTTGTCCATTGACAGACACCCGGCCTCCGGTAATCCACTTTTCCATCTCCCGACGGGAACCGACACCGGCATTGGCCAGTACCTTCTGCAGTTTTTCGCTCACGTGCGCCTCGCGTTCGCCATATTCCCAATGAACATTAGCGTTAAAAAGGCCGCTATTCTACTCGCCAAGCGGGTTATGCACCAGTGTTAGTGTAGCTCTTCGCTATCCGGTTTTATCTGACCATCAGGGACAACGGTGTCAGCCAACGCAGTAAAGTCCAGCTCGGATGGCAATTCATCCAAATGACCAAGAGAGAAGTAGTCCAAAAACGCCTTGGTGGTGGCATAAAGCGCTGGCCGTCCTGGTACCTCTTTATGCCCAACCACTTTTATCCAGCCCCGCTCGCTGAGGGTTTTAATAATATGTGTGCTGACCGATACGCCGCGAACGTCTTCAATCTCGCCCCGGGTGATAGGCTGACGGTAGGCTATCAATGCCAGCGTTTCCAGCAAGGCACGAGAATAACGTGGTGCCTGTTCCTGCCAGAGCTTGGATAACCAAGGGGCGAGACTATCCATAGATTGAAAACGATAGCCGCTGGCCACCTTAATTAACTGAACGCCACGGGGGCGATAGTCCAGCTGTAACTCATCAAGAATAGCTTTCAGACGTTTTTGGCTGACTTTCAGATCCAGCAACACCGTTTCTTGCAGACGCTCGGCACTGATAGGCTCATCGGCCACAAAAATAGCCGCCTCAACCAGCTGTTTTAATTGTTCATTCGAGATCCGTGCCATAGGCATCCTCCAACGGCTGGCAGGCTTTTACGTGAATTTGTGTGTAGGGTGCCGCTTGCACTAACTCTATCAGCGACTCCTTCACCAGTTCCAATACCGCCAGAAAGGTCACCACTACCCCTGCTCGCCCTTCTTCTACCGTAAACAGGGCCTGAAAAGCCACAAATTGTGCTTCACCCTCCAGTCGCTCCAAAATGGCACTCATTCGCTCGCGGGTAGAAAGGGCTTCCCGCTTGATATGGTGGTGCTCAAAGGCGGCTGCACGGGTCAATACATCCTGAAAACTCAACACCAGCTCTTGCAACGTTACCGTCGGCAGAATACGAATAGGCTGACAATTCTCGCTGGTTTGTGCAGCGGCCAGAAAAAAATCACGTTCCTGACGGGGCAAACTATCCAGTTCCTGGGCTGCTTGCTTAATCGCTTCGTATTCGCGCAGTCGACGAATCAGCTCGGCTCTTGGGTCTTCCTCATCCTCAGGCGCATCAGCGCGCTTGGGCAGCAATACCCTGGATTTAATCTCCGCCAAAATGGCCGCCATTAACAAATATTCTCCGGCCAATTCCAATTTAAGGTCTTTCATGACCTCCACATATTCCATGTACTGACGGGTAATTTGTAAAACGGGCAGGCTGGCTATATCGAATTTTTGTTTACGAATCAGATACAGTAATAAATCCAGAGGCCCTTCAAAACTCTCCAGGATCACTTCCAACGCATCAGGAGGAATATACAAGTCTTCTGGTCTTTCAAGAAAGGCTTCACCATGCACAAACGCCAGTGGCAGCGGCTGCTGTACTGGCGCTCTTGTGAGGTTGTCGTTTTGCGTATCCTGAGGCTCAGACAAAGGCGGAAATATCTCCTTCTCCTTCACGGATCACCACGCATTCGCCTTCAGACAGATCCAGCACTGTGGTGGGATGTTCACCAAGATGGCCACCATTTATGATGAGATCTACTTGTTTTTCCAACATATCGCGGATAATTTCCGGATCCGACTCTGCCAGCTGGTTACCCGGCAAAATCAACGAAGTAGACATCAGCGGCTCACCAAGCTCTTCCAAAAGCGCCAGCGCGATGCGGTTATCCGGCACACGAAGACCAATGGTTTTACGCTTAGGATGATGCAAGCGTTTAGGGACTTCCTTGGTGGCTTTGAGAATAAAAGTATAGGCACCGGGGGTGTTATTTTTGATCTGTCTGAACGCCTGATTATCCACTCTGGCGTAAACCGACAATTCCGACATATCACGACACATCAGTGTAAAGTTATGGTCTTTGCCTAACTCGCGAATACGGATAATACGCTCAAGGGCATGCTTGTCGTCTAGCTGACAACCAATGGCATAACCGGAGTCGGTGGGATAAACCACCACGGCACCACTTCTTATCATATCGACTGCTTGCTTCATCAAGCGTTGCTGAGGATTGTCCGGATGGACATAGAAAAACTGACTCATTCACTGGCTCAGTAAACACATATAGTCTAATGGTGGCATAAGTGGTTGGCATGGCAAGCGCTTTTTGCGCTTTACCTGCTTACTCTGTGACGTTTTCCGGTGCCGGCCAGCTTTGCCAAACCGGTATTAGTTCGGGATCCATCTGCAAATTGCGGCCAAGTTCGGTCCAGCGGCCGGGAAAATGAAAGTCAGAGCCCGCAGACGCTTGCAGTCCATACTCCTTGGCATAACAGGCTAACTGGCGTTTTAGATCCGGTGCCAGTTGCGGGTGTGTCACTTCCATACCATGACCGCCAGATTCGGCAAAAAACACCAACAAGCGGCGCAGCCACTTGGCAGACAGATCGTAACGTGCGGGGTGCGCCAGCACGGCCTTCCCGCCGGCGTCATGGATCCACTGAATAGCGTCTGGAATCTCCGGCCACTGGGGTTTAACAAAGGCACGCTTGTCCTTGCCCAGGTATTTTTTGAAGGCATCTTCGTGATCTTTTACCGCCCCACGTTTCACCAGTGCTCTGGCAAAGTGTGAACGGGTGAGTTGCCCCACACCAGCCAGGGTTTTGGCATCTTCATAAATACCATCAATACCGGCCTTGGCGAGCTTGTCGGCCATTTCTCTGGCACGTTTTTCACGGGCCTTACTCTGGCCTGCCAATCGCTCCAGCAGTCCGGGATCCTGATGATTAATATTCAGTCCTAGCACATGAATATCAAAGCCATGCCAACGAGTGGATATCTCCACCCCGGGAATAAGCCACAACGGCCGCTTCTGGGTTTGCTGGTAAGCCTTGGCTTCATCAATGGCTGCCACCGTATCGTGATCCGTAATGGCCAACGCGTCTAGCTGCATATTATGCGCCCTGTCTACCAACTCCCGGGGCGATAGCGCCCCATCGGAGTGATGGGTATGGCTGTGCAAATCTATTTTCATCTTTTCCCACATTGACTATTGACAGGACATCTATTTTGTTTTCTTCTATAAAGCATCGAGATTATAACAATTTGGTACGAAGAACGTACCTCATTCAGGCAAAGAATCCATGAACATCAACGCAATCAACACAATTTGGTGGTGGCACAACCCGAACTAGCGGGCTGTGTGCGTTTGTGCTTGGAAAAGCATTCTGAAGGCCCGCATCTGCGGGCCTTTTTTGTTTTTATACTTTCGGAACAACAACATGAGTTTAGCGCAACTAAGTGAACAACCAGGGAAGGTCGAGACATTGATTGTCTCAAGCCGCTATCAGGCTGACCCTTTAAATCTCTATCAACGGCTCTGTCATAACAAGGCCAACAGCTTATATTGGTGGATGCCGCACTCAAGCTAACCTGTCACGGCCAAACCGTTAGCGTGCAGGCTCTGACAAATAACGGCCAAGCGCTGCTGCCGCTGTTGGTTAAGCAGAGCCAGGCCAGTCAGGTTCAACAAGCCAGTGACGACTCCCTGACCCTGACTTTTGCGCCAAACGACAGCCAGCTTGATGAGGACAGTCGCCTGAAAGCCAAGTCGGTGTTTGACAGTCTGCGCACCCTGGTCAATCAGGTTCAGCCGCTGCGTCAGCATCCCCATGCGGTATTTTTAGGTGGCGTTTTTGCCTATGACTTACTGGGCGGCTTTGAAAACCTGCCTGACGTGCCCAATGGTGCCAATACCTGTCCGGATTTTGTGTTCTATCTGGCCGAAACCCTGATCCTGATAGACCATCAGACTCAGACAACCGATATTATCGGCAGTGTGTTTTCCGGCAACAACGTAGCGCAAAATTACTTTGCGGTCAGTCAGCGCTTAGAGCAGCTTAACCAACAATTGGTGCAAGGCGGCAGCTACCAGCAACAGGCCGTCCCCCGCGTCAGTCGCGAGCAGCTTAGCGTGGACAAGAGCGACGATATCTACCAACAGGATGTGCGCGCGCTGAAAGAGCATATTCTGGCCGGCGACATTTTTCAGGTCGTACCGTCCAGAACCTTCAGCCTGCCCTGTCCCGATCCGCACCTTGCCTACGCGAAACTCAAACAACAAAACCCCAGCCCTTATATGTTCTTCCTGCAAGATGACGCCTTTTGTATTTTCGGCGCTTCACCAGAGTCAGCCCTCAAATACTGCAGCCAGAGCAATCAGGTAGAGGTCTATCCCATTGCCGGTACCCGGCCACGTGGCTTTAACCCTAATGGCAGCATCAATATGGATTTGGACAGCCGCATTGAGCTGAACCTGCGCGAAGATGACAAGGAAAAAGCCGAGCATCTTATGTTGGTGGATTTAGCCCGCAACGACATTGCCAGGGTCTCGGTACCTGGCAGCCGCTATGTCAAAGATTTACTCAAGGTCGACCGTTATTCGCAAGTGATGCATCTGGTCTCCCGTGTGGTGGGTCAGCTTCGCGCGGATTTGGACGCGCTACATGCCTACCAGGCCTGTATGAACATGGGCACCTTGGTTGGCGCGCCGAAAGTGTCCGCCGCCAGGCTGATTCGTGACGTAGAGAAGCAGCGCCGTGGCAGCTACGGCGGTGCAGTAGGCTATCTGAATAGTCAGGGAGACATGGACACCTGTATCGTGATCCGTTCGGCCTTTGTTCAACAGGGGACGGCCTATGTGCAGGCTGGCGCTGGCGTGGTGTATGACTCGGATCCTGTCAGCGAAGCCAATGAAACCCGCAGTAAAGCTCAGGCGGTGTTACGCGCCATTGTTGACGCGCATCAGGAGAAATTGGCATGAACAAGCCCCACGTTTTTTTACTCGATAATTTTGACTCGTTCACCTACAACCTGGTGGATGAAATGCGCTGCCAGGGGTTTGACTTAACCGTCTATCGCAACAATCTGGATGCCGAGTTTATTTTCAGTCAAATGCAAGCCTGCCAAGGTAATGCCTTGTTAATGCTATCCCCCGGCCCCGGCACGCCCAGTGACGCTGGCTGTATGCCTGCGCTCTTAAAGCTAGTGCAAGGGAAATTCCCGATATTGGGCATTTGCCTCGGCCACCAGGCCATTGTCGAACATTACGGTGGTGAAGTGGGCCGCGCTGGCGAGGTGATGCACGGAAAATCTTCGGCCATCAACCATTGCCAGGACAAAATGTTCACCGCACTCCCTCACCCACTGCCGGTGGCCCGCTATCACTCGCTGATGGCCACCAAACTGGCAGAAGGACTGGAGGTACTGGCCAGTTACCAACAGGTGCCCATGGCGGTCTACCAGGCACATGACAATATGTTGGGCTTTCAATTTCACCCCGAGTCCATTCTGACCTCTCAAGGTAGCCAACTGCTCTCCCAGAGTATTGACTATCTGTGTAACCAACAAGGATAAACAAGATGCAAGATCAGTTAGAAAAACTCTACGCCTTGCAGCCTCTCACTCAGGAGGAAAGCTTCGGTCTGTTCAGTCAGGTGATAGAAGGCAATATGGATCCCATTGTGCTTTCCTCGGTGCTAACCGCGCTGAAAGTGCGTGGTGAAACCCCCGCCGAGATTGCCGGTGCGGCCTCAGCGCTGGTCAGCCATGCTGCCCCCTTCCCCCGCCCGGATTATGAATTTGCCGATATTGTCGGCACCGGTGGTGACGGCTTTCATACCCTGAATATCTCATCATCCAGCGCCATTGTCGGTGCAGCATGCGGTATTAAAGTGGCCAAGCATGGCAACCGCAGCGTATCGAGCAAGTCAGGCTCCGCCGATCTGTTTCGTGAGTTTGGCCTGAATCTGACCATGAGTGCAGATACCGCCAGACGCTGCCTGGATGAGTCAGGCCTGTGCTTTTTATTTGCACCTAATTACCATGCCGGTATTCGCCACGCCATGCCGGTCAGAACAGCGCTAAAAACCCGCACCTTATTTAATCTATTGGGGCCATTGGCTAACCCGGCCAAGCCGACGCATATGCTGATCGGCGTTTATTTACCCGAACTGGTCAGGCCCTTTGCCGAAACCCTGAAACTGTTGGGTTATCAAAAGGCCATGGTGGTACATGGTAGCGGTCTGGATGAGTTTGCCCTGCATGGCCCAAGCCAGGTAGCAACCTTAGCAGATGGTGAAATTCGTGAATTTACCCTGACCCCGGCCGATTTTGGTCTACCCGAACAGCCCATCAGTGCCATTACCGGCGCCGAGCCCGAAGAAAATAAACGGCTGATTGAAGCGGTACTCAGCGGTAAGGGACAAGCCGCCCATTGCCAGGCCGTGGCTATTAACACCGGCGCACTGTTAACCCTGATGGGTAAAACCGACAGTTTCGCCCAAGGGGCCGAAATGGCCATGGACATAATGCAGGGCCAAAAAGCATTGGAATTAATTCAACTTAGCGCAGCCATCAGTCAGGAGTAAAATGTGGCCAACGTATTGGAAAAAATTGTCGCAGATAAACGCCAAGAGCTTATCGCTCGCAAACAGGCGCTGCCGCTGGAAAGTTTTATCGACGGCCTGACACCGTCAAACAAAAGCATGTTCGAGGCTTTAAGCCAGCCTCAGGCTGGATTTATTTTTGAATGTAAAAAGGCCTCGCCGTCCAAAGGGCTGATAAGACCCGTATTCGACCTGGATGAAATTTTAGCCGCATATAAACCTTATGCTGCAGCTATTTCGGTACTCACCGATGAAAAGTATTTTCAAGGCAGCTATGACTATCTGCAGTACGTTACCGAACGTGTCAGTCAACCGGTACTGAACAAAGACTTTTTTATCGACCCCTATCAAGTGCATCTGGCCCGCTACTATAACGCTGACGCTATACTGCTGATGTTATCGGTGTTGGACGATGCGCAGTATCTGGAACTGGCCGAGCTGGCCGCCCATTATCAGTTGGATGTACTGACCGAAGTGTCCAATGAAGAAGAAGCGATTCGCGCAGGGCGCCTTGGCGCTAAGATCATCGGTATCAATAACCGTAACCTGCGTGACTTAAGTACGGATCTGGCCACCACGGAAACTCTGACTCCATTGCTTCCCGAAGATGCACTGATCATCTCCGAGTCGGGTATTTATACCCACCAGGATGTATTGCGTTTAGCGCCACTGGCCGACGGTTTTCTGGTTGGCAGTTCAATAATGGCGCAACAAGACTTAACGACGGCCGTACAGCAACTGTTGTTTGGCAAAGTTAAAGTCTGCGGCTTAACCAGCATAGAAGATGCCAGTGCAGTTAAAACCATTGGCGCCAGCTATGGCGGATTGATCTTTGCTGAGCAGTCTAAGCGCCGCATCAGCCAGAGCCAGGCGCAAAACATTGTTGAACAGGTTCCCTTTCAGTACGTGGGTGTATTCGTTAACGCGCCCCTGGATGAAGTTACGCAACTGGCCACCGCGCTGAAACTGGCAGCGGTGCAGTTGCATGGTCAGGAAAGCAGCGACTATATCCGCGCGCTACGCACCCAATTGCCTGCCGACTGCCAAATATGGAAAGCCCTCGGCGTTGCTACCAGCCTGCCGTCGATGGATAACCCGCGGGTTGACTGCTATCTATTGGATTGCCAAATAGGCAGCAACTTCGGTGGCACTGGCCAACAATTCGACTGGACCTTGCTCTGCGACATCAACGATAAGACCAAGTTGGCCCTAGCCGGTGGCCTTAACCCCGACAATATAAAACAGGCGGCAGCCACCGGTGCGGCGCTACTTGATGTAAACTCCGGCATAGAGAATCGTCCTGGCGTGAAAGATCCGCAAAAATTACAGCAACTATTTGCCCAATTAAGAGACTACTGATGAGTAAACAGCTTCCTACCAAATTCGGTGAATACGGCGGCATGTACGTACCCGAATTGTTAATTCCAGCCCTTGACCAGTTAGAGCAAGCCTTTATCGACGCTCAGCAAGACCCCGACTTTCAACAGGAATTTAAAAGCCTGCTGAATGATTATGCCGGACGTCCTACGCCATTAACTAAGACCCGTAACCTGGTCAGTAACCCTAAGGTCACCTTGTACCTTAAGCGTGAAGACTTATTACATGGCGGTGCACATAAAACCAATCAGGTACTGGGACAAGCCCTGCTAACCAAACGCATGGGTAAAACCCAAGTAATTGCCGAAACCGGCGCCGGACAGCACGGCGTGGCTACCGCGCTGGCTTGTGCATTACTTGGACTAAAAGCCCGTATTTATATGGGCGCCAAAGATGTTGAACGTCAGGCACCCAATGTGTTTCGCATGCGTTTGATGGGCGCCGAAGTCATTCCGGTTAACGCCGGCTCAGGCACCCTCAAAGACGCGGTTAATGAAGCCCTGCGTGACTGGTCAGCCAGCTACCAGGATGCCCACTATTTGCTGGGAACGGCTGCCGGCCCCCACCCTTTCCCGACTATAGTGCGGGAATTCCATAAGATGATCAGCGAAGAAATTCGCGCCCAGATTCTGGAAAAAGAAGGTCGTCTGCCCGATGCAGTGGTGGCCTGTGTGGGCGGTGGCTCTAATGCCATTGGTGCCTTCGCCGACTTTATTGATACCCCAGAAGTTAAGCTTATTGGCGTTGAACCAGCCGGTAAAGGTTTGCACACCCATGAGCATGGTGCCGCTATTGCCAAGGGCACTAAGGGTATTTTGCATGGCGCTTATTGCTATATTATGCAAACCCCCCAAGGGCAAATTGAAGAGTCCTATTCGATATCGGCAGGCCTGGATTATCCGGCAGTTGGCCCACAGCACGCCCATTTGCATGATATTGGTCGTGCCACCTATGAATCGGTCACCGATGAAGAAGCCCTGAATGCCTTCCAGTTACTGGCCCGTAAAGAAGGGATTATTCCGGCACTGGAGTCTTCCCATGCGCTGGCCCATGCCCTGAACATGGCCGATGCCGCTGAAGAGGAAACCCTGATTGTGGTTAACCTGTCCGGCCGTGGTGATAAAGACCTGGCCCACGTACAGCAGTTTTTGAAAGGGGATGCCCACAATGGATAGATACACGCAAATGTTCCAGCGCCTGGAAAGCGAAAAACAAGGCGCCTTTGTACCCTTTGTCACCTTAGGTGATCCGGATGTCGAAACCAGCCTCGCGGTGGTAGAGGCCCTGGTGGCCGGCGGTGCCGACGCATTGGAGTTGGGCATTCCTTTTTCCGATCCCATAGCTGATGGCCCGACTATCCAGAAATCCGCTATTCGCGCCCTGGGTAAAGGGGTGACGCCCCGTGACTGTCTGGCCATTATTCATCGCATCCGCGAACGCCATAAAGACATTCCTATTGGCTTGTTGCTCTATAGCAATCTGGTATTAGCCCCAGGTATTGATGAATTTTACCGGCTGGCTGCCGAGGCGGGCGTAGACTCCATTTTGATTGCCGATGTGCCCCTTCGTGAAGCCGAGCCTTTTATGGCTGCCGCCAAAGCGCACGGCATTGAGCAAATCCTGATTGCACCGCCCAATGCCTCCCAAGCCACTTTGCAGCAAATTGGCGAGCTATCCAGCGGCTATACCTATCTGCTGGGCCGAGCTGGGGTCACAGGGACAGAAACCGCCGCCGATATGCCGGCCACGGACCTGATTAACAAACTGCATGAGGTAGGTGCTGCTAAGCCTATCCTGGGTTTTGGCATTTCCAAACCCGAACAGGTCAAGGCTGCCATCCAGGCAGGGGCGGCAGGTGCCATTGCCGGCTCTGCAACGGTCAAAATCATCGAGCAGCACCTGGATAACAAAGACATGATGCTGACCCGTTTAACCGAGTTTGTTGCCGGCATGAAAGCCGCCACCAACAAGTAAAATGCAAGGCAGCGTCATTCGGCGCTGCCTCCCTTTTCTCCTACCGATATATCTATTCACAATCTTGCCCTGTCCTGCAATGACAAAAATCGGTACTATCCTCTCATTGCGATAAAGAGGTATACGCGACTATGCAATTTTTGATGGAATTCCTGCCCCTGCTGGTGTTCTTCCTGGCTTATAAATTTGCCGATATTTTCTGGGCAACCGGTGCACTGATGGCGGCTACCGCGGTACAAATGCTGGTGACCTATCTGCGCACCAAAGAAATCCCAAAAAAACAGTGGGTGTTTTTTGCCATGATTGTGGTATTCGGCACCCTGACTATCGCCTTACATGACGAGCACTTCATTATGTGGAAACCCACCATAGTGTATGTGCTCTTTGCCGCCATTTTGCTGGGCAGTCAGGTAATGAAACGTCCAGCCCTGAAAGAATTATTGGGCAGCGCTATGGAGCTTCCCGAACCTATATGGAAACGTATTAACCTCAGCTGGGCAGCCTTTTTTATTGCCAGTGCCCTGGCCAATATATACGTGGCTTATGGCTTCAGTCAGGATATCTGGGTCAGCTTTAAGGTCTTCGGCATGACCGGCGCTACGTTGGTCTTTACCATACTGACCATTATGTACGCCTACCGCTATATGCCGGAAGAGCAAAAACAAGACGAACAAATCGACGACAATAAACAGGGATAACAGCATGTGGTATGTATTTTTCTCAGAAGACAAGGCCGATAGCCTGGCGCAACGTAAAGCGGCTCGCCCTGACCATCTGGCGCGTCTGCAAGCCCTAAAAGACCAAGGAAAATTGCTGGTTGCCGGCCCCTGCCCTGCCATTGATTGCGACGATCCTGGCGAAGCGGGTTTTACCGGCTCTGTGGTGATCGCTGAATTTGACAGCCTGGAACAAGCACAAAGCTGGGCCGATGCCGATCCCTATATGGCGGCTGGCGTTTACCAGCGCACCATAGTCAAACCTTATAAAAAAGTGCTTCCGTAACAGAAGCCCTGGCAGCGGGCAGTTATCAGCAGATTCTGACAACCGCCTGCTGACAGTTTAATGTTCAGTTAAATGCTACAGATCAGCCGAAACGTCCAGTTAGATCCCGCCGAAGTCGAACTCAGTGCTATTCGAGCACAGGGCAGCGGCGGTCAGAACGTCAATAAAGTCTCCAGCGCTATCCATCTTCGCTTTGATATTCGCGCCTCTTCGCTGCCCGATTTTTACAAAGAGCGCTTATTGGCACTCTCAGACAGTCGTATCAGCAATGACGGTATTCTGGTGCTAAAAGCACAGAACTACCGCACACAGGAACAAAACCGGGAAGACGCCCTGAACCGTTTAGTAGAGATTATCCAAAATGCCGGCAAAACTCAGAAAGCCCGGCGGGCTACCAAACCCACCAGAGCCTCACAAAAGCGAAGAGTAGAAAGCAAAAAAAAGGCCGGAGCGAAAAAAAGCCTGCGCGGTAAGGTCGATTACTAACCGACCTTTTTGTAGACCCTGATGGCTAAAACCGCTTAAAACAAGCAGAGTTACTCCGAATCCACGACCTTCCAGGTCATGGAATAACGCCACTGGTCAAAATACAGATTGCCCCCCTGCCACTCTACTTCGCCGCGCTGTGAATCCAGAGTTTCAGACCTAAAGTGTTGCTTTTGTGGCACGAAGGACTGCGAATAATCGCTATTGAAAATTAAGCGATAGGCGTCAATCCCCCCCAGATAAAACCAAGCCAGTTCAGACTGGTCGCTATTCAACACCCCGTGCGTTACATCCATGGGCAACCAACCATAAGGCGCCAGATAAAACTGCCCCCAGTCATGCATAGTGTCAAAGTCGCTGTCGGAAAATTCCCATCCTGACTCCCAGCGACTGGGAATACCGTTCATACGTAGCAAGGTCATCAGCAACATGGTTTGCTGGCCACAATCAGCGTGACCTGTGGTGGCGGCATACTCTGACAAATTACGAATAGTAGAGTACTCACGGGCGGTGGCCCAGGGAATGGTATCAACCCAGGCAAACAATTTTTGCGCGATACGGTAAGGGTTGGTTTCATCGCCAACGATACGTGCCGATAATTGTCTTAGTTCATCGCTGAACTGAATATGGGGTAAGCGCTCAGCCAGATACTCTTGATAAGGTTCAGGCTGGGTCAGTGGCACCACTTTTTCTGGTTCAATAGGCTGCTGCCAGGCTTTGGCGGTATAACGGTAGCGGATCGAAAACGCGGTTTTCTCGCCTGCTTTGGCAGGCGCTTCAAAATAAGCGGTTCTTTGCGCCGTATCTGCCGGGGCAAGGCTAACCACATCAGGGGTACTGCTCACCAGCTCAATATTATACTGACGTCCTTCGATAGGTTTAGGATAAGGAAGCCAGGCCTTAAGCAGTTCCCCCGCAGGTATCGCATCGGCATTGACGGTTAACTTGTACTCAATTTCAAAGCGCACAGGTTTATCCTTGCCGCTCAGTACATCACTGTGATGGGGATGCACCTGATACAGCGGATAAGGTTTGTCGTAACTGGCTTGTGGATTGACTTCTTTGTGTCTGGCCAGCGCTGCCGGGCTTAAATGCATCAGGTTATAACCGGAACTTTTGAAGTAGCGCATTTCCCCATCAATCAGCATGGACTCGATAACATTCTGGGCTAACCAGGCTTGCACGTCCTGCTCAGTCGCTTGTGGAATATAGCGACGCACATTTTTGAGCAATGCAGCAAAATCGTAAGGGAAGTCGCGCTCAATGCGACCCATACGCTCCAATTCAAAGGCAAAGGCGTTATGCTGCTCAGGGGAAAGCGAGTGTGCTGACGCCAAAAGTTGCTCAATAAGCACTTTGCTTGCTGTGAACTCACCGGCATCAATCTGTTGCTGAATGGTCTCTAGCCTTGGCACTGATTGCTCAGCGCCTACGCCCTGCCAACTCATCGCCGACAAGCCTATCGCCAAACTCAACAACCTGAACGTTTTAACGGTTCCCATGCCCTCTGTCTCCTTATTCTTTGTTGCACGTTGCCTACATCTAGTCGTGTAGCAAAGTGATGATTTCTTATGTTTTTTAGTACAGATGCCGAGCCATTATGTTGTTGACAGAAAAGGAGTTCAAGAAATATTCAAATAATATATTCCAAAGTAAAAACAACAAATACACATTTATTCCTTACAAAGCTCATGCGCACATCCCTCCTTTTGCCAATGCGTTTTCAGATAAACACCAAGCCAGGCTGCGCTTCTCGATGCCGTGCGTAAATAAGCTAGGTTTCACCCAGAAACACTCTTAATAAAAATAAAATAAAACTGAAACACACCTAAAACAAAATAAAACACCACTTTCGTTAACTTACGAAGTGGATATGTCAGCATGGATCGCTTTATTGAGCACACCCTATGCCATAGCAGCCTTGTTGTAGCGAGGACCGGCGATTTAATACGCTTGTCGATTCGTCTGCAGGGAACTGTGCATATTACAAAGAGAATTATCTATGAAGGTCAGACATTTTAAACGTACCCCGCTAGCCATCGCACTTGCCTGTGTAAGCACAGTCAGTTATGTCCACGCTGAAGCATCCGCCGCCGATACAGAAGGTTATATTGAAGAAGTCAGGGTGCTAGGTATTCGCAGCAGCATTAATGAATCACTATCCATAAAGGAGCAAGCAGTAGGCGTCGTTGATGTAATTGTCGCAGACGATATTGGTAAGTTTCCGGACGAAAACCTCGCCGAAGCCTTGCAACGTGTACCGGGCGTAACCATAAGCCGTAATAATGGTGAAGGTCAGAAGATTTCCGTACGAGGCCTGTCAGGTCGCTATAATGTCACAACGTTAAATGGACGTAAGTTGGCTTCCGAAAGCACGGCAAGGGACTTCAATTTCGACACCATCGCATCTGAGCTTGTTGGCGCCTTAAGTGTTCACAAGTCACCTGAAGCCCGTCTAACCGATGGCGGTATAGGCTCAGTGGTCAATATTGAAACCCGCAAGCCACTGAATATGGAAGACACGACCATTGCCGGCTCCGTTAAAGGGATCTATGAATCTCGCAGCGAAGAAACCAATCCCCAGGCCTCACTCATCCTGGGAAGTAAAAATGCAGACGAAAGCCTCGGTGTGCTGTTTTCGGTTACCTACTCCAATAAAACCTTAAGGTCAGATACCTTTGAAGGTAGTCACTTCTACCAGGAAGACCAACCTTTTGGCTTATCCAATAACGATGAACGTTTTCCGAACAAATATGGCCTGGCGGCAGACCTGGATCAAAATGGACTGTATGACGAGAATGAGATTTTTGCCTCAGATATCCCCACATACATGTACCTGGCTAACGCTCAGGATGAAAGGGAACGCTTAGGTGGCACCCTGGCCTTTCAGTGGCGCCCTGTCGACGACCTGGAGCTTAGCGCTGACTTGCTCTATTCCAGATATAACACCGACGGAAAGAAATCTAAAATTGGCTTCAGCAGCTATGGTGCATCCTGGCGACCAGGGCCTCCTGAAATAACTCAGTTCCATCAAAATAGTGATGGCCGGGTAGACCTGATTGAGCAATCTGGGGACAACAGTATTCTGGAATATATTAACCAGACGACGCCAAGGAAAACGGATACCTACCAATTAGGATTGCAAGGGACATGGCATGTGAACGATGCCCTAACTCTTGTTGCTGATGCCGCTTACTCAGAGGCAAAGAACAAGAATAAAGGCGACAATGCCTTCATTGTTACACGTTCCTTTGGTAACACAATACTGTTTGACCATAGACAAGGAAACAAGCTGCCCGATGTTAGTGTGACACCAGGTAACACCACAGGGGACCGTTACGGTGCCCACTACAGCAGACTAAACGGTACAGATGTAACCAGCAAAGTCACAGACATCAAATTAGCCGCGGAATACTCACCTGTCGATGACTGGTTCACCCGTGTTGAAACCGGTATTAACTACGTTAAGCAAGATAAGCAACAAGATGCTTATTCGTCCAGTAACCCCAGTCAGTTCAGCTTCTGGAGCAGCGGCACCGACCAACTTGTGCTGGACAGAGATGGCTTTACCTATGACAAAGACCATGCCTTTTCTATCGGCAACTTGTACCAATTAAGCCTTCCTGCCGACATATTTAACTCAGCAGATTTTGATAACTTCATGGATGGCGAAAATAGCCTCACACCGAACCCGTGGCCAAGTGTAGACGCCGGCAAACTCATCGATTACTACCGCTCGGTTAATGCCGAAGCCGCCAACAATATACTTCCAAGCTTCAGACCTGGCTCCAGCTATGGCATTGAAGAAGAAATTATCAACTTGTATATTCAGGGTGACATAGAGCAAGAAATTGCCGGCCTGCCTTATACCCTAAACCTGGGCTTAAAGGTCAGCCGGACTGAGTTGACCTCAACGGGAAACAGTCAGGATCTGTTGGCAATTAATCTCGATGCCAACGGACAACCATTGAATGACGACTGGAAAGCCGTGACTCAGGTTGAGTTTAGCAACGACTACACTGATGTTCTCCCCAGTGTTAACTTTAAGCTCTACCTACAAGATGACCTCCTCCTGCGCGCATCTGCGGCCAAGGTACTTAGCCGCCCTAATCTTTATGACATGCGGGCCATGGCTTCTGAGCCTACATTTAACAGTCAGGACGTGAAAATCAGTCGCGGGAACCCCAACCTGAAGCCAGAAAAAGCCAATCAGGCCGACTTAGCGCTGGAGTGGTATTTTGGAGACAGCAGTGCCGCTACGGTGGGCGTTTTTGTCAAGGATGTAACTTCTTACATTTATCAGCAAAGCAATGTGCCCGTTACCATCGGCAAGGTTGATTATCTGTCCAACCAGCCACAAAACAATGACGATGGCGTTACGCTCTCTGGCATGGAATTCGGCTGGCAGCAATCCCTGGACGCCTGGTTACCCGAGAACCTCAGCGGATTTGGCTTTCAGCTAAACTACACCTACGTCGACGCTGACTATGACGCTGAAAACGCGCCCCCCCTAGACGGCATGTCGGAAAACTCATACAACGCCGTGTTCTACTATGAACAGCATGGTTTTCAGGCTCGTATCGCCTATAACTGGCGCGATGAATATAAATCGCAGGAAAGTGGCACTGATGGTGCCATTTGGATCAGCGACTACGGGCAACTTGATGCCAGCGCCAGCTATCAAATCAATGATACTGTGACCGCCTTTATCGAAGCCAGCAACTTAACCAATGAGCGTTACTGGGGCTATGCCGAAGTAGAGAATCAAGTTAACTATCTTGAAAGATTTGGTACACAAATCTCCCTCGGGCTCAGGGCCCAATTCTAATCAAAATCAATCGGCCCATTCAAACGAGTGGGCCGCTACTTTTACTAAACAACATATAAGTGTAAGTGCATGTCAATCAATAGAGTAAAACTAAATCTCATGCGGGCTGGTAAGGCTTTGCTATTTTTCATGTTTCCGATGATAGCTCAAGCTAACGCAACCCCTCCCCTACAGCTACTGGCATGTGGCTGGCAAAATCTGTCTATATTTGAATACAACGGCGAGGCATTAAAGGAAACCTGGGCTTTTATTCGGAACGAATACGAAGGCTTCCCCAAGAAACCTGAAATTGCTAAGCAATTCAATACGCTGGATGAGTGCAAGCCATTTGATGGCGGCGACCGAATCCTCGTCACGTCATCAGATGATGGTGTGGGGATCATTGACAGAAAAGACAAGAAATTTACCTACATAGGCAAAGTGCGCAATGCTCACTCGGCCGAACTGCTTCCTGGAAATAAAATCGCGGTCGCAGGCTCTTACGGTAGCGATAAGTTAGTTATTTTCAATGGTAAAACCGGAGACATAATAGACACCTCGCCTCTGCCAGCCGGACATGGCGTGCATTGGGATGCAGAACGTCAGCAGCTTATCGCCCTTGCCTATAAAGACATCCGTATCTTCACATTTACCGATATACAAAGTGATACGCCGGGACTTAGGTTGGTAAAAACCATTGCCTTGGGTGAAGGAGGTGGACATGATCTGGCGTTAATTCCCACAACAGACTCTTTTCATGTATCTACCGACAATACCGCGTGGCAGTACGAGGCTGGGAGTCATAAACTGCAGCCGCATCCGGTGTTAGAAGGACAATCTCATCTTAAAGCGATATCCACCCACAGAGATACACAACAACTCCTGTGGCTAAAAGCAGATAAGGGAGTTTGGTGGTCATACAGCATTCGAGTCTACTCTCCTCAAACAGCAAAGCATCAACAGTTTGAAGTGCTCAGACCATACTACAAGGTACGTTGGATTGATTCAGACGTGCGAAGCTCTACCGGACTATTTGAGTAAATCGTCCGGTTACACGCAAAATGAAAAACCCGGTCCTCTCGCAATGAGAAGAACCGGGTTTTATAGCACCCCGGTTGGGTTACAGACTCGCTTCCAGTTCGGGCAGGATCTGGAACAAATCCCCTACCAGACCGTAGTCGGCAATCTGGAAAATAGGCGCTTCTTCGTCTTTGTTAATAGCCACAATGACTTTAGAGTCCTTCATGCCCGCCAGATGCTGAATGGCACCGGAAATACCCACCGCAATATACAGTTCTGGGGCGACAATCTTGCCGGTTTGTCCCACCTGCATATCATTAGGTACAAAGCCCGCATCTACCGCCGCACGAGACGCGCCAATAGCCGCGCCGAGCTTATCGGCAATGCCTTCCAACAACTTAAAGTTGTCGCCATTTTGCATACCACGACCACCGGAAATCACCACGCGTGCCGCGGTCAGCTCTGGACGCTCAGACTTGGTCAGCTCCGCCCCCACAAAAGCACTTAAGTTATTGGCTTTGTTAAGGCTAATGGCTTCTAGCGCAGCGCTACCGCTTTGTTCAACGGCATCAAACGCACTGGTGCGTACTGTGATAACCTTGATCGCATCTTCACTTTGCACAGTAGCAATTGCGTTACCGGCATAAATGGGGCGCACAAAGGTATCGGCACTTTCTACGTTGATAATGTCGGAGATTTGCGCAACATCCAGTAGCGCTGCCACCCGGGGCATAAAGTTTTTACCCGTGGTAGTGGCCGCGGCCAGGATATGGCTGTAATCACGTCCAAGCTCGGTAACCAGTTCACCGATATTTTCAGCAAGCTGGTGCTGATAAGCCGCATCATCGGCCACCAACACTTTACTCACGCCAGCCAGTGTTGCCGCTTGCTGAGCCACATCCTGACACTGGTAACCGGCCACCAATAAGTGCAGCTCGCTGCCCATTTTTGTGGCCGCATCCACCAACTTAAGGTTTTCTGCCTTCAGGTGCGCATTATCATGTTCTACGTATACCAGAATCGCCATTAGATCACCTTCGCTTCGTTTTTCAGTTTTGCCACCAGCTCGGCCACATCAGCCACCTTCACGCCGCCTTGACGCTGTGCAGGCGCTTCCACTTTGAGCAGCTTAACCTTGGATGTCAGTTCCACGCCAAAATCCGCCGCGGCTTTGACATCCAGCGGCTTACGCTTGGCCTTCATAATATTCGGCAATGAGGCATAACGGGGCTCGTTTAAACGTAAATCTGTGGTCACTACGGCCGGCAAAGCCAACGCTACAGTTTGCAAGCCACCATCCACTTCGCGAGTAACATTGACCTTGTCACCGTTAATTTCCACTTTAGAGGCAAAGGTACCTTGCGGCAGACCACATAAGGCAGCCAACATCTGGCCGGTTTGGTTATTGTCTGAATCTATGCTCTGTTTACCCAGAATCACCAATTGCGGCTGCTCGGCTTCCACCACTTTTTGCAGCAGCTTGGCCACTTGCAGTGATTCCAAGGATTGCTCGGTTTCAATATGCAGACCACGGTCGGCGCCTAACGCCAACGCGGTACGAATTTGTTCCTGGCAGGCTTTATCACCGATAGACACCGCCACTATCTCAGTGGCAACACCCTGTTCTTTCAAGCGCACCGCTTCTTCTACGGCAATTTCACAGAATGGGTTAATGGCCATTTTAGTATTGGCAAGGTCCACACCGGATTGATCCGACTTCACCCGCACCTTGACGTTATAGTCAATGGCGCGTTTAACTGGCACTAATATCTTCATCTTGACACCTTCATTTGAGGATACAGGGCAATTCCTGTGTTGCCCCTCGGGGTGGGAGCATTCCGTTTATGGCAAAAATGTACTTCCTGTTGACGTAAACGTCAACCAACACTACCCTTTGCCGCGGGCAGATAAATTTACAACAAATTAATCCTGGGCTGATACTTTATTAACCTAGAACAGCTATAGCCAACGCCTTTAGCTATTGCTTCAGAGCAAGCATAGACCAGTAACAAGTAACTTTGAGGAGTCTGTAGTGGAAAGAGAATCGATGGAATTTGACGTCGTTATTGTCGGAGCCGGACCTGCGGGTCTTTCCACCGCCTGTCGTCTTGCTCAGCTTAGCCGTGAACATAATCAGGAACTGATGATCTGCGTAGTGGAAAAAGGCTCAGAGGTCGGTGCCCATATACTCTCAGGTGCCGTGTTCGAGCCGCGCGCCCTCAACGAGCTTTTTCCTGACTGGCAGGAGAAAGGGGCGCCGCTGACCACCCAAGTTAAAGAAGATCATATCTATTTACTTAAAAACGAAGCAGGTGGCAGCAAACTTCCCGGCTTTATGACCCCCAAGACCATGCACAATGAGGGCAACTATATTGTCAGCATGGGCAATGTCTGTCGCTGGTTGGCTCAGCAGGCAGAGGAACTGGGTGTAGAGATTTTCCCCGGTTTTGCCGCCGCCAGTTTGATTATCGAAGACGATGTAGTCAAAGGAGTGATAACCGGCGATATGGGTCTGGATGCCAAAGGTGAAGCGAAGGACGGCTTTATGCCGGGTATGGAATTACGCGCTAAGTACACTGTGTTTGCTGAGGGCTGCCGCGGCCATTTGGGCAAAGAACTGATTGCCAAATTCGCATTAGACAAAGACAAATCCCCACAACATTATGCCATTGGCTTTAAAGAAATCTGGGATGTGCCTGCTGATAATCATCAGGAAGGTCTGGTAGTGCACAGTGGCGGCTGGCCATTAAATGAAGCTAGTGGTGGAGGTTATTTGTACCATGCCGAGAACGGTCAGGTTCTGGTGGGCTTGATTGTGGATTTAAACTACAGCAACCCTCATCTCAGCCCCTTTGATGAATTCCAGCGCCTTAAACACCACCCGGTATATAAACAATATCTGCAAGGTGGCAAACGTGTGGCCTATGGCGCACGCGCCATTACCAAGGGCGGTTTAAACTCACTGCCCAAAATGACCTTCCCTGGCGGGTTGCTGGTAGGCTGCGAAGCTGGCACCCTGAACTTTGCTAAGATCAAGGGCAACCATACGGCCATGAAGTCCGGTATGCTCGCTGCCGAAACCTTATTTGACGCGATAAAATCAGGTAGTGAAGGCCAAGATCTACAGGCCTATGCAGAGAAACTCAGTACCTCCTGGCTATATGATGAACTCTACCGTTCGCGTAATTTCGGCCCAGCTATGCACAAGTTCGGCACATTCTGGGGCGGCGCTTTTAACACCCTGGAGCAAAATTGGTTTGGCGGAAAGCTGCCTGTTACTCTACGTGACAACACATTGGATCACGAACAGTTGAAAGACAAGGGTCAGTGTCAGAAGCTGACCTACCCTAAACCTGATGGTGTATTGAGTTTTGATAAGCTGTCTTCGGTGTTTTTGTCCAACACTAACCATGAAGAAGACCAGCCTTGTCATTTGCAGCTAAAAGACAACACAATCCCCATTAGCGTTAATCTGGCCCGCTTCGATGAGCCCGCTCAACGTTACTGCCCTGCCGGGGTTTATGAAATAGTCGAAGAAGCTGAAGGGCCCAAGCTGCAGATAAATGCGCAAAACTGCGTGCATTGTAAAACCTGTGATATCAAGGATCCCACCCAGAATATCCGCTGGGTGGTGCCGGAAGGCACGGGCGGCCCCAATTACCCTAATATGTAAGCTCAAAGGCCCCCTACGGGGCCTTTTTTATGCTGTGACCTTTCTATTCCCATACAACTCTCTGTAAGTACGAACCACTCATCACCATAAAATAATCACTGATATACCAAGTAGATAGGCTACTATTACCCCCTTACTGTACATTTTTAAACCACATCTAGAAGAACAACATCAGGGTGGCAAATGAAGGACAACGACTGGCAACGCATAGAAACGCTATTTCATCTGGCACAAGAACTCCCAGAACATCAGCGATTGACTTTTTTGCAGCAGCAGTGCGGCGATGATCAGGCATTAATTGACGCCGTCTGCTCTCTTCTAGTCCATGATGGCCATGCTGACACCCTGATAACGCCGGTGCTGCAAGCTGCGCAGGCATTCCTAAACCCCGAACAAGATCTCAGTGGCCAGATGCTTGGTCCGTACTTGTTGGTAAAGCCACTGGCCGAAGGCGGTATGGGCGCTGTTTATCTGGCCGAGCGCGCCGATCAGCAATACCAGCAGCAAGTGGCCATTAAGCTGATTCGCACCGGACAACAAGCCAGCCAGGCTATGCAACAACGGTTCAAAACCGAACGCCAGATCCTGGCCCAATTGCAACATCCCAATATCGCCAGGTTGCTGGATGGGGGCACCACAGAACACGGACTTCCCTATCTGGTGATGGAGTATGTTCAAGGCTTGGATATCAAGCAGCATTGTCAACAACGCGCCACAAGCTTGTCTGACAAGCTGAAACTCTTTATTAAAGTGTGTCAGGCCGTGCAATACGCCCACCAAAAGCTCATTGTGCATCGCGACTTTAAGCCATCCAATATCCTGGTTCAGGCCGATGGCGAGCCTAAATTACTGGACTTCGGCATAGCCAAACTGCTGGACAACACATTGAATGCTCAGTGGGGCATAGATACCCGCACCCAGGAACGCGCCATGACGCCACTGTACGCCAGCCCAGAGCAGATTCAAGGGCATACCGTTACCGTGGCAACCGATGTGTACGCCCTGGGCGCGTTGTTTTATGAACTCCTGACCGACAGGCCTTTATTTGAAGCCCAAAGCACCCCTTATGCCTTAGAAAAGTCTATCCTCGAAACCACTCCTCTCCCGCCGAGTCAGGCAGTATTGGAGGTATCGGAAAATAATACAGAGCCTGATAAATTGCTTAGCCGTCAACTGGCAGGTGACCTGGATAACATCCTGCTAAAGGCCTTGAACAAAGAACCGGAACTGCGCTACGCCTCGGTCTGGGAGCTGGGTAAAGATCTCGACAATGTGCTGAATCACAAACCAGTCAAAGCCCGCGCCAGTTCGCTACTGTATCGAACAGGTAAATTCCTGCGCCGTAATATGCTGGCCAGTGCACTGAGCATGACTTTGCTGGTCATGGTTAGCGTTGCTTCAGCGGCAATCTGGTTACAGTCAGTACAAGTTAAAGCTGAGCGCGACATCGCTCAGCAACAACGCGATAAGGCCGAAACGGAGCGAGGCAAGTCAGAAGCCGTCAGCCGTTTTCTAACCTCCATGTTCAGTAAGCTGCGTCCCACCGAGGCGCAAGGTCGGGAAATCAGTCTGCGCGAAGTACTGGATAGTGCCAGTGCCAAATTGGATGATGAAAGCAGCGCACTGGCCAAGCAACCTTTGATCGAAGCGGCGGTCAGGCGTGAAGTTGGCGATATTTATTATCGGATTGGCGTGCTACTCCCCGCGATAGCTCACTTGGAAAAGGCCCTGGCTATTCACAGGGCTCACAATAACAGCGACCACACAGGCTTGCTGTACGTTCTGTTGTCACTGAGCAATAGCTACAGCCGTGCTGACCGACATACAGAACGTTTACCTTTGCTGGAGGAAGCGGTAGAACTGAGCAAAATTGTACGCGGGCCCGACAGTGAATTCACCTTGGGGCAAATGACCAATCTGGGCGGATTCTACAATGACACCGGACGCTCACAAGATGCCGTAGAAATTCACCTTCAGGTGTTACAAACGGCCCGTCGTGCACTGGGCGAAGATAATATTGTGACTTTACTGGCGATTACCAGTTTAGGCGCCGACCACTTGACGCTGTGGAACTACGCACAGGCCGCCGACTATTTCCAACAGGGTCTGGCACGATGCCGGGAGGTACTAGGTGAACAGCACAGTCTAACCGTCTATAACCTTGGCCGACTTGGCCACCTGCAGGAAATGCAGGGCAACTACGATAAGGCAATCGACTACGCCAATCAGTATCTGCAAAGCACCCTGAATATATACGGAGAAGCCCACCAGGACAGCTATGAAGCTAAATATCGTCTGGCCAGAGTACAACTCCAAAAGGGCGAATTCATAGCCGCGGAAGCGCTGTTACAAGAGGTAATAACGGGTTTGCCACCTTTGGTCAGTGAGGTAAACGGCGTGCTTTATCAGGCTCAGGGCTCACTGGCTGACTTGTACCTTCAGACCAATAGAATTGAGCAAGCCAAGCAGCTAGCAACCAGTGTGCTAGCAGCAGAGACAGAAATGTGGGGGTACGCGCATGCCAAAACCCTGGAGACCGCGTTGCTGGTGGCTAATATCCAACAAAAATTGGGAGAAACACAAGACGCCATGGCCGGTTTACAAAAAACGCTCGCAGCCTGGCGTTCAATTCGTGAAGACCATCCCGCTCAATATGAACCGCTGGTAGCGCTGGCTAAACTCAGTTTACAAGCCGAACTTAACGCCCAATCCCAACATTATCTGCAACAAGCGGCCCATATAGCCGAGCAAACGCTAGAGATAAACCGCCCTAGCCTAACTTGGGTGCACGAGCAACTGGATAAACTGCAGGCACAAGCCACAATGCAATCTGCCATATAAACAGGCTCTACGGGCTTTTTGATTAATTTACAAACAGTTGTAACGCTTTCTAACAAGTTTGTCATTGCAAATGGAACAGAGTATTTTCATAGTTTGGGGCTTGCACTAAAAGCGCCCTACGCAGAAATGCGCCATGGACGATAAAAACAATCGGGAAAAATAAAAAGTGAAACTCAATAAACTTGTCATCGCGCTGACCATCGCCGGTCTAAGCGCTTGCAGCAGCACCCAACCGGTGCAAACTCCTAGCACAACCTTGCTCGAAACAGTGAGCGCGCAAGGCGACCAGTTGGTAATTCCCTACAAAAAATACCAGCTAGCCAACGGCTTGACCCTTGTTGTGCATGAAGATCATTCCGACCCGCTGGTGCATGTAGATGTCACCTATCACGTTGGGTCCGCGCGTGAAGAACTGGGTAAATCGGGCTTCGCCCATTTCTTTGAACATATGATGTTCCAGGGCTCTGAAAACGTCGCCGATGATGAGCATTTTAAGATTGTTACCGAGGCTGGTGGCACCATGAACGGTACCACCAACTCGGATCGCACTAATTACTTTGAAACCGTACCGGTTAACCAATTGGAAACCATGCTGTGGCTGGAAGCGGATCGCATGGGTTTCTTACTGGATGCCGTAACCCAAGAAAAATTTGAAATTCAGCGTGAAACCGTTAAAAACGAACGGGGCCAACGCATCGACAATCAACCCTACGGGCGTTTAGGCGAGCGTGTAGCTCAGGCGCTTTATCCCGAGGGGCACCCCTACTCCTGGCCAGTGATTGGCTGGATGGATGATTTAAACCGGGTTAACGTCAACGACCTGAAAGCCTTCTTCCTGCGCTGGTACGGGCCGAATAATGCCACCTTGACCGTAGGCGGTGACGTTAAGGCCGAAGAGGTCTTGGCACTGGTGGAGAAGTACTTTGGCTCTATCCCGGCCGGCCCTGAGGTTGAGCCCATGGCCAAGCCTAAAGTGAGCCTGGACAACACCCGCTATATTTCCATGGAAGACAATGTACATTTGCCCTTAGTGTATATCGCCTACCCCACAGTACATTTGTTCCATGAGGATGAAGCGCCACTGGATGTGCTGATGCAAATTATTGGTTCCGGCAACAACTCGTTGCTTTATCAGAACCTGGTAAAAAGCCAATTAGCCGTGCAGGCTGCGGCCAGCCATGGCTGTTCTGAACTGGCTTGTCAGTTTACCCTCTATGCTCTGCCCCATCCTGCGGCGGGAAAAAACCTGGCAGATATGGAAGCGGTCATCCGTAACAGCCTGGCCGAATTTGAGCAGCGCGGTGTTACCGACGATGACCTGGCAAAAATCAAAGCAGAAATGCTGTCTGATGCGATCTTCGGCCTGCAATCTGTACACGGCAAAGTAGCACAATTGGCCAATTACGAGACCTTGCTTGGCAATCCCAATTATATTAACGAGCAGGTGGAGCGTTATAAACGCGTCAGCAAAGAAGACGTAATGCGGGTGTATAACAGCTACATTAAAGGTAAACCTTCTGTGGTCATGAGTGTGGTGCCCAAAGGCCAGACACAACTGGTAGCGGCACCGGACAATTTCACCCTGCCGAAGCCGTTAGAAATGGGGCCTTCGACTACCACTGCCGATGACTTGCATGTCAGGGTAGCCAAGGACGATTTTGACCGTTCGATTCGTCCTACTCCAGGTGCAAATCCAGCAGTAGCAGTACCCGAATACTGGCAAGAAAACTGGGCTAACGGTATCGAAGTCCTTGGTACGCACAATGACGAAACGCCCACCACATCTCTGCTGCTGAAGATTCGTGGCGGTAATTACCAACAAAGTCTGGATAAAGCCGGTGTGGCAGGCATTTTGGCCGCCATGCTGACCGAATCTACCCAATCACGCAGTAGTGAGCAGATGACCCGTGAGTTGGAAAAACTGGGTAGCAGTATTCGTGTATCAGCCAAAGACGAAGCGCTGTATGTGTTCGTTAACAGCCTGAGTGAAAACCTGCCGGCCACCCTTGCGCTGGCGGAAGAATACCTGTTTGAACCCGCTTTCAAGCAGGATGACTTTGCCCGTATTCAGAAGCAACGCATCGAAGGGGTGAAAAACGCCCAAAAAGATGCCGGCTATCTGGCCAGCAAGGCCACCAGACAACTGATGTATGGCAACAGCATTGCCGGACTGCCTGATGGAGGCACAGAGCAAACATTAGCCAGCATCAGCCTGGATGACGTAAAAGCCTTCTACAACACTTGGTTTAAACCCGCCGGCGGCGAGATGATATTGGTGTCCAGCCTGGACAAGGCTGAGGTATTCTCGGCCATGCCTAAGCTGAAAGCCTGGCAAGGACAAGCACCACAGAGCGCTCCCAGTATTGGTCAGGCCCAGTTCGAACCGGGTGTTATTTACCTGGTGAATAAAGACGAAGCGGCACAATCCGCTATCCGGGTCACTAAGCCTGCGCTCCCTATAGATATCACCGGCGAGTTCTATCGCACCGGTTTGATGAACTTCCCACTGGGCGGGGCGTTTAACAGCCGTATCAATATGAACCTTCGGGAAGACAAAGGCTATACCTATGGGGCCTGGACAGGTTTCTGGGGAGACCAATACACGGGTACTTTCTCGGCCTCTGCCGATGTGCGAGCCGATGCCACGCAAGCGGCTCTGGCAGAGTTCTACAAAGAGATAAGCCAGTATGCCGAGAAGGGAATCAGTGACGAGGAGCTAAGTTTTATGCGTCTGGCCATCAACCAAAAAGATGCCCTGAAGTATGAAACGCCGCGGGCCAAACTGGGTTTCCTGGCCCAGATCCTGGAATTTGATCTTAAACCCAGTTTTGTCAAAGAGCGCTCGGCCATCGTTGATGGCATCAGCCAAGCCGAAATCAATGCCCTGGCAGCCAAGCACCTTAAGCTCGACGAGATGCTGACAGTGGTGGTGGGTGACGCCAAAGCACTTAAACCTGAGCTGGAAAAACTCGGCCGTAAAGTGGTTGAGTTCAAGCTTTAACCCCTATGCATGAACAGAAAACGGCCCAATTGGGCCGTTTTTTATTGCTGATAAGGGCTTAATTTGGCCATCAGAACATGGTCCCGCCAGTGACCATTAATCTTTAAATAGCGTTTAGCCAGGCCTTCCTGGGCAAAACCCAAACGCGCCAACAAACGGGCACTGCGTTGATTGTCCGGCAAATAATTAGCCATAATTCTATTTAGCGTTAACTCCCCGAAAATATACTCAATACAAGGTGAGAGCATTTCATACATTAGCCCCTGCCCTTGATAACGATGATCTATCGAGTAGCCCAAATAGCAGGCTTGGAAAGGCCCTCGCACAATCTGGCTAAAGCAAGCCTGCGCGACTAATTGCCCGCTCTGATGCTCAAATGCTACCAGCGGCAGCTGGCAACCAGCCTGATAATCAGCAAAACGCTGGGCAATCCGCGCTTGGCATTGTGCGGGAGTAAAGTAGTCTGGCGCACGTAATGGCTCCCAAGGCGCGAGGTGATCTTTGTTCTGCACCTCGTATTCGTGCTGCTGCTCCCATTCATGGGGATGCAATACTCTGATAGTCAACCTGTTGGTTGCAAGCACCATATCCCCCGCTTTCATTGTGATTTAGCCGATAACAGCCAGGCTTGCTCATCCGCCGGGCATTTGCCCTTCAGGCCACCTTTAATGGCCTTTGACTCCAAGAGTTCAAGGCTAAACATATCCTGATAATGGCCTCTCACTTCCTCTGGTGGTACAGAAAATGGGGGGCCACTGAGCTGGCTCTGGTCATACTCAAAGCTAATGAGCAGCTGCGGGGCACATCCGCTGATGGTAGCCAGATGACGGCTATACAAAGCTCGTTTATCTGTAGGCAATGCCACCAAAGCGGCCCTATCGTAGACCGCATCCACTGCCCCCAACGTTTCTGCATCCAAAGTAAAAATATCGCCGACAAAAATATCCAGCTGCTGGGCACTATAGCGACGAAGTTCTCCCTGTCGACTGATAACAGGTTCCACATCAAGCTCAGTAAACAGTTGCTCTACCGCCTGCTGCACCCACTCAGCCCCAACCACCCTGAAGCCTTGTTGAAGCAACCAGGCAATATCCAAACTCTTGCCACACAGTGGCAGGAATACCCTGTCTCCGGGCTTTAGCCCTAAACGTTTAATATGTCTGACCAACTTAGGATGGGGCTCGGGTAAATGAAACCCCAATTCGTTGTTTTGCCATTTTTGCTGCCAGAAGCTTGCTTGCACGGTTTATCTCCCCAATTGTCAGGCTGCCATAATACTGACTTTATGGGAGCGCGTCTTGCCAGCAAACTTTGAACTATACTGAAGATCCTCAGTTTCCCTGATGACAGTTCATGAGGAATCCCCATGAATATCCGCCCCTTAACGCTCGCCACGCTAATGATAATGGTGAGCACAGCAAGTCCGGCATCAGATAACCAACAAGCCATGCTGGAAGATGCGCTGAATGCAGCCCCACCCACACTGAGGGATAAGGTGACGGTAATGGACTGGGACAAAAATGTCTTGCAGCAAGGCAACAGTGGCTATATCTGCTTTCCCACCCCGCCTCAACTACAAGGCACCGCGCCAATGTGCATGGATGATAACTGGATGGCCTGGGCCCATGCCTGGATGAATAAGCAGCCCTTTGAAGCGAAAGGAATAGGTATTTCCTATATGTTGGCAGGAGACGGTGGCGCCAGTAATACCGACCCTTTTGCTGAAGGTGAAACCATGGACAACCAATGGATAGTGGAAGGCCCGCACCTGATGATCATCACGCCAGACAAAGCCTTACTGGACGCATTACCTACCGATCCCTATTACGGCGGCCCGTATGTAATGTGGAAAGGTACCCCCTATGCGCACATTATGGTGCCAGTAGGTAAACGGCCCTGACAAGCAGGCAATAAAAAAGGGCCGACCGGCCCTTTTTTCTTTCTGCTTTTCCCTGCGTTACAGGTACTCAACCTCAATGATTTCATATTCCACAACACCGGCAGGCGTCTGAATTTGCACAATGTCATCCAGGCTCTTACCAATCAGACCGCGGGCAATAGGAGAATTCACGGAGATCAGATTGTTTTTGATATCCGCTTCATCATCGCCCACGATGCGATAAGTAATTTCGCTATCCGTATCCAGATTCAGCAAAGTCACGGTGGCACCGAAAATCACCTTGCCGTTGTTAGCCATCTTAGTGACATCAATAATCTGTGCCACAGACAATTTGGCTTCAATATCCTGAATACGCCCTTCGCAGAACCCTTGTTGCTCACGAGCAGCATGGTACTCAGCGTTCTCTTTAAGATCGCCGTGTTCACGGGCTTCGGCTATGGCCTGGATAATCTGAGGACGTTTTACCGACTTCAGATGGTTCAGCTCTTCGCGCAGCATCTGTGCGCCCTTGGCTGTCATGGGTATCTGTTGCATTAACGACTTACTCTCTCGTGTAATTCCTGTACGGAGCTTACCCGGGCCCGATCATCGGCTTCCTGGGCATGCATGGTAGCAAACGCTGCATTCATAGTGGTGGTATACGCCACTTTATTCAAGAGTGCTTCGCGACGAATGTACACAGAATCGTTAATCGCCTGACGTCCTTCGGTGGTATTGATGATGTAAACGTACTCACCATTTTTAATGGCGTCGACAATATTCGGACGCCCTTCAGACAGCTTGTTCACCACAGCACACTCAAGACCAGCCTCGGTAATCACCTGAGCCGTTCCCTTGGTGGCTTCCAGCTTAAAGCCTTTAGCCAGCATGGCCTGAGCCAATTCCACCAGACGACGCTTGTCGTTTTCACGCACCGACAACAAGGCCTTACCGCGCTTAGGCAAGGGAGCACTGGCGCCCAGATTCGCCTTGGCATACGCCTCTTCAAAGCTGTCACCTACTCCCATTACCTCACCGGTAGAGCGCATTTCGGGGCCGAGTAGCGGATCTACACCGTGGAACTTAGCAAAAGGAATCACCACTTCTTTTACCGAGTAGTAAGGCGGAATGATTTCCTTGGTAACACCTTGTTGCACTAAGGTTTGTCCTACCATGGCGCGTGCCGCGACCTTAGCCAGGGCGACACCGGTGGCTTTGGATACAAAAGGCACGGTGCGGGCTGCACGAGGGTTAACCTCAATCAGGTACACCTCATTATCTTTTACCGCAAACTGAGTATTCATCAGGCCCACAACACCCAATTCAAGCGCCATGGCCTTGACCTGCGCGCGCATCTTGTCCTGAATGGCTTCATCCAGGCTGTAAGATGGTAGCGAACAGGCAGAGTCACCCGAGTGAACACCGGCTTGCTCGATGTGTTCCATGATGCCGCCGATAACCACATTCTCACCGTCGCAAATAGCGTCGATATCCACTTCGATGGCGTCATCCAGGAAGCGATCCAGCAGCACCGGGGAGTCGTTAGACACTTTCACGGCTTCATTCAGATAGCGTTTCAGATCTTTAATGTCGTAAACGATTTCCATGGCACGACCACCCAACACATAGGAAGGACGAACCACTAATGGGAAGCCGATACGCTCTGCCTGCTCCAGCGCCTGTTCAACATTGCTTACTGTGGCATTGGCTGGCTGTTTCAGATTCAGCTTATGCACCATTTGCAGGAAACGCTCTCGGTCTTCTGCACGGTCAATGGCATCCGGGCTGGTACCGATAATAGGCACACCGTTGGCTTCCAGGGCACGGGCCAGTTTCAGCGGGGTTTGGCCACCGTACTGCACGATCACGCCTTTGGGCTGTTCTACCCTGACGATTTCCAGTACATCTTCCAGTGTGACCGGTTCGAAGTACAGACGATCTGAGGTGTCGTAGTCGGTAGAAACGGTTTCCGGGTTACAGTTCACCATAATGGTTTCGTAACCGTCTTCACGCATGGCCAGTGCCGCATGCACGCAGCAGTAGTCGAACTCGATACCCTGACCGATACGGTTTGGGCCACCGCCCAATACCATGATCTTGTCACGGTTAGATGGGTTAGCTTCACATTCTTCATCGTAGCTGGAGTACATGTAAGCGGTGCTGGTAGCAAATTCTGCCGCACAGGTATCAACCCGCTTATACACAGGCACAATACCCATATTACGACGGTTACCACGCACGTCTTCTTCGGCTACATTAGTCAGGGTTGCCAAACGCGCATCAGAGAAGCCCTTGCGCTTAAGCTTACGCATCAGCTCTTCGTCTATGCCCGACAGGCCGCGTTCGGTCACTTCAATTTCAAGCTGCACCAGCTCTTCAATTTGTACCAGGAACCAAGGGTCTATATTGGTCAGACCGAAGATCTCATCCACCGTCATACCAATGCGCATAGCATCGGCAATGTAGAACAGACGCTCAGCGCCGGCTTCACGCAGCTCACGGATAATTTTGGTTTTGGCTTCCGGGTCATTGATATCAACCACAGAGTCAAAACCGTGGGAGCCGATTTCCAGACCGCGAATGGCTTTTTGCAAAGACTCCTGCTGGTTACGGCCAATGGCCATCACCTCACCTACCGACTTCATCTGTGTGGTCAGACGGTCGTTGGCGCCAGGGAATTTTTCAAAGTTAAAGCGTGGGATTTTAGTAACCACATAGTCAATAGCCGGTTCAAACGAGGCCGGGGTCAGACCGCCGGTAATATCGTTAGCCAGCTCATCCAGCGTATAGCCCACTGCCAGCTTAGCGGCCACTTTGGCGATGGGGAAACCCGTCGCTTTAGACGCCAGAGCAGATGAACGAGATACCCTGGGGTTCATCTCGATAATCACCATACGACCGGTTTTGGGGTCAACACCAAACTGCACGTTGGAGCCGCCGGTTTCTACGCCGATTTCACGCAGTACCGCCATGGCCGCATTGCGCATAATCTGGAATTCTTTGTCGGTCAGCGTCTGCGCTGGTGCCACCGTGATGGAATCACCGGTGTGAATGCCCATAGGATCAAAGTTTTCAATGGTACAAACGATAATGCAGTTGTCTTTTTTGTCCCGCACCACTTCCATTTCGTACTCTTTCCAACCAATCAGAGATTCGTCGATAAGCAGTTCGTTAGTTGGGGAGAGATCCAGACCACGACGACAAATTTCTTCAAATTCGTCGATGTTGTAAGCAATACCACCACCGGTACCGCCCATAGTGAAAGACGGACGAATAATACAAGGGAAGCCAATGCGCGACAGCACATCGTGAGCTTGTTCCATGGTGTGGGCGATTTCGGCGCGTGGGCATTCCAGACCAATACTCTTCATGGCCTGGTCGAAACGCTCACGGTCTTCCGCCTTGTCGATGGCATCGGCCGTGGCGCCGATCATTTCCACCCCAAACTCGGCCAGTACGCCGTGCTTATCCAGCTCCAGCGCACAGTTCAGTGCGGTCTGGCCACCCATGGTAGGCAGAATCGCGTCCGGACGCTCTTTTTCAATAATCTTTTTAACCACTTCCCAGTGAATCGGCTCGATATAAGTGGCATCAGCCATTTCCGGGTCGGTCATGATAGTCGCCGGGTTGGAGTTCACCAGAATTACCCGGTAGCCTTCCTCGCGCAGGGCTTTACAAGCCTGGGCACCGGAATAGTCAAACTCACAGGCCTGACCGATAACAATAGGGCCAGCGCCGAGAATCAGAATACTTTGTAGATCATTACGTTTTGGCATGCTTCCCCCTAATTACTTCTTGCTGGCTGCGATCAATTCGATGAAATGGTCAAACAGCGGTGCGGCATCGTGTGGCCCCGGACTGGCTTCAGGGTGCCCCTGGAAGCTGAATGCCGGCTTATCGGTGCGATGAATACCCTGAATGGTCTTATCGAACAGAGAGATATGCGTCACTTCCAGGTTGTCGGTCAGGCTGTCTTCGTCTACTGCAAAACCGTGGTTCTGGCTGGTGATCATCACGCGGCTATTGGGAATATCCTTCACCGGATGGTTAGCACCGTGGTGACCATGTTTCATTTTGGTGGTTTTAGCGCCACTGGCCAGTGCCAACAATTGGTGACCCAAACAGATACCAAATACCGGAATGTTGTTATCCAAAATAGCTTTGATGGCCTCAATGGCATAAGTACAAGGTTCTGGATCGCCAGGGCCGTTGGACAAGAAGACGCCATCAGGACTCATGGCCAACACCTCTTCTGCACTGGTTTGTGCAGGCACCACAGTCAGCTTACAGCCGCGGTCAACCAACATACGAAGAATGTTAAGCTTGGCACCAAAATCGTAGGCCACCACATGGAAAGGCAGGTCCTCTCGGTTTTCATCATGGCCCATGCCCAAGCGCCAAGAACCGTGATTCCAGACAAAGCTTTCCTTGGTTGATACCACTTTGGCCAAATCCATGCCTTTAAGTCCCGGGAAGCCCTTGGCGGCTGCCAATGCCTTGGCTTCATCCAGATTATCACCGGCAACAATACAACCATTTTGCGCACCAGTAGTACGTAGAATACGGGTCAGGCGACGAGTATCGATATCGGCGATACCGAGGATATTGTGCTGTTTAAGATAATCGGAAAGGCTTAGTTGGTTACGGAAGTTACTGGCAATAAGGGGAAGATCTCGGATTATCAGACCTTTGGCCCAGATATTTGTGGATTCCTGATCTTCGTCGTTTGTCCCGGTGTTGCCGATATGGGGATAGGTCAGTGTTACTATCTGCTCCGCATAGGACGGGTCGGTAAGGATCTCCTGATATCCTGTCATGGCGGTATTAAACACCACCTCTCCAACAGCAATACCTTCGGCTCCGATGGCGGTCCCTTTGAAAACTGTACCGTCTTCAAGGACCAAAAGGGCGGATTTAGTCAAGTCAACCTCCTATTCGCTATCCATACCCTGTTTACTAAGCGATATGGATCTTTTGGCAACCTAAAAAAAACGGGTGTAAATTGACAATTTACATCCCGTTTACTTGTTTTGCTGGCTCTGCAAGCCGGATTCTCCCGGTAAAAAGCAAAATTTTGGCAAATTCTTAGTAGTCTACATTAGTTTGCTTAATTCGTCTATTATGAATTAGAAATATTATACAAATGCGGCTTTAAGCAGTAAATCAGGTCTAAACACATAAAAACATAAGTATCCTGGCGCGGCGGCTGCCTTTACCCACCGGCCAGGCATTGTTTCGATACGCTATTCCCTTTTCAAACTCTTTTGTCTACACCTAGTTTTGCAAGTTAAGTCGATGACTCACAGGCTCGTCCCACCTAACAGTTATACCCCTTGTCTATAACCTCAACCCTCCTTTGTATTGTTTGAAATCCAGGATTTTTCCTGCTGTTCACATGCATACGTATTCATCGGTCAATTACCCAAGTTCGGCTTGTGCGACAAGTTTAGGTTCAACTAATGTCATCGGTTTGTAGCATTTTTGTTAAATCACCAAACAAATGGAGAACCCGAGTGAAACGAACTTCAATATGGTTGCTGCCGCTGTGCTTGTGTATCGCACCACCAAGCCAGGCTAACCTGATAGCAAACGGAGACTTTCAAAGTTGTGATTTTAGCAGTTGGCAGCAAGACTCTGATGGTCTGGGCTCCCCTGGCACAACGGGGGATTTCAGCATTGAAAATACCGCGGGTAATTGCCGTGCCCTGCTGACAGTTGACGACGGTCAGTCGGCACAAGCCTTCTTCGCCAACACCCTTTACCAGCAACTGACGCTCACCGCGTTAACTGGCGAGCATCTTTGGCTACACTTTGATTGGGCGTTCTTTGGCACCGATGGTGCTCCGCTCACCGGCGATTACTTTCACATTGCCCTGAATGATGGTCTGGGTAACCTCTATGGTGCAGATGGCCAATTGGGCACATTGCTTCAATCACCCACCAATGGCCAGAGTAGCTATGGCAGCGGGATGTTTTCCGTATTGCTGGATAGCAGTTTATATAACCAAAGCGGCTGGTATCTGGACTTTACCTTAGGCGAAGGAACGGCAATAGGTGACGGCCTGTTTTCCACCCTGGCCATTGATAATGTGCGCTTAGAGAGCGTCAGTGCCGCCATCAGTGAGCCTGCACTCCCGGCCCTATTCTTCCTGGGGTTGATGACTATGGGGCTGCTAAGGAGGGAGGAAGGATGAAAGCTTATATTACAGGTCTGCTGCTTTGTTGGCTGGCCCTCCCTACTTTGGCCGAGTGGCAAACACAATCCAAGGTTAACTTTGATTACTCTGCCAGACCCACCTTTGATAGGGTTAACCGCCAGTATGTCAGCCAGATAACGCTGACCAATCAAAGTGAACAGTCTCTAAGTGGCCCCATGCGGGTACTAGTGCAAAACAGCAGCCATAGCATTCTAAACGGCGATGGTGAATGGCAGGGAATGCCCTATATCACCTTAGCTGCGCAAGAGCTGGCGGCATCACAGAGCATGCAATTTACCCTGCGTCTCAGCCTGGATCGCGCGCCCTTGTCCTTATCGATGCAACTGCAAGTAGAGCCTGCGTCATCAGGGCTTAACCTTGCAGACAATCAAATTGCGTTGTTCTATCAACGGGCCGATGATGACTATCAAGGTTGGGGGCTGCATCTTTGGAATGGCGAAGGCTGCGGGAACTACGCTGCACCGACCACAGAAGTGGCCCAATTTGGCGATTGGGCCAACCCCTATCCCGCCGATGGTATCCATCCTGACTACGGGGCTTACTATGTACTCAGTATTGAGCCCGGTGCGGATTGCTACAACTTCATTATTCACAAAGGTAATGACAAGGCACTGGGTCAGAACAACAGCCGCTTTGAACCCGCTCGGGGCAAGCAAGGATTCAGCTTTCACGGCTATCCGGAGATCTGGTATCAGCCCCTGACCGAGCGTCCTTTATCTTTGGACGGTGCGCGCGCACACTGGCTGGCCACAGACACCTTGGTTTGGCAAACCGCCCAAGCCGCTGAGTACCGCTTGTACTACAGTGCTGCCGCTGATCTGTCACCGCTTGATCCCAGTAAGTTACAAACTGCGAACTTTTACCCCCTGACGCCAGCCCAAATAGACCCGCAATACTATCAAAGGGATCCGCATTTAAGTGGATTCACGGGTTTTCACCTGTCACTCACCGATGCAGAGAGTAAAAACCTGGCCAAAACTCAGCTAATTGCCGTCGCGCTGGATGCAACGGGCGCGATAGTGGATGCCACCAGAGTGCAGTTTGGCCGGTTGCTGGATCATCTTTATACCCGTCAGGCAGATGATGCCGATGAGGCAAACCTGGGCCTGAATTATCAACAACAGCAACTGCAAGTATCCGTCTGGGCTCCAACGGCTCGCAGTCTGAGTTTACGGGTCTTTGACCAGCAAAAGAACTTGCTCGCCAGTCATCCAATGCAATGGGATGAGCACAGCGGTATATGGTCCTATCATGGTGATAGAAATACCCTGGACAGACATTTTTATCAATTTGGTGTTGAGGTGTTCCACCCATTAACTGAGCAAGTGGAAACCTTAATCAGTACAGACCCATACAGTGTGAGTTTGTCTACCAATGGTCGTTACAGTCAATTTGTTAACCTGAATGACAGCGATCTGAAACCCAGCGGTTGGGACAGTCATCCGGTACCTATCGTCACTGCGCCCGAAGACAGCATTATCTATGAAACCCATATTCGTGACTTCAGTATCTGGGATGACAGCGTCAGTGTGCAGAATCGTGGAAAATATCTGGCGTTTACCGAAACAAACAGTCAATCAGTACAACATTTACAGCGTTTGCAACAAGCAGGATTGACCCACATCCATCTACTGCCGGCCAATGATATAGCGTCGATTCAGGAAGATACTAATCAACGAGTGGACATCAGCGATACCGTTGGCAGGCTATGTCAGTTTAATCCCGGCGCACCGGTTTGCGGGGTGGAAAACCCCACGACTCTATTGCTGGATGTCTTTGCCGGTTATACACCCGACAGCGCTGACGCACAGGCCTTAGTAGACGCGATGCGTGCCCTGGATGGCTTTAACTGGGGGTATGATCCACAGCATTTTGCGGCGCCGGAAGGCAGCTATGCCAGCGATCCTGACGGCGCGGCCCGTATTCTTGAAATGCGCGCCATGAACCAGGCCTTGCATAATATAGGACTGCGTGTGGTGCTGGATGTAGTTTACAACCACACGGCATCATCTGGCTTAAATGACAATTCGGTACTGGATAAGCTAGTACCAGGCTACTACCAACGTTTGAACGAACTCAGCGGACAAATAGAAAACTCCACCTGCTGTGAAAACACGGCCACCGAAATGACCATGATGGCCAAGTTAATGAATGACTCATTGGTGGTATTTGCCCAGCAGTTTGGTTTTGACGGTTTTCGCTTTGATCTTATGGGGCATATTCCCAGACAGGCTATTCTCAGCGCCCGCGAGGCGGTCAGAACCGTGGACCCCGACAGCTATTTTTATGGTGAAGGGTGGAACTTCGGCGAAGTCGTCAATAACAGGCGCTTTGAACAAGCCTCACAACTGGCGATGGCTGGCACCGAGGTAGGAACTTTCTCAGACCGTCAGCGAGACGCCGTGCGCAGTGGCGAGTTATTCACAGCGGGTGGCAGCTTGCACCAACAAGACACCACCCGTATAGGTCTTGTTGGCAACATCGGCAGTTTTGCCTTTGTGGCGGCCAGCGGCAACTATATGTCTGCCTATGACTACCAATGGAACGGCCAGCCTGCGGGGTATGCCAATGACCCGGCCGACACCGTTAACTACGTATCCAAGCATGACAACGAAACACTGTGGGATAAGCTGCAACTGGTTCTGCCCACCCAGTTGACTGCACAAGAGCGTGTACGTATACAGGCTCAGGCCCTGAGCTATCCACTGCTAAGCCAGGGCATACCTTTTCTGCATTTTGGCTCCGAATTGCTGCGCTCTAAGTCCATTGATCGCAATACTTACGATTCGGGAGATTGGTTTAATCGGGTTGATGTCAGCATGCAGGATAATAACTGGAATATAGGCCTGCCCCGCGAGGCCGATAACCAGCATAACTGGCCGGCTATCAGTGCAGCCAGTGCCAACCCCAACAGCCTGGTAGGCCCGACTGAAATTGCTTTTAGCGCCGCTTTATTTGAAGAGTTTGTGCAAATCCGCGCCAATAGTCCGCTGTTTCGTCTTACCGATGCTCAGCAAGTGCGTCAGCGGATTAAATTTCATAATACCGGGCCCCAGCAAGCTCAGGGGTTGATTGTAATGAGTCTGGATGACGGCCTGGGACTGACAGATCTGGATCCTGCCTATGATGCGCTGGTAGTCGTATTTAACAGCAGTGACAACCTCAAGGCATTTACTATTGATGAAGCAAATGGTTTTGTACTGCATCACGTTCAGCAAAGCTCAGCAGACACGCTCGTGCAGCAAGCGTCATTTGATACTCATAGTTTCCAGGTACCAGCCCGCACTACTGCCGTATTCGTCAAACCCCAGCAAGGTCAGCAAGGCTATGGTTTAAGCGCCCTCCCCCCTTATGGAGAGCAGCCTATCTATCTACGTGGCGACATCAATAGCTGGGATACCTCTTTGCCGTTTAGCTACCAAGGCGATAATAGCTATAGATTAGATGTCGTTCTGGATGCCGGTCAGTTTGAGTTTAAGCTGGCCGACGAGCACTACAGCACAGTCAATCTTGGCGGCGGCTTTAGCGTCACCTTGGGTGCTGCCCAGACGCTCTATCAACAAGGCAATAATCTTGCTGTGACTATTCCCCAGCCAGGCCAGTATCGCTTTGCCTTGCTTGCAACCACGCCCGATACTCCCTCCCTTACCATCATGCCCGATGATCCATCCGTCATCCCGGCCCCTTATGGTAATCACCAACTATATCTACGAGGCAGTCTGAACGATTGGGGGACGACTATGCCACTGGCATACATTGGTGGTGGCATATACGAAGCCTTGCTAAATCTGCCTGGCGGATCGCACCAAATAAAAATAGCGGACGCAGACTGGGGAGCAAACGGCGGTCCGAATCTGGGTGGCGCCTGGCAAATTACCTCAGGAGACACTGTGGCTCTGCAGCCTGGCAGTAGTGATAACCTAACACTGATATTGCCCTATAGCGGTAACGTGCGGGTTACCCTGAATGCTAACAATCAAAACGCACCGCTGTTGAGTATCAGTATGCTTTAAATGACGACAAGCAATACGCCCAGTTGAGTTAAACCTTAACTGGGCGTCAAGATAGCAAGAAAACACGCAAACTAACGAGCCCCGGTTGATAACGACGACGTGGGAGTCATGTCAGCCTGACATGACAGACTCTACCCTTCCAATCCCAAAACCTGCTGCATATTATATAAACCAGCGGGTTTATCTTTAAGCCATAACGCGGCGCGCACCGCCCCTTTAGCGAAGGTCAAACGGCTGCTGGCTTTATGGGTAAGTTCAATTCGCTCGCCAATATCAGCGAACATGGCTGTATGCTCACCCACCACATCGCCAGCGCGGATGGTGGCAAAGCCGATTTGCTGCTGCGGTCTGACACCCGTATGGCCCTCACGACCATATACGGCGCATTGATTCAAATCCCAGTTAAGTTCGTCGGCAATAGCTTCGCCCATGGCCATGGCAGTGCCGGATGGTGCATCGAGTTTGTTACGGTGATGCGCTTCCCAGATTTCAATGTCGCAGCTATGACCCATTACTCTGGCCGTTTGCTTTAATAAGTTCAGCATCAGGTTAACGCCTACGCTGTAGTTAGCAGCAAACACAACGGGGATCTGCTTGGCGGCTTGCTGCAAAACATCAAACTGCTGAGGATTTAATCCTGTGGTGCCTATGACAACCGGCTTGTTCTGAGCAACACACCAACTCAGGTTGGCTTCAAGAGCACCTGGCAGGGTGAAATCAATCATCACATCAATGTTCGCGGCTTGCTCGTCGGGTCTGTCACTGACCGCCAGGCCCAATTTACCGACACCGGCCAGTTCCCCAACATCCATGCCCAGCCAGTCAGAGCCACTGCGTACCAGTGCCGCGCTTAATTTTGCCTCAGGTGCCTGCTGCACCGCCTCAATCAATACCCTGCCCATACGGCCGTTGGCACCAAATATCCCCACATTCATGCTATTTCAATCCGATTCTGTTACCTGGCGAGGATTGTGCCTTAATTTAAGCCGCTAGTCAGCCATCTAAACGTCCACAGTGATTTATTGGCGAATTGGCAAGATGCAGCGCTGCTCTTGCTCATGGCCGGGGGCTATGCATCAAGAGCTTGATATCACCCCGCGCCTGCATACGCATAAGATGCTGATTAAAAGCTTTAATAATCTCGGGATCCCAAGCAGCAGCAGGATAAACCTGACTGGCAAATATGGGGTGAATACGAATTTTCCCTTCACCATACATTTTACGGCTGTAGTATTCCAACACCAGCCTATCGCCCACCACCACATCCACCTTGCCACTAAATAGCAAGTCGAACTGACGATCCCTGTCGACCATTTCCAGGTAATTCTGCGACTCAAGCACATTGGCAAAGGGTTGCCCCAACACATCTATGGCTTTTTGATAGGCCACTACCCGTTTGTCGCTTAAATCGTCCAGTTGTTCGATAGCCAGACCGGCACTGCTCAGGCTGGCGGCAACATCTTGGATTTCCATATACGGCAAACTTTTATGGGCGCCCGGAATATCAAAAGCAATAGGGCTAGCGAAATCCAACTCCCGCTGTTTAAACTTTTGCAGCATACGTTCATGGGAAAAAAGCTCAATCTGCACCTGATAGCCGGCTGCAGACAGGGCCTGATAGACGATATCGTGGTCAATCCCCTGCAAGCTACCCTGCTCATCCGCATAGGCCCAGGGGGCAGAGAAATTCAGTCCCACCCTAACCACTCGTTCGGCAGCAGCAAGGCTGCAACCCCAGCAACACAATATCAGTATGAGTCCAATTCGCACCTTATTGCTCCTGAACCGCGCCCTTGGCTGGCAAGGTATGAGAAAACAACCAAGCCAATAAGTCTGGTTCGGCAAAAGCCGGGTTCCAACTGTTATGCCCGACCTCTGGATACCAGGTCACTTTGGCCTGACCGCCAGACCTACGAATAGCCTCATACATGGTTTGGGTATAGGCAGGACTGACAACCTGATCCTGCTCACCATGGAACAGCCACACCGGCATACCTTTGCGATACTGAGAGGTCAATGCGGCGTCTCCCGCCCCACATATCACCAACGCTGCGGCAAACATAGCTGGTTTATGATACAGCAGCTCCAGAGTACCCATTCCCCCCATAGATAAACCACCTGCATATACCCGCGTTTTATCCACGTAGGGCCTGGCAGACCATTCTTCCATCAGAGCAATAGTTGCTGCTAACGCTTCGGTAGGTTTTGGATTGGCAGAAAAAACCGCGGTCAGCGGCTGCGTGCTGCGATCGAGCTTAACATTGGCCCAATACTGCGCCTTGGGCGCTTGGGGGAAAATCACAATAGCGGGATAATTGGCTCTCACCTTATCTTCAGCGAACAAGGTCGCTCCATGGGTCAGTTGTAAGCTGTTGTCACTGCCTCGCTCTCCTGCACCATGTAAGAACAGTATCAGAGGATAACGTTTATGCGGATCAAAGTGTTCAGGAAACAAAACACGATAAGGTAACTCACTGTTATTATGCTGAAAAACCAGACTTTGATACAACCTATGTTCCTGCCCATGCAACCCATAGCTCACTAACATCAAAATACTGACAACAAGTGCGCGCATGCTCATCCCTTGATTATTTTTTGGCTCATTCAAGCATGATGCTGCAGATAAAAAAAGCCCCGCATTATTCGCGGGGCTTTTTGATAACCAACAATCTTAATTGGTTAAGTCGTCAAAGAACTTCTTCACGCCGTCAAAGAAGCCTTTTTCCTTGGGACGGTATTTGGCAGCTTCCTCACCCGTGCCCATGGATTTATCCAACTCCTCAAGCAACTCTTTCTGACGGCTAGTCAGGTTAACTGGTGTTTCAACCACAACCTTGCACATCAAGTCACCCACCGAGCCACTGCGTACCGACTTCACGCCTTTGCCACGCAGTCGGAACATACGCCCGGTTTGGGTCTCGGGTGAAATTTTGAGTTTGACCTTTCCGTCCAGGGTCGGCACCTCAATTTCGCCCCCCAAGGCCGCACGGGTAAAGCTGATAGGCACTTCACAATACAGATTGTTGCCATCGCGAACAAAAATCGGGTGGTCTTTAATATGTACTTGTACATACAGATCGCCCGCCGGTCCGCCCATTTCTCCTGCTTCACCTTCGCCGCTCAGACGAATGCGATCACCGGTATCCACGCCTGCTGGCACTTTCACCGACAAGGTTTTGGTCTTTTCTACGCGACCATGGCCGTGACATTTACGGCATGGGTCGGCAATGATCTTGCCGCGTCCGGAACAAGTAGGACAGGTTTGCTGCACGGCAAAAAAGCCCTGACGCATCTGTACCTGCCCCTGACCATGACAAGTAGGACAAGTGGTAGGCGTCGTGCCTTTCTTAGCACCAGAGCCATCACACTCATCACAACCCACCAAGGTGGGTACTTTGATCTCTACGTTCTTGCCTCGGACCGCATCTTCCAGAGACATTTCCAGGTTATACCTGAGATCTGAGCCCTGGCGTGCGCGCGATTGACGGCGTCCACCACCAAAAATATCCCCGAAAACATCACCAAAGATATCGCCGAAATCGGCATGGCCGCCATGACCGCCGCCGCCACGATTAGGATCAACCCCGGCATGGCCGAATCTGTCATAGGCTGCGCGTTTTTGCTCATCGGTCAGGACCTCATAGGCTTCCTGAATTTCCTTGAACTTCTCTTCTAATGCCTTATCGCCCTGAGTACGGTCAGGGTGATATTTCATGGCCAATCGCTTATAGGCCTTTTTTATGTCGCGTTCGGCGGCGTCTTTCGCCACCCCCAGCACTTCGTAATAGTCTCGTTTGGACATATTGCTTATTAGCTCCCGAATACAGCTAAATGGGGTCAGAGTAAAATTAACAAATTGTCAGTGGCTGACGGATAATTTTACTCTGACCCCACTTAAGCGTGGCCGCATTTCGCGGCCACGTTAACAGGACACAAGATTACTTCTTGTCGTCTTTGACTTCTTCGAACTCGGCGTCCACAACATCGTCATCCGTGGCTTTGGCAGAACCCTGTTCACCAGCGTCACCCTGCTGTTGCGCAGCTTTGGCTTGCGCCACTTCCATCAGCTTGGCAGAGGCTTCAATTAATGCTTGAGTCTTAGCATCAATCTCTTCCTTGTCAGAGCCTTTAATGGCTGCTTCAAGTGCAGAACAGGCTTCCTCTACCTTAGCCTTGTCATCAGCGCCTAAGGCATCACCGGCTTCTTCCACCTGCTTACGGGTAGCATGCACCAGACCATCAGCCTGGTTGCGGGTTTGTACCAGTTCTTCAAACTTCTTGTCTGCTTCAGCGTTGGCTTCAGCGTCCTGAACCATATTGTTGATTTCGTCTTCCGACAAACCACTGGAAGCCTGAATAGTGATCTTCTGCTCTTTACCTGTGTCTTTGTCTTTGGCAGACACGTGCAAGATACCATCCGCATCGATATCAAAAGTTACTTCGATTTGCGGCTGACCACGCATGGCCGCACGAATACCTTCCAGGTTGAACTGACCCAGTGATTTGTTACCAGAGGCTTGCTTACGCTCGCCTTGCAGTACGTGTACCGTTACTGCAGACTGGTTATCTTCAGCAGTTGAGAACACCTGCGACTTTTTAGTCGGAATAGTGGTGTTTTTCTCAATCAACTTGGTCATCACACCGCCCATGGTTTCAATACCCAGAGACAAAGGTGTTACGTCCAACAGCAGTACGTCTTTCACGTCACCCGCCAAGACACCACCTTGAATGGCTGCACCTACAGCTACGGCTTCATCGGGGTTAACGTCTTTACGCGGTTCTTTACCAAAGAACTCGGTCACGTATTTCTGTACCAGTGGCATACGAGTCTGACCACCTACCAGGATGATATCGTGGATATCGCCCACAGACAGGTCTGCATCAGCCAGCGCTTGCTTTACAGGCTCCAGAGAAGCCTTAACCATATCTTCAACCAAAGACTCCAGCTTGGCACGAGTTACCTTGATGGTCAGGTGCTTAGGACCTGAAGCATCGGCCGTAATATAAGGCAGGTTCACTTCGGTTTGCTGCGCAGAAGAAAGCTCAATCTTGGCTTTTTCACCGGCTTCTTTCAGACGCTGCATGGCCAGAGGATCTTTACGCAAATCCATACCCTGGTCTTTCTTGAACTCTTCAACCAGGTAAGTGATCAAGCGGTTATCAAAGTCTTCACCACCTAAGTGGGTATCACCGTTGGTAGCCAGTACTTCAAAGGTGTGCTCACCTTCTACTTCGTCAATCTCGATAATGGAGATATCGAAAGTACCACCACCTAAATCATAAACCGCAACCACATTGTCACCTTTCTTACGGTCCATACCGTAAGCCAGTGCCGCGGCTGTGGGTTCGTTAATGATACGCTTGACTTCCAGACCGGCGATACGACCAGCATCTTTAGTGGCCTGACGCTGAGAATCGTTGAAGTAGGCCGGCACGGTGATAACCGCTGCAGTTACTTCTTCGCCCAGATAGTCCTCGGCGGTCTTTTTCATCTTTTTCAGCACTTCAGCAGAAATCTGCGGGGGTGCCATCTTCTTGTCATTCACATCAACCCAGGCGTCACCATTATCCGCCTTGATAATGCCGAACGGCATAATGTCGATATCGCGCTGTACTTCTTTATCTTCCCAACGGCGACCAATTAAACGCTTGATAGCGAACAGGGTGTTTCTGGGGTTTGTAACCGCCTGACGCTTGGCAGGTTGACCTACCAAGGTTTCACCGTCTTTAGTGAAGGCGATAATGGAGGGGGTAGTACGATCCCCTTCCGCATTTTCAATCACACGAGGTTTGTCACCGTCCAACACGGCAACACATGAGTTAGTTGTACCCAAATCAATACCAATGATTCTACCCATGACTTTACTCCGAAAATTCGTTTAAAAACTGATGCTTTCTTTGTGGGGATCGGCGCGATTGTTTTCAACAAGCGGGCGAAAAAAATTCCCCAAATAAAGTGTGTTTATTAGCTGTGGCTTATGCCTGAACGTCTACGCCATCTTCCGGTGCACGGGACACCATCACCATAGCCGGACGTAACAAACGACCATTAAGTTCATAACCTTTCTGCATCACTGCCATGACCGAGTTGGGCTCTAGCTCTGCACTTTCCTGCATGCTCATGGCCTGATGTAACTCAGGGTTGAACTGTTCGCCTTGTGGGTCGATAACCTTCATGCCAAATTTTTCAATGGTGGCAATAAAGGACTTATGCGTAATAGCAACACCTTCAACCAGTGATTTCACCGCCTCATTAGAGGCGTCAGCCACTTGCAGGGCTCGCTCCAGGTTATCAATCACGGTTAGCAGTTCACCGGCAAATCGCTCCAAGGCGAACTTTCTTGCTTTGTCGACTTCGGCTTCCGCGCGCTTGCGGGCATTTTCCATGTCTGCTCTGGCACGCAGTACAGAGTCTTTCTGTTCAGAAAGCGTAGATTCCGCTTGTACCAGGGCACTTTCTAACTCGGCAATCCGCTGCTGTTCAGGTGTCAACTCAGTCTGAGCCTGCTCCTGAATAACCTCTTCCTGTGGCTGCTGTTCTTGTTGTGGCTGCTGCTCGGTGCTCATTCGCCTCTCCGTAATACCTAAAAGAATGCCAAAAACGATTGGGTAAATGGGGATCGCCAGCGTCGATTCAAGGGCAAAGATGACATTTCCATGTAAATTATCCGGTTATGTACTTTAAACAGCGACTTTTGGCCGACTAACCCTTATTATTTTCAAGTAGATAGCCCGACGATTAGAAAACCCTGAATATGCAACAACGATTCGATTGTATTGGCCTGATTGGCAAGCCTCACCACGAGGGCGCAAATGAAAGCCTGCGGGCGCTTTATGCTTATTTGCAAGGCAAGGGCAAGCGCATAGTGGTAGAGGAACGAGTGGCCAGTGAATTGGATTTTGATGCGCAGGACGTGATGGACCTGGTTGGTATAGGCGAGCATGCCGACCTGGCGATTGTCGTGGGCGGTGACGGCAACATGCTTGGTGCTGCGCGAGTATTATCACGCTTTAACATCGGGGTGGTAGGGGTTAACCGCGGTAATCTGGGATTTCTTACCGACATCCACCCTGAAGATATCACCACTGAACTTGATGGTATCTTTGACGGTGACTACGCCACCGAACAACGTTTTCTACTGGAAGTGGAAGTGTTTCGACATGGCCAGTTGAAGAGCAGCAATGCCGCCGTAAATGAAGCGGTACTGCACCATGGCAAAGTTGCTCATATGATGGAATTTGAAGTGCATATCGACGATCAATTTGTCTTCAGTCAGCGTTCTGACGGATTGATTGTGGCGACTCCCACAGGATCAACAGCTTACTCCTTATCCGGCGGGGGCCCCATTCTCACGCCAAATCTGGATGCCCTCGCATTGGTTCCCATGTTTCCCCATACCCTAAGCAGTCGCCCCATAGTCGTGGATGCCAATAGCGTGGTACGTTTGGTGGTATCTCATGACAATACCGAAGCGCTGCAGGTTAGTTGTGATGGCCATGTGGTACTCAGTGTCTTACCCGGCGATGAAATACAAATCCGCAAGAATCCTTACACCCTGCGTTTGATTCACCCTAAAAGTTACAATTACTTTAATGTGCTGCGCACCAAACTGGGTTGGGGCAGTAAGCTTTATTAAGCGATGGCCTTCAGTCCCCCCGGTTCGAATATTTTTTCCCCACCCATCTGGACAAACAACAAATACTGTATATAGTTACAGAGAACTGTATAGATAAACAGGTTATACTATGCTGCTGCAACTCTCTGTACGTAACTTTGCTATTGTTCAGTCCTTAGATATCGAATTACATAGCGGTATGACCGCCATTACCGGTGAAACCGGAGCAGGTAAATCTATTGCCATAGATGCGCTAAGTTTGTGCTTAGGCGACAGAGCGGAAGCCAGTATGGTGCGTAAAGGCGCCGACAAAGCGGAAATCACTGCCTGTTTTGCCTTACATAATCTGCCACTTGCACAGCAATGGTTAACTTCTCAGGAGCTGCAGGAAGACGATCAGGAATGCGTTATTCGACGGGTTATCTCTTGTGAGGGACGCTCAAAAGCCTATATAAACGGGGCACCGGTTTCGTTACAGCAATTAAAAGGTCTAGGCCAGTACCTGGTTAACATTCATGGCCAGCATGCCCATCAGCAGTTATTAAAAGCCGATGTTCAGCGAGAGTTATTGGATAACTATGCCAACCATCCTGATTTACTGCAGGAGCTGCTGAACCGCTATCAACAATTGCAGGAAACCCGCAAACAATATCAGTTATTGCAAGACAATCAGCAACATCGGGAAGCCAGACGTCAGTTGCTGGCATACCAGGTTCAGGAACTGGATGAATTTGCCATAGAGGAAAGCGAGTTCGAGCAGCTTGAAGTAGAGCACAAGCGCCTAAGCCATAGTCAATCTCTGCTGGAACAATCCCAGACCAGCTTCCATCAGTTGTATGATGCAGACGACATCAATGCTTTATCTATTATTCAACATGCAATCGACAGGCTGTCGGAGCTACAGGAGCATGATGCCAGTTTAACTCCTATTGTTGACCTGTTATCAGAAGCCAACATCCAGGTAGATGAAGCCTCTCAGCAGTTGCGCGACTATATTGACGGCCTGGAAGTGGATCCGTTCAGGATGCAGCAGGTGGAAGCTCGCTTTTCAAAAGCCATGGAGCTAGCCAGAAAGCATCAGGTGATGCCAGAGGGGTTATATGAATACCACCAATCTCTGGTTCAGGAGTTCGCGCAATTACAGCAAGATGACAATCAACTTGAGGCATTGGCGCTCACACTGGAGCAATTAAAGCAAGCTTACATACAAACAGCAGAGGTCTTAAGTCGTTCACGTCAGACAGCGGCGCAAAAACTGGCAGAGCAAGTACAAAACGAAATTCGCCAGATGAACATGAGTCAGGCCAGTTTTGCCATTCAGGTACAGTTTGACCCACAAATGGCTATCAACCGGCAAGGGCAGGATGTTATCCGCTTTGTGGTGGCCACCAACCCCGGGCAACCTGCCGATTTGTTGGAAAAAGTCGCTTCAGGCGGCGAGTTATCACGTATCGGACTGGCGGTACAAGTTATCGCCAGTGCCAATCATAAAGTACCTACTATGATTTTTGACGAAGTAGATACCGGCATCAGCGGTCCTACCGCATCCGTGGTTGGGCAATTGCTACGAAGACTGGGGCAAGACGCTCAGGTGCTTTGTGTTACACACTTACCGCAAGTTGCAGCCTGTGCCCACCATCAGATGCTGGTAACCAAATTCAGTGATGGCAAAACCACAGAAACCCATATGATTCCCCTAGCACAGCAACAGCGCATAGAGGAGCTGGCCAGATTGCTGGCCGGCGATAAACTGACCGACACCGCTTTGGCTAATGCTAGGGAACTTTTAGGCCTGTAATTTTTCCAATCCATTGAAAGTTTGCTGCTGAACCCCATTTATTGTCACAGCAAATCGTTATTATCAGTTTAGCGTGTGGAGGAGCCCGGAACAGGTTAGAGCTTGTTTCGGGCGCTTCTTTATCCTGTGGGTCAGTTCAAACTGAACACAAAACCGACTCACTTAAATGTATGGAATTGGACAGCTACAAGCCAACTACGTTAGGATGCAGCCTTCCTCAGAGAATCAGAACAACATGAAGTACAAAAAACTCGCCATCAGCCTTTTAGTGTTGGCCAGCCTGCAGGCTTGCAGTAGTTGGATTTACCGTATTGATATACCGCAGGGCAATTACCTGGATCAGAAAGATGTAGACAAATTGCGCATCGAAATGAGCAAAGAACAGGTTGTCTATATTCTTGGTCAGCCTGTGGTTAATGATCCATTTAACCAGGATAAATGGTACTACGTGTACACCATGAAGCGCGGTATGAGTGATGAGCATATTCGCAAAGAACTGATCATTTATTTCGATGCTGGAAAAATCAGTAAGGTTGAAGGTGACTTTACCTTAGCTGAAACATTCAACACGCCTTTGGATCAGTGATCTCCACCAAACCGTTCTCACTTTACATACAGTGAGAACGGTTTGGATAGCAGCTTATTCATCTTTTTCTGCGCGAAGGGGATTTACCCTGCCGCCGGTGACCTTATCCGCTCGTCCCTCATCTTTAGCTTTCTCTGCGCGTCTTCGCCGTGCGTCCTTCGGGTCGGCAATTAGTGGTCGGTAGATAGCAATACGATCACCATCCTTTGGCTCGTCGGTAAGCTTACAGGTGCGATACCATATCCCCACCTTAGTTTCGTTCAAATCGATATCAGGAAAACGTTTGAGTATACCCGAAGCGCGAATAGCATCCTGCACCGTAGTGCCTTTTTCCACCACTACTTCCAATAAGGCTTGTTTATCAGCAAGCGCATAAACCACTTCAAGACGGATCTGCTTCTCAGTCACCGTAGACCTCCTTGGCTCGCTCGGTAAAGGCGGCCACCATATTACTCGCGATGGCCGAGAACGCTTTGCCAAACGCCATTTCCGCTAGTCGGCTGGAAAACTCAAACTCTAAATTAAGTTCAATCTTACAAGCATGTTCAGTCAATGGAATAAAGCGCCAGCCCCCACTCAAATGGGTAAAAGGGCCATCAATGAGTTGCATATGTATAAACTCACCACGTTTTAACTGATTCTGCGTGGTGAACCACTGTTTCAAGCCGCCTTTACTGACAAGTAACGAGGCTTTCATACATTCATTATCTGCTGCTAAGATGCGGGTTTCTGCACAACCAGGTAGGAAACGGGGATAAGCATTCACATCATTAACCAGATCAAACATGGATTCGGCACTGTAAGCAACCAGTGCACTGCGATTCACGTTTGGCATCAATTCTCCTCTGTCAGCCCTACTTAGGGCGAAAAATTGCCCGCCGATAAATATTTTATACGTCGTCGCAGACAAAAAAATTCGTTGCAGTATAATACGCCGCCATGAAAAAGAAGAACACCAAATCCAATCAAAGCGGCACCATTGCGCTGAATAAGAAGGCTAGGCACGAGTACTTCCTGGAAGATAAGCTCGAGGCCGGTATTTCCTTGCAGGGCTGGGAAGTCAAAAGTATCCGGGCCGGAAAGGTCAATATTGCGGATAGTTATGTCATTATTCAGAACGGCGAGGCTTACCTGTTAGGGGCAACAATTCAGCCCCTGAAGGAAGCGTCCAGTCACGTTATTTGTGATCCTGACCGCAGCCGCAAGCTCTTGCTGAACAAACGAGAGTTAAATCGTCTGCTTGGTGCCCGCGAGCAAAAAGGCTATTCCATCGTCGCAACGGCCATGTACTGGAAAAAATGCTGGGTTAAAGTTGAAATCTACCTGGCGAAGGGAAAGCAAAACCAAGATAAGCGGGATACCATCAAGGATCGCGACTGGCAGAGGCAGAAAGAGCGCCTTATGAAGCATAAAAGCTGATACTAATCAGCAGGTTGATACAAAGCGCAAGACAAGTGTAATTTTCTTGTGCTATGATCAGCTTACTCGCCTGATTATGCGTCTGGCGATACCCATTTCGGGGCTGATTTTGGATTCGACAGGATTCAGGACGCCCGAGGTGCATGCAGAGGTTGTGGCTGGCCTCTTAAAAAAGCCACTTTAAAGTAGTCGCAAACGACGAAAACTACGCACTAGCCGCTTAATAACCGGTTTAGTGCCCTTCCACTCTGGCCTTGTCCATGGGTAGAGGTTCGGAAGGTCATCATCATGGACTAGCGAGGGAAACTTCCTGAGGTTGAACCGCGAAATAGTATCAGGACAGCTACTAGGAATCCTGTCTGCCGGAGTCCAACGTAGTTAAATAAAAGACAGACTAAGCATGTAGTACCAACGGTTGACGCTTTCTGGACGCGGGTTCAAGTCCCGCCAGCTCCACCAAATAAAAGACCCGTGTAAATTACACGGTTTTTTTTATTGACGCCAATTTCGCCTACGTAAGCTAAAGCTGACTAAAAGCGTGTCGGAGCATTAATGTTGGTGTTATAGCGACGTTTTATATTTAAATTGGATAGCTCTTCGTATTGTACGCGATTCAATTTAAACAAGGTGTCGATAACACAACCTTGTTGCTCATAACCTACCCTGACAATTTGATCTCCAGCTGCGGCCACCTCTTTTTCTTGCTGTAGTATCCCAATACGTTCGGCAAATTCGAGCTTCGCACATGGTGCACTGGATAGTGAGGCTAAAAAGTACTTTCTATTTCGAGTTACCAAAGCCACATGTTGATCATCCAGAATCATATAGTCTGAAAGAATAAAGGGAGCGGCTTTATTGATACTTTTGAGCTCCTGATTAGCAATGAAATCCTGAAACAACGTTTCGCTGTTAAAGTCATTGGTTGAGCCACTGTTGGTGGAGTTGCAGCCACTTAACATCAGGGCAAAAAAGCCAAGGAGGCATTTGTATTTCATCGGTCTTCCCTTTTATGCATATTATTCCAATAATATTTTGATTTAACCCTCTGAGTATCATGATAATACTGGAGTCAGACCGCGCTATTATGCATGTAAAAAGTTCAATAAATGAACAGATCAATATATGGGTAAGCACCGTGAGGCTATAGGCGCGTACCGGCCCCTAACCGGCTCAATACCTCCAAGGCGGTTCTGCTGATTTCACCCAGCGGCAATACCTTATCTACCCCGCCCAGCCTTATGGCTTCCTTAGGCATACCAAAAACCACACAACTTTCTTCATCTTGTGCCAGCGTGGTGCCTCCGACTGCTTTAATAGCCTGCATACCAAGTGCGCCATCCTTGCCCATGCCGGTTAATATGACCGCCAACACATTTTTACCTGCACACTCCGCTAACGATTGAAACATCACATCAACGGATGGCTTATGTCCACTGACCCGCTCTGTATCAAACAGCCTTATCCGGTAGTCAGCACCATATTTTTCAATACACAGATGTAAGTTGCCTGGCGCTAAATATGCGTGGCCGGGGAGTACCCGCATACCGTCTTTTGCCTCACTGACAGAGAGAGCGCAAAGCCCGTCGAGCCTTTTGGCGTAAGTCGTGGTAAACCCCGGAGGCATATGCTGAGTGATAACAACAGCGGGGCTGTTGGCAGGCAAGCCGGTAAGCACTTCCTTGATAGCTTCGGTTCCTCCGGTCGATGCACCAATAGCAATGATCTTCTCTGTGCCAGTATTCACATAAGGGGGAGATGATACTGAAGCAGTTCGCTGCACTTTACGGACACGAGATGTGGCAGCCATGCGAATTTTATCCAGTATTTGCTGACTGTATTGTTCTATACCTTGGGCCACATCCAGCTTGGGCTTGGCAATAAAATCAACCGCCCCCAATTCCAGTGCTCTGAGTGTGGCTTCTGCGCCTGCTTCGGTCAGTGTCGATATCATCAATACTGGTGTGGGCCTGGCTTTCATTAACTTGTCCAGAAATGTCAGGCCATCCACCTTGGGCATTTCTATATCCAGAGTAATGACATCAGGCGCGCGTTGATTAACCAGATCCCTTGCCACATAAGCATCTTGTGCCACACCAACGAGTTGCATATCAGGGGCCTGGCGAATGATTTCACCCAGTAATTGCCTAATCAACGCCGAATCATCCACGACCAGCACTTTAATGCTCATAGACGTTTCCTAAAACAAGTCCACACCGCCACTTTTGGGCGCATGACGAATACGCATACGGTATTCACTCTCCCGGTCCATAATGGTGGTGTTGTGCAGAGACTTGATTTTTCGCACCATGACTTTGCCACTGCTCGGGAAGAAGTAAACTTTACGCGGATACTGATCTAACAAATCACTAGCAACAACTGGGATTTGCTCAATACGCAAGAACTCCAGCACAAACTCGCAATTTCGCTCTCCAACGGTATTTGAGGTGAGCCCACGAAGTACATTCCCTCCCCCAAACACTTTTGCTTCCAAGCTGCTGCGCTTAGCCCCTAGTTTAATCAAATGATTAATTAGTATCTCCATGGCATAAACACCATAGCGCGCCGAATCCGACCAGGCAGAATTGTCCGGCCCACCTTCATTTGGCAGCAGAAAATGGTTCATACCACCTACGCAGCGCACCGGATCGCGCAAACACACCGATACACAGGAGCCCAGGACGGTGACAATCATGATGCCGTCTGCTGTGACAAAGTACTCACCAGGTAGGATCTTTACCGCTTCGCACTCAAAGTGGCGATCAAAATAGCGATTGGGTGCCAAATGCTGATTATTCAGTTCAAAGGCATTCATGCTGATTGCACCCGAGCGGGATGATAAGTGGTTTTTCCCAAGTGCCGCACCAGATGAGTGGCATGGCTATAGTTTTCAGAATGGCCCGCAATGTAAAGCCCATCAGGCTTCAGCAGCCTCACCATACGCTGCAGAATTTCTAACTGAGTGGGTTTATCAAAATAGATCATCACATTACGACAAAAAATCACATCCACCGGCCCATCAATATCCCACTTGTGCTCCGTCAGGTTAATTCTTCGAAAGGTCACCATTCGCGCTAACTCCGGAACCACCTTGACATTCCCGGTCTGCGAACCTTTGCCTTTTAAGAAGAACTGCTTGCGCTGATGCGTGGCAATCGATTTAATCCTGTCCTCATTGTAGATACCGGCTTGTGCCGTTTGCAGCGCGCCGCTGTCGATATCTGAGGCAATAATTTCAATCCCCGCATCAAAACATCCCATAGTTTCAGCAACTGTCATTGCAATGGAGTAAGGCTCTTCTCCTGTACTGCTGGCTGCACACCAGATACGTTTTACACTATGGTGACTAAGATAATCGGCTAATACCTCGAAGTGATGAGACTCGCGGAAAAATGCCGTCAAATTGGTCGTCAGCGCATTGATAAAGTGCTGTACCTCCTCCTCATGCGTCTGTACAAAGTGCAAATACTGCGAAAAGCCCGGTATTTTCAACGCACGCAAACGCCTGACCAACCGGCTGTACACCATAGAATCCTTGCTGTCGGCCAAATGAATCCGGGTTAGTTGGTAAAGCAGCTTACGTACATTGTCAAAATCCGCCCTGGTGTAGGCAAATTCCTTTTCACCTGAGTTCACGCCCTTCCCCCGTCAGAAGCTTTCCCATTCGTCTTCTTCAGCAGAAGTGACCCGAGCAACGGCGGGTTTGCCTTTACGCGCTTCTTTGGGCAATCGCACGGCTTGAACAGTGGATTTCTTCGCTGCTGGCAGCATCGCCACAGCAGGTGCAGCACTGCCATCTAGTTTAAATACCGCCACTTGTCTGGCGAGCTGCTGAGCCTGTGACTGCAAGCTCTCTGAAGCCGCAGCAGCCTGCTCCACCAGCGCCGCATTTTGTTGCGTCATTTCATCCATCTGAGTAACGGCTTTACCTATTTCATCAATACCTGAAGACTGCTCGGCAGACGCTGCGGCAATTTCAGACATAATGTCGTTAACCCGTTTGATGGCGGTGACGATTTCTTTCATGGTGTCGCCAGACTGACTGACCAATTCATTACCATTTTCGATTTTGTTCACCGAGTCTGAAATAAGTGACTTGATGTCTTTTGCAGCATTGGCAGAACGCTGAGCTAAGGTTCTGACTTCAGATGCCACTACCGCAAAGCCCCGTCCCTGCTCTCCGGCTCTGGCGGCTTCCACCGCAGCATTTAACGCCAAGATATTGGTCTGAAAAGCAATACCATCAATGACCCCAATGATATCGGATATCTTTTGTGCAGATTCATTGATTGACGCCATAGTATTCACGACTTGCTGAATCAGCTCGCCGCCATCCGTTGCCACATTGGCCGCCTGAGATGCCAGCCCGTTTGCCTGTTTCGCGTTATCGGCGTTTAAGCGAACTGTACTGGTCAGTTCCTCCATACTGGACGCCGTTTCTTCCAGGCTTGCGGCTTGTTGTTCGGTTCTGGAGGATAAATCAGAATTACCCTGGGCTATTTCACTGGAAGCACTGCTGATGGTGTCTGTTGCCTCTCGGATCTGCCCCATGATTGCCGTCAGCTTATTTGATGTTTCATTACAATAGTCTTTGAGTTCTTCAAAGGTGCCTTGGTAGTCGGCATCGATACGCTGGGTAAGATCACCATCCGAAATAGCCATCAATACCTTGGCAATATCTTTCAGGCCGGTGTCCGTGATATTCACTAAACTGTTGATACCTTCAGCAATGGTCAGCATAAAATCGGCTTTATCTTTTGTGTCAATCCGCTCGCTGAAATCCCCCCGAGCCGCCGCCGATACAATGCGGGTCACTTCCTGCTCCGCCATAACTTCAGCCGTGCGGTTTAGCCACTCCACTACAGAGCCAAGACGTTCGCCACTTTCGGATACTATGGGGTTGGCGATTAAGCCAAAGTACAGGTTGCCAACCTTAATTTGCGCCTCGTAGGTGGTTTTGAGGTTTTCCAATAAAGAGGCCTGGTGTGCCGGGTTTTTATGAAAACTGTCCATACTGCGGCCAATCAGCCCATCAACCGCAAAGTTCGGCAGCGCCTTTTTGAGTTCCTGCTCTGCATCGCGAAGCATTTTGCTGACCGACTTATTCATGTAAATGATGTTCCTGCTATTGTCCGCAATCATGATATTGGTCGACGAGCTATCCAGCGCTTGTCTAACCCGCAGAGACTCTTTTGCCTGCACGGCAGCGTCCGCCAGCTTGTTACTCATATCAACCAGGGTATTGTTCAGTTGCCCCAGTTCATCTTTACGCTTGGCATCTAGCTGTGTATCAAATTGTCCATTAGCAATAGTTCTGGCCGCCATAATGGCATTATTAATCCCTTTGATAACTTCACGAATCACAAAAGCCGTTGCCGCTGCCGCAAGGGAAAAGAATATGAGCAAGCCTAATAGTGACTGCATACGCTCGGCTGACAAATTTTCAATTCGATGCTGCAGCAAGCCCGCTAATTCATTGGACAGCTTGTCTCCCTGATCGTAAAACCCGCCTAAAACCTGCGAAAACTCGGCAGTAAAGCGATCCGCCGCGTAATCGAGCTGGGGTTTGTCAATTACCTCTCTGCGCGCCATCATCAACAACACTTGGACACGCTCCTTGAATTGTTTGGCCGTGGAAGCGTAAGTCGAAAGTTGCCTATTTTGTTCGGCGGCGGCAGTCAGATTCTCTGCATAAACGTTTAGCGGTTCACTGACCTGCTCGATCAGGGAGACCATGCTCTGCTTTTCCGCCTCGGTCACCTGCCCAACAGCCAGTACCTTAGCGCCGATCCCCCGCACCTGAGCTAACACATCAACCAATAACGGCAGCGCATCATAGTTGGCAATAATCAAATGGTAGCTGGCGGGCTCAGGGTCATACGCCATGCCTGTCTGGCGCAAAATACCGCCTAAACTTGCACGAATCTCGGTGATGGTTTGTGTATGGGCATCAAAGGCCGCTTTAACCGAATCATTTCTATCCACCATGGCCACCGCGTTTTGCCAACTGCGTTGTACATTGTCCACAGTGAATTCTGTCGAGATAGCCAGCATCTGCCTTTCCAGCACCTTGATGCTGTCGTCTATCTGGCTACGCATGGTCAGCATCTCAGCATTCAACTGGCTATCCCCCTGCAATACCCGGGTAGATAAATTACGATGCAGGGATACGTTACGCATTAAATCCAACGCACCGTCTGCCGGTGCGGTACCAATCACTTCCTGCTCGGTGAACGCCTGGTCGCGATAGGAGTTATCCAACAATAAGTAAGTGGGTAGCGAAATTCCCACAATAATCAGCACGGCCACAACTAACATCTTTCTGGGAATGCTGATGTCATTAACCCAATTCAGCGTTTTCATTATCTACTCCTGTACATTGTTCTGCTTTTGCTCGAACAAGCTGAGCTCTTCACTGGATATCAGTTTTTCGATGTCGACTAAAATGACTAACTGCTCATCGATGGTTGCCAGTCCCACCAGATACTGACTGTCAAACGCCACGCCAAACTCCGGCGGTGGACGAACCTCTTCTTCAGCCAGCGCGATAACATCGGATACGCCGTCAACCACCACGCCGACAATACGCCCATCAACATTCAACATAATGACGATAGTAAATTCGGTGTAACTGGCCTCACCAACATTAAACTTCATACGAAGATCCACTATAGGCACAATGTCGCCGCGCAGATTCAGTACGCCCTTAATAAATGCCGGCGCATTGGCAATGCGAGTTACCGGTTCATAGCCACGAATTTCCTTCACCGCCATAATATCCAGGGCATAGTGTTCCTCCCCCAGTACAAAGGTCAGAAACTCGCGCTGGGCAACAGCATGGCTTAGGGCATGTTGCGCTGTTGATGTCATGATGCCTCCTGAACGGGTTGAGGGGCGCTTTTCACCTGAGTCGCTAAGGATTCAACATCCATGATCAGGGCAACACTGCCGTCTCCCATAATGGTTGCTCCTGCGACACCAGGCACACGTTTGTAATGTTGTTCAAGACTCTTGATAACGACCTGCTGCTGACCGACCAAGGCATCTACCCACAGCCCAAAACGCTTCTTGGCACTTTCAATCAACACCACTATGCCCTGCGTTACCTCTTTGTGCTGAGGCCTAACATCCATCTGTTGACCCAGGCTAATCAACGGCCAGTATTCTTCGCGCACCCAAAGCAACTTATCATTGCCCATACTTCTAACCTGATCCGCTAGCGGCTGAATAGACTCGATAATATTCACCAGCGGAACCACGTAAACCTGATCCCCAACCGACACACACATGCCGTCCAAAATCGCCAAGGTTAAGGGCAAACGAATATGAAAAGCCGCCCCCTTGCCCTGCTCTGATTCAATCTCGACCCGGCCACCAAGCGCTTCGATGTTGCGCTTGACTACGTCCATACCAACTCCCCGACCGGATACGTCGGTTACCTCTGATGCCGTAGAAAAACCGGGCGCAAATATCAGGTTCCACACTTCAATATCCTGAGGATTCTCGGACACCCAAATCGCGTTATCTTTGGCTTTAGCCAGAATTCGTGCGCGGTTAAGGCCAGCCCCATCATCAATGATGCTAATCAAAATGCTGCCGCCCTTGTGCGCGGCCCGAAGAATTAAGCGACCTTCACTGTCCTTTTTGCTTTGCGCACGTACCTCTGGCGCTTCAATGCCATGGTCGATGCTGTTGCGCACCAAGTGAGTTAAAGGATCAACCAGCTTTTCAATCAAGCCTTTGTCAATCTCGGTATTGCCGCCTTCAATTTGTAAATCAACAGATTTTCCCAGCTTGCCCGACAAATCCCTGACCAAGCGGGGAAAACGGTTAAACACAAAAGACATTGGCAGCATTCTCATCGACATCACCGCTTCCTGGATCTCCCTGGTATTACGTTGCAACTCAACAAGCGCCGCCTGGCGTCGCTCTTCAGCTTCCAATCCACCTTTGTCACCAATCATGGCCAACATAGACTGGGTGATCACTAATTCCCCCACCAAGTTAACCAAGGCGTCTATTTTTTGCGTATCAACCCGAATGGTGCTGGACTCCACCGACGCTGCGGGGGCTTTTCGCTCTACTGTTGGTTGATGGGGCTGGGAAGCTGTGCCTTTATCTTGAGCCTGGCTTGTTTGCGGTTCAGTGCTGGCGGGGACGACATCGGCTTTATCCCCTTCTGATGTCTCGCTGACAGCGGACTCTTCCATATCAAATAAACCGAAGCCCTCATCTTCAGCAACATCGGTGTGTTCCTCAAAAAAACCAAAGCTGTCATCGACTTTGCCGAGAACCGGCTGTTCAAACAGCCCGTAACCTTTTTCATCTGCTGGCTCTACCCCTTTGCTGAGCATCTGCTCCAATTGCTCGGTGCCTTGCGAAATGGCTGCCCAGTCAATGTCACCGCCACTGCGATAGCTATTCAAAATCCCTTTTAAAATATCGACCGTCGACAATAAGGTATCGACGATGGCGGTAGTTAGCTGCAATGTGTCTTTACGGGCCCTGTCCAATAGGTTTTCCATCACATGAGTCAAACCTGTCAGGGCATCAAAACCAAAAATGCCGCTACCGCCTTTTATGGAGTGCGCGGCTCTGAAAATACTGTTGAGCAGCTCCTTATCCGGCTGTTCAAGATCCAGCTCCATCAGGAATTGTTCCATTTCATCCAAGTGTTCCTGACTCTCTTCAAAGAACACATTGTGAAATTGCTCCATTTCAATTGACATAGCGGTCTCCCGTCACCCCATGACTTTAGCCGCAACTTCCAACAACTTACGCGGATCAAAAGGTTTAACCATCCAACCTGAAGCCCCTGCTGCACGTCCCTGCGCCTTCATTTCATCACTGGCTTCTGTCGTCAACATGACAATGGGTGTTCGGGCAAATGCCGGCAAGGTACGCAATGATTTAACCAAGGTCAGTCCATCCATCCTTGGCATGTTTTGATCCGTCAAAACAAAGTCGAAACGCTTTCCCCCATTGCAAATGTCGAAGGCTTCCTGCCCATCTTTAGCCGCTGTAACCCCATAACTGGCTGACTTCAGCGTCGCTTCCACCATTTGTCGAATTGAAGGTGAGTCATCAACAATTAATACCTGTTTACTCATAGTCTTATCACCTGATTAGTACATAAGTCTGGTTGCCCGGAGGCTGGCATTGAAAAACGCTGGCAAGCTGGCGCACTAGCTGCAGGCCGCGGCCCGATAAACTCTCTATATCTGCGGCACGGGGGCCTTGCTGGACATAGCCTTGTCCGGAATCTTTCACCTTCACTTCAACTTCGTTAGCCGGTGTATGCCAGTCCACCTCAATCTCTACCCAATCCTGCTGCTGTAAAGCGGCTACCCGCTCTTCCCGCTGCGCGAGGTAAGCGACAAAACCATCCACATCAGTCTTAAGGGCTGATTCGAGCTTTAACACACCATGGTCGATGGCATTACTGATAAGTTCAGCGCACACAGTAAAAACTTTTTGACGCAATTGAGGCGCCATGGGGCTGGCCTGTAGTAAGGTGTTAACCCAGTTTACGAGATCAATTTGAGCCAACTGATAACCACTAAGTCTGGCGTGGAAATGCTGATTACCGAACTGATAGTCGACATGCCCTTGTGCTTCCTTGTGGCTATTAAGAAACCCTTGGCAATCCAGTCGACAAAGCGAGACATCATCACTGTAAGGTAACGCTCCGCGGTGAAAGCGCAGCGCCTGCGCCATTTTCGATATTGTGTCTTGCCCCTGCCCTAGCTCAATCAATCTTTCCACTCGCTGCATGCCAAACGCCTCTCCTGACGCAGAGTCTTGCTCAACGAGTCCGTCGCTAAACATAAACAGTTGATTTGCACTATCCTGTAGCGCCAGCGTGTCGGTACTGGTATCAAATACCTCAGTATCTAGCACTCCCAGTGGCATATGCCGAGATGCAAAGCGATGGCAAACATGTCCCGCCCGATCACAGAGTAAGGCGTCCGGCATCCCGCCGTTCCACACAGACAGTTCACGTCTATATGGATCGACTTCGACTAATATCCCCGCCACAAACCGATCACCCGGCATTTCCCGAATTAATCGTTGATTTAACTCATAAGCCAGCATGGAGAGTGGATGGCCCTTGGACACCATGGCCCTGAAAATAGACACCACAGGTAAAATACTTATCGCTGCCGCCAACCCATGTCCGGTGGCGTCAAGCAGCATGACAAACAGATTGCCTCCAGGAGAGCAGCGGCTTAATAACAGATCGCCATTGAATTCACTGGACGGCTGCATCAAGGCTTGCAAATGCTCATGGCACAAATGTTCTTTGGTTGAGAGATGCTCAAAAACATGCTTGGCCAGGTGCTCTTCACGCTGTTTTTCGTTGAGTAAATCCTCTAGTTTGGCATTTTGCGTCTGCACGTTTTGACGCAACCAATAATTAAAAATTAAACGCTGGATCTTGAAAACCAACAGTGGCAGATGCAGGGGTTTGGGCATGAAGTCACTGATCCCCTGCTCGAAGCATTCCTGAATCAACTCATAGTCATCGTTGCTGGTAATCATCATGACCGGCACATCGATTCCCCGTTCTGCCAGAACATCCATTAAACCCAATCCCAACCCATCTGGCAGATGATTATCCACCAACACAATGTCGTAACTGTTGTGCGCTAGCCGCTCCCGGCCATGCGCCAAGGTTCGAACCGAATCACAATTAAATCCGCTTTGGGCAAAATAGCTCGACAACATCTTGTTATGCGCATCGCTGTCTTCAATCAACAAGACCTTGGTGTGCCCTTGAGGGTCATCAAGAATAAATTCAGATAAGGCCATAAATTTTATGCATGTTGGCCATATTCAAAATATCCTGCGCAGTGCCTTTAGCCCCCCGAATAGACGCCTTGATACCCGCCGCCGTTGCCCTTTTCTGCATTAACACCATCATACCCAGCGCGGAACTGTCTAAATACGCAACCCGGCTGAAATCCAAAATAATGTGCTTGATCTGAGCACTGTCGATAACGTCCTGATAGCCCGAAGTAAAAGGCCCGTGAAAACTAAAATCAAACCTCTCCGGCAGGGAAATAACATGGGTATCGGTCATGCGCATTTCTCCTATCTTGTTAGCGGTTAAAACAGCTCAACTTCACCGGCCTGAATAGTCGTTGAGGAGACCGGGTTTTTATGGGTTTGCCGATTAACCCGCGTCTTGTCGAGATAACTGTGCAGCTCACTCGCCAGTGTCGATAGGTCAGCCTCATCCAGATCACGCAGGTGTTCATGGGTGAACTTAAGCAAACTGGCATTGAATTGCAGGTTCTGCCCGTTTATGTCATCAAACTGCAGACCTCGTATGGCGTTGTGCAACGCCTCCTCCAATTCATGGGCGATGCCGTCCAGCGACTTAGTGGTCAGGTTATCCTCGTCAGCTTTGGTGACGATCATGTCAAGGGCCGTCTGGATCTCCTTTTTAGCTTCAATGACATAGCTCACATCCTGCGAAGCGACTTTTCCTACATCCTCGGTCAATGCTTCAATTTGTGTACTTATCGTGGTCAGTTGCTTTTGAATCGCTTCACTAAATTGTGCAGAGCGTGTAGACAATGCCCTGACCTCATCGGCTACCACCGCAAATCCACGTCCAGCATCGCCAGCTCTGGCAGCCTCAATAGCGGCATTGAGAGCAAGCAGGTTGGTTTGAGAGGCTATCTCGTCAATATCCTTCAGGGCTTTCATGACCTGAGGCATGGCGTCGTATATCTTGTTAACTTTTTCCAACAGGTCCATGGATGACGCTGACATATCCACTGTTGTTGCGATAAAGCGATCCAGCATCAGGCCGGTATTCACAGCAAAATCGTGCATTCGGCTACTGTTAAATTCTGCACTACCATCAGAACTGACCAACAAGCTGTGTATGCACTGACTTTGACGTTGCATCAACCCTTGTAGTTGGTCAAAAGAATGCCGAAGCAATGACACTGCGTCGGTTTGGGTACTGATGATATCGAGAAGACTGGCCTCACAGCTTTTCAATGCGGGCACCAGCTCGGATGCTAAAGCCTGAAGCTGATGGTTCCTCGATTCAAACAAGACAGACTGCGCAGGCTCAACACCTTCACCGTCTGCTCGCAAGCCACGAAAAAACAGCCAACTAAGCATACCGAGAGTCAGTACTGCGATCCCAAGATAGCCCAGGCCTTGCCATTCCAAGGTCAGACTGATGCCTACACAGCCAATCAACATCAGCCCATCTGAAACAACCAGTTTACGTTTCAACATGCTATCCAAGTCCCTGTTTCTGTTTCCACTGTAGGAGAGGAATTAGGAATGCGCTAATGAAGTGATTATTTTTTTAAACAAGGATTTTCATTTTCGCTTCCAAGTTTATTTAGAAGCTGCTGCATAACGGCCTTGTACTCAGATTCCTTACGCAAGCTTTCTTCAAAGATACTGGTAGCATCTTTGATCGCAGTACCTACGTGGGTCATCAGTGAGCGCTCCTCTTCCTCTAGCAGACTGAACTGAATCAACTCAGTAGCCAAATTGTTTTCCAGATTCAGAATGGTGCTTTCAAACCGGCCAGACAATGCGGACTTATCCTGCTCCATCTTCATCACCAGATTGGCTATAGCCTGGGCGACCTCTTTGGCGACCTTTTGCTTACGCTCGTTGTTGCGCTCCAGTAAAATGGCGTCAATTCGCGCATCGACACCGTTTAACAGCAAACACAGTTGGTCTTTGAGAACACCGTAGCGATCCTCATCATCAATGGGCATGTTACGAATCAGTACACTGAAATGCTGATAGTTAAAAAACGTAAATTGCTTCCAGCTATATATGCGTCCCTTATCCCTCGCCTCCCGCATGGATTCTAGTTCCAGGGACACATGCCGGCCGTCATCCCGAAAATACACCTGCTCGTCAAGCTCGATATACGCCGCGCCCTGCACCCCAAAGCTGGCCAATGCCGAAAAAATAAGCTCAGCCAGGGCCGCATTATTCGTTACCCGGTGCGTTGCTTCGACAAAACGCAAAATATCGCCCAGTTCAGAGCTGGTCTTCATGGCGTCAAACGCCATCTTCATCGCAGAGTCGAACTGATCCGAAGCCTGTCTTTGACTTTCGTACTGACGCAGCAAATGTTCTGCTTTTAGCAGCAATTCTTTTAAGCGCAGCGGTTTAATGAGGTAGTCATCAGCCCCCACTTCATAGGCCCGAAGGATATCGTCATCCTGCATCAAGCCTGAGGTAAACAATATCGGCACATCGGTATTCAGGTAGTCCTGTCGGAGCTGCTCGCAAATGGCATAACCATCTATCCCGGGAAGCTGCACGTCCAAAATCACCAAGTCAGGCTTTTGGGCTAACTTATCCCTCAGAGCACTTAACCCTTGCTCAGGAAATGCCTCCATGTGACAAACCTCATAACCATGGCCCGTCAAGGTCGTGGTGGTCAAATGAGCAATTTCCGGGTCATCCTCAAAATACAGGATCCGTTTACCCAACTCGTCTGTATTCATAATGGACTCCTTTATCCACTGGTTGTCGAAGATAGACCGATGTTTTCGCTCAGTAACTCGCCAATACGCTTTAGCAACGTGGCTGCTGAAACTGGCTTAATCAGACGCTTTTGATAGTGATGATTGTCATGCAATCGGGGATTAGACTTCTCACTGGCAAAACCGGTAATAAGCTGCACTTTGATTGCCGGATAATGACTTTCCAACTGCTCAGCTAAATACAAACCGCCACGACCCGGCATCACAACATCGGTCAACACCAAGTCAACATCCTGATCTTTGAGAAGCCCAAGCGCGGCCTCAACCGTATTAGCTTGTAAAACGCGATAACCCGCGGATTCCAGTACGGCCCGGGTGATACTGAGCAATTCCTTTTCATCATCGACCAGCAGAATGCTGGCACTGCGACGAAAAACAGGTATGAGGGGATCGGTTTTTGGCTCAACCAGCGGAACGTCTACCTCATGCTCGTCATAGTAACGAGGAAAATATAAGTCGAAGCGCGTCCCCTGCCCAACGCTGGACTCCAGAGCAACCCCACCGCCACTTCGACGCACAAAGGAATACACCTGTGCCAGCCCCAGGCCAGTTCCGTCTTTACCTTTAGTGGTAAAAAACGGCTCAAAGACATGCAGCTTGGTTTCTTCACTCATACCGCAGCCGTTGTCGATAACGCTCACCTGAATGTACTCCCCGGCTCTCAGATCCAGACTCTGGGCCTCCAGGCTGCCTATCATTTGATTGCGCACCGCCAGCACAATATTACCGCCCTCGTGCATGGCCTGACGCGCGTTGATAGCCAGATTGAGCAAGACATTTTCCAGCCCGCCTTTATCCACTTTCACCGACCACAGATTGTCCTGAATCTGATAGTGGAGATTGACTGAACGGGTTACCGCTTCGGTGAGCATCTCCTCCATGTTTGCCAACACATTCGCCATACTCAGCACTTGCTCCTGACCGGGCTTGCTGGATGAGAAGTCTAATAACTTGCGGGTCAGCACCGCAGCCCGTCCACAAGCCGACAATATCTTGGCTTGATACTGCCCGCCGGGCAGCTCCCCAAGCTCCATTTGCGTCAGCTCAGCGTAACCAGAAATGATGCCCAGAATATTGTTAAAGTCGTGAGCCACGCCGTTGGCCAGACTACCTACCGCACCGAGTTTTTGACTTAGTAACAACTGCCGCTCTTGCTCCTTAAGCATGGTCAAATCATGGCAGCAACCAAGAAAACGTCGTTTACCATCTTGTCCGGGAGGCAATTCAGATACTGTCAAGCGAACGGAGATGGCACTGCCGTCTTTATGTTGTGCGACAACTTCTCGGCCAATGCCGATGATCTTTGCAATACCTGTGCGAAGATAATTGCTGACATACCCATCATGTTCAGATGCGGTTTTCTGAGGCATCAGCATACGAATGTTCTGCCCGACCAATTCAGCCCGGCTAAACCCAAACAGGCTTTGCGTGCTGGGGTTGCAATGCTCAACAATGCCCTGCTCATTAATAGTGATAACCGCATCAACCATGCTATCGAGGATTTGCTCAAGCTCCGTACGCTGGTAACTGATATCTCGAAACCAGGTCAGGGTTTCCTGCTCGGCCTGCACTCTTGATGTGACATCCAGTACAATCATGGCCAAGGCTTGACGGCCGCCGTAGTGAAGTGGGTTGACCAACAATTCAAGCCATTTAGGCACCATCTCACCAGCCTGCTGACAATTAATTCGCCATACCCCCAACGTTCCTTGCTGACTTTTATCATCAGCAACACAGGCCAAACGGGTTTGAAATGACTCGCGATCTTGCTTTTGGAGTAACTCAATAAGACTGGTTTTGCGAATTTGCTCAATATCCATTCCCAGCAAAACGCGACTGGCTTGATTAGCAGCAAGAAAGTGGTAATGAAAACGCTCAACAATCCAAATGGAAACGGGATTGTCCTCAAACAGATCCAATACCAGGCTATTGATGGTAGGCAATTCGTAAGGCTCCAGCAAAAGCAAGGCGTCATAAGCTTGAAAACCATGCGCACAGGCGATACCGGATAATTTGCATGTCACTGTCGTCGTCGCATCCAGATGCAAATTAATTTGCTGGTGATACCCTTCTTGACTGTCGCGTAACTGGTGCAAAAAATGACTAATTTCGTTCCCTTCCTGCCAATCCAGAATACTCAGTTCATTATCTATCTCACTGTTTTCCCAGCCAAATAATCTTGAAGCAGCGCTATTAACCTGCTTTACCTTGCCGCAGCCTGTCACCCATACCAGTGGGAAACTGAAAAGTTGCAACAATGCCCGAGTGTTCTGCGACACCGCAGTTCCAATCAGGCCCTTATCGACTAAGGGTCTGATCAATTCCAACAAATCCAAGCCCGATTCGGTAAGTTGACTACGGCTGCCCGGCTCGGATGAACGACCTGTCAATATTGCCTTATCCATAAGTTCCGTCTGAAGGGTGTTAATTGAATAGTTATTAGCTTTCGTAAGTACAGCAAAAACTTGAATATTTGCCAGCCCAATAGAAAGTATCCTGCGGGTTAAATCTTGTCCGGTCAGGCAATATAGCTGATAGAATGCTGAAAATTTTTAACTAAAATGGTGTCATGTCGTTACATCCTGCCCCCAAACAACGGATTTGGGTTTGGTTTCTCTGGCTGGCTGGCTTTTATGCTGTCTGGTTGTGGTTGGTGGTCGGTAAAGGCTATTGGTCTGACGCTGCTGCGCATTGGCCAATGGCATTGGCCATGGCAATTGGCAGTTATGCCGCTGGCTCCACCCCCATGGGGGGCGGTACTGTGGGTTTCCCGGTGTTGGTACTACTGTTTGAACTACCCGCCAGTTTAGGCAGAGATTTTAGCTTCGCCATTCAAAGTATCGGCATGACCAGCGCCAGCATATTTATTCTGGCAAGGCGCCAACCTGTGGCCTGGGCGCTCCTGCATGGGGCCATGCTAGGTGCACTGGTGGGCACGCCGCTGGGCATCTTCTTTATTGCCCCCCATATTCCCGAGCTTTGGATCAAGCTGGTATTTGCCGTGGTCTGGGCCAGTTTTGGTTTGTTGCATCTATATCGTCTGGACGAAATAGCGGGTCACAGCGGTATGACTGAATTTGATGAAAATTGGGATTTCCGTCTCGGTCTCTGGCTGGGTTTGTTATCTGGCGCCACCGTAGCCGCCGTTACCGGAGTAGGCATAGATATGGTGGTCTATTCGGCACTGGTTTTGCTCTGCCGCGCAGATCTGAAAATCGCCATTCCCACTTCGGTATTGATCATGGCGTACACCTCGGTTTTGGGCGTAGCAACCAAGTTTCTGTTTGGCCATGGAATGCAAGCAGGCGTGTTTGAAAATTGGTTGGCAGCGGCCCCCGTTGTGGCTTTAGGTGCTCCGCTTGGGGTCTTTATCGTTGCCAGAATCGGCCGCAAACCGACCTTGCTGGTCGTCGCCGCCCTTTGTGTTGGTCAATTCATCTGGACCTTGTACGCCGAACGCAATGTGTTAGGCCTCAGCGGCATGCTGATAGCCCTGGTTGCTGTAGCTGCCTGTTTGGCTGGATTTGAAAAGCTTCGCCACTGGGGGGGCGAACTGGTAGGCGAGCAAACCTCTTCCCCTTCATCAACCTCAACAAGCAGCATAGTATCAGGGGTAAAAGAGCCTTATCCCTAATGTTATCAGTCTGGCGCAAATAGGTATAAGCTCTCATACCTAGGTACGATTTCACGGTCTTTTTGCTCCAGATCAATTTTCATACACTGCCTCTCGTCAAGACCGTTAACTCTTTTTTAACTTAGAGGCACCACAATGAAAAAGTCTACTTTAGCTATTCTGACAACCCTGGGCACCTTAGCGTTCGCACCAGCCAGCTTCGCTGATATCAACGAAGACCTGCAAAATATCTGCACCATTGTAAAGAACGATGACAAGTCAGAATTACGTAAAAAACTCAAGAAAGTCCAAGACGACTATAACCTGCGTCTGGGCGATTATTACACTGGCATCAGCTGTGGCGGTAGTAGCTTGATCCGCTACTCCATGGAGAACAACGCCATTGAAGTGGGTGTGTTTATGATCAAGAAAATGAGTAGATCTGATCTGAATCAGGCTGAACAAGATGGTATGCCTCTTCAACAATGGGCCGAAAGCAACGGCCACCTGGCTTCAGAAATAGGTAAAGAACTGATGGATCGTATCAGCTAATTGAATTTCCTATAAAAAATCCCGCTCTATGCGGGATTTTTTATGCCTCATTAGAGGCGACAACACCGGCCTAATCGAGATCCTGCAACGGCCAGATAGCAATATAGTCTTCCAGCTCGTCCACCGACATCCCATCATCCGACACCGTCTTTCCCCTAACCGACATGCCGGCTTTATGCATTGCAGTCTTTTTGCCTTTATTAAGCAATGGATGCCAGGAAGCTAGTCCACGTCCTTCATACAAACGCCGATAGCTGCAACTGGGCGGCATAAAGAAAATATCCTGCAAATTGTCTTTGGTCAGCTTAACGCAGTCAGGCACAAGCTCTGAGCGTTTTGCATACTGCGTACATTCACAGGTCTTGGTATTCAGCAAGTGACAGGCAACACGGGTATAATGCAGTTGTTCGCCGGGGCGCAGCTCATCGGTAGACGAACCGTCCCCATCCTCGTCTTCAATTATTTTGTGCAAACAACACTTCGCACAACCGTCGCATATGGCTTCCCATTCAGCGTCGTTCATGTCTTCAAGTGGCTTCAGCTGCCAAAAATTAGCGTCTAACAATCTGCCACCACTTGTGCACTCACCTGCAGATAATTAACAACTTCAGCCTCCAGCTGATCGCCTGCAGACAGCGGTCCGACCCCTTTGGGTGTACCGGTCAACACCACATCGCCGGGTAACAGAGTAAAGTGGTGGGAAATCTCGCTAATCAAGTCCGCAATGCGATGAATCATTAGCGCGGCGTCTCCTTGCTGACGCTGTTCGCCATTGACAAACAAATTGAATGCTAGCGCCTGAGGATCACTGACGTCGGATGCTGCGATATAACCGCTTAATGGACAACTGCCATCAAAGGCCTTAGCCCGTTCCCAGGGCTGGCCTTTAGCCTTCATCTTATCTTGTACATCACGCAGGGTCAGATCCAAGCCCAATCCGTAGCCCCATACCGCAGCCATAGCTTGTTCTGGAGAGGCCTTTCGTACTACATCCCCCATCAACACAGCAATTTCCAGCTCATTGTGACAAGCACCTAGCCCGGTAGGAATGGCTATCTGACCACTGAATGGCACCAACGCAGTGCTTGGTTTAATAAACAGCAGGGCCTGTTCTGGTACTTCATTATTCAGCTCATGAATGTGGTCTAAATAATTCCGTCCCACACAAACCGCTTTGCCCACTGGCAAATCAATGGGATGGCCCTTATTGTCCAGGTGTTGATACATGGCTATCTCTTAATTCTGCTTTAATTCGGTCGGATAAATACCCTACCGCACTGCCGAAATAGGTTGAACGGTTCCAGTTCATTAACGTATGGAAGTTCTCATACACCAGATAGATTCTGCCTTTTGCGTCATCAGGCATAATCAGACTAGCCTTTAACTCTCGACTTGGCAGGTCAGAGCCATCATAACGTCGAACACCCAAGGCTTGCCACTCACTAAGCGTTCGCATCTTGTTCTTATCTAACCCACTGAGTTTAGTATCAAAATCCTCTGGAATTTTAACCTGCCGCCCCCAGGTTTGAGAATCATCCCAGCCAACGGTTTTCAGATAGTTGGCAATAGAAGCAAACACATCAGCCTGATTTCCCCAGATATCTTTTTTGCCATCACCATCAAAATCATAGGCATAGGCTAGGAAAGAGCTGGGCATAAACTGGCTTTGTCCCATAGCTCCGGCCCAGGAACCGACAAACTTTTCTTGTTCAATATGGCCTTCATCAAGAATCTTCAGGGCCGCAAATAGCTGCTTTTTAAACATGGCTTCACGACGGCCTTCGTAAGCCAAAGTAGTGAGCGCAGAAACAACCGGAAACTTGCCCTGAATCCGCCCAAAATTACTTTCATTCCCCCACAGCGCGACAATAAAGCGCGGTTGTACACCAAACTTTTTGCCTACAGCCTCCAGTACTTCTTTATTTTCAGTGTACTTATCTACGGCTTGTTTCACTTTCCAATCAGGCACGCGGGTAGACAAATATTTATCCAGTGTAAGCTTAAACTCGGGCTGATTCTTATCTGAGCTAACTGCACGTTCATAAAACTCGACGTTAGCAAACGCCTGGTCCACAAACTCAGCGCTAAAGCCTTGCTCAACCGCTTCCTGCTTAAGTGTTACCACATATTGATTAAAATCCGGCTTAGCAACAACACTGAGGCTACAAAGCGCAAGCGCCGCGACCGATAAACGTCTAAGCATCATTCTGCTCCTTTGACTGATGAATTTGACGACGATGTTCGTCCAGCAGATTTTCTTTGGGAGGAGGCAACTGCAAATAAAAGCCAGTATCCGTCAAGGCCTGACATACTTTAGCAGCATCACTGATGGCCAGTTTGGTCGTGGGTGTAATAGACATCACCATCACTAGGGCTGGCGCACCAAAATGCTCCATCAAAGCCTGCGGGACATCAGAAAAATCGTCACGATTACGAATAAACAGGTAAGTTTCGTCTTTTTTAGTACTACGATAAATGGCGCACAACATAATGGCGATATGCACTCCGGTAACGGCTGTGTTAACGCTGGGCACTATGATCCGGGATGATCAATCGCCCCAACAATCTGGCTAAGGCCGTTTTGTAACAGCGGGCCTCGCCAGCCACACAGCAAATCAGGTTTAAGGTCTGTCAGTTTACCTTCTTCAAGGTCGAACCACAGCCACTTTAACAATTGATTGATCTGTTTTTTTGAGCCCAGCATCTCAACAGGCAGTGAGAGTTCAGTGGCAAGCCCCTCACAAAGCTGCCTAATCGACTGTGACACACGTTTATAAGCGCTGTAATCAATTAGGCGTTCAATCTTAGCCGGATAGTGCTCAGGTGCCACAACCTGACAGCGCTGAATGATTCCCAGCAGCTCATCACCATGACGGCGCACATCCTGAGGCGGTATACCCGGTACAGCAAACAAGGCATTTTTTTGACTGGGTTGACGTTTAGCCAGTTCGAGCAGGAACTGCTCCTTAAACACAAAGTTCAGAGCCAGATTCTTAGTCTTAGCTGTTTGTTGCCGCCACTTGGCCAACTCCTGAAGCACCAATAAGGCTTTTCCTTTGAGTTGCCAATTGTTCTTAATATTCAGATAGGCATATTCATCAGGTAATTCGCTGCGCTTTTTGTTCGCCAGTTGCGCCATCTCATCAAAGATCCATTGGGTACGTCCCAACGCCGCAACTTCTTCAGCCATCTGCGGGTATAGCGCATGTAAATACAATACGTCATTGGCTGCATAGTCTAATTGCTGCTCACTGAGGGGACGGGCCAGCCAATCAGTACGCGATTCCCCTTTATCCAAACTGACTCCCAGGCGCTGCTCGACTAACTTTGCATACCCTAAGGAAGGACCAAGATTCAAAAGCCCTGCGGCAAACTGGGTATCAAAGACAGGGACAGGAATAACCTGCATGGCCGTCCAAAAGGTCTCAAGATCCTCGGAGCAGGAATGCAACACCTTGACAACACTGGGATTAACGAGCAATTCGGTTAGCGCGGACAGATCATCCACCGCCAACGGATCCACCAGGGCCAGCTGCTCACCATCATAAAGTTGAACTAAACCCAATTGGGGATAAAGGGTGCGTGTGCGAACAAATTCAGTGTCAACGGCCAGAAAAGGTTTAGTCACCGCACGTTGGCAATATTCAGCCAACTGCGATGCTTGGGTAATCATTTGATAACTCATCAGCGAAAAGAGGTGCCTCGGTCAGGGTAGAAAAACAGGCAAAAACGGCGCTGAACGGAACTAGCCAACGTCAGCGCCAGGTGATCCTACAGCAAAACTACTCTTTAAGCTCTCTGCGTAAAATCTTACCGACATTAGTTTTCGGCAGCTCCGTGCGAAACTCAACCTTACGTGGCACTTTGTACGCAGTCAGATGCTGACGACAATGATTGATCAATTCCTCTTCCGTCAGTGCCGGGTTCTTCTTGACCACAAACAACTTCACCATTTCACCGGTTGCTTCATTGGGAACCCCCAAGGCGGCCACTTCCGCCACCCCTTCATGCATGGCGGCCACTTCCTCAATCTCATTGGGAAACACGTTAAAACCGGACACCAGAATCATGTCTTTTTTGCGATCGACAATGTAAAAGCGTCCCATCTCATCTACTTTGGCAATATCCCCGGTGGCCAACCAGCCATCGTTTAGCACTTCACGTGTCGCTTCTTCACGATTCAGATAACCTTTCATGACCTGTGGGCCACGCACGTACATTTCGCCCGGCTCACCAAAGCCAACCTCGTTACCACTGTCATCAAGCAGCTTTACTTCTGTAGATGGAATCGGCATTCCAATCGAGCCATTGTATTCGTTGGTTATGGTGGGATAGTTAATGCTGACCACAGGTGAACATTCCGTCAAACCATAGCCTTCCAGCAGCACATGCCCCGTCACTTTCGCCCATTTTTCGGCCACAGGACGTTGTACGGCCATGCCCCCGCCTAACGCGAACTTGAGGTTAGAAAAATCAAGCTCCTTAAAGCCAGGAGTATTGAGCAAGCCGTTAAACAGCGTATTCACACCGGTTAACACCGTAAACGGGTATTTCCCCAGCTCTTTCACAAAACCGGGCATATCGCGCGGGTTAGTGATTAATAGGTTACGGCATCCGTATTTAACAAAGGTCAGACAATTAGCGACCAACGCGAAGATGTGATAGAGCGGCAATGCCGTCACCACCACTTCTTCGCCATCCTTAATCACAGGCTCCAGAATCACCGAGATTTGCTCAAGATTCGCCACCAGATTGCGATGGGTTAACATAGCACCTTTGGACACGCCGGTAGTCCCCCCGGTGTATTGCAAGAAAGCAATATCTTCACCGGTAACATCAGGGCGTTGATAACTCAAACTGGCACCGCTGTGAATAGCCGTCATCAAACTCTGACTACCAGGTAAAGAAAAGGCTGGTACCATCTTCTTCACATGTTTCACTACCAAATTGACGATCCATTTCTTGGGCGCGGACAGCATGTCACCAAGTTGGGTCAGATAAACCTGCTTTATTTTTGTGTCCTGAATCACTTTTTCCAGAGTATGGGCAAAGTTTTCGACAATAATGATGGCTTTAGCGCTTGAATCATTTAGTTGGTGCTTTAATTCACGTGCCGTGTATAGCGGATTGACATTCACCACCGTTAACCCGGCGCGCAACACGCCAAAAATCACCACCGGATTTTGCAGCAAGTTGGGCATCATAATGGCAACCGCATCACCTTTGCTCAGCCCCTGGTGTTGTAAATAGGCGGCAAACTGCTTGGAATATTGGTCCAGCTCTCTGAAGGTCATTTCCTTGCCCATATTAATAAAGGCAACACGGTCGGCATACTTTTGAACAGACTGCTCAAAAATGTCCACTAGCGACGTATAGTGGTCTGGATCGATTTCGGAGGGTATATTGTCAGGGTAATGTTCTAGCCAAATCTTATCCACTGTGCCTCCTGAGGCATTCTTTTTACTTATTATAATCATCTCCGGGACGCCCCCGGGAACCAGTCAGTTCCCATAGTAGCCAAACCCCGGAAAAAGATAAATGATAAAAGTTGTAGCTAATGGGACGCGACCTGCTGCCAAAAGCAGCGAATATGCTCAGCTACCGTCTCTGGATTGTCCATATGTACATGATGCCCTCCCTGCGCATTCACGTCGCTAAGCTGGGCAATCAGTTCTCGCCTCCGGTTAAGGTTATTGCGTACCTTTTCAAACCCTTGCTCTCCCAGCACGGCCATTACCGGACATTGAATCGCGGCCAAGAATGCCTGAGCCTGAGGTTCGGTCAAACGCAGTGATGAAATCGTACGCAAACGTCTGTCGGTTCGCCACATCAGAACATCTTCTTGCTCAACCAGGTTTCGCTCCACCAAAAGCCGGGCAGCAGCCTTACTCAAATCGCCGGCCAGCAATCTTGCGGTAATGGCTTTTGCCAGGCTGGGAGGATGACGCGCAGGTTTCTCATCAATGGCCAGACGGCTGAGAACGGATTCTCGCAATTGCGTTACACTTGATTCCGGCTCCAATGACAGCGGACCAAATGCTTCTATCATGGTTAAGGACTGTACCTGTTCAGAAAATGTTGCGGCATACAAGGAAGCAATGATCCCACCAAGGGAATGCCCCAGAAAATGGCAAGATGACCAGCCCAGTCTATGTAACACCTCGTGAATATCTTGCACCCAGTCCAGCAAATGGTAGTGCGCATCAGCACTTCGATGCGCAGAATGGCCGTGTCCGGCTAAGTCCAGCGCCACCACATCCCAATCATTTAAGTAATCAGCCACGGGTACAAAGCTGGCAGCATTGTCCAACCATCCATGTAATGCCAATACTTTGGGGCCATTGGGGTTACCAAATCTTAGCGCTGATAACGTCAAATGTCTTAAGTCTAAAGATATTTCCTGCACACTTTACTCCTGAGCAGAGACAACGAGCCAAGAGCCCGGCTCAGTTCACACCGTTACGAAACAAAAAAGCGGCAATATATTGCCGCTTACCATGCCAAACTTTACCGCCCCTTAATTTAAGAGGCAAAAACTTGCCGCTAACGGGAAATCTTTTTAGGCACAGAAGTAGGTTTAACCGGTTGCGGGCTGTTCGCACCAGAGGGAGATCTATCCCTGATTATCACCCGTTCATGGTAAGGCCACATATGCCAACCATACCATCCATAAGGGTAAGGCCCATACATACCGTACCCACGAGTAGTAACTTCAACTTCCTGAATTTCTTTCCACAAGTGATAACCACTCGCCTGCAGCGCAGGGAACTGGTAATCAAACTCACCCACTTGCCCTTTTTCGATACCGGTAACCGTACCGGTTACAGTTAAACTTCTGCCGGGTTTATACACCATAGGATCAAGAAACCCATCCACCCGCACGCGGAAGCGCCCGATGCTCTCTTCACCGGAAGTGGGGCGGCCGTAGCTGCGAATCGGATAATGCACCATTTCAATTAGCGTGGCAGCTTTCTGATTTTTAATGTCAGCAATCACCCCGCCCCACAGAACCTGCTGCCCCGTGCTTTGCTCAGGATTCGCTGCCACTTCTTGATAACTGAGTAACTTGGCGCCTTCAGCGACCTTTAGTTCCTTAGGTAAGGAAGAGCATCCTGCCATCAATAATACCATGCCAGCCAGTATCAACTTTTTCATATTCACCTCTGCACAAACTCCGTCTTATTTCATTATCTGCCAGCTAACTGAACAGCTACTGAATCAGCTTTCAGCGTAGATTCAGTCAGTTTGGTTGATTGAACACATTGACCAATAAGCAGACACTTGGTTCCATTTTACTGCGGAACAATCACATCATACGTAAGTGTCGATACCCATGGACTGCTGAATTTCATCTTTCAACTGATTGCGCGCCAAACTTTGGTAAGCTTCAATAGCCTGCTGCCCTCGTGAATTTGGCTGATCGTAGAATTGTTGTTGCTGATCGCGGTATTTATCGGCCTGTACCCTACTATCCTCGTTGCCCTGTCGCACCACGACCTGACTACGAGGGTATTCGGTTGGCGAATCATCCTGAGGCTTACGAGCGGTCTCCTCCCGAGCAGGTCCCCTGACCGCAGGATTAACAACCAACCCTTGTTGCTGAGCGAGTATTGAGGATTCTATTTCCACTTAACTACCATGGATGATTGAGCTTAAGCTTGGACATATAGTAAGCCAAAGATAAGTTAACTGCTCACTGACATTATTCATACAAGAATCGTACCGTAAAATGCTACTCACGCCCCGGCAATTTTTTCCACGTCACGTTGTCTCGCAAGTACACAGGCTGCGCGTCTTCAACCGCTAATGCTTGCCCTGATTGCCAGGCTTGTAAAGCCAACGGCAACATAGCATGGGCCGCAGGATACAAAACATTGGTCAAGGGGGTAATGCGTTTGTCAGGATCCAACTGCGGATAAGCCTGCCATCCGGTACCAACACCAAACCAATCCGCCGACAGCTCATGTTCAGCCAATGCCAATTTCGGCGCAATCACCTGCTCAGCATCAATGACCTGCATGATGCCATCACGCTCTTCAAAGCGCCCAAAATAGACTTCATCCATTCGAGCATCAATAGCAGCAACTATGCGCTTATGACCATGTTCAATGAACGCTTGCTGGGCCATGGCTGCCAGGGTGGAAATGGCAATAACGGGTAACTCAGCCCCCAACGCCAGTCCTTGTATCATCCCCGTGGCAATGCGCACACCGGTAAAACTACCCGGCCCACGGCCAAATGCCAATGCATCTAACTGAGTCAGACTAATACCAGCCTCCGCCAACAATTCATCGACCATGGGCAATAATCGCTGGCTATGTTGTTGGGGACAGACCTCAAAGCGTGACAAGCTGCGCCCCTGATAAGTTAGTGCAGCCGAGCATGCCTCAGTGGCAGTATCAATGACCAATATATTCATGCAACCAGGTTCTCTTGTATTTCGGTTAAAAAGGCCAATGCATCCTCCAAGGTTCGGGTGCGGCGCATGGCGGGCAAACTGGCCAGAAAAATCTTGCCATAATCTCTTGTGACTAGGCGATTATCGCATATCACCAGTACACCACGATCGGCGTAATCGCGTATCAAGCGCCCAGCCCCTTGTTTCAGTGCAATAACTGCCTGGGGAATCTGTAGTTGCCCAAACGGATTACCGCCATGTTTACGGCAATCTTCGATTCGGGCTTCCAGTAAAGGATCATCTGGCGCAGCAAAGGGCAATTTGTCGATCATAACGCAGGTAAGTGCATCGCCACGTACATCAACCCCTTCCCAAAAAGCCCCTGTGCCCAGCAATACCGCATTTTCAGCTTCAAGATAATTATCAAGCAAAGCGCGCTTGCTGGTAGTCCCCTGCACCAAAATCGGATTATCTATGGTTCCTTCCAAGGCTTTAGCTACTTCTCTTAGCATTGCATGACTGGTGAACAATAGAAAACAACGGCCGTTACTGGCTTTAATAAGTTGCCTGGCTACCCCAACCAAGGTCTCTCGCATGGCAAATGCACTGGGTTCAGGTAAATACCTGGGGACACACAACATGGCCTGATTTGCATAATCAAAAGGACTGTCGAGGGACAGTGTTTTTGCCCCACTTAAGCCCATTTGCCGGGTAAAGTGCTCAAATCCTTCACCAACCATCAGTGTTGCAGAGGTAAACACCCAAGTTCGCTTGGGCTCAGCCATGTAATCGGCAAACTTCCTGGCAATAGACAGGGGGGTCAGATGCAGGATGATATGCTTGGGTGTGGTTTCGTACCACAAGCTGACCCCTTTTTTATCCACATCGGTCAGGCGCTCTAACTGCCCCCGGGCTTGTGCGCAGCGCTCATAAATCGCATCCAAGTCTTTGTCACGACCAAGATGTAACTTCACCACCTCGTAAACTACATCCAGAATTTCGTGCAACTTATCCAATTGCTGTTGCACGGTTTCGCGCTCCAGCGCCTGCTTCCAATTGCCTTTTTCCGGCGTTTCGGGAAACTGCAAACGCAAATCAGAGGTAACGTACTTGAGCTTTTCCGCCACTTTACTTAGCTGCTGTGCATCTTTGAGTTTGGTTCGATACACCAACTCCATATCCATACCGAGCTCTTGTAGTTGTCTGCTGGACAACGCCTCACCGAAGTACTCACTGGCTATATCCGGGATTTGATGCGCCTCATCAAATAAAATCACATCGGCATCGGGGATCAGTTCCCCAAAGCCGGTATCTTTTAGCGCCATATCGGCAAAAAACAGGTGGTGGTTAACCACCACCAAATCAGCATCTAAGGCTTGTCGTCTGGCCTTAACCAAATAGCAGTCTTCATAATCGGGGCAATCCTTCCCCAAACAGTTGTCTTGTGTGGAGGTAACAAAAGGCAGTACCCTGGCATCTTCGGCCAAGGTCTTCAGCTCTCCCATATCCCCCGACTTAGTGCTGCTGGCCCATTCTCTGACCACACTGAATTCGTTCAATAAGCTACTATCCGTCACCGAGCTACCGGCTGAGTGCTGTGACAATCTGTGCAGACACAAATAATTTGCACGCCCCTTGAGCAGCACTGTTTGTTTATTGGTTGCCAATGCCCGCTTTAATAAAGGTAAGTCGCGGTGGAAAAGCTGCTCCTGAAGATTTTTAGTGCCGGTCGAAACAATTACCTTCTTGTTGCTCAGCAAGGCTGGAGCCAAATAAGCAAAGGTTTTTCCCGTTCCCGTACCGGCTTCCACCACCAGTTGCTGTTTGTCTTTAATGGCTTGCTGAACGGCTTCGGCCATACTGGTTTGTGCTGCGCGTGGAATGAAGCCCTTAATCACAGTAGATAGGGCACCATCTTTGGCAAAAACTTGCTTGATTGTCGGCATGCTGTCTCCTCTAGGCGCGCAATTATGCCAAAAAGCCTTGATGGATACAGTGGTTTATAAATACAAAGCACAACCTCATCAGGCAAAGCCAATGTTTAAAACCAAACTTACGGGGCATACTTAACGTATTAAAAAAACAGCGAACTGAATAAAGGTTAACCTATTCGAAGTCCCACGGAATTCCTCGGGGCAAAAGTTTGTTAATTCGTGAATCGCTAATTAATCTTTAAATAGAAGGCATCTATCAAGTCCTAACAATCACCACAAGGTTATTCATCGCCTTTCTCCTTCCTGTAGTCATAACCAATGGCTAGGCTGTATCAACACAATTCGATTATGAACAAATTGTTAAATTTTGTAATAAACCCTGTCTATACCTTCATAAGTGCGTCGCTCATTACGGGAAAGTGGCTATTAATTAGGTGGTTAGCGCGTCAATATTTTGGCACTTTCAAATAAGTTAAGCTAAATTCAAATTGCGGACTAAATTTATCGCCCTATTCATTATTCTGAATGTTCAGAGTGAATTACCTTATCGGCCCATCAACTTGGCCGAACAATTTAATTTAGTATTGCAAATATATTAACTAGGCATTATTTTTGTATGGATACCCTATCAACTATTGTGACTCTGAATTTAGACAAGGTGGAAGAATGAGCGACTTCATTAATATTTTGACACACGCACGACGACTGCAAGCTGCAGTTAGAGAATTATCTGTTGCAGAGCTGGAACAGGTTGCAGAGAAATTAGCCGCTGTTATTGAAAACAAGAAAGAGCAGGAAGCTGAAAAAGAGCGTGAGCAGGAGAAGAAGCAAGCGCTGAAAGATGCCATTCTTAAGCAAATGCAGGAAGCCGGTCTGGGTTTGGAAGATTTAGCCGGCGCAGAAGCCAGTACAAGTAAACGTACTGGCCAGAAGCGTCCAGTTAAATATCGTTTCACCGACAAATCTGGTAAAGAACATACCTGGACAGGGATTGGTCGTATTCCCAAAGTATTTGCCGAACTGAAAGAGCAAGGGAAACTGGACAAGCATTCCGTTTAACTCTCTTCCTGTTTATTTTTAAAGGCCGGTTCACCCGGCCTTTATTATTTATACCTGATTATTGCCTCAGATAATCCATCCGCCTTCCTTATATGGCATGCTGCCTTTATCACTCAACAACGCCGGCATTTGTTGCTTTGCCTATAATCAATAGTCGTGCCTAATCGGGCGTTAGCAACTAAGAAGGAAGCGCAGGCATGCAGCCACAAATACAGCAAGCTGTTAAGCAGATTGGTCAGCTTATCATAGGTAAACAGCAGGAAATCCGTCTCGCCTTATCCTGTATGCTAGCCGGTGGTCATCTGCTGATTGAAGATCTGCCTGGCATGGGTAAAACCACCTTGTCTCACGCACTGGCCCAAATATTCGGTTTAGATTTCTCCCGTATCCAATTCACCTCAGATTTATTACCTGCTGATATGTTGGGAGTTAACATCTTTGATAATCAGCAACAAAGTTTCCAGTTTCATCCCGGCCCCATTTTTAGTCAGGTGGTGCTGGCCGATGAAATAAATCGTGCCAGCCCCAAGACACAAAGTGCTCTGCTTGAAGCCATGGAAGAACGTCAGGTGAGTCTGGACGGTCAGACACATACGCTGCCCTCACCTTTTTTTGTAATAGGCACGCAAAATCCACTGCACCAGGCTGGAACCTACCCCTTACCTGAATCACAGCTAGACAGGTTTTTGATGCGTATTCAATTGGGTTACCCAAATTGGCAGGCCGAGAAAGCCATGTTGCAACAACCTCACCATGAACGGGGTCAAACTCTGCCAACCATGATAGACAATATGCTCAGGGCCTCGCTGCAAAAGCAGGTCCATGACGTGCATGCATCAGATGCTATTTTGGATTACATTCTTCGCTTAGTGACCTTCAGTCGGGAATCCGAGCTTTTCGCCAACGCTCTCTCACCAAGAGCCAGTAAAGCACTGCTGCTAGCAGCAAGAGCTTGGGCTGTAACGGATGACAGGGACTATCTAATCCCCGAAGATATTCAGGCCGTTTTACCCGCAGTAGCAGAGCATAGATTACGCTCCTCTCAAGCCGACGGCTTAGGCGCAGCGAGCTTAAGCCATAAACTGATGGAATGCGTTGATACGATGGCAGCCTGATGATAGCGGGCTATATACAGCGCCGGATGACAGCCTGGCTGAGCAAGCGCATTCCACCAGCGCAGCAAATCTCACTTAACCGTGGCAACATTTTTATCTTTCCGTCGCGATTTGGTGCGCTTTACCTGGGCCTTTGTCTGGCCTTGTTTGTGCTGGGTACCAATTATCAGAATAATCTCATCCTGTTACTGGGTTTTTTCCTGTTAGCCTTGATGCTGGTCAGCCTGTTTGCCAGCTATCTGAATTTTTCCGGTCTCTCCTTGCAACTTGGCAAACTTAGCAACAGTTACGCTGATAGCCCCATACTCTTCCCGGTCTGGCTTGAAACGCAAGACACTAATAAAGCTGGCAAAGTGCATTTTGCCTGGTATGGCACTAAGACGATAAACACCGTTGAGCTGGATAATCTGACCAATCCTATTTCGCTAAATAGCACGGCAGTGCAAAGAGGGAAGTATTCCCCCCCCAGACTCACTCTGAGCTGTTATTATCCTTTGGGATTATTCCGCTGCTGGACACATATCGCCTTTAACTGTCAGGTCATTGTTTACCCGGCCCCGATGGCTAAACCCTGGCCCGTCACCACCAAACAGTGTGAACAGCAAGGTGAACAGGCAACACATCAATTCAGTATGGGATCAGGCCTGGATGAGTTTGACACCCTCACGGAGTACCAACCCGGCCAACCACTCTATCATGTGGCTTGGAAACAAGCGGCAAAAGGTCAGGGATTGCTGAGTAAAAGATTTGCGACAGAAGTGCAACAAAGCGGTTGGCTGGTATTGAACTGCGCTGATAAAGAGCTGGAGGAAAACCTCTCCAGGCTGTGTTTTAGCTGTATTGAGTTAGACGCAAAGGGTTGGGTGTTCGGCCTTGAGTTGCCAGGTACCTGCATTTCCCCCGGAAAAGGCCAGGCCCATTTACAAGCCTGCCTGACGGCGCTGGCTTTATTTAAGGCCAACTGACATGTTAAGGCTTAATCCCTCAGCCGCCAATCACGCTCATTTATTGCTGACTCTGGTTCTGCTTTTTCTTAGTTTGAGCCTCTATGAGCCTATACAGTTATGGGTGCTATTACTGGTTGTCTGCGCCGCCGTCATGCGCTTTAGCTTATATATGAACTGGCAGAAGCATCAACTCTCCGTACGCACCCTGAATCTGATGGCCGTGTTATGCGCTCTTGTGCTCGCCTATTTTGGTTGGGAACTAGGTCTATTGCTCGGTATGTTAAATCTGTTAGTCATGGCGAGCAGCCTGAAGATGATGTTACTGGCAACGCGCCGAGACTACTTCCAACTCATTGGCGTACAGTTCTTTCTGCTTGGCGCTGCACTGGTTTTTAATCAAAACATTGCATTCAGCTTATTGTATGCTGGCTTATGCTTACTGCTGCTGATGAGTTTGGCATTTCACATCAACCCGTCAGCCTCCTGGCTAGTCTTATCAAAACGAGTGGCGACACTCTGCGCCCAGGCTCTTCCCATCGCAGTGCTTATGCTGTTGGTGTTCCCCAAGCTAGGCCCGCTTTGGCAGATGCCCACAGGAAAAGGCGCACATACCGGCCTGACCGATAAAGTCTCTCCGGGAGATATAGCCCAATTAGCTCGTTCTGCCGACCTGGCTTTTCGGGTGACCTTTGAGCAGGAGGTTCCCCCGCCCGCCTCTCGATACTGGCGCGCCCTGGTTATGGAAGAGTTTGACGGCAACAGTTGGCAAATACATCCCTATCGCCAAAAGCTGATGCAAAGGCACTGGCGCACGGGCTCACCATTCACCCCACAAGTTAGCGGTGCGGCTTACCAATATCAGGTCATCGCCGAGCCTACCCAGCAGCGCTGGTTGTTCGCTCTGGACACTGCGGTGAGCAATGAACAACACCTGTGGCAAAATCATGATTACACTCTACAAAGTAAAATCCCGCTCCAATCGGCACTGGCCTATCGAGTGCGTTCCTATTATCAAAGCAACTTACCACCCGCTCTGGAACAGCTTGATTCGCATTTAAACTTGCAGTTGCCCGAACGCGCCAATCCCAAGACGCAAAAATGGGCTAAACAGCTGTGGCAAGCCAATCCCAGTCCCCAGCGCTACATCAACGCAATTGCTGCACATATGCGCCAGCAAGGTTTCAGTTATACCTTAAAACCCCAGCCTATGCCGGTTGACCCCATTGATACCTTTTTATTTGAGCAAAAGATGGGGTTTTGTAGCCATTACGCCAGTGCAACGGCCTATTTGCTGCGCCTTAACGGTATACCGGCCCGCCTGGTCACTGGGTATCTGGGCGGAGAAATGCGTGGCGAACGCTATATGAGCGTTTACCAATATGATGCCCATGCCTGGGTGGAATGGTTGTCTGATGATGGCTGGCAGCGACTGGATCCCACGGCTTGGGTGGCGCCGCTACGGGCTGAGTACGGATTAGAACAGGCGGTCGCCCATGAGCAGAGCTTTCTGGCCGATGCGCCTCTATCTGGACTGCGCGGTATCGCCGTATTCCAGGCGCTACGAGGGCTGCTAGATGACATGGACTATTTTTGGAGTCGCTGGATTCTGGGCTTTGACCGCCAGAATCAGCAGGATCTGTTAAAAGTACTGCTAGGTGATCTAAGCCCAGTGAAACTCGCACTTTTCGGCTTAGGCACACTGGCAACCGTTGTGCTGTTACTGGCGCTCTATCACATCAGGAGTTGGTTGCTGATCAAGGGCGATCTGCCCAATTGGTATTACCAAAAAGCGCTGGCACAGCTCGCCAGACAGGGAATACATCGCAACAAGGGACAAGGGCCTGCAGACTTCTGCACCCAGGTCGAAGCGCAGGTGCCCCCCCTTAGCGCACAACACTTTTCAGCCCTGACCCGCTGTTACACCAATCTGTGCTATCGCCAACTGTCATCCGAGCAACACAAACAACAACTGCGCCAAATGCGAGACTTACTCGCCAAGCTCAAACGCAGCCTGGGGCAGGGTCTGTTAACTTAGGGCGGTTTGTGCTTTGAACCTTACTTTGTTCAAACTCAGCCGTTAGTTTTTAAGCCGCAAATGCAAAGTGATTTCCTCACGGTCATGATATAAGTGCTTGGCCTGAATCTGGTAGGCTCGACTTCCCATCGCCCCTTCAATGGCCTGCAAGGCTTGCTGCACCGTTTCAAAGCGCCGCTTCATCGGCAACTTCAAATTAAAAATGGCTTCCTTACACCAACCTTCCAAGACCCATTCTGCCATCAACTTTGCCACTCTGACCGGTTGCTCCACCATGTCGCACACCAACCAATGGACGTTCTTTTTCTTGGGTCTGAATTTAAAACCGTCTTCGGCAAAATGGCGAACCTGTCCTGTTTCCATCAAACTGGGGGCCATGGCCCCATTGTCCACCGACTGAACAAACAGTCCCCGGCGCACCAGTTGATAGGTCCATCCGCCAGGACATGCGCCAAGATCCACCCCATGCATGCCGGGTTGAAAACGGCTTTCCTGTTCCGCCGGGGTGAGAAAAATTTGAATCGCTTCATCCAATTTTAAACTGGAACGGCTTGGGGCTTCTGCGGGGGTCTTTAAACGCATAATGCCAAGTGCATGAGGACTAACCGAAACTGGCTCCGCAAATCCCAGAAATAACTGCTGACCGCTGGTAAAAAAGGCAAACAAAACCGGCTTCTTCGGGTTTTCTTTTTGCGTTAGCTTACCGGCTTTACGCAATGCCTGACGAAGTGGTACCGAAAACTTTCGGCAAAATTTGGAAAGCTCTCGCCCTTCGGTGGTATCGGGATACTCAACCCGTAAATCGCCGCACAGTGGAAAAGCTTCACAAGCCGCCAGTATGGGGCTGATTCTGTCAGTGGGATCCAAGTCATCCAATACTGCCAGACAAGCAAATTGCTGGCGGGAAAAAATTACATCGCGCAGCGGCAGTTGGCGAGCCAAAAGTTCAACGTCATCTGGCTGATAACAATCAAACAGCACAAAAGCACTGTTTGCCTTAGTGCGGGCAAAGCCGAATATCTCCAACTGCGCCGCTTTTTCTTGCAGTTCATTGGCCAGGTCGCCCTCGAATCCAGCCCGGCAATAAGCCAATAATCCCGCCATCAGGCTTGCTCCCCCTTGAACGCCGCTAACAACAACAGTAACCATCCAAGGATAAAGGCCACGCCCCCTATCGGGGTGATAGGGCCAAACCATTTGATACCGGTCAGGGCCAGCAGATACAAACTTCCGCTAAACAACAACACTCCGAGACTGATACTGATAGCAGACCATTTGAGCAGTGCCAAAGGCTGTTGGCGATAAAGTAACACTAACAACACCAGCGCCAGCGCATGCCACAGTTGATATTGCACTGCGGTTTGAAAGGCATTGAGCAAATGTTCAGATAAACGCCCTTTAAGGCCATGGGCACCAAAAGCACCAAGCATGACGCCGGTCATACCATAAAAGGCTCCCAGTGCCAGGATCCACTTCATATATGCGCTCCGATAAAGTCTGCCATTTTTTCACAGGCAAACTGAATGTTGTCGTTAAGGGTTAAGCCCGACGCCTTGCGCGGCACGAAGCTGTGGTCACCATCCATAACAAATTGTACTGATACCCTGGGGTGCAAAGAATAATCTGCCACTTCGGCTTCTCGTCCAAAGGTATCCCGCTGCCCCTGTAAAATCACAACAGCTTTACCTGGCTTCTGCAGATGGGCAATGCGCAATTTGTCGGGTTTTCCCGGGGGATGAAATGGATAGCCCAGACACAAACAACCAGATACCGCCAGTTCATCAACCAACATAGAAGCCACCCTTCCCCCCATTGACTTGCCGCCAATAAAACGCGGTAACGTAGCGGGAACACTATCTAGGGCGTCACGCAGACTGTCTTGCAACACCGGCATAGGATTTGGCGGACGCTTTTTCCCTTCCTGTTCCGCTTGTTGCATATAGGGAAAGTTAAAGCGGTATACATCGATACCCAGTTGGCAAAGGCGCTGAGCCATCTGCTGCATAAAATCACTGTGCATGCCCGCCCCTGCACCATGAGCCAGCAATAAACTGGCCACAGGCCGTTCAGCCTTATCAACTAAAATCATCAGCTTCTTGTTCTTCTTTAACCTGTGTTAATACCCAATCACGAAACGTGGCAATCTTGCCCAACTCTGCCTGCGACTCATGGCACACCACATAATAGGCATTCTTAGTAATGAGTTTTTCGTCAAAAGGACAGATAAGACGGCCGGCTTGTATTTCGGGGCGCGCCAGCACCGAGTGGCCCAGTGCGATGCCCTGCCCCAGTGCCGCAGCCTGCAGCACCAACATGGAATGACTGAAAATAGGTCCTTGATTTACATTCACACCCAGCACGTTAAATTCACGGATCCAGTTTTTCCAAGGCTCTCGGGATGCATCATGCAACAGTAGGTGATAGCGCAGGTCATCTAGGGTATCCAGCGGTTTATCTGACTGAAACAACAAAGGGGAACAGATAGGTGTCAGATATTCGGTATGCAACTTATCGGCCTGCAAGCCAGGCCATTTTCCGCGACCGTAATAAATGGCCACATCCACATCATCGGTCAGGTGCCCTTCATCAAAATCCACAGCTTTGATACGTACATCGATATCGGGATACTGGGCACTGAATTTATGGATCCGTGGCACTAACCACTGAATAGCAAAGCTGGGTGGTAAGGCCACGGTAATGGCCCCCTTCGCCCCACGCGCCAACAGTCGCTGTGTCGCATCTTGCAAAGAACTGAATATATCTTTGATATCAAGATAATAGCCCTGTCCTTCTTCGGTCAGCAGTAGCGAGCGGTTTTTGCGCAAGAACAACTTAATACCCAGAAACTCTTCCAGGGCCTTAATTTGATGACTGACCGCGGCTTGGGTAACAAACAACTCATCCGCGGCACGGGTAAAGCTCAAGTGCCGCGCCGCGGCCTCAAAGGCTTTTAGTGAATTTAACGGCGGCAGACGACGTGACATCAAGATGACTCTTTCATTAGTTTTTCTAATCTATTTACCTAAATTAATGTCAATTTAACGCTTGCTTAAATTAGGTTATATTTTAACCGCGAGATAAAAAATCACTTTACAGGTAATAAGTTACAAAATTGTAGAGCAACATTTCTGTAACGAGAATCTCACGAAAGCGTAATTTTAACATTATTTTTACTTAAGGTATTGCAGATGAAAAACTCTATCAAATTTCTAAGCGTCAGCCTAGCATTGCTGACCAGCCAAATCGCTAACGCCAATCTTTTACTCGATAAAGAGTGGTTAGCAGAACAAACCGTCGCTCAGGTACAAGAAGCGGTGGCCGGTCTCGACTTACCCTTAACTAAACCCGTTATTGAAGAAGTTAAAAGCGTCTTAACGCTGACGACTGAGGATAACAACGCAGACCTCATCGTTAAAGCGGTTTCAAAACAGGAATTGCTCAGTAAAGCCGATTAATTTTTATCTGCAATTCCCTCAACCTAAGGTATTCGGTACCTTAAGTTCAGAATTACGCCCTGACGACGGGGTGCATTTACCCCGTCTTCTTGTGCCGTTTCCAAAAAATATCCGTGACAACGGCCAGTTGCACTAGCTGGCGCTAGTATCCAGCGGCGCAAACCCTTTAATCAACTCGTCCAACGCCTTCATCTGAGCCAAATACGGCTCCAATTTATCTAATTGTAATGCGCAGGGACCATCGCATTTAGCTTGATTTGGATCTGGATGCGCTTCGATAAACAGGCCCGCCAATCCGAGCGCCATACCGCTGCGCGCCAGTTGCGCCGCCTGCGCACGGCGTCCATCAGCAGAGTCAGTACGTCCTCCTGGCTTTTGTAATGCGTGAGTAGCATCAAAAATAACCGGTGCAAAGGCCTTCATTTCGTCCATCCCCAGCATATCAACCACCAGGTTGTTATAACCAAATGAACTGCCCCGCTCGCACAAAATCACCTTATCATTGCCCGCTTCCATAAACTTGTTAATGATATGACGCATCTCATGTGGGGCCAGAAACTGTGGCTTCTTCACATTAATTATCGCGCCGGTTTTGGCCATAGCCACCACCAGGTCGGTCTGACGAGCTAAAAATGCAGGTAACTGGATCACATCTACCACTTCGGCAACAGGTGCAGCCTGATGAGGCTCATGCACATCAGTGATCAATGGCACCTCAAACTGGCGCTTAATCTCTTCAAATATACGCAGCCCTTCTTCCATACCAGGTCCTCGGTAGGAGTGGACCGAGGAGCGGTTTGCTTTGTCAAACGAGGCTTTAAATACATAAGGGATGCCTAACCGCGTAGTGACCTCTTTATAATGCTCCGCAATACGTAGTGCTAGCTCACGGGATTCCAATACATTCATCCCTCCAAACAAGACAAAGGGCTTATCATTAGCGACTTGTACGCCAGCGAAATCTATCTGCTGCAGGTTACTCATCCTGCTACTCCTTTCATAATCAAACCACAAAGATAGGCCATGTAGGTGCCCAGACCATACCCCATCACAGCCAGCAAGATCCCAACCGGGGCCAGCGAGGGATGGAACGCCGCGGCAACCACGGGCGCAGAGGCCGCACCACCCACGTTAGCCTGACTACCTACGGCCATATAAAAAATTGGCGCTCGAATCAGCTTCGCCACACCCAGCATTAATCCAGCGTGGACGGCCATCCAAATAAGCCCCAATAGGAAAAATATTGGTGTTTCAGCAATTTTAGTAACATCCATATGCAGACCAATAGTGGTAACCAGGATATATACAAACAAGCTTCCCACCTTGGATGCACCCGCCTGTTCCAGGTGACGCAACGGACTGAAGGACAAAGCAATACCTATAGTAGTAGCGGTTACCACCAGCCAGAAAAACTGGCTATGCAGACTATACTGCTCTCCCCACGGCGCATACTCCACCATCCAGGGCTGGATAGTATCAGCCAGAAAATGGGCAATCCCACAGGCGCCAAAACCAATGGCAAAGATGGCCACCAGATCACTTAACTGGGGGATACGGCGCTTCTCGGCTTCATATTTCTCAACTTTGACAATGATATCCTGAATCGCGGAGGTGTCAGCCCCACTTTTAGCATCCAGTTGCTTCGCATTGGCCGCCATAATCAGCAGTACGGCCATCCATAAATTCGCGACGATAATATCGACGGTTACCATGGTAGAGAAAATACCGCCGCCGACCTCAAAAATCTCTTTCATGGCTGCCTGATTAGCTCCACCACCGATCCAACTGCCGGCAATAGTAGTCAAGCCACGCCAGACCTCGTCCGGTCCCTGACCATTCATGGCCTCTGGCGCTATCGCCGACATAATCAACAAAGCAATAGGTCCGCCGATGACAATGCCCACTGTACCGGTGAGAAATAAGATCAATGCCTTAGGACCAAGCGCAATAATAGACTTGAGATCCATGCTCAGGGTCAATAGCACCAGACAAGCCGGCAACAGATAACGAGACGCCACATAATAAGCATTGGACGTATGACCATCGACAATCCCAAAGGTATTCAACAAAGACGGCAAGAAATAGCAAAGGAGTAATGCCGGCACATAGCGATAAAAACCTTTGAAAAAAGGATGATTACTATGTGAGGTATAGAATACGCCGCCCAAAATCAGGGCAAGTAAACCGATCACCACAGCGTCATTGGTGACCAACGCGGAATGGGTCATTATGACCTCCTTATTCGATAAGGTAGCCGACACTTAATGCAGGATGGCCGGTTCCCTGAGGTAATGCTTCAGTTGTAGTTTCAACAGCATAGCCGCCGGGTCCTGTGGACACTGGCTAATGTAATAGCGATAGTCTGCCAGCGCCCCGTTATGACAATCAAGCTGTTGCAGTAAAAAGCCCCGATCACGGCGCTCATAAGGATCATCAGGGTGTAACTGCACCAGCATGTCACTGGCTTGCCAGGCTTGCTCAAACTTAAGCTCGTACATAAATGCACTTTTAAGGTTAAGTAGCAATCGCGTGACAATATCCTCCTGGCTGGCGGGCTCCAGCCAACGCAACCAAGGTAATGCCTCTTCGTCCTCTTCATCATCATGGTGAAAATCAGATAACAAGGCCTGACACTGCGACTCCAACTGCACCCAGTCCAACAACTTACCGGTCAAGGGATCATAAAATTGCAATCGTCCGGATGCCAAACGCAGACGGATCAGAAAATGACCGGGTAAGTTCACCCCCTGCAAATCGAACCCGAGTAGTTTGCCCAGATGGCAAAATAACAATGCCAGACAAATACAGCCACCGGTGCGATAAGCAATCACTTTGTCCATGCGGACCATATCTGAGGCAAACAGATCATGACCGGGCCCAAACGCCAACTCGGTATAAAAAAAACGCACATAAGCCGCAAATGGCTCGGCCTCACCGTCCAGTCGCTGGCGCCCCATCGCTGCCCACGCCTCTAACTGATTGAGAGAAGCATCAACATCGACAGGACCGAACAATTGCCCAAGCATTAACGCAGCGCACAGCGGCTCCGCCTGCTCAATACGGGATAATAAAGACGACACGTTCTACCTCTGGCGGTAACTACATCAGGGTCGACAAACCGCCAACCTTTAGGAGAATAATAACGGCTGCTTAAATACGGCGACCTTGGCGGCAAATACCAACCAACTTATCGCGCCGACAAATCCAATCCAACGAACGGTGTTAGTACGCCCTAGCTTAAGAGCAACCAATCCCATCAGGATATAGAGCAGCACCGCCATGACTTTCTCCGTTACCCAGGCATTCACAAAGGGGTATTGTGCAATCAATACGCATAATGTGAGGGCACTTGCCAGTAAAACGGTATCCACAACATGAGGAACGACTTTGACCCATTTTTTCTGCAACATAGGCGAACCTCGTTGCTTCCAGAAAAAACGTAAAATAAACAGCGCCAGGCTGATAGCAATGGCGGTGAGGTGAAGGTGTTTAACTAGCATGTACATAGCGCTAACCCGCTTATTGTAATTATATTGTCTGGAGCATCTTGCCCCGTTGCGCCACAACTTTACTGTGCTCACCGACCAAAAGCGAGCACAGTGTTAAGGGACAGTACTAACTCCATGATCGGGGGCGAAATTTATTGTTCGTTATAAACCAGGTAAATCATCAGGGTAGGCAAAGCAAATTGCTTCCAGCTTTTCCCGGTTAGCCAGCATAATATCCACCAAACAAGGGTCAAACTGCTTACCACGTTGCGACTGAATCAAATCCAGGACCTTATCCAACGGCCAGGCGTCCTTATAACAGCGTTTTGCGTGCAAGGCGTCAAAGACATCTGCTAAAGCGGTTATACGGCAGAATATATGAATCTCCTCGCCTTTAAGCCCCCTAGGGTAACCATTTCCATCCCAATACTCGTGGTGATCTCTGGCTAGCAATGCCGCCGCTTTGATGATTGGCCGGCGGGAGTCTTTCAGTAATTCATAACCAAACTCAGCATGAGTGCGAACAATTTCCTGCTCTTCTTCGTTCAGTTTGCCAGGCTTTAGCAAGATAGATTCGGGTACCTTCAATTTGCCAACATCATGCAAAGGTACTGCCAGTTTCAACACATCCAGATCGTCCTGGCAAAGGCCATATTCTCTGCCTAACATTTCGCTGATCAGTGTCATACGCTGAATATGTTTGCCGCCGCCCATCTCCTTTTCCAGGATCTGACCCAGTCGCTCAACGATTTCCCGCTGGGTATCTTCAATATCCTTAGTCAGCAGCACATTATCAAAGGCGATTTGCACGTTTTGCGAGAATATTTCCAGTAAGCGTTTATCCGTGTCCGTCAGGCGTCTTGGTAACCCTGACAGATACAACAGCGAGCCGCGCATGTTTTTACTGTTGCAATAAGCAACCAGGTATTCGTCGGCATAGACAATTTCCTGCTCGCGCAGCGCCTGACGACAGGAGTCCAGTTGTGCGCCGCTGAGCACCCTATCTAACGGGCGTCCCTCCAAATTAGCAAAGTCGCCCTTACCGGTGAAAACATAAAACTCTGAGGATACTTCATTATCGATAGGACGGGGCCCTGCTACCGCCGATGTGATGTAAGCAGCATCCTGTGTGCCCCCTAGCAATGAGGATAATTGCTGTACGATACCGTCTATAAAATTTTCGAGGGAGTGGATGCTGAAGAGGTCGGCCGAAGCGGCAATGATTTTTTCCAATCCCTTACGGTTTTCCTCAATCACCATAATGTCGCGGTAGGAGCGCAGTGTGGCAATCACCACGGTAAAGAGCTTCTGTGCGGTCAACTCGGTTTTGGATTTATAGTCGTTGATGTCGTAGTTGATAATGACGTGCTTTTCGGGGGCCTGGCCCGGCTGGCCGGTTCTGAGAATAATGCGGGTAAAATGATTGTTGGCCTCGCCACGAATAAACTCGGCAACCTGCAACCCCGCATCATCGGTCTCCATCACCACATCCAGCAATACAATGGCGATATCGTCATGTTCAAGGAATATGCGCTTAGCTTCAGCGCCGGTGTAAGCGCTGATAAACTCAATGCCCTTATCCTGAAAAACAAAGTCGCTCAGTGCCAGTTTAGTGACCGCATGTACTTCAGGTTCGTCATCAACGATCAGAACTTTCCATGTACTTCTTTCCTCTACGACTTCCTCTTCCGATTCATCCAGGAACAACAGATCGTCTGACATCATGGCGCCTCCGCGTCTACCCTTTAAGCTTTCTCTATTTTTAATGCTACCCCGTTAGCAGGATAGTCTGTCTGAGCAAGACGGCAACTTATGGCGTATTTGACCACTGCCCCAGGGTAACCCTGTCCAATCCGGCCAAATCTTTTATGGTATCAACACCGCTAAAACCGGCCTGGTGCATCAAGTCTCTTACCGCCTGCCCTTGTGCATGTCCATGTTCCAGTAGTAACCAGCCAGAATCAACAAGATATTGACTTGCCTGGGAAATTATTTTTTTCAGGTCGGCCAATCCATCGTCTTCAGCGGTTAAAGCACTGAGAGGTTCGAACCTGACATCCCCTTGCTGCAAGTAGGGGCTGTGAGGCTCCACATAAGGAGGATTACTGATAATCAATGAGAAACGTTGCTGACCAAGTGCCGCAAACCAGTTACTGGTAAAAAAACGCACTTGCTCCAGTTGGTTTTGCCGGGCATTGTGAGTCGCCAGTTCAACACTCTGCTCAATACGGTCAACCCCGATCACCGACCAGTTACGTCTTTCACTGGCAAGCGCCAGTGCAATAGCCCCAGTTCCAGTACCAAGATCCAATGCAGTGATGGGGCTCTCGTCAAACAAGGACAATGCCGTTTCGACCAAAAGTTCCGTTTCAGGGCGAGGGATAAGAGTATGTGCATTTACAGCGAGGATTAAGGTCCAAAAGTCCCGGGTCCCCGTCAGATGTGCCACTGGCACCCCTTCCTCACGCTGAAGAATAAGTTGTTGATACTGCAGCCAGGTCTGTGGGTCCAAGGGCTTTTCAGGCCAGGTATGCAGATATACAGCTGGTACTTGTAAGCAATGACAAAGTAATACCCGGGCATCCAGATTGGCGGAGTCGGAATCGACCAACCGGGGTTTTGCCCAATTTAACGCATCCTCAATGGTGGGCGTATCAGGCTTCATCAGACAAAGATGCCAACAAGTCGGCCTGATGCTCCTGACGAATAGGCGCTAAAATGCCATCCAGGTCGCCTTCCACAATCTCATCAAGCTTATACAAGGTCAGGTTGATACGATGGTCTGTCACCCTGCCCTGTGGGAAATTATAGGTTCGAATACGTTCGGAGCGATCGCCGCTACCAACCAGATTACGACGGGTACTGGCTTCTTCTGAAGCCCGCTTATCCTGCTCCATCTGATTTAACCTGGCTTGTAATACCGACATCGCCTTAGCGCGGTTCTTGTGCTGAGAGCGTTCATCCTGACACTCCACCACCAATCCCGTCGGCAAGTGAGTGATCCGAATAGCCGAATCCGTCTTGTTAACGTGCTGGCCACCTGCTCCGCTGGCTCTGAAGGTATCAACCTTCAGCTCAGCAGGGTTTATGGTAATGGCTTCCGACTCGGGCAACTCAGGTAATACCGCCACAGTGCAAGCCGAGGTGTGAATCCGCCCCTGCGACTCGGTTTCCGGCACCCGCTGTACACGGTGACCACCAGATTCGAACTTAAGGATACCGTATGCACCATCACCTATCACATTGGCGATCACTTCTTTAAAACCGCCATGCTCCCCCTCGTTGGCACTGACGACTTCTACCCGCCAGCGACGAGCCTCAGCATAACGGCTGTACATACGGAATAGATCGCCGGCAAAAATCGCGGCTTCATCGCCACCTGCACCGGCTCGAATTTCTAAGAAGCAGTTACGGTCATCATTGGGGTCTTTAGGTAACAGCAGCACCTGTAATTCGCTTTCCAGGCTGACCAGACTTTGCTTAGCCGATTTTATTTCTTCCTCGGCCATCTCACGCATCTCTGCATCGTCTTCTTTGAGCATTTCCTGGGCACTTTGCAGATCATCCTGTGCCTGACGATACGCGCGGAAGCACTTTACCAACTCTTCCAACTGCGCATATTCTTTGGACAAACTACGAAACTTTTCTTGATTGGAAATGATGCTGGCTTCCCCCAGCAGCGCTTGGACTTCTTCAAAACGCTCCATCAGGGATTCAAGTTTAGCTAATACGGATGGTTTCATAATATCTTAATTTTCCTAGATCTTTTCCAATCCCAAGGCCCGTTGCAATAGGCTGAGGCTGTTATTGTCCTGACTGAGAGCGGCCTCTTTAATGGCTTGAGTAGGCGCATGAATGAGGCTGTTAGTCAGCTTATTAGCCAGCTCAACAATAACCTCCTCCGGATTCTTGCCATCTGCCAGTTGCTTTAGCGCCCGCTCTTGTAGCTTTTGCTTATTTGCCTCGCTTTGCGCCCGGTAGTCCCTTACCAAATCCATCGATGCCTGAGCATCATGCCACTGGACAAATTCACGAACCGCAATGTCGATCATGGATTCAGCTTTTTCGGCCGCACTCTGACGGGAAGCCAGATTCTGCTGCACAATTTGCTGCAAATCATCCACGGTATAAAGGTAAGCGTCGTCCAGTTCAGCCACCTCGGCTTCGATATCTCTGGGCACCGCTAAATCCACCAGAAACATGGGCTGATGACGACGATTTTTCAATGCCCGCTCAACCACACCTTTGCCAAGAATAGGCAGTTGACTGGCGGTGGAGCTGATGACCATGTCCGCATCGGCAAGGTGTTCTGATATCTGTGCCAGGGTCAGTACTTTTGCCCCAAGCGGTGTCGCCAATTCTTGCGCCCGGGCTAAGGTGCGGTTGGCGACCATCATGCTATGCACTTTTTGCTCACTTAAATGACGAGCAACCAGTTCAATGGTTTCGCCGGCGCCAATCAACAAAACCTTAATTTTATCCAGCGAGGAAAAGATATGTTTAGCCAATTGCACGGATGCATAAGCCACAGATACCGCATTGGCACCTATATCCGTATCCGAACGAACTTTTTTAGCCACCGCAAAGGTTTGTTGAAATAACCTGTCGAAACGGCTTCCTACCATGCCGCTGTCTTTGGCACAGACAAAGGCTTGTTTGACCTGCCCCAGTATCTGTGGCTCGCCCAAAACCAGAGAGTCCAGGCCACTGGCAACCCGCATTAAATGTCGAATAGCCTCTTGTTCTTCATAGATGTAACTATTGGACTGCAGGGTTTGTTGTTCCACACTGTGGAACTGCGCCAACCACGCCACCAGGGCAGGATGAGATAGATTCTCTGACTGGGTATAGATTTCAGTGCGATTGCAGGTGGAAAGTATCACAGATTCCTGACTGCCCAGTTCACTTCGCAATGACAGCAAGGCGTCAAGCTGAGCATCGGCTGAAAATGCCACTTTCTCTCGGACATCCACAGGAGCCGTGTTGTGATTGATACCGAGTGCGAGTAAGGCCATGTAGTTGTCGAGTACTTTGAGATATGCCAAGGATTACGGCGTCGCATTGTACGCAAAAGCCAAACCTATTGAAAGCATCCGCCATTCTGTGTTCCCATAGCCGCCACTCAAGTCTTGGATTGATATCATGCCTTTCAACCGTCTGCGCCTGTTGGGCTGCCTGTTGATCGTTGCTTTGCTGAACGCCTGTGCCACCCGCCCGGTGGTAGACTATTCGGTTAATGCCCGTCAACATCAACAGCAGTTAGCACAACTTCAGGATTGGCGCATTAATGGAAAATTGGCCTACAAAGGCGAAAAGGAACGTTTCAGCGCTACACTCAACTGGCAACAACAAGATGGCGATTATTCGCTGGGCCTGAGCAGTTTTATTGGCACCCGTATTCTGACACTGCAAAAATCCCATCAACTGATTAGTCTGGAATATGAAGACCGCACTTACCAGCATCATGATGCCAGTGCTCTGCTCTATGAACTCACAGGATGGGCAATCCCGGTGGAACAGATTCCGGCCTGGCTAAAAGGACAAGTACTCCCCGACAACCAGGCAATATTTTCAGATAACGGGCTACTGCAGCAAATCCGTACCCCACAAGGTTGGCAGGTCAATCTCAGTGATTACCGTCAAACGGCGCACTATATTCTGCCCTACCAACTGGAACTTAAAACCCCCAGCGACCAGATAAAAATTCGAGTAGATAAATGGCAAGTGAACTAACCTGGTGGCCATCCGTGGCCAAGCTCAATCTGTTTTTGCATATCACCGGCAAACGACCAGACGGTTATCACAATCTACAAAGCTTATTTCAGTTACTGGATCACGGCGACAGGTTGGCCTTTGAGCCGACCGAGAATGGCAAAATTCAGTTAATGACACCATTGCAAGGGGTCGCTGACGAAGACAATCTGATTGTCAAAGCGGCCAAGATACTCCAACCATTTGCGTCGCCCCATGCGGGATGTAAAATCTGGCTGGACAAACAGTTGCCTATGGGTGGAGGCATTGGCGGCGGTTCTTCCAATGCTGCCACCACCTTGGTGGTTCTGAATCATCTTTGGCAATGTAATCTCGCTCTGGAAAGCCTAGAAAAACTTGGTCTGCAACTGGGCGCGGACGTTCCGGTTTTTGTCCATGGCCGCACTACCTTTGCCAGCGGTGTGGGCGAACAATTTGTAGACGCCCCACAACCACAGCACTGGTTTTTAGTCGCCAGCCCCGGGGTACATATTGCTACCGCGGACATTTTTCGTCACCCAGAACTCCCCAGACAAACCCCGGTAATGCACTGGCAAGACTACCATTTCGATAGCACAAGCAACGACTGTCAGGAACTGGTCTGTCGATACCATCCGAAAGTTGCAAAGCTATTACACTGGTTGTTAGAATACGCGCCGTCGAGAATGACGGGCACGGGTTCCTGTGTCTTTGCCGTTTTTGCAGACCAATCGCAGGCTGTGAAAGTACTAGAAGCTATGCCTGATGAATTTATGGGGTTTGTCGCTCAAGGGGTCAATATTTCCCCTCTGCACAGTCAACTTGAGCAATGCAAAACGGACTAGACTAAGTAAACGTTCCTATTGCCATAAAGAAGAATGGGGTCAGGGTAAAATTACACAGCCGGGATTTTCAATAAACACCTGTGAATGCGTGAATTTTACCCTGACCCCATTTTTTTTAACCTGTAATCAATAGCCTACTGAGGATCCTACTGTGCCGGATATGAAGCTATTTGCTGGAAACGCCATTCCAGAACTCGCCCAGAAAGTCGCCGATCGACTCTACACCAAACTGGGCCATGCCAGTGTAGGACGATTCAGCGACGGCGAAATCAGCGTCGAAATTCACGAAAATGTGCGCGGCTCTGATGTCTTTATTATCCAGTCGACCTGTGCTCCAACCAATGACAACCTGATGGAGCTTATCGTGATGATCGACGCCCTGCGTCGCGCATCCGCCGGTCGTATCACTGCGGTATTGCCCTATTTCGGTTATGCCCGTCAGGATCGTCGCGTTCGCAGTGCGCGCGTGCCGATAACTGCCAAAGTGGTTGCGGATTTCTTGTCTAACGTTGGGGTTGACCGTGTGCTGACCGTTGACTTGCACGCAGAGCAGATTCAGGGGTTCTTTGATGTTCCCGTGGACAACGCCTTTGGTACCCCCATTCTTTTAGAAGATATGCGTCAGCGTCAGTTTGACAACCCGGTGGTGGTGTCTCCCGATATTGGCGGTGTCGTTCGAGCCCGAGCCCTGGCGAAGGTAATGAATGATATTGACCTGGCCATTATCGACAAGCGTCGCCCAAAGGCAAACGTGTCTCAGGTGATGCATATTATCGGTGATGTTCAGGATCGCGACTGTATCATTGTGGACGACATGATTGATACCGGCGGCACCTTGTGTAAAGCCGCACTGGCATTAAAAGAGCATGGCGCCAAGCGCGTGTTTGCTTATGCCACCCATGCCATTTTCTCTGGTAATGCAGCACAAAATCTTAAAGAGTCTGTGATCGACGAAATCGTGGTTACCGACAGCATCCCGCTAACTGCGGAGATCAAGGCGCTGGATAAGGTTAAACAACTGAGTTTGTCCAATATGCTGGCCGAAGCCATTCGCCGTGTCAGTAACGAAGAATCTATCTCAGCTATGTTCGAGTACTGATAGAGATGCCTTGCCGAAAGCCGCACATGCTAGTGCGGCTTTTTTATGCCCATTTTTCAAAATATAGCTACCTTTCATACCACGGCATCACATCCATTGCTTGATTCGAACAAGTTTCAGCCCTACCTTGGTGACTAAACTTAGTCCGATATCAAGGAAGCTTATGCGATTAATCACCGGATTGCTGCTGACCGGCCTGTTGGCAGGCTGCCAGACTGAAACACAAGACACCACTCCCCAAGCGCCCCTTCAGCAGGAGCCTGCCATGACATCGAGCTCAGACAAAACCGCTAATCTGATCTTTAAGGGCACAGTAAAGTTCAAAAGTTTTGAAGGCGGCTTTTATGCCATTGACGCGCATAACGGTGAGAAATACCACCCTATGGGTCTGGACAAAGAATATCGCCGCGATGGACTGATTGTAACGGTAGAAGCCCAAACCATCCCCGATCTTATGACCATTCAACAATACGGTACCCCCATCAAAATCTTGTCTATTAAGGTTATTGATGACAGCCAGGTCAGCGAAAAAGGCAATGAGAGGTAAAGCTAGCCCTTATCTCCTGGCAAACAGCCAGGCTCGCTAACGTCTTGTGTCCCCCCGCCCCCGGTGTTAGAATTCGCCGCCCTTTTTCAAAGGGTGGATAATTCATGTGGAATTTTGGTCGCGAAATCCCACCTACTTAATATTTGGAGTAAATTATGTCTGAAGCGATTTTTAATCTGGATGCAGAAGTCCGCACAGACCTGGGGAAAGGTGCGAGCCGCCGCCTGCGTCGTGAAGATAAAGTACCTGCAATCCTGTACGGTGCCGGTGAAGAGCCTGTTTCTTTGACTCTCGAGCACAACAAAGTACTGCAAGCGCAAGAATTCGAAGCGTTTTACAGCCACGTTCTGACTCTGAACATTGCTGGTAAGAAAGTAGAAGCGCTGGTTAAAGACATGCAACGTCACCCTTTCAAGCCTAAAGTCACCCATATCGACTTTTTGCGCGTTGACGCTAAGCAAGCACTGACCACCAACGTACCTTTGCACTTCATCAACGAAGACACTGCACCAGCTATCAAGACCCAAGGTGGTCACGCTGAGCACCACGTTGCTGACGTAGCTATCAGCTGCCTGCCAGCCAACCTGCCTGAGTTCATCGAGGTAGATTTGACTGCAGTTGAGCTGGGTCAAACCTTGCACTTGTCTGACCTGAAACTGCCTAAGGGTGTTACCCTGGTAGAGCTGGCCAAAGGCGCTGATCACGACCAAGCCGTTGTGACCGTCAAGGCTGCTAAAGGTGGTGCTGCCGCCGCCGAAGGCGAGGACGAAGCCGCGTCTGAGGAGTAATCCTCTTGGCTGATATCCAGCTGATTGTGGGCCTGGGTAATCCAGGCCCCGAATACGAAAAAACCAGGCACAACGCAGGTGCCTGGTTTGTTACTGCCCTCGCCCGCCAGTATGGCATCTCCCTAAGTCTGGAAAATAAATTTTCTGGCCTTACCGGACGCGGCACTATTGCCGGTCACGACGTGCGCCTGCTTATTCCCATGACATTTATGAACCGCAGCGGTCAGGCTGTGGGTGCCATGACGAATTTCTACCGTATTCACCCCACCAATTTATTGGTTGCGTTTGACGAGTTGGATCTGCCTCCAGGTATTGTCAAACTGAAAACCGGTGGTAGTTCAAGTCAAAATGGCATTCGGGATATCGTCGCTAAACTGGGCAACAATAAAGATTTTCACCGGCTACGTATCGGCATCGGTCACCCTGGTGATAAGAGCAGAGTCACTGGGCACGTGCTGGGTAAAGCACGAGCAGAAGAGCAGCAACTTATGGACGCTGCTATCGACGAAGCCGTACGCTGCACGGAAATACTATTAAAAGACGGGATGACCAAGGCCATGAATCGCCTGCACTCGTTTAAAGCGGAATAACTTGAGGAATCACCATGGGTTTTAAATGTGGCATCGTTGGCTTACCCAACGTAGGTAAATCCACGCTGTTCAACGCGCTGACCAAAGCCGGTATAGAAGCAGCCAACTTCCCGTTTTGTACCATCGAACCCAATACCGGGGTGGTACCTGTACCAGATACCCGCTTGGATGACCTGGCCAAAATTGTAAACCCACAACGGGTGATCCCAACGACCATGGAATTCGTTGATATCGCCGGTTTGGTAGAAGGTGCGTCTAAAGGCGAAGGCCTGGGTAACAAATTCCTGGCCAATATCCGCGAAACCGATGCTATCGGCCATGTAGTACGCTGCTTTGACAATGACAATATCGTGCACGTGGCAGGAAAAGTTGATCCGGCCGGTGATATTGATGTGATCAATACCGAACTGGCCCTGTCGGATCTGGAAACCTGTGAGAAAGCCTTGTTGCGCGTAGGCAAGCGAGCAAAGGGCGGTGACAAAGACGCCAAATACGAGATGCAGGTACTTGAGAAGATCAAACCACATCTGGATGAAGGCAAAATGCTGCGCATGGTGACGTTGGAAAAGGAAGAACTGGCTGCAATTGCCTATATGAATTTCCTGACACTCAAGCCCACCATGTACATTGCCAACGTCAATGAAGACGGTTTTGAGAACAATCCTTACCTGGATAAAGTACGTGAGATTGCAGCGGCAGAGAACGCCGTGGTGGTTGCCGTCTGTGCGGCCATTGAGTCCGAAATCGCTGAACTTGATGACGATGAGCGCGCCGAGTTTATGGCGGATATGGGTCTGGAAGAGCCGGGACTTAACCGGGTAATTCGCGCCGGCTACAGCTTGCTCAGCCTGAACACTTACTTTACTGCCGGTGTCAAAGAAGTACGTGCCTGGACTTTTCCCATCGGTTCTACGGCACCACAAGCGGCCGGTAAAATTCATACCGACTTTGAAAAAGGCTTTATTCGTGCCGAAGTCGTCGGCTTTGAGCACTTCGTCGAATTCAAAGGGGAAGCCGGCGCTAAAGATGCTGGCAAGTGGCGCTTGGAAGGAAAAGACTACATCGTAAAAGACGGCGATGTTATCCACTTCCGCTTCAACGTTTAACGTAAAAGAGCCCGGTTTAACCGGGCTTTTTATTGTCCACGATTCAACCGCCAGGAAACCTGGCCAACGACCTGCTCACACACCATAGTCAAAATTTACCAATCACACCGTCATTCACCTCCCAGGCAGCACTTTTTTCTATCTACAAGATAAATATATTTTCCCGAAGAACGGAAAGTTAGCCTGCTAACAACACCAATTACATCGCGTAATTACATAAAACCTTGTTGATTTAGCTGATAATTTCATCGTTATGCGGTAATTTCACGTCAATCTGAACAGATACTGAGCATTCGACACAAAGCTGTCAAAAAAGGGGTTGACGCTTATAGGGAGGATCAGCATAATACGCGCCACTCAAGACGAGTACCGAAGATGGCTACGTAGCTCAGCTGGTTAGAGCACAGCACTCATAATGCTGGGGTCGCAGGTTCGAATCCCGCCGTAGCCACCATCAATGCGGAAGTGGTGAAATTGGTAGACACGCTGGATTTAGGTTCCAGTGCTTCACGGCGTGAGAGTTCGAGTCTCTCCTTCCGCACCATGTTGGGGTATCGCCAAGCGGTAAGGCAGCGGGTTTTGATCCCGCCATGCGTTGGTTCAAATCCAGCTACCCCAGCCAATTCTCTTCGGTATTGTTTTGACCCTTTTGGGGTATCGCCAAGCGGTAAGGCAGCGGGTTTTGATCCCGCCATGCGTTGGTTCAAATCCAGCTACCCCAGCCATATTAAGAAAAGCCGGTCTCTGACCGGCTTTTTGCTTTTTATCTCCCCTATCACACCTCTGCGGCTGGACAGAACATCACAATAACGCCAGTATAGGCGTCCAGAAGTCCAATAAGAATAAAGAGCAACAGTGATCCACGACATCGTTTCCGCCGTCAACGGCGTACTTTGGGGCTGGCTACTTATCGCCATGCTAATCCTCGCTGGCATTTGGTTTAGTGTTCGTTTGGGTGGCGTGCAGATATTCCAGTTTCGTCATATGTTCAGCCTGCTTAAAGGCAGTGGTCGACACGATAAAGCCGGTATCAGTTCTTTTCAGGCATTGTGCACCAGCTTATCTGCCCGGGTTGGCACAGGTAACTTGGCTGGGGTAGCTGTCGCTATCTCACTAGGAGGAGCCGGTGCGGTGTTCTGGATGTGGGTAATTGCCTTTTTAGGCATGGCCACCGGCTTTGCCGAAAGCCTGTTAGGCCAGTTGTATAAAGTTAAAGATGGTAACGGCGAATACCGGGGTGGCCCAGCCTATTATATTCAGCAGGGGCTAAACAAACGTTGGCTGGCCATCGCTTTTTCTTTGTGCCTTTTTTTAGGTTACGGTTTTATCTTCAGTGCCGTGCAAGCTAATTCCATTACCGATGCGTTAAACCACGCCTATGGCATTCCCACCTTACATGCTGGCGTTGTTATCATAATGCTGGCCGGTGTCATCGTTATCGGTGGATTACGGGGCATCGCCCGTTTCTCTGAATGGATGATCCCCTTTATGGGTATCAGCTATGTTTTAGTGGCAATTGGAATCACCCTGCTCAATATTGAGCAAGTCCCCGCCTTACTCTACAACATTATCAGTTCAGCCTTTGGCCTGCAGGAAGCTGCCGGCGGTGCTTTTGGTGCGGCACTTAAACATGGTATTCAACGAGGCTTGTATTCGAATGAAGCCGGCTCTGGCAGCGTGCCTCATGCTGCCGCCAGTGCTACCCCTAATCCTAACCACCCAGCCAGTCAGGGCTATGTACAAATGCTGGGGGTGTTTTTAGATACCATGGTGCTCTGTACCTGTACCGCTATGATTATTTTGCTGGCAGGTGGCTCTCAAGGTGAGCAAATGGAAGGTATTCGCCTGACGCAGGATGCCATGGCCTTTCACTTAGGGGGCGGCGGCAATGACTTTGTGGCAGCGGCCATTAGTCTGTTCGCCTTTACCTCTGTAGTGGCGAACTACGCTTATGGCGAGAGTAACCTACATATGTTTAAACTGGATAACCGTGCCGGACGCAGTATCTACACCAGCGGTTACCTGGCCATGATTTTATGGGGCTCCATGGCCTCCTTGCCCCAGGTATGGGCCATGGCCGATATGGCGCTGGGTTTAATGACGGTGATTAATATCATCGCCATCGTTTGGCTGACCCCCACCATAGTCAATGTCAGCCGGGATTACCTGGCGCAGCGACAAGCCGGTAAGACCCCCGAGTACCGCGACGGCAACTGCGAAATACAGGGCAATACCCAGCAGTGGCGCAGCTAACCTCACTGGGTTGTATCTGGCCCGGCTAACGTGGTTGCAGATTCATCGGCTAATGGAATGATGCTGGCCACATTGGCATGTGGCAGCATCAGCACCTGCTGATTGTTTTTATCAAACAGCCATAAATAGCGGCTGGTCGAGACGATAATCTGCACATCATTCAGGATAGGGCGGGCCGGCATTTCCTTTGGGTAGCCTATGGGATATTGGGTAAAGACTTTAAAGCCTGGTCCTTTGCCCTCTTTTATACTGGTGCTGTCACTCTGGGCTACGATCATCGCATACCAATAAAGAAAGAAGCCAAACATCAGTACAAAAACCAATAGCGGATTGAATTTGAAAAACGGCTTACTGGAAAGATCAGAAAAACGGCAATACCAGCTCCATCGGCCCCGCATACGTTTATCCAGCAAGTAGAAGCCATAAACCAACAGGCTAATCCCCAGCCAGGCTACCAATGGGGTGGGTTTAGCAATCACGGCTAAAAAGAAGTCTGCCAGCTCGATATGTTGAAGCCCATCAATCTCGAACTGAGCTAACAAGGCATGAATATACATAAGGCCACAAGTGCTGGCCAACAGATACAACACCGACAGAACTAACGCAGGATGCTGCCTGATATAGGCAACCGTATCAGAAAGACTGCGACCTAACTGCTGATAAAACTCTTCCGTATTGTTTACCGACATATCGATTTGTGTTCCATCAAATTGCGAGCAGGACAGGAATATCCCTGACAATAACGCCAGTTGTGAGATTTTGAACTCTTTAAACCACTGAATTGCAACAGAGTAAAGCTAAAATAGCAGGTCAGTCACAGCCCCATCGCGTAACGAGTCACCTGTCTTTTTACCGGTCCCGCTCGCTGCGCTAACCCCAAGCCCAGATTGCGTAAGGCCTTCAATGGCGCAATATTGTTGCTGAAGGCGGCATACAACATATCCATGGTGGACATCATTAGCAGATTGTCTTTGTATCGTTTGCGCTGATACTGTTGTAACTTTGTATCCAACTGATGTTTATCTGCAAGCCAGGTATGTTCCGCTAACAGCTCCAACAAGCATGCAACGTCTTTAAAACCCAAGTTAACGCCCTGCCCCGCCAACGGATTAATGGTATGGGCCGCGTCTCCCAGTAACACCACGCGCTGATGAACATAGTTATTAGCGTGCATCCGGGTCAGCGGGAAGCTGGCAGTTTCCAGAATATCAAAATTGATTAACTCCTCAGGGAATACGGCCTGCACCTCGTACTTTAGCGCCTCAAAGCTCAGGGCTTTTAATCGCTGTATCTCAGCAGCACTGTTATACCAGACCAACGAAGCATAACCTTGATACAAAGGTAAAAAGGCCAGTGGGCCGCTGGGTCTAAAACGCTGCCAGGTAATATCTTGCTGCGCCTGCTCGGTTTTTATCGAGATAGCCAAGGCTTGCTGTGCATACTGCCAACCATGGGTAGCAATACCCGATAATTGCCGAACCCGTGAAGCGGCACCATCTGCGCCGATGATTAATTCAGCCTGCAGCCTGGTGCCATCATCAAGTTCAGCCACCGCCATCTCATGGGTTTGCTGGAGTCCTTTTATTCCAGCACTAAACCAGCTTACCGGATACGCCGCCAGCGCTTGATGCAGTCCCAACTGCACGATGCGGTTTTCAATGATGTGTCCCAAGTGCTCACAGTCCAGTTCATCACTGGAGAAATCGGTACGCCCCTGCTCTTCCCAAACCGATAAACGCCGATAACAACAATGCCGCATCTCTTTAATAAACGACCAGGCTCCGAGTGCTTCAAGCAGTTGCTCAGATGCCAAACTAATAGCGGATACTCTGACATCTGGTGGCTGCATAGCGTCGAATGGGGTTGGCATGGCTGGCTCTATCACTGCCACCCGATACCCCTGATGAGCAAGTCCCAATGCGGCAGATGCACCCACCATATTACCGCCGACTACCACTATATCGAATTTCTGCATGCGCTCAGACACCTGACTCCATTTGCCGGCAAGCATAGCACGACAAAGACACCGATTTCGTCGACCATCTGCGGTTTTTCTTTGACTTGTAACAACTCAAGGCAAAATGCGCCAATAGACAAATTTTATTACATCCTCAGTACAACTTTTTGGCCACCTACAGCTACATATATAACAAGCGCCTATGCTACTACCGGAGACAATCATGAAACCTTCAGCCTTAGTTGCCACTTTCGGCTTGCTTGTCAGTCTCAGCAGCCACGCCGCCTTAAATCAGGATAACGATACCCTTCGTTATGTGTTCACCTACAAGTTGAACAAAACCCTGAGCTATATGGAGTACCAATATCAGGTGGTTAAACAGGATATTGCAAACGAGCTAGAAGACGATATTCAAAGCCAGGTGCTTGGCGCCATGGCTGATCAGTTAATCGCAGCCAATCCCCCTCAGGCGGGTAAGACGACACAACCCAAAGTCATGCCCGAACAGCTTTAACGCATATCTCCCCCCTGCCGCTGACGTTGTTTGAACACAACTTAGCGGCATTCTTTTTTTTCACTTCCCCTCAGCAAAGGATCTATTCACAGTCTTGCCTGGAAAAACAGACACCTGCTGTATTCGGACCAGAGTAGATTTCCAACCATAACCCGTTACTATGGATATCAGCGCATCCTCGATGCTGCGCGCAATAAGCCAGTTCAAATAAAAAATAAAAGAAGTATAAAAAGGAGAACCCTATGCTGAACCTGGTCCCCAACAAGCCGTTGAATGTCAGTGATATCCTGCTTCATATGCGTCGTGTGCATGCCGGACAACAAGTCGTCAGTGTCGGCGCTGACGGAACAATCCATCACACCAGTTACGAGAATGTAACGGACAGGGTCGCACAGCTAGCCAACGCCCTGAAAGGCCTTGGGGTTCAGGTTGGAGATTGTCTGTCAACCCTGGCATGGAACGATCAACGCCACCTGGAAATCTACTTTGCCGTGCCCGGACTCGGTGCCATCTGCCATACCGTCAACCCCCGTTTATTTAGTGAACAACTGGCCTACATCCTTAAAGATGCAAACTCTCAATGGTTATTTGTTGACCCTATGTTTGTACCTTTAATAACGCCTTTGCTTGGTGGGCTCCCCGCCTTAAAAGGCATCATTGTTCTGGGAGGTGCAAGCCAACTCGACCCCGCCTGGGCAGCTCTAGGTAATGGCATTCAATGGTATGACTACGAAAGCTTGCTTAGTGGGCATGCTCGTCAGTTTGATTGGCCGGTATTGGATGAAAACACACCTTGTGGCTGCTGTTATACCTCGGGAACCACCGGGGACCCCAAGGGAGTGCTGTATAGCCATCGCTCCACCGTATTGCACAGCCTGGCCATCGCCTTACCGGATTCTGCCGGTTTATCTGCTACCGACAGTGCACTGATTGTGGTGCCGATGTTCCATGTTAATGCTTGGGGTTTACCCTACTCTGGTGCCATGGTGGGTGCCAAGATGGTTCTTCCAGGCCGCTTTATGGGGGACGGCGCTATGCTGGCAAAGCTAATAGCGCAAGAACAGGTTACCCTGGCAGCAGGTGTACCCACCGTATTGCAGGCTTGGGTGAATCATCAATCTACGCCGGTAGACAACGACTTGCGGGTTATCGTCGGTGGCGCGGCCTGCACGGAAAGCTTGCGGGCAGGTCTGGAAGCGCTTGGCTGTGAGGTACGGCCAGCTTGGGGTATGACTGAAACCTCCCCCATCGGCACAGTCAATCGCGCGGGAACAGACGAACACCGTCTCAGTCCTGGTCAGGCGGTATTTGGTGTCGAACTGCGTATTATCGATGATCAAGGCCAGCCGCTGGCTCACGATGGTGAGCAAAGTGGTGAGCTACAGATAAGAGGGCCATGGATAGTCAGTGGCTATATCGGCAAACCTGGGGCTGAGGCATTTAATGAAGACGGCTGGTTTAGCACAGGTGATATTGCTCGTCTTTATCCCGATGGCTACATGCATATTACCGACCGGGCCAAAGATCTGATCAAATCAGGGGGCGAGTGGATAAGCTCGTTGGCGCTGGAAGAAATTGCCAGCCGTCATCAGGAAGTCACCACCGCCGCGGTCATTGCCATGCCTCATCCTCAATGGGATGAGAGACCGCTGCTGCTGGTCGTAGTTAAAGATCCACAAAATGTTGACGAACAAACCCTGCTGGACTGGTTTGACGGCAAAGTCGCCAAATGGTGGAAGCCGGATGCGGTGCGCTTTGTAGATGCACTGCCCTTAACCGCAACAGGCAAAATAGACAAGAAGAAGCTACGTAGCCTGTATACAGAAAGCGACTGACAATATTTAACTAACGACCAGGTTTTTCTGCACCCCACGTAACATCCACGCGCGCCTCTGCTAGAATGGCGCGCGTTTTTACCATTCTGGACTGCTATGCGTTCTCCCATGTTGCTCGGTGCTCTGTGCCTGATTCTGGCCGAAGCCTTATTTGCCGGCGTAGGTGCACTGGTCAAACACCTCAGTGACAGCCTGAACCAGTCGCAGTTAGTATTTTTTCGCAACCTGTTTGCACTGTTCTTTCTGCTCCCCTGGCTGTTTAAAGCCGGTCTCTCGGGGCTTAAAACCCAACACTTTGGTCTTCATTTGTTACGTTCCACATCCGGGTTACTGGGCATGTATTGTTTCTTCTATGTGCTGGCCAATCTTCCCCTAGCCCAAGCCATGATGGCCCTTCTTGTGGCCCCCTTTATCGTGCCTATTATTGCATTCTTCTGGCTTAAGGAGCACATCAGTCAAAAGAGCTTGATGGCCATTGGTCTGGGGTTCATCGGCTGCGCCTTAGTTCTTCGTCCAGAGTCCGGTGGCTGGAATCTCTTTGTGCTGTTAGCGCTATGTTGCGCCACCTTTGTCGCCTTTACCAAATGCACTATCCGCAAACTTAGCGGCTCAGAGCCGTCCGGGCGCATTGTGTTTTATTTCACCGGACTGGCCACCATAGTGTCTTTTTTTCCCTTTCTGGCCAACTGGCAGCCCATGCCGAACTCGGCCTGGCCCTGGCTGCTGTTAATGGGGCTGATGGCCGCCATAGGTCAGCTACTGATGACCAAGGCTTTTCAGCTCGCTTCTCCAGTACGAATCGGCTTACTCACCTACAGTAGCGTGCTCTTTGCCGCCTTTCTGGGCTATTGGTTTTGGCAGGAGCCTGTGTCGGCGGGGTTGCTGGCCGGTACCTTGCTAATTGTCTGGGCAGCCAATCTCACCATTCGTCAGCGTTGGCTATGGTAAGCAAGGATGGCAAATGGCAGTGGTATAGCTGGCAACTGAGCGCCAGTGGCGGTAAAATACGCGGTTAATCACGTACCAAATTTTTAAAGGAAGGCATTTGGCCTTTCTTTTTTACTTATTAGGGTTTTACTTAAAGCAGTATGAGCAAGAAATTATTCATCAAAACCTGGGGCTGCCAGATGAACGAGTACGACTCGGAGAAAATGGCAGATCTACTGGATTCCACCCACGGCTATCAGGCCACTGAAAATCCTGAAGAGGCCGATGTTATTCTGCTCAACACCTGTTCCATTCGTGAAAAGGCTCAGGAAAAGGTCTTCCACCAGTTGGGCCGTTGGAAAAACCTAAAGAAGCAAAACCCAGAGCTGATTATTGGTGTAGGTGGCTGTGTGGCGTCGCAGGAAGGCGATCATATTCGTGAACGTGCACCTTACGTGGATATCGTATTCGGCCCACAAACCCTACACCGCCTGCCGGAAATGATTAATCAGGTTAAAGGTACCCAATCGCCGGTGGTGGATATCAGTTTCCCGGAAATCGAGAAGTTTGACCGCCTGCCCGAGCCGCGTGCAGAAGGTCCCAGTGCCTTTGTATCTATTATGGAAGGCTGCTCTAAATATTGCAGCTTCTGTGTGGTGCCTTATACCCGTGGCGAAGAAGTCAGCCGCCCGGCCGACGATGTTATCTATGAAATAGCCCAACTTGCCGAGCAAGGGGTACGTGAAGTAAACCTGCTGGGCCAGAACGTAAATGCCTTTCGCGGCGTGAATCATGACGGCAGTATCTGTACTTTCGCTGAACTGCTGCATTTAGTGGCAGCCATTGATGGCATTGACCGTATCCGCTATACCACCTCGCACCCGGTGGAATTTACCGACGACATTATCGAAGCCTACGCCAACATTCCGGAACTGGTGGATCATTTACACCTGCCGGTTCAAAGTGGTTCAGATCGTATTCTGACCATGATGAAGCGTGGCCACACTGCCATCGAATACAAGTCCAAAATTCGTCGCCTGAAGAAGATTCGCCCAGACCTGAGTATGTCGTCAGATTTCATCATTGGTTTTCCAGGTGAAAGCGACGAGGACTTCCAGGCCACTATGGATCTGATTCAGGCCATTGGCTATGACCTTAGTTTCAGCTTTATCTACAGTGCCCGTCCAGGCACGCCAGCGGCCGATTTGCCAGATGATGTCAGCGAAGACACCAAGAAACAGCGTCTCTACCTGCTTCAGCAGCGTATCAACCAACAGGCCATGGACATCGCCCGCAAAATGGTGGGCAGCGAACAGCGTATTTTGGTGGAAGGCCCATCCAGAAAAGATGCCGGTGAGTTGTGTGGTCGTACCGAGAATAACCGGGTGGTCAACTTTGTCGGCAGCGATGACATGATTGGTGAATTTGTCGATGTGAAGATTGTCGATGTGTTTGCCAACTCCTTGCGCGGTGAAGTGGTACGTCGCGAAACCGATATGGGCCTGCGCGTCAGCGTCACGCCACAAAGCATCATTCAAAAGCAGGCCAATCAGCCCGATACCCTGGGCGTCGGCCAGTATATTCCCATCAGCATGCAATAAGCAGGAGAGGATCTTTGCCCAATCAACTGGTCAGTAACGAACTTGTACTGGAACCTAATGACCACAAACGGCTCTCCAGCCTTTGTGGTCCCTTTGATGACAATATCAAACAAATAGAGCGCCGCCTGGGTGTGGAAATCAGCCACAGAGAAAATCTGTTTAAGGTTATGGGTAAAGCCCAGCAAACCATGGCCACGGCTGAATTGCTAAAATTGTTGTATATCGAAACCCAACCGGTAAAAGGCCAGATCCCTGACTTGGATGCTGAGAAAGTCCACCTGGCGATTCAGGAAGCAAAATGCCTGGAACAGGCTGAAGCGGGTAAATACGGTAAGGAAGTACATATTAAGACCAAGCGTGGCGTGATTAAGCCACGCAATCCCCATCAGTCTCAATATGTACAGAATATCGTTAATCACGATATCAGTTTTGGCATTGGCCCGGCCGGTACCGGCAAAACCTATCTGGCCGTGGCCAGTGCAGTGGATGCCCTGGAACGTCAGGAAATCCGCCGTATTCTGTTGACTCGTCCGGCCGTGGAAGCCGGTGAAAAACTGGGCTTTTTGCCCGGTGACCTGTCACAGAAAGTTGACCCTTATCTACGCCCGCTGTACGACGCCCTGTTCGAAATGCTTGGTTTTGAGAAGGTTGAAAAGCTGCTTGAGCGCAATGTTATTGAAGTTGCGCCACTGGCCTACATGCGCGGCCGCACTCTGAATGATTCTTTTATCATTCTGGATGAAAGCCAGAATACCACGGTGGAACAGATGAAGATGTTCCTGACCCGTATCGGCTTTAACTCCAAGGCCGTGATTACCGGCGATATCACCCAGGTGGATCTGCCCCGCGGCGCCCGTAGCGGTCTGCGTCACGCCATCGAGGTACTCAAGGACGTGAATGATATTTCGTTTAATTTCTTTGACGCGTCCGATGTAGTGCGCCACCCCGTGGTGAGCCGTATCGTGCAGGCCTATGAGGAACACGAGCGGGAACAGGAAGAAATCAAACTTGCCCAGGAGCAGCAGCGTAAAGCCGAACGCAACAACGGTGATACACATTCATGAGCGTCAATTTGGACTTGCAGCTAGCCAGTGAGGCTGATGCGCTACCACAACAGCAGGATATTCAAACCTGGTTAGATGCGGTATTAGATGAGGTACAACTTCCCCAAGGGGAGGTAACCGTGCGTATTGTCGATGAGACAGAAAGCCGCGAGTTGAATCATCAGTATCGTGGTAAGGATTACCCGACCAATGTCTTATCCTTTCCCTTTGAAGCACCACCTGGGGTGGAGTTGGATTTGCTCGGCGATCTGGTGATTTGTGCGCCGGTGGTTGCCCATGAAGCGGCCGAACAGCATAAACCACTGCAGCATCATTGGGCACATATGTGTGTTCACGGCACCTTGCATTTACTGGGCTTTGACCATATAGATGACAACGATGCCGAGGAGATGGAAAACCTAGAAATCCGCATCCTGGCAAAATTAGCCATTGACGATCCTTACTTGGATCGGGAATGATACCCCCCTCATTGAGATACAAGATTGGAGCCTATGAGCGACGACAGTCCCCACTCTAGCAACGGTTCTTCCAATAAAGGCTGGCTGGAAAAGATAGTCCAGAGCCTGTCGGGAGAACCGCAAAACAGAGAACAGTTGGTTGAAGTAATCAACGAAGCCCAGCAACGTGAAGTCATAGACAACGCCACCCGCGACATGATCGAAGGGGTGCTGGAAATTAGCGAAATGCGCGTCAGGGACATTATGATCCCCAGAGCCCAAATCGTGACCATCGGCATTGACCAGACCGTCGCAGAATTCCTGCCGGTGGTACTGGAGTCCGCCCACTCGCGCTTCCCCGTGATCAACGAAGACAAAGATCATATCGAGGGGATCCTGCTGGCTAAAGATCTGCTGGAATACGGCTTTAACCCCGAAAAAGATTTCCGACTCAAAGACATTCTGCGCCCGGCCATTATCGTACCGGAAAGTAAGCGCGTAGATGTGCTGCTCCGTGAGTTCCGTCAGGAACGCTATCACATGGCCATTGTGGTGGATGAATACGGCGGTGTGTCGGGTCTGGCGACGATAGAAGATATTCTTGAACTGATCGTCGGTGAAATTGAAGATGAGCATGATGTTGAAGAGAATGAAACGGATGATATCCGCCCTCTGAATAAATGCACATTTTCCGTTAAAGCCCTGACCTCTGTGGAGGACTTTAACGATTATTTCAATACCGGTTTTGATGAAGAAGAAGCCGACACTATTGGTGGTATCGTGCTGCGCGCATTTGGGCATATGCCCATGCGGGATGAATTTGTTGTGATTGACGGTATTGAATTTCGCGTTACTAACGCGGACAAGCGCCGTTTGATCCAATTAAAAGTGAGTCTGCCGAAAAAGGATGATGCCGAAGATCAAGGCAGCTAAACAGCTGCTACCAACCTGCCTTATCAGTCTTTTACTGGGGGCAGGTTTAACCTTCTCTTACGCACCATTCGGTGCTTGGTACCTCGCTCCGTTATTATTAGCTGGCTTTTTCTGGCTGCTGAATAACAAAGGGCGGTCTCATGCATTTGTGAGTGGCTGGAGCTTTGGCCTAGGTTGGTTTGGCGCCGGCATAAGCTGGGTGCATGTCAGTATTGCTGATTTTGGTGGCCTGCCCCTGGCAGGCTCCATTGGCCTGATGTTACTGCTTTGCGCTTATCTGGCGCTCTATCCTGCCCTGGCGTCATCGCTGCTGGTGCGTTTTATCAGGCCCGCTTATTGGCCATTGGCCATTGGATTTATCTGGCTGTTTTGCGAATGGCTCCGAAGCTGGATGTTAACGGGTTTTCCCTGGTTATCTGTGGGTTACAGCCAGTTACATGGGCCCCTTGGTGGCTATTTACCAATGGTGGGCGAAACCGGGGTCAGTGTGCTGCTGGTCACCCTGGCGTGCAGCCTGGGCTTGTTGCTCCCTAAACGCCATTTCAAATCCGCTGTAGTGATTACCGCTGTTCTCCTGATCAGCGGTTACCTTTTGGGCAAGCAGCAATGGACAAAGGCTACAGGTCAATCAATTAAGTTGGCCATGGTACAGGGCAATATCCAACAGTCTCTGCGCTGGGTTCCGGAGCAGGATCTGCCAACCATGAATCTCTACCGGCATCTGACAGATACCCATTGGGACGCCGACCTGATTATCTGGCCGGAAGCGGCCATTCCTAAGCTAGAGCCTCTGGCACTGCGCTATTTACAAGAACTGGATGAAACCGCCGCCGGTCATCAAACGGCCTTAGTCACGGGCATTGTTAATTACAACTTTGAAACCCGAGATGCTTTTAACAATTTAATTGTATTAGGCAGTCAAGACGGCCAGGCAGAGGGTCATTATCGTTATCCACATGCTAATCGCTATGCCAAACACCATCTGCTCCCTATTGGCGAGTTTATTCCATTCGAGGATTGGTTACGAGGTATCGCTCCCTTGTTTGATCTGCCCATGTCGTCTTTCAGCCGCGGTGACTTTCAGCAACCTAATCTACAGGCCAATGGATTACATCTGGCACCGGCCATTTGTTTTGAAATTGCCTTCCCCAATCAGATTCGCGCCAACCTCCATCAGCATACAGATTACATTCTGACGGTGAGTAATGATGCCTGGTTTGGTCACTCCCATGGTCCACATCAGCATCTTGAAATTGCTCAGGTGCGCGCCAGAGAATTCGGCATCCCCGTGCTACGGGCCACCAATAATGGCATCACGGCTGTGATTGGTAGCCAAGGACAACTGCTCGACGAACTTCCCCAGTTTCAGCAAGGCGTATTGGTCAGCGATGTACCGCGCTACAGTGGTCAAACACCTTATGGCAAGTTTGGTGATTTGTGGGCTTGGCTATTGGCTACCCTGGGATTGCTATTGGCCTTGTGGTTACCCAGGCGTCATAGCGCCAAGCAAGCTATCGCCCCTTCGGTGAACTAACCGAAGGGATTTTCTTTAAAGATACGCTGAATCTCTTCCACCTCCTGACGCTGTGCGATTAACGCATCCACGCAGTCACTGTCGAGTTTACTGCCAGCCAGTTCACGCAACGTCGTAAAGGCACGTTCATTATCCCAGGCATCTTTATAGGGACGCTTGCTGGTTAAGGCGTCAAATACATCAGCCACGGCCACAATTTTGGCTTCCAGCGGTATCTGCGCTTCCAGTAAGCCATCAGGATAACCGCTGCCATCTAGCGCTTCATGATGGTGCCTGACGATATTCCGCAGGATAGAAATATGCGGCATGTTATTCAGGCCAAAATTTCCCATCAGTTTGTCCACCATCTCCGCCCCTGCTTCGGTGTGGCCTTTCATGATCTGAAACTCAGCGTCTGTCAGCTTGCCGGTTTTGAGCAATACCCTGTCGGGAATGCTGATTTTGCCCAAATCATGTAAGGGTGAAAACAGATAGACATGTTCGACAAAGGTATCATCTACGCCAAACTTGTTTGCCGTACGCAGCGCTATTAGCCTGGCATAGCGCGACATACGTTCCAGATGATAGGCGGTTTCAGGATCCCTTGAATGGGTCATATCCCGGGCAGAACGTAGCGTGGCCAGTAAGGTTCTGCTGTGGGACTGTAAGGTGGCCACCAGCAGAGTCAAAAACTGAGCGATTAAGTCCAATTCAGACAAGCAGCGGGGATAGAACGCATCGGTCTGATCTGCATTAAAAAACACAAAACCTAACAACTGGCCTTGCCACATCATCGGCACGGTATAACTGGAACGATAACCGGCAGCGAAGATCTCGTAGGCATGGCGATGCTGACTGTCGGCAAAGACACTAAGATCCTGCTCTACTCTCGTGCCCTGCGACCTGGCCAGTTCAAGCAACGAATGACATTCGCTAAGCTTGGCCTGATAATGGTTAAGTCCGCATACCTCACCACTGTAGGCAAAAGTGCGTACCATGTCGGTTTTGTCATCATACAGAGCCACGGCAATACGGTTCAAAAAGCTAAAATTGCGCGCGGCAACCTCATGGAGATGCTGAAGCTGCGCGGCCAACCCAACCTTGTTGTCAGCAAAGCCCTGCTCATTGCTTAACATCATTGTCATTGCTCCCTATGCTTTTAATACAACAGCAAGGTTATTTGATATAACAGCTCAGCCCTGATTCAGCAATGGTGATTCGTTCAGTTTAGCTTACGTTGCCCAACGAATACGTTAGTCGCCAACCAACTGCGGATCCGAGAATAAGGCGTTAAGACCAGGCCGTTACCACACAGCACGAGTAAAAAACCCCAAAGCGTGAAGCCATTCCACTGGAAATCTTCAAACCAGCTACTCAAGGCCACCGCCACCAGTGGAAACAGCACGATCACGTAACTGGCTTTCTGCGGACCGATATTTTTAAGTAACACAAAGTAGCAAGCGAAAGCGACCACAGTGCCGAAAATGGCCAGATATAGCAGGCTAATAACATAAGGGGCACGATAGTCAAAACTGAAACTGGCACCGCTCAAAACAGATACCACAGCTAACACCAGGGTGCCGTACAACATACCCCATGCATTACCTTGTAATACTCCCACCTGACGTTTAGAGTTTCGCACGCTGACCATATTACCAAAGGATGCAATCAGGGTACCGGCCAGCGCCATCAGTAATCCAACCAGTACTTTGTTGGACAAGTCCAGTTGCTGCAAATCCTGCCAGAACAGTAAAACAATACCGGCAATACCTAATAACGCGCCCCAATATATACGCCCCGCAATAGGCTGCCCGAAAAACAATCGGGTATTGACGATATTCATCAACAACATAGTGGAAAACGCTATAGAAGCCAACGCCGAGGTCAAATAAGCCTGCGCCCAATACAACACCAAGTAATTGAAGCCGAAATTACACAGCGCCAACAGCATAAAGAAGGCATGCTGGCGCAGGTCATACTGCATAGGTAGTTTTCGATACCAGCAATACCCCCACATTAACAACGCAGCAAGACCAAAGCGATAAACCAGTGAGACCTCGGGTGCCACGACTCCCAACTGAAACTCAATAGCCAGCCAGGTTGAGCCCCAAATCAACACGGTGACCAGATAAAGGAGAGTGTTTTTCATTGCGCGTCCGGGTATTCATTTCAATGCAGGCTATGATAAAGATTATCTGTATACTTAACATATACAGATTGTAAAAAAGCGACCTACACAGATTATGCAACCGTTAGTCAACCGCGACAATCACACTTACCTGTACCGGCAGGTGGCAGACATCATTCGACAAATGCAAATAAATGGCACACTAAAGGCCGGCGAACGCATTCCGTCACTGAGACAGTTGGCCACCACATTGAATATCAGTGTCCCCACGGTCAAGCAAGCCTATGAAGAGCTAGAGCGCATCGGTATGCTGGAGTCCCGTCCTAAATCCGGCTATTTCCTGCGCGTCAATCCGCCCGGCAATGCCGTCCCCCGAAAACCCAAACTCGCAACAAAAGCACTGCCAGTCAGCAGACAACAACTGATAGAGCAGGCCTACAATGCCATTCATGTACCGGGCATTATTCCTTTGGGTATATGTAATCCGGTTGCCGCACTCCCCAGTAACAAAGCGCTGGCCAGGTGCATGCGACGGGTGATGTCCATGGCCGGTGAGCAGGCCATTGGGTATGGTCCCTTTGCCGGTTTCGAGCCTTTAAAGCGCCAACTTGCACTTCGTTATCTGGATATGGATATGAAGGTTAATCCCGACCAAATCGTTATCACCAACGGTGCCCAGGAAGCCCTAACCCTGGCCCTGAAGTTAGTAGCCAGTCCCGGCGATATCATTGCCGTTGAGTCCCCCTGTTATTTCGGTATTTTGGAATTAATAGAGAGTCTGGGTATGCTGGCCTATGAAATCCCGGTCTGTCCACAAGAAGGCATCAGCGTTGATGATGTGATTCAGGCGCTGGACCGCCATCCTATTAAGGCCTGTGTGCTGTCATCCAGTATTACCAACCCCATGGGTGCCTTGAACAGTGAAGAAAGCAAACGTCAATTGGTTGCGTTACTTGAAGCTCGGCGGGTTTATTTGGTGGAAGATGATGTGTACGGCGATCTGTATTTTGGTGAAAAACGTGGCCTGCCTGCTCAGCGTTATGCAACACAAGGCTGGGTGCTAACCTGCAGTTCGTTTTCCAAAACGGCCGCGCCCAGCCACAGAGTAGGTTGGCTATTGGCCCCCGGGCTTGCCAACCAGGCCGCCAGTCTGAAACGCGCCCTATCCTGCTCATCTTCCTTGCTTAATCAATGGAGCTTGTCTGAGTTTATTGGCAGCGGCGAATACGACAGATATCTGCGTCAGCTTCGTCAGGTGCTATTTACCAATAAAGAACGGATGCTGGCGTGCATTGCCCGCCACTTTGTCAGCGGGACCCGAGTAAGTAACCCTGCGGGTGGCGCGGTTTTGTGGCTGGAACTGCCGAAAAAGCTGGACGGCAACATGCTGTTTCAGCAAGCGTTGCCGTTGGGGGTAAGTTTGATGCCCGGCACTTTGTTTGCCCCTTCGGACAAGTACCGGCATTGCATCCGGCTTAGCTACGGCTTGCCCTGGTCAAGTCAGGTGGAAGACGCCGTTGCCGCCATAGGTCAACTTAGCAAATGTCAGCATTCATAACGCGTATGCGTATTCTGGACCGGTTTTCAAAGCCCGCTGATAAGCTGGGCGAGACTGAATCCGCTTAACATATGCACGAATGTTCTGCTGTGATTCAGGCACCAGTCCCCGGCTTACGGCAGCTTCCAGAGGAAAACTCATCTGGATATCTGCACCGCTGGGCCTGTCTCCCGCAAACCATTGCCTGTCCGCCAGTGACTGTTCGATAAAAGCCAGATTATTCTGAATATTGGGACTGACAAAGGCCTTCATCACCTTGTCAGCAATGCCCCTGGCAATGGGGCGGATAAAAAACGGCATGGGGTTGGTACGAATTTTATCCATCACTAGTTTCAGTAACATAGGTGGCATCAGGCTACCTTCGGCAAAATGCAACCAATAGTGATAATGCCAATACTCTTCCGTGCCTCTGGCGGGGATCCACTGCGGTCCATACTGTTCACAGAGGTACTGGATAATGGCGCCCGACTCCGCCAGTATCAGCCCATCATCAGTAACAAGGGGGGATTTTCCCAACGGATGTAACGCCTTCAACGCCGGGGGCGCTAGCATGGTCTTAGCGTCACGTTGATAGGTTTGGAGCTCATAGGGGATTTGCAATTCCTCCAGCAACCAAAGAACGCGTTGGGAACGGCTATTATTCAAATGATGCAATTGCAGCATGCCAGTGGGTCCTGATTTGTTTGACATAACTTACGCACACCACAGGTTTTAGATCAGTCCTTGTTGATATTCCAGCGAGCCCATCTCTGCCAGGCGACTCTTCAGTCGCTCAAACTCAAACAGCAGAGCCCCTTCGGTATACAGACTATCCAACGGCAAACATGCGGTAACATAGAGCCTGACGCCCATGCTGTAACACTGATCAACCAAGGCAATAAAACGTCGGGTGGCATTGTCATGGGCCCCTAAACTCACAATACGTTCGCCGGTTTCACCTGAGCCCAGAGCACTGTCTTCCGTTCCCCTGGCTTTTATCTGTTCGTTCCTCTGCGCTGACAATGGCGGCACATCCAACAGCAACAGGTTATCAAAACGCTCACACAGCTCAATATAATCAAGGTGGCTTCGCGGCCCTTGGCAAAGCGCAGCAAAGTCAAAGGCGACACTAGTGCCATTAATACCCAGACTCTCTACTTCGCGTCCCATCAAGGTCAACGTGTTCAGCCCTTGTAGTTGATGTTCAGCCAGTAAGCGCCGGTTAGTGTCCAACATCTCCTGCCCCTGGCACACCCAGTAGCAAGGAACAGCTGTTAGCTCACGCAAGCGGTAGTCAACCTGTCCATTTAGGTACATAACCTGACAGTGCTGTTCAATAGCCGCTATAGCCGGCAAGAAACGGGCTCTTTGCAGCCCATTGATATATAACTGCGCTGGCTCACAATTACTGGTTGCGACCAATACCACGCCTTGCGTAAACAAGGCTTGCAGTAGTCTACCCAACAGCATGGCATCAGCAATATCAGAGACAAAGAACTCATCAAAACACAGTACCTTGCATTCCGCCGCCACGCGCCGAGCAATCAGTATAAGCGGATCTTCCCGGCCTCCCAGCTCTCGTAAGGTACTGTGCAAATCACGCATAAATTCGTGAAAGTGTTGACGCTTTACCATCGCTGTAGGCAATTGCTGAGCAAAGGCATCCATCAGCATGGTTTTACCACGCCCAACTTTCCCCCACACATACAGACCGCGACATGGCTGGCCATTCTTTAAACAACGCGCTAACCTCTGCAGCGCTTGCTGAACCAGTAATTGTTCATTATCCAGCCGAATACCCGGGTCAAGTCTGTCCGCTGCCACATTATTATCAAACAACATAACTAATCCCGCGTGGTCGACACGCACTTTTCTGATATAAAACTCATTCTAATCAATACCTTAAATAAGGAAATTAAATGCAGTGGTATAAGAAGTTTTTCACTGACTATTTCACCTTCTCCACCCGTTCCAGACGCGAAGAGTACTGGATGGTGTTTCTTATCAACTTTATCGTGTCGCTGGTGCTAAGTCTGCTCGGCGGTATCCCTGGCATGATCTACTCATTGGCCGTTTTTATCCCCAGCATTGCCATTATGGTACGCCGTCTGCACGACACCGGTCGCAGTGGTTGGTGGGCGTTGTTGCTGATTATTCCACTGATTGGTTTCCTGGTAATACTGTTCTTCCTGATTCAGGACAGCCAGACCGAAGAAAACCAATGGGGACCTAATCCCAAAGCCTCACTGGCAGAATAACAAAAAGGCCGCATCAGCGGCCTTTTTTACATCTCCTGCTCACTACATTTTAACGCTTTTGCCAACCGCAAAACCGCGATCCCGCATCAAGGCATCAACCTTGGCATCGCGACCACGAAAATCACGGTATGCCTTTGCAGGATCCTGGGCATTGCGCACAGAGAACAGATGCTTAACCAACTTATCCGCCATGGCTTGGTCATAGAATCCCCCTGGCGCATCGGCAAATGCCTGGGCCGCGTCGGAGGTTAATACCTCGGCCCACATATAACCATAATAACCGGCCGAATAACCTTCACCAGAGAACACATGGCCAAACTGCGGGGTGCGATGACGCATCACCACTTCTTCAGGCATGCCCAGCGCAGCTAAGGTATCGCGCTCAAAAGCATCAGCGTCTATGTTTGCTGGATCCGCCATATGTAATTTCAAATCAATAAGGGCTGAAGCCAGATACTCCGTAGTTTTAAAGCCCTCATTAAACGTGGCAGCCTGCTTAATTTTGGCCACTAATTCCGATGGAATCGGCTGACCGGTTTTGTGGTGTACCAGGTAATTGTTAATCACCTCATCTGTCAGCAACCAACGTTCCAGCAACTGAGATTGAAATTCCGTGTAGTCCCGCACACCGCTGTTTAGGGTGGGATACGCAACCTTAGAAGAAAGTGCGTGCAGGGCGTGACCAAATTCATGGAAAAACGTGGTGGCATCATCCCAGGAAATCAGCACAGCTTCTCCTGGCGCCCCTTTTACAAAGTTTGAATTATTGGAGGAAAGAACCGCTTTCGCGCCATCAAAACTGGTATAGCTGCGATAGCTAGTCGCCCAGGCCCCACTGCGCTTACCCTGACGGGCAAAAGGATCCAGATACCACAAGCCAACGATCTCGCCGCTGTCTTTGTCTTTGACTTCAAAAACCTGCACATCTGCATGAAACACCGGCACGGTACCCGCCGGCACTGGGCTGAAAGTAAAATTAAATACCCGTCCTGCCACATAGAACATCGCTTCACGCAACTTATCCAGTTGTAGGTACTGTTTCACTTCATTGGAGTCCAGGTCGTACTTGGCCTTTCTCACTTTTTCAGCATAGAAACGATAATCCCAGGGCTGAATGCGAATGTTGGCCCCTTCATTATCGGCGATGGCTTGCATATCACCCACTTCCTCAGCCACCCGAGCAATGGCGGCCGGCCACACAGATTCCATCAGCTTCATGGCATTTTCGGGATTTTTTGCCATACGGTTAGACAAACGCCACTGGGCATAATTGTCATAGCCCAGCAGATTCACCCGCTCATGACGCAGCTTCAGGATATGGGCAATGATGGCATTGTTGTCATTGGCATCTCCGTTGTCACCGCGGCTGTAATAAGTACGCCAGACCTTCTCGCGAAGCCCACGTTCGGTTGAAAAGGTCAAGAAGGGGTCCATTGAAGAACGGGTATTGGTAATAGCAAACTTACCTTCCTGTCCCCTGTCTTTGGCAGCCTGTGCAGCCGCTTTTACCAAAGATTCAGGCAATCCGCCCAACTGCCCTGGCTCTAAGAACAGTACATAATTTTCTTCGTCGGCCAGTACATTGTTGGCAAACTGGGTGTGTAACTTGGACAGTTCCAGATTAATCGCCGCGTAACGGGCTTTTTCCTCACCAGATAAGGTCGCACCATTGCTGGCGAAGCTATCATAAATCAAGTAAACCAGGCGCTGTTGATCGGCTCGCAGGGTTTTCAGGTCGTCACTTTCATAAACAGTCTTAATGCGGTCGAACAATTTGTCGTTCTGAATAATCCTGGAGTTAAATGCCGCCAATTGCGGGGCCATTTCCTTTTGGATAACACGAAATTCCGGACTGGATAAGTTAGAACGAAGAATACCGTAATAGGTGAACACTCTGTCCAAATCTTTACCACTGCGCTCATAAGCGACAATAGTGTTTTCAAAGCTTGGTGGTTCTGGGTTAGTGGCAATGGCATCTAACTCGGTCAGTTGACGCTGCATACCTGCTTGCAAAGCGGGTTTAACCTGCGACAGGGACATCTGTTCAAAGGCAGGTAAACCATCATAAGGTCCGCTCCATTGAGCAAGCAGGGGATTAACCGCTTGTTCAGACTGCAGATGCGCAGTCTGTTCATTTATACCGTGCTGACAGGCAACCAAGGGACCAAGTAGAGCGGCCACCACGGCGAATTTAATAAGGGGGAAAGACACTTTTTGCATCGGCTTGCTTCTCACGGCAACTAAAAACCGGCAGTTTACCCAGCGTTTACGCTGATGCCCACCAAAGCCGAGATAGAGTCCATATTGATTTAGTTAGGAATTGTTTCCGTCGCGGCGTTCAGACACTTGATCTAACCAAGGTTGACTAATTGTTCCAGCCTACACTGAAACATTTTTTGCAATGAAATCTGTAAATTGCAACACAGAGCGGAAAAATAGGGTCTAACCTTTAGGTAAAGGCAAGCTGAAACATTAGGCCTTCTCTTTTCATCAATCATGTGATTCCAGTTGATTATCCCGGAGGTGGTTATGGGTATTTTCGAGCACTACCAACAACGATATGAAGCTCATAAAGAAGAAGAATACAGTATCAGCGAATTTCTCGAGCTGTGCAGACAGGACAAAACCGCTTATGCCAATGCGGCCGAGCGACTGCTGCTGGCTATTGGTGAACCAGACATGCTGGACACCTCCCAGGATCCCGCACTAAGTCGAATATTCTCTAACCGCACTATCGCCCGCTATCCATCTTTTTCGGATTTCTTTGGCATGGAAGACGCTATCGAACAGATAGTCTCTTACTTGAAGCACTCGGCACAGGGGCTGGAGGAGAAAAAGCAAATCCTTTATTTGCTGGGACCGGTAGGAGGAGGAAAATCGTCCTTGGCTGAAAAGCTCAAGGAGCTGATGCAAAAAGTCCCCATCTACTGCCTAAAAGACTCACCGGTTAACGATCATCCGCTGGCACTTTTCAATGCCGATGAAGACGGTGAGATTCTTGAGAAAGAATACGGCATTCCCAAACGCTACTTAAAAACCATTATGTCGCCTTGGGCCAGAAAACGCCTGCACGAGTACAATGGTGATATCTCAAAATTCAGGGTGGTGAAATTGCATCCGTCGGTTCTGGATCAGATTGGCGTAGCCAAAACCGAACCTGGCGACGACAACAATCAGGATATTTCCTCCCTGGTGGGTAAAGTGGATATCCGCAAGCTGGAAACCTTTGCCCAAAATGATCCGGATGCCTATAGCTATTCCGGCGCACTGTGTAAGGCCAACCAAGGCTTAATGGAATTTGTGGAGATGTTCAAGGCGCCCATCAAAGTCTTGCACCCTTTGCTAACGGCTACCCAGGAAGGGAATTACAATCCCACCGAAGGTTTCTCTGCACTACCCTTTGACGGCATTATTCTGGCTCACTCTAATGAGTCCGAATGGATGAGTTTTCGCAATAACCGGAATAACGAGGCCTTCCTTGACCGGGTATACATTGTTAAAGTGCCTTACTGCCTGCGCATCAGCGAAGAGCAGAAGATCTATCGCAAATTGATTGAAAACAGTGAATTAACCGGTGCCCCCTGCTCTCCGGGTACGCTCGAGATATTGTCTCAGTTCAGTGTGTTATCTCGTCTCAAAGAGCCGGAAAACTCCAGTATTTACTCAAAAATGCGGGTCTATGACGGCGAAAGCCTCAAAGATACCGACCCGAAAGCCAAGTCATATCAGGAATATCGGGACTATGCTGGCGTCGACGAGGGTATGGAAGGCTTGTCCACCCGTTTTGCCTTTAAGATTTTGTCCAAGGTCTTCAATTTTGACCCGCAAGAAGTCGCTGCAAACCCGGTACATCTTTTTTATGTGTTGGAACGTCAGGTGGAGAGGGAACAATTCCCACAGGATACCACTGAGCGCTACAAGGAGTTCCTCAAAGGATACCTTGTGCCTAAATACGTAGAGTTCATTGGTAAAGAAATCCAGACTGCGTATCTGGAGTCTTACTCTGAATATGGTCAGAACCTATTTGACCGTTACGTAACCTATGCAGACTTTTGGATCCAGGATCAGGAATACCGTGATCCTGAAACCGGTCAGCTGTTTGATCGCGAAGCCCTAAACGCCGAGCTGGAAAAAATAGAAAAGCCCGCTGGCATCAGTAACCCCAAAGATTTTCGTAACGAGATCGTCAACTTTGTTCTGCGGGCCAGAGCTAACAATAAAGGCAAAAACCCGGCATGGACTAGCTATGAGAAGCTGCGCACCGTTATCGAGAAAAAGATGTTCTCAAACACCGAGGATTTGTTGCCTGTCATTTCCTTTAATGCCAAGAGCAGTGCCGAAGATCAGAAGAAGCATGATGATTTCGTCAAACGCATGACGGAAAAAGGCTATACCCAAAAACAGGTGAGACTATTGTGTGAATGGTATCTACGCGTCCGTAAATCATCCTGAAGCGCGAGGTAGTAGTATGGCGCACTTTATTGACCGCAGAGCGAATAGCAAAGGGAAGAGCACGGTTAACCGACAACGCTTTATCCGCCGCTATAAGCAGCAGATCAAGAAAGCCGTGTCGGATGCAGTATCCAGACGCAGTGTTACTGACATTGACACAGGGGAAAGCGTGAATATCCCCACCCGGGATATCAAAGAACCCATATTTCATACCGGTAAGGGCGGTGTGCGGGATATGGTTCATCCTGGGAATGACCAGTTTACTCAGGGTGACCGTATCCAGCGTCCGCTTGGTGGCCAGGGTGGTGGTGCAGGACAAGGCCAAGCCTCTGACAGTGGCGAAGGACAAGACGAGTTTGTCTTTCAAATCTCCAAAGACGAATACCTGGACTTGCTGTTTGAAGACCTGGCTTTGCCCAACTTGAAGAAGAATCAACTGGATAAGTTGGTCGAATACAAGACATACCGGGCGGGTTTTAAAACCGATGGCGTACCTAGCAACCTGGATATTGTGCGCTCATTACGCGGCTCCATGGCCAGGCGTATCGCCCTAACCGGCGGAAAACGCAAGGAACTGCGTGAACTTGAAGACCAGTTACAAGCCCTCAAAGATGACAAGCATGATCATGAACTGGAGATAATGGGGCTGGAAAAACAGATCGCAGAGCTCAAGTCACGCATTGCCAGAGTTCCATTTCTGGATACCATTGACCTGCGTTTTCGCAATTTCGAAAAGCGTCCGCTGCCTACCAGCAAGGCCGTGATGTTTTGTCTGATGGATGTGTCTGGTTCAATGGACCAGGCTACCAAAGATATGGCCAAGCGTTTTTATATTCTGTTGTATCTGTTTTTAACCCGCACTTACAAAAATGTCGAGGTGGTCTACATTCGTCACCACACCCAAGCCAAAGAAGTGGATGAACAGGAGTTCTTCTATTCCCAGGAAACGGGTGGCACTATTGTCTCCAGCGCCCTGAAACTGATGGATGAAATCGTCCAGGCTCGCTACCCGCAAGGGGAATGGAATATTTACGCCGCACAGGCGTCTGATGGCGACAACTGGGCTGATGACTCTCCGCAATGCGGTAGTTTACTACAAGAGCGTTTGCTCCCCAGAGTGCGTTACTACGCTTACATAGAAATTACCCAGCGTCAGCATCAAAGTTTATGGCGCGAATACGAAGCCCTAGCCGAGTTATACGACAACTTTGCCATGAAGCATATTCGCAGTGTAGAAGACATTTATCCGGTCTTTAGGGAGCTATTTAAAAAACAGGCGGTGTAGAGAGTACTTTACTCCCCCAATAACATTTTAATTACATCTGCCTACTTGTTGTACATTACCTGTTTAGTGTAGCGTTGTACCTGAAGCCAAAGGACTTCACACATTCACTTAAAAAAACAGGGAAACTAGTCGCATGAAAAAACTGCTACTTATTATGGGCGTTGCCCTAACCATGCTGGGTTGCGCAGGAAACAAAGCTGATAGCCAAACTGCAGCCACCAATCAGAATGCAGAGAAAGAGGATTTGATTTGCCGTGCTGAAAGAACCACTGGCAGCATGCTGAAACATAAAAAGTGTAGAACTCAAGCACAGGTTGATGCAGAAAGAGAACAAGCACGTAATACCATGCATTCTATTCACTCCAGCATTACTGGAGCGACAGGTACTGACAAGCGTTAATAGATTAACGCCAACTCAGAAATACAAGCCCCTCACTTCAGTGTTTGCAATGAGAGGGGCTTGGACAATTTCCAACCTCATCTTTCGACAATATTAACCAGATGAGTTAATAGCATCGGCTTTTGTTAGTCGTAGTAAACAATCTACAACACGCAAGCGCACTCAAAAAGTGCTATCACCCCCGGAATGAGAAAAATGAACGGAATCCGGCTGAACTGCCACCCGCTCGCTTTTCAGAACGGCGACGGCGCATCCAGGAATGTAATTCCTGCCGCTTTGCCTCCAGCCAATCAGCTTTGCTGGTATGAGCACCTTCACCACGACGTTCAATTTCCTGACGGCGATAGGCGCAAAACTCATCATACGCCTTCAAATCATCTGCCAGCTCGCGTGCCACCAGCTCAATCATAATGGCGTCATCCAAAAAGCCTAACACCGGTAAACGGTCATCAATCAGGTCTTCTGCTTGGGAGAAATATGCCAGCGCACTGAGTACATCTACTTTCTCCTCTTCCGTTAAGTCCCAGTCATTATCTTCCACCATGTTAACCAGTTGCTCTAACTGCTTTAAGCGACTGGCAACAAAATCTGGCACTTGGTCCTGCACTTCCCCTGCCAGTTTACGCGCCGCATTCAGAACGTCGGAACGATCCAGTTCTCTGACCGCTGCCTGCGTTTTTTGCATCATATCGCGATAATAATCCAGGTCTTGTTCCTGTAACTCAAAATTAATCGTTAGTGCCATGGTGTTGTTCCCTGAGTAATAAACAATAAATAGCCCGATGCAAACCGGGCGTTAATGCAGAATTATGAACAATTAACAAACACTAAATCAACCATGCATTTACATTTAGAAACTAAGGATATGTAAATGCCTCAATAATTAATAATCCCGCGGTTGATAGGCATCAGCGTCGATGGGACTCTGCTGGATAACAAATTCACGTAGCACATCGGCATCCACAAACCCCGTATTCACATAGCCCGGATGGCCCGTGAGCACCGGATACCCATCCCCGCCAGAGGCGTTATAACTGTTTAAAGCCAAACGATATACTCGCTCCATTTGCAGTGGCTCGCCGCCAATGAATACTTGCTGAAGTTGCCCATCGCTTAACGTCATACTGACCCGATAAAACTGTGCATAAGCGCCAGTGTCTGCAGGTTTTGCAGCCACTTGTGTCAGGTAATCAAACAGTTCCGTTCCACGCATATCCACATAAGTCAGCGTATTACCAAAGGGCTGAACCTTAAGAATATCCTTGTAACTGATAGGTCCGGACGCAATAGAGTCACGGATCCCGCCCCCACTGATAACCGCCAGATCAGCAGCGGCTTTATGTAACTGCGCCGCACCAATCAAGCGTCCAAGATTAGTTTGCACAAACCTTACCTGTGTTCTGTCTCCATCCAATCTGCCCCGCGTTTCCCCCAGCGTCACAGACAATTGCTGGCGGCCAACGTCCTGATAGGGTGTCAGTAGCGCCAGCATTTGCGCATGCTCTGAAATTGGGGGCAGATCTGTGCCCTTAAGGTTTACCGGCAACAGCTGGTAATCATGCAGTTTCAGCTCTCCCTGCTGGAACACAAAATCAGCGCGTCCGACGTATTTTCCCCACTCATGGGCTTGCATAATCCAGATACCGTTTTGGCGATCCGGTCGACAAGGACGGCCTGGCAGATAATCAACCTGTCGAACGTTCTCTTGCTCCATGCAAAGCGGCTCCTGCGAATGACCGCCAATAACCATGGCTACACTCGCCGTTGGCAATGCACGTGCCAGGGATACATCTCCTGGTGCATTGATAGCGTGCTGGCCATCGTCATAATGGCCCATATGCGTCAGGGCAATAATCAAATCAGGCTGCTCCTCGCGCTGAAGCTGTGCCACCAATTTAACCGCTTCAGCCTTAGGGTCGCGAAACTCCAACCCCCGAATATATTCAGGATTGCCAATTTTAGCGGTATCTTCAGTGGTCAGGCCGAATACCGCAATACGTACCCCTTGCCGCTCAAACATTTGGTAGGCCTGGTAACGACGCTGTCCGGTTTTCCGGCCATAAATATTGGCTGACAGCATAGGAAACCCCGCCCACTGACGCTGCTGTTCAATGACTTCCAATGGATTGTCGAATTCGTGGTTACCCAGCGCCATAGCGTCATAGCCTAACAAGCGCATACCAAGAAAGTCCGGCTTGGCCTGCTGCATATCTGACTCGGGCACACCGGTATTAATATCTCCTCCGGAGAACAGCAACACCGATCCACCCGCATCAGCCACTTCCTGACGAATCTGTTCAATCAGGGTCTGACGGGCCGCCATGCCATATTCACCCTGGTCATTGCGCCAGAAGCGTCCATGATGATCATTGGTGTGTAATATCGTGAAATGTAATGGCGGCTCGGGCTGATGATTGGCACAAGATAAAAGTGCACTGATAACAGCGGGAATGACCAGCAGGCGCAATCGGGAAAGTCTCATATCAGTTCCAAAAAACTCAGTCCAAGTAATAAAATCAGGGCCGGTCGTGCCGCCCTTAAAGAAAAAGCCGCCTGATATCAGGCGGCTGTGTCGGTCGAGCTATGTTTACCAGATTCGCACACGCTCTTCTGGTGCCAGGTACAATGCATCGCCTGGTTGTACATTAAAGGCTTCATACCAAGCATCATGGTTACGAGGCGCCAACGCACGATAACGACCCGGTGCGTGAGTACCGGCGCGCAACTGATTAAGCATGCTTTGCTCGGTACGCTTCTCTTTCCACACCTGTGCCCAGGCCAGGAAGAAACGCTGGTCGCCCGTTAAACCATCAATGACTGGCGCCTCTTTGCCTTTCAAGCTTAGTTTGTAAGCATGATAAGCCATGGCCAGGCCCCCCACGTCACCGATGTTTTCTCCCAGGCTGTTGCGACCATTAACAAAGTTTCCTTCGATGGGCTCATAAGCACTGTACTGCGCAGCCAGGCTATCGGCTTTGGCTTCAAAGGCGGCGCGATCCGAGTCAGTCCACCAGTTACGCTGAATACCCTTGGCGTCAGATTTAGACCCCTGGTCGTCAAAACCATGGCCCATTTCATGGCCGATAACCGCACCAATGGCGCCATAGTTAACCGCAGGATCCGCATTAGGATCAAAGAATGGGGCCTGCAAAATAGCAGCCGGGAATACGATTTCGTTGAACGAGCTATTGTAATAAGCGTTTACCTGCTGCGGCGGCATTCCCCAACGCTCACGGTCAGTAGGCTGCAGTTCTTTCTCCACATCTTGGGCGTTAAAGAACTTACGCAGGTTATGCACATTGGCCAGCACATCTGAATCACTGATGGTCAAACCGTCAAATGACTGCCATTTATCTGGATAACCAATCTTGGGACGGAAGGCTTCCAATTTAGCCTGAGCATTAACTTTGGTTTCCTCACCCATCCAGTCCAGTCCTTTAATCCGCTCGCCCAGGGCTGTACGCAGATTTTCCACCAGCTCAGACATTTGCTGCTTGGAACTTTCTGGGAAATACTTCTCCACATAAACCTTACCAATAGCAAAGCCGAGGGATTCGATGCTCGACATTTCGTCCACTGCGCGCTTCCAACGCGGACGAGGCTCCTGCTGACCACTCAGGGTTTTGCCAAAGAAGTCAAAATTCGCCTGATAAACCTCTTCAGGCAGATAATTAGCGTTGCCGCTGATGGTATGGTAAGTCAGGTAATCTTTCCAAACAGCCAAATCAGTATCATTAATAATGCCAATCACTGCTTTTACCGGCTCTGGCTGACTGATATTCAGATTAGGTACCTGCAAACCACTGGGGGCAAAATAGCTGTTCCAGTCATAGTTAGGATAAGCATCAGATAGCTGATCGCGCTCAAGCTGATTCAATGTCAGGTCGCGGTCACGACGTTTTTCACGTGGCCACTGGATTTCAGCAATACGGGTTTCCAGCGCCAGAATTTGCTCGGCTTTTTGCTCGGCATTGTCCACCTTGGCAAAACTCAGCATCTGCGCGATATGTGCCAGGTAAGCCTGACGAATATTAGCAAAGCGTTCGGTATCTTCCAGGTAATAATCACGATCAGGCAGACCTAAGCCGCCGACACCAACACTGAGCTGATATTGGTTAGGATCCAAACGGTTGTACCACAAGCCAGCATAGATAGGTGAACGTGTGCCCGTTAGCCAGGCATTACCAAATACCTCAGTCAAGGATTTTACCGAATCAATCGCGGCAATATTATTCAATGTGGATTGAATGGGGCTGAGGCCTTTTGCATTGATGCTGTCCATATCCATATAGGCATGGTAAAAATCAGCAATGAGTTTCTTCTCGCCGGTTAAGTTTTTAGCCGATGCCAACTCATCAATAATCTGTTTAACCTGCTCTTCGCTCTTATCCGCTAATTCGCTGAAAGCACCATAACGCGTCTTATCAGCAGGCATTTCAAAGTTGTCATACCAGGTACCGCTGGCATACATAAAGAAATCATCACCAGGTTTTACCGCTTCATTGCGTGCTGTCAGGTCAACCCCAAAACTACCCAGTTCGGCGTTACCCTTTTGCACCTGCTCAGTAGGCGCCTGGCTCACCTGAGGTGCCTTGTTATCACCACAGGCGGCTAATACAAAAGTTGAAGCAATCAGTGATGCCAATAGTGTTTTCTTCATTCGTTCCTCTTTTATTATGTCGTTATTGTTATCTTGCCGTTCCAGCCTGAACCCTGACCTTACGGGAAATCATACCCGGATGCCAGGCACCGCATTTATTCCGGCTCGGTGTAAAGTGTCAAGCCTTTCACACGAATCTGCTGCCATTTGGGTAAAACCACAGCAAAGTCAGATGATTTTATCGCCGCGGTTAGCGCTTTTAGATCCGTATCCGGCGCAATCCGCAGGTGTAGAGACTTCACCTGCCAGCCGTCGTCCGTTAAATAATACAAACTGAACTCAGGCTGGTGTATGCTTTCCTCCATTAACAGGAAATCTTGCTGACCATCGCTATTGAGATCCACTGCTTTGAGGTAATAGCCCTGATTTTGCGCTAAACGCCAGGGCTGCTCATGCAAGTGTTGGGTAATAGCCGCCAACAGGCCGTCCGGCCAAGTGCTTTCAGCCCCTTCTATCACCTTTGCTAGTTGCACCTGAAACGCTGCCAGATCCATCTCCTCGTTTTTTTGGTAGAGCGCGTCAATTCGCATACTCAGCTCAGGGTAGGTTTGCCCATAGTCCGCACGAATTTTCTGTAGGGCACGATAACCTGGTCCGGCGAGCTGAGAGTGAAAATAGTGAATGTCGACCTCGTCTGCTGCCAGTTTGTCCTGACTCAGTCTGGCCATCTGGCTATTAGCCGAGATCTGCATAAAATTCAGTAGCGGTGAATTGACCAACAACATAGCCAGTAATACCGTCAGTCCCATGGGGATATTGACTCTGCCCAGCCCCTGCAGCCAATTGTCCTTATGCCGCAAGATCTGACTGGCATACCCCAGAGCAAAAAGACTCAGCAGTAGCCATAACAACACTGCCCAGCAACGTGATACCGACCAGCCATATTGCGCCACCCGCATGTACAGGCCATAGGCGCTAATCAAGCTATACACCGGCATCAACAACAAACTCAGATAAATCAGGCGGTGCAGCCAACGCGGGTAAATGTGTGGGTCAGCCTGATGCTGGTAAGTCGCGTTGACAAAGAACAACAGTAACGCCAGCATCCATAAAATCAGGGTACTGCCACCGGACTCCCAAAGCGGTGCTAAGCCGGTAAAAGGCAAGGTTGCCAAAAATAACACCGACACCAGCACTAACATCACCAGCATCCATTTCACCAGCAACTGCTGAATATGCACTATGGTGTCGACAATGCCAGACTGCCGGCGAAACAGACCAATCCCCAATCCCATGGCCATTGACAGCACAGGATAGTAGAACCAACTGGTGGTAAACAACTGTTCAAAAAACTTCAGGCCTATGGCATCAAAAAGCGCGGCACATAGCATTAGCAGCAACCAGATACCCAGGCTAAAGAGCAGGGCTAACCCCATGGTCAGAAAGTTTCGCCATGAATGAGCGAACAACTCAGAATAGTTAATATTGGCCGTTTTCAGGCTAGGAATGCCAAGTTGCAGATACATCAGGCTTTTAAAGGTAGCGATGGTCAGCGTCACAATCAGTGCCGGCAGTAATATACCTAAACCAACCTCATCCGGCGGGCTTGCCTGACTGCCGACATAGTAACCCAGCAAGCCGGAAACCAAACTAAAGGCCAGGGAACTTTGCAGCATAAAGCGAAAATTGGTGTTACTCAGCCCTAGCAACAACAGCAATGGGCCGGTCAACACCCCAGCGTACAGGGCATAAAGCCAGGCAGGATCTTGATAAGGCCAAAATTGCCATGACATGGCCTGATGCAGGCCCAGTAACATTAACCCTTGAAGTAATGCGATTAACACCAACAATGGGGATGGGATAGCATTTTGCGACACACCGGCACTCCTTTAGCCTGAAACTACCACACCGCATCCTACCAAAGCTGACAGCTCTCGCACCAGTGACAGCACTAATCAGGCAAAGGAATAAACTCGTCCTCATCGCCCGGTACTTGGGCAAATCGCTGCGCTTTCCAATCCGCCATCGCCTGCTCAATCCGCTCTTTACGACTAGAAGCAAAATTCCAGAACATAAAACGTTCACCTAAAGGTTCACCACCTATTAGCGCCAAACGCGTTTCAGCCGTTGCACTGACAAGGATCTCGCAATCTGGCGTCAACAGCGCCAAGCTGTGCTCTGGCACATCAGTACCATTGATAGTCACGCCCCCTTTCGCAACATACACAGCGCGCTCTGGCGTATGGGGCAACACTAAGGTTTGACCTGGTTTGAGAAAAGCTTCCAGATACAGGGTATCACTGAACGTTTTCACCGGAGAGACTACGCCATAGGCCCGTCCCATCATGACTCTGATGGGCACATCGTCAATCGTCACACTGGGAATGGCTTCCACACCATAATGGTAAAAGGCGGGTTTAGTCTCCTCAACCGCTTCGGGTAATGCATGCCAAAGTTGTAAACCGTGCAAGCGGTGCGCCGTTTCCCGCACTTCGGGCCGCTCTCGCTCAGAGTGCACTATGCCTGACCCAGCCACCATCAGATTGATATCCCCAGGCTTAATGGCCTGCAGACTACCAAGCGAGTCTCGATGCAATATCTCGCCTTCAAACAGATAGGTAACAGTGGCTAAATTAATGTGCGGATGAGGGCGTACATCAATCCCCTCCCCCGCACTAAAATCAGCCGGCCCCATATGATCAAAGAAAATCCAAGGCCCCACGGAACGCAGCTTGGCAACAGGCAAACAGCGACGGACATAAAACCCGCCAATATCCTTATCTTTGGGAGACACTATCATTTCAATCCCTGAGCAGGGCTTATCGTGCTCTGTACACTCACCTGCCGCTTTCAATAAGTCTGACATGCCATTTCCTCGTTCGTACTGACACGCATAGTTATGGCTCGCATGCTGTCCGCTGTAAAGCCCAGAACAAAATTTGTCTGTTACTTGAGAAGGCCATGCCCTTGCCAGACCAGAACTTGAACTATACTCCAGACATGGGCCTGTGAATTGCCACAAATTTGTTCTATTTCGGCGGTTTAGGTTATGAGCCGCATACTGAAGACAGATATCAGGAGGAGTGAAATGACCAAACGACGTAAAGGCCATCCCCTGTCTGACGGGCCCGACTGGACTTTTGAATTACTTGACCAGTATCTGGCCAATATCGATCGGGTTGCCAAGCATTACAAGCTGGACACTTACCCCAACCAGATAGAAATCATCACGGCCGAACAAATGATGGATGCTTATGCCAGTATCGGCATGCCCATCAACTATACCCACTGGTCATACGGCAAGAAGTTTATCCAGACCGAGCAAGGCTATAAACGCGGCCAGATGGGTTTGGCTTATGAAATTGTGATTAATTCAGATCCATGTATTGCCTATCTGATGGAGGAAAACACCATTACCATGCAGGCGCTGGTGATGGCTCATGCCTGCTATGGACACAATAGCTTTTTCAAAAACAACTATTTATTTAAAACCTGGACCGATGCCAGTTCAATTATTGACTATCTGGTGTTTGCAAAAAACTATGTGGCTCGCTGTGAGGAAAAATATGGCATTGCCGAGGTGGAAGCCACCCTGGACTCTTGTCATGCGTTGGCCAATTTTGGTGTGGACAGATATAAACGGCCACAAAAACTGTCCTTGCGAGAGGAACAGGAACGTCAAAAAAGCCGCGAAAAATACCTACAATCTCAGGTTAATGAGCTATGGCGGACCTTACCGCAGCGACACGACAACGAAGCCGATCCCAAACGTAAACGCTTCCCCGCCGAACCGCAGGAAAACATTCTGTATTTCATTGAAAAGAATGCGCCGTTGCTAGAGCCATGGCAACGCGAACTGGTGCGTATCGTGAGGAAGGTCTCGCAGTATTTTTATCCTCAAAAACAAACCCAGGTAATGAACGAGGGCTGGGCGTGCTTCTGGCACTACCACATTCTCCACCACCTGTATGACGAAGGAAAAGTCACCGAACGTTTTATGCTGGAGTTTCTGCACAGCCACACCAACGTGGTTGCACAGCCAGACTATAACAGTCCCTACTACTCAGGTATTAACCCCTATGCATTGGGCTTTAATATGTTTATGGATATTAAACGTATTTGCCAGCACCCCACCGCCGAGGACAAACAGTGGTTTCCCGAAATTGCCGGTTCTGACTGGCAGCAAACGTTGCATTTCGCGATGCAGAACTTTAAGGACGAGAGCTTTATCAGCCAGTTTCTGTCTCCTAAGCTAATGCGCGACTTCCGTTTATTTGCGATTCATGACGATGACAAAGACAGTCATTTGCAAGTCGCCGCCATCCACAACGCCGAAGGCTATCAGATACTGCGTGAGAAGCTCTCGGCGCAATACAACCTGAGTAATCTTGAGCCCAATATCCAGGTCTATAACGTCAATGTGCGTGGTGACCGTGCGCTGACGCTGCGCTACGTGCCACACAATCGCATCCCCCTGGCAGACAGCAACAAAGAAGTTATGAAGCATTTGCACCGGCTGTGGGGCTTTGATGTCAAACTCGAAACGGAAGATGAACAGGGCGACATACTGCAGTTGGCACATTGTCCGGAACAACTGGAACAAGCTTGATATAAACGGCAGCCGACAAGCCCCGGGGTACCTTTAACCAGCAAAGACCTGCCCGGGGGCTATTCTGGTGAAAATAGATGAATGCTTTTACGCAAACATCAGGTCAAAGCAACTATAGTTTCACCCCACTCTGGAATACCTATGCTCTTAACGCCCTATGCCCAACGATTTCATCATGGCTTAAACCACAGTCGTCAGCTCGATTTCCTCGGTCCGCTGGCTATGCGCCTGTATCTGGTGCCCATTTTCTGGATGGCGGGAATGAACAAGTTGGACGGCTTTGATGACGTAGTGGAATGGTTCGGCAACCACGAATGGGGTTTAGGTCTCCCCTTTCCAGCGCTGATGGCATGGCTGGCAACCTGGACAGAATTGCTCGGTGCCATTTGCCTATTGCTGGGTGTCGCCGTGCGCTACATCAGTATTCCTTTAATGGCAACCATGCTGGTCGCTGCGGTCAGCGTACACTGGCAAAACGGCTGGCAAGCTATAGCGGATCCCAATGGCATTTTTGTTAATCAGCAAGTGCTGGATTCAACTGACAAACTGGCCATGGCCAAACAACTGCTGCAGGAATATGGCAACTATGAGTGGCTGACTAGCAGTGGCAATTTTGTCATTCTGAATAATGGTATCGAGTTTTCTATTACCTATTTTGTGATGTTGTTAATGTTGTTTTTTACTGGTGCAGGCCGCTACGTGAGCCTGGATTACTGGGTAGCTAAAAAGCTGATTCCGGCGCAAAACCTGCCCCCCAAATAACGTCAGGCGAACACAACTAGCCCGACACGTTTTGCTTAACATTGCAAACGGACAACATGGATATGAAGTTGGGATATGCATCGCTTTAACGCTGCTGGTGGGCTGTGCCAGCTACTCAATTACCCACGGACCTTAGCAAAGGTTAAGCTTTCCCTTACCCTGAACAATACCAATTAGTGTAGGATGCCGCGAACAACATAGCTTCAGACTAAGAGCGCTGCCCACTTATGCGTTACGTTTTTGCCAGTATCCTCATCTTTTCGCTAGTGATAGGGTGGTTGTGGCCATCTCAGTCGGAGCAAGATCCCCCTGCCCCGCTAACGTCCAAGCAGCGTCTTGCGCACGCGGCGTTACCGTCCAGCGCACCTAGCATTAAGCCAGTCACAGACTGGCGTCTGTCGCATCCCTTACAGCTAGGCTTAAGCAAACTCGAGGCTGGCGTACAGCAGCAGGATATCAATGCCACCTATCAGTTGGGCCGCAATTTATCTTGGTGTTTTTACAGTGCCGATAGCGACGAGGCGCACCAGCAAAAATTAGATGAACTTCGTCGAACAGGTGACTCCAGTAGCTCATTTGCCAACAATTACGACAGATACGAATACTGCCGGGGCATCAGCCGAGAGCAGAAGAACCGTTTTGCATCATTACTGATGGATGCTGCCCAGGCAGGACATCCACAAGCGGCGGTGGAAATAGGCAAAGTGTCCGCCAAACTCTATCTGCAGGCCACAGGCCAGGACAATCTGGAACGGGATGCTTATGTAAAGGCCAGGCAAGACTATCTGACGCTTAGGCAACAGCTGTTGGAGAACACCGCGCATCAAGGCAATGTTGACGCCCTACAGTTACTAGTCAGAGATGCAGCAGGACAGCGAATGGGTAACCAGTCAACAGCAAAAGCGCTGGCCTACCTAAAGATGTTGCAGCAGTTAGACCCAGATCTAAGCAATCAGTACCAATGGCAAGAACGACGGTTGCAAAATACCGCCACGGCGGATGATATCGAATTGGCTGAACAACTCAGCCAATCCATGCTGAATCAGCGCTAGTCCTCGTCAGCACCGTTGACGATACTGGCAATCTGACTTAGACGACTCACTGCCAAACTGTTAATACTGCCTTTGGGGAAACGAGCCCGGGGGCTAAGCTCACCGGCTTCACGTCCCATCAGAATTTCTGCGGCCTGATCCACGGTTTCCACCGAATAAATATGGAAACGTCCGGCTTTCACGGCCTGAACCACTTCCTTATCCAGCATCAGGTTCACTTCGTTAGATTTGGGGATAACCACACCTTGCTCACCGGTCAGACCACGATGCGCGCATAGCTTGAAGAAACCCTCAATTTTTTCATTTACGCCGCCGATGCTCTGCACTTGTCCATATTGATTGATGGAACCGGTTACCGCCAAGCCTTGCTTAACCGGGACTAAGGTCAAGGCTGAAAGCAGCGCAACCAATTCCGCCAGTGAAGCGCTGTCACCGTCAATCTGACCATAAGATTGCTCGATAGCAATGTTAGCCGACAACGTCAGCGGAAATAACTGGGCATATTTATGGCCCAGATAGCCGGTTAGCAGCATCACCCCTTTGGAGTGAATAGAGCGGCCCAGTTCCACTTCCCGCTCAATATCCACCACGCCATTAGCACCCACATACACGGTGGACGTAATACGGGCTGGCGTACCAAATAAACTGTCGCCAATTTCCAGCACAGTGAGACCATTAACCTTACCAATGGCTTCACCATCGGTTTCAATCAGGATCTGGCCTTCTTTGATATCGTCCAGCAAGGCCTGGCTGATGCGGCCACTGCGCTGCGTTTTTGCCTCCAGCGCGGCTTCAATATGGGTAACATCCACCTCATCGGTGTTTTGCTTCACACAGAAAAACTGCGCTTCGTGCAACAGTTCGATAACGTCGGCAAAACGCGCCGACAAGCGATGCTGATGCTCGGCCAATCGCAGGCTGTATTCCACCAATCTGTACATAGCCTTAGCAGAGATACCGCTCAGTCCCATCTCCTGAACATGACAGCGTACCCGGCCTACAAAATCGTACAAGGTGTCCTTGTCCAAAGGGATCTCAGAATCAAAGTCTACTAATACCCGGAACAGCTCATGGAATTCGTCTTCATATTCCTGCAAGGTGTAATAGAGATCCCGCGATCCAAGCAGCACCACTTTAACTTTAACCGGGATACTTTGCGGGTTGAGGGTAACCGAATTGACCATGCCAATATCATGTTGTTGGATATCCATCTTCAGCTCACCACGCTTCAGCACCAGCTTGAGCGCTTCCCATACATAGGGTTGCTGAATCATTTTATCCGCGTCCAGTAACAAGTAGCCGCCATTGGCTTTATGCAAAGCACCAGGTCGAATCATACGGTAGTTGGTAAATACCGAACCTTGGACGTTGGTATATTCCACTCTGCCAAACAGATTCTGATAGGTTGGATTGGGCTCATACACCACAGGTGCACCGCCATTTAACTCATGGCTAACCAGAATATTCGGCAGATATTGTTCTTCCAGCACGGTACGGCGGTCAAAGTCTTCGGATTTTTCATCTTTGTTTTCCTCGCCGAGCACCTCAATCACCGTCTCAATCAGGTGGGGTTTCAGTTGACGCAGAAATTTCAGGATCCCTAAGTCCGCGGAATATTTATGCTCCAGCTCTTTCAAAAGCGGTTTGATACCCTGCTCTGCCGTTTCCCGAGTCAGTGCCCGCGCTTGTTCGGAAGACTCTCGCTTCCATTGCGGCAATTCCAGTAATTGCTCACTGAGCTTTTCTTCCAACTGCACGATAATGTCATAAAACTGTTGGCGCTGTTGTTCCGACGCTGTCGCAAACTCTTCATCGGTTATCGGCTTGCCATTCACAATCGGCGAGAAGCTAATGGTGCCGTTCTCTTCATACAAGGCCACGCTGTTGCGCTGGGCAAACTGCTCCACTTCAGCAATCGCCTTCTCATAGCGCTGCTCAAACTGGCGTTTAATATTGGCTTTCTTGCGCTGGTAACCCGGGTTATCAAAGGCGGCAGGAAATGTATCCAGTAACTCATCAACCAGACTATTAAGATCGGTCGACAGTTTACGGCTTTCACCCGCAGGCAAACGCAGCGTAAAAGGCTCTCGCTCATCATCAAAGTTATTGATGTAACACCAGTCGTCTGGGGTCGGCGAGCTGTTTACATGCTTGGCAATATATTCATGCACTAGGGTAAAACGGCCTGTCGCCACCTCGCCCATGACATAAAGATTGTACCCTTTCGCATCAATACCCAAGCCAAAGTTCAGCGCCTCGCGGGCCCGGTGCTGACCGATAAATGTCGCACTTAGCGCCTGCTCATCACTTAACGCCTGATTAATCAGGCGACGACTGGGTTTGGCGGTTAGTTGTAGGGCATTGAGTTCGACGGCTTTTTGCATGAAACGTAGCGATGATAGGAATGTCTTGCACAAGTGAAACCTGAATCCTACAGACTGTCAAACTCCACTGGCTAAAAGCCTGAACATTAGCTGTTTTTTTGCACCAATCCCGACAAAGTTGGCAAAAGCAAGTGACCACACTATGCTGACAGCAATATTTCCAGCGGCACAAACTTATGCGATATCCCTGTCTTGCTCTTTTATGTTGTCTACTTAACACACCACTCTACGCTAAGGTTGTGGCTGTGACTGACCATGGCTTTGTGTTGGAAAATCGGGTTCAGGTTAACTCAACAGCAGAAAAGACCTGGCAAGCGCTGACTCAAGATGTCAGTAAATGGTGGCCGGAGGATCATACCTGGTGGGGCAATAAAGCCAATCTGAGTATTGAGCCAAAGGCCGGGGGGTGTTTTTGTGAAATTAACGGCGACAAGCAAGCCATGCATATGCAAGTAACCTTTGCCGAGCCAGGAAAGCTGCTCAGAATGTCAGGCGGGCTGGGGCCATTGCAAGGTATGGGCCTGTATGGTGCTCTGGATTGGCAACTTCAGGCTAACGAACAAGGTACACAGATTATTCTCACTTACAAAGTACACGGATTTTCCCCCACGGGCTTCGCCGAGCTGGCCCCTGTTGTGGATTATGTACAAGGGCTACAACTAAGCGGGCTAGCCGACTATCTAGATACATCCACGCAATAAACTAAGCGGACGACAACCCGCGCCGGGTTTTAGCATGACTTATCGGACGGATCTGGGTAGGTCTTGAGATGACTCAGTAACCGGTACAACAATGTCACACTGAGCACACAACCTCCCAATACAAAGCTCAGCACCCCAAGAGGCATAAACAGGCTCTCGTGCAGTACGCCATGCACATCCACATACTGATAAAAGTGATGTTCAAGGACTAAAAGTGTGCCGCCTAACAGCCAAAACGCTAAACCAATATACAGCCAAACGGTTGATTTTTTCATGCAGCTATCCCTTTTTAATCTGATCCTCTGCAGCCAAGTGATTGCAACCTAACGTCCAGTTGCTGCCAGTCTTCCGGCTGACTGCTGATACATTCAATACGACTATCTGGCGCATCATTAAGTTCACTGCTGGTTAACACACCGTCGACCTGATTAAACAGCATCCAGCCTCGGTCGGTATGCATAATGGCTTTGAGTCTGTCGAACGATAGCCCCGTCATCAGAGACATCAGCCGCTCATAATTAAAGCAATAGGAACGGGCAAACACCCAGCCACAGCTGTGCATGCCATCGGCATATCCTTGCTTGCTAACAAACCCCGACGCGGGTGCCTGTAACTCGGTAAATGCCTGTGTTGTTGGAGGTGGGGGCGGAGAGAACAGAGATGCCTGAAAACCACTGGCACCTTGCAACCAGGCAAGGGAAATCTGGCCTTGCGTGGTCATTTGCAAAGGCGTATCTACAGGTAAACCAAGTAGGTAGTCCTGTAACTTTTCTATCGAATCAGGCTGATACAGATCCACCTTATTGGCCACAATCACATCAGCAACCTGCAACTGCTGACGAAAAATATCATGCTGAGCATAACGGCTGTCCGTCACCTTGCGAGCATCGACCAAGGTTAGCGTATGTTGAATATCCAATACGCCGCGGTAGTGCTCTGAGGATAAGCTGGCCAACACTTCTGCCGGGTGTCCCAGGCCTGTCGGTTCAATCAGCAACCGATCGGGTTTACTGCGCGCCAGTAGCATATTCAAGGCAATCTGCATGGGTAAACCCGATGCGCAGCACATGCATCCACCCGGTACTTCCTTGATAAACACCTTACCGGGTTCCTGACCGGCTGCCAATAAACTGCCGTCTATACCAATTTCACCAAATTCGTTCACCAGAACAGCCCACACTTCATCGGTGGGTTTATGTTTTAGTAGATAAGAAATGGCGGTGGATTTACCCACGCCCAGAAACCCTGTAATGATATTGGTGGGAACGGCTCGTACAATTTGCATTGCTAATTCCAGGCTGATTTTCCCCATTATGCCCCTAATTGTGCAGGGCTTACAGGGCCTCGCACGACGAGGCCCTGCCGTCAGATGGGATTAATGAGCGTGCCCATCTGCACTTTCACCAACAATACCCAACCAAGTAAGTTTGTTGGGAATGAAGCCAAGGGCGAGCTCGCCGCTGACTGTCGCATCGTGTAAATCCACCATTAGCACGTGTTTTTCAATAGGATCCGCAATGTAGACATAGTCATTGGACAGGGTCATTTCAAAACGGCTACCTTCTGGCATATCAGCCACATCTGCCTCGCTGATATCTAGCTTATGTGCCAACTCCCAATGCAACTCGTCGCCATGCTGATGCGCATTCAGCAAGCTGAGATAGCCTTCGCTGTCAAGTATCACCAGGGTTTCACCATCCAAGCTAACCTCAAACGACAACAGTTTTGCACCATCATGAGGTTGCCAGTCCAGCGCTTCCATCTCACCCGTTTCGGCATTGATAACAAACACACTCGTACCGGCTATACCAAAAAACTGCTCACCTTCAAGGTAAGCGCGCAGGGTACCAATACGCATCCCTTCGGTAAAATCCGTGCTATTGGGAATTTTGCTGGCAGTAAACTGGTCATTGTCTTCGCTTATCACCACCACACCATCAGCGCAGGCAAACGCCACTGCATCATGATTCTGCGCACTACCATGTAAGGCAGGACACAGAGGTTCAAAGGTTTGCTCCTGGTGAAAGTGATCGCCATGGGCGTGAAAGCGAGCAATGCGATCAGGCAGTGTTGAGGTGGTATTGGCATCTCTGAGTGTGGCAAACAAGTTTTCTCCCCGAGCCTGCGCAGCGCCGTGCATATGGGTATCAAATTGGTGTATTGGATAGCCCTCATTGTCTGTTCCTATGTGCGCTTCACTAAACATTGCAACGGATGCACTCACACCATTTTGTCCGTCTCCGTCAAAGAACACCGCAATCTGTTCTTCTCCCAAAGTGACATGGGTTGGTCGACTACCGTATAAACTAAAATCCATTAATGCCGGTGCTTGCTCATAGGGGTGCAGGTGGTCGCCATGATCTTCCTGCCACACCCCACCATCGACCAACTCGACCAGATCGTCATTTCTTTCAACCAACAGGGCATAACGTTTGGTCGGCGATGCATATACAGAGGCGGGCTCATTGGTTAAACCTAAGGTTGCCAACAAGCTATTATCTTCCAATTGATAAAGACTGACTTGGTTGCTGCCTTTACTGGTAACCAACAGACGCCCCGCGTCGCTGACGCTGCCATGATCATGGTCATCTCCATCCCCCGGAACCACTACAGGCTCTTTCTCCACAATCTCAGTAGTGGCATCGCCACAAGCGGCCAACATCGCGGCTGCCACAAAAAGACTCAGGTGTTTTAGTCTGGTTTGCAAAATCATAAAGTATCCTTGTTATACGTCTTTGATCAGAAATATCCACGAATGCCCAATGCCACAGAGCGGCCGGGTAATGGAGCAAGATGTTTTAAAAAAGAGGTGTGGGGTCTGGCTTCCTCGTCCGTCAGGTTGTGACCTTTGAGATAAATGGCCAACTCATGCCCACTGACGCCCAGGTGGTAAGTCAGATTCAGGTCCACCAGTGTGTAACCGTCAGTATCACTCTCAAGGGCTGCGGTACGGTCCTGATTGAAATAACGGGTTACACCCAGATCACCGCTTAGGCTCTGGCCTTCATAAGCCAGGTTTGCCCCCAAACGCAGCGGTGGTGTGCGGGGCAAATCGCCGCCATCTTGTAATCTGGCACGCACGTAATCCCCTTGCAGGGTGAGCTTCCACTCAGACAAAAACTGCCAGAACAATTGCGACTCAAAACCGTGCAACACCACATCGTCCTGAGCAAACAGATAGACGGGTAATTCCTCATCGCCGTGGTCGTGGTCGTGGTCGTGGTCGTGAGAATGATCATGACCACTTTCTGCAAATAAACCGGTGTTTTGCTGGTAGTAGTAATTATCCACACGGTTATAAAAACCATTAAGAATAAAGCCCAGATCACCGCTGAATTTACGTAAGGTTAAATCCAGGTTATTAGCCGATTCGAGATCAACAGCTTGATCGGTTAAGCCAAGATAGGCATCACCATGCTCATCCTGATACAGCTTAAACAAAGCCCCGACTTCGTAGCTACCGGTGCCAATGTGCGGTCCGAATGACAGTAACTCTGAGGCTGCAGGAGCTCTTTGTGAATGGGAAAGCGACAGTCCTAGATTGTAACCCTCGGAAAAATCCCATACCAAACCGGCCGACAAGCTGTAAGGTTCAAATTCATGCTCAGCAGTAAAGCGGCGGATCACCTGATCGCCATGACTGAGGTCCTCATGCCCTTCATCCCCATGCGCATGCACCACAGCTTCAGGAAAAAGTACATTATCAGCCTTTAAGGTCACCCTCTCGATACGGGCACCAAGTTGCGCCAGCAGCGGCCCGAAGTGCCGTTCTTCCATCAACGCCAGTGCGAGGCTGTCAGTAACAGAAGGTGGGGTGAAGGCTTCTGCCCCTGTCGCCGCAAAATCACTGCGTTTGTAATGCAGGCTCAATCCACCGTGCCAGCCCAACACCTCATTGTGCAAAAACTCCACCCGGGCTTCTTTGCTCTCATTGGCAAAAGTTGTTCCTACTAGCCCAGACTCAATTTCAGCATGTTCATAATCGGTATAAGACAGCTTGGTTCTGATGGCGCTAATAAACCCCTGCTCAAAACGCAGTTCACTAAGTAGTTGCACTCTGTCCTGTTGCATATCCGCGGTCACGGCAACATCCTCGTCGCCATGGCTGTGACCGGGAACACCATACTCCCTGTCCAATCGACCGTAGCTAATACCTACATAACCATTGTCGAGTAAATAACTGCCTCCCAAGGTGAATCCATGTGACTGAGCGGCAGAATTCTTAACCTTGTCAGCCCCATCATCAATCCCCTGCTCGGCTGGCCCAGGCACTTTGTAATCATCGCTTTCCCGCCAATACCCATCTAAATGCAAGGCAAACCGGTCCAAACCGCTGTTAAGATTAAAAGCGGCAAGCTTTTGGTCATTAACGGACGTATGTTCTAGTGTCCATTCACCACGGGTCTGATTGTCAGTGGGTACACGGTTATCCACCACGTTTACCACCCCGCCTATTGCCCCGCTGCCGTAGAACAAAGTGGCAGGCCCTCGCAACACTTCAATCTGCGTCGCCGTGCTGGCTTCGGCCGACACCGCATGATCCGGTCCGACCCGCGATGCATCCCCTGCATCCAGGCCGTTTTGGGTAATCAGTACCCGAGGCCCATCCAATCCTCTGATAATAGGCGTGCTGGCAACCGAGCCATGAAAATTACTGTGCACGCCCACTTCGCCAGCCAGCGTATCTCCCAAAGTTGATGCCTGCTTGTTGCGAAGCTTATCGCCACTCAATACCGTAACGGGTAATGCCGACTCGATGGCCGAGGCGTGGAAAGGACTGGCGGTGACATCAACCACTTCAATACTGGTATCAAGCAACACCACACGCACATCAGCCAGTCCCTGAGATGGAATATTCAGACGGACGCTCTTATGCGCAAAGCCCGGTGCCGAAACATGCAGTTCCACCTTACCTTCGCGTACCTGGCTGTAGGAAAACTGACCTTGCTCATTGGCCACTTGCGTGCCGTAGACACCGTGCAATTGAACACTGGCGCCACTTATTGGCTGACCACTCTCATCAACCACTTGTCCTTGTAATGACTGCGCAATGGCAGTTGCACTGAACAAGCTTGATAGACTGATGGCTATCAAGTGCTTTCTCACCATAGCAACCTCAACGTTATATCATATCAATTTAATCAACTGGCTCCTCCTAATCATCAGACAAAAACACTTTCAGTGTCAGAATGACAGACTCAGCGGAAACCCTACCCAAGCAATAACGATACAATATAACATACCAAGATTTCAATTAAACAAATCTTCATTGCGCTCAGGATTAAATGAATTTGTGTTAGATCAAAAACGCTGTTAAAGATTATGGTTATGCTACGCGGTCGTTGTTGTTAAGGCGGTCATTCCATGCAGGACATTTTGGGTCCACTTTTAAATGTGGGTCATACTGAACCTACAGTTGCCGAACTGGCCAGTCGTGACCTGGTCACCTGCCCTCCAGATACTGCTATTCGTGATGTGGCCAAGTTGATGCAAAGCCATCAGGTAAGTTGTGTTCTGGTTAAAGATAATGAGGATATCGTTGGGATCTGGACAGAATCCGACGCCAAGTCTATTGATTTTGATGCAACCCACCACTATCAGACCCCTGTCAGCAAATTAATGAGCTACCCGGTCATTCAGGTGCAGGGCAATACGCTGCTCAATGACGCCACCAGCTTAATGCTGAAAAAACAGATACGTCGCCTGCTGGTCACAGATAAACAGAATCGACCGCTGGGCTTGCTAACGCAAACCGACATAGTGAAACAGCAGCGTATCGAGTTTTATTTAGCATTGCGGGATGTTGGTTCAACATTGATCAGACCACCGCTGGTACTGGATGCCTCGCTGTCCCTCGCCGAAGGGGTTACGGCTATGAATAAGCAAGGGGTTGATGCCGCGCTAGTGGCAACCAACGGACATGCTCAGGGCATTGTCACCGAACGTGACCTGATAAAGTTGATTGCCAGCGCATCTAAAAACGTTTCTTTGGGCGAGCTGGCACATAAACCGCTACTGACAGTAAAAAAAACCTGCACCTTACTGCAAGCGGTGGATATTTTAAAAGAGAACAATTTTCGTCACTTAGCCGTCAGTGACGAGCATGAGCAATTATGCGGATTACTGTCCTTTTCTGACATTTTACTTAACGTTGAACATACTTATGTAGCCCAGTTGAAGGAGGCGTTGCGGGCCAGAGATGCGGCATTGCGTACATCGACAGATTATTTGCGCCTGGCACAAAAAGTGATCGACGCGTCGCTGGACGGGATCATGATTACCGACGTTAACGGTGTGATTGAATCGGTCAACCCCAGCTTTAGCATGCTTACCGGTTACAGCGCCGACGAAGCTATTGGCCGCAAACCTGATTTACTTAGCTCGGGCCTGCATGAGCCGCACTTCTACAAAAACTTGTGGGAAACCTTGCTGTCACAAGGGCAGTGGCAGGGAGAAATATGGAACAAGCGTAAGAACGGCGAAGTCTATCCTCAGTGGCTGTCTATTACCGCGATCCGTGGAGAACAAGGCGAGATAGGCCAGTTTGCTGGCATTTTCAGTGATATTAGTGAGCGAAAACGCCAGGAGAAACAAATTCATCAATTGGCCTATATTGATGAATTAACCGGGCTGGCAAACCGCAGACTCTTTATGGACAGACTGCATTTGGGCATCGCCAATGCACATAGACACCACCACAATATGGCGGTGTTGTTTCTGGATTTGGATCTGTTCAAGCGTATCAATGATACGTTAGGCCATCAGGCTGGTGACCAGGCCTTAAAAGAAGTGGCACACAGACTGCTGTCAACCGTCAGAGAAGGCGAGTCTGTGGCGCGAATTGGCGGTGACGAGTTTACTATTCTTATTCCTGAGATAGATAAAGCCACATCGTTAGAATGTCTTGCTCAGCGATTGATCACCCAATTCGATGCACCTATTCGTATTAAAGGTCAGGACTTTTTCCTGACGGCCAGTATCGGCATCAGCATGTTTCCTAAAGACGGACAAAGCTCTGAGCAACTGATTAAACACGCTGATCTGGCGATGTATCAGGCTAAAAACGCCGGACGCAATCAATATTGCTTTTATCAGGCCAGTGCAGGTCAGCAAACCGCCGACGAACTGAGGTTGGAGCAAGGCCTTCGTTTAGCCCTTCAACAACAATCACTCAAAGTGCTTTATCAACCCAAGGTCGATCTTCGTTCGGGGCAGTTAACTGGAGTGGAAGCCCTGGTTCGTTGGCATGACCCCACACTGGGTCAGGTATCTCCAGTAGATTTCATCCCCTTGGCTGAAAAGCTTGGCCTTATTGGTTTACTCAGTGAGCAAGTGATATATCAAGTTTGTGAGGATATACGAACGGCGCGTCTGCCCGAGGTACCTGTATCTATTAATATTTCAGTACTGCACCTGATCACGCCGGATTTTTGTGAAAGGCTACTGAGCATACTTCAGCAAGCTCAGGTATCACCAGAGCAGATTGAACTGGAACTAACCGAAAGCTGTCTGATCCCCGCACAAGCGGATACAACCCTGGGATTATTAACTAAGTTACGCCAACTAGGTTTCAGATTGTCCATTGACGACTTTGGTACGGGCTATTCGTCCCTATCCTATCTACGTCGACTCCCCATCAATGTGCTTAAGATTGACCGAAGCTTTATCCGGGAATTACCTGACAACAATGAGGATAGTCAGATTACCCTGGCTATTATCGCCATGGCTAAAGCACTGAACCTTGACGTTATCGCCGAAGGTATAGAGTCATCTGCCCAACGAGATTTCTTATTGGGTTCAGGCTGTCAGGTCGGACAAGGCTATTTATATAGTCCAGCAGTGGAGCCAGAAAAGCTAAAGCATTGGATAAACTAGGAACTGGCTTGCTTTGCCAGGAGATAATTGACACACCCCCAAATTGTTATATTATATCATTTCAAAAACAACTTACCTGTGAGAAACCTCGTGAAAGACTTGCTCGGCGCGCTAACCTCAGCCCTATGTATCTGCCATTGCTTGTTAACCCCCATACTAATAGGCTTTGGCGTGACTGGGCTGTTGGTCGACAGCCTAACTGCTGAATGGCTGCATCTTGCCTTACTGGGTCCTATCCTACTGTTGCTATTGACTAGCCTGCCATCGGCGCATTGCCGACACGGTAATGCTCTGCCTCTCAGTTTAGCCATAATAGGTATCTCACTGCTGGTAACGTCGCTGTTTATACACGGCAAGATTGAATTGCTGTTGAGCCTGAGTGGCGGACTGTTACTCATTACTGCTCATCTAGTAAACCGACATTTACTGCACAAACACATCAGCAAAGGAGTAACGACAGACCTGCTCTCAGAGTAACGTGCAAATTGTTCTGTTCATTGCACTATTTAGCTTGCGGTAAACCTTTGCAAAGCAAGCACTTGTCTCCATAATGTGCGCCATTGCCTTGCACCGCGTATAAGGATGGCCATATGGAAAAATTAATCGAAAAGCTTATTTACTCTTCACGCTGGCTAATGGCCCCTATTTATCTGGGCCTAAGTCTGGCACTGCTCGCTTTGGGCATCAAATTCTTTCAAGAAGTACTGCATATTCTTCCTATTATTTTTGCAATGAAGGAAGCCGACCTGATTTTAGTTGTGCTGTCGTTGATCGATCTGGTACTGGTTGGCGGTCTGATTGTAATGGTAATGTTCTCAGGCTATGAGAATTTTGTTTCCCGACTGGATATTGATGGAGACAGTGAAAAACTGGACTGGCTGGGAAAATTAGACTCGGGCTCCCTGAAAAATAAGGTTGCAGCCTCTATCGTGGCAATCTCTTCTATCCATCTGCTTAAAATATTTATGAATGCTCAAAATACCGACAATGAAAAACTCTTCTGGTATGTAATCATTCACTTAACCTTTGTCTTGTCAGCCTTTGCCATGGGCTATTTAGATAAACTCACCCGCAAAGGTTCTCCAGACAAATAGCAATATCTGCTTATTTAGGACGGGACACTGACAATAAAAAAGGCGCTGATTAGCGCCTTTTTTACTTGCATTTGAATGCTGCGATTAACGACGCAGACCCAGACGCTTGATCAGTTCCAGGTAACGATCCTGGTTCTTGCTCTTCAGGTAGTCCAGCATGCTACGACGCTGACTTACCATGCGCAGCAGACCGCGACGTGAATGGTGATCTTTCTTATGATCCGCAAAGTGACCTTGCAGCTTGTTGATATTGGCTGTCAGCAGTGCAACTTGCACTTCTGGAGAACCAGTATCGCCTTCTTTTACGCCGTAATCAGCGATGATGTTTGCGGTTTCTTCTTTAGTTAGTGACATATCTTTCTCCTAAGTTAAGACCAGCCGATCACTAATTCAGCGGGTCGGAAAGAGGCGGTATTATAGCGATGCGGCAAGGAATAGCAAGCCAGGTCGACGGGGCTCAGTAAACCACTAATCGCTTAGGTGCTAAACGTCCCGGACGTTCCACTTCGGCCACACCAAGAAAACGCCCATCATCTTCGGCATAGGCACGCACCAGGCCGGATAAATCCCCGGTATCGGCTTCCACCTGATTACCATTACAGAAAAAACCCAGCTTCTGTATGCTCACCTTGACACTTGGCAAACTGGCCACGGCCGTGTCCATCGGCAGCAATAAGGCATCTAATTTCTGAAAATCCGTCTGCTCGCCCAGCTTGTATTCATCTGCCAAGCTTTGCAGCGTATCCAAAGTCATCATTTGTGCCACCGGATAATCAGCCACTTGAATACGGTCTAGCATAGTGACGTACGCACCACAGCCCAACAACTGCCCCAGATCATCCACCAGCGAGCGAATATAGGTACCTTTTGAGCAATGCACCTGCATATCCACTTCGTCATTTTCAAAACGGGTCATCTGAATTGCAAAAATGTCAATGTCGCGAGCTTCTCTCGGTACATCAATACCCTGACGGGCATAATAATACAGAGGCTTGCCCTGATACTTCAGTGCAGAGAACATGGATGGCACTTGCTTGCTCTTGCCTTTAAAGCTCATCACCGCGTCCAGCACTTGTGATTCGCTCACCTCAACTGGACGACGTTCAACAATCTCACCATCTGCATCGGACGTCGTGGTACGTATCCCCAGTTTCGCAGTAACCCGATAAGTTTTATCGGCATCCAGCAGAAACTGGGAAAACTTGGTTGCCTCCCCTAAACAAACAGGCAGCATGCCTGTAGCTAAGGGATCCAACGCGCCGGTGTGACCAGCCTTGGCCGCGCCAAACAGGCGTCTTACCTGCTGCATCACTTGATTGGATGAGCCGCCAAGCGCTTTATTCAGCAGGAAGATGCCGTTAACGTCACGGCCTTTCTTTCGCTTGGCCACTTATTCCTTGTCCTCATTGTCCAAATCACGTCCCGCCTGGCGTGCCCGTTCTTTGTCTTTATTGATGGTTTCAGTCAACAAACTGGACAGACGTATGCCTTCGGTAATAGACACATCCTGTACAAAACGAATAGCAGGTACTGTCCGCATGCTCATGCGTTTAGACAACAATGAGCGTACAAAGCCTTTGTTGTCATCTAAAATAGCGAGCTGCTCTTTGACCTTTTCCTCATCCGTATCAAAGAAGGTGATAAACACCTTAGCATGAGACAGGTCGCGGGAAACTTCTGCACCGGAAACAGTCACCAGACCCAACCTTGGATCACGATTCTTAAATTCGTTTTGCAAGATACTGGCAACTTCTTTATGGATTTGCTGACCGACCCGGTCTGTTCTGGAAAATTCTCTTGCCATGATTTTTACTCTCGTAAAGACAGCAACGGAGGCCTGTTACCAATAGTGGCGGCCCCCGTTACCTATATTTCTGACACATCAGGGATTACCCCCTGAAAAGGATCAGATTTCGCGTTTGATCTCTATGGTCTCGAAGACTTCGATTTGGTCACCTACGCGAACGTCATTGTAGTTTTTAACGCCGATACCGCATTCCATACCATTACGTACTTCAGCGACGTCATCTTTAAAGCGGCGCAATGACTCCAGTTCGCCTTCGTAGATAACCACGTTATCGCGCAGTACGCGAATCGGCGCACTACGTTTGACGATACCTTCGGTCACCATACAGCCAGCGATAGCTCCCAACTTGGGTGAACGGAAGACATCACGCACTTCAGCCAAACCAATGATTTGCTGCTTGAATTCAGGTGCCAGCATACCACTCATGGCGCCTCTCACTTCATCAATCAAATCATAGATAACGCTGTAATAACGCAGGTCGATTTCTTCGCTTTCAATCACCTTACGAGCCGTCGCGTCAGCACGAACGTTAAAGCCTACCACAATGGCACCCGATGCTGCCGCCAGGCTGGCGTCGGTTTCGGTAATACCACCGACACCACTGCCGACGATATTGACTTTAACTTCGTCGGTAGACAGTTTCAGCAAGGAGTCTACTATGGCTTCCACGGAACCTTGTACGTCCGCTTTAAGTACCACGTTCAGCTCGCTAACATCACCGGCTTCCATATCGGCAAACATATTTTCCAGCTTAGCCTTCTGTTGTCTGGCCAGCTTAAGATCACGCTGCTTGGTGCGACGAGTGCTGGCCACTTCACGGGCTTTACGCTCATCCTGAACCACACGGGCATCATCACCTGCAGCCGGAACACCAGACAGACCAAGAATTTCAACCGGTGTTGACGGGCCAGCCACTTTGACATCCTGACCATGCTCGTCACGCATCGCACGCACACGGCCATACTCGAAACCACACAACAGGATATCACCGGCTTTAAGCTCACCTTGCTGAACCAACACGGTAGCTACCGGACCACGTCCTTTATCCAGACGAGATTCGATCACAATGCCTTTAGCTGGGCCTTTAGGTACGGCTTTAAGCTCCAGTACTTCAGCTTGCAGGGAGACCGCTTCCAATAAGCTGTCCACACCCATACCGGTTTTGGCCGATACTGGAACAAACTGGTGCTCACCGCCCCATTCTTCGGAAATAACTTCCAACTGAGACAACTCAGTCTTCACCCGGTCAGGATCAGCGGTCTCTTTATCCATCTTGTTGACGGCAACGATCAGCGGTACGCCAGCTGCTTTAGCGTGTTGTACAGCTTCTTTAGTCTGAGGCATTACACCATCATCGGCCGCAACCACCAGAATAACGATATCCGTCGCCGTGGCACCACGAGCACGCATGGCGGTAAAGGCCGCGTGTCCAGGAGTATCCAGGAAGGTAATCTTACCCAGGTCGGTTTCTACGCTGTAAGCACCAATGTGTTGGGTAATACCACCGGCCTCACCCGCCGCTACTTTGGCGCGACGAATATAATCCAGCAGTGAGGTTTTACCGTGGTCAACGTGACCCATAATGGTCACAACCGGCGCACGGGTCGCCTTGTCTGCACTAGCATCCTCTGCCAACAATTCGTCTTCAAGCGCGTTGTCGTTAACCAACTCGTATTTGTGGCCCATCTCTTCGACTACCAGCACGGCCGTATCCTGGTCCAGTACTTGGTTGATAGTGACCATTTCGCCCATTTTCATCATGGCCTTGATCACTTCGGTAGCCTTGATGGCCAGTTTGTTGGCCAGTTCGCCAACGGTAATTGTTTCGCCTAATTTAACCACACGTTCCACCGGCTGGGCTGGCTTGTTGAAACCATGCATCAAGTCAGCGCCAGCGTTCTTTTTCTTTTTGGCCTTGCGACGGCGTCCACCGCGCTCGAATTGCATATCCTCTTCGTCTTCAGCTTCCTGAGCATAACGATTGGAATGCAAATGTACTTCTTCTGCCTCTCGGCGACGACGGCGCTCGTCTTCTTCTTTCCAACGACGCTCGTTCTCTTCAGCCAACTTGCGTGCTTTCTCAGCTGCTTTTTTGGCTTCTTTTTCCAGTTTCTTCTGGCTCTCTTCTTCCTGAGCAACACGAATCTGCTCAGCTTCCTGGCGTGCCTTTTCGCGCTCAGCGCGCTCTTCATCGCTCAGATTTGTTTCTTTTTCACGCTGCTCAGCTTCACGACGCTCGCGCTCTGCACGTTCAGCTTCGGCGCGCGCTTTGGCTTCCGCTTCTTTACGTGCTTTCTCTTCAGCCACTTTTCTGGCTTCTTCTTCCGCGATTCGCTGGGCTTCCAAACGCGCTGCTTCTTCCTCAGCACGACGCTTGGCTTCTTCTTCGGCCAAACGCGCTTCTTCAGTTTCGCTGCGTTTTACATAAGTACGCTTCTTGCGCACTTCAACTTTTACTGACTTGGACTTACCCGCTGCATTGATGCTCAACGTACTGGTAGTACGACGCTTAAGCGTCATACGCGTCGGTTCCGCCGTGCCTGCACCACCATGCTGACGACTCAGATAATCAAGCAAGGTACGCTTTTCATCTTCTGTCACCTGATCGTTCGCGCGCTTTTCAATACCTGCATCAGCAAATTGCTGAACCAGGCGGTCAACCGATGTGCCAATATCACCGGCAAGCTTTTCTATGGATACATCTGCCATGAGTGCTAGTTCCCCCCGTTGACCTTACTCTTCACTAAACCAAACGATGTTACGGGCAGCCATGATCAATTCAGCTGCTTTCTCTTCGCCCAGTTCCTCTATATCACTGATTTCATCGACGCCCTGCTCAGCAAGGCCTTCCAGATCGGTTACACCGCGGCTAGCCAAAATAAAGGCCACGTGTCTTTCCATGCCCGGCAGGTTCAGCAGCTCTTCCTTGGGCTCTGCGTTATCCAGTGATTCTTCATTTGCCAGTGCTTGCGTGGTTAACGCAGCACGAGCACGCTCACGTAGCTCTTCCACCATATCCTCTTCAAAGCCATCAATGGCCAGAAGCTCGGCAGCCGGTACATAAGCAATTTCTTCCAATGACGTGAAGCCCTCTTCCACTAACACTGCGGCGAAGTCTTCATCAATATCCAACCCTTTAACAAAGCGCTGCAGGACTTTGGAGTTTTCCTCTTCGTGCTTGTTGTTCAGGTCTTCAACCGTCATCACGTTCAGTTCCCAACCTGTCAACTGACTGGCTAAACGAACGTTTTGTCCACTGCGGCCGATAGCTTGCGCCAGGTTGTCCGCTTCAACAGCCACATCCATGGTACGGTTATCTTCATCAACTACGATGGCAGCAACTTCGGCAGGAGCCATGGCGTTAATCACAAATTGCGCAGGATTCTCATCCCACAGCACAATATCAACACGCTCACCGCCAAGTTCGCCAGATACCGCCTGGACCCTGGAACCACGCATGCCCACGCAGGCACCGACAGGGTCGAGTCGTTTGTCATTGGTCTTCACGGCAATCTTGGCACGTGAACCTGGGTCGCGCGCCGCCGCTTTAATTTCCAATACTTCTTCAGCAATTTCCGGCACTTCGATGCGGAACAATTCCACCAGCATTTCAGGCTTAGAACGGCTAACAAATAGCTGTGCGCCACGAGCCTCCGGCTTTATCACATAAAGTAAACCGCGCACTCTGTCACCTGGGCGGAAGGTTTCACGCGGCAACATATCTTCGCGATAAATCACACCCTCGGCATTGTTACCAAGGTCAATGATGATGTTGTCACGGTTGACCTTTTTCACCGTACCAGTAATCAGCTCACCAACACGATCTTCATATTCTGCCAATACCTGAGCACGTTCTGCCTCACGTACTTTCTGTACAATAACCTGCTTGGCGGTTTGTGTGGTGATACGGTCAAAGGCAATAGACTCAATCTGCTCTTCAACAAAGTCGCCCAGTTGAATTTCAGGCTCATCAATTTGCGCCGCAGAGATAGTGATCTCAGCAAAGGGATTCTCTTGAGGTTGGTCATCAGGGATCACTTTCCAACGACGGAATGTGTCAAAATCACCAGTTTCGCGATCGATGCAAACTCTTACTTCAATCTCGCCTTCGTTCTTTTTCTTGGTTGCACTGGCGATAGCATATTCCAAAGCCTCAAAGATTTTCTCTCTGGGTACTTGCTTTTCATTGGATACAGCTTCAGCCACTAATAGAATTTCTTTATTCATTGTCCTGTTGCCTCACAATACTTCCACGTTGCTGGTTGGACAGCCTGCCGACTTCGACTCTGTCGTCGTTAGTCGAAGTTAGGAACCAGATTACCTTTCTCAATATTGGCGATGGCCAGTTGATAGGACACGCCATCCACTTCCACGGTCAGGGTGCCGTTTTCACAAGCAAGCACCTTTCCTTTGAAATTACGTCTGTTATCCATGGGCATATGCAGCCGCACAGACACCGTCTCACCCACTACTTGTTGGTAGTGAGCTTCTTTAAACAATGGTCTGTCCATGCCGGGAGACGACACTTCCAGGTCATATTCGGTTGAAATTGGATCTTCCACATCCAGCACAGCGCTGACCTGATGGCTGACATCGGCACAATTATCTACCGAAATACCATCTGGATGATCAATATAAACGCGCAGTGTTGAATGCCTACCGGCGCGCACAAACTCAATACCGAGTAACTCAAACCCCAGCGCTTCTACTGCAGGGGTCAGCATTTCAGTTAAGGCATGTTCAAGTTTTGACACAGCCAGGCTCCAAAAACAAAAAAAGGGCGTTAAGCCCAGACAATATTCGGGGATATCCCCTTATAACCTATGTATACCAATAAAAGTAACTGTGCGATGAGATGCAAGCTAACTCTTATTGAGGTGGACCAAGACTAACAAAAAGCCCCGATACTAGCGGGGCTTGTCAGGTCTGGAATCTAGTCCAAATATTCTGCGTCAATCCATATGCGGTTGACGAAACAGGCGCGATATCAATGCGACCTGCTGGAGAAATGCCGAAACACAGCATTTCCTCCCCTTGAAACCAAGACGTTACTATTCTTTAAAAGAGGGAGCCCGTCCTGATTTCGACGGCGGAAGTATAAGGTTCGCCGCCTTAATTTGCAAGTTAAGCCCAATGCGGTCAGCTTGCAGATACCGCTTACCGAGGATTCAGTAAGCGAAAAGCCGACAAGGGTTAACTTGTCGGCTTTTCTATTTGGTTGCGGGAGCCGGATTTGAACCGACGACCTTTGGGTTATGAGCCCAACGAGCTACCAGGCTGCTCCATCCCGCGTCTGAAGTCTTTTCTTGGCTGGGCTGTTTCGGCGCCCCGTCTCAAGATGGTGCGTATTATACATAGGCCCGAAGACCGCGCAAGCCCAATTATGAAATATTCATGAAACCTTGAACTGTTCGCTCAATTAACCAGCAAGACGTTCAAACAATCAGCGAATTGGGCCGATTTATCTAACAAAGACAGGCCAAGCTACACTAACAGACCGGCAAAATTTGCCCCTTATTACATAATTCCGCTCTTTAGTAGCAGCTTCCCCCTTCTCTCCCCAGGTCTCTTCATCAGTTCTGTACCCAAAAACACGCAATCAATGTCATTTTAGTGCTCACTACAGACAGCAAGTATAGAAAGGAGAATAAAGCGAAGTGGCAACGAGAATTGATATCATTAGATAATACATTGATTTGTCTAAACAATTTCCAATAGCCAGAATATTCCACTACACTTATCCGCATCTTTTCTGATGCACGGATTTGAACCATGAAAGGCAATGCAACGGTTATCAACGCACTCAATACTCTGCTAGCTAATGAGCTGACAGCGATGGATCAATATTTTATCCACTCCCGGATGTATCAGGATTTTGGCCTGAACAAGTTATTCGAGCGCATCGACCACGAATTTGACGATGAGAAAGGTCATGCCGCCGCATTAATCGAGCGTATTTTATTTTTGGAAGGTACGCCGGATATGACCAAACGGGACGGGCTGAATATCGGCCAGGATGTTCCTGCCATGCTACAGGCGGATCTGAACCTGGAATACGAGGTACAGCGTTTACTTAAGGACAGCATCAAGCTTTGTGAACAAGAACAGGATTATGTCACCCGTGATATGTTGACCGGGCTATTGAAAGATACAGAAGATGATCATGCTTATTGGTTAGAACAGCAATTACGCCTGATTAAACTGGTGGGCCTGCCCAACTATCTGCAATCTCAATTGTAAGTCATTCTATATAGGGAGTGAGGCCCCATCCCTTGTGGCCTCTTCCTAACTCTATATAAGCGCACCATTAAGCCTTATACATTTAACAGTAAAAATTCCCTTTCCCAGGAGCTTATCACCTCATTAAAGGCTTCGCATTCATTGCGCTTGACCGCGCTATAGGCATAAGCAAAGTCTTCCCCCATTATCTGGCGTAAAGGTTCACACTTGTCCAATAAACGTAACGCCTCTTCCAGGTTTCGGGCTACTTCTATTTCCTGCGTATAGGCATTACCTTCGTTCGCTTGCTGAGGCTGCAGGTTTTCCACAATTCCCAGATAACCGCAAGCTAGAGTGGCCGCAAAAGCGAGGTAGGGGTTCGCATCGGAGCCCGGCAAACGATTTTCCACCCTAAACCCATCGGGTTTACTCTCTGGCACACGTAGGCCGGTGGTACGGTTGTCGTATCCCCAATCAAAATTAATCGGCGCCGAATTATCAGGTGTGAAGCGACGATACGAGTTCACGTTTGGCGCAAAAAAGCACAGGGCACTGGGGCCGTACTTTTGCAAGCCGGCAATATAATTAAAAAACAAACTGGAGTACTTACCATCTTTGGTGGAAAAGGCGTTATCTCCGCTTTTTCTGTCGACCAGACTCTGATGGATATGCATGGAGCTACCAGGCTCACGGCGCATCGGCTTAGCCATAAAAGTCGCGTAGACACCATTAGACAGGGCAATTTCCCTCACCACCCGCTTAAACAAAAAGACCTCATCGGCCAATCTGAGCGGATCGCCATGCAGGAAGTTAACCTCAAACTGCGCCGCGCCAGACTCATGAATCAGGGTATCAATCCCCAGCTCCATCTTTTCGCAGTAGTCGTACATCTGGTCAATGATCTTCTCAAACTCATTCACCGCATCAATGCTGTAGCTTTGACGAGCCGACTCTCTGCGCCCCGAGCGCCCTACCGGCGGCGTTAGTTCATAGTCGGGGTCGGTGTTTTGTGCCACCAGAAAAAATTCTACCTCGGGCGCCAACACTGGCACCAAATCTTTGCTTTGATACTGTGCCAGAATCTTCTTTAACACATTACGTGTAGACAAAGGATGGGGCTGGCCGCTGGATAGGTAGCAGTCGTGAATGATCAACGCCGTGCGCTCATCTGCCCAGGGCACCTCACGAATAGTAGCGGTATCAGGCTCCAGGAACATATCCGAGTCAGTCTCACTGACAATATCGTAGTGTTCGCTGGTGTATTCACCGGTTACCGTCTGAATAAGAATGCTCTCGGGTAAACGACTCTCCTGCTTGATGAATTTCTTAGCCGGAATAAATTTACCACGGGCATTGCCCGTCATATCAGGAACCAAACATTCAACTTCTGAGATGCGATGGCTGGAAAGCCACTTTTTTACATCATCCATATATCACCTGCTGGATTGTACTTATCATTCCATTTCGAATTATTATTCGACATGCTAGGGTAAAAAGTGTTAATTAACAATATGGCAAAACGCCAGAAAAGCTAAATTTAACGCTGACTTGAGATCTATACCTCGCTGTACCACGAAAAAGAGGCCGGGATGGAAGATAAACGTCAACAATATTACCAACAGACGGCGAACAAGCAGATAAACTGCCCACCGTTCAGCGGGTATCAGAAGGTTGATGTATGCATCATAGGCGGCGGATTGACCGGTCTGTCTACGGCGCTGCATTGTGCTACCCGCGGTTTAAGCTGCATTCTATTGGAAGCCGAGACCCTGGGGTTTGGTGCATCTGGTCGTAATGGTGGCCAAGTTAGTCCTGGCCAGCGTTTGGATCAGGCCACACTGGAAGCGAAAGTGGGTCACGAGCCGGCCGGTAAACTTTGGCACCTCGCGCTCGACGCTATAGATTTGGTGCGAAACTTAATCGACAGACATCAAATTGACTGTGACTTTGTACCCGGCGTATTGCACACCGCTTTTAAACCCAGCCATGCCAGAGAAATGCGTAACAACGTTCGCAAGCTGAACGAAGAATATGGCTATCATGACACTCGATTTATCGAGCGGGACGAACTATCACAGATGCTGGCCAGCCCCCGCTATCACGGTGCAGAGCTAGATATGCGCGCCGGGCATTTACACCCCCTAAACTTTACCCTGGCATTAGCACAACTGGCCCAGCAGGCAGGTGCAACCTTATATGAAAACAGCCGTGCTATCCGGATTCAAAGCAATAAGCAAGGCATAAAAATAGATACGACTGAGGGACAAATACAAGCACAAAAGTTGGTATTGGGCTGCAACGGTTATCTGGGAGAACTGTTTCCCAGAGTGGCGGGTAAGATCATGCCTATCAACAACTTTATCGTCGCTACCCGCCCTCTGGGTGAAAATACCGCACGCGCGCTTATTCGCGACAACGTTGCGGTGGCGGATTCTAAGTTTGTGATTAATTATTTTCGCACCACCCCGGATCATCGACTGTTGTTTGGTGGTGGTGAAAATTACTCTTCCCGTTTTCCCGACGACATAAGCGCTTTTGTGCGCCCCTACCTGGAAGAGATTTTTCCGCAATTACAGGGAATTGAACTGGACTACGGTTGGGGAGGCACCCTGGCGATCACCTTAAATCGTATGCCACATTTTCAATGCCTGGATAACCGTATCTATGTGGCGCAGGGCTATTCAGGACATGGCGTGGCATTGGCCACCCTGGCCGGAAAACTGATAGATCAAGCCATTGCAGGTCAACCTGAAGACTTTACGACGTTGGCCCGTTACCCTACCCCCACGTTCCCCGGTGGTACCTGGCTTCGTTATCCAGGCTTGGTTGCTGGCATGCTTTATTACGCGCTACGTGACAAATTTGGTAACTAACCCACTATGAGCAAGCCGTTAACCCCACGGGTATCCCCAAGTCAAAAACGTTCCATGGCCCGTCAGGAGCAAATTCTTGAAGTAGCGGCCGAGTTACTTGAAAAGCTTGGCCCCGCCACGCTTACCACTATACGCATCGCTGAAGATGTAGGTATATCAGTGGGCACGTTATATCACTATTACCCCAATAAAGAAGCCATTTTACATGCCATGGGGCAACGCTGGCTGCAACAGATGGCACAAACACTGAAGCAAGATGAACAGCAATCTCCGGCGGATTTAAATGAGTTCGTGGCGCTGTTTGTCAGCCATATGCATCAACTCTATAGAAAACAGCGGGGTATCTTACATTTAGTACAGGGCATGTTTGCCATCCCTCAATTAATGCCGCTGGACGAACAACATGACGAGCTGGTGATCAATCATGTTGCCAGCCGGTTAGGGAAATTGGGCGTAAAACTGCCGCTTAGTGAGCGCCAACGTATTGGCCGAACCTTTCATGAAACCAGCCATGCCCTGCTATTAGTGGTGGTGAATCAATCAAAGCCCAGAGGCAGCAAAACCCTTGAAGAACTCAAGCGTATGCTGCAAACCCTGGTGATGTCATTTGGTTAGACTTTCTGGCAGGCTAACAAATACAGCATATCCGTTGTCAGAGTAGCAGCCAGTAAACTGGTAATCTGACTGTGGTCATAAGCCGGACAGACTTCCACCACATCCATACCAACAAAATTCAGCCCTTGTAGCTGGCGCAATAGTTCCAGAATAAAGTGTGGGCTGAGTCCACCGATAACCGGCGTACCTGTCCCCGGCGCAAAGGCCGGATCAATGCAGTCAATATCAAAGGTCAGATACACCGGGGCATCGCCCATGGTTTGCTTAATTCGCTCAGCGATATCTGTGGCCTTAGCATGCCAAAGCTGCTCGGCAGGGATCACCTCAAAGGGCGTCTTGCTGGAATGGTCAGTACGGATCCCAAGCTGCATCACTTTACCGTCTAGCAACAAGCCCTGTTCTCTGGCGTGATAAAACACACTACCGTGATCGAACTCGCTACCACCTGAATAATCGTCGGTGTGTGCATCGAAATGCAGTAACGCAACAGGGCCCCGTTTAGCCACCATGGCTTGTAATACAGGCAACGTAACCAGATGGTCACCACCGAAGGTAAAAGGTATAGCCCCCAGGTCCATGACCTTACTAATATGCTCGCGCACCGATTGCATAGCACCGGGTGCGTCGCCATGGGAGAAATTCACATCCCCCACATCGGCAATCTTAAGTTTTCGTCTCAGGGAAAATTTCCATGGGTGACGTCGTTGCTCCCAGCCCAAATTAGCCGAAGCCTGGCGGATAGCGGTAGGAGCAAAGCGCGCCCCTGGCCTGCCGGAAGTGGCAAGGTCAAAGGGCACGCCGGCAATGACCACGTCGGGATCCTTATCCATTTTGCTTTTGGACGCGAATACAAAGGTGTTAGCTGGCTGATAAAGCGAATAATTGGCGTTGGTCATAAATCTGCATCAAAGAGTGTTGAGATAAAAATCATATTCCTTGAGCGTCACGGTTTGTTCGAACTTGAGCAGTTCCTGCTCCTTGCAGGCCCGGTAGACCTTGATGAAATCAGCCCCAAAATATTGGTTGAAGACCACCGACTCGCTTAGCAGCGCCAGTGCATCCGGTAAACGGCAAGGTAAGGATGGATTGTCGAACTCGAACGTATTGCCTTCCTGCGGCGCAGGTGGGGTGAGCTTGTTGGAAATACCATGATACATGGCAAACAGCACCGCCGCCATCGCTATATAAGGGTTGGCATCCGCACCGGCTACTCTGTGTTCAACCCGGCGGCTATGGGGCTCACCCGGTGGTATCCGCACTGCCACAGTTCGGTTATCAATGCCCCAGTTGACATACATAGGCACATACAGATTAGGCTGCATCCGGCGATAGGAATTAATGTTGGGGCATAAAAATGCCGTGCTCTCCTGCATAGTCTCTAAAAGCCCGGCTACCGCACTTAGCAGCAAGGGATTCTCGTCGGCCTCCCCTTGCCCAAAGAGATTTTCACCGTCCTTATCCACCAGGCTTACGTGTAAGTGCAGCCCACTTCCGGCCAGGTCACCATAAGGTTTGGCCATAAAGGTGGCTTGCATACCATGCTGCTCGGCAACCTGATGAATAATGCGCTTGAGCATCATGGCATGGTCGCAGGCCAATAAGGGATCGTCACCATGGCGCAGGTTAATCTCAAACTGACCTGGTGCATATTCAGAAACGGCGGTATCTGCCGGTACCCCCTGGGCTTGACAACAGCTGTCCACATCCAGAAGAAAATCGCCAAAATCGTCCAGATTGAGCATAGAGTGGCATTGGGTATTGGCTTCCCGCTTTCCGGTTTTGGGAGAAATGGGCGGCTGAATGTGGCCAGTTTCGGTGCGCTCAGCATCTATCAGGTAGAATTCCAATTCCACTGCCACCACAGGACGCATACCAAGCTGCTTAAACAACTGCACCGCCCGGTTAACCTGATGGCGCGGGTCAAGCAACACCGGCTCAGCCTCATGGTCATACATACTGAACAGCACTTGCGCCGCTGGCTGGCTGTGCCAGGGACAAAAGGCTAAGGTCTTTAAATCAGCATAACAAACGCGATCCGGCTCACCAATCTCCAGACCCAATTGCGACTCTTCTACTGTTTCCCCAGACGCATCCAACGCCAGTACAGAGAAAGGAATATGCATGCCTTGCTCCAATACCGACTCAATGGCATCCCGCTTCACACGTTTGCCCCTGGCCACGCCATTTAAATCTGACAGGATCAGGTCAAAAACTTCTACATCCGGGTAATTGACAAGAAAGGAGCTTAACTCCATGATCATCTCCGACGTTTATTATATTGAACACTTGTTCGTGTTCATCTCAGTTAAACATAAAGCATATTGGACATTCCAGCCTGAAAACGCCGCTTTGTTAACAATTAGTTAAACTAAGCTTTGATGTTTTGCACACTAAATCAGCAGATTGCCACTTGAACTTTATTATTAACTCCAATAGCTTGAATCTAACGTTTCAATATTTTGTTCAGTGAGCCATACAAGTGCGAAACGCCACCCCATTATTGATCGGTGTTTGTGCAGACCTGATAGTGCGTGGTCCCCATGCCTATCACCAGTCAGGCGACAAATATATCCGCGCCCTGCTGCACGGTGATACCCCCGTGGTGCCGCTAGTTATACCGGCGCTTTTTCACAGGCTTTCGAAAGACTGCCAAGCTGCACTTATCAATAAACTGGATGGCATTTTGCTGACCGGCTCTTATTCGAATCTGCATCCCAGCTACTATGACGAAGCCGAGCTGGAAGGCGATGACGCCGAACGCGATCCGCACCGCGACGCCAGTAACTGGGCCTTATTCGATAGCGTTATCGCGGCCGACCTACCTATGCTGGGCATTTGCAGAGGCTTTCAGGAACTTAACGTGTATTTTGGTGGCAGCCTGCATCATAGGTTACATGAAGCAGAAGGGCTGATGGATCACCGTGAGGACAAAACACAGCCAGTGGAGCAACAGTATGCCCCGGCTCATGCCGTAACCTTGTGCCACAGCGGTATTTTATCTGCCTGGTTCACCGAGCAACATCGCATTCAGGTCAACTCCATTCATATGCAAGGGATTAAAAACCTAGGGCAAGGTTTGCAGGTTGAAGCCAGGGCCGACGACGGACTAATCGAAGCATTTTCGCGTCCGGAGTCGTCTTTCCTGCTGGCCGTGCAGTGGCATCCTGAGTGGCGACCAGAGCTATATCCGCAAAATGCCAGGATCCTGGCAGGCTTTGTTGAGGCTTGCCAGAACTGGCGGGATAAAAGGAGTCAGGCATGAAGACATTACAGCAATGGCAAACCGCAGACGCGGCGCATCACCTGCATCCTTTCACTAACCAGGCTGATATTAATCGACAGGGATCCCGGGTGATAAGTCACGCCCAGGGCGCGTATATTTTTGAAGCCAATGGCCACAGACTGCTCGACGGGATGTCCGGCCTATGGTGTTGTAACTTAGGTTACAGCCAACCGCGCATCAATCAGGCCATTGCCGCCCAGCTTGAAGAGTTGCCCTATTACAATACGTTCTTTCAATGCACTCACCCACGCGCCACTGAATTAGCCCAAGCCATCTGTAACAAGGCACCGGCGCATCTAAACCGGGTGTTTTTCACCAACTCCGGCTCGGAAGCCAATGACTCGGTGCTCCGGTTCGTTCACCGCTATTGGGATGCCCGCGGAAAGCCTCAACGCAAGGCCATTATTGCCCGGGAAAATGCTTACCATGGCAGTACTATCGCTGGCGCCAGCCTCGGTGGAATGGGCTTTATGCATGAACAGTTTGAGCCGCTTCGCGGTATTCATCATATTCCTCAGCCTTATTGGTTTGGTGCAAAAGGCGACAACGCTGATATGGATGAGCAGGATTTCGGCCTGTGGGCCGCCAACCAACTTGAAAATAAGATTTTAGCCTTAGGCCCGGACAACGTGGCCGCTTTTTTTGCCGAGCCAATTCAAGGTGCTGGTGGGGTGATCATCCCCCCGGACAGCTATTGGCCACGGATACAGGAGATTTGTCGACAGTACGATGTGTTATTAGTTGTTGATGAGGTCATCTTTGGTTTCGGGCGCACCGGAGAATGGTTTGCCAGCCAATTTTACCAACTTGAACCAGACTTTATTGTGTTTGCCAAAGGCGTCACCAACGGTTTTGTCCCGCTAGGTGGCGTATTGGTATCGGACAGGGTGTCAGAGGCACTGCTGTCCCATACCAATGATCTGGCGCATGGCTTTACTTACTCGGGTCATCCAGTGGCTTGTGCCGCTGCCTTGGCCACCCTGGATATTCTGGCTGAAGGCCCAATCTCCCGGATAAAAAATGAACTGAGTCAGACCATGCGTGATTATTGGCTGCCCCTGGCCGACCACCCATTAGTGGGACAAGCCAGATGTAAAGGATTAGTGGGTGCGCTGGAACTGGTGAAGGATAAAGCCAGCAAGCAGCGGTTTGCCGGCAATGGGCATGCCGGTACAGTCTGCCGGAATATGTCTCTGCAGGCCGGTCTGGTTATGAGGGCCACGGGCGATACTATGATTATCGCTCCACCATTCATTCTTGACCGCAATGAAATCAAGGACTTAACTGAAAGAGCCTGGCAAGCGCTGGATCTGACTCAGGCACAATTACAACAATAATAAAGCTGGACAACAGTGAAATCAGCACGATTGACCTAAACCTCCAACTTATCGAATAAGGAAGAACAATGACATTCTCCACAAAATTGCGGTTACTTGCTGGCTCAGTGCTGGCCACATCAGTTTGTGCCACCGCACAGGCTGATACTGTGCATGTCTATAACTGGAGTGATTATATCGCCGAAGACACTGTCGCCAACTATGAACAAAAGTCCGGCAACAAGGTAGTGTACGACGTATTCGATTCCAACGAAGTGGTTGAAGCCAAGCTACTAACCGGCAACACAGGTTTCGATGTAGTGGTACCCTCAGCCCAGTTTTTAGGACGTCAGATTAAAGCCGGCGTATTTGCCAAACTGGATCGCAGTAAACTCCCCAACTGGAAGCATTTGGATCCTATGCTGATGGCCAAGCTGGAGAGGGTCGATCCTGGCAATCAATATGCCATCCCATATCTGTGGGGTACCACAGGCATTGGCTACAACGTGGAGAAAGTCAAAGCTATTTTAGGTGACGACTTTGAGGTCAACAGCTGGGATATGATCTTCAAGCCTGAAATCATTTCAAAGCTCGCCGAGTGCGGCGTAGTGACCTTGGATGCTGCGTCTGAAATTGTCCCTGCTGCGTTGCATTATTTGGGGATGGATCCCAACACCAATGACAGTAAGGAAATTGAAAAAGCCGGTGAATTACTTAAAACCATTCGCCCGCATATCCGCTATTTCCATTCGTCTCAATATATCAACGACCTGGCCAATGGCGATGTGTGTGTAGCTGTGGGGTGGAGCGGTGATGTATTCCAGGCCGCGGATCGTGCCGATGAAGCCGATAACGGCGTTACCGTTGGCTATGTTATCCCCAAAGAAGGCGCAGCCATGTGGTTCGATATGCTGGCCATTCCTGCCGATGCTAAGCATGCAGAAGCCGCCTATGACTTCGTTAACTATTTGATGGAGCCAGAGGTGATTGCCGGTATCAGCGACTATGTGTCCTACCCCAACGGCAACAAAACCTCTACCAGTATGGTGGATCCTGACATCACCGGCAATCCGGCCATTTACCCACCAGCCGATGTAATGGAAAAGCTTTATACCTTTGAAGTACGGCCTGCCAAAGTTTCCCGCGCTACCAATAAAGTGTGGACGGAAATGAAAGCCGGTAAGTAATCATGGCAAATGTCCCGGACAGATTATGCTGTCCGGGGCTGACTAATGCGATAAAGGATCCCCGTACTGATGACCTTGAAACACCTTTCTCACTCTCCCAGCCCGGTGTTGCTGGAACTGAATAAATTAAGCAAGCATTTTGACGGCCATCCGGCCGTGCGCGACGTAAACCTGCAGTTCTATCAGGGGGAAATTTTTGCCCTGCTGGGCGGATCGGGTTGTGGAAAATCCACTTTACTTCGCATGTTATCCGGCTTTGAAAAGCCAACTGGTGGCAAGATCCTGCTAAATGGCGAAGATATCGCGCAAATCCCGCCCTATCGCCGCCCATTCAATATGATGTTTCAATCCTATGCACTTTTCCCGCATATGACGGTGGAGCAAAACATTGCCTATGGTTTACAGCAGGACAAATTAAGCAAGGCCGACATTGCAGCACGCGTAGAAGAAATGCTCAAGCTAGTGCAAATGAGCCAGTATCGTCTGCGCAAACCTGCACAGTTGTCCGGCGGTCAGCGCCAGCGGGTTGCCCTAGCCCGCAGCCTGGCAAAACGCCCCAAGTTACTGCTACTCGACGAACCCATGGGGGCACTGGACAAGAAACTCCGTGGTGAAATGCAGTTGGAGTTAGTGAATATCATCAAGCAAGTGGGTGTCACCTGCGTGATGGTGACTCATGACCAGGAAGAAGCCATGACCATGGCCGACCGTATCGCCATTATGCATGCCGGTGAAATTCTGCAAATCGGTTCCCCCCACGATATTTATGAGTTCCCCAACTGCCGCTACGTGGCGGACTTTATTGGCGACGTGAATCTGTTTGCCGGTGAGATTGTAGAAGAAGAGCCCGCCTATGTAGTGATCAATGTGCCCAATCTGGCTAAGCCTATCTATATTGATCACGGTATCAGCGGCCCGGGCAACACCCGTCCGGTTAGCGTTGCCGTGCGGCCGGAAAAAATCCGTATCAGTGCAGAGCAACCGGATGAACAATACAACTGGGGAACGGGTATCATTGATGACCTGGCTTATCTGGGCCAACACAGTATTTATCATATTCTGCTCCCCAATAAGCAGTTCATCCAGGTTACTCAAACCAACGACAGGCGCCGTGAACTGCCCTTTGAGCTGGAACAGAAAGTCTATGTATCCTGGTTGCCAGATGCCTGTGTGGTACTGGAGGAATAAGCATGGAGCTGCTCAAACGCCTTAGGCAAAGCTGGTTGCTAAAACCCCGCAGTGGCGTCATCGCTATCCCTTATGTGTGGCTGCTGCTGTTTTTCCTGGTGCCTTTTATCATCGTGTTGAAGATCAGTTTCGCCGAAACCGAAATTGCCATTCCCCCGTACACGGATTTAGTCACTTTTGATGACAATCGCCTGACCATTGACCTGAACCTGGGCAATTATGCTTATCTGTTCAGCGACGATTTGTATCTGAGCGCCTACCTCAGCTCTATTCGCATCGCCTTGGTATCAACCTTGCTGTGCCTGCTGATTGGTTACCCTATGGCACTGGCTATCAGCCGTGCGCCGGCCTCAACCCGGAATGTCTTGCTGTTGTTGGTCATTTTGCCGTCCTGGACATCATTTTTAATTCGCATTTACGCCTGGATAGGTATTTTAAAGCCCAATGGCTATATCAATAATTTCCTCATGAGCCTGGGGATAATTGATGACCCCATCATTATGCTGCATACCGATTTCGCCGTGTATATCGGCATAGTGTACGCCTATCTGCCATTTATGATTTTGCCGTTGTACGCCAATATGATGAAGCTGGATCATAGCCTGGTGGAGGCGTCACAAGATCTCGGCGCCTCACCTTTTACCACCTTGATGCGAGTGATAGTGCCACTGACCAAAGCGGGGATTATTGCTGGCTGTATGCTGGTATTTATTCCTGCGGTGGGTGAATTTGTGATCCCCGAACTACTGGGCGGCCCGCAAACTCTGATGATAGGTAAGGTGCTGTGGGAGGAATTCTTTAACAACCGCGACTGGCCGGTGGCTTCAGCCGTGGCCATCGTCATGCTGGTGTTGCTGATCATTCCTATTATGTGGTTTGACCGCATCCAGAATCGTCAAACGGAGGAAGCCTGATGCGTTTTTCCTTCAGTAAGATGATGCTGTGGCTGGGACTGGCCTTTTTGTATGCACCTATGCTGATTCTGGTGATTTATTCTTTTAACGAATCGCGCCTGGTCACGGTTTGGGCCGGGTTCTCAACCAAATGGTACGGGGCGCTGCTGGAAAACCAGAAGCTGTTGGATGCGGTGGCAAACAGCCTGAAAATTGCGTTTTTCTCCGCCACGGCTGCCGTTATCCTGGGTACCCTGGCCGCTTTTGTACTGGCCAGGTTTAAAGGTTTCAAATGTAGCACCTTACTGCGTGGCATGATAACCGCACCACTGGTGATGCCAGAAGTCATTACCGGTTTGTCGTTGCTGCTGCTTTTTGTGGCCATGGCACAATTGGTAGGCTGGCCGGAAAGTCGCGGTATGACAACGATTTGGCTGGCGCATACCACCTTTTGTACCGCCTATGTGGCCGTGGTAGTGGGTTCAAGGCTGACCGAAATGGACATGTCGGTAGAAGAAGCCGCGCAGGATCTTGGCGCCACGCCGTTGAAGGTATTTTTTACTATTACCTTACCCATGATTGCACCTGCCCTAGTTTCGGGTTGGCTGTTGGCCTTTACCCTCAGCCTGGATGATTTGGTGATCGCCAGCTTCGTTTCCGGCCCCGGCTCCACCACCCTACCTATGGTGGTCTTTTCATCGGTGCGTTTAGGGGTAAGCCCCGAGATCAACGCCCTGGCGACTATCATTATCGGTATTGTCACCAGCTTAGTGTTCGCCTCTTGGTATTACGCCAGACGCGTGGAAAAAGCCCGATTGCGGGAACAGCGGGCATTGTCACAATCATGAAAGTAGGTAAACGTATTAAAGCGCTGCGAAAACAGCGCGGGCTATCACAACGAGAGCTGGCCAAGCTGGTCAGCTTGCCCAACAGCACGCTGTCGATGATTGAACGTGATGCGGTCAGCCCGTCTATTAGTAATCTACACAAGATACTTAAAGGACTGTCCATGCCACTTAGTCAGTTTTTTACCCATGATTTTGTCGAAGAGGACAAGCTTGTTTATGGCCCTGATGAACTGACAGACATAGGCAGCGACGGTGTGCAATATCTGCTGGTCGGGGCTGAAAAAGCGGACCGACAACTGACCTTTCTGCAGGAAATCTATCCACCGGGCAGCGGCACTGGTGAAGAATGGATAAGTCACCCAGGTCAGGAAGCCGGGACTGTGCTTTGTGGGGAACTGACAATTTTACAAGGCCACCAGGAATATCAATTAAAAGCCGGAGACAGCTACTATTTGAATACCCAGTTGCCCCACCAGTTTGTTAACCGGGGTAATGAGGTATGCAAAATTATCAGTGCCGTCACCCCGGCCAGTTTTTAACGCCCGAGGAGAATCCGATGAGTGACAAAACCTATGACCAGTGGCAAGCCTATTGCCAAGCGCTTGTCAGTCAGCAACAAATTGAAGGGCGCGCTTTTATTAACGGCGGCTACACCCAGGCCCAAAGCGGCCGCACTTTTGATTGTGTAAACCCTGCCAACAGCGAGATTATTGCGCATATCGCCGAATGCGATGAAGCCGATGTTGAACTAGCCGTGAAGACCGCCAGGCAAAGCTTTGAGTCTGGCGTGTGGCGAAATCAGTCACCTAAGGTACGCAAAGAGGCACTAATTAAACTGGCCGTCTTAATGGAGGCAAACCAAACCGAGCTTGCCGCGTTAGAAACCTTGGATATGGGCAAACCCATCAGCGAGAGTTTTCATGTGGATGTGCCCGGTAGCGCCGATGTGATTCGCTGGCACGGCGAAGCTATCGACAAAATCTATGATGAAGTAGCCCCCACCCAAGAGGATGTGCTGGCGACTATCACCCGCGAGCCCATTGGTGTGGTAGCGGCTATTACGCCGTGGAATTTTCCGTTGTGGTTGGCCTGCTGGAAAATTGGCCCGGCATTAGCGGCGGGCAACTCAGTGGTACTCAAACCGTCAGAAAAATCCTCGCTGACGGCGATTTATCTGGCACGGCTTGCCAGTGAAGCCGGTATTCCAGACGGTGTTTTTAACGTGGTGCCAGGATTTGGCCACACGGTAGGCAAAGCGCTGGGGCTGCATATGCAGGTTGATTGCCTGGCCTTTACCGGATCCACCCGCACCGCCCGCACGCTGTTGGAATACGCAGGTCAATCCAATATGAAACGGGTTTGGCTCGAAGCCGGCGGTAAAAACCCCAATATTGTCTTCGCCGATTGTCCGAACCTAGATAAGGCCGCCCGCAGCGCCGCGTCAGGCTGTTTCTACAATCAAGGCGAGGTCTGTGTGGCCGGCACCCGTTTGTTGGTAGAGCGCAGTATTCACGATGAGTTTGTACAAAAAGTGGTGGAAGCCAGTCGCCACTTCAAACCCGGCGACCCACTGAACCCTGCCACAAACATGGGTGCTCTGGTGGATAAACAACATCAGGGCAGCGTTTTGCAATACATTCAATGGGGCCAGCAAGGCGGTGCCACTCTGGCGCTGGGCGGCTCAGCGGCGCTGGATGCAGACAAAGGGGCTTTTGTTGAACCCACCATTTTCACCGGCGCTGATAACCAAATGCGTATTGCCCGGGAGGAAATATTCGGCCCAGTGATGACAGTGATTCCCTTTAATGATGAACAGCAAGCCATTGAAATCGCCAATGACACCGACTATGGACTGGGGGCAGCCCTGTGGACCGCCAACCTGTCGCGGGCCCATAAACTCGCCAAACAGCTCCGCGCCGGTTCGGTGTGGATCAATAACTATAACGACGGTGATATGACAGTGCCTTTTGGTGGCTTTAAACAATCCGGCAACGGGCGAGATAAATCCCTGCATGCTTTGGACAAATACACTGAACTGAAAACCACGTGGATCCAACTTTAATCCACCTACCAGGAAATCGGTCACTGATTACAAGCGTTTAAAACCCGAGTCGGTCATCGTGTTATGTAAACATTAAGAGCATTGGGACACGTTCCCAACCCAAGGCGGAGTAAGTTGTCCCGTCTGGATACTAACAATAATGTATTGAAGGAAACCTGGATGAAACTCAAAACCAAATTACTCTCAAGCGTCCTACTCTTTGCGCTGCCTGTCATGGCAAATGCTGAAGTCAGTGGTTATGTTACTCTCACCTCAGACTATATGTTCCGGGGACTGAGCCTGAATGACAAGGACCCGGCCATTCAAGCAGGTCTTGATTGGAGCGCCGAAGATTCAGGCTGGTATGCCGGAATCTGGGCATCACCGGTCACGGATGATACCGAAGTGGATTTGTTCGTAGGCTATGCCGGTGAACTGGCAGACGGACTGGAATATGACCTGATGGCGGTTTACTACGCCTATCTGGATGAAGATGAATACAACTATATGGAGTTGCACGCCGGGCTTAGCAAAGCGTTATCAAGCAATTTCAGTCTGGGTATCAACCTTGACTACACCAATGACTCTCTAGGCTCCAGCGCCTATGAAGATATGAATGCTCTGCATATGTCAGTTGTAGCCAGTTTCAGTATTCAGGAAGACCTCTCACTGGAGCTCGAATACGGCCGCCAGGGTTGGGAAGAATATGGCGAAGATGAAGACTATGACTGGGGCCGCCTGTCTGTGCTGAAAGACTACGGCGACTTCTCGTTTGATGTCAGCGCCTGGTATAACGATTTGGACGGTGATGATTCGTCCAAGTTCACAGTGGGCGTCAGTTATAACTTCTGAATAGGTTTGCAATGAGCCAGATCCATTGGGGCCTGGCTTCCCATTGGGAGGTCTGAGATGGGTGAACTTGTTAACAGCTATTATCAATTCAACGCAGGTAGCACTGACTATCCACAACTACAACACACCCTGCATACCGATGTCTGCGTCTTAGGGGGTGGCTTTACCGGATTGTCGACGGCCCTGCACCTGGCGCAAGCCGGAATGAAAGTTGTGCTGCTGGAAGCCAATCGCATCGGCTATGGCGCCAGTGGGCGTAATGGTGGACAGATAGTTAACAGCTATAGCCGTGATGTGGATCATATCGCCACCCGTTATGGTCAGGCTGCGGGGGATGCCATGGCCGCTATGATGTTCGAAGGCGGCGAGATTATCAGACAATTGATCCAGCAGTATCAGATTGATTGTGACTATGTACCCGGTGGCGCCTTTGTTGCCCTGAACGACAAACAAATGCAACACCTCGAAACACAGCAGCGTTTATGGCAGCAACACGGCAATCAGCAACTTACTCTGTTGGATAGCAACGCGCTGGCCAATATTGTCAATTCCGAACGCTATGTGGGTGGCCTCAGTGATGGTTTAAGCGGCCATATCCAGCCCCTGAAACTGGCACAAGGAGAAGCCCGGGCGATCCAGTCCCTTGGAGGACAGGTTTTTGAACAAAGTCCGGTAACCAAAGTCCAGCGAGGTAAAACCGTGCAAGTGCATACTGCACTGGGTTCGGTTAACGCCCGTTATCTGGTGGTTGGCGCCAATGCCTATCTCAGCCATGTGCTGCCAGAGCTTAGCAAACGCAATATGCCTTGCGGTACTCAAATCATCACTACCGAAGAATTAGGTGAAACCCGTTGCCGTGAGCTACTACCGGCCAATTATTGTGTTGAAGATTGCAACTACCTGCTCGATTACTACCGTACCACAGCCGACCACCGGCTACTGTATGGCGGTGGCGTGGTGTACGGTGCCCGCGATCCGGCGGATATAGAACGTTTAATCCGACCTAAACTTGAAGCCACCTTTCCCAGCCTTAAAGGAGTAAAAATTGACTTCAGCTGGACGGGTAATTTTTTGCTGACCTTGTCCCGTTTACCGGAGTTTGGGCGGCTAGACACTAACATCTACTACATGCAGGGCTACAGCGGTCATGGTGTCACCTGCACCCACCTGGCCGGAAAAGTTGCTGCCGAAGCCATAACCGGTCAGGCCAGTCGCTTTGATGTATTTGCCAAGTTGCCACACCTTCCCCTTTTAGGTGGGCGGGCATTACAAATTCCGTTTACCGCTATGGGAGCGGCTTATTACAACCTGCGGGACAAGTTGGGCATATAGCGCGTCAACGTTGCAAAGGCTATTTAGTTGCACAATACCTATCCCCCATTATGCTTTCTAAAGACGCATAATGGGGTGTGCCATGACTCGACGAACCCTTTGGTTAGGCTTTTTTTGCGCGGTCTTAGTCCTCACCGCAATGGGATTGGTTTACCAACCAAGTCATCAGGAGACCGTGCCTCGCCCAGTTCATTCGCCTGAGCATACCAAGCCCAATCCCCTTGCTGTGTTGCCACTGCCAAACACGCCGAGTGAGAGACCATCAAACCCACCGAAGATAGATCTGCAATTGGTCGGCTTGGTATTTGGGACGGAACAAGATTCAGTCGCAGTGTTAATGCGCTCAGATCTGCAACAACAAACATATCAGCAAGGACAAAAGATCCAGGGCCTAAATGCCGTGTTAAGTGAGATATTACCCGACCGGGTTAAAATCATCAGCGCCGGTCAGGAGGTCGAACTGCCTCTTCGTCAGGCGCCTGTTTTAGCAACAGCCGAACGGCCCGAGTCCCCAACCACAGAACCCCAGCGGCCGGAAACCCTGAATGTGCTGAACAATATATTCCACAGCCAGAGTTATCAGGAAAATGGCACGTTTCAAGGATACCGTATCAGCCCGGCTGGCGACTCAGCTCACTTTCTCCAATTGGGGTTACAATCCGGTGATGTCATTAAGGACATTAATGGTATTAGTCTAAGCCAGGAAAACCTGTCGGTCTCGGCTCTTGCCCCACTGGCCTCTTCAGCTTCCCTTATGCTGACCATCGACAGAAATGGCGAGTTGGTCACCGTTTATCTGAACAACCCATCCCGTCACTAGCTTGTCTGAAAATGCTCTTTACCACAGCGTCAGAAAAATTTACAAAATTTAAACATTAGTTCTTGAGTCTTAAAGCAGGCTATTGAAAAAGCTAGCTTTTACAATGTGGTTCAAATTATGCACACAACCTAAACCGATAGATAAACAATCTATCCATCGGAAAATCAAGGCGAAAGCAAGGACGTCACATCCAGGTGCTTTTGGTAGCCACACAGATACTAATGGCTTAGTCTCTGATGGCGATAGCTGGTTGAATAACCTATGACTCATGCGTTCAAAGGTGTAACTAGTTTAGCGATAACAGCTCTTTTATTGCTTATGAGCTGCAGCGCAGAGCGCGCAACCGATGCTGCCAGCAGCTCAGCGCCGGCTGATAACTCGCCATTATTGTTGTTTGTTTCCAATCAGGATGGTGACCGCGAGATTTATTCTGTTGATCTCAGTGGCCAACATCTCCAGCAACTCACCTCCAACAATCGCGACGACTATGAAGCCAGCTGGTCACCCGATGGCCACAAAATTCTCTTCACCTCTAATCGTCTTGGTGTCTCAGAACTCTATGTTATGGAGGCAAACGGGGCGCATCAAACCAACTTGAGCAATCATCCCGGATTTGATGGCCAGGGCGCCTGGTCACCCGACGGTCAGTCGGTCGTTTATTTATCAGATCGGGACGGCCCCATTCATTTGTTTATCCTGGATTTGCAAAGCGCTGCATTGCACCGAGTTATGGCTCCAGAGGATCTAGACAGCAGTGATGCACCAGCCTGGTCGCCAGACGGTAATTGGATTGCCTATCGAAAATTCAATCTGCGGGGTAAAGGCGATATCTGGCTATTCTCCGTCAAGGACGGTGTGCACCGTCAGTTAACCAATAATGGCAAACACGAAGATGGCCCAGCCAGTTGGTCACCCGATTCGACAACCTTGCTCTATCACTCAAAACGAAACCGCGAGTACAACCTGTACCGTTTTGACCTGAACAGTCACCAGGAAACCCAACTGACCTTTCTTGCCAGTTCCGATATTGAACCAAGCTGGTCAAATGACGGCAAAAAGATCCTCTTTCTTTCTACCCGTGGCGTGCAAGGCAGGACCCAGGTTTATGTCATGAACAGCGATGGCACCAATCCACAGGCTGTAACGGATGGTAGCTATCAAGTGGCCGATCCGGCCTGGTTACCCAACGATCGTCAGGTTCTGTTAGCCAGTTGGCAGGGGAAAAAGCATTCAAACATTTATTACGTCAATTTACATACCAGGACAATGCAAGCTATTGCACCTGCGAAAGGATATCAGAGTCAACCATCAGCAGTCCCAGCCACCCAAGGAGGCTTTCATGCCTCAAACTAACCTTCTCAGGAGAAAATCCATGCAACGTCTACACGCACAAGTTTGTGTCGGCGTAGCCTCAGCGGTGTTTTTAGTAAGCTCGGCTATTGCCACAACCAAAACCTATACCACAGATGCAGACTTCGATTTGGGTTCGCTCAGCTCCCTGAATCATGATGCACCTAACAGTAACCAACTTCAGATCAATGTGGTGGGGGATACCTTTCCCATTCTTTGGGTTGCCAATGCCGGTGAAGACACCATGTCGCGGGTTAACACCGACGGTGACGGCGGCAACGGCTGTGAGGAAGCCAGATACCTCACATCATTCGGTACACCCGCAGCTCTTGCCAATCATGGTGCCTTTTCTGGCCCTGCCCCATCACGCACCGCAGTGGATACCGACGGCAACGTTTATGTGGCCAATCGCAACTTCTCCGGGGGCCGCTCTCCAGAATTGTTAAAAATTGCCGTAGAGGGTGGCGTAGACCGCAACGGTAACGGAGTTATCGACACGTCGGTTGACACCAATGGGGATTGCATGATCCAGCCCGACGAGATGCTGCCCGTTATTGATGATAATGGCGACGGTATACTGCAAATCAGTGAGTTTCGTGATGAGCGCGTAATCTGGGTAACCAGCTTTGCCGGACCGGCCCACCTTGGACGGTCATTATGCTTGGATACCAATGGTAACCTTTGGGCTGGCACCTACAGTTCCAGTCAGTCCTACTATAAGTTTGACCAAGCCGGTAGTTTGTTAGCCGGCCCCATTGCCACCAGTGCCTCTAACTACGGTTGTGCGGTAGACGCCAGTGGCCGCTTGTGGGGCGCAACCCTGGCTTCCACACTGGTGGAAGTGGATACGAATACCGACACCTGGACGACGAACCGCGCAGGTCAAAGTAACTACGGTATTGCGGTGGGTAATGACAGAGTGTATCTGGGCAGTACCCTGCATGCCTTCAATCCAGCGACCAATACCTTCCAGTTCAGTGTTGCCTTCTCGGGCACCGGCGTGGCCGTAGACGGTGATGGGGCGGTTTGGTTTGGCACTCCCACCCTGCGTAAATTTGCCTCTAACGGTAGCGGCGACCTTATTAGCACCCCCGTATGCTCTGTCGGTACGGCTGGCGAACGCGGTCCTATTATAGGTAAGGGCGGCCGTATCTGGACCATCAATACTGGCTCAAACTCCATTTCCCAATACGACACTAACTGTAACTTTATCTCGACCATACCTGTGGGCCGTGCACCTTATACCTACAGTGATGCCAGCGGTTTTGGCGCTAGAACCCAAACCGACCCCACAGGTATCTGGACAGTGGTCACCGACAGCGGCAGCCCAGGTAACGAATGGGATAAAGTAAGCTGGAACAGTGAACCCGAAGGCAATATTCCGGCAGGTGCCAGTATTGATGTTGAGGCACGAGCGGCAGATACCTTGGCAGGTCTGAGTCTGCTGGCCTATACCCCGGTAGGTAACAATGCAGGGGGCCTGGGGTTATTGGGTCAATTTCTGCAAGTTCGTACTGTTCTTCGCCCCAACAGTAATGACGAGTCCCCTGTTCTCTCTGATCTGACGGTGGCTAGTGCTGCCACTGCCAACTGCGACAACAACGCAGACGGTGAAGTCAACATACTCGATATCCAGAACATTAACGCTAACCGCAATGTTAGCGTGCCTCCTGGCGATCCTATTTTTGACCTGGATGCCAACGGCATTATCAACGTACTGGATTCCCGTATTTGTGTATTGCAGTGTGATAACGCACGTTGTGCGATATCACAATAATTAATCAAGGTTCCATAACGGCAAGAAGGAAAAAGGTAATGAAGAAACTTTTACGACACTTATTACTCGGAATTGGGCTGTGCTTGCCAGGATATGCGCTGGCCACCCCTATCATAATGCTGGATCCAGCATCATCGTCAGGAAATCTGGGCGATACCATCACTATTGACATTCTGTGGGACGGCTCCGCGGATCCCGCATATTTGGGAGCGTGGGATGTGGATATTGCCTTTGATGCCAGTATCCTGAGTTTTTCCTCGGCCACCTTCGATTTTGGCGTGGACTCCTTCGGCTGCATACCCGGTATTACCTGTGATGCGGTGCTTGCACCGGGATTACTGGATATTTACGAGTTCTCACTGGATGACATTGCCACTTTGATGGCCAACCAAGATGGCCTGGGCAATATGTTCCGGCTGGCTTCTATCGACTTTGTCGCGATTGGCGAAGGGCTGTCCTCACTGTCCTTTACAGGCCCATTCCTCACCTTTGGTGATGAACAAGGTGGAGCCATCTCACCAATTTTGAGAGATGCCAGCGTCTGTATCGGCGCCAATGGCTGCACCCAGATACCTGAGCCTGCGGGGCTTTTGCTGTTTGTTGGTGGCTTACTGCTGGTCGCTCAGGCAAGAAAAACATCCAAAATCTAATGCATCGGGTCAGGCCCGGCCTAAGGCCGGGTTTGGCCGATTAAAAAAAGCCCGACACCCCCACAATCCAGTTACGGCCAGCCTCATTTTGTCCTGAACCGTGAATGCGGTAATCCTGATCTAGCAGATTCTCCAAGCCCATATTCAGTTCTAATTGATCATTGAATTGATAACTGGCCTTAAGGTTCAGCACCCCATATCCAGGCGTCCCATCCGGCGGAATACGTTGGCTATCCAGCCGATCACGACTGGACAGACGATCGGCCCTTTTCGCCCCCACCCACTGGGCCTCAGCAAACCAACTGTCGCGCTGGTATTTTATCGATACCTGGCCGGTGGTAGGCATCAACCGGCTTGGGTATTCGTTTACCAAAACCTGAGTACTGTCGGCATAGGTGGAAGTTTGCCCGGTGATATACGCCACCAGACCTGTAGCAAGCCAGTGCGGGGCAAACTGATATTCCAGACTCAATTCGGCTCCCCGCATATAGCCATTTCCCAAATTCGCTTTACTTATCTCAAACTCGCCGGCCTGATTCTGTAATCCTGTCGGTATCCGCTCAATCTGATCCTGAATATCCGTATAAAAAACGGCCAGATCAGCCTTGAGCTTATCGGTATAGACCTTGTAACCCAGACTGAAATGGGTGAAATGCTCCGAGTCCAGCCCGGTACTAGGTAGTTCAAACTCATTGCTGCGTGCACTGTCAAACCGGCTGAGATCCGACAAATTAGGGGCCCTAAACCCCTGAGAAACCCCTGTATATAAGCTTTGCTCATTATCCAGTCGATAATTGAACATTAGGTTAAACACCGTATCACTCCAGTGTTCATTGAGGCTGGTCAGATTGCCACTGACCGGGTGGCTGACCTTATCTGCCTCAGCCTGCATATAATTGAAACGTACCCCGGCGAGCAAGTCCAAGGATTCGGTGAGTGCCTTGCGCCCTTGCAAATAAACACCATGCCATTGATAACTGGCATCATCCGCTACCGGCCCCTGAATACTATTCTGCGAAGAATCGCTGTCTACCGAATCCAAATAGCTCTCCACCCCATACACCAGCTGCATTCCTTGCCACTGGGATACCAGTTGCACTTGCAGCCCTAGGGTATCCACCCTGACGCCCTGAGTATCAAAACGGCTACCACTGCGCTCTCGCTGCCTACTCTCCTGCTGTTTTTGCCAGGAAAGCGTGAGCTGCATATCATCCACAAAAGAGAAAGGCTTGTTGGCATCCAATCGCAGGTACGCCAAAAAACGCTCGTGATGCAAATCACGGCGAAGTTCATTTCCAATTTGGGTGCCAGCAAAGCTAGTCGCATAAATGGTTCGGTGAGTGCGAGGCACATCATCCTGTCGGGTGTAAAATGCGGCACTGGTCAGCAGCAAATCTTCATCAAGCGCCACCACAAGCTTGCCGTCAACGTTGTATTCATCGTAGCCCGTATTGGGCTGGGCAACGTCTCCCCCGCGGGTCAGATCGCCAAAATGCTTATGGGTCCCGCCAAATTGAAATGCTGTCCCCTGCTGTTCATGCCTGACACTGCCTCGAACCACTTGGGAATGCTCCGCACTGGCTCCCCTCAGGAAGTACTGCCATTGCGTTTCGCTCTGTACTAAGCGAGGCTCCAATTGGGCACTGAAAACCTGTACTGTTCCGCCTATGGCGTCTGCCCCATAAAGAGCAGAACTGGGACCCTTAACCAGTTCCAACTCTGAAATAGAAAAGGGATCCACGGTATTCCAGTATTGGTTGGGACCTTCGCGAAAAATGGAATTGTTCAGCCGAATACCATCCACTAAAAACAGGGTGCGAAAGCCGGTAAATCCGCGAATATAGGGGGAACCCTGGCCATAAGCCGTTTTTTGTACCATCACACCGGACGCATTTCTCAGCACGTCGGGCATACTTCGATAAAGTTGCTGGCGAATATCCTGCTCGGCGATATGCACAGTGGCATAGGGGGTATTTAACTCACTGGAGGCAACCCGTTCACTGGTCACATATATCACTTCCATTCCAGGCAGTTTTTCATCGGTATCGGCGAACGTCATTGCACTAAGCAAAGACAAGTACACTGGACTGAGCGCAGCGATACAGCGTTTCACACAAGTCACTTGATACGGCCTCGACTTAGATAGCCTGCCAAGCGCCGCAGAAGATGCAGAACAACCAGTCACAGAAGACATGGTTTGAGCCTTTATCTGATTGTTTTCCCTAAGTAAAGATCACCTTGAACAGATACGCCACTCTGCCATTGAGAATATTTTGCATTTAGAACAAATAGCGCGCTTTTGTCGGATTAATCAACTTTTGTGTCTTTTCTCATCCTCATTTGTTACTAAATCGCTTTTTGCCACGCGCTACCTTGTTTGGCATATCAAACACCTCGGTCATACTCCTGGATTGCCTCTGCCACCCGGCTAAAAATCTCCCGGATATCTTGTGGTTCACAGATAAAGGGAGGCGCAAAACTCAGGTTGTTGCCACCAAAGCGCACATACACCCCTTTTTGCCAGCACAGGGCGCTGATTTCACTGGCATGTTTAAGCGGCTGCTTTGACTCCATGGTTAACTGAATAGCCCCTGCCAGGCCAATATTACGAATATCCTCCACCAGCGGTAGCCCCTTTAGTTCGTGAATAGCTTGCTCGAACACCTTGGCAAGGTCCGCCACTTTGGGCAACAGACCTGGCTGTTGCAACTGGTTTAGACTGGCCAATGCCGCTGCACAGGCGAGCGGATGAGCGGAATAGGTATAACCATGAGGAAACTCAATCAGATAGTCATCACCGGGTTGCTCCATCAAGCAATGGTAGATGTCAGTGTTTGCCAGTACCGCCCCCATTGGCATCACCCCGTTGGTCAGGGCTTTCGCACAAGTCAGAATATCAGGTTGAACATCAAAATAATCGGCCCCAAATAAGGTGCCCATGCGGCCAAAGCCGGTTATGACTTCATCAAAAATCAGCAAGATATCATGCTGGTCGCATAGTGCTCTGAGGCGCTTAAGATAGCCAGCCGACGGAATAATCACTCCGCCCGACCCGGCCATGGGCTCTACCATCACCGCGGCAATATTGCTGGGATCTTGCACTTCCAGAATTGCCAGCAAACTGTCGGCAAGATGATCGCCCACCTCAGGCACACCTTTGCTGAAGCAGTTTTCTGCTAACCAGGTATGAGGAAGATGGTAAGCATCCAGGGTTTGCCCGTACACTTTGCGATTGCCGCCAATTCCCCCAACTGAGATGCCGCCGAAATTTACTCCGTGATAGCCCTTGCTGCGACCGATAAACTTGCTCTTTTCGGGTTTACCTTTGGCCCGCCAATAGGCCCGCGCGAGTTTAAGCGCGGTATCGGCCGCCTCGGACCCCGAGTTACAGAACAAACAGTGATTAAGATCGCCCGGTGCCATCTCCACCAGCTTATCCGCCAGTTCAAACGCCAAGGGATGACTGACATTAAATGCAGGCGCATAATCTAGTTGCTGCATCTGCGCATTAATAGCTTCAGCTATCGCCTGATTACCGTGACCTAAAGGGGTACACCATAAGCCTGACAGGCTGTCATACAACTTATGCCCTTCTGGCGTATGGTAGAAAATGCCCTCGGCATGACTGACCATTTTGGGATGCTGGTGAAAACGCCGGTTACTGGTGAATGCCAACCAATGGCTTGAAAACGACTGACGATTGGGGGGAAAAGCCGTCATATAAGGATTCCTGAACGAAAAACTCAGAGACAAGAGACTGGTTTAAAAATCAACCCTAGTAAAATCTAGGTAAAAATCTTTGGACAGTAAATGCTCAACTGATACAGTTCAGTTTAGAGTTTCTTAAACTATCAGCAAGATGGTCAATGCCCGCAAGCTACGCCAGGTCAGCAATCTCGATCTAAAACTGCTCAAAACCTTTATTGCCGTCGTTCAGGCCGGCAGTTTTACCGGTGCTGAGAGTCTTTTGAATCTCAGCCGGTCGGCGATTTCCATCTATATTTCCGACCTGGAAAAACGTCTCGGCATGAAGCTTTGTAACCGAGGACGGGCGGGTTTCAACCTGACGTTGGAAGGTCAGAAGGTCTATGAAGCGGCACAAAAATTAATGCATGCCACCGACATTTTTCAGGAAGAAGTAAACAATACCTATGCGGTACTCAAGGGCGAGCTGAATATCGGCATTATAGACAGTCTGGTCACTATTCCCCACCGCACCATCAGCGACGCCCTGGCTAAGCTGAAACAGACCAGCAGTGAAATTCGCATTAATATTCGCATGAGTAATCCCGCCGATATCAGCCTGGCCTTACTAGAAGGCGAATTAGATGTTGGGGTAATGCCTAGCCTGCAACCTATTGACGGATTGAAGCTGCAGCCTTTGTACAACGAAACCAGCGCCCTGTACTGTTCAAGTCGTCATCCACTTTATGCTGATCAGGATACGCTTTACAGCATAGGTCAGCACAGCGCCGTATTGCCCATATACGCGCAGCAGATGAACCAGCCACAGCTGTTTGATCAGCTCAATGTCACGGCCACCTCCAACGACCGTGAAGGGGTTGCGTTTTTGATCTTAACCCATGAGTACATTGGTTTTTTACCTGTACATTATGCATCTCGCTGGGTAGAGAAAGGAGAAATGCGCGCCCTGCTGCCGGATGTACTTCAATACCAAACCGACTTCTATGTGGCCACCCGTCAAACTCAGCGAAACAAACGGGTATTGGACGTATTCTTAGCGGCCTTAGTTGATAAGCCAGCCAAGCCAAACTAACTTAATAGTAATGAGTGGTATCGGACATCATCAGCCGCGCTGGATGTTAATCAGGGATGTGACATGTCAGAACAAAAATTGAGGCATCTACTTCGCCGCCATCGTGCAAAAGCCATCAGAATCTATCTGCTGTTATTAGGCTTTTTGTTTTTGCTCAATTTTCTGTTTGGTAACCCCGAAGAACAACAGATATTTGCCGTTGCAGCCCTGGTCGCGAGTTTAACCTTGTTGATCGTGATCAGCTATCTGGAAACGCTGATAAGCGAGCTGCTTGCCCCAAAAGAGCGGCATCGTGACCAGCCTTAATCCAGACCTATGCTGGATAAGCTGGCTTTCTCTCCCCTACACTTACGTTAGTTCGCATCTAATCTTGTAATTTAACCACAGCAATTGTTATCAACCTGTTGCCAACCCCCCTGCTTTTGGTAAATTGTCACAAGGATGATTTAAATATAACCACAAAAACTAACATCGGACGTTGAGCTACTTCGGGGGATTTATGTTCCACTCTTTCAGTTTACGCGCCAAGATCATCGCTTTTGCCGTCAGTATTTTTCTGTCTCTGCTGGCTGTGTCTTTTATCGGCTTACATATACTGAGGTTAGCCAGTGAAGGAGACAACATAGCTCGTATCAATCAATTGATGAAAAGCACCGTCAATGTGATTCAGCAATTTGAATTCATGGTGTCAGCAGGAGAGCTAGAGGAACAGCAAGCCAAAAAACTGGCGACGCAGATCCTCAGGGAAAACAAATATCACGACTCTGAATACGTTTATGTGGTTAATGATCAGTTAGATTTTGTTGCCACCCCACACGACCCTCAACTTCACGACACCAGCTTTAACGACTTTACCGATGCACAAGGCAAAAGCATTGGCCAGATGGTTAAGGGACTGGTGGGTAACCGGACCGGCGAAATTATTACCTATTATTGGAATGATGAGCGCAACGGTGAAATCGTCGACCTCACCTCGGTAGTACAGAAAACCCCACAATGGGGCTGGTATGTCGGCACCGGTATCAGTTACCAGGAGGTTGACCAGCGCTACTGGGATACGGCTATCTGGTTAATTAGTTTATCGATAGTTATCGCTATTGCCCTGGCCCTGGCGCTGGCTCGCTTCGGTTTCAGCTTAAGTCATGCGCTGGGCGGCGAAATCCGCCAGGTCAGAGAGTCGGTGATGCGCGTTTCCAAAGGCGATCTGCGGTTAGCAGACAACCAAGATGCCATAGCCAGAGACAGCATTCTAGGCGCCGTTATCCATATGCAAAGCAAACTGCGCGAAGTCGTACAAAGCATTAAATCAGCCTCTCACAGCCTGCAAACACAGAGCCAGGATTCGCAGTCCCGATTTGATGAGCTGGATAAACTCACTCACACCCTTAATACCCAAGCCCAACTGGTGGCCACCACCATAGGTGAATTAACCCACTCCGCTCAGCAAGTCGCCGAGCAATCTGAGCTGACGTCTCAGTCGGTCAGTTCTGCCGATGAGCAGGGAAAGCAAGCCAATGAATTAACCGACCAGTCCACCTCCACTATCGCGCTGCTAGAGCGCCAGATTGAACAGGCAGGCAGCAATATTCAGGTACTGGAAGACGAGGTCAGCCAGATAGCCAGCGTATTGTCGGTTATTCAGGGCATCGCCGAGCAAACCAATCTGCTTGCCTTAAATGCCGCCATTGAAGCGGCCAGAGCCGGTGAACAAGGCCGGGGCTTCGCGGTGGTGGCTGACGAAGTCAGGCAGTTGGCACAGCGCACCCAAGCCAGCACAGGTGAGATACAACAGACGATAGGCAAACTGCAAACGGCCACCAAAGAAGCCAAATCGTCGGTCAGTGCCAGTATCACCACCAGCGAACAGGCGGTAAAAAATGCCAGTCAGGTCTCGGAGCAACTGTCGCATATTGGCCAGTCTCTGTCGGCCATTATGGCGATGAGCGAACATATCTCTCATGCCGCAGATACCCAGCTAAAGGCCGGGCAAGGCACCAGCAGCAGGGTTGATGAAATCGCCAAGATTGCCTCAGACAACGCCAGTTTGTCACAGCAAGCGCATCAAGCAACCGACCAGATAAAACAATTAGTAGTACAACTGGAAAATCAGGTAGAGAAATTTCAGCTTAGTTAAGCTCATACAACTCTAAAGGCAGTCCATCCGGATCGGCAAAAAAGGTAAACCGCCGATGGGTGTATTCATCCACCCGGATGGGCTCTACATCCACGCCTTTAGCTTGCAGCGCAGCAACAACACTATCCAGCTCCTCCACCACAAAGGCCAGATGTCTTAGGCCACAAGCTTCCGGCCGGCTAACCCGGGCCGGCGGACTGGGAAAAGAAAATAACTCCACCTGGCCACCATCGGGTAAGGCCAAATCCAGTTTCCAGGAATCCCGCTCGGCGCGATGATGTTCTGCAATAATCTGCAAACCCAGTGTTTCAGTATAAAACGCTTTGGATCTCGGGTAATCCCGGCAAATAATCGCCACATGATGAATGCTTTGCAGCATGCCTACTCCCTATTAAACGGACATCGCCACTCCTTGGCATCCTTGCCACCGTGGCATACCGTTCATCCTGAACATAAAAAAGGGCCTCACGGCCCTCTTGGTTATTCTACGTAGCCTTCGTTGGCTTTCACCGTCAAGGGGTGATAGCCAGACTTAGCTTCGGCAAAGGCCTTTTGGCCAAAGGCTTTACCTTGCTCGGTTTTTGACAGCGCCTGATACAGCGGCTTGACCAGTTTATTACGGCCTATGTGCACCAAATACTCATGCAAACGGGGCAATGCCGGTTCATACCAGTTATTGACCGCCATCAGTAACCAGCTATGGGCAATTTCATTATTGCCAGCCTGGGTTAGCGCAAAGACCTGGTCTAACTCAAGCATCTGCGCTTGAGTTAGCGTTTCAGGCATGTTGTTGAGAAAGTGTAGCCACTGATGCGTATTCCAGTTGCTGGTATCAATCTGTGCTGCCTTCAATTCGCCAGACAGCCAATTATCCCGTGCCGCATCTACCTTAGTAAAGGCATCTGAGTGCGCCATGGGCGCGCCATTCGGAATGCCTGGCTCGAAGATCCATTGTTGAATACGTTTAGGGTCAAGCTTATCTGCATGCTCCTTCAGCAGCGTGTCATCTAAATAAGCAATAAATTGATCTGTGGTAATGCTCTGGAAGGCAAAGTGCTCAAAATAGCCCATCAGGAATTTATCAAAGGCATCGCGTCCTACTTTTTGCTCAAGCTCACGAGCAAACAAGGCACCTTTTTCATAGGGAATATCAGAAAACACATCATCAGGATCGCGACCGCGCAGATCAATAGCCAGCATCTGATCGGCCGGCGGTAAACTGCCAATATCCGCCTCTAATGACTGCTGCCCCAATTCAAATTCCATCTCTTCTCGTTCCGGACCATAAATCATTTCCATAATGCGATAGGTCAGATAGGTGGTGAAGCCTTCGTTCAACCACAGGTCACGCCAGGTGGCATTAGTCACCGTGTTACCCGACCAGGAATGCGCCAGCTCGTGAGCAATCAGCGACACCAGGCTCTTATCACCGGCGATCACAGTGGGCGTAATAAAGGACAAGCGCGGATTTTCCATACCGCCAAAAGGAAATGACGGGGGCAGGATCAACAGGTCATATCTGTCCCAGCGGTACTGACCAAACTTCTTCTCCGTGACATTCAACATCGCCTCGGTATCTTCAAACTCCTTAGCTGCCGCATCTAGCATAGAAGGCTCAGCATACACACCAGTGCGCTCGCCCATAGGCTTGAAAGCCAGATCGCCCACCGCCAGAGCAATCAGATAAGAGGGAATAGGCTGAGGCATGGAAAAATGATACTCCCCATCACGCTCGGTGGCCGGATCATTCGATGCACTCATCACCGCCAACAACTCGGCCGGTGTGCGAATAGTCGCTTGATAGGTCACCCTAACCTGCGGCGAGTCTTGCAAGGGAATAAAGCTACGAGCATGAATAGCCTGTGCCTGGGTAAATAAAAACGGCTGCTGCTTACCGGCGGTTTGCTCCGGTGTCAGCCACTGCACGCCACTTGCCTGCGGCGAGGTATGGTAAGTGACAGTTACGGCTTCCACTTTCGCTGGCACTTCAATGCGAAGCGCGGCACCTAAGTGTGAGTCTGCCTTGGCCAGGGTAAAGGGAATATCTTGTCCCATGGCGGTTACCCGCTCTATAGTCAGATCGCGGGTATCTAACACCAATGTTGTGGCATTAGGCTCAACACGCGTGAACTGAATAGTGGCATCACCAGAAATAATCTGTTGGCTGAAGTCCACATCCAGATCAAGATCCAGGTGGTTCACCTTGATTTGCTCAGGGTTAGCAAATGAGTGATAGTCCTTGCTCACCACCATTCCATTATTTTGTTCTGTGGCAGCGGCTGTAGGTTCGGTTGAGTTAGCCTGTTCGGGGGCTTGGCTGCATGCTGTCAGGCTAAGGCCGAGCAGGACAACAGAGGCGATTTTAAATTCCATCGATGTTCCTTGTAGTTATAATGTTGGCGCTGATTGTGGCATATTTGCCACTAAGACCCAACGGCGGGTCATCGTCGCTGCGCCCAGTCAGCAAGAAAGGAAGGTCTGATGACAGTATTATATATTCTCGGTGGCTTGTTTATCGCCCTGTTTGTGCTTATTCCCTTGCTGGAACGTTCGCGCCATCGTTTTACTCCCGAACAGGTTGCCAGTCTCAGCCGCTGGATCTGGCCGCTGATGATCATCCTGGCCATCGTGCAACTGATTCGCTATATGCTTTAACCGGTCGCCTGTTTTTGCGTGGACCAGGCTACTTCTCGGCAGCATTTTTTGTCCGAGATCAAAAAGTGGTTGGGTTTTTGCCCTAAATCTCACAACCCAGAAAAAACTTAATCTGGAACAACTTTTCGTCACACATCGCTGGATAGAATACCCGCCATCAATAGTTACTCAGTCCTAGGAGACAGCATGGCCAGTCATTCAAAACATCGGGTGTATATTCCTACTAACGCCAGATCAAACCAATATCTGATGGCAGAAATCAAAACCGATGACGCCTTCTATCAGCATTTTGACAGTGCCCAAACCTGCTACGAAACGCTCAGCCAACGCTTCTTTGCCCTGGCCGAGCAAGCCGGTCTGCATAATGTGCATATGATCGCCAACGATAAATTGCCGGTGGTACGCTATCACATAGAAGCGATGCACTTTCAGACCAGCAAGCAGATCCTGTTTTTCTATGACCCAGCGGTACATGAAGGTCAAAACCTGTTTATCAGCCCCGATTACCAGGCGCGTAAGATCCGACTGCTGTTCCTGGCCACAGGCCCGGATCTTCGTGCCCATGCAGCACAATTCCACCAGCAAGTAATGAACGTGGTAGCCAAGTTAAAAGACGAGCTGCCCGGGCAGGATTGCCACATTAAGATCCGCGACCATCAGCATTTGTCTTACGACCTATATGCCCATGAAAAGGGACATAAAGAAAGCTACGGTTACAAACTGCGTGGCCTGTATCCGCGCTACAAAGCCAGACAATGTGAACTGCCACAGCAACACTCCGCCATCAGCTATGTGACGCTAAGCTTGCCCATGACCCGACAGCTAAAACAGCAGTTTGGTGCCAGCGGCGCAGCCAATTTCGCGCCCTTGTACCTGGCACTTGAAGAACAGTTTCTAAAAGCCACCCGGGATAAGAAACTCGACCGTCTGGCCATGGTGGCCAACGGCCTGACGCCTTTGGTTCGAAACAGCCAGGTAGATCAGTGTCAGCACAATGCTGAACTGCAAAAAATCAGCTTTGATCCAGATGCCCCTGGCCAACAGTTTGCAGGCTTCTGGGATAACGACAATCTGGTGGAGACTGCACATTTTATTATTGTGGCGGGTAAAGAGGACAATACCGAATTCGGTTATGGGCATTTTATGAACCGGGTGGAAGAGGCCTTATCGGTGTTTGCCAAGAATCTGGGCGTAGATCCAGCCCGTACTGCGCTGACGCTGCGTTTTCATCAGCATATCAGCTATATGGCTTGATGTTCCTGGCCGGTCGCACACCGACCGGCCAGCTTTTAGCCCTGATTGAGACTCAAGCGCTAGCCTTTTCTCTGTAAGAAAAGGCACTGTTGCTGAGCCTGTCAGCAATCTCTACCGTCAACGCAAACCCTTGACGCAGTGAGGCCTGATGCCGGGCATCATCAAATTCCTGATACTGCACCTGAACTTCCTCTATCTGTTCTACCCCAAGATAAGGGCTGAGCGCACGAATATGCGGTGCTAAATGATTCATCTGCTCTCGCACCCCACCCGCTTCAAAACCAAACTCGCCGGTTGAAGAAAGCAATATCAGCTGCTTGCCTGACAATAACGGCGCGATGGGAAAATCGCCGCGGGCTAAATCAAAGCTAAAGGTTTTATTAACCCGACTCACCTGATCAATCCAGGCTTTCAATGCTGCCGGCATGCCATAGTTATACATCGGGGTGGTAATCAGCAGAACATCCGCCCAGGCTAATTCATCAAATAGCTGATCAGAAAGCGCCAACGTCTGCTGTTGCTCGGCGGTACGTTTTTCCAATGGGGTAAAACATGCCGCCAACCAAGCTTCATCAATAAAAGCCGGTGGCGTTTTACCGACATCTCTGAGCTTAATTTCATGGTGAATTTCATTCACCCTTAATCTTTCCATCAAAGCATTGCCAAGCTGCCTGGAAATGGAACGGTAAGAATGTCTCTCGTTGTCATCCCCTCTTACACTGGCGTCTATTCGTAAAATCTTCATTAATTAACTCACTTCTGAATTATGGAAGTGGTTATTTTGAAAATTTTGCTTGCCTGTGACAAAGGAGGTTTTTTACACTACAGATGAATTTAATTCATCAAAACAATATGACAGACCATCTCCCTTCGCTGAATGCGTTACGCGTCTTTGCGTCTGCGGCCCGCTTGGGCAGCTTTAAACAAGCCGCCGACGCCTTGCATTTGACACCCACGGCGGTATCTCACCAGGTCCGTAATCTGGAGAGCTGGCTGGGCCAGCCACTGTTTACCCGCCACACCCGCCGGGTGACACTGACTCCCGCAGGCGAAAAGCTGGCCACCGTCACCTCAAACAGTCTGTTTGCCATCGCTCAGGCCATACAAGAACTCAAGCAGCAACCTAAACGTTTAATCATTGATTGCACCTCCTCGTTTGCCGCCTTATGGCTGCTGCCCAGACTTAATGCCTTACAGACCTTTATTACAGAGCCACTTATTGAGATACGCAGTGGTGAGCAGTTGGCACCGCCGCAATTTGGTAACGGCCTGGCGATTCGTTTTGGAGAAGTTAGCAACCAGCAGAACATTCTCAGCCAAGAGACCTTTAATCTCTATGGCACAGCCAGCTTATTGGCCGCGTTTGTACAAGGCGAGGTCTGCAACATACTGCTGCCCATTTGGAAGAACGCCACTTTACCCGCCGCCCCGTGGCAGGCATTTAGTCAACAGCTGCCGGCACATAGTGTTCACTGCCCACAGCAGCACTTTGATCAAGAGCTTTTCGCCATCCAGCAAGCACAAGCCGGGCAAGGCCTGGTATTTTGCGGACACACCTTGATGCAAGACGTTAACGGCAACCAGCTATTACCCGTTTCGAACTTTCCGGGCATCCCCTCATCCCTTGGCTATTACCTGAAAAACTATGGGGAAATGAACGGCAAACTCCAGCAAGCTTGTGAATGGCTGCAACGCCAATAAGCCAGCGAATTGCCCCAGCCACAGTTAGTTATTGGGCCAACGATAACCAGCGGCTTTCATTGCGTGCCAGAGCATTATCTGACCAGCCATCAACGCGGTTGGCCAGCAAGTGATAGGTGACATTTTGCAGCACAGGTACCGCTAAGTATTGCGACAACAGAAATCGTTCAAGTGCTTTTATGCTTTGATTTCGGCTTCTGCCACTTTGTGAAACCTCTTCAAGTAACTCCTGCAATTGCGTTTCGGGCAAGCCCTGCCAATCCAGGTTAGGTGGCAGATAAATATCCAACATACGCATAGGATCACCATATTCGGCCTGCCACATGCGCCTCACCATATCAAACTGCCCGGCCTGAATACGTTTAACCACATCCCGAAAGGGGGCCCTTTCTATTTCAATCCTTACCGGTAAATCCGCCCATATACGTTTGGCCAAGGCCGCATCAATCACGCTAGGCTCACGGTCTGAGGTCACCAAACGCAGTGGCAGAGGCTTGTCTTTATTGTACCCGGCACTTTTCATCAATTGCCGGGCTTGTTCACGTTGCTGTGAATGAGTCCTCTGGGTACCGGCTTGGGCGGCATAGTCCGCCATATCAGGAATAAGGCCGTACATGGCCTCTTCGCCTTTATCACGGTTATGTACCATCATATTTCTGTCCATGGTCAGATACAAAGCTTGCCTAACCCGGCTGTCCTGAAGCGCTTTGGCTTGGGGATTCATAAAGAACATCAGTAAGGTCATGCGCCGCTGGCGTGAAAAATGATAATCCGGCAGGTTTTTCGCGCCCTTGATTTGAAAATATGCCAATCCACTGGCCACATCGGCCTGACTTTGTGCCAGATAACGAACCAAGGTGATGTTATCGGGCAAACGTTCATAGACAACCTGTTCAATAGCCACCTTTTCCGTATCCTGGTAATACGGATTACGACGCAGATGAATGCGATTTAACTCAGTTCCTGCGAGCAGATAAGGGCCATTGCTAACCAGCGGCTGCTGTCTCGCCCAGCCCAGTCCGAATTGTTCAAAAAGATGAGAAGGCAGAGGCATGGCGGCGCTATCTGCCAACCAATACAATAATTGCTCCGTGGGCGAAGAAACGACGATATCCAGAACATGCTCAGACACAGCAAACATTCCCAGCGCAGATTCAGGCTGAACAGTTATGCCTTTAGCTGTATCGGCTTGCAGTGGCATAAACCAACTAGGCAGGGGTTTACCTGTGCTGAGTAAATGGCGGAAGCCCTGTACAAAATCCATCGCCACAACCGGCTCCCCGTCGGACCAGCGTGCTTCTTTGCGCAGATAAAACCGGTAACCCTTTCCTTGTTCGAGCCGTTCCCAATGAGAGGCAACGTCCCCTACAACTTCACCATCGCGGTTAATGCGGGTTATGCCAGCAAACAATTCTAGGGTGAGCAAGCTGTCTGTATTAGTCACATTCAGCCGGGGATCAAAGGAGCTGGGTAAATCCAAGATTGCGCGCCGGAAGATGTCGGCAAAACAGACTGTCTGAAATAACAAACAGAACAGAAGTAATGTAAATCGAAAAATCGGCATATATGACAAGGCTACACCTGCAACCGCTCTTTGCCGGTCCATATGGCATATAAACAAACTTGTATGACATGAGTATGACGGCAAATGCCAAAGCCTGCATACTTTTCAGCATCAAGTCTTGTTGCTGACGCAGACCAAGGCTATTCCCTTGAGAAATCATGAGCAGAAACAGCCCTAGTGTATCTGGAAATAGCCTGGCAATTGCTGGCGCTTACGCGGTTAGCACCAGCTTGCTAATGACAACAATGGCGGGTCAAATGCTCATAAAGAGGAAGGAATCAAAGCCTGGCTCTGCCCTTTTACAGGCAGAGCCACAATCAATTAATCGCGCCAGCGGCGGGTTAGATCCTCGTAAGCGTCAATGCGACGGTCACGGAAGTAAGGCCAAATACGTTTAACTTTTTCGGTACGGGCCAAGTCCAGCTCCACCAATAAAGTTTCTTCCTTGTCGCTGCTGGCCTGGGCAAGCAGCTCCCCTTGTGGGCCGGCAATAAAGCTTTGGCCCCAGAATTGAATTCCCGGGTCGCCATCAATGGGCGAGGCTTCAAAACCGGTACGATTAGCCACGATCACTGGCACCGAATTGGCCACCGCATGGGCACGCTGAATGGTATGCCAAGCGGTATGCTGACGCTCACGCTCATCCAGGGTATCTGTCATATCCCAGCCAATGGCGGTGGGGTAAAACAACATATCCGCGCCGCGCATAGCCATAAGACGCGCCGCCTCCGGATACCACTGATCCCAGCACACCAGTACCCCTAGTTTACCGACACTGGTCTGAATAGGCTCAAAGCCCAGATCCCCAGGGGTAAAGTAAAACTTCTCGTAAAAGCCTGGGTCGTCTGGAATATGCATTTTGCGATACTTGCCCACCATACCTTCTTTGCGGTCGAACACCACTGCGGTGTTGTGATAAAGGCCAGAGCCGCGCTTTTCAAACAAGGAGGTTACCAGCACAATATTCAGCTCAGCGGCCAGGGCAGAAAAATACTCGGTTGCAGGACCAGGAATAGGCTCGGCCAGATCAAAATAGTCGGTATTTTCTTCCTGACAGAAATACAAAGTGCTGTGCAGCTCTTGCAACATCACCAGCTCAGCACCGTCAGCGGCGAGCTTACGTACCTGCTCTGCACTTTTGCTCCAGTTGGCCAATTTATCGTTGCCAGCCACGGCCTGCTGTACCAGACCTACTTTTAATTTAGCCATAGACGCTAACTCCTTTGCGCAACTGCGCGATCACTTCATCTTTTAGAGTACCTTGGGGCACCTGCATGCTAATACAATGCAAGCTGCCGTATTGCTGCACCAGCACCGCACAATCCAACGCCACAATTTTATGAGCCGGATAGGCCTTGGCCAGTAAGTCCAGAGCAAGCTGGTCTTCGGGCTGGCCGTAAATCGGGCACAGCACCTGCTGATTGTTAATCAGGTAATTGGCATAAGATGCCGGCAGGCGGTCGCCTTCATCGCTGAAAATCACCGGCAGTGGTAATTCAAAAATCTGGTGCTGTGGTAAGGCCTGACGGCATTCTTCCACCAGCGCCTGCAATCCCGCAAAGTGACCGTCATCCGGGCGATTATAGCAGGATTGGATCACCAGGCCCTGATCCGGAGTAAAGCGTACCAGGGTGTCGATATGCCCATCGGTATCGTCCCCTTCCAGATGGCCGTTTTCAAAGATGCTGACCTGAGAGGCCCCCAGATACTGCTTAAATTGGGCGCGGTAGTCATCCAGGCTCATCTGGCCGTTACGCTCGGGGTTGAGCAAACACAATGAGGTAGAGAGCAAATGGCCATCTGCATCAATTTCCAGTGCGCCACCCTCGGCCACGATATCGGTGCTGATCAGCGGCAATTTGCACAGCTGCGCCAGAATTTCGCGATTGGCCCGGTTGTCACGGGATGCATCAAACTTGTTACCCCAGCCGTTAAACTGGTATTCCACCGGCTGCATCCCCTGCTCTGACTGGCAAGTCAGAAAACCATAGTCACGCAGCCAGGTATCGTTGGGATTGGCTTTAAGTAGCAGCACCTTGTCGGTGCTGTTTACCCGGCGCTGAAAGTCGGCCATATCGCCTTCTCTTATCAGCAACAATACCCCACAATCGGCCTGATTGATGGCGTGGATCAGTTCTATATATAAGCTACGGGCTTGTTCCAGCCAGGGGGCCCAATCGGTATCGGCATGGGGCCAGGCCAGGATCACAGCTTCCTGAGGCGCCCATTCGGGCAGTAAGCGGCGAGATGTGGTCATCATCATTTCCAGCACAAGTTGCAATTGCCGCCGATTATAGTCGTTAGGCAATACAGATCCACCGGAATTGCCTTACTTCAGCAGGTCTACCTGCATCAGATAGACCCCAAGGCCAACGGTAAATAAAAACATACCCCAGATGGAATGCTCAATAGCCACTATTAAGGTCGAACGGGTTTGCAGATAACGGTAACCAAACAGCAGGCCGCCCATGGCAGAAAGCAGCACCGCCGGCCAGTTGCCGTACGCAGCATGGGCCAGGGCAAAACTGGCGGTGCTTAACCCCAAGCGCCCGGTTTTAGAGGGTAAGATGCCTTTATAACGGTGAAAAAAGAAAGTACGAAACACCAGCTCCTGGGGTAGTACCGACATCAGCGGATAAAGTACCAGGGTAAGCAGCCACAGGGATTGATTGTGTTGCGGCAAGGTAAAGAACACCTCGGGCAGCCACAAATATACCAGCAGGCTGATCAGCAGTGCCAATGGCAAAAACAACAACAACTGATGGCGTAAACAGGTTCTTAAGCCGTGCACATGCCATAAACGAAAACGTTTAAACTGCGGATCGCTTAGCAATAACCACAAACAGAGCAGGCCAACCGCCAGCAAAATGGGGATCAGCCAGCCCACATAAAATGAGGCCAAGATGGCAACCGACACCGGCACCAAGCCAAACAAGCACAACATTTCCAACCAGCGATTCACTCTGTCACCTGTTGGTCACAAATTTGTCACACCCTATAAGGTATATACAAAATCCGCAATGTCCGCGAAAAATATCCGCTCAAACCGGGTCTGTAATACAGTGCGGTTTAGGTACAGTTGACATCGCTGTGTTAACCAAACCTGATGATTCAACGGCCTGTAACCTGCCGCTCTCCATATCCAGCAGAAGGCTGGGTTCAAAGGGCGACAATTCAGGTTCCACCACTTGTATCAGAGTAAAAGGCTGGTCCTTTGCCAGCAATGCAACCAGGTGTCTTACCTGTGGATGTGCAATAAACACGGGATGATCTAATACCAACACCGCAGGCCGTAACAACAAGGCTCGAGCCAGCAATATACGCGCGTACAGAAGCTGCGAGCAGCCACGACCCAACTCGTTGACACTATTTTCCAGCAGTTCAGGTGCAATCCCCACCCACTCTGCGGCCGCAAGCGCTTGCGGGCCTTTTTTCAGGCCAGTGCCATACAGGATGTTGCTGTAGACTGATCCTTTGAATAACTGGCTGTGCTCATCGATGACACACACCAATTGATGCAGCCGGTTACGAGCAATATTGCTAAAACGATAGCTGCCAAGCACCAGATAACCACTGGCAGGTGCCGCCTGTTGAGCGAGTAAGCGACAAAAGGCGGATTTGCCCTGCGGCCCACAGACCAGCAACCTGGCCCCAGGCGGAATTTCCTCATCAATAGTCGGCGCAGCCTCAACCAACTGCACTTTGCGGATCTTTAAGGCGTAAGATTGTTTTCTGGCCAGCCGACGTTTAGCGTCTTTGGCCACCGGTTGCATTTTGTCATAAGCCAGACTCAGTCGCTGCCTTGCGACAAAAAAGTTAACCCAGTCAGCCCAACTGCGCACCAGATAATCAAGACTCAGCAAAAACAGGGATAAGGTCAGTACCCGAATCAAATGCGGCCAGTGTTTCAGGCTAAAATCCGGCGATGCGTAAATAAGGGCAACAAATCCACACAACGGCCCTAAGCTGCGACAGCAGAGTAGCAAGCACTGCCATTGCACCAGTTGGCGTGCCAGTGCCCGGCCGCGCTCCAATACTCGTTTGCTTTCCCGCGCCTGGGTATTACTGCGCCCTACCGTCAGGTAACCAAAGCAGCGTTCACTTAGATGGCCACTTAAACGCCCGCGGCTACGCCGGATTTCAGCCGCCAGTCTCAATGCCCAGGGCGTTAATATGCCCAGACATAGTGCCACAGCCAGTAATACCAACCATAACGCACTCGCCACGGCCGTGTTTTGTGTGAACAAATACCAACCAAAACACAAACACCCCAGTATACCCATTTGCAGGTATCCCAGTCCCCTGCCGGCAAAATGTGCCACGCTGTTTGCATCACTAATCAGACGATTCATCGCCACACCTAGGCGGTTGGGTCCGCTTTCAATATCAGCATCCAGCATACGGCTGAACAACGCCTGACGATAGGCAACAACCAGCCTCTGGCCATTGTGCTCGGCCAGCGTTCTAAGGGCCAGCCGGGCCAGAATATTAACCAAAGCACCGGTTAGCAGCGCCAGACTGAGTGGCAAGATGTCGGTCTGCCAGATATCTGCGAACCACAGCAGTTTATAGCTGCTGGCGGCCACACTCAGCATGGCCAACAGTGACAGGGATACGAGCCGAAGCGGCCCGATCCCTGTCACTATGCTTGGAAATGTCATAGCCTGCGCCATATCAGGCAATACCAGCCTGACTGGGGTAGTCATCCTGACCGATAATGCCACAGGCTTTGGCGGGGTCACGCAAGTCTTCCAGGCCATATACCGCCATATCCAGTACATCGGCGGCCTCGCGGGTAGCCAGAGGGGATGCGCAGATTCTGCCGCTAATGCCCTGCACCAGATAACCCTGCTCCTGCAACCAACTGGCGCCACTTTGTGCGCCCATGGCTTCGCGCGCCGCAAACAATACATTGCTGAACTGCTGTTTAAATTTGTTGCACTGTAAAATGGCACGGGTTTCCTGCTGGTAAATACCGTCGGCCACTTCAATAACAATGGCCGTGCAGCCTTTACGCATGAGTTCGGCTGCCAGAACCGGATAGATCTCCTTGGCTTTCTCAATACCAATGTTAAAACTGGTCGGATAGCCGGCATCCGTGAAATCCAGCACCTGTGCCGCGCCAGAGTCCTTCATCAGCCATAAATCGCCACCTGCACCTGTGCCGGTGATTTTCATCGCCCCAACGGTATGCCCGGCGGTAGTCAAGCCATGAATCAAATTGGCAGCCGTGGTGGTTTTCCCAGCATTCATGGAGGTGCCAACCACCACCACGCTAGGCACACTGATTTGGGTTATACCATGGCGATGGGCGGGCAATTTATAGTCTGCTACGTTGACGACGTTACCGGCGGCATTGGTGATAAGACCAATAGGCTCAATTTGCGTCGGCATCTCAATACGGCTGTGCCAGCCAATCGCCAAGCCCGCTATCCCGCCGGCTGCCACCATATGACACGCTGCCAAGTCCTGAGGGACTAAAGCTTCAAACTGATCCGGCGCATAGCGATTACCAAAGGCCAGAATAATTTCGTCACCTTCATATAAGGTCGCCTTGCGGCCATCAATACGCTCAATTTTAGTGTGGTGGCCAATTTCAGTGACACGGGCCAGAACTAAATCACCGCTTTGGGGAATGTGATTCAAATCGGTCAGGCCCTGCATATCATCGCTAAGCACACGACGGGTAACAAATGCACGTTTAGCAGCCTGAAGACGTTGCGCAGTAGTGTAGGTAGATGCAGACATAATATAATTCCTTTTCAGTAAAGTTTGCTTGAGTGACTGTGTCGCCAATCGACGAAGCGCATCTTAGAAAAGGTTGCCTGACACTAAGGTGATATGCTTTGTAAGGTTACCGTAAGGTTGATAAAAAACTCAAAAATACAATAGGTTACAATAGAAATTTTTTTCATTTTTTTTCATTTAAGGCTATTCTTCTGCCTTTCGTCCCAGGCCTGCATATTGTTGTAAGGTTTCTGTAAGGTTGGACTCCCTATACTCTTTCATTGCTGAAGTTCCGTTAGGCAGGTTATGTCGTTTACTGCATCTACAATATGCCGTTACACGCTCCTGGCAATATCGCTGTTATTGCCGGTTACGCCTGTCTATGCTCAGGACACACCACCAGCGTCCTGTCCGTCACCCGGCGCCCCTCCTTCAGCCAAAGAGTTTTATCGCTTTATTAAGAAGTTCAAAGCAGAAGATCTAAAACGCACCGAGACCTTGTTGCAGTCCAGTGTTCAACAACTTGATTGTCAACAAGTCTTCAAACTGAAGATTGTTAACCGGGTCGGTGATGTCAGCCATCGTTATTACGACACCCGCAGTTTTGAGCTGGTGTTGGATGACAGCCTGCAGCAACTGGATCCCATCGACAGGGTCTTTAGGCAACTGGATAAATTGGTCGGCGACGAAGAGGCCGACAAGGAAAAACACCAACAAAAGGAACAGTAAAAATGCGCGCCTTAGTAGTAGAAGATAACGTGCAAGCGGCTGAGCAGATCAGCGAAGCTCTGACCGAACACGGCTTTGCCGTGGACCAGTGCCATGACGGCCAGGAGGCCTGGTTTGTTGGCGACACCGAAGAGTATGATATTGCCATACTGGATATCGGTCTGCCGGGTCGTGACGGTCTGAGTGTGCTGACCGATTGGCGCCGTAATGGCAACAAAATGCCGGTGATTATCTTAACCGCCCGCGATACCTGGCGTGAACGGGTTACGGGCCTGCGTGCCGGTGCCGATGATTACCTTATTAAGCCGTTTGAAATGGAAGAACTGCTGGCCCGGGTTGAAGCCCTGGTCAGGCGCAGTAACGGCCATGCCACCAGCGTATTAGCCGCCGGTTCACTTGAATTAGATACCGCAACGCAACGTGCCACATTGCAGGGAAAACACCTTGATCTCAGCGCACTGGAATATCGTTTACTGGCCTATCTAATGAATCGTCAGGGTCAGGTGGTATCAAAAGCCGTGTTAACCGAACATTTGTATCAAATGGACTTTGAGCACAATTCCAATGTGATTGAGGTGCTGGTTAACCGGGTACGCAAAAAACTGGGTACCGAGCATATTCAAACCCGACGCGGACAAGGGTATCAGCTAAATGCCGACCGCTAAGCCTTATTCACTGCGTAGCCGCCTGATATGGCGGGTAACCCTGTTTATGTTTGTGGCACTGAGTGTGTTGTCGGTGGCCCTGGTACTGTTGTTTGACTCCTATATCGAACGGCGCTTTGATCGCACCTTAACCAACCAGTTGCATTCGCTACTGGCAGCCGCCCACTTTGATCAAAATGGTGAGCTGATACTCAAGGGGGCGCCTTCAACGGCCAGATTTCAGGAAACCCTGTCAGGCTGGTATTGGCAGGTTATTCACCAGCAGCAGGTAAAGTACCAATCTCCTTCACTGTATGCCGATGCCCCAGCCCCGTTACTGGACGAGATAAATCTTCCCAAACTCAGCTTTATTGCGCTGGAAGGGCCAACCGGTTTGCCGCTAAGGGCGGCTGTGCAGCGGGTACATTTTCATGCCCAGGATCAGCATGTATTTGTGGTGGCCACCGGCCCAGTGGCGGATATTCAGCGTGATGTGATCCAATTTGCCACCCGCCTTATTGGTGCTTTTGCCCTTTTGGGTTTGATTCTCGGTCTGTTGCTGCGCTGGCAGCTCAAGCAACTGTTACAACCCGTGCGTACCCTACAACAAGGGATTAAGGCTATTCGTGATGGCAGTCAGGAATCCCTGGCGTTGACCTTACCCAGTGAATTAACCGACGTACAAACCGAGTTAAATCATTTGCTGCAAAATAACAAAGAAATTCTCGAGCGTGCGCGACTGCAAGCATCTAACCTTGCCCATGCCCTGAAAAACCCTATTTCAGTGCTTAAAAATCATGCCGCTAACCTACCACCGGCCGATGCCAGGGTAATTCTGGAACAAGCAGATAAACTGACCCAAAGTACTCATAGTCACTTGGCCAGGGCCAGACTAGCCGGTTCGTTTGAAAAGCTATCTGCCCGAACTAATGTAGCAGACACCCTGAGTGAACTAGTCTTTAGTCTAGAATTGCTGTACAAGCCCAAAGGTCTGAAGATGGGCTTTGCCTGTCACCCTGATTTAGTCTTTTTTGGTGACCCCCATGATTTGGATGAAGTGCTCGGCAATTTGATGGATAACGCCTGTAAATGGGCACAACATAAAGTCTGCGTCAGCGCCGAACAGATAGCGCGCGGCATTGAAATCCATATCGAAGATGATGGCCCAGGGATCCCGGCTCAAGAGCGCCAGAACGTATTTAATCCAGGCAAACGACTAGATGAGACCACACAAGGCACAGGACTGGGCCTGAATATTGTGCAGGACATTGTACTGCTATACGGCGGCCAGGTGACATTGCACGACAGCACCATCGCCAACAGCGGACTAAAGATTACCCTGCAATTACCAGGCAAGCTGGTCACCACGGACTGATACAGAGGGAGCACAAATGAACAAATTACTTATTATCCTGGCGGGCGTTTTTGCCCTTGGCGGCTGCCAGTTAACGCAATTGGTAAAAGACGCCGGGCCGCTTGAAACCAAACTAAAAAAACAACATGCCTTGGCTGCGCTGGAACTTAACGAAGAGTTCGACAGCTATTTGAGCGATCGTGGCCGTGCACAATTATTGTCGCTGTTAGCCAAAAAACTTAAACAACCCGCGGCCAATGAGAGTAATCGCCAGGATCCCATCACCCACACGCAATGGACATTGAAGGTCGACGCGCTCAACTTTCAGGCCTTTCAGCTTAAGCGCGCGGGCAAGGAGAAAATCAATACCGAATCCGAATTGATGTTTGTCGACCTACCTTATGTCACCCGTCGTAAGATACAGCTTTATACTGAGCCTACCCGAAGCAGCGATGAGCTTGGTACACTTGAGCAAGGCGATATCGTTAACGTATTGGCACAAACCCCCGATGAAAACTGGTATTTGATTGAACGCGGCACGCACTTGCTCGGCTATGTGCGAAAAACCGCCGTCAATCCTTCCATTGTTAAGCGGGATTTTCTTAACAGCCGCCCCTACGAGCTGAAAGTAGATACCGATAACGATCTGACCCGTGACGGATATGTGCTGCCGCTGCATGATATCTTCGGCCTGACCCAATGTCGTCAAGTGAACATCAGCTTTACTCACCTTTCGCGCCAATCGCAACGCAGCCTGAATTTGTGTCAAAAAACCCCCGACATCTGGTTTATCAATCCGCTGCACGATACGCCCGGCGAATAATATTACCGGCCGATATGCCCCGCGTACTCGGCCTTACTCGCTTTCTCCTGTTCAATTCCGTCCCACTTTACCAGCCTAACCTTACATAAAGCTTGCAAGGACTCTCAGGTTACTGTCAGCGAGCACGGCGTAAGCTCCTCTCCAGATTAATTTGGAGACACCACATGAAACAGCCACTGACCTTACTATCTATTGCCCTTATCACCAGCATTCCGGTTGCTTACAGTATTGAACAGCCCCTGAAAGCGTTTAAAAAATCCATAGCCCCACTGAAGATAAGCCCCTACGCCAGTCTCAGAGTATCTGGGGTGTATCAGGACAAACAGGAAAAAGTGCCCTTTTCCCCGCTTGATCCTGCCAAGCAGCGCAACAACAGTCACTGGGAGCTAAAAGACAATGCCAGCAAAGCCGGTATTAAGTTTAGTTACCCCCTGGCCGGGCATAAACTCTATGGCCGCTTTGAACTTGGCACTAATGCAAATAGCGACGATCAACCTTTCTTTAAAATTCGTCAGGCCTACATGGGCATTAAAACCCAATGGGGTCGCCTGCAATATGGTCAGCAAAACGCTATTGTCAAAAACTATGACGACTTTGACCGCAGCCATCGTGTTGGCGCCTCGGTGCACCTGACCAAGGATGAGCTAAATACCAAACGCCCCGAACAAACCCTACAATATCACTATGATGCTGATGATTTTCGTCTCTCGGCCCAGTACAACTTCGCCCGCCAGTTGGATAAGCGCCCGCAGCTCAGGGTTGGCAGTCAGCGCCTACGGGTGAGCGATACCGAGCTGGATTACGGTGTTGGGTATGGGGTGACGTATCGAGGTCTGAAACATATTGAACTGGAGGCCGGTTATCAGAACAACCAGTACCCGAATGCCAAGTACTACACCAATGTGGCCTCCGCCAAATGGAAAGTCAGCCGCGATTTGCAACTCTCGGCATACGGTGCGCAGCATGTGTTGGAAGACCACCTGAAAGGGGAAAGTGCCGAGTCCCGCCACTACGCCCTAGGAGCACGTTACAAGCTGTTTGATAATCACAGAGTGTATGGCAGCCTGGAATACGCTAAAGGCTACCAAGCCATTGAGGGTGGTAAACAACGTGCCTTGGTGCTGGGCAATGACTACAAGCTAGGCAAAAATAAGCATGTGTATGTTGAAATGCGCAAACGCTACTTTGATGCGGACAAAGCCGACGACCTCAGTGCAGCCGTTGGCATTAATATGAGCTTTTAAGGCGAGCCTAAGGAGATGGCTTTCAACCTGAAAAAACAGGTAAGGGAGCACTCTCCAATCTCTTCAGACAGACGGCACTTAACAGGTACAAATACCGCCTTCAAAGTGATTTTTTATTAAAAAAGGGAGCGTTGGCTCCCTTTTTACTTTATCAACTCAGTAAGCTAACAAAAGCCTGACTGTCTAAAAACCACAGCAGCAGAAATCCGCCCAGCAAGGTCATGGTACCTTGCATACTTAAGCGGCTGGTGTGCGGGCTTTGCACCTCGGGGATCACCTCATGGATCACGACAAACAGCATGGCTCCGGCAGAAAGCGCTAATGATAGCGGATAAGCAAAATCCGCGACTCCGCCTAAAAATACGCCAATAACCGCCCCCAAGGGCTCCAGCAAGCCAGCCAGTAATGACCAGCCCACCGCTTTCCAAACACTAAGCCCCAGACGCAGTAATACCACCGCCATGGCAAAACCTTCGGGGAAGTCCTGCAGGGCAATAGCCAGGCTGACACTGCTGCCCAAGTGCCTATCTGCCCCAGAGAAACTCACCCCTACAGCAATACCTTCTGGCAAATTATGCAGGGCAATCGCCAACACAAACAGCCACAAGCGACTTAGTTGCCGATGGCCTGGGCCGGTATCACCGGCAACCGGATGGCCGTGGGGTACATGGCGTTCAATCACACACATCACCCAGGCACCGGCTAAGGTGGCAAGTATCACAGCAAGATGTGCATAGAACGCAGGGAAGATCTCAGTGGCAGTGTCTATGGCCGGCAACAGCAGGGAAAATACCGCGGCTGCCAGCATCATGCCCCCGGACAGCCCCAATGACAGTTCCAAAAAGCGCTGGTTGTAACGACCGGGCAATAACACCAACATGGCCCCAAGCGCGGTGGAGAAAAATCCCAATGCTGAGCCCCCCAAGGCCCACACAAGAGCATCGGCTGGCACGGCCCACATTAATGCCACCAGACCGGTTAACCCAACCAAGATAGAGAAACGCCACTTTATGGCGGTGCCCCCATACCACGAAGATGAGGGTAAAGCCTTTAACTGCCCAGTGCTATCCGCTCCCATTACAAGCATTTCCTTCAATAACGACGAATGAGTGCACTATAAAACAATTAATTGCATTTGATAATGATTATCATTAGCATAAAAACAAATTCAACTCTGTGCGGGGCACTCTTAGCTAAAGGAATAACACTATGCGTTATGTAAATCAGAAAGGCGTTTTCGTTCAGACCGAGACAGAGCAAACTGAACGTTTTCCACGATTTTCTCTTCATCAATCCGGCCAGGAAAACCCAGCAGTGACAAGCTCGCTGCCTAAGCCTGCGAGCACAATCCATAGCACCACCATCAATCCGCAGGGCCTGATAAAACGCTGGCAATATGCCACCAACGCGGCATCTCGGCGTTACAAAAGCCTAAATACATCTATAGCCCGTCGCTGGTATCTAAGCGCTCTAGATCTGTCAGAGCGGCTTTTACAGACAAGATTATGCGCCGAGCATCTTGCCATTCATGTGGTTAGCCTGCATAACCTCGCTGATCTTGAGTCCCGCTTGCGCCGATTTGACCAAGCACGCTCTTATCATGAGCAAGCCCTAAACCGGTTGTTTATGCTGATGCGGGACAACCAAGACAAGCTGACCTTGCTATTTCCCCATCTGCATCGATGCAAAATGTCTCTGGCGTTGTTCTGCCGCCACTACGGCAGCTCTTCTGCCAGTAACCTACTTTTGCGTCAGTCTATTCCCATTGGAAATCACTAAAGGAGTGTGCCATGCCGTTTGAGTTACCTTCACTGCCCTACCCCTATGATGCACTGGAGCCTTATCTGGATACTCTGACCATGGAAATCCACCATAGTCGGCACCACCAAACCTATGTGAATAATCTCAACCAGGCGCTGACAGACACGCCCTATGCCAGCTGGTCGCTGGAAAAACTGCTTGGCCAGCTCAACGAACTACCGCACCAGTTGCGAGCTGCAGTGCGGGATCATGGCGGCGGACACGCCAACCATAGCCTATTCTGGACCATACTGAGCCCAGATGGGCCAGACCAGCCCGACGGCGAACTCGCCCTGGCTATCGATCAGCAATTTGGCAGTTTTGCCCAGTTTCAAAGTGAGTTTACCCAGGCTGCGCTGTCGCGCTTTGGCAGCGGCTGGGCATGGTTGAGTATAAATGCAAAAGGCCAATTACTGGTGGAATGCAGCGCCAATCAGGACAGCCCACTTATGCACGGTCACACCCCGATTCTGGGCCTGGATGTATGGGAGCACGCTTATTATCTTAAGTATCAGAATAAAAGAGCTGAATATATTGAGGCTATCTATCAGGTCATTAACTGGCCCGAAGTGGCCAGACGCTACCGGCAGGCACGCTGATGTCACGCAGCGCATTTAAAGCTATCAGCAAAAGAGCCTGGCAGAGTTGTCATCAGGCAGAAACAAAGTTACTGACGCTAACCGGGTGCGAATGGCAGCAACAGCTCTATTATTACAATCAGGCATCCCATGAGTTGACCCTGCACTTGGCCGATGCTGGTCAGCCGCTGATGCAAGAATGGCAGCTCAGATGTTGGCTGTTTAACTTGGTACGCTGGGCCATTGCTGCCCAATGTCATTGGCAACGACAAACCCTGCTTGACCAGCTCTATCAACCGCTGCTGGCCTTGCAGGCGCTGTACCGACAGTTGCCCCAGGGCGCAAAACGATTTACCAAGCTGCAGCGCGACCTGCGGCGATTGTTGCAGCCACTTTACCACCGGGATACCACAGGTCCCGCCAGACCACATAACAGGACATAAGCTTTTATGAGCCACCGTATTGAAAAAGACTCCATGGGCGAACTTCGCGTTCCCGTATCCGCCTTGTATCAGGCACAAACACAGCGCGCGGTGCAAAACTTTGCCATCAGCAGCGCCACCATGCCAGCTGGCTTTATTCGTGCCTTACTGCTGATTAAACAAGCTGCCGCCCACGCCAATGGCGAACTCGGTTTACTTACCCAGGCACAAGCTAATGCCATTACTACCGCCGCCCAGCAGCAGTTGGATAAGCTGGATTTAAGCCAATACCCGGTAAGCGTATTTCAAACCGGCTCCGGCACCAGCAGTAATATGAATGCCAATGAAGTGCTGGCAACTCTGGCCACGGAGATATTGGGTGAGAAAGTACACCCTAATGATCATATTAATCTGGGCCAAAGCAGCAACGACACTATCCCCAGCGCTATTCATGTCAGCGCGGCGATTGCCATAGCGCATAATTTACTGCCCGCGATACAGCACCTAAGCCAGGAGTTAGATGCACAAATCGCCAGCCACGGCGACATCATAAAAACCGGCCGTACCCATCTAATGGATGCTATGCCGGTAAGCTTTGCACAGGTATTTTCAGCCTGGCAGGCACAACTGAATCACGCCAAAACGGTGATTGACGAGCAGCTACAGCGCTTGCTTCAATTGGCTCAAGGGGGAACGGCGGTCGGTACGGGCATCAATGCCCATGCGGATTTCTCCGCCCTACTTTGCCAACAGCTCAGCCACACCACAGGCTTGGATGTTAAACCTGCGAACAACCTATTTTTCAGCATTGGTAGCCAGGATGTGGCCGTAGCAACCTCCGGCGCGTTAAAAACCCTGGCAGTGGCGTTAATGAAAATTGCCAATGATCTGCGGTGGATGAACGCCGGCCCGCTGGCGGGCCTGGCCGAAATAGAATTACCCGCGCTACAACCCGGCTCGTCCATTATGCCAGGCAAGGTCAACCCGGTGATACCCGAAGCCGTGGCCATGGCCTGCACTCAGGTGGTAGGGCATGACAACGCCATCACCCTGGCGGGTCAGTCGGGTAACTTTGAGTTAAATGTCATGCTGCCGCTGATTGCCAGTAATCTTTTAGACAGTATCGGTCTGCTGACGGGCAGTTGCACGGCCCTGGCTGACCAGGCGTTAAAGGGATTGAAAATAAACCAGCACAATATTGCCTCAGCTCTAGCCAGAAATCCGATCCTGGTAACGGCCCTCAATCCCATTATCGGCTATGAGAAAGCCGCCGCTATCGCCAAGCAGGCTTATCAGCAGCAAAGGCCGGTTATAGAAGTGGCCGCAGAATTGACCGATATCCCCTTAGCGCAACTAAAAGTGCTGCTGGATCCGGCTAAGTTAACCGGCAAGGGCGCAGCGGATAACTAATACCCAGAGCCGACCCAATTCCGCCAAGGCGGCAGCTTAAAGGTATTGAAAAAGGACGCGATAACGCGTCCCCTGCTTAAGCAGCTCAGTAGCACGCTTTGCTCACTGACAAATCTGCGCCAATGTTAAAGTGAATGAACAAGCTGCAGGCTGACTTGCCTGCCAATGTTGAACATCTGACGCTGCAGTACAGCCCGCATCTTCGACAACAGCAGTTTCATTGCGGCAAATAAGAATGGCGGTATTGTTGCCTTCAATGTTGACTTTTGTGGTGTAGCCTTCCAGAAACTGAAGTTTAGACGGCTCATTTTTCACTGCGGCAAGCAATAGTTCATCTTTTGACAACTTATCGCCACCGCCAAACTTCACCAGACCGTCTACCGCAGTGGCAAGATGCTTAAGTCTTGACGCCAGGTCATACATAACCTCTGGATCCTTATCTTTCGGCAGGCTGTTACATCCCACCAAGGAGATAAGGAGCAAACTGATCAACACCGATGTTTTTGCGGTTATCTTTGCCATGCGGTTAACTCTCCTTCTGCGTCCTTACCATCATCGAGATTCCAGTTTTTAATGTCGTCCAGGTTGCCACCCTCGTATACAAAGCGCCCCACAATGCCGATATAACGGCGAATGTTTGCAACCGCCAGATCAAAAATTTGGTCGTAATGCATAAAACCTGCTGGTGTATCCAACTCTTCAATAAAGCTAACCTCCACCTCATCGGGCCTTGGGTACATCAGCCCTATGTCAGCCGCTACATGCCGCGCCCAGGTAAAAAGTCGATACCCCTCCTCAGCCTTATCAACCACTGTCTGGAAGCCATCGTGCCACTTATCAAATTCGGGAGGCGCTTGCTGAGCATACTCTTTATGTACCCTTAGTAGCGCATTTCCCCATAACCTTTGGATGGCGCTATCAAGCCGCCCGTTCTGCGCACACTCCCCTATATGTATTCGCACATGATCTGCTACACCGATTTCCCCCAAGTTCAATCTTTGCCAGATGTAAGCGTCTTGATTCATTTCACACTCTCGGTGCGCGGTTTTGTTCTGCGCATATGGCCCCACCCTTCTTTCGACCACAGGGTGTATTGTGATATCTGCGATCACGTGCGAGACAAATCCACACAACCATGCAAACAACCGCCCTTGTTCTGAATCTGGTAATGTCTTGCATGCAGTCGCCAACGTCTTAATTAACTCACCTGTCCTTTCATAGTGCATTAAGTCGGCCCACTTGTTCTGCTTTGAATCCGCTATTGCGAGATACGGATAGTCAGGAGACACGCACCCGAGCTCGATGTATTTTGGATTTTGGCTAAGTGCCAGCTTGGCAGACACAGGCATATCCATGCCCATTAACGACGTCGTATCACAAGCTTCATTGGCTGCAGTTATGTGTGCAAAAGCGCCTGGCATAGCTTCACTCTCCCTAGGATAGTTTTTGTTGTTCTGCTTCCATTTACTCAGCCGTTCAAACCGCCGAGTGATGCCATCAGATTAAAATAAAGTCAGGCCCGTTAACACCAGATATTTTGGCGCCGTACAACGTTAAACAAATAAAGGATGGAACTGCCCCAAATTAGAGGCGAAATAAAAGGTCAGATTAAGCCGCGGGCCGATATAAGTACGCGAAAGAACTCCCTTCAATGACAGATTACTTTATAGTAACTAGCAGTAAACTAAGAAAAACTGTACCACTTACCCGCCCCGTAGAGGGGCAGGCAACCCAACAAAACCCATACATTAGCTGACTAGAACCTGTCGCTAAGCCCAGCCACATTAAAGAGAGAAAACATGGCGGTGGATGTAGACCAACTCACACTGAATTGGGAAACCGAGCAGACCAAAAAGGGGCAAGAAGCCAAGACCAGACTCTGTGTCATGATAAACGGCAAGCGGCTCACCGACCTGGTAGCAGACTATGAGCAGCAACAGCAGTTTTCGCCTTTCAACGATGTGTTCTTAAACCAGGCCGATGTTGAATTCTATTCGCAAGCTAACTGGTTGCAGAGCCTTAAGGAAGGCAAAGCCTCTATCATCCTGTTAGGTTGTGGCTGTGGGCAGGTTGAGTGTTCTTTCTTTACCGCAGATGTATTTAATCGCGACGGTTGGGTTTTCTGGCGTTTCGGCGGCTGGCCTGAACGAGACTATTCAGAAATGCAGACGTATTGGTTTGAACTCTGTGCATATCAACGCACGGTCGAGGATGCGCTAGGTCAACTGCATAAAGATACATAGCTCAATGTAGAGGGCTAAATATCAACGCCTATGTCGAAGGTTCGTTGAAAGCTAAGGATGATTTAAGATTCTGCGGGTATCAGAAAGAGAGAAAATGGTCGGCG
>NZ_BMLS01000007.1 GCF_014645355.1 Bowmanella pacifica | reverse complement strand
CGGGTGGTCAGGAGAAAACCCAATAAATACCCCACAAAGAAAAATGCCAGTCAGCTTAACTGACTGGCATTAGACCTTCTGGTCCGCTTTTTTTTGCTTGTTTTTTATCCACCGGCATTTAATCAATTGGCACAGCTCGTTTGACTGCCTGATATTCTTTGCCCGCCATTCGCCAATTTTATCCTGCGAGATTTTCGGATCAGCTTGCCGTACAAAGATATAAAAAGGTGAAATGATCTGGCCTTGATCTATAGAGGAAATTCCGAGAAATGATCTAATCCGCTAGGTTTGGGTAGGGAAAAATGCCTTTTTCGCCAAAAAATTGACATTTTTTTAGCTAAGCTGTTGTTAAATAAATAAACTGTGTTTAGTATTTGTACCGTTTCGTAACTAAGTGTTATGAGTTGTAATACGGTTTCGAAACCTGGCTCTCTTAGCTGCCGATTGGGCAGATACGGACATGCCGGAGGGAGAGAGAGTCGAGCAGGGATTTGTAGACGGCAAAAATAATAACAGAGACAGTTTATGAATCGCTCATCGAGAGGTTTTGGTCTGGCAGGGGTCGTGTTTGTGGTGATTATTATGGTTATCACGGCATTTTTCGGTGCCAGAGCCGATGCTGCAGCCTTTAAGGCGCAGCATGAGTCTAGCGTTTCTGGTGACGTTCACGATTAACCAGACGCTGTTGCTCGCTTTTCTTTAATAGTACGTAGGTGGCTGCCAGGCCGCCATGGTGTTTTTGCGCCGTATGAAAAGCCAGTACTTGCGGAATTTGCCTTAGCCACTGATTCACATAGCTTTTCAGTAACGCTGGAAAAGGTTTGCTATGTAAGCCGATGCCATGCTGTATCAGCAGGGTACGAAGGCCGCGACGATGCGCTTGCATCAAACTGTCAAACAGTGTGTGCCGGGCAGATTCAATACGTTGCATTTGCAGATTCAGGATCTCATCAAGCTGATATTGCCCTAAGCGTAATTTCTTATGCACTCCCTCCTGGACGCCGTCTTTCTTATAATCCAGAAAATCATAGGGATCGAGGGGATCCACTTTTTCCACGCTCAGGTAATTGGCGTCTTGCAGTAACTGTTTTTCCAAGGCTTGGCGTTTCAACTGCTGTGCCAGCGTAGTGTTGCTGGGCGCAAGATTAACCACCTTATTGTCCTGGGCTAGGGGCGTAACATCGCTCATAGCCTGCATAAAATCATTGTTCAGTTGGTTGTCTTGCATACTACTCTCCCCATCATGCGGCCATTATCTACTATACGGCCTAAAGCGATGTCTGGATCCGTGCAGCGAGATGATTAAGTAATTGCTGCAATTTCTCAACGGCGTGAGGATAACCGTCCTGGTCAAGTTGCTGATTATCCGTAAAGCTGCCTTGAGACTGAACTTGGCCTTGCTTATCCAATAACCAGTACTGTGCGTTTAGCAATGCACCCTGCTGCTGATCAATCAGCAGGTGACGTATCTGCACCACCAAACGTTCTTCAGCACGCTCTGCGCCTGGCTCCGTCATGATCAGGAAATGCCCTGATTGGGTATGGTTCAGGGCATCCACCAACACCTGCGGCATACTTTGTTGCAGTCCCTGGGCCCAGAGGTGCTGACGGGAGACATGTAATGAACCGTCGGCCATACGCATAACCAAACCATCTTGTTGCAGATATTCAGGCAGCGGCAGCACCTCTACACGAATCTGCCTTTTCAGCGGCGTATTCTCGGCAGACTTTATGCCGGGGGAGTCCAGTAAATAATACTGCAACGGCGGTGGTGCACTGCTACAGGCAGTAAGCGCTAGTAAAGTGATAACTGAGGTAAATATTCGCATTATTGCGCTCCTTGAGCCTTAGGCTGGGGCTCTGGGCCTTGTCCGGAAAAGATCAGGCTGTTAGGGGACTGATTCAGTTGTTGTAACAGCGGCTGGCTTTGCTGCAGGGTACGTTGAATTTGTTGCAGGGTTTGCTGGATATCTCCTTGCGTACTCGAGCCTTGTGAGAAATCTCGCGCCAGCTTTTCTACACTGGCCAGGGTTGCACTTAGCTGACCGATTAACTGCTTATCCTTTACGTCGCCAAGCATGGACTGCATTCCCTGCAAAGTCACTTGCAGCTCTTGCATGGTCTGAGCGCTGCTGGCTAATACATCATTAAGATTACTGCTCATGTCCTGCAAAGGCAGGGCATTGAACTTATCCAGCAGGGCGGAAAATTTCTCGGTCAGCTGTGACAGCTCGCCGGAAACCGTAGGAATAACCCGGTACTCCCTGAGGCTGGCCAGTTGGATCTCGGATTGTAACGTCGGGGTATAAGACAATTCGACTAATTGTTTCCCGGTTAGCAGGTTGCCATTGCCAAGAGCCGCGCGCAGACCATTTTGGATCCACGCATCCATTTGTTCAGTCAAAAGCTCTCGACCTTGTATGTCGTCGCTAAGACCAATTTGTCCGGGGTACAGGGCGATAAGCACCGGGATTTGATAATGGGTATCCAAATACGCCTGGGCGGAGCCAATAGGTAGATTCACGGCCAGCACCTTACCAATATTTAATCCCCGGTAGGTGACTGGCGCGCCGGCGTAGAGACCTTTGACCGAATCCTTAAATAGCAGCAGAAACTCTTGGCTGAATTTAAAGTCTGGCGTGGTGGCCTGGGCGTAGTCAGGGTAAACCTTAAAATAGGTACGCTCATTAACAACCTCGCCTTGTGGCAGATGTTCCGGGATACCAAAGGTGACCCCACTGGTCAGAAGTGTCTGGAAGGTGCCAGACTGCACACTGACTCCCTCGGCGCTGAGATCCATCTTAATGCCGCTGATATTCCAGAATCGGGTATGGGTGGTGATCAGCTTGTCATAAGGTGCCTGAATAAAGGCATTGTAATAGACGGTGCGCTCAGCAACATTGAAATGCACATGGTCGATCTTGCCCACTTCCATGCCTTTGTAGAGGATAGGGTCGCCTGCGGCGTAGGCAAAATCCTGTCCACTGGATAAGGTCAGATGTAACCCCGGTGCGCCAGCTGGCGTGAGCGGCGGGGTATCCAGTCCGTTGAACTGGACCGCACTTTCGCTGCTATTGCCTGGTTCTAGCTTAATGTAAGCCCCCGACAACAACGTGGAAAGGCCGCTGATACCGCTTAGACTGACTTTGGGTCGTACAACCCAAAAGTTAGCATCTTGTGTCAGCAGGGGAGCCGCATCGGCTGTCATTCTGGCAGTAACCAACACACTGCTGAGATCCTTGCCCAGGGTAATTTCTTTAACCAGTCCTACTTCGACATCCCGTGCTCGAATTTTGGTTTTTCCTGGCTCTAGCCCTTCGGCGGAGCGAAATTCAATTTGGATCATCGGTCCCTGCTGGCTGAGCTGATGGTAGACCATCCATACTCCGACCCCCAGAGCAATCAGCGGGATCAGCCACACCTTTGACCAGCTGGTTACCGGTTCAACACGGGCCTGAGTGAGTTCAGTGTTATCTGTCATCTTGTTTGTGGTTCCAAATCAATCTTGCATCAAAGCTGTTGGCGGCCAACATAGTGAGTAACACTACGGCTGAAAATGCCAGCGCTGCAGGTCCCGGATACACTGCCATGGTATTGCCCAGTTGTACCAGACTGACCAGTATGGCCACGACGAATACGTCGATCATCGACCAGCGACCGATAAAATCCGTGATCCGGTACAACCTGGTGCGCCAGTTTCTAAGGCCAGGGCTATTGGTTTGTATACTGTAATTCAACCAGGCTAACACCAGGAGTTTGGCAATGGGAATCAGCAAACTGGCAACAAAAATAATCAGGGCGATAGGATAAGAACCGCCCCGCCATAAGGTAATTACTCCTCCCAGAATGGTGTTGGGCTCTTCCTGGCCCAGCAACATAGTGGTCATAATGGGAAACAGGTTCGCGGGTATGTATAAAATAACCGAGGCAATCAATAATGCCCAGGTGCGCTGCACTGTCTTACGCCGGGAAGGGGGCGTGCGTTTGGCAGCCTGCCAACGGTCTTCCCCCAGTTCCCTGAGACGGTTGGTGAGTTGAAACTCATCCAGATATAAAAACACGGTCACCAGACAAAGGGTAAACAGCATATAAGCGTAGAACGACATGCCAAGCTCAATCTCGGCGATGGACTGCATCTTGATAAGGCTTATCAGTGCGCCGATGAGAAAGATTTCGGCCATACTCCAGGGTAGCAGGGTAAACACCAACTTCTTTACCCAGGCACCGCGCGGTGGATATCGTCCGTTGCGAATAAAGATAGCAAGATAAGCCAAGCCGATGAGTATACAACCTGGTATCACGTAAATGGCCAGGATCTGTATCACGGCCAGCATAAGATAGTCCTGTTCCACCAGGGTAGTGATACTCAGTGGCATACTCATGGTCTGAAACTGACCACGCACATCAAATATCATAAAATCAAAAGGCAGAGAGGCCAGCAGGAAAAACAATCCGGCCAGGCTAAAGGCCAACACCTTGTCCAACGCCAGATAACGGTATTGGCTCAGCAGATAACCGCAGCGGGGGCAGACGGCTTTTTGCCGGTGCGCCAGAATCGGGATCTGAACCTTAAGATCGCATTCATGACACCGAACAGACTGAGTGGCAGGCATTAGTTGATTAGCTGTTTTATTGCGGGCATGGGAGCAGTGTAATCACCCTGAGATAAGATCTGCAAGCCCAAGAATTGTATAGATTTGTCGCCGGGCTCGTGCAGGCTGTCGGGCGTGAAATGTGTTGGGTTAATCCTGAGCAGGCTTGTTCGCTGAAGTTTTTGTTTTTAAGGTAGCTAAAACGCAATCAGTGGAATACCAAATATGACGATAAAAACCACCTTGTTAGCCGGGTCTGTGCTCTTGGCAAGCAGCGCTATGGCTAAGGACAACCACTTTAGTGCAGAGGATATTTTTGCCCTGGAATATGCCAGCGATGTGCAGATAAGTCGTGATGGCGAGCAAATCGCTTATGTGCGCAGTGGCTATGACATTATGACCGATGGGAATCGTCACAGCCTGTGGCTTTACGATCTGGACAGTAATCGTAATCTGCCGCTGCTGGCTGACGGGCACAGTTATACCCAACCGCGTTGGTCTCCCGATGGCAGTCGTCTGGCCTATGTATCAGATGCCAGTGGCAGCCGCCAATTGCATTTATATTGGCTGGAAGAGGGCAAAAGTGCGCTGCTGACGCAGTTGCAGCGGGGGATAAGTAACCTAAGCTGGTCTCCGGATGGGCAATGGCTGGCCTTTACCATGGATGTTCCACAGGGTAAATCCGACTATGCTAAATCGGTTAAGCGCCTGACTAAGCCCAAAGGGGCTAAGTGGGCGGATGAGCCTATCATTGTTGATAAAGTGCGTTACCAGGCGGATGGACGTGGTTTGCTTGAGCCTGTGTTTAAGCAGATTTTTGTGTTGCCGGCCACCGGTGGCACGCCCAGACAGCTGACCCACGGCGATTTTCAGCATCAAGGCCCCTTGGCTTGGCATCCTGACGGTAAATCCATTGTCTTTTCAGCCAATTTCAACGCGCAGTGGGAATACCAAACCGGTGAGTCTGACTTGCATCAGGTGGAAGTGCAAACAGGTAAGCTGACCTCACTGACACAAGCGCCTGGCAGTGAAAGCCAGCCCAGCTTCAGTGCCGATGGTAAGTACCTGGCCTATCTGCAGGAAGACAATGAACCTATGCCTTATCACACCAGTCGCGTGGCGCTGATGAAATGGGACAGTAAAGATAGCAAAGTGCTCACAAAAGAATTAGACCGTTCTGTGGATGCCCTGACATGGCAAGCCAGCCGTCAGTTAGTGGTGCAGTATGATGACAGAGGAAAACGTAAACTGGCTGAACTGAGCTTATCAGGCAAGCTCAAGCCGTTAACCGACAAACTGTCCGGTACCAGTTTGGGGCGGCCCTATATTAGTGGTAAATACAGCGTGGCTGATAACGGCGCCATTGCCTTTACCAGTGCGAATCCTCAGCGCCCTGCGGATGTGGGGTATCTGTATAAAGGAAAAACACGTCAACTAACCGCCCTTAATGAAGACCTGCTTGCCCATAAGGCGTTAGGCCAAGTGCATGAGATTGAGTATGCCTCTTCCTTTGATGGCGAGAAAATTCAGGGCTGGTATATCACCCCGCCCAATTTCGATCCGGCCAAAAAGTATCCTCTGTTGCTGGAGATCCACGGCGGCCCGCATTTGGCCTATGGCCCGCATTTCGCTGCAGAGCTGCAACGCTACGCAGCAGAAGGTTATGTGGTGTTTTATGATAATCACCGTGGCAGTACTTCTTACGGTGAACGCTTTGCCATGTTGCTGGATGGAAAGTACAGCTCAAAAGAAGACTTTGCCGATCACAATTCCGGTGTGGATGCCATGATAGCCAAGGGCTTTATTGACCCGAATAACCTGTTTATTGCTGGTGGTTCGGCGGGTGGTATTGCCACGGCCTACGCCATTGGCTTGACCGACAGATTTAACGCCGCGGCTATTACCAAGCCGGTGATTAACTGGGTGAGTAAGGTTCTGACCGCAGACAGCTACCTTGGTCAGATCCGTAACCAGTTTCCTGGTATGCCCTGGGACAACCTTGAACATTACTGGCAGCGCTCCCCTTTGTCGCTAGTCGGTAATGTAAAGACACCCGCCTTGATATTGACTGGAGAAGCCGATAGGCGCACACCTATTTCAGAGTCAGAGCAATATTATCAGGCGCTAAAGCTACAGAAGGTGGATACGGTATTGGTTCGGGTACCTGGCGCTCCCCATGGTATTGCCGGTAAGCCGTCCAGAATGATCGCTAAAATCGAGCATACCCTGGCCTGGTTTGAGCGTTATAAAAAGTCTCAGGCTAATTAAGCCTGACAGGGCAGGGCGCCGCTAGCGCTCTGCCCGCCGCGCTTTTATAAAAATTACGTTTTGAGGCCGGAGATGGCCGGCCTTAGTGACTCATAAACAACAAAGCCTGCTTGGCAGAGAGCGCAGACATTTGTGGCAGATAGGCAGCGTAAGGTTGCGCCATATCCAGCGCGCTGTGCAAGGGCAGGGTGGCGACGCCGCTAATGGCAATATCCTGTACATTGGGGGTTTTGAGCATTCTGGGCACGTCGCGCTCGCCATGTTGGGCAATAGACGGGATCAATGGGCGCAAACGCGCGATCAACAAATCCAGTAATTCAGGGGTAATGTCACCGCCAAAAATAATGGTCTGGCTGTTTAGCACCGACTCCAGCATATGAATGGCGATACGCATTGGCTCGGCAGCCAGCTCCAACCAGCGGTCTACCATTTGCGGGTGTTCATCCAGTAAGGCAGAAATGGCGGCTAAGTCCATATTGGGTTGCCGGCTTTGTTGGCGCAGCGCATCTAAGGAGGCAAAATCATTTAGTCTGCCAAGTTCTGCATCTTTGTCACTGGTTTCCGGCGTGACAAAAATCTCCCCCAGCGCGCCGGTCAATTGATTGTGACCCAGCATAATACGACGACTGTGCACCACCGCCGACTCAATTTGCAGGCCCAGATGGATATAAACAAAACTGGTCAGGCCCTTGGCTTCGCCATGCAGCATATGACAAGCGGCGCATGCCGCCGCGGTGGTCTCCAATACGGTAGGCAGGCTGAGCTTGTTGGCCAGTATCTGGGCAAACGCTTGCCGGGCCTGATGAGTGGCATAGTGTTCATCGAACTGATCAACAAAACTTAAACCTGCCCCAAGTAATGCCTCGCTACTGACCTTGTGCTTGCTTAATAAGGCTTGTGCAGCTTGCTGCAAACTCAGCTCCAGTGGCTCGGTGCGCTCAATTTGCACTTCGCCCAGTTTGCTGTTGGTCAGATTGTACAGCGCTACCTGGCAATGGCCGCTAAATACCCGAAAGCCGAGGCTGTAAGTCCCCTTGGCTGACAACGCCAGCATCTTCGAGGGTTTTCCTACCGTACCTTCCTTTTTTATTCCTAACTCCGCAATGAGCTCGGCAGCCAGCAACTCATCCACCATATTGGTGATGGTTTGCTTGGTCAGCCCGGTGATCTTGGCTATCTCTGCCCGTGAGATAGGGCTGAGAGTGGCGATATGGGATAGCACCAACCTAAGATTTAACGCTTTGTTTTGTTTGGAATTTGAAGCCTGCAACTAAGGATCTCTGGGTGTTATTTAGCGCGATCATTGTACGTATTATGCCACCCCCTGCCAGTACTATTTCTGGTTTTTGTATTTAAGTAAAAATGATTGACATATGTTTTGCGGCCTCTACACTAACTTCAAATGTAAAGTTAACGTAATAGGGTTGTGAATGCGAAAGCGGTTGTTACCACTACTGGGTAGCCTGATGCTACTGACGGCACCGGTTATTGCCAAGACCGGCGGCGAGACGGACTTTGTCGGGGCGTTGGCTGAGGCGGCTAAGGCGGCCGATATCGCTATCGATGCCAGTCAAAAGGACAGCTTGAAGGCGTTAGAACTTACCGCCGCTATGGCCTGGCATGGTGCAAGTCCCTGGATTAGCGCGGTAAACCGTGGCGCTAAAGAGGAATTTGAGCGTTATGGGGTAAAGGTTCTGGTAACCACCGATGCGCAATACGATCCGGCTAAACAAGTGGCGGATATCGAGAATATTCAAGCGCTTGCGCCAGATATGCTGCTGTCTTTGGTGATCGATGGCATAAGCGCCAAGGTTGGCTTACAAAAAGCGGTGGATAGTGGCAGCCAGTTGGTGCTGCTGAGTAATCCCATTCCTGGTTTTATACATGGCCAGGATTATGCCGGGATTGTGTCTGATGATATGCAAGGAATGGGCAAATTGGCGGCCCAGGCCGTTAATCAACACCTGCAGGGGAAAGGCAAGATCGGCGTGATCTTTCATGACGTGAACTACTTTGTGACCAACACCCGCGATCAGGCTTTTTTAAAAGCGCTGGATGATTATCCCGCTATTGAGGTAGTAGCGCGTAAGGGCTTTGTAAAAGAACAAGACACCAGCGCCATTGCGTCGGCCATGATGCTCAGGCACCCGGATATTGACGTGATTTACGTTGCCTGGGATGCCGCCGCCGAAGGGGTGGTGGAAGCCCTGCGTGGTGACGGCTTCGAACAGGTCAAAGTGGTGTCGCATGATCTCGGCGTGAATAACCTGCTGGATATGGCACAACGCGGCAATATGCTGGCGTCGGTTGCCGACCGGCCTTATGAAATAGGCGCCACTATGGCCAGGATTGCCATGCTGGCCGAACTCGGTGAGCAGGCCCCGCTTTTCACCCTGGTGCCCTTTGACCTGGTGACCCGTGACAATATTCAGGACGTTTGGCAACAAGCTTACCAGGCCGACGTTCCACGCATTATCAACCTTGTTCTTGGAGACTAAGATGTCCACCACTTCTTCTGCACTGGGTCGCAATGACTGGAGTGCCAGGCTATTAAAGCGACAGTACTTTATTTACTACATGTTCATTCTTGTATTGGCTGGTTTTGCCCTGTTTCTGAATGACACCGGTTTTTTAAGTCTTAACAACTTTATGAACATCATCCGTCAGACCGCGCCCATTACTATTATGGCGGTGGGATTGAGCTTTGCGCTGGCGGTGGGTCATATAGATTTATCCATAGGTTCGGTGGTGGCATTGAGTGCCATTGTGGGCGCGATTTTGCTGCAATACGTTGGTATGCCGCTGGCCGTAGCGGGCGCATTGCTGACCGGCGTGCTGGTTGGTCTGATTAATGGGTTGCTGATTGAACGATTGCGGGTGTCTTCTTTACTTATCACCTTAGGCACTATGGGCGTGATTACCGGTATTACCCGGCAGGTGAGTAACCTGGAGTCTATTCCTGTTATTGACCCTATGTTCAGGGCGTTATTCGGAAACGGTGAGTTTCTCGGTATTCCCGGCTTGCTGTGGTGGACGGTGATCTTCGCGCTAATTGGCTACCTGGTAATGAACAAACTGGTGTTTGGACGCCACTTGCTGGCGGTGGGCGGTAGTCCTGATGCCGCGCGGGCCATGGGGATTCGCATTGAGAATGTGCGCATCAAGGCGTTGGTGGTGTGTTCCTTATGTGCCGCCCTGGCCGGCTTACTCTATGCCGGCCGCTTAGCCGGTGCCCGCTATACCCTGGGCGAAGCCGATTTACTCACAGTAATTGCCGCCGTGGCTATTGGCGGGGCCAGCTTGTTTGGCGGACGGGTCAGTATCATTGGTGCGGTCATAGGTTCATGGTTGATGGGCATGATTAATAACGGTTTGATCCTTTCCGGTTTTTCAACCGATGAGCAAATGATCACCCGTGGTCTTATTTTAATTACTGCTGTGGCTATCGGAGCCAGGGAGGCGCGAAATGGTTAGAAATGCATTAAGCCAGACCATTCTGGAAGTAAAAGGCATTACCAAACGTTTTGGTGGCGTTGAGGCCCTGCGTGGCGTGAACTTTAAGGTCAATAAAGGCGAGGTAGTGGGCCTTTTGGGCGACAATGGGGCCGGTAAATCGACCCTGGTCAGATGTATCTCAGGTATTCATCCACCGGATGAAGGTGAGATCCTGATTGCTGATAAGCCGGTCAAGTTTAGCTCCCCGATGGATGCTAGGAACGCGGGGGTTGAAACTGTGTTTCAGGACTTGGCTATCGTGCCGGAATTCGATGTGGTGCAGAACCTTTTTTTGAATAGAGAGATTCGTGCCTCCAACCCTATTCTGCGCTGGTTGGGATGGTTGGATACTAAGGCCATGACCAAGCGCAGCCAAAAATCCCTGAATCGCTTGAATAGCCGGATCCCTAGCTTAAATGAAAAGATCATTAACCTGTCGGGCGGACAACGCCAGGCGGTGGCTATTGCCAGAGCGGTAAGCTGGGGCGCGGAAGTGGTGATTATGGATGAACCGACCGCTGCCTTGGGGGTTGAGCAAAGTGCCCAGGTTAACGAACTCATTAAGCTCATTAGCTCTCAGGGCGTGGCCGTGGTGCTGATCAGCCACAATATGCAGCATGTGATGGATACCTGTGACAGGGCCGTGGTGCTTTATCAGGGGCGTTGCAGTGCGGATGTGGCGATTGCCGATGTGGACAAAAACGATCTGGTATCGCTGATAACCGGTGCCTCTGGTTTGCAATTGGCTGAATCTGCATAGGGAGCAAAGGAATGCAGCGCAATATTAAACAACTTATCGATTCGATGAGTGTGGAAGAGAAGGTAGGGCAGCTATTTGTACTGGCATTTGCTGGTCAAGACAAAGAATACGCCAGCTACCTGGTCAGAGAGCGTCATATTGGTGGTTTTTATCTGACCGATGACAATGCCGCCACACCGCAACAGGCCAGAGAACTGACCATGCATTTGCAACATCTGGCCAGTTTACGCGCTTGCGATGCCCCTTTATTGCTGGGGGTGGATCAGGAAGGGGCTTGGGGAATTTTAACTAAGTATTTGGATCTGGGACCAGGAAACCTGGCACTGGGCATTGCTGATGACGAAACCCTGACCCGGGAAATTTACCAGATGTTTGCCCGCCAGGTGGGTGCCCTGGGGTATAACTGCATTCTTGGCCCTTGTGCTGACGTGAATACTAATCCCGATAATCCCATTATCGGACAACGCAGTTTTGGTGAACGGCCCGAGGCCGTCAGTCGTCAGGTTAAAGCGGCGGTTGACGGCTTGCATCAAGGTGGGGTGGTAGCCAGTGCCAAACACTTCCCGGGCCATGGTGATACCGCAGAAGACAGTCATCAAACCTTGCCTGTGGTCGACAAGCCCCTTGAGCGGTTAATCAATGAGGATCTCGCACCCTTTCAGGCAGCGATAGACAGCGGGGTTGAGTTGGTGATGACCAGCCATATACGTTTTCCGCAGTTGGATAAATCACAGCCAGCTACCTTGTCACGCGCTATCTTGACCGACTTACTAAAACAGCAAATGGGCTTTAAGGGCATTATTATTACCGACAGCATGAATATGTGGGCCATGCGTCGTCAGTATGATCCCGTAGATGCGGTCGTTATGACACTGACTGCAGGCGCTCACTTGATCATGTTGTCAGAAGAGCATTATGAGAATAAAACCACTGACTATAAGGCCATACAGAATGCCACCCTGGATGGCGTAATTGAGGCCGTCCGACAGGGACGATTGAGTGAGTCCGTGTTAGACAGCCGTCTGGCAGAGGTGCTTGCCATGCGTTATGTAAAGCTGCAAAAGCCACCTGTAGATCTGTCGCGGGATTATGATGCCGCCTTGTCTTTGCAAGCTGCAGCAAAAGCCATAAGGCGGCTTCGCCAAAAACAGGCCATGCCCTGTGCGGATGCGCCTTGTTACTTTATCCCGCTGGCTGACCCGGCCAATCAAGAAAAGTTGGTTAACAGCCGCGGTATCGGACCGAACGATCCAAGAGCCGCCAGTGTTGAACTGCAAACGGCCTTGCAAACAACAATGCCTCATTTGTATCCAGTGAGCTTTTCTCAGCTACAGGCATTTTTAAGCGCGCCGGATAAACGTTTTGCCGATAAGCCAATTTTCGTTATTTGGGAAGACTATCCTTTACCCGGCGAAGATTTTGACCCACTGCAGGGGAAAAGACTGACGCAGTTACTTCAGCAGCATCCAGACAATCTGCATCTTTTGATACTGGGCCCGGATTACCCGCTTCGACATTTCCCCAACGTGCAAAGTTGTATCTGCACTTACTCAAGCCGCTGGGTGTCAGCCCAGGCTCTGGCTGAGTTTTTAGTAACTAAAAAATAACTTTTTTAACAAAGGGTTGACATTAGTCCAAATGATGGATAAATAATAAGTAAAACAAAATGACTTATTGTTTGACCACCAGATAGCAATTAAAACGAGAGGAAAGGGAACATGAACAGATCACTTAGCCGCCTGACTCTGGCCATTCTGGCCGGTTGCTGTGCTTTACCCGTTACTGCCCAAGAAACTGCCGCTGCTGGCGCTCAGGGTGCTGACAATACCGAAGTTATCCAAGTCCGCGGAATTCGCGGTAGCCTGACCCAGGCACTGGCCACCAAACGCATGTCCGATTCTGTTTTAGACAGCGTGTCGGCTGAGGACATCGGCGATTTCCCTGACAAAAATATCGGTGATGCATTGCAACGTATACCTGGTGTCACGGTTTCAAGAACTTATGGGGAAGTCGACGGCGTTAATATCCGTGGTACAGCACCCGAGCACAGTTTATTGCTGCTTAACGGGCAAAATGTCGCGACCGTTGGTTGGTTTGATAATGATCCTTTCACGCGTAGTTTTAACTTTGAAATGGTCTCGGCTGAGCAAGTTTCGGGAATGGATGTATATAAGTCCACGGAAGCGCAGGTTAACGAAGGCGCGATGGGCGGCACTATCAATCTGAAGACCCGTAAGCCTTTAGAGATGGATGCGTTTACCGTGTTTGGTTCAGTAGAAGCCAGTCACAATACCAACACAGATGGCTGGGAGCCTAGTCTTTCGGGTTTGGTTAGCTGGAAAGATGATGACGAACGCTTTGGTTTGCTGGTTGCGCATTCTATCGAGAAAAACAATGTAGCAAGGGAAACCCAGAGTACTTTTGGTGGTGCCATACCATGGACTGGCGGCGATCTTCCTGAAGTCCCAAATACTGAAGGGGATCATCCAACCGTGCCACTTGGTTTTGCCAGCATTCTGTTTGATGAGAAACGCGAAAGGACCAGCTCACAAGTGTCCCTGCAGTTTCAGGCAACAGACAAATTACTTTTCTCTGCTGACTACAACCGATTTGAACTAGATAACCCACACGTCAATACCGCTATTTTCAATTTTATGCACGTTAACGGAATTATTGACGCGGATAGCGAAGTGTATAACGACCAGGGGGTGTTGGTAGCTGCCCACAGCAGAACCCGAGATCTTGATGGTTATTCTGTGCCTTTATTCAACAATACCGTTGTTAGGACGCCGAATATGGTGTCGGATGTAACTAACCTGACCATGGACTATGAGGCTGAAAATTGGGAGCTGTCCGGGGTGGTTGGGCGTTCAAAAGCCAAATCCCGAGGTAAACAATCTAGTGTATGGTTCGCGGACACGGTAAATAAAGATAAGGCTGGTGTTAGCTGGGATATTCGGGATGTGCATAAGTTCAAACCTGATCATCCCGAAGTATTACTTGATCATGATGCTATGAATCTCTTTATGGAGTTCACTTATCTGAACAACGTGAGAGACCATAAAATTGATTACTATCAGTTGGACCATAAATATCATCTAGATGCCTTTGGTTTAACCAGCATTGAATCAGGAGTGAAATACCAGGAGCAAAAATTCAGTGCGTGGCAAGAAAATATGCACGACGGGCTGCTTGCCAAAGCTGAAGCCGATGGAATCAATATGAATGATTTCAATGGTGGTACGGTTACCGGAATTTTAAGTGAAGTATCAGGTGCTGACACCCTGACAGATTTTGCTGTAATTGATGATAGGGTACTTGCTTATGGCGAAGCGAATAAAAGCGCCATGTCAATTGATAAGTACTTTGTTATTAACGAAGACATCACTTCAGCTTACCTAAAGGGTAATTTCGAAGGTGAAAACTACCGTGGGAATATCGGCTTTCGTTGGGTTGATACTGAAGTAAGTTCCAATAATTTAACCCTGAGTCAAGATACAAGTTATACGAACTTTCTGCCAAGTTTGAACTTTGTTTATGATCTTCAGGATGATTTGCTATTGCGTTTTGCCGCCAGTAAATCTGTTTCAAGGCCACAATATGAACAAATGAAAATGGCCAGCAAGATTGAGGTGCATCAAAAGACCGCAAGCATTGGTAACCCAGATATAGAACCATACAAATCTAATCAATATGACTTGGGATTGGAATGGTATTTCAATGAGTCATCAATTATTAGTGCAACATATTTTAAGAAAGATATTAGTGACTATATTGAGACGACCGAAGAGCTAGAATCAATTCAAGGGTGTGAAGGATGCCTGGTAACGCGCTATAGGAATGCAGGCGATGCCAAAGTTAATGGTATTGAATTGCAATATCAACAGGATCTTGGCAACGGGTTTGGCTTCGTTGCTAACTATACCTACACAGACAGTGAGCTGAATAGCGTAAACACAGGAAAAGGGCCTTTGTACGGCGTTTCGGAGAATTCTTATAACCTTTCAGCTTATTATGAAAACGACATCATCAGTGCTCGCATAGCCTATAACGCACGCGATGAATGGCGTCAGGTATATAACAGCCAAGCTGGCATGGCAGAACCTTTTAACTCTGTGGATGCATCTTTGGTATGGCATGTGACAGACCAGATTGATATCTCTCTGGAAGGTGTGAATTTGTTTAACGAAGTAAGACAAATATACCGTCCCGATTATGGATATATGCATTCAGTTGACCAATTTGGTGCGCGTTACTTTGTTGGCGCAAGTTTCAAAATGTAACCACTTGCAGAGGTGAGTCATCAGACTCACCTCTCTTTTGTTTCACTGACCATTTTCTTTTTTGAGAGCAATTTTGCCTAAGCGCAGAAGAAAGTGCTGCAGGCTTTTGCACTAGTAACCCTAATCCAGTGTTTGGCGGCTTCGTGCTTTTGGAAAGGACGGTCAACTTACCCACTGAGATGCTGTAGCTGTCGGTCTCATACCATCACTAACCAGAGGATCGGATATGAAATTGAGATTGTCTTTGCTGGCCGCCTGTTGTGCGGTATCTGTCAGCGCGCAAGCCAACAATGGTGGCATTCAGGACTTCCTGGATGCATTACGTAACTTTGAGTCAGGTATTAACCCCAATCTGGCAGATTTCTATCTGCAGAATTTAAACAACCCTGTTTATACCTATGCGCAAGTATCAGCGCCGGGCCAGATGGTGCGAGACTGTACCACAGGCAGTATGATCCCTGAGCCAACCACCATCAATGAATTTTTCACCAAGTTAGGGGTGGATGGCTTTTACAATCCTCAAACGCCCTACGACGCGCAAATGTACCGCAATATGCAGTACAACTCGTTAAATGCCTGGGGCTTTGTGGGCTATCAGTTAGGTGAAGCGCTGCTGATTGATACTGGTTACTACAGCCCGGTGACCAAAGTAGTTAACGGTGTTGAGTACGACAGTTTCTATATCTTCGTGGATGACAGCAACTGGATTGGCTGTCAGACCGAAGCCCTGGTCGAGGTGGTGGGCTCTGGTGGCAATAAGGTGGTGGCCACATCGTTGAATAACTGGCAAGGCACTTTTATTGGTAAAAATGGCATCAATTCCTTTGCCGATCTGCGCATTCCCGAGAAGCAGGAGTTGGTGATGCGCGATGCCATGCGTTTTAACTACAACGTCATGAGCCAGTTGTTGGAAGACGCCAATATGACCTGGGCGCAGGCGCTGGCAAAAAGCTGGCCGGATACCGATGAAAACGGTAACCCGATTCAGGTTCAGGCCACCATGTCAGGCCTGCTGGCCGCCGCTCACCTGCGTGGTGCCTGGGGCACAGGCGCGCTGCTGACTAACGACCAAATTACCTGTGATGAACTGGGTACCTGTATCACTAAGTACGTGCATAAATTTGGTGGTTACAACACCTTATTTGATACCCCGGCGACCGAGACCATTGAGGGATCCAGCTATGATGAAACCCTGTCTGCGGGGTGGGGTAACGACGTAGTGATAACGGGGGGCGGCGTAGACACCATTCTGCTTAATGAACAGTCTAACTCTGCAGTGACGGTGAACGATTTCACTGTTGGGGAAGATTTAATCATTCTACGTGACTGGGCCGACCCGGCGCCACTGTCTAATTTGGTGGTCTCGGATACTGTTGATGGGGCCTTGTTGTCTTTCTCTTCTCAGTCAGTGCTGATAAAAGGCGTAACAGCGGCGCAGGTGAACGCCAATACCTCGGCCGTGATTGTGCAGTCCAAGGTTTACACTATGGCCTGGAGCGGCACCCAGGTAGCCAATAATTTTAACCCGGCGGTAGATAAGATCCGTGGTACGGCGGGTATAGGCTTTAAACACCTCAAAGCTTATGAAAGCAACGGCTCGCTGTTTGTCGGCGTGCAGGCCGCAGATGGCGGTATCTATAGTTATGTGGAAATGCCGGGACTGGGTCTGACAGATTTGCATGTCGATATGTTTGACAATATGACCGGCAGCTTTGACCGTCTGGGCTATGTTGTTTCGTTGGGGTGGCAGACCTGGGGTTGGAATATGGTGGTCACAGTAGACACCTTCTTCCCGGATAAAACCGAGATCAGCCTGGGGGTATTCCAATACAGCTTTAGCCAATTGCAGCTTACCCAGAATGGGGCGGATACTGTGCTGTCTTTGACACCTGCGGCCGCGGGGGGGAATAACAAACAATTGGTGCTGAAAAATACCCTGATAACCGATCTGAGTGCCGCCAACTTTAGTGGGGTATCCGGTAACTTCAGCGATATCACCACTGATAATCCGGTGTTCTTTGATATCAGTGCCAGTGTTTCCGGCGGCAACGGTGCTATCAGTCCCGCTCCGGTGGGCGGCGTTATTAGCGCCCAAGGCGGCCAGGATTTTACCCTTAGCTTTGTGCCGGATAGTGGCTACACCGTTGATACTATTTTGGTAGATGGCGTTGCTGTGGCGGCGGCCTCAAGTTACACCTTCACGAATCTGAATGCCGCGCACTCACTGGTGGTAAGCTTCAAAGTGGGTTCAAGTGGGCCAAGTTGTCCGGCGGCATGGGACTCTGGGGCAGTATATACCGGTGGGATGCAGGCAACCTATAACGGTGTGATCTACGAAGCCAAGTGGTGGTCGCAGAATAATCTGCCAACCGCCGGAGATCCTTGGAAAGTTATAGGCCCATGCAGCTAAGGCAAGTAAGCAGCGGGAACACTTCCCCGGTGCTTACTTTGACCGAATAATGCTTAAACGATAGGTGAAACCGGCCGGGACTGGCCCTCTCGTCCTGGCTGGTTTATTTATTTTCTGGCAGCGGCTTGAGATTCAAACCTGACAATCTGTCGCGCAGCTTATGCATAAAAGCAAGATCAGGATCGGTCTTGTGGGTCAGATAGTTATCGTCCTTCTCCTTCCACAATTCAGTCCCTTTAAACTGCTGATATTCGCTGTGACCTATCACATAGTCGATGGGGTATTTGCCCGCCAGGTACTCAATCAATGTCGCGTTAGCCTCTAACTGGGCATCTGTCATCGGCAACGTTTTGCCGTCCGCGATATTTTCAATCCCAATGGCGGTGTAGTTCAGGCCTATCACATGGCGGGCCATGGTGGTTTCCGGCATAAACTGATAGATAGTACCGTCTCTGTCTATTACAAACTGGCTGGATACATTGAGCGCACCGCCGGCTTTGATGCCGTCCCGGTGGGAGGGCAAGACGGCGGGATTGAATGCGTCAAAGGTTTTTTCCAGGGTAGGAATGACGGTCCAGTGCACCACGACCATGGTGGGGGTGATAGTGGGCTCATCCTGAACTATACCGTAACGCTCTTGCATATACTGCAAGGTGAGGTCTTTACGCTGTTGATCAAAAACAATTGGCTTTTGAACGATGTCTATCTGTGCTTGTTGCTGTCCACAAGCCGACAAGCCCAGTGCCAGGACACTTAACAATAGCTTTTTCATATACTTCTCCAGAACACTCTACATTCCTTATTGTGCCAGCGTTGATAAGATACATGGGTAACAATAAGCAAAGCGCATAGTGCTGTCACTATGCGCCTGCTGATACTGATGCGCTTAGTTAAAGGTATGAGTAAAGCCGGCATACAGAACCCGGCCACGTACATCATGGGTGGTGGCATCGTAACCTGGACGTACACCGTCTCCCAGGCTGGGGGGCGCTTTATCAAACAGATTGTTTACGCCTACATTCAGTAAGGTGCTGCCTGCACTGGACTCAAAGGTGTATGAATACTTCAGATCCACTGAGGTAAAGGCGGCGATCTTATCGTGCTCGTCGGCGGTTAAATCGTTATCGTAATTACTGATATAGCGAATGGAGGCATTCAGGGCATGGCCGTCCAACTTCCAGCTGGCTCGGGTATTGGCTCTTACCTGCGGCATGGCTTTAAAGGCATTGGCACTGTTGTAGCTGCCGGCGCCATCAATAGCCGGCTGACCGTCAATGGCGACAATATCAAAGGTGGCCACGTAGGTGCTGTCAAAGCCTAAGGTCAAATCCCCCATGGCAGCCAGATCCAGGTCATAGTTGGCACTAAAATCAATACCCTGGGTTTCTACCGAACCCGTGTTGATGTAATTCAGTGTTATCTCACGCAACTGACCTTCGGCAGAACGATTGATGCGGGGATCATCTTTAGGCTTGCCGCCCTGGGCAACACCGGCACACTGGGCATTCACTATGCCGGTCGCACTGGAGTCCTGGGCAACCAGGTCGCTGTAGTCGAATGACCAGAGATCTGCTTTCATCATCAGATTTTTAGTGGGTTGATACACCAAGCCCAGATTCCAGCTCTTAGCCTTACTGGGCTCAAGATCATCACTTCCCTTGGTGGTGATATACACATAGTTACTGATGCCAGCCGGGTGACAAACTGGCACGCCATTTTGCACCGACACAGGATCGTCTATGTAGGCACCACCTAGGGTTTCGCCGGTTTGCAGGTTGGTTGGGGCCTGGAACGAGGTACCGAACGAGCTGCGCAGGATCCACTGATCATTGATATCCCACTTCACGGCAATTTTAGGATCCAGCGTGGAGCCGGCGGTATCGTAGTCTTCGTAGCGCAGGGCGGTTTGCACTTCGACATCTTCATGCACTGGCACAAAGAGTTCGGCAAAAACGGCAAATACGTTGGTATCACCCGAGATTGACGCAGAAGGCGTAGAGCCAAAACCCAGTCCCTTGGCAGACAGACTGTCTGGGGTATATTGATAGTCTTCATAACGGTACTGAGCACCTATTGCTAAGCCCACCGTACCTGTGTCTAAGTCGAATAGATCACCACTGGCAATAGACTCCACCACTTGCTGTTCACTGTAAGTCTCATCAACAAAGGCATGTAGCACAGCAGCCAGTTCATCTTCACTGTTGCCTGCAATCGAGGTGCCATCCTTAGGTGAAACCAAGCCTGGGCTGGAAAGGGCGGTGCCAAAAGGATTAAATAGACCATCCAGCACGGCGTCATTAAAGGTGGTGCTGGACATTCCCAGATGCGTGGTTTCGGTGCGTTTGCCCACGGCATATACATAAGAGGTATTCAGTGTCCAGGTGTCACTGATATCGGCCTCAAAACCGGCTACGGCACGGTAATAGTCAAAGTCGATATCCAGCGCATTATTAATACCGCTGGCGGAGTCACCGGTGGTGTAAACACCAAACGGACGAGCCTTGGCAACAACATCTACGGCTTGGTGAATATCATTGTCCCAGTTGGCCGGATCAATGTAGTCGAGGCCATCCCCGGCGTCGTTAAGGACAAAGAAGTTAAACGGATGGTCACCTGGTACAAAGGTACTGCCGCCTTTGACTAAACCGTTGGAGTAAAACGGTGAGCCCAAAATGGCCTTCACTTTGTTGCGCGAAAAGCTGAATTCACCATAGGCTGTCACAGAGTCTGTGACGTCATAGGAAAACTCGCTGAACATCTGGAAACGATTTTCCGCTGGCAATATCGCCAATTGGTCAATAAAGCTGGTTTTACATACGCCACCTTGCAGTACCCCGCCGGCCGCTTCACAGTTGGGATCGGCAAACACTGAGCCGGTTGGGGTAATCACGCCGTTTTCATCGGTTTGGGCTAGCTGGTAGGAACCCGGCGAGCCGGTGGATGACAAAAACTTAGAATCATAAATATTACCGTTACCGCCCACGCGCTCGTTGATAAAATCGAAATCAGAGCGATAGCTGCGAGTCTGGCCTGTCAGTGTTGCGTACAGGTTAAACTGACCACGTTCATTGGCTGCGCCGGTAACCAGGTTGATGTCGTAGGCCTCATTGGTGGTGTCCTGATAGCGGCCGGACACTTCCAGACCTTCAAAACCCTGACGGGTAATAATATTGGCTACCCCTGCGACGGCCTGAGAGCCGTAGGTGGAGGAGGCGCCGTCGGTCAGAAACTCAATACGCTCTATCATCGCTAGTGGCAGCTGATTAATATCAAAAAACTGATTACCTAAGTTGGTTGCCACCGGCGCAATGCCCGCGCGACGACCGTTGATCAGCGTGAGCGTGGAGCCGGGGCCCAAACCGCGAATATTAAATTGTGATGTCCCTGCAAGCTGGGCATTTTCGTTGGTAAAGAGTGAGCCTGAGTTAATGGTCAGGTTGTTTGCCACATCAATCATGTTCTGGGCGCCGGAGTTTTCAATCAACGCTTTATCAAACACGGTGACCGGCATACTTTCTTCCAAATCGGCCCGCTTGATCAATGAACCAGTTACCGCGATTCGCTCAACAGTTTTCGCAGGCTCTTCTGATGCGTAAGTTGCAGGCGCGGCTGACAGAATAGCGCTAACGGCCAGGTAAATCGGTAGGGGGGAAGTTGTAAGCTGTTTCATTAATACAAATCCTATTGTTTACAGATTTGTAAAATATTTTATTTTTAACAAATAATTATCAATGAATAAATGATTCCTGGACTGCTAAGTATTGTTATAGGTAAAACTGTTGACTTTTTATTCTTAATATAGTTTTAACCAATATGCTGGCGGTTTGGGCGTCTATGTAGAGCGGATAATACAGATGATTGATATATCAAGAGAAATGGCGTCCCCACCAGGAATCGAACCTAGATCTAGCCCTTAGGAGGGGCTCGTTTTATCCATTAAACTACGGGGACTAAACGCAGAGGAAGAACCACTGCGCTCTTGGGATGCATTATTACCTATGGCTTGGGGGATTTAAACCCTTAGCGCTTGGATACAAAATCGTTTGGCTGAATATTGGCCAGTGGCGCGCCGGTCGCCGACTCAAGCACGGCGTAATCTTTCTGTACTTGCGTCACTATCACTTCCACTGGGTGCAGAAAATACTGGTAATGGGCGCGACCAAGCGGATCCATAAACTGATTCAGTTTGAATATACGCAGTTTATCGCCTCGGTTGACGCCCTGATGCTGGCCCATATCTATAGTCAGTTGCTCATTGCTGACTTTGAGTATTCTGCCGTTGGCTGGCAGGCAAGATACTTGCTCATCGACACGTTGAGCAACAGACGTGAGCAAATCGCTGACAGCCATACCATAGCTGGACTGCCAGAATTGCTGGCTTTCTGGCTGCACTTTTTGGTGCAGGTCAAACGGCCAGGGGGCGCTGGTATGAAATTGCTCTTGCAGCAAGACTTCGCCTGTCATGCCTTCCACCAGGGTAACTTGCAGAGCAAACTGTCGTTCTATGCTGGCGTCTTGCCAAAAGGTCAGCCTGCCCGGTGTACTTTGCTGGTGGCTTAGATCGGTAATTTCTGCCAGCAGTACCAATTGCCCGCCATTGCGCTTGGTCAGTCCCATAGCTTGGTTGGCGGGGTGGGTTTCTGGCTTGAGATAGAATCCCTCTATGGTATCCAGTTGTACATGCCGACTGGATAATTCAAAAGCGCGACGGAGTTGATTCGGCAGACTTTTACCCAGATCAAATACCTCCCCCAGGGTGGCCTGACGCTTGTCTTTGATGGGATACCAACTGCTGATCAGGCTCTTGCGGTAATCAGCGCCGGAACACTGGGCTTCTTCTGGGAATATATCGGCGCGAATGGAAACGGTGACAATATCGTCGTGATATACCTCATTAATCAGCTCAACCCTATCTACCTCGCCACCGGCTCGAACTTCAAAACGGTCATCCTGTAGCAGACCGTTGGCCAGCTTCTGTACCGAACTGACCCTGGCTCCGGCAAACATCAATGCCTGCTTTATAGCTTCCTGGGTGGCCAATTGCCTGGCCTGTTGTTTGTCACCCTGGACAATGACCGCCTGGCCGCTGGCTTCAAACCAAATCGCCTGACTGACAGGACTGAGTAAGATTGATATCAGCACAAAAAACCGTTTCACAGGACCACCCTTAAAAGCTAAACGCCAAGTGATTAAGCACAAAACGTACCGTTTTATCACAGCAAAACTTTGACGCCTTGGAGACGGTACGTATTTTGCTATATAAATTGAACATAGATAAAGGGCCGCAATGTGCTGTCTGGTTTGTTCGAGGTGATGATATGCGACTTCTGGGATATTGCCTGCTGTTGGGTACGCTGGCTGGTTGTTCGACATTGTATGATAAGCAGGTTGAATGGGAATACGTTGAGCCACAGAGTTATCCGCTGTTAAAGGCGGTAGGGTATGCACCTGTCGCTGCGCAGCAGGGCAGTTCGGATACAGTAAAAATGCTGCAGGCTATTAAGGCTTCCAAGCTGGATGCTTACCGTGAGTTGGCCGAACAGGTATATGGTCAGCGTTTGTCCGGCCAGCAGGAGTTGTCTAATCTGGTGCTGGATAATGCCACCTTGCGCTCCTCAGTAGATGGCGTCATCCGCGGTGCCAAGGTGATTAAGAGTTATGCCGTAGACGAGGATACCTATGCCACAGAATTGGAGCTGGATATGCGCAAAGTGCATGATATTTATCTGAGCGTGGCTAAACCCAAGCGTATCAAGGATGTGAAGTATTACTAAGGTGTTGCTTGGGAAAGGCGGGGCTGGAAGCCTAACTCGCAGGAACCGGAGCTAAACTCTTAAATCAAGCGCTGATACCGCTACCACGGGTGCCGGAATGCTTTTTGCCTGCTTTATCATAGGTCAGGCTTTCTTTAGCCCGTGACTCAACAATCAGATTTCGCAGGTGTTCAAGACGCAACTGGCCTTGCTCGACGGCGGTGGCGTTAATCTGCGTGCGGTACTGACAATCTTTCACTAAATCCAGAATATGCTGTTTCAGCGTGGCTTGCTGTTCGGTTAACTCATCGGGAAGCAATGTCGCCAGCTGTTCATCCTGTTGTTGAATTTGCTCCAGCAAAAGTTCTTTCTCTTTGACCACTGAGATCAGGGCTTCAGCATCGCGGCTACTGATCTGTTGCAACTCGTTATCTAATAACAGTTGCAGGCGCGCCAAGGCGTCCTTTTGCTGGTTCAATAGCTCAAGACTTTGCTGCGTAGACACTTAGGACTTTACTCCAAACAGTTCAGATTCCAGTTTAGCAATTTTCTGCGCCAGCACTTCAGGATTCACTTTGTATTCACCAGATTGAATGGCGCGCTTAAGGCGATCCACTTTTTCCTGGTTAACCGGTGCATCATTACCTTTCTTTTGAACCTGGGCTAACTGCTGGGCAGACTGTGTCAACGACACGGAGTCCTGCCGGGGTGCCGTTGTTTGTGCCTTGGCTTCATTTGCCTGGGCGGCCGCTTGGTTTTGAGCCTGCTGCTGTTGATTGAGCTTCTGGCTGTCTACCTGCGGCTTGTTCACATTACCATTGATGTTGTTAATCGACATGCTCACATCCACTACCTGATAAACCTCTGCTTACGTTATCGGCATAGGTCAGGATTACTTTAGCAAATTATTTTAAACGGCTCACCTGTTGCAAATCCTTGCCCCCAGGTTATCGACACGACTGCTGAAAAATTAAGCCAAATTGCATGGTACATGACTAAAAGCCATTTGTCCTAAATTCCCACCGCCACTTCGCCGACATTGATTACACGCGCATCAATTTGCTTATCGGAAGCGCGATTCTTAATCAATATGGTGTCACCTATATTACCGTCCTGTAGTGCAATGCCGGTGGTTTTAATTTGTAACCCCGCGGTGTTTGCTCTTATTACTATGCTGTCTCCCTTACATACATAGCATAGCTGCGACGGCTCGATTGGCTGACCGGCCCGCAAACGACGTTTACTTCGCGCCCCGGAAAGATCGCTAATGCTGGCAAAGGTACTGCTGCGCAGTTGCCCTAGCTCCATATTAATGACTTCAAGTTGAGATTCATCCAGCAAGGTGCCGGGTGACACTGGTACTTTGGTGACAACCACGGGCTGAGTCTGGCTTACTTTCACCATCACATATAAAAACCAGCTAGATGGGACACAACTGACCCTGACCGTCACATTAGCCTGGGATAAACTGTTTTCACTGGCCTGGGCGCTAAAAGGCTCAGTACAGGCTGGAATTTGTAATCGTTCATCCACTGAAGCGGCTTCCACCTTTAGTTGCGTGGTATCCGGGGTAAGTTGCGTCAGGCGCTCAAGTACGTACTGTCTGGCGGTATCACTCACTTGCTGGTGGGGCGATGAAATATCCAGCGTCTCGGCGAAAACACCGCCACTTTTTACGGTTAGTAGCAAAAAAATCAATATTCTCATAACACTAGCAGAATTAATCATGTTTACTTCAAGCCACTTTGGCTATGCTTAGAGACAAATTCTAGTAACATAGAGCCTGGGCGTTGAAATCCGTTTTGCATCTGTTTCCCGAATTTATTCATCAATAGATGCCCAGTGGATGTCGGTTATCAGACCGAAAGATTTTAGACGTTTACATGCCGAGCACTTAAGTATGTAGGTATGTCAAAAATCAGTCGGCCTTTGGCCAGTTTTCGAGCCTTTTAAGGCAATCTATGCGCGCTTGAATAAGTTATCGCAAGTATTGTGCCTGAATTGATTCATCACTGAGGTGGTTTTATGGCGGGAATCTTAGATTCGGTAAACCAGCGTACACAACTGGTTGGGCAAAACAGGTTAGAGCTGTTGCTGTTTAAGTTACGCGGGCGACAGCGATTTGGTATTAATGTGTTTAAAGTGCGGGAAGTGTTGCAGTGTCCGCCCTTGACTGTGATGCCTAAGCTTAACAAATTTGTCCGTGGCGTTGCGCATATTCGTGGACAAACCATTTCAGTGATCGACCTGAGTTTAGCCACCGGTGGTAAACCCATCGAGGATCTCAGTAAGTGTTTCATTATCATTTCTGAATACAATCGCTCTGTGCAGGGTTTCTTGGTTGACTCGGTTGAGCGGATCATCAACATCAACTGGGATTCCATTATGCCGCCACCCAAAGGGGCCGGGCGCGCCAGTTATTTGACGGCCGTGACCGAAGTGGACAACGAGTTGGTGGAGATTTTGGATGTTGAGAAGATTCTCAACGAAATTTCACCGCTGAAAACCGACGTCAGTGCCGAAGTGCTTGATGGTTTAGACGTATCCCCTGTTCGCGATAAGCTGATTTTCGTTGCGGATGATTCGTCCGTGGCGCGCAATCAGGTTGTTAAAGCTCTGACCAGTTTGGGGCTGAAAATTGAGACTGCAAAGAATGGCATGGAAGCTTTAGTTCGCTTGCGGGAGCTTGCCGAGGAAACCGGTGATGTCACGGATCGGGTTGGCGTGTTGGTGTCAGACATTGAGATGCCGGAAATGGATGGCTACACTCTGACTGCGGAAATCAAGCATTCCCCCGAACTCAAAGACCTGCATGTGATTTTGCATACCTCGCTCAGCGGGGTGTTTAATCAGGCGATGGTGAAGAAAGTGGGCGCGGACGATTTTATTGCTAAGTTCCACCCGGACGAATTGGCCAACTCGGTCAAAAAATGGTTAGGTCTTGAATAATTAGAGATTAATTTGTGCCTGATAAAGAGATAGGAATCCAAGACTATGCCATGTTCCGGGATTATCTGGAACGCCAGTGCGGCATTGTTTTAGGCGACAATAAACAGTATTTAGTGCGTAGCAGGTTGTCGCCTCTGCTACGTCGTTTCAACATCGCAAACCTTTCATTATTGATTACTAATGTAGTGAATGGACGGGACAGAACGTTGCGAGAGGCGGTCATCGATGCGATGACCACCAATGAGACCTTGTGGTTTCGTGACACCTACCCCTTTGAGCTGTTGAAAAGTGAGCTATTGCAGAAGTTTAAAGGCAGGCCAGGGCCGTTACGGATTTGGTCTGCTGCCTGTTCTTCAGGTCAGGAGCCTTATTCCATAGCTATGACCATTTTGGAGTTTTTACAACGCAGTCCTGGCGCCTTTCCTGGTGGGGTGCAGATTGTGGGAACAGATATCTCATCAGATATGCTTAACCGCTGTAAGGCGGCGGAGTATGACAATCTGTCGTTGTCCAGGGGCCTGTCCGATGAGCGTAAACGACTGTTCTTTGAACCTACGGCCAACGGTACTATGCGTCTTCGGTCGCAAGTGACCAACATGGTCTCGTTTCGTCCAATTAACCTGCTGGACTCCTACAGTTCGCTGGGTAAGTTCGATATTGTGTTTTGCCGCAACGTGTTGATTTATTTTTCCGCTCAGCTCAAAACACAGATACTGCAACAAATTGCCGCCGGCCTGAATAAAGAGGGAATTTTGTTCCTCGGTGCGTCTGAATCTATGTCTGGATTGTCCGATGCATTCAGTATGGTACGTTGCAATCCTGGCCTCTATTACCTTAAAAAACAATAATCTACCTCCCATTCTTAACACTGCCGGTTTGATGACACCATTAAGCTGGCACGTGTATTGCTAAGCTATTGCCAAGACAAGCTCCGTGCAAAGGAGAAAACAGGTGGCAATCAGCTTAGACAAATTAGTCGGTTTGCATCATCGCGCACTGCAAGTGCGCAATGACAAGATGGAAGTCATTTCCGGTAACCTGGCTAATGCCAATACGCCCGGCTATAAAGCGCGCGACATTGACTTTAAGTCTGCGATGCAAACGGCCCAAGCCGAGCGCAGCTCCAGTTTATCCCGCACCCACGAGAAACATTTTGCCATCGAGACCCGTCATCGTGGCGACCAAATGTTCAGGGTGCCAAATCAACCTGATACCGGCGATGGCAACACCGTGGATGTGCAGGCTGAACGGAATGCATTTTTGGATACCGGCATGCGTTATCAGGTCGGTGTTGAGTTTTTAAGCGGTAAGTTTAAGGGCATGAAAAAAGCCCTGGGTGGAGGGCAAGGCTGATGAGTCTGTTTAATGTAATGAATATCGCGACCACAGGTATGAGCGCTGAATCCACGCGCCTGAATACCACGGCTAGTAATATCGCCAATGCAAACAGCGTCAGTAGCAGTATTGATCAAACTTACCGGGCCAGAAAGCCGGTATTTGCCGCTGAAATGCAGCGAGCCATTGACGGTCAGTCAGCTGGTACCGGTGTGAAGGTGCTGGGGATTGTGGAAAGTGATCGGCCACTGCAAATGGAATACAACCCAGGTCATCCCATGGCCGACAAAGACGGCTATATCTATAAGCCAAATGTCAATGTGGTGGAAGAGATGGCCGACATGATGTCAGCGTCAAAAGCCTACGAAACCAATGTTCAGGTTGCCGACACCACTAAGCGGATCTTCCGTAGGGTGTTGCAGCTTGGTCAAGGTCAGTAAGCGCACTGAGGATTAGCAGATGACAGATTCAGTTAACAACAGTGATGTCCGCGACCTGTATTGGCCCCAGGACAAGAAAACGCCTGAGAACACCAATGGCCAGCTAAAGCAGGAAGATTTCTTTGCCTTGCTGACCGAGCAACTTGCCCAGCAGGATCCCACCAAACCGGTGGACAACGATCAAATGATCGCGCAGATGACCAGCTTTACCATGGCCGACAGCCTCAGCAAGCTGCAGTCCAGCTTTGAAGGTTTTGCTGCCAATATGAATTCCAGTCAGGCGTTAGCAGCGTCAGGTTTGATTGGGCAACAAGTATTGGTGATTGGTGATAAAGGCACTTTGACAGATGCGGAAGGCGCAGAACTCTCAGGGGTGATCATCAATGAGAAAGCCGCTCATGATATGAAGATAACCATCGAAGATAAAAGCGGGCAGACCGTCAGAACCATGACATTAGGTTCTAACGCGGCCGGCAACATCGAGTTTAACTGGGACGGAACGGATAACAGCGGCAATCCATTGCCACCCGGCAACTATACCGTTACCGCCACGGCTAAAGTGGGCGAGAAGCGTATCGACTTGCCGACTGCCATCAACCGTCATGTAAATAGCGTCAGCCTGGCGTCCAGTACCCAGGGTGTCATTCTCAATCTGGCCGGCGAAGAGAGCGTGAAGCTCGCTGATGTACTGCAGATTGGCAGCTGATAGGAGAGAACCAAGATGTCCTTCAATATAGCATTAAGTGGTGTGAACGCGGCTCAGCGTGACCTGGATACCACGGCGAATAACATCGCTAACGTGAATACCGTGGGCTTTAAGCAGTCCAGGGCGGAATTTGGTGATGTGTATGCCACCTCACTATTGGCCGGTTCACGCACCAAAGTGGGTGATGGTGTACTGACCCAGGAAGTGGCACAGCAGTTTACCCAAGGCTCACTGCAGTTTACCGAGAGTGCGCTGGATTTAGCGATCAGCGGCAATGGCTTTTTTGCTATGGCGCCTGACTTATCCTCGCGGGACTTCTCTTATACCCGAGCCGGTATGTTTAAGCTGAACTCCGACAATTATATTGTTAACTCAGGTGGTCAACACTTGTTGGGTTTTCCGGTTAACGCCGATGGCACATCTGCGTCGGTGGCCAGCAGTACTATGATACCTATTCGTGTCCCTGATTCATCCGGTGCACCTCAGGCTACCACCGAAGTCGATATGAAAATGAACCTGCCGGCAGGGGCTGTTGGTCTGGACCCGGCACAGTTTGACCCGGCCGACCAGCTAAGCTATCACGCCAAAACCTCCATTACGGTGTATGACTCATTGGGTGATAGCCATGTACAGACCTTCTATTTTATTAAAGATGGCACTGTCGGTCCTGCACCCGCTAATCCCAATCAATGGGTAATGGTAACCGCGGTTGAAGACCAGCTTGTGAATATTGAGCCGGCAGTAGCGGGTGACCCTATTGTAAATACTGCTGGTACTGCAACCGGTAATGCAGTTAACGCCGCACGTTTGGAATTTAACAGTGGTGGTGAGTTTATTGGCATTTTTGCGGCAGATGGTGCAGCCACTTCTGACTTCAAGCTAGAAACTGAAGCCTTAGGCGGTATTCTGACCAATGGTGCAGATCAGGCCCAGACACTGAAAATCGATTTCAATTTCTCTACTGGGCCACAAACCCCGGAAGAGCCGACTCAGTACGCTGACCCCTTTGTGGCAACCACCTTATCGCAGGACGGTTTGCCTGTTGGCCGCTTAACGGGAATTGAGATCAATAAAGACGGGCTGGTTCTGGCTAAGTACTCAAATGGTACCTTTGACCCGGTTGCCCGTATTGGCCTTATTCGCTTTGCTAACGAACAGGGTCTGACACAACAGAGTAATACCCAGTGGAAAGAAAGTATTCTGTCCGGCGAAGCATTAGCCGGTGAGGCGACTACCGGCACATACGGTGATATCAACTCGCAGGCACTGGAGTCGGCCAACGTCAACCTAACCACTGAACTGATTGATATGATTGTGGCACAGCGTAACTTCCAGGCGAACTCCCGTGCGCTGGAAGTGAACAACCAGCTGAATCAGACGGTACTGAATATCCGCTAGAGATAGATAGTTAGGAGAGAAGCGAAAGGGGTAAGACGGACAGCCGTCTTACCCCTTCTTTTCATTCTGCTGGAAAGCAGGGAAGAGTATTTGGTACTAATATCGCCAATGCATCATAGAATTGCCTAACACCTAACACCTAACACCTAACACCTAACACCTAACACCTAACACCTAACCATTCTGGCATCAAAATTGCTCAATTCAGGTTAAGTCTGTCTTCGAGTCAATAAACCGTCATGGATAAGTTGCTCTACATCGCTGCCAGTGGCGCCAAGCAAGATTTGCTCGCTACTGCCGTACGCGCCAATAACCTGGCTAATGCCCAGACCAATGGCTTCAAAGCCCAGTTGGAACAAGCTCGCGCCATGCCGGCGTTCGGTGAAGGCTTACCTACCCGGGTATTTGCCATGACAGAAAGCCCAACCAATGACTATGAAGGCGGTGCCATGATCCGCACCGACCGCGAGCTTGATGTGGCGATTCAGGGCTCAGGTTGGCTAAGTGTGCAGGATAAGCAAGGCAATGAAGCTTATACCCGTGCAGGCAACCTTCAAGTCGGACCGGATGGATTATTGCAGGATGGTCACGGCAACCTGGTGATAGGGGAAGGCGGTCCAATTGCCTTGCCCTTGCCCCTGTCCAAAATAGATATTGCCAATGACGGCACCTTATCCATTCGTCCCCAAGGGGCGCCTGCTGAGGTGTTGGAAGAAATTGGCCGACTGAAGCTGGTTAACCCAGACGTGGCGCAGATTGAGCGGGGAACCGATGGCCTGTTCAGACTGAAAAATGGCCAGGTAGCGGATGAAGATTTCACGGTGCGATTGGCCAATGGCACTTTGGAGGCGAGTAACGTCAATCCGGTGGAAGAAATGGTCAGCATGATTACGTTGCAGCGCCAGTACGAAATGCAAGTGAAAATGATGAAAGAAGCGGCTGATTTGGACTTACGAGCCAATCGTCTGCTGCAGATTATTTAATTTAAAGACAAGGCGGAGGTGACTTATGCACCCGGCATTATGGATCAGCAAAACCGGCCTGGATGCGGCCCAAACCGATGTGTCGGTGGTATCCAATAACTTGGCTAACGCCAGTACTGTTGGTTTTAAAAAGGGCAGGGCCATTTTTGAGGACCTGCTTTATCAAAACATCAACCAGCCTGGTGGCCGTTCGTCGGCCGATACCGAGTTGCCGTCCGGTCTGATGTTGGGCGCGGGTTCGAAAGTGGTAGCGACTCAGAAAGCCTTTACTCAGGGTAACCTGCAAACCACCGATAATGCCTTGGACATGATGGTTCAGGGCCGTGGTTTCTTTGAGATCCTGCAACCCGACGGCACTATTGCCTACACTCGTAATGGTCAGTTTACGCTTAATGAAAATGGCGAAATTGTGACGCCGGGCGCTGGGTTTCAGCTGCAACCTGTGATTGCCGTACCTGAAGACGCACAGCAAATTACCATATCTCAGGATGGCGAAGTTTCTGCCACTATCCGTGGTCAGGCTGATCCTGTTGTGCTGGGGCAAATCACCATATCGGACTTTATTAATCCCACTGGCCTTCAGCCCATTGGACAGAACTTATATGTCGAGACCGCCGTCAGTGGTGCGCCGCTGCAAGGTGTGCCGGGATTAGCTGGGTTTGGCACTGTTATCCAGGGCGCGTTGGAAACCTCTAACGTGAACGTAACGGAAGAACTGGTCAATCTGATCGAAAGCCAGCGTTTGTATGAGATGAACTCTAAAGTGATCTCGTCGGTGGATCAGATGCTCGGTCAGGTTATTCAGCAGCTTTAAGTGAAGGGTAATGCCATGAAAATCCTGATGTCGTCCATGCTGTTGGTAATGGTGGCGGGGTGCTCCAGCACACCGTCCATGCAGCCTGCTCCTAATGATCCCTTCTTTGCTCCGGTGATGCCGGATATCCCCGAGCAAAAGGTCAATGATGACGGTTCCATTTTTCAGGATAATTTTTCCAGCAGTCTCTATTCGGATGTAAAGGCCCGTCGTATCGGCGACATTATCACTGTTGTGCTGCGGGAAAATACTACGGCCAGAAAGTCTGCCGGCACGAATACCAATCGTGCTTCTGAGATGGCATTGGATCCCATTACTGGGCTGGGAGGAAATCCTGTGGCCATTGGTAATGAATCTATCCAACTCGGGGTAACCTCAAGTAACGACTTTGCCGGTTCTGCAACGGCCAACCAAAGTAATAACCTGGCGGGTAATATCTCTGTAACGGTAATTCAGGTTCTGCCCAACCAAAACCTGGTGGTTCGGGGCGAAAAGTGGCTGACGCTTAACAACGGCGACGAATATCTTCGTCTGACTGGCATAGTGCGCGCGGCAGACATCAGTCCGGAAAACGAAGTGAACTCGACCAAGATTGCCAATGCCCGCATCCAATACAGCGGTACCGGCACTTTCTCTCAAGCGCAGCAACAAGGTTGGCTGACGCGATTCTTCTCGTCCGAATGGTGGCCCTTTTAGGAGGCAATATGGTTAAGTTCAGCTATTTACTGATTCTGGGGTTACTGTTTAGCGCGCCCTTGCAGGCCGCCCAGCGGATTAAAGATTTGGTCTCTATTCAGGGGGTACGTAGTAACCAACTGGTAGGCTATGGCTTGGTGGTGGGCTTGCCGGGTACCGGTGAACAAAGCCCCTTTACCGAGCAGAGCTTTCGTACCATGTTGTCCAACTTCGGCATCATGATGCCGAGTAATTTAAAGCCAAAGATCAAGAATGTGGCGGCGGTTGCTGTGCATGCCGACCTACCGGCTTTTATTAAACCCGGTCAGACCATAGATGTCACAGTGTCATCTATTGGTGAGGCGGGCAGCTTGCGTGGCGGCACCTTATTGCAAACCTTTCTTAAAGGCCTGGATGGCAATGTGTACGCTGTTGCTCAGGGTAGTTTGGTAGTTAGCGGTTTTGGTGCGGAAGGCGCCGATGGTTCAAGAATTGTGGCTAATACGCCGACCGTGGGCAGTATTGTCAATGGCGCCATTGTTGAACGGGCAGTGCCAAGCGGCTTGATGCAAAACGACTATCTCACCCTGAATTTACATTATCCGGATTTTTCTACTGCGCGCAGTCTGGCCGATGCCATCAACAAGCGCCTGGGAGCCGATGCTGCGAGTGGGTATGCCATTGCGACGCCTATTGATGCGGCGTCTGTAAGAGTCTCCGCCCCCCGTGATGTGGGGCAGCGGGTTGGCTTTTTAGCCACCTTGGAGAATTTTGAATTTGAACCTGCCGATGCGCCGGCCAAAGTTATTATTAACAGCCGTACCGGCACTATTGTGATTGGTAAGGACGTGCGCCTGTTGCCTGCTGCGGTCACACACGGCGGGCTCACGGTCACTATCACCGAGAATCAACAAGTATCGCAGCCGAATGCATTGGCTGATGGGGAGACGGTCGTAACCCCGCAATCCGTGGTTGATGTTAATCTGGATGACAGCCGGATGTTTAAATTCGATCCCGGTGTGACACTGGATCAACTAGTGCGGGCGGTGAATGAAGTGGGCGCCGCCCCCGGTGACTTAATGGCCATTCTTGAAGCCTTGCGTCAGGCTGGCGCGCTTCAAGGTCAACTGATTGTTATTTAGTTATGGATCAGAACTTTTCTATCAACCAGCTTGAGCAGTCGCGTAATGTTCACGATCTGAAAGGACTGGACAGTTTACGTCGTGCCGCCCAGGCTGGGGATGATAAGGCGCTGGATGAAGCGGCCAAGCAGTTTGAAGCTATCTTTGTGCGAATGATGCTGAAATCTATGCGCGATGCCCAGGATGTACTGGCGGATAAAGACAGTCCCTTTAACTCCCAACAGGTCAAGTTTTATCGGGATATGCATGATCAGCAGCTCGCCACCGATCTGGCCACCAATGGTAACCTTGGATTAGCAGATATTATCGTTAAACAGCTTGGCCAAAATGTGGATGGCTATACACCGGCCAGTGTGCTGCGCGACGACGGTAATTTATCCAGTATTAACCGCAATCAGATTAAAGCCCTGGACAATATTCAGCAGCAAGTACTGGGCCCCGTTAGCCTGCCCGGCAATAAACAGCCTGCGTTTGCCGATGCAGAGGAATTTGTTGCCGCCTTGTTGCCTCATGCTGAGCAAGCTGCCAGCCAGCTTGGCCTGGATCCTAAAGCCTTGGTTGCCCAGGCTGCGGTAGAAACTGGATGGGGACAGCAAATGATCCATTTATCGTCCGGGCAGAACAGTCACAACCTGTTTGGTATTAAGGCGGACAGCCGTTGGCAGGGGGATAAGGCCCTGGTGGGTACGCTGGAATATGAGCAAGGCGTGGCAAAACCGCAAAAAGCGGCGTTCAGAGCCTATTCGTCATTTGCCGACGCCATGCAGGATTACGTCACTTTTGTGCGTGATAATCCCCGTTACAGCAAAGCCATCGAACAAGCCTCAGACAGTCAGGCTTATTTCACCGAGCTGCAACAGGCCGGTTATGCTACCGATCCTAATTACAGCAACAAAATTCTCCAGGTATTGAATCGTCTGCCCTGAGTTGGCTGGGATTCCCTTCTTTCTCGCCGTATTGGCGTAATTTTTGCTTTTAAATCGGTAAGGTAATTGGAATTGACGCTGGGTAGCGCGTTGATTTCACCCACGCTTTACTGGAAATATTAATGAGCTATATTCGCAGCGCCGACCTTCTGAACATTGCCTCATCGGCGATTAACGCACATAACAATATGCTGCGTACCACGGGTAATAACATCGCCAACGTGAATACCGAGGGCTTTGTTCGTGAGCGCACCACCTATGTTGCTCAGTTAACCGGTGGGGTAGGACGCGGAACCACGGAGCGAATTCTTAATACCTTTGCCCAGAATCAACTTCGCCGGGACACTTCCACATTAGGCGAAGCGCAGTCTTTCTTTGACAAGATCTCCCAGTTGGACAATATGCTGGCCAGTGAAGCTAACAGCATTTCTGGTAGCCTCAGTCGTTTTTTTGCGTCCATGCAAACCGCCATTGATGAACCTGGCAATCTGGCTTCGCGGGATTTGGTGCTGGGGGAAGCCAGCTCCCTGATGGAACGTATGTCCAGCTTGGCTGAGTACATGCGGCAAATGGAAAAAGACGTTAATCAGGAGTTGGCCAGTGTTACCCAGGAAGCCAATGATCTGATTAAAACCATTTCCACTCTTAATGATCAAATTCGTTATGTGGAAAGTGCCTCTACTCAGCAGGAAGCGGGGGTACTCAGAAATGAGCGGGATCTCGCGATTCAAAAGCTTTCCGAAATTGTCTCCATAGAAACCCGCACCATGGACGATGGCTCGACGCTGGTTCATCTCAAAAATGGTGAAGCCTTAGTGATGGAGGCTGGGGTTTTCAATTTATTCCAAATCAGTGGTGACCCGGATGCGCAGCGACGTAATTTGACCTTAGTGGCTTCTAACGCGCCTGTTACTCTGGGCGTAAATGAGACTGAGATGGGCGGTAAAATGGGCGGCCTGTTCTCTTATCGTGATGAGGTACTTGGCCCCAAACAGCGTGAACTTGGACAATTGGCGCTGGCATTTGCTGATGCCATGAACGAGCAGAATCAGTTGGGTATGGACTACGATGGACAGCTTGGGGCCAAGCTGTTCGAACTGCCCGAGTTTCAGGCGTTGGCTTATCAGGATAACTCGTCCAACAATCTATTGATGAATGGTCGGGTGGAAGAGAACCAGGCCGAACACCTAACCACGTCGGATTACCGGGTCACCATTAATGCCGTGAATGCCGGTCCACCGCAGACACTGGACGCCACTGTCGAGCTGCTTAATTCTGATGGCTCCCCCACTTTGGGTACTGATGGTAATCCTATTGTATACACCTTTGCTGGCCCTGATGCATTGACGACCGGTGCGGGTAACTGGAATAAAATCGGTGATGGATTGGAGCTTGAATTTCCCAGTGGTGCCTATGCCGTTGATGACAGGTTTTTGCTCCAACCAACCCGCAACGCCGCATCACAGATAGATATGGATGTATTGCGCGGCGAAGATTTAGCCTTTGCCTCACCGATTAAAGCCGAAGGAAGTATTGATAATCTGGGCTCGGCGGTGGTGGTGTCCACCTCGGTAAGTAATACTCATGTGGACAATACCGCACCTTTTGATCCTAATACTTCAGCCTTTGATGGCGCGGGGGGACTACATGGCCCCGGTGCTGCGCCAGGTGGCGGTGTGGGCGCACCTACCCAGATTCGCTTCACCGCCGAAGACACCTATGAAGTGTTGGATAGCGCTGGTACAGTGATTACCACGGTATCGGGGGCCGCCGACCTGCGCAATTTGCTTGAGCAAGCGAAAGGAACACCTGGCTGGCCGGCTGCTTTTAGTCCGCCAGCCCAGGAGGACTATCCTGGCTATGATATTAGCTTAGACGGTGTGCCCAAAGCAGGTGATACCTTTACCATAGGTTACAACACCGATGGTGTGGACGATAACCGTAATGGCTTGGCCCTGGCGGGATTGCAGGATGTGAATACGGTACGTCGTGATGCCAGCAAAGCCTTTAGCGATCAAAATGCCACCACGTTTCATGGTGCTTACGCTGATACTGTCAGTTCGGTGGGTGAGAAAGCCGCCACCGCTGATATAGAATTAAAGGCGGCTAAGGCCATGGTGCAGCAATCAAACGATTGGTTCCAGTCAGTTTCCGGGGTCAGTCTGGACGAAGAGGCGGCCAATTTGATTCGTTTTCAGCAGGCGTATGCCGCATCGGCACGAATTTTAAGCACGGCCCAGAGTCTATTCGATACTATCCTTAGCGCAGCCAGGTAGTGAGGTAACAGAATGAGAGTTTCTACCAGTCAATTATTCGACCGCGGCATCAATAATATTCTTAACGGTCAGGGTGAGCTTTCCGACACTCAGCAGCGTCTGGCTTCGGGTAAAAAACTGCTCAGGCCTTCAGATGATCCGGTCGGGGCGTCCAAGGTTATTCGCCTGACCGAAGAACTCGACCAAATAAAGCAGTTTCAGCGTAACAACGAGTTATTGACCGGCGCCCTGAAGGAGCAGGAAGCCGTGATGCGCAATATCAACGAAGCTGTGACACTGGCCCGTACTAAAGCCATTCAGGCAGGTAGTGGTGCGATGACCCCGGAAAGCCGGGCCGCCATCGGGGTGGAAATTGCACAGATTCGTGACCAGGTCTTTGATCTGATGAATTCTAAAAATGCCGCCGGTGAATATATTTTTGCCGGGTACCAGTCCAAGTCACCTGCCTTTGCTTATGATCCCAGTGCCACCGGCAATAAATATTATTTTCAGGGTGATGAGGGCACAACCAGCTATCAGCTCTCTCCGTCTGTACAGATGCAAGGAAATGACTCGGGTAAGTCGGTGTTTGAGGATGTGTTTGCCAGGCTGAAGGCTTCGGTGACTGGAACGACGGCCGCTGATGCCTCAATGACTATCAGTGAACAGAACGACCTGGATCGTTTTCATAAGCAAAATTACGATGCACTAACCCCTGCCAATAACGACTTCCAGCTTGAGGTTAGCCCCGCGGGGGACCAGGTTACCATTACCAATGTCGGCACAGGTGCTAACTTAGGTACTTTTAACTATACGCCAGGTGAGCCATTTACCTTTAATGGTATGCAATTCACCATCGATGGGGCGCCTGGAGATACGGTAGATTTCTCGCTAAGCCCACCTGAAAAGAAAAACCTGGCTCAAACCCTGGACGATTTTTTTGTCGCATTGGACGACCCGGATATTTCCCAGCAAGATTTTTTGTCTGCCCTGGATGATGCCATTATCGGTATGGACAATGGACTGGGGGCATTAGGCGCTGCTACATCTGGCGTGGGGGGAAGATTGAATGTATCGGCAGCGGTATATAGTTCTAATCTGGATCTAGAGATATCGACTAAGGAAGCACGCTCTGTGGTGCAGGATGTGGACTATGCTAAGGCCGTGTCGGATCTGAGCCGCCAGGAAACGGCCTTGCAGGCCGCTCAAGCTACGTTTTCACGAGTTACCAGCCTGTCGTTGTTCGATTACGTTCGCTAACTTGGGCTGTTTATCTGGTCAAGGGGCCCTGTCAGAAAGACTTGGGCTCAGCTAAGTAATTCGTCATCTAATGTGAACTTGGCCAGGTAAATACAGGCTTTATGGTGCTGATGACTGGAGTAGTAGCTGACAAATACGTTATTGCCCTGTCTGACTAACCCAGGGTAGCTGGTATCCCCCCCCGAGGGTAAAACCCGCAGCAATGAAGGTTTCATAGTTTGCAAATTCAACAAAACCAAAGCTGTTTTGGGCCCGTCTTGTTGCCAGATTCGTCCTGCCAGCAGGCTATAACCTTGCGATAAATTCAACATGCGTGGCCCAGCCAAATAAAAGCCTAAATCATGCCATACCCAGCGCCGATAAGGGGGAGCTGAAATTCCCAGCTGAGCGGTGCAGCTGTCTGCATCCCGGCGCAATAAAACCTGCGCTGTGCCATCTGCACTAAAATGCAGATCACTCTCGTTTGGGTATCCTTTACCTTGCTTCTTCAGGCTAAAAAGCTGCGGTTCAACACATTCAAAAGTTCGACGCGGAAGGCCGGCATATAGCCTGGTATTTTGTGCTTCGCGGTTATAAGCCACACCATAAGCCTTGTCTTTGTGCCAGCGCAGACGCCACAACCACCAGTTTTTATCACCCAGTTGTTTGGGGGATGACCAGCTTTGACCGTCTTGTGTCAGCCAGGTGTAGGCCTGGCGATAGACAGGATCCTGGTGGCCGTTATACACCTTGGCATAGGCCAGCAATAATAGCTTTCCGTCCGGTGTTACCGATAATTTGGGATCACGAAGATCCGCCCCAGGCAGCTTGACCTGCTGATGGCGAATAAGCTTGCCTTGCATATCCAGATATAGCAGCCGAATAACACCATCGGCACTGATATGGTTGGTTGCTTCTCTGAAACTACACACCAACATGCCGTTGAATTCACATAAATCCGTAAACGCGTTGTGTTGACCACGCTGCCATACACATGATTGCCACTGTTCGTGCATTTTTCTTTTCTGAGCCGAATTTTCGAGAAAGTCATTGAAACGCAAGTTCTTTAAGAATGCAAAGGCGGCAAGTTTTTTCCGCTTTTTTGCCGGGGAGGCAAAATTTTTCTAAAGGAGTTTGCCGGGGCGTCGATAACCTTAAGCGAGAGAGCCAGTAACACTAACTTTTTAACCAAAGTTATTGTTCTTAAAGTGTTTTTAACCTTCGGCGTGAGCCGGATGCCAGCGACTGCTGGACTGAGAGTGTAGGAGAGGTTTATGTCCTTATACGTTAACACCAACGTTTCGTCTATCAATGCGCAACGTCAATTGTTCAACTCCGGAACAGCATTGAATGTTTCATTCGAGCGTCTGTCCTCCGGCTTCCGTATTAACCGTGCCGCCGATGATGCCGCAGGTCTGCAGATCACTGATCGTATGACCTCACAGGTTCAAGGTTTAAACCAGGCTGTACGTAACGCTAACGACGCGATTTCACTGACGCAGACTGCTGAAGGTGCCTTGCAGGAAATTACTACGTCTTTGCAGCGTATCCGTGTCCTGGCGGTGCAATCACAAAACGGTATTAACAGCTCTGCTGACCGTGCGGCACTGCAAAAAGAAGTGTCTGCGCTGAAGTCTGAAATTTCCCGTATTGCCACTACCACGCAATTTGCCGGTGTCGATCTGCTCAAAGGCGGTTACTCAGCAGCATTCCTGGTTGGCGCAAATGCTGGACAGACTATCTCTGTTAACCTGTCTGCCAATAAGCTGGGTATCGACGGATTCAGTGCTACAGGCTTAGGTCTGGCTACGACTAGCGTGGCAACTATTGGTGGTGCATCTACTGCCCTGGGCACTATTGATGAGGCCATCTCTGCAATTGGTGGTATTCGTGCCGACCTGGGTGCGCTGCAAAACCGCTTCCAGTCAACGATTCGTAACCTAAGCAACATCTCAGAGAACGTATCGGGTGCCCGTTCACGGATTCGCGATACTGACTTTGCAACAGAGACCGCTGAACTGACGCGTAACCAGATTATCCAGCAGGCGAGTACCACTGTACTGTCGCAGGCTAATCAGCGTCCTCAGGCTGCACTGCAGTTGTTGGGATAAGCAGATAAGTATTGAACCGATGCCAGGAGGTAGTGTCGATGGGCCTGGGTTCAATACATGATTTCGCTCACTCTCTCCTAACGTAGAGCGATTTGACCGGGGGAAACCCCGGTCTGTTTCCCCTTCTGAAAATCTGTAACATCCTGAAAAATATATTATTTTTTGGGAGTTTCGTTATTTCTGCATTTTTTCCTAAAGTTTTTGTCCGTTTTGCTCGATAACTTAAGCGTAAGCACTGAGTAATAAAAATAAAAAACAGCTCAGATGCAAGACAAGCCAATAAAAACAATAACATAGGTTTGTCTGTAGCCAGATAACTAATAAAAACAACAAGTCTGGCTCGAAAATTTATCAAGTTAGGAGAAAAACATGAGTCTTTATGTAAGCACCAACGTCTCGTCGTTGAATGCGACCAGGCAGTTGTTCACGTCAAATATGAATCTGAACACCGCGTTTGAACGCTTGTCTTCCGGCTTTCGGATTAATAGCGCAAAAGATGATGCGGCAGGTTTGCAAATCTCTGATCGTATGACGTCTCAGGTCATGGGTTTAAACATGGCGGTACGTAATGCTAACGACGGCATATCCCTGGCGCAAACCGCTGAAGGTGCTATGCAGGAGATTACTACCGCGCTGCAGCGTATCCGGGTGCTAGCTGTTCAGTCGCAAAACGGCATTAACAGCTCGGCAGACCGATTGGCGCTGCAAAAAGAGGTCTCAGCCCTTAAACAAGAAATCAGCCGGATCGCCATCACCTCGCAATTTGGTGGCGTGAATATCCTTGATGGCACCTATTCCGCGGTGTTCCTGGTTGGCGCCAACGCCGGCCAAACCATCAGCGTGAATATTTCGCGTCCAGGGGGTTTTACACCCACAGGGTTATTTGGTGCCGGTAATGATGTCTCTGTTGCCAGTGCCGCAGATGCTTCAAGGGCATTAAGCTTGGTCGACCTGGCTATTTCCACTATCGGTGGGGAGCGAGCTGATTTGGGTGCCATTCAAAACCGCTTTCAGTCAACCATTCGTAACCTGAGCAACATCTCAGAAAACGTATCGGCGGCAAGATCACGTATCCGTGATACAGACTTTGCCGTTGAAACGGCAGAACTGACCCGCTGGCAGATTATTCAGCAAGCCAGTACCACGGTATTAGGTCAAGCCAATCAAAGACCGCAGTCAGCGTTGCAGTTATTGCAAGGATAAGAGGTGGATTGGATAGTGGCCGACTGACAGGCTCGATGCCAGGAGGTAGTGAGAGGTTTGAGGTAGGCCATCAAACCTGTCAGAACGGCCAGAGCTTTCGCTCACTCACATGCTTTACAGGTTGAGGGACCTGCAAACCATGAGTCAGTTTCCTGACTACGTAGAAATTAAAGCACATAGCGTGCCAAACATTTTTAAGTAAAAAAGCCGAGTATAAAAACAACAATATCAGGCGTTAAAGTTAGGAGAGAATCATGAGTTTGTATGTAAGTACTAACGTATCGTCGTTAAATGCCACCAGGCAATTGTTTACCTCTAGTACGAATCTGAATACCGCTTTTGAGCGTTTGTCTTCAGGTTTCAGAATTAACAGCGCCAAGGATGATGCGGCGGGTTTGCAGATATCGGACCGAATGACATCACAGATCATGGGCCTGAATATGGCCGTGCGCAACGCCAATGATGGGATTTCACTGGCACAGACTGCTGAAGGTGCTATGCAGGAAATTACCACTGCACTGCAGCGTATCCGAGTACTGGCGGTACAGTCACAAAACGGTATTAACAGCTCGGCTGACCGACTGGCACTGCAAAAAGAAGTCTCGGCCCTTAAGCAAGAGATCAGCCGTATTGCTATTACCTCGCAATTTGGTGGCGTCAATATCCTGGATGGCACTTATTCCGCGGTATTCCTGGTAGGCGCCAATGCCGGCCAAACTATTAGCGTGAATATCTCACGTCCTGGCGGTTTCACCCCCACTGGGTTATTTGGTGCTGGCAATGATATATCGGTTGCCACCGCCGCGGAGGCATCTCGGGCCCTGGGGGCGGTAGATATGGCTATTTCCATTATCGGTGGAGAGCGTGCTGACTTAGGTGCTATTCAGAACCGTTTTCAGTCAACGATTCGCAACCTGAGTAATATCTCAGAAAACGTCGCAGCGGCAAGATCGCGCATCCGTGATACAGACTTTGCCGTCGAAACGGCAGAACTGACCCGTTGGCAGATTATTCAGCAGGCCAGTACCACAGTGTTGGGGCAAGCAAACCAAAGACCGCAGTCGGCACTGCAGTTGTTACAAGGTTAATCGCCATACAAAGATAATGAGTTTGAGAGGGTAGGAAATGAGAGGCCGACCCTGGTAGCCTGAAGGCTGCCAACCAGAAGACTTATGCAGACTCGTCTGGATAAGTCTCCCCCCAGGGCTCTGGGGGGGAAGGAAGAAAACGCCGACTGACGGACTGAGAGTGTAGTTTTGGTTGAGAGGCCAGTTTGCATTCTCTAACCCGCAGTCGGACCGAAACCGAATTTGCTCGTTCTCCTAACTTGAGCAAGTTGGCCGGGTCATCTGACCCGGCTTTTTTATGACGGTCAATAAGACAGACCTGTCACAAACATCTATATCCTGATGTCTTCACATACTTAAATCTTTTAGCACTATTCATGCCAAGTTCTTGGCTGCTTGAGTTCACCGCTGAGAATAGGCTGAACGCTTTGTGCTGGTTTACTGACGCGCTTTCTATCTCAATCCTGCCTCCAAGTCAAAAATGCTCTTTGCTGTAGCGTACAGATGCAGATCTTTTCTAGCTTTAAAATTCTTTTAAATCAGTGTGTTGTGATTATTTTGAAAAAAATTCAAAAAAAATCCTAAAGAGTCTCAAAGGTTGGCCGATACCTAGAGTTGAGGGGTATTTTAAGTTTTGAATTTTGACCCGGCGTCAATGTTCAATCATGAGGCAGCCCAGTAATGGGTTGAAATGAGGCGAATTTACTCTGGTATGAGGGTACCAGGATAAATTCTCAGGAGGTATCTTTATGACTCTATATGTAAACACCAACGTGTCATCATTGAACGCCCAAAGGCAGTTGTTTAATTCAGGTAATGCACTTTCAGTGTCCTTTGAGCGACTCTCTTCTGGTTTCAGAATCAACAGGGCGGCTGATGATGCGGCCGGTCTGCAGATTTCAGATCGTATGACTGCGCAGGTACAAGGCCTTAACCAGGCGGTAAGAAATGCCAACGATGCCATTTCTTTGACTCAAACTGCAGAAGGTGCACTGTCTGAGATCACCACATCGCTGCAGCGTATTCGTCAGTTGGCGGTGCAGTCACAAAACGGTATTAACGGTTCTGCTGACCGTGCTGCGTTGCAAAAAGAAGTGTCTGCGTTAAAAGCGGAAATTTCACGTATTGCCACTACCACGCAGTTCGCTGGTGTAAACCTGTTGCAAGGTGATTACTCTGCAGCGTTTTTGGTAGGTGCGAATGCGGGTCAGACTATCTCGGTTAACCTGTCTTCAACCAATCTGGGTGTAAACGGCTTTAGTGCGACAGGTCTGGGCTTGGCACAAACGTCGGTTAAAACCGTGGGCGATGCGTCCAAAGCGTTGGGCACTATCGATGATGCTATTTCTGCTATCGGTGGCGTGCGAGCTGACCTGGGTGCGTTGCAAAACCGCTTCCAGTCAACTATCCGTAACCTGAGCAACATTTCTGAGAACATTGCCGGTGCGCGTTCTCGGATTCGGGATACTGACTTTGCGACAGAAACGGCTGAGCTGACACGTAACCAGATTGTTCAGCAGGCGTCCTTGTCTGTACTGAGCCAGGCGAATCAACGCCCTCAGTCAGCATTGTCACTGTTGGGATAATAAGTAGAGGCCGCTACACTATGGGTGTTGGCGGCCACTATTTCAGCATGTGGAGGTGAAAAATGGACGTAGATTTTTCACAAGGTGGCCAGAGTCTTGCTAGAACTGATGCCTTGCTACAATCACGGGAAAATATCCTGGAGAAGCAAGGGCAGAATAGTAAAGAGGCGACACCGTCGGGTGAGCAGCAATCTAAACTGCAATCAGATATCACTCAAGAAACTGGTGTCGTAGCCGATATCAGAGAAGAAGAGGTTGAACAGGCGGTAGAGCAGGTAAAAGAATTTATTTTTGCTCATAATCGTCAGTTAAGTTTTTCTGTTGATGAAGACAGTAAGCGGTCTGTTATCCGAGTAACGGATCCCGAGTCTGGAACAGTTATCCGGCAAATACCCTCGGAAGAGGTGTTAAAGCTAGCCGAGCGGATACGCGAATTGCAGTCCGACGTTGGCGCTGCGGTGGGGGTACTGTTTAACAAGGCCGTTTAATTAAGAGGTTTATCATGGCTATTCAATCTTTAGGTGTGGGATCAGGACTGGCGCTAGATGATTTGGTCAAGCAGTTGCTTGAGTCAGAGCGCAAGCCAAAGTATGACCGCCTCGATCAAAGAGAAGAGAAGCTTGAGGCCGTGATATCCGGATTAGGTGCATTGAAGTCAAAGATGGACGACTTCAAAGACACCGTAAATGCCCTGCGTAAAGAGAATCAGCTTGGGCAGCGTTCTGCCACGGCCTACCACCCAGGTGGCAGCAGCAGTGAAGATGAAGACGGCCCCAATACCGGTGCCTTTAGCGCTGAGGCGTCTAACTCTGCGGTAACCGGTTCTTATAAGATTGCTATCACTCAGCTTGCCAGCGGCAGTCGTTTAGAAACCGCCAGCGCAGCCAGTGGTGGTTTTACCTCCAGTAGCGATGTGGTGAGTAATACCGCGGGTTCTATGACCTTTAAAGTCGGCAGTGACAGCTTTGATATTAACGTCACTGCGGGTATGACGCTTCAGCAGTTACGTAATGCCGTGAATAACGCATCGGAAAACTTCGGCGTAACAGCCAGTATTATCAACACCGGTACTGCCGATGGTGGTGCCAAGCTGGTGTTTACATCTGAAAAAACCGGTGCAGGTAATGACTTAGTGATCGTGAATAACGACGACATTGCCGACCTGCAACGGGTGTCTACTACGGACTCTTCCGAAACCGCTACCTATCTTGCTCCTGCGGCTGGCAATGAAGCGAAGAACGCGAAAGCGACCATTGATGGTATTGAAGTTGAAAGTAGTACCAACAAGTTTGAAAACGTTATTGAAAACGTCAGCTTTGATGCCAAAGCCTTATCCAGCAAAGACGCCAATGGTGTGTTTGAAGAATCTACCCTGAAAATAGGCTTTGATTCCGACGGGGTTGAAAAGCTGGTCCGGGACTTTGTTGATAACTACAATGCCCTGATGGATGAAATGAAAAACCTGACCAAGTACGGTGCTTCTGAGTTGGAAGAAGATGGTCCGTTGGCAGGGGATTTTATGGCCAGGGATATTCGCACCGGTCTTGCCAATATTGTGGCATCAAGTGTACCTGGTTCGGAGTTGGGCAGCTTGTTCCAGTTAGGCGTGTCTTTTGACCGTGACGGCAAGCTACAGATTACCGCCAATGACGAGTATGGCATCGGGTCTGGTGAAGACTTATTAAAAGATGCGCTTTCTGATCACTTTGATGAAGTGGGCAAGTTGTTTACTGATGCGGACAGTGGCATTGCGACTCGTATCTATGATTATTTGCATGAGTACACCACCTTTGGCGGCTTGCTGAGATCGCGGGAAGACTCCTACAAAGATCAACGAGAAGAAATTTATACAGAACGGGAGCGCCTTGATCTGCAGATGATGGATTTTGAGCAAAATTTGCGTAAAAAATATCTGGGCCTGGATATGACAGTAGCCCGCTTAAATCAAACCAGAAATGCTATGATTGCATCCCTGAGTTCGATGGGAGGTTAATGATGTCGTTGAAAGGCATTAATGCATACAAAAAGGGTAACCTAAAGCAGGAAATCGCCCAGGCCGATCCTCATAAGTTGACCTTGATGTTGATGCAGGGGGCGTTGGACAGAATGGCCTTTGCTAAAGGTTGCATCGAACGTCGTGAATTTGAAGCTAAGGCCGAACACCTGTCCCGCGCAGGGGCCATTGTCATGAACTTGCGTGATACCCTGGATTTATCTATTCAATCCGAAGTGTCTGACAACTTATTCGCTCTTTACGACTATATTTTGCAGCGTTTAGTAGATGCTAACGTGCAGAATAACTTGAAGATTATGGACGAAGTTATTAGTCTGATGCTACCTATTAAGTCTGCCTGGGCAGAGATACCTGAAGCTGCTAAGCAACAGGCCTATGAGACCAGGCGGCAAAAAGAGCAAGCGGCAGTGTGAACAAGATCAATTTAGATCATCCTTATTCGTTTCCCGCGCTAAGAGAAAACAGTGAAGCCCTTACAGGGCTTCTTTTGCAAGAATCCCCCGATATTGATGAGCTACTCCGCCTTACAGAGCTGCGTGAATCATTGATTCTTTCTCATCAGGAAGCACTTGATGGGGAGGAAAAAAAGGCCTTTCTTGAAGCAGAGTTGGCATGTAACCAGCATCTGAATGATGTTATCGAACCAATGCGGGTAGAAGCTGAATTGGCACTATCGCAGTTGGTGAGAGGTAAAAAGGCCGTAAAAAAATACAAGAAGTAACATGCTAAAAAACATCAGGCTACATATCGAAAAGGATGAAACCCGCCAAGCGGAGTTGGAAGCGCAGCTGGCCTCACATATTGCCAGAATCAGTCATGAAAACATTAATGCCTTCCAGCGTCATATTCCTTCTCTGGTCAGCTATTTTGAGGAAACCAACCCGAATATCTCCTTATTCTGCAATAAGTTTGGTGAACTCAATATTGTAGATTACGGCAGTGGCCGTACCTTGTACGGGTTGCACCCCGAGCAGGAAATTATCAGCCATACCCAAGCCTTTTGTCAGCATCCCGCCTATCTGGACTTTTCCGCAGACCAGGCCGCACAAAGTACGCAACAAAAGGTGGGGCAAGAACTCTCATCTCTGCACAGTTATCATAGTCTTCTGGCCAGGCCTTGCCTTCCTCTGGAGCCTGAATTAGTCATCGTTTTGGGCTTGGGGCTGGGCAGTCATATTCGCTATCTGATCGAACACTATGCCATTAATCACCTCATTATTTACGAGCCAGAGCCGCAATACTTCAAGTGTTCATTAAGTGCGCAGAGCTGGAAAGAGATCCTGGAGCTTGCCAAACAAAAAGGCACGGCTCTGTATTTCCAAATAGCTAAGGACGGGCGGGATATCCTGGCGAATCTTGCAGAATTACAGGAACATGTGCAGGTAAAAGGCGCCTACCTTTATCAGCATTATAACCACCCTATATTCAATACCCTTTACCGTCAGCTACTGGATAAGTCCTGGCCAGAATTAAACAAGCAGGGACTGAGCTTTGCGTTGCAAGAGCAGGCGGAGGAATATTGCCCAGCCTGGTTAATGGCTTCCGCGCCGGAAAAATGGCGCTCGCTGACTGCAGAGGACGAGGTTTTACTGCAAAACCTGGCCGCCTTTGCGCAGTACTTTCCGACTATTTATGAAGAATTTAAAGGATATCAGCCAAAGTTTTGGTGGCCTGTACGTATGCCCGATGGCAGTGTAAATGTGGTGGAGCGCCACCGACTGGTGAGTTGGTATGGCGAGCATCCTAGAAAGGAGAGTGAGCTTAGCTATCAGGGGTTTTCCAACCATCCCCACAAAGACGGATTGGTGCTGGGGTACCATGGGGTAAAACTTAAGCATTATTTGCATTATAAGTTTGTCGCTAAGACGCAGGATATGCTGACCGAACTGGAAGATGAGCAGGGAAGTCTGCCTCAGACAGTGAAGTCACTTATCCTGTTCGGCTTGGGAACTGGCTATCAACTGGAAAGGTTGCTTGAGGAACATCAGGTTGAAAAGCTGTTTTTATGTGAACCTAATCGCGACTTCTTTTATGCCTCCTTGTTTGCCATTGACTGGGCTGGAATTTTAAAGCAACTGGATGACAGAGATGCCCGCCTATATATCAATATAGGGGATGATGGCAGCCATTTATTCCGTGACCTGTTAAAGCAGTTTTACGCAGTTGGCCCTTATATTCTGAATAACACCTATTTTTATCAGAGTTATTACAATGGGGCTTTGAATCATGCCATTGCGCAACTGCGGGAGCAGTTGCAAGTGGTCATTTCCATGGGCGAGTACTTCGACCATGCCTATTACGGTATTGCGCATACACAGGAAGGTTTCGCCCGAGGTTATCCGCAACTGCGTAAGCAAGCCTCTGGATTGCTATCTGCTTGTCATAAAGAAGTGCCGGTTTTTCTGATTGGTAATGGTCCCTCATTAGACTTCTCTATTGAGGCAATAAAAGAGTGGCGCGACCAGGCGATTATTGTGTCCTGTGGCACCTCATTGCAGGTGTTGCATCGACATGGCATTGTGCCCGATTTTCATGCTGAAATTGAGCAAAACCGGGCAACCTTTGACTGGGCCAGCAGAATTGATGATTTTGACTATTTAAAGCAGATCACTTTGCTTTCCTGTAATGGTATTCATCCTGATACCGCCGCCTTGTACAAGAATGTCTATCTGGCCTTTAAGGAAGGTGAGTCGTCTACCGTGTCTTCCCTGCAGGTGTTGGATGAGTCGCAGTTTGAAGTGCTGCGTTTTGCGTTTCCTACCGTGACGAACTTTGCCTTGAATCTGTTTTCCCGCTTGGGCATGCATCAACTGTACTTGTTGGGTGTTGATCTGGGATTTGTCAATGACAAGCACCACCATTCAAAACACTCCGGTTATTACCTGGATGGTAAAGAAGAGCTATACGAATACGCTAAGTTGCATAATACAGCCTTAGTGGTACCCGGTAACTTTCGGCCCAGCGTGTTTACCAAATACGAGTTTAAAGTCTCCAAGGTTATGTTGGAGCAGATGTTGGCAGAGGCTAAGATCGATTGTTATAACTGTGCTGATGGCGCCGCCATTAAAGGAAGCAGACCACTTCAGATTGAGGATTTATTGATTGTTACCAGCCCGGCAGATAAGCATCGGGCCTTACAAGCGATTATGTCTTCTGCCTTTACCTCCAGCCAGGGTTTTGCCGAGCGTTATACTGACAAGTATAGTCATCAGACCTTGCTTACAGAGCTACGTGTTTTCAAACAGGTATCTGAGTGCGACGTTAACACAATAGTGGAAGCGGAAGGGGTGATTGAGCAGCAGAAAAAGCTGTTGTTTCTGTCCTATCAGCAAGGTGCGTCATTACTTTTTTACTTTCTGTATGGAACGGTAAACTACGCTAATTCAGTATTGACGAAAGTGCTTTACGCCAGTACTGATGAGACTAAGGTGATTCATGGGTTTAATCATGTGCTTAGTGAATGGCGAAGTAGCCTGGGTCAAATTGAAGCAGCGCTTAATCAGAGAGAAATGAACTTTGATTTGTCTGTCTCTCATGCTGGGGAGCGAAGTATTGCTTGGATACGAAGAAATTCAATTGGTAAGAAAGTTCTGGTACTGACGAATTCATTGCGCTTTGTTTTATCTTCTCGGCATGTTAACAAATCAAGGAATCTAGGTCTTAATATTGACTTTAAAAGCCAATTACCTAAAGCGATTTTAAACGAATATGATCATGTATTAATCAATCAAAATGATAGTCTAGTAAAGGGAACCGATTTGTTCTCTATTCTTCCTACGTTGCCTGAAGGTACCAAATTTACGTTGATAATAAATGATGAAATTCAGCTGGAGAGGCTTAATAAAATACCGAGTAATTTAACTATTATTTATATGCCGAATGACTATAAGTCTGATTTTGAGTCATCTCATGCTCATGATATTCAACGGTTCTACTATTTTTGTGCTTTTCTCAACGAAGTACCATTGTGCCGTTTTATTTTTCCAAAGTTGGTTTACGAAGCAGGGCATTCAATGGATATTCCCACCAAGGTGGTTGAGCTTATAAAGGAATATGAACTCTATGAGTTTTATGACTCCATATGTGCTTTTAACATTAACATTCCTTTACCACAAATGATGGTGAGCTCTGGAATGAGGGGGCAATTATTGTGTCAAGGTTGGCAGAATAGCCCTTTGAGTCTAAGAGAAGTAGATAGGGATGTGCTCCTTAAGCAAAAAGAAAATGTCTCTTACAATTATCCTTATCTAGCCCAGGAAGATACAGAGTATGTTTAATGAACGCTCAATACTTATCACAGGTGGAACTGGTTCTTTTGGCCAGAGGTTTATACAAAAATTACTAAATGACTATAGCCCGAAACGTTTGATTGTATATAGCCGGGATGAGCTAAAGCAGTCTGAAATGCAGCAAAGTTTTTATCATCCTTGTATGCGTTATTTTCTGGGGGATGTCAGAGATAAATACAGGTTAAAAACGGCGATGCGTGGTGTGGATTTTGTGGTGCATGCAGCTGCACTTAAACAAGTTCCAGCCGCAGAATATAACCCCATGGAATGCATTAAAACCAATATCATGGGGGGGCAGAATGTTTTAGAAGCTGCCATTGAATCTGACGTTAGTAAAGTCATAGCATTATCTACCGACAAGGCCGCTAACCCGGTTAATTTGTATGGGGCGACTAAACTTGCCTCAGATAAATTGTTTGTAGCTGCCAATAATATCTCCGGTGCCAAAGGTACGCGCTTTGCCGTTGTACGCTATGGCAATGTTGTGGGTTCTAGGGGCTCTGTGGTGCCTTTTTTCCAAAAACTGGTCAATCAGGGAGAGAAGAAACTTCCCGTTACTCATGAGCAGATGACGCGGTTTTGGATCACCTTGGATCAAGGGGTAGACTTTGTTATCAACAGCTTCCAGCGTATGCAAGGCGGTGAGATTTTCGTACCTAAAATCCCCTCAGTGCATATTCTTGATTTAGTTGAAGCCGTCAGTGGTCGCCGGGAATACGAGGTGGTGGGGATTCGCCCTGGAGAAAAAATCCATGAAATGATGGTGCCCGAAGAAACGGCTCATCACAGTGTGGAATTTGATGATCACTTTGTGATTCGTCCGCCTATTACTTTCTTTGAAAAGAATATTAATTACCACAAGAATAAGCTGGGGGAACAGGGCCGCGATGTGACTGATGGCTTCGAATATCACTCGGGTAAGAATCCGCATTTTCTGACGGTGGAAGAGTTACGGCAGTTAAACGAGACGGCATTATGATCCCATATGGCAGACACCACATTGATCCAAAAGATGTGGCAGCCGTGGTGGATGTACTTGAAAATCAGTTTTTGACTCAGGGACAGCAAGTCCCTAAGTTTGAGCACGTGCTTGCCAACTACTGTCAGGCAACCCATGCGGTTGCCGTTAACAGTGGCACCTCAGCGTTGCATATTGCTTGTCTGGCATTAGGTGTTGGACCTGGCGATATTGTTTGGACATCACCCATTTCTTTTGTCGCGTCGGCAAACTGTGCCCGTTACTGCGGTGCAGAGGTGGATTTTGTTGATATAGACCCGGCTACCCGCAATATGAGTGTGGTAGCACTTGAGGATAAGCTGAAACAAGCCAAGCTGAGCAATAAATTACCTAAGGTGATAATCCCTGTTCATTATGCTGGTTTGAGCTGCAATATGCGGGAAATCCGGGCCATAACCGAGCCTTATGGTATTTCGCTGCTAGAAGATGCCAGTCATGCCCTAGGCGGTATATACCATGATAAGCCGGTAGGCAGTTGCCAGTATTCTGATGCCTGTGTACTTAGCTTTCATCCGGTGAAGTCCATCACCAGCGCCGAGGGGGGCGCAGTGCTGACTAATAACGCCACCCTTGCCAAGACGCTGCGTTTGTTTTCCAGTCATGGCATTACGCGAGACTCCGCGTTGATGGAAAGCCCAAGTGAGGGGCCCTGGTATTATCAGCAGGTGGAATTGGGCTACAACTACCGTTTAAGCGATTTGCACGCTGCCCTGGGTATATCACAGTTAACTAAATTGGATGATTTCATCAAGGCCAGAGCCGCTATTGCACAGCGTTATGATGATTTATTGGCTGATTTGCCGCTGAATCTGCCTGTCGGCAGTGAGCGCGCGTACAGTGCCTGGCACCTGTACAGTATCGAGTTGTTAGAGCACGAGCGTGCCGATATATTTGTCAAACTTCAGCAGCAAGGCATTGGCGTAAATGTGCATTATATCCCCATCCATTTGCAGCCTTATTATCGTCAACTGGGGTTTAGGCCAGGAGATTTTCCCCATGCCGAAGCTTTTTATCAGCGCGCCATCACCTTGCCTTTATACCCTGCGCTTGATGAACAGCAGCAGTTGCAAGTAGTAAGTGCATTGAGCAGCAGCTTGGCATAGGTGCAATCGCGCGCGCTTTCATTATTCAGAGCGAAATACATAGTGACCATTAAAAATACTAATAAAATTCTTTTAATCAGAATGTTGGATAAAGGCGATGCGCTGTGTGTTGGTGTGCCGGCGCTGCGTTATTTTCGCCAGAAGTTTCAAGGCGCCAGCCTGCATTTTATGGGCTTTGCCCAAGGTAAAGAATTGGTCAAAGCAGCAGAGCCTGATGTTGTGGTTAGTGGGTTGGAACAGCATCAATGGCCGGAGCATATTATTCCTGCCATGGAAACCTTCTTAGGGCTGGCGGAGCAGATCATCGCTGAAGGGTACAGCCAGATAGTCTGTCTGGATACCGCCTTTATGCCGTGCTTTTTATCCCGTTTTCTTAAAGATGCCGGCGAACCTGTGGTGGGGAATTACATCAGCTTGTCGGTACAAGAGCTGATTGATCAATTTCAGTCCCAACAACTCAAGCCTGAATATGTAAATGATGCGGCCAACTATTTACGCAGCGATTTTTTCGCCATGGCTCGCTGGCATACGCCCTGGTGGCAATCGTCCCCGCAATTGGATTATGGCTATCCTGAATTTTATTTGCGCCATTGTTGTGGTTTTGATCAGATTGAAATGGATATGTCGGTTAACTTGTCTGAGTCTGCAACGTCTTCCGACCTGCAAGGGGATAGGAAGGTCGTGGCATTGGCCCCCTTTAGTGAAAATAGCGCCTATGACTATCCTTTTGCTGACCAATTAAAGTCAGAACTGACGGCGATGGGTTATCAGGTGTGGAATGTTCCTAAACAGGATGCTTCAGTGCGCAACACCTTGATGCGGCTGCAAGCTTCGGATTTATTGGTCACGGTACCGGATGGTGCACAGTGGCAAGCCACAGCGGTGAACTGCCCTAGTTTGGTGGTTTGTGGTGATATGGATCCACGCAGATTAGTTCCTGACTATGCCACCGATCCTCATGTAGGCCCGATTCCGGCAGATGATTTAGCGCAAAGTATCCATTCCATTTTTACTGAGTCTGCAGATAGCTGACAGACTGTTAAGCTAAGAGTAAAGAAATAGGCGCTCACTGCCGATGTATAGGGATGCGGGAGGAAGTATCAGCATGAAAACTGTCATCACTTACGGCACTTTTGATTTGTTCCACATCGGCCATGTGAATTTACTTAAGCGGGCGAAAAGCCTGGGAGATAGGCTGATCGTTGCCGTCTCTAGCGACGACTTTAATCGTCAGAAAGGTAAAACCACCCTGGTGCCTTACGAACACCGCCATGCGGTGGTGGAAAGTTGTCGCTATGTTGATCAAGTGATTTCCGAACACGACTGGCTGCAGAAAATCGACGATATCGAAAAATACCAAGTCGATGTGTTTGTTATGGGCGATGACTGGCAGGGCAAGTTTGACGAACTTAAACAGCACTGTGAAGTGGTATATCTGCCCAGAACCCGGGATATTTCCTCAACCGCCATTAAGCAGGCTATGGCCGTCATCGCCCAGGTTGAACGGGAACTACGTTGATATGTCAGCACCCAGTGTGACCGCGTTGATGACCACCTACAACTGCGCTGAAGTGGTGGGGGAAACCATCCAGAGCGTATTGGCGCAGACTCTCGATGACTTTGAGCTGTTGATTGTTGATGATGGTTCAACAGATGATACGGTGGAAAAAATTAGGTCTTTTTGCGATCCACGAATCCGCTTCTATCCGCAAGCTGATAATGCCGGAGTTGGCTATCGCCTCAATCAAGCCTTGCAATGGGTTAATTCCGCATTTGTTGCCAAAGTGGACGCTGATGATATCTGTATGCCGCAGCGCTTTGAAAAACAAAGGGATTATTTATTAGCGCATCCTGAACTTGGCATGGTGAAAAGCTATTTTGAGTATTTTACTGACGATCCTGTGGTAGCCGATAGTGAGCGCTATCGTCAGTTTAAACGGGTAAAAGAGCCTCAGCACAACAGCATAGATACTCCTCAGGCTCTGGCTTTACAACTGATGCGTTGGAACTGTGTGGTGCATACTAGCTATTTTGCCCGCACCGAAGTAGTTAAAAGAATCGGTTATCCTGATACCCGAATTGGTGAAGACTACAGTTTATTTTTTCGGGCGGCGAAAGATGGGGTAGGTATTGGTTGTGTGCCTGAGTGCCTGGTTAAAATGCGCTTGAGCCAATCATCCGTGACAACAAAAGCCGATTCTGCCCTGCATTTCGCTAAAACCCTGGTTGAGCTGAAGCAAGATGAATTGCGGGCTTTATATCAGCGACATAGTGAGCTTTGGATATATGGAACCGGCGCGTTGGCCAAGGGAATGATGCTGAGCTTACCTGAAATTGGGCTCAGTGCCAGCGGCTTTATCGATCGAAACGCCGCTGATTTTTATGCACCAGAGCTGGGCCGATACCCGGTACTGGCACTCAGTGAAACTCTGCCTAAAGGCGTAGTGATTGCAGCTCAGCCAGTGCGGGATGAGATCTGCAGCTTCTTTATCAACGCGGGTTGGGCTGAATGGTCTGATTTTATGGTGATAGCTTGATGAAAGTGTCAATTATTACGGCAACTTACAATAGTGCAAAAACGCTTTCTGCTTGTCTTGATAGTGTTGCTAGTCAAACCAAACTAGCTAATATTGAACACATTATCGTAGATGGTCGTTCCAGTGACGAAACCCTGACAATTGCAGGACGTTACGCGCATATAAATCAAATAATATCCGCACCGGACAGAGGGATCTATCACGCATTCAATCGGGGATTGGCTATTGCTAATGGTGAGATTGTGTATTTTCTGAACTCTGACGATAGCTTTTACGATCAGCATGTTCTCGAAGATGTACTAAATACATTTGAGCCAGAGACAGATTTTTATTGCGGTACGATTTTTTGCGTAGACCAAACTACTGGTAATTCCTTTTACACAGTGCCTTATTTGCAAAGTACTGATAGTTTTAAACCACGACACCAAGCATTCTTTTGTCGCAAGCGAGTGTTTGACAAGCTTGGGCCATTTAATGAATGTCTGAATATAGCAGCAGACACCTATTTTATGAAAAAGGCGATGAATAATTGCCAAGGTGTTTTCACCGAACGGGTGGTAGCCAAGTTTAGCTTGTTGGGAATGAGCTGTGATGATGAAAACAGAGCTGATGTATTAACTCAGGATCTTATTGTTGATACTTTACTTGGCCTTGCAACGAATCATGAAGAACATAGCAATAAACTCGCCACCCAACTGAAGAACCTTTCTCAGTTGAAGCAATTGATGCTCAAAGCTGTACAGGACAGTTTAGATCTGACTGCATTTATGGGAAAGCGTATCGCAATATTTGGTACGCGAGAGCTATCACTTATTTTGGGGCATTTGATATCAAGGCATGGTGCGCAATTAATATGTTATGTGGTGTCTTCAAATATGGAGAAGGAGACGGGAAGGGAAGTGCCTGTGATTGGATTGCCTCAACTGGCTGCTCAACAAGTAGATTTGGTAATCAACTGCATTGAAGGAGAGCATGAGTCGGCTGTGGCTGAACTTATTGAACGTGCTGAGCCTAATGCCACAGTCGTTAGTTGGCGGTACTTTTGTGAATAAGATTAAACTAGTTTATACAGAAGAAGTTTGAGATATGAAGCGAGCACTGATTACTGGCATTACAGGACAAGATGGCTCTTACCTGGCGGAACTGTTGCTGGAAAAAGGATATGAGGTTCATGGTATTAAGCGCCGCTCTTCATCTTTTAATACCCAGCGGGTCGATCACCTTTACCAGGATCCCCATGTAGACAACCGTAATTTTATTTTGCATTACGGAGACTTAACCGACACCTCGAATCTGACCCGTTTGGTGCAGCAGGTTCAGCCAGATGAAATATACAATCTAGGGGCACAAAGCCATGTGGCGGTGAGTTTTGAAGAGCCTGAGTACACGGCTGATGTAGATGGGCTTGGTACGCTGCGATTACTAGAAGCCATCCGTTTGCTGGGACTGCAGGATAAGACACGTTTCTATCAGGCATCGACGTCGGAGCTTTATGGTCTGGTGCAGGAAACTCCGCAACGAGAGAGCACGCCTTTTTATCCCCGTTCCCCTTATGCTGCCGCCAAACTCTATGCCTATTGGATTACGGTAAATTATCGTGAGTCTTATGGCATATACGCATGCAATGGCATTCTATTTAATCATGAGTCGCCACGTCGTGGTGAAACCTTTGTGACCCGCAAAATTACCCGTGGTTTGGCAAATATTGCCCAAGGGTTGGAGCAGTGTCTGTATATGGGCAATATTGATGCCTTACGGGATTGGGGCCATGCCAAAGACTACGTCTATATGCAATGGTTAATGCTGCAACAACATCAGCCTGAAGACTTTGTTATAGCAACCGGCCAGCAATATTCGGTACGGCAGTTTATTTTGTGGGCGGCGGCAGAATTGGGGGTGCAATTACGCTTTGAAGGGCAGGGCTTAGAAGAGACTGCTGTTGTTGAAAGTGTCACGGGAGACAATGCGCCAGCGTTAAAGCCGGGTGACATTGTTGTGCGTATTGACCCCAAGTACTTTCGTCCTGCAGAAGTGGAAACGCTGCTGGGAGATGCCAGTAAAGCGAAAGAAAAACTGGGGTGGCAACCCAAGATTGATGTGCGCTCGCTTTGCGAGGAAATGACCCGCCATGATTTACATGAAGCGAAAAGATTGGCTTTTTTAAAGCGCAATGGGTTTGATTGTGCGATAGGTGGTGAAGGGTAAATGGCTGGGGGATTGCATGAATAGGCGTAGGATATTTGTCGCCGGACACATGGGGATGGTTGGCCGTGCTTTATGCCGGCAACTGGCACTGGATAATGAGGTTGAGATTATCACGGCGACCCGCGCTGAGTTAGATCTCACCGAACAACGAACTGTACAAGCATTTTTTCAACAACATCGTATTGATGAAATGTATTTGGCTGCGGCTAAAGTGGGTGGAATCTATGCCAACAATACGTTCCCGGCTGAGTTTATCTATCAAAATATGATGATAGAAAGCAATCTTATTCATGCCGCTCATTTAGCCGATGTGCAGAAAATTCTCTTTTTAGGCTCCAGCTGTATTTATCCTAAACTGGCCCCACAACCTATTCCTGAAAGTGCGTTATTAACCGGGCCATTGGAGCCCACCAATGAGCCTTATGCCATAGCAAAAATTGCTGGCATCAAGCTGTGTGAAAGCTATAACCGGCAGTATGGCGGGGATTATCGCAGTGCAATGCCGACTAATCTGTATGGCCCCTATGACAACTTTCACCCAAAAAACAGCCATGTTATTCCCGCGTTGATAGGGAAGTTCCACCGCGCCATACAAAATAACGAACCTCACGTTGAGATATGGGGTAGCGGTAAGGCTAGGCGAGAGTTTATGCATGTGGATGATTTGGCGCGCGCTTGTGTGTACCTGATGGCTGTTCCTGCCCAACGCTATTGGCTAGAGTTAGATCCAATGTGTTCTCATATTAATGTGGGGACTGGCAGTGATTGTTCTATTCGAAAATTGGCTGAACTCTTGCAGGAGATTTGTCGATTTGAAGGTGAGTTGGTATTCGATAGCTCAAAACTAGAAGGGGCTAGGCTTAAAAGGCTTGACGTAAGCTTAGCTACCAGGTTGGGATGGAATAGTTCGATAGGACTTGACGCGGGATTACATAATGTTTGGAAATGGTATTTGAGTGAAGAAAATCCTTCGAATCGAGAGAGAATGATTTCAAATGGGTAATGATATAAAAGTTGTTCATTTGATCGCTGGTAGTCTTAGTGGAGGGGCTGCTCGAGGTGCTTATTGGCTGCATAAGGGCTTATTGAAAGAGGGAGTTAACTCTAGGATTATTACCTCAAGCACTATAACCCTAGGTGAGGCGGAAATTACTAGTGTTGCCAAAGGAAGAGGAATTGCAAAGTATCAAGCGAACAAAGAGGCCGAGCGTTTACTGCTTTCTTCATATCCGAATAGAAAAAATGAACTGTTTAGCTCGGGTATGTTTGGTTATGATTTGTTTGATCTTGATGTTTTTAATGAAGCTGACATTGTTCACCTCCATTGGATAAATGACAATTTTATTGATATTTCTATCATTAGAGAAATAGAAAAACCAATAGTTTGGACAATGAGAGATATGTGGCCAATGACTGGAGGCTGCCATTATGCGGTGGATTGTGATAAGTATGTAGACGGTTGTGGTAAGTGCCCTCTATTGAAAAGTGATATTGAGAGGGATCTTTCTACAGAGATCCAGCTATATAAATCAATTCATTTTCCTAGCAGAATACAGTTTGTAGGTATAAGCAATTGGCTTAGCGATCTAGCAAACAAAAGTTGGGTAATGAATGGCAAGGCGATTAGAACAATACATAACTGCATTGATACTGAATCATTTCTCCCTATTTCTAAAAGTGTCGCCCGCGAAATTTTGGGGCTGGCTACTCGTAAAAGAATAATTGTTTTTGGTGCCAGCAGGGTAAATGATTATTATAAGGGCTTCTCTTTTATAAAGCAGACCTTAAATCTTCTGAATAAAGAAAAATACTATCTTCTAATATTTGGTGCTTCGTATGAAGAGGACTTTAGTAATCTAGGTTTTGAATACAAAAGATTGGGTTACTTAAATGATATACTATCAATGCGTATAGCTTACTCGTCTGGAGATGTATTTTTATGTGCTTCTATCATTGAAGCATTTGGTAAGACGGTAGCTGAGTCTATGGCTTGCGGTACACCTGTTGTATGTTTTGACAATGCTGGGCCAGGAGAAATAGTCGAACATAAAATATCTGGCTATAAAGCAAAACCATTTAGTGCTCAGGATATGGCAAAAGGCATAGAATATCTTTGTTTTTCATGTGATATAAATATGATGAGTAGTGCGTCACATTCTCGCATTAAGAATTTTTTTTCATGTACAAAGATTGCACCTATTTATAAAGAATTATATAAATCCATGTTGTAGTGTATGGCCATTAAACGTATTGAAATCAAGCCTCATTTAGTTGAGTCATCTTGTTCTCTTGATGAACTAACTGCTATCATCTCTAAGGTAGAACCTAAGATATTATTTGTAATTAAAAAAAATGGAAAGCTTTTAGGTGCAATAACACAAGGTGATATTTTAAGATTAGAACCAAAGATAGAATATAAAGCTGATGATATTGCAAATAAAGAGACATTGTTTTGTGGTGAAAATGATTCTGATGATAAAATTACCAAAAGCATGACGAGTAAAGTTAATTGCATTCCCTTGCTCAATGAAAATACTGAGCCAGTAAAACTAGCCATAAAAAGTAATTCTTATGATAAAGTAAATCTTAATGTTGGTTCTGGAGGTGTTTTATTGCCAGGTTTTCAAAACTTGGATTTGGAATCTGAGTGGTATGGTGGAGGTAAAGGTGAATTTGTAGCCTATGATATGAGGAAGGATAAGATCCCTTTCGAAGATGATACGGTTGATAATATCTATTGTTCACATGTTATAGAGCATGTTAAAGACTGTACTGCGCTATTTTTCTTTAAAGAGGCATATCGGGTTCTAAAGAAAAATGGGGTGCTGAGAATATCCTGTCCTGATGCTGCGTTTCTTTGTAGGGTAAGCTCCTTTGATAATCAATACTGGTTTTGGCGAAGAGATTGGTTTTTGAAAAATAAACAAGATTTTCCATTAGTTGATATTAGGCAGGAAGACTTTCTAGTTAGGGAGATTGCAACAGAGAAGTTATTCAAAGCTGATGCTCCCAAGTTTCCAGATAATAGTGAAAAGTGGAATGAATATCTTGAGAACTTAACAGCCGATTTAGAGTTTTGTGCTGATAGTGTAGGTAACCATATTAACTTTTGGACCTTTGAAAAAGTAAAGCGTTTAACAGAAAATATTGGATTTTCATATGTTATTTTGAGCAAGTATCAGGGATCTGTTACTCCAGATATGATCGGGGAAAGCTTTGATCAAACAAAACCTGGTATGTCTTTGTACGTTGATTTCGTTAAGTAATTTACATTCAAATATTCATTTCAATCTTACTCACTTCCTTTGGCATTTCGTCGTAGGTCAGTAGCGCAGCGTCGCTGTTTGTATATAAAGTTGAACCAAATTTTCCAGGAAGATTAAAGTCGTTCAAAGTTACATCCAGCGGTTTGTAGCAATACAATCTTATTTGCGGGAAAGATAGATTTATAATATAAAAAGCGGTTGACGCATATCCATGTATTGATGAAGGTGGGGTCACTTGCTTTGAAAGCCAATCTTCAACAGGTTCACTTGTTTTTAGTAGTATAAGTTCTGGATTATTGCTTAGGATGTAATCTACATATTCTTCTGGCTGTCCTCTGTGGGGTATATAATAGACCTTTTCTTTCTTGCAGTTAGAAATAATTTTCTTTGTTAGCTTGTCATATAGCTCGAGCGTCATAAAGCCTCGCTGCACTATTTTTGCACCAATAATTATTGCAGCTTCTTCATCTAGGCTACTGAATGACTTTCTTAAATGTGTAAGGTTATTCTTCTTAAGCTCACCTTTAAAGTCCCTTGTGTGATGAAATATTGTATATACCTTAATGTTATCTAGTGGCTTGCTACAAATTCCCTCTTCAGTTTTAATTTTTTCTGCCTCTTTACGTCTTTCTACTGTTCCATAATTTGGTATGGAAAAGTATGTTTTAGAAGGCATGTGATATTTCATGAATGCTAGGGTTATAGCTCCATCATCAATTAAAAAAGTTTCATCATTCCTTAGCGTTTCTACAAAGTCTTTCTGCCATTGAGTTCTAAAGTCACTAAAAAACAAGTATGAATAACTTTTATTTCTAATGGAATTTAGAATGGAGGAATACTGATTTATTCTTTTCTTTAGATCTTTACCTTTTACTTCGTCATAGTCTAAGTATGTAACCTTGGTTTTTGCTTTTCTTTTTAACTCTTTAATTTTTCTAACGATTTGGTTGGTATTTTTAGATTGACCTTCAATATAAATTATCACCTCTATTTCATCTAATTTGAAATCAATAATTGCTTCTCTCAAGCATGTAATGTTGAAAGGTGCCGATATTAAAAAAAGTGCATTACTTGTTATCATGATTGATTTGGTGTTAAAAGTTGTATTTTTCTAATTTTTCAAGTGCAATCCAAAATCCTTCTCCATCATTCTTATGTCCCTGCCATATCTCTGGAATAAAGGATGCTCTAGGGCATAATTTGGAGAGGTTATCTGCTAGATCTGCGAAGTCAATTTCACCTTCATCTATTTGTAGGCCTTCTCCGTCGATACCATCTGCATCAACAATATGCAAATGCGCTGTGTAAGGGGCTACTTTCTGAATAAATTGGCTAAAGGACTCTTTTGTTAGATTACAAGCCAATTTAGAATGTGAAACATCTAAGCAAATTCTAGAATTATACTTATCGCAATACTTGGATATATCATCTGCGTCCATAAATAGATTGTGAAAACGTTGACCACCAAAATGCCATGGATAGGGGGGCATAGTTTGTGGAATTATCTCTACTCCTTCACTATCAATTTCATCTAGTGACTCTGCAATAATTTCGTACTTTCTCTCTCTATCTGTTCTCTTCATGAATCCATCTAATGTAAACCCACCTGCATTAATTATTATTAATGGCTTATCATTTTTATGAAAGTATGGCTTTAATTTTCTAGTTGCATTGATAACATTTTGTAGTTCTAAAATAGATCGCTTTCTATAACTCTCATCATCAGAACAGAGATCCATAATATGGTCGCCAGAAAAAAGCTCTGGGCTATGAACTAAAAAATCAAGTTGATAACCATTCTTATCAAGAAATTTAGCTGGTTCCAGATCCAGATCTTTATAACTTAAATGAAACTCTACAAAATCAAGGTTAGACTTTGCCGCTAGGTTGGAAAAATCATGATAACGTGCTGGAATTCCAAAAGGGCGAGTGAATTTGTACGAGCGAGAAGTTATTACGCTGTCAGCTAAGTCTGACTGATAAAAAAAGTCTCCTTCCTTGATATCTCTTAGCGCTTTCCGCCCAATTAGAGTTTCTTTGAAGTATGGAGCAAGGCCTTTTCCGGGGCTTCGGATGTCAATATCTAGTTCTGTAATGATGTCTCCTGCTTTAATTTCACGGTTGCTAAGCAGGCTTTTACCTAGAACCTCTCGGTTCATCATTTCTCCCTGGGTTACTTTTCTGGAGTCAGAGTGCCCTATAGCTTGCTCTACCTCTCTAATTCCTTGTGCCAGCTGTTTAAACTCATCGGGTAAGAGGCTAACTCTATGATCATTACCTTCCATATTCCTATCTAAGGTAAAATGTTTTTCAATTACTTTAGCTCCTATAGCAACAGCAGATATTGCAACAGAGGTACCTCTTTCATGGCCTGAATAGCCAACAAAACCTCCTCCTGATAGGTCTCGCAACCGCGAGATATACTTCAAATTGATGTCTTTGAAAGGTGCAGGATAAGTTGAGTTGCAGTGTAGTAGTACGAACGAAGCTCCGAGTTGCTTTAATAACGCTATTGCATCTTTGATTTCAGATTCAGTTGACATACCTGTGGAACAAAGCAATGGCTTGCCCGTTTTCGCAAGCTTTGCTAGTAACCCATGGTTAGTTAAGTCTGCTGAAGCTACTTTATAAGCTGGCATTCCGTACCGCTCTAGCGCTTCTAAGCTGGTTTTGTCCCACGGCGTGCACAGTGGGAGAATTCCTTTTAGTTTGCAGTAATCAAAGACTTCGAACATTTGCTCTGTTGATAGTTGAAACCGAGTCAGTAGATCTAGAGTGTATTCAGCCCCCAGATCTTCTCCACAAGTATCATCCTTTGCTCTCCTATACATGGAGTCCAAATGGCGAAGTTGGAATTTGGCGCAATCTGCCCCAGCAGTGATTGCTTCATCCACTAATCTTTTCGCTAACTGGATATCACCGTTATGGTTATTCCCTATTTCGGCAATGATGAAAACTTTGCTTTCATCAGAAATAGTGAAGCTACCAATTTTCAGTACTTGTGGTTTATGGGATGCAATTGCGACTAGTCTGCCTTGCTTGTCAAGTAGGGGAACATATTCGATTCTATCTGAAAATAGCTTTTCAATTTCATTTGGATGGGAATCTTCTTCCGCAGAGATGTAGTTAGTATTACAAGCAGAAGAGACTGGAAGTTTTAAGTTGAAATCATCTGTTTGAAGAAGCCAGCGACGAACATCACCATCTGTAAGTATTCCTTCCAGTACACCATTCTGTGACAATGCAAAGATAATTCTTGATTTATTGTTACTTATTTTTTGTAGAGCATGACCTAACTCGTCATCAGTAAACACAATAAAACGATTTATATTTCTTTCAACTATCATATGCCGCTTTCCTTTAAAAGCTGACTTACAATATTGAAGTCAGTTATTGAATCAATTTCCCATGACTCTACTTCACTCATGCAATACATTGCTATTCTTCCTGCTAGTCTATTTCCAGCCTTCTTTAACTGAGGCAACTTGGTTAGGTATATAGACCCATTCTCTCTGTATAGCCGCTCAACGGGTTGTATGTCTTGCCTACGAGGTCGATTCATGAAGTCGTATTGAGCTTTAGGATTCTGAATGTTTGTCCAGAAAAAAGAGTGACTCTCGCAAACGGATACTAAGGAATCAGCATTTTGTTGTTCAAAATAAGTGATGGCGTTGTCAAGTGTTGAAGCGAGTCTTATGGGGGAGGTTGGCTGTAGTAAAACAATGACCAAGTCTTCCTGCCATTCCAGCCAGTTTTGGGCAACGTGGATCATTACTGACTCTGTGGAAGCTGTATCACTAGCTAAGTGCGAAGGTCTTAGCTCAGGTACTTCTGCTCCTGCCTCTACAGCAATCTGTGCTATTTGCGGGCAATCGGTGGATACCAAAACTCTCGCAATTTTGCTACTACGTCTTGCTTGCTCTATGCTCCAGCAAACTAACGGCTTATTGTGTAGGAGCATTGTGTTTTTACCTGGCAAGCCTTTTGAACCCCCTCGTGCAGGGATAACTGCTACATATTTCATTTTTCTACACTAAAGCAATTGTTTGAAGTTTGGATAGAGCATGCCTGCCAGCTCTATTCTTTTTAGGAAGTCAGCATGAGGGGTAGAGATATTCCTGCCAGTTTGCTGAATTTGTCGTTTCATATTTTCTATGGAAAATTTTATAGTTTGACTATTATTGGCACCTACAGTAAAAAACATAGCCTTTTTAGAAGACTTTCCAATGATTTGATTGTATAAATTAAATATAACTTCACCAAATTTACAAGTGTTGTCTCTATCTCCTAGAAATTTTCCTATTGATAGGAATTTTCTTTCCAGCCAGTCTCTCTGTTTTCCTTTATGTGTTATTCTCACATCAAATATAACAACATCTCCAGGTTCTGAAGGAATAGAGATTTCTTCCATGCTTTCACTTCTTTCAACCAAGTGCGATCCAGGTTTAACTGTTAAGCCCCCTTTATCCTTGCTATGATCTCCCGTGTATATACCTATTTTATAAACTTGGCAATTTTCGTCAGACATGTAATCCCCATTAAAGTAGCGGCCTCTCCCATCATCTTTATGCCAGCCGAAGTTTATATTTCTATGAATATCTGCATGTCCAGTAAAATAAAAAATCTTATCGTCAAAGATGGATCTCATAATGTCAAGAATCTTTGGTTGAGTTAAGACCCACTCAAATTCTCTATTCTCATTTATGATGTTAGGCTGTGCTTTTCCATATCTATGAATTATTCCACTTTTCTTAAAGTGCTCAGTTATATGAAGATCTAGCTTTTCTATGTCTGATATTTTAAAAGCATTTTTGATCAAGGCATACCCTTCTGTATATAATTTCTTCCTGATTGAGTTTCTTTCAATTTCGCTGAAGGGGGGAGGGATTTGTTTCATTATAGGCTCTTTTTTTATACTATCGATGTAGTATCTTTGATTTTTCTTTTATTTAAATGTTTATTTATTACAGTCATTTGCCTTTTGTATGTGTTTTTTTCATTGAATTCTATTGGTTTTTTATTTGACAATTTAAATACTCCCCAAAGCTCGGAGTTTTCTTGCCCTATTATGACCGCTTCTAAACCTGCCATATTAGCAGATTTTACCAAGGTTTCCTTAGAGAAGTAGAAAGTATGTACGGTTCTGAACCAATAATTTTCTAACTCACCTTTAGGATTCATCATGTCTGGTACAGCTATATAAGCAAAGCTATCATTCTTCATATGTTGAGCAACTTTTTTGAGAGAAGATATTGGGGACATGAAATGCTCTAACACGTGTCTTAGTATAATTAAATCAAACTTTCCGGCATCCCAATTAGAATCCAGATCATCAGTTATGTATTGGATGAAGTCACTACTCTCTATGTTTTTCTTACATTCGCTTGATGGTTCAATAGCAGCGTAAACTTCAAAATTTTTGTAATTTTCCTTTAGCCATGAAAGTGAATATCCCATTCCTGCCCCAATATCTAATACACTTTTTTGGGCTTGGCCTACTTGGATACTTGAAAGCCGTTGCATAATTAACTCTATGCACTTGGAGTGGACTTTTTTTTCATCCTCTTTACTTCGACTACTTCTATAGTAATTATCATATTCTTCTCGGTAAAACTGATTATACTTGGGTTTACTCCAACGAGGAGTCAAATACACCAATCCATCATTTTCGCAGATGGACACATTGCATGTTAGTGAAAACTGTCCTTTTTGCGTTATTCTTTTAGGAGAGCAGTTTCCACACAGCGGACAGTTTACATCGACAAGATTTTTTAGTTCTAAAGGAGGAATATGCATGGCTATTTCTCAGGCTATTGTTTAATATTTTAAATAGTAATAATCAAATATTTCCATTATTTTTATAATGGCATCTTGTTTTAAGTGCCTTTTATCTTCCATCCAAGGATCTTCTATATAGTGGTTTATTAATTCATATGAGGGAAAGTAATATAGTGCTGGATCTTGCTCTAACGTGTTAGCTAAAAACTCATGAAGTGCAGCCTTTAAAGTTGACTTTGAAGCTGTATTAGCACTAATCACTGAGCGTCCCTGGTATGAGCCAAGTAAAGGAATTGGAGATAATGTGAATAATATTTTCGCGGACGGTAAATTGGCTCTAATAAGGTTATAAATTCTCTTTATGTTTTCTAAGTTTTCTGAAAATTTAACAAAGCGATTCTCAAATCGTCCCGAGTTTAGCTTTTTATTTGGTACAAACTTCCAAAGATATTGTTTTTTTTCTTTGTCATACCAAGCTTCAGTCAATCCTAAAGTGATGATGAAAAAATCGGTTTTTCTTATTAATTCTCGGCACTTTTCTAAATTATGATAGGTTTGAATTTTCTCTTCTGCACCGCCTATGAAAATTGACTCTAACGTTCTGTTAGAAAAAGCCCACTCAAATTGCATTAATAGGGCTGGAGTGTGAACCATTATTTCGTCAATTCTGATTATGTCAGACTGATTATGATCCCAATCGTGTCCATTCACAGAGTAGCCTTTTTGACGCATATATCTCGATACATTTCCAGCAAAACAGGAGCCAAAAGCAGTCACATTGTTCGATTTGGAAATCAATGGTTCATTAGGTGCGTATCCATTCATAAAGTAGTCAGCAACAGCTCCGGGTTTCCGAAGTTGCTCTTGAGTTGGCCATCGACTAATGCCTTGAAATCCATGTTTTTCTAACACAGTCATTTTTTTCATAATACTGCCTTAACGCGCGTTCTGTACGGGGTAATATGACGCTGGTGAACTAATGAACACGAGCGTGATTTATCAACAGCACAATTAAATGCTATTACCTCTATATTGGTTATCGACAAGTTGCTTAACAAATTGAGTGAACCTCTCTAAGAATTAGGCGACAGCCTGCTCGCTGATTCTTCAAGGGTAGGCGATAATCCCACTAGGGTCTGGATAGTATTGGTGGCATCAACTGCAGGGGGGACTTGCACATCCCTATGCACCCCGGTCAGCACGCGAACTGTCTGCATACCCAGCTTATTCAGATTGACAAAATCTTTGGCTGGGTTGTCACCAATGTACAGCATATCTTGCCAGTCGCAGCCCTCGGCCTTTTTTATCAACTCAAAACAATGGGTAGATGGCTTAGCATGCTGTATGCCGAAGCGGTGGGTGATAAATACCCGTTTGAATAAAGGGCCGATGCCGAGGGCATCAACTTTATTCTGCTGAACTATTTTATGCCCGTCAGTGACCAGGTAGAGTGGTTTAGGGAGTTCGTTTAGCAGAGCAAGATGCGCTTCGGGCATCTTTAGACTGGGTTTATGCCGTCGATAGCTGCGCACGCAGGCCTGAATATTGCCTTTGTTTGCCAATGAATGTGCCGCCAGCCAGTCGTCAAAAATGCGCCCTCGTCCCTGGCTGTCGAGTAGGTTAATTAGCCTGGCAAAACTTTGTGTTTTATCCAGTCCCCAGCGCTGCTGTGCCATATCAGCCACTGCTTGAAAGCCACTTTCAACATATTGGCGTTCGTCGTACAAGGTATCGTCTAAATCAAAAATAAAAATCATAAATAATGGTCGCTTGCATGGCGCACTTGGCGAATGGGCTGTGAGGCTGGGGTAAAGGGGAGCCCACTCAGGTCATGACCCAGGCTTTCGGCCAGACTCCAGTAAAGGCTATCTACACCCGCTCTAATGCCTAAGGTGGAAGCGCCGCCAAAACGGCTGTTACATTCAATGACATTCAGCCCGCCGTCGTTATCGATAATGGCTTGTAATACCACAGGTCCACTTAGCCTTAAGCTTTCCAATAAGGCTCGAATAACGCTGTCGAACTGGGGCAAAGTCACGGTGCTGCTGACTTGCGACTCGCCATGTACGACCTTTTCGCGGTAGCGGCAAATATGCCCCTTTAGTTGATGGTCACGACTAAGCCAGGCGTCAATACTGATTTCCTGTCCTTTTACGAAGGGTTGAAATATCGGCTGGCTGAGTTGTTGTGCATGTTGCAGTGCTTGGCTGTGGTTTAAATTTAAGCCCAAAGATTGACTGCCTGCACCAAAACGCTCTTTGACAACTAAGCGGGGAGCAGACAACTCGCAGGCTTTGCGACTGGCTGGAATGATCACCCCGTCAAAATCAGTGGTGAGCTGTGCGAAGGTCAGTTTGTCCAGGCATTGGGTAATTGCATCTGTGGGGGCTACCAGTATGTCTACACCGTGCTGGCGAAAGAATACCTGATGTTTTGCCCAAAACAATAACTCCCCATCCCTGCTTGGCAGAATATGGCTGATATTCTGTTGCTGGCAGCCGCGCAGGATATTATCGAGTTGTGCATCTTCGGTTGCCGGCATGGCCCAGAATTCATTGGCAAGGTAGCGGCAAACCACTTGGTCTGAAAGGTCAGCGGCTATTACCTGTCCTGTCGGCGAGAGTGTTTTTACTGCGTGCTCCAGCGCCCTCAATAGAGGAACTTTGGCACCGGCACTGCTTAGCATGACGCGTAAGGTCATTGTTTAACGTCCACTAAAAGCCGCTTACTCACCCGGGCTTTCATCTCTTCGACCGGTAATTGGGCGCGCCGATTTTGGTATTCGGTGATCTTCGTGCCTTGTTTGGGCTCTTTCCAGTTGCCATACATAAAGGTTAGAAATTCGTCGGCCTTGGTGGGGATATAAAATGGCTGCTCAAGAAAGCGGAGCTCGTCATACTGAGCAAAATGTTCAGCCGGGGCAAAGAACAGTCCTGAAGAGGAAACCAGCTCAGAATGAGAACCTTGCAATCTTCGCATTTGCAGGCTTAAGTCAAAAGGTACAAAGTCTGAAGCGGATTTGTTTATAAACTCAATATTAATGCAGCAATCCTCACCGTCTACTCTGAGCAAAACCACCTGCCAATCCAGCCTTTCTTGCTCTGGAAGCTGGTGATAGAACTCCGGAATCGCGGCGATCAAGCTGGAAAACTCACTGGCATCAATGGCCAAATCAATATCGTCATCCCAGGGAATAAAATCTTGATGGCGGATGGCGCCAAGCAAGGTTCCTGAGTCTAAACAGGCGCGAATTCCCCTAGCGCGCAAAAATGTGTTCAGACGTGTCAGTAGGCTCTGGGCTAATGCCAGGGTCGGCGGGTGAGAAAAGGGTAGGTTGGCCTTGACCTGCTGCTTGGTTGGCACCTCAATCTGTTCAGGGGCAACGCCTAATTCATTTATCAACTGGGTACGAATGGCGTCGGCCCATTGGCTGGTGATGACAATCCTATCAAAGCTAAGCTCAGCAATTCGTTCTGGTGCAAATATCTGTATGCCGTGGAACGTCTCCCCTTGGCGGGCAGGATCGTTGTCCACAAAGCCAAGGACATTCAGTTCAGGGTGTTGGCTTAAGAAAAATTCCCCGGCCTTGCTGGCCCCAAACAGTAATACAGACATACTCAGATCAACTCCCAGCTCATTGGTGTGCCCTTGGGGGCATCGGTTTTGATCACTTTACCCAATAACAAGGGCAGGTATTTGGGGGGTAAGCCCAAGCCCGGTCGCACGGAACGCAGATTCTTCTCTGTTAATATGTCCCCAGCTTTGACATTTTCGGCGATGTACAAGGAGCGACGATGGACTCTGGATGCTAATTCCTTATCTGTACAGCCGTAATGGACTTTGCCAAGGGCTGTCCAGGCGCGCTCGGTTTCTTCTACTAACATCTTGACTTCATGGGGTTCGAGGGAAAATTCCGCGTCAACTTCTCCGCCATTTCTATCCAGTACGAAGTGCTTTTCCACTACGGTCGCGCCTAGCGCAACGGCAGCCACGGCAACGCCTACCCCTGGGGTGTGATCCGATAAGCCTACCTGGCAGTTAAATAGCTCGGCCAGATGAGGAATAGTACGCAGATTGGCATCCACAGGCCGGGCAGGATAATTACTGGTGCACTTTAACAGGATAAGGTCTTTACAGCCCGCGGCGCGCAGTACCTCCACTGACTCGGCTATTTCTGTCTGACTGGCCATGCCGGTGGAGACAATCACCGGTTTGCCGGTTTTTGCCACGGCGGCTAGCAGGGCATGATCGATGTTTTCAAACGAGGCGATCTTGTAACAGGGAACGTTGAGACTTTGCAAAAAATCAACCGCAGTCAGATCAAAAGGCGTGCTAAACGCTACTAACCCTTTACTGCTGGCATAATCAAACAATTCCTGATGCCATTCCCAGGGCGTCATGGCTTCCTGATACAGGTTATAGAGCGAATTTCCCTGCCACAGACTATTTGGATCCGCGATAAAAAATTCACGTTCATGTACATCCAACGTAATGGTATCTGGTGTGTAGGTTTGCAGCTTTAGGGCGTGGGCGCCTGCGTTGGCAGCAGCATCAATGAGTGCTTTGGCTTTTTCTATTGATTGGCCGTGATTACCAGACATTTCCGCAATGATAAAAGGCGGGTGGTCTGGGCCAATTTGGTGGTGACCGATAGTAATACTAGCCATTTATACCTCTGATGATTCTGTCAATTTCTTCTATCACATAGTGAGTGCCAGCACTGGTCGGCACTATTTTATTGGCGGCACGTGACATGGTCTCTAGCTGGTCGGGCAGCTGAAGATACTTATCCAGTTGTGCGGCTAAGTAGCTGGCACTCATCTCTTCTGCCTTACCCAACCACAGGCATGCACCTTGCTCTGCGAGATAACGGGTGGTGGCTTCCTGATTGTCGGCCACGGTTACCACTAGCCCTGGGAGGGCGCAGATACATCTTTCCCAGTGGCTGGTACCGCCGCTACCCAGCATTAAACTGGCTTGATGCATTAACTTGGCCATGTAGTTACACTGCACGTGCAGGGTGAAATTTTCCTGCTCTGCAAGTTGCAGTACAAGCGCTTCTCGCCGGGGATGACTGGCACCAATAACAATATCGGCGTGAATATCGCTGAGCTTTAATTGCCCTAGGGCGTCTATTGCCATGCCAGTCATATTTTGGGCATCACTGCCACCAAAGTTTACCAGTATTCTGTTGTGCTGCCTTGGTGGAGCACTCTGATAGAACTCTTCCCGCAGCAGCGCAAAGCGCGGCCCCAGCATAAGATGGCAAGAGGCTGGCACAAGCGCGGTGTAGCGTGATGGCGCATCGGGGAACAGATTCTGATCAAGCAAGATATCGCAATCGTGTGAGCGGTTAGCCAGATCGTCGATCACCATGATATAGCGGCATTGTCCGCGCATCGCCTGGCTGTATTTTGCGCCTAATGCATAGTGGTCAATAATCAGTAAGTCGTAGTGCTTATCAAGATGTTGCAAACAGGCTGCTGCATCTTGTTGTTCGTTAAGCGGTGCTGTGGCGGGTAACATCAATAGCTTAAAGCCTTGCGCCGCTATCAGTTGCCCCAGATGCCCGGTTTCTGCACGACAAACAAAAGTGATATCGGCGTGGGGGCTTAAGCGCGCCGCTAACGCCTGGCAACGCATGATATGCCCGGTGCCAATTTGTACTGAGCCATCGACCCTAATCAGGACCCTCAAAGATATCCCTCTTGTTTCAGTAACTTGTAAAGTAATTCGGCGCGCTTCCAGTCATCCAGCGTATCAATATCTTGAACCAGGTAGTCAGGCAGTACGATCATTTGTGAGCTTGGACTGAAGATTCGCTTATCTAGATCAAGCCAGGTACGGTAGTGACCCCAGTAAAGCTGCCCGGCATCATGAAACGCAGGGGGGAGATCCTGAGAGCGTTGAGTGATACCGACCGGGTCAAAAGGTGTCACACCACCGGATTCTGTTTGCATAATGGCGCGCTGAATAGGAAAGGAGAAGCGAGCGGCGGCAAATACATAGTCTGCTTGTTCTGCAATAAGCTGCTGGTAAGCGCTGGCGACTAAACGCGGGGAAAGCAGCGGGGCCGTGGCATAGATACATGCTACATACTCAAGGGGCCAATCGAGTTTACGCAGCGCTTCGATAGCATGCCTAACGACCGGGCTAGTTCCCACATAATCATCGGCTAATTGTGGTGGGCGTAGAAAAGGTACCTCGGCGCCATAGCTTTTGGCCACTTCAGCAATTTCCTCATCGTCAGTTGACACCACCACCTTGTCCACCACGCCGCTTTGTAATGCACAGGTAATAGAATGAGCGAGCATGGGCTTGCCACAGAAGTCTTTTATGTTTTTACGAGGAATGCGTTTGCTTCCGCCTCGGGCTGGAATAACCACAATATTCATCTATCTATCCTGCCGGGTAATTTGAGGTTGTTTAACACAAGGGCCTTATGTGTTATCGGCTCGACTGGGAAAATCCTCACTTTCATCTCGTTCTGCCATTGCTGTCTGGACTTGTGGTCGGCGAGGTAAAAAGTTTGCGTAGCTGATGGTGCCAGCAATGTTGTTGCTCGATTTGTTGGTGAGCCTGTTTACGGCGTTGCTGGTACTCTTTGTCGCTAATTTGCCCGCTAGATTGCTTGGCATCCAGGCAGACCTGGGGAAAGGTTTGATTTACATAGGGTGTTTCAAAGGTCAGCACCAGTGTACCTAAGGCTAACGGATAGATAACCCGTTCATGTAAGCCACGCTCAAAGCCTGGAGAATTGTGCACCACATAACGTGCTGCGGCGATTTTTTGCTGCAGATCTGTAAAGTCCATGGCGTTTAGGTATTGATGCGTGGGCGCAATGGATTGGTAGCAATGCGAATTCCTGCCAATCACGGTTAAGTTCACATTTTGTTGTGCAAAAAAATGCAGGCAGGCCTCCCGTTGTTTGGCGCGCAGATAGCTATCGACGGTGACACACAGCCTTAATATTTGTTCATTCAGGGTCAAGCTAGCAGGCCGGTTTCCTATGGGAAGCACGCCAATAAATTGCATAAAACGGGTTACCGAGCGACTTTGTTCTACCCAATGCCCGATTTGTGACCAGTATGGTGTCAGTGCCTGTCGATGGCTGCCAGAGTCCATGTAAGAGACCGGGAAAACAACCTCGTTGCTTTTATCCTCCAGCGGCATCATTGAGGTGTTGGCAAGTTGCTGCTTACCAATAGCATGGGGGAATAACCTGGCGTTAAATCCGCACAGCTGCGCAAAGCTCACGTGTTCTTCATCGACGCAGAGCAGGATGACATTCAAGCCGATAATGCGCTTCAGAATATGCATGGGGTGGTCGACACAAAAAACCCAGACTGGCCTTTGTTTAAGATATTGCGGCACAGAGAGTTCAGCCTGTTCCAAATGCAGCCCCATACCATTAAAACTGATGAGCTGGTCATACTCTTGCAGTGGCAAAAGTTGAGGCAAATCTCTGTGGATATGTTGTTCTGATTCGACTGACAAACTGTCTGTGCGTACACCGACTGATTCTAAGTCCTCTCGCATGCCATCAAGAAAATGACTGACAACACCATATTGATTTTGTCCGGTAATAAATAGTACCTGCATTGGGTCCTTGTTCCGTCTTTTTGTATCCGCCGCATCTGTTCAGTGTATCTGGAGACCACCTTGTACCTGCCTTAACTTTAGGTATAAAAGTTAAGGGTAAAGGTATGGTTTGGCATAATTTTGCTGCGTTTGGCTGCTTACTTTCCCATCAACCCTCTGCTATTCTTAGGGCTGAGGTTTGAGGGGGGCTTATGTTAGAGATTAACAGTACCAAATCCAATGCGTCTTTGCTGCAACAGGTGCAGCAGAAGCAGAATTCGCTGTTTGAGAAACTGGCTTCGGGTAAGCGGGTAAACAGCGCTGCGGATGATGCAGCGGCCCAGCAGATTATTGATCGTTTGACGTCGCAAACATCCGGTGTGCGTCAGGCTTATAACAATGCCTATGACGGCGTGTCTTTAGCACAAGTTGCCGAAGGCGGTTTGTCAGGTATCAGTAACGATGTAAATCGTATTCGTGAACTGTCAGTTCAGGCCGGCAGCGGTATTCTGACCGATGGGGACCGCAAGGCATTGCAAAAAGAAGTGTCTCAGCTACAGGACAATATCAAGCAGACCATTGAGCAAACCGAGTTTGCCGGTAAGCCGCTGCTGTCAGGCGAGGGCGATGTTGATTTCCTGGTGGGCGCTAATGCCGGTCAGTCTATCAGTGTTGGCACCAAAGACATTGCCGGTGGCTTAAGTGATGTGCTGAATATTGATGTCAGCACGGCTCAAGGTGCAGCCGATGCGTTGGAAGCCGCTGATAATGCCGTTGATTATGTGGGAGCAGCACGAGCCGATTTGGGTGCCACTCAGAATCAGTTTGAAAGCGCGGCACGTAATCTGGCCAATACCGAAGTGAATGTACAAGCCGCCAAAAGCCGCTTGCAGGATTTGGATTATGCACAGGGCACGGCCGATAAAGCAGCCAATGATATTCTGAGTCAGGCGTCTATCGCTGTGCAGTCTCAGGCCAATCAGCAAAAAGGCCAGGTGTTGGCGCTATTGGGTTAAGCCACTAGTCCCCATAAAAAACGCCGCAATTGCGGCGTTTTTTATGGGGACTGCGATGGGCTTATTTCTTCACGATGCCAGCCAGTTTGCCGTTATTTAATACCAGCAGTGAAGTGATGCGGTTTTGTTCCATCAGCATAAAAGCATCCGACATCTTAGCGGTGATATCGATGCTTTTGGGGTTTAATGTCATCATCTGCGCGGCATTCAGATCGAAAACGTCTTTTTTGTGACGAGTAAAGCCTCGTCTGATATCACCATCGGTAATAATACCGTAGCCTTGCCCGGCATCGACAATGGCTATGCCCAGTTGTCCGGTGCTGATGGCGTCTACTACCTCGGCAAAACTGGCCGACAACGCTACCACTGGCAGAGGCTCGTTAACCATCTCATCCTGCACTCTGGATAGTAAACGTCTGCCAAGGCTGCCCCCCGGGTGGAAGCGCGCAAACTCTTCGGGTTTAAAATCTCTGGCTTTCATCAGGGTAACCGCCAAGGCATCCCCCATAGCCAGCGTCGCGGTGGTGGATGCGGTGGGCGCAAGCTGAAGTGGGCAGGCTTCTTTTTCAACACTGACATTCAGTACCGCATTTGATGCTTTGGCTAGGCTGGAGTTAAGGCCCCCCGTCATGCCAATCAAAAAGTTGCCATTTTCTTTTAGAAAGGACAGCAGTTTCACGACTTCTTCGGTTTCCCCAGAGTTGGAGATAGCAATAAAGATATCTTCTTTGGCTATCATGCCCAGGTCGCCATGATAGGCTTCGCCTGGGTGCATAAAAAAGCTTGGCGTACCTGTGCTGGCGAGTGTTGCGGCTATCTTGCGACCAATCTGACCTGATTTGCCCATGCCGCAAACCACTACGCGGCCTTTGGCCTGTAATATAGTGTCAATGGCCAGAGTGAATTGAGCATCCAGTTTGTCTGATAACTGGCTGACGGCCTGAGCTTCAATAGCAAATACGTCTTTAGCAATCTCTAAATAATTCAAGGGAAGGGATCCTGTTCGGGGCGAAACTGGCTACTTGAGGCTATTTTGACGAAAGGTGAGCGGCTTGTCGAATATCCTGGTGGATGCTTAGAGAGGTATTGGGGCTATGACTTATCCCTGGCGAACAAAAAAGATACCTATTATGTTATTGGCTACCCTTTGTAGCATTGCTATGCTGCTGTTGGAGAAGATCATTTCAGATGACTTTTCTGTCTGCAGGTCACTATCACGGGATCGCCTGACCAAAAACGACAAAAACAGGTTGTTAAAAACCATTCCAGGCGATTTATTGTGCGCTTCTTAAGCGCTTGATCATAAACCTGAATGTCTCAGGTTGCCATTGATTGGGTAATGGTTAAAATCCATGGATAGATGATTGGGCGTTGGCAAGCTAGTTTGTCGTCCTTCACACTCTCGTACGGCTAATCATGAATTAGTCAGGTTTAATGTTTTGCGTGGGTTGTCCGCAACTTTGAGGTCGCTAAGGTATGGGTAAAATTCTGATTATCAGTGGGCTGGAGGCTCGCCGGATAAGTCTTCAGACGGTACTCAACTTTATGGGCGAACATTGCGACTGCGCCTTGCCTGAGCAGGGCCCAGAGTATCTGGTCAAAGACGGCCCTTATGCCTGTGTTTTACTTGATGCCGAGTGCCGGGAGCTGAATGACAACCTGCTACGCCAATATCCAGCTCAACCTTTTGTGATGGTGGGCAGCGACGGCTTTGAACATCAGGGAAACCTGGTTGGTATATTACCGGAGCCGGTTACCTATCCGCAGCTAACCCAAATGCTGCACCGCTGTCAGGAATACTTGCAACGACGTCCCAATGTAGGCGGCGCGGTGCACAATAAAACTAAGTTGTTTCGCAGCCTGATAGGCAAAAGCTCGGGCGTGCAGTTAGTACGCCATATGATCGAGCAGGTGGCCCCAACCGACGCCAATGTGTTGGTGTTAGGAGAGTCAGGCACCGGCAAAGAAGTTGTGGCGCGTAATGTTCACTATCTGTCCAACCGCAGAGAAGGGCCGTTTATTCCTGTTAACTGTGGTGCTATTCCTGGTGAATTACTGGAAAGTGAACTGTTTGGCCATGAAAAAGGGGCCTTTACCGGTGCAGTGAGTGCCAGAAAAGGCCGTTTTGAATTAGCCGAAAGCGGCACGCTATTTCTCGATGAAATAGGGGATATGCCGCTGCAAATGCAAGTGAAGTTATTGCGGGTGTTGCAAGAGCGCAGTTACGAAAGAGTTGGCGGAACCAAGCCGATTCAATGCGATGTGCGCGTGATTGCTGCGACTCACCGTGACCTGGAAAGTATGATCAGTGAAGGAAAATTCCGCGAAGACTTGTATTACCGTCTCAACGTGTTCCCCATCGACAGTCCGCCGCTAAGAGAGCGTAAAGAAGATATACCGCTGCTTTTGCAGGAGCTGGTTTCTAGGGCTCTAAGCGAATCTGGGCGCTCTATTCGCTTTACCGAAGGTGCGTTGAAGTCGTTAATGGAACACCATTGGGCGGGTAATGTTCGCGAATTGTCTAATCTGGTGGAGCGCTTGCTTATCCTGTATCCGGATAAAGTGGTTGATATTGGCGATCTTCCGCACAAGTATCAGCACTTGCAGGCTGACAATTATGAGCCCGAGTACCCCGAAGAATTACTGGAGCGTGAGGCAATCAATGCCTTGTTTGGTGGCTTTAGTGACGATGATGAGGATACTGCCGTTGATGACAATACGGTGGCCGTGGCCCAGGAAAGCGAGCTCAACGGGCAATCTCAGGCGCTGCCAGAACAAGGGCTGAACCTAAAAGAGTATCTGGCTGAGTTAGAAGTTAGCCTGATAAGCCAGGCACTGGAGCAGCAGGAATGGGTGGTTGCCCGGGCTGCTGAAGTTTTGGGGATGCGACGTACAACGCTGGTGGAAAAAATGCGTAAATACGGAATGAACAAAGGCGAAGAGTAGCCTGACCACCATGTTGTTCTTACAGCGCAGAGTCTGTATAGCCATCTTTCTCCAAGCCAGAACCTTGTTGCTTGGCGGCCTGCTGTCTGCAGAGTAAGCTGTTAGCTTTGACTTTACAAAGCGAGGCAACCATATGGCGCGTATCCTGGCCTTTTCCGGCAGCAGCCGCAAAGATTCCTTTAATCAAAAGCTTGTTACTCTTGCTGCCAAAGCAGCCGAGCAGGCTGGCGCGAGTGTGACCCTGATAAACCTCGGCGATTACCCCATGCCTATTTACAATCAGGATCTGCAAAATGAGCAGGGTTTTCCGGCTGAAGCATTAGCCTTTAAAACCTTATTGCTTGAGCATGATGGACTACTTATTGCCTCACCTGAATATAATAGTGCCTTCAGCCCGTTATTGAAAAATGCCATTGACTGGGCGTCTCGCGCCAGTGAACCCAATGAACCCCCATTGAGTGCGTATCGTGGAAAAACCGCCGCTATTATGTCTTGTGCGCCCGGAGCCCTTGGTGGGCTGCGTGGGCTGAGCTTTTTGCGTATGTTGCTACAAAATATTGGCGTGATGGTAGTCCCAAATCAGCGGGCAATTGGGTTTGCCGGCGCTGCTTTTGATGAACAAGGGCAGCTAAAGGACAGTGAACAGCAAAAGGCTATAATCCGTTTGACTGAAGAATTAGTACAAACAGTAGATAAGCTTGTCAGCCGCTAACAGGCTGACTATTGGAGTGGGATATGCAAGAGCAGTCGTTGATTCATGCGTTGTTATTGGATGGGCAGGGGGGCGCCAGAGAGCTTGACTGGCCAGCCGTTAAACAATGGAAGCCAGAAGATGGCATTCTGTGGGTGCATCTGGATTATAGTCAGCCAGAGAGTATTGAATGGCTGGAGCAGCATTCTGGGGTCAACTCCGTTGTAAGTGATGCATTGCTAAGTGGTGAAACCCGGCCAAGAACTATTCGAGTTGAGAATGGTTTATTGCTTGCATTACGTGGAGTGAATCTGAATCCAGGTGCCGATCCTGATGACATGGTATCGGTGCGTCTGTGGGTTGAACAAGGCCGTATCATTAGTACCCGAAAGCGTCGCCTATTGTCGGTCACCGATGTGGCCACGTCTCTTAGGACAGGAGAAGGGCCGGCTAGCACAGATGACGTGTTGGCAAGTATTTTGGCCAGAATGGTTGCGCGGATGTCTGACACCGTGGATTACTTTGAAGAGCAGGTGGCTGACTTTGAAGAGCAGGCATTGGAACAACAAAGTGCGCAAATGCGTGCAGACCTTGGCCGGGTTCGTAGGCAAATTATTTCCCTGCGCCGTTATCTGGCACCACAGAGAGAGGCTATCTCACAACTGTTGTCAGACCGAATTGAATGGATTGGCCGGGATGTGCGTCTGAGTTTCCAGGAGACCCTGGATGGCTTGATGCGTCATATGGAAGATCTGGACGCGGTGCGAGAAAGAGCGGCTGTCACCCAGGAGGAGATAGGTAACCAACTGGCAGAACAAATGAACAGTCGCATGTATGTGTTGTCTATCGTGGCTGCTTTTTTCTTGCCTCTGGGCTTCCTTACCGGGTTACTTGGGATCAACGTCGGCGGTATTCCAGGTGCTGAGAATCCACTTGGCTTTGGTGTATTTATCAGCCTGTTGATTCTGGTTTGCGTCTTACAAGTGGTGTGGTTTAAACGCAAAGGATGGTTGTAAGCTCAAATTTTTAACAATTAATCTCAGGGGCTCTTGAGTTCTTGGTCTCTTGCTCCATATTAAGGGTATGAGCATTTTTCGGTATCGCCACGTGCGCCAAGCAGTACACAGGCCCCCTTACTCCAGCTTTCTGACAACAGCGCTATGTTTGCTGGCTTGTTGGTTTAGCAGCGCTGCAAGCGTTGCTAAACCCGGCTCAGATACATCTTTGCTCACGGTCAGTCAGTACGCTGATGGTCAGGCGCTGCAAACCGAACCGGATAAGGACGCTCCTTGTTTAGTTAGGGCTGCCCCATCTACAAATGTTATCACTCAAGCCTCTATGCTGGTTTCCTGTGTTCCAGCGGCTTTCTATTCTGCCAGTATTGGACTGCCTCAGCCAAGAGCACCTCCCCAGGCAAGTTGAACCCTAAAAGACATCCCGCATCGCCTATACTTATAACCTCGGTTTCTTTGCGAGCGGGCTAGCTATGTTCAGTTTGTTGGAGAACCCAAATGACAAATAAAATATTGAAAACCCAGGCGCTTGGCCAGGTAACCCAGTTTTGTGCTACCGAAAGCGCTGAACCCTTAAATCTCGATAGTGCTGCTACCAAAGTGGTGACCGATTTTACCCGTCGTAGTCCTCAGTTAATCGATAAAGATGTTTCTGTGGATCAGGCTTTGTTTATGATGAGGAAAGGTCATGTAAAGTCCAAGCTGGTGGTGGATGCGGAGCAGCAGTTTTTAGGCATTGTCAGCTTTGCTGATTTAAACAGCCGCAAAATACTGATGATTGCCAATCAGCGTCAGCAGGACAGGCATGAGTTGACCGTGGAAGATGTGATGGTGCCCCGCAGCGAGTTACACGGTATTCGCTACGAACACCTGAAGAATGCGACAATAGCTGACTTGGTCGATACATTGCGTAGTTTGGGGGAGCAGCATATTTTGTTAACCGATGAGCAAAGTCGGTTGCGGGGGCTTATTTCCTCCAGTGATATTGCCAGAGCGTTGCATATTCCGCTGGATATCAGTCTCAAAGCGAGCAGTTTCAGAGACATCTTTAATGTACTGCATGAGCACAGCGAATTAGTCTGATTCGATTAGTGCATTCTGTTTCAGCAGGTGGCTGGACCATCTGCTGAATTTCCTTTATCCCAACGCCCGCAGGGCCTGTCAATCCATGCTGTAATCGGCTAAAATCCGGCTCCTTTGTAAGCAAGAATTAATAGCTGATTTATGTTTGAAATCAATCCGGTGAAAAACGCCTTGGCGGATGTCCGGGAGCGCTCTGATGCGCTCAGGGGGTATCTTTGACTTCGATAGCAAGCAAGAGCGCTTAGAAGAAGTCAATCGTGAACTTGAAAGTCCCGATGTTTGGAATGAACCAGAGCGGGCGCAGGCTTTAGGCAAGGAAAAAGTTGCCTTGGAAAAAGTCGTTGACACTATTCTGGCCCTGGAAAATGGGGCCGAGGATGTGGATGGGCTACTGGAATTAGCGGTGGAAGCCGAGGATCAGGAAACTTTTGATGAAGCGCAAGCTGAGCTTCAGCAACTGATCGTAAAACTGGAAGACCTTGAATTCCGTCGTATGTTCTCCGGCCCCAATGACGCTAATGACTGTTATCTGGATATCCAATCGGGTTCCGGCGGTACTGAAGCTCAGGACTGGGCTAATATCATGCTGCGTATGTACCTGCGTTGGGGTGAAGAGCATGGCTTTAAGACCGAACTGATTGAAGTATCAGAAGGCGAGGTCGCCGGTATTAAAAGTGCCACTATCCGTTTCCAGGGTGAATATGCTTTTGGCTGGTTGCGCACCGAAACCGGCGTGCACCGCTTGGTAAGAAAGTCTCCCTTTGACTCAGGTAACCGTCGTCATACTTCTTTTGCTTCGGCTTTCGTTTACCCGGAAATTGATGACGATATTGAGATTGATATCAATCCGGCGGATTTACGTATTGATACTTATCGCGCGTCCGGCGCCGGTGGTCAGCACGTAAACCGAACCGACTCGGCGGTACGTATTACTCACGTGCCCAGCGGTATTGTGGTGCAATGTCAGAACGATCGTTCCCAGCATAAAAACAAAGATCAGGCCTTCAAGCAGTTAAAAGCCAAGCTGTACGAAATGGAACTGATGAAACAGAACGAGCAGAAGCAGGCCATGGAAGATGGCAAATCCGATATCGGTTGGGGTAGCCAAATCCGTTCATATGTACTGGATGATTCCCGTATTAAAGACCTGCGTACTGGCGTTGAAACCCGCAATACGCAAGCCGTGCTGGACGGTGGATTAGACCGATTTATTCAGGCCAGCCTTAAATCTGGCTTATAAGCGCAATCAGTAATCAGGAACAGAGCAGATGACAGACATTCAACAAGACGAGAATAAATTGATTGCGGAACGCCGGGGCAAACTGGCCGAGATTCGCAGCAATTGTCCGGCTAACGGCCATCCTAATGAATTCCGCCGTGAGCACTACAGCCAGGAGTTGCAGGATGCGTTTGGCGACAAGGACAAAGAAGAGCTGGCAGGCCTGAATCATCAGGTGAGTGTTGCCGGCCGTATTCTGGCTAAACGTGGCCCTTTTTTGCTTCTGCAGGATATGAAAGGACGTATTCAGGCTTATGCTAGCAAAGAGACGCAGCAGGATATTAAGCAGCGTTATGGGTCATTGGATATCGGTGACATTATCGGTGTTAAAGGGGCACTGCATAAATCCGGTAAGGGCGACTTGTATGTCGATATGGCTGACTATCAACTGCTGACCAAATCATTGCGTCCGTTACCTGAGAAATTTCATGGTTTGGCCGATCAGGAAACCAAATATCGTCAGCGTTATGTTGACCTGATTATGAGTCAGCAGACCCGCGACACTTTCAAAGTGCGTAGTCAAATTATCAATGGTATCCGTAAATTCCTGACCGAAAGGGACTTTATGGAAGTGGAAACCCCGATGCTGCAGGTTATCCCTGGTGGTGCCTCGGCTAAGCCTTTTGTGACTCACCACAATGCACTGGATATCGAAATGTATCTGCGTATCGCCCCTGAGCTTTACCTCAAGCGCTTGGTGGTGGGCGGTTTTGAACGAGTGTTTGAGATTAACCGTAACTTCCGTAATGAAGGTTTGTCGACCCGCCATAATCCAGAATTCACTATGATCGAGTTCTATCAGGCTTATGCGGATTACCATGACCTGATGGATTTGACCGAAGACATGCTGCGTACATTGGCGCAGGACGTGCTAGGCACCACCGAAGTGGTCAATACCCTGCGTGATGCAGATGGTAATGTGCTGCAGGAAAAACGTTATGATTTCGCTCAGCCTTTTACCCGTCTGAGCATGGGTGATGCGATTCTGAAGTATTGGCCAGAAGCCGATGAAGCCGCTATCCGCGATCCGGAGAATAATCTGGATGCCATGAAGGCCATGGCGAAGAAGCTGCACATCAAAGAGCCGGACGTGGATGGTATCTGGGGTGCGGGTAAATACTTGTGCGAAATTTTTGAAGCTACCGCTGAAGAGCAATTGGATCAGCCGACCTTTATTACTGAGTACCCCTGGGAAGTGTCGCCGTTGGCGCGTCGTAATGACAATAATCCATTCATTACCGACCGCTTTGAGTTCTTCGTTGGCGGCCGTGAATTAGCGAATGGTTTCTCAGAGCTGAATGATGCCGAAGATCAAGCCGCCCGCTTCCGCAAGCAGGTGGAAGAGAAGGAAGCCGGTGATGATGAAGCCATGCACTATGATGATGACTACATTCGCGCGCTGGAATACGGTTTGCCACCTACGGCAGGCGAGGGAATCGGTATCGATCGTCTGGTCATGTTGTTTACCGACAGCCCCAGTATTAAAGACGTAATACTGTTCCCACATATGCGTCCACAAGCCGCAGAATAATGCAAAAAAGCCGGGCAATGCCCGGCTTTTTTTCTTTAATATTAAGGCGTTAGCCTTAAGCATTAATGCTCGTGGCCGCAGCCGCCTTCACCATGCACATGGCCATGGGCTAATTCCTCTTCCGTGGCGTCTCGCACAGCCAGGACTTCAACATCGAATTTCAGGGTAACGCCGGACAGTGGGTGGTTGCCGTCGACGACAACTTCATCGTCGGTAATATCAATGATCATCACTGATTGATCACCATCATCAGTGGTCGCACGAAACTGCATGCCAACTTCTACATCCATGCCTTCAAACATAGACTTGGGTACCAGTTGAATCAGTTCGTCATGGCGTTCGCCGTAAGCATTTTCAGGGGCCACTTCGGCGACAAACTTATCGCCTGCAACTTTACCTACCAGGGCGTCTTCCAGGCCTTTGATTAAAAAATGTTGTCCGTGCAGAAAGCTCATGGGGTTACCATCGCGTGAAGAGTCGATTTGAACGTCTTCTTTAGTGCTGACAGTGTAGTGCATGGTCACGACTTTGTTTGGTGCGATTTGCATGGATAACTAGCCTTTATTTTCAAGTGAATAGGGTAGGGGCTGAACCTCGAAGACGACATCGGGTTGTGCCTTGCTGCGCAGCAGAGCGCCTTGCTGTGTGTCATTTGGCAAAATAGCCATCAACCAGGTTTCCTCGCTTAAGGTGGCACAGCTTAACACAGTCCCACCGCGACGCCAGTTTTCCTCAAGCTGTACTTCCAGGTCATCACCGGGGGCCATCTGTATGCCAACCTTTGCTCGCAGTATGTAGCTGGCACGTTTGTTTTTGCCTAGGTAACGGGTGCGGGCGACGGTTTCCTGCCCCATATAGCAGCCTTTGGTAAAGCTGATAGCATCCAGCGCCTGCATGTTCAGCATCTGAGGGACAAACTCACAGCTAGTTTGCGTGGCTAAGCTGGGAAAACCCGCCTGAATATCCAGCATTTGCCATAAACTGTGGCAATGGTGATAAGGCTGCATATGTGTCAGTAATTGCGCAGCCATCTGCTCATCCAAGCCTATCAGATAACGAAGTGTAGGACTGTCGTAACGTACCACCAACATGCCACCGGTTTGGGTATAGGTCAGATCTTCTGCAGGAAGCTGGCCTGCAATGTTCTGTAGCCAGGCTTCCAAATAAGGGCCCGCGCCGCCAAACCACACACGCTCACTCGTATGCCAGTCAACCTTGGAAAACACGGCGTATTTTTTCAGCTCAGGTAGCGATTTTTCTATAGCGGCGGTATCACCCAATAGCAATTGGCTATCCGTTAATGCCAACAGTTGATACAACGCCCAGGTCTTGCCCTTGGCATCGCAATGGCAAGCGCGCATAAGCTTGCCCGCAGACTGTGTGTTAAGGTCGTTGGTGAGTTGGCCTTGTAAATATTTTAGCCGCTCCTCTCCACCAACTTGAATGTCACTAAGCTGAGGCAATGTGACCAGATAGTCATCAGGCAGTGCATCTGCATGGGATATTGTCTGGAGAGTCGATGACATAAATGTCCTGCTTAAGTTAACTAAGTTCCGATCATGGGGTTTAAGCTAAACTGAAACAAGATCAGTTTGTTGAATTGAGTTAATATACTGGCCTTACCACAGGTTGTTTCAAAGAGGGCTGGATGTTTACAACGCAGAGAGTTAATCGGATCCGCTGGGCGTGTCGGCGTGGCATGCTTGAATTGGATGTCTTGTTTCAACCCTTCTTTGATGAAGTGTTCAGTGAGTTAACGGACGAAGACAAAGAAACCTTTGAACGACTTCTAACCTGTGACGATCCGGATCTTTTTGCTTGGGTAATGGGCCATCAGCAATGCGAAGATCCAATGCTGGCGGCCATGGTGGAGACCATAGTGAGCCGTGTTAAAGCATAGAATTGAGATAGGACGGTCAACCTACCAAAGGTGTATGTTGATTGCGCTGTATGTACTGCTCATCGGATCGGTGTGGTGTTGGCAGCCGCACGTTCTACCCTGGCAAACGGTTTGGCAGTTGTTATTGGCTGCGTTGCTCGGATTGATGCTTTATCGTCAGCTTAGAAAACCACAACCTACAGGTGTGGTAAATTTGAGTGAGGATGGAAAGTGGCAATGGCTGGATGGCCAAAGTTCCCCCATGCAAGTCACCGCAGATAGCAGGGTAACTGCCTGGCTGTTGTTTGTTTCTCTTCAGGATGCGCTGGATCATCGCCAGCGACAGTACCTGTGTATATTTCGTGATGCAGTTTCTGTGGCCGATTATCGACGTCTATGTCGTATACTCAGCTTAGGTCACCCATCCAGTTTGGAGGGCAATTGATGAATATTAGACAGTTTACCCCGGAATCTTTGCCTAAAGTCCCTGCCATGCTGTTGCGTGCAGCAGTCAAATCTGGTCAGCAAGCACCGGCGCCGCAGTTACCTGAGTTGGTACTGCGATGTGATGGCATAAGTGCCTGTTCTGACAAGCTGGATGAATACCATGGGTTGCTGGCCTGGCGGCAAGAGAGCGTGCATCCGGGGTGGTTGCATTGCCTGGCGTTGCCGCTGCATTTGGGATTGCTGCTGGACAAAGGTTTTCCGTTTAAGGTGATGGGACTGGTGCATATGGAAAACCATATTCGCCAGTATCGTGCCGTGGGGCGCCATGAAAAACTTTCCATTAGTTGCCGTTTTGACAAGCTTCGCCGCCATAGGTTGGGCTGGCAGTTTTCACTGTTAACCGATATTCAGGTTGGTGAAGAGATGGTTTGGCAAGGCCGAAGTGTCAGCTTGGTTCGTCATGGTGATTTGCCAAAACGCAGCTTACCTTCCGCGTCGGCAAATCTGCCCTGTGGCGAACAATGGCATTTAGATGCTAATTTAGGTCGCCAATATGCCAAGGTGTCTGGTGATTACAACCCGATTCACTTGTATCCCTGGTCTGCACGTTTCTTTGGTTTTAAGTCTCAGATTATTCACGGTATGTGGAGTAAGGCGCGCTGCATTACTGCACTAGCGCCCATAGTGGGAGAGGCATTTGAGCTGAGTGTGAGCTTTCGCAAACCGGTATTTTTACCCTGTGATGTCAGCTTTCACCATCAGCCAGAGCCGGATAAGGGCAGTTTTACCTTAGGCTCGGCAGATGGTCACGATTTGCATCTTAGTGGCAAATATCAGCGCTTCCCACTGGCGCCATTAAATTAATTTATGGCGGCTGGCAGCGCTATCTGGAGGGATAGCGCTGCGGGTATAGCACGGAAGGTTGGGGGGCGTCCTGCAAATCCGGGTAATCCAGATTGTAGTGTAGGCCGCGGCTTTCTTTTCTTTGCATCGCACATCTGACAATTAATTCAGAAACCGTCACCAAGTTACGTAATTCCAGCAAGTTATTACTAACCCTGAAGTTACTGTAATACTCATCGATTTCTTGTTTCAGCAGCTCAATCCTGCGTAACGCGCGCTCAAGTCGCTTGTTCGTGCGTACTATACCCACATAGTCCCACATAAAAAGCCTTAACTCATGCCAGTTATGCTGAATCACAACCTCCTCGTCGGAGTTGCTCACCTGGCTTTCATCCCAGGGCGAAATCGCTTCCTTTTCGTCCTCTTGTTCCAGTCTGGCCATAATGTGTGTGGCCGCCGCTCTGGCAAATACCACGCATTCCAGTAAGGAGTTGCTGGCCATGCGATTGGCGCCGTGCAGGCCGGTATAAGCCACTTCGCCTATTGCGTAGAGATTGTCTAGGTCGGTGCGGGCATCGAAGTCTGTCATCACTCCGCCGCAGCTGTAATGGGCGGCCGGGACGATAGGAATGGGATCCCGGGTAATATCAATGCCAAGTGAGCGGCACTTTCGATAGATAGTGGGGAAATGCTTGATAATAAAATCCGCAGGCTTGTGGCGGATATCCAGGTACATGCAATCGGCACCCAGACGCTTCATTTCATAATCGATGGCCCTAGCCACAACATCGCGCGGTGCAAGCTCAGCAAGTTCGTGGAACTTGTGCATAAAACGGGTGCCATCGGCATGGGTTAAATAAGCCCCTTCACCACGTAGCGCTTCGGTGATCAGAAAGTTTCTGGCCTGTGGATGATACAGGCAGGTTGGGTGAAACTGGTTGAATTCCATGTTGGCGACCCTGCATCCCGCGCGCCAAGCCATGGCAATGCCATCACCACTGGAGACATCCGGATTGGAAGTGTACTGATAGACTTTGCTGGCGCCGCCGGTTGCTAACGCAACGAAGCGGCTTCTGACCACCTCAACATGCTCAAGGTTACGGTTCCAGGCGTAAGCACCAAGTACCTTGTTAGGAGAGCGTCGGCTACGAATCAGATCGACCGCATTGTATCGTTCAAGCACTTCAATATTTGGATGACTGCGTACCGCATCAATCAAGGTTGTTTGCACGGCTTTCCCGGTTGCATCGGCAGCATGCAGAATGCGTCGGTGGCTATGCCCGCCTTCCCGCGTCAAGTGAAAGCGCGCTTCACCATGAGCATCGGTTTCCTGATCAAAGGGAACGCCGAAGTTAATCAACCATTCCATGGCTTGCTTGGCATTTCCCGCCGTAAATTCAACGGCGGCCCGGTCGCATAGGCCTGCGCCAGCGACCATGGTGTCTTCCACATGGGAGTCAATGGAATCGGTTTCATCGAAAACGGCGGCAATGCCGCCTTGGGCATACATAGTTGAGCCTTCACTAATGCCGCTTTTGCTTAGCACTATGATGCGGCACTTTTGGGCCATTTTCAGGGCCAGGCTGAGACCAGCTGCGCCGCTGCCGATGATTAAAAGATCACATTGATGTTCAACCGCTTGATGCATGGGGTAAACTGTTCAGGTTCTATTTCATTTGGGCATGATACTATCTTATTGGTTTAGTATGAATTCCCGTGTGGTTCAGACTGTTCTCTCGGCGCTTGTGATGGGCTTGGAAAGTTGATTTAGCGTACACTTTGCAAAAACATTTCATAAGCTTGAAATAATTTCGAACTTTTTTTCAGACTGACAGTCTATTTAGGTGCTTGCGAGAGCCAAGAGCATCAGAAAAGCGGTTCAAAAGGGGATGTGGCTCGGATGAGCGAGCAATTTACAGATCAACAATTGGTTGAGAAAGTACAACAGGGCGACAAAAACGCGTTTAATTTTTTGGTCATTAAGTACCAGCATAAGGTTGCCCACTTAGTGTCCCGATACGTTAAGAACAGCGGAGATGTTGCAGATGTGACGCAAGAAGCCTTTATTAAGGCTTACAGAGCGTTACCCAGTTTTCGCGGTGAAAGTGCCTTTTATACATGGTTGTATCGGATCGCGGTAAACAGCGCGAAGAATTATTTGGTGGCACAAGGCAGGAAGCCACCGGCTAATGATGTGGATGCAGAGGAAGCCGATTTTTATGACGGCAGTGACGCGCTTAAGGAGAATGCTTCTCCAGAGCGTAAGCTGATGTCAGAGCAGATGGAAAAGTTGTTGTTTGACACTGTCGATAAGCTGCCCGAAGATTTACGTATGGCTATTACCCTACGTGAGTTGGAAGGGCTAAGCTATGAAGAGATTGCTACTGTGATGGACTGCCCTGTGGGTACTGTGCGATCACGTATCTTCAGAGCGCGGGAAGCTATCGATAAAGTGATTCAACCCCTGTTACAGAAATAGCTGACACTGAAGTTAAGTGCCACGTTACTCAGGAACTTTGTTTAATGAAGCAGCAAAAACTAGAAAACCTCTCGGCCTTGGTAGACGGTGAACAGTCCTTAGAGGGACTGGCATTGGATGACCAAACCGAGCGGGAACTGGTCGATAAATGGCGCAGCTATCATTTGATTCGTGATGGCTTGCGAAAAGAACTGCCTCCCCAATTAGACTTTGATATAAGTAGCAAAGTATCTGCAGCGCTTGAAAACGAACCGACCATTCTGGCCCCGCGCAAAGGTTTACGTGACCTGCCGGTGATTGGCCATGTGATCCCTTTTGTTCGTCAAGGGGGCCAATTTGCCCTGGCCGCATCGGTGGCGGTAGCCATGATTTTAGGGGTTCAGCAGTTTAATCAGCCTAAGCCTGAGCAGCCATTTAGCTCAGCGCCAGCCTTGGCCATTCCAGGTATGCAGCAAGGTGGTTTGTCACCGGTGAGTTTAGAGCAGACCCGCCCTTTGCCACAGACGGATGCGCTTGAGCAAAAGCGCCGTATAAATGCCTACCTGACAGATCATGAAAGACAAATGCGTTTGAAAGCCAGCCAGCATAGTGAGGTTAGCGAGCACCCCGCACAACCAGAGCCGCAGCAGAAGTAATATGCGGCGATGGTGGTGGTGCGCAGTTTTTTGTTGTTTTTCGGTCGTAGCCCAACCTGACGATAGCGCCCAAGCCTGGATGGATAAAATGGCATCGGCGCTTAAGCAACTCAATTATCAAGTGTCCTTCGTATTGGTTCAGCCTAATGGTGGGTTTGAACCTTATCTTTGGCGTCATGCTGTTCAGAACGGCATAGAAGTCGAACATCTTAGTTTGCAAAACGGCCCCGGTAGGGAAATCGTCCGCATCGGAGACCTGGTCAGCTATTTCGAGCCTAATGTACCTGCATATTCTATACGTTCAACTTCCATAAATGGACCGCTGCCGGTTACTTTATTCCGTCAACCAAAGCTTCTTGAAGAGAGTTACGATTTTGTTGTGGTGGGTCGCAGTCGCGTGGCTGGACGCTCTGCCCAGCAGATTCGTATCATCAGTAAAGATCGCAGTCGTTATGGCTATAACTTATGGCTCGACCAAGACAGCGGTTTGTTGTTGAAACTGGATATGATGAATCTACAAGGGGAACCGCTGGAACAGGTGCAGGTAACCTCATTGCATGTTACGCCTGAGCCTGATGAGTATTTCTTGCGGATTGAAGAAGACAAAATGCCTGAGACCTTGCATCTCAATGAGACTGATCCGGTTCCAGGGAATTGGAAAGTAAACTGGCTGCCGGTTGGTATGGTTGAAGTGCGTCGTGATATGCATAGATTGCCAATGACGGGGCAGATGGTGGATTACGTCATGTTTAGCGACGGTCTTATCGACGTTTCTTTATATCTGCAAGCGGTGCAACCAGGCTCGTCTGAAAACGGCTGGCTGAAATATGGTGCAAACACCCTGCTGTCCTTACAAAAAGGTGCTCTGGAGATTACCGTGGTTGGCAAATTGCCACCGCAAACAGCCAATGCCATCGCCAACTCTGTGCAATATATCGAGACACCGCAGTGATTGAAGAGCTAGGTGTTATCAAAGCGGTCGATCAAGATCACATTTGGGTTGAAACTCAGATAAAGACTACCTGTGGGGGCTGCAGCGTTAATCAGGATTGTGGTACCGGTGCTGTCGCTAGGGGACTGTCACCAAAGAGTCAGTTATTGATTTTTCGTTGTACTAAACCCGCGACTATCGGTCAGCAAGTCAAACTTGGGATCCCGGAAGAGGACTTGTTGGGTGCCTCGGCGTTGATGTATCTACTGCCGTTGTTGGTATTGATGGCCAGTGTCTTGCTGGGCAGCGCGTTTTTACCTGCTGTTGGGTTACAGCACGAACTTTGGAGTGTGCTTCTGGCTGCTATATTTACTGCCCTGAGCTTTTGGCAGATAAAGCGTTACCTGCAAAGTGCGAAGCGTTCGCAGTATCAGCCACGTTTGCTGGAGTTACTTCCCTATCATGGTCAGACGCTGGATGTGGTTGAAGTCACCGATCACTAACCTGCCCGCCGTTATTTATCCCCGGCTTTTCCGCCAGTTTGAGTGCATACCATAACAAGATCGCAAAGCGCGCAATAAAACGGTAAAATCGCCGCCTTATTGCAATAGTTCAGTTTTTTGGCCTTAAGTAGGAATGTCAGACATTACCATGCAGCTCAAGCATATCCGCAATTTCAGTATTATCGCCCACATTGACCACGGTAAATCCACTCTTTCCGATCGCCTTATTCAGCATTGCGGCGGTCTGAGCGACCGGGAAATGGCTGCTCAGGTTCTTGATTCGATGGATCTGGAGCGTGAGCGTGGCATTACCATTAAAGCGCAGAGCGTTACCCTTAACTATAAGGCCAAAGACGGTGAGACCTATCAACTGAATTTCATCGATACCCCCGGACACGTAGACTTTTCTTATGAAGTGTCACGCTCCCTGGCTGCCTGTGAAGGGGCGCTGCTGGTGGTGGATGCTGGGCAGGGCGTAGAAGCCCAAACCCTGGCAAACTGTTACACCGCCATCGAAATGGATCTGGAAGTGGTGCCAATCCTGAACAAGATCGATTTGCCTCAGGCCGAACCTGATCGTGTGGCGGCCGAGATTGAAGATATTGTGGGTATCGATGCGATGAATGCCGTGCGTTGCTCTGCCAAAACGGGTATTGGCATCGACGACGTGCTGGAAGTTATTGTTAAGCAGGTACCTCCTCCGGTTGGTAATACCGAGGGCCCTCTGCAGGCATTGATTGTTGACTCCTGGTTCGACAACTATCAAGGGGTCGTGTCTCTGGTGCGCGTCATGCATGGTGAGCTTAAAGCCGGTGATAAAATTAAGATCATGTCTAACGGACAGGTTCATCAAATCGACAAGATTGGTATTTTCACCCCTAAAGCGACAGATACCGGCGTATTGCGTACCGGCGAGGTTGGCTTTGTTATTGCCGGCATTAAAGAGATCCATGGTGCCCCGGTAGGGGATACTATTACTCTGGCTAAGCAACCAGCTGATAAGGCGTTACCTGGCTTTAAGAAAGTGAAGCCGCAAGTCTATGCCGGTATGTTTCCCATCAGTTCTGATGACTACGAAGACTTCCGTGACGCGTTGGCGAAGCTGAGTCTGAATGATGCTTCTTTGTTCTTCGAGCCGGAAAACTCCAGTGCGCTGGGCTTTGGATTCCGCATTGGTTTCCTTGGCATGCTACACATGGAGATTATTCAGGAGCGACTGGAGCGTGAATACGATCTGGACCTGATCACCACAGCCCCAACGGTAGTGTACGAAGTGGTGACAACCAAAGGGCAGACTGTTCAGGTTGATAACCCATCAAAACTGCCGGCGGTTAATGATATTGCCGAGATTCACGAACCTATTGTTGAAGCCAATATTCTGGTTCCCAAGGATTACTTGGGTAATGTCATCACCTTGTGTATCGAAAAGCGTGGTGTACAAACCAATATGACCTATCACGGTAACCAGGTGGCGGTAACTTATGAGTTGCCCATGGCCGAAGTGGTGATGGACTTTTTTGACCGTCTGAAGTCAACCAGTCGTGGTTTTGCTTCCCTGGATTACAACTTTAAACGTTTCCAAACGGCCGATATGGTGCGCTTGGATATCTTGGTCAACGGCGAGCGAGTTGATGCCCTGGCAGTGATCACTCACCGCGAGAATTCACAATACCGAGGTCGGGAGTTGGTTGAGAAGCTGCGTGAGCTGATTCCAAGACAGATGTTTGATATTGCCATTCAGGCGGCTATCGGCAACCATGTCATCGCACGTAGCACGGTGAAGCAATTGCGTAAGAACGTTATTGCCAAGTGTTATGGTGGTGACGTAAGTCGTAAGAAAAAGCTGCTTCAGAAGCAGAAAGAGGGTAAGAAACGGATGAAGCAGGTTGGCAACGTGGAACTGCCGCAAGATGCCTTCTTGGCCGTACTGAAAGTAGGAAAGTAAATGGCAAATTATTTCTCCATAGGGCTAGTTTTTATCACCCTGGCATCAGGTTTGATTTGGCTGGCTGATGCCCTGTTATGGGCGCCTAAGCGTAAAGAAAAGATGGCATTGGCCAAAGCCAGTAACGGTGGCACCAATCTGGATGACGAGACACTGCAAAAGATAGCGCCAGAGCCTTATCTGGTGGATACCGCAAAGCAGATATTTCCGGTTATTGCCTTTGTTTTGGTATTACGTTCATTTTTATATGAACCCTTCCAAATTCCATCCGGTTCAATGATGCCCACCCTGCTGGTTGGGGACTTTATTCTGGTGGAGAAGTTTACTTACGGCCTCAAAGATCCTGTCGCCCGTAATAAGTTTCTGGAAGTAGGTGAGCCAGAACGCGGTGATATTGTGGTGTTTAAATACCCCGAAGATCCTAATATTGACTTTATCAAGCGTGTGGTTGGCCTGCCTGGCGATACAGTGGTATACAAAAATAAGCAGGTGTTTATTAAACCGGCTTGTGATGTCACTGCCACACCACAATGCCCACCGTTAAAGCCGGTGGAGCTGACGTTTGAGCAACGGGGTGAGTTCTTTCAGGATCTAGTGCCCCTTGAGCGCTTTACCGAAAAACTCGGAGAGGTGAGCCATCAGATTCTGCGTAATCCTGCCGTGCCGCCTCATCCTCAGATGTACTACCAACAGCCAGGTACCGCTGCCGGAGAGTTCCTGGTGCCAGAAGGCCAATATATGGTGTTAGGGGATAACCGTGACAACAGCCGTGATAGCCGCTACTGGGGATTTGTGCCGGATGAAAATCTGGTGGGCAAGGCCGTGGCTATCTGGATAAGTTTTGAATTTGATCGTGAGCCAAGCAGTTGGGTTCCTGGTTGGATCCCAACCGGTGTGCGTTTCTCTCGTGTAGGTGGTATCCACTAGATGCTGGATCCTTATAAGAGCCTGACAAGGAAACTGGGTTATCAATTTAAGGACATAAGCGGACTTGAGCTGGCGTTAACGCACCGCAGTGCTGCCAAACAGCATAATGAGCGCCTGGAATATCTCGGTGATTCTGTGCTGGGCATGGTGATTGCCAGGGCGTTGTATCTGCGCTTCCCCGAGCAGCCGGAAGGTAAGCTAACCCGTATGCGTGCCACTTTAGTAAAGGGGGATACGCTGGCAGAATTGGCACGGGAGTTTGAGCTGGGCGAATTGCTAAAATTAGGCCCAGGTGAGCTCAAAAGTGGCGGTTACCGTCGTGACTCTATTCTATCCGATGCGATGGAAGCCATTATTGGCGCGATATTCCTCGAAGCTGGATTAGATACCGTCAACAAGCTGATCCTAACCTGGTACGCCAGCCGTATTGAGCAACTGGATCCTAATGTTCACCCCAAAGATCATAAGACGCGCTTGCAGGAGTACCTGCAAGGCCGCAAGCAGCCACTGCCTGAGTACGAAGTGGTAGATGTGAAAGGTAAGTCCCATGATCAGACCTTTGTGGTGGAATGTCGGGTAGTTGAACTGCTCGAACCTATACAGGCTAAAGGCAACAGCCGCCGTCGCGCTGAACAACAGGCCGCCAAGTTGGTACTGGAGAAATTGAACCATGCACTCTGAACATTCAACCTATTGCGGCATGGTGGCCATTGTAGGGCGGCCTAATGTTGGTAAATCTACCTTACTTAACAAGTTGTTGGGACAGAAAGTCAGCATTACGTCACGTAAGCCACAGACCACCCGACATCGTATAGTAGGCATTGACACCGAGGGTGATTACCAGGCCATTTATGTAGATACGCCAGGTTTACACCGTGAAGAGAAACGCGCCATCAATCGCTTGATGAACCGTGCAGCCTCAAGCTCTTTGGCTGATGTGGGGTTAGTGCTCTTTGTGGTGGAAGGAACACGCTGGACCGAAGACGATGAGATGGTCTTGAGTAAGGTCAAGGAGTCCGGGCTGGAATGCTGGCTCTTGGTCAACAAAATTGATCAAATCAAAGACCGAGAGGCCCTGCTACCCCATCTGCAATGGTTAGGCAGCCAACATAAGTTTGAGCATGTGATACCGATTTCGGCAAAGCAAGGCAGTAACTTGGACAGACTGCGTGAGCTGGTTCACCAAAGCCTGCCCGAGTCGGAATTTTATTTCCCGGAAGAATATGTTACGGATCGCTCATCACGTTTTATGGCGGCAGAGATCATCCGAGAAAAACTTATGCGTTTCACCGGTGACGAGCTACCTTATTCGGTCACGGTGGAAATCGAGCAGTTTAAGTTGTCTGACAATGGCATCTATCAGATTAATGGTCTGATCTTGGTTGAGCGAGACAGTCAGAAAGCCATGGTCATAGGTAAGGGCGGACAACGCCTTAAAACCATTGGTCAGGAAGCGCGTCAGGATATGGAGCGTTTGTTCGATAATAAAGTGTTTCTGGAACTCTGGGTGAAGGTCAAGTCTGGCTGGGCCGATGACGAGAGAGCACTGCGCAGCTTAGGCTACGGTGAAAATGACTAACTAGTCGAACAGGTGGCCTGCGCCAGGTGGGCCAGTTCCCCGGCGCGGTATACCTATGTGCTACAGAGGGGAAGTGCATGCTGGATAAATTAGCCGATATTCGTCGTGAATACAGCCGGGGCGGATTGGACAGAAAAGATCTGAACGATGACCCCTTTGTACAATTTGAAGCCTGGCTGAAAGAAATTATAGCTACCGGCCTGCCAGATCCAACCGCGATGACAGTGGCGACAGTGGATAGCGCGGGGCAACCTTCGCAACGCATTGTGTTGCTAAAGGATGTGAGTCCCAAGGGCTTTATCTTTTATACCAACCTAGGCAGTCGGAAAGCTGCCGAGCTTAAATCCAATCCTCGTATTTCGTTGCATTTTCCCTGGCATCTTATTGAACGTCAGGTCAAGGTGTGCGGTGTGGTTGAGCCTTTGTCGACCTTAGAAGTCAGTAAATATTTCCTGTCCCGTCCCCGCGAAAGTCAGTTAGCCGCATGGGCGTCGGAGCAAAGTCGGCCGGTATCCACGCGTCAGCTGCTGATGAGTAAATTTGCTGAAGTGAAAGACAAGTTTGCCAAGGGCGAAGTTCCTCTGCCTAGTTTCTGGGGAGGGTATCGGGTTGTGCCGCATGAAATAGAGTTTTGGCAAGGTGGTGAGCATCGCTTGCATGACCGTTTTGTCTATCGCCGTCAATCTGATCAGTCCTGGACAATTGAACGCTTGATGCCTTAATGGGATGCTTGTCACTCAGAGGGCAGGCCAGTCAGGGTAAGTAAAATGATAGACAGTCATTGCCATCTGGATTTTGCCGCTTTTGATGCCGACAGGCAGGCTCAGATTGACTTGGCCGTCAGCAAAGGAGTCTCGGACTTTATCATTCCCGGTGTCAGTGCTGCGCAGTGGCCAGCATTGATTCGTTTGTGTCAGCGCACGCCGGCTTTGCATTTTGCCCTAGGGTTACACCCTCATTTTCTTACCGATTACCAACCCGAGAACCTGGCCTTACTGGACTCCTTGTTGCAGCAACATCGAAGCGCGGTGGTAGCGGTTGGTGAGATAGGCATTGACCTGGCGATTGATGTGGACCCGTCATTACAGGAGAAGCTTTTCTGCACTCAGCTTGAGTTAGCTAAGCAGTATAAGCTGCCAGCTATCGTGCACCATCGAAAGTCCCATCACCGTATTATGCATTGCCTGAAAGCAACCAAATTTGACCAGGGCGGTGTGCTCCATGCTTTCTCTGGCAGTCTGCAGCAAGCGCAGCATTACCTGGATATGGGATTTAAACTGGGTATTGGGGGCACCATAACCTACCCCAGAGCAGTGAAAACCCGTGATACGGTGCGTCAATTACCCCTGGAAGGGATTGTTCTTGAGACTGACAGCCCGGATATGCCAATAATGGGCCGTCAGGGGCTGCGCAACAGCCCAGTATATCTGGAGCAGGTTCGTGACTGCCTGGCGGATTTACTCGGGATGGACAGCCTCAGCGTGGAAAGGCAAACGGATAACAATGTGCAAAGGTTATTTAAACTCGGCAACTGAACGTGTAGTTTCTACATCCACAGAAAGTTTGCGATAACGGACCTTATAGAAAGCCCGGGTCACCAATACACCGATAGCGAAAGCCAACAGCAATAGCGCGTAGGTTTGCTGACGACGATGATCTTGGACCTGAGTTTGGTATTGCATAATGGCTTGTCTGTCCATAATCAGACGTATATAGCCAATTAACTGGTCGTCATTAAAAACTTCTTTTACATAGACCATAGGTTGATTTTGTACCTGGGTCTTAAATTGCGTCACCAGATCCAGTGGATCACCCGCTTCGTACATCAACTCACCTTTGTCATTATGCATGGTGGCATTGAGCACATGATTATCTTCCACTAACTGTTGTAACGTGCGCTGCACTGCGCTGATATCTTCGTCCTGCATCAAGGTCGCTGCGAGTTTGGCACTATGAGAAACCAGGCTATTGCCTAACTGGTCCGCCTGGGCTGCCAGAATATGCTGATCCTGATCGACACTGGATAACCAGATGTTGATACCAATAATGGCTGCAATGACCGCCAAGCCGAAGTTGGCCAGACGTTTATAAATGGAGTAGGTGCTAGGTAGCTCCCACTCCATATGAAAAAGATGCTTAGTATTCATAGCCGCTACAATAGGGGATTACTGGCTAAATGCAAGCTTGGCAGTTAATCAGACACCGGGGCATTTATTACCCCTAGGTGGACTAAGTGGGTCAACTCCTCGCCAGTTAAGCCCAGGCGTTGTCGTAAAATCTGTTCACTGTGTTGCCCCAATGCCGGTGGCGGGCTGTGGTATTGCACCGGCGATTGACTGAACTGGATAGGATTACCGACAAAGGGTTGTGTATGACCGTCTTTATCGCTGAACTGCCGCTGCATCTGCCGGTGCTGCACTTGTGGATTAGCAAATGCTTCTCCCACGTTATTGATAGGGCTGCATGGGATGGAAAGCGCTTCCAGATTCGTCAGCCACCACTGGCTGCTTTGCTGGCGTAAAATATCCGCCACTAGTGGCACTAATGTTTCTCTGTGCTGTACCCGCTGCGCATTGGTTAGATATTGCGGCTGGCCTAACAGTGCTTCACAACCTGGCAGGCTGCAAAAACGGGCAAATTGCTGGTCATTGCCGACAGCCAGAATAATATGGCCGTCGGCCGTGGCGAAACTTTGATAAGGCACAATATTCGGGTGGGCATTACCGAACCGGTTTGGAGATTGACCTGTGGTCAAATAGTTCATGGCCTGGTTAGCCAGGCAGGCTATTTGTACATCCAGTAACGCCAAGTCAATATATTGCCCAAGGCCAGTAGAATGACGGTAAAGCAGGGCCGCTTGAATCGCATTGCAGGCGTAGAGTCCGGTGAGAATGTCGGCCAGCGCCACACCCACCTTCATGGGCGAGCCATCTGGTTCACCGGTTACGCTCATTAGCCCCCCCATGGCCTGGATCATAAAGTCATAGCCTGGTTGGGATGCCATAGGTCCTTGCTGGCCAAAGCCGGTAATAGAGCAATAAATCAAGCCAGGATTACTGATTTTTAGGCTGTTGTAGTCAAGTCCGTACTTCGCCAGGCCACCCACCTTGAAATTCTCTACTACAACATCAGATTGGGCGGCTAACCTATGTATTAGTGCCTGGCCTTCGGGTTTACTGAAATCTATTGCCACAGAATGCTTGTTGCGGTTGGCTGTATGAAAATACGCAGCATCACAACCCTGTTGGCCCTGAATAAAGGGCGGTCCCCAGCCACGGGTGTCGTCCCCTTTGCCGGGAGGCTCAATTTTTATCACCTCAGCACCGAAGTCGGCCAGCATCTGAGTCGCCCAGGGGCCAGCCAAGACCCGGCTGAGATCCAATACCTTAATACCGGCTAACGCTGAGGTTTGATTTTGTTGCATATGTCCTCCGTCGTGCAGACTGAGTCATTATGCTACAACGGCTAAGCTGCGTTTAACTATTGAATTGTGCGGGCAAGCCTGCAAGAATCCTGAGCCTTATTTCGCCAGTCCCGCCAAGGTAGTCTAGTGACCGAATTACAATTGACCTCTGCACAACGTTGCTCAAGTGCTTTTCTCGTTAAGTTGTTTGCTATTCCTGAACTGCAGCTATTTCATCTGGAGGCGAGTCGCGTTTGCACTAACCTCAGTGCCGAGCAATTGGGTGGCATGGCGTGTTCCATAGGACAGAGCAGTGAGCCGCAGATAACACCTGACTGGCAACCCGCTGTTATGGTGGTGAATGCACAGGCGCTGACATTGGAGAAGTTGTTGTCTGTCCAGTCAGCCCTTAAGCCTTGGTTGCAAATTGGCAGTGTCACAAAGTGTCATACTGTTGATGAGTTGGATGGCCTGGCCGTTGCCATGCAGGTACGAGTTTGTCCGCAAGGGCTACCGTCAGGTACCCTGCAACAACTGGCTATTGCCCAACAGCTTGAACTCAATCTGTTGCAAAGCCAACCGCGTCTGGATCAGCCTGGTTTGCTGGTGATGGATATGGACAGCACAGTTATTCAGATGGAATGTATTGATGAAATTGCCACATTGGCCGGGGTGGGACCTGAGGTTGCAGAAGTGACCGAGCTGGCTATGCAGGGTAAATTAGACTTTGCGCAAAGCTTGACCCAGCGTGTTGGTTGCTTAAAGGATGCCGATGAAAAGATCCTTCAGCAGGTTCGTGACAGCTTGCCGCTGATGCCTGGATTGGAGCGCTTGGTCAAGGTGCTTAAGGCCCATGGCTGGAAGATTGCCATCGCGTCGGGCGGCTTTACCTATTTTGCTGATTATCTGAAAGTGCGTTTGGGACTGGATGCGGCAGTGTCAAATAAGTTAGGCATTGCTGATGGCAAGCTGACTGGATTGGTGGACGGCGCTATCGTTGATGCCAATGTTAAGGCGCAAACCTTAAAAGATCTGGCACAACAATATGGTATTGAACCTCAGCAAACCATCGCCATGGGAGACGGGGCTAATGACTTAGTCATGATGTCGGCGGCGGGCCTCGGCGTGGCATACAAAGCCAAACCCGTGGTGTTAGAGAAAGCCGACGCGGCGATTCGCTTCGGTGGACTGGATGAACTGCTGTATTTACTTAAGTAGACACCGATGAGCACAGAGCTTATTCACCATACAAGGTATCTGGATGGCGGCGATCATAAGCTGCATATTCGCCATATCCAGCATCATGCGCATCCACAAGGACCTGCGGTGTTGATGGTGCATGGCTCCATTGAAAATGGCCGGATATTCTATAACGACAAAGGTCGCGGCCTTGGTAACTATCTGGCCAGGCAGGGATTCAACGTTTATGTTCTGGATTTACGCGGTCGCGGACAAAGTAGCCCGGCTATTGGTCGGGGTGATGAACATACCCAGTGGCATTACCTGAGCGAGGATTTGCCTCGCGCTATGCACTGGGTGGCTGAACAACATCAAGGCAAGTTCTGTACGGTGGCGCACTCCTGGGGCGGGGTATTAATGATGGCCTGCTTATTGCGCCATCCTCATCTGATTGAGTTGGTTGAGCGCCAGGTATTTTTTGGCAGTAAGCGAAGCGTTAGAGTACACAACCTCGAACGTTGGTTTAAAGTGGATGTGGTGTGGGGCCTGGTATCTCCGCTGGTGGCTGGTTTTCATGGCTACTTGCCAGCCAGAAAAATTGGCCTTGGGGCTGACAATGAGACTTATGCCAACTGGCGGGATGTAACCAAATGGGTCAGACAGCGCCGTTGGATTGATGCCTCTGATGCTTTTGATTATCAGGCGGCAGCTAAAACACTGCGCCTTCCTCCCACCTGGTTTATCACAGGTAAAAAGGATCATGCTTTGGGTCATGTCAGAGATATGCGGCGTTTTATGGCTGAACTGGGGATGCATGATGCGCCCCAGGCATTGCTGAGTAAACGCAATGGTAACCTGCACGACTATGACCATATTAATATTCTTACCCATTCAGCCTGCCTGGATGATCACTTCCCTAAGGTTAGCCAGTGGTTAAAGGGCGAAGATAAGGATCCTCAAGTCAGTTAAGGGGGGGATGTAGTGGGTTTCTTATTGAATGAGAAGGAACCAAATACCGCGTATAATGTCTACCTTTCCTGATGAGCATAAGCTCGCATTACAATGGCGGAGGTTAGTATGGCAAGAAGCAAGGATACGCCGCATCAACATGAACGCGGTGTAATTAATGACAATGCGCTAAAAGCATTGGTGACCAGTAAACTTTTTACCACCCGTGTGGTGAAGGCGAAAAAGGGCAAAGGCTCCTACTCAAGAAAAGGGCGTAATTCCAAAAATTACGCCTTTTTTGTTTGTGGTCTGTTTGCGGTTTAAGCAACTCGATTTATTCGTTATCCTTTCGCATCTTACGCTCTGAACCCTGATAATTCGCTTCGATATGATGTTTGTTAAAACCATAGCGATACATCATCTCGGCGGTTACATCCTGCATATCCACCACAGCCGCCACATTCCATAATTGTTCTTCCAGTAGCTTGGCCTTGTGCACAGCATAGCCACCCACGTAGGTAAGCTCGGAGTGCAACAAGCTGATATCCGGCCTCCCCGTTTTGGTTAAGAACAACTTGAGCGCGTAGAAGCGGCCTTTGCCCATAGCCAGACTGATAAATTCACGTCGTTGGGCATCGTTATTGAACTGTTGTACCAGCTTAACTTGAATCGCTTGCTGGATATTGCCCAATGTCGGATTAAAAGCAATAAACAGCTCAAATGCGGCGGGAACGTTATGGGTGCGCATGTTTTTAAGGGTTTGCTCGATAAAGTTGCGACTTTCGATTCTTGCCGCATACAGCGCGTATAAGTTCAAATGCTGTTCATCACCGCGATATGCCAACAGGGGTTTCAGGCTATGTTCTGAGGGCACATGCGCAATGCTGTCTGGCAGTAGTTGCACGCCGTCTTTACGGATAAATATGGCGACATTAAGCGGGTTGGCGGCATAGATATTACGCAACGCTTCACCAATGCCTGCCATATCCTGCTGTTCATGCACGGGCTTCAGGCTACGTCTGTTGTTCTTTATCAGCTCCTGGAAAAATTCCTTGGCATGCAGTTCATGACTGCTGTCACCGAGCATTAAATGGACGATGTTTCGGTCTGCGCTGACATGCACAACCTGGTAAACAATGTCACTGAGGTGATGTTTTTGCGTCAGCTTTTGCAACTTTGGCAGGCTGATTTCTAACTGTGCGCCGACTTCCAGAGGAAACTGGTTTTGCAGTTCGATCCGCAGTCCGCCGGCGGAGAAGTCCTCTGATACGCCGTTTAATTTCATATCCTCATGCATCAGGTTGACTGGCGTACGCAGCAGAAAACGCGTTTCCCTGCGCAGTTCCTGATATTTAAAGCGAAATGGAATGATGGGCACCGGTGCGTGGTTACGGGGATGACAAAAAACCTGTAATTTGGCCAACAGCGCTTTGTGCAGCTTGCGTTTTTGGTAGGCCTGCGTCGCCCATTCACTGCTGATATCCGTCACCAGGGCGATGTAACGCAGGTTTTTCAGTTTGGATTGCAGCCTGGGGGAGGGCGGCTGGTTCTGCCGTCGTACCATCTCACTGACCGCATCCGGCAGAGACAACGGAATATGACATTGCTCCGGATGCATATCGCTCAGTTGCAGTTTAAACACCCGCCAACTTAGTTTACGTGAGCCATAGGCCAAAAATGCGCCTTTCAGCTCTGGGTGAGCATCCAGCTCGTCGCTACTGGCCGAATAGAAATAACAGCGTCCCTGGGTGACGTGTGAGAAAACAAACAATGTCATTTCCCGCTGACCAGGAGGCAGCTTAAGTAACTTTTGTAATCGTTGACGGCTGAACAGGTAACCGAGTCGCAGGGCATTGTTTTCATCCAGCCAATATTGGTAGATTTCCCGGTTACAGTCGTTAAACAACAGGTACTGCGGCTGTAGCTGATCTTCCTGCTGACTGATATAGACAGGCAGTGAAGTAAAGTGGGGAATGTAGTATTGCTCGTAGCCCTTAGCGACAATGGCATCTATGGTGTTGTCCATATTCACCTTGTAACGGCGCTTGTTGCCCTGGATGAACTTCTCCAGAAACTCATCAAAGGCTTTTTGCTCCTGATCGTACAGACGTTTCAGCGACAGGCGTTGCTCTTCACGGCTGCGATCAATGTCGGTGAGCAGGTAATGCACGCCCTCTCCGCGATTTAAGCCATAATCTAACTCCAGTCCGCGAAAATGTACGGTAAGGCGTTCACCGGGTTTGAACATATAACGCTTGGGGGCTTTGATTTTCAGACCACTGACGGAGATATCTATGCTGGTGGCATGAACAGACTCCTTCAATTCGGTAAATAGCTCTACCGATACCACAAAATTCATGCGTTCTTCACGGCGTTGACGTACACCGGAAAAATTGATTACCGGCGCTAAATAACGGGTTTCCAGCGGAAGGTTAGCTTGGCTGTCGCTATCGCCAGCAAGAATGTCAGTCTCTGTTTTTTCCTTGTTGTGCATGACCCGAAAGTTGTTTTCGGTATTACACACGGCTTCATAAACCCCTATGGTATAGCCGCCAAAACAGCGCACCTGACGTTCAAACATCTCCTGTGCGATGTCATCCAGATAATGTGTCAGGCCTTCATGTTCATAAGCATGACAATCGCCGTCTACCGAACCCCGCAGATCGATTCTTCGCTGGCAAGGTTTGGCCTGGCGCTTGAGTTCCATCTTGATCAGAAAGCGTTTAGGGCGGGGGATATTGGCAGCTACCTGAGACAGTATTTGATTAAAAGCTGGCTCTTTGACAACCGGTTTTAGTTGCTCAATAAGTTCCTGATATTGTTCTATTCCTGTTGTCATCGCCTGTGCCGAGCCCACATATCCTGTTTATCTTATCGGTAAATATGCAATTTACTTGTGTAACCATGAGCTGTCCAAGCAAAAAAAGTCAAGCTGTGGAGGATTTTAGCCTGGAAGACGCTGCTATGTGGCTAACGTTGAAACGCCCCAAGGCACGGTGATAACCCTTGCGTCGACCAAAAGGTTTTTTGTGTAGATAGCCTCGTTCAAACTTCGCTATCCAGACAAAACTGATATGCTTGGCGCCATTATTGATCGATGAGGGCCGCTATGGCTAAGCGAAAGACCGCGTTTGTATGTGCCGATTGCGGTGCTGAATTCCCCCGCTGGCAGGGACAATGCAATGATTGCGGGGCGTGGAATACCATTTCCGAGTTTGTCATCTCTGCGGCGAAATCTAGTCCTGATGCACGCCGTCACGGCTATGCAGGACAAACCTCAGCGCAGGTTCAAACCCTGAATAACATTGATTTACAGGCGCTACCACGTTTTTCTTCCGGTTTTAAAGAGCTGGATAGGGTATTGGGCGGCGGTGTAGTACCTGGCTCGGCTATTCTGATCGGCGGCTCCCCAGGTGCGGGTAAGAGTACGTTGTTACTGCAAACCATGTGCAATCTGGCCAATGCGCGGGAAGCCTTGTATGTCACCGGGGAAGAATCTTTACAGCAAGTGGCATTGCGTGCGCACCGTTTGGGGTTGCCCACCGATAAGCTAAAGCTATTGGCCGAGACCAGCATCGAAACCATATGCGATGTTGCTCTTGCTCATAAGCCGCAGCTTATGGTGATCGACTCCATTCAGGTAATGCATGTAGCCGATGTGCAATCCGCGCCAGGCAGTGTTTCTCAGGTCAGGGAAAGTGCAGCCTATCTGACTCGTTTTGCCAAGCAGCATCATATTGCCATGCTGATGGTGGGACATGTGACCAAAGACGGCAGTCTGGCGGGCCCTAAGGTGCTGGAGCATTGTATCGACTGCTCTATGATGCTGGAAGGGGATGGGGATAGCCGTTTTCGCACGTTGCGGGGACATAAAAACCGCTTCGGTGCGGTCAACGAGTTGGGTGTGTTTGCCATGACCGACAAGGGGCTAAAGGAAGTCAGCAATCCATCTGCGATTTTTTTAAGTCGGGAAGAGGAAGCCTCGCCAGGCTCACTGGTCATGGTGATATGGGAAGGCACCCGCCCCTTGCTGGTGGAAATTCAGGCCTTGGTGGATTACTCGCAGATGGCCAACCCCCGCCGTCTGGCTGTGGGCTTGGACCAAAACCGGCTGGGTATGTTGCTGGCCGTTTTACATCGCCACGGCAATATTCAGATGAACGACCAGGATGTGTTTGTCAATGTGGTTGGTGGGGTAAAAGTTGCCGAAACCAGTGCCGACTTGGCCTTGCTGATGGCCATGATATCCAGTTTTCGTAATCAGGCGCTGCCAAGAGAGCTGATTGTGTTTGGCGAAGTAGGGTTAGCGGGGGAGATTCGCCCTGTGCCTAATGGCGCTGAGCGACTGGCCGAAGCGGCCAAGCATGGGTTTACCCGCGCGATAGTGCCTGCAGCCAATATGCCCAAACAACCGATTCAAGGTATGAAAGTGACCGGCGTTAAGCGGTTAGCGGAGGCATTAGACGCCCTTTAAGGCTTTGACTCGGGGGAAACTAATGCTTCCAACTCCCTTTTCAACAGGGAGTCGTCCCCCACGTTCAGTTCAATAAGACGGCGCAGATTGGATGCGCTGTCTATGTCTATCATATTTATCTTGATACCGATTTGTTTGTTGTCGGCATGTTTGATTTGGCCGTCGAGCATAATACTGCTGGTCATTCCCGGTAGACTGACCACCAACAGGATGGATTGCTTCAGATCGGCATCAAAATCAGCAGGACACTCAATTAATACCCCTTTGAGGGAAATATCCAGCAAGCCGCATTGCCATTGCCGCTGCCCCTGACGTAATTCGCAGGGCGCAGAAAAAACGATACGGGTAAACTTACGGCGGTTTTCTGCTGTCATCGTACTTGGCCTTGCCACAATGTATTAAGCATAGTCTCAGATGCTTGAAAATACACCTTGAACCTAAAGCTAATTGTATGATTCATAGTGAAAAAACCAAGAGTGAAGGACAAAATTTTTTGTAACCTTTGGCGCTAGCCCAAGCAGCACAAGGCCCGCAGGCACAGTGGCGTGTGGAGAAAAGAAAAGCCGGGAGATGCCCGGCTTAAACTGTGTATAAATTCAATCTTGAGCTGCGACGTCCTGTCGCTATTCGTAGAACCTTACTTTGAAATTTTCTTGTACTTCAACCTATGTGGCTAGGGCTTCTTGATCGGTCGTTAGGCATCCTGCTGCGCGACTTAAAGAAGCGATACCAGGATGAACCCGGTATCGCGTACTTTCCTTCAGGAAAGCTGCGACGTCCTGTCGCTATTCGTAGAACCTTACTTTGAAATTTTCTTGTACTTCAACCTATGTGGTTCTACGACGTCCTTACCAAAGTTTTCTTTTAGCCAGGCTTCGTAGTCGGTGTAGTTACCTTCGTAGAAATTCACCTGACCTTCGTCACGGTAGTCCAGAATATGCGTGGCAACACGGTCCAGGAACCAACGGTCGTGCGAGATCACCATGGCACAGCCGGGGAATTCCAACAAGGCGTTCTCTAAGGCACGCAGGGTTTCTACGTCCAAATCGTTGGTCGGTTCATCAAGCAGCAAAACGTTACCACCGGCTTTTAACAGCTCGGCTAAGTGCAAACGGTTTCGCTCACCACCGGACAGATCCTTAACAAACTTCTGCTGGTCATTGCCTTTGAAGTTAAAACGGCTGACATAGGCGCGGCTGTTAATCTCAAAGCTGCCGATACGCAGAATATCCTGACCGTTAGACACTTGTTGCCAAACGGTCTTATCGCCATCGAGGTGATCGCGGAACTGCTCAACACTGGTGAGTTTAACTGTTTCGCCCACAACGATTTCGCCGCTATCCGGTTGTTCAATACCGCTTAGCATACGGAACAGGGTAGATTTACCGGCGCCGTTAGGGCCGATTATGCCGACTATAGCGCCTTTGGGCATAGTGAAGCTCAAGTCATCAATCAGAACCCGGTCGCCATAAGACTTACGCAGGTTTTTCACTTCGATAACCTTGTCGCCTAAACGCTCGCCGGGCGGAATAAACAGCTCATTGGTTTCATTACGCTTTTGGTAATCACCGCTGGACAGTTCTTCAAAGCGGGCCATACGGGCCTTGCTCTTGGCCTGGCGACCTTTGGCATTGCTGCGTACCCACTCCAGTTCCTGTTTAATGGAGCGCTGGCGGGCCTGCTCGCTTCTTTCTTCCTGCTCAAGACGTTGGTCCTTTTGTTCCAGCCAGGAGGAGTAGTTGCCTTCCCATGGAATACCGTAGCCACGGTCAAGCTCCAGGATCCAGCCGGCCACATTATCCAGGAAGTAACGGTCGTGGGTAATGGCTACTACTGTGCCTTCATAGTCGTGCAGGAAGCGCTCCAGCCAGGCAACGGACTCGGCATCCAAGTGGTTGGTTGGTTCGTCGAGCAGCAGCATGTCGGGTTTTTCTAACAGCAGGCGGCACAGTGCTACGCGGCGACGCTCACCACCGGACAGTTTGCTCACATCGGCATCCCAAGGGGGCAGGCGCAGGGCATCGGCTGCACGCTCAAGAGCATGATCCAAGTTGTGGCCGTCTTTAGCCTGAATAATGGCCTCAAGTTCGCCTTGCTCTTTCGCCAGAGCGTCGAAGTCTGCATCTTCGTCAGCATAGGCGGCGTAAACTTCATCCAGGCGTTTCAGGGCATGAACCACATCGGCTACCGCTTCTTCGATATTGCCGCGCACATCTTTACTTTCGTCCAGACGAGGTTCCTGTGGCAGGTATCCGATTTTGATACCAGGTTGTGGACGGGCTTCGCCCTCAATGTCCTTGTCGATGCCGGCCATAATACGCAGCAGGGTAGATTTACCTGCACCGTTCAAACCTAATACGCCGATCTTGGCGCCGGGGAAAAAGCTCAGAGAGATATTTTTCAGGATTTCACGCTTAGGTGGCACAACTTTGCCAACCCGGTGCATGCTATAAACGTATTGAGACATGGAAGTACAAGACTCTGCTGATTAAAGATGGCGGCTATTCTAAACAGTAACGCTGGCGGTTTAAAGCCGGTCAATCAAGCCGTTACAGTGGTTAATTTATTGTTATCAGATATACGGCGGCGGCAATCGGCGCAAGCCTATGTACATCCTGGGCAAAATGGCTAGAATATGGCCTCTTTTTTCGCAGACCGATTTGGCCAACGATGGCCCCCATTCCCTGAGGAGAAACGATGCTTTCACGCGCCATGAATATCCAAGATTTCGACCCTGAACTGTATCAGGCCATTCAGAATGAGACTCAGCGTCAAGAGCATCATATTGAGCTCATCGCCTCAGAAAACTACTGTAGCCCCAGAGTGCTGGAAGCGCAGGGTTCTCAGCTGACCAACAAGTACGCCGAAGGTTACCCTCATAAGCGTTACTACGGTGGTTGTGAGTATGTAGACGTGGCAGAAGATTTGGCCATTGAACGTGCCAAGCAGCTGTTCGGCGCCGATTACGCCAACGTACAGCCTCATTCGGGTTCACAAGCCAACAGCGCCGTGTTTATGGCATTGTTGGAAGCCAACGATGTGGTGTTGGGGATGAGCCTGGCACACGGTGGTCACCTGACACATGGTGCGAAGGTGAGCTTCTCTGGCAAAACCTATCACTCGGTTCAGTATGGTTTGAATGAAGAAACAGGTGAAGTGGATTACGCGCAGGTTGAAGCGCTGGCACTAGAGCATAAGCCGCGCATGATTATTGCCGGTTTCTCTGCTTACTCAGGCATTATGGACTGGTCCCGTTTCCGCGCTATCGCTGACAAAGTAGGTGCTTACCTGCTGGTGGATATGGCGCACGTTGCAGGTTTAGTTGCCGCAGGTCTGTATCCTAACCCATTGCCTCACGCGCATGTGGTAACAACGACGACGCACAAAACCCTGGCGGGTCCTCGTGGTGGTCTGATTCTGTCTGCCTGTGGTGATGAAGACATCTACAAAAAGCTTAACAGCTCAGTATTCCCAGGCAATCAAGGCGGCCCTCTGTGCCACGTGATTGCTGCCAAAGCGGTGGCCTTCAAAGAAGCCCTGCAGCCAGAGTTTAAAGCTTACCAACAGCAAGTAATAGTGAACGCCAAAGCTATGGTATCTGTTATGCAGGACCGTGGTTACAAGGTGGTTTCTAACGGTACTGAAAACCATTTGTTCCTGTTGGATCTGATTGACAAGGACATCACAGGTAAAGATGCCGATGCTGCCCTTGGTCGTGCCAACATCACGGTAAACAAGAACTCTGTACCTAATGATCCTCGTTCTCCTTTTGTTACCAGTGGCCTGCGTATCGGCACACCTGCTATTACGCGTCGCGGTTTTAAAGAAGAGCAGGCTAAGCAAGTGGCTAGCTGGATTTGTGATGTGCTGGACAACATGGGCGATGAGTCTGTGATTGAGCGTATCAAAGGTGAAGTGGTTACTTTGTGTGAAGCCTTCCCGGTTTACGCGTAATCAGGATTCAGCTTGATATAAAAAACGCAGCCAGTTGGCTGCGTTTTTTTATGTCTGCACTCAGACTTTAAAGCGACCTACATTGTCATTGAGTCCCTTGGCCATACTGGCAATTTCATCAGCCACATCTTTGGTGTTACCCACCACCGACATATTTTTCTGTGACAGGCTGTTAAGCATAGTGATGTTGCGGTTGATCTCATCCACCACTTTGCTTTGTTCTTCGGTGGCAGTGGCGATCTGGTAAATCATATCATTAGTTTGATTCACCGCATGTTCCACTGTATTGAGCGAAGACTGGATTCGCTGTGACATTTCAACCACGCCGTCGACCTCGCTGGTGCCAGCATTCATGGCACTGACTGCCTCACTAACGCCATTTTCAAGGCCCGCAATCATACGCTGGATATCTGCGGTTGATTGTTGAGTACGACTGGCCAGAGTTCTTACTTCGTCTGCAACTACGGCAAAACCCCGGCCTTGCTCGCCGGCCCGGGCGGCCTCGATAGCGGCATTTAGCGCCAGCAGGTTGGTTTGTTCGGCAATGCCGCGGATAACATCCAATACCTGGGCGATATTTTTGGACTCTTCGGCCAGCTTACTGATCACGCTGCTGGCGTGACTGACTGAGCCGGATAATTTACTGATGCTGGCGACGGATTCTTCCACCACAACCCCGGACTGCCCGGTTTTCTCTTTGGCTTCGCGAGTTTCAGCTAAGGCGGTTTGTGAATTACTGGCCACCTCATGTACCGCGTGGCTAAGCTCGTTAACGGCGGTGGCAATTTGATCCAGGTTAGAGTTTTGCTCTCCAGAAATGTTATGGCTCTCATCGGCAGAGTGATTTAACTTATTGACGGATGAGTCCAGGGTTTCTGCATCGCCCTTAATCATTCTGATAAGGTCCTGCAGTTTTTGCATCAGGCCGTTAAAGGTACCCGCCAGTTGCGACAACTCGTCTTTGCCTGAACTGTCCAGTCTGCCTCTAAGATCCCCTTCACCTTCGCTGATCGTGGCAATCATGCGATTAAGCTCTTCTACCCGGTTGGTGACCATTTTGGGACCAAAGAGGATGCTTATCGCACTGGCGGCAATAACCAGCAGAATTACTATCAGCATAGTGTTGCGCTGGGCAGCATTAGATTTCTGGGCCTGGCTGGCAATATCATCTGCCAGTTCCTTAACCATGGCGCCCATAACATCATAGTGTTCCCTGAGTTGTGCGAAATGGGCCATAACCTCAGTGCTGTTATGTTCGGCTGCCTCAGCGGTTTTGCCTGCATCAGACAGGCTGAAAACCTGGTTGGCGGCATTTAGCCAGGTTTGATAATCCCGATCGAAGTTACCGATGGCAGCGCCTATTTGTGGGTAATCTTTCACCATCGCACGCACTTGATTCATACGCTCCTGCGCCTGCTGGGCATTTTCTTGAAAATCTTTGCGATCCTGCTCCGCGCCCGATAACTGCAAATGCCGCTTGGTGACGTAGCTTTGGCTGGCGGTTAGCGCCTGATATAAGTCGCGGTCGGCATTTAAACCGGTATCTATGGCGTTCATAAAGGTGGAGGACAGCAGATTGGCGTCGTTGGAAAGTCGCCTCGCACTATTGATGCTAAGAACGCTAACCAGAATGGCTAGTAGGCCAATGATCAGTAAAGGAATAGAGAACTTAACCCGGATGGTCAGGTTATTGACGTCAACCATGATGGTGAATCCTTCTTAACGAATGCCCGGCGTGGGCCACTTAGCTGGGATGCATTTGTAACAATACCGCAACCTTGTTGATATAAAAAAGCATGTTTATTGACACCTTAGTATGATCATAAGCCATTGGTTAACAAGGTGATAGGTTATCCTTGCCAGCATTTGTGAATACTAGGTGCTCAGGTACCAGGATATCGGGAGAGAGACGCAATGCAGAGAAACAACATCGCAATACTGATTGCCGCAGGCATGTTCAGCACTTTGGCCAGCGCAGAGTTGGACCATCAGGGGCAGTTTTATGCCAAGTTGAATGTCAACGCGCAGTCTGCCGATGAAGGGCAGGATAACTTTTCGGAAATTCGTAGCAACAACTCTTGGATTGGGGTGAAAGGTGAGGTGGCGCTGGAGGACGATATCCAGGTTGTTTATCGTCTGGAATGGAAGGTGGATATCACCGGGGAAAAAGGTGTCGATAACCTTACCGAACGTCCTCAATATGTTGGGTTACGCAGCCGCCTGGGAGAGTTGACCCTGGGGCGCAATTTTACTGCATTGTGGATGGCCCAAGGAAAGATAGACCTATACAACCATTATGAGGGTGACATTGCCTCCATTTGGAAGGGAGAAAACCGTTTGTCTGATGTGGCCACTTACACATCGCCGGTCTTTGGCGGTTTTTATGGGGTGGTAAGTTATCAGGCTGAAAAGTCGGCAGAAGGTGACGATGCGGTATCGGCAGGATTGTTTTATGGTGATGCTGAGCTGAAAAAAGCCGATCTGTTTGCAGCGCTGGCGCAGGATTTTGATGTGGCAGGCTATGATGTCACGCGTGCTTCTTTGCATTATAAGTTAGGAGCCGGCAAGTTGGGCCTGATGCTGCAGCAGCAAGAACCGGCAGATGGTGGTGAAAGTCGTGAAGGGGGCTTAGTCAGTTACAGTCACCGATGGGGGGATTGGGAACTGCGCGCTCAGGCCCAAACCATGGAAGACGACCGTACTTATAACTTGGGTGTCGACTACCGTTTAGGTAAGCAAACCAAGTTGTATGTATGGGGCGCTAATATTGAGCAGCAAGATATCCCTGATCGACGTTACCTGGCCCTAGGGGTTGAACATAAACTCAGCGTAGGCTTTTAAGCTATTTTTTGTGTAGTTGCAGGGAGAAACCTTTTCCCTGCAACGACTCGACTCTTATTATCAGCTTGTCCTGCACCCTCTTGTAGTGAAGACGCTGAGGAAAATCATGCCCGGCGTTGACAAATATGGCTTCGCCAGCATGACAGTGTTGCAACAAAAAGGCTATCGGCAGTGGATTTTCGCTGACTTTTGCCAGATAAAATAGTTTCCCCTGCATATTCACTATCCGTAGCGCCTCCCGCTGAGCAGCATTCTGACTGCCACTGCCTGCTGTACCTTCAAAGCTATGTGGACTTACCTGATACCAATTTTCCTGATAGTTTTTATCGTCGCCTTGTTGTTGCCATTGGCCAAGCAGCCAATGTAACGCACTTAAGTCATTGCAGTCAGCGAATGTGGCAAAGGAAGGTAGCAGAAATATGACTAGCAGCAGTACGCTGTTGGTGTTACGCATCGCAATCACTGTTAACCAGAGCGTTTTTTTGATAGCTTAGCGGCGGCTGCCTGACTCAACAAGTCAAGCGCACAATTTGCCGCAGCTCGTTTTCCTTCCTGGAGTGACCATGTATTGTCCCTTTTGTTCTGAACAGGAAACCAAAGTCATCGATTCGCGTTTGGTGGCCGAAGGTCATCAGATTCGTCGTCGCCGTGAATGCCTCAAGTGTCATGAGCGCTTTACGACCTTTGAAACCGCTGAACTTGTCATGCCCAAAGTGGTTAAACGCGATGGCTCCAGGGAGCCCTTTAACGAAGAAAAATTACGGGCCGGCTTACAGCGGGCGCTGGAAAAGCGTCCGGTCAGCACTGAGCAAGTAGAGAAATGCGTTAACCGGATTATGTCCACATTACGTGCTACCGGAGAGCGGGAGGTCAGCAGCAAGCTGATTGGTAACGTTATAATGGATGAGCTCAAAGAGCTGGATAAAGTGGCTTACGTGCGCTTTGCTTCGGTTTATCGCTCGTTTGAAGATATCCGTGAATTTGGCGAAGAAATAGCCCGGTTGGGAGACTGATATGTCGGTATTCAGCCAGGTTGATCATCAGTGGATGGCCAGAGCACTGCAACTGGCAGCGCGTGGCCGCTTTACCACATCGCCCAACCCTAATGTTGGCTGTGTGATTGTCTCGGCCAGTGGCGAGATGGTAGGGGAAGGCTGGCATGAGCAGGCCGGCGGCCCTCACGCCGAAGTGTTTGCTTTGCGTCAGGCGGGCGCTAATGCGCGCGGGGCCACCGCTTATGTAACCTTGGAGCCTTGTAGCCATCATGGTAAAACCCCACCTTGTGCAGAAGGGCTTATCCAAGCCGGGGTTGCCAGAGTAGTGGCTGCCATGCAGGACCCCAACCCCCTTGTTGCCGGCCATGGTTTGCAAAAATTACGCGATGCGGGCATTGAAGTTCAGGTCGGGTTACTACAAGGACAGGCTAGCGCGCTGAACCGGGGGTTTATCCAGCGAATGAGCCAGGGGCGTCCCTGGGTGACCCTCAAACTGGCCGCCAGTCTGGATGGAAAAACGGCCATGGAAAATGGTCATAGCCAGTGGATTACCAGTGAAAAGGCACGCCTTGATGTGCAGCATCAAAGGGCAACCAGTTGCGCCATTCTGACCGGTTCGGGCACAGTGATGATTGATGATCCGCAACTGAATTTGCGCGTTAGTGCTGAGCAGTTAGGTATAGGCGAGCTGGCTGTGAGACAACCGCTTAGGGTAATTGTTGATAGCCGCAATCAATTAACACCGGAGTATCGACTTTTTCAAACCCCCGGTCCTGTCTTACTTGCGAATAAGTCCGTTAGTCCGCATTTATATGGGCAGCAGGTACGTCAGTGGCAATGCCAGGATAAAGGCAAGCGAGTGAGCTTACCTGCGTTGATGGCCCATTTGGCCGAGTCCGGCGTTAACAATCTATGGGTTGAAGCTGGTGCGGCCTTGGCGGGAGCGTTGTTGCAATATCAGTTGGTCGATACGCTGATGCTATATCAGGCACCTAAACTTATGGGTGATAAAGCCAAAGGACTTGCCTTGCTGCCGAGCCTTAGCCATATGGAGCAGGCGATAGGGTTAGAATGGCAGGATGTGCGATTGGTCGGAGAGGATCTCAGACTGACTGCTGCTGTGGGTTATTCGCAGGCCTGAGCCAGAATCAATAGTAACGGGGTAGAAGGTGTTTACAGGTATTATTCAAGCCGTTGGTAAGATCAACGCAATACAGCCAGTCGGCGGTGATGTCCGTTTGACGGTAGCCAGTGGCAAGCTGGATATGAGCGATGTGGCCTTAGGCGACAGTATCGCAACAAATGGTGTGTGCTTAACCGTGGTGGAGTTTTCCGACTCGCACTACGTAGCCGATCTTTCTTCCGAGACGCTAAAACGCTCAGGATTTGCCAGCTATCAGATAGGTCAGCGTGTCAATTTAGAGAAGGCCATGTTAGCGTCCACCCGTTTTGGCGGTCATATTGTCAGTGGCCACGTGGATGGCGTCGGGCAGGTTTTGTCGATACAAAGTACAGCCCGGGCGGTGGAAATTTGGATCCAGGCGCCAGACGAATTAGCAAAGTATATTGCTGAAAAGGGCTCGATTACCGTTGATGGCGTAAGCCTGACGGTGAACGACGTGGATGGGGCACGTTTTAAACTGACCTTGGTACCGCACACTCTCAAAGAAACTAATATTGGCGATTACCAAAGTGGTACCAAAGTGAATTTGGAAGTCGATGTGGTTGCCCGCTATCTGGAGCGCCTGTTACTCGGTGAAAAGGCCGCAGAGCCGGGACCAGGTAAAGATATCAGTTTGGCATTTCTGGCCGAGCATGGTTATTTGAATAATGGCCGTCGTTAAGGCGCCATTCAACGAATTTTAGTCACCGGCCTCGGGGCCGTTTTACCCTACAAGATTGAGTGAAGAATATGGCATTAAACACCACCCAGGAACTGATTGAGGATATTCGTCAGGGCAAGATGGTGATCCTGATGGATGACGAGGACAGGGAAAATGAAGGCGACCTGATAATGGCCGCAGAGTTTGTTACACCTGAGGCGATTAATTTCATGGTCACACATGCCCGTGGATTGGTTTGCCTGCCTATGACGGCTGAGCGTTGTATGCGCTTGAATCTACCCTTAATGGTCAACAATAACGGCGCACAGTTTTCGACTAATTTCACTGTCTCTATTGAAGCCGCCCAAGGGGTGACGACGGGTATTTCCGCAGCTGACAGAGCAAAAACTATTCTGGCGGCGGTGGCCCCGGATGCCAAAGCCGCAGATATTGTTCAACCTGGGCATATCTTCCCGCTGATTGCCAAAAACGGTGGGGTACTTAACCGTGCAGGTCACACCGAAGCTGGTGTGGATCTGGCGCGCCTGGCTGGTGCGGAGCCTGCTGCCGTGATTGTGGAAATCCTCAATGAAGACGGTACCATGGCCCGTCGCCCAGAGCTGGAAAAGTTTGCCGCCAAGCACGACCTGAAAATTGGTACCATCGCCGATTTGATTGAATACCGGAATCTTAATGAAACCACCATTAGCAAGGTTGCAGAATGCCGTTTGCCTACCGAATATGGTGAGTTTGAGCTGATTACCTTTAAGGATGAGATTGACGATCAAATACATTTTGCCCTGCGTAAAGGCGAAATCAGTGCTGATGCCCCCGCGTTGGTAAGAGTCCATTTACAGGATACTTTTGGCGATTTATTGGCCTCGCAACGCTCCCTGGACCGTAGTATGGGTCTGCCTCAGGCCATGGCCAGGATAGCGGATGAAGGTGGTATTCTGTTGCTGCTGGGTAAGGCGGAGTCCAACGAGGAACTGATTGCTAAGGTGCGTCAGTTTGAGTCTGAAGATAAAGGCGAGCAAACCCCGACGCCTAATTGGCAGGGAACATCGCGCACTGTGGGGGTGGGCTGTCAGATTCTTGCATCACTGGGCGTGCGTAAGATGCGCCTATTAAGTAAGCCGAAGAAATATCATGCGCTGTCAGGCTTCGGTCTGGAAGTGGTGGAATATGTGAGTTAATTAAGGGCGCGTAGCGCCCTTTTTTAAACTTTACCCACTACACTATGACACAGCAAAGCTCGACAAAACACTAAGTTAGCGATGGGATAGATGCCCAAGCATTGATCATTGATAGACCTTGAATTTTAGCCGTTCACCTCCCTCTCGGCTGTGGTATCATACGCGCCGTTTTGACTATGGGGATAGAGCATGAATATCATCGAAGGTAACCTGCGCGCTACGGGCAAGAAATTTGCTATCGTTGTGTCCAGATTCAACAGTTTCGTTGTAGAAAGCCTGGTAGACGGCGCACTGGATACGCTGGAGCGGGTCGGAGAGGTGAACGATCAGGACATTACTCTGGTACGTGTACCTGGTGCCTACGAGTTGCCGGTTGTGGCCAAAAAGCTGGCTGAAAAGCAGAAGTTTGATGCCATTATTGCCCTTGGTGCGGTGATTCGCGGTGGTACTCCCCATTTTGATTTCGTTGCCGGCGAGTGCAACAAAGGACTGGCCCAGGTTTCCCTGGAGTTTGGTATTCCGGTTGCCTTCGGGGTGATTACCACCGACAGTATCGAGCAAGCCATTGAACGCTCTGGTACTAAAGCTGGAAATAAAGGCGCGGAAGCGGCCATGGGTGCTCTGGAAATGGTCAATGTCATCGACCAGATCGAAGGAGTCTGACCGGTGAAGCCATCTGCCCGCCGCAAGGCACGTGAACTGGCATTGCAAGGTATTTATTCCTGGCAAATGTCTAAAAACCCGGCGCACCATATTGAGCTGCACCTGGCCACCACCAATGATATGACCAAAGTGGACCTGGCGTTTTTCCAGGAACTACTGCGTGCGGTCATTAATGATTACGACGAGTTGGATACTAAGATTCGTCCTTATCTCGGTCGTCTGCCTGAAGAATTGGATCCGGTGGAAAAAGCCATATTGCGTCTGGCCACTTACGAGTTGGTTAAGCGTGTGGATGTACCTTACAAGGTAGTAATTAACGAAGCCATTGAACTTGCTAAGGCTTTTGGTGCCGAAGAGAGTCATAAATTCGTTAATGGGGTGCTGGATAAAGCCGTTCGCACCCTACGTAAACACGAGCAAGCCTGATTCCCGTGAAAGAATTCGACATCATTGCACGCTACTTCAAGGAGCGTAGTCACGTTCGTCGTGACGTTCAGCTAGGTATTGGCGACGATTGTGCTGTGGTCAATGTGCCGCAAAATCAGTCATTAGCGGTCACCACTGATACCTTGGTTGGCGGCGTACATTTCCCTAATGATACCCCGCCTCGGGCCATAGCTCATAAGGCTGTGGCCGTGAACCTCAGTGATTTAGCTGCCATGGGGGCCGAGCCCGCCTGGATCAGCCTGTCGCTGTCGATGCCGGATGTAGATGAGCATTGGTTGGACGAGTTCTCTTTGGGCTTACAGGAGTTGACCGAGTATTATTCGGTGCAGCTTATCGGTGGCGATACCGTCAAAGGACCACTGAGTATTACTTTGACAGCACAAGGTTTTGTGCCAAAAGATCAAGCGCTTACCCGAGCAAAGGCGAAGCCCGGTGATTGGCTCTATGTTACCGGTACGCTGGGAGATGCAGGGTTGGGGCTGGATATGTTGCAGGGCCGTATGGATGTGCCGCCCAAGCACCGTAACTTTGTTGCCAATCGCCTGAATTATCCTACCCCCAGGGTTCTGGTGGGCACGGTCTTAAGGCGCATCGCCAGCAGTTGCATTGATGTCTCTGACGGCCTGATTGCCGATGTGCAGCATATTCTCAATGCATCTCATTGCGGTGCCGTATTACAGGTGGATAAGTTGCCCCTGTCTGAAGCGATGCGAGATAGCGTTCTGGCTGAGCAGGGCATTCGTTATGCTCTGACCGCAGGTGACGACTACGAGCTGCTATTTACGGTTTCTGAAGAGCAAAAAGGCAATTTGGATCTGGCTATGGCCACGGCCAGTGTGTCTGTTACTTGCATAGGTCAGCTTAATGGCGTGCAAGGAAAGCTGGAATTGCGTGATGGCAAAGAACGTTACGCCTTTGAAGGAAAAGGCTATCAACACTTCAGTTGAACCTAATCCGGTTCGTCTGCTCAGCCTGAAGAATCCCGCCCACTTTCTGGCGTTGGGATTCGGTTCCGGCTTGGCCCCTAAAGCCCCTGGTACTTTCGGTAGCATTGCTGCCATACCTTTAGTTCTGCTGGCAGCCTTATCTGGTAACCTGTTCTATCTGCTACTGACTTTTGTTGCCTGTGTGGCGGGCATTTGGATCTGTGGTAAAACCGCCGAAGATATGGGGGTGCATGACCACAGTGCCATCGTTTGGGACGAAGTGGCGGGTATGCTGTTGACCTTTATTCTGGTTCCCTTAAGCCCTGTTACGCTGCTAGTGGGATTTGTGTTGTTCCGGCTGTTCGACATTCTTAAGCCCTGGCCAATCAGCTATCTGGATAAGCATGTGCATGGCGGATTAGGCATTATGCTGGATGATATTCTGGCAGGTATTCTGGCCTGTGCGGGCGTTCATGCCCTGATGACATTCGGTGTGATATAAACCCTAAATCTGCTTAGCATAAGCTAGCAGCTGTGCTCCGTTTTCTGTTTTTGACTTCTTGCTTTATCTGCTTATTAACGCTGATGTCGCGGTGTATTGGAGGGATAAAAAAGGTGAAGTCGTCACTTCACCTTTTTAATGCTGCTCAGACTTTTTCGTTAAAGGCCTGAATTTGCGCCACAATGCCGGGACCATCAATCTGATGTTCAGCATACATTTGTTCCTGAGTGCCCTGCATAATAAAGCTGTCAGGCAAGCCCAAGGTCAGTAGACGGCAAGCTAGCTGCTGGCGATGCAGGCACTCACCTACAGCGCTACCGGCACCGCCCATTACTGCACCGTCTTCCAGTGTGACCAGTAGCTCGTGATCTTTGGCAAGTTCAGCCAGCAAGGCCTCATCCAGGGGTTTAACAAATCGCATATCGGCGACAGTCGCATTAATTTGTTCGGCAGCTTGTAGCGCGCCGGGGAGCAGGGTGCCAAAGTTCAAAATAGCAATATTGGCGCCTTTGCGCAGCACGTGTCCTTTTCCTAAGGGCAGGGCAGTCATCTCAGCCTCAAGGGCGGTGCCCATGCCTTGGCCGCGTGGGTAACGCACCGCAGCAGGACCGTTATGCAAATGACCGGTATACAGCATCTGACGACATTGATTTTCATCAGAAGGCGTCATAATCACCATATTGGGAATACAGCGCATAAAGGGAATGTCAAATACGCCCTGGTGGGTCGGGCCATCTGCCCCCACAACCCCTGCACGGTCTATGGCAAATAGAATCGGCAAATTTTGCAGTGCCACGTCGTGGATAAGCTGATCGTAAGCGCGTTGCAAGAAGGTGGAATAAATCGCCACCACGGCGTTGTAACCTTCTTTAGCGAGGCCAGCGGCAAAGGTCACGGCATGTTGCTCGGCAATCGCCACATCAAAATATTGCTCGGGGAATTGCTGTGAAAACTTCACCATACCCGAACCTTCGCGCATGGCGGGAGTAACCGCCATCAGCTTGTCGTCTTTGGCGGCCATATCGCAAAGCCAGTCGCCGAAAATACCGGAAAAACTCGGGCCGGTGCTTTTGGCTTTAGGCAGGCTGTTCTCGCTCGGATTAAACTTGGGCACCGCATGGAATTTAATCGGGTCTTTCTCGGCTTCTTCGTAGCCTTTACCCTTTTTGGTCACCACATGCAGAATATGCGGGCCACTCATCTGGCGCATATTACGCAAGGTATCCACCATGCCGTTAACATCATGGCCGTCGATGGGGCCGATATAGTTAAAACCCAGTTCTTCAAAAATGGTGCCGGGTACCACCATGCCTTTGAGGTGCTCTTCAGCGCGGCTGGCAAATTCTTTGATAGGCGGCATATTGGACAGCAGTTTTTTGCCACCGTCACGGATAGAGTTAAAGAAGCGACCTGTCAGCAGACGCGCCAGGTGACTGTTCAGGGCGCCAACATTCTCCGAAATCGACATTTCGTTGTCGTTCAGTACCACCAGTAAATCTTTTTTGATATCACCGGCGTGATTCATGGCTTCAAACGCCATACCGGCTGTCATGGCGCCATCCCCAATCACAGCAACAACCTTGCGGCCTTGGGCTTCTTTCTCGGCGGCCACTGCCATGCCCAGTGCAGCACTGATAGAGGTGGACGAGTGACCTACGGCAAAGGTATCGAACTCACTTTCCGGCGGCCAGGGGAAGGGGTGTAAACCATTCTTCTGACGTATGCTGGGCATGCGATCGCGTCGGCCGGTTAGAATTTTATGTGGATAGGCCTGATGGCCGACGTCCCAGATCAAGCGGTCAAACGGTGTGTTGTACACATAGTGTAACGCCACGGTCAGTTCCACCGTACCCAAGCCGGAGGCAAAATGCCCACTGCTTTGGCTGACGCTGGTCAACAGGTATTGGCGCAGTTCCTTGGCCAGTTGACGTAATTTATCCTGAGGCAGCTCGCGAAGTTGCTGCGGTGTGTCGGCCAAAGCCAAAGTTGGGTAATGGGCTAAATCCAGAGTCATGTGCACTTATTGTTTTAGTGGTTACGGTCGACGATATATCCGGCAAATGACCGCAAAAGATCCGTATTGTAAGGTAAAGGCTGCAAGGCTTGAAGTGCTTGTTGGTAAAGTTGTTGTGCCAATGCCTTTGCACCATCCAGACCAAGCAGCGCCGGATAGGTGCTTTTGTTCAGGGTTTGATCCGATCCCTGACGCTTGCCCAGGGTTTGGGTGTCGCCGGTGACATCCAGAATATCGTCCTGTACCTGGAAGGCCAGCCCGATATTCTCTGCGAATATCGCCAGTTGCTGTTGTTCGCTGGCAGGAATGTCTGCCAGAATACAAGCCATTTTTACCGACGCCTGCAGCAATGCACCGGTTTTGCATTGATGCAGTTGCTCTAATTGCCCGATATCTATCAGTTTGTCTGTGGCTTGCATGTCCAGCGCCTGTCCACCACACATGCCCAGATAGCCTGAGGCACTCGCTAAGGCACTAACCAGTTTAACTCGCTGGGGTTCACATGCAGCACTTAACGGATAATCACAAAGTAGCGAAAATGCCAGAGTTTGCAGTGCATCACCGGCCAGGATTGCACTGGCTTCATCAAAGGCGATATGGCAGGTTGGTTGCCCACGACGCAAATCATCATTGTCCATGGCCGGCAAATCATCATGCACCAGTGAATAACAATGGATACATTCTAATGCCATGGCGGCAGCATCCAGATCAGAGAGCTTAACGCCCAGCATTTGTCCTGTGGTGTATAACATGGCAGGGCGTACGCGCTTGCCGCCCATTAGCAGGGCATAGCCCATGGCGTCACGCAATACGGGGGCTAAAGAAGGTAAGCTTTCCACCTGATCTTTCAGCAACTGGGTGATTCTGGTCTGATACTGACCAAGTGCAGTTAACCAATCCTGGGACATGAGTTACTCGCCGGGTTGTTCAAAAGGTAGCAGTTCGGTTTGACCTTGCTTGTCCATCAGGATACTGACTTTTTGCTGTGCCTGATGCAATTTAGCCTGACTGTGACGCGTTAATTCAATACCCCGCTCAAATTGCGCTAATGCCTCATCCAAGGGAAGATCACCGCCTTCCATCTGTTTGACTATGCTTTCAAGTTCGGCAAGCGATTGTTCGAACGACAGATTTTCAGTTTTTTTGCGGCTTGTCATTGCTCTCTACTGACTATTAAAGGCCCGTCCGAACAGGGGATCAGCCGGGCGGAAAACCGGCTTCGCACCTTACCCGAGGGGCGATTTATGGTCAATCACTTTTGCCCCGGGCAAAAAGACGCTTTAGAAAGGCGCGCTGGCGTCGATAAATTGGTGAGCCAAGTCAATAAGTTAAACCAAAGGTCAAGACGCCCTGATAAGGTATGATTGGCAAGTCAAAGATTGTCGGGCAAGCGAAGTTGCGGCAAACTCTGCTGTTGGAACAGTTATTTCGTCTGGGGTAAACCTGGTGGTATTAGTGCGTTTGGGGAGGATGGTGTGGATTTAGCAACCCTGATAGGTATGTTGGGTGCCATTGGTTTTATCATAATGTCCATGGTGCTTGGTGGCGATATCATGATGTTCGTCAACGTACCCTCCATCCTGATTGTATTTGGGGGCTCATTGTTTGTAGTCATGAGCTCTTTCACCATGGGGCAATTTTTCGGCGCCGGTAAGATTGCCGTTAAAGCCTTTATGTTCAAAATTGAACCGCCCGAAGAGTTGATTGAGAAGATTGTTGAAATGGCCGATGCCGCACGTAAAGGCGGATTTCTGGCGCTGGAAGAAGCGGAAATCAACAATGTCTTTATGCAAAAAGGTGTGGATATGCTGGTGGATGGTCATGATGTCGATGTGGTGCGCGCTACTCTTGCCAAGGACATCAAGTTAACCTCTGAGCGTCATGAATTCGGTGCGTCTATTTTTAAAAGCCTGGGCGATATTGCACCGGCCATGGGCATGATAGGGACGCTGATTGGTTTGGTGGCCATGTTGTCTAATATGGATGACCCCAAAGCTATCGGACCTGCTATGGCGGTGGCCTTATTGACTACCTTATACGGCGCCTTTTTTGCCAACGTGATTGCTTTGCCTATTGCGCACAAGCTGACAAATCGGGCTGATCAGGAAAAGCTTAATCAAAGTCTGGTACTGGACGGAATTCTGGGCATCGCCGATGGTCAAAATCCCAGAGTGATCGAGGCCTTGCTGAAAAATTATTTAGCTGCCAGTAAGCGTGCCACCGGCGACACCGAGGAGTAAGGCGCATGTCTGACGAGCAGGAATGTCCCAAGTGCCCATCCGGCTTACCCGCCTGGATGGCTACTTTTGCCGATTTAATGTCGTTACTGATGTGCTTCTTTGTACTGTTGCTGGCGTTTTCCGAAATGGACGTGCTTAAGTTTAAGCAGATTGCCGGCTCTATGAAGTTTGCCTTTGGTGTACAAAATAAAATTGAGGTTAAGGACATTCCAAAGGGGACCAGCGTGATTGCGATGGAATTCAGGCCCGGCCGGCCTGATCCTACACCTATTGAGAATATTCAGCAGCAAACCATTGAAATGACCCAGCAGATGTTGGAGTTCCAGGCCGGTGATGAAGATTCTGCCGGTGGTCGTCAGAAACAGCGTGGCACGCAGCGTGGCGGTAAGTCGCAACAAACGGCACAGGAAACCGCCAGCAGTTCATCTCAGGCCGCCAGCCAGGAACAAACCAATGAACTGGTGAAAAAGATTGCCCAACAAATGGAGCGTCAGATCCTCGATGGTGCCATCGAAATGGAATCATTAGGCCAGCAGATCACCATTCGTATTCGCGAAAATGGGGCGTTTTCGGCAGGCTCGGCCTTCCTTCAGCCGCAGTTTGTACCTGTGCTACGTAAAATTGGTAGCTTGCTGGTAGATATTCCCGGAAAGATTGAAGTGTCAGGTCACTCAGATAATCAGAATATTTCCAATGAGTTGTATCGCTCCAACTGGGATTTGTCTGCCCAGCGGGCCGTGGCAGTGGCCGAGGCCATGCGCGGTGCCGAGGGTTTTGATGAATCCCGTATGACGGTGGTGGGCATGGCCGACAATAAGCCTCTGGCGCCAAATAACACCGCAGAAGGACGAAGCCGTAACCGTCGGGTGGAAATTGCCATTAATCAGGGCTCACCTAAAGAGTCTAAACCCATCTCTATTGTGGAACCGCAAGAGAACTAGTCCACATAGGACAGCGCATCGGGGATGGGACATGGAAAGCCTGTCCCGGGGGATATTGTGATAAAGACGCAAAGTCAGCCTCAACAAATAGGGTTTTCGCCTGACAAGGCGCCAGATGCGCATTCCGCCCCCCGTAAACTGGCTGTTTTGGCATCCATTACCCAGCCTGAACAGGCAAAGCTGGAATCCCTCTTTCTGCAAACCTTGCGTCACTTTGGTTACACCGCACAGCTATGGCAGCCTGCCTGTACGTTTCGCTGTGACATGCTAGTCGCTGTGTTTAATCAGGTATTTGGCAGTAAAGAGGCTGACTTTCTGGCTCAGGCTGAGTCTGTCATTGTGGTATTTGATGAGACAGGGGAAAAACATGCGGTCAGTCTATTTGCTTCCCTGAAGCTGGTACGAGGCAGCCTGCGTCACCCGGATTATGTGCATGCCTTAAGGCTGCATAAAGACAGGGAGAGGCCAAGAAGTTATTGGCAGTTTCGTACCATGCTAGCAAAACATCTGGACATCGCCTTGTTCGAGTCGGTGGAACCCGACGAACAACTGCCTTTGCCCGTTTTGGTACAGCGAACCTTGGAGCATGTGCTTAAACGCGCATAGCCTCTATACAGTGGCTGATGCATTGTCTGCCTAATTGGCTCTTCACGCTTATAAATTTCGCCCCTTCTTTGCTATACTCCGCGCACTTTTGCCCTAGGTTGTACCCAGATGAAATTTATCCTTAAGCTGCACCCAGAAATCTCCATTAAGAGTGACTCGGTGCGCCGCCGCTTTACCAAGATCCTTGAGTCTAATGTGCGTAATATTTTTAAGCCTTATGACTTCAAAGTGGCGGTATGGAATAAATGGGACAAACTGGTCATGGAAGCCAAAGCCGAAACCCCAGAGCAAGAAGCGCAGGTGGTTGACCAACTCAAACGTATCCCCGGTATTGAGCAGTGTTTGCAAGTACGCCAGAGCGAATATCAGGATTTGGACGATATTTATCAGCAAGTGAAGGCCGTTTGGCATAACAAGCTAGCCGGCAAGAGCTTTGCGGTGCGGGTAAAACGTCGCGGCAAACATGAATTCAGCTCGGTAGATGTGGCCCGTTATGTGGGCGGTGGCCTGAACCAGCATTGTGACACCGGTGGGGTGAACCTGACCAAGCCGGATATAATTGTGGAGCTGGAGATCGATAAAGAACACTTGTTGATTATTGACGACAGATTTAAATGCTTGGGGGGAATGCCGCTGCCAACCCAGGAAGATGTGGTGTCTTTGATCTCCGGTGGTTTTGACTCTGGCGTGGCCAGCTACCAGATGATCCGCCGCGGCGCCCGTACCCACTACTGCTTCTTTAATCTGGGTGGACGCCAACATGAGATTGGTGTTAAGCAGGTCGCTTGTTATTTGTGGAAGCAATATAGCGCGTCGCATCGGGTGAAATTTATCGGCGTGGACTTTGAGCCTGTGGTAGCACAGATACTGGAGCGGGTAGATAACGGCCTGATGGGCGTGGTGCTCAAACGTATGATGCTGCGCGCCGCCAGTATTGTGGCCGATAATCTGGATATCTCCACGCTAGTAACAGGGGAAGCCCTAGGCCAGGTGTCCAGCCAGACTCTGTCGAATCTGGCTGTGATTGACCGGGCCACCGAGAAGCTGGTACTGCGTCCGCTGATTTGCTGGGACAAGTCGGACATCATCAACCAGGCGCGCCAGATTGGTACCGAGGATTTCGCTAAAAGTATGCCCGAGTATTGCGGGGTGATTTCTAAAAAGCCCACGGTCAGAGCCATACTCAGCGAAGTGGAGGAGCAGGAAGCCAAGCTCGATGCCGATTTGATTGTCAATGTGGTAAGAGCGTCCCATGTGCTGGATATTCGCCGTATGTCGCAGGAAGCCGAGCAAGAAGTACCGCAAATTGAGGCCAGTGATGCGCTGCCAAGTGGTGCGGTGGTGCTGGATATCCGCAGCCCCGAGGAAGAAGAAGACAGTCCTCTGACTGTCGATGGCCATGAGGTGAAAACCCTGCCGTTTTTCCGAATTGCCAGCCAATTTGGCGATCTGGACCAAAGCCAGGAATATTACCTCTATTGTGCCCGCGGTGTGATGAGCCGTATGCAGGCGCTGCTATTACATGAACAGGGCTACCAGAATGTAAAAGTGTATCGGCCGCTAAGCAAGTAACTCAGCACTGATTAAGACAGGCGACCAGTTGGCCGCCGTTTGTCATTTTTTAGCCAATAAGCCTAGGATGACAATGTTTTTTGCCTAAGTGACGCTGAAGTCATCCAGATAGTCTTCAAAATAGGCAAGCTGCTGCATCAGAGTAAGCCGTGCTGGCAGGTTTGCTAGGGGAGCCGAACAGAAACCAGGTTACAAGCTTGCGAAGGCGAACTTTCGATAGAAAATTTACCCAGCAGAACCCTCAGATCTGAAGTGCCTTTATCGCCTGGTAAAGGCTGACGTGGCAGGGGAGCGATAATCCCAGGCGCTTGGCTTCGTTGATCAGGTAGCCGTTAATGTAGTCAATCTCAGTCTTTCGCCCATGCGTCACATCCTGATGCATTGATGAGTAATTGGCCGCGGTAGCGTCAATGACCTGCGTGAGTCGTGGAGCAAGGTCTTGTACACCCTGGATATTCAAGGCCCGCATCAGCATGGCGATTTCTTCATTCAATGCCTGGATTTGCCCTTGATACTCCGGCTGTGCCAATTGGCCGTTAGCAATATTGTGCAGTGCAGTGAGCGGATTTATTACGGCATTTACGGCCAGCTTAGCCCATTGTAATGGCTTGAGATCCTCATGCCACTGACAGGGAGTCAGTAATGCATCTAGCAAGTCTTCTACTGCTAGGCAATCCGCTTTAGGGGGCGGATTCACCCAGCCAAGATCTGTGCCTCCCAACCCGGTTTCCGTGACCCGGTTGGCTTGTTTCAGCGCCGCCATGCGGGTAATACCCAGCGCCAGCGGCAACCCCGGAAGCAAGGCCTCAACTTCGCTTTGTGTGCCCATGCCGTTGTGCAGCAGTAGCAGCTTTTGCTTTTTCAGATAGGGCTTGAGGAGTTTTAGTGCCGGCAGTATCTGATAGGCTTTTAGCGGCAGAATCAATAGTTCATCCCCCCGCATGGTCTGCGGTGTGATAGCGGGAGGGTTAAAACTGAACGGCTCGCCCTGATAAGGCTGCCAATCAATGGGCTGCAGTGTCGGTGTTCTGCCCAATACCCGATAATTCAAGCCCTGGGTGTGACAACGGGCGGCCAGCAAACTGCCGATTGCCCCCTGGCCAACAATGACGATATTCATGAGCGCTTACCCACTAATCGCTTGCCCAGTTTAATTAGCATCAGCAGCACATAAGCCAGTGCTATACCGGTCAGATTAGCCTGTAGGTCGTCCCAACTGCTATGTCGGTGTGGTACCCAATGCTGGGATAATTCCGAGAGGACCGCGAACAAGATCAGCATACATAGCTGCCAGGCCGGATGGTAACGAAGACTGAACCAGCAAAGTAAGGTCAGACCGAAAAAAAAGCCGATATGATGTTGCTTGTCATTGCTACCGTCGACCAGTAAATATTGGGTAGGTAACCACAGCATAATGCAAAAGATCACTAGTGCTGCCAGCATCAGGGCGAATATCCAGGGGTGACGGACACGACGCATCCAGCGCGAACGAGGTCTAGTCATAACTCTTCCGCCTTGCTGGCAGTTGAGGCCAGGGCAGTTCCCAGGGCGGCTGAAAACTGGCAATCGCTTGCTGACAGAGTGGGTCGATAAAATGCATACCGATTTTGGGCTGGCTTACTATCTGATGCTGTTCACCGCCGTATTCGAAGCGTAATGTCATAGCATGCAAGTAGGTACGGTCTGCCGGCGTGCCTGCATACAAAGTGTCTCCCAATATGGGACTGCCGAGACTTTTTAGCATCACTCTGATTTGGTGCGTTTTGCCTGTGTGGGGTTTTACAACAAAGAGTCGCAGACCATTACCAAGCCCGCTACTGAAAAACTGGCTGATAGCCGGCGACTGCTTACTGGGCAACAATTTCCATTGTCCGCGGCGGGCCTTTTGCATATCTCCAATTACCGCACCTTGCTTTTTGTTGGGCTTTTTATCAGCCAGTGCCAGGTAGTATTTTTCTACCTTACGCTCGGCGAATCGGCTGGATAGGGCCGCAGCTGCGTCGGCGTGTTTAGCCAGAAGAAGCGCGCCGGATGTGACTTTGTCCAGTCTGTGTACTGGCCAGAGAGGTTGATTTTGACGCTGTTGGCTAAGGAGGGTAACCACGCCGGGTTGCTCCCCTTCCTGGTGCATACCCAGGCCGACAGGTTTGTCTATAACCAGAAAATCATCTTGCTCGTAAAGTACTTCAAAGGTCATGCAATGGCCGGCTGCTGAAAGGTCAGGATGGATCCTGAATTTGTGCTAATAACTCAATGGCCTGATGGTACTCCAAGTCGCTGATCAAATCATGCAACTTACTCTGATCTTCAGGTGCTAATGCCATGGCATTCAGCCAGGTATCCAGCTGTGTTGGCGAGATGAACTCATTGCGTTTTAAACAACTAAATAAGTTGTCAACAGCTTGGAGATCCCGTTGTGTTGCCCGCTCTGGTTGGTCGCTGGGACTGACTGGTTGCAATGTGCTGAGTTGTTTGAGGGTTTCCTGTAAGGCATGTAAAAAAGGCCCTAAAAAGGCTTCAGCGTCCTCAGTCTCTTGTTTGAGGCGCAGCTCTAGGTGAGTGGCTGCTTGATACAGGGGCGTCATGCCCAGGTTTCCTGCCACGCCCTTGACGCTGTGTACCAACAGACGGGCATCTTGCCAACGATGTTCGGCCATTAATTGCTGTGTGTTGGTCATGGCCTGGGTGTATTGCTGGACAAAACGCTTAAACATCTTTTCCAGCAATGCCTGGTCACCGCCTAATTGTTGCAAGGCAAAGTCCATATCCAAATACTGCGTCATGAGGGCTCCTGTCTGTTTCCATGCTAGCCACAGTCAAGGTGGGGGAGGTTAACCCACTGCTAATGTTAACAGGAAATCTTATCGGGATACGACAAATGACCAATTCGTTACAGAATTTTGAAATATTTACCCTCACCTACCGGTCGGGAAGTAGCCAGTGTTTCAGGCAAAGTAAGCTGGCTTTACAAAAATGCTCAGTTGGCAACGCTTGAAATTAGTTTAATACTACCCATCTATGGGGTCTTGTATCCAAATTAGGATCGATTTTGCAGCAGAATACATCGACTTTCGCCCAACGACTTTCCATTCTGGCCATGCCAGAGGTTGCTGACACATTAAAAGGTGTTATGCGGGGAATTGAACGGGAAACCCTGAGAATCAACGGGAATGGCAGTATTGCACAGACGCCTCATCCCAACGCGCTGGGGTCGGCTTTGACCCATGAGTATATCACCACGGATTTTTCAGAAGCGCTGCTAGAGTTTATTACCATTCCACACCAGGATCCTCGTCAGGCCCTGGCCCAATTGCGCGATATCCATAAGTTTGTCTTAGCCCGTATGGGGGATGAGCGTTTATGGCCGATGAGCATGCCTTGCTACATTGAAAGCGAAGAGAGCATTCCTATTGCTCAATACGGCACGTCTAATGTCGGCAAAATGAAAACCTTGTATCGTGTGGGTTTGAAAAATCGCTATGGCAGTATGATGCAGGCCATTGCCGGCGTGCATTTTAACTTCTCACTACCGCAGGCATTCTGGGACAAGTGGTTGCCGGCCGTAACCGGCGGTAAAGCTGATCAGGATGGTGTTTCAGCCGCGTATTTTGCTTTGGTTCGAAACTATCGCCGTTTTTGTTGGCTGATTCCCTACTTGTATGGTGCTTCTCCAGCGCTGTGCGGCTCCTTTATCAAGGATAATAAATCAAGTTTGCCCTTTGAACGTCTGCCCAGCGGCGCTTACTTTCTGCCTTACGCTACGTCGCTGCGAATGAGCGATTTGGGCTATACCAATAAGGCGCAGTCGGGGCTGAATGTTTGTTACAACGAACTGGACAATTATGTACATTCTTTGCGTCAGGCCATTAATACGCCGTCAGCAGAGTATGCCAGGTTTGCGGTTAAAGAAGACGGTCAGTACCAGCAACTGAATGCCAATGTGCTGCAAATTGAGAACGAACTCTATTCACCCATCCGGCCAAAACAGCCCACCCTTAAGTTAGAAAAGCCCACCGACGCCCTGGCTGCTCGCGGGGTGAGCTATATTGAGGTGCGGGCGCTGGACGTCAATCCGTTCAGTGAAGTGGGAATTTCTCTTGAGCAGTTTTACTTCCTTGAAGCTTTTTTGGTGTATTGCGCGATTACCCCAAGTGCTGAGATGGACAGTGATGGGTTTGCGCAGACGGAGCAGAATCTTCGCGCGGTGGTACTGGAAGGCCGCAAGCCAGGATTACAGCTAAACAACCAAGGCCAGTCGGTGACGCTTTATGACTGGGCCACTGAACTGTTTGCGGGCATGATGGAGGTGGCTAAAGTGCTGGATCAGGTGCATGGCGGCAATGCTTATCAAAGCTCAGTACAGCATGAGCTGGAGAAGATTGAGCATCCTGAACTGACCCCATCGGCACGTATCCTTCATCATTTGCAAAGCACAGGTGAAGGCACCGGGGCTTATGCCTTACAAATGGCGAAGCAGTATAAGCAGCGTTTGTTGCAGCATCAGTATAGCTACCATAGCGAGCAAGAATTGGAACAGATGGCACTGACTTCATTGCAGGCTCAGCGAGATGCAGAGCAAGCCGATAAGCAGTCCTTTGATGCATTTTTGCAAGAGTATTTTGCTCAAGCCGGCAAGAACTGCGCCTGAGCAAAATCCAGGTAAAAAAAAGCCTGGCACTCAGGCCAGGCAACTAATTTACTAGGGACACACTCAAACACACATATACTCAGAGTTGATTAGTGGAAAGAAGTTCAGTTTGATGCAAAAAAAATTTTTACTGCCGTTTTGTTGCCTTCTGCCCTTGTTACTAGCGGGCTGCGCCACCAGTCCGCCTAAAGACAGCAGTAATATCTGTGAAATTTTTTACGAAAAGCGTGATTGGTATGACGCCGCCAGCGATATGAAGGATAGATGGGGCGTACCTATTCATGTGCCTATGGCCATGATGTATCAGGAGAGCTCTTTTCGCCATGACGCATTGCCGCCTCGCGACTATGTGTTTTTTGGCTTAATCCCCTGGGGACGAGTCAGCTCGGCCTACGGTTACTCTCAGGCGAAAACGCCCACCTGGCAGGATTATGTGCGCGAAACCGGCAATGGCTGGGCATCGCGGGAAGACTTTGACGATGCTATGGATTTTATGGGCTGGTTTATCAGCAAAAGTAATAAAATCAACGGCGTGTCTAAATGGGATGCTTACGCTCAGTACCTTAATTACCACGAAGGGTGGGGGGGCTATAAGAAAAAAAGTTACAACCGAAAAGCTTGGTTAAAGAAAGTGGCATCTAGAGTTAAAGAGCGCTCTTTACGGTACGCGGGGCAACTGAAAATCTGTCAGGAAGATTTAGATAAAAGCTGGTTATGGCGGATGATATTCGGCTAGGTCTGTTTAGCTTTTGAAGATTAGCGGCGGCGAGGATTCTCGCTGCTGAGTAATACCAGCAGGGCGCCGTTGCCGCCCCATTCCAGCGGAGCCTGATGAAAGGCCAATACGTCGGGGTGTTGTACCAGCCAGTTTGGCACAGATTTTTTCAAGATATGCTCACCTATACCATGCACTATACACACGCAGGCACAGTGCTGTTTAATGGCCGTATGCAGTAGGGCAGCAATTTCCAGTTTGGCGTCGTCTCGTTTCAATCCATGCAGATCCAGTATCAAATCTGGCGGGTAGTCTCCTCGTCGTAGTCGCTTCACTTCATGGCTGTCGCTGCCTGGCTTAACGTATTTCAGCGGCTGGTTTGGGTCAAACCAGGCTTCAAAGCCATCCGAAAACGCAAAACTGGCTGCCGCTTGACGGGCGTCCAGTCGTTCCTGCTGGTTAGTTCGCTTTGATCTAAGCTCTGCGGTTTTAAACTTGCTGCCGGGAGGCGGGGGGGGTATTTTGTCCTGCCTTATGCGTCTGACTCCTCTGATTTCACTGTGAAACAGCGACAGATCATCATCATTGAGGTCGGTTTTCTTGCTCATGGGGTCATTGCTTGGCTAAATCTGCCGGCATAATAACAAGGCTGCTTATGACGGCATAGAGCTAGGTGAACAGGTTTTTTCACCTTGTGGCCTATTTACAGTCGGCACAGAGGCCGGCAACTGGCATAATAGCCGCGGTTTTTATTCGGATATTAATTCATGACAGATAAGCTCAAATGGCCAGATGCCGTTACCGACCTACATAGCCTGCTGGATATGATGCGCTGGACCATGAGCCGCTTCAACGAAGCCGGCCTGTATTTCGGCCATGGTACCGACAATGCCTGGGATGAAGCGGTGTGCCTCGTATTGCAGGTGTTGCATTTGCCTCAGCAGGATCCTGCTGCCTTGTACAATGCGCGTCTTACCCAAACCGAGAAGCTGCAGATTGTAGAACTGGTGCAGCGCCGCGTTGAAGAGCGGATTCCGCTGGCTTATCTGACCAATCAGGCTTGGTTCTGTGGTCTGCCATTTTATGTGGATGAGCGGGTATTAGTACCGCGCTCCCCCTTTGCCGAGATGCTGGTGAACCATTTCACCCCTTGGCTCGACTATGAACCTGATACGGTATTGGACATGTGCACCGGCAGCGCCTGCATTGCCATTGCGGCGGCGTATACCTGGCCCGACGCTCAAGTGGATGCGGTAGATATCAGCCCGGATGCGCTGCAGGTAGCAGATATTAATATTCAGGAGCATGGACTAGGCGAACGGGTTTTCCCTATCCAGTCTGATCTTTATGCCAATCTCGGCGGGCAGCGCTACGACCTGATTATTGCCAATCCCCCTTATGTGGATGCAGAAGACATGGCGGATCTGCCCGAAGAGTTTCACCATGAGCCTGAGCTGGGTCTGGCAGCCGGCGAAGACGGGCTGGATCTGGTACATACCTTATTAAAAGAGGCACCCCAGCATCTGACCGAGCGCGGTTGGTTGTTTGTGGAAGTGGGTAACTCCATGGTGCACATGGAGCAGCAATACCCCGAGTTGCCGTTAAGCTGGCTGGACTTTGAACAGGGCGGTTTGGGCGTTTTTGCCATTAGCCGTGCGGATCTGGTGGCCTATTGGAATCAACAAGCAGGATAGAGAATAAAGCAACACTATGGCTGGAAATCATTTTGGAAGACTCTTTACCGTTACCACCTTTGGCGAGAGCCACGGTATTGCCCTTGGCGGTGTGATCGATGGTTGTCCCCCGGGATTGGAACTAAGCGAAGCGGATCTGCAAATCGATCTGGACAGACGCAAACCCGGTACCTCACGCTATACCACGGCGCGGCGCGAAGACGATGTGGTGAAAATTCTATCTGGCGTGTTTGAAGGCAAAACCACTGGTACGTCCATCGGCTTGTTGATTGAAAACACCGATCAGCGGTCCAAAGACTATTCCAATATTAAAGATATCTTCCGTCCCGGCCATGCAGATTATACTTACCAGCAAAAATACGGCCTGCGCGATTACCGTGGTGGTGGCCGTTCCAGTGCCCGTGAAACGGCTATTCGTGTTGCGGCTGGTGCCATCGCCAAAAAATATCTGAAAGATAAATTGGGTATTGAGATTACCGGTTATCTGTCGCAGCTAGGCCCTATTGAACTGGCGCCGGTAGACCTGTCTATTACCAATGACAACCCGTTCTTCTGTGCCGATGCGGCCAAACTGGAAGCGTTGGACGAGTACATGCGCGACCTGAAAAAATCAGGGGATTCCATTGGCGCTAAAGTGTCAGTGGTGGCCTGCCATGTGCCGGTTGGCCTGGGCGAGCCGGTATTTGACCGTTTGGACGCCGATATTGCCCACGCCATGATGGGCATCAATGCGGTTAAAGGCGTGGAAATCGGTGATGGTTTTGCTGTGGTTGAGCAAAAAGGCTCTGAGCATCGCGATGCCATGACACCTCAAGGCTTTACCAGCAATAGTGCCGGTGGCATTCTGGGCGGCATATCCAGTGGCCAGGATATTCTGGTGCATCTGGCCCTTAAGCCTACCTCCAGTATCAGTGTGCCGGGCGAAACCGTTGATATTAACGGACAATCAGCCGAAGTCATCACTAAAGGTCGTCACGACCCTTGTGTGGGTATTCGTGCGGTGCCTATTGCTGAAGCCATGCTGGCGTTAGTGTTGATGGACCACTTCCTGCGTCATCGCGGGCAAAACGCCGACGTTTGCTCACAAACACCAGTACTGCCGGGAAATCTGTCTGAGTAACCCCAGTCCCATCGGCCGTGGCCCGCTGATTTGGCTGGCCCTGGCTTACCTTTTATATTTCGGCCAGCTGGGGGTGTTAACTCCGTATCTGGCTATGTTTCTGGATGGGCGCGGGCTTAACTCGGTAGAAATCGGCCAGTTGCTGGCGCTTATCACCCTGACCCGAATTCTTGGCCCGAATCTGTGGGCTAATCTGGCCGATCGCAGCGGCAAGAGTTTACGCATTTTGCAAATTGGTGCGGCCTTGGCGCTGGCCAGTTTCTTTGTGATTTTTATCGCGGATGGCTTCTGGGGCCTGACCTTGTGTTTTGGTCTGATCATGATGTTCTGGACCGCCATTATGCCGCAGATGGAGGTAATTACTCTCAACTCTGTGGCGGGGGACGCACACAAATACAGCCGTATTCGCCTGTGGGGCAGTCTGGGGTTTATCCTTTTGACCATCAGTGCCGGACGGCTGATTGACTGGTTTGGCACCGAAGTCTTGCTGGTTATCTGCCTGGCGTTACTGGCCGCTTTGTTACTGGTCAGCACCCGTTTACGTGAGCCCGAACAGCTGCCGGATAACTCGCCGCATACAGGCTCTATTTGGAGCAAGTTAAAAAGCCCGGTATTTCTTGGCTTTATTTTGGCGTTATGCTTATTGCAGGTAGGGTTTGGCCCCTACAACAGCTTCTTTACCCTGTTTATGAAAGACCTGGGTTACAGCGGTATGCAAACCGGCTTGTTGCTGTCACTTGGGGTATTAGCCGAAATCCTGATTTTTTTGAAGGCCGGCAGGTTAATTCAGCGTTTTGGCATCAAATGGATGCTACTTATCAGCCTGGCATTAACCGTGGTCAGATGGGCGCTGCTGGCACACTTTGCTCATCTGCCCTGGGTGCTGATTGCCACCCAATGTATTCATGCCGCCAGCTTTGGTTTAACCCACGCCACGGCTATTCAGTTTATTCATCGTTATTTTGGACGCCGTTATCAAAGTCGCGGGCAGGCGCTGTATGTCAGTCTGGCGGGTGGCCTTGGCGGCGCTGTGGGTAACTTTGGCGCCGGATTGCTGTGGCAGCAAGGGCAGGGCGCCACACAGGCGTTTTTAGCTGCGGCTATGGTAGTGGGTGTGTCGCTAGTGGTGATTCTGCTTATCCCCTCACGCCATCTGGAATGTGCATCCGAGCCAGCGCGCTGACCTACAGTTTTATACAAAGGGCAACAACTCATCACAGAGCTCTCACAGCTTCCTGACGATGCACTACTTATGCTGTTACCTGCACATTCATTAGCAGGAACATGCCATGCAGAATTTACCTTTTAAACTGTCGGCCATTGCGCTGACCGTTTTTATCAGTCAGGGCTTGGGGGCACAGGAACGCCTGGAAAAAATCGAAGTTGTCCACAAGCGCAGCAGTATTTTGTCTGAAATTACCGAAAGCAGTGAAAAGCTTGTCGCCATGCCTGGCGCCTTGGGCGACCCACTGCAAGCGGTATTTGCCTTGCCGGGCGTGGTGGCCGCGGGGGGCTCCATGTCGTCACCGGCGGTGCGCGGCTCCTCCCCCAGCGATAACAGCTTTGAAGTGGACTTTATGCCCGCGGGTTATATTTTCCATGACTTTGGCAACTCTATTTTTAACAAGTACCTGCTGCAGGATTTTCAGCTTTATTCTGCGGCCTATGGTACCAGTTACGCTAACGTAACCGGCGCGGTGTTTGATGTGGCCTTACGTAATCCCAAATACCAAGCGGTGAAAACAACGTTGGACTTCAGCTTGTTTAATGCCGGGGTGTTTGTGGAAGGGGCCATTACCGACAACCTGGCGTTTTATTTGTCTGGACGAAAAAGTATGTTGCCGTTGTTCTTTTCCGAGGGCGAAGAAATTGAGGATGAAGACGGCGAGAAAACCGGGGTAATCATTAATGACGCTCCGGATGACAACGACTACCAAGGCAAGCTGGTGTGGGAGCCCAATGGCAACAACCAGTTTAGTCTTTCCTTTACCGGCGCAAACGACAGCGCCGCGGCCAATTTCAGTCAACTGGCCGAATTTTCACTGAAAAATCCTGAGTATCAGGGGGATGCCAAATTTAAACGCGGCTTTAACAGCCAAAGCCTGATTTGGGATCACTTTGCCCAGAATTATCAATTCAAGTTGGGTATTGGCTCGCTTGCGGGGGATGAACGCCTGGAATACGGTAAACAGGCCACCGGCACAGACGGCTTTTTCCAGGATAAAGAAAACAAGCAACTGTCTCTCAAGGGGCGTCTGAATTATCGGCTCAATGAAAAACATCACCTGCTGTTTGATGCTGGCTATTTTGACCATCAGGTGGTCTTTGACTACGACATGTTCCTGTACAACTGTACTGAGCTTGACCCGGATTGTGACCTGAAAAAAGGTGAGCGCATCACCGATAAGCACAAGGTGGATTACACCAGCCAGATGCTTGCGGCGTCACATATCTGGCAAATCAATGATGCGCTGCAATCGGAGCTTGGTGTGCAGTGGCACCGTAACGATTTAACCGACGAGAACTTTATCAACCCTCGCCTGGCTCTGCGCTATCAGTTAAATGACAGCAACCGTATTAACCTCAAGGCGGGTCGCTACAATCGTCTGCAGGATATCGAATATCTGGTTGAGGATATTGGTAATCCAGAGCTGGACTCGCAAACTGCCATGCATACCAGTATTGGCTATGAACAGGATCTGGCCGACGAGTGGAGCTGGTCAGTAGAGACTTACTATAAGACCATGGATAAGCTGCCGTTGGGCCTCAGTGGCTATGGTGATGCGGACAAACTGTACAGCAATGAGGTAGAAGGCCGAGCCTACGGCGTGGATCTGATGGTCAATAAAAATCGTACCGACCGCTGGTATGGCTGGTTTTCGGTAAGCTATGGCAAAAGTGAACGTACCGACCTGCGCGCCGATGTGACCCGCAACTATTATGCCGATACGCCTTTGGTGGTGAATGCGGTATTTAATTATCAAATTAACGAGCGCTGGAATGGGGGTTTTAACTTCACCGCCCGCAGTGGTCAGGCCTACACCCCGATAGTGGGGGTACGCGAAAATCCGGACTTTGACGGACGTTTCCTACCCATCTACGGCGAGCCGTTTTCCGAGCGCTTTGATACATACAGTCGCCTGGATGTGCGCTTTGAGCGTATGACCGATTTTTTCGGTCTGGATGCCAAGCTGGTGCTGGAAGTGATGAATATCCTCGGTACCGAAAACATCAGCCATATTGACCTGGACTACCGTAAGATCAATTCCACCTCAGATCTTATCCTTAAAGAGAATGAAGACGACTTTGGTATGCGCCCCTCGATAGGTTTTAGTGTGACCTTTTAAGATGTTAACCAAGGCGGGGCTCCCCCCGCTCTGGCTGTATTGCTTGATTTGCCCCTGCCGACAACTTGGGTACAGCTCTTGGCAATGATACAATCCGCGCCGTTTTGTGGTTGTAGGGCTTACTCGTGTCAGACATACATCAGGTGGAAGATTTAATTACCCTGTTTAACGGCCAGTTTGCCGCCAGTTTCAACACCCGTCTGGTGCGTGGTGAACACGAGCCCTTATACCTGCCCGCCAATTCCCACACCCCTTATCATCAGGTAATTTTCGCCCATGGCTACTATGCCAGTGCCCTGCATGAGATTGCCCATTGGTGTCTGGCCGGCGCCAAGCGCCGCGAGCTGGAAGATTATGGTTACTGGTATTGCCCGGATGGCCGGGATGCGGTGCAGCAAGCCGAATTTGAAAAAGTGGAGATAAAACCCCAGGCCATCGAATGGGGGTTGTGCGCAGCGGCAGGTAAAGCCTTTCGCGTCAGTACGGATAACCTGAACGGCGTTGAACCGGATCGCGCCGCATTTAGCCGCGCCGTACAGGCCCAAGCCTTAAGTTATCTGGCCAATGGGTTCCCCCCCAGGGCCAGACAGTTTATGCAGTGCTTGCAGCAGTTCTATGCCACGCCTATCTTAAGCCCGGCCAATTTTACCCTGGAGCCCGCCCATGTCCTTTAAGCTTGGACTGATTATCAACCCTTACGCCGGTATTGGCGGTTCCTTGGCGTTAAAGGGCAGTGACGGCAAGGCTATTCGTGAACAGGCTCTGGCCATGGGGGCGGTGCAACTGGCCCCTGAGCGCACCCGTCAGGCCCTGACACTGCTGTTGCCTTATCAACAGCAGTTGCAGATAGTCACTGCATCCGGCCCCATGGGCGAAGACTTGTGCCGTGAGATGGGTTTTAGCACCCAGGTGATTTACCAAAGTCCTGCTCAGTCAGAAGCCGAAGATACCGAAAATGCCGCCAAGGCCATGCTAACCGAGCAGGTCGACCTGCTGCTGTTTGCCGGTGGCGATGGCACGGCGCGTAATATTTGCAGGGCAGTAGAAGACCGCGTGCCGGTGCTGGGTATTCCGGCCGGCTGTAAAATTCACTCCGGGGTGTATTGTGTTACCCCAAAAGCGGCCGGGCGGCTGGTGGAAATGCTGGTACAGGGCGAGCTGGTCAGTTTGCTGGAAGCCGATGTGATGGATATTGATGAGTCGGCCTTTCGTGAGGGCACAGTGCGTGCCCGCCGCTATGGCGAGATGCGTATTCCCAGTGAACTGCGTTATGTGCAAGCCGTGAAAATGGGCGGTAAGGAGTCCGATGAGCTGGTGCTGGAAGATATTGCCGCCCATGTCATTGAACAAATGGACGAACAGCTTTTTATCATGGGTTCTGGCTCCACAGTAGCGGCGATAATGACTGAGCTGGGGCTGGAGAATACCTTGCTGGGCGTGGATCTGGTACAGCACCAACAGCTTGTGGCCAGTGATTTAACCGCCGCCCAACTGCTGGACGCCATTGATGGCCACGACGTTAAGCTGGTGATTACCTTAATCGGTGGTCAGGGACATATTTTCGGTCGGGGCAACCAGCAGCTAAGCCCCAAGCTGATTCGCGTTATTGGCCGCGACAATATTTTGCTGGTGGCCACCAAAACCAAGTTAAAAGCACTGGGGGGCAGACCACTTATTGCCGATACCGGCGATGCCGAGCTGGATAAACAGTTAAGTGGCCTTATCCCGGTGATCACCGGCTTTCACGATGAAGTGCTTTACCCCGTGGCGTCACCCGATTAAGCCCGTACTATTTCCAGAGGAAACCGAAGTTATGTCTGAGCAGGCGTTTAACCAATTTGTTGATACTACCGAAAATGCCTTTGATCAGGCGGTGGTGCAGGGCAGTGATCACGAGCTGTTTATCTCCAGCTACTTAAGCGGGCATTTTTCCCTGGTGGTAGCCAAAGCCCTGACCCAGGCAAATTACTGTCTGGCAAATCTCGATAGGGCTATGCAGCAGAGCCTAAGCGATGCCTTTGCCAACAACGAGCTCGACCCTGCCGACCAGCAGCAAGTATTGGCCCTGTGGCAGCAATTGCTGACACAAGGCCGTTAACCACCGACTTCTGAGTCAATGCCCTAGATAGAGCATTTTAGTTGCTGGCCGAGCATGGCGGCTGTGACCAGCGTCACGCCTTTGCTGGTGACGCGAAAACCGCGGGCCAGATCATCGTCTTTGTTGATGCCGATTTGCGTACCGTCGGGAATATCCACGCCGCGGTCAATAATGGCTTTGCGGATATGACAATGCTTACCTATATGCACACCAGGTAAGATCACCGAGTCTTCTACTTTTGAATAATCGCTGACCGTGACTTCGGAAAACAGCAGTGAGCCACGAATACGGGCGCCAGAAATCACACAACCGCCAGAAACCATGGAGTTGGTAGCCATACCTACCCGATCATTGTCTTCCAGCACAAACTTGGCCGGCGGCTGCTGTACCTGATAGGTCATAATCGGCCATCTTTCGTCGTACAGATTAAGCTCGGGCACCACCGAAATTAGCTCCATATTGGCTTCCCAGAACGCATCCAGGGTGCCCACATCGCGCCAGTAAGCACGCTCGCCGGTATCCTGATTACGAAACGGGAAGGCGTACACTTTGCAGCTTTCTATCAAAGACGGAATGATATTCTTGCCAAAATCATGCTCGGAGCTGTCGTTGTCGGCGTCTTTGACCAATTGATCAAACAAAAACTCGGTATTGAAAATGTAGTTGCCCATGGAGGCCAGGGTTAGATTGGGATCCTTTGGTAGTGGTGTGGGATTGGCCGGCTTTTCATCGAATTTACGAATGCGCCAGTCTTCGTCAACCGTCATGACGCCATAAGCACCGGCCGCCTCCTCAATGGGGACCTCAATGCAGGATACCGTCATATCGGCGCCGGACTCCACGTGGTAGGCCAGCATTTCACCGTAGTCCATTTTGTAGATATGGTCGCCGGATAGCACTAATACGTATTTAGGGGCCACAGAGCGGATAATATCGATATTCTGGAATATGGCGTCGGCAGTCCCTTTATACCAGGCTTCCGAGGTGCGCTGGGAAGCTGGCAATACATCAACAAACTCGCCCATATTAACATTTAGATGTGACCAGCCGCGCACCAGATGCTGAATCAGCGAGTGGGCTTTGTACTGGGTGGCGACACCAATTTTCCGGATACCTGAATTCAGGCAGTTAGATAAGGGAAAGTCGATGATACGGAACTTACCACCGAAGTAGACTGAGGGCTTGGCTCGCCATTCGGTTAGTTCATACAGTCTGGAGCCTTTGCCGCCGGCCAGGATCAAGGCATAGGTGTCGCGGGTAAGGCGGCTGATAAAACGCTGATTCTTGTCAAGCATCGTGATCTCCGTCTGGGCAGGTCTGAATTGAATACCAAATTGGCCACGTGACAACACAAACACGCGCTGCACTTCCTGTGCATCCGTTTTTACCAATATAACGTTGAAGATCCGGCCTTGATAGTCACAGATAACAAAAAAGTGAAAAAATACAGCGGGCTATATTAGTGGGGCTGATCTGCGACTAGTAGTCGTTTTGTGACCTAGAGCCGGAGCAACGTCGAATTGGAGAAAACACAAAGAAGCGAAATGTTCTGGCGCTACAGCTTTCTAAACCCTTTGTGTCCTCTGTGGTGAGAAATAAATTCCAGATAACCACAAAGGGCACGAAGAACACGAAGGAATACAAGTGCTGGGGGCATAGACTTTCTTATCTTTTTTGTCCTTTGAGGGCGTCGGGGTGGGGAATAAACTCAAAATAACCACGAAAGGCACTAAGTACACGAAGAAAGAGACCTGCCTGGTTTTAGGCCTCTTTATCTCTTCGTGTTCTCTGTGTTCTTCGTGGTGAGATGTTGTGACAATTATTGGTTGTCGGTAACTGGCTTACGCTGACAGTCGCGCACCACAAAGCGGTTGGGGCTAAGTGCGGCGAGTATGCTGTTATCCAGCGGTAGCGGCTCGCCGGTAAGCTGACTGGCAAGGGTCTCGGCCAGAAGCGGCGCGCTGCAAAGCCCGCGGGAGCCCAGGCCAACAAAGAGATATAAACCCGGCAAATCGCACGCCTGTGGGTAGCTAATATCCTTTTTACCCAAATAGAGCTCGGCATAGTCCTGCTTTTGCCTGGCAATATCTGGCATAGCCCCCATTAAAGGTAAATGATCCGGCAAACCTAATCGAATAGAAGCGCGCCCCTGTCCATCGGTCTTCAGGCTTTGTGTCCAATCACAGTCACGCATGGCCTGACGATGGGTGTTGAGGTTTTGCTCGGCTTCGCTTTCACGATGCTCACAGCTCATATCCATTTTGACGTAAGTGGACCCCAGCGCATGTCGGCCCTCGAAGGCAGGCGTCATATAACCTTTGTGGCAAAGCACGGTTTTCAATTCGCCATAGGCAGCTTGACTGGGAATATGTTCAACCTGGCCTCGCACGGGGCGAAGAGGCAGTACATCAAACAGCGGTAAATTCACTGACTCTGCCCCTGTTGCCATCACCACGACCGGATGAATATCCTCGCCACCGTCCTGCCATGTTAATTGCCAGCGCTTGGCGTCGACATCATAGTGCAGCTCTTGCAGTTGCTTGCCTTTTTGTACATTAAGCGCGTTTCCACATGCCGCCAATAGCGCCTGGGTCAGTGCCTGAGGGTTAATCCAGCCGCCGCCGGCCATATGCAGCGCGGGATAGGGAATGGCGATATTGGCCAGTTCGGTGGCTTGCTGGGCATCCAGCGGCGTGATTAAGTCCGCTGGCCAATGGCCTTTGGCGGCTAACTTTTGCTGTTTTTCCTGCAAGGCAGGAGTGAAGGCAATTTGCAGCACGCCACAAAAGTCATGGGGAACCGTTTTTGTTGCTAATACAGGCTGATACTCGCGCCTGGCAAAATCAAAGGCCAGGGCAAGCAGGCGGCTGGCCAGATTGTCATCCACATGTAACTGGGGATAAAAGCCGCCCTGGCGGTTACCAGAAGCACCATCAGCTATGCCTTGGCTGTACAGATTAACCTGATATCCACGCCGACATAGTGCATAACTCAATGTTGCCGCCGCCAGGCCGCCGCCAACGATTGCAATAGTTTTAGCCGGGCTGGCGCGTCGTTTAAACCAAGGTGCCTGAGTGGCGGCTTTCGGCGGTGTAGCCAGGTGACCGGCCAACATATCGCGCTTATGGCCAAAGCCTTTGCGTTTTTCTACCTTAAACCCCGCTTGTTGCAGGCCGCGTTTGACAAAGCCGGCCGCAGTAAAGGTCGCAAAAGTACAATCTGGGCGGGCTAGACTGGCCATCTGAGTAAATAGTGCATCTGTCCACATATCTGGATTTTTGCTGGGCGCAAAACCGTCCAGAAACCAGGCATCAACTAAACCTTGTTCGGGGCGATGCCACTGCGGGAGTAGGTCATGCAAGTCACCCAGCCATAAATCCAGCATCACTTCACCGCCTGGTACATCAAAACGTAGGCGATGGCAGCCGCCGCTGAGATAAGGGTAAGCCAGGATTAATTGTTTGCTGTAGTCGCTTAGTTGTGGCCAGTGGGCGAGGGCGCGGGTTAAATCTTCGCGGCTCAACGGAAACTTTTCGGTGGAGATAAAAAACAGTCGGGTTAGCGGAGATTGTGGCTGCTGGCGGCGAAAATCGACAAAAGCAGCAAAACTGGCCAGAAAATTAAGGCCGGTGCCAAAACCTGTTTCGGCAATTACAAAATGCCCGGACTCGGTTTGCTGCCAGCGAGCAGGCAACTGATTGTTGTGCAAAAATACATAATGGGTCTCGGCCAGGCCATCGGCATTGGAAAAGTACACATCGTCAAAGGCCTCGGCGACGGGAGTGCCTTGTTGATTAAAATGAATTTGGGCGGTTTCGATGGCCATGCAGGGTCTTTTATCAGCTCGCTAAGGGCGATATTCTACGCTATAGCCGGTTGGCAGTAAAAAGCTGTCAGGCCTGATTTGTGTTCTTAGGCTATTGTCTACAGGCCGCCGATGGAGCGGAACCAATGTGCTGTTTGTGCGTCACAAAGAGCAGACCAGTTATGTCGAGAAAATCATTACCATAAGGACACTTTTTCAAGTGAAGGTATCAAAATGAGAAGAGCCGTGATTACCGGTCTGGGCGTGGTGTCCAGCATAGGTAACAATAAGCAGCAAGTACTGGAATCCCTGCAGCAGGGCAAGAGCGGCATTCGCCACTCCCAGCAGTTCGCCGATATGGGCCTGCGTAGTCAGGTGTGGGGCAATATCGAGTTGGATGTCAGCGAGCATATCGATCGCAAGGCCTTGCGTTTTATGGGCGAAGCGGCCGCCTATGCCTATATCGCGATGCAGCAGGCCATTGAAGATTCAGGGCTGAGCGAAGAGCAGGTGTCCAATGTGCGTACCGGTCTGGTCGCAGGTTCCGGCGGCGCGTCTTCCAAGAATCAGGTGGAAGCTGCAGATATCCTGCGTGAAAAAGGCGTGAAACGTGTCGGCCCTTATATGGTGCCTCGCACCATGAGCAGCACAGTGTCAGCCTGTCTGGCCACGCCTTTTAAGATTAAAGGTATTAACTACACCATTTCCTCTGCCTGTGCCACCAGCGCGCACTGTATTGGCCATGCATTGGAGCAGATTCAATTAGGTAAGCAGGACATCGTATTTGCCGGTGGCGGTGAGGAAGTGGATTGGACCCTGGCCATGCAGTTTGACGCTATGGGCGCACTGTCGACAAAGTACAATGAAACACCGGATAAAGCGTCCCGTACCTATGATGCAGGCCGCGACGGCTTTGTTATCTCCGGCGGTGGCGGTATGGTGGTAGTGGAAGAGCTGGAGCATGCGCTGAATCGTGGTGCCAAGATCTACGCTGAAATCATCGGTTATGGGGCCACCTCCGATGGCTATGATATGGTTGCGCCGTCCGGAGAGGGCGCGGTGCGTTGTATGCAACAAGCCATGCAAGGTATCGAAGAGAATATTGACTATCTGAATACCCACGGCACCTCCACGCCGGTTGGTGATGTGAAGGAACTGGAAGCCATTCAGCAGGTATTTGGCGGTAAGTCACCGGCTATCAGTGCGACTAAGGCTATGACCGGTCACGCACTGGGTGCGGCAGGTGTCCATGAAGCCATCTATAGCTTATTGATGCTGGAAAACGGCTTTATCGCGCCATCGGTTAACGTTGAAAATCTGGATGAGAAAGCCGCCGGATTGGATATTGTTACTGCACCTCGTCAGGCCCAGCTGAATACTGTGATGTCCAACAGTTTCGGTTTTGGTGGCACTAACGCCACGCTAGTGCTGCGTCGTTACCAGAAATAAGACTAATTAAGTCAGTAAAAAGGCAGCGCTTAGCTGCCTTTTTACTGTCAGTCTTAACCCCCCAGTGGAGGGCCTTGTTGAACAAATGGACTGAACTTCTGGCGTTCCCGCTAATGTTGTTGTGTTGCAATATCGGACTTAAGGGATAGGCAAGGAAAAGAGCAATAAAAATAAACATATTTTCTTGTGATAATGCTTTTTTAATTGCTGGATTTTGCCAATTTTAAGTGAAAATATTTCCCGCACTTAAGGTTCCTAGATTCAATGGATGGACATCATCTCTAGCATATGAGGGAGTTTTATTATGCTTAATTTTAAACGGGTCAGTCTCATTACGTCAGCGATCACGCTTATTTTATGTATTGTACTTTTCATTTCTCCCAATTTAATTTTTACCCTGTTTGGAATTGAACCGCATAGTTCGACGTTTTTTGTCGGGAGAAGAACGGCGATACTACTGTTGGGCATCGCATTGCTGACCTTCTTGGGGAGAAATGCGCCTCACTCTGAAGCCAGGCAAGCTATCTGTTTGAGTCTGGCAATATCAATGTTCGCATTGGCTTTACTTGGTACTGCTGAATTCCTTCGTGGTTTTGCTGGTATCGGTATTTGGCTGGCGATCACAACGGAGACGGTGTTGGCTTTTGTGTACGTGAGAGTTTGGCGATACGGCAGTCAGTAAGGTTGTTCGCTTAATCGGTGGGAGTGAAAAAGCCATTCAGCACGAAGAATGGCTTTTTAGTTGTCAGTCTTAAACAACCTCCTGACGAAGAGGTGCGTCAACAGTGCTTAGCACTTTCTTGAGCAGAAAGCCCCCCTTCTATGCAGATGGATTTCCCAAGGTATATTGTTTGGCATCGCATAGACATTTTTCCTCTGTGCTGGTATAATCCGCCCCTCTTTTTTGGCATCCGTCGGTCGGTGCCTGTCTAGCGAATCCCAACCTAAATTCCCCAGACGTTTTTTATTTTCCCGCCTAAGACCGTGTCAGTGCCTTCGCACTGAGTAGGCCGGTTACGGAGTACAATTTTGAATTCATTTGACGAGCTTGGCCTGTCGGCCGAACTGCTGCGTGCTGTTTCTGAACAAGGCTACAGTCAGCCAACCCCTATCCAGGCCCAGGCCATTCCTGTGATCCTCGATGGTCGTGATGTTATGGGCGCGGCCCAAACTGGTACGGGGAAAACCGCCGGTTTTACCTTGCCGCTATTGCAACGTTTAAGCAGCCTGCCCTCTGTTAGGGGCCCTCGCCCGGTGCGCGCACTGGTACTTACGCCAACCCGTGAACTGGCCGCCCAAGTGGGTGACAGTGTGGCTGATTACGGTAAGTACCTGCCGCTGAGCAGTGCGGTGATTTTTGGTGGGGTAAACATTAACCCGCAAACCGCAGCGCTGAGACGTGGAGTGGATATTCTGGTGGCCACTCCCGGTCGTTTGCTGGATCATGCTAACCAACGAAATGTGGATCTGTCCAAGCTGGACATTCTGGTGCTGGATGAAGCCGACCGTATGTTGGATATGGGTTTTATCCATGATATTCGCCGGGTACTGAAATTGTTGCCGGCCAAGCGTCAGAATCTGCTATTTTCAGCTACTTTCTCGGATGAGATAAAAGCACTGGCTGATGGTTTACTGGATCAGCCAGTGCTGGTTGAAGTGGCCAGGCGCAATACCGCCTCAGAAGCCGTGGCACAGACTATCCATCCGGTGGATAAAAACCAGAAACGCCAGTTGTTGTCATACCTGATTGGCGCTAATAACTGGAAGCAGGTGCTGGTGTTTACCCGCACTAAGCATGGTGCTAACCGCCTGGCCCAGCAATTGGAAAAAGACGGTCTGACCGCCGCCGCCATTCACGGTAACAAGAGTCAGGGAGCACGAACCCGGGCACTGGCTGACTTTAAATCCGGCAAGGTAAGAGTGCTGGTAGCTACCGACATTGCGGCCCGTGGTCTGGATATTGACCAGTTACCGCATGTGGTGAATTTTGAACTGCCTAATGTGCCTGAAGATTATGTACACCGCATCGGTCGTACCGGTCGGGCCGGCAATGTTGGTGAAGCAGTATCCTTGGTGTGCGTGGATGAAAATAAACTGCTGCGTGATATCGAAAAGCTGATTAAGCGCGAGCTGCCTAAGGTGGTGATAGCTGGCTTTGAACCGGATCCGAATGCCGTGCCTGAGCCTAAGGAAAAACCACAGGCGCGTCCACCACGTCGCCGTTTGGGTGAAAAACCTAAAACACAGGGCGGTGAGCGCCCAAGCGGTGAGCAAAATCGCCGTCGCCGTCGTCGCAGCAAACCGAAGAATCCAGCCACTCAAGCAGCCTAAACCGGCAGATCGGACTGGTAATTCAAGCATAAGTGGGCAAAATAGCGGACTTTCTACTCCGCCTGTTTTGCCCATGCATATCTATTGTGAAGATTCCCTGCTGTACGCCCGCGAGTATTTTGCCGGTTGGGGAGAATTACACTTTTTTAGCGGCCGTACTCTGGATCCGCAAACTCTGGCTGATGCCGATATCTTGCTGGTGCGTTCCACCACCCGGGTGGATGAAACGCTGCTTAGCCACTGTCCCAACCTTAAATACGTAGGTACGGCGACGGCTGGCACCAATCATATGGATCTTCGAGCGCTTGAAGCCCGTGGTATTGCCTATGGTTCAGCCGCAGGCTGCAACGCTATTGCGGTAGCTGAGTATGTCATAAGCAGCCTGTTTGTGTTGGCTGAGCAACAGGGCTGGCAGCTTAAAGACAAGCGGATAGGTATTGTTGGCGCCGGGCATGTCGGCAGCCAACTGGACACTAAGCTAAAGGCCATTGGGGTTAACACCCTGTTATGTGACCCGCCATTGCAAGCCCTGGGCGATAAGCGCCCGATGGTGGATATTGACGCTATTATGGCTTGCGATATCATCAGTTTGCATGTGCCGCTGGTTGAGCAGGGGGAGCATCCTACCCGTCTGTTGTTTGACCGGCAAAGGCTAGCGGCGCTTAACGATGCGCAAATTCTGATTAACGCCTGTCGTGGTGAAGTCGTGGATAATCAGGCCTTACTGGCGCTGTATCAACAAGGCCGGCAATTTACCACCGTGCTGGATGTATGGGAAAACGAGCCGGACATTCTGACCGACTTATTACCCTATGTTACCCTGGCCAGTGCCCACATTGCTGGCCACACCCTGGAAGGCAAGGCGAGAGGCACCTGGATGTTATACCAGCAAGTGGCTGAGCTGTTGGGTTTACCGGGTGAGTTATCTTTGCAATCTGTGCTACCAGAAACCGAGTTTTGCCCGTCAACCCTGGCGCATTTGGAGCAGACCGAACTGGCCAGATTGGTGTTGTGTGTGTATGACATTCAACAGGACGACCAGCAGTTCAGAGCCCTTGTTGGCAAGCCGGGAGGTTTTGAATATATCCGCAGGCACTATGCTATACGAAGAGAATTTACGGCATTGCAAGTTAGTGCTGGAAATTCTTCGGTGAAAAAGGCAATCTGCGGGCTCGGCTTTACACTAAAGCCGGATACTCTTTGATCAGCGACGCTGATCGTCAGGCTTGACCTTAACTAAGGAGATTAAACAGAAAATGTCACGAGCCTTTGATGTTGCCGTTTTAGGTGCTACCGGCCTGGTAGGCCAGCATATGATAGAAATCCTTGAACAGCGGGATTTTCCGGTTAACAAACTTTACCCATTGGCCAGCGCTCGCTCTGCCGGTGGTACGGTGAGTTTCAAGGGTAAAGACGTGACAGTTCTGGACGCCGACACCTTTGATTGGTCACAAGTGCAGCTGGGCTTTTTCTCGGCCGGTGGCAGTGTGTCAGCTAAGTTCGCTCCCCTCGCTGCGGAAGCGGGCTGCGTGGTGATCGACAATACCTCACAATATCGTTACGAACCTGACATTCCTTTGGTAGTACCGGAAGTGAACGCCCATGCGTTGGCTGACTTCCGCAATCGCAATATTATTGCCAACCCCAATTGCTCCACTATTCAAATGCTGGTGGCCCTTAAACCTATTCATGAAGCGGTTGGCATTAGCCGCGTTAATGTCTGTACCTATCAGTCTGTCAGTGGTGCAGGTAAATCTGCGATGGAAGAGTTGGCCAGACAAACTGCGGATTTATTGTCCAGCCGTGAAGTGACACCCAAAGCCTTCAGCCGCCAGATTGCCTTTAACGCTATCCCGCAAATTGATGTATTCATGGATAATGACTACACCAAAGAAGAAATGAAGATGCACTGGGAAACCCAGAAAATCATGGGTGATGACAGCATTATGGTGAATGCGACCGCGGTGCGTGTACCGGTATTTTATGGCCACGGCGAAGCTATCCACATTGAAACCCATCAGCCTATCGATGCCGAAGCGGTTAAAGACCTGCTGGCCGACGCACCGGGCATAACCCTGATGCGTGAACCTGAAGACTTCCCCACTCAGGTCGGCAATGCCAGTGGCAAAGATGAGGTATTTGTTGGACGTATCCGTAAAGACTACACCCATCCCAATGGTCTGAACCTGTGGGTGGTATCTGATAATGTACGTAAGGGCGCAGCCACCAACAGTGTTCAGATTGCTGAAGTATTGATTCGCGACTATATGTAAATTGCCAGTTGTCGAACGAAAAAGGCCTGGGACTTTGTTCCGGGCTTTTTTACGTTTAAATTAATGCAACTGCAGCCGATATGGAGAAGAGTTGACCTGTTTAGCTGTATGGATCAGGGTTAGTATCTGGTTTATAGTTCGTGTTGGAATGCAACTTGCTCTAATTTTTGCTGATGCATTTAAGGTAGTAGTAATCCGGCGGGTTACTTATAAAAAATGATAACTATTAAATCTGCGCAAAGTACACGCTGTGCGGGTGATTTGTTGGGGCGGCGAAGGACAAATATGAGAATACGACAGTTGCTGATGCTTTGTTTAGCAAGTTTTTTCTCCCTTAGCCTGTCACTGACCAGTCATGCCCAGTCTATTGAGATAAAAGGCCCCAAAAACGCCACCCGTGAATATTCCGGCGTAGTTTATGGTCCGATAACCTCAGATGATACCTTGTGGCGCATCGCACAGCGGTATCGCCAGAATAAATCCCTGAGTATCTATCAGGTGATGGTGGCCATTTACGAGCTCAACCCCAACGCCTTTGAAAGACAGAATCTGAATCTAATGGTAGACGGCGCCATGCTGCGTCTGCCCAGCGAACAATATATTGCCCGTATTGATGCGGCGCTGGCTAAACAAAAAGCCGACCTAGATGATCAGGCGCTGAAAAAGCCTACCGCCAAGAAACCCAATGCAACCCCCGCACAACCCGAACCTGGCAGCAGCCTGGTTACGCCTCAAAATGCGGCCAGTACAGATGAGCTAGCACAAACCCGTCAGGCCATTGAGGCAAAACTTAGCAATATCGATGAGGAAAACCGCCAACAATTCGACAGTCTGAGGCAACAAATTGCCGCTTCTATCGATTCGGTGCAGGCTCTGCTGGATGAAAATAATCAAGTGCTGCAACGACTGGATAAGGTGAATGAAGATATTGAAGCCTTACGCCAGAGTCAGGAGCAGGATAAAACACAGTTGTCCTCATTGCTAAGTCAGCAGAATGAATTGGTGGATTTTTCCCGCGAGATTAAAACGCAGCAGGAAGCCGAGCGTCAGCAAAGTTGGCTAAGCAGCCCAGCGACCATAATTGGCGCTACGTTGATTCCGGCACTGTTGCTCCTGGGAGGACTCGCATTCTGGCTACGTCGACGTAATCAGGAAGCGCAGCCACAGCCCGCAGTTACTCAAGCGCCCCCTCCAGCACCAGTGGTTGAAGACAGCCCGATGGATGATTTGTCCGACGCGCTGACGGATGAACTATCTGGTGAACTGGAAGCTGATAATAAAGACGACGACTTGTTTGGCGAAGAACTGCTTGATGATGTCCTGACCGATGAGTTGGAAGAGTCCTTGGATGCTGCTCTTGGCGAGGAGTTTGATGACTTCCAGGAGTTAGCTGATGAAATGCTGGTGCCGGAAGAAAAAGCCGAGCAACAAAAGCAAGCGGACGATGCTGGTTTGCTGGATCAAAATGAGCTGGATGACTTGTTCGGCGAAGACCAGGAATTGCTGGATGAAGTCAGTGATTTGGATGACAGTCAGGCCATTGAATTATCCGAAGTAGATGAGGTTAATACTGCGCAAACGGCCGACACTAGCGATGATGACTGGGATGAAGGGCTTAATGAATTATCGACGCCTCCCTCAAACGATGAGAAGCCAGAGATCAGCATCGATGAATTGTTGGACGAACCCATGGCACAAAGCGCCGAGTCTGACGACGATGACTTTGACTTGGATGACTTCAACAAAGATACCGCGCTGAGCGATGAATTAATCGAGCAACTTGATCAGGAAATTGCCAGTCAGGGTAAGCAGTTAGATGAGCTAACCGACGAGTTGTTGATGGAATTGGAGCAAGCCGACAACTTGCAGGACGATTTGGCTGATGAACTGCTTGCTGAGCTGGAACAAGGCGAGGAACAGTTACTCTCTGATGAGCCAGATGAGAGCGAAACGACGCAGGTCGACGCCCAGTCAGAAGTGTCGGAAATGGACGACTTATCCGATGAATTACTCAATGAACTGGAAGCCGAGCAGCCTCCGGTGGATGATAAAGAGGTAGACGAGCCGGCTGATATCGACTCGGATACTGCAGAGCCAGAGCCAGAGCCAGAGCCAGAGCCAGAGCCAGAGCCAGAGCCAGAGCCAGAGCCAGAGCCATTGTCCGCCCAACAAGCCGAAGAGCTGGACACTATGTTGGCAGAGGATTTTGCTGATGAATTGACAGATCCTGTAGAAAACGAGCTGGCCGAATTTGAGCAGGCGCTGGAGGCGTTTGAACAGGAAGACCAGCAAGCACAGAGCGAAAGCCAGCCACCAGAAAATCATCAATCGGATCAAGGGGCTGAGATTGAGGAACCTGCGGCATCAACAGAGCCAGGTCTGGATGATATTCTGGATGATGATGCCTTGGAGCAGGCTCTGGCTGATATGGCCGATGAGCCACTGGACTCCGAAGAGCTGGCGAAAGAGTTAGATGAACTGCCAGCCCTGGGGGATTGGCTGGAAGGTAAGAAAAATCCTGAGAGTGCTCAGGTTCGGGAAGACGAACAGCTGTTAGATGAATTGGAGTCCTCTGACTTTGATGACATGCTGGAGTCTATTGAGTCCACTGATGCCCAAGATTCTGAAGCTGAGTCGCTTCAGGCGCAGGATGAGCGCGTTGGGCAAGACGAACAGGAATTAGATTTAGAAGCACTGCTTAACGAGCATTTACAGGATCCTGAGCCGCCGACGCCGCTGGCCGAATCAGAAGATGATTTCCTGGATATTGACGCTCTGCTGAATGAAAGCGTTGAAGCGGAAGAAGAGCCTCAAACCGAGAAGGCATTGAATCTGGATGTGGATCTTGATCAGTATGCCAGCGTCAAAGATGATGAGGACAGAGTGGATGTCGATCAGGACGGTGGCATCAGCGCTAAATTGGATTTGGCGCGTGCTTATTTGGAAATGGACGACAAAGAATCTGCAATTGAACTGTTACAGCAGGTTATCGACAAAGGCAGTGACGAGCAGCAAGGCGAAGCAAAGACTATATTGCAGGCCTTGGTGTAAGGCGTTAGTTTTAACCGTACTCGATATTCCTGATATACTCCGGCCACTTTTTATGGCGGAGTGAAGGCATGCGGATTGCCCTGGGCATTGAATACGACGGTTCCAAATACTATGGCTGGCAGCGCCAGCGCGAAGTTAACAGTGTTCAACAAGAACTGGAAACCGCATTAAGCCGCATTGCTGACCAACCTATCGAACTGGCCTGTGCCGGTCGCACCGATGCCGGGGTACACGCTACCGGCCAGGTGGTGCACTTTGACGTGGACAACCCCAGAGCGATGCGAGCCTGGACACTGGGAATGAACGCCAGTTTGCCAGACGACATAGCGGTAAGATGGGCTGTGCAGGTCGCGGACGATTTTCATGCCCGTTTTTCTGCTACGGCCCGCCGTTATCGTTACGTTATTTATAACCATCCATTGCGCTCTGGTATTCTTCGCCAGGGAGTAACCCATTATCATAGTCAACTGGATGTGGACCGTATGAATACGGCAGCCCAATGTTTGCTTGGTGAACATGACTTCAGTGCCTTTAGGGCCGCTATTTGCCAGTCTAAGTCGCCGTTTCGTAACGTGACCCACGTGGCGTTGCATCGTTTGGGTGACTATGTGGTGTTAGAAATTCAGGCCAATGCCTTTTTGCACCATATGGTGCGTAATATCACCGGCTCCTTGCTGGAAATCGGCAGTGGGCGACGTCCGGTGGAGTGGTTGGCGGAGCTGCTGGCGGGTAAAGACCGATCTCTGGCGGCTGCGACGGCCAAGCCCAATGGCCTATACTTGGTGGATGTAAGTTATCCAGATCAGTATCAGTTGCCAACCCTTGCACCCGGTCCTTTGTTTTTGCCGGTTCATCTGAGCTGAGTTTGAATACAACTTCTAAGACCAGTTAATATTTTTGGTCGAACCGCGATTTATGCTCTAATAGCGCAAATTTATCTGGGGCATGCCGAGCTATACTGGTGTATGACCCGGCGGCAGTAATGTCGGCCACCAAATTATAAAGCAGCGCAAGGCGTTGCATAACAGCAGGAATAAGGGTTTCATGAGCTGGATTCAGAAAATACTTCCCCGTACCCAACAGTCGTCTTCCAATAAGGCCAATGTGCCAGAAGGGGTTTGGACTAAATGTTCCGAGTGTAATGCCACCCTGTATAAGCAGGAGTTGGAGCGCCAGTTGGAAGTCTGCCCCAAATGTGACAACCATATGCGCATCAGTGCCAGGGCACGTATTGACAGTTTTCTTGACCAGGGCGAGCGTGTTGAGCTGGGTGGCGATTTAGAGCCCCAGGATCTGCTTAAATTCAAAGATTCGAAAAAGTATAAAGATCGTATCGTGGCGGCACAAAAGTCCACTAACGAGAAAGATGCGTTGGTGGTGATGAAGGGGAAACTGCATGGTAAGCCCGTCGTGGTGGCGGCCTTTGAATTCGCCTTTATGGGAGGTTCAATGGCCTCTGTTGTCGGGGCGCGTTTTGTCAAGGCGGTTGAAGCCTGTCTGGAAAATAACTGTCCATTGGTGTGTTTTTCTACCAGTGGTGGTGCACGTATGCAGGAAGCCTTACTGTCGCTGATGCAGATGGCTAAAACCAGTGCGGCACTGGCTAAAATGAGTGAAAAAGGCTTGCCGTATATTTCAGTGCTGACCGACCCTACTATGGGCGGTGTATCCGCCAGTTTGGCGATGCTGGGTGACGTGAACGTTGCCGAACCTAAGGCGCTGATTGGCTTTGCTGGTCCACGTGTTATTGAACAAACCGTGCGTGAGAAACTGCCGCCGGGCTTCCAGCGCAGTGAGTTTTTGCTGGAAAAGGGCGCCATCGATATGATCGTTGACCGCCGCGAGATGCGTGACAGACTCTTTGGTCTGCTTGATAAACTGCATCATTCCAACTGATTTATGTCTCACATATCCAATAACCAGCCTTCCAGTTTGGAAGGCTGGCTGCAATATCTCGAATCTATTCACCCGTCCACCATCGATATGGGCTTGGCCCGAACGCAGGACGTCTTTACACGCCTGAAGTTGGATTTCAGTCATATCAAGGTGATTACCGTTGCTGGAACTAACGGTAAAGGCACTACTTGTACATTCCTGGAACAGGCGTTCAGACAGCTTGGTCAAAGCACCTGCGTATACAGTTCCCCCCATATACTGGATTACCGTGAGCGCTTACGTGTAAACGGTGAAATGCTGGACGAGGCTGCACATTGCCGGGCATTTGCCAAAGTCGAGCAGGCCAGGGCAGAGATTAGTCTGACCTATTTTGAATTTGGAACCCTGGCGGCGTTGGTGCTGATCGCAGAGCGAAAACCAGATGTTGCGATACTTGAGGTAGGACTGGGCGGCAGACTGGATGCCGTGAACGTACTGGATGCGGATATGGGTGTCATCACCACCATTGATCTTGATCATCAGGATTGGTTAGGGGATACCAGAGAGCTGGTGGCAGCCGAAAAGGCGGGGATCTTCCGTCAGCAAGGTGCGGCGGTGATTGGTGAAAGCCAGCCCCCATCAAATCTATTTCAGATAGCTGACGAACTGCAATTAGATGCCAGTTGGCAGGGACAGGATTTCAGCTATCAGCTGGATGGTGAGCAATTCCATTGGCAAAGCCAGTCTGGTAAGACCCTATGCGGTCCTTTACCGGCAATTCCTGCCGCTAATGTGTCCACCGCGCTGTGCGTGTTGGAGCGTATGGGGGAGCTGTCGAAGTTAGACGTTCCCAGGTTGCTGCACGAAGTAAACGTTGTGGGGCGCTGTCAGCTCGTAGGTAAACATCCTGCTGTGCTAGTGGATGTGGCGCATAACCCTCAGTCAGCCGATTATCTGCTTAGTCAGATTCACCGGTTTTCTGCCAGCAAGGTGCACTTGGTGGTGGGGATGTTGAAAGACAAAGATATTCGCGCCTGCCTAACGCCGTTTACAGACTTAACGCCCAACTGGTATCTGGCTCCTCTTGCCGGTCCTCGTGGCGCTAGTGCGGCCATGTTGGCTGATTTGCTGCCTGATGGGCAAAAAGTGCTAGAATGCCAATCTGTTAAGCATGCATACCAGCAAGCCCTGCAAAATGCACAGGCGGAGGATCTGGTGGTGGTGTTTGGTTCGTTTTTCACTGTGGCCGAGGTATTGGAACCGACCGCCCAATAAACCCATTTGACAGCCAAGTCGGGGGAGGTAGTTTTGTCTTCAGCATTCCAGAATCGCCTGGTGGGTACCATTATCCTGGTCGCGCTGGCGGTGATTTTTCTGCCGGACCTGCTAGATGGAGAGAAGGTCTCCCATAAAGATACCTTTTTGCCGGTACCACCACGTCCTGCACAGGAACCAGTGTCAGAGACTGAGTCTTTTCCTATCGACGAGGTTCGTGAACGCGTTAGTCGCACTGTGGAAGTGGTGGAAGATGTAGCGTTGGATGACCCTGTAGAAAGCGTTGCCAGCGATGAGCCTGTCGACGCGCACGCGCCGCCGGTGGCACAGGCCGAATCGGCCCCTGTCAGTGAACCTGAGACTGTTACTGCCGGCTGGGTAGTACAGTTGGGCAGTTTTCGTCACCAGAAGAATGTTAAGGAACTGACCGATAAACTGGAAGCGGCTGGTTATCGCACTTTTAGTCGTAAGATTAAAACCAGTGCAGGGGAGTTGACCAAAGTCTTTGTTGGGCCGGACTTACAACGTGATAAGCTGGACAAAGCCTTACCACACCTCAAAGAGCTGACGTCTTTGCAGGGTAAAATAACCAAATTCAGGGCTGAATGATTCAGCCCTTTGTTTTTTCAGACCTTGGCATTCTCTCGCTAAAGCACGTAATAAAGAAGATTTTCAAACTGGCTTCTGCTAGAATGCGCGCGGCATTTTTCCATCGATTAACGGCATGAACTGGATCGACTACTGCATTATCGGCATCATCCTGCTTTCTACTTTGATTAGCCTGGTTCGGGGCTTCGTCAAGGAGGCTGTCTCCCTCGCCGTTTGGTTTGCCGCTTTTTTTGTTTCCAGTCAGTTTTATGCCGATTTAGCGGTCTATCTGGATAATATTTCCGACCAGGTACTGCGTAACGGCGCTGCTATCGCAATTTTGTTTGTTGCCACGCTGATTTTAGGCGGCCTGTTAAACTATCTTATTGGCCAGATGGTCCAATACACCGGCTTGTCGGGCACTGATCGTGCTTTGGGAGCGGTATTTGGCCTACTGCGTGGTGCGCTGGTGGTCAGTGCACTATTGTTTTTTATGGACGCGTTTACCGGCTTTGGCCAGGCACAGTGGTGGCAGCAGTCCATCCTTATCCCAGAATTCAGTATTGTCATCGAATGGTTCTTCGAATACCTGCAGAACCATTCCAGTTTCTTAAACCCTTGAGCATCGACGCCTTTGGCAAGATGCGCTGGAAAATATAGGTAACTTGCATGTGTGGTATCGTAGGTATCGTGGGTAAAGGCCCGGTCAATCAGGCTTTATATGATGGATTGACTGTATTGCAGCACCGTGGGCAGGATGCTGCTGGTATCGTCACAGTAGACGATGGCATGTTCAACTTGCGTAAGGCCAATGGATTGGTTCGGGATGTGTTCCATAGCCGCCATATGCAGCGTCTGACAGGGAACTTTGGTATCGGTCATGCCCGTTACCCAACTGCCGGCTCATCAAGCTCAGCGGAAGCCCAACCTTTCTATGTGAACTCTCCCTTTGGTATTGCCTTTGCCCACAATGGCAACCTGACCAACGCCCACGAGTTGGAAGAAGAGGTGTTCCGTATTGCCCGTCGCCATATTAACACTACCTCTGATTCTGAGTTGCTGTTAAACATCTTCGCTCACGAATTACAGGAAGGCTCTGGACTGACGTTAGATCCTCAGGATGTCTTCAATGCAGTTAGCCGCGTTCATCGTAAGATTAAAGGCGCCTATGCCGTAGTGGCGGCTATTATAGGTAACGGTATGGTGGCATTTCGCGACCCCCATGGTATCCGCCCTCTGGCGCTGGGTAAGCGCGAAACCGAGTTTGGTGACGAGTACATGGTGGCCTCTGAGAGCGTTGCGCTGGATGTAGTGGGCTTTACCTTTATTCGTGACGTTGCCCCTGGCGAAGCCATTTATGTGACCGAAGACGGTCAGCTGTTTACGCAGCAATGTGCCGACCACCCCAGCCATTCCCCCTGTATTTTTGAATTTGTATATTTTGCTCGTCCTGACTCCTTTATCGACGGCATTTCGGTATACGCTTCACGAGTGAATATGGGGCGTAAACTGGGGCAGAAAATTGCTCGTGAGTGGGCTGATTTAGATATTGATGTGGTGATTCCAATCCCGGAAACCTCCAATGATATCGCACTGCAAATCGCTCAGGAGCTAGACCTTCCGTATCGTCAGGGCTATGTGAAGAACCGTTATATCGGTCGTACCTTTATCATGCCAGGACAAACCCAGCGTAAAAAATCCGTACGTCGTAAGCTCAATGCAATCTCTTCTGAATTTGCAGGCAAGAACGTGTTGCTGGTAGATGATTCTATCGTGCGTGGTACCACGTCCGAGCAGATTATTACCATGGCTCGCGAATCAGGTGCGAAGAAGGTTTATTTCGCTTCTGCCGCGCCAGAGATTCGTTTCCCCAACGTGTATGGTATCGATATGCCGTCCGCCAATGAGTTGATTGCCCATGGTCGCGAAATTGATGAAATTTGCGAGTTGATTAAAGCCGACGGACTAATCTTTCAGGATATCGAAGATTTGGTGGAAGCGGTTCGTGAAGAGAACCCGGAAATCGTTCGCTTTGAGACCTCAGTGTTTGATGGTGAGTATATTACCGGTGATGTGGATCAGGACTATCTGAACCGACTGGAATTGTTACGCAATGACAATGCGAAACATAAAAAAGGTCAGATGGAATTATGCAATCTGGAAATCCACAACCTGGACGGTGAAGCCTAATACTGGTTGTTGAATATCGCCGTTCCAGTTCATCCATGAACTCACGGTATACGACCACCAGGGACGGTGGAAGTGCAGAAAATGCAGGAGCAACTTTTCTGCCGACCACCAGGGACGGTGGAAGTGCAGAAAATGCAGGAGCAACTTTTCTGCCCGTTCATCCCTGAACATCGCCGTTCTAGTTCATCCATGAACTCACGGCATACCGTTCATCCCTGAACATAAAAGCCACCTCAGCAGGTGGCTTTTTTACTTTTGACTATGGGTTAGTTTCAGGTCATATATTCAGGCCCGAATCCCATGCTCCAGAGGATCACGGAAGCGGCCATTATAATCACCAAGAGCACGAGTCCACAGGTCACTACCGAACTGGCATAGATAAAGCCTTTTTCTTCCGGAATTTTCATAATAATAGGAACACCGGAATAAAGTAGATAAACCGAGTAGGTTAATCCGGCTAAACCTATCATCATCACAAACCACAGAACGGGATACAGCGCCGCAAAACCGACCATAAACAGCGGTGTAGCGGTATAGGCTGCCAACTCCAGTGATTGAGTAAAGGATGGTTTAGCATCAAAGGTTTGTGCCATCCAGTGCACCAGATAAGCCAGACCAAGCACGCCGGCAACCAAAGCCAGGTACATACCTATGCTCATCATCATGGCACTTTGTTCGGTAAGTTTAATGACATCGCCGACACCGATACTCCAGCCTAAATGGGCGGCAGAGTAGTAAGCGGTAATCGCGGGAATTAAGGCCACGATAAGAATGTGGGTCAGGCTGTATGTTAGACTTTCATGACGTTTTTCAATGGTCTGCCATTCTTCCTTGGGGTGAGCATAAAGACCCCATAGATGGTTCAGGATCATAATCTACCTCACTTAGCGCATTGGCGTTTGCTACGTTGGTCCCGACGTTAAGGCGGGGAATGAATTAATGCCTTAACATTAATTTAACATTAGTTTCTGTGACCAGACCGAATTCGTCAATAGTTTATTTTATGTACAAAATAATCCTCTATTTTTCAGATGGTTACTTTTTGAACTTAAGCCTTAGCAGGGCGCTGAATAGCTGGTTTGGGTGAAAAATGTACAGTCTTGTTCGGGGAGAATAAACTGCGTTAATTACCCAGTGACTTAGATGGCGGCTTTTCCGGGGGGAGCCGTTGTCAGGTCGTTTTCACCTGCTTCGGGGCTTAAAACCGGGTAAAATGCCCAGGTTGGATTCCGGATGCTGTTATTTATGTTGAATAGTCTGTTACAACCCATTCATGGATTTTTGCACAATACCACCCCGCAAGCCTGGCTAGATGAGGCGGCTAAGCCGAAAAGTTTGCCGATCCTTCTTATTGATCACGCTAATTGCGAGTTGAAGGCGGCCCAAACCGCCATGTGGTTGATTCGCACTTATGCGGTGGAAAAGGAAAGCGCTGATGCCTTATTGGCCTGGCTTAAGCCTTATGAGGACTATGTTTATCGACGTATTGGCAGTGGCGACTTTAGCGGCTATCAGTCGGGATTATCCAAAAAGCTTATCAGTAAGACGGAGTTTGCCTTCGGTGATGAACTGATCGACAAAATGGTACTGCTTATCAAAGAAGAGTTGCATCATTTTCAACAGGTCATGGAATTTCTTGACCAGCGCGGCATTGCCTATGAAAACTTAAGTGCCGGTCGCTATGCCAAGGGGCTGATGCAGCAGGTGCGTAACCATGAACCAGCACGACTGGTGGATAAGCTGATTTGCGGTGCTTATATTGAGGCCCGTTCCTGTGAGCGTTTTGCGGCTCTGGCACCTTATATGGATAAAGAGCTGGGTGATTTTTATGTTTCTCTGCTACGCAGTGAAGCCCGGCATTTTCAGGATTATCTGACTCTGGCTGAGAAAATTGCCGGTGACGATATAAGCGCCCGAGTCCAACATTTCGGTCTGGTCGAGGCTGAGCTGATCAGCAGCCCGGATACTGAACTGCGTTTTCACAGTGGCAGCTTTATTGAACAATAGGGTAGTCCCTTACCCTATTTTGTATTTGATTAGCGGTTAATCAGCGCCAGTTCAACATCAGCGTTAAGCACCGCCCACCAACGATTGCCGTAGGTTTTATCAATACCAACCAATGGTTGGTTCTCGCAGCCAGCGCCGCGGGCAGGCATGCTTGTCAGCCAGTCTGCATGCCAGCTTTGCTCAATCACGCAGTCGGCAGTGGCCAGTGGTTGCCATTGGCCGTCCTGTACTGTTGCCAGTATCAGCTTGTCAGTCTGCAGGTTATCCGGGCCGGTAAACTGCACGACGTAGCTGTCGGCTTTAGCATTGCTGATATCCCAACTTTGTTTTGCCGAGGTTGGCAGGGCGACCGGTGGCTTGTGGCTGCCATCGGTGTGTGACATGGGTAGGCCGTTTTCGCTTTGAATATCTTTAGGCGCGCCGTATGCGCTTTGATAGCGCCCGGTTTGATTTTGAGTACCACTGATAATCAAGCGATCTGTGGCCGTATCGGTGGTTTTATCCAGCCAACTTAAAGTGACATGTTCTTTTAGGTCAATAGTGGTCTCAGGGATCAACAACTCATCCTCTGCGTCATCGGGGATAACGCGTAATGGGCTATTCAGGTTAGGCGTCCAGGACTCATGGGCGATAAACAGCCATTGGTAAGCCAGACGCGTTAAGTCCATCAGGCTCTCTGCGCGGCTGATTCCTGGGGTATACGACATGCTACGGGTGCGGGTATCAGTGCGGTTGAAGGTATCGTTGCTGCCGCCGATCAGGCGGGCAAAGGTACCATCCTCAGCGTAACAGTCTGTGGTCAGATATTGGGTCTGGAACACCAATACCGGGCGGGTGTCATGGTGAATGGAATTGGGGTAGATCATAGTTTCACAGCGATTGTTGCTGCGTGAGAACTTGTCCATCAGATACCAGTTGGCACTGAACTGTTGGTCCGCATTATTGCTCTTGGCAGTATGAGGCGCGGCATAGCTTTGGTAATCCACTCTGGGGCCTGTGAAGGTGAGCAGGCTGGAATTAACATCAAAATGCTCTGAGCCTTTGTCATAGGTGGCATTTTTTTGTGCCACCACCATCTGCACCAGCTCACGCTCACCATAGCGGTATTCGTAGCCTTTATATGAGGCATTACCGGCCATGATTTGGGTGTAAGCGCCCATTTTATAATTCCCACCTGTGGGCGTGGAACCCGAGGGCAGGGTAGTGAGGGTGGTTTTGGCAGTGATCAGCGAGCGCTGGTATTGATGCTCATGGCCTTGCACGTAGATTACATCGTGCTCGGCGAAAAACTGGCGAATCTGCGGCTGTACATCGTATACCCAACCATCATCTTTGGTGCCATCGACAATCTGCTCACGGGTTTGACCGTATTTGGCACCAATGAGTCCATCGTGACTGGCTACCACAATATGCTCAATCTGGTCCTCAAGGCTAAGCACAGTGTCTTTTATCCACTGGAATGCAATAGGCAGATTGTAATAGGCCAAGCCAATAACCAGCACATTGTCCCGTACTACGTAGTAGTTCACCCATTCATAGCCGGGCATATGAACGGCATCCTCCGGGATAAACTCACGCATATTGTCTATCCATTGCACGGTATAGGCGTAACTGGTTTCGTGATTGCCCATTACCGGCAGAAATTCAATGCCTTGCTCACGATATTGACGGGCTACAGACATCCACTCGTCAAATTCTACTGTGCTGCCTTTATCTGTCAGGTCGCCCAGGGCGATAACCATATTCACGCCTTTTCCGGCCTGATGTTTTAATACTTCACTCATCGGATGCATGGCCACATGGGCCTGACCTTGCGCATCGGTGCCACCTTGGGTATCTGGGAGTAAACCGAGTACAAATTTATTTGGGGTTGTGGGTTGGGGCGTAGGTTCCGGCGCCGGCGTTTGGGTAGCCGGTGGCGAAGGGGTGTCGTAGTCTGAGCCACCACAGGCACTGAGTGCGGCAGCAACAAGGCCGCATATAAATGGACGAAGTAATGTGTTTGTTTTTATTGCCGTTGGCATCTTGTGTTTCCTGAAGGTTAAAAGCCATAGATCACAACAGCCGTTGATGACGCTTTTATTTAATCAATACGAAGGTTGTTTGAATGTTTTTTGATCATTGGTTTGAGGGTGGACAAATATCGGTTAGGGCTGACCTTTGCTCAAGGCCAGCCCGGGAGCGATTAAAATGCACTGAGAATATCTTTGATACCGGTGGGCTGGTTAGCTTCAACTTGTTTGTGCAACACCTTATCAAGGGGGGCTAGCACGGCATCGCGTCCCTGATGAAAGCTCTGTTCGTCAACGATAAGCTTGTAGGCCTTGTTCAAAGCTAAGGCTCGCTCAATGCTTGGCATCAGCAAGGTGGATATGTCCTGATTGAGACGGGCGAACATGGCAGCTTTGGGGCGGCCCTTGCTATCAAAGAACTTATCCTGCACTTCCTGATTAGCGCGGAATTCATCGCCGGTAGGGTTTTGCTTGAGGTAATAGCTGTATTCGTATTCACCGTCGCTTTCACGTCTGGGTTCTGGCAATCCAGCCAGGGATTTTTGCTGCCAGTGATACCAGCCTTGCTGGAAGTTATCTGCAGGCAACTTACGGTAGAAGGACAGGGTGGTGTCTACTAAGGCCCCCATGCCGCTGTGACAACCGGCACAAGTACCATGCTCTTCAAAGGTTTGTGGGCGCAGTTCGCCTTGCTTATCTTCAATAAACCCCTGATAGGTCCAGCCCTGAGCAATTTGCACGCCCCGTTCGGCGTCACCGCGTAGCAATTTAGTGCGACTGGGGAAGTCATGACGTTCTTTAATCTCATCGGCTACGATAACTTCTAATTGATAGTAGGTCAGCCACTGGTCTTTACGGGCGTAACGCAGCTCCTTCATACGGGGTGCCATGGCTATCTGTTGCTGCGCATTGACATCCAGGTAGCGCACTGAATGCAAAAACTCAGTGCCTTCAGGGAAAAGCTTGGCGGCCAGGTGTAAATCGCCGTTCTTTTGTGCCAGCCTGGCTTTACCTACATAGCTCATCCAGCGTTTTTCTAACGGTGCCCAGTCGTATTTCACCTTACTGGCCATACCTAGCTGACCGTCTTTGTCCAAATCCACGCTAAAGAGGTGTTCATCCACCGGGTCGATGGGGATATCCTGCTCGCGGATCAGGGCCTCAACTATGGCTAAATTGGTTTTATATACAGTCAGGTCAAACTGACCTTGCTCGTTTTGGCGTAGTACCTCGGCCAGTCGAATACTGACATCGTCGGTTGAGCCATTAGTGGGCATAAAACTGCCCGGCATAGGGTAATAGGCATAGCTGCGCCAGCCTGTATATTCCCCTGCGGGGCTGCGATCAAAACCTTGCTGGTCAAAGTTAAAATAACTATCCGGTAGATAGCCATCCCACCTGCCATTGTTATTTTGATCAAAGGCCAGCGCTTGCTTGGTTAAACGCTGCGCCAACTTGATCTCGCCTTTGTCATCCAGATAGTTATCTTCACGGACATAATTAAGTATGTCCTTGTCTGCGATAGCAGCGATCTGTTTTTGCCTGTCCTTGTACATATTCAGCCAGGGATTGAGCAGGGCTTTTTCTGGAAAGCTGTATGCTTGTTGAACGTCGGTATCGTTTAGCAGGTTAGGACGCTTACTGTTGGTATGGCAGGCATAGCAGGGGTTGGTGGTGAGCGTGCTGTTAACCACAGGGTCTGTGTAACACTGCGGTGGAATGTATGGGGTGGCATGACTGAGTTTATTGACATACTGCGCAGAACTGGCCTGCGCTGAATGGGAAACAAGGCTGAAAATCGTCAGGGCAGCCAGGGGGTAAAAAGTGCGGCGGAACATAATCAATCTCTTTATCAATACACAAAAAGGGGGCATGCGCCCCCAGTTGATATCATCAAGCTAATGTTTTATTCAGACTTAGCCGGGAATGGACCGACATAACCGGTGTAGGCACGGCTCTCACCTGTGCCTGTGTCCTTGTCGCCATCAGATTCCCCGTAAGGGTGCTGGATTACACTGGTCAGGTAGGCCCAGCCGTTAATGTTCGGATACCAGTAAGGTGAGGTGGTTTCTGAACCGTAAGGTGTGGTTTGAATACGCGACAGTTTCTGGGTTTGCAGATCAAGGGCCCAAATCACGTCATTCTGGTGACCGCTACCAGTATCTTCCCCGATGATCAGGGTGTCATGGCCGGTCATATAAGTGACGTTATCTGGGTTGGCGATACCGTCGATATGACAGTCGTTCATGCCGTTGGCAAACTCGGCTGGGTTAGCCTTCACTGTGGCGGTGTTGGCCATGCCAGCCACGGCAGGAACACCCTGAATCAAACCGCTGATATTTTTTGCCACATAGTCAGAGCCAATACCGTTATCGGCGGACACATCCAACTGATACACGCCACCACATTGGTTGTAGCCAATCTTGATATCGTTGTTGCCGCCTTTGTCATAAGAGCTGCTGGCACTACCGTTTTTACCGAAGTCTTCCATACCACGACCAATTTCAGACATGGCCAGATATAGCTTGTTACGGGTAGCGTCGTAAGTGATGCCTTCTTCTTTACGCAGTTCGGTGGTGGCACCGAGCATGGCGGCATAGCGGCGGGTTTCCAGGCGGGAGGCCACTTTTTCCATACCGCTTTTCAGCTTCAGGCATTCCTGGCCGACGCCATTTTGGTTGACTGAGGTGTAGCCGGCGGCGCAGTTGCCATCAACCGGGTCGAGCGTATCAAAGATATCGGCAAACTTAAGCTGTGTATTGCCGTCAACATAAGGTCGGATTTCTTCGTCAGTGGCATGACCCAATTCAATCCAGCTCAGGTTGGCAGCTCCCATACCTTCGGCACTGGTTTGTTGCCATTTCATGGCATACAAGGTGCCAGCGGTGAGATCGCCTGCCACATCAGCGATATACATATACAAGCCCACGTTGGTACCGTCATCGGTCATATACACGGTTTTTTGATCAGGCATAACATACGCCAGCTCGTAAGCCAGACGACCGAAAGAGTAGTGCTTGCTCATCTCTGCTGCCGGTGTGGCCTGGCTGGCATCGACTTCTATCTCAATAGGCCAACCTAACTGGTAAGGGTTCCACTTAGTGACGTCATTGTTATGGTATTCCATAAAAGGCGCGGAATAGCCGTCATCCAGCGCGTCTTGTCCGGTTACCAGATAGCGGGCATCCGGCTCATATTCCTCTGAGGCGAAATGGGTATTCCAGGGCGTAACTGAGCCGGCACAATGCACCCAACCACCGTTAATGTTGGACATATCCAATTGCCACAGCTTCTTCACACTCAATTCGCCGTTGCTCTTGTCCTGGTCCAGTTCCATCATAAACATGGCGCCGGGGCGTGATTCGATTTGTGATACAGAGAACAAACGGTCGCCAATGGGTAACAAGGAGGTGAACTCGTTGGAGTCGGAAATCTTACGTGCACCGTCTTCGGAGTACAGGGGCTGACCATTGCTGTCAATCAACTGACCAAAGGCCACATCGCCATACTCGTCACCAGAGCGGGCCAGGATATGGTAGCCCACATCCAGCATGCGGGTTTCGTTGCCATCTACGGCTTTAGCCTGGCCCACCAGAATTTGGCGTTTTTCATAGTTGCTGGCGGGGGCGGCTACGCTATCAAACTGAATACGGGCTGTGGCGGCCAGTGGCTGCGCGCCGGCGGCAGCAGAACAGACCACGGACTCGCTTTGTACTTCGTCATCATCTAACTGCTGGTTATTGTTCTTATCCAGGCCGGCTTGCATCTTTGTGGCACCGTGCGGGCATTCATTACTGGCTGGCATATCAATCACTTTGGTGAGGCTGCTCAACCCGTTGCTGCCATCTGTGCCATTGCTGCCGTCTTTGCCGTCATCACTGCAGGCGATCAAGGTGATCATGGGGATACCAATCAGTAGTGCGCGAATGCTCACGGCAAGTTTCGACTGACTAAACATAAAGCGGTCCTCTCTCTTGTTCTTGAATGTTGTTGTGACTTTTCCTGTTTGGCAAACCCTGCCAAAACAGCAAGGAAATCATGAGGTTGGTTCGAGAAATCTAAGAGAAAGTAGCAAGTCAGTTTGACACTGCACTTGCAGTTTTATGAAGTTTAGGTGATGGATTTGTGGCATTTTTGCCGATGGGGTGTGACGGCTTTATTGATGTATTTGGGAAGGTAAACGCGATAACAATACGCCGCTAGAGCGGCGCATCAGTTAAAGAGAAGCCGGCGTTGTCAGCGGTCAGACAACTGCTTTGGCTGTACCAATCACCTAACACTATGCGTGTGGCATTCTGGCCATCCAGCATAAACTGGTGGGTGGCAGGTCTGTGAGTATGGCCGTGAATGAGGGTGAATACGCCTGCCTCACGCATCACACGTTCCACCTCGCTGGGCGTAACATCCATAATGTATTCGGGTTTGTTGGCATTGTGCTGTTTGCTTCTAGCCCTGGCATTTCGCGCCACCCGGCGGCGATACCACAACGGCATGCTCAGCATCAGGCGAGGCCACCACCAACCCCGGGATTTCTTGCGAAAGGCCATAAACACCTCATCGCGGGTACACAAGCTGTCGCCGTGCATAATCAGCACTTTCTCACCGTTAAGCTCAATGACTTGCTGTTCGGGCAAGAGGGTGATGCCGGTTTCCCTGGCAAAGCGGCGGCCAATCAGAAAATCCCGGTTACCGTGGATAAAAAATACCGGTACACCGCTATCAACCAGTTGCCTGAATGTTTGTTTAACCTCTTGGTTAAACGGGCTTTGGTCATCATCGCCAATCCAGGCTTCAAACAGATCACCCAAGACATAGAGTGCCTGCGCCTTGGTGGCTTGCTGGCGCATAAAACGCATAAAGGCCTGAGTAATATCAGGCCTGTCTTCGCTAAGATGCAAGTCGGCTATAAATAGCGTTGGCTGCATCAATGGCTTATTCACTCACCTCAACGGATTGAACAACCACATCTTCATTGGGTACATCATCGTGATAGCCGTGGCGACCAGTATCCACTTTACGAATTTTATCCACTACGTCCATGCCGTTAGACACTTCAGCAAACACGCAATAACCCCAACCTTGCATATCTTCGCTACGGAAGTTTAAGAAACTGTTGTCCGCTACGTTGATAAAGAACTGACAGGTAGCTGAGTGGGGATCATTCGTGCGCGCCATCGCAACGGTACCACGGTTGTTAGCTACACCGTTGTTGGCTTCATTTTGAATAGGATCCTTGGTGGATTTTTGCTGCATGCCAGGTTCCATGCCGCCGCCTTGGATCATAAAGCCGTCAATAACACGGTGGAAAATGGTGTTGTCGTAGAAACCTTCTTTGGCATAGGACAGGAAGTTCTCAACTGTCTTAGGTGCTTTGTCAGACAACATGGTCAGTTCGATAGCACCAAAGTTGGTGTTCAGGGTAACTTTACTCATAGTGGCTTTATCTCGTTAGCTTAATATTGGCGCTAAGTTTACCTAAAAGCACAGCCCAGGAGAACTGACAAATCCCATTGCCGGATAAAGGATGCGGCTTATTGCTATCTCTGGCGATGTTCACAGGCTGACGATAATAAGGTATCTAGCGGGGCCAAATTCACCCGTGAATCCTGCCTTTGTGGCGGGATTTTTGTTTATCAATCGGGTACACTCCGCCCTGAATCTTCACTTATACAGGAACCAGTAGATGCTGCACATTTTCAATACCCTAACCCGCCAAAAAGAGCTGTTTACACCTCTCAAACAAGGTGAAGTTGGGTTATATGTGTGTGGTATCACTGTCTATGACCTCTGTCATATGGGCCATGCCCGTACCTACCTAAGCTTTGATACCATGGTGCGCTATCTGCGCCATCTGGGTTACAAGGTCAATTATGTGCGCAATATTACCGATGTGGACGATAAGATTATCCGCCGCGCGGCCGAGAACGGGGAAACCCCGGCACAGCTGACCGAACGCACTATTGCTATGATGCACGAGGATTTTGCCGCGATTGATTTACTGCCGGCAGACGTAGAACCTCGCGTGACGACCCATATGGACGAGATTATTGCCATCACCCAGACGCTGGTGGAAAAAGGTCATGCCTATGTGGCGCCAAGCGGTGATGTACTGTTTGATGTCAGTACCTTTAAGGAATATGGCAAACTCAGTCGTCAGGATCTGGAACAGCTTCAGGCTGGCGCCAGGGTTGAAGTCAACGAAGACAAAGACGACCCACTGGACTTTGTGTTGTGGAAGTCAGCCAAGCCGGGTGAGGTGAGCTGGCAGAGTCCCTGGGGCGCTGGCCGTCCAGGCTGGCATATTGAATGCTCGGCCATGAGCGAAAAACACCTGGGCAGCCACTTTGATATTCATGGTGGCGGTTCGGATCTGATTTTCCCTCACCATGAAAACGAAATTGCACAGTCCTGCTGTGCCTCCAGCCAGCCATTTGCCAACTATTGGGTTCACTCCGGCATGGTGCAGGTGAATCAGGAGAAAATGAGTAAGTCTCTGGGCAATTTCTTTACCCTGCGCGATGTTCTTAAAGAATATGATGCCCAAACCCTGCGTTATTTCCTGTTAAGTGCCCATTACCGCAGTCAGCTTAATTACTCAGAGGACAATATTAAGCAAGCCAGGGCGGCCTTGGAGCGTTTGTATACGGCGCTTAGAGATGTTGAGGCAGACCAAAGTGTTGATATTGCCTATGGCGGTTATATGGCGCGCTTTAACGCGGCTATGGACGATGACTTTAATACCCCGGAGGCGTTCTCCGTGCTGTTTGAGTTAGCCCGTGATATCAACAAACATAAAGGCGAGCCTGTGGAAGCTGCAAAACTGGCCGGTGTGCTGCTGAAGCTGGCTGGCGTATTAGGTTTGCTGCAGGGCGATGCCAATGCTTTCCTGCAATCCGGCATGGAAGAAGGTGTTGATGTGGCTGAGATTGAGCGTTTGATCCAGGCTCGCACCGACGCCAGAGCGGCCAAAGACTGGGCGGCGGCGGATGTGGCACGTAATGCTTTGACCGACATGGGCGTAGTGCTCGAAGATGGCCCGCAAGGTACCACTTGGCGTAAGGCTTAATCACCAATGCTTATGTAGAAGGCCCGCTTTATGCGGGCCTTCTATTTATGTAACAGGAGCCATCTAAGGACTAAACGACCTGAAGTGTTTAGATGCCGCTGTCAGCCATCAGAGCCCAAAACTGAATTTGAGCATGATTAATACGATGCTCGAATAGAGTATCGAGATGGGCAAACCAAATTTGGCAAAGTGGCTGAATTTATAATTAGCGGCACTAAATACTAACAAGTTGGTTTGATAGCCCCAGGGCGAGATAAAGCTGGCACTGGCGGCAAAGGCGACCGCCAGGGCAAAAGGCAATACCGGTGCATCCAACAGTTGCACCAGGCCCCAGGCAAATGGAAACATCAGTGCCGCCGCGGCATTATTCGTAACCAGCTCGGTCAGGAGCAGGGTGAGCAGATAGATCACCACCAGCGCCACAAAGGGGCTACTGCCCTGCAGATAGGGCAGTAACCATTGGTTTAGGCTGTCAATGACGCCAGATTGTTGTAAGGCGGTAGCCATGGCCAGTGACCCAACAATCACCATCATCAGATTCAGCGGTATATTACGTTTAATCTCATTGCCTGAACTTATCCCAGAGAAAACCAGCAGCGCCAGGAAGAACACTAGCCCCACCGCCAGTGGCAGGACCGAGGTGGCACTGAGCAAGACGGTTAGCAGGAAGCCGCCTAATGTGAGCTTTTCCTGCAGCGGCGTGAGCTTACGGGCCAGCGTATGTTCGGTAAGGATAAAGAAGTTTTTGGACAGGTTATTACGACTGGCGAAATCTGGTCCTGTGGCCAGCAGCAGGTTATCACCGGCTTGTAATTTAATTTCCCCTAACTTGCCCGACAGGTTTTCACCGTCACGACGTATGGCCACCACGGCCGCATCAAACATGGCGCGAAAACCAATTTGTTTAAGGGTTTTATCGATCAGCTGGGCACGGTTGGAGATCACCACTTCGGTGAGGTTTTCGCGCAGCAAACCGTTAGACTCAGCAAACAAGTTTAAGCCATCAATATGACTAAGGCTGTCTACCCGTTTTACATTACCTGAGAAGATCAACTTATCGTTAGCTTCAATCAGCATTTCCGGTGTAACCGGGCTTATCAGATGGCCGCTTCTGACGATTTCCACCAAAAACAGCTCGGGTAGGTTACGCAGGTGGTTTTCTTCAACGGTTTTCCCTACCAATGAGGAGCTGGCATCTACCTTGGCTTCGATAAAGTACTGTTTGTAATCGGCTTCTGTTACTGCAATGGCCGGCAGTAAGGGCGATATAAAAAACATCAATAAACCACAGGCAAGCCCGGCCGTCAGGCCATATAAGGTGAAGTCCAAAAAGGCAAAACCGCTGTGGCCTTGCTCAATCAGAAAACTGTCCACTATCAGGTTGGTGGAGGTGCCAATTAAGGTCACCGTACCGCCTAAAATAGCGGCGTAGGACAGGGGAATTAACAAACGCGACGGTGGATGAAACTGGTTTTGTTTTACCGGGCCAATCAGGCTGGCGACAATGGCCGTGTTGTTCAGCAAGGCTGATGACGCAAAGGTAACGCCAAATAGCCGCCAGTAGCTTTGCGCATAGCGGCTGGTGACCAGTTTTCTCCCCAGCCGTTTAATCAACGAGGTTTTGTCGATGGCATTACTGACCAAAAGCAGCAGCACTAAGGTCAGTAGCCCCTGGTTAGTCAGGCCATGGCTGACCTGCGCCAGGCTAAGCTGGCCGGTTGCCAGCAAGACCAGCACCGCCATGGCGAAGATGGCCGACGGGCGTTTGTCGGTCAGGGCCAAAGCGGCGATGGTGGCAAAAAATGTTCCGCCAACCAGTAGCTGGTTTATGTCCATCTTTGTCTACTCAGAGTTTGCTGATGTCCAGCGCCTGCCAGTGGGGGAAGTGTTTGCGTACCAGGGCATTGAACTCCAGTTCAAATTCCGAGTATGTGTTCGACTCCTGAGCTTTACCCTGCAAGGCCTCGATAATCATACCAGCCCCCACTGTACCATTGGTCAGGCGGTCGATAATGATAAAGGCCCCGGTTTTACGGTTTTGCTGATAGGGGTCGCACGCAACCGGTTGAGTCAGCTTAATCTCACCGACGGCAATTTCATTCAGATGCAAATGCACCGCATCTTTGTGGGCCATGCTGTTTACATCAATCTGATAATCCAGCTCTTTAACCGAGCCACTGACAGATTTAGTCGCAAACTTAAACTCGTATTGCTTGTTGGGCATCAACGGCTCTTCCGCCATCCATACCAAATGAGTACGAAATGCCGTGGATTGCAGTGGCAGATTGTCGGACTTGACGATCATATCGCCACGAGAGATGTCGATTTCGTCTTCCAGTGTCAGAGTCACGGCCAACGGGGCATAGGCCTCGGCTAAGTTACCTTCAAAGGTCACTATGTCTTTAACCCTGGAGGTTTTGCCCGAGGGCAGGGCAGTGATCTCATCACCGGGTTTGATCTGGCCTGATACCACTGTGCCGGCAAAACCGCGGAAATTCAGATCCGGACGGTTAACGTATTGCACGGGGAAACGGAAATCGGTCTGGTTAACATCCTTGGCAATCTCAATGTTTTCCAGCAATTGCATCAGGGTTTGGCCCTGATACCAGGGCATTTTGTCCGAGCGGTTGACCACGTTGTCGCCTTTTAAAGCGGACATAGGCACAAAGTGAATATCCGGAATGGCTAACTGTTTGGCCAGTTGCAGATAGTCTTCACGAATCTTGTTGAACACATCCTGGTCAAAGTCCATCAGATCCATTTTGTTGATGGCCACCACCACATGCTTGATGCCAAGCAATGACACCAAAAAGGAGTGACGACGGGTCTGGGTTTTAACCCCACCACGGGCATCGATAAGGATAATCGCCAGGTCACAAGTAGACGCGCCGGTTACCATGTTACGGGTGTATTGTTCATGCCCGGGGGTATCGGCAATGATGAACTTACGCTTATCGGTGGAGAAATACCGGTACGCCACATCAATAGTAATGCCTTGCTCACGCTCGGATTGCAGACCATCAACCAATAAGGCCAGGTCCACTTCGTCACCTGTGGTGCCGACTTTTTTGCTGTCTTTGCTGATGGCGGCCAGTTGATCTTCATAGATCATTTTGGAGTCATGCAGTAAACGACCAATCAGGGTGCTTTTACCGTCATCCACACTGCCACAGGTTAAAAAACGTAATAGGTCCTTACGCTCGTGTTGTTCCAGATACTGAAGAATATCCTGCTGAAGAAGTTCGTTTTGATTGTTCATGGCTGACTGTACTCATTGACCAGACGCGTGTGCGCTGACCAGAAAAAACGGGTTTAACAAGGATTCTTTTTGGTTGTAGACCAGCGGCTGAGTTGCCTCATCAATGCGCTGGCCTGCGGCCAATTCGGTAACATTGCCACCGGCGGCCAGCACCACAGCATGGGCCGCGGCGGTATCCCACTCGCTGGTAGGCCCAAGCCTTGGATATAAATGGGCAAGGCCCTCTGCGACCAGACACAGCTTAAGTGAACTGCCCATGGCCACCAGCTCTTTATCGCCTTCCAGTTTTGCCAGAAAGGCTTCAATCTCAGGGCTTTGGTGCGAGCGACTGCCAACAATTTTCCATATGTCACCTGGCTGGTGCAAAGCCGGCTTGAGTGCTGTACGCTGTCCTTGGTTCTCTTTATAGGCCCGCTCGCCGACGACACCCACATATAAGCTATCTAGCACCGGCGCGAATACCACGCCCAGCACCGGATGGCCGTTTTCAATCAGCGCGATATTGACGGTGAATTCGCCATTTTTTTTGATAAATTCCTTGGTGCCATCCAGCGGATCAACCAGCCAGTAGCGTTTCCAACTGCGGCGTTCATCCCAGCTAATAGCGGCTGACTCTTCCGACAAAATGGGTAAATCACTTATCTCTTGAAGACCCGCCACTATGATGTGGTGAGCAGCGAGATCGGCTTCGGTCAACGGACTTTTATCTGCTTTATCGTAGATAGCAAAATCCTGCTGGTAGATAGTTAGGATGGCGTTACCGGCAGCGCGGGCAATGCGACTGACCTGTTCAGTAAGCGCTAAGGTGTCACTCATGCCAGGTATCCTTTCGCCTTAAGGGCGGCAATCAGTTGTTCAGCGGATTGCTCGGCAGTCTGCCCGTCCTGATATTCCAGATGGATCTCAGGGGCCTGCGGCGCCTCGTAGGCAGAGTCTATACCGGTAAAATCTTTAATATCACCGGCTCTGGCTTTCTGATACAGGCCTTTAGGATCGCGCTGTTCACAGACACTAAGCGGCGTGTCGATATAGACTTCAACAAATTCCTGCTCATCTAATAAATGACGGCAAAAGTCGCGGTCGGCACGAAAAGGGGAAATAAAGGCGGTGATAACAATCAGCCCGGCATCCACAAACAACTTCGCTACTTCGCTGATACGACGAATATTTTCCACCCGATCTTTGTCGGAAAAGCCCAAGTCACCACAGAGGCCGTGACGGATATTATCGCCATCCAGCAGGTAAGTGTGCTTTCCCGCTGCGCCCAGTTTTTGCTCAAGCAGATTGGCAATGGTGGATTTGCCAGAGCCAGACAGACCGGTTAACCAGATCACCAGCGGCTTTTGCTGTTTTTGCTCGCTACGCTCGGCTTTACCCACCTTATGTTGGTGCCAGACAATATTGCTTGCCATCAGAAGTAACCCTCCATCTTTTTCTTTTCCATGGAGCCAGCACTGTCATGGTCAATGACCCGACCCTGACGTTCAGAGGTTTTGGTTAACAGCATTTCCTGAATCACATCCGGCAGGCTGGCAGCTTGCGAGCGCACTGCGCCTGTTAGGGGGTAGCAGCCCAATGTACGAAAACGCACCCATTCCTGCTGCGGGACTTCGCCTTCTTTAAGGGGCATACGCTCATCGTCCACCATGATCAGCACGCCATCGCGCTCTACCACAGGGCGCTGCTTGGCCAGATAGAGTTCGGGGATTTGAATGTTTTCCAGATAGATATATTGCCAGATATCCAATTCGGTCCAGTTGGACAGCGGGAATACCCGGATGCTTTCACCCTTATTGACCTTGGAGTTATAGATGTTCCACAGCTCGGGGCGCTGGTTTTTTGGATCCCAGCGGTGATTCTGGTCACGGAAAGAGTAAACCCGTTCCTTGGCGCGTGATTTTTCCTCATCGCGACGAGCACCGCCAAAAGCGGCATCAAACTGGTACTTGTCCAGGGCCTTTTTCAGCGCCTGGGTTTTCATAATGTCGGTATGTTTGGCGCTGCCATGTACAAAGGGACTGATATTCATATCCAGCCCTTCCTGATTCTTATACACGATAAGATCCAGTTTGTGCTCGGCAGCCATACGATCGCGAAACTCAATCATTTCACGAAACTTCCAGGTGGTATCCACATGCAATAAAGGAAAGGGAATACGACCGGGGGCAAAGGCCTTACGGGCCAGGTGTAACAGCACGGAGGAATCTTTACCTATGCTGTATAGCATCACCGGGTTTTCAAACTCGGCGGCAACTTCACGGAAAATATGGATGCTCTCGGCTTCCAGCTGCTTTAAATGGGTAATGTTGGGAATGGCGACCATGTCGTGTCCAGTATAATTTGGCAAAGATAAGTATCTGCTTAGAACATTATCATAAAGAAATGCCAGCAGCCTATGCGAGATAGCTATAAGTAATGCTGATTGAGCAGAGCTAATTACGCAGATATCAGGTTAATAATACAAATTAGAGGTGGTATGTTCGTTAAGTCTGACTTAGCTGTCAAATTTGCTTGGTATTATCCCATATTCTCTCTGACGGTTGCCCAGCGTACCGAATCCACATATAGGCGGGTGACCTTATCTATGCCCATATCCAATTGCTTGCCCAGGCTTTGGGCGCGTCCCCAGTCTGCAGCTTCAAAAGCTTTGGCCATTTCCAGATATTCTGCCAGTCTGCCTTCACCCGCTATCAATGCCGCTTTGATTGATAGGCTAAGGGGGAGTTTTTCCAGTAACTCAGGCAAGGATGCATCCAGCAGACCGTCTAATAACGACAGCATGCCGGTTAAAAATGCACCGGCCTCACTGCTGTTTTGGCCGGGTTGGGCGGACAGATGTTCACAAAATCTGGCACGTACCAGAGACATCACGGTCAGGGCCGCTGGTTTACGATCTGAGAATTGGGCAGTAAAGAGCAGCGAGACAAAGCGTCTTAATTCCTGCAATCCCAGGGTAATAATGGCCTGTTTGATATTAACGATATCGTTTCGCCGTTTGAACAGCGGCGATTGGGCGTAGCGCAGCAGTTTAAATGACAGATTGACGTCGGTTTCAAACACCTTACTGATGGCTTCCATATCGGGTTCATCGCTGGAAAGCTCTGTCATTAACCGTGCAATAGTGAGCTGCGAAGGATCCAATGTGCGGCTACGCATGACTTCAGGTTTGCTGAAAAAATAGCCCTGAAAGTAGCTAAAGCCCATTTCGATAGCCTGGTGAAACTCTTCGTGGGTTTCAACTTTTTCGGCCAAGAGTTTAATGTTCGGGAAGGCGGCGGCAGCCTTTCTTATCTGGTCAATTTGCACCACTGTGCTGTCGCGCAAGTCAACTTTGATAATATCGACGTAAGGGAAAAAGTGCAGCCAGACATTTTTATGCACGTAATCATCCAGCGCTATTTTATACCCTTTTGCTTTGAACTCTTTGCAGGCTTCCAACAGTTGGCGGGTTGGGGGGACGGACTCGAGAATTTCCACCACCAACTGCTCTTTTGGCAGCATCAAGGGGTAACGCTGCAACAGGGTTTCCTGGGTGAAGTTGATAAAGGCTAATTTATTCTCGGTAAGGGTATCCAAACCCAGGTTAAATTGCAGACCTTCGATGATCTTCGATGTGGCAATATCTTCGCCGATATCTGGAAACACATTTTTCAGACTTTCCCTGAACAACAACTCATAAGCAATCAGCTTTTTTTCTTTATCCAGAATGGGTTGCCGTGCCGCAAAAAACGCCATGTTAGCTTTACTGTCCTGTTAAACCTATCTGCATTAAGTTACCACATAAGATGTTAATTGTGAGTAATAAAAAATTAACCCGGCAGTCGCCGGGTCAATTGTCAGGCTTGTTCCGCCTGGAGTTTATTTTCCATCCTGGTAAAGGTGTCCTGCATGGCCTGGCTGGGGGGGCGAGTAAAGAGGCTGACTAGCACCACGGCAACCGTGCAAAGAATAAAGCCCGGTACGATTTCATACATCCAGCTACTTAGTGACTGACCGTCTATCGTGACCGGCGAGTATATCCAGAACAACACGGTACCGGCACCTACCAGCATGCCGGCAAGGGCGCCCGCCCGAGTCATGCGTTTCCAGAACAAACTGATGATAATCACAGGTCCGAAGGCAGCGCCAAAACCTGCCCAGGCGTTACTGACCAGATTCAAAATGGTATTTTGCGGATCCCAGGCCAGGGCAATGGCTACAATGGAAACCACTAATACCGAAATGCGACCAACCAGTACCAGCTCACTCTGGCTGGCATCCTTACGCAAGAAGGCTTGGTAGAAGTCGCCGGTAAGGGAGCTGGATGTCACCAACAATTGCGAGGAGATGGTGCTCATGATGGCAGCCAAAATGGCCGCTAGCAGGAAACCGCCGATTAATGGATGAAACAGAAATTGTGAAAACACCACAAAAATGGTTTCCGGATCGTCCAGTGTCATCTTGGTTTGGGCCACATAAGCCACGCCGACAAACCCGGTGGCCAGTGCGCCAATAATGGATACTATCATCCAGCTCATACCAATGCGCCGTGCGGTGGGAATGGCTTTCACCGAGCTAATAGCCATAAAGCGCACAATAATATGTGGCTGACCAAAGTAACCCAATCCCCAGGCTAATAGTGAAATCACCCCCAAGGCACTTAATGCTTCGCCGGTTTTGGCATTAGTAAAGAGATCCAGCATGGCACTGTTAATCTGGCTTACATCGGTACTGACTTGTTCAATGCCGCCTAAATGGGTGAAGGCCACCACAGGTACTAACACCAGTGACAGAAACATAATGCAGCCTTGCACGAAGTCGGTCATGCTGACCGCCAGAAAACCACCAAACAGGGTGTAGGCTGCGACTACTCCGGCGGTAACAAACAATCCGGTGCTGTAATCCATGCCAAAGGAACTATCGAATAATTTACCGCCTGCCACCAGGCTGGCCGAGGTATAGAGGGTAAAAAATACAATGATCACTAATGACGACAGGATACGGAGAACCTTAGATTTGTCTTCAAAACGATTGGCAAAATAATCGGGAATGGTAATGGAGTCATTGGCTACTTCGGTGTAAACCCGCAAGCGAGGTGCCAGAATCAGATAATTTAAAAAGGCGCCAATCACTAAGCCTACGGCAATCCAAATTTGCGAAATACCCGCCACATACATGGCGCCAGGCAAACCCATCAGCATCCAACCGCTCATATCTGAAGCGCCTGCCGACAGGGCGGTAATGCCTGGCCCTAAGCGCCTGCCTCCCAACATATAACCTGATACGTCGTCGGTTGATGTGCGAAAGGCGTAAAGGCCAATGCCAAGCATGGCAATAAAATAAAGGGCGAGTGATATTAAGGTGCCGGTTTCCACTAAGGTCTCCTGTGTTGTTTTTCTCACTGCAAGCAAACGAATTGCTGATAGCAATTCCAGTCGCCGGTTCTAAACCAGCTATCCGCTAAACCTCCTTTTTAATGGAGGAGCGAGCAAAAAATAGTCCGACTAAAGCCGGACGAGAAAATGAGATAATTCAGTTAATTGCATTATCATGCTAACAAGTCGTTAATCTTTTCTCCAGAGGAGCGTATGAAAGTTGAATGGCGCTGGTGTAAATTCCAGCAATTACAGTTGTTGGAGTTACAAGCGGTGTTTGCCCTGCGCCAACAGGTTTTTATTGTTGAGCAGCAGAGTATTTATACCGACATTGATGGCCTTGATGCGGAGAGTTGGCATTTGCTCGGTGAAAGTGAAAACGGAGAATTACTGGCTTATGCGCGGCTAAGAGGGGATAAAAAGCAGGGGTGCTACAAGTTTGAGCGTATTGTGCTAGCTCCTCCAGCCAGAGGCTGTGGGGCCGGGGCCACGCTGATGCAACAGTTGCTGGATAAGGCCGCTGAGCTTGCCGAATTTCCGCAGCTTAAGCTCAGTGCGCAAAGCCATTTACAGAGTTTCTATTCTAAGTGGCAATTTGTTGGCGAAGGTGCCGAGTACGATGATGGCGGTATACTGCATAGGGACATGCAAAGGCCATTGTTCTCTTCTTAAACGAAGAAAAACGCCACCCTAAGGTGGCGTTTGGTTTTAGTTCAGCAGTTTAAAACGAATTGAGCTTGGGTACTCTTTGCTGTGATAGAGCTTGTGCTCGGCTTTAACAAAGTCGGATTCTGTGGCCTCAAAGATATTCTCCACGTATTTTTGCGGGTTCATATCAATAAAGGGGAACATGCTGCTTTGCACCTGAATTTGCAGCTTATGACCACGTTTAATGGTGTGTAAAACATCTTCCAGTTTGAACGCGACCTGAGTGGGTTTGCCGGCTTCAAACGGCTTTGGCTCGCTCATGCTGTCGCGAAAACGGCCGCGTATCACGCCCCAGCGTACCAGTTCATGGCGATTACCTGTGGCGCTGTCGACCTTATCATCATCCGCCAATTTAGCGGGAAATACATCAACCAGTTTCACCACAAAATCAGCATCGCCCTGGGAGGTGGATACCCATAAGTTCAGGTCAATGGGGCCGGCCAGGGTCATATCCTGCTCGGCGATCTCGGTTTCAAACACCAGTACATCGGTACGCCGCGCAGCAAAACGCTGGTCTTCTGTCATATAGGGACGATCCCAGCCGCGACTAATTTTGGCTGAATGAGGGACGGGCTTCTTCGGGTCACTGATGTAATCCGCATAGCCGCCTTGGGCTTCTGGTTGGGTCAGCAAACGCTGGTTGGCGCCAAAGTACAAGGTGGTGTCTTGGCCTTCTTTGGGGGGCCACTGAGCAAACTCACGCCAGCGGTTTGCGCCGGTTTCAAACATGGTGGCGCGGGCTAAGCCTGCTGATTTTCCATCTTTAAGATGCTGTTTGAAAAACGGCAGCAATACCTGCTGCTGAAACCACAAGCTGGTATCAAAGCCAAACTGGGCTTCACCCATGCTGTCGCCCTTGCCGCGGTTCCATTGGCCATGAAACCAGGGGCCCATAATCAGTTTCACATTGTCCTTGGCGTTGCCCTTTGACATGGTTTGATAAGTGGCCAGAGGACCATAAAGGTCTTCGGTGTCATACCAGCCGCCAACCACTAAAGTGGCAGGTTTGACCTTATTTAAATGTTGCAGCACATCACGGGCCTGCCAGTATTCATCGTAGTTCGGGTGCTGAATGACTTCATTCCAGAACGGCCGCTCACCTTTGAAATAGTCTTTGTTTACATTACTCAATGGGCCGAGCTTTAAGAAGAAATCATAACCATCTGGGGTTTGTTCTTTCATTTTTTCGGGCCAGGCGTAGTGCAGGCCGTCACGGGGTTTATCAAAGCTGTCGAAGAACAAAAACGCCATGGGCGTGACAAAGGCACCATTGCGATGAAAATCATCAAAGAACCAGTCTGCAATTGGCGCCTGAGGGGAAATGGCTTTCAATGCCTTGTGGCTGTTTATCGCGCTTACTGACGTATAGTAGCCGGGGTAGGATACGCCCCACATACCGACATTGCCGTTGTTGTTTGGCACATTCTTCACCAGCCAGTCTACGGTATCGTAGGTGTCGGTGGCATCGTCGGTGGCTTTACTGCCGCGCTTATAGGCATCTTGCGGGCGCATGTTAACGTAGTCGCCCTCGGACATAAATTTGCCGCGCACATCCTGAAAAACGAAGATAAAGCCTTCTTTTTCAAAAATTTCACTGGGGCCCAGGGCCTTTTTGTAATTGCTGGCACCATAAGGTGCGACCCGATACGGGGTGCGCTGCATCAAAATGGGGTACTTTTGTGATTTGTCGTAAGGCACATAGACGGAAGTAAACAATTTCGTGCCGTCGCGCATGGGGATCTGATATTCATATTTGGCATAGTGTGAGCGAATATAATCCGCCCGTGCTTGTTCGGCCTTTTTGTCATCGGCATAGACGCTACTGCTAATACTCGTCCATACCACCAGGCCAACCAGCCATAGGAGTGAGATTTTTTTCATTTTTTTGTTCCATTGGATTGGGAAGAATGTTGCCTTTTTGACCATACACCTGCGCGTCGCTAAATCGTACCATCGAGGCGAACCGTTAGGGTTAATGGGGGATATTTGGCGACCAATGACGTTTGTCTGTTGTCATAAAAAAGCCCTGAATATCAGGGCTTTCTGGTTTATACCGTCTGAGTTTTCCATTGTCCGCGGCGGAAATACCAGATGCCGACAACGGCCAGTAAGGACTCCGCAATAGTGATAGCCATAAAGACACCGTTGGTGCCAAGACCAGCGTATTTTGCCAGGCCATAGGCCAGGGGAATTTGCAGCATCCAATAACACAGGAAGTTAATCCGGGTTGGGGTCATGGTATCTCCTGCGCCATTGAAAGCCTGTACCACTATCATACCTATACCGTAAAAGCCGTAACCGTAAGCCACAAAGCGTAAACAGTTAACCCCGTCGCTGATCACGGCCGGATCGCTGGTAAACAGCCCGATAATAAACTCGGCAAACAGGATAAAGATCACTGCCACGCTTAGCATAAAGTACAGGTTGTACCGGGCGATACGCCAAACTGACTGCTCGGCACGATCAGGTTTTCCCGCTCCCAGATTTTGTCCTACCAGAGTGGCCACTGCGTTACTTAACCCCCAGGCAGGCAGGATAGTAAAGATCACCACCCGAATGGCAATGGTGTAGCCCGCCACCGCAGCACTGCCATAGGTGGAGACGATACGCACCAAGGCAATCCAACTGGCGGTAGCAATCAAGAATTGCAGGATGCCTCCGACACTGACCTTTACCAGCCCTAACATGACATCAAGCTGGGGTTTGAGCTCAGCCAGTCCCACTTTAATACGGCTGGCATGGCCGCGTAGGTGGTAAAGCTGATACAGCACGCCAACGCCCCGGCCTATGGTGGTCGCGACCGCCGCACCTGTTACGCCCATTTCCGGGAAGGGGCCGATACCGTAGATTAGCAAAGGGTCCAGAACGATATTCAAGCCGTTTGCCAGCCACAGGGAACGCATGGCCACGGATGCGTCACCGGCACCACGGAAAATGGCGTTAATTAAAAATAAATACAGTATGGTTATCGAGCCACATAACATCACTAGTGTGTAGTCTGCCCCCACTGCCAGTACCTTTTCGTCAGCGCCCATTAATCTCAGGATATCCTGGGAATAGACCAGGCCGATAAAGGCTACCAGCATAGAGACCAGCATACCCACCCACAGAGCTTGGCCTGCGACCTGATTGGCTTTGTGTGGATTACCTTCGCCGATGCGCCTTGCGACCAGGGCGGTGATTCCCATACTTAGGCCAATGGCCACGGCATACAGAAGTGTTAGTACTGCCTCGGTCAGTCCAACGGCGGCGACCGCTTCAAACCCCAGAGAAGCAACAAAGAAAATGTCGACAATAGCGAAAATGGATTCCATCGCCATTTCCAACACCATAGGTACGGCCAGTAAGAACGCCGCGATACCAATAGAGCCCTTGGTAAAATCATGCTGTACATCGCCACGCAGGGCTTGTTTAAACAGCTGATAGAGTGATGGACGTTGAGTGTGTTCCGTCATAACTGTTCCAAATAATAAAAAGCGAGAAGCGCCGGGCCGGCCAGGATCTTGTGAGTGCACAAGTACCAAGGTCGACAGGCGGATCAATGCCTGAGCAAGAAAAAGGTTGGGCAAAAAGCCCGGATTTAGTTAAGGATTGCTAAGTAATTTAGCGGGGCTCCCGCGCAAATTTGTTATCGAATAAATCGGCAAATTCGAGCAATGGAACAAATCACCGGGAGCCTGGACGCAATATCAGCAACGCAGAGGATCATCTGCTTAGAGGACGCTGACTTGTTCATTGGCCTTCTCCGGTGCGGGGGTTAAGGGGGTACTTTGCCAACAGCATAAAAATCTGTCAACTGCCAAACTTAAATTATTTGTTAACGGGTCTTCAAAGCGAGTAAGAAGGGGCCGCAAGGGCCCCACTTAATACCTTGTCAGGCCGAAAAGCGAAGTTTGGCTTTCAGGCTTTCTTCCAGTGACGACAATTTTTGCTGCTTATTGCCGACCAGAATCAAACTGGCCCGCTGCATATTGAGCGTCTTGCCCTGGTATTCATGGTTGCTGAAGCGTTCAGACAGCTTCTGCTTTTCATTGTGTGGCACAATAAAAACCGTGATTTTACCCTCAGGACTGTCCAGCACCATATGCAGGCTCTTGGTGTTTTTGAAGTCGCAAAAATTGGCGTAATAGACTTTACCTATATCGGCCACAAACTCGCCACCAAAGCTGGCCAGTTTGGCATTGACCTGAGCAAGGCTGAGGTTCTCATCTACCTCCAGGGCCTTATGTTCATGGTAAATATGCGCCAATGCATTTTCTGCCACATCCACCTGGCCGGGTTGCCAGAAGGTAAAGGTTAACCCCACCATCAACAGCAATGAGGCGGCAAGCCCCATATACCAGTGTCGTTGCTGTTTTTGCTGACGATAAGCTTGCATGGATTGGCGCAGCAACAAACGCTGAGCTAGCCCATCAGGTACGGCCACTTGGGCCGCTTTTTGCACTTTTTCATCCAACCATTTGGCTTCCTGCCAAGCCTGGGCTTTGGCGGGATCCTGTGCAGCCGCCTGTTTGAGCCTTTCGTCATGTTGATGAGGATCGGCATAAATGGCGCGGCGAAATTCTAAATCATCCATTTTTACGTCCTCGGCGTGCAGATGCCTGTTCAAGGGCATCTTTGATTTGGTTTCTGGCTCTGAACAAGCGGGTCATCACGGTGTTCTTGTTAAGGGCCAGTTGCTCGGCTATTTCCTCTCCGCTGTAGCCAAATATCACCTGTAACATCAAAGGTTCACGATATTCTTCCGCCAATGATGCGATAAGTTGATGAATTTCCCGTTGTTGTAGCTGGGCATCCTGATCCGGGCCGTCATCCGCCAGGCTATAGTCATCCATATCAACCAAATCAAATTGTTTACGCTCGAAACGACGGGCGTTTTCACGGCGAAGAATAGTGATCAACCAGGACTTGGCGGCCTTTTCATCCAATAAGGAATCCAATGACTTCCAGGCGCGCAGAAAGGTTTCCTGCACTATGTCCTCGGCGACGGCTTTATTTCCCACCAACCAGTATGCATATCTGTATATATCGCCATGAAGGGCCTGCACTAGCGCTTCATAACGTTGCTGTTTTGTTGCCATGTCTGCATTGACCGAGGCAGGCGGACTTTGCTTTCGAAAAAACATTGCTAAGAAGATTCCTTTGCAATCAAGGCAAATAATAAGTGTATAAGAGCGGCAAAATTAGAAAAGTCCGGTATGACCGGACTTTTCTGTGCTTATCAGACCTTTTGTTTTGCTACCCAGGTCTTGACGTTAGCTTCCAGTAAATTCAGTGGCAGGGGGCCGTTTTTCAGCACTTCATCATGGAAACCGCGAAAATCAAACTTATCGCCCAGTTCGTCCATGGCCTCTTGTCGCAATTGCATGATCTTCAACTTACCTACCATATAGGCGGTGGCTTGCCCTGGCATGGCAATATAACGTTCAATGGCTTTTACCACATCTCCTTTGGGGTTGGGGGTATTGTCCAACAGATACTGAATGGCCTGTTCGCGACTCCACTTCTTGCTGTGCATACCGGTGTCGACCACCAGGCGACAGGCGCGCCACAGTTCCATGGCTAAACGACCAAAGTCGGAATAAGGATCCTGATAGAAGCCCATGTCTTTGGCCAGCTCTTCGGTATACAGTCCCCAACCTTCGGTGTAGGCCGTGAACGAGGCATACTTTTGAAAGTCAGGTATGCCTTGCAGCTCCTGGGTAATGGCACGTTGCATATGGTGGCCTGGGATCCCTTCGTGATAGGCCAAGGCTTCCATCTGATAGATGGGCATATTATTCATATCGTACAGATTGGCGTAATAAATTCCCGGACGACTGCCATCTTGTGCCGGGCTTTGATAAAAGGCTTTGCCGGCGGATTTCTCTCTGAATGCTTCTACCCGTTTGACGATCATGTCGGATTGTGGAATCAGACCAAAGTAATCCGGTAGCTGCTCGCCCATGATATCTATCAGTTTTTTTGCTTCACTCAGATACTGTGCCCGGCCTTCATCCGTGTTGGGATAATAGAATTGCGGGTCGGTGCGCATAAATTCAAAGAAGGCCGGCAGGTCGCCCTCAAAATTTACCTTCTTCATGATCTGGCGCATTTGTTGGTGAATGCGCTGCACATTCTCAAGGCCTAACTGATGCACTTGTTCGGCGTTTAAATCTGTGGTGGTAAACCAGTTCAGTCGATTGTCATACCAACTATCGCCATCCGGCAGGCGCCATACACCGTCACCAGCAGGGGAGAGTGCTTGCTGATGTTTAAGTTCGGCAATCATCAGTTCATAGGCCGGTTTAACTTTTTCCAATAAGGCCCGCTTGGCGGCATCCAATAAGGACTGTTTGTCTGCTTCAGGCAGATTCAAGGCGTCCAGCTTGGTGCTGAAGTCGTTCCAAATGGTGGAGTTAGCCTCGGTGTCATCAAACGGCGCACCACTGATTACGTTTTGTGAAGCCACAACCATTTGATCATAAGACCACTTAGGCGGGAAAACGCCGAGCTTTTCACGGATCTTTAATTGCTCAATCACTTGCTCAAATAAGGGTTTAACCGCATCTAAACGGGCAACGTAAGCGTTGGCATCACTGCTGTCAGTAATACGATGAATATTGATCAGAAAGCTGGGTACCAGGGTATGCCAGGCGCTGAACTGATCCATAATATAGCTATGATGACGGAACTTATCATTGGCCAGCTTGCGCTCCAGATCCAGACGATACAAGGTCAGGCTCAACTTTTCCTGTTCGCTCAGCTGGCTCATGTCAAACTGCGCAACCTGACTCAGGCGCTGGGTATACAAGGCGGCTTCACGCTCTGCTGCCTGTTCTGAAACGTCATCCCATTTACCGTAGTCCCATTTCAATCCGCGATAGCTTTGTGTCATCGGAGAACGCTGTAAGTCCTCCTTGTAGCTTTGTGCAAAAAATGCCGCCAGGCGCTCGGACTCAGACTGACTGGCCATGGCCGAGGTGCCGGCTGGTTCTGCATGTTGTTTGGGTGGCTCTGCTGGGCTGCAAGCGCTGATCGCCAGTGCAATCAGACTGGCTTGGAAAAAACGTTGAGGTTGCATAGGGGGCTCCTAAGGTTGTTATCGTTGTTATCAGGCGATATGCAAAGTGGCCAGGCCCTCGCCCGGGCGCTGTTTTCGCCGCTTATGCTCCTTGCGCAGTGCGGTTAATGCTGCCTTGAGTCCATCGGCATCCCAGCCGCTGCCATGCTCTGCATAGCGGCTGGCGAGTAATTGTTCAATGGCGGTATTAAGCTTGGTGTCTTTTATGTGCTCCCGGCATTGGGCTAAGCTGCCGCGCGTCCCCAGATGCAGGTTAAGCCAACGTGTCAGAGATTGCACAGTTTGCTGACTGTCTTTGTTCTTCAGAGCCTGTATCAGACGTTGCCAGGCTTGATCTTCTATATCATTTTTTGTTGGCACAACAGCGCGCTTAGGTTGTGCTCGGTTCTGCCACCACCAAAGTGCCAGCGTCAACAGCCACAAAATCAGCAGCACCGTGCTACTGACCGACCACCAACTATTATTGTTTGGCAATACCACTCCAGGATGGCCATCTTCAGGCATCACTTGATCGTCACCTGGGCTTGGCTGGCTGGGGGCGATAGGTGCCGGCGCCAGGGTTTGGGTGCCAGCTGCTGCCGGTTCTATTTGAATGGTTTTCGCAGGCAGTGTGGCGAACTCGGTTTGACGTGTAACGATATTAAACCAGGGGATACGCACTTCAGGTAACCTCAATTCACCTGCACTGGATGGAATAATGGCCACCGATTCAGTGCGCTGAGCAACCAAGGTATCATCTTTTTCTACCGTGGTGTTGTTGGCTTGATCCGGATAGGTTTTCACCGAATCAGGGTATTGGGTGTTAATGGCTGGCAGTTGTTCTTCTACTACCCCCAAGGCCGTCAATGTGATCGTGCGGGTTATAGGCTCACCCACCCGGTACGCTTTGCCGCTGCCTTGCCATTCTTCATGCAGTTCCACGTATTCACTGGGCAGCCAGGGATGCGGATAAGCCGCAGGAATCGGCAGCACCTCTACCTCAATAGCCGGACCTACTCTGGTAATGGTTTTAGTCTGATTGAAAAAGCCAAAAGACTGACTGTTGCGCTCTACCACCTCACCGTCAAACAATGGGCCTTCAATGGTAAACTTGCCACTGGTTTGCGGGATAATGGCAAAACGACGCTCGATGACCCGGTAGCGCTGGCCATTGTCAATTTCGCTGTATTCTTTGTCTTTACCTATCTGACGAATATCTGCCCCTTCTAACTTGGGTGCGGACAGACTGCCGCGTTGCAGATCCCTGGCCAGATAGAGTTTAACTGTGTAGTGGATTTGCTGTTGCAGATACACCTGGTTGAGGTCGGCTTTAGTATCAATATAGATATCCCGCGCTTGCCCGCGGGTTGCGGAACTGGCCGGTAGCACCATCAGATTAATCGGCTGGCTGCGCACACCGTCAATCTCAAACGCTGGGATCTGGAAACGTCCCGCATCACGGGGGATCAAATGGGTGGTCCACTTAGTGGTGCGGGTCATATCAAAGTTAACGATCTGGGTTTGAGTGCTGACCGAAGTTCTTCCCACTACAAAGTCTTTAAGTAAGGGCGAGGGGTCAAACTTATTGTTGTCCACCGAGTCGTTGGCGGTTACTTCAAGGACGATACCTTCATCCACCATGGCGGGGTTTTTATCCACTGTGGCATGCACTTCGGTAACATCGGCAATGGCTGTTTGGCTCAGCATCAGGCTGGCCAATACAACTAAGAAAACGGAAAACGTGGTTTTAACGAATACTGATTGCATCACCAATTCCTTTGAACTCGGTTAGGCAGGCTATGACGACGGCGCTGCTGATTTTCCAGCAGCATCTTTCTTTTTAACAGGTAAGCGGGATCATCCGGCACCTTACGCAGCAGATTTTGCAGGCGCTGCTGCTCCTCACGTTCTTCCTGTGTCGATGGCGTGTCTTGGGCCTCGGCTTGTGATTGCTGTTGTTCGCCATCCTGCTGTTCGTCGGACTGCTGCTCTGATTGTTGTTCTTGCTGGTCTTGTTGATCCTGCTGTTGCTGATCGCCTTGCTGCGGGTCGTCCTGCTGTTGATTTTGCTCAGACTCCTGCTGTTGACCGTCTTGCTCACCTTGTTGCTGCTGATCTTGCTGTTGTTGATCCTGCTTTTCGTTTTGCTGATCCTGCGGCTGACTGTTAGATGATTGCTGTTGTTGCTGCTCCTGCTGCTTTTTCATCTGCTCCAGCAAGGCTTTATTGGCTTTGGCATCTTCGTTGTTAGGATCGACCTTAAGTGCCTTTGCATAGGCGTCTATGGCTTGGTCTAACTCGCCCATGTGAGCCAAAGCATTGCCTTGGTTATACAGAGCTTGAGGCGTGTCCATTTTGGAAAAGGCATCAAGGGCGCCCTGGAAGTCGCCGTTTTTATATAAGCTGCTGCCTTTCCACATAGGGTCACTGAATTGCTTGGCGGCCTGTTCGTAGTCTTTATTAGCAAAAGACCTGGCGCCTTGCTGGTCGCCGCGTTGCCATAAATCGTCCCATACACCGGCATAAGCAGGCTTACTTATCATTGGGCTGACCAGTAACATCACTGTTGCCAGGCTCAAAATACCCCGTCTGAAGCCGTAAGCGGCCAGTGGTAATAATAGCAACGCAAGATAGGGACCGGCTTCTTGCCATTGGTCGCCGGCTTGCTGCTGTTGTTCCTCATCGGTGTCTCTTGAGAGTAGCTCCTGACTGGTGAGGTATTCGATATCTCTGTCATTGGACTGCAGTCGCACGTATCGTCCGTGACCTTTGTCGGCCAGAAGCTGTAAATTGCTTTCGTCCAAACGCGGGATCACTATACTGCCATCGCTTTGTTTAAGCAGTTCACCGTTGGTGAGTTTAATCGGTGCGCCTTCGTCGCTACCTACCGCCAGAATGGATAAGCGAAATGGGGTCTCACCAATCAAATGGGTTATGGGCGCTACCTGGCTGGGCTCAACACCATCTGTGATCCAAAATATTTCGCCTTGCTGGTAACCAGCATTACTCAATAGCTCAATGGCCTGACGCAGCCCTTCGGTGGGCTCACTACCTGGCACCGGCATAATCTCCGGGGCCAGGCTCGGAATTAGGGTATTCAGGGTTTGCGCATCGGAGCTTAACGGGCTGATGGTAAAGGCCTCTCCGGCATAGGCAACCAAACCGGTTTCGCCCTCGCCAATGGCATTGACTAAATCCATGGCCTTGTAGCGGGCGCGGGTCAATCGGTCTGGGCTGACGTCGGTGGCGCGCATAGACAACGACATATCCATCACTACCACTTTACCTGTGTGCAACTGAAAAACCGGCTGAGGCAGCTTTTCCCAGGTAGGGCCCGCCAGAGCCACTACTGCCAATAACCAGCCCAATGCTAATAAACTGAGCGGTGGTCGTTGCTTGCTGGTAGCCGCATCGGTGACCAGATGCCGGTATAAATGCCCGGCGAGCACCCCTTGCCAACCGGATTGGTGACGACCCAGATAGCGCAGCGACAACAATAGTGCCAGCAGCGGCAGTAGCGCCAGTAACCAGCCTGGGCGCAGAAAATGAAACTGACTGAAGTCCATTATGCGCTCCTCCTGGATAAATTCATCAACCAGCGTCCTATTGGACTCAGGCTCAACAAGACGGTCAACGCCAGTGCCAATGCCAGAGGGTAATAGAACAGGGCGGTTTGCGGTCGCATTTGACGGCTTTCCCGGGCCACGGGTTCCAGCTCATCCAATCTGGCATAAATGGCTTCCAACCCCTGGGTATCGCGGGCGCGGAAATACTGCCCGCCGGTACTTTGCGCCAGTTCGGTCAGCATGTTCTCGTCCAATTCCTGCGAGGGATTAACCTGGCGGGTGCCAAAGAAGCTTTGTACCAGCATGCTGTCAGCACCCACGCCAATGGTATACACAGTGATATTGTGCTGAATGGCCAGGTCATTTGCCTGCCTGGGGGTAATGTTACCGGCGGTATTCTGGCCGTCGGTTAACAGTATCAGCACCCGGTTGGACTCTTTGCGCGCCTCAAAACGTTTCACCGCCAGGCCTACCGCATCGCCAATGGCGGTTTGTTCACCCACCAGGCCGATGACGGCTTCATCCAGCAGTTGATGCACGGTTTCCCGGTCATAGGTCAAAGGCGCTTGCAAATAGGCGGTATCGGCAAACAGAATCAGCCCCAAACGGTCACCCACCCGGCGCTGAATAAATTCACCCAATACATGTTTAATCATCACCAAACGGTCAACGGTGCGGCCATTGACCTGCATATCTTCCACTTTCATGGAGCCGGACAAGTCCACCGCAATCATCAGATCGCGCCCCTCGGCAGGTACATTGACCGGCTCACCCAGCCACTGCGGACGGGCGGCCGCCAGCACCAGACATAACCAGGCAAGCGTAGCCATCACCAAACGACCGCGGCTACTGCCGGTTTTGCGCGTGGAGCCGACAAAGCTGGCGTCCAGATGCGGTACCCGTAGGGCGGCGCTTTGGCCCTTGTGCCGCTCTGGTAATAAACGAAATAAAAACGGCAGTGGCAGCGCCAACAGCGCCCAAAGCCAGGCAAACTCAAACATGGCCTGCCTCCCGTAAGCGTTTTTTCGACGGTGGCAATGCCTGGTTTATCCACTGCTTGGCCAGGTCCCGGTAGTGCTCGGCATTGTCCAGTTTGGCATCGGCCCGATAGAGATTATCCAACAGCGGCTGATAGTCGCGGATAAATGCCTCCCGGCGTTTTTGCGGAAGCAAACTGGCCAGTAGGTCTAACCAGGCTTGCTGGTGCAAGCTGGCACTGGCTTCACGGGGTAAATAGGTCAAGGTTAAACGTTTAAGCAGACTGTTAAGGCTATCCGGCCAGTGGGGTTGAGTCAGATCCAGGCTGGCCAGTTCGGCCTGCGCCTGTCTAATTGCCAGCTTTTTGCGCCGGGCAGCCACAAGGGTTCTGACTGTGAAGATCAACAGCGCTAAAATCACGGCTGCCAGCAGCCACCACCCATAAGCAGGTGGCCAGGCACTGACCGGGTCGGGTAGATGAATGTCTTTGAGCGCTGCGAGGGGATTGGCGTTCATGCTTTGGTCCCCAATTGCAGCTCCAGCGGCAATGCGCAGGATACCGGCAGTACCTGACAACGGCATTGTTTAAGCAAACGAATCATGGCATCGGTTTGTTGCTGATGAGTTTGAAAATACTGCTCGGCAGCCTGTTTTTCCCCAAGCAGCAAAGTACGCTGCTCGCTACCGTCTGTGACACTGACCAGCTGTGGCACTTTGACCGACGGCAAGGCATGTTCAAATGGATCGCTGATGGGGTAGGCCACCAGTTCGCAGTGACGGCCCAAACGATGCAAATGTTGCTTGGCCGTATCGTTTAACTGGCTAAAATCACTGATCAGAAAGATCAAACTGCCGGGGCGGGCCAGGCGGCGTAGTCTCGCACAGGCGTCACTGAAGCTTAGTTGCTGCGGTTTGTTCTGATGTGGCTGATGCAACTGCATTAAGCCACTCATTAGCGACATTACGGCTTTTTGCCGGGTTAGCGGTTTGTATTCCAGATGCTGGTCCTGGTTGTACAGCAAGCCACCGATACGGTCGCCACGCTTGCGCGCCGACCAGGCGATGAGCGCCGTCAGGTGAGCGGCCTGCACCGACTTAAACAAAAAGCGGGTACCAAAATGCATGCTGGCAGACAGATCGGTGAGGATAAAAATCGGCCGCTCTTTTTCTTCCCGATACAGCTTAGTATGGGTTTTCCCCGTGCGGGCCGTAACGCGCCAGTCAATGGCACGAATATCATCACCGGGCTGATAATGCCTGGCTTCATCAAATTCCATCCCCCGGCCTTTGGTTTTGGCCAGGTAAGTCCCGGCCAGCTTGGCCTGAATGGTCTTTCTGGGGGTTAAGTCCAGCAAGCTGGTTTTACTTTGGTAATACAGCAACTCACGAATCGACAAATTAATGCCGTCGCTGTGATGTTGCTGTAACCAATGCAGTGCGTCTTGCGGGGACGAGGTGTCGACCACGTGCTGCTCCCTCATCACCATCAGGGTACCGGAACCAGTTCCAGAATTCTGTCCAGCACCTGATTGGTGGTGATGCCCTCGGCTTCGGCATCATAGGACAGCAATAAACGGTGACGTAATACATTGTGGAACACCGCCTGAATATCGTCCGGACCAACAAAGTCCCGGCCTTGCAACCAGGCGTGGGCACGGGCGCAGCGATCCAGGGCAATAGTGGCACGAGGGCTGGCACCAAATTCAATCCAGCCAGCCAGGGCGCTATCCAGGGCGTCTGGGGTGCGGGTGGCCATAATCAGTTGCACCAGGTATTTTTCCAGTGACTCGGCCAGGTGGATTTTCAGCACCGCTTCACGGGCGGCAAAGATATCCTGCTGGGTTAAGTTTGGCGCATTAACCTTGGCCTGGTGCAGGGCCTCATTACGGGTCAGACGCAAAATTTCCAGCTCAGTGTCGGCGCCGGGATAATCGATTTCCAGATGCATCAGAAAGCGGTCTAACTGGGCTTCTGGGAGGGGATAAGTACCTTCCTGCTCAATGGGGTTTTGGGTGGCCATAACCAAAAACAACTCGGGCAACTGGTAGGTTTTATTGCCCACGGTAATCTGCCGCTCCGCCATGGCTTCCAGCAGTGCCGATTGCACTTTGGCCGGGGCCCGGTTGATTTCATCGGCCAGTACCAAATTATGGAACAGCGGACCACGCTGGAAGACAAAGCTGCCGTCTTCCGGACGGTAAATATCCGTACCGGTTAAATCGGCGGGGAGTAGGTCCGGGGTAAACTGCACACGGTGAAAATCCCCTTCAATGCCCTTAGCCAGGGCATTGACTGCACGGGTTTTGGCAAGCCCAGGAGGGCCTTCCACCAATAAGTGACCATCTGCCAGCAGGGCAATCAGAATATTTCGGGTTAAGGTGGACTGCCCGATAACCTGGGAGTCGAGGTAGGCTTGCAGTTGTTTGAATTGTTCGGCTGCCATGGTACTTCCGTAGTTTTTTCCTGCCCCTGTCGGGCTTCGGATTCAAATTGTCTAATTCTATTCACTTGTGCCTGCCGCATTGCGGCCGCATCTGTTGCCTGAAGGCGAAAACGCAACAGGATGCTGGTCTTTGAGGCTCAAGTCTATATAGGGTTCCAAACCAGAAATACAATGTTACAGAATTAGATTCCTTTTGTTGCCGTGTTTAAAAGCGCTTAAAGCGGCATAAATGGAGGCATGCAGAGGCATTTTGCAGGTTTTATCATCCTCATGTTGTGCGAAATAAATTTTTTATTTTCAGATGGTTAGCGGGATTTTTGCGATTAATTTGGGAGGCGTGAGTGATTAGTATGCGGTTTCTAAAAACTTTCTCTAGTCTAGAGCATAGGTGAGGAGGCAACTCCCATTATTCTGAAGACAAGCGAAGGAGTCTGATCATGAGCAAACTAGACAGTCTGAAAACTAAGGTAAATGACGCCGAAGATTTTGCCCGCAAGATCTGGTTGGCCGGGTTGGGCGCATACGGCAAGAGCCTGGATGAAGTACAAGGTCGCTACGAGAAATTAAATGCCGATGCGGCCAAGGTGTTTGACGAGCTGGTGGAAAAAGGCAGCAAGATTGAAGCCGACACCAAAGACAAGCTCAAAGAAAAAACCAATGTTGAAGCCAGGGTGGCTGAAGTGCGTAAGAAGTTAGGCTTGGACAAGCCGGATATGGAGCAAAAAGTGGATGAGCTTTCTGCCAAGATTGACGCACTGGCAGCAGCGGTTGCCAAATTAGCTGAGAAGCAAGCTAAGTCCTGACTATAAAAACCGCGCAGCAGCGCGGTTTTTTATGTGGGATTAGTGGGCAGGGTTCAACATCGTTTTGCCCCCAAGCTATTCCGAACTTAGATGACGGAATGCCGTTTTGGGAGCTGGGCGTTAAAAGGACAGGCAAATGAAACAGCAAACCAAGGGTAAAGACAGCTATCGTAATCTGTGGTTAGCCGGGCTTGGTGCATTTGAGCAAGGCCGCCAGTTGGCCGATGCGCAGTTGGATAAATTGCAGGCCAGTAGCAAAGCACAATTTGCACAACTGGTAGAACGCGGTGAAGCAGAGCAGGCCAAATTGGGTGAAAACAACCTGGTCGCGCGCTGGTTCAGAAAACCGGCGCAGCAGGTTAAGGCGCAATTGGCCCCCGGTCAGCAGCGTTTGGCTGACAGCATCGAGCGGCTGGATCAGGTGATGACTCAGTTACAGAGCGTGCTGGATAGCGAGTTGGCACAAGTTGAGTCTCAGGCTGAAAAGGTGGCAGAAGCGAAAACTCGCAATACTGCGCAAGATGCCAGTCAGGCAAAACAGCCATCCGCTGATGCGGGTAAAAACAGTCAAGCAGCACAACAAACCCAAGTGGTGGTGACATCCTCTGCGGACTCAGGGACGGCGGAAAAAAGTACGGAAAAATCAGCAGCGGCCAACAAGCCAACGGCAAGTAAAGCTGCAGCGGCTGCGCGCCCAAGCCGCGCCACTAAAAGTGCACCAAGGGCCGCTAAAGGTACAGAAAGCTGAGGGCGGGTCAGTTTCATGCCCTCAGCGTTACTGAATTGAGATTTCAGCCTCTGTCAGCTTAAACTGGCAGTTCGCGGATAGGGCGAATTTCTATGCTGCCAAGACGGGCCGGCGGAATACCGCTGGCCAGTTTAATGGCTTCGTCCAGATCGGCGGCTTCCATCAGGTAAAAGCCGGCCAGTTGCTCTTTGGTTTCGGCAAAGGGGCCGTCGGTTAGCTGCAGCTTGCCGTCACGAATTCTGACCGTGCTGGCGGTATCCGTCATTTGCAGGGCGTTGCCACCGATACAATGCCCAGAGCCGCGCACGCCGTCACCAAAGCTCTTACATTCTTTATTCAGATCCAGCCACTGCTGCTCTGTCATGTCTTTGATAATCTGCTCATCGTAGTAAACCAGGCATACATATTTCATCTGTTGCTCCTTGTTGGTCATGCTTACAGCATAAAAGAACGCCGAAACGGGCGTGGTTGCGATGTGTTGTTTTCCTTAGGCGTTGGTTTTTTAGTATCTCGCTTGGTGTTGTCTGACATGGCTAAGGCTCCTGTATTTTTTGTTTATTCTCCAGCTTGTCGTTTCGCCTTAGCCCATTTCGACAAAAGTCTTTAATCCAATTAGACAAGCGCCCCTAACCCAATTTGAAAAGAGTCCTTAACCAAATTTGACGAGAGTCTTTAACCCTCTTTGACAAAAGCCGAATTATTTTTCCAGTTCAACCAGGCATTTTTGCAAAAAACGCATTTCCGGGCCCTGTTTGGTTAAGCTCAGCGCCTGCGCATATGCTTGTCGTGCTTCGCTCAGTTGCCCTAAGCGTCGGTACATATCAGCCCGTGCGGCATGAAACAGATGATACTGGGCAAGCTTGTTTTCCAGCCCCTGCATTTCCTGTATACCTGCTTGTGGTCCATCCCGCATGGCAATGGCCGCGGCCCGGTTAAGCTCTACTACGGGCGTTGGGGAAGCCTGTCTAAGCAAATCATACAACTGCACAATGCGCTGCCAGTCCGTATCGGCAAAGCGAATGGCCAGGGCATGTTGAGCGGCTATGGCCGCCTGCAGGGCAAAACTGCCGATTTCTCCCGCCAGCATGGCTTCCTGAACCAGCATTAAGCCCTGGCGGATTTGTGCGTGATCCCACTGGCGCCTGTCTTGAAATTCCAGTTGGATCAGATCGCCCTCAGCGTTGTGCCGGGTCATGCGTCTGGCATCTTGCAACAGCATCAGTGCCAGCAAGCCGCTGACTTCGCCATCCGGCAACAGCTGCCTGAGCAGATGGCCGAGACGTATGGCCTCACTGCAAAGATCCTGACGAATCAGATCGTCGCCTGTGGTGGCTGAATATCCCTCATTGAACACCAGATAAATCACATGCAGCACGGACTCCAGTCGTTCGGGAAGATCCTGCTCGCCAGGCACCACATAGGGAATCTTGGCATCGCGAATCTTGTTTTTGGCCCGCACAATACGCTGCGCCAGGGTAACCGATGAGGTTAGAAACGCACGGGCAATTTCATCTGTGCTTAGATCGCAGATTTCCCTTAAGGTCAGGGCCAGCTGCGCTTCAATGGACAGGGCTGGATGGCAACAGGTAAAAATCAGGCGTAAGCGATCATCTTCAATATCTGGCTGCTCGGTATAGTCTTCTTCATAGTCAGGTTCGCTGCTAGGAGCAAACTCCTGCATCAGATGAGCAAAACGCTGATTACGGCGAATTTGATCTATGGCTTTAAAGCGACCGGCAGACACCAGCCAGGCCCGGGGGTTATCGGGAATACCGTCATTTGGCCACTGCTTTAAGGCGGCGCTGAAGGCTTCCTGCAAGGCTTCTTCTGCCAGCTCAAAATCACCCAGCAAGCGGATCAGCGTGGCCAGCACCCGGCGTGATTCATGCTGATAAATCCGCTGGATCTGCGCAGCGATAAGCGCTCCTGAATCAGATTCTGCCTTCCACATTTATCATTCCCTGCCTGATATAGAGTAAAGCAGGGTAGCAGCACTTCGCCGCGCTGGAAATGCCTGAAAAACCACGCCTTAGGGTCTTTCCATATAACCGCTTCTCCCTGCAGAATATATAAGTGCATTACATACCGCGTATGCATAGACGGATAGTGACTTTGTCATCACTAAGACCTGCCTCTGATTTTTCTGGCAAACCATTGGATACTGAAATAAAGTCTATAAATCAATAAATTGGACCGGGTTATCGGCTTTAGACACTAGCTACCTATCAGCCTTAACTGCCTAAAGAAGTTTAGGTGTTGCTTCTAACTGTTTGACAAATTAACATTGTAATACTCTTTAGCGTTTAGGCTGTTGAAATTTTAAGCCTTGTCCGGCGATTCGCCAGACACAAACTTATTGAGCACATCTGGGCTGCGTTAGATATTTATCTACCGATCCTTCGTGCCTCAGGAGCGGTAGATAAATATCTAACGCTTCCTCTGAGTAAAGAGTTAAATAATGGGGCTTTTAAGCCCCATTATTCATATAAGGAAGTAAATTGAGCTCTAAGTTTGAAGATACTTTAATAGAAGCTTTTGAGGATCTAAGTACTCAAAAGTTTAAAGTGAATTTGGAGACTCACCACTTATTTGTCTGTGGTGGCGAAGTAGATGCTAAAGCAGACTATCCACTGAGTTTTCGCGACCATTTAATTAGTTATTCTGCTTCAAAATTTTCTGACATACATGATTCTATAGTTCAAGCTGAAACCTTCAAAGATTATTTTAAAGAAAATGCTTACCCTGACCTTCTTGTCTTTGAAGAAGAAATAGCAAATTTAGCATCTCTGGTTATTATATTTTTAGAAAGTCCTGGCTCTTTAGTTGAACTTGGTATGTTTTGCACGAAGCCTGACTTTTTTAATAAATTAATCATAATAGCTCCTCAAGAAGAGGTTGAGGGTGAAGATTCATTTATATATCTAGGGCCTCTTGAAAATATTAAGAAAAAGGAACCTACAGCGGTAGCTGTTTATCCTTGGCCAGTTAAGGGAGAAAAATACGAAAATTCTCACCTTGAAGATTTATGTAAAAGTATTGAAGAAAAGCTTTCATCTTTACCTAAAAATGTCGAATTTAGAAAATCAAATTCAGGTCATGTAGCTTTATTAATCGCAGAGATAATTAGAATTGGCTACCCTATGATTTTGAGTGAGATTGAGTTTGTTTTGATGGCGTTAGAACTTGACATAAAGCAATCTGAAATTACTCGTCATATATACCTTTTAAATAAGCTGAAAATAATCGACTCGATCTTTTATAGTCGCTACAGATATTATTACTCGAAACAGCCTCAAACCCGTATTCTAAACTTTGGGAAGCTTTCTACAGGGAAAGGTTTCGACGAACAAAGTGTGAGAATGAAGATCCAGCAATCATTTTTAATTAGTGGTGATGATCTATCTCGAAAGAGAAAAAATGCGATGAAGCAAATATTAGCTAAAGCAAAAGAGGGTGTAAAATGATTATCGAACACTTGTCTGAGACTTTATTTTTAGCTGAACACGATATTGTTAGGTTCTCTCTATCCTCACCTCATCGTTATAAAGTTTATGAAATCCCAAAACGAAACTCTAGTAAAACTCGGACAATTGCACATCCATCAAAAGAACTCAAATTTATTCAAAGAGCATTAGTAGAGTTTCTTTCCAAAATACTTCCAATTCATGAAGCTGCTTTTGCATATAAAAAAGGGATGGGAATTAAAGATAATGCGAAGCAACACTCTAAATCTAAATATCTGTTAAAAATGGATTTTAAAGATTTTTTTCCTAGTATAACCCCTGATTTGTTTTTTAGGGTGGCTGAAGATTATGGAATTGAATTTAATGAAAATGACCGAATAGTACTTACAGGTTTATTGTTTTGGAAGCCTAAAAGAAGTGATGGTTTAGTCTTAAGTATTGGAGCTCCTACATCACCATTGATTTCTAATTTCGTAATGTTTGAATTTGATAAAAAAGTAAGCTCGGATTGCTTAAATAAGAAAATTACTTATACAAGGTATGCTGATGATATAACTTTTTCTACTCGTGTTAAAGATGCTTTATTCGAAATACCTCCTTTTATATCTTCTGTTCTAAATGAAACAGTAAAAGGTATAGAGCTCAACCCAGAGAAAACTATATTTACGTCTCGAGCTCATAATAGACACGTTACAGGAGTTACTCTGACTAATGATGGAGAGATCTCGGTTGGGCGAGAGAAGAAAAGGTTAATCTCTTCAATGATCCATAAGTCAAAATATAGTAAGTTAAGCAGTGAAGCTGCAGCTAATTTGTTGGGGTTGATATCCTATGCAACACATATTGAGCCTGAATTTATGGATAGAATGATCAAAAAATATGGAGCTGAGGTGATACAAGCAATTAAAGCCCGTGCTATCGGCAGTTAACAAAGTACTTGATTTAGTTCCGGCAAACAAACAACGTGGTCTCCGCGTTACTGCTTGCGCTACGCCAGCCCACTAGTAAAGCATTGCAACATCAACTTCTTGCTCATAATAATTAGTTGCCCTACTATTTGTACGTTATCTTGTACTTTAAAGGTTCCTTATGAGTCGCATTCGTCTTGATCAAGATATTCAGCCATTGTCTGAGTTTCGCGCAGGTGTCGCTTCTTACATCAAACAAATCAATGAGACTCGTCGCCCATTGGTTGTTACGCAACGTGGTAAGGGGGTTGCCGTTGTTCTTGATGTTGCAGAGTACGAAGCAATGCAAGAGAAAATCGAATTACTGGAAGAAATGCGCACAGCGGAAGCTCAGCTGGCTTCAGGACTTGGTGTTTCTAATGAAGATGCACGTGCCCAAGTTTTGGGGCGCATTAGCAAGTGAAAGTAGTTTGGTCTCCATTAGCGCTTCAGAAGCTAGGCGATGCTGCTGAGTTTATTTCTTTGGATAATCCATCTGCTGCAAAAAAGTGGGTAAACGACGTTTTCGATAAAACGGCCTTCTAAAAGCATTTTAGAATGATCCCCATACCTTAATGCCACATTAGCCCAAGGCTTGCTTGGGCTTGCTGGTAGGGCCTGGCAGATTGGTTAGGATCTGCGCTTCACGCTGTTTAAGTTGTTGCAGATAGTAGCGGAACTGCTTGCTGATCTGGGTGCTGCGGCGGATCAAATCCAGTTGCGGCCAGGTGGCCCGCTCGCCACTTTTTATCAGCTCGCTGATGCTCTGCTCTGTGGGATTGGCCAACAGGTACTTTAAGCTGCCAAGCCCCTGTTGCGGCAATATGTTGATATCCCCCACATACTGCTGATCAATGATGGAACGTAGTTTATGAATGCCAAGCTTAGCGGCCTTACCTGGCACCAAGTTTTCCATAATATCAAAGGCATAGATGCTGTTGCTTTTGGCAAGGCCGACCAAATGGCGTTTGGTCAGGGCCAGTACACCGCGGCTATGCTGTTTACGCCTGGATAAAAACGGCACGGCCAAAGGGTTGGTCTGGCTGACAATACTGTGGTTAACCCCATACAAACGTGCTAGCCGGTTAAAAGGCAGATCAGCCATCAGCGAGCCGTCGGCAAAGCGGCGGCTGGGAATATAAGGCACAATGTCACCGGCTTGATTACGCGCTTTAAGTTGCACGGGGTCAAACACCAGGGGAATGGCGCAGGAGGCCCGTACCGCCTGGGTAATAATGGCATTAGGGCTGGTCTTGGCATTAAGTAAACGTGAGTACTGGTGCAGATCGGATGGGGACACCGTAATAGTCACCTGTCTGCCGGTGAGCTGGTAGGCATCTTCGAAGGTCAGTAAATCAAACAACTCAATAAGGGCATTTTCCAGATTGGTGCTGTCCAGCCAACTGCCTTTTCCTGGCCCTTGCCAGATACTCCATTTGTGAAAACGGGCATAGATAGCCTCTGGGCTGAGTAGGTCCATCAACTGGGCATCGCGCCGGGTAGCCAGCAGCGCCGCTACAATAGAGCCTGCGCTGGCACCGGAAATCACCGGCGGCAAGAGATCATGTTCCAATAAGGATCGCACCACACCACAGTGGAAAAAGCCCAGGCCCGCACCGCCACTTAGCATCAGGCAGCTTTGCCCGTAGGCATGGGTGGTTTCTTCAAAAAATGACAGCTTTTCATGAAAGTCGATATCGCGTTCATCGGCATTAAAGATAAATTCCAGTGCCGAGCACACTTCATCCAGAAAGGTTTGGATAAGTACTTTTGTGCCTACCTTGGCATAGTTACCCAGTTCCGGGTTGGCAATATTGGCCAGATTGCCGTGGATCCCTTCGTGCAGGATAAACATTAAACCGGCGGCGTCATTGTTGGCTTTGGCCGCCTGCATGCGTTCCACTCGCTTACGAATCAGGCGAAAGTCATAATCGTTGGATTTATCCTGTTGCTTCCAGTCATCGGCACCGGATAGCTGGTCGTGCTCCAGGCTGGCTTGCAGGAACTCGTTATAACTGGCCGCATTGTCGATAGCCAGTTGTACTTTGTTCAGCGCTGTTTTGTTTGTCATATACCACCCCGACCAACATCAACATTTATACTCTGATCAAATGCAAAAAAATTGGAAACGGCAACCTAATTTTTTGTATGGGTAAGAAGGATGGCAGGGGAAAATAGCAACGTTTTGTCCAGAAAGAACATTTTGTAGCGCCACTAAAATGTAACCACATTGTTAAATCACATGGTTGACTTTGTGTTTTTCGTGGAATAGGTTATTCCTTCTCGTGAATGTAAAAAGGAATAAAAATGTCAAGGATTGCTCAATCGCTAATATTAGTTTCCCTCGCTGTGGCGGGCAACGAAGCCATTGCAGCGCCAAATGATACCGAAGCCTATTATTTGTGTGCTAACAAAATAACAGACAACACCAGTTGGACCTTTGGTACCGCGCCTGCCTACTGTGATATTGAACCCTTTGGCGATCCCGAGTTTGTGCGCACTTATTTATCCGAAATTGCCTTTAATACCGCTGAGCCAACCGCCGATGAACGGGCGCGATACATGAATGCGCTTAATGCCACCATCCGCGATGGGGCGGCCTATTATTTGTCGGTGAGAAAACCGGATGCCTCAACTGCCGAACAAGAAGCCTGGGTAGAAGCCATCAAAGCAGTCGCTAACCAGGAAACTTTTTGGAGTCATTACCGTGACGCCGTTGTCGATGGCAGAATGAAAATGATGCGGGGCGACTCGGGACATGGGCATGGCATGATGCAAGTGGACGATCGCTGGCACTTCGCAAGTATCAATGAAGGTAAGGGCTGGCAGATCTTTGAAAACATGCTGTACGCCATGGAGATTTTCTATAGCGAATGGCAAAACGCGGAGCAAGCTAGCTGTTTATCAGCGCCAGATAACTGGTTTGAGCGCACGCGGGCTGCCTATGCCGCCTATAATGGTGGTCCCAGCCGAATTTGTCGTTGGCATGACAATCCAGTGTGGCAAGATGAAGGCTTTCTGGGCAAATTTGAGGCTAAAAGCTGGTTAAACTACATAGCCGCCCCTGATGCTATTGCGCCAGTGGATGTCGCTTGTATGTTGGAGGGCGTTGAATTTTGTGTCCCTGAATATGTGCCGCCAGCCCATTCTATTGAGAACCCCGAAACGCCCTGGCAATACAATTATCTGGAGCTAACCAGCGGTGAGATTTGCTTGCTTGAAAATGGCGGCTTTCATTGTGTGCTGCAGCAACAAGACGCCCCTTGCCTGAACGCTATGTTCGACCGGGTATCCATTGCCAAAGCCATTAAACTGGATCAGGCAGAAACTGATGCCTACCCCAAAACCCTGTATGAAAAACACCAATGCCTTGCGAATCTGGAAAACAGTTTTGCTGTTGGGCAAAGCGTGATTGCCGAGAAGGCAACCAATATCCGTCATACTGCGGCGGGGACAGACACGCAGCATGATGCGGTCAAGGGTAAGGTTTATCAAATACTGGATGTGGTGGCCGGCACCCCGGCAGATCAATCACGGTACTATCGCATTCGCTATAATGCCGACAGTGAAGGCTATATCTATGCAGGTGGGGTACGAGACTTTAGTAGTTGGGCATCAGCCGCAACCCATGAAAGTTTGCCGGATAGCGACAAGTTGATAGCCATGACTGGCGATACCCTTTATGTGGTTAATGCACAAGGCATTCCGGTCAAGGATGCGCCGGGAGAGCCGGGAACCGAGATAGGCAAGTTCGAAAAAGGCGATGCCCTTGAGGTACACAGCACCCAAAGTATGGGGGAGCATAATGAAATTTATTATGAAGTCAGTACCAATGCGCTAAGAGGCTTTATTTACAGCGGAAGTTTGCTGCCCAGTTCAGACTTGGCTAGCTGGACATCATTTGAAGCGCCAGAGCCTGAAACACCTCCAACACCCGAGCCACCTGTTACTGAGCCTCCTGCACAGCAAGACTCTGGTGGTGGTTCATTGAGCTATGCATTGCTGCTGTTGTTATATGTTATTAGAAAGAGGCGCTTATGAAAGGTTTTATACAAGCAGGAGCGCTTATTGGTATTGCGGGACTGTTGCTCTGGAAGCCATGGTCTTCAACAGAACCGGCATCGCCTGATGTTGAGGTAAGTCAGGACTCTCATAGCACTGAGTCAGTGCCAAGGGGGGAGAACCCTGGCGTTCAGGCAGAAAAGCAGGTCGAGAAGCCTAACGCTTCTGCCAAACCGGATAGCGAATTTTACGCCAAGCGTGAGCAACTCTTGACTCATCTTGATGCGGCAAAGCATTGTCAGACCAGCGGTGATTGTGTGTCTCCCGAGGACGATCCTAGAGCCGGTATGTTTGAGCAGGAGAAGCGTTTAGTTGAGGCGCTGCAGTCACTACAAGACTTATATACCTCTGAGCAATTTGAGGATGATGAGCTTGCCGCGATTACAGGAGAATACTTAACCAGCCCATTGGGACGGGTGCAACATCAGGCTGTTGAGATGATGCAGCAGCAGGCGCCTAACAGACAAAATGCGCAAACCTTGATTCGCAAACTGGATGACAGTTACGACAGTAAAGTGATGGAGCTCGCTCTGGATGAATTGGCACGTTATCCCGAGCTTAGCGAGCCCATTGATGACCTGTTCTTAAAGAACCTGAGGACGGGGAGTTTTTATGTATCCAGAACTATCGCTGAGGGTATTTCACCTTATCTTAATCAAGGCAATCTTGGTCTTTATGAGTCAGCGTTGGCGGAGCTACCGCCTCAATCCGCCAAGGCGCGATTGCTAAACGCGGCCATTGAACGATATAAAAAGAGTTCGCAGTAAATACACAAACGCCCAAGGTTAATAGCCTTGGGCGTTTTTTGTGACAGAATAAGTGCGACAAACCGAGTCCAAACATTAAAGGCAAGAAAACGATGGTTAGAGGTTTATGTCTAGCCATAGCATCTACCTAGTTGATATTACTTTCTCACCAGACTCATGCTTGACGGGGTTAACTTGCCGTCTTTACTGTAGCTCTCATTTCTTAATATTCTATCTTTATCTACAAACTCAAAAAGCAGTGAGTGCTGGTGACTATCCGCCAGGCTTTTTAGGTTTGTCGCGTCTTGAAATACAAAGGAAATACTATTCGGGTTAGCCGATTTATCAAGTTTCAATCTCGGCTGATTACCTTGCGGGCAATAGTGCGTAGCAAGCAAGTTTTCGCCATCTAAATGATACAGAGTGAGGGAATGCGACGCGCCCTTATAAATCCAGTTTTCTATCAGCACACTGCCTTTAGCGCTAGTATCAAATGAAATATAGAAATCACTGTTGTCACTATCTACTCTTTTCCACTCTCCAACAAGCGACTTGAGTTTTTCGAAATCATGACTGGGATCCGCGCTGGCAGAGAGTGAGGTCACAAATATCAGTAAGGCCCAGATCATTTTCATAGTATCAATTCCGTTTAAGTCATTTGTTCTGCAGCGCTAGGTTAGTGCATCAGTGTAAAAAGCCACCGCCGCTTTGGCCACCTAGCTGTCAGTAGGTTGAATGGACAATGCAATTGTATTACTCAATATTTTTTATTTACTCATTGTATTTTATGTAAATTTTGCATTTAGAAGGAGGCGTCAATTGATGATGAACATCTGTCACGGTGTAATCAGAGTAATCATTGGCTTCTAAATAACGATCCATTTTAGGTTTTGCATAAATTAATAAATGTCCTCCACATCCCCCATATCCACCAATATAGACATCGTATCTATGTAGCTTCGCTTCTGGGTCGTAGAAAACACTATTTCCATAGTCACTAAATGTGGATACATCATAGTTGCTCAGTAATCCGATATCCGACCGTTTAACGTTTAGGGTTTCAACGTTTGTGCAGGCAGATATGGAAATTAGTAGCGATAAAAGTATGCCAAACCTCATTCTTTCTCCTTAATCCTAGCGAATGATATGGACTCACCCTTTTCCGGGATTATGCGACGCTTATAAGGCAAGTATTGGGGAGAACTGTCCATGTCTCATTTCAACTATTTTTATGGCATTTATTTGGCCAAGCTGAGTTTCAGTATCCATGGCGAAGACCGCCGTGGCAAGCCACTGGTCCATAAAACACTTAGCCACTTAAAGTTGTTGAAGGAAATGGCAAAACTGCCTGTTGGCCTTCGACATAGCTAATTCACGTGTTTAACTAATACACTAACCAATAGTAATGCCTGGTGAAATGGGGGTAGTAACTGTTGCATGTACAAATTCCCCACCTTTTGCAGTAAAGCAGGACTTAATGGTCGATTTGTATTGAGATACCAAGTCCGTATCTGCTTTACATACAATAGAACACTGGAGCATCCATTTCTGTTCAAGTGGAGAATTGCTAATTTGTGTAATTAGGTCAACGTACTTTTTAACTTCATTTGCGCAAGCCTCAGAAGAGGCTTTTGTATCAAATGAGGCTAGCCATGCAAATTCATACTCTTTAGTTGGGTCAAGAGAGACCTTCTTCTCTTTGCGGTGAATCCGACTTGCTCGAATTTTCGAATAGACCAAAACAGCAATAGTCACAATTATTAGTAGAATGGTTAATTTCAAACAACCTCCGCAGGGCTAACGCCCAACTCTGCGGACAATTGAAGCGCAGCGAAAATTGATCCGCTGCAGTTGTTTGTTATATTGCTTTCTCAACATTGATGAACGCCTCTCCAACTTCTTTAACGTAATTATCAATTACCTTCATAAAAAGTAGCGAATCTCGGTAATCCAATTCTTTGGATTCGTCTTCTATATATGCAGTGAGAAATATTGAAGTTATTTGAGCTAAGCTAATTGCTGTAAAATGTGCTGGTTCGGTTAGGCCTGAATTTGACTGCCCAACAAGTAGCATGTCACTTTTAGCTTCCGACATCGCATACAAACAACGCATTTCAAAATAATCAGAATGAACATTTCGACTAGCCAGCTTGTAGTTATGCGACCATTTATCAAGGCCCACATGCTCTCTAAGCTTTTCCAGTTTAGACACGCTAGCATATTTTCTATCCCAATGCCAGCTAGGATTTCTTTCTGTGATCTCTTGCTTTTGGGCATTTGCAAAATCAACTTCTTCTTGAGAAAAAGTTTCTACACCCATTTCATTTGCTGTTCTGTGATGTTCATTTATGCCTTCGGCGTTCTTCACAATCCCATACTTAATAAAATCAATGGCAGCGTCTCGACCATACATTTTTATTAATAAACAGGTGATAACCATCTCATACAGGGTGCGCCAACGCGCGACCGCTGCATCAGGATATCCACCTTCTAAAAGGTGGATTATTTCGCCACTTATACGACATGCATGTGCATGCTGACGCATTAGAACACCAAGCAACTCATCAGTTTGATACTGATCATATTCTAAAAATTGCTTCTGGAAATTCATCCCAGCTTGAAGTGACGTTTCCCTCAGAGCATGCAATTTTTGAAAGCCAAGAGACCACCTCTCTCGATTTCTTTTTGTGAAGGCATCATTCTCTGAGATAACTTTACGGACTGTCTCTTTTTCATGTGAGAGCGTATCTTCAATAAGCACTTTCGAGGCAAGATCAATGATGGCTTCATAATCAGTGTTGCTACCGCTCTCCTTGAGTTTGTTCTCCACTATTTCTAATAGTTCTTCAAACACAGTACACTCCGATGCTCACTGCAATATAACGCCCCAAGCAGGGGATTTTATGAGCGTTTTTCAGCGAGTAAAATTCCCGCTGGCTTGGCTTGTTATGTTTTAAAACACTCAATTTAATATCCCAGTATTTATCATTTCCAGGTAGCCGCTTATTAATGTGTTGTAGGCAGCAAACAAGCAAATACCAATAACCAAAATAGTTTTACTCCATGAACTAAAACCCTTTGATTCTAGTTTGTGTTCCTTAACGCCCATCACAAACAAGAAGATGGCGGCAACGACAAATAGAACTCCAAAAAAGAATGTAGCGATGGCGGTTATTTTTTCCAATGTCCGATTTCTACCTTAAAACATAACAGTTTAATAGACGGAACTTATCCGTGTTTAAACACGGATAAGTTCCGTACTTCAGCATGGTTATTTTTTAGCATGCTTATAACTCTTTGCCTAGCATGAGTTTTTTGGGTTGCACCACTCTGGTGCCGAGGAAAGGTGGAACTGTTCCGTACTATTGCTGTTATACGGATGTGGGGCGGCTTCAATGTAGATATTCAGTCTGCTGCGAAGGGAAAATGGCCTTTGTTTGCTGTCTGGTAGATAACAAGGGTAAACGAACTCGGCGAGTAAAGCCTATTTGGCGAAGAGCGGCGAGCTTATCCACCGCTCTGACTGTTTGCGACTGCCGATAGCGGTATCAGGATGAAAGTGCGCCGCCTTTAAGAGGCGCACTTCGCCAATAAGCATAACCATTATTCTTTGGGTCTTAGGGCTTCAATAATTTGTGCATCAATCCAGAACAGGTCGGATTGGGAGCCGGACTTGCCATTGCCATATGGCACCATTCTGTTGAACAGCAGGTATTTGCCGTCAGGGGTAACTTGTGGGCCACCTTCTCTGGCTTCGGTGTTGACCTTCTCGCCCAGATTAATGGCTTCACCCCAGGCGCCATCTTTCTGTTGGAAACTGATATAGATGTCAGAGGCGCCATATCCGCTCTGTCTTTCCCCATCCCACATTATGTAAGATTCGTCTGGCGCGATAAACGGATGGGCGTTCCACTTGCCAGTGTTGATAGTTTTGGGCAGTGGCTTGGGCTCTTCGCGTTTGCCCTTAATAACGCGCGAGTAGCGAAGAATGCCGTATCCCCCTTTGCTGCTGGCATTTTCATCAAGTACCAAAGTTCCCTTGGCGGACGCTGTAAGCCCCATGATACGAATGGCCTCGAAAGCAGGGCCAAGGCTTTTCAGTTCTGACCAGCCATCAGCCGTGCGCTCCTGATATTCGCCTCTGAAATAGCGGGTTTTACCATCCGGTGAGAACGAGGGCTTACGTGTGCCGGTTGGCATCAGGGTTTTATGCCAACGATTACCTACCTTGTTAAACCTAAGCGACTCAGGCTCTTTTGCATCAGCAGTATGTTTCCATCTGGCCACATAAAAGGTCTGCATATCGGGGGAAAAGCTGCCAACGTCTCCCCATTCTTGTGTATTTACAATACCCGGCGCGAAGGGCAGGGCAGTAAGGCCCGGTGGTGTTTGGCCAAGATAAGGCCCTTCGAGCCGCGGATGGTCGGCCTGAGCATAAGTGTTAAAGACTATTAGAATAGGTAACGTCAGGATTAATGATGTACCAATGCGCACTATAACTTCCCCTTTAAAATCAATTAACTATTTACGTTTTGATAAAGTAGGGGATTAATCTAATCAATGCCTTGAGCAAAGGCCTGACGTCCTTATGACTTCTGGCTGACTTTGCGCTGATGGCCATTATAGGTATCGATATAGAGGCCATTCGCATAGCCCAGCGGAGCTGGCGGTATTGATATCGTCATTTTTACAAAGCGGTTATGGCTAACCTTGCCTTTGCAGAGTGTTGATCAGGTTAAGTGTGCACAGGCGCCTTAATTGCTTTTAGATTGACCATTCTAATTTCTATGGTTAGCCTGATTTTAAGCTGCTACTTATAACAACAGGCGCTACCTTTTCGCTTATGGAATGGACACTTGAAACCTTGCTGCTGTTGCTGATCCCGCTTACCAGTGCCCTGGTGGGGTGGTTTACTAACTACCTGGCGGTGAAAATGATGTTTTACCCGGTGGAGTTTGTCGGTATCCGGCCCATCTTTGGCTGGCAGGGGCTGATCCCGGCTAAGCGGCGCAAAATGGCCGAGATTGAAGTAGAGCTGGTGCTGGGTAAGCTATTAAGCGTGGAAGAGATAGTCAATCGACTGGATGCCCAGCAGATGACGCTGGCTATTGAGCGGCGGCTTAAGCAAGTACTCAGGCGCATCGTTAATGATGTGATGCAGGCGTCGGCACCAACCTTATGGGCAGCTTTGCCAGTACAAGGTAAGAATCTGGTTTACGCCCGGGTTGAGCTGGATATTCCCAATGTGGTCAGCAAGATGGTGCGGGATTTTCAGCAGAATGTAACGGAAATCTTTGATATCCGCGAAATGGTGGTGGAGCAACTGGCCAAAGACCCCGAGCTGATTAACGAAATCTTTCTAAAAGCCGGTGCCAAGGAGTTTCCTTTTATTGAACGTTCCGGGCTGTATTTTGGTTTTCTGTTTGGCCTGCCCAGTATGTTTATCTGGTCGTATTACCAACTGTGGTGGATTCTGCCGCTCGGTGGTCTGCTGGTGGGCTATGCCACCAACTGGATTGCCATCAAAATCATTTTCGAGCCTAAGCGGCCACGCAAAGTGGGCTTTTTTACCCTGCAAGGTATGTTCTTAAAACGTCAGAAAGAAGTGTCCAGGGTATATGCCGAGATTATCGAGAAGAAGCTGCTTAACTCACAAAATATTACCCATGCAGTGTTAAAAGGTGCTGGCTCCGGGCAACTGCTGGAGCTGATTGAGTTACATGTTAATGACGCCATAGAACGTTATGTGGCGGTGGCTCAGCCTTATTTTGCCTTAGCGGTGGGCAGCGAAGACTACTTCCGTATGAAGGAGATGGCAGTGAAACGTATCTTCGAAGACTCTGATAAATTTCTTCACTACGCCCATGAATACGCCAACAGCGCGTTAAATATCGGCGATGATTTACGGGTAAAAATGGAAGCCCTCAGCCCCGAGGAATTTGAGGGGGTACTGCGCCCGGCGTATAAGCAGGACGAATGGAAGCTGATAGTGGTTGGCGCCATATTGGGAATGCTGGCTGGTACGGGGCAGCTTTATTTGATGTTGCTCTAAAGCCACCTAATGTTTGGGGCCATAGATATACATATGGACTATGTCCACAATCAGTAGCCTGGAAGCATACAGCCAGGGGGAAGGCGCTGCTCAACAGCCAGATTGGCTCTCTGTGGTGGTTAGTAAACGCGTAATACACCAGGTTGGTCGGGCAAAGCACAGAGCGGTATTGTCACTGAGAGGCATTGCACGCAATATTGCCCACCGATGTAGATATTTCAGGTGCAGTTATGACATGGGAAAGTGCTATCTCATTTTTCTTGGCCGTGCTGGTTTTTGGGATCACACCCGGGCCGGGGGTCTTTGCTATTCTTGCCAGGGCGCTTACATCAGGTGCGGGTTCCTGCTTTTATTTGGCCTTGGGTATGGTAGTCAGTGACATTCTATATCTGATAGCTGCCTGTATTGGTTTGGCCGCGTTGGCAACGCACTGGAGTGAGGTATTTACGGTAGTGCGAATAGTTGGCGCTGTTTACCTTGTTTATCTGGGCTGGAAGATGTGGAATGCGCCGCTGGATCTCAGCGCCACTGAAGAAAAGCCAGCCACTTTCGGCGGAGCCTTAAGTTTTCTGCAAGGTGCGCTTATTTCCGCGTCCAATCCCAAGGTTATTCTGTTCTATATTGCTTTTTTACCTACCTTTATGGATCTGAGCGTGATGACGGCAACCGACATTGGGCTGGCGGCATTTTTAACTTTAGTTGCCTTAATGATCGGCTTGATGTGCATAGCCCTGTTTGCTGCGAAAGCACGTAAGTTGTTCAAATCTGAGCGGGCGGTAAAACGCTTAAATAAAAGTGCAGGCTCTATTATGGTTGCGGCCGGTGCGTTTCTTGTTTCGCGCAACTGATGCGTCAGCGGCGTATCGTTTGGCAGTCTGAATAGGTTTAAAGCATAGATAGCCCGCCGATTGTACTGCGACAAAGCGCCAGTAAGACGGCGGGTTCGGAAGGATGAGGCATAAGGCAAGAGACGTGCCTGAATACCAAAAACTGCTGACGCGGGAGACTGGACTGTCGAAGTGGCCCTTGGTTAAGGGACTAGAGTCTCTTAAGTTGAATATCAATCTTGTCGTAGTACAAGGTGGTTTTACCCTCGTAACCTGAATCGGTGCCCACAAACAACCAGATAGAGCCGTCACTGTTGGTGGTAAATTGCAATTGGGTCTGCGCTGTACTGGCAAGGCGTTTTTCCACATACTGGCTACCTTCACAATTGGCACCGCTGGCGGCTACATTGCCAATGATATTGGCGTTTTTGCCGCTGTTGCCCTGGTTACCTTTGTCCTGATTAAGATAATAGTCCACCTGCTTGGGTTCAGTTTCAGCAAAACCGAACTTCACCCATACGGACTCACCAGGGGCACCGCCAGCCCCGGCACATCCTTCTCCTGCACTGGTCAGCAAGGTCAATTGAATATTAGCCTGGTAACGGCTGCTGGCCGCCAGACCTGTGAATTGGCCTTTGAGATACATAAACAAGTCATCGCTGCGATTATGCCCAGATAACATAAAGCCTTGCTTTTGCACATCGCTGGGTAAGGCTTTACGTCCAGATGCCAGCTCATAAATATCTGCATTGTCTTTAGGATAATCAGAAAACCCAGCCTGCCAGCCGTGATCGGACTGCTCAAAATCAAAGGCGTAGTGCGGATCGTCTTGGTCATTACTGTTGCCAACACTGAGTTCGCAGCCCGTTAATAGCCATAGGCCGCCGAATAGACAAATAGCGTTCTTGTGCATGGGAATTCTCCTCGCTCTGGTTACCTCTATGCTAGATAAACCAAGCAAGGCGAACTGTATCAGTTGTTAATTGGCTTTCGGCAATTTGTAAACACTTGCTGGCAACCCCCTCACAATGTGTTTCGCTTGTTACCCGCATTTACGGTACAGTCCGGCTTTTACTTTGCAAAGGAACTCAAAGTGAAGCGCTACCTGCTTTTATTGTTTTTCTGGTCGGGACTGAGCCTGGCCGACAGTGCCGTTTGGCGTCTTTCCCATGGCGATAATCTGCTTTATCTAGGCGGCACTTTGCATATTTTGAGCGCGCAGGACTACCCGCTGCCAGCGGAATTTGAACAGGGGTATGCTGCGGCAGACAAGCTGGTGCTGGAAGCCGATATTCGCCAGATGCAGGAGCCTGCATTTATTCAGGAAATGACAGCGCTACTGACATTACCGCAGGGGCAAAGTCTGGCGGACAAGCTGTCTGAATCTACGGTGACCCGCTTAAGTGAGTATTTATCCGGCAAGGGCATGCAACTGGAACCTCTGCTTCACTATAAAGTGGCCATGTTGGCATTGATGCTGACTAAAATGGAAATGCAGCAACAGGGGGTAGATCAGCAAGGGGTGGATATGCACTTTCTTGCTCGCGCCGAAGCTGACCAAAAAACACTGGGCTTTTTGGAAAGTGCCATGCAACAGATGCGTTATCTGGCTGAGATGGGCGTGGGGCAAGAGGATGAATTTATTGCTTATACCTTGGACGATATGCAAAGCCTGCCGCAAATGCTAGAGGATCTGCGGGGTGCTTGGCGACGCGGCGATCTTAAGGCATTGGAAGCTGACGGCATAACTCCTATGCAGGAGAGCCACCCAAAGCTGTATCAAAGTTTACTTAAGGCGCGCAACGATTTGTGGGTGCCTCAGCTACTGAACATGCTTGAGGATCAGCCGGTTGAACTGGTACTGGTGGGGGCGCTGCACCTGGCTGGCGAGGATGGTTTGCTTGCCCAACTTAGCCGCCGGGGTGTCAAGGTTGAGAAACTTGGCAGTGGCCGCGCCGAGGAATAGCAGTCCTTCAGGCTGATGACAATTTTATGATTCTTGCGGGATTGGCGCGGCAAGTGCTTTCACCTTGAGCAAAATACCGTTAGTCTGGTCGTACAATATTTGTCCAGGTGGCGGCAATGGCAAGCAAGACAGCAGAGCGGATCCTGTTTACCAGTCTTGAGTTATTTAATATTCATGGTGAAGCGGCAGTCACTAGCGTCGATATCGCCATGGAACTGGATATCAGCCCGGGTAACCTCTATTACCATTTCAAGGGCAAAGAAGTGCTGGTAACGGCGCTGTTCGACCTATTTAGTGAACAGATGAAGCCGCTGCTAGCCCGTCCTTTGCAGCCTTTAAACCTGGATGAATTTCTCTATGCGCTGCACCTACAATTAGAGGCGGCAGCGACATTCCGTTTTCTGTTCCGTAATCCCGTTGATTTGCTGGAAAAATATCCCTCACTGACAAGGGCTTTTCGGCAGTTGCTAGATAGCCAGCAAACCCGTTGGCGAGAAGCCTTGGAATATGCAATCTCCCAAGGCCAATTGAGTCTCAGTGCCCAGGCTGTGCCGTCTATGCTGCACCAGCTAGGTTTGGTATTCAGTCAGGCTGCCAACTATGCTCTGTTAAAGGGCGAAGATATCGACAATGAAGAGTTTGCTCAGCATTGTCTGCGCAGTATCGTGTTTTTGCTGCATCCCTATGACCGAACCGGACAATATGATTAGCCATCGTTCTTATCAGCTTTAAGACCGATAGAGATAAACAGGGAGCAGGATAGGTGACACGTAAAATCAGTTTTCTTGACCGTGCTTTTTGGATCACCGAGTCAGACCATAATCCCAAACACGTGGCCTGTTTGCAGTTACTTGAGTTGCCTGAGAATGCCGAGGTTGATTACCTGCCAAAGCTACTGGCGCACTTGCGCTGCTTTGATAAGCCATCCAGCCCCTTTAATACCATTGTGGAAGATATGTTGGGCTTCCCGCTGCGGCTGGTGAAGGTGCGGGAACTGGATATGCAATACCATGTTCAGCTGCATGAACTGGATAATGTGGAAGACAAGGCGGCGCTTAACCGTTTTGTCGCTCGCTTGCATGAGCCGCGACTGGATCGCAATAAACCGCTGTGGCAATACCATTTGATTGCCAGTCGCCAGGGACGGTGTTTTGCCATTTATGTGAAGATTCATCATATGTATGGTGACGGCGCGGTGTTGATGCGCTGGTTTCAGGCCGGTTATCGCGAGAAACCCGATGTAGCGCATTTCACGCCAGTGTGGGCTGTTAAGCAACCATTTCGGGAAAAACGTCGCAAAAATTGGTTTACCGGTTTAATGGCGTCGGCATGGCATCTGCTGCGAACGGTCACGGACCTGGTATGGATCTTATTTCGTTTGCTGATCAAGTTAGTACGTATCAACAGTCACTACATGCCGATCCCTTTTTCCGGCACGCGCACTGTGCTGACCGGGCAGGTCAAGCAAGGCCGGGTGGTGGCGATTGCGGATCTGGATTTTCAGCGCGTCCAGGCTTTGTCTAAAAGAATGCGCGCTTCAGCCAATGAAATTCTGTTGTGCTGCTTTGATATTGGTGTGCATCGTTTTTTGAAAGACCATGGGCATAGTTTCAATAAAGCCTTGTATACCAATATGCCAATTAACTTGCGCAAGCCCGGTGAAAACACCGCCGGCAATAAAATTGCCATAGTGCCGGTGAAACTGGCCCACGGTGAAGTGGACCCTTATTTGAGATTACGGCAAATTATTGAGAACCATCGTATTGTTAAACATGCCGCAAAACACTCAGAACCGGGGGCCTTTAGTTACTACACCATTTTAATTCAGGCTGTCGCGCTGCTTTTTGAGGTTGTGCATCTGTCGGACTGGTTTAAACCTATTGCCAATATTCTGATTTCCAATGTGCCAGGCCCTAAACAGACCCGCTATTTACGCGATGCGAAGTTACTGGCGGCATACCCCATCTCTACTATTACACCTGGGGGAGGGGTGAACATTACCTTGCTGACCTATGGTCAAACCGCCAATATCGGTCTGGTTTGCTGCAATACCCATATCAGCTCACTGGATAATATGGCGCATTACTTTGTTGAAGCCTTTGAATTGCTGGATAAATGCGCTGATGATCCAAGCCTGAGTATTGAAGACATTGGCGAACAGGTAGAAGATGAGAGTAAGTCTATTGTTGATGACGAACTGGGCCACGCTCAGGATGTTTTGCATTCACATCATTAGGAAAACGATGAAAGCTATTTTGCCACTGATTGTAAGTGTCACTTTGCTGGGGTGTGCCAACCTAACTCCAGCGCCAGGTTCCGATGCCGTCAGATTGATTGACGCCGCGCAAGCCGATGGGTGTCGCCGTATCGGATCGGCCAATGCACAGGTTGCCGATAGAATCGCTTTTGTTGAGCGAAATGAAGAGACAGTGGCGGAAGAGTTGTTGGTGCTGGCCAAAAATGAGGCCGTACGGTTAGGCGGAGACAGCCTGGTGATTGACGGCGCCATTAAATTCGGCAGCCGCCGTTTTCTGGTTTATCGCTGTCAGGAATGAAATAAAAACAGTAACTTACCCTCTTCTACTTTGACATTCTGACCCAGGCGAGCGAACAGACGTTCGTCGGGCAGATTGTGATCCAATTGGTAGTCCAAGCCGCCCTGATTTACCTGCTCGATTAGTTGGCGTTCTATTTGCGGCTTATGAAAGTCCAGTACCTTCTGTTTGTTGCCACTGAGGTATAAATCCAGATAGCTTTTTGTCTCTTTGTAGAGAGATCCGGCAAAAACATCCAGGGACGCGTTCAGCCAGCCGCCTATTGCCTCTGGCATCAGACGGTTTAACAGTGTTGCACTGCTGCGAAAGATAAGATGATCATCCTGAATAAGCCTTAAATCTGTCAGGCTCACTTGGGTAGCACGAATGCTGCTTTGCGTGCGCATATAGCTGGGTTTGCCGTGTAATGTGGCTAAAACATGGGCCTGATACAACCTGACGCCACCAATATCTACCTTTAAGTCACAGAACAGTTCCAGCCTGAACTGATTGTCGGGCAAGCGCACCGAAGCGCTCATCACCTGCAATGTGCCTTTGCCTGCCGGTAAAATCAAAGGGATAGGCCAGGGCAAATTGGCGCTGAGCATGTTGTTTAATTCATCGGGAGAAAGACTGAAGTGTTTTAATCTGCCAAGACGGATAAGCAGCGTAATCCACCAGTATTTGATGCGTGTCAAAAGATTGTGTGCCGGCAAGGCGTAGGCTCCCGTTTGCATAGGTGGTTTTTCAAGCCACTGTTATTCAAGTAGAAATAATACAGCTAGGGTGGATTTTGTGCAGTTTATCAACAATAGTTGTTAGCAAAAAGATAGGTTCGTTTGCCTCGGGCTTATCAGGATGGCGAATAATAATAACTGGAGCAAGCGCAGATGTTTATTCCTAGTATTCTTCTCAAGCAACTGTACAACCGGGGCAGCCTGACGCTGCATGGCAGCGGCGTGCGTTTTTCACTGAAAAACCGCCTGAAAGACGCGCTGGTGCATGAGGTGCTGGATATACGTATTGATGATAAGCCCATCGCCTCGGGTAAGATTCGTTTACAACTAGCAGACGGACAATGCCTGCCGTTAAGTGAGTTTAATAGCATGGGGACGCATGATTTCCCATTGCGGGCCAGCTTGTCAGTGTTTGTTGATGACTTCACCCCTGTTGCTCAGCAAAAGCACAGGATCCATGTCAGCTTCCGCGCCCTGCCTTTTGGTGTGTTGACCTTCGAGGTGGATGATGTAGCCACCGAAGAGGAAGCAAACCCCAATAAAATTCCGCGTTCTGATAGCGATGATTACGGCGAGGACATTATCAAGCAGCGCCAGCGTTTTTATGCAGAATTTAGCGGCGCGGGTATTGAGCATATCGCCAAGTTCAGTATCGACCCTCAGAGTTTGCGCGGTAATATCGAGAACTTTATTGGTGTCGCCCAGGTACCAATTGGTATAGCGGGGCCTTTCCATATTCAGGGAGAGCATGCCCACGGCGAATTTATGATCCCGCTGGCTACCACAGAGGGCACCTTGGTGGCGTCCTACAATCGCGGGATGAAGCTGCTAAATATGAGTGGTGGGGTAAAAAGTACGGTGGTGGATGATGCCATGCAGCGGGCGCCGGTATTTGTGTTTGAAGATGCCCGGGGCGCCAGGGACTTTGTGCAGTGGGTAAAAGAGCATATGGACAGCATTCGTCACGAAGCGGAAGCCACTTCGTCGGTGGCTAAGTTGACTTACATTGACCATTTTTTGTCGAACAAATTTGCCTTCCTGCGCTTTAACTTCAGAACTGGCGATGCCGCTGGACAAAATATGGTGGGAAGAGCGACGTTTGCGGCCTGCGGCTGGATATTAGATCATTATCCCGGCATCCAGAATTTTTATCTGGAGTCTAACTTTGCCACAGATAAAAAAGCCTCCCATATCAATATTATGCGCACCCGTGGCAAGCGGGTAACCAGTGAGGTCACCATTAAGCGCGAGCACTTACTGGAAGTGATGCGGGTGGATCCTAAGCAAATTGACTACCACGGCCGGGTCGCTGGCGTAGGCTCATTTCTATCGGGGGTGAATAACACCGGTTTGCATTCACCCAATGGTATTACTGCCATGTTTATTGCCACAGGGCAGGATGTGGCTAACGTGTCTGAGTCGTCGGCGGGCATTTTATACAGTGAGCTGACCGATGACGGCGATCTGTATTTGTCCTTGACCATCCCGTCTTTGATTGTCGCCACTCATGGTGGCGGCACGGGCATTGGTACTCAGCGTGAATGCCTGGAATTACTGGGCTGTTATGGGCGCGACCGGGTGTACAAGTTGGCAGAAATTATTGGTGCGGTGGCCCTGGCCGGCGAGATCTCGCTGGCCTCAGCGATATCGTCCTCTGATTGGGTGTCCTCCCACGAACAATATGGGCGTAACCGTTAGTTTAGGTAACGCTTGGTGGGTGTCATGGTCTGGCCGCTTGGCGGTCATCTTGCTGTCTTGTTATGGATACATAATCGACGGGTTGTTGACTAAATGTCCAATCTTCGGGTGCGGTTGGCAGAACTTCTTTGATAGACTCACTGGTACGATGTGTAGTAGTGCAAAGATGAGCGAATCAGGCCATGACACAAGCAAATCAATTTGACTTTATTGTCGTTGGCGCGGGGTCGGCAGGGGCCGCACTGGCCGCCCGGTTGTCGGAAAACCCGGCCTGGCAGGTGTGCTTGCTTGAGGCGGGTAAACCCGACAGCAACCCCCTTATTCATATTCCCTTTGGTTTGGCACTATTATGCCGATTTCGCGGCATCAACTGGAACTACTACACCCAACCCCAGGTCGAACTAAACAATCGCGCTTTGTATTGGCCCAGAGGCAAAACATTAGGTGGCTCAAGCTCGGTAAATGCCATGTGCTATATCCGCGGTGCCCAAGAGGATTATGACCAGTGGCAGGCGCTTGGCGCTGAAGGCTGGGATTGGCAGTCGGTTTTACCCTACTTTAAAAAGGCAGAAGATCAGCAGCGCGGCGAAGATGTCTGGCATGGCGTGGGGGGCCCGCTGACGGTCAGTGATTTACGCCATATTAGCCAACTTAGCCAGGACTTTGTTCGGGCTGGCGTAGAGGCTGGGTTGAGCGAGCTGAGCGACTTTAACCGTGATATGCGCGAGGGGGTAGGGGCCTATCAGGTAACGCAACAACAAGGGCAGCGCTGCTCTAGTGCTAAAGCTTATCTAAGTCAGGCTAAGCAACGGTCAAATCTGACAATTATGACTTCTGGCTTGGTTAGGCGAGTCTTGCTTAAGGATGGCCGGGCAGTGGGGGTGGAGTTTACGCAGCATGGCCAATGCCGTCAGATCTATGCGAACAAAGAAGTACTGTTAAGCGCAGGGGCGATTAATTCCCCCCAGTTATTGATGTTGTCTGGGGTCGGCCCGGCCGCGCATTTAGACAGCGTTGGTATCAAGGTCGAGGTAGATAGTCCAGGGGTGGGGGAAAATTTGCAGGATCACCTGGATGCTATTGTGCAATGCCGTACTAATAAAATGGCCGGTTATGGGGTAGCGCCTGGGGCAGTGCCCGAGTATTTGCAGGGACTGTGGCAGTATTTGCGTGGCCACCGTGGTTTGATGTCCAGTAACATTGCTGAAGCTGGCGGTTTTGCCAGCAGCACGTTGGCAAGCGGACTGCCGGATTTACAGATGCATTTTTTGCCTGCTATTTTGCAGGATCATGGTCGGCATTTAGCCTGGGGATATGGGTATGGTTTGCATATTTGTTACTTGTACCCGAAAAGTCGCGGTACGGTGCGTTTGAAAACTACCGATCCTGCAGTGTCGCCGTTATTGGATCCGCGCTACTTAAGCCACCAAGATGACAGGCAGGCTATGTTGGATGGTGTCAAGCTGGCCAGACGGATTCTGAGTCAGCCGGTATTTGATCAATATCAGCCTCAGGAGTGGTTGCCGGGAACGGCCGTGCAGTCTGATGAAGCCTTGCTGGATTTTATCAAAGACAAAGCAGAAACCATTTATCACCCTGTAGGTACCTGTCGGATGGGTAACCCACAATCGCCGCTGACTGTTGTCTGTCCTGAGCTGAAAGTAAGAGGCGTGCAAGGATTAAGGGTGGTGGACGCATCGGTTATGCCTACCCTGATCGGTGGCAATACCAATGCCCCAACTATTATGATCGCAGAAAAAGCGGCTGCGCTAATAAAGCAAAACTATCTATAAATTCAATATTTTAGCTTTGGCATCAAGAGTGTCACATTGCTGTCTATGGGCTAGAATTTGAAATTTGCTCGGCAAAGAGTACAATCCAGCCAAACAGGTCTGACCACTAAAAGGAAACAGAATGCCAGGTAACACTTCTTCCGTCACTCGCAATGTGACGACGCGTAGCGGAGATCGTATCGCCATTGTGGCCGGTCTTCGCACTCCATTTGCCAAAATGGCCACCTACTTCCATGGCGTGCCTGCCGTGGATTTAGGAAAAATGGTGGTAAATGAGATGCTGGTTCGCAATAACCTGGATCCCCGTGAAGTGGAGCAAATGGTGTATGGCCAGGTTGTGCAGATGCCAGAAGCGCCAAATATTGCCCGTGAAATTGTACTGGGCACTGGCATGAATGTGCATACCGATGCCTACAGTGTGTCCCGAGCCTGCGCGACCAGTTTCCAAGCTACAGTGAACATTGCTGAGTCTATGATGGCGGGCAATATTCAGGTTGGTGTGGCTGGCGGCGCGGACTCCACCTCGGTATCACCTATCGGGGTGTCTAAAAACCTGGCGCGAGCGCTGGTTGACTTACAGAAGACCAAAACCTTTGGCCAAAAATGGAACGTGATTAAACGTCTGGGCTTAAAAGACTTGCTGCCGGTACCTCCCGCTGTGGCCGAATATTCCACCGGACTGTCCATGGGCGATACTGCTGAGCAAATGGCTAAGACGCACCAAATTCGCCGTGAAGATCAGGATGCATTGGCCCATCGCTCACATGTGAATGCCGCGAAGAGCTGGGAAGACGGCAAACTGAGCGCTGAAGTGATGACGGCCTATGCCGAGCCTTACAAAGGCGCCTTGGAAAAAGATAACAATATTCGTTTTGACTCCAGCCTGGAAGGCTACGCCAAGTTGCGCCCGGTATTTGACCGCAAATATGGCACGGTAACGGCCGCCAACGCGACGCCGTTAACCGATGGTGCATCGGCTGTGTTAATGATGACGGAAAGCCGCGCCAAGGCCATGGGCTATAAGCCGCTGGGCTATATTCGCAGCTATGCGTTCGCCGCTATTGATGTCTGGGAGGATATGCTGATGGGGCCGTCCTATGCCACGCCAATTGCCCTGAGTCGAGCAGGTATGAACCTTAGTGACCTGACCTTGATTGAAATGCATGAAGCCTTTGCCGCACAAACCTTGGCTAACCTGAAAATGTTTGCCAGTGATACCTTCGCTAAGGAGAAGCTGGGCCGGGATAAAGCTATCGGCGAGATGGACATGGATAAATTTAATGTGATGGGGAGTTCCATTGCTTATGGTCACCCCTTTGCCGCAACTGGTACTCGTATGATCACCCAGATGCTCAATGAGCTGAATCGTCGTGGTGGCGGTACCGGTCTGGTCACTGCTTGTGCGGCGGGTGGTCTGGGCGCAGCCATGATCCTGGAAACGGAATAAGGAGAAGAATATGACAGACGTAACCAGCGCATTTTCCCTCAACCGCCGGGACGACGGTATTGCGATTCTGACTATGGATGTACCGGGCGAGAGCATGAACACGCTGAAAGCCGAGTTTGCTGAGCAGATCGCGGTACAGCTTGATGAGATTGAAAAAGACAGCAGTATCAAAGGTCTGGTGCTGGCCAGCGGTAAAGCCAGCTCCTTTGTCGCCGGTGCTGATATCAGTATGCTGGCAGCCTGCCAGAGTGCCGAAGATGCGGTTGCCTTGTCCAGGTCTGGACAACAGATGTTTGCGCGCATCGAAAATATGAAGATCCCTGTGGTGGCGGCCATTCATGGCCCGGCGCTGGGGGGCGGACTGGAACTAGCGCTATGCTGTCATTATCGTATTTGTAGTCTGGACGACAAAACCGTAATGGGCCTGCCGGAAGTGCAGCTTGGTTTACTGCCCGGTAGCGGCGGCACACAACGTTTGCCCAAGCTGGTGGGTATCCAAAAAGCCATGACCATGATGCTGACCGGCAAGCAATTACGTGCCAAGCAAGCGAAGAAGGACGGCCTGGTGGATGATGCTGTACCGCTTTCTATTTTGATGGATGTGGCCATCCAGTTTGCTAAAAAAGCTAAGCCAAAGCGTCAGCCACCTAAGCTGAACCTGGTGGGGCAGGCGCTGGAGCGTACCCCCTTTGGGCGCAATTTCCTGTTCAGCCAGGCACGCAAACAAACCCGCAGTAAGACCCGTGGAAATTATCCGGCTCCCGAGCGTATTATCGATTGTATCGAGGCGGGGGTCAGTGGTAGCCGAGGCTACGAGATGGAAGCCCGCCATTTTGGCGACTTGGTGATGACGCCAGAGTCAAAGCAATTGCGCAATATCTTCTTTGCCACCACAGAGATGAAAAAAGAAACGGGTGTAGAAGGCGTGGCGCCGGCTAAAGTGAAGAAAACCGCTGTACTGGGCGGAGGCTTGATGGGCGGTGGTATTGCCTATGTCACTTCAAGCAAAGCAGGACTGCCAGTGCGCATCAAAGACATTCGCAGTGAAGGCATTGCCAATGCCATGAAGTACAGCTACGACCTGCTGATCAAGAAGGTTAAGCGTCGTTTTATGCGCAAATCTGAGATGCAGAAGCAGTTGGCACTTTTGACCGGCAGTACGGACTATTCGGGCTTTGCGGATGCGGATATTGTGGTTGAAGCGGTATTTGAGGACTTATCACTGAAACAGCAAATGGTGGCAGATATTGAAGCCAATGCCGGTGCGCAGACGATTTTTGCCACGAATACCTCGTCTATTCCTATTGGCCAGATTGCGGCTAAGGCGGCTAAGCCAGAGCAGGTGATTGGTCTGCATTATTTCTCGCCGGTGGATAAAATGCCTTTGGCAGAGGTGATTCCCCATGCCGGTACCTCGGATGCGACTATCTCAACCACCGTCGACTTTGCCCGTAAGCAGGGGAAAACCCCTATTGTGGTAAAAGATGGCGCAGGATTCTATGTGAACCGTATTCTGGCACCATACATGAACGAAGCGGCTTGTGTGTTGCTGGCGGGTGAGCCTATTGAGCAGATTGACCAAGCGCTACTGAACTTCGGTTTCCCGGTGGGACCGATGAAGCTGCTAGATGAAGTAGGTATTGATATTGGCGCCAAGATTTCCCCAATTCTGGTGGCAGAGCTTGGCGAGCGTTTCCGTGCTCCGGAAGCGTTTGACAAGTTACTGGCCGACGATCGAAAGGGCAAAAAGAATAAGCGTGGCTTGTATCAATATAGTGGCAAGAAGCCGGGTAAAGAGGTGGATGAGAGTGTCTACAGCTTGCTTGGCATCAGCCCGTCACAAAAGTTCAGTCATGATCAGATCTCAGAGCGCTGCGTGCTACTGATGCTCAATGAAGCAGCCATGTGTTTGGCTGAAGGTGTGATTCGCAACGCCAGAGACGGTGATATCGGTGCCATTTTTGGTATAGGTTTCCCTCCCTTCCTGGGCGGCCCCTTCCGTTATATGGATAGCTTGGGGATTAACCATGTGGTGGCACGTTTAGAACATTACCAGGGTTTATATGGAGATAAATTTACCCCCGCACCATTATTAAAAGAAATGATGGAACAGAATCGTAGTTTTTATTCTTAATTAAAAAAGCCCGCTATTCGCGGGCTTTTTTAATTCTATCGACAATTTAAATTAAATTTCTATATATTTATTGGGTTGTAATTATTCTGAAATATTGAATAATTATTGTATCCGGTCTGCTAATTCAAGCTCCGTTTTTTTATGTTTTAAACGTTAACCTTTTTGCATCCCGGTTAACTTGTTGTTAATCGCCTTTCCTGCTTTGTATCTAATTGTATTCCTGTGCTTGTTCTTTGAGCAAGCGGTCTGTTCATCGGTTGACCTGATTGAACCCAGCTGCGTATTATCCGCGCCCCCGTTTAGGGGCACGACAGATTACATAAAACTGCAACTACAGTGAAAATATATTCACTCAAGTGGTAAAGTGGGAAACAATTAAATGCATTCAAATTCTAGAATCTCCCGTGCTGTGCATTATGCATTAGCGACGACAGCCGTATTTGGATTTTCGGTACAAAGTTTCGCCCAGGATATAAATGAATCAGCGGTTACCGTAGAAAAAATTCAGGTAACAGGCTCAAGGATTTTACGTGAAGGTGCAATTGCACCTTCTCCAGTAACCGTTATTTCAGGCCAGGAATTGGTTGAAACCGGTGCCATGAATATTGGTGAAGTGCTAAATGAATTGCCTTCACTTGCTGCCACGTTCTCTTTGGCAAACTCAGGTCGTTCCATCGGTACTGCTGGTCTGAGTATTCTCGATCTGCGTGGCATGGGAACAGCGCGTACGTTAGTGCTGGTTGATGGTCGCCGTCATGTGGCCAGCAGCGCCGGCAGTTCAGCCGTTGATACCAACACTATCCCTACTGCCTGGTTAGACTCCGTTGAGATCATCACAGGTGGTGCCTCTGCGGTATACGGTGCTGACGCGGTAACTGGTGTGGTGAACTTCCGTCTGAAGAAGAACATCACAGGTGTTGATTTCTCTGCCACTAAAGGTCTGGCCGAAGAAGGTCCTTATAAGAACGACAAGATCTCATTGTCTTTTGGCCAAGATTTCGCCGATGGTCGTGGTAATATCGCCTTTGCTGCTGAATATGCCAGCCAAGATGGCATGAATGCCAATGATCGCGATCAAACCCGCACTCCATACATGTCTGTGCGTAACCCAGACAGCAAAGACTATCGTGATGAAAATGGTGTGTTTATTCACGATGGTATTGCCGATAACGTTACTCGTTACAACACCGGTTGGGTAGACAATCTGCCCGGCGGAAACACTTATGTAAATGGTGCTTGGTATGCCTTCGATCCTGATGGCTCTGTGCGCCTGCAGGATGTCAGTAACCCCGATACATCCGGCTACAAGTGTACCGACTGTGAGTTCCTGAATCTGACTAACTATGTGGAACTGCAACCTACTTTTGACCGTTTGAACCTGAACACCAAAGGTAGCTTTGAGGTATCTGAAGCGCTGAACTTGTTTGCTGAAGGCAAATTTGTGCGTACTCGTGGTCAGGCGATTGGTCAGCCTGCATTTTATGACGGTACCAATGCGCCGGTGCTGATTCAGCGTGATAACGCCTTTATCCATGAGAGCCTGGCTGCACTGATGGACGCCAATAATCTGGATACGCTGGAACTGAACCGCTTCCTGGAAGATGCAGGACGCCGTGTAGAGGACAATACTCGCGAAACCAAGCGCTTCGTACTAGGTGCCGAAGGGGTATTTGGCAGTGACTGGGGTTATGAAACCTATGCGTTGTTTGGTGAAACCCGCCTGAAGCAGTGGAACCGTAACAACCTGGTACGTGACAACTTTGCCAATGCCACCGATGCAATTCGTTTGGCCAATGGCGATATCGTTTGTCGCGATGAAGCGGCCCGTGCGGCTGGTTGTGTGCCGGTAAACCTGTTCGGCGAAAACAGCATCAGCGAAGAAAGCCGTGACTACATTAACACGACGTCTTATAGCAACAGCACCATTCGCCAGACCGTATTTAACGCCAGCATAAATAACAGTGCGCTGTTTGAGCTGCCTGCTGGCTTTGTGGGTTTCTCGGCGGGTGTTGAATACCGCAAGGAAGAAAGTGAATCTGTTCCTGATGCATTTGCATCGACTGGTGCCACCTTCTTCAACGCTTTCCAGTATGAGAAAGGCGACTTTAACGTCAAGGAAGTGTTCGCGGAGATTTCTGCGCCGCTTTTGACTGACTTGCCATTTGTTGACGAGTTGTTGTTTGATGCTGCTGTACGTTACGCAGACTACAGCACTATTGGCTCTGCAACCAGCTGGAAGGCTGGCCTGGATTGGACGATCAATTCTGAGCTGAGAATGCGTGCTACATACTCAGAGGCATTGCGTGCACCCAATATCGGTGAATTATATGGCCCGCAGAACCAGACGTTCTTCAGAAGCATTAAGGATCCATGTTCGCTGGACAACAAACAGTCTGCTGCGCGTGTTGAGAACTGTAAGGCACTGGGTATAGCCGAGGACTTCGTTCTGAACGATCCAGGCGCCAGCGTAGAAGGGCTGCTGGGTGGTAACCCTGATCTGGAAGCCGAAGAGTCGCAAAGCTATACCGTGGGTCTGGTTTATCAGCCCGAATTTGTAGATGGCTTAAGCCTGACCTTGGACTACTGGTCAATTGATATCGACGATGCCATTGATAGCGTTGCAGCTCAGGATATTCTGAATAAATGTGTGGACTCTAGCAGTGGTCTGAACATGCAGTTCTGTAACTTGGTTGAGCGTGACGCCGTGACCAAGCAACTGAAGCTGATCACGACCATCGCGCAAAACGTAGCAGCGCAGACCGCCAAAGGCGTTGACTTTGAGGTTGGCTACGATTTTGATCTGGCTGGTGGCCGGATGAGTTCCAAGTTGGTGGGAACCTATCTGGAGTCTCGTCGTACTTACTCATTCCAGGACCAACCTGGTGAGTTCGAAGAAGAAGCTGGTACAGCAGGTGATGCACAGTGGCAAGCTAACTTCAGTTTGAGGTACAGCTACGGTGAGTGGTCTGCAACTTGGCGCACTTTGTATGTTGATGCCGTATCGCTGTACAGCGAGCAAGATTTGGCTATCAACCCAGATCCCAGTGACAATATGGGCTATGGCAGCTATTTCCTGACTAACACACAGGCAGCCTACCAGTTCGACAATGGTATCAAGGTGGCTGTAGGTATCGACAACCTGTTTGATCGCGACCTGCCTACCTTTACCCGTGGTACTACAGAAACAACAGGCCTTTATAACAACATTGGTCGTCTGTTCTACACCACTGCTTCTTATAAGTTCTGATAGCAACCTAAGCGAAAAGCCGGCTCATATGCCTAATGCCGATCAGTTAAGAAATATTCGAGCGATCGGTTGACCGATCCTTCGAGGCGTTCAGA
>NZ_BMLS01000006.1 GCF_014645355.1 Bowmanella pacifica | reverse complement strand
CGGGTGGTCAGGAGAAAACCCAATAAATACCCCACAAAGAAAAATGCCAGTCAGCTTAACTGACTGGCATTAAGCATTAAGCTGGCTTTTTTATAAATATTTTTCTGAAAGTCACTTTCAGAAATAGGCACTAGTTGGCGGTTATTGTGGTGCCATAAATTGTCCGTTTTCAATCATCTCGACATAAGATTCAGCTTGTTGCTGGATAGGTTTCAACTGTCGAGACTGCTGAATAAGTAGGGCTTCTAAACTGGTTAAATCCAAATCATCGACACCAAACTCCAGACCAGCAAATCCCCACAAGTAGGCCCAGTCATATTGCTCTTCTTTCATAAATAAACTGGTCAGGCTGCGGAAAATTTCCGGGTCAACCTCATCGTTTTTCTTATACAGCTCCAAGGCATGATAAAGCAGTTGGATGGTTTTCGGCCGATCAAACTTGATGTAGTAAGTTGCCAACGCTACCTGCATTTCCGGGTACTGTAAGCGATTGGTTTTCTCATACTCCAAGAAGTGTTTAAGCGCTTTGTCGTTGTGAAAGCGCGACCAGTGGTAGTAGAGCAGGTGTGGCGACATGGAGTCTCGGGTTTCGGCAGCCAGACGTTTCAGCTCCCGCTCTGCGGTCAGCAGTCCCTTAACCCGTTCCGTTTTCTTCTCTTTGAGCTTGATATGTTCAATCTGCGAGGCTTTGGCGATACACTTTTTATACTGCTCAAAGTCCAGCAGTAAATCGTAGTTAAGCTTATCCGAAGGGCTATGGCTTTGCTCAAAACGGTGTTTGATGATGTTAGCCTTCTCGGCCCGACACCAACCGTCCGGGTTTAGGTCGCTGCACATTTGTGGATTCTGCTCGCAGATATCCTTGACATTAATCTGGTTGAAAGAGTCGCAGCCGGACAACAATAGCAGCAACAGCAGGGGCGAAATTCTGCCCATAATAACTCCCGGAAAATGAAAGAAGTTTACTGATAATTTCCCTATAAATCAGCTATTTTGCCTAAAGCTGAAACTTTAGCACAATTTGGCGACTGCCCCTTGTTTCTTTAAAATAGCGGCCGTTTTTGACAAAGCCAAGGAGCAGGCCAATTTTAGAAGCCTCTTGTCAAACACAACCCTACAACATTCAATTTAGTCGTAAAGGTCGAGTGCATGAATCATCAACATGAACAAGAGTTACTCAATAGCTGGCAGGAAAGACAAGAGTATGCCGAAAAAATGCAACCCTTGCTGGGCAAATTACATCGTGACAAAGCCATTGAGGTGACGTTGTACGGTCGCCCGCTATTGGGTGCCAACAGCATTGATATTATCAAGGCCCACCGTACCGTGCGTTTACACACGGGTGAAAAGCTGCGTCTGCGCGAAAGCTGGCCTTTACTGGAAGCCATCAGCGAAATGAAGCTGGCCCCGGCGAGAATTGACCTGGGTAAATTGGCTTATAACTATCATTACGGCGAAGGTAAGGGCAGTGATTTACAGGCCTACCTGCGTGAAGAGTTGGCCGAGATTGTTGATCGTGATGACAACCAGGCACCTCAGGATGTGGTGTTGTATGGTTTTGGACGTATCGGTCGTTTGCTAGCGCGCTTGCTGATTGAACGTCATGGCAAGAATAACAAACTGCGTCTGCGCGCCATTGTGGTGCGTGGTGGTAAAGACGGTGACCTGGAAAAGCGTGCCAGCTTGCTGCGCCGAGATTCCGTGCATGGCCCCTTCAATGGCAGTATTACGGTAGATAAAGAGCGTAGTGCCCTTAAAGCCAATGGTGCTTATATTCAGGTGATCTATGCTAACAGTCCGGCCGAGGTGGATTACACCCAGTACGGTATCGATAATGCCATTGTCATCGACAATACCGGTATGTGGCGTGATCGTGACGGCCTGTCACAGCACCTGCAATCTAAAGGCGCGAAAAAAGTCTTGCTGACCGCGCCAGGTAAAGGGGATATCAAAAATATCGTATACGGTGTTAACCACGGCGATATTGAAGCTGGTGATAACATCGTATCGGCAGCCAGCTGTACTACCAATGCCATCACCCCAGTGTTGAAGGCGCTGGATGAGCACTATGGCATTAAAAATGGTCACGTAGAAACCGTGCACTCCTACACCAATGACCAGAACCTGATTGATAACTTCCATAAAGCTGAGCGTCGTGGTCGTGCTGCGCCACTTAACATGGTCATCACCGAAACGGGGGCGGCTAAGGCGGTATCCAAGGCCTATCCTAAGTTGGAAGGTAAACTGACGGGCAATGCCATCCGAGTGCCCACGCCTAACGTGTCCTTGGCCATTCTGAACCTGAATCTGAATAAAGAAACCGACCGCGAAGACATTAACGAGTTCTTGCGTGAAACTGCGCTGTTCTCAGACTTGCAGCACCAGATTGATTTCACTGCATCAACCGAGCTGGTGTCTACGGATTTGGTCGGCTCACGTTTTGCTTCAGTTGTGGACTCGCAGGCCACCATCGCTTCCGGTGACCGTGCCACCTTGTACGTTTGGTACGACAATGAGTTTGGCTACAGTTGCCAGGTTATGCGCGTAGTTCAGGATATGGCTGGCCAGCCTGTGCCAACTCTGCCGGCCAGTAAGCAGATTGGTTAAGTCTTTTTAAACTTACCCATAGTATTAAGGGGAAGGCAGTGATGTCTTCCCCTTTTTTAATGGCTGCGATTTTATCTGCCCGGATAGTTTAGGTCGAAAGCCTAAGCGGGTGGCGTTTAATTGGTTTCTTGCCACCTTAAAGGAAATTTATATCAAGGTACGAAACATACAGCTGTTGACGTCTTTGCTTGTCTCGTCGAGCTCTTTGTGTCGGTCGTGGTTAAAAGAACGAAAGCGAAAGTGCGTGGAACATAAAGCCTTGTTTCACGTTTACATGTCAAATGTGCATCGGTATCTTTGGCTAATAACGTAAAGGGATTTTCGACAGTTTATGAGCAGGTTTTTACGCTGGATTTTAGTCGCTCCAGTCTCCCTGGCGGGGTACTTTATCGCCTTGTTTTTGGGGATGGGCGTTATAATGATTGCCGAAACGCTGTGTCCTGCTCAGTACCTGATTTCAGAAACCTGTTTTTGCTCCTTATATGCAGCCTGTGAAGACTGTTTCACTGCTCTTTTTTCCTGCACTCGCAGCAGTACTTGTTGTACTGCTCCCATGTATCACAGCCCCTTCATATAAATTTCTAACCGCTTGTATTGTCTATATGACTGGTGCTGGCGTAGCTATCTATATGGGGCTGTCTACCGGTGCTTACACCAGCTTATTTGCCACACTGATTAGCGGTGCTTTGATGCTTTATGTTGTTTATAGAACTACTGCTTCCAGAAAAATCTAGAAAGTAGGGCGGTTGTTCGATGCCGATGAGCCAACTGTTAGCAGAATGGGATGACTATCGACCATATCCAGACGAAATTTGCCTAACAGTGGATGTTTTTCGTTGAAATCATCGCTGCGCCTGTCGAATTGCTGGTGTCCTGTTCGTTTACGCAATAACGAGGTTTGCATTCGTTTTCTGTAATCATAAGGAGAAAGTACTATGACCGATATTGCCAAGAACACTATTTGCCTCTGGTATGAGCAAGATGCCGATGAAGCGGCACGATTTTATGCTGAAGTCTTTCCAGACTCTTTTGTTAACGCTGTGCATCGCGCGCCCGGGGATTATCCTGCGGGTAAGCAGGGTAATGTGTTAACGGTAGAGTTCACTGTTATGGGCATTCCCTGTCTTGGTCTTAATGCCGGGCCGGGCATGCAGCACAATGAGTCCTTTTCATTTCAGGTTGCCACCCAAGATCAGCAAGAAACGGATAGGTACTGGGAGGCCATTGTCAGTCATGGTGGCCAGGAGAGTGATTGCGGCTGGTGTAAGGATAAGTGGGGAATTTCCTGGCAGATTACGCCGGTGGTGCTGACCAAAGCCTATACCAGCAGCGATCGCCAGGCTGCTAAACGCGCCTTTAATGCCATGATGACTATGCAAAAAATTGATGTAGCCAAGATAGAGGCCGCTGTGCGGGGAGAGTCGTTTTAATTAGCAAGGGATAACAAAAAGCGGGCATAACAGCCCGCCTTCTTAAGGATGAGCTTAGCGCTGGAAGGGATATACAGACCCTAGTTTGAGGATTTGTGTCAGTTCATCCAGGGCGCTGCGTGATTCGCTCAGAAGTTGCGGATCACGCAGGTCATCAAAGCTGAGTTCATCACGATAATGCTTATCTACCCATAGGTTCAGACGCGCAAACAAGCTATCGTTCATCAGGGTATTGGGATTAACCGCATCCACTTCTTTTTCGGTCAGGGCCACGCGCAGGCGCAGACAGGCCGGGCCACCGCCATTGCGCATACTTTGCTTAACATCAAAGTAATGCACTTGTTTAATAGGCGTGTCTAGCGTGACAAGCTTATCCAGATAACGCTTAACCGCAGTGTTTTCCTGGCACTCGGTGGGAGCGATAATGGCCATATCACCGTCAGGCAGGCTGATAATCTGAGTGTTAAATAAATAGGTTTTAACCGCGTCTTCAACACTGACTTCGCTGGTATTTACCTGGATAAAGTGCAGCTTTTCGTCACCGTATTTTTGCTGAATCTCAGCCAGGGCTGCTTGGGTGTTGTAAAACGCCTGCTCATGGTAGAACAGCACGTTACGGTTGCCGACGGCAATCACGTCGTTGTGGAATACGCCCTGGTCAATGACATCCGGGTTCTGTTGAACATACACCACACCTTCATCGCTCAGACCATGTAAGCGGGCGATGGCCTGACAGGCTTCCAGCGTTTGACGAGCAGGATAACGGGTGGGGGCAGGTTTACTGCCGTCAAAGGCATACCGGCCGTAGACAAACATCTCTACACCGGCATAACCGTAATCCCGGCACAGGCGTGTGTGATTTGCTGCGCCTTCGTCGCCAAAGTGCTCATTGTCCGGTAAATGGGCGTGATGCTGGAAATAACGCTCATCGGCAAAGGTTGCCTTTAGAATGCGGCCCGTGACGTCTGGCTCCAGCGAACGATGAAACTTGTTAGTCAGGTTAGCGGGGGTGAAGTGCACACGGCCATCTGCGGTATCGGCGCTCGGGGAAACAGTAGCGGCGTTGGCGGTCCACATGCTGGAGGCGGAACAGCAGGCCAGAAAAATAGCCGGAGCTTGCTTAGCGGCTTTCTCCAGAACCTGGGCGTCGGTGCCGGTAAAGCCCAGCCTGCGCAATGTCAGCATGTCCGGGCGTTCTTGTGGTGCCAGCACGCCTTGTTGCATACCCATATCAGCCAGCGCTTTCATTTTCATCAAGCCCTGTTTCGCGGCTTGTTTGGGGCTGCTGTTTGATTTGGCATTACTCAGGGAAGCCACGTTACCAAAGGACAGGCCGGCGTAATTATGAGTAGGACCCACCAGTCCGTCAAAATTCACTTCAAACTGTTTCATTGTCTTTCCGATTCCTCGCTAAGGGGTTGCATTCCTGCGCCGGCATGACATATGAGCGTGGCAGCGGGCAAGAGACGGCGCCACTATAAGGTTTTATTATCCCCCTGCCAAATTTGCATAATAGGGTTGAGATGCATACCATGGCGGTCAAAAGCGTCAGGATGAATAAAGCCGCTGTCTGAGCGCATAACTACCAAAGCATTTTTAATTTATTCAATAGCTTAGCAGTTTTAAGGCGAATAACTCTGCATTTGAAAAAAATTCTAGAAAATTTCTCTTTTGCTGGATATTTGAGCAGTTCGCCTAAACTTGAATACCTTTATGGAAATTGAACACTTGCGTTATGGGCCAGGGTTAACGAGAATCGCCCCGGAATAGAAAAACGCTAAGATGCTAATCACTGGTAAGGCAAATGTAAGCTGGTGGTATATAAAGGAAGATGAACGGAAGTAAACCTTGTTTTCCTCTCTTATTGTGGATATATCTAAAAAAATACTTATCGCCAAGCAACAAACAGGCGTATCTGATGCTTCCTTAGTGAAGGAAGCGAGCATGAAGAATTAAGAGCAAAAGATTATATGGCAAAATCCCTGGTAATCGTCGAGTCCCCTGCAAAAGCCAAAACAATCAATAAGTACCTGGGCAGTGACTTTATTGTCAAATCCAGTGTCGGGCATATTCGGGACCTGCCAACCAAAGCACTGGGCAATGTACCGGCTAAAAAATCCAGTAAAGAACTTAAGACCTTGTCCGATGCTAAGCGGGAGGCTTACCTGCGCCACCATGAGTACCTGAAACTGGTGGATCGTATGGGGGTGGACCCACAAAATGACTGGGAAGCTCACTATGAAACCCTGACCGGCAAGGAAAAAGTGGTTAATGAGCTGAAAAAGCTGGCTAAGACTGCTGACACTATCTACCTCGCAACGGACTTGGATAGAGAAGGAGAGGCCATCGCCTGGCATTTGCGTGAGCTCATTGGCGAGAAGGACAAAACCTTTAAGCGTGTGGTGTTTAACGAAATCACCAAAAACGCAATTCAAGAGGCTTTCGCTCAGCCGGGTGAAGTCAATATGGACAGGGTCAATGCTCAGCAGGCCCGGCGTTTCCTCGACCGGGTAGTGGGCTTTATGGTTTCGCCACTGCTATGGAAGAAGATTGCCCGCGGTTTGTCCGCTGGCCGTGTTCAGTCGGTAGCGGTTCGCTTGGTGGTAGAGCGCGAGCGTGAAATTAAGGCCTTTGTGCCAGAAGAGTATTGGGATGTACACGCCGATTTGCATAGTCAGGCCAAACACGCCTTACGTATGCAGGTGGTGAAACAAGCCGGTAGTGCGTTTAAGCCGGTTAACAAGGCGCAAACCCAGGCTGCGGTGTCGCTGCTGGAAAACGCCCGATATGAGGTGGTCAGCCGCGAGTCCAAGCCTACGCAAAGTCGTCCATCCGCGCCCTTTATTACCTCCACTTTGCAACAGGCAGCCAGTACCCGCTTAGGCTTTGGGGTAAAGAAAACCATGATGATGGCACAGCGCTTGTATGAAGCTGGCCACATTACCTATATGCGTACCGACTCCACCAACTTAAGCGGTGAAGCGGTGGAGGCGTGTCGGGACTATATTCAGGACAATTTTGGTAAGGCGTATTTACCTGAGTCAGCACTGCGTTATGGCAGCAAAGAGGGCGCACAGGAAGCGCACGAAGCCATTCGTCCGTCTAACGTACAGATTAAATCAGACTCCCTGTCGGATATGGAACGTGATGCCCAGCGCTTGTATGAGCTGATCTGGCGTCAGTTTGTGGCCTGTCAGATGACTCCGGCTAAGTATGATGCCACCACCATCCGTGTGCAGGCCGGTGAATTTGAGCTGAATGCCAAAGGTCGCGTACTTAAGTTTGACGGTTGGACCCGCGTGCAACCGCAAGTGCGAGGTAAGGGCGATGATGACCTGACTCTGCCAGATGTCAAAGAAGGTGAAGTACTGGCGCTGGACAAGCTGGATCCCAAGCAGCATTTTACCAAACCCCCTGCGCGTTTCAGTGAAGCCTCACTGGTAAAAGAGCTGGAGAAGCGTGGTATCGGCCGACCGTCCACTTACGCCAGCATCATCTCGACTATTCAGGATCGCGGCTACGTACGTCAGGAAAATAAGCGTTTCTATGCCGAGAAAATGGGCGAGATCGTTAACGACAGACTAATGGAGAACTTCCAGGATCTGATCAGCTATGATTTTACCGCCAACATGGAACAGCACCTGGATGAAATTGCCGAAGGCAAGCTGTTCTGGAAAGAGGTACTGAACCAATTTTACGGTGGTTTCTATCAGAAATTGCTACAGGCCGAAAAACCCTCAGAAGACGGCGGTATGCGTGCCAATGAAGCGGTAATGACCGACATTGCCTGTGCCAAGTGTGGCCGGCCGATGACCATTCGAACTGCCAGTACCGGTGTGTTCCTGGGCTGCTCGGGCTATGCCCTGCCGCCCAAAGAGCGCTGTACGCATACCATGAACCTCACCTCCGGCGACGAAGTGGTTAAGGTTGACGATGATGATGAGCTGGAAACCGAGGTACTGCGTGCCAAGCGCCGCTGTGATTTGTGCGGTACGGCCATGGATAGTTATCTTATCGATGAAGGGCGCAAGCTGCATGTGTGTGGCAATACCCCAGTGTGCAAAGGTTTCGCGGTCGAGCAGGGTACCTTTAAGATCAAAGGCTATGACGGCCCATTGATTGAATGCGACCGCTGTGGTGCCGATATGGAGCTTAAAAATGGTCGCTTTGGTAAATACTTCGGTTGTACCAATGAGGCCTGTAAGAACACCCGTAAGCTGCTGAGAAACGGCGAAGTGGCGCCACCTAAGGAAGACCCGGTTGACTTGCCTGAATTGCCTTGTAGCAAGTCAGACGCGCACTTTGTGCTGCGTGATGGTGCATCCGGTATTTTTCTGGCGGCTCATAACTTCCCTAAATCCAGGGAAACCCGTGCACCGCTGGTGGAAGAATTGGCCCGTTTTCGTGACCGCCTGCCAGAAAAATTCTTGTATCTGGCCGATGCGCCGAAGCAGGACTCAGAGGGGAATAAAGCCCTGGTACGTTTCTCCCGTAAAACCAAGCAGCAATATGTGATGACCGAAACCCCAGAGGGTAAGGCCACTGGATGGAGTGCCTGGTTTAAAGACGGTAAATGGGTCGCAGATGATAAACGTAAAAAGTCGTAAGTGACGAAAAGTATAAAAGACGTCAAATAAAAAACGCCGGCAATCTTGCCGGCGTTTTGCTTTCTAACCCCAAAAGCACCTTAACGGGCAGTCCAGCCACCGTCCAATACCAGTGTCTGACCACAAATGTTTTTGGCCGCATCAGACAGCAGAAATGCAGCGCTGCCAGCCAGCTCATCGATACCGATAAACGCCTTTTTCGGCATAGGTTCCAGCATAATTTTGTTTACCACCTCTTCCTCGCTCATGGCATTTTCTTTGGCCTGAGCCGCGATTTGTTGTTCAACCAGAGGCGTTTTCACGTAGGAGGGACACAGGGTATTAATAGTGATGTTCTGTTCGCCCAGCTCCAGCGCCATGGTTTTGGCAAAACCCAGCAAGCCGTGCTTAGCGGCCACATAGGCTGACTTATAAGGTGAAGCGACCAGCGAGTGAATGGAACCGACATTGATAATACGACCAAAGTTACGCTCTCGCATACCGGGTAAAAACGTTTGGGTAAGCAGTGCCGGGCCCACCAGCATCACGTTGATAAGCTGCTGCCATTTGGCTGGCGGGAAGTCTTCCAGGCGTGATACATGCTGAATACCGGCATTGTTAATCAGCACATCGACCTTAAGCGGTGCTAAGCGCTCGGGTAAGGTAGCTATTTGCTCTGCATCAGCCACATCCAGCGCAATCGCCCTGGCATTGATACCTTCTGCGTTTAGCTGCTGGCAGGCACGCTCAGCCGCTTCCAACTGAATGTCTGCGATAATTAATTGGTTTCCAAGTGCGCCGAGGTGGTGGGCAATACCCAGACCTATCCCACTGGCACCGCCGGTAATAAAAATTGTACGCTGCATTAGTTTACTCCTGCCAATGCGTTAATCATCTGTGCTACGGCCTGAATCTGCGGGCCTTGCTTAGTGGCATATTTTTCGTTGGTGTAGCCCCACCAATCCCAGCAAGCCTGAGGGTTGAGCGGCATTAAGGTGGACTGTTTGGTTTGCGGATAAAGCACGACGGTATTGTGCGTGTCAGCCCACTGGTTAATGCCGGTCAGGCGGGCATAATCGTTACCCACGGCTTCGATATTCTGGTTACAGCCATGAAAGCTCACATGCACCTGGCAGGACTGGCCGGCGGCACAACTAGCTGGTACATACAAAAACGCCTGGTCAGCCATACCTGAAGCCTGTTCGCCCCCCAGCTTTTGCTGATCGACGCTCAGTAGTTCACCGGCTTTATCCGCTGGCTGTGGGCTGGACTTAGGGCTGATAAAGCTCAGCATATCGCTGGCTGCATCAAAGCCACAGTTGCCGATAAAAGGAGGCGTTGAGGTACTGCATTCGCTGCCCTGGGATTCGGTGGGGAACAAATGTGAAAACGGCTGATCGCTAATATAGCGAACTTGCTCATCTCCCACCCAGCTTTGGTACTGTGCCGCTAGTGCGTCAGCCACCGGCTGAATAATTTTTTCATCTAAGGTGCCGCGTAGCAGCCACACTTTGTCGCCTTGTAGTCCCTCGGCCGGATCAACTAAGCCTTCTGTGCGCCAGCCATCCAGGGTGGCCTGAATTTCCTTAAGCGGAATGTCACCTTCCTGTTTATTCACGCATTGATTCAGCGCAGTCAGAATACTGTTGCGGGCACAGTAGTAGGGCCCCGCCGCAATGACCCCAATACCGCTTACCCAGTTGCTGTGGGCAAGATGGAATTGGCTGGCCATATAGCCGCCGCTAGATAAACCGGATAAGGTAATTTGCTCAATATCCAGATTGAGTTTGGGTACCTCGGCATAAACCATTGAGCTGGTCAGTGCGGATAACGCCAGCGCGTGGATCAGTGATTTCTTCATGGTTAATCCTGCATAAGAAAACGTTGGATTTGCTCGGCAACCTGATTGATGTTGGCGACACCATCCAAATGGCCCATAGGGCCGACAATGGGCACAAGCGTGGAATTTTTACCTGCCGCAAGCAGTGCTTTATGGGGCTGCTCGGCTAAGTAGGGCATCAGTAGCAAGTCATGACTGGCCGGAATAAACAGGGTTTTTGCTTTGACCTGTTGCATGGCCTCAGCCAGCGGCTTGTCCTGGCCGGCCAGGAATAGCTGGCTGGCGCGGATTAAGTACAACATATGATTGGCGTCGGTAACCTTGGCTCTGGCCTGTGCCATACCGCGTAGCCAGTTGACCACCTGATGGGATTGGTGAATGTCAGCCAGCGGCCCTTCTTCCAGGCTTTGGTGCTGTGGGTTGCTGCTGTTAATAAAATCCGGATATAAGGCCTGTTGGGTTAGTAGCATCAGCCCTGTGGTTAAGCCTGCAAGCGGTGGCTCGCTACTGTAGTAATCACCATTATTCCAATTGGGATCCAGCTTAATGGGCAATCCCCATTGCTCCAGTGCGGCCACGGTCCAGGCATCGGACTGCCCGGCACCAATCACAGAGATCATCCGTGGCACCCAGTCAGGGTAGGTGGTTGCCCATTCCAGTGCTTGCATGGAGCCCATAGACGGGCCCGCTACCGCATATAACTTAGTGATGCCTAAAGACTCCAGCAGGGCTTTTTGCACATTAACAAAGTCGCGAATGGTGACCACCGGAAAGGCCAGTCCCCAGGGTTTGCCCGTATCAGGATTAATGGTAGCGGGCCCTGTGGTGATCACATTAGGATCGTGGGCGTTAAAGTTCACCAGTGAGTCAACGCTCAGCACAAAGAACTTGTTAGTATCTATGGCCTTTCCGGGGCCGATAATGGCATCCCAATAGCCTGGGGCTTCATCCTCTGGCTGATATTTTCCTGCCGCGTGGGAGCTGCCGGAAAAGAAATGGGTGATCAGCACCACATTGGATTTGTCAGCATTGAGTGTGCCGTAGCTTTCGTAGCCCACTTGCAGCTGTTTGATGGTTTTGCCACCAAAGGTGGTAAATTCAGGTATGTCAAAGCGCTGTTTTTGGGTTAGCAGCTCTGAGGCAAAACACTGGGTATGAAGCAACAGCATAAGGGCAATCCACCATTTTCCTTGGGTTAAACGCATCGTTATTTTCACTCCTAGAACCAGTTGAACAGGGCAACCGCCATGGCTAATCCAATCAGCGGTACCACAACCGTTAGCGCGCCTACCGACCAGTATGCCCGTTGGTGGGTTTCATGACAGATAGCACGGATGGTGGTGACCACATAGCCGTTGTGTGGCAGGGAATCCAGCGCACCGGATGAAATAGACACAATGCGGTGTAATTGTTCAGGATCCACACCCTGATCGATATAGTGCGGGCCGATTAAGGGCAGGGCAATAGCTTGCCCGCCAGAGGCTGAACCGGTTAATCCGGCCACTACACTGACAGCCACCGCCGCACCGATCAACTCATTCCCAGGTAGGCTGGTCATCACTTCGACTGCCGATTGAAAGGCGACCGTTGATTTGGCAATAGTGCCAAAGCCAACCACAGCTGCGGTATTACCAATGGCCACCAAGGCACCTGTGGTGCCGACACCAATGGCGGCGTTAAGATTGTGGAAGTGCTTAAAGTTAATCACCATCAGGGTTAGTACCCCGCCGCCGAGTGCCACAATCAGTGCCATCTGTTGCAGACTTTCGTGCAAGGTAAAGGACAGGACCAGTACCACTAAAAGGGGGAACAGGCCCGTCAGTGGATGAGGGTAATCACGCTCGGCAATGACCGGGTCTTCGGGTTTGGCATCAAAGGCTTCGCCGTTAGCGACGGCCTTACCAATCATGCGTTTTAGCCACCAATAGCCAAAGCTCGCCATAAAAATGGCCACCACCAGGCTGACTTCCCAGGCCGCAAAAGGGGAGGTGCCCAAGTATTTAATTGGGATCCAGTTTTGAATTTCGGGGGAGCCGGCTGAGGTCATGGTAAAAGTGACCGAGCCGAACGCCAGGGCCGCGGGAATAAAGCGCCGGGGCAGGTTGGCGTCTTTAAACAGGCTCAGTGCCATGGGATAGACCGAAAAGGCCACCACAAACACACTGACACCGCCGTAGGTCAAAATAGCACAGGCCAATACCACGGCGGCAACGGCGTGTTGCATACCCAGTTTATCGACAATCCAGCGCGCCACAGCATCGGCCGCGCCGGTGTCTTCCATAAATTTGCCGAACAAAGAGCCAAGCAAAAACATGAAAAACCACGCCGCAATAAAGCCGGAGAAGCCATTCATGTAGGTAACCACAAAGTTACCCTCACCGATAAACACCGGTAAACCACTGGTTAGTGCCACAATCAGGGCACAAAGAGGGGCGGCAATAAACAGGTTCATTCCGCGAATGGTCAGAATAATCAGCAGTACCAGACCGCCGACAAGACCTATCAAACTCAACATAAGCTGTCCTTTATCCGTATACCTGTTTTCTGTCAGGTTCGTTAACTTTGGAGCAGCGGGAACACAATCCTTACTCCGGTGACCTTTGTTAACTAAATACAGGACATTACGGATTGTGAGCCAGGAGGCGGGCAGCGCCCATAGTACTATGGTACAGAATACCTTTTCGCCACTTTGTTCTAGAGTACCCCTGACCTTGTTAACAAATGCAACAAAAAACAAACAACCAGATTGCAAAGCATGGGAAGATGAAGCATATGAAACTCTCGAATAGAACATCCTGCGCCCTGGCCGTAGCGGCCTCATTAGCCTCTGTACCTGCTGTAGCCCAAGAGCCGGAAAAGGCGGCCAAAGGGTTGGAGCGTATCGAAGTCACCGCTCGTAAGACGGTGGAAAGCCTTCAGGAAGTACCGGTTGCCGTTACGTCAATTGGCGCGATGGAGTTAGCTGAAAAAGGTATTTCTGTGCTGACAGAGGTTCAGCAGTTTTCGCCTAACACCACGCTTCAGACCAGTCGGGGAACAAACTCGACACTGACGGCATTTATTCGTGGTGTTGGGCAACAAGACCCGCTTTGGGGTTATGAGCCTGGTGTGGGCATTTACATTGACGATGTCTATATGGCACGTCCTCAAGGGGCGGTGTTGGACTTGCTTGATGTACAGCGCATTGAAGTATTGCGCGGTCCTCAGGGGACCTTGTACGGCAAAAATACCGTCGGTGGTGCGGTTAAATACGTCACGAAGGAGATGTCAGGCGGAACCGAGTTTAATGCCGAAGCAACGGTGGGCAGTTTCAGTCAGCGTGATATTAAGCTGACCGGGCAGATCCCGTTGATTGAGGATAAATTGTTTCTCGGTTTTGGCTATGGTGACTTAAACCGTGACGGTTTTGGTACTTTCCTGGTTGCCCCCAATGGCGAAGATAAGGAAAACTACAACAAAGATATCAAAGCCGCCCGGGTTACCTTGGAGTTCCATCCCAGTGATGATTGGTTTATGCGCTTAAACTGGGATAAAACCACCGATGACTCCAATGCCAAAGGCGGTTATCGCTTAGTGCCCAGTTTGCTCACTGACGCGCCTATTCCAGATAACAAGTACGACTCCTACACCAGCCTGCCAACATGGAATAAGGTGGAGTTGGAGGGCATTAGCCTGATGGTGAATTGGGATGTCAATGATGACTTATCTCTTAAGTACATTGGCGCCTCTAGAAAGAGCGATTCACCCACCAATATCGACTTTGATAATACCGGCATTAATCTATTTGATGTACCGGCCGTGTATGACGATGAAAACACCAGCCATGAATTACAGGCCAATTATCAGGGCGAAGGCTTCAGTTTAGTCGGTGGCTTGTATGCCTATGATAGCGAGTCCTGTGGTGTATTTGATGCCATTTTAGGGGGGCTTGGTGTCACACTGGAAACAGCGGGTTGTAACAACAGTGAGGCCTATGCCGCTTATGCGCAAAGCAGCATTGATATATCAGAAAAACTCTCGCTGACGGTCGGGGCGCGTTACACCAAAGAAGAGAAAGAGGCCAGCGTATACTACGGTTTCCTGCCTGGAGTAGCTTATCCCAATAGCGACTGGGTTGAGGGGTATACAAGAGCGCCTGGAACTGGGGTGCCAATGAGTCTGGGTGTGGATAGCGATGGTGACGGCGTGCTGGATGCACCTAAAACGGCCAGTTGGAATCGCTTTACCCCCCGCATCGGTGTTGAGTATCAGATGGATCGTGACACCATGTTCTACGCCAGCTATTCGCAAGGCTTTAAATCCGGCACCTTCAACCCAAGAGCCAGTGCGAATGAGGAAGCTGCTGATCCTGAGGTGGCTGACTCTGTTGAGTTCGGTATGAAGAAAGATTGGAATCAACAGTGGCGTACCAATGTCACGTTGTTCTGGCTGAATCACAAAGACAGGCAATATATTGTGGTGGAACCGGATCCTAATGATCCCACCATATTGGGTCAGAACCTGGGTAATGCCGCCAAGTCAAAAGTGAAGGGGCTTGAAGCTGAAATGACTTATGTGGCGACCGATAACCTCAGCTTTGATTTGGCGCTGGGTTATATGGACGCCGAGCTGGAGCAGGATGAAAGCATAGGCACGCCGCTTGTGGGCCTGTCAAATACGCCTGACTACACAATATCTTTGGCAGCTAAATATGCCCTGGACACCGACTTTGGCCCTGTTGTGTTTAACGGTGGCTACTATTATCGCGATGATTACCTGTTGTTTGAAGATAACGCAATTCTCAAACAGGATGGCTATGGCATGGTGAATTTAAGCGTTAGTTGGGAGAGTGTGGAAGGCAACTGGTATGCCGGACTGCATGCTAAAAACCTGACCGATGAGGAGTATATGGTAGGTGGATATTCCTTCGTGGGTGGCATCAATCCAGATGGCAGTTACCTGCCAGGATTTGGTGGCGATACTACCCTGGCTGCTTACTACGGTGATCCAAGGACTATTAGCCTGACAGTAGGTTATCGTTTCTAACCGATAGGAAATGAACAGGGGCGGTTTTTCCGCCCCTTCTTGATCTGATTGCCAACCTGAAAGATAGTTAAGGTCCCGGAGCCAAGTATTACCATTATGACCAGTCAAGCCAGAGCCATTATTGCCGACGACCATCCTTTGTTTCGCAGTGCCATGAAGCAAGCCATTCAGGCCGCGTTGGGCGGTGAGATTCTGGAGGCGGCGAACCTGGAAGAAACCTTATCCACCCTGGCTGAACATGCCTCGGTAGAGCTGGTTTTTCTGGATTTGAATATGCCCGGAAATCAGGGCTTAACCGGCCTGACCAGCCTACGAAATGCCTATCCAGGCGTGCAGGTTCTGATTGTCTCGGCAGAGGAAGACCCGGATATTATCCGCCGCGCGCTGGACTTTGGTGCCAGTGGTTATTTGCCTAAATCCGCGCCGCTGGAGTGTATTGCCCAGGCGGTGGAAGCAGTGCTGGACGGTGAACAGTGGTTGCCAGACGGCATGCAGTTTGAACAAGGCTCTGGCCCGGCTACCGCCGAACGTGATTTTGCAGACAAGCTCAGTCAATTAACCCCACATCAATTTAAGGTGTTGAAGATGGTGGCAGATGGCTTGTTGAACAAACAAATTGCCTGGGAGTTGCAGGTTCAGGAAACCACCATTAAACAGCATGTGTCGGCTATTCTGCGTAAGCTCGAAGTGATTAACCGTACGCAGGCAGGCGTGTTGTTTAAGCAATTTATGCAGCCCGATGGGCGTTAAAGTATCTGTTTAATCAGACGTTTCAATGCCCCGGCTTTAACCGGTTTATGCAAAAAGCTGAAACCCGCCTCAATGGCTTGAGAACGGATTATTTCATCGTGGTTAGCGGAGTTTAAAATAGTGGCTACCTTACCTCGCCACTGATGGTAAAGCTGCTGGGCTAAGTCTGTGCCTATAGCACCATGATCCAGATGATAGTCCATCAGCAACAGATCGGGGGCATTCGGCATCAGCTGCAAGGCCTGCGTACCGTTGGACGCTGCGGTTACTTGTGCCCCCCATTGTTCAAATAACTGGCTCATGGCGGTGAGCACTTGTTTTTCATTATCCACCAGTAATACCGATTTGCCGCTTAGCCAGCGCAGGTCGGTGTTCATCTCGGGTGCTGGCGTTGGCTGATGATTGTGTGTCGCCGTGGCAAGCTCAATCTCTACCGCAAAACAGCTGCCTTTACCCGGCTCAGAATTGAGGGTTAAGCGGTGGCCCAGCAATTTACTGATCCGCTCCACTATGGTTAGGCCCAGACCTAAGCCCTGCTTATTGCTTTTTTGTAGCTGGTGGAACTCATTAAAAATTTCTTGTTGCTGCGCTTTGGCAATACCAGGCCCGGTATCCCATACCTGCAGCAGCACCTTGCCTTTACAACGTTTTACCCCAACCAGCACCTTGCCCTGCTCGGTATAGCGAACCGCATTGGATACCAGGTTCTGAATAATTCGTCGCAGCAGTTTTTTGTCAGAGCGCACTGATAAGCAGGTCTGCTGATAATGCAGGCTGAGTTGTTTCTGTCCGGCGATCAGGCTGAACTCAGCCATAAGCGGATCAAGAATTTCACTCAGGGCAAAGGACTGGCGGTTTACTTTTAAGATGCCGGAGTCCAGCCTGGTCATATCCAGCAACATCGACAATAGTTCTTCGGCATTATTTAACGACTGCTGTAATCCTCGGGCCAGTTCTTCCAGCGGCGTGGCGCGACTTTGCTGCGCGATCATGCCGGCAAACAGGGTGGCGGCATTAAAAGGCTGCATCAGATCGTGGCCGGCAGCGGCCAAAAATTTAGTTTTGCTGTCATTGGCACGGTCAGCGGCCAGCTTGGCTTGTTGTAACTGTTCGGTGCGCTCTGCCACCCGCAGTTCCAGACTTTGTTTGGCGTCTTCCAAAGCGCGCTGGGTTTGCACGTGTTCGGTAATATCTGCATAGGTGGTGACAAAGCCGCCGCCCGGCATGGGATTGCCCTGTAACTCAATCACCCGGCAATCAGGTTGGCTGCGCAGGTACTTATAACTGCTGCCCTGGCGAATATGGTTTAAGCGCTTGGCCACTTCGCTGTCGATATCCGACACGTCCCCGAGCATGCCGCGCCTGGCGTTAAAGCGTAGCAAATCTTCCAATGGCAGGCCCGCACGGATAAACCCTTCCGGGTAAGTAAACATGCTCACATAGCGACTGTTCCAGGCCAGTAGCTTCAGGTGGCGGTCTACTACGCTGATGCCTTGTTCAATATGTTCTACCGACGATTGCAGCAACTCGTGGTTGAATTGGTAGTTTTGGCTAGCCTCTTCCACCAGACCGACTAATTCATCCAATGGCACACTATGCTGCTCGGTTAACGCCGAGAGCAGAATACGGGCACCGGCATTCCCCACCTGGGCGGCCAGCTCCCGCTCCACACGGCGAATCAACTGGCCGCTGGCGTAGGCTTGCTGGTCACTGTCCAATATGCTGTTTTGCAGCCGGGTTTGTTGTTTGTCTGATAGGATCTTCTGGCTGACCGCCAGCAGGGTGCTGATGCGGATAGTGGGCACAGATTGCTGTGTGGTGCGCTCTGTACTCGATTTCGTAAAGCGTCCCCGTAACAGGTTTACCGCGACAAACGCCAACAGGTTAATACTCAGACTGTATATCACGCCCAAGCTCATGGCCTGATCACTGGGTACCGATTCAAAATAATAGCTGGCCTTGATACTGGGCCACAGCAGCCATACTACCCAACCGCTGCAGCCCGCCAGAATACCGGCCACTGCCGCCAGTCGACTGCTGCGCTGCCAATACAAGGCAAATAACATGGCAGGAGCCAGTTGTGCCAGCAGGGCCATGGCAATAATACCGCTGTTAACCAGAGGAGCGGCCTGGCTTAAATACTGGGAATACAGGTATGACAGGCCAATCACCAGAATCACGGTCAGGCGGCGAATACCCAGCAACAGGGAAGGGCGCAAAACCTGCTGTTGGTCGGCGCGAAAATGTAGCTTAAGCCATAGGGGAGTAATGATATTGTTGGCCATCATTACGCCCATCGCCAGCGTGGCGACAATGATCATGCTGGAGGCAGCGGACAGGCCACCAATAAATGCCACTAAGGCTGACCAACTACTGTCTGCCAGCATGGGTAACGCCAGGACATAGGTATCGGCATTGGTCGCAGGCAGTAATAGCTTACCGGCCAGGGCTATGGGCAACACAAACAGATTGATGGCCAGCAGGTACAACGGGAATAACCAGCGCGAGCGCTTGAGTTCCAGCTCGCCGTTATTTTCAATATAGTTGACATGGAATTGCCGAGGTAGGCAAAACATCGACAAAAAGCCCAGCAACATATGACACAGGTAAACCAGTGGTGCACCGTCCGAACCGGTCAGGATTTGGCGGGTGTCTGGGTTAAGCTGCACCTGGCCCAGCAAATCCAGTACTCCGTCAAACATCTGATAACAAACAAACAAGCCAACCAGCACCAGGGTCAGCATTTTAACCAGCGATTCAAAGGCAATGGTCAGCATTAACCCCGGGTGTTTCTCAGTCAGACTCAAGCTACGGGTACCAAACAAAATGGCAAAAATCGCCATTAACAAGGCCACATAAAAGCTGATGCCGCCGGGCCATTGGGTTTGATCGGTGGCCAGCAGGCTGACGCTGGTAGTCACCGCATCGAGCTGCAAGGCAGTGTAGGGCACCACACCAATAAAGCAGATAAGGGTGACAAAGGCGGCGACGAAGTGCGAATGCTTGTATTGGCTACCAATAAAATCTGCCAGCGAGCTGATATTGTGCTGCTGACACCAGCGAATAATGCGCACCAGCAAGGGATAGCCCAAGGCAAAGGCCACCACGCTACCGACATAGGTTGGGGTAAAGGCCCAGCCATAGGTAGCTGACTGTGCCGTAGTGCCAAAGAAGGCCCAGGATGTGCAGTGCACCCCCAGCGCCAAGCTGTAGATAATAGGTCGTTGCTTATGACTGGCGGCGCCGTGAAAGCGGTCACCCCAAAACCCTACGGCAAACAGCAAGGACAAATAGACAATCGCCAACAGGGTTAAAAGCCAGATGCTAAACATAGTGCAACAATATGAAAACTAAGGGCTTTGTTACTATACGTTGGGCCGTGTGTGATTGCTACCGGCGATTCAAGGCCGGTTGGCCTCCTAGACTGCAAGGCCGGTCACCAAGGTCATATAAAGGCGATATACCTTATTGGCGTAAAAATTGCGTAGTAAAGGCCATGGAGATTTGAGCCTGGGGCCGTGGCGAATATGAAGATAAAATTAAATACCCTGCTTGGCTGTGTGCTGATAAGCCTGTCTGGGCTGGTGGGCTGTGCTTCGCAGCCCATCACCGCTTCCGTGCAGGCGGCTAATCAAGTGGATAGCTTACATGCGCAGGTTGAGCGTTTAGCCAGACAATTATTTGACACTTCGGGCCGTATTAACCCTGATGCGCCCCTGGCGGTCGGCACAATACTGCCTTCGCACCTGCAAAGTGGCAAAAGTTTGCCAGAGCACCAGGCGCTGGGATTGCAAATGCAGGAAAGCCTGGTGACCTTTGCCGCTCAGGCTGGGTTGACGGTTGTTGAGTTTAAGACTTTGCCTGCGGTTCATATCAATGCAGGGCAGGATATTATGCTGTCGCGAGATGTGGAAGCGCTAAGCGGAGAAGTTGATCTACAGTATCTGCTTACCGGCACTTACTCAGTGCAGGAGCAAAGCCTGTTGGTTAACTTGCGCTTGATTGAACTGCCTTCCAAACGCTTGGTGGCGGCCGCGACAGATTACCTGCCAAAAGACGTTGCCTGGTCGCAGGGTAAGGTTATGAGCCGAAATCAGATGCTCTACCGAGGCGAGTATTAGTGGGGGATATTATGAAAAAGACAGCGCTATGCGGGCTCTTGGCGTTATTGGTCGCCGGGTGTTCCGTAAGTCCCGAACAATCACAGTCTGATGCCGCGACGTCGGCAGCCTACCAGGCCAGTCTCGGCTTTGGCGAACAATATAAACAGCAGTTTTCTACGCAGCAGGTGGGAGAGAAACCTCAGCACACTTCACCGCAGCAACAGAACATTAACCACTATGTGCGCGGCATTATGCAGGAGTTGGTAAATAACCTGCAGTATGTGACTTCCAGCACCCCGATGGCGGTAAGCAGCTTCGTGTTTGTAGATGGCTCCTTCGATCAGGCGAGTTTGTTGGGAAACCAGATTGCCGAGAGCTTTATGTATGAGATCCACCAGTTTGGTATTCCGGTCATTGATATTAAAACCAGTGATTTTATTCGTATTACCGAACAAGGGGACTTTGTACTTACCCGTGATTACCTGGAAGTGTCTGCCACGCAGCCTATTGAGTATGTGGTCACGGGTACCCTGGCTAAGCATCAGGGCGGTTACTTGGTGAATGCCCGCGTGGTGGGGATGAAGTCAAAAGCCGTGGTGGGCTCTGCGCAGGGCTTCTTACCTGCAGAAATTGCCAACGGCTTACTCAGCAGCGGTAAACCGGCTGAGGGCGTGAAGCTGATAAAAGGCTAGCTTCAAGTAATGTAAAATTTTTGACCGGGAGCATCAGGATGCAAATTCAGTCTGGTTTAAGTTTGATGGATTATCTTAATGATCCGGCTAAGTCTCAACAGGCGCTGGACAGAGCCGTGCAAGCGCAAAAACAGAATCTGGCGGGTGAGTTGACAGAGTTGGATACCGGCCTTGGTGGTATGAGTGACAATGAGATAGACGACACCCTGAAAAAAATGGAACAAGGGCAGTCTTCGGTCAGCCTGCAAAGCCTGGATAATATGATTGCCTTTCATTCTAAGCCGGTGGCTACACAGTTGCAGGATCTGGCTAAGCGATTTGGCATTGAAACTCCCACAGAGATAAAACTTGTGGAGGGAAAGTGGCAGGTTGCGGGCGCAGACGCTGAAGATGCTAGGCCTGAACTGCAGCGTTTACAGCAGTATCTGGATGCCGATCAGGGATTACAAAAACGCATGGATCAGCTTAATCGCTTGTCTGAGTTTTTTGAGTGGGGAAGCACCCGGGATTTTGCCGCGCAGCTAAAGGAAGCCAAAGTATCTGAAACCGATGTGGTGAGTTACCTTAAGCAAAGTCGCAGCCATTTGATGAGCATGGACAGTTTTACTCTGTCATCCTCAGAGGTGAAATTAAACAGCAGAGGCGAAGCGCAACATTTATTTGATGCGGCGAAAAAGCTGTTTGGTGTCAGCGAACCTAAGTCATAAGCCATGCAATAGCATGGCGTCAGCGTAATTCTTGACCTGAGAATTCACCCACTTCACACAGATACTGACGGGGTTTTAGCTGTTCGCATAAAGACTCTGCGTCAGGTGCACTGGAAAATGGCCCTACATTTAGGCTGTATAAGGTCTGGCGAGGGTGTTGTGTTTTCTGCAATCTGGCTGATAACCCTGTCAATATTTTGCCGTCCCGTTGCTGGATAAGATACCAGCCAAACTTTGCGCTTTGTGGTTTCAAAAATGCGGCAATACGTAAGCCATATACGGCTTCTGCTGTGTTTTGCCCATTATCGATGTCACCGGTTGGGGGCATATCATCTGCTGGCGCTGATGTTGGTGGCAGCCAGTTGTTTTCTTCACTCTTCGCGTTAATCAAAGGAGCCGCCGTTAAAAGCTCATCCTCTGAGGTGTCTCGGTAGGGTTGTGGCGTCTCTTCTAGCGCTGACGCCCGGTTGACTTCGGCGATCAAAAGAGCCAAGTCCGCTTCCAATTCGTTCAGGCGCTGAATGCCGGCTTTGGCGTCACGCCATTCTTGCACGTACTGGCGCACTTCATCACTGGTGATTGTCTCTTGAGGGAGGTCTGAGGACTCGTTGCTGCCATAGAAGCCATTTGTTGTACTGCAAGCAGAGAGCGTCAGAGCCATCATTGGCAGCAAAGGCACGGCCAGTGAAGAGATGAGTCTGGCAGTTTTATGGTGGCGCTGACACATGGTCGTGTTCTCGTCAGGATAGGTACTTACCTAAAAAGTTTGCATGTTTTATGCCAGTTGATAAAGCTTTACTTGATGTGCTTATGGGCTGGCGCGTAAATTGCATTTTATTCACTAGGACATTTTGCTGGTTTCACTGGGGCGCTGCTTTCCAAACCCTGAGTGAAATAGCTTGCTGTTGGTATCAGGCAGATCTTTGCCGCAAGCGAGAGCCAAGAGGCAATAACATGACATATCAAAATTCATTCTTGTCAGTGAAGGGGGCGATGGTGAAAGCTTATCTACTAAGTGGTGTGGTGCTGCTGGCAGGTTGTCAGATGACAGCCATGCAACAATCAGACACGGAGTCAACACCGGCTTTTCAACCAGGACGTTTTTCATCTGACAATTATCAGACTCATGCTGCGACAATTCAGGATCATATACGCCTGTTGATGAATCAGATGGCGCTGAATATGCAAGGGGTCGGAGAAGACAGTGCGGTGATGGTGGCGGACTTTGTTTATGTCGATGGTGCTTATGACAAGGCCGGTTTACTCGGACAGCAAGTGGCTCAGAGCTTTATGAATGAGTTACATCAGTTTGGCGTTAAAGTGCTTGACCATAAAACGACCGATTACATCAGGGTGACCGAACAGGGGGATCTGGTGTTAAGCCGAGACTACACCGAATTACGCCCCGATATGCAGGCCAATTTGGTTTTGACCGGCACCTTAACCAAACATCGACGCGGTGTGTTGGTGCAGGCCAGAATGGTCGACCTGGTATCAAAAGAACTGAAAGCGTCGGCACAAACCTTACTGCCGTCTGCGCAGGTAAGTGCCTTAATTGCCAGTGAGTCTCGCCTGGATATGCCGGCATCTGGGATCCAATAGGGGATAAACATGAAATTAATAGGTTTAATGGCCTCCACTTTGCTGCTTGCGCCCTACGCCTTTTCAGATACCACACAAGCGGTTTCTTCCGATGATTGGGGCGCCCAGGGGCAGCGTTTTGTACCCTTGCACCACCATAAACGTCTGGCTGATTACGTCGAACAGATGGTAATGGGGTTAAAGATCAACCAACAAGCTGTGGCTGATAAGAGTATCGCGGTGGCGTCTTTTGTGGAGTTTGATTCGACCCTGACTCAGACCAATATGCTGGGGAATCAGTTAGCTGAAAACTTTATGCAGCAACTGCGAAAGCAAGGGTTCAGTGTCACCGAAAGCAAAGCAACGGGAGAGGTAAAGATCACCCAAAACGGTGATTTTGCTTTTTCCCGAGAAGCGCATCAATTGCCTAAAGGGCAATCATGCTGCGTGCTAACAGGCACCATGATTTACAGCCCTTCAGGGGTAGAGGTTAACGCTCGTTTGTTTGAACTGGACAGTAATAAGGTATTAGCCAGTGCACAGGGGGTTATACCTTATTTTGTCGTCCGTCACCTGGGACAGGTAAACTGAGTCAGGGATTCAGTTGTTGCAATGGGGCTGCATGATAGTCACTGACAATGCAGCCAACACCGGCAGACTTCAGTGCATTGCAACGCTCTGTTGCCTGCGCTTCGGTGACGAAAGCACCGGCTTTCAAACGAAAGTAATCGGTGCTTTTAACCGTTATTTTTTGATAGTTTGCCGGTAAATCGGCCAGCAGAGCGGGGTGTTTGTTGCTTAACTCTCGCCACAGACTATGCAAACGTGCTGGTGAGGTAACGGCCGTTAGCTGCAATGCGTATCTAGGTGGCATCTCACTTTCATGCTGAAACTTGTCAGAGGGTGATTGTGTCTGCTTTATATGGTCAGTCGTACTGTCTTGCACGGGTTGACTGGTGGTTGTCTGGGCGCTCTGTTGTGTAGATTGTGACGGTGGTATGTCATTGGACATTTGATCCAACTGGCCAATCAACAAGCCCAATTCTTCTTCTACTATCAACAAACGTTGCAGCCCTTCACGCATAGATTGCCATTCTTCCACAACAGCGTCATATTTCTGTTGTTTTTCCTTGAGAATAGCCACCTGTGCGGCTAAGTTTGCCTGTTCCGCTTGGGTTATTTCGGTATCTGGGGCTGACTGACAGGCGAACAAGCCTGATAGGCCAGCCAGAATGATCAATGCTTGATAGTGTTGCCCGGTTTTCATCTTCCTGCTCCGGTTATTTAGTAGGCAAAGTGATGGTATTCCACTTTACATGGAATATTCAGTTGCTTTAGCTGTGTACAGAAGGCTTCGGTTTCATCTGCCGCCTTACGGTCCCCTTCAAAATAGGCCAAGCCCAGCACATACTGCTTGCTGTCTTTGGATTTAATATAGAAAGGCTGTCGCTCGTTTGTGTTGTATGCAAGACGTTTTTTCAACAACTGATAGTAAACTTTGAGCAGCGCAGGGGAGTGAAACTGCCCGGCACTGGCTACATAGCCACTGGCTGACTCCAATGGAGCCAATACAAAGTCAGCACCGCTAATCAGGTCGCCCCGGTTGGACAGATTCACCCGTTTGGCTTTACTGACCCGCATTTGTTGTCGCTGAGCGATATCAGCATCAATTTCTAAACGATATTTCCCAGGCAGCAGATCAGTGAACAGGTAATAGCCGTCATATTCACTGCGAGCTCTGGCGACAATATTATTGTTCAGATCCCGAAGATTCAAAAGTATTCTGGGGGCTGTTTCCTGACTACCGTCGGCTTTAGTGAAGTACACCGTGCCATCTAACTCTCCGGATTTGGCAACCGGAATATCCACTTGCTGAATGTAACCGGGCCGGGCTGGTATCGAGACGCCCTCTGTGCTGGTAATGTAGAAATCTTTAAAGGAACTTCCATCTACCACAATGTCGGTCTGACGGTTATTGGGTAAGGCGGTTAGCATGGCTACGCCTTGCTCATTGGTTCTCGCCGAACGAAAAGATTGCGCTGCTTTGACTTTCACCCCTTCGATGAGAGGCTCGGACTCATCATACTGATTGTCCATATCCAGATCCTCAAACACCCTGACAGACACCCCTGCCGTGCCGCCTAATGCTCTGTTGCTGGCAAATATACTTTCAGAGCTTGGGTCATAGCCAACGCTGAATCTGGCCGTCATGCCTAGCGACCAATTGTCATCGCTGTTGTAACTGGCATTGGCACTTAGCGTAAACTTGTCGTGTCGCCAGTTGAGACGAGCATAGAGCTGCTCTAAATCGTTGCTGATGTCGCGGGAGTATTGGAGTTCAGCATTCAGGTCATAGGTCCATCTATACAGCAAATTGGCACCATACGCGGTCAGTTCGGTGTGGGGCTGAACATGGTAGTTGGCATACATACGGGTGTAAAAACGCCCAAAATTATTGCGGTAAAACAGTGAGCCCCCAGCCGTTTTGTTCGGCAGGTCGCTGTCTGTCAGTAGCGCTGCATCCGAATGTTGCCAGAAGAAACTATGAGATACCGAGCCATACGCGCTGTTTATGCCCAATGCATTTTGAAACAGGCGGGTTTGGTGCCCCTGCTGATCTTCAGTGAACGTCAGGTTGTTCTGATAGCTAAGTGGCATGAAGGAACGGCTGAATAAGGTACCGGATTGTGTAAGGTTGTATCTGTGATCGATATGCTCGGTTTCATCGCCTGTGAGCGGATCTGTCACTAAGGCCTCATTTCTTATATAGCTCAGATCAAGGTTCGTGTTTTGCCAGCCAGTTCTGAAAAAGGCGGAAAGCCGTTTCGAGCCGTCATCATTTTGATGAACCAATGTATTTAACAACCCCAATTCCCAGAGCTGCAAGTTGGTTCTCAAGGTAAGGTCGGTTTGGTTGTCACCGGCCTTAGGGGAGAAATGACTGGTTCCAAGCCCTACTGACAGCCAGTCGGAGATACCGTAGTCAAAAACCGCACTGCTGAGTAAGCCTAACTGACTGTCTTCCAGCTCCGGATCATTGACGCCGAATAATGTCCGGTTCGCATCGACAACCGACACCTGGTAGCGCCCTTGGCCTGCAGCAACGCTGTTTGAGTCAACAACAATGGATTCGCTTTTGCGTTCAATCTGCCCTTGTGGACCGTAGAACACCAACTCAAAATTGTTGTTGCCGAAACTGAGTTCTACGTCATTAAAGGCATATCGACCATTTTCTATATTGAGCAGTGTATCCAGTAACACCCCATTTCGGTATAACTCCACATCCCAACCGGCTTGTACATCACCAGTTAGGTTAACACGCCGGTTATCGCCCAATTGGCCTTCATTCAAGTTATTCAAGGTAAAACCGCGACTTTGCGCTTGGGTGACCTGGCTTCCTGGGTTGACGGGGGTCACGTCACCAAATGCGAAATAAGAGGCCTGCAGCGGGCCGAGCAATGTTTGCTCGGAGGACGTCTTTGAAAGTGTCAGCCTGGCTTGTTGCAACAACTCACCTCGCAGTCCACTTAGATATAGCTGGCTGTTAAGATAAGCAAAATCCTGGCTGGAGAGGATTGAGTAACTGCCAGAGCTGTTGTGTTCGGTAGCGGTTGCGGATACTTGAGCATCCAGTAATGGGCTGGAGAAGAGTTGATAGCCCGAATCGCTCAGAGGTAGCACAGATTCGGTATCCGCTGCTAAGTTATTGTAGTTACGGGCTGATCTGGCGAGTCGCTGTTCTACCGGAAAGGGGGTACTGGAATGAATCACCAGTTTGAGCTGGCCTTCAAGCATTTCGTAGTCAAAGTTAAGTATCTGGGCAAGGGTGGCTAACTCGACATAAATGTCATCAGACTCGATGGAAAACAGCTCGCTATCCAGAATGAATGGGTGTTGTCCAACCACTATCTGCAGAGAATCAGATTGTGTTTGTTGCAGTGAAAAGGGGATGTCTTGTCGATATACCCAACCGCTGGCTTGCACATTGGCCAGATCGAACTCAACCGCGAAGTCAGCAAGTTTGAAAAAATCCGCAAGCCCCACCTTCACCCCTTGCTCAGAGACAAACGAAAAAATATCGGTAACAGGGGTATCTTCTAACCACAATGAGAGGATCAACTCCTCTCCTGGTTGAAACCGTCTGACAGGTTGAGCAGAGGCTTCGCTTTGATTGACAGAACGCTGCCCTTGAGGGGAAGCGCGCCGATACTTTTGCGCTATACGTTGCAGAATGTCCTGCACGGACGGATTTGTGCCTGTTGCAGCATAGCTCTGTATAGAAAAACTCGACGAGCTTATCAGCAACGCCGTGCCACATAAAAATCCCGACAACTTGTAGTATTTATCCAACCACACGATGCGTTTTTACCCTGATTCTATTGTTAATTATGGGGTAAGGGCTTGATAGCCGTCTTATTGATGCTAACACGCTTGTCGATAAAGACGTGACCGTCAAATTCCCGGACACCTTTATACTCGACCCTCAATTGTCCATTTGCCGGCATAAAACCTTCTGCCATCCATGTTGGCTGGATAACGAATTTATCGTTGTCTGGCCAGGCGTTGGCGTCATTGGACTTAGCAATGGGGATCTCGCTGCCACCATCAGGTTTCCAGAATACCGTCCAATTGCCTAATACAGAATTACGTCCGCTGCGGGCAATGTGTAAAACCACCGCGCCAGTCTGGCGCGAAGGGTCATAGTAAAGCTCGGTATTCTCCAGGTTAAGCTGGTAGTCCAGGGAACCCTGTCGCACAGTAATTGGAATAGCAAAGCTGACCAACATGTTGATCTGCATGCTGGTGGCATTATTCTGGCTGCTATCTTTGGGGGGAGGCAGTGCCTTAAAATTCAAATGCGAGCGATACTCCCCTTCAGCCAATTGGGCCGGCCGTCTCAGCATGAGTTTGATGATCTGACGTTCGCCCGGCTTTAAGGTTACCTGGCGGGGAGAAAATCTCAGCATGCTACTGGCGATAGGCAAGTCGGCTACATCATCATCCGCTACGTTAAAATAACCACCTTGAGGGTTGGCGATTTTCTCAGCCCATTCAAGCCGGTAGGTATTAACTGAATTACTGGTATTACTCAGGGTAATCTGTGCAGATCTGGCCGACTCATCAAAGCTCACCCGGGTTGGATAAATCAGTAGATTGGCTAACAGCGTTGATGACCAGCAGTAAGTTAATATCAGCGCCCCGAGTGTAAGGCCGTTAAATCTAGTCATTGTCATCCTCAAGAACATTGTTAGTAGGATATATCGATGTTCAACATAATTTGGTAGTCAGCGGGGCCTAAGTAGGGTTGACCGTTTCCCGATGTTGATAACGTACCACCAAGGGTGAATTGGGCATCACCGTTAATGTCTGCTTTTACCGTTGATGGATAATCTAACGCGGTAATCACAAACTGTGCAGAACCAGGAATAGTCAGGGCAGAGTATGCTGGCAGCGAAGGTGTTAGCGACAGGGTGGTAAAAGCTGGCAGTCCGGTCAGTGTATAAGCACCAGGCGTTCCTTTTTCTATCACTAGTATACGGCCCGTATAAGACTGATTACCGTTTCTGGTTAAGGTTGTGCTGCTCACCTGATTGTTATCTGAAATCGCCATCCGCCCAAAGGTTAGGGGGGTATCTATTAAAAGATCGGCGTTAACCCATGTGCATATTAAACAACTTGCCAGTCCTATCCATCTCATCACAAAAAACCGGCCCGTCACCATGGTTGATAACCCAATATGGTAGTCAGGCCGGTATGATGGATCAATAGGTTACAGCTACATCGAAGCTGCCGTTATAAGCGGCATTTTCATAGGTGGCTGTGGTCAGCGCGTAAGCGGTTGGATCCGTAATCAGGGTGGCACCTACGGTGAACGAGGCGTTCCCGGTACCGTCTACTGAAATGGTACCTGCACCTGCTGTTAATGGTATCGCTGCAGCAGTACCGGTAGTTTTATAAGCTGTAAAGTCAATCAGCTGAAAACCTGGAGAGCCGGCTGGCGCCGTGGTGGTCAGGTTAACGGCTGTGTTAGGTACAGTAACGTTAAGTGTTGCAAACGCCGCTACGCCACTGATATCAAATTGTGGACGAGTTGGCGTACCACCAACAGATTGTACTTCTGAAACTCCAGCACCGGTAACACAAGGAGCACCAGCGCCAGGGGCATAAGCAGAAAGTGCGGAGGCTGGATTAGCTGGCATCACGATACCTGAGCATTCATCGACGGTCTCATCAGGCGTGGCACGCACTGTGCCAAAATCCAGGGTGCCGGTCAGGGCGAGGCCGATGGTGTTATCAACAGTGACAGATGCCGGCACATTAACAGTCTCTGCTTGCACTGCACCAACGGCTGACAGCAGCATTGCCGCGCTGAGTCCTTTTGCAATTTTAGAAAGTTTACTCATATTACGATTCCTAAAGGTTATTGTTTGTTTTCTGCACTTTGCAAGAATGAAATCCTTTTGAGTGCATTGTTTCTATCGGCTCTAATTAGTTTTTTCTTAACAATTTTGTATAGAAAAACATAATGTTGAATAACGTTTTATGATCTCAATCACTATGTGTGCAAAATCAGCCACTATTAACCAGAATCATCCCTTTCCTTGAAAAAAAGTAAACGCAATCTCATTTTAAGGCAAGTGTTTTTCAGCAAGGGTTTTTATATTTATACCTAACATTCTTAATCTTGATAAAATCATTAAAAAACAAATAATTACAAAAGTTTCCTGGGTGTTTGGTATGTTTTTTTATAAGGGTTTTGAGGCGGGGTATTGGTTAGGAAATAGTGCTCAGGCGGTTATTTTTAGTAGCCTGAGATGTAAATGTGAGTTTGTATTGTTGTTATGCTGTACTTTTTGTTACAGGGCTGGAATCGCTAATTATGGTATGGTCTGCAATAAGTTTCAGGCGGTAAATTTACCCGCCCTGAGCTTGAGATAAAGAAAGCCCTCTGTGGTTGTTTTTTGGTCTTAAATTACTTAACTGAGGATAGCGACTACGCTATCAGACTAAGTGATTTTTATAGCTATTGGAGCGTATGTTCATGAGATTGATAATGGCAGGGGTATTATTGAGCGTGGGTTTGTTGGGTTGCGCGCAGACACCCGAACAAGCCGGTGAGGGGGATAAAGCACCCCAGAATACCTTATCTGGGCAGTGGCAACTGGTTGAACTGATGGGACATCCTATTAAAGCAGAGAAAGGCCCTAACCTGGAATTCAATGAAGAAGGCAGGGTAAGTGGTTTTGCCGGTTGTAACCGGTTTTTTGGTGATGTCGAGGTTAAGGGACTGAGCATCCACTTTGGACAACTTGGCGCAACCATGATGGCGTGCCCTGATATGCAAATTGAAAGCAAGTTTATGCAAGTGCTGGAAAAGGCTGACAATTACAGTCTGGGTAATGACAGCCTTAGCCTGAACAAAGCCAGAATGGCGCCTTTGGCCCGTTTTGAGCGGGTAAAAGCGGATTAACTACGCTTGGCCAGCATAGCCCGGGCGACTTTAGACTGATTTTCCCGTCCAAGTGCCTGTGTAATGGCAAAACCGGCATCAACCAATGCATCCAGGTTGATGCCGGTTTCAATACCCATTCCCTGTAGCATATACACCACATCCTCACTGGCTACATTGCCCGATGCGCCTTTAGCATAAGGGCAACCGCCAAGACCTGCGACCGAACTATCTACCACTGCAATCCCCTGTTGCAGGGCAGCTAGAATATTGGCCAGCGCCTGGCCATAGGTGTCGTGAAAGTGAACGGCTAGTTTTTCAGCCGGCAGGTGGCTTAGCAACAAAGCGAGCAAGGCTGAGGTTTTAGCCGGTGTTCCCACGCCAATGGTATCGCCTAAGGACACTTCGTAGCAGCCCATATTCAGCAGCTTTTGTGATACCGCCAGTACACTTTGTGGTGATATGTCACCTTCATAGGGACAGCCCAGTACACAGGATACATAGCCACGAACTCTGATCCCCTGTGACTTCGCTGCTGCCATTATAGGCGCAAAGCGGGTCAGGCTTTCTTCTATGCTGCAGTTGATATTCTTCTGGCTAAAGCTCTCGGACGCGGCGGCAAAGATAGCCACTTCATCGGCGCCAGCTGTAATCGCGGCTTCAAAGCCTTGCATATTGGGCGTCAGTGCTGAGTAGATAACACCAGGTTTACGGGAAATACCGCTGAAAACCGCAGCGCTGTCGGCCATCTGCGGCACCCATTTAGGGGAGACGAAACTGCCGGTCTCAACCATACTGACGCCGGCATTGGCGAGGTTTTCTACTAGGGCAATTTTATCTTTCAGGGCAATGTTGGCTGACTCGTTTTGCAGGCCGTCCCGTGGCCCGACATCGACAATTTTTACCTTGCTTGGATAGTTTATATTGTTCACTTGCTTTCTCATTTAAGGCGTCAGTCTTCCAATGTGAAGCTGACGCCTGACAGGCTTAACTCTCAGCCGCTTCAAAACTCAGTAGTTCAGCGCCACCGTCCACCAGTTCGCCACTTTGGTAGAAAAACTCCACGACTTTTCCTGCTGATGGCGCTTTGAGGCTGTGCTCCATTTTCATGGCTTCCATAATGACCAGTACTTGGCCTTTTTCTACGCTATCGCCGGGATTAACCATCAGGTTAACTATGGTACCGTTCATCGGTGCCGTCAGGCCGCCACCGTGCGCATCGGCATCCAATAAACCCAGATCGGGTAGTTTTTGCTTGAAGTGCAGGGCGCTGTGCTGAGTATATAGCGAACAACCTTGCTCACCGTCGGCTGGATGGCTGATGGTGATTTTTTGTCTGTGTCCGTCAATCACGGCGGTGAGCACATCACCTTTGACTTGCCCCTGGCACTGCACGTTAAAGCCTTGGCCGGTGATCTGGTAACTCGCTTGCGGGCCGCTGTTCAGGCGCGACACCTGCACGGCGTGTACCTGATCATGAATTTGAATCTCCAATCCTTGAATATGGGTGGCGTTGGCACGCCAGGCGGTTAGATTCTGCCACGGGCTGTAGAGATCCTGGCTATTTAACGACTGAGGTCCTTGTTCTTGATTGAGCACAATATACAGCGCTGCTAACGGCAGCAAGCTGGCAAGGTCGTCTTCATTTTGTAAGAAGATCTCGCTTTGATGCTTGTCAATAAAAGCGGTGTCTAGCTGCGCTTGCTTAAAGGCTTTGGTATTGGCCAGGTTATATAGAAAATCAATATTGGTGGTCACGCCTTTGACCCGATACTCGGACAAGGCCTTGACCAGACGTCGCAGTGCTTTGGGCCTGTCTTCGTCCCAGACAATAAGCTTGGCTATCATGGGGTCGTAGTAGACCGAGACTTTGTCACCCTGACGTACACCGGTATCTACCCGCACGTACTCTGATTCTTCCGGCGGTTGCAGGAAGTTCAATACGCCGGTAGCGGGCAGAAACTCATTATTAGGATCTTCGGCATAAATACGTGCTTCAAAAGCGTGGCCATTAATCTGCAGCTCGTCCTGGCTTAATGGCAACTCTTCGCCGCTGGCGACTCTTAACTGCCATTCCACCAGATCCTGGCCGCTGATCATCTCGGTGACCGGATGTTCTACCTGCAAACGGGTATTCATTTCCATAAAGTAGAAACTGCCGTCGGTATCCAGCAAAAACTCTACCGTGCCGGCGCCTACATAGCCGATGGCGGCCGCGGCTTTTAGTGCGGCTTCACCCATCTGGCTGCGCAGGGCTTCGGTCATGCCCGGGGCAGGGGCTTCTTCAATGACCTTTTGATGACGGCGCTGCACCGAGCAGTCACGTTCAAATAAGTACACGCCGTTACCATGCATATCGCAGAAAACCTGAATTTCTACGTGACGCGGCTGAGTCAGGTATTTTTCAACCAGCATAATATCGTCATTAAAGCTGGCCATCGCCTCGCGTTTGGCTGCCGCCAACGCGTGCTCAAACTCGCTGCTGCTGTGCACTTGACGCATGCCTTTACCGCCACCGCCAGCGGCGGCTTTAAGTAATACCGGATAGCCCATCTCATCGGCATGTTGTTTAAGTAGGGCAGCTGACTGATCTTCTCCGTGATATCCCGGCACTAACGGCACTCCGGCCGCTTCCATAATCTTTTTCGCTGCCGATTTTGAGCCCATGGCGTCAATGGCAGGCACGGGCGGGCCAACAAATACAATTTGGTTGTCTTCACATAGGCGCGCGAAGTGGGCGTTTTCTGATAAAAAACCATAGCCGGGGTGAATCATATCCGCGCCGACTTTTCGCGCTACCTCAATAATACGTTCGGCCTGCAGATAGCTGTCTTTTGACGGCGGCGGACCGATATGCACGGCTTCGTCGGCCATTTGTACATGCAGGGCATCAGCATCGGCATCGGAGTATAGCGCCACCGTGTGGATCCCCATGCGTTTGGCGGTTTTGATGATGCGACAGCTGATTTCGCCCCGGTTGGCAATGAGCAGTTTGATAAGCATAAATTACTCCTGGTACCAGTTGGGGCGACGTTTTTGCAAGAATGCCTGCAAGCCCTCCTGACCGTGTTCAGAAACACGCACGGTGGCAATACGAAGGCTGGTTTTTTCCATCAGTTCTTCATCATCACTGGGCTCGGTGACATCAAAGATCAGTTGCTTGGCGGCTGCTACGGCATCCGGACTGTTGTGCAGAATATGAGTAATAAGATTTTCCACCGTCTCGTCCAGTTCTTCTTCTGTCACCGCTTCACTCAGCAAGCCCAGGCGTCTGGCGCGGCGGGCAGAAAACACTTCAGCGGTGGTAAAGTAACGTCTGGCAATACGCTTACCCATAGCTTCAATCACGTAAGGGCTGATGGTGGCGGGGATCAGGCCGAGTTTGACTTCGCTCAGACAAAATTTACTCAGGCGACTGCCAATGGCCATATCACAACAGGCTATCAGGCCCACCGCACCACCAAACGCTGCCCCTTGCACTTTGGCGATACTGGGCTTTGGCATAAAATTTAAGGTGTGCAGCATCATGGCCAGCGCCTTGGCATCGGCAACGTTTTCTTCAAAGCTGTAGGACGCCATACGTTGCATCCAGTTAGCATCGGCGCCAGCACAAAAACTCTTTCCTTCGGCGGCTAATACCACCACCCTTACGTTTGGATCATCGCCGGCCTGTTTAAACAGATCTGTGAGTTGGCGAATGAGTTGGTCGTCAAAGGCATTGTGTTTTTCCGGACGATTCAGGGTGATGGTAGCCACACCTCTTGCATCCAAGTTGTAGAGTACATCAGACATACCAAGCCTCCTTACATACGGAACACCCCAAAACGGGTGTCCTCCAATGGTTTATTAAGTGCCGCTGACAGGCTCAGTCCCAGCACCTGTCGGGTGTCGGCAGGATCGATCACGCCGTCGTCCCACAATCTGGCCGAGGCATAATAAGGGTGACCCTGATGCTCATAGTCATCAATGATGGGCTGCTTGAAGGCTTTCTCGTCTTCCTGGCTCCAGGTTTCACCGGTACGCGCTTTCTGATCACGTTTAACCTGGGCTAGCACCCCGGCTGCTTGTTCACCACCCATTACCGAGATACGCGCGTTGGGCCACATAAACAAAAAGCGCGGGTCGTAGGCGCGGCCACACATACCGTAGTTGCCGGCACCGAAACTGCCGCCAATCAGTACAGTAAATTTAGGTACCTTAGCGCAGGCCACGGCGGTAACCATTTTTGCACCGTGTTTGGCAATGCCACCGGCTTCGTATTGCTTGCCCACCATAAAGCCTGTGATGTTTTGTAAAAATACCAGAGGGATCTTGCGCTGCGCGCAAAGCTCAATAAAGTGCGCGCCTTTTTGTGCAGATTCGCTGAAAAGAATCCCATTATTGGCCACAATCCCTACCGGATAGCCGAAGATGCGTGCAAAGCCGCACACCAATGTGCTGCCATACAATGCCTTGAACTCGTCAAACTCAGAGCCATCCACAATACGGGCAATAATTTCCCGTACGTCATATTGCTGACGACTGTCTTTGGGAATAATGCCGTAAACTTCGCTGGCCTCATAAAGGGGATCTTGAGGCTGAGTGAGGTTTAGACTTACCGTTTTAGTGCGATTCAGTCTAGCCACGGCGTCACGGGCCAGTTTCAGGGCGTGATGATCATTATTGGCCAAGTAGTCTGCTACCCCAGAGGTGCGACAATGCACATCACCGCCGCCTAATTCCTCGGCTGTTACCACTTCACCTGTGGCAGCGCGCACCAGGGGGGGGCCACCAAGGAAAATAGTGCCCTGTTCCTTCACTATAATGGACTCATCCGCCATGGCCGGTACATAGGCACCCCCAGCGGTACAGGAACCCATCACCACCGCGATTTGCGGGATATTGGCCGCCGACATATTGGCCTGGTTATAAAAGATACGGCCGAAGTGTTCACGGTCAGGAAATACGTCGTCCTGGCGGGGCAGGTTAGCGCCGCCACTGTCTACCAGATAGATACAGGGTAAATTGTTCTGCTCGGCAATAGTTTGCGCGCGCAGGTGCTTTTTAACGGTTAGCGGATAATAAGTGCCGCCTTTGACTGTGGCATCGTTGGCCACAATCATGCATTCCACGCCACTGACCCGGCCAATACCGGCAATCAACCCGGCTGCAGGAACATAGTCTTCATACACCTGCCAGGCGGCTAACTGCGAAAGCTCCAGAAAGGGCGCGCCTGGATCAAGCAAGGCATTTATCCTTTCTCTGGGCAGCAACTTGCCGCGATCCGTATGGCGTTTATTGGCGTGTTCGCCGCCACCCTGGCGGATTTGGGCAACCTTCTCGCGCAGATCATTAACCTGAGCCTGCATATGCTCGACGTTAGCGGCAAATTCCTGGCTCTTTGTGTTTATCTTCGATTCAATCCGGGGCATCTAGCCTCTCCTGCTAAATAGTGGGCAGTCATGCGTTGCTTGTTGGCAGCCTTGAGTCTGCCAACAGAATAGGGCATACAGATGACTGCTTAGGCGGATTCCTTAAAGAGTTCGCGACCAATCAGCATACGGCGAATTTCTGAGGTGCCGGCACCAATTTCATACAGCTTGGCGTCGCGCAACAAACGGCCAGCCGGGAACTCATTGATGTAGCCATTACCACCCAGTAACTGAATAGCATCCAGCGCCATTTTCGTGGCCAGCTCCGCCGCATAAAGAATAGCGCCGGCGGCGTCCTTACGCGTGGTTTCGCCACGGTCACAAGCCTTAGCCACGGTATAAACGTATGCGCGCGCGGCATTCATCTGGGTGTACATATCGGCTACTTTGCCTTGTACCAGTTGGAATTCACCAATACTCTGGCCAAATTGCTTGCGGTCGTGAATATAAGGCACTACCAGGTCCATACAGGCCTGCATAATGCCTAGTGGGCCGCCGGAGAGGACTAAGCGCTCGTAATCCAGGCCGCTCATCAGCACTTTGACGCCGCCGCCTTCCACACCCAGAATGTTCTGCTCCGGTACTTCGCAATCTTCAAACACCAGCTCACAGGTGTTTGATGAGCGCATGCCCAGTTTGTCGAGTTTTTGCGCCTGGCTGAAACCCGGTGTACCACGTTCTACGATAAAGGCCGTGATGCCTTTGGGCCCGGCACTGACATCGGTTTTAGCGTAAATCACATAGGTATTGGCATCCGGACCGTTGGTGATCCACATCTTATTGCCGTTTAAAATATAGCGGTCGCCTTTTTTCTCGGCGCGCAGCTTCATGCTCACTACATCTGAGCCCGCATTGGGTTCGCTCATGGCCAGCGCACCGATATGTTCACCACTGACCAGCTTAGGCAGATACTTTTCGCGCTGGGCGTCAGTACCGTTCTTATAGATTTGATTCACGCATAGATTGGAATGGGCACCGTAGCTCAGGGCAATACCGGCACTGGCGCGACTGATTTCTTCCATGGCTACCACGTGGGCCAGATAGCCCATATCCGCACCGCCATACTGTTCAGAGACCGTCACACCGAGTAACCCCATCTCGCCAAACTTGGGCCACAACTCATTGGGGAAGGCATTGTCTTCATCAGCTTTGGTGGCCAGTGGCGCAATTTCACCTTGGGCAAAGGCATATACATGCTCTCTGAGCATGTCGATGTCTTCACCGAGATCGAAATTCAATGTAGGGTAAGGGGCATTCATGCGAGTTTTCCTCTTAATTGTTGTTCCAGCTCGGCGCGGCAACGTTCTTCTAAATCATCTAACTCGTTCATCAGCATATGAATATCTTCTAATTGCTGAGTGAGCACCGCACGCTTGTCGGTAATCATTTCCAGTACCAGCTGATTCTGGGATTTAGAGTTTTGGTCGCTGTCGTAAAGGTTAAACAGAGTTTTGGTTTCTGCCAGGGAGAAGCCCAGGCGTTTACCGCGCAGAATAAGTTTTAGTCGCACCCGGTCTTTATTGTGATAGATGCGCACCTGGCCGTTACGTTCAGGCTCCAGCAGTCCTTGCTCCTCGTAAAAGCGGATAGAGCGGGGCGTAATGTCAAATTCTTTTGCCAGTTCGCCAATGCTGTATGTGGTGGTTGTTGTCATGCTACTTTACGTTTACGTAAGCTGTAAGTTAACCTAAAGGTAAAGTAACACTAACAAGGCGTCAACAACCCTGTGTTGAAGAAGCCGATTTGCTAACGCCAGATCTGAACAGATCTGTTCAATATGCTGTACGTTAGGTCTATGGTCGCCATGCCTTGGTCTGCAGTAAACTGAACAGCAAATGGTCTGTGCGGACCTTGTACCCTATATAAGAGGAACTGTTATGAGTCAGGATTCAATTGTTATTGTCGCGGCCCGGCGCACCCCGATGGGAGGCTTTGTGGGCAGCCTGTCGTCATTAAGTGCCACTGAGCTTGGTGCCAACGCCATTAGCGCTGCGGTGGGCGACGTGGGCAGTGAGCACATTGAAGAAGTGATTATGGGCTGTGTCTTACCGGCTGGGCTTGGGCAGTCGCCTGCGCGTCAGGCGGCCATTAAAGCCGGGTTACCTCTGTCTGCTGGCGTGACTACCATCAATAAAGTCTGCGGCTCAGGGATGAAAGCCGTGATGCTGGCCCATGACTTGATTAAAGCCGGTTCCATTAATGTCGCTGTAGCCGGTGGCATGGAAAGCATGAGCAATGCGCCTTACCTGCTGCCTAAAGCCAGAAGTGGCTACCGTATGGGGCATGGCCAGGTATTGGACCATATGATGTTAGATGGCCTGGAAAATGCCTACGATGGCAAGGCCATGGGATGTTTTGCTCAGGACACGGCAGATAAAGAAGATCTGACCCGCGAAAACATGGATGCTTTTGCGCTGTCATCCTTGTCCAAGGCCAAGCTGGCCATCGAGTCTGGTGCCTTTGCTAATGAAATTTGCGCCGTTACTATCAGTACCCGCAAAGGAGAGGTTGAGGTGAAGCAGGATGAAGGGCCAGGTAACGCCATGCCTGAAAAGATCCCCAACCTCAGGCCGGCCTTTAAAAAAGACGGTACCATCACGGCCGCTAATTCCAGTTCCATTTCTGATGGTGCGGCGGCGCTGGTAGTGATGCGTGAGTCAGATGCACTGGCGAAAGGCTTAACACCGCTGGCCCGAATCGTTGGCCATAGTACCCATTCAATCGAGCCTGAAAATTTTACTGTGGCCCCGGTTGGCGCCATGCAGAAGCTTTTGGATAAGTTGGGTTGGCAGGCAAGTGAGGTGGACTTGTTCGAGATTAACGAAGCCTTTGCCATGGTGACCATGTTGGCTATTCGCCAGCTTAATCTGGATGAAGCCAAGGTTAACGTGAATGGCGGTGCCTGTGCGCTGGGTCACCCCATTGGGGCATCCGGAGCCCGTATTTTGGTCACGCTTATCCATGCCCTGAAAAACCGTGGTCTTAAACGTGGAATGGCCTCTTTGTGCATTGGTGGCGGCGAAGCCACGGCCATGGCAGTGGAAATCTGCTAGATTTTTATATTCAGGCGGAGCCCAGTGCTCCGCTTTTTTATGCAAATATATTAAATACTTACCCAAGAGCTATCTGTAAAAATCACAGACAAGGCTATACTGGGCACCATCATTTATTGTCCTTGGGTGCCTCGATGAAGTTTCGTTTTCCTATTGTCATCATTGATGAAGACTTTCGTTCTGAAAATATCTCCGGCTCCGCTATTCGCGACCTGGCCACGGCTATTGATAAAGAAGGTATGGAGGTGGTGGGGTTTACCAGCTACGGTGATTTAACCTCCTTTGCTCAGCAATCCAGCCGGGCGTCCTGCTTTATTGTGTCTATTGATGATGAAGAATTTGAAGATGGCACCGATGAAACTGTGGCCAAGGCACTGATGGCAATTAAGCGCTTTATTCGCGAAGTTCGCCGCCATAATGCCCATATTCCCATCTTTTTATATGGCGAAACCAAAACCGCACGGCATTTCTCTAATGATATTTTGCGCGAGTTACACGGCTTTATTCATATGTTTGAAGATACGCCGGAGTTTGTTGCCAGGCATATTATTCGAGAGGCGAGAAAATACCTGAACGCCCTGGCACCACCGTTTTTCAATGCGCTGATGGAATACGCCAGTGACAGCTCCTATTCCTGGCACTGCCCAGGCCACTCAGGTGGGGTAGCCTTTTTGAAAAGCCCGGTTGGGCAGATGTTCCATCAGTTTTTTGGTGAGAATATGCTCCGCGCCGACGTTTGTAACTCGGTGGACGAACTAGGCCAACTGCTTGACCATACCGGCCCGGTCGCGGACAGTGAACAAAACGCCGCCAGAATCTTTGGCTGTGACCATTTGTTCTTTGTGACTAACGGTACCTCCACCTCCAACAAGATTGTTTGGCACAGCACCGTCGCGCCCGGGGATATCGTGGTGGTGGACAGAAACTGCCATAAGTCCATTTTGCACTCCATTATTATGACGGGTGCCATTCCAGTGTTTTTAATGCCGACACGCAACCATTACGGCATTATCGGGCCTATCCCCAAGTCAGAGTTTTTGCCTGAAACCATCGCTAAAAAGATTGCTGCCAATCCTTTTGCCCGTAATGCGGCTAATAAAAAGCCCAGAATTCTGACCATCACCCAAAGTACCTACGATGGCATTGTTTATAACGTGGAAGAGATAAAAGGCGTGCTGGGGGATAGTATTGATACGCTGCATTTTGACGAGGCCTGGCTGCCTCACGCGGCTTTCCATGAGCTGTATCATAATATGCATGCCATTGCCCAGGACCGTCCTCGTTCAAGCGATCCCTTAGTTTTCGCCACACAGTCTACCCATAAGTTGCTGGCTGGCCTTTCTCAGGCCTCACAAATTCTGGTGCAGGACAGTGATACCCGTAAGCTGGATAAACACCGCTTTAATGAATCCTATCTGATGCATTCCTCCACCAGTCCGCAATACGCCATTATCGCCTCTTGCGATGTGGCAGCGGCCATGATGGAGCCGCCCGGTGGCCGTACCCTGGTACAGGAGTCACTGACCGAAGCCATAGATTTTCGCCATGCCATGCGTCAGGTGGATGACGAGTTTGGTGAAGACTGGTGGTTTAAGGTGTGGGGGCCGGATGAATTGCCTGGCGACGGCGAGCCTAAGCAGGATGATTGGGTAATCAAAGAGTCGGATGAATGGCACGGCTTTGGCAATATTGCCACCGGCTTTAATATGCTTGACCCCATTAAAGCAACGATTATCACTCCCGGGCTGGATATGGACGGGCGCTTTGATGACCTTGGTATTCCGGCCGCTATTGTCACCCGCTACCTGGCCGAACATAACATTATTATCGAAAAGACCGGCCTGTATTCGTTCTTTATTATGTTTACCATCGGCATTACTAAGGGCCGTTGGAATTCCATGGTCACTGAATTACAGCAGTTTAAAGACGATCATGACCAAAACCTGCCACTTTGGCGCGTTATGCCGGAGTTTGCCGCTAAGCATCCTCGCTACGAGCGGGTAGGGCTGAAGGATCTATGCCAGCAAATCCATCAGGTTTACAAAGAGTTTGATGTGGCTCGCATCACCAAAGATATGTATTTATCTGACTTTATTCCGGCCATGACGCCGGCCGATGCCTGGTCACATATGGCCCATCGTAATGTGGAGCGGGTGTCTATTGACGAACTGGAAGGGCGGATTACTGCAATGCTGGTCACCCCTTATCCACCGGGGATCCCACTGCTTATCCCTGGCGAGCGGTACAACAAAACCATAGTGAACTATCTGAAGTTTGTGCGTGAATTTAATCGCCGCTTCCCCGGCTTTGAAACCGACGTGCATGGTTTAGTGCGCGAAACGGTGAATGGCGTTGAAGAATACTTTGTCGATGTGGTGAAAAACGCGTAAGGGGGCAGCGCCCCCGGTATTAGTCGTAGTGAATGGCAGGCAATCCGGCCCCGATAACAATGTTCCAGGGCCGCACCTGCCAGGATGTAACTAGCCCGGCCTGTACATAAGGATCCTGGCGGGCAAAGTCTTCAACCACGTCGATGTTGTCGGCCTTAAACAGCAGCATGGCCTAGTCGGTGGGGTCACTCAGAGCTCCTCCGGCCAGCAACGCACCTTGCATGGTCGCGGCATTGGCTTGCTGGATATGGGCATCTCGATACATAGGGCGGCGCGCAAGATAATCTTCTGACAGATGGTAGATCAGCACATAGTGCATATTGCTCTCCCTAATAAAAATGGCAGGCTGGCTAGTATTACAGCGCAACCTGCTGTTTTTGCACCCGCTGAATATAGGCAAGCCGCCAGCCCAGCAAAATGGCTGCAGCGGTCAGACCCACAATAAAGCCAATCCAGAATCCGGTGGCTGCCATTCTCGGTACTATCCAGTCGGTGAGCCCCAGAATACAGCCTGTGCTAAGGCCAATCACCCAGTAGGAAACAAAGCTGATATAGAACATGGCCTTGGCATCTTTATAGCCGCGCAGGGCGCAGCCTGAGATCACCTGAATCGCATCAGAGAATTGGAACAGGGCAGCCAGAAACATCAAATCCGCTGCCATCTGCACCACTTGCTGGTCGCCACTGTAGAGCCCGGCAATTTGATAGCGCAGTAAAAAGGATACCGAGGCAGTAAAGGTAGCTGAGCAAATGCCTACCAGCCAGGCACCTTGTACCGCGAGTTTGGCGTTATCCGGTTGATCTTCGCCGAGCAAGTGCCCCACGCGGATGGCCAGTGCCAGGCCGATGCTTAATGGCGCCATAAACATCAGCGAGGAGAAGTTAAGGGCGACCTGATGAGAAGCAACCACGGTTGCACCGTAAGGGGCCAGCAGCAAGGCCACCACAGCAAATAAAGACACCTCAAAGAGGATGGTCATGGCAATAGGCACGCCCAGCTTTAAAATATCTTTTATTTCGTCAAAGCGCGGTGCATACCACTGCTGGAACATATGGAAACGGCGCATTGAGGGCGCAAAATGATGGTACAGCCAAGTACTGAACATCATGGCAGCAAATACCAAGGACGTGGCAATACCACAGCCGGCACCGCCAAAGGCGGGTACGCCAAACTCGCCATAAATAAAAATATAGTTGGCGGGAATATTCACCAGCAGGCCAATACCCATAATCACCATGCTGGGGCGGGTAACCGACAAGCCTTCGCAATATTGGCGAAATACCTGATACACGGCAAAAAACGGTGCGCCGAACAACAGATACTGAATATATTCCAGCGTAATGCGCTGCAGTTCAGGCTCCATGCTGAGCTTGCCTTGCAGGCTGGGAATAAAGAATGCTGCAATGGCCAAAGGCAGGGATAGCATTAACGCCAGCCACAAGGTTTGCTGGCCTTTTTCCGGGATTTCGTCAAACTTTTTCGAGCCATTGAGTCGCGACACAATAGGCGGCAACGCCAGAATAATCCCTTGCAGGAAAAACAGCAGCGGCATCACCACACTGGCGGCTATGGCTACGGCAGCCATATCGGTGGCAGATACGCGCCCAGCCATAATAGTGTCTGAAACCCCCATCAGGGTTTGGGTAACCTGGGCTATCAGTAATGGCCAGGCCAGTTTGGTAAGTTGACGAATTTCGTGGCTAAGGTTCATCGCTTGGGAATACAAAACGTCGGGGCGCTTTTATACCACAGCCAGCGGGGCCTGAGGATGAAATTTCGTTTAAGCTGCCAAACCCTGCTTCAGGTGACGGAAGCGAAGGAATTCCTCACCGGCGAAAGCCATTAGGCGGTTTGGTTTAGCGGGTTGCACAAGCATGGGGCAAGCTTGCACCGTTGCGAGTAGCATAGATATTCATTTATCCGGCCCAAATTCTACAAGTTATTGATTTATAGTTAAAAGTAAAGTTGGCATTAAGTCTGCTAACTTCTAGGCGCAACAAGTGGAACGGTACGACGCTATCGCTGGATGCGAAGAACTGACCTGCCAGGAATAGGCCGGCTCGAAACAACAACACCGGCTCGAAACAACAACAATAATGGCAAGGCCAAGGTTAAAATAAGATACCGCCACTTTTCCTACGGCATTTGCCGACGGGGAATATAAAGCAGGCAATGCGCCAATGCTCTTGCAACAAGGCCCGGGGTTTGTGTGAACCCCCGGGCTTTTTTCTACCTCGCCGTTATATCACGCAAATACTTCCTCTCGGCTGTAAGGGTTTTATAGGTAATGTAAACCCCTTTGCGCTATGCTGAGCGAAAGAAGACCTCTAGAATGCAGGTCTGAAATACTACCGAGCCTCTGAGTCTACACCTTTTGGCATGATTCTTTGGCCGCAGGTCTAGTACCTGCCAGGGTTGTGCGAGAAATCAAGCAGCCTCCCATGTTTGGAAAGGTAACATGCAGAACGAAAATAAGCTCATCGACAAGTACGGGCGCAGGTTTCGTTACTTGCGGCTGTCTATTACGGATGTCTGTAACTTCAGGTGCAACTATTGCCTGCCTGAGGGGTATCAGTGTGACAGCGACCGGGATTTTCTGGCGGTAAATGAGATACAAACCCTGGTACGAGCTTTTGCAGGCTTAGGTACCCGCAAAATCCGCGTTACCGGCGGCGAACCCTCGCTGCGTAAAGATCTTACCGACATTATTGCTTTATGTGCCAATACACAGGGCATTGATGAAGTGGCGCTGACCACCAATGGTTTTAAGCTACAATCCAAAGTGCAAAGCTGGCAGCAAGCCGGGTTAACCTCACTAAATGTTAGTATTGATAGCCTGGATCCACGACAGTTCGCTGCCATTACCGGCCATGATAAATTGCGTGAGATTTTAGCCGGGCTGGAACAGGCTACGGCTTTAGGCTTGAAGGTGAAAGTAAACGCCGTTTTACTTAAACCTTATGGCGAAGGTCAGTTACATGGCTTTTTGCAGTGGCTGAAAACCACGCCGCTCACCCTGCGATTTATCGAATTGATGCAAACCGGCGACAATCAAACCTTTTTTAATGATAACCATGTATCCGGTCAGCCCATTAAACAGCAACTGCTGGCGCAAGGCTGGCAATCTGTGGTCAGGCCCAACACCGCAGGGCCGGCGGAAGAATTCTGGCACCCTGATTATGCAGGTCGGATTGGTCTTATTATGCCTTACAGTAAAGACTTTTGCGCCAGTTGTAACCGTTTACGGGTGTCCGCGTTAGGTAAGCTGCATTTATGTTTATTTGCCGAGCAAGGGCTGGATATTCGCCCCTTGATGCAAGCCGGTGATGTGGCGGCCCTGCAACAACGCCTGCGTGATTTATTAGGGCAAAAAGATGCCAGCCATTGGTTAGATAAAGGCTATACCGGGGCGACCCGCCATTTGGCTATGTTAGGTGGCTGATAGGTTGTGTGGGATGGTTAAACCCCAGTGCCTGTGGAATACGCCAGAAATGAAATTGGAAAGACGTTATCAATGAGTAAGCTAAGTCATATTAACAGTCGTGGTGAAGCCAGTATGGTGGATGTTACCGACAAAGCGGTTAGTCAACGCACCGCCTGGGCCGAAGGCTATATTCGCATGTCAGCGCATACCTTGCAGATGATAAGTGCCGGTGAACATGCCAAAGGCGATGTATTTGCCGTGGCCCGTATCGCCGGTATTCAGGCCGCCAAGCAAACTGCCAGTTTGATCCCCTTGTGCCACCCCTTGATGCTTTCCAAAGTGCAACTGGACTTTGAGTTAGAGCCCAAGCACAGCCGGGTTAGAGTCATTGCTATGTGTAAGCTTGCCGGTCAAACCGGGGTAGAAATGGAAGCCCTGACCGCCGTGAGTGTGGCGGCGTTGACCTTATTTGATATGTGCAAAGCGGTGGATCCAGCCATGGTCATTGAAGGAATACGGGTTTTAGAAAAACACGGCGGTAAAACCGGTCACTGGCAGGCAGGGGAGCTGGCATGATTAAGGTATTGTTTTTCGCTCAACTTCGCGAAGTATTAGGCTGCGCCAACCTGGAGTTGGAAGCAAATGTTCGCAATATTGCTGAACTTCGTGCGCAACTGGCGCAAAAAGGTCAGTCCTGGCAGGAATTTTTAGCCTCGGATAAAGCCCTGGTAGCGGTTAATCAAACCCTGGTCAATGAAGACTGCGCCCTGAACAGCGGCGACGAAGTGGCCTTTTTCCCGCCAGTGACCGGTGGCTGAGCTTGGGTTAATCAGTAAGTTGATATGAGCAAAAGACCAATGACTAACGCGCCACAGCAAAACCATATTTCGGTGCAACAGCAGGACTTTGATCTGGCCGCTGAATATCAGGCGCTAACTGCCAATAACCAAAGTGATGGGGCGGTGGTGCATTTTGTCGGTTTAGTGCGGGATAACAATCTGGGCCGACAGGTACAAGCCCTGGAACTTGAGCATTATCCGGCCATGACCAGCAAAGCCCTTAGTGAACTGGTGGATGAGGCGCGACAGCGCTGGGACTTGGGCCGAGTCCGGCTGATTCACCGGGTAGGTAAACTTGGCTTAGGCGAGCAAATTGTATTTGTGGGTGTCACCAGCAAACACCGTGGCAGCGCCTTTGCCGCCTGCGAATTCTTAATGGACCAACTGAAAACCCGCGCTCCATTTTGGAAAAAGGAACATACCCAGCAAGGCGAACACTGGATTGAAGCGAGGGAGTCTGATCGGGTTAAAGCAGGGGATTGGTAGTTATCGATTTCTAGCAGTTAGGCTAAAAGCGTATTTACCACGAAGGGCACAAAGAACACGAAGAGGGATAAGAAGAAATGGTCTTTGCGGCCTTATTTGTGGAACATAACCTCTCTTTTTTATAACGCTTTTTCTACTCAATTTGTTCCCAGCAAATTACTCAGCTTTTTGCAGTGCCCTGAACTGAATGGCAATTTTTAGCGGGGGTCAAAGCGGCTTGGGCCGCTTAAGGGCTGCATCAGTCTGTTTGATAAGCGTCAGGTCTTCCAGCAACCAGCCACATTTTGACTGGCTACATACTGTTGAATTTTATGACATTTATATCCAAAGGTTTGGACATACAGAGACCTATATAAATCCCAATTCTCGCTTTCCCCAATGTGGGGGGCGCTAAAAGAGCTAGCAAGCTTTGCTAAGCTGTTGTTAGTATGGGAAAAATCAATGGAAACTGTGACTTCTTGGCGTCTTTCACTGTGCAGTATAACGCGAATTCACAGTAATACACTGTTACGCCGAATTCAGATTGGGGAGTTCTATGAGTAATAAGCTTCAAAAAAGGTTTGATGAACTAGAGGCTGAGCATGTAGCAGTTATATCTACTAAGTATTCCACTTACTCCGAGATGTTCGGAAGTTCCGAGCAGGTAGATAACGAGAAATTTTTGCAATGGTGTATCAAAGCTAAGAATTTAATAAATAAGTCTTGTGGAACTGACTCAGAGCACTACAAGGCTTTTGAAAAGGCTGAAGGCGGTAGTGGATGGTCTGGGAGCTTTTCAAGATGCAAGGAAATGGGCGCTGTGTTCCTTGCAACAAAGAATGACTTTGAAGGTGGATACCTAAACTCATACAAGAATTTAATTCAGGCGGAAGTATTCGATAGCGAGTTAGAGCAGGCATCTGAGCTTCTAGGATCTGGATACTATGTGGCTTCTGCGGTTATTGCAGGCACAGTATTGGAGACAGCTTTAAGGGATTTGTGTGATAAAGAGAGTATTCCTCACGGAAAACTCGACAAAATGAATTCTGATTTGGCAAAAGCTGGAGTTTTCAACAAAATCGTTCAGAAGCAAATAACGTCCTATGCTGGGATTAGAAATAGTGCAGCACATGGAAAAAGCAGTGAATTCACCGCAGACGATGTAAAGCTTATGATTTCTGGTATCACGCAGTTTCTTGTCACATATTTAGCGTAATAGGGCTTAACAAGTTGGAGCAGTGGAACCAGTTACGCTCCGCAAATTTTATGGTATCGCTTCGCTCTTTTTACCATAAAATTCGCTCCACTACACTGGTCCACTGACCAAGGCGTTACATGGCATGAAAGCATCTATTCTGATTTTTGGAATTTTGGCGTTTGCCGCTGTCGAGTCCCGGGCTGAACAGTATGCATGTGAAGTTGCCCTCCATATGGCTGAAGAGCGTTCTTTTACTGCTAGGATTAACGTTCATAGTGAGACTGTTACTATTTCGGGCTTAACGCTTTCCCAAGATTGGCCCCTACCAGCAAAATGCGACTCACCTTTGGGATTGGAGAGGCTAGAACTGAAGCGGAACAAAAGTGTTAAAGAGATCAGTTTTGGCCCATATAGCGGAAAAGAATGTACATATTTTTTCATTTTAAACAATGAAGGTTCAGATATAGCTTTGTTGTTTCCGGTCAGAACCGGCAACTTTTATGGTGAGCGACCTTATGTGGCGAAGTGCAATGCTATATAACAAAGCAACTCAAATCGGACTGGACTTCCCCCGCGTTAACGGACACGCATCGATAACTCAATACAAGGAAAACGAAGTCAGTATTTAAAGCGGGCAGGACGCACAATCTACTCGCCCTGATTAACCGATTTTCCAGTTACTACCCAGCCATCATATTCCTCTGTATTAAACCTTCGTGGCGCTTGGCGTTCTTGGTGGTAAACCCCTGCGCCGTGTTAAAAAACTGGCCGCATTTACCCGTAAGCTGGCCGTGTCTGGCTAGGCGTCTAAGATGTTTGTGTGGCACAACAGTGCTTTGGCTATGACCTGCCAGCAAGGTCTGGCATGATGGATTTACAACAACATAAAAAGATAACGACAAGAGGCACTATGACAACAGGAAAACTTACCCCTATCGCTTTGGCCCTGATAATGGGACTGGGCAGCCCCGCTCTGATGGCTGAACAAGCCGATGGCAAAGACAAAGAGCCCAAGTGGGATGTGTTAAATCCGCCGCTGGAGATGACCAGCGTCAGCATCAGTACTAATCAAACCACCTGGTCGAGTTTGGATATCAGCCCCGATGGTAAGCAGTTTGTGTTTGATATGCTGGGCGACCTGTATATCAGCGATATCAAAGGCGGTAGCGCTAAGGCGCTGACTAATGATCTGGCCTTTAACGTGCATCCGGCCATTAGCCCGGATGGCCAGCGTATTGCCTTTATTTCCGACCGCGATGGCAATACCAATGTATGGACCATGAAGCTGGACGGCAGCGATCTTAAGCAAGTCACTAAAGTACAAAAAGATGTGGTGCATTCCCCTAAATGGAGCCCGGATGGCCAGTATATTGCGGCGACCATAGGTAAGGTTTCTACCCGCAGTATCCCGGCCGGAGAGATTTGGCTATTCCATCATAGCGGTGGCAGCGGCCTGCCCATTAAAGAGCGGGACAATGGCAAAACCGAGCAGCAAAACCAGGCTGACCCGGTCTTTTCCCCGGATGGCCGTTATATCTACTACACCAAGGATATGAGCGCAGGTGGCCTGTTTGAATATAACCGCGACCCGCTGAAAAGCATTTTCGCTATTCGCCGTTATGACCGACAAACCGGGGAGGAGATTACCCTGGTGAGCGGGGTTGGCGGTGCGGTAGTACCTACGCCATCACCGGATGGCAAACACCTGGCTTTTGTGCGCCGGGTAAGAGAAAACACCGGCTTGTTTGTAATGGACCTAACCTCTGGGCGTGAAACCCTGCTGACCGATAAGCTTGAGCGGGACATGCAGGAAGGCTTTGGTTCGGAAGGCTATTTTGCGTATTTTGACTGGACGCCAGATAGCCAAGAGATCCTGTACTGGACTGGCGGCACCTTTCATAAAATCAATATGAGCGGTAAGGAAGTGGCCCAAGTGCCGGTAGACGTTAAGGTTGAAAAGCAGATTGCCAAGGCGCTGCGCTTCCCGGTAGATGTGGCACCGGATGAATTTGATGTGAAAATGATCCGCTGGGCGCAAACCTCGCCTGACGGCAAAACCGCCTTGTTCCAGGCCCTGGGCAAGCTGTATATCAAAGACCTTAAAAGCGGCAAGCTCAAACGTTTGACCCGTCAGGACGAGCATGACGAGTTTTATCCACGCTTTAGTAATGACGGTAAATCCATTGTGTATACCACCTGGAATGACCAGGAACTGGGTGAGGTCAGGGTGATTTCTGCCAAAGGCGGGCGCAGCAAAGTGGTGAGCGCGCAGCCCGGCCATTATGCCGAGCCAAGCTTTAACCTAGACGCCAGCCAAGTGGTGTATCGTAAGTTCACGGGCGGTTATCTGCTAAGCCCTGAGTGGTCGCTGGAGCCTGGAATTTATCTGGCGAATATCAAAAGTGGTGAAAACCGCAAGCTGGTGAATAGTGGCTCTGCACCGCATTTTGCCGGTGATAACAGCCGGGTATATTTTACCGAGCCTTCCTCCACAAATACCAAGTTGGTAAGCGTTAATCTGGACGGTAAAGACAAGCGTGAACACCTCGATGGTGGCGACCAGGCGGTGGAGTTCCGTTTATCTCACGACCGTAAGTGGCTGGCCTTTACCTATCAGTACAATGCCTATATTGCACCCTATGCCGAGACCGGCAAGCTGTTAACGGTGGGACCAACCATGAGCTCACTGCCGGTTAAGCAGGTATCCAGCCGCGCCGGTGAGTTTCTGACCTGGCGGGCCGACAATCAGGCTTTAAGTTGGCACCATGGGCCGCTGTTGTTTGAACGTGAACTAAAAGAGGCCTTTAGTTTTGTCGACGGTGCTCCTGAGACCTTACCTGAGCCGGTTAGTGAAGGGATTGATCTGTCGTTTAAACATAAAGCGGATAAGCCGGGTGGCCTAAAAGCCCTGGTGGGCGGGCGTTTGGTAACCATGCGCGATGCCAACAACAGTCAGGAAGTGATTGAAAACGGTGTGGTGCTGATTGAGAACAACCGCATTAAGGCCATTGGTAAGCAGGGTGAAGTGGAGATCCCGCGTAGCGCCCAGGTACTGGATATCAGTGGCAAGACAGTGATCCCGGGGCTGATTGATGCCCATGCGCATGGCTCGCAAGGCAGTGATGAAATTATCCCGCGTCAGAACTGGCGTAACTTTGCCGATGTGGCCTTTGGGGTAACCACTATTCACGACCCATCTAACGACACCACCGAAATATTCTCGGCGTCCGAAATGCAAAAGGCTGGCGAGATCATCGCCCCGCGTATTTATTCCACCGGCACCATTTTATATGGCGCCAACTGGCCCTCCATCAAAGCCATTTTTGATGATGCCGGTGATGCCAAATTCCATTTGCAGCGCCTAAAAGACGTCGGTGCGATTTCGGTGAAAAGCTATAACCAGCCGCGCCGGGATGTGCGTCAGCAGATTATTGCCGCCGGTAAGGATCTGGGCATGATGGTGGTGCCGGAAGGGGCAGGGCGCTTCCTGTTGGATATGACCATGCTGGTGGACGGCCATACCGGTCTTGAACACTCCATCCCGTTGTCTAATGCCTATTCTGATGTAACTCAGCTTTGGGCTGCATCGGGCTATGGCTACACCCCCACCTTTGTGGTGACCATGGGCACTATTATGGGTGAAGAGTATTGGTACGATAAAACCGAGGTGTGGAAGAACGAGCGCCTGCTGCGTTATACCCCGCATTATATGCTGGATAGCCGCGCCATTCGCCGCCCCACCGCGCCGGATGAGCAATACCACCACTTTGATGTAGCCGCTTACGCGAAAAAGCTGCGTGACAACGGGGTCAGCGTGCATATCGGTGCCCATGGTCAGCGCCCGGGGCTGGGCGCCCATTGGGAGCTGTGGCATATGCAGCAGGGCGGCTTTACCCCTTGGGAGGCCATACGTGGCGGTACTATAGACGGTGCTAAACACCTGGGCATGGATAAAGACATAGGTAGCCTGGAGGTTGGTAAACTGGCCGATATGGTGGTGATAGACGGCAATGTGCTAAGCGACCTTAAACGCTCTGAATATGTGGATTACACCGTGCTTAACGGCCGCATTTATGATGTGAAAACCATGAACGAGGTGGGCAGTAAAGCCAAGCGCAAGGCGTTTTTCTTTGAAAACCGTAATCTTCAGAGTATGCCGGTGCAAACCCAGCAAAATCTGGAAGCCAAGGCCCGCTCACTGCACTGGGTGCATGAGCACTAAACACAGAGACTAATTGAGGCGGCCATCGGGCCGCCTTTTTTATGGCCGTTGGGCCGCTCTTAATACCAAAAAGGTCACCATGGCAGCGTGTGCAGACCATAGCTCTATTATCAATAGTGCATATAACACAATAACTTATTGTTTTGTTTGGATAGACCCTGTTAGGGTAAAAGAGGTTGCGGCACCGGTGAGTGCTTGGATAGGAGGAAAAATGGCAACAATTTACCAGGGAGGGTGTTTGTGCGGGAGCATTCGATTTACCGCTGTCGGCACACCGCAAAAGCCCCATAGCTGTTCATGTAAAATGTGTCAGCGTCATAGTGGCTCTGTTCGCCAGTTCTGGGTGGAATTTGCCAAAGAGCAGGTCACCTAGGATGGCCCAGGCGGTGAGCCGGCATTGTGGCGCTCTTCTGATTATTCCAGTCGCAGTTTTTGCCCTCAGTGTGGCAGCACCCTTGGCGCCATAGACGACGCGCCGGTGGTGGCGTTGGTGCTGGGCAGCTTTGATAGCAATAATCGTCAGGCGCTTAAGCCAACCAGCCATTCCTATAAATCCGCATTGCCCAAATGGGCTAAGTCTTCAGCTGGAGGCTGTATTGGTGAATAAGCTCAATGGCAAGCTTTATAGATACAAGGAAGCCAGATGAAAAGATATACCCTGATAGCGTTTATGCTGTTTGGTGCAAAGGTAACGGCCAATGCGCCACAGATATCGCCCACTAAGTCGGGGCTTTACGATATTGGTGGCTTTAGTCTGTATCTGGAATGCTATGAAAGTGACAAACCCATACTGATATTGGAACAAGGTTTTGGCCGCGCTGGTTCAGACGGAGTGTGGCTGGCGAATATTCAACGCCTGCAGAATGAATTTAGCATTTGTTTATATGACCGTGCCGGTCTGGGAAAAAGTGAAAAAGGGCCGGTGCCCTTTACCGTTAATGATATGGCTGAGCGTTTACAAAAACTCTTAGTCGCAGGGGCGGTGCAGCCACCTTATTATTTTGCCGGTGGTTCTTATGCATCCTACGTTATCAGCGCTTACCATCAGCGCTATCCCGACAATGTGTTGGGCGCGGTATGGATTGATCCGCCACCTTTTGGCTACTTCCACACTATGGGCACCCGTTGGCCGAAAGATTTTCACAGCGATAATCAGGACCTGATGCGCTTCTATCACTTTGAGCAAAGTGTGCATGACCCGCTATTTGCACGGGTGCCTGAAAATGTCGACCATATAAAAAGTTACCAGCAGCTATCTGCGTTCAGCGGATTTGGCCACAAGCCACTGATCATTCTGCGCGCAAAGCAGGACGACAAGCCTTATGACCCGGAATTTGTGCCAGCGGATATTGCCGCGAAAATGGCTCGGTTATATGAAAACGCCGAGGTGAATTTTCTGAAGCTCTCAACGGTGGCGCAAGTGGTCTATTCAGAATCAGACCAACACCACTTGCATATTGCTGATCCGGATTTGGTGGTGAACAGTATCAAAGCGCTGCTGGAAAAACAGCCGGGAAAAAGGCAATAAGCAATATATGCGACGGATAGCCTGGAAGTATGTGTATGGCATTATTGGGCTCATTCTGCTGATTGCTGTGGGTATTGGCTTTAAGCGCTATATTCAGGATTACACCTCAGATTTTATTGATGTAACCCTGTATTCCAACGTGCTGGACGAAGAGCGCAAGCTATTTATCCGCCTACCTAATAATTATGATAGTACCAAGCGATATCCATTGGTGATCAAAACTGATGGTAATTTCAACTTGGCTCGTTGGGATGAACTATTAAGCGAGTTTTCCGCGCAGCAAAAAGCCCAAGATAGTATTGTGGTGGCTGTTCCTAACCTGGTATGGAGCGACAGTCGCAATCGCGATCTGGTACCACCTTACGCACGACGTGAGGTGAATATTGAAGCCCGACCAGCTGAATTAAACAGCCCTGAGCTCTTTGGTCAGGCCGACCGTTTTTTGCGCTTTATTGAGACCGAACTGATACCTTATATCGAGCAACATTATGCGGTGAGTGACAACCGAGTGTTGAGTGGTTTTTCGGCTGGCGGCAGTTTTGTGCTCTATACCCTTTCTACTCGCCCGGCACTGTTTAGCGGTTATTTTGCCTTTAGCCCGGCGGCTTGGTACGACGACTCCGTGGTGGTCAAGGAGTTTGCCAGCCGATTGCCGCAAATCACAGGTGCGCCGGTATTTGTGTATCTGAGCCTGGGCGGTGAAGAAAACCCGATTATTACAGGCGCGTTTCGCGGACTGTTATCCGCATTAGACGCCCGTGCACCGGCTAATCTACACTGGGTGCATAGTTACAGCCAAGGGGCCGGGCATGTTGAAAATCCTTATCTTTCCCTACCTGAGGCTATCGCGCAGTACCATCAATTCCGAGACAATTTGTAACGCGTTTCCAAATTCTGCTGATGACTATGTTAGGGTTCAATCAATACACCAAACAGGAGCAGGAGAATGACGGTCAAGCGAATTGTAGCCAATATCTCAGTGCCGGATACGGATGAGGCTTGTGCATTTTACACCGCCGTTTTTGGCCTGCAACTGGTGATGGATCATGGCTGGATCAAAACTTTAAGTGCCGGCAATAGCATGACCACACAAATCAGCCTGGCTTCACAAGGCGGCGCTGATACTGAGGTGCCGGATTTATCTATTGAAGTGGATGATCTGGATGCGGTGCTGAGCCGCGTTAACGCCGCAGGCATTACCCTGGAGTACGGGCCGGTCTCTGAACCATGGGGTGTGCGCCGCTTCTATATTCGCGACCCACAAGGCACGCTAATCAATGTGTTGCAACATACTTAAACCCAATGACCACAACAGGAGCCTGAATATGCCGGATAAGGATGGACCAATTTTCTGGCGAGACCCACGAATGCCTTTTGTGGAGCTGCGGGTGGTCAGGGAAGGGCGCAAAGTTTGTTATGCCCCGCATAGCCACCTGCAGTGGTCGTTGGGAGCGATTACCGAAGGATGCAGCACCTTTGTTTATCAGAATAAAGAGGTACTGGTCACAGCCGGTACGCTAGTCATGATGAATCCTCATTGGGTACATGCTTGTAACCCGGTTGATGAACATCCCTGGGGGTATCTAATGCTGTATGTCGATGCCCAGTGGCTGACCAAGCTGCGCTTTGAAGCTGGCCTGCTGGACAGGTGCTACTGGCAGGATATCACGGCCTCGGTGCTTAACGAGCCCAAATGGTATGACGGCTACTGCCAACTGGCGAATTGTCTGCTCGACGACAGCAGAGCATTGCTGGACAAACAAGTTGCCGTGGTGGAATACCTCTGCGCCTTACTTTGTGAATTGGCTGGCAGTGGCGAGCCGCATTGCCCGGTCACACCAGTGAAACTGCAAAAGTTGGCGGATTATATCCAAGAGAATGCGACGGACGATGTGTCTTTGGATAGCTTATGTGATCAATCTGGCTACAGTGCCGGTCACCTGGTGCGCGCTTTTAAGCAATATTTTGGCCTAACGCCACATGCGTATCTGTTGAACTGCCGGGTACAGCTAGGCCAGCGAGCGTTAAAGCAGGGCCAGCCTATCGCGCAAACCGCTTTGGAGCTGGGTTTTGCTGACCAGGCGCATTTTCAGCGAACCTTTAAGCGCTTGCTGGCGGCAACGCCCAACCAGTACCGGCAGTCCTCACTCAAGCAGCAAGTACAAGGTACTGAATATGAGTAACAGAGCCAACACGCGATTAATGAGTATCAATGTTTGAGGCCGGTGGATATGGCGCTGTAAATACGCGCCAGCATAAACCCAACTACTCAGTGAAAGCCAGCAAATAGGCAGGTAGAGCCCGGCAAAAACCGCGATTTGCCAAAGATCTTCACCGCTGGTGTATGCGGCAATACCCGATGCGGAAGCCAACCAGGCTTTGGGATTCAGCCATTGCATCAGCGCACCGGTAAAAAAGCCGGGTGCCTTTTGCTTGTCGTCATCGGTTAAGTGCCCGTTATCCCTAATTAATTGCACACTGAGATAAAGTAGAAATGCCGCGCCCAGCCAGCGTAGCAGGTCATTGAGGCCGGGAATAACCTGCATGACAGAGTATAGGCCCAGACCAATAGCGAGAAAAAGCAGCAAAAATCCCAAAGTGGCGCCGGTGACAAACTGCAATCCCTGAATGAGTGGATACCGGGTGCCGCTACTTAAACACAGCAGATTAACCGGCCCAGGTGAAATAGAGGCAACCAGCGCAAAAGCGCTCATCGATAAGAGCATGGACAGGCTCATATTGTTCCTTAATCATTAGAATGGCGTTAGTCTGTCTGGATATGGGTATGAGATATTGAAGAAAATTGCGGTCTGATTGATGTCTATCTGTATCAGGTGGCATCGCTTAAGCACATCTTAGGTTGGGTATTTAAGTGAGGCTGTCGATGGGGTATGTTGATTGTACACCCCAGCCGAATACTAAGCTTGAGTTCGCAAAGGACTGGCCAATCGCAATGTGAAAATATGCTCCCATAGGGAATTCAGGAGGATTTATGACGCAAGAGACTAAATCACAATTTCACGCTGAATTGCTGCGCCCCAAAGTGGCGGGCGGTGAGGCGTGGGCATTTGTAGTGCTGCCGCTTGAGGTCAGTCAAAAGCTGCCCAGACGGGGGCGCACCAGTATAGACGGGCGCATCAATAGCCATAGCTTTACGGCGCAACTGGAGCCTGATGGCCAAAAGAGCCACTGGCTTAAGCTTGAACAGCCATTAATGCTGGCTGCCGCTGTGAATGTGGGGGATATTGTTGAATTTGAAATACAGGCGGTGGCCCAGGAACCTGAGCCAGAGGTGCCGGATGATTTTCAGCAAGCATTAGCCAGTGCACCTGAGGCGCTGGCTATCTGGCAGGCAACTACCACCCTAGCCAGAGTAGATTGGTTGCATTGGATCACCACCGCCAAACAAGCCAAAACCCGCATAAAACGCATTGATGATGCCTGCAATATGTTGGCATCGGGCAAAAAACGAGTGTGCTGTTTTGACCCTTCAGGTTTTTACAGTAAAGCCTTATCGGCGCCAGAGGTTGCCTAACCAGGTAGATTGCTACGCAGCGAGCCGCTCTAATTTGTCAGTTTAGGGTTTCAATTATGAATAGATGTTTTTCGGTATATCTGGATTTTATTCGATTTTTGGCTGCTGTTGCCGTCTTTGTTTCACATGTGCCGGCTTTTGCTGGAGGATGGTTGTGGCAAGTTGCGGGCTTTGGTCATGAGGCTGTTGTCGTCTTTTTTGTCTTATCAGGCTTTGTGATTTCGTACGTCGTATATGAAAAAAAAGAGACCCTTAGTCACTATGCTGTCAGCAGGTTATCAAGAATTTATTCTGTGGCCCTACCTGCCATCCTGATAACCTTGTTTCTCTATTACCTCGGGATGGAAATTAACGGTCAGGCATTTGAGCTAGTTAACGAGAAACAGCGGGATCCTGTATGGACTGTATTTTCTGCATTTTTGTTTATCAATCAAAGCTGGATTGCGACCCCCTTTTTTTCAAATCTACCTTACTGGTCAATTGGCTATGAAGTACTTTACTACCTCTTTTTTGGCGTAGCGGTATTTAGTAAAGGGCCAAAGAGAATCGGTCTTATGCTGATTGTCTTTATGTTGATGGGGCCCAGTATATTGTTGTACTTGCCTTTGTGGTGTTTGGGCGTGCTCTGTTTTAAGTTAATAAAGCGTGTTCAGCTATCATTTTCCGTCTCTGCTTGGTTGTATTTGATGTCGTTGTTAGGCCTGTTCTACTTCTTAAGAGGCGAGGTTCAGTCTGAAGTTAACACTTTCGTAGCGCTACATATTTATGATGGGGTATACAAGTTTTTACTTGAGCCTGCTGATCACTTTGCTTCTGACTATTTGCTTGGGATGGTGGTGTTTCTGAATATATTTAGCGCTTATCATTTAACTTGCAGCTCTAACTTTTTCAAACTGGGTCAAAAAGCGAATACATGGATTAAAGAAGCCTCTGCTCACACATTCTCACTCTATTTACTGCATATGCCGATGCTTTTCTTTATCTCTGCAGTATTCCCCTATGATGTTAATTCGTCCGTCAATTTGATGCTGTGTTGGGTTGCCGTACCTTTATCGATATTTTTCTTAAGTCGGTGGTTGGAATCACATCGAGGTTATTACCGGCGCTTTTTTGATGGCCTTTTTCTAAGGTATGCAACCTGAGTATTGTTACCCGTTAAGCTTTTTACGTCACTGGTAGAAAGAACGTAAGAAAACAAGCAGGGCATGTTTTCTTACGCTTTGGCAATAGTGACGGCTCGGACAGGGGCAGGGTAGCCTTCAATGGTTTTACTCAGATCATTGGGATCCAGAAAGTCTTTCAGCGAATGGGTGCGCATCCATTCGGTGCTGCGTTGTTCATCCACACTGGTCGTGGAGACATCCACGGTGCGGATATCACTAAAACCGACTCTGGTGAGCCAGTTTTCCAGCGCTGCCACACTGGGAATAAACCACACATTGCGCATCTGGGCGTAGCGTTCACCCGGTAGTAATACGGTGTGTTCATCGCCGTCTACAACCAGGGTTTCCAACACCAATTCGCCGTCTTTTCTGAGCAGACTCTTAAGCTGCTGCAAAAAATCCAGAGGGCTCTTGCGATGGTACAGTACCCCCATGGAAAACACCGTGTCGAAGCTTTTTAGTGCCGGCAGGGCTTCGATACCGACGGGAAGCTGAAATACGCTATCATCGCCAATAAAGTGGTTAAGAATCATAAACTGCATTAAAAACAGCGGGTAGGGGTCAACGCCAACCGCCAGCTTGGCTCCTTCGCCGCGCATACGCCACAGGTGATAGCCACTGCCGCAGCCAACATCCAGTACTGAACGTCCTGCTAATGGGCTTAAATGGGGAAGTACTCTGTCCCATTTCCAATCTGAGCGCCACTCGGTATCGATATGCACACCATGAATATGAAATGGACCTTTACGCCAGGGTTTAAATTGCTGCAACAACCCCACAATCTGTTTTTGCTCATAGGGGGTTGCGTCGCTGTCACTACCCACTCTAACCTGGCTTAGCAAGTCGACATCTGTTGGATGGATTGCGGGCAGTTTTTCGAGCAACCTTTGCCATTTATCCAGGTCAGTTTTATTCTGTTTATGCCATTCGGCCAACTGGGCGGGTAACACTTCCAACCAGGGAGACAAGTCGGTGCCGGCAATGCGGCGGTAAAAGTCCTGAAAATGTTGCATGGATTACCTACTTGATGGCCACGATAGAGGTGAAGTTAAAGCACTTAAACCATAAGATCACATCGCTGAACCCGGCTTGTTGCAGTCGTTTGGCATGTTCTTCAAAACTGTCGGTTTTCATCACATTCTCCAGTGCCGTGCGCTTTTGGCTGATTTCCAGTTCACTGTAGCCATTACGGCGTTTGAATTCGTGATGAAGTTCTATCAGCAGTTCATTGCCTTGTTCTGACGGATGGCGAATTTTCTCTGACAGTACAAGGATACCACCCGGTTTTAATCCGTCGAAAATGCCCTGAATAATCGCCTGGCGCTGACCGGGTTCAATAAACTGCAGAGTAAAGTTCATCACTACCATAGACGCATTCTGAATCGCGACATTCTGCAAATCGTCACAGATTACCTCGATAGGGACCGCGGATTTAAATGCCTGGATATGACGCTGACAACGCTCCACCATGGCCTTGGAGTTGTCTACGCCGATGATTTTACAATCCGGAACCTGAATATACCGGCTGGCCGCCAGACTTACCGCCCCTAATGAACAGCCCAAGTCGTATAGTTGCGTGCCGGCCTGAACATAACGACCTGCCATTTGGCCAATGGCATCCACTATGGTGTTGTAACCCGGCACTGAGCGCTGGATCATATCCGGAAACACCTCGGCAACATTTTCATCAAAGCGAAAATCAGAAACTTGTCCGAGTGGACTGGAATAAATGGCGTCTTTACCGGATGAAATCATGTTGCGTTGGCCAAAGAAAAAGGGCGGCTATTTTAGCGAATGCCTTGGGGGCTGTCACCCTGCCACTAGGGAAGGCATATTGGTGCATTTCTATGCATACGGGCCAGCTTTTGCGATTACGACTTATGCCTGTCAGGCACATTTTGCTAGGATGTAAATTCCATTGTTAGTGAGCCATGCAGTTTATGTCTTCAAACTCTTATCCAATCGGTACCCCCGGACAGCCCTGGGGAGCACATGAAAAAGCCGCCTGGTTAGCCAGGCAAAGGGTACAGCGTTCTTATGCCGATGAGGTAGAGCAGCATATTCTGGCGTTGCGGGATGTCTTTAAGGTGGAGCAGTATGGGCAGCTTACATATGCCGATGGCGACTATGGTTTGTACGGCCTACGTAGTGCCCAATGGCAGCCTAATTTGCCGACTGCATTGATTACCGGCGGTGTACACGGATACGAAACCAGCGGCGTGCAGGGGGCATTACGTTTTGCACAGACCCAGGCAGCGGATTATCAGGGGCGTTTAAATCTGCTGATCGTGCCCTGTATCAGCCCTTGGGGATATGAAACTATCAACAGATGGAATCCGGATGCCATTGATCCTAATCGTTCCTTCTATGTGGGTAGTCCAGCCGGGGAGTCGGCTGCTTTGATGCATTGGCTGACCAGGATGAATGTGCAGATCAACATGCATATCGACTTGCATGAAACCACGGATACAGATAATTCAGAGTTTCGCCCAGCACTGGCCGCCAGAGAGGGTAAAACCCACGATAACTGGAACATTCCTGATGGCTTCTATCTGGTGGGGGACACATTCAGCCCGGTGCCGCAATTTCAACGAGCGGTGCTGGATGCTGTGCAAGCGGTGACGCATATTGCCAAGGCCGATGAAAATAATCAGCTCATCGGCTCACCTGTGGTGCAGCCAGGTGTAGTGAACTACGACACCAAGAAGTTAGGGTTATGTGCGGGGGTGACGGATGCCTTGTATGTCACCACTACTGAGGTGTATCCAGACAGTGCCATGGCCACGCCCGAGCAGTGTATTCAGGCGCAGGCGGCGGCAGTGTGCGGTGCCTTGGGCTATGTGTTGAGGCTGAAATCTTAACGGGGCGCATTTTCGCGCCCTTTTTTATGCCGAGGTGTTTGCCTCAAAGTCTTCTGACCACTTGACTGCCTGACTGTATAAATCGGGTAGGGTCTCTTCGGTTATCTTTAATTCTTGGCTGTGCTTTTGTGTGCTAAGCCAGTCGCCACTTTCATAAGCTTTTACCAAGGCTTGTAGTGAGTGAAGCATGCCTGGCTTGTTCAGCAAGGCTTGTTTGACGTCTTCTTCTAATGGCAGTCTGGCCAATACCTGTTCCATTGGTTGGCCGAGCAAGGCATCAACCAGAGAAAACAAGCCAGTCAGAAAGGCCATATCTGTCAGGTTGGGGGCTACCTTGTTGCAAATCAGTTCGCAAAACCGTGCCCGCAGAATCGACATACGGATCAGTTCCAGAGGCTTATTGTTACCGCCCAGATGGGCGGTTGCGATGAGACAGATAAATTTTCTGGCTTGCTCTTCGCCCAGGTAGATCAAGGCTTGCTTGATTGAACTGATGGGCTCGCGGACTTCAAACAAGCCTGAATTGATAAATCGCAGTAGCTTGTAAGACAGTGACAAGTCTCGTTCAAAATACAAGGCCAGTTTGTTGTAACTAAAGTTGGGTTTCAGCACTTCCAGATAGATGGCCAGAATCATATGATGCTGCGCTTCGATATCGGCATGCTCCACCATTTCCGGTACGCAGAAAAAGTAGCCTTGGAAGAAGTCAAAGCCGAGCTCTTTTGCATGCTCAAACTCTTCGTGGGTCTCAATTTTCTCGGCCAGGAAACGCACACCCTTGCGATTACGCAAGGTGGGCAAAATACTGGCTACTTCGTCCAGACTGGTTCGGCGGATATCAATCTTGATTAACTTGGCAAAGTTTAAAAATCTTTCCCAGTCCGGATGGTAAACAAAATCATCTAACGCAAAGCGATAACCGGCGTGGAATAACTGTCGACAGGCCTGATAGATCTCGTCATTGGGTTCCACATCCTCCAACACTTCGATCACTATGTCCCTTGGTGGAAGCAGAGCGGGTAAATGATCGAGCAGGCTTTGCTGAGAGAAATTAATCAGCGCCATTTTATTTCGACAGAGGTGTTTAAAGCCAATATTCAAATGCTGGTTTAACACTAGCCGACTGGTTGCCACATCGGGTTTGACGTGGCGGGGGAACGCATTTTCAATGCCGTCCCTGAAGAACAACTCATAGGCGACCGTCTGCTGACGTCGATTCAGAATCGCCTGCCTTGCTGTATATACTTTCATAAAAACAGATCACTTCCTTCATTCCGGGGCAATACTGCAAGGACGGAAGGCCCCTTGCCGACAACAACAAACCCGGATTGCGCCTTACGGCAACTATACAAACTACGCAGAACTGGCATGCCAAACCCTGACTATAGGGTTATCGATTATATAATATAATTCAGTCCGGCAGGTCAGGCCATGTGACGAAATGCCTAAACCCTAAGTTGAACTTAGGTTTACGCTTAATTTACCCCTTACTAACAATATTTTTGCGTAGGCGACCGTCCGATTCAGTCGAACCTTTTAAGCCTCTTATTTTTAGCTCTTTTTTGTGCATTTACCTAGCAGGAAAAACGTACTTTCGTGTAGAATTGCGCGTTTATTCTTTGTGCGCGGCGTTTTTGAGGCCGCGCGTAGCCAGATGCATTGAAATTGAGGAAAACATGGATCTTGAAGCCATAAGCAAAGAGGCCGCAGAATTGGTGGCCAACGCCACCGATATGGTCGAGTTGGATAAGGTCAGGGTCGAATTCCTTGGCAAAAAAGGCAAGCTGACTGAGCTGCTAAAGGGGTTGGGGAAACTGTCCGCCGAGGAGCGTCCCGCCGCCGGTGAGCAGATCAACAAAGCCAAGCAAGGGATTCAGCAATTGATTCACGCTCGTTCTGAGTTGCTGCGTCGTCAGGAACTGGATGCCAAACTGGCACAGGAAAGTGTGGATGTCACGTTACCGGGACGTGGCAAAGCCACTGGTGGCTTGCACCCTGTCAGCCGCACTATCGAGCGGATTGAGAGTTTCTTTGCTGAACTGGGTTTTTCGGTGAAGCATGGTCCCGAAATCGAAGACGCATTTCATAACTTTGATGCCCTGAATATTCCGGCAGATCATCCTGCCAGGGCTAACCATGATACGTTTTATTTCAATCCTAATCTGATGTTGCGTACACAAACCTCCGGTGTGCAGATTCGCACCATGGAAGCGCAAAAGCCACCGATTCGGATTATTTCACCAGGGCGTGTTTATCGTAATGACTACGATCAGACTCATACCCCGATGTTCCACCAGGTGGAAGGCCTGATGGTGGACAAGAACGTCAGTTTTGCCGACCTCAAAGGCATTCTCAGTGACTTTGTGCGTAACTTCTTTGAAGAGGATCTGGAAGTTCGCTTCCGTCCGTCTTACTTCCCCTTCACTGAGCCATCTGCAGAAATGGATGTCAGAACCAGTAGTGGCAAATGGTTGGAAGTACTGGGTTGTGGCATGGTGCACCCTAATGTATTGCGGGCAGTGAACATTGACCCCGAGGTTTATACCGGTTTTGCCTTTGGTATGGGAATTGAGCGCCTGACGATGCGCCGCTACGAAGTTAATGACTTGCGTGCTTTCTTCGAAAACGACCTGCGTTTCTTGAAACAGTTTAACTAGGAATAAATAGCAGCATGAAATTCAGTGAAAAGTGGTTAAGAGAATGGGTTAACCCTGCTATTTCCACCGAACAATTGTCTGAGCAGCTGTCTATGGCTGGTCTGGAAGTCGATGGCGTGGAAGCAGTTGCCCCCGAATTCAGCGGTGTGGTAGTAGGCGAGGTGGTGGAATGTGGCCAGCACCCAGACGCCGACAAATTGCGGGTCACCAAAGTGAATGTGGGCGGCGAAGCGCTGCTGGACATCGTTTGTGGTGCGCCCAACTGCCGTTTGGGTCTGAAAGTCGCGGTGGCCGTAGTGGGTGCCGTACTGCCCGGCGATTTTAAAATCAAAAAAGCCAAGCTGCGTGGTCAGCCTTCTCATGGCATGTTGTGCTCCGCTTCAGAGCTTGGTTTATCTGAAGACCACGACGGTATTATTGAGTTGCCACTGGATGCGCCTATTGGCCAGGATATCCGAGAGTACCTGCAACTTGACGATGTCACCATTGAGGTAGATTTAACTCCTAACCGTGCAGACTGCCTTGGTATTAAGGGTTTGGCACGGGAAGTTGGGGTGCTAAATGAGTTGCCTGTTAGCAACGTGGTGATAGCGCCGGTTGCAGAGCAAATCGAGCAGCAACGCAGTATTGTGTTGCAGGCACCTAAAGCTTGTCCTCGTTATTTAGGTCGGGTTATTGAAAACGTCGATATGCAGGCCAAAACACCGACTTGGATGAAAGAGCGTCTGCGTCGCAGCGGTGTGCGCAGCATCGATCCTGTGGTGGATGTAACCAACTATGTATTGCTAGAGCTTGGTCATCCTATGCATGCCTTCGATAACGATGTGCTGCAAGGTGAGGTGCAGGTTCGTTTAGCTAAAGATAAAGAAAAGTTGGTATTGCTTGACGGTCAGGAAGTTGAACTGGCTGACAATACCTTGGTCATAGCCGATGAGCACAAAGCGCTTGCTATGGCAGGTATTTTTGGTGGTGAGCACTCTGGTGTAACGGCGCAAACCAAGCATATTTTCCTGGAAAGTGCTTTCTTTTCACCCGATGCCATTAAAGGTCGGGCACGTCAGTATGGGTTACACACCGATGCATCACACCGTTATGAGCGTGGCGTAGACCCCAAACTGCAGCGGGATGCTATGGAGCGCGCTACGGCGCTGTTGCTGGACATTGTGGGTGGCCAACCGGGCCCTGTTGTTGAGGCCGTGAGTGAAGCGGACTTGCCTGCTGAGCGCCAGGTAACACTTAAGCGCGCCAATCTGGACAGATTGATCGGCATTCAGATTGATACCGATAAAGTGACCGATATATTCCAGCGTCTGGGTTTAAATGTACAAACCGGACAGGATAGCTGGACAGTGGATGTACCCAGTTACCGCTTTGATATTGCCATTGCCGAAGATCTGATTGAAGAAGTCGCCAGGGTATACGGCTATCACAATATTCCGCCAGCGGCTCCCAGTGCCAGCTTGCAAATGTCTAAGCATCAGGAGCGTATCACGCCATTGATGTTGATGAAGCAACGTTTGGTGAGTTTGGGTTTCCAAGAGGCCATTACCTATTCCTTTGTTGATCCTAAGGTTCAGAAAAGCTTGTACCCAACTTTGGATGCACTGGAATTGCCACATCCGATTTCGGTGGACATGTCGTCCATGCGCTTAAGTTTATGGCCGGGTTTGTTACAAGCTGTGTCATACAACCAAAAGCGTCAGCAAAGCCAGGTGGCCTTGTTTGAGACCGGTCTGCGCTTTTTGCCCGACGCCAATGAAGCGGCTGGCGTTTCTCAGCAAGCGGTCATCGGTGGGGTCTTGGCGGGCGTTCGTCAGACCGAACATTGGGATATGACCACTGCCGCGGTGGATTTCTTTGATATTAAAGCGGCGGTTGAAGCCCTGATTGCCACTACGGCTGCGGTGGATGAATTCAGCTTTAAAGCGGTTGAACACAGTGCCTTGCACCCCGGACAAGCCGCGGCGTTGTACCGCAATGGTAAGCAAGTTGGCCTGCTGGGCGCTGTACATCCACAGTTTGAAAAAGAGCTGAAACTCAACGGCCGCACCTATGTGTTTGAGCTGGAATTGGATGCTCTCAGCGAACGGCGAATCCCCCAGGCTAAAGAGATTTCACGCTATCCGGCAAACCGCAGGGATATTGCATTGCTGGTCAAGGACAGCCATACTGTCGCTGACATACTTGCTTGCATAGAAAAATTTGGTGGAAATCAGCTAGTTGGCCTAAACTTGTTTGACCTTTACAGAGGAAAGGGCATTGCTGAGGGGCATAAGAGCCTGGCGATTTCCTTGACACTGCAGGACCCAGCGAGAACCCTTGAAGAGCATGAGATTCAAGCTGTGGTAGAGCGAATTCTGGCCGCGTTGTCAGAGCAATTTGAGGCATCTCTGAGGGATTGAGTTTATGGCGCTGACGAAAGCCGATATGGCTGAACATTTGTTCGAAAAGCTGGGCATGAATAAACGTGACGCTAAAGACCTGGTTGAATCCTTTTTTGAGGAAGTCAGGGAAGCTTTAGAATCTGGAGAACAGGTAAAACTGTCTGGATTCGGCAACTTTGACCTTCGCCAGAAAAATGAGCGTCCTGGGCGTAATCCCAAAACCGGTGAAGACATTCCCATCAAGGCACGAAGGGTAGTGACATTCAGGCCCGGTCAAAAGCTTAAGAGCCGGGTGGAAAACTCCGAACCTCAAGCTTAACCAGTACCGCAAGGCGCACAATATGTGCGCCTTGTTGTTTTTCTGTTCTGCAGCGTATTTTGCTTTATACCGGGCTGCGGGTTTTTATACACAGCAGTACTATCGTTTTTACCGTTTTCCACTAAAATTCCTGCCAATGCAGCCACTCCTTTTTGTTTGAGCATGTTCAGACAAATGCGAATTGCAATTTGACCTGATTAACCTATGGGCCGTTGTTTACCTCTGGCCTTGGTTTTGAATAGTGATTTTGTTTGAGGTTCGCATGCCTGTTGTTAAAGCTTATCCCGATTTTCCGTCTGCCCCCGCCAGTTTGTTGGGCCGTTGTGTCTACATCAAGCGTGGACCATATCAGGGACGGACTGCCAAAGTACTTAGAAAAATGACTGAAGATACCTATCAGGTGGGACAGCAAGAGCTCGGTGCCGAACTGATTGTGGTGCGCCGTGATGACGTGATCGCAGGCAGGCGTAGCAACAGAAAAAAGCGCGCCAAGTGATCCTGGCTGCCTGATTTCTCGTAGTTTAAGCTATCAATATACCAACTACCGAGAATGAGCATGCCCAAAATTGGCGTTAGCGCCTGCGTAATGGGTGACAAAGTGCGTTATGACGGCGGTCATAAACAGTCTTCTTTTGTTACCCAGCAGTTACAACCCCATGTGACTTACCAGCCCATATGTCCGGAGCTGGGTATTGGCATGCCAGTACCACGTCCAACTATTCACTTAAGAGAAATGTCTGACGGGGTTCACCTGACGGATTCACGCAATGGCTTATTAGATCATACCGAAGCAATGCAACAGTTCTTTGCGCGCCAACTACCCATATTAGAGCAGCTTGATGGTTACGTCGTGGCGGCAAAAAGCCCAAGCTGTGGTATGGAGCGCATCAAAGTGTACGACAGTGAAGGGCAGTTGTTACACCGTGCTGGGCAAGGTCTTTTTACCCAATTGTTGAAGACACATTTTCCTCATCTACCTGTTGAAGAGGACGGGCGACTTAACGATGTCGGCTTGCGAGAAAGTTTCATCACCAGGGTGTTTGTTTATCACGAATTCAGACATAAGGTGATGGCGTCCCTCAGTGTGCATGCGCTGGTCAAGTTTCACAGTCGTCATAAGTTGCTTGTGATGGCGTACAGCCCCGTTTTGTACCGTGCTTTGGGGCGATTGGTTGCCCAGGCCAAAGGGCAGGAACATACCATCGCCCAGGAATATCTGGCTTTGATGATGCAAGCATTATCCAAGCCCACCAACAGGCGCAAACACACTAACGTGCTGATGCATATGCAGGGCTATTTTAAACGTGATTTGATGCCGGCCGACAAGCGGGAATTGAGTCAACAGATTGACGATTATCGACTGGGACGGGTTCCGCTGTTGGCGCCTGTGACTCTGCTGAAACACCATTTACGGCATTTTCCTAATGCGTATCTGGCACAACAATCTTATTTTGACCCCTACCCACAGGAACTAGGATTGAGGGCCTGATCTTTGACTGCTTTGGTTTGGCTGCGCAGCGATCTGCGCACGGTCTGGCATAGTCCGTTAACTTATGCCACAGAGAATCATGAGCACGTCAGCGCGGTTTATTTTGTCACGCCCGGTCAGTGGCAACATTACGGGCTGGCCCCCATTAAACTCGATTTGCTGATGCGAAGGCTTTTGGCTTTGCGGGAAGAGTTAGCCGAGCGCGGACTGTCCTTAAATCTGATCGAGGTGGAAGACTTTAATGCTATTCCCGGCGCGTTAAAGCAGTTGTGTAGTCAGCACAGTATTACACATTTGTACTTTAACGCTGAGTATGAATTGGATGAACGCAAACGGGATCATGAGGTAAAAGAACTCCTGGGTGCTCAGAATGTTAAGGTCGGCTTTTTTCATGATACCTGCATGGTACGGCCAGATCGCTTGTTCAATAAGCAAGGCGCGCCGTACAAGGTTTTTACCCCTTATTTTCATCAGTGGCTAGACCAACTTAAAGCCAGTCTGCCGATACCTAAAGCCTGGCATGCGCCCGCTGACAGCCTCTGCTTGACTAACTCGCTGGATAAGGACCATGAAACATTGCGTCGCTGGTTAGATAAAAGCAGCGGGGGTTGGCCTTGTCGCGAGCAGGATATTGTCAGCCAGATACAAAGTTTCCTTAGCCAACATGTTGACCAGTATGCCGAGCTAAGAGATTTTCCGGCTCAGCAGGGAACCAGTGGGGTATCTCCCTACTTGAGTATTGGGGCGGTATCCCCTGCACAATTAACCTATCAGATGCTGGTCCAGCATGGTCCAGAATTGCTTGAAGGGCAGGGCGGGGCATTTGTCTGGTTGCGTGAACTGGCCTGGCGGGATTTCTACCGCTACGTTATGTTTCATTTTCCGCATGTGTGCCGTTATCGCTGTTTTAATCAAAAGTATGACCACTTCCATTGGCACAATGACAAGCAGTTGTTTGACGCCTGGTGTAATGGGCAAACTGGTTACCCTATTGTTGATGCGGCAATGCGTTGTTTGAACGCGACTGGCTGGATGCACAATCGACTGCGTATGATAGTGGCCAGTTTTTTATGCAAACACCTGTTACTTCCCTGGCGGTGGGGGGAAGACTATTTTATGCAAAAGCTCATTGATGGTGATTTTGCTTCTAACAACGGCGGTTGGCAGTGGAGTGCATCTGTGGGAACTGATGCCGCTCCTTATTTTCGAATCTTTAACCCGGCGGCCCAGGGGCAGCGTTACGATCCTGAAGGTGAGTTCTTGCTGCAGTGGGTGCCGGAATTAAAGGCGGTACCGCGCAAGTATCTGCATGAGCCGCAGAAGTGGCCAGGCGCCAGGGCGTTGGATTATCCATTACCTGTTGTTGAGCATAAACAGGCTGTTGCTGCGACCAAAGAGAGGTTTAGCCAGTTTTTAGAAAGCCAGAGTATGGCTGAATAACCCAGGCATAAAAAAAGCGACCTTTGGGTCGCTTTTCATTGTCACCTTAATACTGCGCGGTTAGCGCGGCTCGCGACACAGATTATCTTTGGCAGCCAGTTGCTCAGCCCAGTAGGCTTTCACTGAAAATGAAGATTGCTTAGCTTTGCTCTTAGGCTTAGGGGCCGCAGCTTTCTTCGCAGCAGGCTTGGCTTCGGCGGTTTTCTTTTCGGCCTTGGCAGCGGGAGCGGCTTTGCCTTTAGCACCACCCAATTCAGCGATCATTTCTTCCAGCTGTGCCAGACGCAGGTTTTTACCACCATCGACGGAATACCAGCCACCTTTTGCTTCAATGGCAGGCGCCTTACCATGGGCGGCCTGGTAGGCTTCGGTGAACTTAGCGATAATCTCGTCTTTATCCAACTTACTCATACTCGGGGACTCTCCCAATACATTAAAATCGTGCTTTTCTGCACGTAAAACAGCAGAATGCACTGTTATACCCTCTTTGCTTTTTAATGTCTAATTTTCAACCCTTTTGTAACAAAAACAGGCAATTCATGACTATTTCCAGACAAGACCTATGCCAATACCTTGAACAATTGCTCAGTCCATCACGTATTAAAGACTACTGCCCTAACGGGTTACAGGTGGAAGGACGCAGTGATATCAGTCGTGTGGTAACTGGTGTGACGGCAAGTCAGGCTCTGATCGATGCGGCCATTGAGCAACAGGCCGATGCCATACTGGTTCATCATGGATACTTTTGGCGGGGAGAGGATGCCACCATACGGGGTATGAAGAAACAACGTCTGGCGAGTTTGCTTAAGCATGATATCAATTTGCTGGCCTATCATTTGCCTTTGGATATTCACGCCCAACTTGGCAACAACGCTCAACTTGCCAAGCTGCTGGATATTCAGGTTGAGGGTGGGCTGGAAGCCGACAACCCTCAGTCGGTCGCGATGCGCGGACGCTTTGCTCAGCCACTTGACGCACAAACCATTGCACGCCGTATCGAAGCGAAGTTGGGGCGGGCGCCGTTAGTGGAGGCATCAAGCAAGTCTATTCAGACCGTTGCTTGGTGCACGGGGGGAGGACAGAGCTTTATTGATATGGCTGCCGAGCAGGGGATTGATGCTTTTATCAGCGGCGAAGTGTCAGAGCAGACTATTCATGTGGCAAGGGAATGTGGCATCGCATTTTTTGCGGCTGGCCATCATGCTACCGAGCGTTATGGCGTGAAGGCGCTTGGCGAACATCTGGCCAAGGAACTAGGGTTATCAGTGAGCTTTATTGACATACCTAATCCCGCCTGACGGATATTCTTATGCATAAACAGTACAGCCAGGATCAGAGTTTTGATCGCATTGCCGAGAAATTTGAGAAGAATATTTACGGTACCACCAAAGGGCGGCTACGCCATGAGTTACTGGAGCATTATCTGCTTCAACATTTGTCCGCAGCCCCCATGCGGGTGTTGGATGCCGGTGGCGGCACCGGGGTGATGAGCCAAACGCTGGCGGCCTTGGGCCATCAGGTGCTGTTAAACGATGTGTCAGAAGATGCCTTGAGCATTGCCAGGCAAAAGCTGGCTGATTTCCCTCAGGTAAGTTATCACTGTGGACCATTGCAGTCGCTGGCAGAGCAGGAACCTTTTGATCTTATTCTCTGTCATGCGGTTTTAGAGTGGTTAAGTCAGCCCTTGGATGCTATTGATGGCTTACTTGCTAAGCTGGCTCCGGGCGGAAAGTTGTCGTTGAGCTTTTTCAATCGTGATGCTCATCTGTTCAGCAATATTATCTACGGTAATTTTGACTATATTGATAAGGACTTTGTGGTCCCCAACCGGGTCAGGCTCAATCCCAACAAGGCCGTTTGCCCTGCCGAGGTACTGCGTTTTTTAGAGGCGGCAGGCATGCAAGTGGTACATAAAGCCGGTATTCGTTGTTTCCATGACTATGTGCGCGACAAGTCCATACAAACCACACATTATGAGCAGCTAAAGGCCAAAGAGCTGGAATATGGCACCAGCCATCCTTATGTTTGGCTGGGCCGTTATTTTCACTTGATTGCCATTAAGCCAGGCGGGTAAGCTGATCGTGCTTGCCCTTGGCCGCTAAACGCAGATTGTTCACCGTGGTTTGAGCAATCTGCACTAAGGCTTCATGGGTAAAAAAGCCCTGATGTCCTGTAATCAGTACGTTAGGGAACGTGCACAAGCGCTGAAATACATCGTCCTGAATGATTTGGTCGGACAAATCTTCGAAGAACAAATCACCTTCCATCTCATATACATCCAGGCCAAGAAAGCCAATTTTGCGACTTTTCAATGCTTGAATCACAGCCTGCGTGTCAATCAAGGCACCTCTTGAGGTGTTAATCAACATCACACCCTCTTTCATCTTCGCCAAGCTTTGCGAGTTAATCATATGCTTGGTATCGGGTGTCAGGGGGCAGTGCAAGCTTATAATATCTGCTTGCTCAAAAAGGTTGTCTAAGGGGACGTATTTGCCTTGTAGCGCTGCAATCTCGTCACTGGGATAAGGGTCATGGCAGAGAATATGGCAACCAAACCCGCTAAATAACTTAGCGGTGGCTAAACCTATTCGTCCTGTGCCAATTATGCCAACGGTTTTTCCGTGCAGGTTAAACCCCAGCAACCCTTCCAATGAGAAGTTACCTTCTTTGATGCGGTTGCAGGCTTTGTGCAGTTTGCGGTTTAAGGTCAGCACTAAGGCCAGCGTGTGTTCCGCCACGGCTTCCGGGGAGTAGGCCGGGACTCTGGATACCCCAAGTCCCAGTTTTTTTGCGCAGTCTAAATCGACATTATTAAAGCCCGCACAGCGCAGGGCTACATGGCGCACACCATTCGCATGCAAGGCGGTTAATACCTCGGCATCCAATTGATCGTTAACAAACACGCAGACGGCATCGAAGCCCCGACTCAGACTGACGGTTTGTTGGCTTAGACGTGACTCGATAAAACTCAGTTCAAGATCGTCTCCGGCCTGACTGAGGTATTGCTCGTCGTATGCCTTTGCACTAAACACTGCAACTTTCATTGACTCTCCTTGTTGGGGGTAAGGGCGAGCAGGGCCTGGATATCAGCCCTGATTGCCTCAGGTGTGGTAGTTGGGGCATAACGTTTACGTACCTTGCCATGCTGATCAACCAGAAACTTGGTGAAATTCCACTTGATGCGCTGACTACCGAACAACCCTGGCGCCTGCTCCTTTAGATACCGATAAAGGGGGGCGGTGTTTTCACCATTAACATCAATTTTGGCAAACAGCGGAAAACTTACCTTGAAGTTTAGCTCACAGAATTGCTGAATTTCAGTATCCGTGCCCGGCTCCTGCTGGCCGAACTGGTTGCAGGGAAAGGCGAGAATTTCCAGCCCTTGCGCCGAGTAAGCCTGATATAGTTGCTGCAGGCCTGCATATTGTTTGGTAAAGCCGCATTGGCTGGCGGTATTCACGATAAGCAACACCTTACCGCGATAATCGGCCAGATTTTGGGTTTGGCCGTTACTACGTTGCATGTCAAAATCATGCACGGACTTTGTCATTGCCGCCTCCTGCCTATGGGGTTTAGAAAGTACACACAACCCGTTATGGGTAGGGGCATAATGTCAGCACAAATTTGATTATTCGCCAAGTACAAGAAGGGCAGTTTCATGAAAGTCAGTTTTATTGGGTTAGGGGTCATGGGATATCCGATGGCTGGGCATCTACAACAAGCCGGTCATCAGGTCTGTGTCTATAACCGCACCAGACAAAAGGCGTTGGATTGGGTTGAGAAGTACCAGGGTACCTTGGCTGAAACACCCAAAGCGGCTGCCCAGGGAGCCGAACTGGTGTTTGTGTGTGTGGGCAATGATGATGATCTGCGCTCCGTTGTTCTGGGAGAGCAGGGCGCGCTGGCTGGAATGCAGCCTGGCACTGTGCTGGTTGATCACACCACTGCGTCTGCCACCGTAGCTCGTGAATTGGAAGCTCTGTGTAATGCGCAACAAATTGGTTTTCTGGATGCGCCCGTATCGGGCGGTCAGGCCGGTGCCGAAAACGGTCAACTGACTATCATGGTTGGTGGCAATCAGAATACTTATGAGAAAGCCGAGCCTGTGATGCAGTGTTACGCCCGTTTTTGCCGTTTATTGGGCGAAAGTGGTACCGGACAGTTGGCGAAAATGATGAATCAGATTTGTATTGCCGGTGCAGTGCAGGGATTGGCTGAAGCGATGCATTTTGGTCAAAAGGCTGGTTTGGATTGTGAAGCTGTGGTGGAGGTTATCAGCAAAGGTGCGGCACAATCCTGGCAAATGGAAAATCGCCACAAGACCATGCTGGCTGATCAATACGAGTTTGGCTTTGCGGTTGACTGGATGCGCAAAGACCTGGCTATTGCATTGCAGCAGGGCCGTGAACTGGGCGTTACCTTGCCTGTAACCGCTCTGGTTGATCAATTTTACGCTGATGTGCAGGCCATGGGCGGAAATCGCTGGGATACTTCCAGCTTACTGGCACGTTTAAAGCGCTGATTATCGGATGTCAGGTTGGCTGAAAATGCCACTGGTGCTCGAAGTAATGTACCCGGCCGCGAGAGTAATCGCGGTCGGCCTTCCAGGTGCGATTGTTGAGCTTTGCTACCACCCCTGAGTGAATTTTTTTACTGCTGTGCAAACCAATCACATCCAGATATTCATCTTTGGACTTTCTTAAGGTCTCGACTTTTTTCATTAGCCAGCCAAGCAGTTCCTCTTCGCTTTTATACAGTTTTATGGCCATATTGACCTTCTTGGCCAAGTCATTAGGTAATTGTTTCTTTTTGATCACATCAATGCGGGTTTTGTGGCGGATATAATTGTCCTGAATATGTTTAAGCAACTCTTCCATGGCATCGATGCGTTCGAGCAAAAAGTTATAGCCTTCGCTGAAATCAACAAACAGGTTTGAACCGGAAACCGCCCCTATGGTGCCTGCCTGTACCGCCTGCTGACATTGGATCTCACAGCCGAATAAGTTTCCATTGGGGTTGTCTATGGGGCCGACGATAACACTGCCCCGGCAAATTATGTTGCTATGGGCCAACTGTTTACCCACGGTTACATTGCCATTACAGCTAATCTCCAGGCCCTGGCCATGCTGCACGTGGATGCTGCCCTGGGCAGATAACTTAGTACTGTATTCGTTCTTGTCGTTTTCAGCCTGCTTACCCATTGCCCCTTGAGTAATAATGATATCGCCACCGGCCTGAATAATGGCCGACTCCACAAAGCCGTTAATAGTGACATCGCCTGAGGCGGTAATTATCATCTTTTCCGTAACATCGCCGTTGACTATGACGGCACCGTCGTAGTTGATGTTACCTGTACCTACGTTGACGCCTTTGCAGATAAAGGTTTCGTCTACCCACATATCGCCGCTGTTGAATTTAGGCATACCGGCAATTTCAGCCACAAGCAGGTTTTCGTCATCCGGGCTTATCAGGGTGCCACTGCCGGGCTTTAAGGTCAGCCATTCGCCTGCGGTAGGCTGTAGGTTTTCACCGCGTACGGTAAAACCAGTGCGGCCCTGACTGGGCGGCGTGCGGCGTAAAAGTGGGGTGCCGGCTTTGACACAGATAACATCTCCCAGATCGCGCATATCAACCCGCGATACGCTGATCTCTTGCGGTCGTAAGATGCGTTCCAAGGCATTGGGAACCAGCGGCAGCATTTTGGATGAATGGCCAGGACGCATCGGTAAGCCTTTGGCCACAATTAACTTGATATGGGTGCCAGGAGGTTCGGCGTTGGCTTGCTGCAGCGCTTGTTTGAGGCGTTTTCTGGACAAGCCGCGCTTAATGTCTGCTGCGCGGGCCATCTTAAGTAACTCTGCGTAATTGGGATTTGCGCCACCATAGGCACTGAGCAGGCTTAACTCTGCCGCCATGTCGGAGTCCAGCAGTTTGAATTTTACTTCTGCGTCGCGACGTTCACCAACCCGCTCATCCAATTGCTTATGACTATTGTTTTCTTTGGCTTTGTGTAGCTCTTTGGCAAGCTTAACCAGTGAATCTTCAAGAATGAACAGGCGGCCGTGTTCGCTTTCCTTAATCAGGTTAATGAGCTGCTTGGCGTCAGGATTACCTTCCACCTCTTGCGTATCTATGTTTAACCTTAGAAACTTGCCACTGTCTTCCAGGACAAGGGTTATGCCCTTCATACATCCACCGGGTTATGCTCGTAGTCATGTTATCGACAACAACTGATTAACATTTACCATATCTTGCCTGGCATGTCTCTGTTGGTGTGTCAGATGCTCTGCGCATATTGATACAGTGCGCGTAAAATTGCCAGCTTGTTACCATCTTGTTGATACTCCTGGCCTAATCTTTCCACTTCGCGCAAAAACTCCTCCATATGTAAGCTTGAAGGCGAGCTATTGTCCAATAATCGGAAACGACGATGTTCTTGCCATTTATGTACTTCATCGGCGTTCAAGGTGGCAGGGTAGTTCCTGGCTCTATACCTAAACAGCAGTGTTTTTAAACGCGGATCATCAAATTGCCAGCTCAGGGCCGACAGCTGCTCGGGGCTGGTTTGGCGTATCTGTTCACAACGTGCCCGGTCTGCGTCGGATAAAAAGCCACCGCTATATAGCGCGTGGTCAGCATCCTGAGCGTCCTGGGGGGAAGTGTCCTCAAACAATTCTTGCAGTTTATGCACGAGGTTGGGAATCGCGCGGATTTGTTCAAGGTGTTTAAGACACTGCTGGCGATCTATGCCTAAACGTTCGGCATTTTCCGGGCTCAGGGTTTTGGCTGGGGCAATTACCGGACATTTATTTAAGTGAATCAGCTTGATGGGCAAGCGTTGTTCATGCTCTTCCAGCATACTGGAAGGTTGATAGAGTTTTTCCCTAAGTTGCTCAACCGTTAAGTGGGCCAGCGGGGTGGGATCTAAAGCCAGATTAAGCACCACAATGGCATTCTTGTTTACCGGATGCTGGCAGATGGGAGCCACCCAGGTACAGCAGCCCTGCGCGGCGGGGAGTTTAGATGACACATGCACCACAGGGGTCATACGGTAGCAATCTAACTGTGCCTGCACATTCTTTTTATTTCTCAGCTCAAACAGATAGTCGTAAAGTTTGGGCTGACGGGTTTTTATCAGCTTTGCCATGGCGATGGTGGCATACACATCTGACATGGCATCATGGGCAGACTCATGAGCAATGTCATTGGCTTTGGTCAGGTCTTCAAGACGAAAGCTGGGGCTGCCATCTTCTTTTTGCGGCCAGTTAATACCCTCAGGGCGCAATGCATAGCAAGCCCTGACCATGTCGATAATATCCCAGCGGCTGTTACCTCGCTGCCATTCCCGGGCATAGGGGTCATAAAAGTTTCGGTAGAGGGTGTAACGGGTCACTTCATCATCAAATCGAATGCTGTTGTAGCCGGCGACACAGGTATTGGCCTGACTGAACTCCTGATGGATACGTTCGATAAACTGCGCCTCGTTAACGCCGTCTCGTAAACTGAGTTGGGGCGTTATGCCGGTGATCAAACAGGCTTGTGGGTGCGGAAGATAGTCACTGGGGATTTGGCAATATAATTTTACCGGTTTCCCAATAGGGTTCAGATCTAGGTCTGTACGGATACCTGCAAACTGAACGGCAGGATCTTTTTGTGGGTTGGCACCCCAGGTTTCGTAGTCATGCCAAAATATGCTGGAACCAGACAAGCAATTCTTCCAATGGCGATAAGTGTCAGGCCTGAATCTCAGCAGATTATCCGGCTAAACTCAACCTGCGAAGGGGCGGATGCTCAGGAATACGGCGGATAAGGTCGATTGTTGGGATAGTCCGTACAGCCCACAAGAGAATTTTCTGTTAGGCTGAGCCTTTAAATAAATGCATACAACCCCCTACAAATGTAAGACAGGAAGCCAAAATGAAACAAAAACTGGCCATGTTACTCAGTGTTACTGCCATGAGTTTTCCCGCCATTGCACAAGATGAGCAACCTATTGCCATCGCTATCCACGGTGGCGCAGGCACCATCAGTAAAGCGAAATTGAGTCCAGAGCGCGAGCAGGAATACCGTGCCAAATTGGAAGAAGCCGTTAAGGCGGGTTATGCGTTGCTACAAAGTGGCGCGTCGAGTTTGGATGCTGTTGTGGCCTCGGTACAAATTCTTGAAGAATCGCCGTTATTCAATGCCGGCAGAGGGGCAGTATACACCTATGAAGGTGAGCATGAGCTGGATGCATCCATTATGTATGGCAAAGACCGTACTGCCGGAGCGGTGGCCGGGGTTAAAACGGTGAAAAGCCCGATTGCGCTGGCAAGAGCGGTGATGGAGCAATCTCAACACGTTATGCTAAGTGGCAAAGGCGCGGAAGAGTTTGCCGATATCCAAGGCTTAGCAAAGGTAGAAAATAGTTACTTTGACTCTGATGCACGCCGACAGCAACTGGAGCGCGCCCGGGAAACCCTGAAGCAGGATAAAACTGCTTTCTCCCGTCCCGACATGTTGGACTATAAGTTTGGTACCGTTGGTGCCGTTGCTCTGGATAAGAGCGGGAATTTGTCGGCTGCGACTTCTACGGGGGGCATGACCGCTAAGCGTTACGGTCGAATTGGTGACTCGCCGGTGATTGGTGCCGGTACCTTTGCAGACAATAAGAGTTGCGCGGTGTCTGCCACCGGCCATGGTGAGTATTTTATCCGTTTCAACGTAGCGGTGGATATTTGTGCCCGCAGTGAGTACCTGAAGATACCCGCCAAGGTTGCGGCACACTCGGTCGTCCACAATGTGCTTAAGCCGGTAGGTGGCACGGGCGGCGTCATCGTCGTGGACCGCCAAGGCGAGGTTAGCATGCCATTCAATACCCAAGGCATGTACAGGGCCAGCATTGATGCTAGCGGTAAAGTGCATGTTGCCATCTTCCAAGAAGAGGCCGAGTAACTCTTTATCTGCAACGGGCAACCAACATCAGGGAAACCCTTCCAGGATGTGTTGCCCTTCCTCTGTCCCACCCATATCAATTGGCAGCTTGCTAATACAGTCTGTTTGCAGAATATTTTCTGCTATGCGAAGGAATAAGTGCAACCCAAGGTCTATGCTTAACTTACTGGCCGGGTAAGTTTTTTCATCGTTATATTGCCTTACTGGCCGGTCACGACTCGCTGCATGCCAAAACAAAAGGGGAGGCTTTATGGAGTCCTTGCAAGTCAGTGATTATATGCATCGTCGCCCTGTGACATTTTCGCCGCAAATGACCGTGGCAGAAGCCGTTGAAAGGCTGCTTCACAGTCGTCAAACCGGTGGGCCTGTTATAGATGCTGAGCGACGTTTAGTGGGGTTTCTTTCAGAGCAAGACTGTCTGGCGCGCATGCTGGAATCCAGTTTTTATCGCGAGCAAGTTGCCAGGGTATACGATGTGATGCGCCACGAAGTACTGTCAATCAAACCTTATATGTCGGTGATTGAACTGGCACAAAAGATGTTGGGGGAAAAGCCTAAGGTCTATCCTGTTGTGGACGACGATGGCATTTTACTGGGGTCAATTACCCGCGCCGATGTATTGCATGCCATTGATGTTCAGTTGCAAGCTGGATACAAAAGGGCAGTTTGAACATTTTTAATCTGGCAATCCTGACGCCCTTCTTCTAGGATCTGCGCCCATCTGACATGATGTGTGGATCCTTTTACTTTTGTCTCAAGCCAATCTCAAAACTCTGATTAATCAATGTATGCAAATCGACAGGCATCGTTTTATGCGTCGCTTGCAGAATCTACGTGGTGATACCCAGTCCCCGGCGTTCGCTGAGCTAACCGAACAGGTAAACCAATCGGTGAATCAGTGTCAGATGCGCCGCGATGGCTTACCAGAGATTGAGTATCCTGACTTACCGGTCAGCGAACATAGAGAAGAGATTGCTAAGGCCATCAGCGAACACCAAGTGGTGATTGTGGCCGGTGAAACCGGTTCGGGTAAAACCACGCAGTTACCTAAAATATGCCTGGAACTGGGGCGGGGTGTGCGAGGGTTGATTGGTCATACGCAACCCAGACGACTAGCTGCCCGCAGCGTGGCCAACCGGATAGCCGAAGAGCTTCATACCCAGATGGGGCAAGCGGTTGGCTACAAGGTGCGGTTTACCGATCAAGTCAGTGAGCATACTTATGTAAAGCTGATGACAGACGGAATTCTGCTGGCTGAAATTCAGCAAGATCGGTTTCTCAACCAATATGACACTATCATTATTGACGAAGCCCATGAGCGTAGTCTGAATATTGATTTTATCTTAGGCTACCTAAAGCAGTTGCTCCCCAAACGCCCGGACCTGAAGCTGATAATCACCAGTGCCACCATAGATCCAGAGCGTTTCTCACGTCATTTTAACGATGCGCCTGTTATTCAGGTTAGTGGCCGCACATACCCGGTAGAAATTCGATACCGTCCTTTGGACGAGGGGGAGGATGACCGCGACCAGATTCAAGGTATTCTTGATGCAGTGAATGAGCTGGGCCGGGAAAGCCACGGCGACATACTGGTTTTCTTAAGTGGTGAACGTGAGATTCGCGACACTGCCGATGCGCTGCAAAAAGCACAGCTAAGAGCCACTGAAGTATTGCCTTTGTATGCCCGTTTATCGGCTGCTGAGCAAAACCGTATTTTTGCCCCCCATGGAGGCAGGCGCATTGTACTGGCCACTAACGTGGCGGAAACCTCGCTGACGGTGCCAGGTATTAAGTATGTGATTGACCCTGGCTTTGCCCGTTTATCCCGTTACAGCGCGCGAAGCAAAGTACAGCGTCTACCTATTGAAGCCATTTCCCAAGCCTCGGCTAATCAGCGTGCGGGGCGTTGTGGACGGGTCAGCGAAGGGATATGTATAAGGTTATACAGTGAGCAAGATTATCTGGGGCGAGCGGAATTTACCGACCCGGAAATTCTGCGTACTAATCTGGCATCGGTAATTTTGCAAATGTTGGCATTGGGACTGGGCAATATCGACGCCTTTCCTTTTGTACAGGCCCCTGATTCGCGTAATGTCAATGACGGCTTCAGGCTGTTGCAAGAACTCGGTGCCATCAATGAGGCGCGGGGGGCAGAGCGTGCACGGTTAACACAAACTGGCAGACAAATTGCCAGGTTACCTGTCGACCCTCGTTATGCCCGCATGCTGGTGGAAGCGGCGAAGAATAGCGCCTTACAGGAAGTTATGGTGATTGCTGCCGCCTTGAGTATTCAGGATCCCAGAGAACGGCCCCAAGATAAGCGGCAGGCGGCAGACCAGGCACATAGTTTATTTCAGAATAAAGAGTCGGACTTTTTGTCCTACCATCAGCTTTGGCAAACCTTTCGCGAGCAGCAAAAACAACTGACCAATAACCAGCTGCGTAAGTGGTGTCGGGATCATTTCCTTAATTATCTGCGCATGCGCGAGTGGCAGGATATTGTCAGTCAGCTTAAACAAGCCATTGTGGATCTTGGGTTCCGTCTTAACAGTCAGCCTGCAGAGTATGAGGCGATTCACCAAGCTATTGCCAGTGGTCTGCTGTCGCATATCGGTTTTAAAGACAAAGAAAAAGAGTATTTAGGAGCCAGAAACAGCCGCTTTATGATTTTCCCAGGTTCTGGGGTAGCTAAATCTACCCCCAAATGGCTGATGGCTGCCGAGCTGGTGGAAACCTCGAGGCTGTTTGCCCGGGATGTGGCCAAAATTGATCCCACCTGGCTTGAACCTTTGTCCACCCATTTAGCCAAGCACCACCACAGTGAGCCTTATTGGTCGAAGAAACAGGGGGCGGTGCTGGCGACCTTGCGTATCAGCCTGTTTGGTCTTGATATCGTGCGTGAGCGGCGGGTGAATTACAGCAAGATTGACCCTAAAGTCTGTCGGGAGCTGTTTATCCGCGAAGCCTTGGTAAACTTAGAGACAAAGCTGGATTTCGCCTTTCTCAAACACAATCAGGCGCTGGTGGAGCAGATTGAAGACTTGGAAGCTAAGTCCCGTCGCCGCGATATTCTGGTGGATGAAGAAGACCTGGTCGCTTTCTACCAACAACATATTCCTGAGCCAATTTGTACCGAAGCTGATTTTCGCAAGTGGTGGAACAAGCAGCAGGACAAGTCGCTGCTGAATTTTGATATTGAGCAATTAATGCGACAGGGCGCCAGCCATGTTAGCGAACTGGATTATCCAACCCGCTGGCATCAGGGCAATCTGAGTCTGGCATTGGATTATCATTTTGAACCTAAAGAGGTCGACGATGGCGTTAGCCTGATGATTCCGCTGCCTTTGCTTAACCAGATTCAGCCTACCGGCTTTGACTGGTTGGTACCGGGACTGCGGGAAGAACTGGTGGTAAACCTGATTAAGTCTTTACCCAAGCGTTTACGACGTAATTTTGTGCCGGCCCCTGATTATGCAAGGGCCTGTGTGGCGGACTTGCATCAGCAGGACATACCGTTTTTACAGGCGCTTACCCAGAAGTTACGCAAAATGACAGGGGTTGAAGTCGGGGAAGAGGAATGGCAGCTTGAAGAGCTACCTGCGCACTTAAAGATGAACTTTAAGGTGCTGGACACCCAGGGCAAATTATTAGCTCAGGGACGTGATTTGACCGAGCTGCAGCATAAGCTGCAGGGTAAGTTAGAAAAGACCCTGCAAAAAGCCGCTACCCCTGATGTGGAGCAGCAAGACCTGACGCAATGGAATTTCGGTCAGTTGGCAGATGTATTTGTTAACAAACAAGCCAGCTACCAGGTGAAAGCCTATCCGGCCCTGGTGGATAACAACAAAAGTGTGGCCATTAAGCTCTTTGATCAGCCGCACTTAGCCGCAGATGCACACCGGCAGGGACTGCGCAGGTTATTGTTGTTGAATCTACCGTCCCCCATCAAGTATTTGCAGGACAAATTACCGAACAAGGCCAAGCTAGGTTTGTACTTCAACCCCTTTGGTCAGATCAAAGCCCTGATTGATGATTGTATCAGCGCCGCCATTGATCAATTGGTTGGCGACAATCCAGAGTCGGTTCGTACACAGCAGCAATATCAGCAATTGCATGACCTGATTCGTGCGGACTTAAATGATAGGATGCTGGCTATTGCCATTAAGGTGGAAAAAGGCCTGACTCTGGCCCATGAGATCCATAAAAAATTAAAAGGTAATGTCCCTTTGACCATGATCAATGCCGTTGGGGATATTAAGGCTAATCTGGACGAGTTGGTTTACCCCGGTTTTGTTACCGATATAGGTACGGGGCGTTTGGACGATTGGAATCGTTATTTAATGGCGATTGCCAAACGATTGGAGAAACTGCCCATCGATCCTGGCAAAGATCGCCAGCATCAACTTATCGTCTCCAAGGTTGTCGACCAGTGGAAAAACAAACTGAACAAGGTCCCCAGGGGCCAACCGATTAACGAAGAATTGCTGGCTGTGAAATGGATGATTCAAGAACTACGGGTATCCTTTTTTGCTCAGCAGTTGGGAACGGCGTATCCGATCTCAGAAAAGCGCATCCTGAATCATCTGGATAAGCTATAGTTTTGTTGCTCACCTATGTCGACATGATTGACAAGCCAGCAACGGCACAATATAAAGAATTGTTGTATTTTGGTAAATTTTGAGGGGATGGTAATGCTGGGCTATGACGATAAGCGTGATTTCTTTCGCATGATGGTCAACACTGCCTGTGAATTGAGAATAACGGACGATGAATCCAGTCGTACGCTATCCGCAATTTGCAAGGACCTCAGTGCTACCGGCATGTCATTTGAGGTGGAGGAGTCCATTGAACCTGGTACTGTGGTTCAGGCCGTGTTGGAATCCAGCAACAGCCAGATCCCGTCACTGAATGCCAAGGCTAAAGTCGTGCGGTGTACAGGTGGCTCTGACAGTAGCTACATGGTTGGCGTTGAAATTATCGAGATGAGTTAATGATAAGGGCTGTATGGCAGCCCTTATATCACCCTGCATACTAAGCCTTTCAGATAAAACCCTTCCGGATAACTACTGGCCACAGGATGATCGGCTGCCTGGCCTAGTCTTTCCAGAAACTGAACTTGTCTGCCCGCATCCAAGGCTGCATCTGCAACAACCTTGTGGAACAAGTCTGTCGGCATCAGGCCTGAACAAGAAAAGGTACAGAGAATACCGCCGGGCCGCAAAAGTTGCATAGCATGTAAATTGATGTCTTTATATCCCCGACAAGCTCGGTTTAAGGTGGCTTTGCTGTCTACAAACTTGGGTGGATCAAGGATAATCTGATCGAACTGGCGACCTTGTTGTACATAATCGCGCAGGGCCTGGAACACATCAACCTGGATAAAATCACAACGGGACAGATCCAGGCCATTGATCTCAACGTTACGTTTGGCAATGGCTAGGGCAGGCTCGGAGACATCCAAATTGGTAACATGTTTGGCACCCGCTGCCAGGGCGTAGCTACCAAAAGTACCGGTGTAGCAGAAGCAGTTAAGTACGTCTTTATTCTCAGCGTAACGCCCGGCAATGGCTCGGTTATCACGTTGATCCAGATAGAAACCGGTTTTATGGCCGGTCATTGGATTAACCAGGATCTTGACACCATTTTCTTCGATGACCACTTCCTCTGGTACCTCACCATGCAGCACCTGAACCAGCGGCTCAAGCCCTTCTTTTTGCCGTACCGCCACATCTGAACGCTCTAAAATGGCACAGTCGGGGAAGCACTTTTGCAGTGCCCAGACAATTTTGTCTCTGTGCTTATCAGCGCCAGCACTGAGCAGTTGGCAAACCAGCACATTGTCGTACTTATCGATAGTGACCCCAGGTAAGCCGTCAGATTCGGCGGCTACCAGGCGGTAGCCGGTTAATCCCTGACGAGCAATCAGCTCCTGACGGCCTTGCAGAGCAGTCTCTATGCGACGCAGGAAAAAGCCATTGTCGACCACTTCGGTTTGTTCAAAGGTCCACACTCTGGCTTGTATTTGTGACTGGGGTGACCAGGCCGCTCTGGCCAGCCATTTACCTTCGTGGCTGAGCACGTCTACCGTATCACCGGGGCGCATACGGCCTTTTTGTGACTTAATAGCACTGGCAAAAATCCAGGGGTGGCGACGAAGCAGGGATTTCTCCCGTTCGGGATGCAAAATCAGAGTGGATGACATAGCATAGTCCGTAAATTCAGCTGTGGCGGGCGTTTCCGCCAAATTGTCGGCATTGTACAGAAGGAATCAGCACTTGGCGAAGCAATGCGTAAAAATCCGCGTAGAGGGGCGTGTGCAGGGGGTATTCTTCCGTAAACATACTCAACAGCAGGCGTTGCAGCTTGGACTGACTGGCTATGCCAAGAACTTATCCGATGGGGCGGTGGAAGTCGTCGCCTGTGGCGACGAAGCTGCTCTTTGCCAGCTAATAACTTATGTGCGCCAGGGGCCTCCGGGCAGTCAGGTGGTATTTTCTGACAGTATTGTGCGCGACTATCAATCTTTTTGTGGTTTTGAGATTTTATGATGTTACAGATTCAGCACCAGACACCGGATCAACAACTTATCCTGGAGCAGGCGCCTTTGCCTGACGTGGGCGTAGGGCAGGTTCTGGTTAAAGTTGCAGCCTTTGGCCTTAACCGGGCCGATACCTTGCAAAGGCAGGGTAAGTATCCGCCTCCACCTGGGGAAAGCCCGATTATGGGGTTGGAAGTGGCTGGTGAAGTGGTTGATGTGGCGAGTAATGTCAGTACCTGGCAAGTGGGACAACGGGTGTTTGGTTTGGTTGCCGGGGGCGGCTATGCACAATATGTGGCGGTCAATGCTGAGCATCTGATGGCCGTGCCAGAAACCATGACCATGACCGAAGCGGCAGGTTGCGCGGAAGTCTATTTAACTGCCTATCAGGCATTGTTTGCGCTGGGGCAGCTCAAAGCAGAGCAAAAAGTACTGCTGCATGCTGGCGCCAGTGGCGTGGGGTCTGCTGCTATTCAATTGGCGCATTTGATTGGCGCTAAGGTGGCGGTGACGGCATCCAGTGATGAAAAGTTGGCATTCTGTCAGCAGCTTGGTGCTGAGTTACTGATTAACTACAAGCAAGCGTCGTTTGCCGAACAAATCAAATCCCATTGGTCTGGGGTGGACTTAATTGTAGATGTAGTCGGGGGGGATTATCTCAATGCCAATGTAAGATCGCTGAATATGGATGGTCGAATCGTTCAGCTAGCCATGCTGGGTGGCCGCTATGTTGAGAAGTTTGATATGGCCATGATGTTGGCAAAACGCGCCACCCTGATGGCCTCTACGTTGCGAAATCGCAGTGACGAATATAAGAGTCAGTTAATTCGGGGCTTCACCGAGCAGTTTGCCCAGGCCCTTGCTGAGCGGCGTCTGAATGTCTGTGTCGACAGCACGTTTTCCGCCAGTGAGATAGCTCAGGCACACCAGCGCTTAGAGCAAAACCAAAGCATGGGCAAACTGGTCTGTTATTGGGATTGAAAGCCCTTATCTGGTTGCAGGTTTTGGCCTTGTGCTGCGGTACGGGCCAATTCATCGCAGCGCTCATTTTCGGGATGACCTGCGTGACCTTTTACCCAATGCCAATGCACTTTGTGTTTACTGACCAGGCTATCCAGTTCCTGCCAAAGATCGACATTCTTCACCGGTTTTTTGTCTGAGGTGCGCCAGCCGTTTTTCTTCCAGTTTTTGATCCATTGCATAATGCCCTGACGCAGATACTGACTGTCTGTGGTCAGATCAATTTCACAACTTTCCTTGAGAATACGCAGGGCAGCAATGGCCGCCAGCATTTCCATGCGGTTGTTGGTGGTTTGCACAAAGCCCTGGCTCAGTTCTTTGTTATGTTTGCCATAGCGCATGACGACGCCATAGCCGCCAGGTCCTGGGTTACCCAGGCAGGAACCATCGGTAAAAATCTGTACTTTCTTCATGACTTCCACTCACCCTGAGTTATTAAGAAATACTCAAAGGTTGTATTTGCCGCGACAGGGCAAAAGGGGGCAGTATAATAAGCAGCATCTGCAAAGCATAGTATTAAACGGTATCAGGACTTATGAGACAAATCGTACTGGATACAGAAACCACCGGCATCGACCCTAAGCAGGGACATCGAATCATTGAAATTGGCTGCGTCGAGGTGATTAACCGGCGCCTGACCGGTAATCACTTTCATGTTTATATTAATCCACAGCGTGAAGTGGAGCAGGAAGCCATAGAAGTTCACGGCATTACCAATGAGATGTTGGCCGATAAGCCGCTGTTTCGGGATGTCGCCCAGGAGTTTGAAGACTTTATTCAGGGCGCTCAGCTTGTGATTCACAATGCCGCGTTTGACGTGGGCTTTATGGATCATGAGTTTGCCAAATTGGGTAAGCCGAGCAATTTTACTCAGGGTATCTGTACCGTACTGGATACCCTGGCTCTAGCCAGACAGTTGCATCCGGGCCAGAAAAACAACTTGGATGCCTTGTGTCGTCGCTATGGCATAGATAACTCGCACCGTACCTTGCACGGCGCTTTGTTGGATGCAGAGATCCTGGCCGAAGTTTATCTGTTTATGACAGGTGGCCAAACTAAGCTGAATTTGAGTGGCAATAGTGGCGGCTCAGACAGTCAGGGCGAAAGTATTCGATTAGTGTCAGCCGATAGAAAGCCGCTAAAGGTTATTCGGGCATCGGCCGATGAACAGGGAGAACATGAGCGCCGTTTGGATCTGATTGAGGCCAAGGGTGGTGCTTGCTTGTGGCGTCAAACTGCGGATTAGTATGCTAAAAATCAGTACCTTGGGATTGGCGATAATGATGTGTGCCGGCGCGTGGGCCGAGCAGACGACAGCGCCAGCCGCTCCAGTGTCTCCTATTACTATGCTGGAGGATAAGTACCTCAACAGCATTCAGTTGCTGCAAAACCGGTTTCGCATCGACCATGAGGTCGATGAGATTACTATGTTGTTCTTTCGCGAATATGGAACGGCGCCAATGGTTCTGGTGCGTCCTGATGGTAGCAAGATATTTCAAAGTGATGACCACCCCGAAGGGGTCGAATGGTATGACGATGCCACGTACGACATGGTCAAGATCACGCGTCCGATGCCAGGCCCCTGGCAGGCGGTAGGGCAAATGCTGCCGGGCAGCAGGGTCATGGTGGTCAGTGATGTCCAATTGGTGGCGGAGCCTCTGCCTGATTTAATGTTCTCCGGGGAGATCATTAAGCTTAAAGCCCATCTAACGAATGCCGGTAAACCCATCGAGTACAACGAGTTTCGCGATGTGGTGGAGTTAACCGTTGAGTTTCTCAGTACCAACAATCCCAACTTTACTAATTTTGGTGCAGATTCCCAGCTGGTTGCCCGCTATGAAGATAATGGCATGGGGATGGATGAATACCCTAATGACGGGGTGTTCACCGGCCAATTCAACCTGGATATTACCGAAGGCCAGTGGAAGCCGGTGTACCGGGTTTATACCCCTATGTATACCAGGGAAGAAGTAAAAGAGCCGCTGGTTCTGCATCCCAATCCCATCATTATGTCGGTGCAAAACGATACGGGGGATGGCAGGCATCGGTTGCATATAGATGTAAACCGTGAGCTGGTGGATATCAACAGTTTGCTAGTAGACGGTAAAATCCGTTACCCCAATGGCGACGTGCAAAGTTTTTCCATTACGGATAATGCACCGCAGGCACGGGAACATGAAATTCTGAATATCGAGTATGGGGTATTCAGGGTAAAAGTGACTGCTTATGGCAGTACCATTGACGGTCGTGACTTTATTTTGGATGTGCCTGAGTTTAGTTTCTTGTCTGAGGAGCCAGAGTTAGCAGCACTGGATGAAGGGACGATAACCGATGCTGAGATGGCAGAGCCGGTTGCATCCGGCGAGAACAGCTTACCTGATATCCTAATGGCGCCCTTGGATGAAACCTTAGTGGAGCCGCCAGCCGAGCAAAGCTTATGGCCAAGCATTTTATTGGCTAACGGTTTGTTATTGATAGTCGGGGGCTTGGTTATTTGGTTGACATTGGGCCGTAAACCCAGTGGACAGTCCACAGGTATTAAGTTCAAGCTGTCGATGCCGCGCATCAAATTTTCAAAAGCGAAAGGCAAGACCGACGCCTCGTCGGACGCATAAATTCGTCTCTATTGTCGGCAATTTATTCAGTTTGGCTAAATAAGCCGCAAACAGCGCGGTAAAAGGCTTTTTTGTCAATAAAAGCGTGAAAAAGCGGTTGACTCACTCACAGGGAACCCGTAATATCTGCGCCCAGTTGAGCGACAGGCAAAACGCCAAAGCTTAACTGGTTGATTTTAAAAAAGAAGTGGAGCGGTAGTTCAGTTGGTTAGAATACCGGCCTGTCACGCCGGGGGTCGCGGGTTCGAGTCCCGTCCGCTCCGCCAACCTCTTTAAAATCAGCGTCCCAAGTTGCTGGAGCGGTAGTTCAGTTGGTTAGAATACCGGCCTGTCACGCCGGGGGTCGCGGGTTCGAGTCCCGTCCGCTCCGCCAGCAACATCACCTTGCCAAGGGTGAGAGCATTAAGCTCAAAACACTATCGTTGGAGCGGTAGTTCAGTTGGTTAGAATACCGGCCTGTCACGCCGGGGGTCGCGGGTTCGAGTCCCGTCCGCTCCGCCACTTTAGTGTTATCCTATTTCCCCTTAATTGTATTTTTACCGCAATCAGCCATTGTCAGGCTGAGTTACGCATTTTTGTATCTGTATTTTGATTCTCCGGCTGTTTCGACTCTTGGCTTTCTTAGCATTTATCTAACTCCTTTCAGCGCCAAGTAAGCGGTATGTTGGCAGATAAAAGGCATAAAAAAGCCCCGTATTAACGGGGCCTAAATTAGTACGGGAATTGTCAGGCGGCTTTCGACGATTTCTTCTTGCTGTCTTCCAGTAAGCTCTTATCAGCCATAAGCTCTGCACTGTCAAAATCATCCACGTTGATAGTACGTAGACGTTCAGTTTCAGCCCGCTTAAGCAGCTCAGCTTCCTGCTCTGTCAGTACACCTAGGGCCAGGCCTCTTTCAGCCACTTTATCCAGTTGCATAAAGGGTAGGCGCTCGTTGGCGGCTTTACAGACCTTGTCATACAGGGGCTCAGAGGCAAGGATATCGTCCAGCGCTTGCTCCAGCATACCAAAAGGATTGCTTTCTTCACGGCTGAGGTACTGGCCTTTACCTAAACGGTCACGACTGTCACATGGGGTTTGCAGTATTTGTGCAATTTGATGATCCAGTTTATCTGAGGGCTTGGCATAACGTTTACCAAAGGGCATGACAATGAGTTTCAGCGCCTTACCCAGCAGCTTGGAAGGGAAGTTTTGCAGCAACTCTTCAATGGCCACTTCGGTACGGAACAGACTGTCTTGCAAGGCCCAGTGGACCAATGGCAGGTCGGCCTTCTGGCGACCTTCATCGTCATAGCGCTTCAGCACGGCGGTGGCCAGGTACAAGTAGCTCAATACATCACCCAAACGGGCAGATAAACGCTCACGGCGCTTAAGTTCACCACCCAGTACGCCCATGGCCACGTCTGACAAGAAGGCCAGGTTGGTGGCATAACGCTCAATGGACTGATAATAACCTTTGGTTTCGTCTTTAAAGGGAGCACTGGCCAGGCGAGCGCCGGTTAGTGCAAACCAGAAGCTGCGCACCTTATTGCTGATGGTAAAGCCTATATGACCGAACAAGGCATCATCGAATTCATCCAGTGCTTGTATTGGATCTTCATTGGCAGCGGCATACAGCTCTTTTAGCACATATGGGTGGCAGCGCATGGCGCCCTGGCCAAAAATCATCATGTTACGGGTCAGGATGTTTGCGCCTTCTACCGTGATGGCGATAGGCGCCCCCTGGTATCCGCGACCTACATAGTTATTGGGGCCAAGAACAATCCCTTTACCACCGTGTACGTCCATGGAATCGATCACCACCTGACGCATTTTTTCGGTCAGGTGGTACTTACAAATTGCAGAGATTACCGAGGGCTTTTCCCCCATGTCCAGGGCTTTGGTGGTCATAGACGTCACTGCGTCCATCAGGTAAGCATTGCCGCCGATACGACCCAGCATTTCCTCAACCCCTTCCATCTTACCTACCGGTAATTTGAACTGACGGCGAATACGGGCATAGGCACCGGTTGCCAGGGCCACAGACTTGGTGCCGCCAGCTGAGTTAGAGGGCAGGGTAATGCAACGACCCACCGACAAACATTCAACCAGCATACGCCAGCCCTGGCCTGCCATTTTTGGACCACCAATAATGAAGTCCAGGGGCACGAACAGATCTTTGCCGCGTACCGGACCGTTCTGGAATGGAATGTTCAGTGGAAAATGGCGGCGGCCGATATCCAGCCCTTCCAGATCCGCAGGAATCAACGCACAGGTGATCCCCAGTTCCTTTTCGTTACCCAACAGGCCATCGGGATCTTGCAGTTTGAACGCCAGCCCAACAATAGTGGCCACTGGGGCGAGGGTAATGTAGCGCTTATTAAAGGTCAGCTTCATGCCAAGCACTTCTTCACCCTGCCAGGTGCCTTTGCAAATAACACCTACATCAGGGATGGCACCTGCGTCAGACCCTGCCTCCGGACTGGTCAGGGCAAAACAGGGGATCTCTTCACCTCGGGCCAGACGCGGCAGATAATGTTCTTTTTGTTCTTGCGTACCATAGTGCTGTAACAGCTCGCCTGGGCCTAAAGAATTAGGCACGCCTACCGTAGAGGCCAGCACAATGCCTGAGCCAGACAGCTTCTGCAGTACACGGGACTGGGCATAGGCAGAAAACTGCAAACCGCCGTATTCTTTTTTGATAATCATGGCAAAGAACTTGTTGTCCTTGAGGTATTGCCATAATTCCGGGGACAGATCCGCACGCTTATGGTTAATTTCCCATTCATCCGCCATGCGGCAAGCTTCTTCAACCGGGCCGTCCAGGAAAGCCTGTTCTTCGGCTGACAAACGTGCGGCAGGAACGGCATGGAGTTTTTGCCAGTCTGGTTTGCCACTGAAGATCTCGCCGTCCCACCATACGGTACCGGCATCAATGGCTTCCTGCTCGGTACGCGACATTTCCGGCATGATCTTGCGATAGATTTTCAGAAAGGGGGCACTGAGATATTGCTTACGAACACTGCTGATATTCAGTGGTAGTGCAATCAACAGGAAAACCAACCAGGCCAATTGACCAACCTGGCCAGCGATACTGCCTACTGCCAGCACGGCAGCAACCAATAAGGTGGATACGTTTAACTTTAATCGCCAGTAGCTGGCAGCGCCTAGGGCAGCGATGACCAGAACCAACCAAAGAAGACTTTGCATGTTAACTCCGAAAATAAGAGGTCAGACCAGATATCTGGAGAAAATAGGCGGATCGGCGCAAAAAATCAAGGGGTGACTGAGGATTTTGCGCTGGAATGCGTTGCAGAAAATACCGGTATGCCCTTCAAATAGGGCACACAGGCTAGCCTGGATTACGTGAGAAATGGGTTAGCTGAATGTCAGCCTGTTCACTGCCGTCTTTGAATTGTTGTAAGCGTACCATTTGGTAATCGAGAGCTGGGGAAAACCAGATAAAGGTTTCCCGTGGGCTGTTTTCGCGGACTTTTTCTACCTTGATACAATCTAACTTTCCGTAGGGGAGTTGCAGGGTTTCCTGCCCGACGACCCGAAATGTTTGCTGGCGTAGCTCACCCCGATCATTGATGGTGTCATAAACAAAAGTGTCTTCGCCCTTTGCCAGTCTTTGTCTGACATCAAGTTGATAGAGCTGGTTATCTATCTCGCCTTGCCAGGGCAAGGTTGCATTGTCATTAACCTTGATGAGTTGGTTAGCCTTGTCAAACAACAGGCTGATGCCCTTATCTTTGCCTGTTCCAGTGCGACTGAAACGGTATTTATAAGGAATAATGTTCTGTTGCTGCAACTTGAACAAACTTTGCTCGGTGCGCACATCGCTTAAAAACAATAAGGAGGCTTTGGAGTGGTATTCCAGCTTGTACTGATCACGGCCTAAATGGGTTAGGGTTTGGCTGGCATGCCCCACATTCATACCGCTGCGGCTGGCTTTGTATTGTGCCTCGAAGGGAACAAGTTCATAAGCGAGCAGGGACTGCGAAAACAACAGTCCCAGCCCGATAAGGGCGTTAATCGGCCGCATAGCCTTCGGTCGGAACCAATTTATCGTCGAGCAAAACCTGGCCATTTTCCATCCTTAATCTGTCCTGGCAGAACCATTTTACGACCAATGGATAGAGTTGAAGTTCCTGTTCGCGTACCCGCGAAGACAACTCTTCCTCGTTGTCATCAGCAAATACCGGCACCTTAGACTGGATGACCACCGGGCCACCGTCTAGCTCGGGTGTAACAAAATGCACGGTGGCACCATGTTCCTTGTCACCCGCTTCGATAGCGCGCTTGTGTGTGTGTAAGCCTTTGTATTTTGGCAGCAGGGAAGGGTGAATATTCAGCATCCGTCCCAGATAATGCTGTACAAAACCTTCACTGAGAATACGCATAAAACCAGCCAGTATCACCAGATCAGGCTGGTAACCGTCGATCAATTGCATGAGTGCTTTATCGTAACTTTCCCTATCGGCAAAGTCCTTATGGCTTAACACGTGCGCTGGTACATCGGCTTTCTTGGCCCGCTCCAGGCCGAATGCATCGGCCTGGTTTGAGATAACGGCAGTGACCCGACCTTCAATACGCTCTTCTTCGATACTGTCGAGGATGGATTGCAGGTTGGTACCGCTGCCCGAAATTAATACAACGATTGATTTCATGGATTAACGAATCTCAACCTGATTGTCATCCTGGGTATCTTCTACTTTACCCAACAACCATGCATTTTCGCCTTCAGCGTTAAGCAGCGCTACCGCTTGTTCGGCTTTATCGGCAGGGACGGCAATCACCAGGCCTACGCCACAGTTAAACGTACGATACATCTCGTGTTGAGTAACGTTACCTTGCTGCTGCATCCAAGAGAAGATGGCAGGCCATTGCCAGCTGGCACCGTCAATCACGGCTTTGGTGTTTTGTGGTAACACACGGGGGATATTCTCCCAGAAGCCACCACCTGTGATATGCGAGATAGCATGTACAGGTAAGGTTTCAATCAGCTTTAAGACCGGCTTCACGTAAATGCGGGTTGGCTCAAGCAGATGGTCAATAATGGCTTTGCCTTCGAGCTGTTCAGTGGTATCGGCCTGGCTGACCTCAAGGATTTTACGTACCAAAGAGAAGCCATTTGAGTGTGGACCGGAAGAAGCCACAGCGATCAGCGCATCACCGGCACTGACCTTGCTGCCATCGATAAGGTTTTCTTCTTCAACCACACCCACACAGAAACCGGCAATGTCGTAATCATCACCATGATACATACCGGGCATTTCAGCCGTCTCGCCACCAATTAATGCACAACCAGACAGCTCACAGCCCTTACCTATACCGGTAACCACATCGGCTGCTGTGTCTACATTGAGCTTGCCGGTAGCATAGTAATCAAGGAAAAACAGCGGCTCAGCGCCTTGTACAATCAGGTCGTTAACACACATGGCGACCAAATCAATGCCCACACCATCATGGCGGTTGTGATCCATGGCTAAACGCAATTTAGTGCCTACGCCGTCGGTACCAGATACCAGCAAAGGTTTACGGTACTTCTGCGGAATCGCACAAAGTGCACCGAATCCACCGAGCCCACCCCGTACTTCCGGGCGCTGGGTTTTCTTGGTCACGCTCTTGATGCGTTCCACAAGCTGGTTGCCAGCATCAATGTCTACACCAGCATCTTTATAACTCAGGGAGGGTTTGGATTCGCTCACAATGGACCTCAAAATTAATGGCGGGAAAATTTTGCTGCGGATTTTATCAGTTAACGCCTGCTTTGGGTACAAGCTTTGTGCTCTGAGCAGTGAACAAATGGAGACAAAGAAAAGATGAAATTTATCGCTTTTTCAATAACAATAGCGCCTTTATGGAATTAGGACATCAAGGCATGAAGAAGGTTTGGTGGCTTCTGGCAGGTTGTTTATTTTGGGTTGCTTTGGCGGTCCAGGCTGCCTTGGTTCCCAATCTGTACGACGCCAGGGTGCCCATTGCCCAGCAATCTCCTAAGGCTCAGCAGCAGGCGAGCCGTGAAGCATTGCGCCAGGTGCTGGTTAAGGTTCGGGGTAACCGGGATATACTCGACAGCCAGGTAATCAGGAATAAACTCGCCAGTGCTGAGAGTTTTATCAGTCAGTATCGCTTCGACACCATTCAAGGCCAGAGCTTTTATGTGGCGACCTTTGATAACCAACGCATCGATGAACTGATTCGTTCGGCTGGTTTTCCCATCTGGGGGAGTCGTCGTCCTTCCACCCTGGTATGGTTAGCGGTTGAGGAGTCCAGTGATGGAGAGCGCCAGATTGTCTCTGAGCAGTCGGTTTCCCCTTATAGAGAGCAACTGCAATTAGCGGCCCATCAGCGCGGCATCGCGGTTAACTTACCTCTGATGGATATTGATGATATCGCCAGGGTAGGGGTGTATGACATCTGGGGGCGCTTTATTGACTCCATGGTCGATGCCAGTAACCGTTACCAGGTAGAAACTGTTGTACTGGCCCGTTTATATCCACGTAAAGCTGATGTTCAAGATGAACAGAGTGATGCCCTTGCCGTGCAGCAAGAAGGGCAGGAGCTTGGCTGGCAGTTAGATTGGAATCTGGCACTGGGTCTCGAACGGGACAGCGGCAGCTTGCAGGGCCAGTCGGCTCAAACACTGATTCAAGATTTTATTGACCTGCATGCTGACAGCCTATCTGCCCGTTATGCCATTAATAACGACACCGAGCAGCAGGGCCAAGTCGTTTATTTGCAGTTTAATAATATTAATGATCTGAGCTTGTACGTTCAGGTCAGTAAATTGTTGTCCAGTTTGTCTGTGGTATCACAGGTCAGCCTGGAGCAACAACAAGGAGCAACCAGTCTTTTTGCGGTCAGATTACTGGGGACTGAGCAGGATTTACTCAATGCGATTAGTTTGGAAAGACACTTCCAACGCCAGTTGGATGAATTTGGTCAGCCCATTGAGACATTGCAGTTCAACTGGGTACCTTGATGAGTAAACAGTTGTTCCTGCCTCTACAGTTACCGGACGATGAAATATTCGACAGTTTTATTCCGGGTGCTAACCAGCAGGTGGTCAGTCATCTTCAGTCGTGGTTGAATGACGAGCAAAGCGGACCTTTTCTGACCTATATCAGTGGTGATTCCGGTACCGGAAAAAGTCACCTTCAGTACAGCTTATGTAGTGCCGCTGCTAGTCAGGGTATGACCTGCGCCTATGTGGGGTTTAAGAATCTGGCCGAATTGCATCCCGACCTACTCAATGATCTGGAATTGGTGGCGGTAATTTGTCTGGATGATATTCACTTGTTGGAAGGCCACACTCAATGGCAAACGGCGGTATTTGATCTGATTAACCGGGTGCGAGAAAGTGGCCAAAGCCGCATACTGGTAAGCGGACTGCAAGGCCCTGCTCAGTTACCACTGGCCCTGGCTGATCTGCGTTCCCGTCTGAGTTGGGGACTGAGTTTTCACTTAAAGGGACTTGACGATGAAGGGCTAATGGAGGCGCTACGCAGCCGGGCGTATCGCCGTGGTATGAGCATGCCCCTGGAAGTGGCGCGTTTTCTGCTGAATCATTGCCATCGGGATATGCCGGCATTGCTGGCCGTACTGGATCGCCTCGATGCCACCAGTTTGCAAGAGAAACACCGACTGACTATTCCCTTCGTTAAGAAAGTCTTGGATCTTTAAGACTACCGCCTAAAGGGCGTCGGTCTGTCGAACGCTTGCCTGAGGGCTTTTTCATTATATATATACCGGTCGCCAAACAAAAGGCTTGAGTCTCTTTCCATACCGCACTGCCAAGTCCGGCGCAAACAAGCTCACTTTATAACAGGCAAGTAAGCGCGCTGAGTTGCGTTGGCAGTCTCTCTGGCAAACTTACCTTGGCCTGTTTTTATTCCTATGGATGGCAGCAAGTATCGCTATTGATTATTTTGCTTGGCCTTTTTTAGCCCAAGGCCAAGTTCCCGTCCCCTAAGTCTGGCAAAGAAACTGCAGCCGATAAATGCCAGGGTGGCTAATACAACTTCAATGGCTGCATACCAATATTCCTGCTCCAACGCGTAGACACCGGTTAAGCCGTGTAACAAATAGAACATCAGGATAAAGTTAGCCCAGGCATGGGTGTAAGGTTGGCCTTTTATTAATCCCGGTAAGGGCAACAGTAACGGCAGCACCCACATCAGAAATAAAAACAGCCAGGAATATTGCCCCTCAGTGGTCAATACAAAATGCCATAAAATACTAAAGGCCAGCAGAGTCAGGTAAGAGCACAGGGCCAGTACGCGAAAAAAACGGGTTTGCGGATTCAATGTTCAATCTCTCAATTTGATAGCCAACTGGGCAAGACGCTTGCCCTGTGCGGTGCAAAGGGCTTGCTCTGCATTACTCAACTGGTTTTGGTTTTCCAGTCCGGCATAGTGGGATGGACCATAAGGTGTACCGCCACTGGTGGTACTGTTAAGTTCAGCGACGCTATAGGGGGTGCCGACAATCAACATGCCATGATGGAGCAGGGGCACCATCATGGTGAGCAACGTGGACTCCTGACCGCCGTGTAAACTGCCACTAGAGGTAAAAACACAGGCGGGTTTGCCACTCAGCTCCCCTTTTAACCACAATGTTGAGGTACCGTCCCAAAAATACTTCATGGCCGCCGCCATATTACCAAAACGGGTTGGACTGCCCAATGCCAAGGCGCTGCAGTGTTGCAGATCATCCAAACTGGCATAAGGGTCACCACTATCTGGTACTGAGGAACGTGGCTCAAGACCTGTGCTGACCGGCGCTACGGTACGCACCCTGGCCTCAAGGCCAGCCTGTTCAATACCCTGGGCAATACGGTAGGCCAGGTTTCTGGTGCTGCCACCCTGACTGTAATACAGCACCAGAGCATATGGGGCTAAGGTGTTCAAATCAGAACAACTCCAATACTGACTCAGGGGGACGACCAATACGCGCGGCGGTCTCGGTGATCACTACTGGCCGCTCAAGCAAAATAGGATGGGTGGCAATTGCGGCTCGCAGTTCACTTTCGCTGCGCTGAGGCGCGCCTAATTCCAACTCTTTGTAGATATCTTCCTTTGTTCGCATCATGGCGCGGATATCATTCAGCGCCAGTTTTTGTTGCAACAGGGCCAACTCATCGGTGGATAAGGGGGTTTTCAGGTATTCCACCACTTCGACATCCAGCCCTTTGTCTTGTAACAGTTGCAGGGTCTGGCGGCTTTTGGAACATCTGGGGTTATGCAGTATACGAATTTGTGACATGCTAGCTGAGTATGTTGTTCAATCTTGTAGAACATTCTACCCAGACCCATCCAAGGAGGACAGCCGTTTGCCGCAAAAAGCCCTGATTTTGACCGTGGCGCTGATCGCTATGTTGGCCGGTACCAGCAGTTATTACTGGTTTAAAGCAGACTTCCATACGCTGCAAGGAGATAAACATCACTGGCGTGATTTACGCGGTCAGTATGTAGTGGTCAACTATTTCGCCGAATGGTGTGCGCCATGCTTGCGCGAACTGCCCGAATTGAACCGCTTTAATCAGATGATAGCTGGCGATGCCGTTAAGCTGTTTGGTGTGAGTTTTGATGCGTTATCCTCTGATGCCTTGGCACAGCTAGCCGACAAATACGAGATTGATTTCGAGCTTATTTTAACTGAGCCTGCCCCTGGCTTGCCGCTTGAACGCCCGCAAAGTCTGCCGGCGACCTTTATTATTGGCCCGGATGGTAAATTGATAAAACAGTTGATGGGCGAACAGCATGCAGACGATTTGCTGGCTTTGATTAATGCACTGCAACAGCGTGAGGCCGCAAATTAGCCTCACGCATTAGGCTTTCTAAAGGTTTCTAAGTCGCGTGTCGGCATCCCGCATTTGCTCTATTCTGGCGCGAATACGTTGTTTTTCCAGTGCGCTGTCAGCGGTAAAGTTGTACGCGGTTTGCAGTTCATCAATGGCCCTGGGGTAGGCGGCTATCAGGGCGTAAACCTCTGCTTTGGCCTGATGCATTTCAAGCATCTGCCGACTTTCGCCATAGGCTTCACTGAGCAACTGATAAGACAATAAGTGCTCCGGATTAACCAGCAGATAATCTTTGATAATGCGCACGGCGTCGTCGTGCTGGCCATCTTTTATCAAGGCATTGGCCAGGTTTAATGCCAGAACACGATTTCTGGGTTGTTTCAGGCTGTGCTCGGTCAGCACCTCGACAGCATCGTGGTGACGTTTTTGCGCCAGGGCAATATCGGTAAAAGTATCCAGATAGAATAAGTTTTCCGGATCATCCCGCAACAGTTTGTCAATGATCGGCCTGGCCTTGTCTGGTTGTTCGGTATCCAGCAAGGTTAACGCCAGACCATATTGGGCGGCCTTTTGAATCACTGGATGTTCAGCATTATCCAGCATGGCTTGAAAGTAGCTGCTGTCGTAGGTCCGAATACCCGTATAACGGGCTTGGATCCTGGCCTTGATTAAATGAAACGACAAGCTGGGGGGAATTTGAACCCTGGGATAAATAGCTTGCCTGGCTCTGGCATCGGCAATCCGGCTCTCAGGCAAGGGGTGCGTCAGCAAAAATGCAGGAGGTTTCGATTGATGACGATATTTGGCCGCTAACTTACCAAAAAAGGTCGAAGCCGCACTGGGATCGTAGCCGGCGTGGGCCAGAACTTCGATACCCACACGGTCTGCTTCTTTTTCATTACTGCGGGTGTAGTTGATTGAGGCTTGCGCGCCAGCAGCCTGACTGGCGCTGATGGCCGCAATACCCGCTTCAGGATCGGCCATAGCAAGCAGCACGCCGCCCAACATAGAAACCAATTGCAAGGGAGAGGTTTTTTGGCGTGACTCCATGCTGCGGGCCAGATGGCGTTGTGTGACGTGGGCGATTTCGTGGGCTACCACAGAGGCAAGTTCGCTTTCATTGTCAGCCTGAACTATCAGACCGGTATGAATGCCGATGTGCCCACCGTAAAATGCAAAGGCGTTGATGTCATTGTTGCCGATAGGGAAGAATTTAAACGGAAACTTGGCGTTGTCAGCTTGTGCAACGAGGCGGTTACCTAAATCCTGAATATACTCTTCTAACAGCGGATCGTTAATAATGGGGGCCCGACCACGCAACTGGCGCATCAAGGCTTCACCGACCAGCAGTTCTTTATCAATGCTAATGGCGTTAGATGCCACCACACCGATTTCAGGTAATTCATTCTTGTCATTGTTCAATCGAACCTGCGCAAATACCAAAGCAGGTAAAAGACTCAGACACAGAACGATACTTCTTCGCATAGTTTCCATTACTCACAACAACCGGGATGGATTGGATAGGCGAACCTGACGAGAAGTTCCCCACGTGGGCAGCCATTGCCCTAGGTTTAACTATAACTGTTTTATTGTCGCAATGACTATGCTGTTGAGGTTATCAGGCCACGATAGGCCGACGAATGAACAAAATACCGTGCATTTCAGCATGCGCGTGGCGACTCTTCGCGCTTGCTTAGCCTTTTGTCTTATATTCAAGTGGGGGATTATCAGTATTGTGATGGTGTTTCTGTGCTAGAAGCTGGGATGGGGCGAAAGGGCAGGACGTAAGGATAAATATCCGGGCAAGTGATTGATCCCGTCCCACCAAGCGGAGGATAATCATGACCTGAGTGATGTGGTGTTCCCTATATTGAAATACCCAGCCAATCCGTTCTTCAAGGACCCCGAATGTTAGAGCAGTTAAATCTCTGGTATAAGCGTAAATTTTCAGACCCTGCCAGCGCCACATTATTAGTGATGGTGGTGGTGGCGTTTACCGTGCTGATTTTCTGGGGAGCAATGCTGGCACCGGTATTAGTGGCCATTGTTATTGCTTATGTACTCGAATGGCCGGTGAATAAATTAGACAAGTGGGGAATGGGGCGCACCTGGGCGGTGAGTCTGGTACTGCTGCTGTTTATCAGCCTGACAATTCTTTGTCTGGTGGCCTTGGTGCCGGTGGTGTGGCAGCAAGGGGTCAATCTGTTAACCGAAATGCCGTTAATTTGGTCAAAAGCACAGGCTTGGTTGTTGACTTTGCCGGATGCCTACCCCGGTTTATTGGCTAAACAAGATATTGATAACACCCTGGCGGGGGTGAATGACAGAGTGGTGGGGTTAGGTAAAGACCTGCTGTCTGCCTCTTTAAGCTCCATCGTAAGTCTGGTGGCGTTGATGATTTACTTTATTCTGGTCCCTCTGATGGTGTTCTTTATTCTCAAAGATCGCAGGGAGCTACTTATTAACATTGCCGGAATTATGCCTAAGGACAGACGATTGCTAAAGCAGGTCGGCCGGGAAATGAACGTGCAGATTGTTAACTATATTCGCGGCAAGGTCATGGAAATACTGATTGTCGGCACGGTATCCACTATCACCTTTGCCTTTATGGATCTGCGTTATTCACTGTTGCTAGGGGTATTAGTGGGTTTCTCTGTGCTAATTCCCTATATTGGTGCAGCGGTCGTCACTTTTCCTGTTGCGGCGGTGGCTTTGTTCCAGTGGGGGCTGACCCCAGATTTTTGGTACCTGATGATAGCTTATGGTGTTATTCAGGCCCTGGATGGTAACTTGCTGGTACCGTTGTTATTCTCTGAAGCTGTCAGTCTCCATCCGGTTTATATTATTATAGCGGTGTTGTTCTTCGGTGGCTTATGGGGATTCTGGGGGGTATTCTTTGCCATTCCTCTGGCCACGCTGGTCAAGGCGGTATTTAAGGCCTGGACAGAAAATAGCTTACCGCGCGCTGTGCAAGAGTCGGTTTAATCGTCACAACAAAAAAGGGCCATCGGCCCTTTTTTGTTGGTAGAAAATCCACTTAGCTTGCCAGATAATCCAGCACAACCTCGTGATGGTCTTTGGTTTTGAATTTGTCGAACACCTTTTCCACTTTGCCTTGTTCATCAATTAAGAAACTGATGCGGTGAATGCCGTCAAACTCGCGGCCCATAAATTTCTTCGGTCCCCACACACCAAAGGCATCAGCAACCGCGTGGTCTTCGTCTGACAACAAGGTGAAGTTCAGGCCTTCCTTTTCAATGAATTTAGGCAAGCGTTTAACCGGATCCGGGCTGATACCCAGCACTACCACATTATGCTTATCCAGTTCGCTTTTACTGTCGCGTAAACACTGGGCTTGTACCGTGCAGCCAGGCGTCATCGCCTTAGGATAAAAGTAGACCAGTACTTTGCGGCCTTGTAAGTCCGCCAGAGACAAGGTCTGACCATTTTGATCCGGGAGTGTGAAGTGGGGGGCGGCCTGACCGGCCTCAATTTTGTTCATAAGTACCTCAGTGTTTTTTGATGGTTCCTTGCAGATTTAATTCGTTCAGCTTAGCGGCAAATTCCGCTTCCAGCTTGGCTAAGTCGGTATCATTGGACATGCTGACGACCATCTTACAACGCATCATTTCCAGACCGCTTTTTGGGTCTGTATTGGTTTGCTGGCGAAAGGCGGTAATGGTGATGTCTACGCTGTCAAAGAAAGCCGTGATTTCCTTAATGACACCCAAAAAGTCCACCCCCGATACTTCCACATCAGCCAGGTAAGCCAAATCTTGACGCAGATGCTGTTTGGTTCGTTTCATCATCGACAGCAATTCGTGCTGCTGACAGACCTGCGGGATTTGCAATTCGGCCTTGATAATGGCGCTTTGAGTGCCTTCCAGAATCATGGTCAGCGAAAAGTCCTGTCCATACACGGCCTGGCGGCTGTCCAGTATGTTGCAATTACAGGCGCCCACGGTAGCAGCCAGGGTACTCAGTATGCCGATCTTGTCCGTTCCCATAATGGTCACGATAAGTTGATGTTTCATATGAGTTGTTACGGGATTTAAAGGCCCGGAAGTCTAACACAATCGCATCAGGTTTAAATATCCATTATGGTCGTAGTTAAGGGTGTCCAGCCGCACAAATTTGCTGGCGACTAGCCGAATTGACGCTTGTGTTTGACGGGTTACCTCATTACCATTAGGCGCTTAATTTTCCGGGGGCAAGAATGTTTAAAGGCAGTATTGTAGCGCTGGTCACACCGATGACCGAAACGGGTGAGATTCACTATCCTTCCTTACAGCAACTGGTCGAGTTTCATGTGAAAGCCGGTACGGCAGGTCTGGTCGCTGTGGGTACCACAGGTGAATCTGCAACACTGCCGATAGAAGAACATATTCAGGTAGTTAAAAAGGTAGTGGAATACGCTGCCGGCCGTATTCCGGTGATATCCGGTAGCGGTGCAAACTCCACCGATGAAGCCATTGAACTGAGCCAGGCCTCTGCCGAGGTTGGTGCGGATGGTTTGCTCAGTGTTGTCCCTTATTACAACAAGCCCCAGCAGCGTGGTTTGATCGCGCACTTTGAAAAAGTCGCTGACGCCTGTGAACTGCCCCTGATTCTTTACAACGTACCGAGCCGCACGGTCACAGATATGCTGCCGGAAACTGTTGCGGCCTTGTCTGCACACCCCCGTATTGTGGGTCTTAAGGATGCGACCGGCGACCTGAATCGCTTGCGTCAGATGCAGACTATGCTACCTGAGGACTTTGTGCTGCTAAGCGGTGACGATGCCACAGGTTGTGAATTTATGCTGGCGGGTGGACATGGTGTGATTTCAGTTACCGCCAATATCGTACCGGATCGTATGGCTAAGCTTTGTGCGGCTGCTACCAGTGGTCAGGCCGAGCTGGCCAGAGAGATTGACGCTGGCATTGCTGCACTGCACGATGCATTGTTCATCGAACCTAACCCGGTTATGCCTAAGTGGGTATTATATAAAATGGGCTTGATTCCCTGCCCGACGTTGCGTCTGCCTATGGTGGAAGCGGAACTCATCCACCAAAAAGCTATCGAACAAGTCATGCGTGATGCTGGTTTGTTATCCTAAGGAGTGCCGATGTTTCGAATTTCTCTGCTGACGATTGTGCTTGCAGCGAGCCTGGGGGGCTGTTCTACCTCTCAGGAAAGACGTGTTGCCAATGGTAACTTTGATTATGTACAGGAGCAGCAGAGAGGCAGTCTGCAAATTCCCGAGGGGTTAGCAACGCCTAACCACGGTAAAGACTACGATATTCCCAAATTAGGCGAGAATGCCCCCCGCGAATTGGTGGGTAATCGTCTGGAAGTGCTGTCACCTGCTTTAGTACTGCCGCTGGTAACCGGTTCCCATGTGGAAGAAGGCCAGCGCAGCGCCAGTGTTTATTTTGACCAGGTTGACGACGCTGAAGCGCTGGATACCTCTATCTGGAATAGCCTGATTAGTTTCCTGGAAGAGCAGGGTATAGGCGTAGACAGTTTTAATAAAGAAGAGGGTCGGTTGGTAACTGACTGGATGCTGATGACCGAAGAGCTGGATACCGGCTGGTTTGACTGGACCACAACCGAACGCAGTGTGGGTCGTCGCTTCGAATTCGTGCTGGATGTTAAACCCCACGGCCGTACTGCCGCCCTGAATGTTGAACTGAAAGACTACATGGAAACCGTAGGCGAGCAGGTGGTTTCTGCGTCGGATCTGGATGCGGAGTCTCGTCGTCGTAATGAAGTGGATGTACTGAATAAGGTCATCAATCACTACGAGACTCAACTAAAAATTGCCGATGCTAAGCGTATTCGTCAAATCCGTCAGGGGATGGAAATGGAGCTTGGCTTTAATGCTGACGGCGACCCGGCTTTTGTGGTTGAAGGCGACTATGATCTGACCTGGACCCGTTTGCAGCTGGTGCTACGCAAGCTCGGCTTTGACGTCAAAGATCTGGATAAGTCCAATGGCCTGCTGTTTGTGTCCTACGAGGGGCCGGAAGACAGTTGGTGGGACAAGCTTTGGAGTAGCAACGACGGCTTGCCCATGGAGAGGGAAGATTATCGCCTGAAGGTGGCAAAAATGGGTGGCAAGACCTCCATTACCCTGATGGATGATGAAAGTAATCCTCTGAGTGCAGATTTGCTCACCAACATTTATGCCTCATTCTCACAAACTATGTCTGCCAGTAATCTGGATATTTAACTTAAGAGATTTAAACAATGGAAAAGCGCGCTGAACTATACCGCGGTAAAGCCAAGACTGTTTATGCTACCGACGATGCTGATCGCCTGGTGCTGCATTTTCGCAATGATACTTCTGCATTTGACGGTGAGAAGATTGAACAACTTGATCGCAAAGGCATGATCAACAACAAGTTCAACCACTTCATTATGTCTAAGTTGGAAGCCGCCGGCGTTCCTACTCAGGTTGAGGCGCTGTTGTCCGACACTGAATCCCTAGTCAAAAAGCTGGATATGGTGCCAGTAGAATGCGTAGTGCGTAACCTGGCAGCCGGGTCTTTGTGCCGTCGTTTGGGAATTGAAGAAGGTAAAGAGCTGAATCCGCCAACCTTTGAGTTTTTCCTGAAAAACGATGCCCTGCACGATCCTATGATTAACGAATCTCATATTCGTACTTTTGGCTGGGCCGATGATGCAACAGTGGCACGCATGAAAGAACTGACCTTTAAGGTCAATGACGTGCTGAAGGCACTGTTTGATGAAGCCGGTATGTTGTTGGTGGATTACAAACTGGAATTTGGTTTGTTCAACGGCGAAGTGGTGCTGGGTGATGAGATTACCCCTGATGGCTGCCGTCTGTGGGACAAAGAAACTCGTAAGAAACTGGATAAAGACAGATTCCGCCAGGGGTTAGGTGGTGTTGTTGAAGCCTATGAAGAAGTCGCGCAACGTTTAGGTATGGCCCTTTAAGTTCGCTGGCTTAGAATAAAAAACCTGCCGATGGCAGGTTTTTTTATGTCTATGCACTTCCCCTAAGGCTTGGGTCGTCGGCTTAGGCCTAGCGCGCCAAGCGCGAGCCACCACCAAGCCAGACTACCACCACCGCCGCCATGGCTTCCTGATGACGGTGGTGTTACTTGGTTGATCACCTTAAGCGTCAAGGTGGCGTTATCACTGAGCCCGGCAGGATCGGTCACTGTGACGTTAAATGCCAAATCCGTATCAGCGTTGACACTGGGCAAGCGTAGGCGAGGTTGAGCTGGATTGGCCGTGTTCAGTGTTACGGTCGGGCCAGCGGTTTGTGTCCATACAATGTCCAGTTCATCGTTATTGGGGTCACTGATTTGTGCGGGGATTACAAACTCACTCCCTTCGTTTGCCGACAAGCTGGCTTGTTTGCTGTTGTTGATCAATACAATCGGCGCACCTTCTACCTGCAAGTCTGTGCTTAGGCTGGCACGTTCCTGCTTGGTATAGCTGTTGCCCACAATGGTTGAGTCAACCGTGACCTGAATCGGACCGGCGGGCAAATTTTCATTTGCGGTGGCGCTGAAGGTCAGGCGCACACTGTTACTGGCACCTGCTTGTTGGTTGCGGCTCCAATTAAGGGTTTGTCCGTTAACCTGTACACCCGAACTTGCTGAGCCGGCCACCAAGGCCAAACCTGCGGGCAAGTTAACGCTCAATTGATACAAACGATCCTGATGGCTCTGATTGGCGTCAATATCAATAAAGAACGCCGAGGTTTCACCAACGGCCACTCGGCCCTGGCGGGTGCTGCTTAACCTGACGTCATCCGCGACCCGGGTCAGATCCACTCGTATCTGGCCCAACTCTCCGGCCCGTCCACTATCGCCACTTAGCTCAATAACACCATAACGGGCTTCCCCCCGCGCCATCGCTATATCCCAATTGAGCAAGGCATCAAAAGGCACTTGTGCCTGCACATTCTCTGGTACCACAACTGCGAACTGGTTTGATACCTGGTTGGTTACCAGATTGCGGCTGAGCTGATAGCTATCGCTGTCGGCAGTTGAGCCTTGCCAATTATGGACTAATAGCCAGTATGCACCGGCTTGTGGAGATAACAGATCAATAAGCTCGTAAGGGCTCTCGGTGGTGGCGCTGGTAAGAAGCTCAGACTCTTGTGCAATGCCATCACCATTGCTGTCGATGCCCAGCCACAAATCCAGGTCGGTGGCCGATGTTGTGGTGACTTCCAGTCTTAGTCGCTTACTACCGGCCGTGACCGAAAAGTTGTGTTGTTGAACGCCGTCGGACAAGTCATCAAAAAGTGCGTCATTGTCACTGTCTTGTTTTAACCTGCCGGTTAACACTTGTGCAGTACTAAACCCAAAGGACTGGGCTGACAGATTGTTGGTGCTAAGGGTTTGTAAATCCCTTATCAGCCTGCTGTCGGCATCGCGCTTGGCGTTAATATCAATATAACCGGGCAAGCGTCCCGACGAGGGGCGCACCGCTACTGGCATATTCAGTGTTTGCGCCGGCCCGCTAATGGCCACGTTGGCAAACTGCCAGCGCTGTGACTGAGCATTGGAGGCATCAAGCGTGATGGTCAGGGTTTGTGATTGCCCGGCATTCAGACTGAACTGCTCAGGACTAAACTGTGCGCTCAGTACTCCAGTGCTGTCAGCCAAGGACATATGCCAGGTGCCAGAACGGGTTGCTTTAAAAGTACGGGTCCACTGGCAAGTACCGAAGCAGTTCTGGTTGACCAGTGATGGTAGGTTGAGGGTGGACGGGCTGCCGCCAGCATCAGGGTTGGCAGCATGGTATTGTGCCATGCTGATATCCATAATCAGTTCACTTTGCACGGCCTTGGCGACGTCTATCATGCCAGCGCCCATATCAAAATAATTGGAAGGAGTGGTGCCGTTTTCCTTAAAGGTATGTGGGTTGGCGGTCAGCATCAGGGCTGATTGGACTTGCGCTACACTCCAACTGGAATTGGCCTGTTTTATTAAGGCGGCGGCACCTGCCACATGTGGAGCAGCCATAGAAGTACCGTCTAAAAAGGCATAATTAGCCGGATCGGGGCTTTCTTTAAAGCCAGCGGGTTGGTTGTCCGCATAAGCCGCCCAAATGTCTACACCAGGCGCCACCACGTTGGGAGTGAGTACATCCAACAGTTGATTATTTGGGCCCCTTGAGGTGAATTCAGCAGCAATATTGGCAAGCTCTGGATCGGACTCAACCTGGCTGGCCGTAATAGTCGCGCTGTGGCCGCTGCCACTGGCCAGCCAATTCTTTAATTGTGTGCCTGCCTGGACTGAGATTTGTATTGCCGGCAACACATGATTATCTGCCACAAGGTTAGTCTGGTCTCCGGCAATGTTGGCTAATACAAAGCCTGCGGCGCCACCGGCTTTAACATGGCGCCCTTTATCCACTCGGGCTATTTCACCGCGATCACATACCACAATCTGTCCACTGAAAGTGCCAGAGGGGAAAGGCGCCAGGCACTGGCCACTATCACCACCTGGATCGTTAGGATTGGTGAAATCGCCGGCATAGACTATCGGGGCAGTAATGCCGCCGGTTTTAGATTCCCCGTTTAGGGTGGGGGGGAGCGAATTGCCGCCACTGAAATGGGTGAGTGATTTGCTGCTATAACTTCTGTCATGGGTATAAGCACCCACGGTAATCACCCAAGGGGCGGCAGCATTAGAAGAGGCGGTTTCACTGTCCGGGCCGTCGTTGCCGGCCGAGTTAACCACAATGATGCCTGCTTCGTGGGCACTTAAAAAAGCGGTGCCCTTGGCACCTTGCCAGGGCGAACTGGCCCCGGCACCAATGGAGTGATTAAGCACATCAACGCCATCGATGATGGCTTGCTCTACCGCCTGTAAAACCAAATCGGTAGGACAGCCTGAAAAATCCACCGCATCATCTTCGCCCGGGTAACAAGCCTGATAACTGATAATATTGGCATGGGGTGCAACGCCGGACATTTGGGTAAAAACCAAGCCAGGTGTCGGGTTGCCATCTACATCGAGCAGCGGCACATTTTTCAGCAGGTTACCGGCGGCGGTGGACGCAACGTGAGAGCCATGACCATTATGGTCTTCGCCATCTTGAGGAGTGCCGGGCGCATAATCATCATACTGGCCGGTAATTTGTGCATAACTGTAGACTCCAACCAGCTTGTCATTGCATAGCTGAGGGCGGGTACGGCAATCGCCTTTGTATACGCCACTGCCAAAAGGGTTAACGTGGTTGTAGCCATCGCCGCCGATATCGGCAAAAGACGGATGGTCAGTATTGATACCTGTGTCAATAACCCCGATAACTATCCCTTCTCCCTGCACCGCTAACTGCCCCGGCAGCCCTTGCCAGACTTGGTCCGAACCTATCCACCTTGGGCCAGAGTCGGTATGCAGAGGCTCAATTTTTACCCGCTCTATACTTTTTACGCCGGGCAATCTGGCCAGTTGCGAGGCTTGCTGTTGAGTCATGGTCATGACCATGGCATTGACGGCGTGCTGGAATTGCCGCGAAGCCTGCTGAATCCCTATTTGCCTGGCTTGTTGTTGCACCTGCTGCTGATGCTGTTGCAGATAAGCACGGTATCGTCGAACTGCTTCAGTCTTATCGGCCTCAGCGTATCGGCTAAGTGCCTGAACTTGATGAGATTCCTGATGTGTCGGAAGGTAGCCAGGAATACCGCCTTGATAAAGAGCAATAGGAGCGTCCTGCAATTGTACTATGTAGCGGTAGTGACCTGCGCCAAGCGCGGGCTCTTTGACAAATTTGCTTGCATTACTGTTGTTATCAGGATTGCTTTGGCTAGCAGCCTGGCTTGGGCCTGAAGTACCCCAGAGTGCCAGTAGGGTTAGGACAGTTAATTTAGATAGAGCAAAGCGCATAAAAATCTCCAGGTCTCTTCCTGAGTACTTTGTTGTGGCAGTTCGCAGACTATCGGCCTAACCGGCATAAATGCAACCGCATTTTCCGGATGAGGGTGGTGATGCGGTGACCTTGCCGAAATATTCAGCAGCCCTTTTTGGCCGTTTGTGTTCCGCTATTGCAACCAGTTGACCGCTTTTTGTAGTTTGCATGTGCATCAGCTGTAGATACTTTGTAAAAATTAGTTGTTTTATCCTTTCTTTGTGGGGTGTATTGGGATATTTATACCCACCTTTATCTCGCCCTTCCTTTAAAAAGCAACGCCTTACTGCCAAAGCTCAACTAGTATATTGCCAACTAAATAATAAAACCGGGCTTGACCCGGCTAACGACAGAACCCTAAGGCAGAGTATGAAGGACAGAAATCATCTTTCTGATGTCAGTCTTACCCACAAGGTCAGTGTTATCGACAAAGGCCTGGTTGACATCCCTATGTTGCAGATATTGCAGCCCGACGGTACGCCGCATTCCGATGCGTCACTACCTGAACTGGCTCAGGAAGCAGTATTGAAAATTTACCGTACCATGCGTTTTATCCGGGTTTTGGATGAACGTATGGTGGCGGCGCAGCGCCAGGGCCGGATCAGTTTCTATCTGGCCAGTACCGGTGAAGAGGCTGCCAGTGTGGCCAGTGCGGCAGCTTTGGAGCCGCAAGACATGATTATGTCTCAGTATCGCGAGCAAGGGGCGTTAGCCTATCGTGGTTACAGCACCGAAGCTTTTATGAACCAAATGTTCAGTAATGAAAAAGACCCTAATAAAGGCCGTCAGATGCCCATTCACTATGGTGATAAGGCGCTGAATTTTATGACCATCTCCTCGCCCTTGGGAACCCAAATCCCACAGGCTTCCGGTTATGCCTATGGCCAGAAAATGGCCGGTCAGCCTGCGGTAACTATCTGTTACTTTGGTGAAGGGGCAGCGTCAGAAGGGGATTTCCATGCTGGTCTGAATATGGCAGCCGTATTGCACTGCCCGGTGATTTTCTTCTGTCGCAATAACGGTTATGCCATTTCCACCCCTGCCGAAGAACAGTTTGCCGGCGACGGCATTGCCTCGCGTGGTTTGGGTTACGGTATCAAGACCATTCGAGTGGACGGCAATGATGCCTTTGCTGTGTACGCAGCAACCAAACAGGCCCGTGAGATTGCCCTGGCGGAGAATTGCCCGGTATTGATTGAAGCCATGTCATACCGTTTGGCCGCACACTCTACCTCTGATGATCCAACCGGTTATCGCTCTAAAGAAGAAGAAGCCCGCTGGCAGGCCAAGGATCCCATTGTACGCTTGGGTAACTGGCTGAAAGCCAAGGGGTGGTTGGATGAAGAGCAAGACGGCAAAGACGTTGATCAAATGCGCCAAGACGTGCTCAACGAGTTGAAGCGAGTAGAAAAGGTGCCGGTTTGTGGTATCGATGATCTTGTGGAGGATGTATACGACACGCCGCCATGGCACTTAAAAGAGCAGCTTGAGGAGCTTAAACAACATATCCGTCAGTACCCGGACGCTTATCCGAAAACCTCAGGGAGGCTATAAGCATGGCGAAAATGAATCTGTTACAAGCCATCAATAATGCCTTGATTCTGGCGATGACGGAAAATGACAAGGTCATGGTGTTTGGTGAAGACGTAGGCCATTTTGGCGGCGTATTTCGTGCCACCAGTAACCTGCAGGAAAAATTTGGTAAGGCGCGCTGCTTTAATACTCCCTTGACCGAACAGGGGATTATGGGATTTGCCAATGGCCTGGCGTCCCAGGGCTCGGTTCCCGTGGCGGAAATTCAATTTGGTGATTATATCTTCCCGGCCTTTGATCAGATTGTGAATGAAACGGCCAAGTGGCGTTATCGTTCCGGCGGTCAGTTCAGTGTTGGCACTTTGACTATCCGTACTCCTTACGGTGGTGGTATTGCCGGTGGTTTATACCACTCTCAGTCGCCAGAAGCTTACTTTGCCCATACGCCGGGTCTGAAAATAGTGGTACCGCGCAATCCCTATCAAGCCAAAGGGTTGTTGCTTGCCTCGATTCGCGACGATAACCCGGTGCTCTTTATGGAGCCTAAGCGTTTGTATCGTGCTTCGGTAGGTGAAGTGCCCGAAGAGGATTATGAGTTACCTTTGGGTAAGGCTGAGATTGTGACCCAAGGTAGTGACATCAGTTTACTGGCCTGGGGGGCGCAAATGGAAGTGATGGAAAAAGCGGCAGAAATGGCAGATAAAGTCGGTATCTCCTGCGAAATCATCGATCTTCGCAGCATCTTACCCTGGGATGTGGAAACTGTTTGTCAGTCGGTAGTGAAAACCGGTCGCTTGCTTATTTCTCATGAAGCGCCGCAAACCGGCGGCTTTGCCAGTGAAATTGCCGCGACGGTGCAAGAGCGCTGTTTTTTGAATCTGGAATCGCCCATCGCGCGGGTGTGCGGCTTGGATACCCCTTATCCACTGGCCCATGAAAAAGAATATATGCCGGATCACCTCAAGGTATTTGAGGCCATCAAACGTACCGTGAACTATTAAGGAGGCAGCCTATGAAAGATTTTATTCTGCCTGATATTGGCGAAGGTATTGTTGAGTGTGAACTGGTGGAATGGCTGGTCGCCGAAGGTGAGCGCATCGAGGAAGACCAGCCGGTGGCCGACGTGATGACAGATAAAGCGCTGGTGCAGATCCCGGCCATGCATAGTGGTGTGGTGCGTAAGCTGTATTATCAAAAAGGCGACATTGCTAAAGTGCATGCCCCGTTGTTTGCCATGGATATTGACGGCGAAACGAGTGGCGGGGAAACCACTCAACCTGCGCCGGTAGCACAAGTTGAAGCCCCGGTTGCGACAAATTCAGCGACCAGCAACCAGGTGGAAGACTTTATTCTGCCTGATATCGGCGAAGGTATTGTTGAGTGCGAGTTAGTAGAATGGCTGGTGAGTGAGGGCGAGGCTATCGAGGAAGATCAGCCTGTTGCCGATGTGATGACCGACAAGGCCCTGGTACAGATCCCGTCAAAATTTTCAGGCAAAGTGGTAAAGCTGTATTACCAAAAAGGGGAGATTGCCAAGGTGCATACCCCGCTATTTGCTATTGCCTTGTCTGATGGTCTGGGAGGCGAGACTGCAGCCCCAGCCGCTGTGCCAGCTAAAACTGAACCTATGGCAGACTCATGCCAAGCCCAGTTGAAAAAGCCAGCATCAACAGATAAGTTCTGCGGCGGTGAGCACGAACCCAGGCTTATCAATCCAAATAAACCCCTGGCCAGTCCGGCAGTGCGTCGTTTGGCCCGTGAGCTGGAGATTAGTCTTAGCGCGGTGCAAGGTAGCGGCAAAAAGGGCAGAGTGATGAAACAGGACCTGTTGTCGCTCACAAAGGCTGTCGCGCCGCCAGCCAGCCAATCTGTTGCAAGCAGCGTTGCGCCAGTTGTCAGTGGTGGCACCCGCACCGAACCTATTCGTGGCATTAAAGCCGCCATGGCTAAACAAATGAGTGCCTCGGTATTCAGTATTCCGCATTTCTCTGTTAGCGATGAAATCGAAATGGATGCCTTAATGGCTGCCAGGGCAGCGCTAAAACCGGAGTTTGAAAAACAAGGCGTTAAGCTGAGCTTTATGCCCTTTATCATTAAGGCCATGTCGCTGGCGCTTAAGCAGTTCCCCATAGTGAACTGTCAGGTAAATGAGGATTGTACTGAGCTGACCTACTTTGATGACCACAATATTGGTATGGCAGTGGATTCTAAAATTGGTCTGCTGGTGCCCAATATTAAAGGGGTGCAGAATTTATCCTTGTTTGAGGTGGCCAAAGAAGCGAACCGGCTGATTGACTTGGCCCGTGAGGGTAAACTGGGCAGCAGCGATCTTAAAGGTGGCACGATCAGCATCTCTAATGTTGGTGTGCTCGGCGGTACGACGGCCACCCCGGTGATTAACAAGCCTGAGTCTGCCATTGTGGCGCTGGGTAAAATCCAACGCTTGCCGCGCTTTGATGAACAGGACAATGTCAGAGCCGTGAATATTATGCATATCAGTTGGTCGGGCGATCACCGCATAATTGACGGTGCCACTATGGTGCGCTTCTCTAATTTGTGGAAGTCCTATCTGGAGAATCCACTGAGTATGCTGTCTGAGATGAAATAGCCTTTAACCCGCCTGCTGGCGGGTTTTTTTATGTCTGTCGCTAAATTGTGGTTCGGCTAACTTGCGTCCTTTTCCGTTGAGTTCTATAGATTTAGTACATTTTAACAATAGGCAATAAGCATGCAGCACCAAACCGCACAGGCCATAGTACTGGCGTCGTTACTGGGTAGTAGCTCAATGGTGACAAGCCCGCTAGTGGCTGCTGACAATAAGCATTATCCTGGTATTTTTGTCGGCGCCCTTAATAGTAGTGGTGAGACAGAATTATCCCTGGGGCTGGAATACGAATATCGCTTTACGCCGCAGTGGGGGGCTGGCCTTATATATGAAAAAGCCAGTGACGCCCATCATGGTGATGGGGTGTCGGCCACTATTGCTGCGCTTTACTATCACCCTTATGCTGGCTGGCGGTTAGGGGCCGGTATTGGCCGCGAAAAAGTACATGGCGCGCATAGCCATACAGAAGATCTTTATCGTTTAAATCTGGCCTATGACTTTCACTTTGGCGAGTTCGGTGTGGCACCGACGTTCAGTATTGACCGGGTAGACGGCCATCATAGCCGGGTGTATGGGATTAGCATTAGCAAAGCCTTTTAAGGCAGATGCAGAGAACTTATTGGCACATTGTCAGCCTGGCTAAGATTACCCCCTAGGCATATACGTCGTTGTGCCAATCTAGGTGCAAGAAACCACACTGTCAGCCAGCTTTTCCGAGTGATTGGCCAAAATCTGTCAGTGCAGTTGTCTGCATGAAATGACGTGCAGTACCTTAGCCTTGCCGCTTATTGCATTACCAAATTGCAGTTTACTGTGCTCGTCGACCACCTCTGTCCCTGAGAACAAGGGGGCTTATCCTTACCTAGTTTTTTCTTTTATAGCCGCATTCGACAGAAGCGTATCGCACGGCGATTTCTTTATCACAAAGCGGCACACAATATTTTAACCAAAATAAAACAAAATCAACAATTACAGATGGTTAAATAAAAAGATGGGTGGAAAAGAGAGGCAAATACAGCAGATTTCTATTGTTAAGCCGACCGAATAAACTTACCATAAATGCAAATCGTTATCATTTGTAATTTATGGAGTTGTTATGAATCGCCCTGTACCTTCACTGGTTTCTCTGACCGTTGCACTTGCCTTATTGCCTCAGGCTTATGCTAATGAGAGTGCCAGCGAACAGGAAGTGGAGAAAGTCTCGGTGCTAGGACAGCGCCTTGAATATAACACCAGTGCCACCGGGCTGATGTTATCCGTGAAAGACACCCCGCAGTCAATCTCTGTTATCGATGCAGACTTAATGCGCGATTTTGCTTTGCAAAATGTGGCTGACATTGTCGGCCTGGTCCCTGGTGTTTCCGTGCAGGCGGCGGAAACCAGTCGCTTCTTCTTTACCGCCCGGGGCAATAAGGTTACCAACTTTCAATACGACGGTGTGCCGGTGTTTTATAACAGTTTCTTCTCTGAAGCCGTGTCTGACTCGGTGCTCTTTGAGCGGGTGGAAGTGGTGCGCGGCGCCACTGGTCTGCTGTCCGGTGCGGGTGAGCCCTCGGCGGCTATTAACCTGATCCGTAAAAAGGCGCAATATGAGCAGGGGGGCTATCTCAGCCTGCAGGCCGGTCGATGGGACAGTTTGCGTATTGAAGGTGACTACAACACCCCGCTTACTGATGATGGCAGTGTAAGAGCCAGGGTAGCCGCCAGTAAGGAAAAAAGTGACAGCTATGTGAACCTGGCCGAGGAGGATAATCAGCAATTATATTTCACTCTGGCGGCAGACGTTGGGGACAGCACCACAGTGCAAGTGGGGCTAGAGCATGCCAAGCGCCGCCCTAAAGGTTCAACCTGGGGAGCCTTACCGCTGTTTTATAAGGATGGCTCAAGCGCTGCGGATCTGGATGTGTCCAGTACCACGGCGGCTAACTGGAGCAAATGGGACAGGGATAACAAAAGCGGCTTTGTGAATCTAACCCATTACTTTAGTAATGGCTGGTTGGTAAAAGGCGAGTATGAGCGCAGGGATGACAGCATGGATGGGCATTTGCTTTATTTGTCTGGTTATCCGGACAAGCAAACCGGTTTGGGGATGCGCGCTTCTTCCATGATCTACCAAAGTGATAGGGTGCTGGATAGTGCCAGGTTGTATGCCAGTGGGCCGTTTAGCCTGTTTGAGCGAGAGCATCGCCTGATAGTGGGGGCTAATTTAACCGACCAGGATATCAGGTCGGACTCGTTCTCCGCCATTGACAGACCACAGGTAGGTGACTTCCTTAGTTGGGACGGCAGTATTACCAGGCCCAAATTCAAAGATACTGCAAGCGTGCGTAAAAGTAATGAGCGCCAGCTCGGCGCTTATATTGCGACTCAGTTAAGCCTGAGTGACGAATTTACCGCGGTGTTGGGCAACCGTTTCAGCCGCTATGAATTTGAAAATGAAATGGACGCCAGCAAAGGTTATAAACAGACTGGCATCAACACCCCTTATGCCGGCTTGATTTTTGCCCCAACCGACGCTGTATCTCTGTATGCCAGCTATACCGAAATCTTCACCCCACAAAATTACACAGATAAAGATAATCGCAAGCTTGACCCCATCGAAGGTAGCAGCACGGAACTGGGTATTAAAAGTACGTGGTTGGATGACAGACTGTTAGTGAATGCCGCGGTCTTTAAAGGTGAAAAGGACAATGTGGCGGAACTTGATAGTACGGTGACTGAACCCTCACCAGACGGCAGTTTCCCTTATATTGGTGTGAAAGGCACCGAGCATAAAGGTTTTGAAGTGGAGCTGTCAGGGGAGTTAAGCGATGTGCTGACCGCCAACCTGAGTTATTCCCATACCAAATCTGAAAAGGCCAACGGTGAGGCTTTCGCTACGCATTTCCCTAAGCACCAGGTCAGAATGACAGGCCGCTACGAAGCCAGTGAGGCACTGCATTTTGCGGCCAATATTAACTGGCAAAGTGAGATGTACAAGGACAAGGTTGGCCCAGACAAGGCGCATAGATCAGAGCAGGACAGTTATTGGCTGGTTAATCTGATGGCAAGTTATGCTGTCAGCGAACAGCTAAATGCCCAACTGAATATCAGTAACCTGTTTGATAAAAAGTACTATTCCAGTATCGATTTTTACAATCAGGGCTTTTTCGGCACGCCGCGCAATATCGAAGTGAGCCTGCGTTACCAATTCTGATTTAGCTGAGCGGGCGTCAGTGATGACGCCCATTTTATTGGTGGCTAACCATGTCGACTGCTGGCCAGATTCTGTAAAATATCTATTGCACCCTGATAGTTCTGCTTAGCTTCAGCGGCCATAGTGGATGAGTAGCGTGCGAAACTCTGTTGCATCTCGCCCAGCATATCGTGCTTAGTATCTGGGTTGGCATGCATGGAGCGAGGGGCACCGAGCACTAAGTGCTCGCCGCGCCCGATAAAACCACCCTGATACAAGGCATCAGATAAGGCGCTCATCTCTCGCTGGGAGATATTCCGCACATCATAACCATCGGCAAGGGATTGCCAGCTTGCCTGCAACTGCTTGCCCTGAGCACTGATGCTGACCTTATCCGTATTGGCAGCGCCGGCGGCCTGGGGGGAAGGTGCTTGTTCCACACTGCCTGGCGCTTGTGTTTGGACAATGTAAGGGTTTTGCGCTAGTTGATTGACCTGCATATTGATCTCCTTATCGCTGATAACTTGTCGTATCCAGCAGAACGTAAGCAAGTGGCTTGCCAGTGCGTTAATTGCACCTTTGCCTGGTTTTAGATTGCATTGCGGCGGACGGATTTTGTACTCTTAACCTTTATCAATACGCTGCGGCATTGCCCTGGCCAGAATGAGTAACCTATGGATTGGATGCAGTTTATTATCGGCTTGTTGGATAAGTTGGTCTGGCCCGCGGTGGTGGTGTTCGTGGTGGTTTTACTGAGAAAGCCCCTTACACAGCTGGTTCCTTTGCTAAAAAAGCTTAAGTACAAGGAGTTGGAATTTGAATTTGGCCGCGAACTGAAAGCCGTATCCAAACATGCGGCCGGTGCCTTTCCGGAATTAAAACGGGATCAGAAAACCTTGCTGATCGCCTCAGCAGATCATTTGCCCAATGCAGCGATATTGGAGTCCTGGGCGGTAGTAGATGATGCGGCAGAGCGACTGATCAGAACAACCCGGCGTGATATCGATTTGAATGTCACCACCAGATACAAGTTGCTACAGGACCTGCTTATCAAAGACAAGTGGCTGGACACCAAGAAAAGCAAGCTGTTTGACGAGCTGCGCCAGTTGCGAAATAAGGTTGCCCACGCCGTGGGGTATGAGGTTGGTACGGCGGAGGCTATTCAATACATTGAACTGTGTTTTACCCTGGTGGAACATTTCAATACGCTGATTGGCACTGCTGATTCGTCGGCGCCTGTGCTTGTAAACCGATAGCTTTCGCTGGTTTTTCAAAGGGGCAGGGCAGATTGCTTTGCCGCATTGACCTCTAATCCCTTACACTTACGCCAGTTTGTCTTATCAGGAATACTCCGTTGTTCAGTTACCGCCACGGCTATCATGCCGGTAATCATGCCGATGTGCTTAAACACCTTTGTCAGATGCTGCTGCTTAATAAGCTGGCCGAAAAGGACAAAGCCTTTGTCTATATTGATACCCACAGTGGTGCAGGGGTTTATGACCTGACCAGCGCACAGGCGCAGAAAACCAATGAGTTTAAAGAGGGTATCGACCGTTTGCTGGATGCTGAGTGCAAGGACAGCAATATCCGCACGTACCTTAAATTGGTGGATGAGTACCGACGCGACAACCGTTATCCAGGTTCCCCCGAGCTGGCGCGTCGTTTATGCCGGAGTCAGGATAGTTTGCAGTTGATGGAATGGCACAACAACGAAGTGCAAAACCTGAGGGCTAACTTTAAAGGCGTAAGTCAGGCCCACATTCACCACCGCAATGGCTTTGAAGGGCTGGTGGCCATGAGCCCGCCTAAACCGGCCAGAGGCTTGGTATTAATGGATCCCTCCTATGAAGTCGAGGCAGACTATCAGGAGGTGGTGAAGTCGGTGAAAGAAGCCCATAAAAAGTGGAAAACGGGTATTTTCGCGATTTGGTATCCCTTGCTGGCGAAACGTCGCGATCGCAGCGAGAAAATGCTTAAGGCGTTGGCTGCCATGGACGGGGCGGATGTGCTGGATATTCAACTGAAACTGCATCCACAGGAGCAAGAGGTAGGTATGTATGGCTCTGGTATGTTGGTAGTTAATCCCCCTTGGCAATTTGATGCCCAACTGGCGGCCTTGCTACCAGAACTGCTTAATGCCCTGCAAGATGGGCCAGAAGCGTCCTATCAGCTTAACTGGCTGGCCAAGAGCGAATAAAGCGTGTCTTTGCCGGACTCTAAGCTTAAGCACTTTTATATTCCCGATGAGCAGTCCATTTATCTGTTGTCTCATCAGGATGCGCAAAAGCTTAAGGACTGGATTGCCTTGTGTACCGAGCAGCTTGAATTGCTTGGTTACCGGGATATTGAACTTATCGGTAAAGGGGCCTTTGGTTTTGCTTTTGCCGGCATAGATGAACGTCAGCGCCAGTTGGTGTTTAAGTTCTCCCGCATTAATCTGCCGCAGCATGTTCAGGATCGCCTGGAAGAAGAAGCTTTTATGCTCAGCCAGGTTGAGCACCCCAGGGTGCCGCAGCTGGAAGAATTTCAGCGTATAAAGAAGCAAGCCATCCTGGTGATGGAGCGTGCACAAGGACAGGATCTGGAACAGGTATCGCTGCGTCAGGGGCCGTTGTCTGCCCGTCTGATTGTCAGTATCGCGGCGCAACTGGCAGATATTCTGTTGGTCTTGCGTAACCATGGTCAACCTCATCAGACGCGGCCTATAGTGCATGGCGATATCAAGCCGTCTAATTTGGTTTTCGATCCACAAACCGAAACCGTGGCCCTGATCGACTGGGGCTCCTCGGTATTTGCGCAGTTAGATGCCAGCGGCCAGCACGTGGGGAACAACGTGATGGATCTGATGTCCAGCGACTTGCAACAGACTAATGCCAGATTAGGGGATGTGTACTTTATCGGTGATGAACAGCTCGATGGCGCCTTATCCAGCCCCAGGTTTGACGAGCAAGGGGTCGCCAGCACCTTGTATGCTCTAGCGTCGGGTCAGTCCTGTCGGTTTGGTCGTCATGTGATTACCCCGAATTCGCTGGGACTGCCCCGTGAGTTGGCGCATACCTTAAGTGCCATGATGAGTGATGACGCTATTGAGCGGCGCCGGGGCGGCGACTATTTTCTGCGTAATATGCGCTTTATGCGCAATCTGGTGTTCAGTGGTCAGGAAGAGTTGGAATACCAGCCTGTTATTCCGTGCTGGACCCACAAGGGCAATAAGCCCATCGACACCGTGGTCTACAGTTCGCGTAAGTCTTTTTTGCGCGCCGAGTCGGTGGAAGATGAGCTACGCTATCTGAACGACGAGCAATTTGAGCGCTATTACAAAAATTACATGCAGGGTATGGGCGAAACCGAAAAGGCCTTTATTGCTGCGGTCAGCCGACTGGGGCGCTACCCCGTAGTAGGCGGGCTGGCGGTGCGCTGGCACCCCGAGGGGATTTACATTGATTCGAGCCTGAATTTGTATGACCCCTCTATGAAGCGCTCTTTTGAGATTTCGGTTAACAATGTGGTGACCCTGGCCAGGGCCATTCATCGCGTTGGGGTCTTTAAAAGCTGCATGTTTAATGCTCGTGACACCTTGCACCTTGAACGACAGGATGAACTGCAACCTTTTGTGCCGCTGCCGGGAATGCACATTCCGTACGAAATCAGTAAAATTTCCGTGGCAGAGGCGCAAAGTCGTATGCACTCGTATTTTGAGGATGGAGAAGACCCGGATGAATTGCTGAAGCTACCTGCCAGCATTCGCAGTCAGATTGAAAAGCTGAACGACATTCATCACACCGGCTGCATTATATTTGAAGCGCTGCCTACTCACCTAAAAGTACACAGCTATTTCACCCTGTTGGATCACAGTCGCGAAAGCGAATTTAAAACTTTGCTGGCCAGCCTGATAGAGCGTATTCCTGAGATTGAGGGATTGGGAATTTCCGGCTTTATGAAACTGCCATACAAGGATACGCGCTTTTTTGATCATATTGTCGCCGCGCCCGATAAGTTTTACCCTCGTAACCCCTTGCTGAAGAGTTGAAGTAACAAGCATGAATGATATTAAGCTTACCGAATTGCTAACCCTGGAAAAACTGGAAGAAGGCCTGTATCGCGGCCTGAGCTGGGATCTGGGCTTTCGTGCGCTGTTTGGCGGGCAGGTGATGGGACAGGCCTTAGCTGCCGCACAACAGACCGTCGAAGCCGGCAGAGTGGCCCATTCTTACCACTGCTATTTTTTATTGCCTGGCGATGCGCATAATCCGGTAGTGTATGACGTAGAAAACATGCGTGATGGACGCAGTTTCTGCACCCGCCGGGTAAAAGCCATTCAAGGCGGTAAGACCATCTTCTTTATGACGGTCTCTTTCCAGTTTCCCGAACAAGGCCTAAGTCACCAACATGGTGAGATGCCAAATGTGCCACAGCCGGACAGCTTGCAATCCGATATGCGTTACTATGAGAACGTGCTGGATAAGCTACCTGCCAGCATGGTGGAGAAACTGGCGTACCACAAGCCTATAGATATGCGTACCGTACAGGCCATCAACCCAATGGCCCCACAAGTAATGGAGCCTATGCGTTATGTCTGGATGAAAACCAGTAGTGCTTTATCTGACGATTTGAATCAGCATCAAACCACATTGGCTTATGCTTCAGACTATTATTTTCTGGTCACCGCGTTGCAGCCGCACGGTATGTCTATTATGAACCGCGGAGTGCGTATGGCGACCATTGACCATGCCATGTGGTTCCATCGTCCGTTTCGTTTTGACGATTGGCTGCTTTACTGTATGGAAAGCCCGTTTTCAGGCAATGCGCGTGGCTTGGTAAGAGGGCAGATATTCAACCGAGAAGGCCAGTTGGTGGCATCCACCATGCAGGAAGGCCTGATGCGAAAAGTCGGGGATTGATATGAGATATAGAATTGGCGGCAAGGCACCGCGGGTAGCAAGGGATGTATTTATTGCGCCCGATGCGCAGATTATCGGCGATGTGGCCATCGAGGAGCAGGCCTCGGTGTGGTTTAACGTGGTGATGCGTGGCGACAACGAGCTGATCACTATAGGTCAGGACAGTAATGTGCAGGATGGCAGCGTATTGCACACTGATATGGGCTACCCCCTGACGCTTGGCAAAGGGGTTACCGTCGGCCATAAAGTCATGCTGCATGGCTGCACAGTCGGTGACTATAGCTTGATTGGTATTAATGCCGTGGTGCTAAACGGTGCCAGTATTGGCCGCTATTGTCTGATTGGTGCCAACGCCCTGGTGACAGAGAATATGCAGATACCGGATCGCAGCCTGGTACTGGGGAGTCCTGCCAAGATTGTACGTACTCTCACCGAAGAGCAGTGCGCTAAATTAGAAGCCTCAGCGGCGCACTATGTACAAAACGGTAAACGTTACCTGCTTGAACTGGCCGCACTGGAAGATTAAGTACTGCAAAAAAAGACCCAGAGACCGGGGAGGGCTCTGGGCTTAGGGGAATGGCTCTATCTAGAGCCGTGCGCTAACTTAAGGCTTGGAAAATGGAGAAGTGTCATACAAAATTTTCAAGCCGGACGATAATTGTAGAACACCGTTGCTGAATTTATAAACAAATTTTTCCATCATTTATTTTGTCTATTTAAATCAAAATATTAGAGAAAATTTATGGCAACGTTGTCATCAGCTTTGTCACAGCTTGCTCAGGGTTTATCCACAGGGTTTTCTGGCCTGAGATAGCGCCTATTTCCCGTCTGATTCAGTAGGCAGCCGCACACCGGCTATAACAGGGTCAGGCCGTCTCTGACCAACTCGCGAGGCAGCGAATTTTTTAGTTTCTGACCAATACCTTTACCCAAACCGACCGGATGACCATCCAGGCAAACCAGCAGTTCTCCTTGTGGCAATCCTTCGCAGAATAGATCTCTGCCCTGATAAAACTCAGATAGCTGAGAAAGCGTCAGATCTACTCTAGGGCTGGCATCTGAAGGGAGAAGCGCCAGGGCAGCCTCATGAGTCAGACGAAAGCCATGTTTATGAGCGGTGGCCAGTTTTACCCCGATACGGTCAAAACGAAAACGACCGATAAGCTCAATAAAAGCCTCAGGGAACAGCCAATAGTCTTTATCCCGCACATACAGACTAAACCCTTGTGGAAGGCTAAGACCAAACTGTTTGTCTAAATAGTCACTAAGCGCTGTCTGTTCTTTGCGAGATGCGGGTTGATAAGGGAAGTTACCGGCTTTTTTATCCGTTTCTGTATCGCCGACTGAACGGTGTTTTCTCAGCCTGGCAACAAAGAACCCTTCGCTGTCAAAGCGCTGCGGCCAGACATGTAAATAGCCTTGCGGGGTCACAACCTGCTCAGCGCCTTTGAATAAACTGGCTAGCGATTCCACGCTCACGGCGTTGCCGTATTGCTCAAGCAGCCAGGCTATAACCTGCTGATTTTCCTCCGGGCTTAAGGTGCAGGTGGAATACACCAGTGTGCCGCCTGGCTTGAGCGCTTTAAAGGCGCTGTCAATCAGACGTTTTTGCACCGCAGAGATTGCCTGTAGTGCCGCTTCAGACCAATTCTGCATGGCCTGGGGATCCTTTCGTACCGTGCCTTCACCACCACAAGGCGCATCCAGTAATATGGCATCAAAGGTCTCTGGCAACCACTGGCCAAATACCTCACCATCAAAATGGCTCATGGCCACATTAGCCGCACCCAGCCGTTGTATGGTGGCAGACAGTACTTTGAGACGACTGGAAGACAGCTCATTGGCTACCAGTAACCCTTGATTGCTCATCAGCGCACTGATTTGGGTGGTTTTTGAGCCTGGTGCTGCAGCCATATCCAGTACTCTGTCGGGGGGATCCAAATCCTCAAGCAGGGCCACAGGCGGCAGCATGGAGCTAGCCTCCTGGATGTAAAAAAGCCCGGCCAGATGTTCGGCGGTATTGCCCAGTTGAATGTTTTCCTGCTCTTCAGGACGGGTCAGCCAAAAGCCAGCCTCACACCAGGGAATAGGAGTCAGTTGCCAACCTTGAGCCTGCATTCTTTCACGAAAAGCGCTGACGGAAATTTTAAGCTCATTGACCCTAATACTTTTACGCAGGCCCTGATGGCAAATATTGACAAAGGCATCCAGTTCTTGCTGGGAAGGTAACAGGGCCGCCATCTTGTCAATAAAGGCCTGAGGTAGCAGTGTATTCATAGGCTGTGCCAGCTGGCAGTTTCAAAGGCAGTATTATACGGGGTTTTTTGTATGGTGCGCAGTTTATGATTTAAGCAAACAGCACCCCGGTATGGGGTTATCCGGCGTAATGACGTTTATACTACTGGCATTGCTTATGTTCACGGGAAACGCTAATGATAATAAACCCCCATCTGCCCTTAGTTGATTTACACCGTCACTTGGACGGTAATATCCGTCCCCGCACTATTTGGGATCTGGCGCAGCAGCATCAGATAAAGTTACCGGTAAACAGCTTTGAAGCCTTGGTGCCACTGACGCAAATCCAGGATCAAACCAGCGATCTGCTGGCCTTTTTAGAAAAACTCGATTACGGCGTATCGGTACTAGCCGACCTGGATGCCTGCTATCGGGTGGCTATGGAAAATATGGAAGATGCCCACGAGTCCGGGCTGGATTATGTGGAGCTACGTTTTTCACCTCATTACATGGCGATGAATCACAATTTGCCTATGGCTGAGGTAGTGGAAGCGGTAATTGACGGCGTGCGTGCCGGTAGCGAAAAATTTGGTATCAAGGCTAACCTGATTGGCATTTTAAGCCGTACATTCGGCGCACCAACCTGTATGGCTGAGTTGCAGGCGTTGCTGGCTCATAAGGATAAGATTTGCGCCTTGGATCTGGCTGGTGACGAACTGGGCTTTCCTGCCGCGCTATTTCTGGAGCACTTCCACCTGGGACGGGATGCTGGCTGGCAGATCACGGTGCATGCGGGGGAGGCCGATGGCCCGCAAAGTATCTGGAATGCCATTGAGCAGTTAGGCGCAAGCCGCATTGGTCATGGCGTGGCGGCGACGCAGGATGAGCGTTTGATGGATTATATGGCCAACAACAACATTGCTGTGGAGTCCTGCCCGACCTCCAATTATCAAACCGCCACCATCAAGGCGATTAAAGACTCGCCCATTCCGGTGTTTCTTGACAGAGGGATTTGCGTCACCCTCAACACCGACGACCCGGCCGTCTCCAATATCAATCTGGAGAATGAATACCGAGTGGCCAGAGAGATTATCGGCTTGAGTGGTGAGCAGTTAGAACAAGTGCAGCGTAATGGTGTACAGGCGGCGTTTTTATCTGCCGAAGATAAGCGCGCGTTGTTTGCCCGCAAAGCGGGGTGATTGATTCTAGAACGCCAGGTTGGGCAGCAATAGCTGCTCATTTCGGGCCTCCTTTCTAATTGAGTATCGTCCTGTCTTGCCCTGAATTCTGAGTAGGGGCTTTAACTTGCTACATGTCCGCCATACTCAAGCTGAGATATTTTTCTTGTCAATAAGTATAAGTGATTATATAAATGTTTATATTGTTTGGGAGATATCAATGCAACAAGACTTTTTAGATGATCTGGCCGAGTTGGCACTAGGTAGCCGGCTAAAGCGTTTAAGTGAACGTATGTTGGCCGATGCGGCGGCTGTGTATAAAGCCTATGGAGTAGAAGCGCAGCCGCGTTGGTTTACCCTGCTGGCGCTGATTTACCGCCAGGGGCCGGTGAGTGTGGTGGATGCAGCCAATGCGCTGGGACTCAGCCAACCGGCTATTAGCCAGTTTTGCCGACAGCTTACCGCACAAGGTTATGTTGTACTGACCAATTGTGAGCAGGACTCCAGACGTAAGGTCATCAGTCTCACCGAACAGGGACTGGCGCAGGTTGAGTATATGCAGCCCATGTGGCGGGATGTGGACGCTGCGGCGAAATCTCTTTGTACCGATTTTGAGAATAACTTCTATCAGGCGCTGCAAACGCTGGAACAGGCCATGCAGAAACAATCCTTGTATCAACGGGTAATGGAGCGAAAAGATGCCAACTGACATTGAGTTTCTACCTTATAGCGACGAACTGGCTGAGTATTTTCTGACTATTAACCAGCAATGGATTGAGGATATGTTCAGTATGGAAGCGGCCGATACCGCTATGCTGACCGACCCTTACCACTATGTCATTAAGCCAGGCGGCAAAATTTGGTTTGCTCGCCATCCACAGTTAGGAGTGGTTGGCACTTGTGCCTTACTTAAAAAAGAAGAGGGGGTGTATGAGCTTACCAAGATGGGGGTGACAGCCACCGCTCGCGGGTTGAAGGTTGGTGAGCCGCTACTGCAATATGTTATTGCCCAGGCCAAGCAAATGAAGATGTCCTGTTTGTTTCTGCTGACCAATAAAAAGTGTCAGGCCGCGATTCACTTGTATGAAAAGAATGGCTTTGCCCATAGTGAAGAGATTATGCAACGTTTCGGCGCAGCCTATGAACGTTGTGATGTGGCGATGCGCTATCAGGGGATTTAGATATTAAGCTGATTGCCGCTCAACCATAAATTAGCTGAGCGGCAAAAGAGCTTGTAGTTACTTATCCAGCAAATTCAGGAAGAAAGCGTATTCCAGGGCGGTGTCATGCAGGCGCTTGAAGCGTCCTGAGGCGCCGCCGTGGCCGGCTTCCATATCGGTTTTGAATATCAGCATATTACTGTCGGTTTTCATCTCACGAAGCTTGGCCACCCATTTGGCAGGCTCAAAATATTGAACCTGTGAGTCGTGCAAGCCGGTGGTTACCAGCAGATTAGGATAGGCCTGGGCTTTTACCTGATCATAGGGCGAGTAAGACAGCATATAGTCATAGTATGCCTTGTCGTTGGGATTACCCCACTCATCATATTCATTGGTGGTCAGTGGAATGCTGTCATCCAGCATAGTGGTGACGACATCGACAAAAGGCACGTGAGCTGCAACTCCTAAGTAGAGCTCTGGCGCCTGGTTTATCACCGCACCCATTAACAAACCTCCGGCGCTGCCACCGGCAGCCACTACTTTGTCTTTATGACCGTAACCTTGGGCGACCAGCGCTTTGGTCACATCAATAAAGTCATTGAAGGTGTTTTTCTTGGTGAGCTTTTTGCCGTCTTCATACCAGGGACGCCCTAACATTTGTGAGCCTCGGATATGGGCAATGGCGAACACCACCCCGCGGTTCAGCAGGCTCAGCCGGTTGCTGGAGAAGCCTGGCTCCATCGTCGCACCATAGGAACCGTAGCCATATTGATAGAGTGGGTTAGTGCCATTTTTTTTGAACTTGTCTTTACGGTAAACCAGAGTGACTGGTATCTGGGCACCATCGCGGGCGTCAACAAATAAACGCTCAGAGGCGTAGTCATTGCTGTCAAAGTCGCCCAGTACCGGCTGCTGTTTTAACGTGGCTAAGGCAAAACTGTTCAAATCCACCTCGTAGTGAGTGCCAGGCGTGGTCATGCTGGTGTAATACACCCGCAATGACGGGTTATCCAGCTCATTATTACCGTACATGCGGGCCATATAGGCGTTGTCATTAAAACTCAGCTTGTGAGCAGGGCCGCCCGCCAGTTTTTGCACAAAGATCTCAGACTGGCCGTTTTGACGTTGCTGGTACACCAGGTGGTCATTAAACAGTTCAAAGCCTTGTAACTGCACATCCGGACGATGGGCAATCACGTTTTGCCATTTGCTTTTATCGCCCAATTGGTCGGCAGCCACTTTCATTAAACGAAAGTTAATAGCATCCAGGTTGGTCAGTACATAGAAAGTGTCGCCGAGCTTGGCAACTTCATATTCTAAACCGGTTTCGCGGGGTACAAAGGCAATCGGCTTGGCATCAGGGATATTGGCGTCAATAAGTGATACACCAGAGGTTTCAGTGGCCGAATGATGGATATAAATCAGACTGTCGTCTTTGCTTTTGCTAATGCCGGTGTAGAAGGTGTTATCCGTTTCCTCATAAACCAGTTCGTCCTGTGCTTGGGGCGTTCCCAGCGTGTGACGGAATACCTGATAGCCCAATAGGGTTTGCGGGTCTTTCTTAATGTAATACACCGTCTTATTGTCGTTGGCCCATAAGGTTGTTCCTGAGGTGCCTTGCAGTTCGTCGCTAAGCAGTTCACCATTTTGTAGATCTTTGAATTTAATGGTGTAAATGCGGCGGCTCAGGGTGTCTTCGGCGTAGGCTAAAAGCTGATCGTTGGGACTAGCACTTAATCCGCCCAGATTGTAGTAATCGTGTCCTTCGGCCAGCTTATTGGCATCCAGTAGCTCTTGTTTGTCGCTACCGGCAAAATCGCTGCTACGTACATACACCGGATACTCATTATCACCACGCATTTCCGAGGCGTAATAGTAGTTACCTGAGCGGGTGGGAACCGAATCGTCGTCTTTCTTAATTCGGTCTTTCATTTCTTCAAATAACTGGGCCTGAAGAGGCTTAGTATCAGCCAGCAGGGTATCTGCGTATTGGTTTTCGGCTTCCAGGTGGGCGAGTACTTTGGGATCTTCTCGTTTGTCGTCACGCATCCAGTAGTAATTATCAATGCGTGTATCACCATGAATGGTCATCTCATGGGATATCTTTTCTGCCACTGGGGCCTGAATCAGGGCGCGGGCTTGTTCAGTGTTTTGATTGGAAGCAGGAGGCTGAGCCGGGTTACAAGCTACCAATAAGGCGGCGGTTAACAGTGAAATGCAATAGGGTATTTTTTTTTTCATTTTCTATCCCTGACAGAAGTAAAAGGGGGGGTAATATACCTGTGCATTTGCTTTAATGCGATATGCTGCGAATCATCTGCCGGGTATTTGTACCTCCATAATATTCAAGGGCTTGCTGAAGAGGAAAGTGCATGCAAAACATGGAATTAAGCTGCCGATGTGGTCAGGTCAAAGGGCGTATGCTGAATGTTGGTCCACAAGGTGGTACCCGTTTGGTTTGTTATTGCGATGACTGCCAGGCCTTTGCCCGACAGCTTAGCAGGGAAGATGTGTTAGACGCTTACGGTGGCACCGAGATCTACCAGATTGCACCTTGTCAGTTACAAATCAACGAGGGTGAAGCACAGATACGCAGCCTAAAGCTTAGTGATAAGGGCCTCATCCGCTGGTATTGCGGATGTTGCAATACGCCTATTGGTAATACGGTGTCTGGCGCTTTACCTCTCGTGGGAGTGATTCATAGTTTTATCCGCTCAGAGCAGGATCTGGGTCAACAACTGGGGCCGGTGCGCGGTTATGTGCATGGCCGTTATGCACTTTTGACACCGCCAGCAGGCAAAGAAGGCAGAGGTACGCCGTGGCGATTGTTGATGCGAATTTTCCTTAGGTTGTTAATCGCCAAACTAACCGGCAAGGGGCAGCCCAATCCGCTGTTTGACCCTGATGGCAAGCCTGTGATTGAACCTAAAGTAGTAAAGCCATGACAACCACGCCTATTCAATATCGGCATATTTTGTTTGACTGGGGTGACACCCTGATGCGCGACCTTCCTGGTCAAACAGGCCCAATGGCCGATTGGCCAAAGGTTGAGGCGATGCCGGGGGCCGTACAGGCATTACACCTATTATCGGCGCACTCTGTTTGTCATCTGGCCACCAATGCCAGAGATTCGGATGCACAAGACATCCGTCGGGCGTTAGCACGAGTGGGGCTGGATAATTATCTGCAGCAGATTTTTTGTTACAGACAATTGCAGGTAGAGAAGCCCGCCAGAGCGTATTTTCAGCAGATAGTTGAGACATTACACTGCCCGTCAAAGCAGATCCTGATGGTCGGCGACAACCTGCAAAAAGACGTGGCAGGGGCACTGGATGCCGGCCTGGATGCTTGCTGGCTGAACCTAAAAGAGGAAGGGAATCATTTAGATATTCAACAGGTTAATAGTTTTTCAAGCCTGACTTCTTGGTTATTATCCGGTTTGAACAGTCATAAGGGAACAAGATGATCAGGGTAAGACACAGTAAAAGAGATGACTTTGCCGCCATTCAGGCTATATACCAGCAACCGGGCTGCTACAGTGGCACATTGCAGCTGCCTTTTCGCAGCGAAGATTATTGGCAGGGGCGCTTAAACCAGTTGCCGGATAACACCTATAGTTTGGTGGCGGAAAAAGACCAAAAGGTGGTTGGGCAATTATTCTTAAGCCAATGTGACAATCCCAGGCGTCGTCATGTAGCCAGATTGGGCATGGCGGTGTGTGAGTCATGTCAGGGGCAAGGCATAGGCAAAGAACTGATGCGCGCCGCCTTGGCTCTGGCCAATGATTGGCTTGCCATTAGCCGTTTAGAGTTGGAAGTATACACCGATAACCATGCTGCCATCGGTTTGTACCAAGCCTTTGAATTTGAGATTGAGGGAACCATGCAGCACTACGCCTTTCGCCAGGGCCAATACGTTGATGCCTATATGATGGCCAGGGTGAGTTAAGCCTGCTCGAAAAATAATAAGGACAGGATGGTGACGCACAGTATCAAATACAGGTTGGTGTTGCTTGTCGCAGTATGGCTGCTGGGAACGTCAGGGCAGGCCAGCGAGTACCGCATACCCAATACCGAGGTTAACACCTTAGATGACGGCGGCCGTCAATACGATATAGCTATCAAGCTACCAGACAATTATTACCAGCCTGGGCAGTTCAGCCAACGCTATCCGGTGATCTATATGCTGGATGCATCCTACAGCTTGCGCTGGTGGTGGGTGCCACGCATTTTCCAATGAACAGCAAGCAGATGGAGCGAGCGATCCTGGTGGCAATCAGTTGGCAGCAGGGTATGAGCGGCACTGCCAGTCGAGTGCGGGATTACACGCCGACCAAAGCGCTGGATTGGACGCTGGAAACCGGTGGCGCCGAGCGTCATCTTCACTTTCTGGCAAACCGCGTGATCCCGTTCGTGGAAGCCAGGTTCAGAACCACAGCCAAAAAACGCACTTTTGTGGGTAACTCCCTCGGCGGATTGTTTGGTCTGTACATCTTACTGAATCGACCGACTTTGTTTGAGCACTATGTACTGGGCAGTCCATCGCTGTGGTATGACAACAAAGCCTTGCTTGGCCAGGTATCAGCCTGGGCCGATAATCAACAAAATCCCAGCGCCAAAGTTTTTATTGGCGTTGGGGAAAAGGAAACGCCACTGGGCAGTAATATCACCCACGATCTGGTCGGCGACGCCATCAGCCTGAAAAGCCAGTTAGCCCCCTGGCGATTTGAACATTTGGATGTAAAGCTGATGATAGTCCCAAATGCTGACCATGAGGTGGCGTTTCCCACTGTGGTGACCAGCGCTTTGGACTGGTTATTTGCTCAGCCGCCATCCATTCCTTAAGGCAGTTCAGTTAACCGGTTTTCAGACTTGTGGGCAGGGTTGCAAATTGACCTTAAAGGCTCGGGCATAACTGCTGGGCGTCAGACTCAAAGACAGCAGCAATAACACAAAAGCTCCCACAGCCAGCATCAACCAGGCCATATCAAAGCTGGCTAACTTATCACGGATTATACCGGCAACCCAAGGCGCAATACTGGCCACCAGATAACCGATGCCCTGTACAAAGGCGGCCAACTTACCAGCCATCACCGGGTCTTCCTGGTGATCCATAGTGACTATCATCACCATAGGAAACATGCCGCCCACGCCTAAGCCTAACAGCGTGGCCCAGAACCACAGACTGATGTGGGGAGCCAGCATTAAGCCAAAGAAGCCGGCAGCCTGAAATAAACATAAGGTAATCAGTACGATACGGCGGTCGTTACGACGACTGGCCCATGCCGGAAAGAGCAGGCCGGCCAGCACTTCCATCAGGGTCAGATAACCCATCAGCAGCCCTGCTTGCTGCGCGCTCATGCCGTTTTCCATAGCGTAGGGGGCAAGCCAGGCCAGTACACAGACAAACGCTGCCGTGCCCAAACCAAACATCATAGCTAGTTGCCAGGCCCGACTGTGTTGCCAGAAACGGGTTGTCGCACCGCCCGCAGCAGATTGGGTAGGCAAGTGCCAGCGATGGCTGAACAAGCTCCACAGTACCAGTGCAGCCACGGCCAGCCAAACCCAGTGACCAAGGCCACCGCGCCAGGCACTGAAACTGGCAAACCAGGGAGAAACAGCAGATCCCAGACTGGCCCCCGCCATAATGGCAGTAATATAAAATCCCATCATGGCGGCAATGCGGGCCGGATAATTCGCCTTGATTATGGCGGGTACCAGACATTGAATCAGGGCAATGCCTAAACCTGCCGCCAGGGCAGATAAAATCAGGCTGAATGATGAATCCACAAAAAAGCGCAACCCCGTGGCCAGGGCCAGGGTAACCAGCGAGAAACTGATGGTCGGGCGCATACCAAAACGAGAGGCGATGGCAAAACCAAAGAAGCACGCCGCACCCATCGCGGCTACCGGTAGGGTGGTGAGCATGGAGGCTGTGGCATAGCTAATGGTTAGCTCTTGCTTCATGGCATCCAGCAACGGTCCGATAGAGGCCAGCACCGGGCGTAAATTCAGGGCGATAAGCAGCAAGGTAATAAAAAGTAGTGCCGGCGGTGCGGCTTGGAATGTGGGGGCTTTACTACTCTGCGTCATGACGTTTTATCTCAAGCTGAAGTATCTTTATGTGAAGATAAAAGAAGTTTACTGAGTTAGCCTCTCTAGGTAAAGTATCTTTATATGAAGATAAGTGCTTGAGTGTCTGTCTGATGTCCACAATCGATGTGTCCACGCAGAGTGATGATCTGGATGAATTCGCCCGCCAGTGGCAAAGCGAAGGCATAGAGGGGGACCTGCTGCCGATGAAGATCATTGGCCGTATGTTCCGTTTGATGAAAACCATTGAAGTGGAAGTGGGCCGTTGTCATGAGGCTTTTGATCTCAAGTACGGCGAGTTTGACGTGCTGGCTACCTTACGTCGTACCGGCGCCCCCCATTGCCTGACGCCGTCGCAGTTGCACCAATCTATGTTGCTAAGCTCAGGCGCCATGACGAACAGATTGGATAAGCTGGAGCAAAAAGGGCTGATTGCCAGAGCACACAGCCAGGAAGACAGACGCAGTGTCAAAGTGCAGCTAACCGATAAAGGTAAGCAGGTCATTGAGGCTGTCTTTCCCTTGCATATGCAAACGTTAAGAAGTTTGCTGAATAATATGGATACCAGCAGCCGAGAGCTGCTGGCAGGTGCGTTGAAACAGTGGCTGGCCGGTATACAGGACTAACTTGGCGTTCGGTATGTGAGCATGCTGTAACAAAATTGTCATCGTCTGCGTCTATGATGCGACGCCCAGGCCGGGGTGTTGCGATTAGTCGGGATGAAGCAGGCATTTTTAACTAAATTCTATCGAAGTTATTGGCAGGAGCTATGTAGTTTGCTTCGTGCCAAATTCGGCAACGGTCCCCCCGATCCAGAAGATATCGCCCAACAAGCCTTTATGCGCTACGCCGAGGCTGAGCTCGCTCAGCCACCGGATAACCCCAAAGCCTTTGTGTACACCATTGCCCGCAACCTGATCATCGATGCTCACCGGGTTCAATCCCGCCAGGAGCAGCTTATCGACGATATTTTTGCCGAAGTAGGGATGCTGCCGCTTAATGAGAGTTCGGCGGAGTCCTGCTTATTGGAAGGCGAAAGAATGCAAATGGTGGAACGGGCGGTCGCCAGCCTGCCGGCCAAACAGCAAGAGCTGATTGTGGCCAGCCGCCTGCGGGGGGAAACTTATCAGCAAATTGCCGCCCGAACCGGTTATTCCCTGGGAGATATCAGTCGTAACATTGAGCGTGCGCACACGGCGATCCAGACCATGTTGCAAGCCTGGGAAGACGGCCAGCAGCAATCTATGGTGCAGCAAAGAGAGTATTTGTGAAAATCCACAATGACATACAGCAACAGGCGCGGCATTGGTTAGTCGTACTGCATTCGGGTCAAGCCAGCGCGCAGCAATGGCAACAATTTAAAGCTTGGTTGCAACAGGATAGCCGTCATCAGCAAAGCTATCGCGATGCCGAGTTACTCTGGCGGCAAAGCACCTATACCGAAACCGTGGCAGAGCAGGTTGCCACCCTTCCCACGTCAACGCCGAAGCGACGCCAGGCCCTATGGTGGCTGGCGGCTTGTGTGGCGCTGCTGGCACTACTGCTGCCTTTTGTGCCCACGCCACCCGAAAAACAAATGTTCAGTACTGCCCGGGGACAAATCCAGACTTTCAGGCTGGAGGATGGCTCAAGCCTGACCCTGGGGGGAGACAGTATGGCTGAGGTCAGTTTGTCAAAACACGCCAGGCAGGTGGTTTTGAAAAAAGGCGATGGGGTGTTTGATGTTGCCCCGGATCCCCAGCGGCCTTTTGTGGTGGCAGTCAGACATAATCAGATACGGGTATTAGGCACCTTGTTTGATGTACAGCAAACCGGTGAGCGGGTTCAGGTCAGTGTGGCTCACGGTCGGGTAGAAGTCAGTCAGAATAATCAAACACAGTTATTAACGGATAATCAGGCCGTGGTGCTGGCACCGCAGGGAATATCGGCTGTCACGGCGCTGGGGGCCGGTCAGTTTGCCAACTGGCGTCAGCATCGTTTTAACTTTGAAGACAGTACCTTGCAGGATGTGATCAGTGTGATCAATCGCTATGGCAAGGTGAACCTTAAACTCAGCCACCCCTCATTGGCCACACAACGCTTAACGGCCGCCTTTCGACTGGATCAACTAGAGCAGATGCTCGACGCCCTGCAATTAAGCCACAACATTCACTGGCACCAAGATCCCCAGGGTGTGATTTGGCTGAGTATATGAAACTTTTATGAAACTTTTATGAAACTTGGGCCTGAGCTGGAAAACCTCAGTCCGTTAATCGTCATCCCCATGAACGCCGCGCAGATTGCGGCCGAATAACTAACCTTACAGGGGAAACTATGCGCTTTCGTATCAAACCTGCCTTGCTGGCTGTCAGCCTTGCGCTCAGCACGGCTTCACAGGCTCAGCAATCCACAATGGCAATCAGCTTTGAGGCTCAAAGCTTAGGCTCGGCTATTGCGATGCTGTCTCAGCAACACGATTTAGTGATCATTGCCCCCTCTGAGCTGGCCAAACAAACTCAGGTAAAGGCGGTGCGTGGTCAAAGCTCGGTGCTGTCGGCGCTGCAAACTGCCTTGGCCCATACCTCACTGCAGGCCGTGGAAGATAAGAATGGCGCCATAGTGATTATGCAAAAGCCGGTCGAAACCACCCGCACACCATCGCGCATGCAAGGGCAAAGCGAGAGCATGGAAGAAGTGGTAGCCCTGGGGTCGCACATTAAGGGCGCGCGTATGTCAGATACCTTACCTGTTACTTTGGTGGGGCGCGATGAATTGGACATTGCCGGGGTGCAGGATGGCTTGGATCTGCTGCGTATGCTGCCGCAAAACGGTGATGTGAATTTTAATGAGTCGGCCACGGCCGGCGGCGTCAATACCGCCAGAGGTGATGTCGCCTCATTGAACCTACGCTCGGTGGGTACCGGCAATACCCTGATGCTGATTAATGGTCGTCGTATGGTGATGCATCCGGGCTTTCAAACCGAAAACCTGGTTCCCGCTGTCACCCCTAATATGAACGCTATTCCCACCGGTGGTGTACAAGGCATTGAGGTGATGCGCGATGGGGCCTCGGCGCTTTATGGTGCCGATGCCGTAGCCGGGGTAGTGAACACGCTGATGGTGGATGATTTTGATGGGGTAAAAGTCACCGCACGTTATGGCGAGGCGCCGGATCTGGAGCGTCGTGATAAAACCTTCCGCATCAATGCCGGGAGCGATTTTAGCCAAGGGCGTGGCCATTTCTCGGTCTTTGCTGATTACGATCACCGCAACGCCGTACCGGCCACCAACCTGCCGCAGGGCGCCTCATCTAACCGTGAGCCATTGTTACAAGGTACAGATTTTGAGGGCAACACCTCTTTTGATAACCGTTCATCCATCGGTGGCTTTGCGTACTTTGATATGCTCAAGCCCGGTAAGATCCTGTTGGACGACGGCACTGCCATCACCAACTCATCCGGGCGGTTTCATGTGCAGCCTATTGGCAACAAGGGCTGTTTACTGGCGCTGGGGGATGGCCTGTGTGTAGACGATGGTTTTCTGTCTGCCACTGACGATCGCAACCTTTACTACGATATCGACGCCAACCGCCAGCTATACTCCGACCGTGAACGGGCCAATCTGTTTTCTGTGTTCAGCTATGATCTGAGCAACACACAGGAACTCTTTGGCGAACTTGGGGTGTATTACGGTAAGACCGACCGCCTCAGTGAGTCGTCGCGGGTACTGAGCACCGCGCGTATGGTGATCCCGGCGCATAACTACTGGAACCCCTTTGGCCCTAAATACTTTGCCGATGGCCGCCTGAATCCGAATCGTATTGACGGGGTTCAGTTACCTGATGAAGGCTTGGACCTTATCTTGCGTGATTATCGCATTCTGGATGCCGGTCAACGCCGTGGTATTGTAAAAAACCTCACGTACCGTGCTTTGCTTGGCACCCGTGGAAGTTGGGATAACTGGGATTACGACTCGGCGATTCTATACTCACGCGCGGTTAGCGATGATGTGACTAAAAACGGCGTATCCAGCACCAAGTTCCAGCAAGCCTTATCACTGGATACTGAAGATGCCTACAACCCCTTTAATGGTGCAGGCAATGGTGAAGGGGTGTCGGTGAGCGATTTGACCCCTAACCCAGAGCATGTGATCAGGAGTATTCAGGCCGATGTGCGTAAAAAAGGCACTACCAGCCTGGCACTGGCTGACTTCCGTTTGTCAAACAATCAACTTTATTCGCTGCCGGCCGGTCCGGTGGGCTTCGCTACTGGCGCAGAGTGGCGCCGCGAAGCCTTTAAGGATGATAGAGACGACAGCCTGGATGGCACCACTCCTTTTATTGATGCAATCACCGGCGAATATTCGCAAAGTGACTCACTGGGCAACAGCCCCACCAATGATACTTCGGGTGATCGCGATGTGTGGTCAGCCTTTGTGGAAATGCATTTACCGCTGGTGTCGCCCAGTATGCAGATCCCACTGGTGCAAGATGTGCAGCTACAGTTAGCAGCACGCTACGAAAACCTATCCGATGTTGGCAGTGCGCTGACTCCCAGGGTTGCAGCATCCTGGGCGCTGAATGACAGTCTGATGGTACGTGGTGCCTGGTCAGAAGGCTTCCGTGCGCCAAACCTAGTGCAGGTGAATGACTCTGGTGTAGCCCGTATGAACAGCACCATCGACTATGTGAAATGTGCCGCTGAACTGGAAAAAGGCATTATTCAGGGGGATTTCTCCAACTGTAAGGGCAACAGCACTGAAAATGTACGTACCGCCTCTGACTTGGAACCGGAAGACTCCACCAGCGTCAGCTACGGTTTGGTCTTTACGCCGCTGGATGGTTTAGTGGTGACTGCCGATTACTGGAAGATCAAGCAAGAGGGGGTAGTCGGGGTACTGAGTGGCAGCAATCAGGTGGCGCTGGATCTGTTCTATCGCCAGCAGGGAAGTACTAACCCCAATGTGCAACGCGAAGCGCCCAGCGAGGAGCTACTGGCGCTTTATGCAGGTACATCTATCGAACCGGCCGGCGCGATAATCCGTGTGTATGACCCCTATCAGAACCTGGATACCCGTACGATTAGCGGGGTGGATATGGCGCTGAATTACGATTGGCAAACGGCCATAGGTAACTTCGGTTATAGCCTCAATGCAGCGCGTCTGATCAGTTTTGAACAGCTTCCTGGAAAAGAAGCCAATCAGCTGTTTGATATGGGCTTGCCGGTTAACAATCTGGGGGAGCTGGCGGGATTAAACGGCAAACCGCAGTGGAAGGTGAATTCCACTTTGAAATGGAAGCAGGGTAACTGGCGTGCCGGGGCTACCTTTGAGTACGTATCTTCCTTTGACGAAACCAGCGCGTCTATTACCCAAGGTGACGACATTCGCTACTGGAAAATTGAAGACTGGTACCGGGTCAATCTGTTCTCCAGTGTCAGGCTGCGTGAGTTTGGCTACGAAGGTAGCACTTTATCGATGGGAGTGAAGAACCTGTTTGACCGTGAGGCGCCGCTGGCCGATGAGGCTTACGGTCACTTCGGTGCGGTACACAGCCCCATCGGTCGTTATTACTACGTGCAATTTAGTCATAGCTTCTAATCCAAACAGGCGGCTTCGGCCGCCTTTTCAGTTTTTAAGGAATCAGCCAATGCGTTATGTCATTGCCCTTTGCTTGTTACTTTGTGAAGCGGCGCAGGCCGCTGCACCGCTGGCCATTGCCCATCGTGGCGCGCCAGGCTACCTACCTGAACACAGCCGCTCTTCCCTGGTGTTCGCCCATGCCCTGGGCGCCGACATGATTGAGTTTGACATCAATATGTCGGCCGATGGGGTGCCGGTAGTGTTGCACGATCTCACTCTGGATGAGGTATCGGATGTGGCCGAACGTTTCGGCCAAAAGCGCGCCGCAGACGGTAAATTCTGGGTAAAGGATTTTACCCTGGCAGAGCTGCGTAGTTTGCGATTTTATGAGCGCAGAAAGCCCACTGACGGCGCTTTGGTTTATCCCACTCGCTTTGGCGCGCCCTTGTCGTTTGAGTTAGTGACTCTGGATGAGGCGCTGGCCTTGCTAAATGAGCTTAATCGGCTGCAAAACCGGGCGACCGGCTGGTTAATTGAGCTGAAAAAGCCAGGCTGGTATCAAAGCCAGGGGCTGGATATGGGGGAGGCGGTACTGGCGGCTTTAGCGCCTTATCAACAGCGTCCATTGCCTGTGGTACTGCAGTCTTTTGATGTGGAATATATCCAGCAGTTTCGCCGGCAAACCCCTTTGCCGTTAAATGTCTTACTGGGGCGCAATAAATGGGATCCCAGTGGCAGTGATTTTGATCACCTCTGGACTACACCGGCCGGACTTAAAGCTATCGCCGGTTTTGCCAGCGGGGTTGGGGTACAAATTGGTATGTTGCTGGACGACCAAGGGGCTACTAAGCTGGCGAAGGACATCCATGACGCAGGCTTAACATTGAACGCTTACACGGTGAGACTGGATAAACTCCCTAAAGGTATCCACCAAGCAGAGGGGTTGTATCAGGTGTTGCTGAATAAAGTGAAAGTACAAGGGATCATCAGCGATCAAGTGGATGATGTATTGCGCTATCGCGCGGCATTATCCGCCCAGTAAGGTGCAAGGCGGCCGGCGTTTAACCGGCCGTTCTTATTCTTAGTACAGGTATTGAATCAAAGCCGCGGCTATCAGCAGGGGATAGGGAAAGGCAACAGTAGGTCTGAGTGCAGCGCGCAGATATTCGCCTATCAGGCCTAAGGCAGAAGGCCGCTGTTGTTGCCAGTTTGAGTAAAGGCGCGGCGCCCCATTGCCATCATCTTGTTCGATGTTCAGCAGTGTTTTTTCCAATCGGCCCTGAAAGGTTTTATAAATGCCGTCCAGTAACCACAGCAAAGGTAAAATGGCCATCGCCACCCAAGTTTGATGGTACAACATGGCCAGGGTGCTCAGGGCTAAGGCACTTAACTTGATCATCAACGCCCGGCCTTCGTAGGCTTCAACTTGCTGATGCAAAGCCAGCCATAAGGTTTGCTGTGAGGATTGCGCTTGCATGGACTTCCTTGATTTTCGTTATTGGCTACACACAGCCTACCTTAGTCTGATGCAGATGCAAACGGGCTGCGATGCAGGCGGGACAGCGGCCAGATTGCAAGGTAAACTGTCGCCCTGATTTTTCATTGCGGACGGGAAAAACCATGGCGCTCTCCCTTCAGGAACAACTGCTAAAAGCGGGTCTGGCAGATAAACAAAAGGCCCAGAAAGTGAATGCGGAAAAACGCAAGCAGACTAAGGCTCAGAAAAAACACAAAGTGGATGTGGTAAACGAAGACAAAGTAGCCGCAGAACAGGCGCGTCAGGCCAAAATAGCCAAAGACAAAGAGCTGAATGAACAGCGTAAACTGGAAGCGGATAAAAAAGCCATTGCCGCGCAAATCAAGCAACTGATTGAAGTTAATCGTCAGCCCAAAAATAACGGTGATGTGGCCTGCAATTTCACCGATGGCAGCAAGATCAAAACCTTGTATGTAGACAAGCTGACCCACAAGCGCGTCACTCAGGGTAAATTGGCCATTGTTAAGCTCGGTGACAGCTATGAAATCGTGCCCACTCCGGTGGCGGATAAGATAGCTCAGCGCAATGATGAGTTGGTGTTGCACCGTGCCGATAAGCAGGCCGAAGCTGAACAGGTCGATAAGAGCGAAGAAGACGATTGGTACGCTGAGTACGAGATCCCAGACGATCTGATGTGGTAAAGCCAAATGCGCGCTAAATGGAGTAGCTTTAGTGCAAAGCAAAAGCGCGTCGTGTTGTCGCTCAGCCTGCCACTTGCTGCTATCAGCCTTATTGGTCTGACTGGTCGGCAATGGCAGTGGTGGCATGCACTCTTTGTGGTTCAGTTAGCGGTATTGCCCTGGCAATGGTCAAGACAACAGTATAACGGACTGGAAAACGGCTTGGTGGTTGCCAATCCTTTTGAGGTGCTGCGTTTTGACGCTGACAATCTGTACCTGGGAGATGAGGTGTTTTCTCGCGCTAAGATTAAACGCTTGGTACTGGATGAGGTTGAAGGAAAAGGACTGTTCCAGTTACCTTTTAATCAGCGCCATGCCAAGGTGCCACAAGTGCTGTTTGATGGTGAATATTTGCCACAACTACGCCGGATGCTGAGCGAACAGTTGCCCGGTGTAGAGGTCATTACATAACCCGTATAACTGGTAGGACGTATGGACAGTTATCTGATTTTTATTCTGGTGGCCTGCGCGGCCATCGCCACACCAGGCCCGGCAGTATTGCTGACCTTAAGCAACAGCTTGAAACACGGTGGCAGAAAAGCCTTGTGGGGCATACTTGGGGTGGCCAGCGGTATTTTGCTGGTATCCGGGCTGTCGGCCACCAGTGTGGGCGTGATCCTGGCAACCTCGGCGTTGGCCTTTACCATCCTCAAATATGTCGGCGCGGCGTATCTGATTTACATGGGCATTAAAATGTGGCGCACCCCGCCTCGTTTTCAGCCATCGGATCTGCCGGTGCGTCAGACCCGCCGCCATCATTTGTATTTGCAGGGTCTGTCTATCAGCCTGATGAACCCCAAGGCGATATTCTTTTTTATGACCCTGTTCCCGCAGTTTATTGATGTTAATGCGCCCTATGCGGGGCAGTTTGTGCTGCTGACGCTGACGTTTTGTACCTGCCTTTTGTTGATCCACAGTCTGTATGCGGTGTTGGCTAGTCGGGCTCGGGTCAAGCTCTCAAGCCCGGCCACGGGGAAGAAAGTGAATCGTGTCAGCGGCAGCCTGTTTGTGCTGTTTGGTTTTGGCCTGGCGGCCTCAAGCCGCTGAGTATGACTGCCAGTATTCAGGAGATTCGCAGCCAGCAAACGTTGGTCCTTCGCCACCAAGTACTGTGGCCGGACAAGCCCATGGCGTTTTGCCGCTTAGCTGACGACGGCAGCGGCTGTCATCTGGGCGCTTTTGTTGATGGCAAGCTGGTGTGCGTGGCGTCGCTGTTTGTGCAGGACAATGCCATGCGACTGAGAAAGTTTGCGACCTTGCCAGAATATCAGGGCCGGGGCATAGGTTCGGCGGTATTAAAGGAAGCTATTTCGCGCGCCCGTCATTTGGGCCTGACGCGTTTTTGGTGTGATGCGCGCCAAAGTGCTTCTGAACTGTACCGCCGCTTTGGTTTAAGTCAAAGCGGCGGGCTGTTTTACAAAGGCGAGATAGCCTACGTGCGAATGGCGCTAACACTTACCCCTTAGGCAGCATATCCGATAGCAACAGGGCGATGCCCAGAAAGGACATAAAGCCAGCAATATCTGTGATGGTCGTCAGTACAATGGACGATGACTGAGCCGGATCCAGGCCGGCTTTTTTCAGCACAATAGGCACCAGTGCACCGGCGCTACAGGCAATGACCAAGGAGCTAACCATGGCCAGAGCAATCACCAGTGCCAAGCCGATGGACTGGCTCCATACATACACCCCGACCGCACAGGTTAGGGCGATAACCACGCCGTTCATGGCACCGGCAATCATTTCTTTAAACAGCACTTTGCGCCAGTGCCGGGTAGTGATTTCACGCAGTGTTAGGCCCCGCATGGTGACAGCCAGCGCCTGGGCGCCGGCATTACCGGATTGGCCGGCCGCCACCGGCAGCAAAATAGCCAGCGCCGTGACTTGGGCAATCAGGCCTTCAAAGGCACCGACCACCGCGGCGGCGGCGAAGGCGGTGAGTAGGTTTATCTGCAACCAGGGCTGGCGTTTGCTAAAGGCAAACCAACTGCTGGACAGGACTTTTTCTTCCTTGCTGACACCCACCATGGTCTGCAGGTCTGTGGCCAGGTCTTCCTTGGTGGACTGATACACATCAAAGTAGCCGATGCTGCCGATAAGTTGCCCTTGCGGATCCAGTACCGGAATATTGCGACAGCGAAATCCTTCAAAGCGCTCAATCACGGTATCTTTGTCATCCAGGGCGCTCAGGCTGGTTCTAAGAGGTTTGGCCAAATCCTGCAGCTGCGTATTGGGCGGCGCTAAAATCAGTTCCTGCAAGCTAAACTCGCCGCTGGGCTGCTGATTAACGTCCAGTACATACAAGGTGTCCTGCGTTATCACCTGGTTGCGACGCAGTATGGCCAAGGCTTCACTGGCCAGGATATCTGCAGAGAATGCCTGTACTTTTGTGGTCATCATGCGGGCTGCCGTATCCGGCGGGTATTGCAGCAGGTTTTTGTATTCGCTGACCAACGCCGCATGGTTGACGGTTAGGGCATCGAGTAAGGTGGTGCGCTTTTGTTCCGATTGGCGACTGAGCAGGCCAATGGCCAGGTGACTATCCAGATAGCTTATCAGTCGGCTTGCCAGCTCGTCGGGTAAGGCCTCAAATACACTATCTGAGGTACCTACCGGCAGGTATTTCCACAGCCCGGCAATCACATGCAAAGGTTGGCTTTGCAGCAAGTCTGCGGCTTGTGCGGCTGGCATACTTTCCAGATGGCGGGCGCTTTTTTGCGGGTAATTGGCCATATAAGTCTGGCTTAGTTGTTCGGCCGCGCTGTCCAGGCGTTGTTCGAGTGAGTTCATCATTGCGCTCCTAACGGCTGGTCTGACTGGGAGTAATAAGATCAAATAGGGCATTAATGGATGCCCCATAGGCGCCGAGGATATCACCGGGCAGTGGTGTACTTTGTGGTGCTGGCTCTGCACGACTAAGCGCACGACGTAACTGATGATGGTGAATAATGCCAAGCAAGGCCTGCTGCTGATTGACCACAGCTACGGTATCCTGCCCCCGCCATACCGCCAGCTCCAGTGCGGCATTGAGTTCGGTAAAGCCGCTAATGCTGTGGGGGCCCGGTTGCATCAGGCGCGCCAGCGGGGTGTTCTGTGAGGCGCGTAGTATGTCATACACCGACAGTTTGCCACTGATCTGGCGTTTTTCATTGACCAGGTAAATGTCTCGGGTTTCTGAATAGGCGCGTTTTTTCAGCCGCAGCACGGCATCTGCCGCATCCATTTGATGATCCAGCACTAACAGATCGGTTTCGGTCCAGGCGCCGACAGTGTAATCCGGGTAACTGAGCAGTAAATGACAGGCCGTTTGTTTTTTCAGTGGCAGTAAGCCAAGTAAGCGCTGTCGATTCGCTTCCTTGGACTGGCGCAGCAGGGCGGCAATATCGGCATTTGTCAGCGCTTTAAGAAGGCGTGCGGCATCTTCGTTATCCAGCAGCGCTAATACCGGAGCGGCAAAGGTCGGCAGCATAGCGGCCAAAACTTTAGCGGCGATGGGGGCGGGGGCTTTGTGCAGTACCGCCGCGCTGTGTTCCGCTTCCTGTAACTCAAGGCGTCTGGCACCGGCCTGGGGCTCTTCTTCAAGAAAATGCAGTGCCAAAGATAACTTTGCCTGGTTCATGCGCGGCCTCCGGTGCTGCTGTCGTTATCTGCTTTCAGTACGCAACTGGCTTGCTCCAGCCAATATCTGGCCGGTAGCAGGGTTCTGCCCTGAGCGGTTTCCAATACCAGCATAGTATCGGTAATTTCTACCAGCACGCCGTCTATGTCGCCGACCCGCAAATGATCATGTACCTGGCAGTGTTTTTTGGCCTGACGGGCACCTACCACGTTAGCAATCAGCTCGCGACTGCCCAGTCCAAATGCCAGCGCCAGCCCGAAACTCAGTACGCCGGTGAGTACAATCACTAAGGTGGTGATGAAATGAATATTGATACCAAGTTGCTCAATGCCAATGACCAGTGCGGTAAAGATCACCGAGAATTTTGTGAAGGTGCCTATCCATACTGCCCTGGGCAGGCCCGCCGACTCGGCAGTGGCGCGGGCCATGGTACTAAGCAGGTTGCCCAGCAAATAACCGCCCAGAATAATCAGTAACCCCGCCAACAGTTTAGGCAGGTAAGCCAACAGACCACCCAGCCAGGTGGCAAACAGATCCAAACCAAGAATGGAGGTAGAGGCGGCGATAAAGAACAGCATCACCAACCAGAAGATCACTTTACCGGCAAATTGTGAATGTTGGTTTTTAATCTCCAGCCCTTTGTCTCTCAGGGCGGTCGGGGTCAGTACCGCCAGCAGCCGGTTAAGTATGCGAATAAAGGATAGGGTAAAGCGTGACAGTAGCCAGGCCACCAGCCAGCCTGCCAATACCAGCAGCAGGGCACCCAGCAGTTGTGGCAGGTAAGCCACCAGATATTCCAGTAATTGGGTATATAGGCCGGTAACAGCCGATTGCAGATCGGTAGAGACGGAGTGGGTCATAGGTTTCTCTGTCGTTAGGTCAGGAGCCTTAAGCAAAACGTAGTGGGCCATCCTGACGATGTCCATAATTGGCGCACGGATTAGGCTATACGCGCGCTACAGGGGATAGCCTGGCAGAAATAAACCAGCAGCCTGGTTCCCCAGATACCTTGTTCAAAGTAAAGTATGTACCACACAGGAACAAGTATGAGCAGGTTTAACCTTGCAGGCAAAAACTGAGAATGGATCTAAGGTGGAGTTATGGCTGGAGCGGTTAAGGCGTTCCAATCACGCCTTGGTGTTGTTGTTCTTTTTGTCCATGTTGGAAGCAATCATTATTCCGATTCCACTGGAGCTGATCCTTATCCCTTACATGGTGCTTGAACGTGAACGTATCTGGCTGCTGGCAAGTGTGGCGCTGGCCGGCTGTATCGCAGGCGCCCTGATAGGCTATGGCGTTGGTCAGTTGGTGTTTGACTCGGTCGGTCACTGGTTTATTGCCCAGTTGGGGGCGGGGGATGAATTTGAAGCCTTTAAACAAACCCTGCAGGACGATGGTTTCTGGGCGGTGTTTATGGTGGGTGTTACACCGGTGCCTTTTCAGGTTGCCATGTTAGCGGCTGGCGTTACGGGCTATTCACTATTGATGTTTATCTGTGCGTCGCTGTTATCACGGGGGCTTCGTTATTATGGTTTGGCGGTTTTGGTGCTGCTGTTTGGTGAGCGCGCGTCGGCATTATGGCAAAACCATGCGGGCAAGCTGGGCGTATCCATACTCGCCCTGGCACTGTTGGTGGTAGGTTGGCAGTACTTTGCCTAAGGAAGACCGATGAAAGCACTATGGATTGGCACGTTTTGGGCGGTATTGGTCTGGTCGGGAATTGAACCTAAGGACAGCTTTACCTGGTTTTTAGAAGTATTACCGGCATTGATCGGCTTTGTGGTGCTGGCAATGACCTGGCAGCGCTTCCCCCTCACGCCTTTGCTGTATGGGCTGATTTTGCTGCATTGTCTGATTTTGATGGTAGGCGGCCATTACACTTATGCCGAGGTGCCGTTGTTTGACTATTTCAAAGAATGGCTGGGCTTCGAGCGCAATCATTACGACAAGCTGGGGCATTTTGCTCAGGGCTTTGTACCGGCCATGATTGCCAGAGAGCTGCTTATCCGCAAACAGGTGATGAACGGTGCAGCCTGGCGTAACTTTTTGATTGTATGCTTTTGCCTGGCCTTCAGCGCATTTTATGAGCTAATCGAGTGGTGGGTGGCGGCGCTGACTGGTGAAGACGCTGAAGCATTTTTGGGTACACAGGGCTACGTCTGGGATACTCAGTCCGATATGGCCTTTGCCCTGGTGGGGGCCATAGTGGCGCTATTCAGCTTAAGCCACTTGCATAGCAAACAGTTACAGGCCAAGGGTATGCTTAGCCCAAGAGGGCAGTATGGCGATTAAGATCCGCCGTTACCGGCCGGAAGATGCCAAGGCCCTGACCGATATTTTTTACGCAGCGGTACATGGCCCGGCTTTGGAATACTACAGCCAGGCACAAGCGGATGCCTGGGCGCCCATGCCGAAAAATTACGCTGCGTGGCAGGCAAGGTTTGACTGCCATCCGCCCTTTGTTGCCCTGCAAGGGGATAAGCTTGTTGGCTTTATGACCCTGGAGCCTGACGGTCATATTGATGTGGCGTATTCCCATCCGGCGCATCAGCGACAGGGCATAGCAACGGCGCTATATCATCATCTGCAAGCGCAGGCCCTAACGTTACACTTACCTATGTTATACGTGGAAGCCTCGTATCTGGCCCGGCCGTTTTTTGCTAAGCAGGGCTTTAGCCTGGTAAGAGAGAATCAGGTAGAGCGGGGCGGCCAGATACTGGTGAATTTTTCTATGCAAAAACGGCTTAAATACAACTAATGGCTGACGCACTCATAAAACTGGTGGCCTATCAGCCACAATGGCCTGCTAAGTTTCGTGAAGAAAAACAATACCTTAACACTATTTTGCGTGACAAGGTGGTCGGTAGCATCGAGCATGTGGGCAGCACTGCGGTGCCGGGGCTAATGGCCAAACCCGTGATAGATATTATGGTAGGGGTAGCGTCGTTAAGCGCATCAACGGATGCCATTGGGCTGCTTAGTGACAACGGCTATTGCTATTACCCCTATAAACCCGAGCAGATGCATTGGTTTTGTAAGCCCTGGCCTGAATATCGCACCCATCATGTGCATTTAATCCCCTACAACAGTGAGCTATGGCATGCGCGGCTGGCATTTCGCGATGCACTGCGCCAACACCCGCAGTTGGCGGGGGATTACGCAAGGCTTAAACAAGGTTTGGCGCTGAGTTACCGTCATGACAGGGATGCTTACAGCCAGGCCAAAAGCGAATTTATTGTAAGTGTACTCAGGCAAGCCAAAGGCTGAGTCGTGAACCAATCAAAGGAATTGATGTGAAAAATAATAATACCCACCGCATGCTGGTCAGTCTGATTTTGCTGGCGATGCTAAGTGGATGCAGTGCTAATAATGCCAAGCATTTTGCCTGCGATATGGCCGAGGGCACGGTGGAAAGTGCCAGGGACCGGGCTAACGACTCGCCCGACAGGATGAACGATAATGATGTGGCGAACGGTATTTTTACCGCCATGCTGCGGGGCTTGGGCAGACTCATTAGCGGCAGTAAAAAACCCGCTTGTCGCTAACCGCTGGTCTGTTAACCTAGGTAAAAAATAATCACAAGGACAGGCTTTATGCGATGTGCCCTGATCATATCACTGCTCTGTGCATTCAGCCTGCCGGTAAAGGCCGATTTAGCCGTCGGGCAGCTTGAACAATTGGCCAGAGGATTTTTGCAGGCCAAACAAGCTAAGCAGCAACCCAATACGCAGCTTACCGATATTGAGCATTTTATCAGCTTGTTTGCTGACGAATTCACTGATGAACATGTCAAGTTCAATGTCGTGGTGTCAGACAAAGCAGAACTGAGAAAAGGCCTGCTGCATAAAATGCAGGATAAGGTGTCGTTCTGTACCGTGGAAATGACTGATCTGATGCTGGGGCGTAATGTGGCCTTTGTTAAATACCGCGAGCATGCCAAAGTGCATCCCAGCCATATGTCTGAGCCTGTGGAGTATACAACCTATGTACTGCTATCCATGGAATTTAACCAAGCCGGGCAAATCACCCGATTACGCCGATTTCATAGCCTGCCAGAGCAAAAGAGTGAGTAAAGCATGACAGAACTGCGCTACGTAGGATTCTGGGCCAGAGTATTGGCCATGCTGGTGGACAGTCTGATTATTGTGGCGATTATCTGGCCGTTAATGGTCTGGTTTTTTGGCTGGGAGGTGTTGCTCCAAGGCGTACAGGGCGGGGCAGCGCAAGTTGTGCATATTCTGCTGTCCTGGGTATTTCCCATTCTGGCCGTGATCTTGTTCTGGCTATACCGCCAGGCCACGCCGGGCAAAATCGCCCTGGGGGCCAAAATTGTCGATGCCAACACCCTGCAAGCGCCATCCACTCGTCAATGTATTATTCGCTATCTGGGTTATTACGTGTCCACCATTCCACTGGGCTTAGGCCTGATTTGGGTGGGGATAGATGCCAGAAAACAAGGCTGGCACGACAAGCTGGCCGGTACACTGGTGATTTACGAACAAAAGCCAAACTAGCTCGAAGCACCTGTCTTGGTGCGCCTGGTTAATCTGTAGGGAAGAAAGATGTTAAAAAACACGGTACTGGTATGTTCGTTGAGTTTTCTGGCGTTGGGTGTGCATGGCGATAGTCAGGAACAAGTATTTCGTAACGTACTGAATTGTCATTCCTCCCCTGAAAACCCAGGTTTGTCAGTCAGATTAGAGCAGCAAGGTAAGCTTATTTTTACTGGTGCTGCGGGGGTAAGTAATCTTGAAACGGGCAAGCCGCTAAGTCGCGAAGACGTGTTCCAGATAGGCTCTGTGACTAAGCAGTTTACTGCCGCCGCCATACTGATGTTGCAGGAACAGGGAAAGTTGTCCGTAAAGGACAACGTGAAAAAACACCTGCCAGCCTTTGCCCATAACAATATCACCATTGAACAACTGCTATCTCACACCTCGGGGCTGGCCGACTACTTTACCGAAGCCGATGTGACCGACCATTGGCATCAATATACCGACATTGATCAGATTATTGAAAAAATCAGTGCCATTGAGATTAACGCAGCCCCCGGCGAGCAATACCAATACTCTAATGTAGGCTATCTGTACCTGGGTAAAATTATTGAATCGGTGTCTGGCGAGAGCTATGCCGGTTTTTTGCAAAAGCATATTTTCACACCACTGGAGATGCACAGCAGCTTTGTGATGACCCAGGGAGATAGCCTGAAACAGGTGGTCGGCTACACCCAAAACAGGGGGCAAAAAGATCACTTTACTCAGCCATTTAAAGTGGATCGCAGTTGGATGTACGCCGCGGGTGCCATTGCATCAACGGTGGCCAATATGGGCAAATGGCAACAAGCCCTAATGACGGGCAAGGTAATTTCGCCAAACAGCTATAAGTTGATGACCACTAAAGCCGCACTGGCTAATGGTGAAGAGGTGGATTACGGCTTTGGCATCAATATTTCACCAATTGCCGGTCAGCCCAGCTTTCACCATGAAGGGCAGGTGCCTGGCTTTATGGCCTGGTCAGTGTATCTCCCCAAGTCAGATCTTTATGCAGTCGCGCTTAGTAATAATGACGCCGCCCATCCCGGGCCAGCATTGTTGGATATGATGGCCATTCAGCTTGGGCTGTCACCACAGCCCGTCAGTGCAGAGCAAGCGTCCAGCGTAGCGAGCAACTTGCTGGGTAAATACCGCTTTGAAGATGGCAAAACCCTGGAACTGTTCGAAGCGCAGGGTAAGTGGTTTGGCAAAACCGATAATCAGGCCCCAAGAGAGCTGGTGCTGAGGGAAAACAACGCGTTTTCCTATGCGTGCAGTGAAAACTACTTTGAACTTCGCCACTCTGAACGCGGCATACAGCTCGTGCCCATGCACTTATATTTTGGCGAGGGTAAATCGGCTAACAGGCTGTAATCCGTTGTAACGTGCTGCTTTGTCAGCGTTAATCAGTGAACTGTTTATTTGTACAGTGTTTTTGTGTATGTTCCGACAATCTGAACAGGAGTCACACAACATCATGCTAACGATTAAAGAACATGCCCCCAGCCCTCAGGAATATTGTGACCTGCGCGTTGCCGCCGGTCTGTCAGCCAAATCCCTGCAAGCCGCCCAGATTGGCTTGCCCAATTCGTTATATGCGGTTTGTATGCGTGACGGCCAAAAGCTGATTGCCATGGGCCGGGTGGTGGGCGACGGTGCTTGCAATTTTGAAGTGGTGGATATTGCTGTCGATCCGCATTACCAAGGGCAGGGGCTGGGCAAACAGGTGATGGCCTATATTGACCAGTACCTGGCAGGAGCGGTATTGCCAGGCTCTTATGTTTCCATGATTGCGGATAAACCCGAGTTTTATCAAAAGCTTGGCTACCGGCTGGTGGCTCCCGCCAGTCAGGGCATGACTAAAAAGTTCAGTCCCGTACCTAATGGCGTGTGCAAATAGACAGGAAAGATAGATGGAAGATAATATTGCGGCGCTGGAAGCGCGCCTACGTAACGCCATGCTAAACGCCGATATCAGCGAGCTGGATACGCTGCTGGCCGACGATTTGCTGTTTACCAATCACCTGGGCCAGCTTCAATCCAAGCAGGACGATATCCAGGCGCATCGCTGTGGCCTATTAACGATAAGCGCTCTGGAGTTAGCCGACCTTAAGATTAAGCCTCTTGGCGATATGGCCATAGTGACTGCACAAGCTGATATTCAAGGCACCTATGCTGGGCAACCCGCCAATATAGTGCTGAGATTTACCCGTGTCTGGGCCAAGCAGGGCGATGCATTTCAGGTTATCGCTGCCCATGCATCCGCTGTGGCCTGAGATAATTACACAGTTATCCGCCAGCGATAAAGGCTGTGTTTATCTTTTCCTAAACTTAGCTGCCTGATTGATGGCAACTATGAAACGCCGGTTAAGATGAGCGCGGCGGTGAACCAGGGAAAATATATTGCTCACCCCTTTGTCGCCCCGGATGAATCCTATTTAATGTGGGATGCCGAGAAGGACGGCGAAAGCACCCCTGATATTTATATCAGCTTTCGCCAGCAAGACGGCTCTTGGGGCGAGGCCATCAATATGGGCGATACCATCAACACCCCCTTGTATGAACAGCGCCCCAAAGTCACACCTGATGGCAAATATCTGTTTTTCTGGAAGGGCGATGTGAAAACCCGCGACGATGGTAGCCGCTATGTGGTAGGTAGCCCCTATTGGGTGGATGCAAAAATCATTGAAACGCTTAGGCCCAAAGAGTAAATAAAGTGCAGTTTTCGGAGTGTTCATGGCGTTTTGGCCATTTACTAAGGTGACTTCTAGCTGGGGAAAATTCTGTCACTTGCTAGAGATTAAGGGAAATTCGAATATGAGAATGATACTTTTGCTTGTCATTAGCGCACTTATAAGCGCTTGTGCTGGACCTATAGCCAAAGGGCCGAAGTTTACTTCCCATCCTCAACTAGGAAACCAAGAATCACTGTTTTATTTGTACAAACCGAATACGCATGATGGCGTAACGGTCTGCCTGAAAGTGTTTTTGAATGATCTTGAAAAGGGCTGTCTTTCAGGTCAAGGATTTATCAGAGCAAACTTACCTCCTGGTCAGTACAAAGTTGTATTAAAACCTGATGCCTTTATCACTCACAATTTATTGGAGTTTGATGTGACCCTCTTGGCAGGACAGGCCAGTTACTACGCTTATTACACCACGCCAGGTAACGCGCCAGATGATGCTGTCGCTACACGTTTCTATTCCTATGGAGTTGACTCAGGTAATAACGTCATTATCAAAGTGGATGAGGATAAAGCATTGACTGAATTGGCTCAGTTAAATGAGTCAAATTAGTATCGAATAAGCCAATAGGAACAAAGAGAAGTATATGCAAACAGTAAAAGGTACCTGCCACTGCCAGGCTGTGGAATTTGAGGTGGACTTGATTGACGGGCATCAGAATATCCGTCGTTGTAACTGTTCTATCTGCAGTAAAAAAGGCGCCATTATGGCGGGCGTGACCTTGGATCGTCTGCGCGTTACCCGCGGCGAGGATAAGTTAAGCCTTTATCAATGGAACACCAAAATTGCCAAGCACTATTTTTGCAGTCTGTGCGGCATCTATACCCATCATCAGCGCCGCAGTGTACCTACCGAATACGGTTACAATCTGGCCTGTATTGAAGGGGTAGACCTGGCATCTTTTGAAGTCGGTGCCAGTAATGGTGCGGCGCAGTCCTTGGTGGATGCATCATAAGTAAACGAGGTTACCGGAGCGCCTTTGGTATGGCATCGCTCTGCAGCAGAAGTTTATTGTTGCGAGCCTGAAAGCCCATCCCTGTATTTCTTTACCACGAAGAACACGAAGAGTGAGACACCTCAATCAACCTTCGTGCGCTTCGCGTCCTTTGATACTATTGAGCTTTCTAACACGCCTGATTGAACGGCTTTAATTTGCCGTAAAGGCAACTGACAGGACGCCTGTTGTTAATGGGATCGGCGCGCCATATAAGATATGACGTTATAACGACCCGCTCCCGTTGTTTACCCTTATGTTGTACGAAGTAAGAGATTTTAATGGAAGTTAACGCTTTTTTAGTTAATGCCTTTACCGCCAATGGCCGCGGCGGTAACCCGGCCGGGGTGGTATTAAACGCCGATAATTTATCTGACCAGGACAAACTGAAAATCGCCCAGGCAGTGGGGTTTTCCGAAACCGCTTTTATCTGCCAGGATGAGGAAGTGGATTTCGCCGTATCCTTTTTTACCGTTACCGATGAAGTGGACTTTTGTGGACACGCCACTTTAGCGACTTTTTCTACGCTCTATCAGCAAGGCCTGATTAGTGAAGGGCGCTATATACAGCGAACCAAAGCCGGTTTATTGGGCGTAACTGTGGCATCTGATGGCCAGATAGTGATGGAACAAGCTCTGCCTGACTACCTTGGCGTTATTGATTACCAGACCATCGCCGAGATGATTGGCTTGGATGCCGAATTACTGGCTTCAACCCAGCTCCCCGTGGAGATAATTTCAACCGGCTTACCGGATATTATTGTGCCTGTGCCTTTTGGGTATTTGGATAAACTTCAGGTAAACAACGCGCTACTCAGTGACTATTGTAAACAGCATAACCTTGTTGGTATTCATGCCTTTGAGCTTTGCGATAAGGACAGCGGGCTGACCGCCAGTTGCCGGAACTTTGCGCCGTTATTTGGTATTCCCGAAGAGTCGGCTACCGGCAGTGCTAATGGTGCTTTGGCCTGTTATTTGACCAAGCATTTGGGCGATAAGCTTGGCAAGGCTTTTACCTTTGAACAGGGTAGGGCCATGGGCTGTGTATCTAGCATTACTGCCTCGGTAGAGTCAAACGAGCAGGGTATAGTGAAAGTCAGTGTTGGCGGCTTTGCCCGTGAGATAGGGCAGCAGACAGTCTGTTTGTAATTAACTAGCTAGGCAGGGAATGTTCAATCATTTCTCCTGGTGGTGTGCAGTTACATGTCCTTGAAATACGATATGAGAACTCAGCCTCTTCCCTGAGGCTGTATTCGTTTAGAAAGCGCGAATCTCAGCGATTTCGTCGGCGGTAATACCTAAGGATTCCAGGAACTTTTGATGTTCCTGTGGTTCTAGTTCCTCGAATTTTTGGTGCCATTTCACCATGTCGTTTTCGCTAAAACCGGCGGCTACCATGATTTCAACCCAGCGTGCTTTATTGACCATATTTTCCTCCATTAGACTCGGATCGTTGAGAAGCACAACTACCGCTTTTTGTTGTGCTCGTAGCGTTTGAATCTCTTGCTCCAACTTATAAAAGTGTTCTTTTAAAAGTGCTGCCTGAGATTCTCCCGTTCGGTTTAATAGCCCATGGATACTTGCCACCGACAAACCGTAAGAACGATAAGAGGCGATAGCCTTTAAGCGTTCAATTTCTTTATCGCCATACCAGCGATAGCCGTTTTCAGAGCGGTACGCCGGTAGTAACAGTTGTTGTTGCTCGTAATACAGAATCGTTGTACGAGACACTCCAGTGTGTTTTGCGAGTTGAGTAACAGTAAGCATGGCAGTTCCACAAGTTAACCGAGTCAGTATCCTCAACCCGTTACTAATAGACGGGTCAATACCTTATATTAAAACTTATCTACGCCCGTTGGTCGCAATGCATGGCAAGACAATCCGTGGTTTGGAAAAGATCCTTGCCTGGCGGGTATAAGTTTTTATTACCTTAGTGTTGATCGCTTCAACTGGCTGCAGATGATGAGATGAGTGCACCAATACAGCATTGATGTGATGCATTAAGGCGCAGATAAGCGTATTTTCGTGAGTTACTAAATAGCGCTAATGCGCCTCCCAGACCTGGTTGGCGCATCAGCATGCTCTCGGTATCTTGCTGTTTGATTAGCCTTTCGCCAGTGCGGCAATCGCGGCCAGGGCAATCTCTATCTCTTGTTCATTATTTATCAGGCTCGGTGCAAAACGGGCATAGGATTGGCGGTAGGGGGTAGAGCTCATAATCACCCCTTGGCTGTGCAACTTTTTGACTACCTCGTCGGGGTGCATACCCTCCACATCAAAACAGACTAAACCACTGGAAAGGGATGGGGTTATTGGCGTGTATAGCCTGACATAGGGCATTTTGGCCAGGCCTTCTTTGGTTTGGCTGTTGAGCTGATGAATACGACTTTGCACATTGGCTTTTCCCAGTTGCTGGTGTAGCTTAAATGCTTCGGGCAAGGCCCATCTATGCTCGAATGAGTGAAAGCCGCCCGGTGACATATGCTCGCCTATCGGCACCTGATCCTGGCTGCTGTAGCCCATCCATACATCATAGGACTGGCTAAAACTGGGGATCACCGCGTTAGTGCGTTGCCAGGCGCTATCTTTACCCCAAATCAGCCCGGTGCCTCGGGGGCCAAAAATCCATTTATGCGTACCGGCGATAAAGAAGTCACAACCTAGTTGGCTGATATCTTCATTTTCAATACCGAAACCATGCACACCGTCCACACAAAATAAGATCTGATCGGCGTCTGTTCGCTTTGCGTTAATGCCCTGAATCAGATCTGCCATCGCCCTGATGGGGAGCTTTACCCCGGTGGAGGAATGTACCCAGGTGACTGCCACCACGCGGGTTTTACTACTGATACCGGCTTTTAGGTTGCTGAGTATCTGGTCTACCTCAACCTTGGCCGGATCCTGGTACAAGGTAATGCGTTTAACCTTAGCGCCGGTACGATCGGCGCGTAATTGCAATGACAAGTCGGTGGAGTAATGGTCATGAACCGTTTGTACTATTTCGTCATCGGGATTCAATTTTAAACCGCTGTAGACCATGGCCAGGCCCATGGTAGTACTGTCCGTCAGAGCAATTTGATGACCCTGACCGCCCATATATTGCGCGGCGGCCTGGGCGATTTTGCCGTCAATGGTCATAAAGTGTTCATGCCAGTAATCTGCCGGGTTGCTGTCAAAGGCTTGTCTGTGCATGGCGATCGCATCGGCAACAGGCTTGGGATGAGAGGCGAGCAGAAAGGTGGCCAGGTGAATGTAGTCGTAGGTCAGTGGAAACAACTTTCTCAATCCCGACCAATCCGCTTGGGCCAGTGTTTTATGACTTAACTGGGTTTTGGGGCCCTCTGCCTGGGCAAAGGTGTTGAGGCTGCCGGCAGCGAGAGTTAAGCCGCTGCCGGTGAGAAATGCACGTCGCTCCATAATGAGCTCCCGCTGAAATATCTCATCCAGTATAGGCCAACTCATTTGAATGGGCGGGGTTTCTGTCGCCCAAGGCTATTCTTGCTTTGCACGCGCTGTGTTTACCATCTCCCGCACATCCGCCAGCAAGGCTTTGGCGTCATACACTATGCCGTCTTTAATAGTGTACTTCACGCCGCCAATACGGGTGGGACGGTTATTATCGTCCAGTTTAAAATGCCCTGTGCCGTACAGTACTTTAAAGTTGGCCAGCGGGTTTTCCTCCAGGATCACCATATCAGCCAGCTTGCCGGCACTGACAGAGCCTAAATCGTCATCCAGCCTCAAAGCCTGTGCACCATTTAAGGTGGCGGCTTGTACCACTTCCAGGGCATTAAAGCCGGCCTCGCGCAACAGCTCCAGCTCGCGGATATAGCCAAAACCATAGATTTTATAGATGTAACCCGAGTCGGAGCCGGTGGTCACCCGTCCGCCATGGTTTTTATAATCGTTTAAAAAGGCCATCCACAGCCGGTAGTTTTCCTTCCAGGCAATTTCATCATCGGTGGTCCAGTCAAACCAATAACTGCCGTGGGCATAGCGATTGGGCTGAAAAAAATCCCATAAGGTAGGCAGGGTGTAATCCTGATGCCAGACGGCTTGTTGCTCGCGCATCAGGTCGCGGCTGGCTTCGTAAATGGTCAGAGTGGGGTTTAAGGTGAAATCCAAACCTAACAGTTCATCCCGCACTTGGTTCCATTTGGTGCTGCCCGGTTTGGCGGCTTGTTGCCACAGCCGTCCGGCCTCGGCAAAACGGTGTTGTTCGTTGTTGTAATTGTAAGTGGGGGAATAATCCTGAATGCGCTGATGTTCAAACAAAGCTTCGGGTAAGCCGTACCAATGCTCCATGGTGGTCAGACCCAGGCGTGCCGAGTCCAGTACATTCATGCTCATCACATTTAATTGCGCGTGGTGCATGGCGCTGCCAAGTCGTTGCTGTTTGGCTTCATCCAGGGCGGCGTGCATGATCTTGGGCGGTGCGCCAAAAAACTTAATGCCCTTAGCGCCATGCTTGGCTGCCCACTCAACCCAGTTTCGTGCTTGTTTGGGGGTATAAATTGGGCTGTCACTGCCAAGACCAAAGCCAAAGTAGGGAATGATTCTGGGCGCCGTAACGCGGTTTTCTTCACTGCGTTTGACATGGTCCATCACCCAGTCAACACCATTAAAGCTGCCGGGCTCTCTTACCGTGGTAATGCCGTGCGCCAGCCACAACTTAAATACATATTCGGCCGGAATGTTATCCGCTGAGCCGCCAATATGGCCGTGCATATCAATAAAGCCAGGGAATACGTAATGGCCTTCAAGTTGCATCTCCTTGTCACCGGCAGCAGCTTTAGGTCGCCCACCATCCAGAATCGGGACGCCGGGGTTGCCGACACTGTGAATGGCACGGATGCGGTTATCTTGGATCACAATGTCCACCGGGCCACGGGCCGGCGCCCCTTCACCGTTGATCAGGGTAACACCCCGTAAAATTAGGCGGGAATAGGGGCCCTGGCCCTCTTTGGCAGGGCGATCTGGGGCACTGGCTCCGGGCTTAGCGAGGACCGACAGACTCAGCACCAGTCCCAACACGACTCCACAAAATTGGCGTATTTTCATTATTTTTCCTTTACTTATTCAGACTGTTAGCGGCAGAAGGTGAGGTTTTCACCGCAACATAAGCTGAAACATTTAAAAGTCCTGTGAAAAGTTAAACATATGTTATAAAAAATGCCGAGCCAGGTTGGAAGATCAGGAGAATAAAAATGGCCGTATTGAAGAAGATCGTACTGATAGTGGGAATATTAGTGGCGCTGTTTTTTGCCATTGGTTACATCTTGCCTTCCGAATTCAGGGTGGAGCGCTCCATCACTATTGATGCGCCTGCCGACAAAATTTATGCCCAGGTGGCGGATTTGGAAAAGTGGCAGGACTGGGGCGTTTGGTTTAAGCGCGATCCGGCCATGCAGGTGCATTACGATGGTCCCCGCTCCCAGGTAGGCATGCGTTCTGAGTGGATAAGCCAACAGGAGGGGAGCGGTGTGATGGAAATTATCGCCGCAGAGCCACATCGTCGCTTGGTATACAGCCTGTATTTTCCTGAATTTGAAATGGGCAGTACCGGTGAATTTATCCTTACCGATGAAGACGGCAAAACCCGGGTGCAGTGGGTAGATTATGGTGATGTGGGAGCAAACCCGATTAATCATTATTTTGCCCTGATGATGGACTCTATGGTGGGACCTGACTTTGAACTGGGTTTAGCAAACCTCAAAACTCTGGTTGAGAATAGCCGCGAGCAATAAAGGTTGGTCTTATACAGGTTGGCGTTGGTCGGGTATGGCTTGATTCTTCCTGCACGGGTTGATTCACTGCCTGTGATTACAACGAGTTAACATTTATGTCGAATCAGCTAACCCGAATGCTTGCCGCTTGGGATGAACAAAAAGACCAATTGCAATGGATACTGGCCACTATTATTGAAACTGCCGGTTCCAGTTACCGTAAAGCCGGGGCCATGATGCTGATAAACAGTCTGGGGCAATACCGTGGCTTGCTAAGCGGTGGTTGCCTGGAGGCGGATATTATGCGTCAGGCCAGACGCTGTTGGGACAGCGGCTATGCGCGGATCATTCAGTATGATCAACGTGACGAAGACGATTGGGCCTGGCAACTGGGCATAGGGTGTGGCGGCATGGTTAGGATTTTGCTACAGCCTGTTGATAAACAAAATGACTATTTACAATTGCATAGGCTTTATCAGGCATTACAGGCGCAGCAAAGCGTGCTGTATATGCAGTCTGTGAATGAAGTGCGGCCGGCAAATCAGGTACTTGAACATAAACCGGATTGGTTGGAAGGTCGCCTGTTGTCAGGCATCTTTACCCGCCCTGAAGGGCCAGCGTTTGTGCAGAAGGTGCGCCCCGCACCGCACTTGGCTGTCTTTGGTGGCGGCCTGGATGCTAAACCTCTGGTGGCGATGGCCAATGAGCTTGGCTGGCGGGTGAGCGTGATTGATCCGCGCCCGGCTAACGCCAGGCCAGAATGGTTCAGAGCAGCGCACTGTTATCGCGATGCTATTCATACCCTGGCCGGGCAGGCGTGGCTTGAACAAGTCGATGCTGCGGTTTTGATGGCTCACAATGTGGAGTTAGACGCTCAGGCATTGAAACTTTGTCAGAACTTATCCCTGCAATACCTTGGTGTGCTCGGTCCTGAGCATCGCACCGAACGAGTATTTAGCGTGGCTGGGGTGCGAGTGGCAGATATTCAGGCGCCTTTTTTCGGCCCTATTGGTCTGCGTCTTGGCGGTGAGCTGCCCGAGTCTATTGCACTGGCTGTACTGGCCGAGATTCATGCGGTATTAGAAGGTAAAGACGGCCTTTCCATCAGTGGTGAGCTGGGATCATGAAGTTGGCTGTTGTGATTCTTGCCGCTGGCAGCGCCAGCCGTTTCGGCGGGGTAAAACAGCTCGCCAGATTGGCCGGGCAGCCTATGCTAGTGCATTGCTTGCATGCCTACGCCAGACTTGGACAAATGCAGAGTTTGGTGGTGCTGGGGGCTAATGCCGACAAGATTGAACCTGTCTTGCCCGATTGGACTGACATGGTGGTTAATCCTAACTGGCGCCAGGGCATGGGTAGCAGCCTGTCCAGTGCTGTGGGATGGTTGCATTCAGAGGTGACACATTTACTGGTGGGATTGGGCGATCAGCCGGATATTCAGGCCGAGCAGCTAAATGCATTGATTGCGCAGGCGTGTTTGCATCCAAACAAACGCATCGCCGCCGCTTATGGCGACGGGCCGGGCGTACCGGCTATTTTTCCGCAACAGGATTTCGGCCTGCTGGCAAAACTGGAAGGTGACAGAGGGGCGAAACCCTTGTTGCTGGCCGAGCCACACAGGCTTGTCACCCTCGAGCTACAAGAAGCAAGTTACGATATAGATACCCAAGATGAATTAAAACAATGGCAACAAGCCAGGGGAACAAGACCATGATGAAATTCACCCTAAATGGTAAGCCGGTGTCGGTGGAAGCTGAAGCGGATATGCCGCTTTTGTGGGCGCTGCGCGACATGCTGGGCATGACCGGTACCAAGTACGGTTGCGGCATGGCGCTGTGCGGGGCTTGCACTGTGCATTTGGATGGACAGGCTGTACGCGCTTGTACCTTACCTATGTCGATGGTGGAAGGAAAGCAGGTTACCACCATTGAAGGACTGGCCAGTGATGCATCGCACCCGGTGCAACAAGCCTGGCAAAGCCACAATGTGCCTCAATGTGGCTATTGCCAATCCGGGCAGATGATGAGTGCCGCTGCGCTGTTGGCAAAGCACCCTAATCCGGATGACAAAACCATTGATGAACAAATGCAGGGCAATATCTGCCGCTGCGGCACTTATCCGCGCATTAAGGCGGCCATTAAGACGGCCGCGAAACTGGGGGCCAAGTCATGAGTGAGATAACCAATGTCAGCCGCCGGCAATTTCTTAAACTAAGCGGGATCAGTGCCGGCGGATTGGTTCTTGGGGGCTTGTTACCAGGCTTTAAACCTGTCTGGGCACAAGATGGCGATGCCCTCAGTGAGCTGAACCTGTTTGTCAGTATTGGTAGCGATGATCTGGTGCATATTATCTGCCATCGCAGCGAAATGGGTCAGGGTATTCGCACCGGTCTGCCACAAGTGGTGGCCGACGAATTGATGGCTGACTGGCACAAAGTCCGGGTCGTGCAGGGACTGGCCAATGCTGAATACGGTAGCCAGAACACCGACGGCTCGCGCTCGGTCAGACGTTTTTATCAGATTATGCGTGAAATGGGGGCCTCCGCCAGAACCATGCTGGAACAGGCGGCAGCCAACCAATGGCAAGTACCATTAGAGGAAGTGCAGGCTAAAGATCATCAGGTTGTGCATGCTAAAACCGGCCGCAGTTTGCGTTTTGGAGAGCTTGCTGAGTCCGCGTCGACACTAACACCACCGGCAAAAGAAACCTTAAAGCTAAAACCCGCCAGTGAGTTTACCTATATCGGCAAAAATGTGCCTATTGTGGATATGCCCGCCATATTGAACGGCAGCACGGTTTACGGTCAGGATGTACAGTTGCCCGGCATGTTGTACGCCAGTATTGAGCGCACGCCGGTGGTGGGGGCCAATGTCAAAGCCGTGGACAACAGTGCGGCGCTAAAGGTCAGCGGCGTGCTGGATACCTTTGTGATGCCAAAGCAAAGCGAGCCTGTATTATTTAAACCTTTGCCAGGTGTGGCTGTGCTGGCCACCAACAGCTGGGCGGCGATGCAGGGGCGTAAGGCGCTTAGCATTGAATGGACCGACAGCCCCCATGCTGGTCATGATTCAGAGGCTTATCTGGATGTACTCAAAGGCAGGGTGAAGCAACAGGGCAAGGTGATTCGTAGTGTTGGCGATGCGTACGCCGGTATGATGAACGCGGTGGATACTTTCGAAGCGCTCTACAGCGTGCCTTATCTGATTCATGCCCCCATGGAACCACCTGCGGCTACCGCGGTGTTTAACGACGGCAGTTGTGAAATATGGGCCTGTACCCAGACCCCGCAAAGCACCCAGCGTAATGTCGCCGAGGCATTGGGTATTGAGCCTGACAAGGTAAAAGTTAATGTCACTTTGCTGGGCGGCGGCTTTGGCCGCAAATCCAAACCGGATTTTTCGGTAGAGGCGGCGATACTGGCCAAACACACCGGTAAGCCGGTGAAAGTCAGCTGGAGCCGCGAGGATGAAATTCAGCATGGCTATTACCATGCCGCGGCCGCCATGCATTTCCAGGCAGGTGTAGATGACTCGGGTAGGGTGGTAAGCTGGATACAGCGCACTGCATTTCCCAGTATCAGCTGGACCTTTAATGGCACTACGGATGAACCCTCAGGCTCTGAGCTGGACTTAGGCTTTGGCGATCTGCCCTTTGTGCTGGATAACCTGTCATGCGAAACCCAAAAGGCCGAGGCCCATCTGCGCATCGGCTGGGTTCGCTCGGTAAGCAATATTCAGCATGCTTTTGCCATTGGCTCTTTTGTGGACGAGCTGGCGGATAAACTGGAGCGCCGTCCACGGGATTTATGGCTGGAATTACTGGGCGATGATCGATTGGTGGACCCTGAGCCTGAGGGCTTTAAATACGGTAATTATGGCGAATCCAAAGCGGTCTTTCCCATTGATATTGCGCGTTTAAAAGGGGTGTTAAATCTGGTGGCGGATAAAGCCGGTGTGGAAAAGCCCACGGCTAAAAACGAAGCCTGGGGCATTAGTGTGCATCGTAGCTTTGTCAGCTATGTAGCGGTGGCCACCAAAGTCAGGGTTGAAGGAGGCAAAGTGCAAGTGCTGGAGATGCACAGCGCCATTGACGCCGGTACTGTGGTGAACCCGGACAGGGTCAAATCGCAAATGGAAGGGGCGATGATTTTCGGGTTGTCACTGGCCATGATGGGCGACATCAGTGTGAAAGGGGGAGCTGTAGTGCAATCCAACTTCCACGATTACCCCATACTGCGTATCAATCAGTCGCCGTTAATTCATAGTTATATTGTTGAGTCCAGCCAGCCGCCAGGAGGAGTGGGTGAGCCTGGCGTCCCACCGGTTGCGGCCAGCTTATGTAACGCTATCTTCCGTGCCAGTGGTAAACGTATCCGCGATTTACCCATCAGCAAACATATGCAGGTATAACTAAGGCGGCATTAGCCGCCTTTTTCTTGTCAGTCTTAAACCACCTCCTATGGAGGTGGTGATCGTCCAGTCGGGGCTATGCCCGTAAAGCGCCCATGCTAGATACTGACTTTTGTTTGTTACCAGCAAATAAAGGAGTAAATAGCATGAGCCGATATGAATCCGCCTCACACGTATTCTATCGTTGTCAGTATCACATCGTGTGGACACCGAAGTATAGATACAAGATTTTGAAAGGTCAGGTGGGCAAAGAGCTTTACCGAAGTATCTATATTTTTTGCAGCATGAAGAAGTGTGTAGTGGTTGAACTGAATGTTCAGATTGACCATGTCCACTGGTGGTGAGAACGCCGCCGAGTTTAAGCGTGTCAGAGTTGATGGGGACATTGAAAGGCCGAACAGCCATCAGATTGTTCAACAAATTCCCTTATCTGCGGAAGAAGAAGTTGTGGGGAAACCATTTTTGGCAAAGAGGATACTTTGTCGATTCGGTAGGTGCTAACGAAGACATCATTCGCCGTTATGTGAAGTATCAGGATAAACAAGCCAAAGAGGAAGAAGAACGTCAACAGCGCTTAGAGCTCTCTTGAACAGAAAGGCACCCTTCTAGGGTGCCCTTAAGCAAAGCCACCTGCTATGCAGGTGGATTTTTACTGTCTTTTGACGCACGTTGCCAAGCGCTCTCTGCACAAATATCAGTATGAATCTGCAATGGGTTCATCAGCGTGCGATAAACAGGGCAGCGATTGGCAATCTCTACCAGCCGTTTCTGCTGCGCTGTATCAAGGGCTCCTTGCACGTAGATGGTTCGCTGAATTGTCTGTGTCGCTTGCTGCTGTTGTTGCGCACTTTGTGTGAGTGGTTTATGACGAAGTTCCACCCAGACGTTGTCTAAAGGCCACTGCTTGCGGTTGGCATACATACGCAATGTCATTACTGTGCAAGCACCGAGCGCGGCCAGAAGATGAGCGTATGGGTCTGGCCCTTGATCATCGCCGCCTGCTGATAAAGGCTCATCGGCTAACCAGTGGTGGTTGTCGCTGGTAATGGCTAAGGTCATTTTATGATTCTGCTCTTCTACCCTGACCAGCCCTTCAGTCGAGCCTTTTTCCGGGGTGCGGAGATAGCCGCTAGCCCAACTGGCAATCGTCTCTCCCACATATCGGGCATCTTCTGTGCGTGTCAGCAGATGATCGGCATGAGGCAAGGCGATTAAGCTTTTTGGGTGACGGGCATCATGAAAAATTTTTTCCGCTTCACTGATGGGGACTTGGTCATCCAGGGGAGCATGTATGATCAATAACGCTTTAGTTAATTCGCTTAAGTACGCGCCCTGATAACGGTTAATTTCATCTAAAAACGGTTTCTTTATTTTGAACGACTGGTTATGCAGGTGCATGTTTACTTGTGCTTGTTTGTGCATCTGCAGCAGGGAGTCAACAAAATGCCGGGCCACAGGGGCGGCGCTATGAGGTGCGCCAAGGGTGACAATGGCCGTGGCTTGGCTGACCTTGCCTGCCATGGCTAACACTGCGGCCCCTCCTAAGCTATGGCCAATCAGCAGAAAAGGCGCTTGATAGTGACAACGCAGGAAGTCCACGGCAGCGAGCAGCGTATCGATGCTTGCCGCAAAATTTGGATTAGCCGGGTCGCCGTCTTGGTTGCCAAGGCCGGTCAAATCCACACGCATCACACCTATGCCCTGGGCGTTTAAAGCCAGGCTGATAGTTGATGCGGCCGTACTTTGTTGATCACAACTAAAGCAATGAACGAGTAACGCGTAACCCTTTGTGTCCCCGCCCGGCAGTTCCATCAGCGCGTTAATGGAGGTGCCTAGGTAATCAAAGGTGATGTCAGTACGCATGCGGGGTCCCCGGGTATTTCTGAACGCTCCGTTAAACAGCCTGACTGGCAGCGAGTCCCTAGCATGGCTAAAGCATAGTGGATAATGACCAGAGTGCGCGTATGAAGGGGAATTAGGTGTGGGCGATAAGCAAAACGCTGTGCTATTTGCGCTAAAAAAAGACCGGCTTTTGCGCCGGTCTGGTTAGGTTAAAGCAGGGCAACCAATTGCCTTAGCAGAGCAGGGTGAGCAGGCCAGGCCGGGGCGGTAACAAACTTACCGTCTGTGATGGCCTCATCCATTTGCAAGTCCACATACTCGCCGCCGGCTTGTCTTACTTCCGGTGCGCAGGCGGGATAGGCGGAAATTTTCTTACCTTCAATAACATTGGCGGCGGTAAGTAACTGCGCACCGTGACAAACGGCCGCTATCGGCTTGTTGCTGGCCGCAAATGCTTTGATGATAGCCAGTACTTTATTATCCAGGCGAAGATACTCTGGCGCACGTCCACCGGGTAGATAAAGGGCATCGTATTCAGAAGCCGCAACCTGGTCAAATTCGGCATTCAAGGTGAAGTTGTGGCCGCGTTTTTCGGTATAGGTTTGATGTCCCTCAAAGTCATGAATACAGGTGGCGATACTGTCATTCTTTCCCTTGCCCGGACAGACCGCATCTACCTGATGGCCCATGGCCAATAGTGCCTGAAAGGGCACCATATTTTCATAGTCTTCAACAAAGTCACCGGTGATCATCAATATCTTAGCCATAAATTCCTCCTGGAAATGTTTGTAATGCTAAATAAGAGTATCCACTGAAATGGCAAACAACGCTTTTGGTTTTATCGCACTTCGTCAACTGTCATCTTCTGTGACCGAAGGTTAATGTGCAAGTTTCAGAACGATAACCCCTGATATGATTAACAGCACACCAAAGTACCGGGCCAGACTGGTGGCATCACCATAAAACAGGATACCGACCAAAAATGTACCGGCCGCGCCAATGCCTGTCCACACCGCATAAGATGTGCCCATAGGGATTTGCTTTTGTGCCAGCCACAATAAGGCGCCACTAATGCCCATAAGAGATCCCCAGTATGCGGGTGCCTTCCTGTTGAGCGAGCTTCAGGCCGACCGGCCAGCCTATTTCAAATAAGCCGGCCAGAATCAGATATACCCACGCCATAGAAAACGCTCTTACTTGTTATGACAGAGGTTGAGTATGACCGATTTTATCTATGCCAGGCATATGCGCTACGACTAAACTCGGTCTCTATCAGACGAGAATACAGTCAGGCTTCGCTTTGCGCTTCAGCAAAACTCTGGTCCATACTTTCCGCCGGGCAGGGGCAATTGGTTCTACCCACTATCTTGGCGGGTACACCAACCACAGTAGTGTGCGCGGGGACGGCATGCAGTACTACTGAGCCTGCACCAATTTTAGCCCCGTTACCTACCTCAATATTACCCAGCACTTTAGCCCCGGCACCTATCATCACGCCTTCGCGGATCTTAGGATGACGGTCACCACATTCATTGCCGGTGCCGCCTAAGGTTACCCCTTGCAGAATGGATACATTGTCTTCAATGACCGCGGTTTCCCCAATCACGATACCGGTCGCATGGTCAAACATAACCCCCTTACCAATTTTGCAGGCTGGGTGGATATCGATACCGAACACCTCGGAATTACGGCTTTGGATGAAACGCGCCAAATCTCTGCGCTTTTGCTGCCACAGACAATGGGCAAGGCGGTGTACCTGAATGGCCTGGAAGCCCTTCAGATTAAGCAATACGGTCAGGTACTTGTCGATTGCAGGGTCACGGTCAATTACCGCTTTAATGTCGCAACTGACATGAGTCAGCATATTGTCGCAATTAACAAAAGCCTGGTCGAACAGCTCACGGAAGGTAAAGGCTGATACAACACCGTCGGTCAGTTTATTGGCGACGATAAAACTCAAGGCACTCCCCAAACAGCTGTGATTGAGAATGCAGGAATAAACGTGACTGGCCAGTAAAGGTTCGCTGCGGATCAGATCTTCTGCTTCCAGCCGCAATTGTTGCCATATTTGATGACGCATGGAAAAACCGTGATTTTCAATGGTGGCGGCTATTGTACGCGCCAATGGCGCCAAGGTCTTGTAATTAACAGGAATGGTTCATTGCAAAACTGTATTAACCACTGGGAGTACGCTACCTGGCGACGTCGTATGGCGGCATTTTCCTGCGGGCGTGCTTAGGAAAAAAGCCGCCCCGAGAGGATGGGGCGGCTTTTTATTAGTTTGGTGTGAATCGGCTGACCAAACGCTTGCTGTCGGCCAGCATATTGGTGGTGGCACGGCGCAGTTTGAGTAGACCCAGGTAGGTTAGGGGCAATAAAAACAGGCTGGTCAGGGTGGAAAACAGCAATCCGCCGATAATGGCAATGGCCATTGGCGCATAAGGGGGGCCATCTCCGCCTATTTGTGTGCCGCCCAGCGCCAGCGGGACCAATCCCAGTACTGTGGTAGATACTGTCATCAAGATTGGACGCACGCGACTCAGGCTACCGGCGATAATGGCCTCGATAACAGTCTGTCCCTCGCCAATCAGTTGGTTGATACGGTCAACTAACACGATGCCGTTGTTAACGACTATTCCCATCAGGATCAGCATGCCGATCATACCTATTACCGACATATTGGTGCCGGTTAGCAAAAATGCCCAGAATACGCCGGTGAAGGAAAACAGCAGCGAGGTGATCACGGCGGTTGGCAGTAGCAGTGATTCAAACAGCGCCGCCATTACTATATAGATCATGCAAATGGCCAGTAACATATTAATCTGCATCACGGCCTCAGATTCATCCTGATTGCGGAAGCTACCATCCAAGGTCCAAGTGTAGCCACTTGGCAGACTAATATGTGCCATTACGTCTTCAATACGGTGGCGGGCCTGCTCGAGGCTGGTACCTTCTTCGAGATTGGCGCCAATGCCCAGCGCGGTTTGCCGGTAGTAGCGACGAATCTGTGACAGACGAGGCAGGATCTCGATATCTGCAACCATATCCAGGGTGATATTTTGCTGACCTTCCCGTTTTATAGTCAGACGTTTCAGTTCATCCAGCGAATGTTGCAAGGATTGGTCGAATAGCAGACGAATATCCATTTCACCACTTTGCGCATGGCGAAAGGTACGCAGGTTGCTGCCGCGCAGCGCCATGGCGACGGTATTGGCCACGGTGTCGGCCGACAGACCAAAGCGGAAGGCTTTTTGCCGGTCTACGCGGATCTGCAGTTCTTTCTTCTGACCATTAATATCGGCCCTGACATCGGCCAGACCCTCGATGCTGGCCAGCACCGGGGTGATCTGGTCAGCGATACTCATCAGAGTTTCTGACGACTGACCCAGCAAGGTCAGACGCACGCCGCCCTTACTTTCGTTCCAGCGAAAACTCGGCTTGCTGCGTACAAAGCTCGGCATATCTTTTTTGATCAATTCCTTCAGTTCGGCTTGGCTAAGAGGCAGATCATCATGCAGGGTTAACCCGGATACGGCATGGCCGGGATTATAGTAGCTGTATACCTGTTTGATGTGAAAACGTGCCTGATTGGCATACAGGTACGCCTCCATGCGTTCCACTTCTTTTTCCACCTCTTCAAGATTGAAGTTGCCCTCAATGTTGTAATTGAGCCACAGACGGTTATTGGGATTGTCGTTATCGCCGTCATTGGTCACCACACCCATAGGAATGGCGGTAGAGAGTAAGATGGCAATGGCAATTAAGGTGGTTTTGCCCTGATGATTTAGCGTCCAGGTCAGTACGCGCTGATACCAGTTGGCAAGTTTACCCTGGCCTGTTCGCACTTTGACCTTGTGTTGTTTCAGGCGACTGGCCAGAAGTGGGATCAGAGTCTGGGCGATAAGTAGCGAGGCAAACAACGAAATACAAATGGCAATGGCCACATGCTCCAGAAACACCGTGACTTCTTGCTTCTCGCCGACAATATTGGGCAAGAACACGATAGCCGTAGTGGCCGTACCGGCTATGACCGCCAGACTGACCTTGCCCACACCGGCTTTGGTGGCCTGAATGGCATCGGCCTGGGTTTCTCGTTCGTGGCTGATGCTCTCGGTCACCACCACGGCATTATCCACCAACATCCCGATGGCCAGCATCAGCCCCATCATAGACAGAATGTTAAGGCTATAGCCCATAAACAACATGCAACCCAGGGTAATGCATATAGCAAAGGGTACCGACAGCACCACAATCAGGGTAGGGGCCCATTGGCGCAGGAAGGCATACAGAACAATCACAGATAGCAATGCACCAAGCATGCCGGCACTAAGCAAGTCGCTGAGGGATTTGGTCACACTTTGTGCTTCATCCTGCATGATGAAGAGGTTGATACCTTTAAACGCCGGGTTTTCATTGGCCTCATCAACCACCTTAAGTACCGCTTTTGAAACGTCCACCAGATTACTGCCGGATTCACGGTAGATGTTTAACCCCACCGCATAGGTGCGATCCAAATGGCGCCCTTCGGTACGCTGTGGGGTTTCATAATTGATATCGGCAATGTCTTTGAGGCGTATACCGGGCTGAATAATCAAGTCTTCAATTTCTTCCTTGCTGCGAAACTCTCCCTGAGGATTGACGGTGATCTTTTGCTCCAGGGCGAAGAAATGCCCGGCCGTCATGGAAAAGTTCGCATCCCGTAGGGCTTTGTTCAGAGCTTGGAGGTTAATATGTAAGGCGGCGATACGCTGCGCATCCAGGCGAATGGCAATCTGCTTTTTCATCACACCATAGAGTTCTACCTTAGAGACCCCGGCCACCCGTTCAATAGGCATCTTGAGGTTGCGATCCAGCAGGTCATAGGCATTGGACAGATCTCGCTCACTGGATACCCGTAGCTGGAAGATAGGTAAGTCGGCGGTATTGAATTGATACACCATGACGCGCTCAACATCGGAGGGCAACAGATGGCGGATCGCGTCGATTTTTTCGCGGGCTTCTATGCCTTTGGCGCTTAAGTTTTCTCCCCAGTTAAACTCCAGGCTGACTTCCGCGCTGTTCTCGTTGGATGTGGAGGACAGGCGTTTGACATCCGCCATGGTTGCCAGCGCTTCCTCAACGGGCTTAGTGATCATTTTCTCCACTTCCGCCGGCGTGGCATTCGGATAGGGAACCACCACCATGATCTGAGGAATATCAATGCCGGGAAATTTTTCCAGCGGCAACATGCGGCTGGCCAGTAAACCTAACATCAGCATGGAAAAGAACAGCATGCAGACAGTAACAGGCTTACGGATGGCGAAGTCGGTAAGATAGACGCCTATGTTTTCAAGCTTGTTCATGACTGACCTCCAGGCTCTTATTGGCCGTTGCGGCAAAGCGTTTGCGGTCAAACAGGCTGTATAACACCGGGATAAGCAATAAGGTCAGTACAGTGGCAAATAGCAAACCGCAGATAACGGTAACGGCCATAGGGGTTCTGATTTCAGCCCCTTCACCTAAGCCGATGGCCATGGGCAGCAGGCCCAATGTGGTGGTCAGTGTTGTCATCAGGATGGGGCGTAAACGGCTGCTGGCGGCGGCAAAAATGGCCTGCTGCTTATCGCTGCCGGCTTCGCGCAATTGGTTGATACGATCAACCAGCACGATGGCGTTGTTAACCACAATGCCTGCCAGCATAATCAGGCCGATAAATACCACCACACTGATGTTAGTGCCGGTCAGGAATAGCCCGTAAATGGAACCGGCACAGGCAAGGGGGACGGTAAACAGGATTAAAAACGGGTGCAGCAGAGACTCAAATTGTGAAGCCATCACCAGATACACCATAAAGACAGCGAGCAGCAGGGCGAATTTCAACGAATCGAAAGACACCTGCATCTCTTCATTCTGACCTGCAATGCGGGCCTGCATGCTCATAGGCAGCTTGAGTTCAGATAGGATTAACTTGGCTTGGGCCACGGCTTCACCTAGATCGCCATGGGCCAGATTCGCTGACACCAGCGCAACTCGCTCCTGACCGACCCGGGTAATTTCACTGGGACCCACCGACATCTGAATGTCAGCCACCGCATCTAAAGGGATGGCAGGGCTTGAACCGGGGTTGATGGTCATACGGGCGATGTCTTCGATAGAGTCGCGCTGGCGGGTTTGAGTTCTGACTAAAATATCTACCTTGCGATCATCAATAGCATAGCGACTGGCGACCTCGCCACCAATTTTGGCGGCGATCAATTTGGATACGTCAGCGGCGCTCAGTCCCAGTTGGGCCAGTCTGGCATGATCAAAATAGATTTTCAGCTCGGGGTGACCGGCGCGCAATGTGGATTTGACATCAGCAAAGCGATCATCTGCCTCGAGCATGCTAACGAGTTTGTCAGCGTGATGGGCCAGTAAGGTCAAGTCATAGCCAGTCAGTTGGATCTCCAGTGGCGTGGAAAAACTGAACATCTCGGGTTTGCCAAATTTTGCCGTGACCCCTGCTTGTGTGTGCAGGTAGTCGCGCATGGCTGCCGTGACCGCAGCTTCTTGTTGGCTATCACTGCCTTGCTGCAACACGACGTTCAGTTTGCCCCAATAATCGCCGCCCTGACTGGGAGAGGCGTTCATCAGGCTGCCAGTGCCGGCCAGCGAGTAAGTACGCTCAACAGCGTCTAATGACTGGGTGTAGTGTGCCAGTTTTTCCAGTACATGATCGGTATCTTGCAGTTTCGCGCCTGTAGACAGGTTTACTTCCACATAGAACTCGCCCTGAGACATAGGAGGGATAAGTTCCACGCCAAGTCGCGGTAGCAGGGTCAGTGACAGTAAAGCGCTGCCTAGCACCAGGCCCAGGGTGACCAATCGATGTTGCATCGCCTGATGTAAGAGCTTCTGATAGCCTCCCTCAATCAGGGTAAAGGCATGTTCAAACACCCAGAGCAAGGGCTTGAACAAGAGTCCCAGACCTTTTCGTATTAAGCGGGTCATGGCGATGATAAGACTGCTGATGGCCAGTGACAGCAGATAAATCATACCCGCCACGCCTTTTAGCAGCATACGAAACGGCCAGACCAGATAGTAGAAGATCTTGCCAATTTTGCTGGTGGGTAGTTTATGCGTCGCATTAGGGCCAAGATCCAAAGGTGCTTGGGCGCTGTCTTGGCCATTGTCACTTTTTTCTCGCGCGGCCAGCATAGGGATTAACGTCAGTGCCACTACCAAGGACGCAGCCAAGGCAAAGGTCACTGTCAGCGCTTGATCGCTGAACAGTTGCCCGGCCACGCCTTCAACAAACACCAAAGGAAAAAACACTGCCATGGTGGTTAGGGTGGACGCCACTATCGCGTTGGACACTTCCTTGGTACCTTGGGCTGCCGCCTTATGGGCATGGGTACCGTGTTTTTTATGTCTATCGATGTTTTCCAGCACCACGATACTGTTGTCCACCAGTAAGCCTATGGCCAGGGCTATGCCCCCTAGGCTCATAATGTTAAGGCTGATGTCATTGCCATACATAAGATTGAAGGTGGCGATAATGGAAACCGGGATGCTGATAGAGATAATCAGGGTGGGCCAGATGTTTTTCAAAAACAGGTAGAGCACCAGCATCGCCAGGATCCCGCCAATAATGGCTGCTGACTTCACTTCGTCAATGGCGTTGGCGATAAACAGCGACTGGTCGTATACCACTTGCAATTGATACTGAGCAGGAATGTCTTTTTCAATTTGTGCCAGTCGGCGTTTGACGTTATCGGCAACCTGAACGGTATTGGCGTCACCCTCTTTGTATATGGCGACCTCAACCCCTTCCAATGCACCAAAACGGGTGACGGAATCCCGCTCTTTGTGACTGTCTATAATCTCGGCAATATCGGCCAGACGAATATTACGGCCCTCACGGGAGGCGATAAAAAGGTCCCGCATCTGGTCGAGATTTTGGAATTGGTTAAGGGTGCGCACCAGATATTCACGGCTGCCGTCCTCAACCCGTCCACCTGAAGTATTGACGTTTTCGGCTTTAAGGCGGGCGATGACGTCCTCTAGCTTAATATTGAGCTGACTGGCTTTATCCTGGTCAATCAGTACCTGGATTTCATTTTCCAGCCCGCCGCCGACTTTCACCGAGGCCACGCCATTGACCGACTCAAGCTTACGCTTAAATTCTTCTTCAGCGTAAGTACGCAGGCGCTTGGTTGCTTCAGTATCAAGATTACCCTGACTGGCACCCAGACCCATACGCAAGATAGGATCCATATTGGGATTAAAACGCAGCAACAGAGGCTTTTTGACGTCCAGTGGGAGCTGGATAATGTCGAGTTTTTCGCGCACATTCAGACTGGCCAGATCCATCTTGGTACCCCATTCAAACTCCAGCACCACATCGGACTGACCCGCTTTAGACGTGGAGGTGACGGTGCGTACGCCTTTGACCACACCTACGGCTTCTTCAATAGGCTTGCTGACCAGTTGTTCCACCTCACCAGGGGCGGCGCCGGGATAATCGGCACGGATGGTCAGGGTAGGGTAAGACAGTTCAGGTAACAGGTTTAAGGCTAAACGGGACAATGACACCATGCCGAATAACAAGATGGCAAAAGTGAACATCCACACGGTAACGGGCCGTTTAACGGCAACATCGACTAGACTCATGATGGTGGCTCCTCGGTTTAGCTTTTAGCCAGTTCTAGGGTATTAACCACTTCCACCGGGGCTTTGTCTTTGAGATTATGGTGACCGGTGACAACCACCTGCTCAGAGCCAGCTAAACCCTCCAGCACTTCAACTAGGTCACCTTCGGCATAACCGGTTTGTACCTGAACCTTCTGTGCAATCCCATCACGCACCACGAAGACACTGCTTTTATCATCAATATTGATAATGGCCTGGCGCGGTAACAAGGTGGCATTAGCATGGGTATCGTAGTTAAGCTTAACTTGAGCAAACATGCCGGCTTTTAAATGATTGTCCTCATTGGGTACTCGTAAGGTCACTTTGAAAGTACCGGTTTGGGCGTTAATGACCGGGCTAATACGTTCGACGTAAGCGTTTACGCTTTTATCGCCGGTGGCGGCAATTGCCAGTTGTGCCCCTTGCTGAAGATGTACGCGGGACAACTCCTTCTCGGGGAGATGCACCATGCCGTAAAGCTGTTTCTGCTGCACGATATGGAACATACGTTCACGTTGAAAGGACTCGGTCAGGTTACCTACTTTGGCATTTCGTTCGGCGATAAAGCCGGCAATGGGAGCATGGATGGTGGTCTCAGCCAGATCAAGACGGGCCAACTCTAGCTCGGCCTTAGCGGCATCGTAGGACGCCGTTAGTTTGTCGTAGGCGTCATCACTAATCAGCTTTTTGGCGTACATATCGCGCACTTTATTCAGCTCTTTTTCGATCCCGGTCAGATTGGCTTCAGCGCGTTTTAGATTGAGGATGTAGCGCTGGGTCTCCAGCTTTGCCAGCACTTGCCCTTTTTCGACGTAATCACCTTCTTCCACCAGGATCTCGTGGATAATGCCGGATGCCCGTGCGACCACAAAGGCTTCTTCTTTGGCTTCCAAAATGGCAGTGGTGGCGTAATTAGAAGAAATATCCCCCTGGCTTAATGGAGCAACTTCAACCGGAATGGCGATCACCTCAACTTTTTTCTGGGCGTTGTCGACCGTGGCTTCTGCACCGCCACAGCCTGTTATCAGACTGGTTGTGATAAGTATGGAACTGGCGAGTAGTGTTTTTACGAATCTGGATGGCATGATGGTCCCCGACACTATTGTGTTTTATATGGTGTTTACTGCTCTCTATAAAGCACTGACCGTGCCAGCAAAAATAATTCTTATAAAACAAATGGATAGTGATTTATGCTGATAATGAACTTAACAAAATACACATCACTTAGCATTTCTGACCAAATGTTGGTTAATTGTGTTGATTGTAAAAATATTGCGCTTCCAGGCACTGCAGAGCAAGGTAGCTAGATGGAAACAAAACGTAGGCACTTAGATAAACAACCTATGGAAAGACCGTTTATCGATTGACAGGCCATCTATCGTAAGGTGCTAAGTAAACATGCCTTGTCAGGGCAAGGCGGGCTTGTTCAGATATTGATTGAGGGAGAGGGGGCCAATAGCCTGCGGGACAGAGTTGACTCAGCCTTTACCACAACACTGCTTATACTTGCGCCCGCTGGCGCAAAAGCAGGCGTCATTGCGACCTATTTTCACCGGCCCAGTATCAGGCAGTATATCGCCATCTTGGTACTTCCACTGCTGTGATTCACGCACAAAGCGCGATAGTTCATGCAATTTATACACTTTGCCTTGTTCTTTGAAATAGGCGCAAAACTGCACTTCGGCAGTCTCACCATCAGGACGGTGCTGTTCAACCTGCAATGCCAGCCATTGGGTGGCCTCAGCGTTTTCCTGCAAATCGTCTAGGGACAACTGCTCACGTTTTTCCTGGCTGTAGGTCTCTAATACATAATCAAACTTTCCTGTGGCATAGGCGCTGTATCGCGAACGCATCAGGGCCTCGGCACTTGGTGCCGCTTCGCCTTTAAGTAACGGCTCGCAGCATTGGCTAAAAGGTTGTTGGCTGTGACAATAACAAAGTTTGTTCATGGGAAAGGTAGCAACAGGAACTAACAAGCCCATTACCATGGCCCAAAGATAAGATTGCTGTCCAGGCTTTTTTGTTTACTGAGGCTGATTAGGGTAACGCTGAACTGGCGACACAGTTGTTCCAGCCGCTTACGGCTTAGTTCATCGAGCACTAATTCCTCGACAAACAGCGCACAGGTTTCGCCTGCACTGATAAGTTTCTCCAGCCACTCCAGGGTCTTTTCGGCGTCGGGTTTGGGCAGATGCTGGCTGTTATGCTCGGCACGTTTAAATTTCAGGCTGTTGGATACCAGATATACCCATTTTCCTTGCTGTTCAAAATGCTGCATCAAGCTGCGTAGCTGTGCGCCCTGGTAAACAGACAGTTCCAAAACACCGGGCTGATGACGGGTAGTAAGTAGTGCATTAACGGCCATAACAAAACCTTGTTTATTTATACAGTGGTTGTGTAAACAGTAGTACTGTATAAATAAACATGCAAGTGTTTTTTTTAATCAATTCTTTTGTGTCAGTTGCTGGCTGGTTTGCAAGGCCTGAATTTGTGCCTCACTGAGTCCAAACTCGCGTAACACTTGGGTGCTGTGTTGTCCCAATAATGGTGCGGCTTGCGCGGCGGGCGCAGGGTGGGCTGACAATTTTATAATGTTGCCAAGGCTAATGTGTTGTTTGCCTGTGGGGCTGGTTATACAAAACAAAGGCTGACGTGCTTGTACCTGAGGGTCCTCAAGTGCCTGTGTCAGACTGTTAACCGGACTGATGCAATAATCGGTATTACCAAAGTCAGTCAGCCAGTCGGCGCGTGAACGGCTGAGGAAAAGTGTGCGCAGGGCCTCAGTTTGCTGCTGAGGTTCGGGAATGGCAAGAATGTCTTCGCGGCCAAGTTGCTGTAAAAAGCCCTGGTAGTATCTATGCTCTCCTGCACCAAAATATAAATACTGCCCGCAAGCACATGCATATAGGGCATTGCGTGGCCATTCTCCCTTTATAAAGGCCTCGCCATGCCTGGGATCATCGCAGTTCAGTTGTTCTCCGGCTGCCGGGGCCTGCAGGCCCATCAAGGCATCCAATACCGAAATATCCACCAGTTGACCTTGTCCGGTTTGGGTTCTGTGTAGCAAGGCGGCCAAAATCCCACTGAGTGCCGTATAGGCACCTACCATGGATAAACCCGGTGCCAAATGCGGTACGCCAGAGGCTGGGGAAAAACTGTCCAAAAGACCACTGAGGGCAGACAAATTGCCTTCGTGCTGCATCTTACTGGCATCCGGACCTGTCATACCATAGCCGGATATATGGCAATAGATAAGGCGTGGATTAATGAGCCGCAGGCTCTCATAATCCAGGCCCCACTTTTCCAGGCTACCGGGTTTAAAGCCTTCAATCAGTACGTCGGCTTGTTTGATCAGAGTGAGCAGCGCTTCCTTGCCCAGGCCTTTGCGATAATTCAAGGCAACAGAACGTTTGTTACGATTGATGCTCAGAAAACTGCCGTTGACCTTTTCACCCTCTACTTCGGTCTGGCCAAAGGGCGGCATAAAACGGAACATGTCTCCGCCTTTGGGGGGTTCTATTTTTACCACCTGTGCCCCCAGGTCGGCCAGCAAGCTACCACACATTGGGCCTGTGGCCATAAAGGCCAGTTCCAGCACCACAACATCTTTTAAAATAGCGCTTTTGGACATATTAGATATACCAATCCTCGGCAAAGTGGCGGTACATTTCGCCCTGATTGTTATGGGCGGTCATTACCTGGATGACATTTAACTGGTTTTTGGCGGTCAACCACTGGCGCATTTTTTCGGCATCAAAATGGTGAATGGTGGCAAGGTTTACCTTCAGGCCCTGATGTTGCCATTGGCGGTCCGGGTGCTTGAAATTGACACTGTTCATCTGTTCACCGGCGTGCCCAAGGATGGCGCGCTCCTGATAGGTGCGTACCATAGACAGGCTGTTATTCACAAACACAAACAAGGTAGCGCTGCCGGTAATAGTCTGCCGGTGACCAATATTTTTTAACACAAAGGGCAGAATATCCGCTACCAGATTACGTGCTCCGTCACCAATGAATGCCAGGGTATTAGCCGGGTTTTTTACTGCCACTAAAGGGAATGCCATCAAGGCATCGCCCATACAACCGCGGCCGTAAATACTGGAAAAGCCTGGCCCGGTGCGAATAACGCTGCATAGGGCACTAAAGCCGCATCGCCCGGCATCAAACAGGCCTGTATAGCGGTAGTCTTGCTGTTCAATTAAATTCACCAACAACTGGTTAAGCTGAGTGAAAAAGTAGTCTGGTGTCATTGGACTACTGGGCAGTTGATTGAGCAAGCTGGGGGGCGCTGAGGTGGCGGCCTTGAGTGCGTTTTGGCGAAAAGTCAGGATCTCGTCATCGACTTGCAGGCGACTGCGTACCTGGCGTAAAAAATCCGCCACTTCCATACATAAACCGTGGTTTACATGAGGAGCCAGGTGGCTGCGATCATGGGTGACCTGAACCGTTTCCAAGCGGGTTTTAAAGTTACCGGCCGGGAAGGGGCTGGAAGGTTGACCCAACCGGCTTTTCAGAAAGAACAATATTTGTTCATCCCTGGGATTCAATTCTCCGTCGGTATACAGATATTGCAGGGTTGGTCGACTGGTGCCATACACCCCTAAAGTGCCCAGGTATTGGCTGTTTTTGCGGCCTTGTTGATAGCGACTGACGGTACCGGGCCGTTGCACTGAGTCGGCTACTGCAATGCCGGCCTGTTCGGCGATGGCCTGCAGGTCCTGTTGTTCGCTGTCACTTAACGGGCTATCAATAACCCATACCACTTTGCGCTTAGCATGATTGATAAGCTGAATAATATGCTCGGGAACCGACTCAGAAGAGGTGGCGTTGCCTGCTGATGGCATGTCTGTCAGCAGTTCATCCGGTAAGCGGCGACAGGTATCCAACACCCTGGGCGTGGGCAGCAGTACCACAGGCCCGGGCTGAGTGGTGTAGTACTGCATTGCCTGCTTGAGATCTGCGTCCAGGTGCGCGGGATCCTGCATATATACCCAAGGGATATTCATGGCATCCAGAATAGTTCGTACATCCTCTTCCGCATTGATCATACCTTGGGCGGCAAACCAGCTAGTGGTTTCCCCTTCGCCACAAACAATAAAGCCTCTGGCTTTACTGCGTTTAAGGTTAAGCAGGCTACCTTTGAACTCCAGCATCATGCCGCAGGTAACCGTAATCAAATAAGGAGATGCATGCAGTTGCCAATTGGCCAGGGCGCTACAGGCTAAACTATGTTCGTTGCAGCCGTTGATCACAGTGACTGGTCGTGCGGCGAGGGCCGACTCCATGGCATCAATAAAGGGGGCGATGATAGAACCGGTGTAATAGGCAAACAGCCAGTTGTCTTGGGCCTGATGGGTGAAAAAGTTGAGCATAAAGGTAGCCAGGCTGACAGGGCGTGTACCGTAATCGGCTGAGCTGTGTACTTGCTGGGTGGGCAACCCACGCACTTTTCTGGCCAGCAGTGGATTGCAATGAAAGCGTACCAGATATTCCATCACATCCACCAGTGACTGACTGGCGAGGACTGCTTGCCAGTCAGTCTGGCTTTTATCCAGATAGTGTTCAACGGTATCCGTCAGTGAATAGAGCAGACTGTTATCTGCCGGTGGAGGATTTAAATACACAGTAGACATCGGAGTGCGAATGGCGCGAATGGTCAGCTGGTTAAGCTGTTGGTAAAACCTTGCAGTGTTGTCATGTAAGGTGGCCTGGGGCTGTCCTGCCTGATTATCGTAAATAATCATATCCAGAGCCGTGGCTCTGGCACTTTGCAGCAGGTCGGTTAAACCATTCAAGCTGGAGGCCAGATAAAGTGTCAGGGAGACGGGCGTTTGCAAAGCATTGAGCTGGGCAATGGCTTTTTCGCATAAGGTTGAATAAAGCGGCAACGGCGAGAGAGGGATGTTTTCCTCTGGCGCACTGCCTAAAATCTGTATTTGATAGCGTTCAGGCTGGCTAAATAAGGGGCGAAGCCCGTTAACTATTGCTGCTGTAACGTGCGTGTCTTGGCTGATAATGCCAATCCCTGGTTGATACATAAAACCATCCTGTTTGTGTGTTTAAACTATCATGCCCTGGCAGCGAAAGCGCTGCATTGTTAGTTGTTTCTAGGTAAAAACAGCTGGCCGTATAGCCTGGATGCAAACTCGTCCGTCATCCCCGATATATAATCTGCAATGACCCGTTGGGCCTGGCCCTGGCTTTGCCCTTTTAACCAACGTTGACGGGTATTTTCCGGTAACAGGCGCAGCGGATCGGAGCAAAAGGCATCAAACAGTGCCATGACAAGCTGCTGGCCTTTGTACTCCATCCGTTGCACTTCACTTTGCTGGATCACCCGGCGATACACGTAGCTTTTAAACTCTTCCAGCGCCTGGTGATAATCGGCAGGAAGGGCGGCATTATACGCCAGTAAAGGCTGAATAAAGGCCGGATGGGTGGAGCGGATTTCTACCGCGGTGATAAAGCCGTTTACCAGCGCGCCTATGGCATCTTTACGCTCCCAATGCTGTGCGCTGAAAAGCTTATCCGCCAGGGGCAACATGGCCTGACTCAGCCATGGGATCGCCAGTGCCCGTATTGGCTCTGCCACTTCGCTGACAAAGCTGTCTTGATTGACGATACCTGTCACGATAGCGTCTTCCAGATCATGGATGCTGTAGGCAATATCATCAGCCAGTTCCATAATGGAGCAATCGAAGGATTTAAAACGGGTCTTGGCCAGGTAGGGGCTGTAGGTTGAAACCTCACAAAACAAGTCTCTGTCCTGCTGCTCAAGTGGCGCCAGTAACCATTCAAAGGTCGACTGGTCATCATCAAATAAGCCTTTAGCCGGTTGCCAGTCTTTAAGTTGTTCAGTGTCTGGGCAGGCGAGTCTCAGCACACTTTGCAGGCTTGGGTATTTGACCAGGCCCAGCAGAGTGCGACGACATAGGTTCATACCAGCATCCGGGCTGTAAGGCTCAAGCTTAGTGACAATACGAAATGTCTGACCGTTACCTTCAAAACCGCCGTGCTCACGCATCATGAAGTTCAGCGCCGTTTCTCCGCCATGCCCGAAAGGGGGATGGCCAATGTCATGGGCCAGACATAAGGCTTCAATCAGATTGTCGTTCAACGCCAGTGTGTCACTTTGTTGCGGATATTTCTGGCGCAGCTGCGCGGCAATACCATGACCAATCTGCGAGGCTTCAAGGGAATGGGTTAAACGGGTGCGATGAAAGTCATTCATGCCCACCCCCAACACCTGGGTTTTAGCTTGCAGGCGACGAAAGGCAGCCGAGTGCAAGACTCTGGCCTTGTCCCGCTGGAAGGGTGAGCGGTGATCCCCCTGACGCTCAGGTTGCGTTTGTTGTCTTGCAAGCCAGGGGGACATTCACTACTCCTGTGTTATTTCGTCCAGACTCAGAGAAAAGCTCGGTACATAAGCGGTTAGAAAATAGTTCACTTCGTCAGACTTATAGTCTTTAAGAATATTGTCCAAACGGCGCTTAGCCAATTCAAATTCATGGTTACCGGCTGACAGTTCTTCCAGGGTTTTCAGATAAGCACAAATAATATCAGCTGCCTTGATGATAAATTTTTCATCCTCTGACTGATATTGACCGTCGATAAGTTCCGCATAGTCTTGGCGAAAGGCATCCGGTGCCATTTCAATCAGTTTTTGCTCGGCGATTTGCTCAATCTTCTTATATTCCTGTTGGATGGCCGGATTGTAATATTTAACCGGGGTAGGCAGATCACCGGTCAGAACTTCTGACACATCGTGGAACATGGCCAAGGTAGCGATTCTGAATGGGTCCAGATTGCCAGCATAGAAACGGTTACGGATCATCGCCAGGGCGTGAGCCACCATGGCGACTTGTAGACTATGTTCCTGCACGTTCTCAGTGCTGACATTTCGCATTAACGGCCAGCGGTTAATCAGCTTCATCCGTGCCAGGTGGGCAAAAAAATGGCTTTGGTTTTTACTCACTGGCCATTGTCCTGAAGGTATCCGGCAAAGAAGCGCTCCACCTTGCCCAGGGCTGATTGCAATACATCGGCATGGGGCAGAAACACCAGACGGAAATAACAGCCGTCTTTGAGGTTGAATGCGCTGCCATGCACCAACAAGACTTTTTCCTGACGTAACAGGTCGAGGATCATCTGTTCATCGTTACGAATGTTAAACCTGTTGGCATCCACTTTAGCAAAACAGTACATGGCGCCCTGGGGTTTGACACAGGAAATCCCCGGGATTTGTTCTAACAAACGCCAGGCGGTATCTCGTTGCAAGCGCAAACGGCCATCGGCTTGAACTAAATCGTTGATGCTTTGATAGCCGCCCAAGGCGGTTTGGACCGCATGCTGACAAGGGACATTAGCGCACATGCGCATCGACGCCAGTAAATTCAAACCTTCCATGTAACTGCGGCCAAGCTTTTTATTGCCGCTTAGCACCATCCAACCGGAGCGAAATCCTGCTACCCGATAATTTTTCGACAAGCCACTGAAAGTGACAAACAATAAATCGTCGGCTAATGAGGCAATACAGGTATGTTTGGCGTCGTCGTACAGGATCTTGTCGTAGATCTCGTCGCTGAACACTACCAACCCGTGGGCCCGCGCTACCTCGATAACCTCCAGCAGTAATTCTTTGCTGTATACCGCCCCAGTGGGGTTATTGGGGTTGATTAGCACAATCGCCCGGGTGTTAGGGGTGATCTTAGCCTTAATATCTTCAATATCCGGAAACCAGCCCGCTTGTTCATCACAACGATAATGCACTGGCGTTCCCGATGAGAGTGTGACGGCCGCTGTCCACAAGGGATAATCGGGGGCGGGCAGTAAGACTTCATCACCGCTGTTCAACAACGCCTGCATGGCCATCACGATAAGCTCGCTGACCCCATTGCCGATAAACACGTCTTCAATATCAATATTTTTAATATTGTGCTGTTGGTAATACTGCATGACCGCGACGCGGGCTGAATATAGTCCTTTTGCGTCGGCGTAGCCTTGCGCAGTTGGAAGATTGTGGATGACATCCTTGAGAATATCGTCAGGGGCTTCAAAGCCGAATGGGGCAGGGTTACCGATGTTCAGTTTCAGTACCCTATGCCCTTCATCCTCCAGCCGTTTGGCCTCGGTCAGCACCGGGCCGCGGATGTCATAACATACGTCGTTGAGTTTGCTGGATTTTACAATCTGTTTCATGTACTGCAGAGGTTAGAAAACGGCCCTACAGAGTAATACAGTCACGCCCGCTTTGTCTGCAATGCAGCAAAGAAAATTTTTATCATAGATATACCCTGTTTAGCAGGATGGATCTGGCTTTGGCAGGGCAGAGTAATGGCAAAAGATAATGCTTACTGACATATCGGCTTACATTCGCTTATTTGGCAAAGTACATCACGGCTGATACATAGAATCTGAGTATATCCGTTGGAGTAAAGGCGATGCCGTTACCTTTATTGTGGTTGGGAGTCGGGCTGGGCGCATTAGCGGCCGGTAAACATTTGGCCAGGCATCAGGTCAGGCACAGTGTGCTGCATCATCCCGGCGAGTCCGCGCAGTCTGTCTTAGTAGCAGATGGTGCTGTGGTGTGCTGTGGGGTATTCGGTGTGTTCGACCACAGCGGAATCTGGATGGATGGCAATGTGATTGAGCTGAACGGCAATGGTTTGATTCGGGCGGTATCGCCGCAACGATTTTTGGCCAACCGCAGTGGAAATACCATCTATGTGGCATGCGATAGTGCCGGTAACGTGCTGGCTGATGCCTTGGCAGCCGAGCGAGCCGCCGCCCGGCTGTTTGAATATTCGGCCTATGATTTACTGCGTAATAACTGCCATCAGTTTGTCCAGTCCTGTCTGGTTCCCCAAGGGGAGTGCGTGACCTTGTTCAATGAACTTAATCTCAGTCTGGCTCGCCATTTTCGCCAGCCCCTGAGTTGGCGACCGGCAGCCTGATACTGATTTCAAACCCTTGGGGATGATTGTTCGCCTCCAGTTGCCCCTGATATTGCTGTACGATAGCTGAAACGATGGCCAGACCCAATCCACAGCCTTGCTGGTCGCCCTGGCGCCAAAAGCGTTGAGTGAGTTTTGATAACGCAGGTTGTGCTACGCCACTGCCTTCATCTTGCACTGCCAAGCACCATTGACCGGGTTGTCCCTGTAGTCTTAGTTTGACCTGGCCCCGGCCATGTTTTAAGGCATTCTCGAGCAAGTTCCGACAAATAATATCCAGCAGAGGAGCCGGTAGAGGGCAGTTGTCAGCTGTGCCGGGCCCTTGCTCTATATGAATGCGGCCGGCATCCGTGCCGAAATCATGCAACACGGCCTGAATGACGGTATTGGGGTTTTGACAACGATGTTGTGCTCTGGTGGCGTTGTCGCCTAAACGTGCCAGCAGCAGGAGCTGCTCCAGTATTTGGTGTAGCCTATCTGCGCCAGACTCGGCTAATTGCAAACAGGTGATTTTGTCAGTGCCTTCTACCATGGCGGCGGCTTGCAGGTTGGTTTTTATGCCTGTCAGCGGGGTGCGTAGTTCGTGAGCAATGTCATTAGTCAGGCGCTTTTCCCTTTCCAGTGCTGCCTTAAGCCTGTTCAGCAACTGGTTCTGGCTGCGCAGTAATGGCTGCAGATCAACAGGTAAGGGTGACAAGGAGATTGGCCTTAAGTCGTGGCTGTCACGGCTCTGTATTGCATGGCTCAGACGAGTGATCGGGCGCAGACTTTGGCCGGTAATAAACCACAGTAAGCTTAGACTGATCAGTAAGGCTACCAGAGGAGGAGCAGCAGCTGTCACCAACATATCCTGCTCCAGTTGCTGACGTTGACTAAGTTGATCGGCAATAGTGATACGACGAGACCCGTCAAGCAGGGTATAGGTGCGCCATGCTTTATTGTCTACGTCGACATGGCCAAAACCCGGCGGTTGGGGGCTGGCTGTGCTTTGCAGGTTGCTGCTCATGACATTGCCCTGCAAGGAGGCAATATGACAAGCCAGACCGGTTCCTGATTGATTCAGTACACTGCGTAATTGTTCGCTGAGCTCATGGCTGTCTGACTGGGCGGGTTGATTTTTTACCAGGTTTGCGACCATGGCCGCGGTAGACACCAGTCGCTGATCCAGGGTTTTCATGGTTTGCTGGCGTAGATCCAGCAGCATCCAGGTCGTGGCTGCGCCCCATAGCAAAACGAAAGCCAGACCGGCGGTGAGCGTCACTCGTACTTGCAGTTTCATATTGCACCCGCCTTATCGCCCAGGCGATAACCCAGGCCTCGCACTGTGTCTATGACACCAGAGCCGAGTTTCTTACGCAGATTAAAGATATGTACATTCAGGGCGTTGCTTTCAATATCGTCCAAAGTACCGTACAAGGCGTCCTTTAACTGCTCAGTGCTGAATACCCGTTTAGGGTTGCTGAGTAGGGTATGCAGCAGGGCTTGTTCACGCCGGGACAGATTTACTTCAATTCCGTCAAGATAAGCCTGGCAAGCAATAGGATCGTACTGAATGTTGCCATGGGTCAGGGCATGGGTTGGGCGGGATTGATGCCTGCGCAGCAACGCCTGCAAGCGCGCCATTAACTCTCTTAAGTCAAAGGGCTTGAGCAAATAGTCGTCGGCCCCGCAGTGTAAACCTGCCACCTTGTCATCAATACTGTCCCGGGCGGTCAGAATAAGCACCGGGATGGGGTTTTGTTGGCTTCGCAGCCAGCGCAACAGCGTCAATCCGTCTGCATCGGGCAAATTGAGATCCAATATTGCGGCATCGAACAAATGCTGTTTAAGCATGACTTTGGCTTGGCTGACATTACCGACCTGGTCAATCACTGCACCCTGGGCACTGAGGCCCAGACAAATGCCATTGGCAATGGACTGATCGTCTTCAATAAGCAACACATGCATTAAGGCTGTGACTCCGTGCGGTAATCGGAGTGCCTTGCTATCAATTCGCGCGTGGCTGTGCAAGGGAAAGGCGACCAACATCAGGCCTTGCACTGTAAATGGCTTCCACTTTTGCCTTGTTAATCCCGCCTTAATCCTGGCGCGGCAAGCTCGGTGACATGTTAACGAATTTCGTGGTGTGAAAAGGTCATGCTCAGTTGGTCAATAGGCCCTTTTACCTTGTCAGCGCAGGTAGCGTTGGGTCTGGCGTTTGTGGGGCTGTTTTTGCTGGTCAGTAAATTACGTAGTGAAAACAAAGCGCAATACAGTGAGCTGGCCAATCTGTTCAGTAGCGCTGTGATGTGGGCATTGTTGGGCGCGCGTTTGGCCTTTGTTGCGCTTTACTGGCAGGAATACCGGCAAAACTGGTGGGGTACCTTGGATATTCGTGACGGCGGTTTTCATGTGGGGGCGGGGATTGCCACCGGCCTTGGGTATGCGGCCATACGTTTGTATTCGCGTCGCCATCTGGCCGGTCACTTTGCCTTAGCGCTGATCATTGGCCTGGTGGTAGTGATGCCTTTGCAACTGAGTCTGGCCATAGTGCAACAAGGCGCACGACTGCCAAGCCAGGTTTTGCCTGATATAACCGGAAGCGATGTGGCCCTTGAGCAATTTGCCGGCAAGCCGGTGGTGATTAACTTCTGGGCCAGCTGGTGTCCACCCTGTCGCCGTGAAATGCCGGTGTTGCAGGCCGCCCAGCAAGATTACTCACAACTGCATGTTGTACTTATTAATCAAGGGGAGAGAGCTGCTGATATTACGCGTTTTGTGGATGAGCAGGGATTGCAGTTGAACAACATGTTATTGGACAGAGACGGCGTGGTCAGCCGCTCGGTAGGCGCCTCCGCACTGCCCACCACCCTATTTTACGATGCTCAGGGGAAGTTGGTTGCCAGTCATCTGGGGGAATTGTCGAAGGCGAGTTTGCGCGCCTATTTGGAAAAACTAAATGTGGAGTAGAAGAGAACAATGAAAAGCGTATGTCTGGCCGTGTCGGCTGCATTATTGTCGCCTTTGCTGGTGGCACAAGAAGATTTGCCACCCGGTATTGAGTTACTGAAAAAACAAGGCGCAGAAGTGGCGGGCACCTTTGCCGGACCTGCCGGACTCACTGGCTATGCCATGAAACTCAATCAACAAGGGATGACATTTTTTATCACCCCGGATGGTCAGCATATGATCAGCGGTGTGTGGTATGACAACGAAGGGAAAAACCTCAGTGAAAAGCCCCTGCAAGAGTTCATTTATGGGCCTGTTGGCAAGGAGCAATGGCAAACGCTAGAAAACAGCCATTGGATCAAAGATGGGGCCGACAGCGCTAAACGTATTGTGTATGTCTTTACCGATGCAAACTGTCCGTATTGCCAACAATTTTGGTTGCAGGCCAGACCTTGGGTGAATAAGGGGCACGTTCAACTCAGGCACATTCTGGTCGGTATTATCAAAGCTGACAGCCAGAATAAGGCGGCAGCGCTTTTGGCGGCAGAGGATCCTGCCTTGGCCTTGGCAGAATATGAAGCCGATCGGGAGAACAGTCGTTTACAGCCTATGCAGACGATTCCTGCGCACTTGGCGGCAAAACTGGCAGACAATTACGCTGCCATGCAACAGACCGGGATGCATGCAACACCGGGTATTATCTATAAAGATGAGGACGATAATGTACAGATGGTAATGGGGCTGCCCAGAGGAGCCCAAGTGGAACAAATCTTCGGGCCGAAACCATGACAATCTTTACCGACATTGTAGTCGTCGATGAACAGCCAGAATAATGTCCGTCGCCACGCGCGTTATATCCGTCTGGTCATGCCTTATCGTGCTAGCCTGCTGGCTTTTGCGATGCGCTTGGCCAGACACCCGGATAACGCGCAAGACTTGCTGCAGGATACCCTGATGCGGGCCTGGCGTGGTTTTGACGGATTACAGTATGAGGCAGCAACTTGGTTATGGCTTAGAAGGATCTTACTTAACGAACACTTACGTCAGCAGGCAAAACAGCGTACAGAGCAGGTGCCTTTCGATGAAAATAATGTCACTTTGCCCTGCATAGCCGATACGCAATTGATGGCACACAGGGTGCGCCAGCAGATAGCGGCATTACCTTCGCATTATCAGCAGGTTGCCAGACTGCAATGGGAGGACGGGTATTCTTCGACAGAGATTGCTAGGATGTTGGCGATGAACCCTAACAGTGTGATGACCAGAATACACAGAGCGAAACACCAATTACGCAAGGTGTTGGTTGAAATCTGAGCAGTTCGCAGCCTTATTCGGGCAAAATCATAGATCTGTGCATATGCTCATAGAAAGGGCTGACTATTGATCTGTGCTCGATGGTTTGGCCCTGATAAGACCAAAACATTGCCCGGAGGTGTTATGTCTCATTCTTTTAAAGAAACTCCCCACAATGCCATTACCGATAGCGGAATCGCCCGCGTTATTCCCTGTAAGGAGCTGGATTTGGGGGACCCACTGAAGTGGTTAGCGCTGGGATGGCGTGACATTATGCGTGCTCCGCTGCTAACGGCCTTTTATGGTGTGATTTTTACCGCGATCCCTTGGTTGATTACTTATATGGTGGCGTTAACTGGCTGGCACTTGGTGATTCTGCCTTCAATTGTGTGTTTTATGCTGATCGGGCCCTTTTTGGCGGCTGGGCTGTATGATGTGAGCTGGGAACTGGAAAAAGGTCACAGTCCCTCGTTATGGCACAGCATCAAAGCAATTAAACGTAATGCGGTGAATGAATGGGGGCTGGGTATTCTGTTGTTGGTACTGATGATTTTCTGGTTGCGGGTAGCGTCTATTATCCATGCCTTATATCCCCCTTATCTGGAGGAAAATCTGGAAAACTTACTGCCGTTTCTGGCACTGGGAACTGTGGTTGGGGCCGGCTTTACTATGTTGGTGTTCTTTATCAGCGTATTTACTCAACCTATATTAATGGAAAGACGGGTGAATCTGGCTACGGCGGTTCTCACCAGTATGAATGCGGTATGGGTGAATAAGACCCCGATGATGGTATGGGCACTTATTATTGCATCCGCGGTAGGGATCGGCTTTGTGACTGGCTTCGCCGCCTTTATTATTCTGATGCCGTTGATTGGTTATGCCACCTGGCATGGTTATATCGATACAATCGAGCTAAAGCGCGAACGCCATTATGAATAGAAATTGTCAGGCGCTGGGCTGGATCTGACATCCTGTGTGACATCCAGCCCGGCCAGCAAACTTAACTTGCAAGGTTTTCTTCCTGAATTTCAGGGTTAAGGCCCTTTGCTAGCTATCCTCAAGCGCCATACTTGAGGGGCGCACTCGGCCTGGGCCTTCCCACCAGAGTAAGGTCGATAAATCAACAGCTCGTTGTATTATGTTGCATCGGACTGACTGTGTTTTGTTTAGGCAAGAGACAGGGAAAGACTAGCTGAGTTTAATTTTCAGGTCAGATTTGGCTTTACAGCAACAGGGTAGGATTTCATCATCATCAATATAGGCCAGGGGATCGGTAATATACTCCACCTGGCCATCAAGCAGCTTAGTGCGGCAGGCGCCGCAGAAGCCTTCGCGACAATGAAAATGGACTTCCACCTTGTGTGCCTCAAGGTTTTCCAGCAGCGTTTTGTCTTGATGACAGGCTAACTGGGTATCTTCATCCAGATGGATAATGTACAGCTTGTCCATTTTCATTGGGCGATCATCAGAGATCAAAATCTCCGAAGTCGTCAACACTCACTTCACTGTCGATTTGGCCAACCAGATAGGAACTGATCTCAGACTCCTGCGGCGCAACCTGTACGTTGTCGGAGTTAAGATAGTTGTTCATCCAGGGCAGGGGATTGGATTTCACCTCATAAGGGGTATCAAATCCAATGGCCGCCATGCGGTGGTTGGCAATATATTCCACATATTGGCACAAAATATCTTTGTTCAGTCCTATCATGGAGCCGTGCTGGAACAAGTAGGAGGCCCACTGTTTCTCCTGCTCAACCGCATTAAGGAAGATGTCCCGGGCTTCTTCACGACATTCTTCGGCAATTTCTGCCATTTCAGGATCGTCTTTGCCTTTGGCCCACAGGTTCAAAATATGTTGTGTAGAGCTTAAATGCAGGTTTTCATCGCGGGCAATGAGCCTGATAATCTTGGAGTTACCTTCCATTAGCTCACGCTCGGCAAAGGCAAAGGTACAGGCAAAAGAAACGTAAAAGCGCACTGCCTCTAAGGCATTCACTGAGTTCATGCACAAATAGAGCTTCTTTTTAAGCTCACGCATATTAATAGTGATGCTTTGACCGTCTACTTGATGCACGCCTTCGCCTTGGGTTTGCCATAGCTGCGTGGCGAAGATCAAATCATCGTAGTAGCGGGAAATGTCGCTAGCCCGGCGTTTGATTTCCTCATTAAGCACGATGTCTTCAAACACCTCACTGGGGTCGGCAAACAGGTTACGCAATATATGAGTGTACGAGCGGGAGTGGATGGTCTCAAAAAATGACCAGGTTTCTATCCAGGTTTCCAGCTCAGGTAACGAGACGATAGGCAGAAATGCAATATTGGGGCTGCGTCCCTGTACCGAGTCCAGCAGCGTTTGGTACTTGAGGTTGGAAATAAAAATATGCTTTTCCGGATCGCTGAGTTTTTGGAAATCAACGCGGTCTTTGCTCACGTCAACTTCTTCAGGACGCCAGAAAAAGCTGATTTGTTTTTCGATCAGTTTTTCGAAAATAGGGTGCTTTTGCTGATCATAGCGGGCCACGTTTACCGGATTGCCGAAAAACATGGGCTCTGCGAGTGGGTTGGTGCTTTGCTGGTTAAAAGTGGTGTATTTCATCGGCTCAATATCAACAGGTTATTTAGCACAGAGGCCGGTCAATGACCGGCCTTTCCATCAAGATTAGATTTTACAAGCGCCGCCTGCACAACCGTCATCGTCTTCCACCACGGTGTCTACCACGGCGTCAGCTTTACTGGCTGTTAGGTCGTCCTGCGTATCTGCAGCACCATCACGGGTGTTATGGTAATACATTGTCTTGACCCCGAGTTTATAAGCGGTCAGCAAATCCTTAAGCAGCAACTTCATGGGCACCTTGCCACCTTCGTACTTACCCGGATCGTAGCTGGTATTGGCCGAAATGGTCTGGTCAATGAACTTCTGCATAATCGCTACCAATTGCAGATAGCCGTCATTGGAGGGAATATCCCACAATAATTCATACTGATGCTTAAGACGCTCATACTCCGGCACCACTTGCTTGAGTACGCCATCTTTACTGGACTTCACGCTGATATGACCACGAGGCGGCTCGATACCATTAGTGGCATTTGAAATCTGCGACGAGGTTTCTGATGGCATCAGGGCCGACAAGGTACTGTTTCGCAGACCGAAGGTTTGAATATCGGTGCGCAACGCTTCCCAATCGTAGTGCAAAGGCTCATTACAGACTGCGTCCAGATCCTTTTTATAAGTATCAATGGGCAGAATGCCTTTGGCATAAGTGGTCTCGTTGAATTTAGGACAAGCGCCTTTCTCTTTGGCCAGTCCCACCGAGGCACGTAACAGATAATACTGAATGGCTTCAAAAGCGCGATGCACTAAGCCATTGGCGCTGCCATCAGAATAACGCACGCCGTGCTTGGCCAAATAGTAGGCAAAGTTAATCACACCTACACCCAGGGTACGGCGACCCATAGTGGCATTGTAGGCAGCGGGTACAGGATAATCCTGATAATCCAGCAGACTGTCCAATGCGCGAACCGCCAGGTCGGCCAGTTCTTCCAACTCGTCCAGACTGTCGATAGCACCCAGGTTAAAGGCTGACAATGTACATAGCGCGATTTCACCGTTTTCGTCGTTGACATGTGCCAGTGGTTTGGTCGGTAGCGCGATTTCCAGACACAAGTTGCTTTGACGCACTGGGGCAACACTCGGGTCAAAGGGGCTATGGGTATTACAATGGTCAACGTTCTGCAGATAAATACGGCCGGTACTGGCACGTTCCTGCATAAACAAGCTGAACAGTTCAATGGCTTTAATTTGCTTCTTACGAATGGACGGGTCCTGTTCGTATTTCACGTACAGCTTTTCAAATTCTGCTTGATCGGCGAAGAATGCATCATAGAGCCCAGGGACGTCTGAGGGGCTGAATAAGGTAATGTGTTCGTCTTTAATCAGGCGCTGGTACATCAGCTTATTGAACTGCACACCATAATCCAGGTGACGAACGCGGTTTTCTTCTACGCCGCGGTTATTTTTCAGTACCAACAGCGATTCCACTTCCAGATGCCACAATGGATAGAACAGGGTGGCTGCGCCGCCACGTACACCGCCTTGCGAACAGCTTTTCACTGCGGTCTGGAAATATTTATAAAATGGCAAGCATCCGGTATGGAAGGCTTCACCACCACGAATCGGGCTACCCAGAGCTCGAATGCGGCCGGCGTTGATACCGATACCGGCACGCTGACTGACATATTTTACGATGGCACTGGCGGTAGCATTAATGGAATCCAGGCTGTCGCCGCATTCGATCAACACGCAAGAACTGAACTGACGGGTAGGGGTACGTACGCCAGACATAATTGGGGTTGGCAGAGAGATTTTGAACTTGGAAACCGCATCATAGAAACGCTTGATGTAATCCAAACGCGTTTCTTTGGGGTAGTTAGCAAATAAACAGGCCGCTACCAACATATACAGGAACTGCGCACTTTCGTAGATCTCACCGGTAACGCGGTTTTGAACCAGATACTTACCTTCCAGCTGCTTAACGGCGGCATAGCTGAAATTCATATCACGCCAGTGATCCAGATAGGCATCCATCTGTTCAAATTCACTTTGGGTATAGTCTTTAAGCAGATGCTGATCATACTTACCCATCTCCACCATCTGCACTACGTGCTGGTATAGCGCCGGCGGCTCAAACTTGCCATAGGCTTTCTTTCTAAGATGGAAAATAGCCAGACGAGCGGCCAGATATTGGTAGTCCGGGCTGTCTTTGCAGATCAGGTCTGCCGCAGATTTAATCAGCGTTTCGTGAATATCCGAGGTCTTGATGCCATCGTAGAATTGGATATGAGCTTTGATCTCCACCTGAGAGACCGACACATTGTTCAATCCCTTGGCTGCCCAAGTGATGACCTTATGAATTTTATCCAGATCAATGGGCTCTTGCTCGCCGGAGCGTTTGGTAACGAGAAGCGTATTATTCATGCCGGTAGCCGTCTTATTGTTATCAGTTAGCGCAAATTGCCTGCAAACAACCCCATGTTTGCAGAAGAAAACCGCAAAGGCGGGGTTAGGACCCGCATTTACTTTGACACAAGATAGTGAGGTTTGGCTCTTTATGCAACCCAATATCTGGTGGTTTAATGGCCGAACAAATCAATGGCTTGTGTCAGGTTAGTAGCGACTCACCGAAGAATCGTGATAGTGACTTCGATGGTAGGAATGCAAGGAGAAATTCAGAGAATTTTATGCAGATAAATTTTTTATTTCTTAAAGTGAGCAAATTTATTATCTGGCGATATATAGTGTCAACTATCAGGTGTTAATACTAGATCTTGTGTTTGATGGCCGTAAGCAGCGCCGTTGGGTGTAAGATGCGCAAATCGGTTAACCAATGCTCAGGCCGTTCGCTCTGACAGATATATCCGTACTCTGCCAACACGGCCGTCATACCGGCGGCTTGTGCTGCTTGCATGTCACGCTCGGCATCGCCCAGGTACCAGAGGTGTGAGGCTGGAATGCTCAACTCAGACGCTGCCAGTAATAAAGGTTCGGGATGAGGTTTTCTGACTGGCAGGGTATCGCCACACACAAGGGTGCTTGTGGTATCCAATTCTGGGAATTGTGTCAGCAGTGGCAAGGTCAGGTGCGTGGGCTTATTTGTGACTATTCCCCAGGGCATATGCAGAGTATTCAGGGTTTGAATAAGTTCACTGATACCGTCAAACAGGCAGGTGTGCTCACAAAGCTGTTCGGCGTAATACGACAAAAAGCGTTTTCGCAGCACCTCAAACGCCGAAGTGCCAAATGCGATATCTGGGAAACCAAGTTTGAGCATACCCATGGCGCCATGGGAAGCGATGGGGCGATATTGTTGGCGGCTTTTGGTTGCACGGCCATGTTCACCTAGCAGACGATTCAGCGCGCAAGCCAAATCATCTGCGGTATCCAACAGGGTGCCGTCCAAATCAAACAGCACTCCTTGAGGATGGGCTAATTCAGCACGCATCCGGTCGATGGCAATGTAGCAGGTAATTCACATCCACATTGGCGTTGGACAAATAATATTGTCCGCTGAGCGGATTTAAATGCAGGCCTTCCATATGACGACACAACAGCGGCGTCTGGTCTACCCAGTTCATCAGTTCTGATGGGCGGATAAACTTGCTGTGCTGATGTGTCCCTTTGGGTACTAGCCCTAATACGTACTCAGCCCCAACAATGGCCATCAGATAGGATTTGATATTGCGGTTCAAGGTCGAGAAAAACACCTGACCGCCGGGTTTGACCAGCTTGGCACATGCGCGCACGATAGACTCAGGGTCCGGCACATGTTCCAGCATTTCCATGCAGGTAACCACATCAAACTCACCGGCATGCGCCTCGGCAAAATCTTCCACCGTAACCAGCTTGTACTCCACCGAGATACCAGACTCCAGACCATGCAAACTGGCGACTTCCAGTGAGTCTTTGGCCATATCGATACCGGTGACCTGCGCGCCCATCTTGGCCATGCTTTCTGCCAAAATGCCACCACCACAGCCAACATCCAGGCCTCTCTTACCAAATAAACCCTGACTGTGCTGAGCGATAAAGTCCAGCCTTAACGGGTTTATCTGATGAAGGGGTTTAAACTCGCCGTCCAGATCCCACCACCGACTTGCCAGGGCTGAAAACTTGGCGATTTCTTGTTCGTCGACATTCTGATGGGGGATGTCCACCGGTGCGGGTTGCTGAGACATAATCTAACTCATTGGGTGAATTTGGCGCCTAGTATAATCAGGCCAGGTGTCGATACCAATCCTCTTTTAGCTTGTTGTATGCGGCTTAGGGCTGTGAAAGTGCCAACAGGTTTGCTCGAATGCCGTTTATCTGAGCAAGCTGCGGCTATTTATTTTTTATTTTAAGTGGTAGGATTGGACGGTTAATAAACCTCTAATAAAGCTTGAATTCCTGGGTTTCTGCCTGTCACCTCTGACAAACGGGAATCCGCCTGGAAAGACGTAGATTAAAGAAGGGAACAGGGCTGTATATGACCGACCGCGCCAAAGAAATTCTCCCCATAAATATTGAGGAAGAACTTAAGAATTCTTATCTTGATTATGCCATGAGCGTCATTGTGGGCCGGGCCCTGCCAGATGTTCGCGATGGTCTCAAGCCGGTGCACAGGCGAGTTCTGTTCGCCATGAACGAGCTGAAGAACGACTTCAATAAACCATATAAAAAGTCGGCCCGTGTGGTCGGTGATGTTATCGGTAAATATCACCCGCACGGCGATTCTGCTGTGTACGATACCATTGTGCGTATGGCGCAACCGTTTTCATTGCGATACATGTTGGTGGATGGACAAGGTAACTTCGGTTCCGTGGACGGTGACTCTGCCGCTGCGATGCGTTACACCGAAGTCAGAATGGCCAAAATTGCTCACGAGTTACTGGCCGATTTGGAAAAAGAAACCGTCAACTTCGTACCTAACTATGATGGTACGGAACATATTCCCGAAGTGTTACCGACCAAAGTACCTAACCTGCTGGTGAATGGTTCCTCGGGTATCGCGGTAGGGATGGCGACCAATATTCCGCCGCACAACCTGACCGAAGTAGTCAAAGGTTGTATTGCTCTTATTAATAATCCGGACATCAGCATTGAAGAGCTGATTGAATTTATCCCTGGCCCGGATTTCCCCACCGCCGCCATGATCAGCGGCCGTAAAGGTATTGAAGAAGCCTACCGTACCGGGCGCGGCAAGATTTACCTGCGTGCCCGGGCAGAAATTGAAACAGAAGATAATGGTAAAGAAACCATTATTGTCAACGAGATCCCGTACCAGGTTAACAAGGCCAGGCTGATCGAGAAGATTGCCGAGCTGGTGAAAGAGAAGAAGATCGAAGGTATCTCGGCCCTGCGTGATGAGTCTGATAAGGACGGGATGCGCATCGTTATTGAAGTCAAACGTAACGAGTCTGCCGAAGTTCTGCTGAACCATTTGTATGCCCAAACCCAGTTACAAACCGTGTTTGGTATCAACATGGTGGCGCTGGATAATAATCAGCCCAAGATCTTCAATCTAAAAGAAATGCTTGAAGCCTTTGTGTTACACCGCCGCGAAGTGGTGACACGAAGAACCGTATTTGAACTTAAAAAGGCTCGCGATCGCGCGCACATCCTTGAAGGCCTGGCGGTTGCACTGGCCAATATCGATCCCATTATCGAACTGATTAAAGCCTCACCCAGTCCATCTGAAGCCAAAGCCGGTTTGGTGGCCCAAGGGTGGTTGTTAGGCGATGTATCAGATATGTTGGAAAGAGCGGGTGTTGATGCTGCTCGTCCTGATTGGCTGGAGCCACAGTTTGGTATTCGTGATGGTAAATATTACCTCACCGAAGCCCAGGCTCAGGCGATTTTGGACTTGCGTCTGCATAAACTGACCGGTCTTGAACATGACAAGATCCTGGCAGAATACAAAGAGCTGTTAGATCTGATTGCCGAGCTGATGCATATCCTGGCCAGCCCTGAGCGTTTGATGGAAGTCATTCGCGAAGAACTGGAGAAAATTCAGGCTGAATACGGTGATGAGCGTCGTACCGAGATCACCGCCGCTAGCCACGATATTGATATCGAAGATTTGATTGAGCAGGAAGACGTGGTGGTGACCTTGTCACATGAGGGCTACGTTAAGTACCAAAAGCTCAAAGAATACGAAGCCCAGCGCCGCGGTGGTAAAGGCAAGTCTGCAACCAAGATGAAGGATGAAGACTTCATTGAAAAGCTGCTGGTTGCTAATACTCACGACTATATTTTGTGCTTCTCTACCCGTGGCCGACTGTATTGGATTAAAACCTATCAGTTACCACTGGCCAGCCGAAATGCCAGAGGTCGCCCCATAGTCAATATTCTGCCTCTGGAAGAGGGTGAGCGTATTACTGCGATGTTGCCGATTGCGGAGTTTGTGGAAGGCAAGTACGTATTGATGGCCACCGCCTTCGGCACGGTGAAGAAGACCGACCTCACCCAGTATTCACGTCCTCGTTCCAACGGTATTATTGCCGTGAACCTGAACGACGGTGATGAACTGATTGGTGTGGCGCTGACCGATGGTCAGAGCGATATCATGTTGTTCTCTGATGCCGGTAAAGTGGTGCGTTTCAATGAGAAACAGCGCGATGCCGAAACCGGGGAAGTGAAGCTTGATCCAGAAACTGGCGAAGAATTGCTGTCGCTGCGCCCCATGGGACGCACCGCAACAGGGGTTCGTGGTATTCGTCTGCAAGACGGCCAGAAAGTGGTATCACTGATTGTGCCGCAGGGGGATGGTGCTGTTCTGACGGTAACGGAAAACGGCTACGGTAAGCGTACCCCGCTGGATGATTACCCAGCGAAGAGCCGTGCCACTCAAGGTGTGGTATCGATCAAAGTGTCTGAGCGTAATGGTGTCGTGGTAGGTGCTGTTCAGGTCGATGAAAATGATGAAATCATGCTGATCAGTGACCAGGGCACCTTGGTGCGTACCCGGGTCAGTGAAGTGTCTGTGATTGGTCGAAACACCCAAGGGGTGAGATTGATCCGCACCGGCGAAAATGAGCATGTAGTTGGTTTGCAGCGAATCGATGAAGTCGAGAGCGAAGAAGACTACATGGAAGAAGACGGGCAAGAACCCGCATTACAGGCAAGTTCGGACGAAGGCCAAGAGCCTGGCGACGACGTATAGACGACAGAAATCCAGTCGAGGGACAGCAATGTCCCTTTATGTATAGGAAGTACGGTATGTCGGTGTTGTCTGGAACATTCACCGACAAAGTCTGTATAGCGACGAGCGGCCTGAGATAATCCTTACGCCGCTCGTTTGCTTTTTAAGAGTGTAATAATGAATAAGGTGTATAACTTTTGTGCAGGCCCTGCCATGTTACCCGTTGAGGTCATGCAGCAGGCACAGGCTGAATTTGTCGATTGGCAGGGACAGGGCTGCTCGGTGATGGAGTTAAGCCATCGCAGTAAAGATTTTATCCAGGTAGCCGAACAGGCTGAAGCCGATTTACGCGAGCTACTGGCGATACCCAGTAACTATAAAGTGTTATTTACCCATGGTGGTGGCCGCGGTCAGTTCTCAGCGGTGCCTCTTAACCTGGGCGGTAAGCAGGCGCAGGCCGATTATCTGGTCAGTGGCTCCTGGTCATCGGCGGCGGTGGATGAGGCTAAACGCTATCTGACACCCAATGTGGTCGCCACTAGCCGTTGGCAGGACGAGCGTTTGGTCGTTCCTGAGCCAAAAGAGTGGCAACTCAACCCCAACGCAGCCTATTTACACTATTGTCCGAATGAGACGGTAGATGGTGTCGAGATGTCAGAGGTTCCGGATATCGGCACAGTGCCATTAGTGGCGGATATGTCCTCTAATATTCTGTCCAAACCCGTGGATGTTTCACGCTTCGGTGTAATTTATGCCGGGGCACAGAAAAACATCGGGCCCTCAGGCTTGTCTGTGGTCATCGTAAGAGACGACCTGCTGGATCAGTCTATGGCACATACGCCCTCTATTCTGAACTACAAGATTTTGGCCGAGCAGGGCTCAATGTTTAACACGCCGCCTACCTATGCCTGGTATTTGGCGGGCCTGGTGTTTAAGTGGTTAAAAGCCCAAGGTGGGGTTGAGGCCATGGAAAAGCGCAATGCCGAAAAAGCCACATTGCTGTATGGCTATATTGACGGCAGCGATTTCTATCAGAACCGCATTCATACTGCCTATCGTTCACGTATGAATGTACCGTTTCAGTTAATTAATCCAGAACTGGATAAAGCCTTCTTACAGCAGGCGGAGCAGGCAGGTTTGAAAGCCTTGGCTGGACATCGCAGTGTTGGTGGTATGCGAGCCAGTATTTATAACGCTATGCCCATTGAAGGGGTGCAGGCGCTGGTTGATTTTATGACTGATTTTGCCCGGAGGAATGGTTAATGGAGCAATTGGTACTTAACCCCATCGGTCACATCGACGGTGAAGTGAACTTACCCGGCTCCAAAAGCTTGTCAAATCGTGCCTTGTTACTGGCTGCCATGGCAGAAGGTCAGACTGAACTGACCAACTTACTGGATAGCGAAGATATCCAGCATATGCTTAATGCCCTGACTAAGCTGGGTGTCAGTTATCAGCTAAGTGCTGATAAAACCCGTTGTACGGTGCAGGGATTAGGACATGCTTTTAAGGTGGCCGCCAAGCAAAGCCTGTTTTTGGGTAATGCCGGTACCGCCATGCGTCCTTTGTGCGCTGCTTTGGCCTTATCCGACGGTGAGTTTGAACTGACCGGTGAGCCACGTATGGAAGAGCGCCCTATTGGCGCGCTGGTTGATGCGCTTAGACAAGCTGGTGCGGATATTCAGTACTTGAAAAACCAAGGTTTTCCACCTCTGCTGATAAAAGGCAAGGCCCTGTCTGGCGGTACTATTCAGGTGGATGGCAGTGTTTCCAGTCAGTTTCTGACTGCCGTATTGATGGCGGCGCCCCTGTTCGAAGGCGAGACGCAAATCGAGATAGTTGGTGAGTTGGTATCTAAGCCGTATATCGACATAACCTTGGATACCATGGCTAAGTTTGGTGTGCAGGTGGAAAATCATCACTATCAGAAGTTTGTGGTAACCGCCGGCCAGTGTTACCGCGCACCTGGCACTTTCCTGGTGGAAGGCGATGCCTCCTCTGCTTCTTACTTTCTGGCGGCGGCCGCTATTAAAGGCGGTAAAGTCAAAGTAACAGGTATAGGACGTGACAGTATCCAGGGGGATAAGGACTTTGCATTAGTACTTGAAGCCATGGGCGCCAAGGTGAATTGGGGAGCGGACTTTGTTGAAGTGCAAGGGGGGCCACTAAAAGCGGTTGATATGGATATGAACCATATTCCGGACGCGGCCATGACTATCGCAACTACTGCTTTGTTTGCCACTGGTACCACGGCGATTCGCAATATCTATAATTGGCGGGTCAAGGAAACAGACCGTTTGCACGCTATGACCACTGAACTTCGTAAAGTGGGAGCTCATGTTGTCGAAGGGCATGACTTTATCGAGGTCACGCCGCCAGCCGCGCTTAAGCGTGCTGAAATTGATACCTACAACGATCACCGAATTGCCATGTGTTTCTCATTGGTTGCTCTTAGTGATACACCGGTAGTAATCAATGACCCCGGTTGTACCGCAAAGACATTTCCAGACTACTTTGAACGACTTGCCGAAATCAGTCACAGCTAGGCGATAGCGTGATTTAAAGCAAAAAGGCAGTGGCAAGAATGCCACTGCCTTATTCTGAACTAGGTACTTTCGTTGCTAATCCCTACTTAACGCGTATAATTGCGCGCGTTTTTTACAACGAAGACAGTTTTGGAGATTCGATGCAAGTAGCGCCTGTCATTACCATCGACGGACCGAGTGGAGCAGGGAAAGGCACAATCAGCGCCATGTTGGCAGAGAAACTGGGATGGCACTTTCTCGACAGCGGAGCTATCTATCGCGTATTGGCGGTTGCCTCCTTACATCATCAGATTGATGCGCAGGATGAGATGGGATTAGTGCCGTTGGCGTCCAGTTTAGACGTTAGCTTTGAAACCCAAACCCAAGGGGTTACCCGAATCATTCTGGAAGGTGAAGACGTCACTGATAGTATTCGTACCGAAGAGGTCGGCGCGGTAGCGTCGCAAGTTGCTTCTCTACCTCGTGTGCGTGAGGCTTTACTGAGGCGTCAGCGGGCATTTCGTGATGAGCCTGGACTGGTTGCCGATGGTCGGGATATGGGAACAGTCGTATTTCCCGGCGCACAAGCTAAAATATTCTTAACGGCCAGCGCCGAAGAGCGCGCTATGCGTCGTTATAAGCAGTTGAAAGATAAGGGGCTCGATGTTAGCATTGAGCGCCTTTTAACCGACATTAAAGCGCGTGACGAACGTGATACTAATCGTTCTGTTGCACCGCTGGTGCCGGCTGAAGATGCATTGGTTTTGGACTCTACTAATCTGAGTATCAACCAAGTGCTTGATAACGTTATGCAATATGTCCAAGGACAGTTGCAGAATAAATGATGAAACAGCTCGAATGTAAGGATGCGTCGAGCCAATTGGAACAACCCCACATTAGCGGGACTGCTAAGTGGATGTCAATATTTGAATAATCACACTATGACTGAAAATTTTGCTCAACTTTTCGAAGAAAGTTTAAAACAGCTTGAAACTCGCCCAGGTGCCATTGTTAAAGGTACCGTTGTTGCTATCGACAAAGACATCGTTTTGGTAGATGCGGGTCTCAAGTCTGAAAGTGCCATCCCTGCCGAGCAGTTCAAAAATGCTGAAGGCGCTCTGGAAATCGCAGTAGGCGACACTGTGGATGTAGCACTGGACGCTGTGGAAGATGGATTCGGTGAAACCATCCTGTCTCGTGAAAAAGCCAAGCGTCACGAAGCCTGGGTTGAGCTGGAAAAAGCATACGAAGAGAAAGCGACCATCAAGGGTATCATCAATGGCAAAGTCAAAGGCGGCTTTACTGTTGAAGTTAACTCTGTACGCGCTTTCTTACCTGGTTCTTTGGTTGATGTACGTCCAGTGCGTGACACTGTTCACCTGGAAGGCAAAGAGCTGGAATTTAAAGTTATCAAGTTGGACGCCAAGCGTAACAACGTAGTGGTATCTCGCCGCGCTGTTATCGAAGCTGAAAACAGTGCAGAGCGTGAAAGCCTGCTGGCCAACCTGGAAGAAGGTTTGGAAGTTAAAGGTATCGTTAAGAACCTGACCGACTACGGTGCATTCGTAGATCTGGGCGGTGTTGACGGCCTGCTGCACATCACCGACATGGCTTGGAAACGTGTTAAACACCCAAGCGAGATCGTAAACGTTGGTGACGAGATTCAAGTTAAAGTACTGAAGTTTGACCGTGAGAAGTCTCGTGTTTCTCTGGGCATGAAGCAAATGGGCAGCGATCCTTGGAGCGAAATCGCTCAGCGTTACCCAGAAGGTACTAAGCTGTCTGGCCAGGTAACTAACCTGACTGACTATGGCTGCTTCGTAGAAATCGAAGACGGCGTAGAAGGTCTGGTACACGTTTCTGAAATGGATTGGACCAATAAGAACATCCACCCATCTAAGGTTGTTAACCTGGGTGACGTGGTTGAAGTTATGGTTCTGGAAATCGACGAAGAGCGTCGTCGTATCTCCTTGGGTCTGAAACAGTGTAAAGCCAATCCTTGGGAAGAGTTCGCGAAAACTCACAACAAGGGCGACAAAGTGACTGGTAAGATCAAGTCTATCACTGACTTCGGTATCTTCATTGGTCTGGACGGCGGTATTGACGGTCTGGTTCACTTGTCTGACATTTCTTGGAACAAAGCTGGCGAAGAAGCCGTGCGTGATTACAAGAAAGGCGACGAAATCTCTGCCGTTGTACTGCAAGTCGACCCAGAGCGTGAGCGCATCAGCTTGGGCGTGAAGCAAATCGAAGAAGATCCTTTCAATAAGTATCTGACAGATAACAAGAAAGGTGCTATCGTTGTCGGTAAGGTTACCGCTGTTGACGCTAAAGGCGTGACGGTTGAACTGGCTGAGGAAGTTGAAGGTTATATTCGTTCAACCGATCTGATGCGCGACCGCGTTGAAGATGCTTCTGAAGTTGTCAACGTCGGCGAAGAAATCGAAGCCAAATACGTTGGTGTTGATCGTAAGAATCGTATCGTTAACCTGTCTGTGAAGGCAAAAGACGAAGCGGAAGAGAAAGAAGCGATCGACAAAGTGAACCAGCAGGAAGATACTGGTTTCGTTAACGCTATGGCCGAAGCTTTCAAAGCAGCGAAAGGCGAAGAGTAAGGAGTCGGGGAGGCCGACAGGCCTCCTCAACAGCTAGGTAACTGTATGATTTGTCCTAGATCACGAGGTTAATATGACCAAATCTGAACTAATCGACAGGCTCGCTGATAAGGCCCGACATATCCCCGCCAAGGAAGTGGAAGCGGCGATAAAAGAGATGCTGGAACAGATGGCGCAAACTCTGCAAAAGGGTGAGCGTATCGAAATCCGCGGATTCGGCAGTTTTTCACTGCATTATCGTGCGCCCCGCGTTGGCCGTAATCCAAAAACGGGTGAAACAGTGAAGCTGGACGGCAAGTACGTTCCTCACTTCAAACCCGGTAAGGAATTACGTGAAAGGGTGAATGACGGGATGACTCACTGATAAATAAAAGGCATCCCATATGGGGTGCCTTTTTTGTCATAGCCTGTCACAATGTAGCCTTATCACCGAGTCAATCTTGTTTGACGTTAATATTCATCAATGAAAATCAACCCTGATTGCATACGTGGGAGTGTGACTTGAAACTGATTTTGAGCCTGCTGCTGGCAATCTTGATTTTTTTGCTTGCCCTGGCCATCGGTGCACAAAATGATCAACTGGTTCAGGTTAACTATCTTATCGCGCAATCTGAATTGCGACTGTCCAGTCTGATGGCCGCTATGTTCGTTAGTGGTGTCCTGGTTTGTCTGCTGTTCTGTATCTTCTGGTTTATCGGTTTTCGTTGGCGTGACCGACGCAAAGCTAAGTTGGCTCACAGTCAAAGAGACCATTAATTCCCATGCTTGAGCTGCTCTTTCTTCTGCTTCCTGTTGCAGCCGGTTATGGTTGGGTAATGGGGCGCAACAGTTTGCGTCAGGCACAGCGTAAACAGTCCAGTATTTTGTCCCGGCATTATTACAAAGGACTTAACTTTCTTCTTTCTGATCAGCCTGATAAAGCTGTTGATACCTTGATCAAAATGATCAATCTGGACAGCGATACGGTTGAAACCCATATTGCCATGGGCAATTTTTTTCGCCACAGAGGGGAGTTGGATAGGGCGATTCGTATTCACCAGAATCTGGTGGAGAAGGAACACCTTAATGACAACCTTAAACAGCAGGCGCTAAAAGAGCTTGGGCGGGATTATCTGTTGGCAGGTTTTTTGGAACGCGCCGAAGCTGCCTTTCTGCAGCTGCTAGATAGTGATAAGTATTTTATGGACGCCCAACAGCAGCTGTTTAATATTTATCAAACCACCAAGGAGTGGGAACGAGCAATTGAGTTAGCAGAGCGTATGGTCAATTGCCATGGAGATAGCCTGGAATTGTGTGAACGCGTTGCCCATTTCTACTGTGAGCAGGCTGGGGTTCACATCAAGAAACAAGAGTTTGAGCTGGCGGAGAAAAGTCTGCAAAAAGCCGTATTGTCGGATGAGCACGCGGTCAGACCCTGGTTAATGCTGGGGCAAATGGCCATTGCGCAGCAAAATTACCTGCAAGCACAGGAATACCTAAAACAGGTACCGGTTCGGGATGTCACTTGGTTAAGTGAGGCTGTTCCCTTGTTACAGGAATGTGCTGACAAACTTGGCGATAGCAGCGAGCTTGAGCAGTTACTGGAAACCTACCATCAACAATGTGCGACCGCTTATCTGGCTAAAGTAAAATTGATGGCCAGTAAAGGGCAGGACAGACAAGCGGCAGAATTTTTACTGCAGCAGCTTCGTAAGAAGCCAACCATGAAGGGGTTTGAAACCCTGATGAACTTATATCAGCATCAGAGTACCGCAGAACAGCAGGTTGGCAATAGCCTGGCGATGCTGCAGGAACTGGTGCAAGAACAAATTAAACAAAGACCCAAATATCGTTGCAGTGCCTGTGGCTTTTCCGGCCGGCAACTGCATTGGCTATGCCCGTCATGTAAAAAATGGGGACTGGTGAAGCCCATAAAAGGTTTGGATGGAGAATAGATGAAAGATCCCAAAATCGTTGTTGCACTGGACTTTGATAGCCAAAAGAAAGCGTTGCAATTTGTTGATCAAATTGACCCTCAAGCTTGTCGTTTAAAAGTCGGTAAGGAGATGTTTACCTACTTTGGTCCAGACTTTGTGAAGCAATTAATCAGCCGGGATTTTGACGTATTTCTTGACCTGAAATTCCATGATATTCCCAATACCGTTGCCAAAGCCTGTGTTGCCGCAGCCGAGTTGGGTGTCTGGATGGTTAATCTGCATGCCAGTGGTGGTAGCAAGATGATGGAAACCAGCCGACAAGCGCTAGAGCAATTTGGTAGTGAACGACCCTTACTTATCGCTGTGACCGTTTTAACCAGCATGTCAGAGGCAGAGCTGCGTGCGACGGGCGTAGATAAAACACCAGAGCAGCAAGTATTGCACCTGGCCGGTTTGACTAAGGCTGCCGGGCTGGATGGCGTTGTCTGTTCAGCGCAGGAAGCACTGTTGTTAAAGCAGCACCTGGGACAAGCTTTTAAGCTGGTTACGCCAGGGATCCGTCCAGCCGGCGCAGATATCGGTGATCAACATCGCGTAATGACACCGCAGCAGGCAATACAAGCCGGGGTAGATTATATGGTGATAGGTAGACCGATAACTCAAGCAGAGGATCCTGTCGCCGCGTTGGAGGCGATAAATCGCTCTATTGCCTGATAAGGTGCATGATTCATTAGAAAGCCGCTAACTTGATGTCAGCGGCTTTTTTGTGTCCCTAAGCTATCTCGTGTTGGCATTTTGATTATGTGACAGGAACGCAGAGCGACGTTAATGTACGTTAGTGCAGAGTGAGGCGGGGAAGGTGTTTGGAGCTTAAGGTATAGACTCAGAAGAGCAGTAGACTTTAGACCGAGCATAAAAAAATCCGGTGCCAAAGGTCACCGGATTTTTACTTCTTCAGTTAGCTTAGTTACTCAGTCAAGCTTGCCGGCTTTGCCGCCGGGGCATCAGCGTTAGCGGTATAACTGGCACGTGCCGCAGCTTTACCAGATGTCTTCAGTTCTGGCCTGTTCGCCATTTCTAGTGCCTTGATTTGGATTTCGGCAAACTCTTCAGGCAAGCTGACGGGTTTAGCCATAGGCGCTGACGTAAAGCGGAACTGGGCAACTTTTGGTGCACTTCCGGCAGATTTTGCTGGCGCAACCTTAGTACTTGGCTTAGCCTTTTTCTTAGCTACTTCAGCTACTTCAGCTACTTCAGCTACTTCAGCTACTTCAGCTACTTCAGCTACTTCAGCTACTTCAGCTACTTCAGCTACTTCAGCAACCTGTGGTTTCTCGTCGGCATTGTCTTCCAAAGCAATTTCTACTTGCTGAGGCGCTTTGGCACGACGGGTTCTGCGCTTAGGCTTGTCGGCTTTTTCTAACGCAGCAGTATCCTCTTCGACTGCAGCTGGCTTGCTCTCAGTCGCCCCAGCGTTGCTATCTGCCTCGATAACCTGTGGCTCAGCCTCGTTGTCAGGTTGTGCTTCTGGTTGTGCAACCACATCCAAGGCCAGTTGATCCTGTTCTGGCTGAGTGGCTTCGCCGTCCTGTTCCTGATCCTTGCGGCGCTTTTGACCGGCGGCACGGATATGGCGAGGTGAACGACGACTGCGATTGCGGCCGGTCTCTTCTTTGGTTTGCTCTTTGTCCGAGTTTGCAACTTCACTTTCTGCAACGTCATCGGCTTTCGCTTCTACAACAGGCTTTTCCTGCTTCACCTGTTCAGCTGGCTTAACCACAGGCTGTGCCGGCTGGTTGTTATCCGCTACTACTTCAGGGGTTACCTGCTGCTCATGGACAAGCTGTTCATTGTCCTGCGGATTGGAAGACTCTGCCGCCTGAACTCGTACCGAACGACGCTTATCACGACGCTGACGACGCTCTGCAACCTGTTCTTGCTTAGGCTGACGAGCCTGCTGCTCATTACCGGATTTATCAGCAGCCTGTTGCTGATTTTGTTGTTCGGTATTCTCAGCTTTGTTACGGCGGTTATTTCTGCGTTGATCACGCTGCTCATCACGGCGGTTATCTTTACGCGTATCCTCACGATTTGCTGTCTGCTCATCACGGCGATCATCACGCTTGTCATCCTGACGAGCACGACGATTATCGCGACGATTATCGTCTTGTCTGTTTCTATCCCGGCGTGGCTTTTTACCGCGTTGCTGATTGCGGTTACCGCGACGGTCAGATTCGCTAGGCTTGCTTTCTGGCTGTTTAGGTGCAAACAGAGCTTTTAACCAGCTTCCCAGCTTATCCAGCAGACCTGGACCTTGAGGTTCTACTTTTTTGGCTACCGGCGCAGCTTTGGGTGGGGATATCAAGGTTTTCAGTGCCGGCTCTTCACGGCTGGGTTGCTCTTGACCGACCTTGGGTTGGTCGATGTTTTTCGTTTCGTCAAGGCTTACATTGTAGCTAACTTCACTAATCACATCGTCAGATCTATGGCGGGTTACCCTGTAATGGGGGGTTTCCATATTCGGATTAGGGATGATCAGTAAGTGCACCTGATGGCGCTGCTCGATACTACGCACCGCATTGCGTTTTTCGTTCAGAAGGTAAGTTGCCACACTGACAGGCACCTGAGCTTCAATTTGGCCGGTGTTATCCTTGATGGCTTCCTCTTCCATGATGCGCAGTACAGACAGTGCCAGTGACTCTGTGCCACGCACTGTGCCCACGCCATCACATCGTGGACATACATGGTGAGCCGATTCACCCAAAGAAGGGCGCAGACGCTGACGGGACATTTCCAGTAAGCCGAAACGGGAAATACGGCCAAGCTGCACTCTGGCGCGATCAGATTTAACCGCATCAGCGAGGCGTTTTTCCACTTCACGTTGGTGACGCACTGGGGTCATATCGATAAAGTCGATAACGAACAAGCCGCCTAAATCACGCAGACGTAATTGACGAGCAATCTCATCCGCTGCTTCCAGGTTGGTGTTCAGCGCCGTTTCTTCAATGTCGCCGCCTTTGGTGGCCCGCGCTGAGTTGATATCAACGGAGGTTAGCGCCTCGGTTTGGTCAATCACTATAGAGCCGCCAGAGGGCAGACGCACTTCGCGCTGGAATGCCGACTCAATTTGCGTTTCAATCTGGTAATGGCTGAACAGGGGCACATCGCCTTTATACAGCTTAATACGGCTGATAAAGTCAGGTCTGACTAACTCAATATGCTGTTTGGCCTGCTCAAAAATTTTCTCGTCATCAATGAGAATCTCACCGATATCGCGACGCAGATAGTCACGGATGGCGCGAACAATGACATTACTTTCCTGGTGAATCAGGAAAGGGGCCTGACGCGCTTTTGAGGCATCTTCAATGGCCTGCCAGTGGGTGAGCAATACACTTAAATCCCACTCAAGTTCTTCGTAAGATTTTCCAACCCCAGCCGTACGTACAATCAAACCCATGCCATCAGGCAAAGCCAACTTGTTTAGTGCTTGCTTCAGGTCGGTACGCTCGTCTCCTTCGATACGGCGGGAAATACCACCGGCACGTGGGTTATTAGGCATTAATACCAGGTAGCTTCCAGCCAGGCTGATAAAGGTGGTCAGAGCCGCGCCTTTTTGTCCGCGTTCTTCTTTGTCTATCTGAACGATGACTTCCTGGCCTTCTTTGATGGCGTCCTTAATATTGGGACGACCTTCAAAATTGTATCCTTTGGGGAAGTAGGTGCGGGCGATTTCTTTGAGAGGGAGAAAACCATGGCGCTCTGCGCCGTAGTCAACAAAGGCGGCTTCCAAGCTGGGTTCAACCCGGGTGATACGCCCTTTATAAATGTTTGCTTTCTTTTGTTCATGACCGGGACTTTCAATATCCAGATCATAGAGTTTTTGCCCATCTACCAGGGCAACACGCAACTCCTCGTGCTGAGTTGCGTTGATTAACATTCTCTTCATTTCGTGACTCGATAGGTATCGATCACTATCGAAATACAAGATCCCACCAGCGTCTCACAGCGTCTTAACAGTGCAGTCTCCCGACTGGGTGGTGGCTCAAGCCAATAAATTGTGTGGTCTTAATTACAGACTGCCTGTCAGGCATTATGTTGGCCTGACGGGTATTCAAACTGGTTTAATACTTTGCTTCGATAGCGATCTAATTCTTAAAAAATTTGTTTTTTTGCCTGGGTTCTGCCTTGCCGTGATACACGAACTTTTACACTCTTCGTGCCCGGTATGCTCGCTTACTCACCACCTCGATGAGAATCTGTCGCTTAGCGTTCAGAACCCGACCTGTATTATATTGACAGGCCTGATCATCTTGTTTTTAAGATCAAAAGCCTTGTGATTATCGCACTAAAGGAAGTTTACAGGCAAGGTAATTCAAATATTAAGTGAGTGGGCCCTTTCTGATAGTTTTTCTTAGCTTACCTGGCCGTGAGTTATGTCTGTGGGCGTTAAGTGCTGAAGATGTCTTATGCGATGGTATAAGCATCTGGCTAGCAAAAATTCTTGTGTGAAATTTTCAGTTACGTGCTGCCTAAATAAGGTAAAATAGGCGTCCTATGACAGAACAAATATCATCAAAAGTACAACTTATTCAGGTTGATCCGGAGCTTGAAGGGCAGAGAATCGATAACTTTTTGCGCACTCAGTTAAAAGGGGTGCCTAAAAGCTTGATTTATCGTGTTTTGCGTAAGGGGGAAGTACGGGTTAATAAAGGACGTATTAAACCTGACTATAAGCTGCAGGCGAATGACATCGTGCGCATACCGCCCTTGAAGGTGGCAGAAAAAGCCCAAGGCCCTTCGGTTAAACTGGATAAAGTCTCGACCCTGGAACAGCATATTCTGTTTGAGGATGATCAGCTCATTGCCATTAATAAACAGTCCGGTATGGCGGTGCATGGGGGGAGCGGGCTGAGCTTTGGCGTGATTGAAGCGCTGAGAGCTTTGCGTCCAGAGCAAAAGTATCTGGAGTTGGTACATCGCCTCGACAGAGATACTTCAGGTTGTTTGCTGATTGCGAAGCGACGTTCAGCCCTGAAGTCTTTGCATGAACAGCTTCGCGACAAGACTGTTGATAAGCGATATCACGCCTTAGTGGCTGGCGAGTGGCCAGACAATCGACATAAAGTCAGAGCCCCACTGAGAAAAAATATTCTAAAGTCTGGTGAGAGAATGGTGTCTGTGGCACCCGATGGTAAGGAATCTGAAACGCGTTATCAGGTTTTGGAGCGTTTTTCCGGCGCCACCCTAGTGGAAGCTTTCCCTGTGACCGGAAGGACACACCAGATCAGGGTGCATTGCCTGCATGCCGGACATGCTATTGCCTGTGACGACAAATATGGCGATGAGTCATTTAATCGTCATATGACAACGCTAGGATTAAAAAGACTGTTCTTACATGCCTTCACGTTGTCTTTTATTCATCCTAAGAGTGGGGAACGTCTGAGCTTGAATGCGCCTTTAGACCCTCAGTTGACCGCCGTATTAAAGCAGATGCGTAAATAAGATGTATAAGCTGGTTATTTTTGATTGGGACGGCACGTTGATGGACTCAGGTGCCAGAATTGTGTCCGCCATGCAAACCGCAGCTCTACGGGCAAATCTGCCGGTGCCAACCGAGGCAGCAGTGAAAGACATTATTGGCATCAGCTTATTGCCGGCCATGCAGATTTTGTTTGGAAAGCTGCCCGCCGAAGAGCAACAGTTGTTGTTTGAATGCTACAAACAAGAATACGTAGAAAATGATAAAACCCCAACACCCATGTTTGAAGGGGCATTCTCATTATTGGAAAATTTGTTGGGGCAGGGGCGTTTGTTGGCTGTTGCCACCGGCAAAGCCAGAAGAGGCCTGAACCGGGTTTGGCAGGACACCAACACCGGCCATTTCTTTCATGCTTCCCGCTGCGGTGACGAAGCAGAGTCTAAGCCATCCTCTGATATGCTGAGCCAACTGCTGGACGAATTGCGAGTCAGCGCCGAAGAGGCAGTTATGATTGGTGATACGGTTTATGATATGCAGATGGCTGAGCAACTTGGCATGGATCGCATAGCCGTCAGCCATGGTGTGCATGAGAGTGAACGGCTTGCACAGCATCAGCCGCTGATTATTGTTGACTCGTTGGCTCAGTTGCAAACTTATCTGTCTTAATCTGACGAGTGACTGGACAAAGGGTCTATTCCTGCTTTTTGCAGCATATCAATGAGTGCGATAAGAGGTAGGCCCACCAGACTGTTCGGATCGCGACCGGATAAACGTTCGAATAAACAAATCCCAAGGCCTTCGCTTTTGAAGCTGCCAGCACATTGGTAGGGTTGTTCCTTTTGCAGGTAGGCTTCTATCTGTTCCTCATTGAGCTGCCTGAACTGCACATCGAAGGTTTCTATTTTTAACTGACTTTCCCCAGTGACGCTGTTAAATAAACATAAGCCGGTATAGAAACGCACGAGTCTGCCACTGGCGTGAGTTAATTGTGCCACAGCGGCGTCATGAGTGAGGGGTTTACCAATAATCTGCCCATCCAGTGAAGCGACCTGATCGGAGCCGATAACCAAACTTGGTATATCCATCTGCTGCGCCACTGATTCGGCTTTGGCTCTGGCCAGGCGGCTGACCAGCATGTCTGGAGTTTCGCCTTCCATAGGGGTTTCATCGGCTTGGGGGCTGGCGCAAATAAAGGGAATCGCCAGTTTTTCCAGCAAGCTTTTACGATAAGGAGAGGTGGAGGCGAGAATCAATTGCATGCCGGAAAGTCCATCAACATAAAAAGAAGGGGGATTGTAACCATGTCTTGGTGCTTTACCCAAGGCCTTGTCGGCATAGATTTTCTTTGACTAAGCTTGTTCGTGGCTATATCATGCGCGCCCTATGCAGAAAGTGAAATTGCCCAAACAACTGGATCCGGTCAAAAGCGCCATGAAGCGTTCCGAGTATTTCGGCGTGATGGTGCCTAAAGACATGGTTCGATTGCAACAGGCAGTCGCTGAGGCAAACCAGGACATTGAGATTGAAGTCAAATTCGACAAAGACGCGCAGGGTCTGACTTTTTTCGAAGGCCACCTGGCTACCGAAGTTTCGCTTATCTGCCAAAGGTGTCATGGCACCTTTGCTCATCATTTGGATGTGTCATTTTGCTTCAGTCCGATAAAGCCTGATCAAGACACAGATGAGATACCGGAGGCTTATGAGCCGGTAGAGGTCAATGACCATGGAGAAGTCAATTTACTTCAACTCTTTGAGGATGAGCTTATTTTAGCCTTGCCTATTGTGGCCTTTCACGCAGAAAAAGACTGCAAGGTAAGCGAGGATGAAATGAGCTATGGAGTAATTGAACCGGTGGCTGAGCGTCCAAACCCCTTTGCGGTGTTGAAAGAACTTAAGCGAGATCAGGAGTAGGTAATGGCGGTACAACAGAATCGTAAAACCCGTTCTAAGCGTGGTATGCGTCGTTCGCATGATGCTTTGACTGCGGAAACTTTGTCTGTAGATTCCACGTCAGGCGAGACGCATCGTCGTCATCACGTAACGGCTGACGGTTACTACAAAGGCAAAAAAGTCATCGCTAACTAAGCGGGCTGACTTTGACTAATCTAACCATTGCGTTAGATATGATGGGGGGCGATATAGGCCCCCCTGTTACTCTTGAAGCTGCTGTTCATGCGGTGACGGAATTCCCTCATCTTCATCTTATTTTATGTGGTGATCCTCAGGCATTGAACGAAGGCCTGGCGAAATATCCGCAGGCACCATCGTCACAGTTGCAAATTGAACCAACCGAACAAGTGGTTGGTATGGATGAACGGCCAAGCACTGCGCTACGTAGCAAAAATAAATCTTCCATGCGCAGAGCGTTGGAACTGGTTGAATCCGGTCAGGCTGATGCTTGTGTCAGTGCCGGTAACACCGGTGCATTACTAGCCATGGCCTATTATGTGCTCAAGACCTTACCGGGTATTGACCGGCCAGCTTTAATCTCATCACTTCCCACTATCAGTCATCGAAAAGTATATCTGCTGGACTTAGGTGCCAACGTGAACTGTGATTCAGAAATCCTGTTTCAGTATGCGGTGATGGGGTCGGTATTGGCCGAGGAAGTGGAAGGGATGGAACGCCCAAGAGTTGCTTTACTCAATGTTGGTGAAGAGCAGATAAAGGGCAATGATCAGGTCAAGCATACGGCACAAATTTTATCCTCGGTGCCCAGTATTAATTACATTGGCTACATTGAGGGCAATGATATTTTTACCGATAAGGCCGATGTGGTGGTCACTGACGGTTTTGTTGGCAATATTGCTCTTAAAGCTTGTGAGGGGCTGGGGAAGCTGATTTTTACCGAAGTGAAACGTGTTTCAGGCAAAAACCTGTTCACCCGGATAATGGCGCGTATGGCGCTACCTATCCTGAAAAAGATTTACGCCAGGGTGAACCCCGACCAGTATAATGGCGCCAGTCTGATAGGATTGCGCGGAATTGTCGTTAAGAGCCATGGTAATGCCTCCAGCGAAGCTTTCCTGTATGCCATTAAAGAGGCGATGCAGGAAGTTACCAGACAGGTTCCGAGCAAGATAAAACATAAAATAGAAACTCTTCTAATGGAAAGGCCTTAAGCATGTATTCAAGAATCATCGGCACCGGCAGTTATTATCCCAGCCAAGTTCGTTCCAATGCCGATCTGGAGCAAATGGTCGATACCAACGATGAATGGATTACCGACAGAACAGGTATAAAGGAAAGACGCATTATCGGGGCGGATGAAACGGTTGCGACTATGGGCGCAGAAGCATCCCTGAAAGCCATTGAAATGGCCGACATCGACCCTCGCAGTATAGATATGATTGTGTGCGCGACTACCAGTCATGACAAAGCCCTTCCTAGCGCCGCTTGTGATATCCAAAAAATTCTTGGCTTGGATGGCATCCCTGCCTTTGACGTCGCCGCCGCTTGTGCTGGCTACTGTTACGCGCTGAGCGTGGCAGATCAATATATTAAGTCAGGTATGGCTAAGCGGATTTTGGTCATCGGCTCAGATTGCCTAAGTCGTTTGGTTTCTCCTTCTGATCGCACCATGGTTATTTTGTTTGGTGATGCCGCGGGCGCCACCATTCTGGAAGCCAGCGAAGAGCCTGGTATTCTTTCTACCCATATTCATGCTGCTGGCTCATACAACGATTTGTTGTATGTGGGTAACCCCAGCCGCGGTGAAGAACAGTCTGTGCATGAAAATTGGGGCGTAATGAAAGGCAATGAGGTATTCAAGGTCGCTGTGACTAAATTAAGCGAACTGGTTGAGCAAACCTTAGCCGCCAATAATATGCAAAAGTCCGATCTGGACTGGTTGGTACCGCACCAGGCTAATTTCCGCATTATTAAAGCCACGGCTAAGAAGCTTGAAATGCCCATGGATCGCGTGGTGCTTACGCTTCAGGATTATGGCAATACCTCGGCCGCGACCGTACCTACGGCGCTGGATACGGCCATTCGCGATGGGCGCATTCAACGCGGTCATAACTTGCTGCTGGAAGCGTTCGGCGGTGGGTTTGCCTGGGCATCGGCCCTGGTTCGTTACTAATAGTTTCTTATTCATCGCCCGGTTCGGCGTTTTCGGTACAGATGTCAATGAGTTCATAGGGAGGCTGATATGTTGCCTGCCTATGTGCTTTTGTCTCTGTGATTTTTACACCAAGGTGTCAGAACCGCGTGAGCAGAAAAAATCAGGAGATTGAAAATGGCAAAATTGGCATTTGTCTTCCCCGGCCAGGGATCCCAAAGTGTTGGCATGCTGGCGGACCTGGCAGTCGAATATCCGCAAGTACAAGAGACTTTCGCTCAGGCCAGTGAAGTACTCGGATATGACTTGTGGGCATTGATCCAAAATGGTCCGGAAGCCGACCTGAATGCAACCCACCGCACTCAACCTGCGTTGTTGGCGGCCAGTGTCGCTATTTGGCGCGTGTGGCAGGCTAAAGGGGGAGAACAGCCTCAGGTCTTGGCCGGACACAGTTTAGGTGAGTATTCGGCTCTGGTCTGTGCCGGTGTACTGGACTTTCAGGACGCCATCAAACTGGTTCAACTGCGTGGTGAATTAATGCAACAAGCAGTACCGGCAGGCACTGGCGCTATGTATGCCATTATCGGCCTGGACGACGATAAAGTGATTGCTGCTTGTGAGCAGGCCGCCCAGGGTGACGTGGTGTCCGCGGTTAACTTTAACAGCCCCGGCCAGGTGGTGATTGCCGGGCAGACCGAAGCGGTTGCCAGAGCCGGCGAAGCGTGTAAAGAAGCAGGGGCAAAACGTGCGTTGCCATTACCTGTCAGTGTGCCGTCTCACTGCGCACTGATGAAGCCTGCGGCTGAAAAACTGGCCGTTGAACTTGAAAAGCTGCAGATTAACGCGCCGGTTATTCCTGTGGTAAATAATGTGGATGTGGCCATGAGCGATGATCCGGCACACATTCGTGATGCCTTGGTACGCCAGTTATACAGCCCGGTAAGATGGACCGAGTCGGTACAGAAGCTGGCCGAGTTGGGCGCACAAAAAGTATTGGAAGTCGGACCGGGCAAAGTGCTGACCGGTCTTATCAAGCGTATTGATAAGAGTCTGGAAGTTGATGCCATCAACACGCCTGACTCGTTGAATGCAAATGTATAAAAAGGAAGACCAACATGTCTGAACTACAAGGCAAAGTGGCCCTGGTAACCGGCGCGAGCCGTGGCATAGGTAAAGCTGTGGCCCAGAAACTGGCAGCGCAGGGCGCAACCGTAATTGGTACCGCCACCTCTGGCAGTGGTGCCGCTGCTATTAGTGAGTATTTGGGCGCCAATGGTAAAGGCCTGGCATTAAATGTCACGGACAGCGCGCAACTTGATGCCTGTCTTGAACAAATTCGCAGCGAATATGGTGAGATTGATATTTTGATCAATAACGCCGGTATTACGCGCGATAATTTGCTGATGCGCATGAAAGATGATGAATGGTCGGATATCATGGATACCAACCTGACATCTATTTTCCGTCTGTCCAAAGCAGTATTGCGTGGCATGATGAAAAAGCGTGCAGGTCGCATTGTCAATATCGGCTCTGTGGTCGGTAGTGCTGGTAATGCAGGGCAAGCCAACTACGCGGCAGCTAAAGCCGGTGTCATTGGTTTCTCTAAGTCATTGGCCCGGGAAGTGGCTTCCCGTGGTATTACGGTGAACACAGTGTCACCCGGTTTTATTGATACCGATATGACCAAAGCATTGACGGATGAGCAGCGTGAAGCCATCTTTAAGGACATTCCGGCCAATAGGTTGGGAAATCCCGAAGAGATCGCAGCAACGGTGGCCTTCCTGGTTTCTGAAGGGGCAGCGTACATCACCGGCGAGACTATTCATGTAAATGGCGGGATGTTTATGGCTTGATTATGTAGCCAACTGCAGTAATCTTACGTATTTGTGCAGGTAAATTTCCTGTACCTGTTAATGATTGTTAATTGAGCGCATTTGTGGTTTGACCAGAAAAAAACTTCATTCTCTTGCTTGCAAGGCCTGGAGTTGCTGAATACACTACTGCCAAATTCACATCTAGCCTCACTTTAAGGGAAAACTAGAATTATGAGTAATATCGAAGAACGCGTAATTAAAATCATCGTAGAACAATTGGGCGTTAAAGAAGAAGAAGTAAAGCCTGAAGCGTCCTTCGTTGACGATCTGGGTGCTGATTCTTTGGATACTGTTGAGCTGGTGATGGCACTGGAAGAAGAGTTTGATACTGAGATTCCAGACGAAGAAGCCGAGAAGATCACTACTGTTCAATCTGCTATCGACTACATCAACGCTCACAAAGACGCGTAAGAAGATAGAAATCAACGGCTCGCTCAGAGCCGTTTCTTTTCCTACCTATAAAGACTATATCCCTTGCGGAGGCCATAGTGTCAAAACGTCGTGTTGTAGTAACAGGTCTTGGCATGCTTTCCCCTTTGGGCTTGGATACCACCTCAACCTGGAATGCATTACTGCGAGGTGAAAGTGGTATTGGCAATATCGAAAGCTTCGATGTGAGCAACTTTTCCACCCGTTTTGCTGGTGCTGTGAAAGGCTTCGATGTTGAGCAGTACATGCCCAAGAAAGAAAGCAAAAAGATGGACTTGTTCATCCAGTATGGAGTGGCTGCCGGTATGCAGGCACTGAAGGATTCCGGTTTGCAAATCTCCGAGGCCAATGCCGGCCGTGTAGGGGTTGCCGTAGGATCCGGCATAGGTGGATTGGGACTCATTGAAGAGAACCACAGTAAATTGCTGGCGTCGGGACCTCGTAAGATTTCCCCGTTCTTTGTGCCCTCTACCATCACTAATATGATTTCTGGTTTTCTGTCGATTATGGAAGGCCTGAAGGGACCGAACCTGAATATTGTTACTGCGTGTACAACCGGGGTGCACAATATTGGCATTGCGGCCCGTACTATCGCTTATGGTGACGCTGATGCCATGCTGGCCGGCGGTGCTGAAGCGGCCATTACCCCCTTGGGGTTAGGTGGTTTTGCGGCAGCCAGAGCGTTGTCTGCCCGTAATGATGATCCTAAGGCAGCAAGCCGTCCCTGGGACAAGGATCGTGACGGATTCGTGATGGGTGATGGCGCCGGTGTGGTGATGCTGGAAGAGTATGAGCACGCCAAGGCACGCGGTGCAAAAATCTATGCTGAACTGGTTGGTTTTGGCATGAGCGGCGACGCTTACCATATGACGTCTCCACCTTCTGAAGGGCAGGGCGCGGCAGCGGCCATGGCTCATGCACTTGCGGATGCGGGTGTGAACGCTGAGCAAGTTGGCTATATCAATGCCCATGGCACCTCTACGCCTGCCGGTGATGTTGCTGAAGCGCAGGCCGTTAAGTCGATATTCGGCGCAGCAGCCAGTCAGGTTATGGTCAGTTCAACCAAATCTATGACTGGGCATTTACTTGGCGCAGCGGGCGCGGTTGAAGCTATCTTTACTGCCTTGTCTTTGGTGCATCAGGTGGTTCCACCTACTATTAACCTGGACAACCCGGATGAAGGTTGCGACCTGGATTTTGTTCCCCATACCGCACGTGACGTAAAGATGGAGTACGCTTTGTGTAACTCCTTCGGTTTTGGCGGTACCAACGGCTCTTTGCTGTTCAAAAAAATCTAAGTGCTTAACAACGCAATCAAAGCCTGTTAGTTTCTGACAGGCTTTTTTTTTGTAACAGGAACCCTTGCCTCAGATGACATCGTCCTTGCTGATTAATGGTCAGCCCGCCGACTCACTTATTGCCTCTGACCGTGCTATTCAATATGGTGATGGTGTATTCACTACTATCAGAATAAAAGACGGTGAACTCGCGTTTTGGTCAGAACATCAACGCAGATTAGAGCAAGGGCTGGCGCGTCTTGGCATTGATTTTCATGAGTGGGATGCCTTAGGTGCTTGCAGTGTGAAACAAGCGATAGGGCACTCAGATGCGGTTTTAAAGATTCTGATCAGCAGAGGCTCTGGTGGACGTGGTTACTTGCCACCAAGTCCTGCAAAGGCGAATTGGATCATCAGCTTGCATCCTATGCCAAGTCATTATGCTTTGTGGCGTCAGCAAGGCATCAGCTTACATTTATCTCCTATACAACTGGCCAAGCAGCCCTTATTGGCAGGTATCAAGCATTTAAATCGTCTGGAGCAAGTATTGATCCGCCAGCACGCGCAAAGGCAGGGGTGGTTAGACGCTTTGGTATGCGATACCGATGGCATGTTGGTTGAATCTTCCGTGGCCAATGTGTTTTGGCGTATCGGTAATACCTGGTATACGCCAGAGCTGTCATACGCCGGGGTAGATGGCATTATGCGTCAGCACCTGATGCAAATTTTGCAAAAACGAGGTGACAGTTTATATCAAGTCCGCTGTGCGCCCTCCTGCCTAGCGCAAGCAACGCAACTACTACTTTGCAATAGCTTGATGGGGGTTGTACCTGTCGCAGACTTTGCGGGCCGCCAATATAGCCTGAATGGGTTAGCACAACTGAACAAGGAATGCGGTTTTGTCTAAGTGGAAGGCAATATTATTGATCGTTGTCGTTAGTTTGGCTGGTGTATTCTTTTTCGCCTATCAGCAGTTCAATTCGACGCTCTATACCAAATTGGCCTTTAGCCAACCAACATTGTACGAGCTCAAACGTGGGCAGAATATGCACCATCTGTTGAGATATTTGGGCGAAGAAGGGGGCTTGTCTGCCAATTGGCCGGTCAAACTGTTAGTCAAAATTGACCCGGCTTTGGCCAGGTTAAAAGCTGGCACCTATGAATTGACCCCGGATATGAATGCACTGGATGTGATAGCGCTGTTGGTTAGCGGCAAGGAAAAGCTGTTCGATATCCGTTTAGTGGAAGGGTTTCGCTGGCGTGATTGGTCACAGCAACTGCAATCCCACCCGCATTTAGATGCGACACTGCTTGATGAGTTTGCGCAGCAACTAAACCCGCAGGGAGGAAGCCTGGAGGGATGGTTGATGCCGGATACCTACCACTTTACCCAGGGTACGCAAGCTAGCGAGTTGGTGAATCGGGCCTATCAGGATATGCTGGATTTCTTGCAGGCGCAGTGGCCAAACCGCAAAGCGGATTTGCCTTATAACAGCCCCTATGAGGCACTGATTATGGCCTCCATTGTGGAAAAGGAAACCGGTCTTGCCGAAGAGCGGCCGCGCATAGCGGCGGTATTCGTTAACCGCCTGAGAAAAAAAATGCGTTTGCAGACCGATCCTACAGTGATTTACGGTATGGGTGAGGCGTTTGATGGCGATATCCGTCGTCAGGATCTGCGTGCTGCGACCCCGTACAATACCTATGTGATTAAAGGGTTACCACCTACCCCCATTGCTATGGTCAGTCGTGAGGCCTTAATGGCCACTCTTCATCCTATCGACAGTGACGAGTTGTATTTTGTCTCACGTAACGATGGTAGCCATGTATTTTCCACTAACCTTGCCGATCACAATGCTGCGGTGCGACAATACCAACTGAAAAAATAGTCGTCATTGCATCGCATAAACCCAGCCGGGGCGTTAATAGGTCTGGGGATTATTGTGTGGTCGGTGCATTAACCAATGAGTGTCCATGTCAGGGAAATTTATTGTCATCGAAGGTCTCGAAGGGGCCGGAAAGAGTTCAGCCATCGCGGTGGTGAAAGCCGCGATTGAACAGGCTGGTCATACGCTGGTGTGTACCCGTGAGCCTGGCGGTACGCCTATGGCTGAAGCCATTCGAGAGTGTGTCAAACATGATTGGCAGGAGCAGGTGACCGTCGAGGCGGAATTATTACTTATGTATGCTGCTCGCGTGCAACTGTTGGCGAATGTGATTAAACCGGCGCTAGAGCAAGGGCAGTGGGTGCTGGGTGACAGGCATGATCTTTCTTCGCAGGCTTACCAGGGCGGTGGAAGACAAATTCCTGAAACCATGTTGGAAAGCCTCAGGGCCATCAGTCTGAAGGGATTTAAACCGGACCTTACTCTTTACTTGGATGTTGAGCCATCGGCTGGCTTAGCCAGGGCCAGAGGGCGAGGGGCGTTGGATCGCATAGAATTATCCGGCTTGGACTTTTTCACTCGCACTCGCGACAGATATCTGCAGCTAGCTGCGCAGGACCCGAGTATTAAAGTGATTGATGCCATGCAGGATATGCCCGCTGTTCACGCGCAGATTCGCAAGGAATTACAGGGCTTTTTAGCATGACCTATCCCTGGTTTGACACCTTGTTTAGCCAGCTTGTTGCACGTTACCAGGGTAGACGTTTGCATCACGCTTTGTTGTTACTTGGTCCCCAGGGGTTAGGTAAGACAGATTTGGCCAAAGATATCGGCGCATATCTATTGTGCCAACGCGCTGAGAAAAAACGTTGCGGTCAGTGTCAGGCCTGCCAGTTGCTGGAAGCCGGCAGTCACCCGGATTTACACCAAATTCAAAGCGAGAAGCAAATTGGCGTGGATGACATCCGCAGCGCCATTGAGAAGCTCAGTGGCAAGTCGCAATTAGGTGGCGCTAAGGTACTGATTATTCATCAGGCTGATAGTATGACCGAGTCTGCGGCGAATGCCTTGCTGAAAACCCTGGAAGAGCCCACCGCGCATACCTATATGTTGTTGACCGCCAGCAGTGCTGAGCGGCTATTGCCAACCATTAAGAGCCGCTGCGAGAAGCTGCTATTAGCAGGTGCGTCGCCTCAGCAAAGCCAGCAATGGTTAGCGGGGCAATACGATGGTCCCATAGAGCCGGAGCTTATGACCTTGTACGGTGCCACACCACTGACCTTATTAAATGTGTTGCAGGATGAGGTCGGACTCAGTTTTTCTGACTTCAGTCAAAGTTTGCAGCAACTCTTAGAGGGGCAATTAGATGCGCTGGCTGTGGCCCAGCAATGGCAGGAGAACCCAGCCCGTTTACTAAGTTGGTTACAACTGTGGTTGAAAAATGTCGTGCAGCAAGGAGATTATGCCCAGGAGGCGATATGGACTTTGCACGCAAAGTGTCTGGCGGCCAGCCGTCAGACGAGTAATCCAGGTCTGAATAAGTTATTGTTATTGTCCAATGTACTGGGCAATGTTCGTTCGCTCAGGAGTTAAGTGTTGTTTATTGATTCCCACTGTCATCTGGACAGATTAGATAAGTCCCCCGAAGAACTCAGTGCTGTGATGCAACGCGCCAGGGACAATGGTGTAAAACACTTTTTGTGTGTTTGCGTTGCCGTTAACGAATATGAAACCATGCTGCAGGCAGTAAAAGAATTTGCCGATGTGTCGGTATCCTGTGGTGTGCATCCGCTGCATCAGGAAGACGCCTGCAGTTACGATGAACTACTGCGTATGGCCAGCCGCGAGGAAGTTGTGGCCATAGGCGAAACGGGCCTGGATTATCATTACAGTCCTGATACCAAAGCGGTTCAGCAACAGTCTTTTATTGATCACATCAAGGTAGCCAACGTGCTGAATAAGCCGTTGATCATCCATACTCGCGATGCGCGTCAGGACACTATTGATTTACTTAAACAATATAAAGCGCCGCAGACCAAAGGGGTGCTGCATTGTTTTACCGAAGATTTAGCGATGGCACAGCAGGCCATGGAGCTGGGTTTCTATATTTCCATTTCAGGGATCGTAACCTTTAAGGCGGCCAAAGCGCTGCAGGATGTGGTGAGAGAGCTGCCCCTTGAGCGTCTGTTGATTGAAACAGACTCGCCTTGGCTGGCCCCTGTGCCTCATCGTGGTAAGGCTAATGAACCGGCTTATGTGAAAGATGTCGCGCAGTTTATTGCTGATTTAAAAGAGATTCCGCTCAGTACACTGGCCGACGCCACCACACAAAACTTCTACCAGCTGTTTGAGCGGGTTAAACCCGCCTGATTTGCCAAGCGGCTGTCAGCGACTCTGTTGAGTAAAACAGAGTCGCAAAAATAAATAACCCAAATCGCCAATAGCATCGTTTATAGGGAAAAACTCAACCCCTAAAAAGGATGCTATATATGCCACATTGTCCAGGTTCCCACCGTGCTTGTTACTTATTGCTAGGCTTTTTGCTGAGCGCTTGTGCCAACGAGCCGCCAAAGCAGCGAGCGCCTAGGGCGGAAGAAAGTGCGGTCGAAAATAAAGTCCTAACCATGCCTGCCATGCAAGCAGCGCAGCGTGTAATGGCAGATGCGGCGAATTATGCGCCTTTACCTCCACCTCGGGGCGTTATGCCACAAAGCCGAGAGCGTTATCTGGTCACCCCTGAAAACGTTTTGATGCTGGCCAGTGAACAGCCCGTGTCGACCTTTTCAATTGATGTAGATACCGGCAGTTACACCAATGTCCGGCGCATGCTAAATCAGGGCCAGTTGCCGCCGGCTGACGCGGTGCGAGCGGAAGATTTTATCAATTATTTCTCCTATGCCTATCCAGCACCGACTGAAGGGAAGGTGTTCAGCATCAACACCGAGCTAGCGGTGTCCCCGTGGAATGCTAAGCGTCATTTATTGAAAATCGGTTTGCAAGGACAGATGCGCGATAAAGAGCAGCGAAAAGCCGCCAATCTGGTGTTTTTACTGGATGTCTCCGGCTCAATGAATGCACCTGAAAAGCTGCCGCTGCTGATAAGCAGTCTGCGACTGTTAACCAGCCAGCTAGACCATCGGGATCGGGTTAGTATTGTGACCTATGCGGGTCGCAGCGAAACGTTACTTGAGCCGACGCCTGGGGATCAGCATGGCCGCATTCAGATGGCCCTTGATAGCCTGTCTGCGGGGGGCGGTACTTATGGTGAAGGCGGTATTCTTCAAGCTTATCAGTTGGCCCGGACTAGTTTTATCAAGCAGGGGGTAAATCGGGTTATTTTGGCTACCGATGGTGACTTTAATGTCGGTATGTCGGATCTGGATGGGCTTAAGGCCCTTATCCGCCGTCAGCGTGAAAGCGGCGTTGCCCTGACTACCCTGGGGTTTGGCAGCGGTAATTACAATGATGCCATGATGGAAAGTCTGTCTAATTTGGGTAATGGTCAGCATGCCTATATCGACAGCATCAATGAAGCGCGTAAGGTGTTAGTGGATGAGTTGTCTTCCAGCATGGAGATTATTGCCAGTGATGTGAAAATTCAGGTGGAGTTTAATCCTGCGCTGGTCAGTGAGTATCGTCTGGTGGGCTATTATAACCGCTTACTGGATCGGGAAGATTTTAATAATGATAAGGTGGATGCCGGTGAAATTGGCGCAGGGCATAGCGTAACGGCTATCTATGAAATCGCGCTGGCGGGGTCTGGTGGAGAACAGCTTGAGCCACTTCGTTACCAGCAGAGGGCCAAGAAAACCGACTTTGCCAATGAGCTTGCACAGATTAAACTCAGGTATAAGCTACCTTTAGCGCAAAAAAGCCAGTTGATCACTGATATTGTGACTGCTGAGCAGCTATCTTCAAAGGACGTGCAGGACGATTTTGCCTTTGTGGCCGCCGTCGCTGGCTTTGCGCAGCAGCTTAAGGGGGGGAAGTATATGCAGGATAGTGATTATCAGACGCTGATTGCCCTGGCCCAACGAGGGATAGGTAGTGATCCACAGGGTTATCGTCATGAATTTATCAATTTGCTTAAAAGTGCTGCGCTATTAAGCCAGACATCAGGCCTTTTTGAATAAACCAAAGGGTGGCATATGCCATTTGCTCAGCCCCAACACGACAGTATTTCTGCCTCCACAGGCCAGCCATCCGACGAACAGTTGATGCTGGCCTATGCTGGCGGTGATGTACAGGCATTTCGCCACTTGTATGGGCAGCACAAAGACCCGCTGTGGCGATTTTTCCTGCGTAGAGGGATGGATGCTGAATGCGCAGAAGAATTAGTACAGGAGGTCTGGCAGCGTGTCATCACTTCAGCTCATCACTATCAGCCTTTTGCCCGGTTTACCACCTGGCTATATCAGATTGCCCGTAATTTGCTGGCCGACCAGCATCGCAAAGCCCATCGTCGATTTACCTTGGTGGGGACTGAGCCCGACGCCTTAGAAGAACCATCACAAGCTTATCCGCACAGCTTAACCGAGCAGGCTAGGTTAGCAAGCCGGCTTAAGCATTGTCTGGGTAAATTACCCGCCTTGCAGTTGGATGTCTTTTTACTTAAAGAAGAAGCCGGTTTAAGTATGGAACAGGTCGCTAAGATTATGAGCTGTGGGGTTGAGGCATGCAAAAGCCGTTGGCGTTATGCGGTGGCGAGTTTGAGTAAATGTATCGGCCTAGGAGAGCAAGACCATGACTGATGACGAAAAGCGTCTGTCTGCTCTGTATCAGAGTATGGAGAAAGAAAACTCTCCTGACCATCTTGATGCGCGTATCCTGGCCATGGCCGAACGTGGTGCTGCTGTCCATTCTGTGCCTTTGGAAAGTAAAGATACCTCGCGCTGGTCAAGCTGGCGCTGGCCATTGTCCAGTGTCGTGTCGGCCGCCTTGTTAGTGGGGGTACTGTTTTTTACTACCTCGCCCATTTTGCCACCTGAAGAGCAGGTCTTATCCGCCCCACCTAGATATGATGTGATGCCAAGTGCACCTCAGCAGGAGCGACATGAATATCAGGCGATGCCCGAGGGAAAACGTCAGGTAGCCGAGCGCCTGGAGCTGGATGTTGCCGCCGAGCAGGCCAAAGAATCCCGCGTTACATCAAAGGCGCTTACTCGTGAGCGGCTGGCTGAAATAGATAGATTGATAGCCGATGGAAAGACCAAGCAGGCGGGGGATTTGCTACTGATCTTGGTTGAGGAAATTCCTGAGGTGAAAGTAAGGCTTAGCGAAGCGCAGCAAACCTTGTTGCAGGACGCCTTGCACCGCGCTGCGAATAGTCAGTAGTGGGGCATTAATCCCCTTTAAATTTTATGGCTTTTCCCCTAAAATGCCGCCGTTTCAGGGCACCCTGTATCGGGTGTCGATGTATTTGGCTCTGGATTTACGTTCCAGCCCGCTAGAGGAAAGTTTCATGTCTCAGATCGTAGTATGTGCGTTGTACAAGTTTGTCACGCTAGAAGATTATCAGGCGATTCGCCAACCCCTTACCGAGTTTATGGAAGCTCAGGCTATCAAGGGCACCTTGTTGCTGGCCCATGAAGGAATCAACGGTACAGTGTCTGGTACACAGGACGCTATTGAGGCGCTGCTGGCCTGGTTGAACGCGGATGCGCGCTTAAACCCCATCAGTTATAAAGTCTCTTTTGATGAAACCCAGCCGTTTCACCGCACTAAGGTTAAGCTGAAAAAAGAAATCGTCACCATGGGCGTGGAAGGCATTGATCCGCGCCGCACTGTAGGTACCTATGTTAAGCCGTCTGATTGGAATGCACTTATCAGTGATCCCGATGTCATTACTATCGATACCCGCAACGACTACGAGATTGAGATTGGTACTTTTAAACATGCTGTAAATCCCAATACCCAAACCTTCCGCGAGTTCCCTCAGTATGTGAAGGAGCAACTTGATCCTGGCAAGCATAAAAAAGTTGCCATGTTCTGCACCGGCGGTATCCGCTGTGAAAAGTCCACAGCCTATCTGAAAGAGCAGGGCTTTGAAGAGGTGTATCACTTAGAAGGTGGCATTCTTAAGTATCTGGAAGAAGTACCTAAAGAAGAAAGCTTGTGGGAAGGGGACTGCTTTGTATTCGACAACCGCGTCGCGGTGAATCACGACTTACAGCGTAGCCACTACGACCAATGCTATGCCTGCCGCTTGCCCATCACAGAAGAGGAAAAACAGCAGCCTGAGTATGAATCCGGCGTTAGCTGTCCTAAATGTTTTGGTAAGCACAGCGAAGAACAACTGGCACGTTTTCGTGAGCGCGAAAAGCAGGTGGAACTGGCAAAACAGCGTGATGAAGAGCATGTGGGCGCAGAGGCCCGTATTGCCATGGAACAGCGTCGCCAGCAAAAGGCCAGTGAGCGCCGGGCCAGAGCATTGGCTGCCAATGCGGCAAAAAAAGCCGAACAGGTAAAGTAAAGTCAGCGAGTGGGTTGTCCACAGATGAAGTCCGGGGGTAAACTAGCCCCCACATCGTCCTAATTCGAGGAAGTGTTATGTCAGGACAATCCCTAACCGAAGCCCAAGTTGCCGAAGTCCGTAAGGAGTTCGATTTTTTTGACAATGATCATAACGGCATGATCGATCTGGGTGAATTTATTGAGTTACTAACCGTACTTTCACCTAAAACCAAGGTTAAAGTAGTTGAAGAAGCCTTCAGCATGATTGATGAGAATGCGGATGGGCACATCGACTTCGAAGAATTCTTGACCTGGTGGCAGCAGGGTTGGTGGGAATACTGATTTTTATCAGTGACAGATAAGAAGGCGCTTTGAGCGCCTTTTTTAATCTCCGCCTCTTGTATGCAGAGGTCAGCCACTTTAGCGCACGATGAAGCAGACAGGGTGATTAAAGCAGATTGGCTTGGTGATCATCCAACATTCTTGTAACATATTGAAAAAGCCAACTTTTTAAAAGTTTATCCAGACACTGGAAGGTCAGTATGTTGCAGGTTAGTCGTTATTTATGCATATATTTCTGCTTGCTATTCACCTTCCATGCCCAGGCCTCACCACTGGTTATCAGCGAAGATACGGTCAATCTAACCGACTTTAAACTTAGCTACTTTATCGACGATTCGCGCTCATTGGATATTGAAGAGGTGACCAGGCAGTCATTTAGCCCGACCGGGAACTATACCACCTTGGGCACGAGTGCAAAGGTCACCTGGTATAAGCTCCAACTGCGCATTGCGGGGACAACGGCCCAACAAATTTTTGTGCATTTGCCTTATGCCTATCATGTTCGCTCCGTGGCATTTTACGAGTTTCGTGGTGCGACCCTGACTCACAGTGAATGGCTGGATATGAACGACGCTAAGGACAGTCCGCTGATGTACAGGGGCGCTGTGGTGTACCCCATAAACATGGTATCTGACGAGACACTGACCTTATATGTTCGCAGCCATGCTTATTCACATCAATGGTTTGCTCTGAACCTGCATGATGCTGAAGGTTCAAAACGGGCGCTTATTGGGGCTAAAACTGATATTGCCCTGATGGTGGGCATGATGCTGGCGCTGGTGTTTTACAATGGCCTTTTGTATTTTGCCACCAGTAAAAAAGAGAATATCTATTATTCCTTTTATCTGATTTCGGGCCTGCTTTGGATTGCGCTGTCTTATGGGTTACTGGCTAATGTGTTTGGCTGGTATGGTGACAGGGTGTTTATGCTGAATCTCAGTTTAATCACTATGCCAATCTTCCTGTTATTGTTTGTTATGACCATTTTCGAGACCAAACGTTTTTACCCCATCGAACACCGCTTTTTGCAATTTATGCTGATATTGCTGTCGGTGACCTTGGTGTATGGCTTATTTGATATTTCCGGAGCCCTGAAGCCTGCCAGCAGCCTGGCTGCGCTAATGATGATAATTACCTTCTCGGTGAGTATTTCTCTGTACCGAAAAGGTAATCCATTAGTGAAGTACTTTCTGATTGGACACAGCTTCTTCGTGTTGTTTAACGGTATGGCCGTGCTGTTTTATAAAGGGCTGATAAGCCCAAGCTACATCAGTCACTTTGGTGTTGGCATTGGTATCGTACTGGAAGCTTTGACCTTGGCCTTTATCATTTCATATAGAATTAAAATTCTTGAAGATATCCGCCATTCCCAGGAGGAATTGAAGCGACAGGCCGCCACAGACCCTTTAACCAAGCTCTATAATCGCCGCTATTTTTATTCGGAAGCCGACTACCTGTTAGAAGTGGCAAAGACTCAGCAAGAGCCACTTTCGGTACTGGTCGCAGATATCGACCACTTTAAGCGGGTCAATGATACTTATGGTCACCAAATGGGGGACAGGGTTATTGTTGAGGTGGCAACTACCCTTAAGAAGTTCTGTCGAAGTAAGGACCTGATTGCCCGCTTTGGCGGGGAAGAGTTTGTTGTGTTGTTACCGGCTGCGGATGAGCAGGAAGCCAATAAATGTGCGCAGCGTATCTTGCTGGCCATTCAGTCCCTGGTACTTATTACCGATGAGCAGGATACCTTGCATTTTACTGTCAGTATTGGCTTAGTTGAAGTTGATAACAGCACAGAAACTATCCAAATGGCGGTAAATCGCGCCGATAAGGCACTCTACCAGGCTAAGCAGTCCGGCCGGAATCAAATTTGTGTTCAACAGATGCCAGATAATTAGTGGCCTTCCACTGCCTCGGCGAAAAGAACGATAAGCAACATAAGCAAGGCTAAACTCAGATAAGAGGCGACCCGCTTAGGTGCATGTTCACGTATGGCACAGTGCCGTGCCGCAATCAACGCTTGTAACAGGTAGTAAAAGGCGAAGGCTCTGGAGGCATAGCTAACCAGCTGGAATATATTGCTGCTCCAAAGCAGTATTAAACTAAGCAGACTGATCACCGGATAAAGACCACGCGCGCGAATTCGATAGCGGCTCTGCTGTTCCACTACACCACCTGCACCTATGGTGTCAGCAATGGCGGCACTGAACTGACTCATAGCAGCAGCAATAATGAGCAAAGTGGGTAAGATAAGGGTAATTTGCGCCGATACGGTGATGATCGCGGTTTCACTGGGCGTAGTCCCAACAAACTGTCCCATAAAGGGCATCGCCAATACCACAAAGCTGATGTAAATAAAGGCTGCCAATATTTGAGCCAACGCCATTGAGCGAATTCTTATTGATGCCGGATATTGAGAGGCCAGGTATTTACTGGTTTCAAACCCCTGCACAATAAGCAACATACCGGCGAGTTGACATAGACTTTGCCACCAAGGTTGCTCGGGGCTGGCTAGGCCATGCCAATGATAGCCCTGCTGAATATCCTGCCACAGTAAACCCACCAGCAAAGCGGCAATAATGGCGAGTTTTACACTGACCGAGTATTCTTCCAAGCGCTCAAGCCCGTGCAGACCCTTTAAGAGCCCGTAAAGGCCAATAATGCCCAGCACCAGGCTGGCCGCGATGTTCGCATTAAACTCTGAATAGATATCCAGACCGGTTAACACGAAGCCTGTCATCAGCCTAATATAAAAAGTAATGGAAATAACATAAGCAAAGGCAAGTGCTATGTCGGCGAAGCGCTCCAAACCTAATAAGAGCTTATCCTGAGGCATCGCCTGTTCCAGCTCTTCAACCTGCATGCTGTAGCGCATTGCACTGCCCAGCCACCATGACAGCAAGACTATAGCCACAATGGCTATCCCTGCCCAATGTCCGGCAATATTGGCCAGCAGCGGCACAACCACCAGAAAGCCGCTGCCAATTATTGAGGCCAGTGGGGTTACTGTTGCTTGCCAGAACACGGAGTTTTTAACGCGAGGTTGTAATAGCCATACCACCAAAGCCAGGCTTAATGTTAGCAGGACAGCATCCAGCGTGGTGAAGTCTTGGGTTGGTACTTGCATTTGTATCGCCATTTGATGCCTGCGCGTAATTTACGGTTAGCGTTTGTAGAGTACCTTAATCAGATGATAGCCAAAGCGAGTTTTCACCGGGCCTTGGATTTCCAGTTCAGGACCTTTAAACACCGCTTTGTCAAAAGCGGGTGCCATCTGGCCTTGGGCAAACTCTCCTAAATCTCCGCCTCGTTTCCCTGAAGGACATAAGGAATGCTTCTTCGCCAATTGCTGGAAGCTACCACCTTTAGCTAACTGTTGTTTAAGGGCCAAACATTCTTGTTCGGTTTTTACCAATATATGCAGTGCAGCGGCTTTTCGTGCCATTGGAGCGTCCTCTTTAGATCACAAAGGAAAATGCGGTCTGTTATTATCCGCTATCGTCTTATCAGGTTTCAAATCTCAGCGTGGGGGCGGCAGCTTTGGAGCATCTCGTTGATGAGGTCGTCATCATTAAGTGCTCTGCCAATGGCTACACCTCCTACCATTAATACCGCCTGTTGCAGGGCTTTTTCTCGACACAAACCACCGGATTCAAGTAACCGCACCATGCCCTGAAACGTGCTGGTATAAGTATCTCTCACTTCATTGTCACGCTGACTGATATCGGTAACGAGAAAAGCCAGTGGGCAGCGCCTGCCGTGGCCCTTAACGTGTTCGGGAGACAAATACCGCTCAGCCAATTCTGTATGGCTGGGTGTCGGGGGAAGAAGGCTAATACTGTTATTGGCCGCCGTCTGTATAGCCTCTCGGTAAAGTGCCGACTTTGATGTGAAATGGGCGTAAAACGCGCCCCGGGTCAGCTTGGCGTCTGTCATCACCTGGTCAATACTGATTTGTTCAAAACCATGTTCGGTAAACAAACGAGCGGCACTGGCTAAAATGCGCTCGCGGGTTTGTTCTTTGTGGCTGTGCTTCCAGGCCATATATGTATCCTGATTCAGAATATGTTCTTGAACATATTTAGGCATTTTCTATGCTGAAGCAAGTGAATAATCAAAGGAGACGTTATGCAAAAAGTTCATATATATTCCGTGCCCTTTAGTAGCTTCGGCCGGGTGGCGCAACTGGTGTGTGAAGAAAAGCAGATACCTTACAGTATGGGTACGACGGTGGCGGGACACGAGGTTCCGTTTAAGGGTGAGCAGCACCTGGCCTGGCACCCCTATGGCAAGATGCCGGTATTACTGAGTGGGGATAAGGTGCTTTGTGAATCTTCCAGTATTATTCGCTATTTGGATAATCAGTTTCCGGGCCCCAAATTGCAGCCTCAGGATCCTTGGTTGGCAGCGAAGTTGGATGAAAGGGTACTACTACTGGCCAACTATATTAATCATGCGCTGATCCGTGATTACATGCTGGAACTGGTCTTTCCAAAAGGACCGGAAGGGACGCCGCGTTTGGATGTCATAGAGATGAACAAACCGGCGGCACTAGATGCTTTGGCTTTGGTAGAAAAGTGGTTGTCAGAAGAAGGGGGCTACCTGTTTGGTAGTGAATTCAGTCTGGCCGACGCTATGGCGTTACCTTCACTGTATTATGCAACACAACTTAAAACTCCTTTTGCCTTGGTAAGTGAAGACTGTGCTGTTTACCAATATGTGATGCGTATGAAAGCCACGCACCCTTCCTGCGCAAAAGTGCTGGTGCCCAAGCAAGGATAATACCGTATAAAAAAGGCGCTCAACTGAGCGCCTTTGGTTTTCAGTTAAAGAAATTTAGCCACCCAATGCAGTACGGGCATCGGTGTAGGTCAAACCCAATTGGCTACCCAAGGCATCAACCACGGCTTTGTAAGTCACCTTGCCTTCATGAACATTCAAACCGTTTAACAGGTGAACGTCATCCAACATGGCTTGCTTCGGACCTTTGTTGGCCAGTGCTAAACCAAAGGGCAGGGTAGCGTTGTTCAGTGCCATGGTGGACGTGCGGGCAACACCACCAGGCATATTAGCCACGCAATAATGCACCACACCGTCAACCGTATAAACTGGATCCTGATGGGTGGTGGCGCGAGCAGTTTCAAAACAGCCACCCTGGTCGATAGCCACGTCAACGACAACAGAGCCTTCTTTCATATTACGGATATGTTCCGCGGTCAGCAGCTTAGGAGCCGCAGCGCCAGGGATAAGCACAGCACCGATAACCAGATCCGCTTTGGAAGAATAATGCTCAATGGCATCTACGGTCGAATAAACGGTTTTCAGTTGACCACGGAAGATATCGTCCAGTTCGCGCAAACGGGGCAGGGAACGGTCTAAAATAGTGACATCGGCGCCAAGGCCAATGGCCATCTTCGCGGCGTTAGTGCCAACCACACCACCGCCGACAATCAGTACTTTTCCTGGCGCTACACCAGGTACACCACCCAACAATGTGCCGCTACCACCATGGGCCTTCTCCAGATAATGGGCGCCGGCCTGAATAGACATACGGCCAGCCACTTCTGACATAGGGGCCAACAATGGCAAACCATTGCGAGCATCAGTAACAGTTTCATAAGCAATACAGGTAGCGCCGGACGCTACCAACAGCTCTGTTTGCGTTGGATCAGGTGCTAAATGCAGGTAGGTGTAGAGGGTTTGCCCCTTGCTCAGCATCTTACATTCGTTGGGCTGAGGCTCTTTGACCTTCACGATCATTTCAGCGTTGTCGAAAATGCTTTCTGCCTTATCACTGATGGTTGCGCCTGCAGCCACATACTGATCATCAGTAAAGCCAATGGCTGTGCCAGCGTCTTTCTGCACAACCACGTTATGGCCGTGGGTGACAAATTCCTTTACGGCAGCGGGCGTCAGTCCTACACGGTATTCATGATTTTTTATTTCTTTGGGTACACCGATCAACATGTTCTGTTTAACCTTTGCGGAAAAATGGGGTTGTGAAGTATATGAAAAGATTTACGGAAGAGTATGCTGAAAAAATGTTAATTTCGGCATATAATCCTGCTAAACGTCGATTTGTCGGAACTTTGTATGCTTGTTAAAACCCCTAAACATCTTGACCGTATCGACCGTAATATTTTGGTGGAGCTGCAAAAAGATGGCCGTCTTTCCAACGTGGAATTATCCCGTCGGGTTGGCCTAAGTGCCACACCTTGCTTAGAACGGGTCAGGCGTTTGGAGCAACAAGGGTACATAACAGGCTATCACGCCAAGGTTGAACCGGCCAAGCTTGGTGCGGCCATGTTAGTCTTTGTTGAGATAACCTTAACCAAGACATCCACCGACATCTTCGCAGAATTTTCTGCTGCGGTTCGTAAACTTGACGATATTCAGGAATGCCATCTGGTAGCAGGGGATTTCGACTTTTTGCTCAAAGCCAGAGTGGCGGACATGTCCAGCTACCGAAAGTTGCTGGGCGATACCTTACTGAGCTTGCCTGGTGTCAGTGAGTCGCGAACCTACGTGGTAATGGAAGAAGTGAAGCATACCGGCATTTTGAAAATTAACCTCAAATAATCCCACCTGCTGTTGGCGTTTAGCGACACCCCGAACAAGATTTGTTCAACCGTGAAAATACTGGCAATAAAAACAGGGTTTATGAGCCACTACGCTAGGATTTTGCGAATGTGGCTGGTATCTTTGCAGGTTGTTTGCAGTGGCAATTTATATATAACAATTAAATGATTATGGCGCGACTTTCTGGTATCCAACGGATTATGGAAGTGGGCATGATAGTGTGCAGCATGTTTGCGCTGTACCTGTTGCTCGCTTTGGCCTCTTTTGACCCCGCCGACCCAAGCTGGAGCCAGGCGGGTTTTCGTGAAGACGTGCAAAATGCAGCGGGCTCTATTGGTGCCTGGTTTGCAGACATCCTCTTAAATAGCTTTGGTTATATTGCCTACGCTTTTCCATTTGGCATTGCCTTGCTAGGCTGGTTTTTATTTCAGCAAACCAAAGATTTGCTGGAACTGGATTACCTTACTATAGGCCTGCGGCTGATTGGCTGTATTTTATCGATAATTGGTGCCACGGCGCTGTTTAGCCTCAATGCAGATGATATCTATGTATTCTCCGCGGGTGGTTTTGTAGGAGATGCCATCAGTGGGCGCTTGTTACCCTATTTTAATCTGGCGGGTACGACGCTGCTGTTGCTGTGTTTTTTATGTACCGGATTGACCTTAATGACAGGACTGTCCTGGTTAGCGCTGGTTGACCACCTTGGCGATTGGACTATCAGTGGCTTACGTTGGCTTGGCAGGCTACCGGCCATGCTTCAGGATATGCAGGTACCCAGTTTGCCTAAGCGAGCCAAGGCAGTGGAACCGCAAGATGATGAGGTTGTGGAAGCGCCGGTCGCCGCACGTCAGGAACCTGCGGTTGACCCTGTGATAAGACGTGAACCTGTTATGGAGCCGGTCTTTACTCTGGATGATGAACCTAGCTTTGATGATGTGGCGGTTTTTGAACAGCCGGAGCCAGTAAAAGCCACGCCTGCTGCGGCGCCTGCCGTGAAAACGAAGCCGACCAAAGATAAACCTAAAACCCTGGCAGAACTGGAACAGGAATTCGCCGTGGAAGGGGAGCGCCCGCCCTTTGATCTTCTCGATCGTCCCGACAAGGTGAAAAACCCTATCTCCCCTGAAGAGCTGGAAGCCGCTTCTCGTCTGGTTGAAGCTAAACTTCTGGACTTTAACATCGAGGCCAAAGTAGTGGGGGTATATCCGGGCCCTGTGATCACGCGTTTCGAACTGGATTTAGCCCCTGGGGTGAAGGTTGCCAAGATTTCTTCGCTGGCTAAAGATTTGGCCCGTGCTTTGTCGGCCATATCGGTGCGGGTGGTGGAGGTCATTCCGGGGAAATCTGTGATTGGCCTGGAACTGCCGAATAAACATCGTGAAATGGTTCGTCTGTCCGAAGTCATTGAGTGTGATACTTTCCAAAAATCTGCCTCTAACCTGACCATGGTACTGGGTAAGGATATTGCCGGAAAACCTGTGGTGGTGGATCTGGCAAAAATGCCCCATTTGTTGGTGGCTGGTACTACAGGCTCTGGTAAGTCGGTGGGCGTCAACGTGATGATCCTGTCGCTACTGTATAAATCCAGCCCCGAAGATGTGCGGCTGATAATGATTGACCCCAAAATGTTGGAGTTGTCAGTTTATGAGGGGATTCCTCATCTGTTAGCGGAAGTGGTCACCGATATGAAAGAGGCGGCCAATGCTCTGCGCTGGTGTGTGGGGGAAATGGAACGTCGTTATCGTCTGATGTCTGCGCTGGGGGTACGTAACCTTAAAGGCTACAACGCTAAGATTGCGGAGGCCATTGAAGCCGGTGAACCGATTAAGGACCCGCTGTGGAAGCCAGAGCAGAGTATGGATCCCGAAGCGCCAGATTTGGAAAAGCTGCCCAGCATTGTGGTAGTGGTGGACGAATTTGCCGATATGATGATGATTGTCGGCAAAAAAGTGGAAGAGCTTATTGCCCGTATTGCTCAGAAGGCCAGGGCTGCCGGTATTCATTTAGTGCTGGCTACTCAACGCCCGTCTGTGGATGTCATTACCGGTCTTATCAAAGCCAACATTCCCACACGTATTGCTTTCCAGGTGTCATCTAAGATTGACTCCCGAACTATCCTCGATCAGCAGGGCGCAGAAGCCTTGCTGGGACAAGGGGATATGCTGTATTTACCGCCAGGCACCGGTGTACCGACCAGGGTACATGGCGCTTTTGTGGATGATCACGAAGTACATGCGGTGGTGGCCGACTGGCAGAAACGCGGTAAACCGAATTATATCGACGAAATATTAAGTGGAGAGGGTAGCGCTGAAGTGTTGCTGCCTGGAGAGCAAGCCGAAGGCGATGACGCTGAATCAGACCCACTGTATGACGAAGCTGTCGCCTTTGTGACCCAAAGTCGCCGGGCATCAGTGTCCAGCGTGCAGCGCCAGTTCAGAATTGGCTACAACCGCGCAGCGCGAATTGTTGAGCAGATGGAGATGTGTGGTGTTGTGAGTGCGCAAGGCCATAACGGCAACCGCGAAGTATTAGCGCCGCCACCGGTTTGATGTTACGACAGGTCGCATTCAGGCAATGGTCAGTTTAACTTGTCACAATGTGACTGTGTGAATTACCAAGAAGTGTGTATGAAGAAAATATTTCTAACCAGTTTGTGTGTCCTGGCCATGCCAGTTTTGGCTGATGACGCTGCCGATAGCCTCAAAAGCAGACTGCATGCATTGCAAAGTTTTCAGGCTAATTTTTCTCAGCAGGTTGTGGATGGGCAAGGGCAGCACGTTCAGGAAGCAACAGGTAAATTGCAACTTCAGCAGCCCAATCAATTGCGCTGGGAGTTATTTGCGCCCCATGAGACGCTGTTGATTGCAGACGGCCAAGCTGTCTGGCATGTTGATCCCTTCGTCGAACAAGCCATTGTCATGGACCAGCAGACGACAGTGGCAGATAATCCGCTGATTTTATTGGCACAGCCGGACAGTCAGCATTGGCAGGACTTCGCGGTGACTGCCGAGGGCGCCAGTTTCCAGATTCGCAGCCACAATCAGGACAGCCAGATTGACACCCTGACCCTGAAATTTGACGGAAAAACTCTGGTTTCACTGAGCCTGTTGGATAGGCAGCAGCAAACCAGCACCCTGGATTTTTCTGATATCCAGCAAAACGCCTCGTTACCGGCAGAGCTGTTTCGCTTCGCGCTTCCCGATGGTTACGAACTGGATGATCAACGCCAGGTGCAGACCGGAAGCTTGCCAAAACCATGACCCAGCAACTGGACTTTGGCCAGGATAACCCCTATCAGCCACTGGCCGCATTAATGCGGCCAAAACGCTTGCAAGACTACGCCGGGCAGCAGCATATTCTTGGCGAGGGGAAACCGCTACGAAGGGCTATTGAGCAGGGTAAAGCCCATTCTATGATCCTTTGGGGCCCGCCTGGGACAGGAAAAACCACCCTGGCCGAATTGATTGCCGGCTATTGTGATGCCCATGTTGAACGCATCTCGGCAGTGACCTCGGGGGTCAAGGAAATCCGTCAAGCCATCGACAATGCCCGCCACCAGGCCTTGTCACTCGGTAAGAAAACCTTATTGTTCGTAGACGAAGTCCACCGCTTTAACAAAAGCCAGCAGGACGCGTTTTTACCCCATATTGAAGATGGTACGGTGATTTTTATCGGCGCCACTACCGAAAATCCCTCGTTTGAACTCAATGGGGCGTTGTTATCCCGAGCCAGGGTGTATCTGCTTAAGAAGCTTGAAGCCGCGGATCTGGATTGGATGTTGGTTAGGGCGATGCAGGATAGCCGCTTTAACGGCATCACCTTGGCTGATGATGCACGTCAACTGTTGACCGAACTTGCTGATGGTGATGGACGGCGTGTACTGAATTACCTTGAGTTGTCAGCGGATTTTGCCGAACAAGGCTTGGTGAGTGTTGCGACCGTGCGCGACGCTGTAGGCGGCAAGGTGGCCTCATTCGATAAAGGAGGCGATCAGTTTTACGATATGCTGTCCGCCTTGCATAAGTCCGTAAGAGGTTCCTCCCCGGATGGTGCTTTGTATTGGTATGCCCGTATGCTGGAGGCGGGATGCGACCCATTAGTGGCGGCCCGGCGGTTATTGGCTATCGCCTCTGAAGATATCGGCAATGCAGACCCTAGAGCCTTGCAGGTATGTCTGAATGCCTGGGATATCTTTCATCGGGTTGGGCCGGCAGAAGGGGAACGGGCTATTGCACAGGCATTGGTCTATTGTGCCTGTGCGGCTAAAAGTAATGCCCTGTACACGGCCTTTAAACAAGCACGCCAAGACGCCAGAGAACAGGCTAATTTTGAGGTGCCGCATCATTTACGTAACGCCCCAACCAAGCTGATGAAAGAGCAGGGCTACGGCAGCGAATACCGTTATGCCCACAATGAGCCTGGGGCTTACGCGGCCGGTGAATGTTACCTGCCGCCACAGCTTGCAAATCAACGCTATTATCAGCCTAATGAACGGGGGCTGGAAAAACAGATCCGTGCCAAACTGGATTATTTGCGAGAGCAGGACGAGCAAAGTGAGCAGCAACGTTATAAGTAATAGTTTTGCTTTATACGCGACCATTGCCGCTGGAGGGGCCATGGGCGCCTGCTTACGTTATTTTATCTCGCAACTGACTTTGCAATGGTTTGGTAAAGGCTTTCCCTTTGGTACACTGGCCGTCAATATTCTCGGCTCTTTGATGATAGGCATAGTGTATGGCCTGATCGAAAGCGAGTATGTGGCAGGCCACCCTTGGCGAACCTTTCTTAGCATTGGCTTTATTGGCGCCCTGACCACATTTTCCACGTTTTCCCTGGATACCCTGTTGCTGATGCAACAAGGCGCATGGATGAAAGCCGTGGGCAATATTGTGTTAAACCTGCTGTGCTGCCTGTTAGCGGCGTGGCTGGGAATTAAATTGATCATAAACAAAGGTTAATCACACAGCATGTTAGACCCGAATTTTTTGCGCAGCGATATCGAGACAACCGCGCAGCGCCTTGCCACCCGCGGCTTCACCCTGGATGTGGCAACCTTTCAGTCCCTTGAGGAAAAACGTAAGGCACTGCAGGTTCGCACCCAGGAATTGCAGAATGAGCGTAACGTACGTTCCAAGAATATAGGCAAAGCCAAGGCTGCCGGTGAAGATATCGCGCCTTTATTGGCCGAAGTGGGCAAGCTGGGCGATGAACTGGACAGTGCGAAAACCGAACTGGATGCGCTGTTAGACGAAATCAGCCAACTGTCGCAGGCACTGCCTAACTTGCCACATGAGTCCGTGCCAGTGGGACGGGATGAAGACGAGAACAAAGAAATCAGCCGCTGGGGAACCCCGCGTCAGTTTGACTTTGATATCAAAGATCATGTTGATGTGGCGACGGCGCTGGATAAAGGGCTGGACTTTGAGGCTGGGGTTAAGCTCAGTGGTGCGCGTTTTGTGGTTATGCGCGGTAAAATTGCCCGTCTGCATCGTGCCTTAACCCAGTTTATGCTGGATCTGCATACCAGCGAACATGGCTATCAGGAAATGTATGTCCCGTATCTGGTCAACGCGGACAGTTTATTTGGTACCGGCCAATTGCCTAAATTCGGCGAAGATCTGTTTCATACTAAGCCTGCCACGGAAGAGGGGCAGGGCTTGAGCCTGATCCCCACCGCTGAGGTCCCTTTGACCAATCTGGGGCGTGATGAAATTTTCCCAGCAGAGCAGTTGCCCCTTAAGATGACGGCGCACACGCCTTGTTTTCGCAGTGAAGCCGGCTCCTATGGCCGTGATACCCGTGGTTTGATTCGTCAGCATCAGTTTGACAAAGTGGAGTTGGTTCAGTTGGTTAAGCCTGAGACCTCTTTTGAGGCCCTCGAAGAGCTAACCGAGCACGCCGAGAAGGTCCTGCGTTTATTGGGCTTACCCTATCGTAAAATGCTGCTTTGCACCGGTGATATGGGCTTTGGCTCGAGTAAAACATACGATCTGGAAGTGTGGTTGCCCGCGCAGAACACGTACCGTGAAATCTCTTCATGCTCAAATATGGTGGATTTCCAGGCGCGCCGTATGCAGGCCCGTTACCGTAACCCTGAAACCGGTAAACCCGAATTACTGCACACTTTGAATGGCTCAGGGTTAGCGGTCGGCCGTACCTTAGTGGCCATTTTGGAAAACTACCAGCAAGCCGATGGCAGTGTTGAGATCCCGGATGCGCTGCGCCCGTATATGGGCGGTGTTGAAGTGATCCGTTAAGCGAGAGCGGTAATTTAACCATCAAAAACGGGCCGATTGGCCTAATGCCAGTCAGTTAAGCTGACTGGCATTTTTCTTTGTGGGGTATTTATTGGGTTTTCTCCTGACCACCCG
>NZ_BMLS01000005.1 GCF_014645355.1 Bowmanella pacifica | reverse complement strand
GCAAAGGAAGATTTTAGATTCTGCGGGCATCAGAAAGAGAGAAAATGGTCGGCGTGAGAGGATTTGAACCTCCGACCCCTGACACCCCATGACAGTGCGCTACCAAGCTGCGCTACACGCCGACTGAAGAGGCTGCAAAGTTTACTTATTTTGTCCGGCTTTGCAATGCCCAGATGACAGAAAAAAGTTTGTTTGCCGATTATCTGTGCATCCTGGGCAAGCTCTGTACAATTTTATCGGTAACCAGGCTTAATTGCGGTTGCTATCGGAGCTGATGCGGCTGGCAATGGCCCCCTTCTGATCTTTGTATTTGGCGTCCAGACGGGCGTTATAAGGTTTTTCCGCAAAATCAGACAAAACCTCAAAGCTTAGCGCGCCAATTTTCATATTCGGGCGCAAGGCCAATGGCAGCTTACCGCTGTTGAAAAACTCCAGTACGATATTACCAGACCAACCGGGGTCAATACGGTGTGCAGTCACATGCACCATCAAGCCCAGACGCGCCAGTGATGAACGGCCATCCAACCAGCCCACGACGTTGGCCGGTAAGGTCACCGATTCCAGCGTGACCGCCAGGGCCAATTCGCCAGGATGTAAAAAGAAGGCTTTGCCGTCGGCGATTTCAATCTCGTCACTCATTACCGACTCCAGCGCCGCTTCCATCTCTTCGCGTTTGCCACTTAAGTCGATATAAGGCGCTGCGTGGTCTTCAAATACCCGAAACTTATTGCCCAGACGAATATCCACGGTTACCCCGCTGATCATATTGTCTTCGGGCATAGGCTGAATCTGGATCTTGCCTTCATTAAGCCAGGATTTGATGTCTTTATCGCATAAACGCATGGTGATTCTCGGTTGGCAGGTGAAATCGGGGCACAAAAGTGTGAGGCCGTCATTATTCCTGCGCCCCCGTTTAGATTCAATGCTTTTAATCAGCTTCTTTTATACTGATATCGATAGCTTGGGCGTTATTCAGCCCGTTAATATACAACTGCCTGGCCAACTGCCGGGCTGATGCCCCATAAGCCTGGCTGATAGGGCTGTCGGGCTTATCCACAATCAAGGCCTTGCCGGCATCCGTGTATTCACGAATATGAATATCCAGTGGAATATGTCCTAAAAGCGGTACACTATTTTGCCCACTGATGCGCTCACCACCGCCCTGGGCAAACAAAAACTCTTTATGTCCGCATTGCTCACATTGGTGGTAGCTCATATTCTCCAGCACCCCCAATACCGGCACCTTAACCTTGTTAAACATAGCGATGGCCTTTTGTGCATCGGCCAGGGCAATATTCTGCGGTGTAGTCACCACCAGCGCGCCGGACACCGGCACTTGCTGGGCCAGGGTGAGCTGGATATCGCCGGTACCGGGCGGCATATCTATCAGCAGATAATCCAATTCGGGCCACAGGGTTTCATTCAGCAGTTGCTGCAGGGCTTTACTGGCCATGGGGCCGCGCCATACCGCGGCATCGTCGGCCGGCACCAGATAACCGATGCTGTTGGCCACCAGCCCATGGGCCCGAAGCGGCTGCATATGGCGATTGTCACTGGACTCGGGATGCTCACCGGCATTACCCAGCATAATGGGAATAGACGGGCCATAAATATCGGCATCCAGAATCCCCACTCTGGCGCCCTCGCTGGCCAGTGCCAGTGCCAAATTAATAGTAGTCGTGGACTTACCCACGCCGCCTTTTCCCGACGCCACCGCCAGTAAGTTGCGAATCGCCCTATGCCCGCGCTTGGCATCGCCGCCAAAACTCACATTCTGACGAAGCTGAATCTTTTCGCCCCCTTCGAGCTTTTGTAGGGCTGTGCTCAAGGCCTGATGTTGGGAGGAACAAGCAAATGGCAGGGTCAAAATCCAACCACCCGCTTGTGGCATAAACCAGTCGGCCACCTTTTGTTCCGGCAATGAGAAAAAACCTGCGACACAGGCAACAAAAGGCGAAATATCGGTGCCAGGATGGCGTTTTTTAAAAAACAACGGTGAACTCCTTGCTACAACTTACAGAGAACTATGATTAGGGCGCAGATTTGGGTAACATTTGCCTCTTTTCAAACTCCACCCTCTACTAAGATTCTTAAGGCGGTTATGGCAGATTCGCAACGTAAAATTCTGGTTACCAGTGCCCTTCCCTATGCAAATGGCTCCATTCACCTGGGCCACCTGCTGGAACATATTCAAACGGATATCTGGACCCGTTTTCAGCGAATGCGCGGTCACCAGTGCTACAGCGTGTGCGCCGACGATGCCCACGGCACGCCAGTTATGCTTAAAGCCCAGGAACTGGGTATCAGCCCAGAGCAAATGGTGGAGCAAACCCGCGCTGAACACCATCAGGACCTGCTGGACTTTCACGTGGAGTATGACAACTACTATGTCACCCACTCGCCGGAAAACCGTGAGCTGTCGGAGCTGATTTATCGCCGCCTTAACGACGCCGGCTATATTAGCAAACGTACCATCAGCCAGCTATACGACCCGGAAAAACAGATGTTCCTGCCGGATCGTTTTATCAAAGGCACCTGCCCAAGCTGCGGCGCCGAAGATCAAAACGGTGACAGCTGTGATGTTTGTAGTGCCACCTACAGCCCGACAGAAGTGAAAAATCCGCGCTCTGTGGTATCAGGTGCCACACCGGTGCTGAAAGACTCCGAGCACTACTTCTTCGACCTGCCGCAATTTGAAGGCATGCTCAAAGACTGGCTGAAAAGTGGTGCCATTCAGGAAGAAATGGCTAACAAACTGCAAGAATGGTTTGAAGACGGTCTACAGCAGTGGGACATCAGCCGTGATGCGCCCTACTTTGGCTTTGAAATTCCCGATGCCCCTGGCAAATACTTCTATGTATGGGTAGATGCGCCCGTTGGCTATATGGCCAGCTTTAAAAACTACTGCAATACCCACGGCGTGGACTTTGACAGCTTCTGGAACAAAGGCACCGACACCGAGTTGTATCACTTTATCGGCAAGGATATTACCTACTTCCATTGCCTGTTCTGGCCGGCCATGCTCGAAGGCGCGGGTTTCCGTAAGCCCACCGGCGTCAACGTGCATGGTTTTGTAACCGTCAACGGTGCCAAAATGTCCAAGTCGCGTGGTACCTTTATTAAGGGTCGCACCTATCTTGATCATTTAAATCCTGAATATCTGCGTTACTACTTCGCCAGCAAGCTAAGCGAAGGGGTCACGGACATCGACCTGAATTTTGAAGACTTCGTGACTAAGGTTAACTCGGATCTGGTGGGTAAGGTCGTCAATATCGCCAGCCGCTGCGCCAGCTTTATCAGCAAAAAGTTCGACGGCAAACTGGCTGGCGAACTGCCCGAACCTGCGCTAATTGCCGAGTTCCAAAATGCCAGTGACGCTATTGCCCTGGCGTATGAAAAGCGCCAGTACAACCGTGCTATCCGCGAGATCATGGCCCTGGCCGATAAAGCCAACCAATATATTGATGCGCAAGCCCCCTGGGTAACGATTAAGGATGAGGACAAGCAACTGCTGACCCAGCAAGTCTGCTCGCTGGGTATCAACCTGTTCCGCATTCTGCTGGTGTATCTGAAACCCGTCCTGCCAAAACTGGCTGAGCAAGCCGAGCTGTTCTTAAACGACCAGTTGGACTGGAGTTCTGCGCAAAGCGTACTAACTAACCACAACATCAATGCCTTTAAAGCGCTGATGCAACGTGTAGACATCGACAAGGTCAATGCCGTGATTGAAGCCTCCAAAGAAAACCTGCAAGCCAAAACATCAGGCCCTGCAGCAGATAGCCCGCTGGGCAAAGACCCTATTGGTGACACCATCAGCTTTGATGATTTCGCCAAAGTTGACTTGCGTATCGCCAAAATTGCCAAGGCCGAGCACGTGGAAGGTGCGGATAAGTTATTGCGCCTGCAACTGGATTTAGGTGGCGAAACCCGCCAGGTATTTGCCGGTATCAAGTCCGCTTATCAGCCCGAAGATCTGGAAGGCAAGCTGACCGTGATGGTGGCCAATCTGGCCCCGCGTAAGATGCGTTTCGGTTTGTCTGAAGGCATGGTGCTGGCAGCAGGCCCCGGCGGTAAAGACCTTTGGATCTTAGAGCCGCACAGCGGTGCCCAGCCGGGTATGAAAGTAAAGTAAGTTAAAAAAGCGCCCCAGGGCGCTTTTTTTATATGTTGGCCTGTTTGGCGATAAAGGCCGGTTTGGGGGACCACTTGGGCTTTTGCAACGAAAGGGGAATTTCGCGCTTCTTACCAATCAGAATATAGACCGAACCAAACCAGCGGCAGTAATGGCTGGCCCAGCGCTGGAATTTATTGTCTGGATTGACCTGACGGTCAAACAGCAGTTCGGTGTGCAGCAGACAGCGCTCCTCGACAATTTCAAAGCCAAGCAAATGCATCCAGTCTTTAATACGCATCATGGAGAAGCAGCGCGCATCATGCAGCAGGCTATCGGCACGCAGCGGAATGTATTTGGCAAGCCCTGCCAGACTCAGCGGATTAAAGCCGATCAGGGCCAAGTGCCCATCAGGCATCATCACCCGGTTTACCTCGCGCAGGATTTGGTGTGGATCCTGGGCAAAGTCCAGTTCAAAGGCCAGAACACAGGCATCAATGCAGCGCTCCATAATAGGCAACTGACGGGTTTTGGCTGTTATACCAGGCGCTTTCCCCAGGCCATTATGTACAGAGACTTTGTGTTTAATCGGACATTCGGGCAATGCGATAGATGCACTTAGCTGCCCGACCTGCAAAAGATGGTAGCCAAACCAATGACGACTGGGCTCCCGCAAACGCTCAGCCACCACTTGCTGCAATAGCAAACCACTGGGTAGGTCTTGCCAGGAAGTGGGATAACGAGGCTTTTTGCTGGTCAGAGCCGGCTTCATAGGAACCGTCAGGCTGTTTGGCTGTCTTAGACACCTAGCATACCAGTTTTATTGTAGAGCTGTTACGCTGTTGTCTGTGGTGTTTTTTTAAGTGATATCTCTTGATGCTGACTGTTTCCGCTATTCCCGCTTTTACCGATAACTACATCTGGTGCATACATTCACACCAACAAGCTATATTGGTTGACCCAGGGGAGGCAGCGCCGGCCTTAGCTTTTTTAAAAGCGCAGCAACTGCAGCTAACCGACATTCTCATTACTCACCACCATGCCGATCATATTGGCGGCTTAAAAGCCCTGCTGGCCGCGTATCCGGATGTGGCCATTCATGGTTTGCAATCCCCCCGTGTGCCTTTGGTGAATCAATATGTTAGCCCTGAGAAAAGCTGCTCTATTAGCACGCTTGAATTGGACTTCAAGGTCATGCTGTTGCCTGGTCACACCATAGACCATATCGCTTTTTATCATCCTCAGGTCGGTCTGTTCTGTGGAGACACCTTGTTCAGTGGGGGCTGTGGGCGTTTGTTTGAAGGCACGCCAGAACAGATGTATGCGTCACTGAATACATTGGCCGCACTGCCGGATGACACCAAAGTCTATTGTACTCACGAGTACACTCAGGCCAATTTGCGCTTTGCCAAGGCGGCTGAGCCAGATAATCAGGCTCTTAAGGAATACAGTCACTGGGCGGATAAGCAGCGCGAGGACAACCTCCCAACCCTGCCCAGCCATATCGGCCTTGAAAAGGCCATCAATCCGTTTTTGCGCTGTGACAACGAACAAATTCGTTCACAAGTTGAACAATACCAAGGTATAAAAGCCAATTCCCCAGTGGACGTATTTGCCGGTTTACGGGGCTGGAAAGATCATTTTTAAGCCTTACAATGGCTGCATTATCTACCGCCTGACGCGGTAGCAAACAAGATAACGCAAGACAGCAGACAAGCTCCTAAGTAATGACTTGGTTGCGTCAACAACACGAGAGAATCAGCTAAGCCCATGAAAAAATTGCTGTTTATTATCCCCTTATTGGGGCTTGGTGGCTGTATGACCACCGAAGAAATAAGCCAGGTTGATGAGCAACAGAACAACGAACTGGAAATCGCCGCCCAGGTGATGCAAGCCTGCGAAGAGGCTGAGCACAACAGCGAAACCTGTCAGGTCGCCCAAGAAGGCACTATCCCGGTTACCCACCCGGTGGAAGAGATCAATCACCCGATAGAGACCGTACCGGAACTTATCGATCATCCAAAAGACGTGCAGCAAGTCACAAACTTATGGTCACGTATTGCTACCCAACTGACCTTTGAGGTACCCGATGACCGCCGCGTAGAAGTGCAGCAGAACTGGTATCTCAAACATCCTAAATATATGGACAGGGTCAGCAAGCGCGCCGCGCCCTTTTTGTTCCTGATTGTTGAAGAGCTGGAAAAACGCAATCTGCCCATGGAACTGGCCTTATTGCCCATAGTAGAAAGTGCCTTTGACCCCTTTGCTTACTCCCACGGCCGCGCTGCCGGCATGTGGCAGTTTGTGCCAGAAACCGGTAAACGCTTTGGGTTGCGCCAGAGTTGGTGGTACGACGGTCGTCGTGATGTGTTAGCCTCCACCCAGGCGGCCCTGGATTATCTGGTCTATCTGAACAACATGTTTGATGGCGACTGGTTACACGCACTGGCCGCCTATAACAGTGGTGAAGGCCGGGTAGCCAGGGCAATCAAAAGCAATAAGCGTAAAGGTAAAAACATCGACTTCTGGTCATTGGATCTGCCCCGCGAAACCCGCGCCTATGTACCTAAGTTACTGGCGCTGGCCAATATCCTGAAAAATGCCGATGAGTGGAACGCAAAGTGGTTACCCATTGAGAATCGTCAGGTAACTGGTGTGGTCGATGTAGGCTCACAAATTGATTTGGCCCTGGCGGCGGATTTAGCAGGGCTGAGTGTTAAGGAACTGCATGCCTTAAATCCTGGGTACAACCGCTGGGCAACGGATCCTAAAGGACCGCATACCTTGCTGCTGCCCTTGGAAAAAGTCGATAGCTTTATGATTGCCCTCAACGAGTTGGACGAGTCTAAACGCCTGAACTGGGTTCGCCATCAGGTAAAAAGCGGTGACAGCCTGCTCAAGTTGGCCAAGAAATACCACACCTCTACAGATGTGATTCAGCAGGTTAATGAGCTAAAGGGCAATATGATCCGCTCCGGCGACCATCTGCTTATCCCTGTCGCCCTCAAATCCCAGGACTATTACAGCCTGTCCGCAGAACAACGCCTGGCCGACACCCAAGCCAAGCCGCGTGCGTCTTACCAATTAACCCACCAAGTGAAAAGCGGCGATACCCTGTGGGAACTAAGCCGCAAGTACCATGTGAATGTGCGTAATCTGGCCAAATGGAATGGTATGGCTCCTACCGATCCTTTAATGCCAGGCAAAAAGCTGGTGATTTGGGTAAATAAAGTCTCCAGCACCCAATCTGATAACGCCATTATGCGCACCCTGACTTACACAGTCAGGAACGGCGATTCCCTGGCGCGTATCGCCAGCAAGTTTAAGGTAGGGGTAGATGATTTAGCACGCTGGAATCAGCTTAACGCCAAGAAGTATCTGCAACCCGGCCAGAAGCTGAAAGTGCATGTGGATGTGACTCGGATCTGAGTGAGGTGGGAGGAGTGAGAAAACATCATGACTTGCTAGTGTGGCAGCACTCTATGGAATTGGTTGAACACATTTACGCACTCACACACACTTTCCCTCGTTCGGAACAATTTTGTTTGATTTCACAGATGCGCAGAGCTGCCGTGTCTGTGCCATCAAACATTGCCGAGGGCGCAGCCAGAGAGAGTAACTTAGAATTTAAACATTTTTTGGTTATCGCCAGAGGCTCATTGAGTGAATTGGAAACCCAACTGATGCTTGCAGATAAACTCGGCTTTTGTTCTAACACCAAACCACACATGGATCGCCTGGAGGTAATATTTGCGCTGCTGGGTGGACTCATACGTAAACTAAATAACGCCTCTTCACCTCACACCTAACATTTAACTCCTCCCCCACTATGCTTAATTTCAGTGTAAAGCGACTCAGGGAAAGCCACCAAGGTACCTGGCTTCTACTGGACTTCTTTATGCTGGGCCTGCTGATTCTCAATTTGGCCCTTATCCTATTCGACTCACTTTATGCCACCGATATGGTGCGCCAGTCGTTAAATCAACTCTCCCCCTCTCTGCTTGACTGGTATAAGCCACTGCACGCCAATTTTATTCTGATTGATCTGGTGTTTGTGGGCATATTCCTCAGCGAGTTTATGCTGCGCTGGATAGTGGCCATTAAACGCAAGGATTATCTGCGCTGGTATTTTTATCCTTTTATTCATTGGTACGATCTGGTGGGCTGCATCCCGGTGGGAGGTGCCAGATTTCTACGTTTTTTACGCCTCTTTTCCATTCTCTACCGCTTACAGAAATACCAAATCATTGATATTAAAGACACTGCACCCTATCGCTTTTTGGCATTTTATTATCAGGTGTTTGTTGAAGAAGTCAGCGACCGGGTGGTTATCAAAGTACTGTCCGATGCCCAGGATGATTTGCGCCAGGGCTCGCCCTTACTTAGCGACATTACCAATAAGGTGCTGGCTAGTCGCCGGCCGGTGTTGTGTCAGTGGCTCGCGTCGATGTTGGTGCACTCGGGCCATACCCTCACCGACGAAAAAAGCGGTGAAATCGTCCGACAGCACGTACAGGCCAGCGTATCTAAGGCCGTGCGGGATAATACCCAGGTAGCGCGGTTACGCCTGGTACCAGTACTGGGCGGTAGTGTTGAGAAAATGCTGGAAAATGCGGTGTCAGATATTGTGGTGCAAAGCCTGGCTAATCTGCTGCTCGATGTCACGCCGGATAAGCTAGATCAGTTATTGGAACATGGTTTAGGGGCTAGCAACCAACAGGAGCAAGCCTTAGATCAGGAAATGCTAAGTGTCGTGGATGAATGCCTGGAATTGCTGAAAAGCCATGTCGGCAAACAGCGCTGGAAAGACGCCTTGTAACAGCGTTACAAGACGGCCTTAGCGCCTCAGCCACTGTCAGCAATGCCTGCCCCCCACTCCCTCAAGCAAAAAAGCCCCGAATAGCCTGGCTATTCGGGGCTTCTAGCAGATTGTTTACTACTATCTGAACAGCACTTTTTCCTGATTAAACCAGTACACGCAAAATGCGATAAGCGCACCGGCAATCATGACTGTAGAACCAAAAATGGCGAACAACGAAACATAATCCATAGTGCCTTTTATCAGCTCTTTGATAGCCAGGGCCACATTGGTAATAGGCACCCAGGCCCAACCGCCTTTGAGGTCAACCCCTGGCATCATCGCCATCACAATGGGTAAAATCGCCACCATAATCAAGCTGCCCATATAGCTTTGTGCTTCTTTAAAGCTGCGCGCATAGATGGACAAGCTCAGCAGTAAGGCCGCAAAAATCGCAGCAATGGGTGCCAACATCAGGAACATCAGCACAAAGTCCAATGCACTGATAGCGCTCATAAACTCACCGACTACCTTAATGGCCATGCCCTGACTGAGAACAATCCCCCACACCGCCATACTCAATATGGTCATCAACGCACAAGTTACACCGGCAAAGGCAATGGTTAGGAATTTACCCAATACCAGCTTATGTCGTTCGGTGGGCGAGATAAGCAAGGTTTCCAGCGTGCCTCTTTCCTTTTCGCCCGCCCCCATATCGGTGGCGGGATACATGGCGCCCTGCAAACAAAGTAAGAACAGAATATAAGGCAGGAAACCACCGATTTTCTCCCCCCAGTTCTCACGGCTGTCCGCCACATCTTCTTTTTCGATTACCACAGGTTTCAGTAACCCGGTTTGCTGGAAATCATTTAACGCCAGGGCATCAAAAGCCTGACGGCGTTTGTTCTCCACCTGACTATCCACCAGTTCCTTAACCCTGGATTGCACCATATTCAGGCCGGCATCATTCAATACCAGTACTAAGGTAGCCTGGCCGCCTTCCAGCAGCGGCTGGTCGTAGTTGCTGGGCACTTTCAGGGCAAAGTCGATGCTTTCGTCGCGGATCAACTGTTTAAAGTCAGCATCCGCCCCCACCTCAACCAACTCAAATTTATCGCTGGCCGCGGCAAGGGAGTCACTGAGTCCCTTGGCATATTCGCCACCAACAATGGCGTACTTCAGCACCTTGGTTTCCGCCTCTTTCACCGCCTTGCTGGCAAAAAAGCCGAAGGCACCGAAAATCAGGGGAAACAACAACAAAGGTAAGGCGATCATAAAGAACAAGGTCTTTCGGTCGCGTAACAGTTCCAGTAATTCTTTTTTAAACACCAACCACATTATTCTGCTCCTTTTATCGTGGTCAGGAATGACTCATGCATAGAGCCAGAAGACAAACCTTTAAAGTCCAGCAACGAACCATCAAAACAGGTACGACCCTTATCGATCACCGTGACCTTGTCACAAAGTTCATCCACTTCATCTAAATGGTGGGTAGAGAAGATCACCGGTGTTCCCTGCGTCTTCAGACGGCGGATAAAGTCCAGTACGGTTTGAGTGGCCATAATATCCAGGCCGGTGGTGGGTTCGTCCAAAATCACCACTTCAGGTTGGTGGATCACCGCCCGGGCAATAGAGGTTTTTTGTTTCATGCCTGTGGAGAAGCTTTCACTGCGTCTGTCCAGAAAACTGTGCATATCAAGAAGATCGGCCAGCTCGTTAATACGCTGCTTAAGCTCGGCCTCGCTAACACCGTGCAGACGGCCGAAATACTCAATATTCTCACGACCGGTCAAGCGCCCATATAAGCCGGTAGAACCGGATAGAAAGCCAATCTTGCGCCTGGCTACCAAGGGTTCGGCCAGAATATCCACCCCATTGATACTGACACTACCCGCGGTGGGTTTAATGGCGGTGGACAACATGCGCAGTGTTGTGGTTTTACCAGCTCCGTTAGGTCCCAACAAACCCAGCACCTGGCCTTGCTCACAATGAAAACTGACATCTTCAACAGAATGAAAAAAACGTCCTTTGAGTCTGGGATCTTGTTTTTCCTGCTCGCTGAGCTTTTTAACATTCTCGACCACAAACTTTTTGGCCAGCCCCTTAATTTCAATCATAACAACCCGAACTCCTTCCCTCTTTAGTGCTTATTATTGTAAAAGTAACGATAAAATTGGTTACACAGAGCTAATAGTCAGACAAGGCGAAATTTAATAACAGATTTTTTTCATTTTCTTTTCGGCATAAAGTAATCCTGATTGTCATAGAATGACGGCACCTCGTTATCAGCCCACCAGCCAGGCACCCCTAACAAGGGCAAAGGCGACAACGCGCCCCGCTCCGCCAGGCAATCTTGTTCTTCCACACGCGCCAGCAGTTCTTCATCAACATAGGCAAGCTGCAGCTTCTTATCCCAGCAAAAATAGTCTTTTGGCACCTCAATCCCCAGCCATTTGCCCGTGAGTCCAATATAAGGATTGAGCAGCATTTCGTAATTGGCATGACCGAATATCAGGGCTTGTATTCCTTGCCCCCATTCGCTTCGATGGGCCACAAAGGCCTGCTGCCAGCTGTGCTGCCTCAACAGATTGGGGATGGTATCGGTTGTATAAACCAGCAATACGCCACATTCATCGAAATGGGTAATACGGTTGCGTCTCGGTGTACGCCGGCTTGTTCCCTCGGTTTCAATATCACGCATATGCAAACGATTTAAAGCCGCTTTACTGCGGGGGAACTGCTTCCATATCAGGGCATTAAACAAATCATGCCAGTTATTTGGACGAGTCGGCACTTGTTGATAACGCGAGATAAAAGACTCGTAACAAAGGGACTGCTCGTCTAAGTGCTGTTGAGGTACAAAGCTGACTGGCAATGATTTATCCGTGTTCAACCACAGATAATCCGGCCAACCAGCCAAGCTGTTCAGATCAAATAACTGCCCCAGCCAGGAAAAAGGAGGGCAATTAAATACCTCTGCCGACCAGTCCTGGGGAAGATTAGGGGCAAATCGCCTGGCAGTGGTCGCATTTTTCTTGCCACTGGTCGCAAGGTGAACGGGTTTTGGGCGGTTGTCCAACATGGGCTGACTAGTCTTGATCCTTGGATTTACCTATACTTGAGCCGAATTTTACGTGATGCAAAACGAGATGATAATGAAAAAAAACCTATTGGCTGTAGCTATTGCACCACTCTTCCTGGCGCTTGGTTGTACATCCACCTCAACGACTACAAATAATTTCTCCACGGCCTATGACAGCATCACCGCTGCCGAACTGGCCCAGCATACCAAAACCCTGGCATCTGACGAATTTGAAGGCCGCCTGCCCACCACTCTGGGCGAAGAAAAGACCGTCGATTATCTGGTCAGTGAATTTAAGCGTTTGGGCCTCAAGCCCGGTAACGGTGACAGCTATTTGCAGTCGGTAAACCTGCTGGAAATCACCGCCAATCCCAATGTTACCCTGCAACTGGGCAACCAGACTCTGAAGTATAAAGAGAACATGGTGGTTGCTACCAAACGTGAGCAGGAAAGCGTGTCGTTAGACAACTCAGAGCTGGTGTTTGTCGGCTATGGCGTTAACGCCCCTGAGTATGACTGGAACGATTACGAAGGCCTGGACGTAAAAGGTAAAACCGTGGTGATTCTGGTTAACGACCCGGGGTTTGAAAACCCAGACAGCGGCAAGTTCCAGGGTAAAACCATGACCTATTATGGCCGCTGGACTTACAAATACGAAGAAGCCAGCCGCCAAGGCGCTGCAGGTGCCTTGATTATTCATGAAACAGAACCTGCCTCTTACGGTTGGTCAGTAGTAGGTAACAGCTGGAGCGGCCCACAGTACAGTCTGGCCAGTGCAGACGGTAACGCAGGTCGGGTTGCCGTTGAAGGTTGGATAGACCTGGATGCCGCTAAGGCCCTTTTCGCCGAAGCCGGTATGAACTTCGCAGAAATGAAAGCCAAGGCGCAGCAGGGCCCCATCGCTCAGCCTTTAGGTGTCACCACATCGGTTACCGTTAAGAGCACACTTAAGCGTTCCACCAGCAGCAACGTGATTGCTACCCTGCCCGGTCGCACCCAGCCTGATGAGCATATTATTTATACCGCCCACTGGGATCATTTAGGTAAAGATGAAAGCCTCAACGGCGACCATATCTATAATGGCGCCCACGACAACGCCACCGGCACCGCTGCGCTGCTGGAAATGGCTGAAGCCTTTACCACCTTAAAACAAGCCCCTGAGCGTTCTATTACCTTCCTGGCAGTCACTGCCGAAGAGCAAGGATTGCTGGGCTCAGCTTACTATGCCGAGCACCCGGTTATTCCGTTGAACAAAACCGTGGCTAACCTGAATATGGACGCCATGAATATTCTGGGTCGTACTAAAGACGTAGCCGTCGTCGGTAAAGGCAAGTCTGAACTAGAGACTTACCTGGAAAAAGCCGCCAAAGGCCAGGGACGTTATCTGACCCAGGAAGACAGACCGGAAGCCGGTTACTACTATCGCTCAGATCACTTCAGCCTGGCTAAAAAAGGCGTTCCCGCCCTGTATGCCAAAGGTGGCGTAGATAGCTGGGATGAAAACACCGCAACCTACCGCAAACGTACTCAAGTGATCACTCGTGGTTGCTACCACCAGGTATGTGACCAGTTCCGCGAAAGCTGGGACTTTGGTGGCGTTGAACAAGACACCCGCATGTTCTTTGAAGTCGGTTTTGATATTGCCGAAAGCAAGGACTGGCCTAAGTGGTCGCCAACCAGCGAGTTCCAACGTAAAAACTAATGGGTACCGGCCGGTTGGACTACAACCGGCCACTCATCTTCCAGCACATGGCATGAAGCCAGTGTCCCCTTCAGTGATAGGACTTCACAAATGACACTGAGGTAGTAGTCGTGATCCTGGAAAAGCTCAAGGCACGTATCAGACGGCGCTCCTATATGGATATGTTGTTTGTTGCCATATCTACCCTGGCGGTATTTGTTCTGCTCGGTAGGTTTGACATGCTGGAGATGATTTATCACGCCTCTCGCCGCTATGAGCATTGGGAGTTGGATGAATTAGTGCCCAGCGGCGTTTATCTTATTCTTGCGCTATTCTTTTTCTCCATCCGCCGCTGGCGGGACGTGCAAACCTTATCCAATCTCAGCGAAGAGCAATCCTTGCGTCACAGTATCACCGGCTATCCGAATCGTCGGGCGCTGGACAGACTGCTGTTAGGCAAGCTGCGCGACAGTGATTTCCCCCTCACCCTGGTGATGGTAGATGCCTTAGGCTTACGTCAGGCCACCATGAATTACGGCTTGTCCATGGGAGATGAATTACAAGAAAAGATCATGCAACAGGTTAGCAGCCTACTTCAGCCCACTGAACTGTTAGGACACTGGAGTAGCGAGCAACTGATGGTTTTTGCCCCCGCAGCCAGTGATGAACGACGCCGAGCATTAAAGCAGGCCATTAGTAATCTGCACATCAGTCTCACCCCGGAAGCCCCGGCAGATATCAACTTTATCTGTGTCAGTGTGGTGGTTGAAAACAGGGACAAGTTACAACTAGGGCTGGAACAACTGGAAGACGCTTTATATCTGTCCCACGCGCGCTATATTCGTGAAGGCTAAGATGCATGCGGCGGTGCGCCGATCATAGCAGCCACTACGCCACTTCGGGCAAACTTCGTCCCATTGTTCTGCAACACTTTAATAAATCTGTCATATTTTTTAACTAGTCTCTGCCCATTGTTCTCATACCCCCGTCACAATGGCCGCCGCTGTTCTCTATTCTCCGACCATAAACCGTATCTTGCTCGCCAGTGCCAGCTTACTTTACCTCGGCCTGACAGTGTTGTTCTCCGTCCATCAGCTGCGCCCCCACAATTGACAACCTGCACACCTATCAATGCAAGCTGCTAGATCAGCACATTGATAAGCAACAATGATTAAGACAATAAAAAAAGCGCCGGTTGTCCGGCGCTTCTTATTGATTACTTCAAATCTAATTACTTCAAATCAAACCTGTCGGCGTTCATCACCTTAGTCCAGGCATTGACAAAGTCGCGGACAAACTTCTCTCGGTTGTCATCCTGGGCATAGACTTCAGCGTAAGCCCGCAGGATGGCATTAGAGCCGAACACCAGATCCACCCGGGTCGCCGTCCATTTCACCTCGCCGCTACTGCGCAATTTAATGTCATAAGAATTACGCCCCGTGGGTACCCAGCTATAGTCCATGTCCGTCAGGTTAACGAAAAAGTCGTTACTCAGTACCCCTACCCGGTCGGTAAACACACCATGAGCGCTACCGCCAAAGTTAGTACCCAGCACCCGCATTCCCCCTATCAGCGCGGTCATTTCATGGGCAGTTAAGCCCATCAGTTGAGCGCGATCCAACATCATTTCTTCCGGCTGTACCGAATAATGCTGTTTCTGATAGTTACGAAACGCATCATGCAGCGGTTCCAGTACCGCAAAGGACTCCACATCTGTCATCTCTTGTGTGGCATCACCACGGCCTGGCGCAAAAGGCACGCTAATACTAACACCAGCGTCGCGCGCGGCTTTTTCAATGGCGGCGCTACCACCCAACACGATTAAATCGGCAATACTGACCGGCTTGGCAAAACCGCTTTGAATCTCTTCCAGCACATTGAGTACTTTCTCCAACCTGGCTGGCTCATTGCCCTCCCAGTCTTTCTGAGGTGCCAGACGGATTCTGGCGCCATTGGCACCGCCACGATAGTCAGAGCCTCTGAAGGTACGGGCGCTGTCCCAGGCCGTTGCCACCAGTTCACCTGTTGTCAGGCCACTGGAGAGGATATTGGCTTTGAGCATTTCCACCTCAGCCTGGCTTAGGCTGTAATTGGCTTTAGGAATGGGATCCTGCCAAATCAGGTCTTCCGCCGGAACCTCAGGGCCCAGATAACGGCTTTTGGGGCCTAAATCACGGTGCGTCAACTTAAACCAGGCACGGGCAAACACCTCATCAAAGTAAGCCGGATCGGCACGGAATCTTTCGGCTATCTTGCGATATTCGGGGTCCATTTTCAGGGCCATATCCGCATCGGTCATCATAGGGTTGCAGCGAATCGACGCATCTTCTACATCGACTGGCTTATCTTCATCGCGAATACTGACCGGCTCCCATTGCCAAGCACCTGCCGGGCTTTTCACCAGTTCCCATTCATGATTGAACAGCATTTCAAAATAGCCGTTGTCCCACTGGGTCGGATGAGTAGTCCAGGCACCTTCAATACCACTGGTCACCGTATCACGGCCCACACCTCGGGACTTGTGGTTCATCCAACCCATACCTTGTTCCTGAATATCCGCCCCTTCCGGTGCCGGCCCCAGGTTAGCGGCATCACCGTTTCCGTGCGCTTTACCCACAGTATGACCGCCGGCGGTCAGTGCCACGGTTTCTTCATCGTTCATGGCCATACGGGCAAAAGTGACACGCATATCCTGTGCGGTTTTCAGTGGATCGGGATTACCGTCCACCCCTTCAGGGTTCACATAAATAAGGCCCATCATCACCGCAGCCAGGGGATTTTCCAGGTCACGTTCACCACTGTAACGGCTGTTTTCACCGCCTGATGGGGCCAACCATTCTTTTTCCGAGCCCCAGTAGGTGTCTTTTTCCGGATGCCAGATATCTTCACGTCCGCCTGCAAAACCGAAGGTTTTCAGGCCCATAGACTCATAGGCCACATTACCGGCCAGAATAATCAGATCCGCCCAGGATAAACTGTTACCGTACTTTTTCTTCACCGGCCACAGCAAACGTCTGGCCTTGTCCAGGTTGCCGTTATCTGGCCAGCTGTTCAGCGGCGCAAAACGCTGATTGCCGGTGCCGCCGCCACCGCGACCATCAGCAATACGATAGGAACCGGCCGCATGCCAGGCCATACGGATCATCAGACCGCCATAATGTCCCCAGTCAGCTGGCCACCAGCCTTTGCTGTCGGTCATCAGGGCATGTAAATCGGCTTTAACCGCGGCGAAATCAAGCTTACTGAACGCCTCGGCATAGTTGAAATCGGCATCCATAGGATTGGTTTTGTGGTCATGCTGATGCAGGATGTCCAGATTCAGCGAATTCGGCCACCAGGCGGTATTACTGCTGCCAGCCGACGTATTGCCACCATGCATAAACGGGCACTGGCCATTGGAAGACGGGGTATGTTTTTCCATGTCTGATTCCTCTTCATATTGCAAAGTTGGATGAACACGTTTCATCTCAGATAGATAAACCTTAGCAGCGCCTCATCATCTAAAAAACAAAATTAATACAAACAACTCAATCTATTTTAAAGATTAAAGATCCTTCTTAAATCTGACCGCCAGGCCGCTAAGGGGTTCCCTCCAATAGGCTAAGGGCAAAAATGCAAAAGGCCTGACAAAGTGGACAGGCCTTAAGTAAAGAGGAGATTTGCCCGGCTGTAAAATAACCAGGCGGATAGATTTAGCCACTAGGGCAACGATTTTTCCACACTAAAGATACCGCGCAGTTCCCCTGCGCTAAAACCGGTTGCCAGATCCTGGGGATAATGTTCCCCCAGTACCGCCTGCACGTCGTCGGCTATTTGTGAACCATGACAGGCCAGGCACAGCCCTTCGGTGACTATGGGTTTGGCCAAACGAAAGCGGTCGTTTTGCAACTGAGTGACCATAAGCGATGCCGCTGCCTGACCACCGCTCATCGCCTTTTGAAAACGGTTAATTTGTTCCAGTTCCCAGCTATCTGGCTGATTGTCGGGATTGCGCACCTTATGGCTGGTGCGCCCAACCTTCCAACCATCGGTAGAATAAGTCTCGGCAATACGTGGTGCTTCATCTCGGCATACTTCAATACCTTTGACCAAGCCGCCGCTTTGAATAGCCTGTTTTAGGGTGCCTTTCAGCGTGCTGCCAAACTGCGCAATTCTGGCCTTAGCTTCGGCTTGCAGTGCCTGCTCGTTCAGCGCTGCCTGCGGCTCGGCCTTGGCGCTATAGGTTATTAGGCACAGACTGGATATGACCGGCAAGACAAGTGTTCGGGTTAATTTTTGCATCCGTTGTTTCCCTCAGAGTAGTCACTGCCTTAGTATAAAGTTTCATCCAAGGCAGTCTATAAGACCATCAGATAACGGAGTAGATCATGGCTGAACAGCATGAATTTTCTGTCTCTCTTACCTTATTACAAGGTTATAAATTTGAAGTGGATTTTGGCGAATTCGGGCAAGCCTTTACCGATGAACCCGCCCCGTTAGGTGAAGGCGATGGCCCCAATCCCTCGCGTTTACTTGCCGCCTCGGTAGCGAACTGCCTGGCAGCCAGTTTGCTGTTTGCGATTCGCAAATTCAAAGAGGAGCCCGGAAAAGTGACGGCCACAGTAAGCGGCGCATTAGAGCGTCAGGACGGCAGATGGCGAATTGGTAAACTGGACGTACAGTTACAACTGGGTAATAGCGCACAAGCCATCCCCCATCTGGAACGGGCTTTAGACCAGTTTGAGAACTTCTGTGTGGTCACTCAAAGCGTGCGCCAGGGCATTGATGTCAGCGTTAGCGTAGTAGATAGCGACAAAATCCCGTTAAAACAGGCTTAACTTCTCACCGAGTTAAAGGGAGCAACCCGCTCCCTCGCCCTGTGGGAGGCATTGCACAGCGTTTATGCCTTTATAAGAAAGTTTATTACAGAATCATCTTGCATTTTTTGCTGAGACTGGCACAGTCGTGAGGACGAAAGCTTTATTTCTCAAAAAGTCGGCTTTCAGCAAAAGTTTTTTACTAACACCCTGTTTTTTCACGTTTTAGTAACAAAACCGGCAAAACGGAAGTTTGCAGCCAGGGCGAGGATGTGCCCAAAATCTGCCGTTCCATGGGGTGCGGCACCAATCTGTTTAACCAGGAGAGACCTCTTTTTATGTGCGGTATATTCGGTATTCTCGACATCAAGACGGATGTCACCGAGCTACGCTCCAAGTCACTGGAGCTTTCCAAGTTATTGCGCCACCGCGGCCCAGACTGGTCAGGGATTTGGAATAATAATAATGCCATCCTCTGCCACGAACGTCTGGCCATCGTTGACCTTGATAATGGCGCGCAGCCGCTCATCTCGAATAATAATCAGCAGATCCTGGCCGTAAACGGTGAAATTTATAACCACAAGCAGTTGGAAGCAGGGTTAGAAACCCCCTATGAATTTAAAACCAAGTCTGACTGTGAAGTGATTCTGCCTTTGTATCAGCAAAAGGGCGTGAACTTTGTAGACGACCTGCAAGGTATGTTCGCCTTTATTCTGTATGACGAAGCAGAGGACGCTTACCTTATCGCCCGTGACCATATCGGTATTATTCCGCTTTACACCGGCTTTGATGAGCATGGTAACTTCTATGTTGCCTCTGAAATGAAAGCCTTAACGCCGGTTTGTAAAACCGTCAAAGAATTCCCCCCAGGGCACTACCTGTGGAGCAAAACCGGTGATTTGGTTAAGTACTATCAGCGCGACTGGATGGACTATGAAAACATCAAGGACAACCACACCAGCCTGGAAGACTTGAAAAACGCTTTTGAAAAGTCAGTAAAAAGCCATCTGATGTCAGACGTACCCTACGCGGTATTGCTGTCCGGTGGACTGGACTCCTCTCTGGTATCGGCTATTGCTGCTAAATATGCCGCTAAGCGCGTGGAAGATGACGATCAAACCCAAGCCTGGTGGCCACGTCTGCACTCCTTTGCGGTAGGCCTGGAAGGTGCGCCCGATCTGATTGCAGCCCGCAAGGTTGCCGATATGATTGGGACCGTACACCATGAAATTCACTTCACCATTCAGGAAGGGTTAGATGCCATCAAAGATGTTATCTACCACCTGGAAACCTATGATGTGACGACCATTCGTGCCGCCACCCCTATGAGCCTGATGTCTCGTAAGATCAAAGCCATGGGCATCAAAATGGTACTCTCAGGTGAAGGTTCCGATGAAATTTTCGGTGGTTACCTGTACTTCCATAAAGCGCCAAACGCCAAGGAATTCCACGAGGAAACCGTGCGTAAGCTGGACCGCCTGCATATGTTTGACTGTCTACGCGCTAACAAATCGACTTCTGCCTGGGGTGTGGAAGCCCGCGTGCCTTTCCTGGATAAGGAATTTATGGACGTGGCCATGCGCCTCAATCCAAAAGATAAAATGTGCGGTAACGGCAAGATGGAAAAACATGTGCTGCGCGCCGCCTTTGATAACAATGAATACCTGCCTGCCGAAGTCTTATGGCGTCAGAAAGAGCAGTTCAGTGACGGTGTAGGCTACTCCTGGATTGACTCAGTCAAAGACTTTGCCGCCAGTCAGGTCACTGACAAGCAAATGCAGACTGCCGAGTTCCGTTTCCCGGTAAATACCCCGGATACCAAAGAAGGCTATCTGTTCCGCACTATCTTTGAAAGCTTCTTCCCGCAGGAAAGCGCAGCACGCTGCGTACCAAGTGGCAAGTCCATCGCCTGCTCTACGGTAGAAGCCCTGGCCTGGGATGAAAGCTTCACCAACAATGCTGACCCATCGGGTCGTGCCATGCGCGGTGTACATAGCGACGCCCTGGCCAAGTAATTTCCCCATTACTTTCCAAAGCCCGCCTCGCGCGGGCTTTTATGTTCATGGATGAACGGGCAGAAAAATTATAAGCTACGTCCCTGTACCTTACCTGCTACGCAGGCCAGCTAAAGCTGTTCCATAGCGTTCCATACGCTATGGTGTTCCCTGCATTTTCTGCACTTCCGCCATCCTTGGCGGCATCGAAAACACTTTCCTTGCCCTGTATCAAGGTTACTGACCCATAAGTCATTGGCATCCGCAGCCATTGCCGTTTAAGCTGGTCAAAACGCTTTTTGACGGAAAGACCATGCGTACCGCTTTTGTGATCGCCCATCTGTTATTGGCTATAGCCTTACTCCTGTTATCCCGCACCTGGAACTGGTGGGCCTGGTTGTTGATCCCCCTTGCGATTACCTTTGCCATTGGCCTGCGCGATATGCTGCAAACCGAGCACAGCATACGCCGCAACTTTCCGCTGATTGGCCGCGGCCGCTGGCTGATGGAAACCTTCAGACCCTTTGCCCGCCAGTATCTGATTGAGTCGGATCTGGACGGCACGCCTATTAATCGCATGTTTCGCAGCATTGTTTATCAGCGTGCCAAAGGCGATCTGGATACCCTGCCCTATGGCACTAAGGTCAACACCTATGAAAGCGGCTATGAATGGATCAGCCACTCTATTGCCGCGCATAATATTCATGAACTGGATGCCTCGCCTCGTATTCAGATCGGCGGCAAAGACTGTCTGCAGCCCTATGCTGCCAGTCTGCTGAATATTTCCGCCATGAGCTTTGGCGCACTCAGTAACAATGCGGTCAGGGCGCTGAACAAAGGGGCGAAAATCGGCAATTGTTACCATAACACCGGCGAAGGCGGTATTTCCGACTATCACCTGGAACATGGGGGCGATTTGGTCTGGCAAATTGGGACCGGTTATTTCGGCTGTCGCGACGGTGAAGGTAACTTCTGCGCCGACACTTTTGCTGAAAAAGCCGCCCAGGCCAATGTCAAAATGATAGAGATTAAGCTAAGCCAGGGGGCAAAGCCCGGTCATGGCGGGATATTACCGGCCAGTAAAAACACCGATGAAATCGCCCGTATCCGCCATGTACAAGCGCATACCGATGTGATTTCCCCTTCGGCCCACACCGCCTTTTCCACGCCTATAGAGATGATGCATTTTATCCGCGTGTTGCGAGAACGTTCTGGTGGTAAACCTGTTGGCTTTAAACTCTGTATTGGCCGCCAGAGTGAATTTATCGGCCTGTGCAAAGCCATGGTAGAAACCGGTATTTATGCAGATTTTATTACCGTCGACGGCGGTGAAGGCGGTACGGGTGCGGCGCCGCTGGAATACAGCAACTCTGTGGGTATGCCGCTGCGTGACGCCATAGCCTTTGTGGAAGATTGCCTGATTGGCTTTAACCTGCGTGAAGACATTCGTATTATTGCCTCCGGCAAGGTGTTTTCCGCCTTTCATCTGGTACGCAATCTGGCTATGGGGGCTGATCTTTGTAACAGCGCCCGAGGCATGATGCTGGCTCTGGGCTGCGTGCACTCACTGGAATGTAACACCAACCGCTGCCCTACCGGCATTACCACGCAAAATCCCAAACTGGTGAAAGGACTGGATGTGCAGGACAAGGGGCAACGTGTGGCCCGTTTTCATAAAGAAACCGTGCATGCCGCAGTAGATATTGCCTCGTCAGCAGGGCTTACCAGCCCCTCTCTGGTGAATCGCAGTCATGTACAGCGACGTATTGATCAGCAGCGCGTAGCCAGACTGGATGAACTCTATCCTTATCCAACTGCCGGGTCATTTTTACAAACGCCCTACCCGGTGAGCTACCGGCCTTATATTCAGGAAGCCAGCAGCGAGCACTTTATGCCCGACAACTACCTCTGCCACCGTTGTTGATTGGTTGCGGATTAATTTCACCGCGAATGGCACAGAGAATACTAAGATGAGATGAGTCGGCGTGAAGATAACTTCTGGCCTTCGTGTGCTTCGTGCTATTCGCGGTTTAATTGGCATTTTTTACTCACCACGAAGGACACTAAGAACACGAAGTAAAAGACATCCAAAAAAATCCACCACCTGCATCCTGCTCCTTGTGGATGTTAGAGCGTGAATTACCGATGTGTAGATACTAAGCCAAAAAGGAACACCGAAAATGGAATTCGAAACGCTCTCCAACAAAGTGATTGGTTGCGCAATAGAAGTGCACAAAGAGCTCGGACCTGGCTTGCTTGAATCTACCTATGAGCAATGCTTAGCTCACGAGCTGCGTTTAAACAGCATAGAATTCAAGCTTCAACATCAATTACCAGTCGAATACAAAGGCTTTTGCCTCGATTGTGGCTATAGAGTCGATATGTTGGTATGCAACAAGCTTATCCTCGAGCTTAAAAGCGTTGAAGTGGTTAAGGAGATTCACAAAGCTCAATTACTTACCTACATGAGATTGGCTAACATAGCGACAGGCCTATTGATAAACTTCAACGTTGTAAAACTCAAAAGTGGGCTGAAACGATTCGTCCTATAACCCTTCGTGTACTTCGTGCTCTTCGCGGTTTAATTGGCATTTTTTACTCACCACGAAGGACACTAAGAACACGAAGTAAAAGGCCGTCTCTAAAATGGTGACGGCTCCCCCTTTGTGTGCTTCGCACCCTTCGTGGTAACAATTCAACTGTTTCCTCATCACTAAAGTTCAAGCCTGCTGATTGGCAGCCAAAGCTGACAATCCCATCGTCAAGCGAACTTGCCAGGCTGTGCCAATCCCGCGCTTTTCGGTATAATTCGTCCCCTCTCCCTGTAATGGCTGACCAAGGCTTGATAAAGCCTCTGGGCGTCACCATTTACAGGCCATTGCGATTTGATTGGAGCCTTTAATGGAAACCCGTTTTGATGAACTGCTGGAGTTCCCCTGCTACCAAACCTTTAAAGTACTCGGTCTGGCCCATGAGCGCCTGCCCGAAGACGTGGTAGCCTGTCTGCAGCAACTGGCCCCGGATAACTACAACCCCAGTATCCGCCCCAGCACCAAGGGCAATTACCATTCGGTATCTATTGATGTGCGCGTGACCAGCAAGGAGCATATGGAGTCCGTTTATATCGAACTGGGTAAACTGGAACTTGTTCGCGTGGTGCTGTAAACCGTGAGTGAACAACCGCTAATTATCCGCCAGCTGGGCAGACAAGATTACGCCCCTATTTGGCACGCCATGCAGGCATTTACCGACCAGCGCAGCGCCGACACCCCAGATGAAATCTGGTTGGTGGAGCACAACCCGGTGTTTACCCAGGGCCAGGCCGGTAAAGAAGAACATGTGCTGGCCCCCGGTGATATTCCGGTGGTTAAAGTAGACCGTGGCGGCCAGGTTACCTACCATGGCCCAGGTCAGCAAATGATGTATATTCTGCTGAATATTAAACGCCTGACAGTGGGTGTGCGAGAGCTGGTCACCGCCCTTGAGCAGTGCGTGGTAGACATGCTCAAACCTTATGGCATTGACGCTTACCCCAAGGCCGACGCCCCTGGCGTATACGTGGACGGGCGCAAAATCTGCTCGGTAGGTTTGCGTATTCGCAAAGGTTGCTCATTTCATGGGCTGGCGCTAAATATCAATATGGATCTGTCGCCTTTTCAGCGTATAAATCCATGCGGCTATGCCGGGCTGGAAATGATACACTCCGCCCAACTCGGCGGGCCCGACAACCTGCCAGAAGCTGGCAAGCTATTAAGTCAGGCATTTTGCCGACTTATTCATATCGAACAGACTGACTATCGGGAAGGTTTTGATGACTAAAGCAGTACGTGTCGAAGCAGGAGTAAAACTGCGCGACGAAGACAAGATGAAACATATTCCTGTCACCATCATCCCCACCGAGCGGGAACAGATGCTGCGTAAACCCGACTGGATCAAAATCAAGCTGCCCTCCAGTACCGAAGGTATCGACCGCATTAAAAGCATTATGCGTAAGAACAACCTGCACTCGGTGTGTGAAGAAGCCAGCTGCCCAAACCTGTCCGAGTGTTTTACCCACGGCACCGCCACTTTTATGATCCTCGGCGACATTTGTACCCGCCGCTGCCCGTTCTGCGATGTGGCCCATGGTAAGCCGCTGCCGCCAAGTGCCGAAGAGCCGGAAAAGCTGGCCACTACGATTGCCGAAATGAAGCTGAAATACGTGGTCATCACCTCGGTAGACCGTGACGATCTGCGTGACGGTGGCGCCCAGCATTTTGTTGACTGTATTAATGCCATTCGCAAGCACAGCCCCAGCACCAAAATTGAAGTGCTGGTACCGGACTTCCGCGGCCGTATGGATACCGCGCTGGAAATCTTTAAAAAAGGCGTACCGGATGTGTTTAACCACAACCTGGAAACCATTCCGCGTTTGTACCGTGAGTGCCGCCCCGGCGCTAACTACAAATGGTCACTGGAGCTGCTGCGTAAATTTAAGGAACAGCACCCCGAGATTATGACCAAGTCAGGTCTGATGATGGGTATGGGTGAAGACCAGCAGGAAATGGCCGAAGTGCTAAAAGACCTGCGTGAACATAACGTAGATATGCTGACTTTAGGCCAGTATCTGCAACCCAGCCGTCACCACTACCCGGTGAAACGTTATGTCCACCCGGATGAGTTCGACGCCCTGCGTGACACCGCCTACGAGCTAGGCTTTAGCCACGCCGCCTGCGGCCCGATGGTGCGCTCCAGCTACCATGCTGATCGCCAGGCTGCTGGGGAAGAAGTTAAATAGTAAAGTGTGAGGGGTTAGGTGTCAGGCGCTTAACCCCTTTTGATTTTGCGCACTGCCTTTCAGTAAGTCTGTTCGTTATACCGCTTCCTCCCGGTTATTCCTGCTTTTTCTGCTTGCTCCCAGTGCGTTGCCCGCCTTTTACGTCTACGTATGTAAAGTAAACATTAAACCGCTTAATGGCCGAAGCTTTTAACGGTGTAACAGCTGCCGATAGTAATGGCTTTAGGGTAAGTTGTATTTCGCTGAGAACATGTCGTTATCTGGATCTGAATTCCACACATATTCGCAGTAATCCGCGATTTTCTCTGCCCTATCCTGCCCCCAGATATGGGCGATTAAGGCCAGCGACATATCAATACCCGCCGACACGCCTGCCGATGTAAAAATATGACCGTCTTGCACCCAGCGCGCTTTGGCTACCCAATTGGCAGTAGGAAGCTGTGACGCTACCCAATGATAAGCCAACTTATTGGTGGTCGCGCTTTTACCCGCCAACACCCCGGCTCTGGCTAATAAAGCACTCCCTGTGCATACGGCAGTGATATATTTCGCGCTTGACGCCTGGCGAGATATCCAAGCGATCAACTCAGGGTTGTCTACCTCTGTTCTGGTCCCTTTACCTCCAGGCACTAAGATGATGTCGTAACGTGCTGAGTCGAACCCCACCACAGCGTTTATGCTCGGCCCCTGAGCAGACGCCACGCTGCCGACGGTTTCAGATACAATGTCAATTGAAAGCTCATCGCCAAGCTGCCCCAGCATTTCTAATGGGCCAAAAACATCCAGTAACTCAAAACCATCAAAAACCAATACACCCAGTTTCATTATCCCTCACTTGTACGCGTCTTAGTGCTGAACTCCAAGGCAAATTTAAAGCCGCCAACGCGCTTAGATTATCCTACGGGCCGACTCTTGCACAACGCGATACCCACGTTCCGCCAAGGCATTTAAAATCGTGTTTTTTCCCCCACCGGGCCCGCCGGTAAATATAAATTTATGATTCATTTTTCCTAATGTTTTGAGTAGAGAAAAGCACTAGTGAGTTAAATCATTTTCCGCTGACTTAACCAGTTATGTGCCATCAAAAACATAATTACGTTTCATTCCCCAAAGGGGTTTGTAAATACTTATCTGTAATCTCTGGCCTAGAGAGCAATAAGAAACACAATGCACCCTGATTTCCTCACCATCTTCAGTCATTACATTTGCCACGTATATCAAATGGACCGACGTTCGAGATCCTCCGGCCGGAACCAATGTAATAGTCTTTACATTCCCATATGTGACACCGACCTTGAAGCCAGTGAAAAAGGAGTACTGAATTAAAGTTGTTATAGCGGCAATAGTTATGAAACCAACCAACAGCACCAATAATGGCTTTCTATTTAATAGATCATTTGATCGATTCATTTTTACCTAACGAATGATATGGGAAATGCCACGATTACTTGGCAACCAATGAGGAGAACTGTCCACGTCTGATTTGAACTATGTCTATGGCATTGATTTAGCCAAACTGAGTTTCAGTATTCACCGTGAAGGACGCCATAGCAAGGCTTGAATACATGACCTCCTTGTCTTATATGACGCACCATCCCTGGTGCACCAGTCCCATTTCTTTACTGCGCGGTAAAGAAACGAGACGCAAAGAAAGCGCGCCCGCGGATTCCCAACAACGTCAGTCCAGGTCACTGCGAAAAGACGGTCGTGAAAACGACGTTCCCGACGCGTCTTCCACTCAATTTACTCCCAGCAAATTGCCCGCCTTTTAGCAGCAACCTGAACAGACCGGGAATTTTAAGCGGGGGGTAAAGCGGCTTGGGCCGCTTAAGGGGGTAGCAACTGATTGATGTTGTTGTCGGTTAATGTCTGCTTTATGCCAATCGCGTTGATTGACTGCAATAACGGTCTTGTCACCGCCCAATTCTCTCAAACTGTTTCAACAACTACGACCCCTTGATCCATCAAGGAACCTGACCCGTTGATCACATTCCTTAGCAACGATTTCGCTGGGCATTTCAGGAATATTCCTGACTTGTGCATTCGTTGGGGAGAACCGAATTATGAGGGGATTCCCCAGCGCCTCGCTAAACGGCGAGCGTTAGCGAGTCCGGTGGAGGCCACACTTAATTGCGGCCGGGCCGAATTTAAGCGGATTGCTATATTCTGTTCCCACATGATTGGTAAAGCTGCTCTCTAAAGGTGTCAAGCTTTGCATTTTTTAGGTAAAAGTATAGGGTTGAATCAGATATGGTTAACAGTTGCGAGTTTTCATCAAAGCATAGAATGGGTGGCATGATATCCCTATCTGATTGAATTTTATTTAAGCTGGCTAAAGCTTTCTTCACCTCTCTAGTCTTTATTCCATTCCCTCTCGATCTTTTATGTAGTTTTTCATAAATAGTATTTAAATGAAGACCGTGTTCTATGGCAGGAAAACCACCTTCAAGAACTATATCCACTATGTGATAATACAGCCTATTAACATTTGTCTTTCTTGTTGCAGAAGCAATAGATTCGAACGATCTTTTATGTCGATCACCGTAGGAATTTGTTTTTTCATACACGATTTTATCTAAAGCTTTAACATTATCTATTAGAATGTTCTCTTTCCCTGTTTGAGATACATCTGCAGCAAGACATACACCTTTTATCATATCTTGAAAAACCCCAACACTTGAAAAAGAAAGCTGAATACATTTTCTAAGCAAGACTTCAGATAGTTTAATGTTAAGCAGCTCTTCACCCTTTTTTACTATTCGAATGAAGTCTTCATCCTCCCATGGCTCAACCGGGATTTCTTGAACTCTATCTAACAAGTCTCCATTGAATTGCAGGAGCCTATTTCTTTCTCTCCACACCCCTAATATAATGAATCTAACACCAAGCTCTTGAAATGCCCTAAGATCAAAAGAAAAACGCTTTTGCACACTCTCTGGAAGGTAATGGAAATTCTCCAATATTACTGGCTTTTTAAATCTAGCTTTTTCAAGCAACTCAGCTATATCTTGAGGTTGACCAATATTAAAAGGTACTTCTTTAAACTTTTCTTCTTTTGTTCGTGTTTGCTCCCCACCAACATTTGTTTCAGCTTCACCTTTACCAAAAATAGCAAATGACGCAATGATTTTCGCCCTAACAGTTAAAGAAGCCTTTTGACCTTGACCTTGAGTATATTCAGTTCTAAGCCCTATACCTGCAGACCTAATTATATGCTGATAGATATCAATCAAGTCCGTATCAGGTGTTAATTGATAAGTTATATGGTCATCCTCTTTACAATACCTTGTTACAAGAGCAGTCTTCCCTTGCTTAGAGGCCCCGTAAACAATAATTTGTTTTTCGGATTGTAATGCCAACTTGAATAAATCATCTACTGCTGTTCGATCAACGTATGACTCTACTCTTTTGTGAATACCAAAAACTTCAACTGTTCTATGCGTGCTCAAAACTTGTCCCTAATTAATTTGAATTAAACAATATTATTAGACGGCAAAGCGCCGTATTAAACACGGCGCTTTACCCTACATTTATGCAACCATTTTTTAACATGTTTATAACTATTTGCCTAGCAAGAGTTTTTTAGGCTGTAAAAATTGGATGCCGGGAAAAGACAGACTGGTTTCGTAGCATTGCTGTTATACGGCGATTGGCTTGAAGCTATGTAATTACGCAGCTATGTGCAAGAGCTTCGCGTGTGAACAAACAGCAGGCTTAGGGCCGTCAGCGCCAGCTTATATTTATTATCTCTCTGTATTAGACACCAAAGCCCCTTCTCCTCTTCGTGTCCTTCTGATCTTCGTGGTAATGGGCTCTTGCCCCAAAACTGTATAGGCTACTCCACTTCCCGTTTATCCCCCCCAGCGGAATGCACACATACAGCGATAGCCAAGGTAAAAACCGGCGCAAGATTCATAAACACCGAAGCGGTTCCAGCGCCCAGGTGTTTAACCGCCAAGATCCACAAATTAGGCGCGAACACCGAGGCCGGGATACCGGCAAAAGACAACAAACTGCCCATCACAATGCCAAGGATGAGCCGGTGTGATAGCAGCGGCACATTTAGCACTAAGGTCAGTAAAGGGATCACAGAGGCAATAATGCCAATAAAAGAAGCACTTACTGTATGCGCTGCGTAGTACGCCAGGCTTTGGTACAGCGCCATACCCAGCGACGCCAATATCAATGAACCTGACCCTCCTGATCCAACCTGACCCTCTTGATCCGAGCAGAATTACTCTTTGGTTAATGGAATTAACAAAGCGCGCTCACGCCCTGGCAGCTGTGGTGATAGATGATACATCTGGTATTGACGTGCTACAGCAAGATGGTACAAAAAGGTGGAATTCAGCGAAAAATCAATAAAACATCATGTTTTTGGTATACAGACCTCTGTAGTCTTCCAATTAGCTACACAACTACAAAAGGGAGACTGAGTAATGCTAGTTAAAAAAAATGGCATCTCAAAACTGGTTTGTTTTTCCAGCATTATGTTGTTTTTTACTCATGAAGTTCAATCATATAGCGAACCATCAACAGACTCGTATGGTATTGTATATAGCTTTAAAGACGGTAATAGCAAAGCGATTTACTTAAATGATCAAGATGGTAAATCACCAGTAAAGATCGTAAAAGCCACGTCAAGTGACGGCTATCCTGCTGTCTCACCATCAGGAGACAAAGTAGCCTTTTACGGCAAATACGATAACTTTAAAACTTGGTCGATTCACACCGTTGATATTACTGGCCGCAATCTGAAAAGACTAACAAGTAAAAAATATGTATGGGATAGTGCACCCACTTGGTCTTTGGATGGAATGACGATAGCGTTTGCCAGAGAATATGAAAATACGGAAGGTGTTTGGCAAGAAGAGATTTGGTTAATGAATGCTGATGGTAGTGAACAGCGCCAAATTAAAAATCTGGCAGGTCGTGCTCCAGAATTTATGCCCGATGGGCGATTACTATATCAATCTAAAGCCAGCCCCAGCCAAATTAGTATTGCCAATTTAGATGGTAGCGAGATTATTCAACTCACTCAAGACGACACGGATAACATGTCCCCTCAAATTTCCCCAGATGGTACGAAAATAGCTTATCTATCTAATAGAGATGGCAATCAGGAAGTATATGTCATGGATCTTGATGGAACCAATAACAAGCGACTGACCCGTAATTACATTGAGGAGTGGGATCCATCTTGGTCTCCAGACGGCACAAAAGTGTATTTCGCTTCTCAGAATGTGTATGGCTTTTATGATGTCTTTTCTGTAAATGTGGATGGCACATCTATCAAAAAAATACTTCAAAACAGCTCGCAAGCGAGTATTGTGTTGGGTCTTGGCCAAGAAGCGCTACAAAAAATTAAAGAAAACAAGTAAGCGTCAGTAAGCCTGCGGGGCAACCGGCAGGACACTCGGGTGGGACTGGCGCGCCAAGGACGGCGCGTTATATAAGACAAGGAGGTCATCGCTCCAAGCCTTTTACAGGTGGCTATTTAACCACCAAGAAGACAAGCAGTTCAGCACCCTCAAGGGCATACAGTTTCAAACCCATGACAGTGACGAAGTGAAAGCCCTTAAACGCCAATTAGCTGACTTAAAAGAAGAGAACGCTTTTCTAAAAGCGTGAAAAATTCAGCTCGATTCAGGAAATCAATTCCAGTATCTTCGAATACATTGAGATATTTTATAACCGCGTCCGTCAGCATTCTGCACTGTGATACCTGAGTCCCATGGAATATGAACGACGTTACGCTTAACAGGGATGTCCACTTTTCGTGGGTAAGACCAGCTTGGAACTAATGCTAAAAATTGCCCCCAGTAAAAGGAAATGAAGATGTGTAATAAAACAGGGAAGGTTGATGTTTCCCCACGAGTTAGAAAATACCTTGCAGTAGCCATAATGGCAGGCCTGATGACTGCGTCTGGAGGAGCTTCAGGTGGTAATAGCGAGCCATTACTTTCAGACTCGCAAAACAAAGTGCCGTCAGTCAGTGCAGGTCCAGACCAAACCGTCACAGAGCTATCAAAGATTACACTGAGTGGCAGTGGTTCCGACAGCGACGGTTCGATAGCGAGTTACGATTGGAAGCAGACATCAGGAAAAACGGTATTTATCGAAAATCCAAGTCGTCCAGAAATCTCATTCCGCGCCCCAAAAGGCATCACTGAGCAGCAAGTCACCTTACAACTGACTGTTACGGATAATGAGGGCGCGACCAGCTCGGACTCATTAGTTATTACTGTAATCCCAATGACACCAGAAGAAGCGGGATTAGCGCTTGAGAAGGCGATGAAGAACATCGGCAATTTAGCGAAAGTAGTGACGCTGCCGCCGCACCCGGATAAAAAGCAGGCGATAGCCACAGTCGAAGGAGTAGACGCTAACAAAAACGGCACCAGAGACGACTTAGAACATATCGCCTATCAGGGTATGAATTTGCAAAAAGGGGTTAATTTAGATACATATAACCACATGATATCTATAATAAATATGATTCAGCCACCGAGTCCGGCAGTCGAAAATAGCATCAGTGAACTTGCCATCTATTGTGCGTATCAAGCTGTCCCGAAAAATGTAAAAAGGAAGATGCCTTTAAGTTTTCTATATAGCATCGTACTTGATACGCAAGCGCGAAAAACAGCGCACTATAGATCATTGACTCGATCAACCCATAATTTAAGGGCTGAATCATGCGAGCAAACGTAATAAGCCTCTTTTACATTGTTGTTTTGGCGTATGGGTCATTGTCATACGCCAAGACAATTCAAGGTATTCCATGACCACGCCGCTAGGACTATAGCCAATGGGAGGGTACAGCTTTACGCCTTTGAAAATCCCCTTGCGTAAAGTGTCATCAATGAATGCACAATATTCCTCTTGCTGATAAACCAATTTCCATGGATTCACCCCCAGCACGGGAACGTTGTTCCCTTTCGTCAACTGGTGCAGTCTCTCGTGCAAATCGACCTGTTGCTACATGGTTGAGGCTGGCTCTTTACAACCCATCCCATAATCAAATTCGTGGTGATGGGCTCTTGCCCCAAAACTGTATAGGCTACGTGGCTTCCTGTTTCTCACGCCCGCCCAGCGGAATGCGCACATACTGCGATAACAAGACCCCCAACAAAGTAACGCCCCCACCAATTAGATGATACGCCTGCAACTGTTCATCGAGGAACAGCACCGCAATGGCCACAGTAAAAACCGGCGCAAGATTCATAAACACCGAAGCAGTGCCAGCGCCCAGGTGTTTAACCGCCAGGATCCACAAATAAGGCGCGAACACCGAGGCCGGAATACCGGCAAAGGCAATCAGGCCAAGGTTATGAGCCGTTAACTGGCTTCCCTCAACCATTAAGAAGTTAGGCAGCAGCAACAATACGCCGATAAAAATCTGCATATACAAGGATTGCCAGGTACCCAGATCAATCGGCCAGCGCTTAAGCAGCACCCCATAAAGGGCATAAGAAACCGCCGCCACTAGCATCATCCACTCCCCGGCTTCAATACCATGGCTGATTAAGCTGTAGGGCTGGCCGCCGCTGACCAGCCACAGCAAACCGGCAAAAGACAACAAACTGCCCATCACAATGCCAAGAGTGGGCCGGTGTGACAGCAGCGGCACACTTAGCACTATGGTCAGCAAAGGGATCACCGAGGCGATAATGCCCATAAAAGACGCACTTACTGTATGCGCCGCGTAGTACGCCAGGCTTTGGTACAGCGCCATACCCAGCGACGCCAGCACCATGAGTTGCCACCAGTGGGCACGCACTGCCTGCCAACGGCGCGGTACCCCAGGCAGCACAAAAGGGGTTAATACCAGCAGCGCCAGGAACCAGCGATAAAAGGAAATGGCCGCAGGATCAATACTGGCCGCAGACAGTTTGCTAACAATCACATTTACCGACCAAATCAATACAGCCAGCAGCGGCAACAGAAAATACATAGGAAAACCCCAGGGAAATAGGAGGTGATAGTGTACGCTTGTCTTATTCGTTACATATATCGATAATCAGACAATATTCAGTTCAAACCAGACAAGATGCTATGCCCCAGGTACGACAACTGGCTGAAAGCTTGATTGCCCCGCCTAACCCTATGCAGTTTCGCTGCGAGGAATTTAAAGTCAGAACCGAGTTTAAACCGCATCGCCATAGCTGGGGGCAACTGATGTGGGTCACCTCGGGCATTATGGTATTGAATGTGGCCGGCCAGCGTTTTTTGGCCCCGCCTGAGTTTGTATTGTGGGCACCGGCAGGCTTGGAGCATTCCTGTTCCAACCGGGCACTGGCCCAGTGCCGGCTGATGGATATTAAAGCCGATTGGTGCAGCGCCCTGCCCCAGCATCCATGCCTGCTGTCGGTTAGCGCCATCTTTCGCGCTATTGTTGAAGACTTTTATCGCCGAAAACAGTATATCCCGGCCACAGAGCAAGACTTGAGGCTATGTCAGGTGCTGATCGATCAGTTATTGCAAGCACCCATTCAGCAAACCTACTTGCCCAGCAGCGAAGATAAGTACCTTTCGCCAATACTGCAGGAGCTGGAGCAGAACCCTGCCGATAACACTCCGCTGGCGGTCTGGGCCAGCCGGGTATTTACCACGGAAAGAACCTTATCGCGGCGCTGTAAGCAAGAACTGGGCATGTCATTTAGCGAATGGCGGCAACGCTTACGCTTTTTGCACGCCGCGTCGCTGCTGGAGCAAGGTAAAAGCATTCAGGATGTGGCACTGGATATGGGCTATAGCTCGTCTTCGGCCTTTATTGTGATGTTTCAGAAAATTGCCGGCACCAGCCCCGAGCGTTTTCGCCGCCTGGGCCAGGCCTGAATCCCATCTAATTGCAGCACTGGGCCTGGATACCTTCCAGCACCTTTGAAATTTATGTGTTCTTGTTAGTTTTGCTGCGTTACCCCTGGGTCAATCAAGCGATACCCGGTGTGGTTAAGCACCTTTTTTATCAGCCATCGGCTTATGTCGAAATCCCCCACCGCGAAACGACCAGTAAAAAACCAACAGGAGAAGAACCATGCAAATTTACTGGATTAAAGCCCAGGCCCCACTGCGGGTATTGGCCCTTTGCAAACATTTAGGTGTGCAGGCTGAATTTATTCACCTTGACCCCACCGATGGCAGTTTAAAAACCCAAGACTACGCCAAGCTGAATCCGAATAAGAAAGCGCCAACCCTGGTGGATGGCGAAACAGTGTTGTGGGAAGCCTCGGCCATTATGGTGTATTTATGCCAAAAGGCCGGTTCGGATATGTGGCCAGCTAACAACCCAGCAGAACAGGTGGAGGTAATTAAGTGGTTGTCCTGGAATGACTGCCACTGGATGGAAGCCGTGGGCAGTTGTTACTTTGAATATATCGTCAAACCTACCTTTAACTTGGGTCAGCCAGACCCGCAAGCCATTGAGGCGAGCTTACCGCTCTTGCATAAATACGCGGGAGTGTTGGAGCAGCACCTAAAGGGCCGGGACTATGTGGCCTGCGGGCGCCTCACCATTGCCGATTTTCAGCTCGCTTCCATGGCACGCTACTGGCAGGAGTCACATATGCCGATGCGGGATTATCCGCATATTCTGAGCTGGTTAAACAAGCTAATGCAATTGCCGGCCTGGGCCCAGCCCTGGCCACGATAAAAGTAACAACAGCACATATACCTCAAACCTGGCTGAATAAGAAGACGCTCGCAGGCTACTGAACACACCTATCGTCAACTCCAGGAATAACCGATATTTCTGGCCAGCCTACACCGAAGGTCTGATTGTCCTGGCCTGCTTCACTTTCTAGACTGCCCTCTTTTTCTCAGAGGGCATGCTTTCATGACGGATAGCAGTAGTACGTCTTATCAATCGCGGCATAAACCCAGCTCCGCATTTTCTTCCCGCAGCGAATACTTAGAGCATGAACTGCAAATTATGGCACCCCGCCGCTGGCGGCCTAACCTGCCCTTTCGGGACTATCGTATTGAGTTTGAAGACTTTGTGCCGGCCATGGCAGCCACTATCGGCAAAATTGTTATGGTGGCCGCCGTGGTGGGCGCATTTGCCGCACCGCTAGGCTTGTCTCAGGAATTTGTCATTGAGAATGCCCGTTTTGAAATGCTGATCGCGGCGGTATTGTTCGTGATCCTGATTTCCGGTTTTTTAAACCCTAATGCCAACCTGGCCGGTACTCATGGCCCACTGATCCCCTTAGTGCCTTTGATTGTCGCATCCGGCGGTCACCCTATGGCGCTGGGAATACTAATAGGGGTGTTCGGCTTTATTCTCGGCATAACCAAGGGCGGCAGTTTGCTGGCCAAGCTGACCAGTAACGGGGTCTGTGGGGGCCTGCTACTCTACCTCGGCTTTATCGGTATTACCTCGCAGATAACCAAGCTATACAACTGGGCGGAAAGCTTCGATATGGCCTATATCGCCTTTGTGGTGATTTTGTGCACCATATTGATGTACGCCTGGCTTGAACATATCAAAATGCGCTGGTTAGCCATTCCGCTGGGCTCCTGTCTGGCGGCGGTGATTGCCTTTGCTCTGGGCGCCCCTTTCGAATTTACCACCAGCCCCAGCATTCCCAATATGTCCCCGGCCTACTGGTGGGGTGAAGACACCGGCTGGCAACTGGGCTTACCTAACCTGCAAAACTTTATTGCGGTAGCGCCCTTCGCAGTGCTGGCTGTAGCCATGTGGTCACCGGACTTTCTGGGGCATAGGGTATTTCAGCAACTGAGTTACCCGAAAAAAACCGACAAAGTGCTGATGAATATTGACGACACTATGCTGTCTGCCTCGGCCAGACAGATTGTCGGCAGTGCTTTGGGCGGCGCTAACCTGGCTTCCTCCTGGGGAACCTATATTGTGCCAGCGGCCATTGCCCGCCGCCCCATCGCCGGCGGCGCCATTTTAACCGGCTTACTCTGTGTGATTGCAGCACTTTGGGGTTACCCCATGGACTTGGCGGTATGGCCACCGGTACTGAGTGTTGCACTGATTGTTGGTGTGTTTTTGCCGCTGCTAGAAGCGGGTATGCAAATGACCCGTGAAGGTAAAACCACCCAGTCAGCCGGGATTGTAATTTTCTCCTCGGCGCTGGTTAACCCGGTATTTGGCTGGTCGCTGACGGTGCTGCTGGATAATCTGGGTCTGATCGGTTGTAAGGAACGGGGAAAAGCCCTTGGCCATGCCGGACGCTGGATTATCCCGGGCATTACCTTTGCCATATTATGTGCCGTTATGGCGGCCATCGGTATGTTCCCCGGTATTCCGCCACTGGTTAGCTCATTCGCACACGGCTAACCTATGTAAATGCGCAGGCTAAGCGGCCTGCGCACTGTCCACCTAGGCTTAGCGTCCGCCAGCCACGTCCAATAAACTCCCCGTCATGTAAGCGGCACGTTCACTTAGCAAAAACGCGATCACCTCCGCCACTTCGACGGCCTGCCCACCACGCTTTAACGGAATGGCATTTTTTAGCCGCTCAAGACGGTTTGGCTCGCCGCCATCGGCATGAATATCGGTGTCGATAAACCCAGGTCTCACGGCATTCACGCGAATCCCCTGCCCCGCCACCTCTGCGGCCAGCCCCACAGTGAGTGTGTCCATGGCACCTTTGCTGGCAGCATAATCTACATATTCGTTGGGTGAGCCGTATTTTGAGGCGGCTGATGACACATTGACGATGGCACCGCCTTTTCCGCCAAACTCGCTGGACATACGCTTAACCGCTTCGCGACAGCATATAAAGGCGCTGGTTACGTTTGTGGTTAGAATATGATTAATACGGGCCGCGTCCATATCCACCAGTTTACTTTGGGTTTTAAGCACCCCCACGTTATTGACCAGCACCTTGATAGGGCCTAGTTGCTGATCAATTTGCGTAAACATGGCCACTACCTGCGCCTCATCGGCCACATCTGCCCGCACGGTTAACACTTGTGCACCTTTATCCCGCAGCTCTGTCGCCAGCGCCTCTGCCAGTGACGCTTCCTTTCGGTAGTTAAGGCAAAGATCATAGCCCTGTTCGGTCAGTACTCTGGCGGTCGCCGCCCCGATTCCCCGGCTGGCACCGGTAATTAATGCGATAGGACGCAAGCGCACCTCCTGCTTGTTTTATTATCTGGCTATTGTGAAGCCGCCAGGCTTTATCTGTCTACCCTGGCGCCTTGCTAAGCCATGGTAGTCCACCGCGACATACCCAGTGCATAAATAATCAACGCGACTGCAACAAAATGTAAAAAGTCGAACCTCCATTTAGCAGCGTTAACACAAACACCCCTGACTTTTGTTTTTAACATCATAATGTTATGAATAAAGTCAGGGGAAAAACACAGATATAAGCGGGTATTGCCAGCCCTTTTTCAGTATTCAGTTAAGCAGTAAAGCCATGCTATAGTCCGCCCTTCGCGTTTTTAAAGCGGTATGGAATTCTGATGTTAATCAAACGCTTAACTCTTCTTGGCTGCATGGGCTGGCTGTTGGCCGGCTGTCAAAGCACCGAAATAGCAAACGAGCCTGTCGTACAAACCAATACGCCTGCACCTCTGGTCCTCCCCCCGGCTCAAACTCCTGTAGTTACCCAGCCCGAGACCGTGGTACTCGGTCCGGCAGAAGTGGACGATGTGTGGCAACGTATCCGCATGCAAATGCAGATGCCAACGTCGCCACACCCCAAAGTAAAGGCCCGTATCGATTGGTACCTGCAGCATCCCAACTATATGCAGGTGATCAGTCAGCGTGCCACCCCGTTCTTGTTGCACATTGTTGAACAAGTAGAAGAACGAGGCTTCCCACTGGAACTGGCCCTGATCCCCCTATTTGAAAGTGATTTTAATATTAAGGCCTGCTCCAGTGAGCGCGCCTGTGGCTTATGGCAATTAACCCCCTTGATTGCCAAACATAATGATATTGATATTAACTGGTGGTATGACGGCCGTTTGGATGTGGTGGACTCCACAAAAGCGGCATTAGACTTCTTTGACTATTTACAACAGCGTTTTGATGGTAACTGGTTGCATGCGCTCGCCGCATACAATGCTGGCGAAGGCCGGGTGGCCAGAGCCATTGAAAAGAACAAACGCCAGGGTAAGTCCACCGAATTTTTTGCCCTGGATCTGCCCAGAGAAACCCGCCGCTATGTCCCAAAGTTGTTGGCCGCTGCGGCACTTTTGAAGAACGCCGAATCTTACGGCATGCATTTCCCCCCTATCCCAAATCAACAAGCGGTTACGCTGGTTGAGCTGTCACAACCCTTAGATCTCAGCGTTGTTGCCAGCCTTACCGGCATCACCAATCAACAGTTAGCCAGGCTTAACCCTGGCCACAAACGCTTTCCAGCCATGGCCAGAGGGGCAAACCACTTATTGATCCCGGCCGACAAGCAAGCCTTGTTTGCCAGCCAATTGGATAAGCTGCCGCCCATGGAAAACTACGACTGGCTGAAATATCGTATTCAACCGGGTGACAGTCTGAGTGTCATAGCCAAACGCTATGAGTTGAGGATCGAAGATATTAAGTTCTTGAATCAACTGAAGAGTAACAGGATCCGGGCCGGTAAAACCCTACTGCTGCCGGTACCCGCCAGCGCCGCCACGGCTACCGACGTTGCCAGTACCGTGCAATACCAGGTACAACGTGGTGATAGTTTATGGAAAATAGCCCGTCGCCACGGCGTTAAGCTTGAACAGCTAAAAAACTGGAATAACCTGAATGGCGATCGCATTGATCCGGGTAAGGTATTGATTATACGCCTGTAGGGCCAAGTCACAGGATGAATAGGCGCGACTGTTGCTATACAGCCGCGCCCAGGACGATAACCTGTCAATTCATCATCCTGGAAAAGAAGTTGAAAAGCCGGTTTAAAGCTTTTGGGTCATGGCACCAAGCTTAACCGGCTCCACCGTATGAAAGTGCAATTCCCTAACCTGGCACATGTCTTTCCACATCAAATCATAGCCCTTGGTAAAGGACAGCATATTTACCCGTTTAAACCAGCGCTGACATTCTTCTTCGCTGGCCTCTCTGCGCTCCCCCGCCTGCCCTTTCAACCTTAATGCCGGCCAGTTATCAAAGCCACCTCTGAGCAGCGACTTCAACCAGAACCAGCGTCCACTGTTCACCGCCAGCACACAAATATTAGCGTTGTGACTGAGATTGAGAGGTAACTGTCGGGTAAACTTCTCAAAGAACACGCCCTTACCTGGCTCGGTGAGTATCAAAGAGCCAATAGGCGTAACATGCGGCAGGCCATCCTCCCCTATGCTGGCAATGGCATAATGGGAGGAAGAACTAAAACTGCGGGCAAACATCCGTCTTATCTGCGGCCAGTCCTGATGAATATCCATTTTTGTTTCTCTCTATCGTCTTTCCAAATAAGGCCATTGTCTAAACAGACCGAAGGAATATAAGCCGCCGATAGCCAGACAAATAAGTGAACTCACCAGCATAAACACCGGGCGTTCCATCACCTGTTCAAAGAACTTATAGTCATCTACCGCCCATACAACCAGCCCATAAAGTCCGCGAAACAGGTAAACAAAACTGATTAAACACATGGCGGTACGCAATAAGGGTAAATGGCGAATCAGGCCGGCGGCACTAAAAGCGTAAGCGCCCCAAGCTCCCAGCACCGCGCTGATAACTAAGGTTACCAGCGCCGGGTAGCTACTGCCTTGCTCGGCCATTTGTGCCATTTGCTCACCGGCACCAAAAAAGCGATACCAATCTGGCCCACCCAAGATCACCGCCACATGGGTAAGCACAGCAAGTAAACTGGCACAGCCAGCCGCGATAAGTAATCCATTCTTGTTCATGGTCATTGCTGCTTACCCTCCATTTGGCTCAACGCTTTGTTTGTACCACAGTATTTGTTGGTGATGTGTTTTTTTTCATGCAGGCCAGAAACGGAATAACCCCGTCTTTCCAGCCCTGAATCAAGAATAACAACATCAACCCGCCAGGCAGCAGAACGGCCTTTAACACCGGACCAAGAATGTAGCTGTAGAAGAATAAAAATGGCAGGAACAGGCCATAACCCAGAATACGAACACAGAATGCTTTCATCATCTTCACCTTGAAATTGAGCGCGCTCATTAATATATTTTGAGCGCGCTCAATTTTCAAATAAAATGTGTTAAATCGCATGACGGCGCTCTGGAAGAAAAGATGGACAAGAAGCAGCAAACCCGTAAGCAAATTCTGGCTGCCGCCTGGCAACTCTTTGCTGAACAAGGCTATGCACAAACCAGTACCCGGCAGATAGCCATGGCCGCCCAGGTAGCCACAGGCACGGTGTTTTCTCACTTCCCCACTAAGCTGGAATTATTAAAAGAAGGTTTACAGGACAAACTGGACGAAACCCTGGCTTTGGCAAGTGGGACCGATACGCTGGATAACCCAAAAGACAGGTTGCTGCACTATGCTTGTTACCTCTACCAGTTTTACCTTGAACAACAAGAATTCAGCCGCGAGCTATTCAGAGAACTGATCTGGCAATGGCATGATCTGGAAGCGGAACTTGAGGCCTTCAAGCACACCCTGTTTTCCCGCAGTCACTTTAACCCTATCGCCGCCGGTTTGCTGATGGATTGCTACTTTATGACCCTGCTAGAAGGTTTGCATAGTCAGCAAAATCAGCAAACCATGCTCACTAACCTGCGTGACAAACTGGCCTTGATTGCACTCTAACCAAGTATGCTAGCCATCGATTTATTTTCTCTGCAACAGCACCAAGGCCACTACCAAGCGTGGCCCAAAACATCCTTGCTGTATTACAAAGGCCAGAATCTGGGCATACGTATTCCAGGCTATGTTATCGAGCAGCAATTTGCGCTTAAAGACTACTATTTACTGCTGGTTAACTGGGATTGTCCATTTGAGGAAGGTTGTGAGGTGATTGTGATAAGCAATGCATTGAAAGTCGTTGGTAAATATAGTTTCACGCCCTTCCTCAACAGCTATGCACTAAGCAGTATCAGCGAAACCACGACAAACCAGTTCCAACTGGTATTTAATCAAACAGAGATTTTTTCGCTGCGCATCAACTACCCCAAAACACATTGGTTTAGCCGCATTATCAAAGTCGAAAAAATCTCTCCAGATATCAGTTAAGTAAGCAACACGCCTTTTATTACCGGCACAGTATGTCTTCAGCTTCCTGATAAACAGCCTGGCTGGCAAAAGGCAGATTGCACAAGCCGCCTAACCAAAGCGCAGGCTGCATGCAGTATCAGCAAAGCCTCTTCTTTGCAGAGCTGCCAGCTCAAAATAGAGCTGGCAGTTATCCAAGGCAAATACTGGCCGTCGGCATTGTTCATTCGCGGTTACTGACCTACCGCATCCAACGCTTGCGCCACATCGGCAATAATATCGTCGATATGTTCAATACCCACGGAGATACGAATAAGATCGGCGCTGACACCGGCCTTTTTCAGCTCTTCGTCGTTTAACTGGCGATGGGTGGTTGAGGCAGGGTGACAAGCCAGGGATTTAGCATCACCAATATTGACCAGACGCAGGATCATCTGCAGCGCATCAATAAAACGTCCGCCGGCTTCTTTGCCGCCCTTAATCCCAAAACTCAGAATGCCGGATGCTTTACCGCCGGTGATTTTCTGACAAGTTGCCTGATAAGGGCTGTCTTCTAACGCGGCATAGTTCACCCAGGATACCTGTGGATGATCAGACAGATAACGGGCCAGTTGCACGGCATTCTCACAATGGCGATCCATACGTAGCCCCAGTGTTTCCAGCCCCTGCAGTATTTGGAAGGCATTAAAGGGCGAAATCGCCGCGCCGGTGTTACGCAGCGGTACCACACGGCATCGACCGATATACGCCGCCGGTCCCAGCGCCTCGGTATATACCACACCATGATAAGACGGGTCCGGCTCGTTCAACAGCGGGAAACGCGCCTTGTTACCCGCCCAGTCAAATTTACCTGAGTCGACAATAATACCGCCCACGGCCACACCATGACCGCCGATGTATTTGGTCAAAGAATGCACCACGATAGCCGCGCCCTGATCAATGGGACGGCACAAATACGGCGTAGCCACGGTGTTATCGACAATCAGCGGTACGCCATGGCGTTGACCTATCTCAGCCAGCTTCTGAATATCCACCACGTTACCGGCAGGGTTACCAATAGACTCACAAAACAGCGCCTTGGTGTTCTCGTCAATGGCATTTTCAAAGGCTTCATAATCATCGTGTGAGCACATACGCACTTCAATGCCCTGACGCGGGAAAGTATGAGCAAACAGATTGTAGGTGCCGCCATAAAGCTGGCTGGTGCTGACAATATTACTGCCCACTTCACACAAACACTGAATAGCATAGGTGATGGCCGCCATGCCCGAAGCCAACGCCAAACCACCAATGCCCCCTTCCATGGCCGCAACGCGCTGTTCCAGCACAGCGGTGGTAGGGTTCATAATGCGGGTATAAATATTGCCCTGCACCTTTAAATCAAACAGATCTGCACCATGCTGCGTGCTGTCAAAGGTATACGAGGTCGTTTGATAAATAGGTACAGCAGCGGCCTTAGTGGTGGCCTCTGATTCATAGCCGTGATGCAAGGCCAGGGATTCCAGCTTCATGCTCAACTCCTTGTAGAGAGGGGTAAAAGATAAAGGCGGTAGAAGTTTGTCTACCGCCTTGTCGGGTTAGTTTGGTTTGTCTATGTCGTTAGCATCCTGACCATTCTGCGCTGCGCCCTCTTCTATGCGCTTCGCAGCCCCGGCTTCTTCTAGTTTTTGTTGTTGTTCGTTATCCAGCATGGGCGCCCGGGACGCCTGATTGACCTGATAAATGGTATCGGCATTATGCAAGTCTTTCTCATTGGTAATAGAGGCAATGGCTTCACGGCCGCGCAGGAAGCCTTTAATCTCCCTGACAATAGTATCCAGTTCCTCGCCGTTTCTGGACAGGCTCAATACATAGCGCGGCATCTCCAGATTACGAGTGCCACTGGTGGCGAAGGTAGAGGTGGTGATCCTGGAGGTAATGATCCAGGGTGTAATTGAGCTTCTCACCACCACGTTCTCTGAGCGGGTAGAATCATGAATAGCCATACCGGTAGATATCTTACTCTCGGTATAAGTACCTTCGGTTTTCATCCACATCAGCAAGCTGGAAAACTGCATTTCAGACCAGAACAGATGAGTTCCCCGTTCCAGAATGCGTCCACCGGCCAGCACCGTTTGCCAACTGAAAAACAGCACAATAGCGGAAGACGCCAGCACGCCAAGTTCAGATAATACCGCCATGGCCTGACTGTCTGACATGCGGCCAAGGTCCTGCATACGCTCACTGGCAAAGGCATAGATCTCGTAGGCACTACCGACCAGGAAATAAAACAACACCGCAGCCACCACCAACAGCGCCTGGCCAACGATAGTAGACAGCAAACGGAAGCGCTTAAAGGTTGGGCTGTATTCCATTTCATGAACCTCAGGCTGAGTTTCAATTAACAGTTGCCCTTTAAAGTTGCCTTTACCCTGGCTTTGCTCTTGCAGTACAGGTTCAAAACCCTGATAGATACGGTTGGGAATCTCTTTGTAGCGGCGATTGGCCAATACAATATTTTCAATATTGATAAAGACTTCATTTGGGTGCACCGACTCCTGCATATTCTCGCGGAACTCCGCCACTTCGGTTTTGGGTTGCGCCAATATAAAGCGCTCTTTAATCATCAGCGCGGATACGGCGATCACAGCCAGACTCACCACAAATAACAGCGCCAGATTTCCCCAGGCACTGAAGACAATGACGTTATCAAACCACAGCGCTAAATCACTGCGGGTTGAGGGGCTGAACTGAGAATACAAATAACCCAGTCCTACCGGCACCACAATGGCGATAACCAGCAACTTGGCAATACTGGTAGCATTTTTACTGTGCAACTTACGGTTGCGCGCCGCCACCAAAGACCCAGCCATACTGCGCCAAGCCATAATCAGGTAAAGCAGTAAAAGCACGGACAAAACCGGTGTGATCAATATCCCGGCCTCACCCACCAGGCCAGACACAGAAACAAAATAGGCCACGGCAAAGACCACCAGCGCCATGACACTGGTCACCACCAATCCGCCCAGTTCCTGTACAAAGTTACGAATAGGGTAAGGGGTAAAAATTAACTTAGGCAGCAAGGTGTGGATCAGCCTGGCAGTCCAGCCAAGGGGTTCCTTGAAGGTGGAGTTTTTGCGTCCCATCAGCATGGACTCCAGTTCTTCGGCACGATATTCGGTAAATGCGCGTTCTTCCTGGGCATTCTCCCGTTCGCTGGGATTTAAATTCTGTGCCAGAGACGTTGGTACTGAGCGACCAACAAAATACTTAAACATCTGGAACAACCCAACACCGGCTTGTTGTAGGCCCCAGATCAGCAATACCAGTCCCAATCCCGCATTTAACCAGGCTTTCACCATGTCCTGCTTAAGCGCGTCGCTGATGCCAAGTAACGGCACTATCGCCAAAATACAGATAAGCAATCCACCAACTAACTTGGTGAAACCTTCAAACTTAAAGGGGTTCTTGATCCCCAGCGTATTGGCGCCAAAATCGTATGCCATATTCCTGTCTCGCGAAAAACAGAGCCGGGGGGCCGGCTCATATATTGAAAGGTACACTGTGCCGGAGCTTCAGCTTTTCCGACAGTACCCATTTACGCCAATAAATTCAATAGGTTGTCTATAAATTAAGGGCATGAACAGATAACTTGAAGCGCTTGGTGCCAAGAGATGCACAACACTTGTACAGACAGTCTAGAGCCTTTTACATTTATCTCACGGTTTACCTTGTACTTTCGCGCTACCCTTATGCTGGATACTTCAAGGAAGCATGTAATGCAAAGCAGAAATCAGGGATTCGATCTTGCCAGGGCATTTGCCCTGTTTGGTATGGTTATCGTCAATTTCAAATTGGTGACGGGTGCCACCACCGGCGATGCTCAGTGGCTCTATCTTAGCAGTTTGCTGGAAGGACGCGCCGCTGCGTTATTTGTTGTGCTGGCAGGTATTGGCCTGGCCTTTATTAGTGCCAAAGCAAGACATAACGACTCAGTGACAATACGACGTCAGGTGCAGAAGGAGATCTTCACACGAGGCTTATTGCTATTGATTATCGGTCTTGCCTATCTGCCGGTTTGGCCGGCCGATATCCTGCATTTTTATGGCTGCTACTTTATGTTGACGGCCTTGGTCTGTTTCACTCCCGACCGACGCTTACTGAAACTGACGATAGCCCTGGTGCTGCTGTTCCCTTTGATGCTTTTACTGCTGGACTACGACCGTCACTGGGACTGGACCACCCTCACCTATCACAATATGTGGAGCTGGGATGGCTTGTGGCGACGTATTCTGTTTAACGGCTTTCACCCTGTTATTCCCTGGCTGGCGTTTTTGTTGTTCGGGCTATGGCTGGGCAGACGCGCCTGGTACAAGCCGGCCACCCAAAAGGTATTGCTACTACTGGGTATCAGTTTATGGGGCGCTGCGGAAGGTCTGTCCTGGCTGGGCTCCCTGTTACTGAACAGCGTTATTGCCGATCCTCAGGCACTTACGGAGGCAAGTATCTTGGTCAGCACGGATATGATACCGCCACTGCCCTTATATATGCTGTCGGCCAGTGGCAGTGCCCTGGTGGTAATTTGCCTGTGCCAGCATCTGGCAAGTTGGGCGCCACGCCTTTGTGCTCCCCTGGTAAAAACCGGACAAATGGCCCTTAGCCTGTATGTCGCCCATGTCATTATTGGCATGGGGACGCTGGAAGCGCTGGGAATGCTGGGGAGTCAATCTATTGAGATAGCGCTGCTCGCCGCAGGCATATTTTGTCTGTTTGCGGTGCTGTTTAGTTTTATTTGCTTGCGCCTGTTCGACCGTGGTCCTCTTGAATGGTTGTTCCAGCGTATGTTGCACAGCTTGTCCAAGGCACACACAAAAAACCCCGCCTAAGCGGGGTTTTCATCTACTTCAGCGCGTTATTTTAAGCGCGGCGACGTACACCGGCTAACCCCATTAAGGCCAGCAGCATCAGTGCCAATACGCTAGGCTCAGACACCACACTGGCATCTGCAACATTCACGCTGGACAGGGAGCCAAAACTCGCCTGCACATCCTGATTATTGATATCGCCAAATACTGTGTCAGGTCCGCCCAAACCGAAGCCGAACACGCCAGATTTAACGGCTGTAAAACTGAACTTAGCAATAGTCTGCACGGCATTGCTACCTATACCAGTAAAGTCCCAATCGACAAACGCCAGGCCACGCCCCAGGGCATTGGCTTCATCGGTTAACATCCAGGGCCAGGAGAAGGCGTCCCCCAGCTCAGAGCCGAAGGTCGACACATAGGCAAAGGCGCTATTGTCAAACAACAAGTCGAACTGGAAAGACGTAATATCGGCCAGATTCTCACCTGTCACAGTGACCGTGACTTCATCACCCACTTGATAGTTAGTTTGGTCTGTTGTCACATTGATTATGGCGGCCTGGACATTCAGGCTCATCAATAGCCCCATCAGGGCAATCAGCTTTTTCATGGTTTACTCCTTACTATTTATTCAGTGGCACAGCCAGTACGAGTACAAAGTTGGCGCAGCATTTGTGCATCGCGAACGTTGACGATACCGTCTTGGTTTAAATCAAATGACATATCGATATCCTGTTTGGCAGCCAAAGCACGCAGCAGGCCGGTCATATCCAGGCGATCCACATCGCCGTCGCCGTCAAAGTCACCGGGTACAGGCGGTGGCAACAAGTTCAGGCTCACCAGCACAGGATCATGGTCAGACACTCTGTAGGTATTGGCTGCATAAAACTGTGGATGGTTGTACTGGGTGTCATAGTCCAGAGCGCGTGGCTCATCAGCATTGATATGCCAGGCCATAGCATCCACTACCTGCTCGGCTAAGGCATCGCTACCTATAGCGTGGTCCAGATACCCCATCTCACCGCCAAAGGCATAAGTGTAGGCTTGTGCACCCACATGGGTTTCCATCAGATTGGTAAAGCCGTTGCCGGTAAAGGCACGGATAGGATCTTCTTTGGCGTAAGCATTCAAATCGCCAATCACCAACTGATTGGGGTTAGCACTTAACTCCTCGTCTTGCGCCAGCCAGTCAATCAGGGCCTCAGACTGCGCCATACGTCTGGCGTTGTAACAACCCTGGCCGTCACCCTGATCGCTGTCGGCACCGCTAGCACCGCCACAGCCTTTAGATTTGAAGTGATTCACCACCACTGTCAGCTCCGCACCGTTTTCTGCCAAAGCAAAACGCTGTGCCAGCGGCGGACGGCTAAACACACTGCTGTTATTCAGACGGCTGGCCCCTTGCAGGCTAACCACGGCAGGCTTGTACAACAAACCTACGGCAATTTCATCACTACCAATCTGGCTGACGCCAGGATTGACGTAAGCATAATGCGCCTCACCCAGATAATTGTTCAGTGCAGCAGTTAACTGAGCAATGGCGCTGCTTTGGCCATAACCGTCATTTTCAATTTCCATCAGGCCAATCACATCGGCATCCATCGCCGCCAATGCCAGTACCAATTTGTCCAACTGACGCTGATACTCATTAAGGTCATCGGCACCACGGGCTGTGGGGAATCCGTTACCCTGACCATCACCATTAAAGAAGTTCAGCACATTGAGACTGGCCACAGTGACATTCCCCTGCGCCAACTCAGGGCGCTCGGTTCTGGCATTGCTGTGTACAAAGGTGGGATCCTGAGCCGGGATAATACGGTAAGCATTGAAGCTGTAATCCATATTGCCGACCAGCGCCGTTACGCTATCACCAGTACGCAGCGTATTTTGGGCAGACAACCCTCCGGTTGGATAGATTACCGGGTTAGGGTTCTGGGCACTGATAGTGTCATCCAGTGTAATGCGGTTGCGCTTATTGCGCTCTGCCAGGGCAATGGCTTCTGCCGTGCCAGGCACATGTACGTTGGTAGGTATATAGTTTCGGCCATTGCCCAAACCTACGTCACCGTAACGTCCCAGGTTGTAGTTGTCGTTAACTGTCAGTACGTGGCTGAAGTTAACCAGCATGCCCTCGAAAGACTCAGGCTGCGCGGTATCCTCAAATGGCAAGCTGATGGTCAGCGGCTCAACGGTCGCAGTACCGCAATTCAGCGGCTCGGCGTCCGCCGTCAGTTGGGTTCTACTGAAGAATTCGGTTACGCTTCCCTTAACCCGAACCACGCTGCCGACCGCTGGCAGGTTAGCGTCGCTGCCCTGGTAGACAAAAATACCTTCAGAGGTGGTATTGTCGTTATCCCACTGGCTGCTCTCTTCCTGAACGAAGTAGCCACGCAGGTTTGGCACCGCGTTGGTCACTATCCCTTCAATGACTTTGCTTTGATCCTGCATGGGTGACGCTGCACCATTGCCCTGGATTGCACTGATCAGGGTGGCCTCATCACCACACAGGCCAATATCACCACCAGGCTCTCCACCTGTGTCACCGTTGTGACTGCCCAGGTCAGAAAATACGTTGGTGCCCAGATTCAACCATTCCTGATTGTAATCAAAGGCGTCTGAGGAGTCCGTATCGCCACTGACAATCTCGGCTTTACGCACCAGCGTGACATCTGCAGCAAAAGTCTGGCTGTTACCAACCTGACCGAAACTGTCAACCAGTTGGCCATTTTTACGCAGTTCCAGTACATCGTTACCGTTGAAATAGGTCACGGTCGCGGTGGTATCCGCCACAGCCAGAATTTCAGCATTAGAGCCTGAGTTGGCAATAACGTATACCGCACCTGGGGCCAGGGCTCCCTGCAGATCCAGTCGGTTTCCGGCGTTAGTTGAACCATTGGCATACAGCAACACCTGATAACCAGCTAGGTCCAGACTTTCGCCCGAGGCATTAAACAGTTCAATGGCCTTGTTGTTACCGCCTGCACCTTCAACATATTCAGAGAAGATCAGGCCAGCTTCACCTGGGGTTGGCTCGTCAGGATCGCCACCGCCATTGTCGCCGCCACCGTTATCACTGTCACAGTTCTCAGCGCTGTACACCAGCTCAACCCACTCCGGATGGTCGATAAAGGGGTTTCTGTTACCCTGGAATTCATAAATGGCGCTGTTGCGATCTTGCTCTATGCTATCCACCGGGTCAGCATTGTGCCATTCAATCAAACGACACAGCTTACCCAAAGCGGGTTCACCCGGGCCGGTCAGTCTGTCAACCAGTTGCAAGTCTGGCGTCACATCGGCGCCTTCATAACGAGTGTCCATATAGAACATCATTCGTGCCACATCACCCTTAACCGCATCTCTGGGTTCAAAGGAGTCACTGTCAACGCGGTTTTGCGGCGCTTCACTCAATGGCGCATCGCTGGCGTCAAAATCCAGATTGCCGCGCGACGCATTCACCGAAATATCGGTGGGACGTAAATGGTGAATATCCGTGTACGCCTCAAAAGACTGGCTGTTAAAGCCATGGCTCTTCGGCCATACGTGCTCGCGGTTCCAGTTATCTGGGTTGCTGCTCTGGCTGCCGCTACCGTTGCTGGATTTAGCAAGAGAAGTGCCTTTGTATAATAAGGTCACATTGTTGCTGTTTTGCGGGTCTTCATCGGTAACCGTCAGGGCAGTCCACACTTGGGCATAGCTTAATACGCGATGATCAACGCTGATGGTGTCGTTCAACAACGCTTTGACTTCACCAGCACTATCGCTGCCGTTGCTGATGGCGGTCAGTACCTGGCCATAGTACTCACTGTCGTTGAACAGGGTGGCATCAGCCACTTTGCTCAGATCCGGACAGTTAAAGCACACACTGCCGTCAATCACATCATCCTCACCGCCGGTATCGCCACCATCACCGCCATCGCCGGGATCTGTCTCAGGGCCGAAGGATTTCAGTGGGAAAGGATTGCCAGCACTGGCGTTACTGCTGATGCCATCCAGGGCATTAGTGCCACTGAATGTCCAACTGGCTAGCGCAAAAGCGTCGCCGTCTGGGCCGGTGTTGGCAACGCGGTATGCCCATCCATCCAGGTAATCCCACGCCTGACCGGTACCATCTACATTCACCTCACCAAAGGTATCCACCACGGCGCCATCACAGAACAGCTCAATGGCGTCATCGCCATTGATAGCGGCATAGCCGGAGGTAAAATCCGGTGCGAAGCCAAAGAAACTGGTAAATCCGGCGGACTCAGAAGCCAGGTATAAAAAAGTACCTGCGCTAACCGCTTGAGCAGGAAAGGTAAACTCCTGGCCATCTGTGCCGTCACCATTATTGGCAAAGCCAACACCACATTGGCTGAGGTCTTCAATGTCTTGGGCCACATAAAGTTCAACGGCCTTAGGAATGCCTCCGGTCAGCGGGCCGTCAATAACACCGGTCAGTACGATAGAATCAGCAGGTGCTGCGACTGCCTGCATCGACGCCAGCACGGCAACAGATAGCAGGGTTAGTTTTGTTTTCATTGTCCTTCCTTTCACAAAGTGTTGAATGGTGTTTGTTAGTTTGCTTTCCCATGCCAGGGTCAGCGCAATAAACTTATCCAATTCTGTGCTTTGGTATAAAAACAGGAAGACGTCATAAAAATTCATAACTTCTTGTACATATACATTTATAATCAATAGGTTATGACTTACAGGTAATATTACTTATTGGCTTGAGTAAGAATATACTGGCCAGGCATTGAACAAATTAAGAACAGTGAGGCTAAATTTCGTGATGAGATCGGCAAATGACAGTGACATGACACAAAAGTGCGAGAATTCAGCAATTATGACAGGCCAGGGTTTTCAACATCCGCTCGGATCATTTCTCCTGCTAATCTTTGCTTTGGCGATAAGTCTTTCATGCTATGCCCAGCAGACCACCGAGACCCCATGGCAGGAGGTTCAGGGCGATAAATATCAGTTGTTGCTGTTGGGGAAAGACGCCTCCACCTGCCTGCCTGACTCAGGCTGCAACCAGAAGGCGTCACAATTCTCGGCCCATCGATTATTTGTGGAGATGGCCAAGTTCAGGCAAGCTGGCGATGGAACTAAACCCAATATAGGTATAGTCACCGCTGGCAGTGACAAACCGCTCACCGAAGCAGCTCGCTATATGCAGTGGTTTGAACAATTGGGGGCGACCCCCATTTGGCTACCACTGAGTGCAGATTACCAACAGGCCCTTGTACTTGAGCAGCAAGGCCTGCAAGGCTGTGCCCAGTTTAACCATCCAAATGTAGCCCAAGCAGCCTTGTCGCCCCTCCATCAACAACGTTATCAGTTGTGCCGCTCCCCCGAGCAGTTGCAACAGACGCTGCAATCTTTGCAAGGTTTATATATTGCTGACGGCAATGTACTGCGCGCCGTACAGGGGTTTTTCCAACCCGATGGCGCTCCTGGCCCCATGCTCATGACCCTGCGTCGTATGGTACAAAGCGATCGTCTGGCGGTAGCCGCCTCTGGTGAGGCCATACGTTTATTATCGGGTGGCCAACACGAAGACCGTCCCGTTCCCATGTTGGTGGGCGGCGACACAGTGCAGGCATTTCAAAACGGTGCCTTTGCCGTTCCGTTGGGATGCGAGAATATCTCGGTTTGCCTAGAACTCGCCGCGGATAACTTAAGCTACTTGTCCCAAGGCGGTCTGGGATTGTTTAACTTGGGCATTGTCGACACCCGTTTGTCCGAGCAGGATGGTCAGGGCAGATTGGCACTGCTGGCGATGCATACCGGCACACGTTTTGGCATAGGTTTAGATAAGCAGGCCGCCCTATTGGTGGGGTGGCGCAATCAGTCCATTGCGTTAAGGATAGCGGGACGGGGCGGGGTATTTATTGTGGATAGCGCCCAGGGTATCTACAAGCTACAAGGTGGAAAACGACAACTGGTGGCCATGAGTCACTATCTCAATCCAGGGGACACGGCCAGTTATCAGTTCGCTCAGCAAAACTGGCAGTTTAGCCTGACCAAACAGCCCGTCAGCAATCAGCCATCATCAGGGTTGTGGCGCACAGAGTTAGACAGCCATTGTGGCACGCAAACCCCGCTGCGCTGGCAACAGGGAGCGCTCGCTATCGTCGCGATGCCAAGCGAAGACAGTCGTTTTAGTCATACCGCGGACCAGACCTTAAGGCCTTGCAGCTACCACGATCTCCCCTTTGGCATAGAAAACTAATCCAAACACATGCTGCCGGGCTAGGCCATTGCCAGGTTGCCCTGCCCGGCCAGTTCAACCCGGTTTTTACCCTGGCGCTTAGCCTGATACATGGCTTTGTCGGCTCGTTGAATGGCATGCTCCAGATCATCAAAGTCTTTAACGGCGCTTACGCCGATGCTCATACTTAAAGCACGGCACACCGGCGTATCCTCAGGCACTATTGCTGCCACACTGGCCCGCATTCGTTCGGCAACCTGCATGGCTTCGTCAATATGGGTATTAGGGATAAGAATCAGAAACTCTTCTCCGCCAAAGCGCACCAATACATCCTCGGCCCGCACAATACTTTTCAGTGTGTCGGCTACCAGACGGATGGCCATGTCGCCCTCGGCATGGCCGAACTCATCATTTAACGCCTTAAAGTCGTCAATATCAGCCAGAATCACGCAAATAGAAAACTGATATCGTTTAGCAGAGGAAAACAGACTAGTGGATATACGTTTAAAGAAACGCCGGTTTTTTAAACCGGTTAGATTGTCGGTATAGGCTTCGTCTTTAAGCTTGGCAATCAGATCATAGATATAGCTCATGGCCACACCGGCAAACAACAAGCACTCCAGGGCCAACGTAAACAAAGTGGCCATGGCCAGTAAGCCACCAAAGGGCTGACCGGCATAAGCATAGATTGGCATCACCACCAGTACCATCAACCAGATCAACAGTAAGGTTATTTGCATCAGACGATCGCCACCATTGTGGGCTGCTCGCCGGGCAAACAAAAACTGCTGGGTAAGCAGTAACGGCACCGTATGGTTAATAAAGGCAAACAGTTCGCGGGTACCGTCCCAGTAGCCCTGACGCCACAGCCACCATTGCAGGCAGGTAAACAACAAAAGGTGAGTCGCAACCCACATAGCCGCACGACCATTCAGCGGCGCATTAAACCTAAGCCTAACCCCCTGATAAAAAAGATAAAATGCGGCCAGCAAAAACAAGTTTACCGTTAGTACCGACAAGCCCCAGAATCCCAGGTAACGTAAGCAAAGACCTGCGTAGGCCAGATAGCTCAGTACAAAAGAATATTGAAAGCACAGTAGCGCCCGGTGCTGGTGACGTTTGGGCTGTTTAGGCAGCACAAAAATAAACAGATAAAACGCCAGGGTCGCAATCGTCAGAATAGCGAAATTAAAGGCAACGGATTGCACCATAGTCTGTCCGGTTATGAGTTACTTCTACATTATGTTCATATCGCCGCGACGTTGCCAGTTTGCTGCGGCTCTGGTTCAATGCAGTAATAATCAGAAAGGTGGTTGTTCCATGGATGTGTGGCTAATTTTCCCTCTCTTGTTGGTTTTACTAACCCTGGCTTTTTATGCCTTGTCTTTTATGTTGTTACAGTGGCGGGTCAGCCGTCATTACAAGATGACCGGAGGGCACTATGCCACCATGGGCACGCTGGGCAGTTTACTGTTTGTCTGGCAAATCGTACGCACCGTCACAAAACTCAGTTGGTATCTGCTGACAAAAAATCGCAAAGGCCTTCACCCGCTAAGGCCTGGCAATGGTAGCAAGGTGCTGCTAGTACATGGCCTACATATGAACGGTAACTGTTTTTGGGCGTTTCGTCAGTATCTTGAACAAGCAGGGTTTCGTACCTACAGCATTAATCTGGGTAAACCCTATATTCCGGTAGAGCGCTATGTACAACGCCTGCACAAGGTGCTGCACAACGTCGCCGATGGCGGTAAGGTACATCTGGTTGCCCACTCTATGGGCGGTTTGGTGATTCGTATGTTGCTTACCCAACACCCTGAGGATGCCAAACTCATCGCTTCGGTTGCCACCCTTGGTACGCCACACAAAGGCACCGCCATAGTTGGTGACTTCGCCCTGCCCTGGTTAAAACAGCTTTTCCATCCGGCAAGCCCAGACCTGCATGCTTTACCGGATATGACACAACTGGCACCAGGGCTCCCCCTGATGACGCTTGGCTCGCGCAACGATCTGGTGGTTTACCCGCTGAAAAATGCCATGCAGCCAAACGCCCGGCAAGTAAAGCTGTTCGCTGTCAGTCATATTGGCTTGCTTTGCGAGACCAGAGTAATGCGTAAGGTGCTGCAATGGCTCCAGGCTCAGCAGGTTAGCGAGAAAGCGGCCATTACAAACCAATAAGAATGCGAGTTTTCTGTCAGGCGCTGCGCCTTTTGCTTCGGGCAGGCCTTTCTATATTGGTTGATTGGTGGTGTCTTCGCGGCGCCCTGACCTCAATGCGGCAAGGGTCGATACTCAGTAGCTTTGCCCCAGCGACAAATACAGCTGATAAGCCCGATCCTGATACTCCGCCTCAGCCTGACCGTAACCCAAAAATACCGGTCCGATAGGGCTGTCCCAACCAGCAAAGATACTACCAGCCCAAATCCAAGGCGCCGTGCTTGCCACGTCAGGTTGTAGCCAGTTGTCTTCCACTCTGCCTCGCTCAACCGACATCCCCAGATAAAGAGGCGATTTAAAGAAACCAAACTTGTCTTCATGCAGCTTATACATATAAATGAGGCTGCCGAACTCCACCTTAGGTCCGAACAGGTAATTCTTAGGGTAACCAGATAAATTGAACAAGCCCCCTAGTGAGTATTGCTCTAAGGCGATATCACCATCATCAGATTCATATTGCTCAAACCGCCAGCGGGTTTTGAGATGATGCGCCTGCCACTGGCGGGCCAGCACCAACTCCCAGGACTGATTGATACTGTCTGAATGCTGGCCGGAAAAACGATCATCCAGCCACTGGTATTTAGCACTTAACTTAACCCCCCGGGTAGGAAAAGCATTGCTGTCCAGGGTATCCCATACCAGAGCAAACTGCGGCCCCTGGCGGTCATAATGAAGGTGGTTGTAACCTAAACTGCTGGCCAAAAAGGCCGGTAAACGATAGCTGCCGTCTTTATCTATCCAACCAGCCGTCATCACCGCATCATCGGAAAGATTCCATCCGGCATCCAGACTGAGCATAAACTCTTCCTGATAAAAATCGCCCAGCGACAAACCGCGGTTGTCCTCCACCACCAGATTGCCACTTTCACGTACGGCCTTACCCCTAAAAAACGTCGCCGGACTACGTACCGGCCAATACAGTTCGGTACTGAGCAGTTTATCTGTCCCTAGTGCAAGCTCCGAGTGCCATTCAGCCCCGAGCTTGGAAAGATTAGTCAGGGTATAAGATGCTCCCAGTTGGACATGGCGGTTACTGCGAAAATCATCCTCCAGGCGAAAACGAAAATTCAGGTATCCCGGCCCCCAGCTCTTCTCTTCGGCCTTCAGCACCAGGGTGGTTTCATTTTCATCGGTATGATACAGCTGGTAGGACACCCTTTCTAAGGTATCCAGACCGTACATACTGCGAATGCCGTCACGAAGCTGTTTAGAGTCAAGCGCTTGACCTTCCTGATAGCCCAAACGGTCAATCAACACTTCATCATCCAGATGACTTTGATTATCCAGAATAAGGCGGTTGATGGCCATTTCGCCGACCACCGCATTGCGGTGTGCAACTAGCCACTGTTGATAGCGCTCGGCATCTTGGCTGAAATGCAACAACGCCTCAGCATGTTGATTGGTCACTAAACTACCGGCAGCCACAGCCTCATTGATGCGATCAAAGTCCAGTGTGCCGATATCGTCAAATTCCGGTCGTAAGTGCAGGTCAGTGTCTTGTAATAATGCCAGCTGTCTGAGCACCCCTTGCCTGACCAGAAAACTGGTTAACTGTTCGGTGATGGCAAAGGCCGAGTCCAGTTGGTCCGCACTTTTCAGCGGCCCATCAATATTCACCGCAATCACCCTGTCGGCGCCGAGGGCTTTGGCAATGCTAACCGGCAGATTATTGGCCACGCCGCCATCCACCAGCAACTTGCCATCCAACTTCATCGGCCTGACCACGCCCGGAATAGACATAGAGGCTTGCACCGCAGCCAGCAGGCTGCCTTTTTCCAATACCACTTCGTCACTGCTGGTCAAATCCGTGGCCACGGCCCGAAACGGAATGGGCATACGATCAAAATGCACCCAATCCGATTGCACCCCAAAAGCCTGCTCCACCAAATCGGCCATGGCCTGACCGGCAAGCACTCCCTTGGGCACCCGCACGCCATCCAGGCCAATCCCAAGCTCTAAACGAATAGGGTATTCATCACGTTGTTGCTTGCGCCGCATTGGCATCTCGTCGCGGTAAACCTGGTCGCGAAAGCCATCTCCCCAGCGTAATCCTTGGAAAATTTCGGCTATCTCATCCGGACTTTTCCCCGACGCATACAAGCCGCCCACAAAGGCACCTATGCTGGTGCCTACCACGATATCAACCGGAATCTGATGTGCTTCCAGGGCCTTAATTACCCCCAGGTGCGCGCCCCCGCGCGCGCCACCGCCGCCGAGTACTAAAGCGATACAAGGTCGCCCTTCGATCTTTTCACAAGGTAAAAGAGACTCTGCTTTGAGCGGCACCGCGAACAGGCTCAGCGCCAGTAAAGAGGCGCAGCGTAAAAGGTAGTTTCCGATAAGTGACATAGGAGAGTGCATTAACCTTTCAAGCATAATTTTTCAGCAGATGTTGGTCCATTGTACTAGGCTGAGCAAACATGGTGTAGGTATTCCACATAAGTAAAAAGCAAGCCCGAATGGAAAGAGCAAACGTATCTGAACGAGTACCTTTCGATGCGCAGGTAAGGATGTCGTAAAACGCGTTGATATAGGATACACAAGGTGGACCCACACTCATTTGCATTAGAATATCAACCCGAATGTCTTACTAAACCAAGGCTTTCTCACGACACCATATTGTCACAAAAAAGATTTAGCATGCGCAGACGAAAGCCCGTTATTCAATAAATCTGCCATGCCAAAATCAACGCATAGTGAGTCTTTGGTTTCAAGATATAAAATAGTATGTCATTCAATACTTTTATTGATTCGACGCAAAGGATTATTCATAAACTTTGGCACAATACTGACGATAACTTAACAATGCCTTTCGCCTCACATCTATTTCTTGGAGCTGTACATGAGCGCATCGAAAGCCGGCCTGCTTAGCCATCTCAGCGTCACCCTCAAGAGTATGATATCCCCGAGTTTGATCCTAGTGATCATGACATTAGTGGGGATATTTGCCTATCTTGAACTGAGTGACATCGATACATCGGTGCAGGGGATCACGCAGGATCTCGCACCCGACTCCGGCACGGCCTCAACCATGATGCGTCAAATCTATCGTAAGCGCATGCAGGTAAAAGATTATGTCAAAACCGGCCAGCAAAGCACTGTCGAGCGCTACAAGCAGGAAGACGCCACGCTGCAAGAATTGATTAAACAGGCGCAGGCAAGTATCCAGCATCCCGAAAGGGTCAAGACGCTGGCAGAAATCGTGCGTCTTAACAATCAATACAACGACATCTTTCATCAGCAGGTCGTAGCCAATATGCAGCGCCGTCAAAGCTTGGTGTCGGAACGTATTGAGCCGCTGGCTAACCGCATTGAACAAGGCTTAGCAAAGCTGCTCGATGCCATGCAGCAAACTGCCAATCAGCAGTACCTGTATGCGGCCAGTAAGGGCTACACCGATATGCTGGGTGCCAAATACCATTTGTATATGTATTTAACGGACAATGATAAGGCCAATCTAATTACCACTCAGGAAGAAATCGGACTGGCACTAAAATGGCTGACGTCATTACAGAAAGATGCTTCCAATACTGACCATCAGGGTATCCTTACGCAGGCGCTCACCGATATCAACAGCTACGCTGCAGCAGCGGAGCAGACCGCCAGTGCCATCGAATTGCGAAACAATGCCATTGAGAAACTCAACCAGTTGGGGCCGCAGCTAGCCGGTAACGCCGTATCACTAAGTGACAGTGTGTTTGCCTCGCTGGCAGAGGAAGGCAAAGAAACTGAGGCAACAATACAAACCACCACCTGGACTATCGCCGTACTAACCTTGTTAGCCGTTATTATTGGTTTGAGCCTTGCTTACCTAATCACACGAAGTGTCGTACGCCCTATTCTTTTGGTTAACAACGTATTGCGTGATATTGCCGAAGGCGAAGGTGATCTGACTCAGCGTCTTCCGGTGCAAAGCCAGGATGAACTAGGCCAGATGGCGGAAAGTTTCAATCTCTTTGTTGAGAAGATGCAGCATACGGTTTCCCAAATCAGTGCGGCCACCTTGCAGGTTGCTGCGGCTGCTGAGGAAATGTCGCAAGTGACCGAACAGTCCAGTTCAAACGTCTCTGAGCAGCGAAATGAAACCGAACAGGTAGCCGCCGCCATCAATGAAATGACGGCCACAGTGCGTGAAGTAGCGCAAAATGCTGAACAAGCATCTTTGGCCGCCACGGATGCCAACGGTCAGTCACAGTCAGGAAATCGTACTGTTAGTATGACCCTGCAAACCATTGAGCAACTGGCCAAAGATGTGGACGCCTCTGCCCAGGTAATATTGCAGTTGCAAGGCCAAACAGAGAACATCGGCGCGGTGTTGGAGATCATCAAGAATATTGCCGAACAGACCAACCTATTGGCGTTAAATGCAGCTATTGAAGCGGCCCGTGCGGGCGACCAGGGGCGCGGTTTTGCCGTGGTTGCCGACGAGGTAAGAACTCTGGCCAAGCGTACTCATGACTCCACCGAGGAGATCGAAGAGCTGATAAAAGTACTGCAATCCGGTGCCGACAACGCCGTAAAAGCCATGGAACAAAGTAAACAGCGTACCGGCGAGACAGTTGAACAAGCCCAACAGGCTGGCCACGCCCTAGACGCGATAACCCAATCAGTGGATACCATTTCACAGATGAATATCCAAATAGCCGCCGCCGCGGAGCAGCAGATTGCCGTAGTAGAAGACATTAACCGTAATGTGCACAACATCCACGGCTTGTCTGAGCAAAACGCGGTATCTGCTGCCCAGACGTCCAACGCCAGTCAGGAACTGGCAAAGCTAGGTGAGGACCTGCAACGGCTGGTGAGCCAGTTTAAAGTCTAACCATGCTTGAGCGCCCTCAACTGCTGAGGGTGCTCAGTTATTTGCTGTTCTTTGCATCACGTCCCCCATTGCCGACGAAAACAGCCCACAAACTGCACAGTTTTTAAGCTAAGCTACTGCCATTGCATCAGGCTTTGTGTATAATCCGCCGACTTTTTCCGGCCCATTTCGGGCTGTTCGAATATGCCTTTAGCCAGCGAGACACTATGACCGTAGAGACCTATACCCCGAACCAGACCACGACACTGGATACCCCAAAAAAAGTCTTGGCCGAACAAGCCAAACAGGGACAGGAAGTCGATATTGCTGGCGGTAACCGTATCGGTTTTATCTCCCTGGGTTGTCCGAAAAACCTGGTGGACTCAGAACGCATTCTGACTCAGCTACGTACCGAAGGGTATGATGTGGTAAACACTTACAACGATGCCGATCTGGTGATCGTTAACACTTGTGGTTTTATTGACTCCGCAGTTCAGGAATCGCTGGACACTATAGGCGAAGCTCTGGCTGAGAATGGTAAGGTGATAGTGACCGGTTGCCTTGGCGTCAAGGAAGACGACATTCGTGAAGTGCATCCTAATGTGCTGGCCATCACCGGCCCACATGCTTATGAAACCGTGGTTGAGCAGGTACATGACTATCTGCCTAAACCCGAACACAATCCCTTTGTGAATCTGGTGCCGGATCACGGTGTAAAACTGACCCCGCGTCATTTTGCCTATCTGAAAATTTCCGAAGGCTGTAACCACCGCTGTACCTTCTGCATTATTCCTTCTATGCGTGGGGATTTGGTCAGCCGCCCAGTGGGTGAAGTCTTGGACGAAGCCAAACGTTTGCAAGCGGCCGGGGTTAAAGAACTGCTGGTGATTTCCCAGGACACCAGTGCCTATGGGGTAGATGTGAAAAACCGTACCGGTTTCTGGAATGGTATGCCAGTTAAAACCGGCATGACCGAGCTGTGTGAAAAACTGGCTGAAATGGGCATTTGGGTGCGTTTGCACTATGTCTACCCCTACCCTTCAGTGGACAAAGTAATTCCGCTGATGGCGGCAGGTAAAATTCTGCCTTACCTGGACATCCCACTTCAACATGCCAGCCCGCGCATTCTTAAATTAATGAAGCGTCCTGCAGCAGCGGAACGTACTAAAGAGCGCATCAAAGCCTGGCGAGAAATGTGCCCGGATCTAGTGATTCGTTCCACCTTTATCGTTGGCTTCCCCGGTGAAACCGAGGAAGACTTTCAGGTTCTACTGGATTTCCTGGACGAGGCCCAACTTGACCGGGTGGGTTGCTTTAAATATTCGGATGTTGAGGGCGCTACTGCCAACGAGCTGCCAGATCCTGTTTCTGAAGAGGTCAAACAGGAACGCTATGAGCGCTTTATGCAAAAACAGCAGGCGATCAGCACCGCCAAGCTGGCTAAGCGTATCGGCACACAAATGGATGTGCTGATTGACGAAGTGGATGAAGAAGGCGCAATTGGCCGCACCTATGCCGACGCCCCGGAGATTGACGGCGTGGTGTACCTAAACGGGGATACCGAGCTCAAGCCCGGCGATCTGGTCAGGGTAGAGATTGAACATTCTGACGAGTATGACCTGTGGGGAACCCGGGTAGACCAGCTTTAAGTCATTAAACGCCTCATTTGAGGCGTTTTTTTTTACCCTAATTACAAAATACCGAATACCATTCGCTGACCCTAGTCTATTTATCCTCAGCGCCCTACTTGCCAACACTAAAGCACCTGAGCCAACATATCGTTTTGGTGAGTTTTTTTCAGTTCAGTCATCGCAATAAGATGCAGGAGCAGCAGACAACATGAAAGATAAACTGGACAACATAAGAGTACTGGTCAATCAGAGAAAATTTAAAAAAGCCCTGCAATTACTGAAAAAATACACTCCCCCAAATAAACCCTGCCATTATGAATGTCTGATATTGGAAGCCCAATGCCTGACATATGAAGCGAATGATCAGCTAGGCTATTTGAAGTTTCAGCAAGCACTTAAGCTTACAGACAACATCCTTGAGCAAAAACACTGTCTGGATAATATGGCAGCAAGCGCTGAGCGGTTAGGCAAACAGGCAGAGGCGCTATATTGCCTGAAACATTCTTTGCAACTGGATGGTTCAGCAAAGTCTGCTCACCAGCGTTTTAGCCTGCTTAAACTTGCGCAAGCTCTGAATGACCCCGCCACAGTTGAACAATATGCTCCCCCTTTACTGGGGCTCAGCCAATACCACCTGGCTGTTACCCTGCTATTGGCCGAAACGGCAAGTCAGAGCGGTCAACAGCAACAGGCATTGGATTGTTTACAACAACTGATAACAGACATCATTACCGGGGACAGACTCAAGACCACACCAGAAGAAGTACAGCGGGTGCTCAACGCCTGCCATCAACTGCTGCCAGAGAAAAAGGCCAGATCACTGTCCCACGCATTGGAATCCTCTGACACAAAACACTTAGCCCCAGTGCTTTCGCAAACAAAAGTGCGTACAGGCTTCACGCCATCACCAAAGCATTCAAACAATAGCCCAGTTTCTATATCAGGCAACAATCCAGCAGCACAAAGGGTACTGTCAGAGCTGGTAGCTGAACTACAATCTCTGGGTGCAGAATTTACCCCTCACCTGATGTTGCTAGTGGAAGATGGCAACCTGTCTGTCCGGCTGAATACCGCCAGTGAATCTAGCGGGCAATGCGTTGGCATACCCTTTAGCGCTATGCCAATTGTTTCGGATTACCACTTTTCTTTGGCTCAGAACTTCACTCTACAAACACAACCTAAACACAAGATGCTAAATCCATCAGCAGCAAGGGTAATGCAGTTGATGACTACTCTTTATAATGCGTGTAACAAGCTTAGCGACTGGCGTAATAGTTACCCGCTCTTTGCACTGGCAGGATGTAAGGCATTATTCTCTAAACTAATCAGTGCCCGAAGTGATCATGAAAAGTTCCGACCTTATTATGTTGAGGTGGGAGAAGAGCTGAATAACGAGACTCTGCTGGAGAGTTTCTTTGCGTCCAGAGTGCTAGGGGTAGCAGCCGAGCAAGTATCAACCTGGACTGGGAATTCCTGTGATACAGAACAGCTTGTCTTTATCCCTTTAGCAGAACTCACCAATCATCAAATGGGCGCTCCACGTTTTCAGTTCGACAGTAAGAAACGCCATTTTTCCAGTTACTATAACGCAGGCAAGGCCGGCCGGGAGATTTTCGCTCAGTACAACTTCAATGACCCTATGCTAAGCGTTCTGATGTATGGTTTTGCCGATACATCAGCGAGCTGGCTTTACAGCATACCGCTACACTTCACCAGCCCGAGTGGCCTTACCTTTGACATAGCCAATGAGTTGCAAATGGCCGATAGGGACAAATTACCAGCGAATATCGCCGATCTGGCTGAATTCATTCCTGGTGTGGTGAAACGGACCGACGACCATATATATATCAGTAAGCTAGTAATCCCGGCCATCAGCAACTTTGACTCCCTGAAACGCTGTATTTCAGCATCGCTGCTAGCGGTGGATATTGATGGTAGATTTAAAAACCCTGAAATGTTGTCGGCTGAAGTCGGGCAGATAGAGCAGCAGGTTATCAACGCTAATCAACAGTACTGGCGGGAGTTATCTATTCTGGTTAGTGAACATACTCAAACCATATCAGCACAGGCACTTGAAATACTTGATCGCCTTTGTCATTTTTCTACTGCGCAGATTCAGGCATATCAGAAAAATCGAGTGTCAAACGCGATATTGAATGAGTAAGATCACTCTGCCTGTATCTCTTTGCTTTTAACTTGCAGGCTGTGTACTCTTTTTTTGAACAGGCCGATATCTGGCATAGCGATAATTGTCTTTAAGGAATCACATGAAAAAAAGCCTGCTGGCAGCCTCTGTGGCCGCTCTGCTGCTTAGTCAACTTGGGATGGCAGCAACACAACTCGATAGTGAAAAGTACCCAATACAGATAGAGAAAGTCACCGACGGCTTATCTCACCCCTGGGGCATGGCCGTGATGCCAGATGGCGGCTTACTGGTCACCGAACGAAGCGGTAATTTACGCATAATCAGTACCAGCGGGCAAGTTAGCGATCCCATCAAAGGCTTACCGGCCGTCCGGGCATATGGCCAAGGCGGTCTGCTGGACGTACAACTTGATCCTGACTTTGCCAGTAATCAGTGGGTATATTTTAGTTTCAGCGAACCACTAAATGATGGCAAGGAAAGCAGCACGGCTGTGGCCAGAGCCAAGTTAAATGGCGATAGCCTGAGTGAGCTTGAGATTATTTTCCGGGCTAATCCAAAGCTCGACAGCCCCTATCACTTTGGTAGCCGCCTGGTATTTGATCGCCAAGGCAATCTGTTTATCACCTTGGGGGATCGGGGCTCCAGACGGCAAGATGCGCAAACCCTGGATACTCACCATGGTAAAGTCGTACGCATCAGTAAGAACGGCGATATCCCCAAGGACAATCCCTACATCAATCAGGACAATGCCTTAGATGAAATCTGGTCATTGGGACACAGAAACATGCAAGGGGCAGCGCTGCATCCGCAAACGGGTGAGCTTTGGACTCATGAGCACGGCCCCCAGGGCGGCGATGAGATTAACATTGCCAGAGCCACTAAAAACTATGGCTGGCCTGTCATTACCTACGGTGAAGAATACGGCGGCGGCAAGATAGGCACTACCAGCCAAGACGGACTAGAACAGCCGCTTTATTACTGGGTTCCCTCCATTGCCCCCAGTGGCATGATGTTTTACAGCGGGAAATTGTTTGATAACTGGCAGGGCAATTTACTGGTTGGTTCGTTAAAGTTCAGTCAACTGGTGCGTCTGGAGCTGGACGGTGACAAGGTCATCCATGAAGAGCGTATGGATATCGGTCAGCGGGTCAGAGATGTGGAACAAGGACCCGATGGGACCTTGTATCTGCTGACAGATCAACCCGACGGCCAACTGCTAAAACTGACTCCTGCCAAATAGCCGGCCACATAAAGGGCGTGCTTGCACGCCCGCTTGTTTCTTCTTCCTGGATCTTAATAAAAACTTCACGCCAAAGTAATTCTGACAAGCTAGCGCCTTTCTACAATCGACCTGCATTTTTGCCCTTTAATTGGTAATGAGGACGATATGAAAGGTATAAGAACCCAAATGAAAGTCGGCTTGCTGACACTCATTCCAGGTTAAGATCCCGTTCAGTGTCAGCCGCTACTCTGGCATTATACACAGCCCAAACTCAATAAAAACACCAAGGATATTGCCATGCACAGCGCCCCCGCCACTAAGCTATTTGCATTTTTTTTCGCGGCGTCACTGCTAATGGGCTGTGCCAGTATCAGCAAAGAAGAATGCCTGGTGGCGGATTGGTACGCCATGGGACTAACAGACGGCAGTCAGGGACGTAGCTTATCCACCTTTAGAGGCTACCAGGCTGATTGCGCTAAACACCAATTAAGCAGCGACTTTACCCAATATCAGTCGGGCCATGAGCAAGGCATACTGAGCTACTGTGTATACACAAATGGGGTCACACTTGGCAGACAAGGGGCGGCATTTAACCCACTTTGTGAAGATGAAGGCTTCGCGTCTTTTCAAGATGGCTATTTTCAGGGTCAGCAATTACATCAGCTTGAAGGCAAGTTAGCTAACCTCAGGCAAGATATAGATGGTATTCAGAGCCAGATTAACCAGGCCCAGCAAAGCCTGGAAGATAATCAGGCGACTATCATAGATGACAACAGTAGCAAGGCTCAGCGCCAGGAACTGCTGAAGGAAAACGACAGATTACGCCGGGATATTCGTCGTTTACAGGCGGAGATGCGTCATTTACTGCGACTTGAGCAAAGCGGCGAACAAGAGCGCAGTGACTATCTGAACAGCCTGCAACTCTAGGGCATATGACTTACCAGGCATAAGTAACAGTTAACAGAGCAAAGGTAACTGAATACGGATCCCAAACCCTTCTCCGGGAGGATCCAGTTGTAGCTGCCCTTTTAACTTTTGGGTGACCAGATTAAACAGAATAGACATACCTAATCCGACATTTCCGGCTTTTCTGTCCGTGGTGAAAAAAGGCTCAAAAATATGCAGTCGTTCATGCTCGGACAAGCCGCGGCCATTATCCTGATAATGAATGACCACCTGCCCTTCCTGCTCAGAAAGCCCAATCTTAATCTCAGGCTGGGCTTTCGGCTCAGCAAAACCATGATTAATGCTGTTATTGATTAAATTAGTCAGGATCTGCGCATGCGCCCCTGGAAAAGTCAGCACAGGCCTGGATACCTGACCCTTTAGCACAACATGAATTTGCTTAAGCTGGGTTTTGGGCGACAGCAAATGCAAAATATTCTGGTAATAATCCATCAGCTTCAGCTCTTCGAGTACCAGAGACTGCTGATCGGCGGCCGTTTGTTTAAAGCTGGTAACCAGTTCCTTGGCTCTGGCCAGATTGTTGCTCAGCAGCGTCATGGCTTCCATGGTTCGCTGCTCAACCATTTCCACTTCAGAACGGCGCATTTTACCGCTGTGCAGTGTCTGCCAAAACGTATTCAAGCTATCTTGCACAACACTGGCCGAGGTAATGGCAACCCCAAGCGGGGTGTTCACCTCATGGGCCACGCCAGCAACCAGATTTCCCAGCGCCGCCATTTTTTCAGACTCAATGAGTTGCTCCTGCGCTTCCTTTAAATGCGCAATAGCGTCTTGCAGCGCATTAGTTCGCTCTTCAACACGCTTTTCCAATGAGGCATTCAGGCGTTGCAACTGCTCTTGATACTGAAGCCGCTCCATCTCGCCCGATATTCGTCCGGAAAACAGTTCAAATAGGGTTTGTGTGGTATCAGGCGCATGAATAGGACGCTTATAAAGTGCCACCACTATTCCCATCACCTTACCGTTTGAATCATGGATTGCCGTACCTAAATAACCAGCAATTTGCATATCAATGAGCATTGGGTCATTAGGAAAGTGGTGACAGACATCCGCGGGATAACAGCAAGATTGTCTCTCCAACACCCCCGCACAGGGCGTATCTTTTAATGAATAGCTGATATTGTCGACAAGCTTACCGTTAGCCACCAGCGCCAGCGTCTGCGCCTCATACATTTGCGGTTTTAGTGAGGCAATAAAGGTGTAATCCGCTTTAACAGCATAATCCAGTGCCAGGCAAATCTGCTCAAAAAAGGCTTGTCCGTAAGTATTGGATACCCCACGGATGATGTCCTTGATTATATTTTCCAAGCTGTACTCTCTTTGCTGGCAGGCGCTTATTTAATACTAAAAAGCGCAGGAATGAAAAAACGTGGCGATCAGTAAACCGGCCTGCCAATAATGAAGTGAGTATCAATAAAAGCAAGAAAATCGCCGCACAAACTGCAGCGTAGTTGACACTGCTCAAGCTTAGCGCAAGAAAGCGCTTACCATCAGTAAAAATTGTCAGCAATTCGGCCAAATATGGCATTCGGCAACAAGACTATTCCTGCAGTATCTGTAGCAAAGGACGGGGACGGTAGTGCTTCTCCATTTCTTGCAGACGCCCATCACGACGTAACACCTGAATGGCTTGGTCAATGGCCTGCAAATCTTCTTCGTCGACCGCTTCTTTTCTGAGCATTAAATGGGCCGGAGTAACAAACAAGTCTGAGCCATGCACGATCACCGACTCGTAGCGCGCAGGTCCTACAAAATGAAAGAAAATATCCGCATCCACAAGAATAAGATCACCTCGACTGGGATTGGCGAACAACAATTCAGCTCCCTTAGCCGCATCCGGATAAGAAGTATATAGATTTAACGCCCGCCACTTGCTGCGCAATTGCTGAAAATGCTCTCCATACCATCCACTGGCAGGGCCGATGAGGCGCAGCCCTTCAGCCAATGCCTTATCTAAGGTTAGCGCGCTAGGTAATCCAGCTCGCTTCTGGCTGAACAAGCCCACCACTTCCTGACGATATGGGCGGCTAAAATACGCATACTCGCGGCGTTTCTCCGTGTCCGATGCGCGAATCATCACATCAAACTCACCGTCTTTCAGACTACGAATAATCCGGGCCCCGGTCATAGGCCACAAATGCCACTCAACCTCACAACCCGCTTCGGTCAGAATAAGACGAGCCATATCAGCGTCCATTCCCACCACCTGCTGCTGCGAATTGAGATACGCTGATGGGGCATGCAGATCCAAATGCACTTTAAGTGATGCATCGCAACGCGGTTCATTGGCGAATACCGACCAACTGATGATTGAGAGGCTAATCAACAGCCCATGGCATGTTAAAGCACAGCGGTTCACGAGGACCAGGCGTCTCCAGCCGAGAAGTAAAGAACGATGCATTATGCCTGAGAAAAATACGGCAGGGTGGTAATTTTGAGCAGGCCAGTAGTGAACTGGCCTGCGGAACATAAAAGAAGCTTACTTCTTAAGAAGATTGAGTGTTGCCAGGGTCAGGGCTTCCGCACCAGTAGCAACCACTTTATCCGCTTGTGGCGCCCAGAATGGACTATGCAGTGAAGGTAACTTGCTGCCCGTTTTCTGCGCCTCATCCCAGGTCTTTTGAGGTACACCACCGACCCAGAAAATCATACTCTTAATGCTATTATCCGCACGGTAGTAACGACCAAAATCTTCCCCTGCCATGCTTGGTTTACCTTCCTTCACCCGATCGGCGCCAAAGTGCTTGGAAAAGACCCCTGCCATCTGCCTGGTAAAGTCAGGATCATTCCAGGTGGAGGGCGTATATTCCTTTTTATAGGTCACTTCTGGCATCAGATCATCCGGTATACCAGCGGCGATGGCTTCGCCTTTAGCGATACGGGTGATACCGTCAATGATGTACTGACGGGTGGCATCGGAGTAACTACGCACGGTCAACAATAAAGTCGCCTTGTCAGAAATAATGTTGTGCTTACTGCCTGCTTGGAAGCTCCCCACAGTGACTACCGCCGGGTCCTGCGGATCCAGTTCGCGGCTGACCAGGGTCTGTAAAGCGCCCACAATTCGGCTGGCTAATACGATGGGATCTTTGGTGCTTTGGGGATAGGCACCATGCCCACCTACGCCGTGTACCACAATATTGATGCTATCCACATTGGCCAGGGTGTAGCCCGCCGTATAACCAATTTCACCAGCCGGTGCGGCCGATGAATTATGGAACGCCAAGGCATAATCCGGTTTGGGGAAGCGCTTGAAAAGGCCGTCATTGAGCATATCGCGTGCGCCGCGTCCGCGTTCTTCGGCTGGCTGCAGAATCATCATCAATGTCCCTGACCATTCATTCTTGCGCGCCGCCAATTGACGCGCCGCCCCCAACCAACCTGTCATATGAGTATCATGACCACAGGCGTGCATGACGCCGGTTTCCATACCTTCCTCGGTGGTCGCAATCACCTTTGAGGCGAAGTCCAGACCGGTTTGTTCAATCACAGGTAAACCGTCCATATCGGCGCGAATCATCACCACTGGACCAGGACCATTCTTCATCAACGCCACCACACCGGTACCACCCACTTTCTCGGTCACATCAAACCCCAGTTTGCGCGCTTCTTTGGCTAACTTGGCTGCCGTATTGACTTCCTGACCGCTTAACTCAGGATGTTGGTGCAAGTCTTTGTATACCTTCATCAACGAGGGCAAATCTTTGTTGATGGCGTCGGTCACAGTATTTGCGTGAATTGGCGCACCAATAAGGGCTGAACACAAGGCCAGGGAGAGAAGAGCGGGTCTGAATGTCACGGGCGTTCCTTTTTTGAATAGGTATTATCCTCCACAGCATACCAGCCGCAGATTAGGGGGGGAATTCGTTTATTTTTGCCCTGCATAGCCGCAGGTAAAGGTAACAAGGGTTCAGATTTTAGAGGGGTCAGCAGGCAGCAACGTTGCGTCCTTACGCTGTTCTATCTGCTTAAAAATATCCCGCCAACTGACGATTCCCACCCATTGGGCATTCTCGTCAACGACCGGCAGGCAGGATATGGGGTGGCGGTTAAACAAACGCACGGCCTGTAATACCGTATCGTCCTGATTAATAGTGATCAGATTACGACTCATGATCTGATACACCTTTTTCTGAAAGGAGGCCAGATCCCTGGCATCAGCACTGGACGAACCAATCCGGGCACTAACCGCTTTAAGCAAGTCACGGTCAGAGATAACGCCCAGCAAGGTTTTACCGTCCACCACTAATACATGGTGGAATTTGTGCTTTTGAAATATCTCGTGCACCCGATATAGATTGTCATCCATCTTGACCGTCACCACCGGGGCACTCATTATTTTGCTAACTTTCACCCTTTTGCCTTCCAGAACAAAAAGTTAACAGCCCTTAGCGGCACTATAACGAAACCGTAGAATAACCGCTAGTAGATTAATCGCCGTCCTCATCCACAGACAGTTCAGCCAAATTGCTACTGATTTTCTTGGAAGACTGCACGCCCAGACTTTTGAATTCCTCAGCCCGCCTTACCAAGTTCCCTCTCCCTTCCGACAACTTCTTCAAAGCACCGTCATACTTTTTCTGCACTGTTTGCAGTGATGTTCCAAGCCCTTCCATATCGGCGGTAAAGGCCACAAATTTGTCGTACAGATCGGCGGCTTTCTTAGCAATTTTCTGAGCATTCTGATTCTGGTATTCATACTGCCAGATATTGTTAATGGTACGCAGGGCCACCAGCAAATTGGTGGGGCTAACCAGCATAATATTGTTATCCAGTGCCAGCTTGATAAGGTCGGGGGCCTGGTCGATGGCCAGCAAAAACGCGGGTTCTACCGGCACAAACATCAACACGTAATCCAGGGTTCGCACCCCCTCAAGCTTCTGGTAATCCTTATTACCCAGCCCTTTAATATGATTACGAATAGATTGAATATGCTCGTTCAGGTGGCGGGCGCGGCTGTCCTCATCTTGTTCATTAAAGTAACGTTCATAGGCCGCCAGTGACATTTTGGCGTCGATAATGACATCCTTGCCGCCGGGTAAATGCACAATCACATCTGGCTTGTAGGCTTTACCTTGTTCATCTTTGTATTGGCCTTGTGTGTCATATTCATGCCCTTCGCGCAGACCGGACTCGGTAAGAATGCGTTCCAGCACAATCTCACCCCAGTTGCCCTGCTGCTTATTATCGCCTTTAAGGGCTTTGGTCAGAGCGGCCGCTTCTTCGGTAATCTGTTTGTTCAGCTCTTTAAGACCCAGGATCTCGGTTTTCAGCGAGGCACGCTCCTGCCCTTCACGCACATACTGGTCGCTCACCTGCTTCTTAAAGCCTTCAATTTGATCTTTAAGTGGGGTTAACAAGGAGTCCAGACTCTGCTTGCTGGCCTGGCTGAAATTCTGGGTTTTCTGCTCAAATATCTTATTGGCCAGGTTTTCAAACTGCTCTTTTAAGCGAGTTTCGGCTTCCTGCAACATGGCTAACTTTTCCGCCATGGCCTTTTGTTCTTGCTCAAATCGGGCCGACTGCGCCTCAAGCTGAGTACGCAGGCTGCTAAGCTGGTCATTGGCATGCTGCCATTTGTCCTGCCACTCGCGGCTTTGCGCCTGCAATTCAGGGATACGCTCAGCCTGCTGGCGGAACTGTCCTAATTGGTTTTGCGTTTGTAACTGCTGTTGATGATAGTTCTCAAGGCTTCGTTCTTTGTCACTGACTTCTTCATAAGCCTGGTGCAGGCTGTGCTGACTTTGCGCCAATTGCTCTGTGAGTTTATCCAGCTCACTTTGCATCTGTTGCTTATCTGCACGGGCCCGGCTGGCCGCCGTCATCCAACTGATACCACTGCCCACAACAAGACCGCCAAACGCCAGGGCTAAGTGCAATGCGTTGAATTCCAGATTCACTATTATTGTTCTCCAACAAAGAATTCTTGTGCAGGAACGCGCCCTGCTAAACAGCCACAGATATTAACATGTGGTGCATAGGTTTTCCGGCGCAGGTGCGGTAAAAAACGCTTTAACAACTTGCACCCCGCTGCGTTAATGACAACCTGCGCATTTTTCTCCGCCAAGACCTAGCACTACGGCGCTTAAACTGAGCGCTATCCCCCGTTGATAAACAGCTGGGGCGCGCTCAAACGCAGTTGCCGGTAAACACATAGGCTGGCATAAGCATCATTGGCTGCATAGGCAATCTGAGCGGTCGATAAGGGTAAACGCGCCCAGTTTGAGGTGGAGATATGCTTAGACTTAGGCAGATACTGCTTAAGCACAATAGCCACGGCAGCCTGCACGCCCACCTGATCTTTATAGCCCAGCGATTTCACTACTTTGGCTAAGTCCACACAGGGTGTCAGCGCCACCCCCAATTTATGCTGCAAAGGTCCTCTGTCAGAACGAAGGCCAAAACCCACTTTAAGAATATGCTCGGCCTGAATAATTGCCGCCAGGTGAGCATTTCCTTCAAGTAAGGCAGCGCTAAATAAAAACGCTTCTTTATCGGTAGCTAGTTGCAACAAATGCGGGCCACCGGTGGACTGATTAGCCACAAAGCTTGGCTTGCTCTCCGTATCAAAGCCCAATACATCGGCCTGACCAAGTATTTGACAGGCAGCCGCCACATCGTTACCCGATATCAGCATATGAATATTTTCCGGCTTTAAGCCAGCAAAGGCAGGCAAGTCACGAATTTGCTGTTTAGAGGGCCGGGGAAGATAAGAATGAGGCTGCATAGTCAATCCCTGATTTTTTGTGCAGCCTAGCGGAATTCAGCCGGGCTTAGCAAGCGAAGTTCATTGTCTTAGACCTTAGGTTTGCTTGTCGAGCTGATCGGCGTGGGCTTGCTTCGCGCCATCACCACCAAAGCGATACCGCCCAAAATCAATAGCGCGGATAACATCAGTTTCACTGACAGCTGTTCACCGCTAAATACCACTCCCCCCGCCGTTGCCAGTAAAGGAACCAATAACTGCAAGGACGCCGCCAGCGATACAGGTAACTGTGGCAAGGCCGCATACCAGATGACATAACCGATCCCAGAGGTAAGCATGCCGGACAGTAGCGCTAATACCACGCCATTATCTGACACCTGCATATGGCGCCAACTAAAGAGCATCAAAATGACCACCAAGGGCGTGGCGCGCACAAAATTCATTGCCGTATCATTGAGCGGCTGTTTGGTGCCCTTACCCAACAAGGTATAACCGCCCCAGGCTGTGCCAGCTGCGGCCATTAACAAAAAGCCGAAGGGGTCTGGCTGCCATTTATCCGGCGCCAGTAAGTACCCCAGCCCCGCCATCGACACCAGCATGCCAACTAGTTCCAATTTCTTCGGTCGCTGGCCGGTCAGCATACCTATGGCTATCATGCTAAGTTGCACAAAACCAAACAGGATAAGCGCGCCGATACCGGTTTCAAGCCATTGGTAGGCATAAGAAAAGGCCGCCGCATAAATAAATAACATGGCAGCAGGCAGCCAACTGCCGCGTTTAAGAACCTGAGCTGGGCCGGTTCTTACCGAAGCAATCAGCAGCAAAACCAGCGCACCGGATAACAGGCGAATAGCAGTAAAACTGGCCGCATCGGTACTGCCATCCAGCAAGGCCAGACGATTTAGCACCGAATTGCCGGCAAAGGCCACTAAGGCCAAAGTGGTAAGCAAAAAAAGTTTCAGCATAAACGCCGCCGGCGACCAATTAAGGCAACAGCATATAGCCATTTTTGCCGCACACCAAGTTGAGGTACAAGCGCTGCTTCGCTGCGCCTTAGCTAGAAAATACAGACACATGCACGTAAGCTGCGTTTTTGGCGAACCATGCAAGTGAGAAATGGCATGACAGACAGCGTAAAAATTGAAGATTTGGTAACCGGCAGTGGCAAAGCGGCAGTTAAAGGAGCACTGATTACCGCCCATTATCGCGGGTGGCTGGAAGATGGCAGCGAATTTGATTCATCCTACGATAAAGGCCGCCCGTTTCAGACCGTACTCTCCGCTAACAAAGTGATACAGGGCTGGTTCCAAGGAATGCAGGGTATGCAGGTTGGCGGTAAACGCAAGCTGTGGGTACCGGCGGCACTAGCCTACGGCGAAAGACAAATCGGCGACAAGATCCCGGCCAACAGCAATCTGATTTTCGAAATTGAGCTGCTTGAAGTACTCACCCGGGACGACTAACCACAGGAAGACCTTAGCCCCATCATACCCCCTCTAAATGCATCAACGCGCTTTTTACTGATAGCTCTACCAGCGCTCAGAGCAAACTCTTGCTGTTCTGAGCGCGGTAAACCTCGGTCCTACTCCAATGCTTTTTGCTAAAGCTGCAGTGTAAATACTCCCCCAGAAAATCTTGCCCCCCCCTGTTTAAAGCCGATTTGATATAATATAACATACCACAGAAAGCGATTGTATTTTGCACACCCAGGCCGTAACAGGCGATTTAGGAATATCTATGCCAAAAAGGACACATTGGACATTTTTTTTAGCCGCCCCGAGCCTGTTCTATCTTCATCCCAGTTGGGCTGATGAACAACAAAGCCAGCTCGCGCAGATAGAAAGGATTGTAGTAAGTGCCACCCGTACCGAAAAAAGACAGCTTGAGGTACCAGCTGCCATAACAGTGCAATCCTTTGACGTGCTGCGTCAAAAAGGCCTTACCTACAGTACCGATGAGTTCAGAGGTGTACCTGGGGTATTTTTTCTCAGAGGAGAAGACACGCCCTCCATCTCGATAAGAGGTGCTACCGGTAATCACGGCAATGACACCTTTTTGGCACTTATCGACGGTATGCCTTTTGTCGGGCCAGATGAAGAAGTGCTGTTGTCTGACGTCCCCTATTCTATTGTCGAGCAGGTTGAGATCGTTCGCGGACCCAACTCGGCATTATATGGGCGCGGCGCCATTGGCGGCGCTGTCAATTATCAAACCCGGGATCCGGCCACCGACATTACAGAATTATCCCTGACCGCAGGCAGCGATAATTACTACCGTGGGCAGTTGCTGCTCGAACGTCAAACGGAGCAAGGCACGGGCCTGTTTGCCACTCTGACTCATGAGAAAGACAAAGGCTGGCGTGACAACAGTGCCCAGGATACAAGCAGTGCCTTTTTCAAATCCCGCTTGGCCCTAAGCGATGTCAGTGAGCTTACCGCCTGGTTATCATACTTTGAGCGCGATGCCGACGTGCCCAGCACTATCCCCACCTTGGCAAATGGCGACATTGTTGAGGTAATTGGCGGGTCAAAAAGCTTTCTTGGCCAAGGCCCGACCAGAAACAACCTGCAAAGCTGGATTGGCGCCGTGCGTTATGAGCACCATCTTAGCCATAGTCTGGATCTGCAAGTAACGCTGCAAACCCGTCAGTTTGATCGTGATGTCAGGCTCAACTTCTACGACTACTTTGAATTCGATCCGGCCAACAATATGATGGGGGTGAATGGATTTACCTCGTTCAATGACACCTCGGTCTACTTCGCCGAAGCCCTGCTTCACTGGCAAAATGACCGCCATAACATAGTGGCGGGAGTGAGTGCGGAAAGAACCACACTGGACGAGAAAGATCGCTGGTCAGGCGCGCTTGACCCCGTCTTCAGCGGCGCATGCGGCTTTCGCTTTTATGACATATTAATAGACTACAGCACCGGCAAGATAATCAATGATCAGGCCGACAATACCTGTTTTGTGCGTGAACAACTGCGCACCGCAGCCGATACCACCAACCAGTTTTATGGCCTGTTTATTCAGGATGAAATCGACCTCACCGACAAGCTTAGCCTGACCTTAGGGGCCAGATTTGATGCCTTTGAAAGAGACATTGATTTTACGGTTATTGGCACGCAGCCAGTGGACCAATCGGCGTCAGGAAGTGCCAATGCCATCTCTCCTAAAGCCTCACTGGCTTACCAGCAAGATAATAGCCTGTTGTACTTGAGTTACGGGCGCGGATTTAACTCAAACTTTGGCCCGGTGTTTCAGTGGGACCCGAATCGCTACGCACGGGACGAAGCCCCAACCACCATAGACAACTACGAGCTCGGCTGGAAAGGTCAGGCACTTGACCGCAACCTGAGCTGGGAAACGGCACTGTTCTACTTTGAACAAAAGGATCGGCGTATTTTTATTGATAACCCCAACCCAGCAGGGCCGCCAACACTTGCTACCACAGGGCAAAAGTACACCAGCCATGGTCTGGAAGCCTCGGTCAGCTACCGGCCAACACCAGCCACGCAGCTGCTGTTCAACTATACCTACCTTGCCCCCAAGTGGGATGAGCTGATTATTGCAGGCTCCTTTGGTGAGCCAGACAGTGATTACACAAACCACACCCCTCAAGGGGTTCCCGAGCATATTTTTTATTCTGAAGTCAGCCATCAATTCAGCCAATGGCTACAAGCCAGACTGTCATATGAATGGTACGGCAATTACTTTGTGGATTTGTCAAACCAGGTGAGAACCGGCCAACATCAACTGGTTAACTTGTCAGCGACATTCACACCCTTGGAAGACGACAAGTTAACGGTAGATCTGTCAATTACCAACCTGCTGGACGAGGAATATTTTTACTATTTTGCCGCTTCCCGCACCGCAGCAACTAATGCCACCCCCGGCACACCACGTCAGCTGCGGTTAGGCTTAAGGATGACATTCTGATGCGTAGCACCTTGTTAATATTGCTGGTTGCATTCATTGTGGCCTGCAACAAACCGGCAGTGCCGGTAGACATCGCGGCCCATGCGTACCAGCCGGTAGACAAAAAACTCAGGCCAGTTCAATTAGCCCACACAAACACGTTTAGCGTCTATGAGAGCAGCGGCTACAAAGTCGTTGAGCTAAAAGCCCCAGTGGTGACCTGGAGTGGCTCGGCACAGGGCGATGACCTAAGCGCCCGCATTGTGTTAGTGCCTGAGGGGCAGCCCTTACCCGTGCTATCGGGCAAGCTTAGCGATGCCGCTGTCATCAGAACGCCGGTAAAACGGATAGCCACAAACTATGCCTTTTTGGAGGCCATTGTCAGCGAATTGGGCTTAGAGGACAGGCTCGTGGCGGTTGGTGGGGTAAAAAGCTACAACGATGATATTCGTGCCAAAGTAAAAAGCGGCGACATTGCCCAAATTGGTTACGGCTGGCATAAACCGCCCAATATGGATCCCTTGCTAAATGCCAGGCCTGATGTCTTGCTGATGGTGATGGGCAGCCTTTCTCATGCCGGACACATGGACAGAATCAACGCTCTTGGCATTCCTGTCGTACCTGTTTTTTTTGAAGCAGAAATTAACTACATGGGGCCGGTAGACTATGTGCGGCTGGTAGGCATGATGACAGGCAAGGAGCAGGAAGCAGAAAACTTTGTCAGCAAAGTCGCAGCCAATGTTGAACACTTGAAAAGCCTGGTTCGCTCTGCTCCCCGTAAAAAAGTGCTGAGTTCCTGGTACAGCGGTGGTGAGCGCTGGATGGTCACAGTGCGAAACGCCGACAATGCGCTGATAGAGGATGCCGGAGGCATCAACCCTATGGCACAGCCGGATGATATCCATATTGATGACTTTGTTCAGATGAGCTCCGAAACCCTGTTGCAAGAAGCCCGTGATATTGATTGCTGGATAATCCGCGACAGCCATTCGCAGCCCTTTAATGACACAAAGTTTTTACGCAACTTTAAAGCCTGGCGGGAAGGCTGCTTATTCGCTGCCGACGGCTCACGTCATCCCGAAATAGACGCCTTTGATATTTATGCCACAGGGCAGATACGCCCGGATCTGATTTTGCAAGACCTGATCCAAATGCTGTATCCCGACCTGCTTAAGGCGCCCTACAGATATGTTCAACCTGATAATCAGACACCCAGATCATGAAAAACAATTCGATAAGCCAACTAAATCCCGCTGTACTTCAGCAAGTCATTGTCACTGCATGTATCCTCTGCTTAATGATGATAATCCTGTTCAACCTGTCTTTTGGTCAGGTGGCCTTGGGTTTGGACAGGCTCTCCTTAGCTGTTTTTGCCCCAGATACAGATCCCGTTGCTACCCAGATTGTTCGTGATATTCGCTTACCCAGGATCCTGACAGGTCTGATTGCCGGCGCAGCACTGGGGATATCGGGGGTGCTAATGCAGGCGCTGTTTCGCAATCCTATGGCTGACGCCTGGTCACTGGGCTTACTCGCAGGCGGACAGTTAGGTGTGGCCCTAATTGTCACAGCCGCGGCTTTCGCTGGCCCTGCAGCGCTGGCATTTCTAACCGCTTTTCAGGGGGTCGGCTTAACGGCTGGGGCTATTATTGGGGTCACGGTTTTCGCCTTCATTATGGCCGGGCTATCCAGGCGCGTGAACAATATTACCCTGCTAGTGGTTGGCCTGATGCTGGGTTTTACCGTGCAAGGGTTGGTCAGCATTGTGATGCACTTTGCCAATCGCATTGGCGGGCGGGTATTTTCCGGATGGAACGACGGTACCTTTGCCGGTACTGAATTTGCCGATTTAGGTTTTATACTGGTGCCAACCCTAATCGGTCTTTTGATTGCCTGCTTTAGTGCCAAAGGTCTCAGTGCGATGTTGCTGGGTGAAACCTATGCACGCAGCATGGGAGCAGAGGTTAAAAAACTCCGCTGGCTGACCTTAGCGGCGGTGGTTTTGCTGGTCGCCCCCATCACCGCCTATTGTGGCCCAATCACCTTTATCGGGCTGATAGTGCCGCATTTTGCCAGGGCAATTGCCAGAACCTCACAAATCGTAAAGTTGCTGCCTATTGCCGCGCTATGTGGGGCACTTTTAGCCACTATTGCCGATGCCATAGTGCACCTTCCCTGGGATCAGCATTTTTTGCATCTAAACGCCATTCTGGCGCTGGTAGGTGCACCCGTTGTAATTGGTTTGTTACTGACCAATCAAGGACTCAGGGGGCGCATCTAAATGCTTAAACTAACTAATTTATGTGCTGGTTATGCTGGCCCCAGAGGCAAGGTGTTAAGCAATGTCGCGCTGTCTGTTGCGGCCGGAACCTTTGTCTGTGTGGTTGGCCGCAATGGGGTAGGAAAATCGACGCTGCTGCGCACCATAAGCGGCCTGCAAGGGCCACTTATGGGTGAGGTCAGTTTGAATCAGGTTAACTTACACGAAATGACGGCGCAGTCCCGCGCCAGATTGATTTCCGTGGTCACTACGGACAGGATTTCCAGTCCAGGGTTAACCGCCCGCGATGTTATCGAACTGGGCAGACAACCCTACACCAACTGGCGCGGCCAATTAACCCAGGCAGATAAAGCCGCGGTTGAAAATGCCATGCACAGATTAAATACCAAGCGCTTTGCAGATAAACCACTGGATGGATTATCTGACGGTGAGCGTCAACGGGTGATGATCTCCAGAGCATTAGCCCAGAATGCCGATGTCATGGTGCTTGACGAGATCACTGCGTTTCTCGATCTCCCAGGACGAGTGGAGGTAATGAGCTTGCTAAGACGCTACGCTCATACTTCAGAGAAAATCGTGCTGTTATCCAGCCACGACCTGGAATTGAGCCTGGAGTTAGCCGATCAAATCTGGATTGTGGATGATGGCAAAGTGGTTTGTGGCAGCGCCACAGATAAGACAGTGCAAAATGCGCTGTCGAGCGCATTCGATACCAGCGATGTGGCTTACGACCCAAGCAGAAGGCAGTTTAAGCTCAAGCAGGCAAGTAGCTAAACCTATCCGGCCTGGCACTTTCCTTTGCCAAACCAGGTTCTACGTAAACAGGTTCATTCTTCCTGTGAGATAAAAAGATAAAGGCGTCCTAAGACGCCTTTATTGGTTTGCTTTACTTGGACAATGCCGCGTCCAGTTCTTCAATTTTGGCTTTCCAAATGGCAGGGCCGGTCTGGTGGGCATTACAGCCCTGGCTGTCCACCGCCACTGTCACTGGCATATCTTCTACTTCAAATTCGTAGATAGCTTCCATGCCCAAATCTTCAAAAGCCACCACACGGGACTTTTTAATTGCCTTAGACACCAGATAAGCGGCGCCGCCAACAGCCATCAAATACACGGCTTTGTGCTTGGCAATACTCTCTACTGTGGCAGGACCACGCTCGGCTTTACCAATCATGCCGATAAGACCGGTTTGCTCCAGCATCATATCGGTAAACTTGTCCATACGCGTCGCCGTAGTCGGGCCAGCGGGGCCAACCACTTCATTACCTACGGCATCCACAGGACCCACGTAGTAAATAAAGCGGTTCGTCAGATCAACCCCTTCAGGCAGGCCTTCGCCGTTTTGCAGCATGGTCTGAATACGTTTGTGCGCAGCGTCGCGACCGGTAAGCATTTTGCCTGACAGCAGCACGGTTTCACCGGACTTCCACTGTTGAATTTCTTCTTTGGTGACGGTATCCAGATTCACGCGGCGGGTGTTAGCCCCCACTTCCCAGGTCACTTGCGGCCAGTCTTCCAGTTTAGGCGGGGTCAGCTCAGCGGGGCCGCTGCCATCTAAATGGAAATGCACGTGGCGGGTAGCCGCACAGTTAGGGATCATCACCACCGGCTTAGACGCCGCGTGGGTAGGCACCGACTTGATTTTAATGTCCACCACTGTGGTCAGACCGCCCAGGCCCTGCGCGCCAATGCCCAGGGCATTTACTTTATTGAAAATATCCAGGCGCAGTTTTTCTTCGGTGGTCTCGGCGCCACGTTCCATCAATTCATGGATATCCACCGGATCCATCAGGCTTTCTTTGGCCAGCACCGCGGCTTTTTCCGCCGTGCCACCAATACCCAAACCTAACATACCAGGCGGACACCAACCGGCCCCCATAGTGGGCAGGGTTTTAACTACCCACTCGGCAATATCATCGCTGGGGTTTAGCATCACCATCTTGGATTTGTTTTCGCTACCGCCGCCTTTGGCCGCGATCATCACTTCGATATGGTCGCCTTCCACCATATCGATATGCACCACTGAAGGGGTGTTATCTTTGGTGTTTTTACGGCTACCGGCCGGGTCGGCCACAATCGAGGCGCGCAGCGGATTGTCAGGGTTAAGGTAGGCACGGCGAGTGCCTTCATCCACCATCTGCTGCACTGTCATATCGGTTTTATCCCACTGTACTCCCATACCGATTTTGACGAAACAGGTCACAATGCCGGTGTCCTGACAAAGCGGACGGTGGCCTTCGGCAGACATACGGGAGTTAATCAGGATTTGCGCCATGGCATCTTTGGCGGCCTGGCTTTGCTCTCTTTCGTAGGCCTTCTCAACCGCCTTCACATAGTCCAGCGGGTGGTAATAGGAGATAAACTGTAGGGCATCTTCGATGCTATCGATAAAATCCTGCTGACGAATCACAGCCATGCTTTTGCCTCATCGCGTTGTCTGATTTTTACACACTCGGTAACCTTCAATGCGGCTACCTGCTTGGTCTTTCTTGTTGTTGCAGTATGATACTCCCATTAGCCGCGGCGACCAAGGCCGGATAGCCTGTATCTGATTAGCCTTTGGTCTGGATGCCATGCCTTTTTGGGAATCTTGTGAATACCACGTTACTACCTGATAACTTACCCATTCTGAATCTGTTTGCGCATTTTGCCCATCAGCCCTGGGCCCTATTGCTGGACTCTGCGCAAAGCCAACATGAAAACGGACGCTACGATATTCTGCTGGCCAACCCGGTTGCCCATATCCAAACCTTCGAGGGGACAAGCCAGATATGGCAGCGCAGCACCGACAGTGTTGAATACCGAAGCGCGGATCCGCTTAGTCTGGTGGACGCATTAAACAGCGCATTATTCCCTGATATCGAACACCTTAATGCCCCTTTTACCTGCGGCGCAGCAGGGTATTTTAGCTACGATCTGGGCCGCTGTTTTGAAGTCTTACCCGCCAAGGCCGAAAAAGACATTCAGGCACCGGATATGGCGGTGGGTTTTTATAGCTGGGCTGTGGTGAAAGACAATCACACAGGTCAAACCCGGCTTTATGCGCACCCTGATCACCCAGCCCCCAGTGCAGAGGAACTAATAGCACAGCTAGATAAACCAGCCAAAAACGCCGGTAAATTTAGCTTAACCGGCGACTGGCAAGCCAATATGAGTGAGGCAGAATATCTGCAAAAGTTAGCACGCATTCATGACTACCTGCTCGCAGGTGATTGCTACCAGGTCAATTTGGCGCAGCGCTTTAGCGCTCCTTATCAGGGTGATGAGTGGCTGGCCTATCTGACCCTGCGCGCCAGTAATCAAGCGCCCTTTTCGGCCTTTATGCGTTTAGCCAACACCGCAATTTTGAGTTTGTCGCCGGAGCGATTTTTATTGGTCGACGGCGATAAGGTGCAAACCAAGCCGATTAAAGGCACTCGTCCCAGACACCAGGACGCTGCGCAGGATGCGATCCTCGCCAACGAATTGCGTCAGGCCGACAAAGACCGTGCCGAAAACCTGATGATTGTGGACCTATTGCGCAACGATTTAAGCAAGCACTGCCAAAGCGGTTCGGTAAACGTGCCAAAGCTGTTTGATATTGAAAGCTTCCCGGCTGTGCACCACCTGGTCAGCACCGTAGAGGGAAAGCTGAACCCCGAAGCATCAGCAGTGGATTTGTTGCGCGGCGCCTTTCCCGGTGGATCTATTACCGGGGCACCAAAAATACGGGCTATGCAGGTGATTGACGAGCTTGAACCCCACTCTCGTCATTTGTACTGTGGCAGCATTGGGTATCTATCCGCCCAGGGTCGTATGGACACCAGCATCTGTATCCGTACGCTGATATGTGAAAATCAACGTATTCACTGCTGGGCAGGCGGCGGTATCGTATTAGATTCACAGCCGCAGGCCGAATATCAGGAAACCCTGCACAAAGTGAATAAAATTCTGCCGGTGTTAGCAACTGTTTCCGCTTCAGGCAGGTCAGACAAGGAGTAATCACTAAGGGAGTCAGCCACACACTATGCTCAAGAGCGAGTTTCTGAATCGATTTCATCATGTCCGCCAGGTGGGCGGCGAGGCAGATTTTCCACTGCGAAGGCCCGGCAGCCCTGCCGCCGTATTAATGCCTATTATTGAGCGGGACGAACTCACTTTATTATTTACTCGCAGAGCCAGCCATTTAAAACACCATGCCGGCCAGGTCAGCTTTCCCGGAGGACGGCAGGAACAAAGCGATACTGATTTACTGGACACGGCCCTGCGCGAGACTCGCGAAGAAATCGGTATAGATACCAGTAATGTCGAGATTGTCGGCCAACTGCCCCGCTATCGCACCATCAGTGGCTATGAAGTCACCCCTTTTATCGGTTTGTTGCCACCGCCGAAGGTATTAGTGCCCGACCATAACGAAGTGGCGTCGGTTTTTGAGGTACCTCTGAGCTATCTGATGAATAAGCAAAACCATATGATCCATGTTGCCGAACGTCGCGGCATCCCCCACCCCGTTTATTTTATTCATTGGCAAAACCAACATATCTGGGGAGCTACGGCGGCGTTTGTGCGCAACCTGGCCAATCACCTGGAGTAAGCCACATCGTTTTGTTTTATCGCTTTTTCCTTTAGTACGAACAGTACGCCATCGCACCTGGCAAACCCAACCACAGAAAACTTTACATCAGATTAACTTTTCTAATCCGGTGGATTACTTTTGTCTGTTTGTCAGATTGACCAGAATAGTCAATATTGGACAGTTACAAGAATTTTTAAATGAGAACCCTATGATCAGTGTATTTGACATGTTCAGTGTCGGCATCGGCCCGTCCAGCTCCCATACGGTCGGCCCGATGCGTGCAGCCAAAGCTTTTTTACAGGATCTCAAAGACCGGGGTCTGTTTACGCGCACCGACTTTGTCAAAACAGAATTATATGGGTCACTGGGTCAAACCGGCAAAGGGCATGGCACAGGCAAAGCGGCTATCTTGGGTTTACTTGGCCATGATCCAGAAACCGTGGATGTAGATCAGGTCGATGCCATGCTGGCAGAGATAGACAACACCCAGCAGATTAATCTGGGCGGCGAAAAGCAGGTTAGTTTTCCACGTGAAGGAGCTATTGTCTTCCACCGCCGCAAAACCCTTAAGCTACATTCCAATGGCCTGACATTTTTTGCTTATGAAGGTGAAGAGCTACTGGCCAGCCAAACCTATTACAGTATCGGTGGCGGCTTTATTATTAAGGAAGAAGATTTCGAGGAAGAAAAAGCCACGGCACTGAAGCATGATGAACAACCCGTGCCCTTCCCCTTTGAAACCGCTGCCGAGCTAATGGCCCATTGTAAAGAACATGGTATGCGTATCAGCACCCTGATGCTAAAAAACGAACAGGTGTTTCAGAGTGAAAAGGAAATTCGCGCCAAGCTTTGGCATATCTGGCAGGTTATGGCGGCCTGTGTAGAAAAAGGCAAGATGACCGAAGGCATTTTGCCTGGCGGTCTGAAGGTCAGACGTCGAGCACCAGATCTGTACCGTAAACTGCAAAACGAAAAAAGTGCCGACCCCATGGCCGCCATGGATTGGGTGAATCTTTTTGCCCTGGCCGTTAATGAAGAGAATGCAGCAGGTAGCCGGGTGGTCACCGCCCCCACCAATGGCGCGGCCGGCATTATTCCCGCGGTACTTTGCTACTTTGACAAATTTGTCCGTCCGGTGGACGAAGACACAGCGGTACGTTACCTGCTAACAGCTGCGGCAATAGGTATTTTGTATAAAAAGAATGCCTCCATCTCAGGTGCTGAAGTGGGTTGTCAGGGAGAAGTGGGCGTAGCCTGCTCCATGGCCGCCGGGGCACTGACTGAAATACTGGGGGCCAGTGTGTCCGCGGTAGAAAATGCCGCCGAAATTGGTATGGAGCACAATTTAGGCCTGACTTGCGATCCTGTTGGCGGTTTGGTCCAAGTGCCCTGCATTGAGCGCAACGCTATGGGTGCCATCAAAGCCATCAACGCCGCTCGCTTAGCTATGCGCGGTAGCGGTGAGCATAAAGTGTCACTGGATAAAGTCATCAAAACCATGTGGGACACCGGCAACGATATGAAATCTAAGTACAAAGAAACGGCAAGAGGCGGACTGGCGGTTAATATCATCGAATGTTAAGCCGTTTCTTTACCGGGCAGGACGCCCGGCCAGCCGCCGTAGCACAAGATAAATCACACTTTATCGCCAGGGCGAAGGCGGATGGACAAGCTGCCGCACAGGGACGAGCGGCAGCGCAAACTAGTCAACGGCTCGCGGTGGATTGGCAGTTAATATCATCGAGTGTTAAGCCGTTTCTTTACCGGGCTTAAAAATGCATAAGGGGAGATATTCCTATCTCCCCTTATGCCTTAAAACAGTGAGCCCAAACTTATTTCACCGGCAAGGTGAGATCCTTAAACATCCGCTCAATATCGTCGTTGTTTTTCTGCATCATGGCTTTCTCTACCACATCTTTGGTTAAGTGCGGAGCAAAACGTTCAATAAAGTCATACATATAGCTACGCAGGAATGAACCTTTGCGGAAGCCTATCTTCGTGGTGCTGTATTGGAACAGATGGCTGGCATCAATCTTCACCAAATCCGCATCCAGTTTTTCATCCAATGCCATGGATGCTATCACGCCAATGCCCACACCCAAGCGCACATAGGTTTTAATCACATCGGCATCAGTGGCGGTAAAGACAATTTTGGGTTCAAGGCCAGCCCGGTTGAAAGCATCATCCAGTTCGGAGCGCCCGGTAAAGCCAAATACATAAGTCACCAGCGGATAATCTGCGATATCCTCAATGGCGATAGACGTGCGCTTTGCCAACGGATGTTCACGATTCACAATGATACTGCGATTCCAGTGATAGCAAGGCAGCATCACCAGGTCGTTATACAAATGCAGCGCTTCGGTGGCGATGGCAAAATCGGCTTCGCCTTTGGCGGCCAGATCGCTGATCTGTGACGGTGTACCTTGATGCATATGTAAAGAAACACGCGGGTACTTAGTCATAAAGCCTTTAATAACTTCAGGCAAGGCGTAGCGTGCTTGCGTATGCGTTGTGGCGATATTCAGCTTGCCCTGATCTGGCAAAGTATGCTCGCGAGCCACTGCTTTAATACTTTCAACCTTGGCCAGAATCTCGCGGGAAATATTAATCACATCTTTACCCGCTTCGGTCACATGGGTCAGATGCTTACCGCTGCGTCCGAAAATCTGCACGCCGAGCTCATCTTCTAGCATCCTCACCTGTTTGCTTATCCCAGGCTGAGAGGTGAACAAACTCTCGGCGGTGGCGGACACATTTAGGTTATTATTGAGGACTTCGACTATGTATCTGAGCTGCTGTAGTTTCATTAGGTGAGCGGAACCTTCTTCTGCACGTTGCTTATATGCAAAATATATATACTGATGGGAAAATTAATTCCATAAAATTTTAGATAAATACGCGGTTTTGTTCGTTTTCGGACGATAACCAATTGTCAGGCAAGGTAACTGGCTTTCCCTGCTGTGACATTATTGGTATAAATCAGAACATCTTTTCCGGGTAGTAGTGACCATGCCAACCTCATCAACGCTGATCGATTTCTCGTCTGTACTGGCAGCCGGGGTCCATGACATGAAAAATTCCTTGTTTCTGTTACTACAGTCCATTGAGAACCTCAGTCAGATGATGCCTCAAGGCAACCCAGAAATCAGCGAAAACCTGGCCAGCTTGCAATATGAGGCTTTTCGTCTGAATACCGGTCTGATGCAGCTGTTATCTTTATACCGGGCAGAAAAACAAAACCTTCCCATTAGCGTTGATGAGCATTATATCGGCGATATTGTTGATGATCTGCTGGCCACCAATGAAGGCTACGTTGCCAACAAAAAAATGCAGTTAGACGTTGATGTAGAAGAAGATGTTGCCTGGTATCTGGATGCCGACCTGATTAATGTGCTGCTCAATGACATATTGATCAACGCCTTGCGTTACAGCCAACATCAGTTAAAGCTGAGTACTTTTGAACAGGACGGTTATCTTTGCTTTCGTATCGAAGATGACGGTCCGGGATACCCACAAAGTATGCTGCTGGCCGGCAACAGTGCGATGCACGAATTTGATATTGCCAGCGGACGCACGGGATTGGGATTATTTTTTGCTCGCATGATAGCCCAGGCTCACAGCAATAACGGGCGTCATGGATCTATCCATCTGGAAAACGGTGGTATATTGGGCGGCAGTGTGTTTACCCTGAGATTACCTTAATATGCCCTGCCAAGCGGTTATAATAACAAGAAAGTGACGATTATATGTTTACCACTGTCATCATTTTGATCGTGGCTTTGGTCATTGTGGCCATAGTCATCAACGCCATTCAACAGCATAAAGAGCAGGTTGAAGCGGAAAGGCGTGCCGAATTGGCCAAGCAAAAATCTATTGTCGATGAGACTGAAGATGCGCTGATGGCCGCCGCACAGATGCCGGTTTCCCAGCAATTGATATTGATCTTGCACAAACGTGTGCACAACGCCCTGCAAACTATGTACGAACTCAACCCCAAGGCACTGGATATTAAACAGCGGGTGAAAGACGCTCAAGACCGGGTTGAGGCCACCAAGCCTGAACAACTGGCGCCCCCCAGTGACCATTTCCTGTTACCTGACAATGACAAGCAAATCATAGTGTTAATTCAGGGGATAAAGAAACTTCGTACCCTGCTTCGTTCAGAAAACTCCAAGGGTAAAGTAGACACTCACGTGTTTATTGAGGAAGACAAACGCCTGGAACGTTTGCAGTTGAAGGTCAACGTAGAAACCTTAGGAAAACGTGCTAGGGGTGCGATACAGAGTAATATGCTTGGTTCAGCCAGACAGTATTTTGAGAAGGCCATTGCCGCCCTCAGTGCCCAGCCCAATCCCGATGAGTATGTAATTAACAAGCGCCGAGAGCTTGAAGAACAATTACAGAGCATCAAAGACAATCTGCGCAACGCCAACGCAGCCGATCGAGCCAAGCGGCAGGATGCCGAGCGAGACGATCTGGATGAGTTATTTGCCCCTAAGAAAAAATGGTAACTCCGCTTAACTAAGGCGAGTTGTCTGACGCGGTCTGAACGGCAAAGTTCTCCAGCAGCAAAGTCAGAAACTGTGTGGCGGGTACCGATAGGTTACTGCGGATGCGCCGAATAACCCCAATTCGCTTAGCAGGCCCTTGATGTTGCAAAGGCACGCAGCACAATCCACGGCGCAGCATGTCTTCACGGCAAATAGCCGGCACTACAGAGACGCCAAGACCCGCAGCGACCAGTTGGCCGACAGTAGACAGCTGGCTCGCCTCTGCAACCATGTTAATACGTGCATCGGCTTGGTTTATCGCCTCTTCACACCAGGCCCGGATGGTAGACCCCCGATTCATTGCCACATAGCTTTGCCCCTGCAGATCGGGCCAGGTTAAGACGGACTCTTGACTGAGTGGATGTTCCGGATTGACCAATACCACAAAACTATCATCAACCAAGGGAATGAATTCCAATCCTTGCATATGCTGAGCCTCGAAGATAATCCCTAACTCCGCCCGACCATCCAGCACTGCCTCCATTACCCTTTCCATAACCACATCCAATAAGCTGATATTGATATTGGCATGCTGCTGATGAAACAGCTTTAACATGCGTGGCAATAAGCTATTGGCAAAGGACGGCATCGCAGCGATGGTCAGTTTGCCACGCTGCATGGCAAACAAGTTATGCAGGTCGGTAAAGGCCTCATCCCAGTCATGCAATAAACGCTGTGCAATAGGCAGGAACGCCCTCCCCTCTGGGGTCAACTCAACCATACGGGTACTGCGCGACAACAGGCTACCGCCGACCGTTTCCTCGAATTTACGGATAGCGATAGACAGAGCAGGTTGAGATAGATGCAAGCGAAGCGCCGCTTCAGCAAAGGAGCGACTCTCAGCGAGCTGAACGAAGATTTGCAATTGTCGGATAGAAATACTGCTAGGCGCCTGCTGATTCATAAATATTATTAATTAATTCTTAAATTAAATTGATTTTACATATTTACAACATTCCTCAATACTGAGGCAAGTGTCTGATAAGGTGATCCCTGATATTCAGGCAAATAATCATAAGACAGGAGAAGCAAATGGCAGGTTTTGACAAGGTGGTGTCCAGCTACGAAGAGGCCATGGCCGGACTGGAAGATAATATGACGGTGATCGCCGGGGGTTTTGGTCTATGCGGCATTCCCGAGGGCCTGATTGGCCAAATTAAAAAAATGGGGGTAACCGGTCTGACCGTAGTATCCAATAACTGTGGCGTAGATGGTTTTGGTTTAGGGGTTTTGCTTGAAGACCGACAGATCCGCAAAATGATTGCCTCATACGTAGGGGAAAACGCGCTGTTTGAAAAACAGCTCCTTAGCGGCGAGTTGGAAGTGGAACTCACTCCCCAGGGTACGCTGGCTGAGAAAATGCGAGCCGGCGGCGCCGGTATTCCGGCCTTCTATACCGCGACAGGCTACGGCACCCCTGTAGGTGAAGGCAAAGAAGTCCGTGAGTTCAATGGCAGACCCCATATTTTGGAGCCTTCCATCACCGGTGACTTTGCCATCGTCAAAGCCTGGAAAGCAGACCGTTATGGTAATTGCATCTACCGCCACACCGCACAAAACTTCAATCCCATGGCGGCCACAGCTGGCAAGATAACCGTAGTAGAAGTGGAAGAAATTGTTGAACCGGGGGACATTCCCCCCAGCCAAATTCATACCCCAGGTATTTATGTAAATCGCGTTATCAAAGGCAGCTTTGAAAAACGTATTGAACGCAAAGTCACCCGCAGCGCATAAGGAGAACATCATGGCCCTATCAAGAGAACAAATCGCCATGCGTGTGGCGCAAGAATTCAAAGACGGTAGCTATATCAATTTAGGCATTGGTATCCCTACCCTGGCGGCAAACTATGTGCCAGACGGTATTACGGTAATGCTCCAGTCGGAAAATGGCTTATTGGGTATGGGTCCCTATCCCACCGAAGAACAAATCGATGCTGACATGATCAACGCGGGTAAAGAAACCGTCACCGCCAGTACCGGTGCCTCTATTTTTAGTTCAGCTGAGAGTTTTGCCATGATCCGAGGTGGTCATGTGGACATTACTGTACTAGGTGCATTTGAAGTGGATCAAAACGGTAATATTGCGTCATGGATGATCCCTGGCAAGCTGGTCAAAGGGATGGGCGGCGCTATGGATTTGGTCGCCGGCGCGAAGAATATCATTGTCACCATGACCCATGCCGACAAACACGGCAATTCCAAGTTGCTGGACCAATGCACACTGCCATTAACCGGCGTAAATTGCATAAACCGCATTATCACCGATTTAGCCATGCTGGAAATTCGTGACAATGCTTTCCACCTACTAGAACGCGCACCAGGTGTAACGGTAGAGGAAATTAAGCAAAAAACAGCTGGCAAGCTGGTTGTGGACGGCGATGTGCCGGAAATGCAATTCTAATAGCTCTGAGTCACCCTAATCAGGCCAGTTATCACACTGGCCTTTTCTTCCTCGTAGCGAATAAATAATTCACCCAGCTACGCCTGTTTTCTCAGCTGGCGCAGCAAGTTCATTACCAAAACTGCCCATAAACTGCAGTCAGCCGAAAAAAAAGCCCTGTTAAAACAGGGCCATAAGTCATTGGAGAATGATTCTTTTGCGTCGACGCGTAGCCAGTAAAAAACTGCCAGCCAGCACCAACATTGCAGACGTGGGTTCAGGTATATCCTGCGTTACTCCCTGTGACTGCTTCGTTTCAATTTTGAACGTCGCACTTCCGCCACTGAACAAAAACACATCGGGACTGGCGCTGTAAGCTATATGCAGACTGTTATCAGTCATATTGATTACAGGGACTAATCCTTCTTGGGTCAGATTATTGGTTAAGAGTACGATATTGGCGATAGTTTCACCAGCCTGAGCGAACACAATGTTGCTCATCCAGGCATCAAAAGTTTGAAAATCCCAATCATCGCGGGAAGATAAAGTCAAAATAGAGGATATGGGATCAAAATCCATCCACACCCGACCGCCACTCCAACCATCAGGATTTTGCAGAAAATCGTCACTATCCAACTCAGCACCAGCGCCAATCTGCTTATCCAAACTTTGATATATCAAAGGCAAACCATTGCGATAGTCTGGCAGGTTAGACTCGGTACGAAAATCCGCACGTATCAGCGCAGCTTGGCAGGACAGGCTAAAAAGTGTCAAAAACAGGACAAATACTTTCATAAACATCATGAACCTCAAGTCAGTTTCCCGTTACAACCTTCTCGACATCCATGTGCATGGTAAATAAAGCATTAATCAGGCCAAAAAGTAACCCTATGTTTTTATTGAAATATAGTTGAGGACAGCGGAGCAACTTAGCAACACATGTAAAGTTTATTGACAAATAAAGGGCTGAGCTGTGCTCTGAAATTAAGACAGCTGGCGTGCGAAAATGTGACACGCCCCCATCAGCATTAATCTGGATTAAAATGCCAGGCAGGATAAGCCAGTAAAGCTAATAACTCCTGCATCGGCATGGGCCGGGCATATAAATACCCCTGCGACTGCTGACACCCCAGTTTCCTCAGTAACTCGTGCTGTTCAATGGTTTCCACCCCCTCCACCACCAGATTGAGAGAGAGGTCAGCAACCATCGCGGTGAGATTCTTTACAATACTGCTGGCTTTGTCGTTACTGGTAATATCTTGAATCAAGGAGCGATCGATTTTAACCGTATCCAGCGGCATATTTTTCAGGTGGCTCAAACTGGAATAACCACTACCAAAATCATCCAGCGCAATATGGAAACCCTGCAGTTTAAGTTCAGCCAGGATCTGGCTGGCCTTATCTTCGTTGTCCATCAACGCCGTTTCCGTAATTTCCAGCTCCAGTTCATTAGGATGCACAGCATAAGTAGAGAGGCAGCTTAGCAGCCAATCGCATAAATCAGGTTGGCACAGATGCCGCGCCGATAAATTAATCGATAAGGTAGGAAGACCATGACTTTGCGCGCGCAACCTAGGCATCAGTTTACAAAGTTGTAGAACCACCCAACGGTCAAGTTTAATGATCAAATCACTTTGCTCAGCGATAGGAATAAACTCGGCGGGAGAAATATCTCCAAGTTCATCATCCCGCCAACGAATCAATGCTTCAATACCTGTAAGCTGTCGGCTGTGCATGCTCCATTTAGGTTGAAAGAACAAATGCAAAGCATTGTCTTCCTGCACCATAGCCTGAGACAGACGTCGCAATATCTGATGTCGTCGCAGACTGGCTTGTCCATCCGACGGATTATAATAAGCAACGCAGTTTCCTCCCCGGCGCTTGGCATCTTGTACTGCCATTTCCGCGGCATTTAACAGGGTTTCACGCTTGTCCGAATCATGAGGAAAACAGGCAACCCCAATACTGGCACAGCAGGAAATCTGTTTATCGCCCAGGCTAATAGGCTGTCGTAATGCCTCCAGAATCGTCTCACACAGCATATCAGCGCCAGCATCGCGACTCTGATGCAACAACACAAAGTCATCCGCATACAAACGCACTAAGGTACCTTGCTCATCAATGATTTTCTTCAGCCTGAGCCCTTGCACTCTGACCACCAAATCACCAATAGTTAGCCCGTACTGCTCATTGATATGCCCTAACTGACTGGCGTCGACCCACAGAATCAGTAATTTGCTGCGCGTTGCTTTGGCATGAGCAAGTGCCTGAGGAAAGCGGTTAATCAACATATCCCTGCTTCCCAGCCCGGTCAGGCGGTCATAATGAATAAAATCAAAAGCATGAGTCTCGCGGGAAGGCCGTTCACTGAGATCTTGCATCATCCCCAAGTAATAACAAACCTCACCTGCGGGGTCTTTGATTTCTGTAATTTTTAACCATTGGCGATAGATGGCATTATCACGTCGCCGGTTCCAAATCTCCCCCTGCCAACTTCCCTGCTCAGCGATGGTCTGCCACATCTCCGTATAAAAAGATGCCGGATGCTGGGAAGAGCGAAATAGGGCCGGCGTCTGACCCAATACCTCGTCACTGGCATACCCGGTAATTCTGCAAAAGGTTTCATTGACCCGCAAAATACGTGCCTTTGCATCGGTTAACATCAGCCCATGGCTAGCATCATCAAATAGCACATCAGCAACATTTGGTAGCACATCATTTAGCGACTGCCCGCAAAAGCGTTGCAATGACATCACAGGCTCATTCATGCCATGCCCCGTTTTTGCAAGCTCAAGAAATGCTTAGCCAACATGTGCAGCTTTTCCACATCACTACCTAGCTGCTGTCCCTTCATTTGCGCCGAGCTGGCCGCTGCAGCTGAGCACCTGGCTTGCTCAAACAAGGCATCAGCACGTTTGTTGAGTGCTTCGAGGGTATCCAGCTGGCGGTTCGTTGACTGGTCGGTATGATGCGCCTGCTGTTTTATATCGCCGATGGCACACAGAATATCAGCAATGGACGTCACCGCGTCTTCTACAGCCTGATTTGTCGATTCAGACATCTTGGCTCCTTCTCCCATGCTGGTCGATGACACATCAACCGCCAACAACAACTGGTCGATAATAGCTTGAATCTCTTCTGTTGATTGTTGTGTGCGGCTTGCCAGTTCCCTGACTTCGTCTGCCACAACGGCAAAGCCTCTACCCTGCTCGCCAGCTCTGGCCGCCTCAATGGCCGCGTTTAATGCCAGCAAGTTTATCTTCTCTGCCACTTCCCGAATCACGTTGACAACCTGGCTGATACTGCCGCTTTGATGATTAACCTGCGTAAAGCCAGACTGCAGTCCCAACAACTGCTTATTTAACTGCGCCATGGCCTGGCGCATATTGCTTAATTGCCCTTCCCCCTGACGAGCAGCATTTTCAACATGACTGGAATATTCATTGGTGCGTCGAGACGAATCAGAGGTTTGATTTTGTGCATGCAGCATAGTGGCAAGATCGGCCAGCAACGCCTCAATATTTTGCTGTTGTTGCAAGCTTAAATCCGCAGCCTGACAAATATCACTGGCAGCCTGACTGCGCATATCCAACAAGTGTGCAGCGGTATTGCTAAGCCTGGCCATCAACGCTTCCAGTTCTTTGCGCTGTGAGTCATAGGCATGACGCAGATTGGCACTTATGTCGCGACGACCTGTGTATATATAGCCCATCAAGGGATTGATATCGGCATGTTGCAGTAGTGCTTTCAACTGTCTAAGTCCATTACTTTGTTTTATTCCATATGCGCCAAACAGCGGCCACAGTGACAATGTCAGCAAGGCTGCTACACCATGTCCAATAGATGCCTGTACCGCACTCGCTACAGGCAGACTAAGGGGTAATAACCAGCCCCAGGGTAACTCATAGTGCCAAGCAGGTGATAAACGTGCTGGCCATTTGGCATACACCTTAGCTGCCCGGTTTTTCTGCACTTCGGTCAGCGCGGTTCGAATAGATTGATATTCAACAATCTTCCCCTCAGAGAAGACCGGTGTGACATAGGCATCCACCCAGTAGTGATCGCCATCCTTACACCGGTTCTTTACCACTCCTCGCCAGGAACGACCGGCCTGAATCGTAGACCATAAGTCAGCAAAGGCTTCTTTGGGCATATCAGGGTGACGAATTAAATTGTGATTCTTGCCTAGTAGTTCCTCCTGTTGATAACCGGACACATCAACAAATGCCTGGTTAACGTAGGTAATGACTCCCCGGGGATCCGTAGTGGTAATTAAATAAAGTTCTGGTGAAAAATGCTTCTCTTGTTGCGTTACAGCCACACCTCGGCGCATAGCCATCCTCGATATAATTATTATTAAAAAAAGGACCAGATAATAGCGACGCGAACTCTTTCGATATTCGCACGAGAATTGTTAACTTCATGTAATAAAATATTCTCAGAGCCACAATAAAAAGTTGATCCAGATCAAGTTTTGATGAAAAAAACCACAATAACTAAAGGGTTATAGATATGGACAGCAGACAGTGCCTTGAGCAGGAATATGCTATAGTGCGCCCCCTGCAAATAAGGGTAACAATCTGATGAGTGAAGAGAGTCAGCGCTTTGGTGGAACAAGTCGGCTATATGGAAGCCAGCAAGCACTATGGCTAAGCCAGGCCCATTTTTGCGTGGTGGGCATAGGTGGCGTCGGTTGCTGGGTAGCAGAAGCCCTGGCGCGCACGGCGGTGGGTAAACTCACCCTGATTGACCTGGATGATATCTGCACCACCAACACCAACCGTCAGATTCATGCACTACAAAATACCGTCGGCCAAAGTAAGGTCGAGGTAATGGCGGAGCGCATCCGCCAGATTAATCCACAATGTCAGGTACATTGTGTTGAGGACTTTGTCACACCTGAGAATGTCCGCGATTATCTGCAAAAGTTCGACTATGTGATTGATGCCACAGACTCGGTAAAAGCCAAGGCGGCCATGATTGCTCACTGCAAGCGCAATAAAATACCGGTGCTGACTGTGGGTGGCGCGGGTGGACAAACCGATCCCACCCAAGTTAAGGTGACCGACCTGGCTAAAACCGTACAAGATCCGTTGGCGGCGAAGGTACGCTCACTGCTCAGACGCGATTACAGATTTACCGCTAACCCCAAACGCCGCTTTTCGGTGGACTGCGTGTATTCCACCGAGCAGTTGAAATACCCGCAGCAAGACGGCACGGTGTGTGCCGCCAAACAATTTCAGGATGGCAGTGTAAAACTCGACTGCAACTCGGGATTTGGTGCCTCGGTGGCCGTTACCGGGACATTCGGCTTTGTAGCGGCCGCTCGCTGTATCGAAAAATACCTAGAACGCTGTCAGAGGCAAGCCCAGAACTAACCCGTTGCAGCTTTTACCCTTCTAAAGGGTTGCCAGGCTTTATAGGTCAGGCAGCGCCATAGCCATTCCAGCGGCCCGAACTGAAAATACTTTAGCCACCAGGGGCTAACCAGCAGCTGGCAGGAAAGTAGCGTCAGAGCTATCAGCAGTTGCCAGGCTCTGTCGATTTGTCCATACCAGCCCAGGCCATAGCCGAAAAACAATAAGCTGAGCACCAGCGAATGAGTTAAATAATGGGTCAGTGCCATTTTGCCCATGGCCGCCAGCCCTCTTAGCCTTGCCAGCCAGCGGGGTTGACTGCAAAGCCATAACAATCCCCCCAGATACCCGGCACTCAGCACATATTGGCTTAAATAGTACAAGGAATAGGCCACCGCCCCTAACCAGGAGTCCAATTCAAACCCGGGAGCCCGCATAAGTATCAGCGCCCATAAACTCAAAGGTAAACCTATGCCGATTCCCCCACAGCAAAGTATCTTCCATACTCTTGAATAGCGCTGATAATTTTCTATCATACCGCTCCCCTGCAGCGCATAGCCGAGCAAAAACAGCGGAAAAATCGCCAACAGGATGTTAATTAGGCTAAACGGAAACTCCGCTGTTGCCTGTTGCAAACGGAACGCGCTAGCTTGCAAAAATGTCCCTTGCCCTAAAACTTGTATTTCCTGCCCAAGCTCAAGGGCATTTTGCTTAAGCTCCTCGGCGCGCAGTCGGGCATCCAATTCGAGCAGCTGTGGCTCGGATAACTTGGTGCTGTTTTCATCGACAGGCATAGGCGTCGCGCCTGACATCAGCAGCTTAGCTCTGGCCTCTACCGCCTGCTCGTATTGCCAGTCCTGCTCATGCTGATTGCCGGTATTCTGAGTACTAAACAGTAAAGCTGCCAACAACAGCAGCACACTGGGCGTCCCTAGCCACCAAAGCGCGACGCGCAGCTGGTTGTGAGGCCGCTGCAAATCCTGCAGATAGCCCTTATCAAACAGCCACACCATACCCAGCAAGATAAACCCCGCCATGGCATAGCTATGCAGAATATCGCCACTCCATAGGAACACCAGATGCAGCAAACCGAACAGGAAAAGTACCGTCAAGCGCCGTGAAAACCAGGCAAAATAGTCGCGTCCAGTCGCCTTGCCGTGGCGCAACATAATCGCAAAGCCCATACCAAATAGCAGGGAAAATAAGGTATAAAATTTACCTTCAACAAATAACCTTACAAACCACGCAGCGGCTAAGGCCAGCCCCTCTTGTCCTTGCTCCCATTGGCCGAGCTCAGATACTGGCCGATTAAACCACTCGATATTCATCAGCAGGATCCCCCACAAGGCGAAGCCTCGTAAAATATCCAAAATGATCAAGCGTTGTGTCTCCGCAACCGGACCCGGGGAGGAAGAAATGGTCGATGGATTGGCAAACTGATCTGTCATACCTGGCTCCTTGCCAAAGATTAGCTTAAGCCTGAAGCACGGGTTTTGATGGCTGACATCACCGCATTTAAGCCATTACTGCGGGACTGGCTTAAATGTCTCCCCAGGCCTAAGGTGCTCAGATAATTAGCCAAATCCAGCGATGGGATCTGTGTAACAGCATGGCTTTGCACGTAGTCGAGCAACACCACTAGTAAACCTCTTACAATCTTACTATTTGACCAAGCCTGGATAGATAAGACTCCCCCCTCATCCAACGCACAGCTTAACCAAACCTGACTCTCACAACCTGGTACTTCATTTTCTGCCTGGCAAAGTGCATCAGATGGCGCAGGCAAGTGTCGGCCTGCCAACATCAACTCACGCATTTGGGCATCCCATCCGGTTGTCTGGCGAAGTCGGTCAGCCAGCTCAGTCATATATCTTGCCTCCTAAGGCGGATACTGCGTACTCTGCAAGCAATGATTGTAAATAAGCAATCTTGTCATTGCTTAGCTGACGATAATCAAAATAAGGGCAGACAAATAATCGATAACGCGGATTTATCGCAAACTCCGGGGTCAGCCAAAAAAGTCCCAGACTCTGTTGCTTGTTGAGCGCATTGGCATATGTTCGACCACTGATGATCTGTATGGCCTGTTGCTGCTCATCCAAAACCGGCGGCGAAAACAAAAGTGCCGTTGATGAGCCGGCTTGCAGCAGACGGTTGTCCCGGTAATGTTGCCAACTGGGCATCCCTACAGCCAGATTCACCTTCTGCGCCTGCAGCGCAAAGACCAGCTTGGCATACACATTAAACACCTTACGCCAGCCATTGCCGCAGGCTTGTCCCACTGCAGCAATATCGCCACAGTCCAAGGCATGACATACAGATAAATGCTGATAAGGAGCCGGGCGGTTGGCAATATAGACTTTAACAAGAGCGTCAACATCCCCAAGCCCGACAATCGCAGGAAAAGTGTTACTCACCCGCTTGTGCCAGTGCGTCCAGCAACTCTTCCACTTTGACCATAATGCCTTCTTCTTCCTGTGCCAGAGGAAAAAGCATCAGCAGTACCTCATCTTGCTGCCATTGGTTAAACAAGACCTGCCGTAATTCGGCGTAAGGGATCACTTTGGGCTTAGACTCAGGATACTGCTGGGTTCCCCACAGCTGGGCACTTTGGGCGTCAGGAAACAGTGGCGTGCATGCGTCTCCTTCGGCACTTAGCATTACCCAGCCTAATTTGCCTTCCAGCCCCCATAGTGGTTGTTTGTCCAGTAACAACTGAAAACAATACTCGGCGCGAGTCTCTGGATCCTGGGCGATCAACGCATCCAGTGTTAGGGGCTGTGTCATGATTGGTTCCGCGATAGAGTTAAAGGTGTATTGTGCCGGAATTTTTCGGTGAAAAAAATCTATGAGTATCGCTCAGTACAAATGGATTTAACTGGCGCACAGAAACTTTGCATCCCGCAGCAGAGACTAAAACAAGAGCCCGCTCAATAGCCCTAATGTCCTATCTCAATTAGCAACGGGATTACTCCGGGCTTCCTGCCCTTCGCCCTGCGGGCCACGTGGGTACAACAAATAAAAAAATACCCCGGTCATTTCTGACCAGGGTATTTTTTTATATGGCGTCCCCTAGGGGATTCGAACCCCTGTTACCGCCGTGAAAGGGCGGTGTCCTAGGCCTCTAGACGAAGGGGACAGAATTTTTGTCAGCGAAGCATGCTTCGCTAAAATTCTGTAAGGGTGAAGTGAGCCAGCGAACTGAGCGGCATCATCCTTACTGAACTTATATTCTGCGCTACCAACTAGGCTTGGCAACTGGTCAAGGCCTTAGGCCTTGACGTGAAATTTGGTGGAGCTAGGCGGGATCGAACCGCCGACCTCTTGCATGCCATGCAAGCGCTCTCCCAGCTGAGCTATAGCCCCGGGAATTCTGTTTTTCTATGAAGTGGCGTCCCCTAGGGGATTCGAACCCCTGTTACCGCCGTGAAAGGGCGGTGTCCTAGGCCTCTAGACGAAGGGGACAGAATTTTTGTCAGCAAAGCATGCTTTGCTAAAATTCTGTAAGGCGAAGTGAGCCAGCGAACTGAGCGACATTTTCATCTTACAAATTCTGTCGGTAGGAAGTTACCTTCCAACCCAACGCAAACCTTCATAGTGAGACGTGGTGGAGCTAGGCGGGATCGAACCGCCGACCTCTTGCATGCCATGCAAGCGCTCTCCCAGCTGAGCTATAGCCCCGTCGTCTCAAACAGGCGCTGTTCCGTGACAGCGGGGCGCATTCTAGGCACGCCCCTATTCCCTGTCAACGCTTTTTTTAAGATTCCGATCTGTTTGCTATATAATTGAGCGCCTTGTCTAAACGCTGTGCAACTTGCTCGGGTTTTAACAGATTTAAGGTCACATCGAGCGACGGCGAATTCCCCGAACCGGTGGCCGCAACACGCAATGGCATACCCACCTTGCCCATACCCACGCCTAATTCTTCTGCTGTCGCATTGATAGCGTCATGAATGGTGGTCGGATTCCAATCACTGATGGCGGCTAATTTTTGCTTAACCAGCGCTAAAGGCTCCTTGGCGACAGGGCGCAAATGCTTTTTCGCGGCATTTTCATCAAAATCGTCAAATTCTTCGTAGAAGTAACGGCTGGTTTCAGCCAGTTCTTTAAGAGTTTTGACTCTTTCGCCCTGAATGGCCAGCAAGGCTTCCAGACTTGGGCCACTGGTAAGTTCTATACCTTGTTGGTCAAAATGCCACTTAGCGTGAGCAGCAACCTCAGACGCTGGCAAGGTTTTAATATAATGCTGATTCAACCAGATCAGTTTATCGGTATTAAAAGCCGACGCAGACTGACCGATAGCATCCAAACTGAACAGCTTAATCATTTCATCCAGGCTGAAGATTTCCTGGTCACCATGGGACCAGCCCAAACGTACCAGATAATTCAGCAATGCCTGGGGCAAGAATCCGTCATCGCGGTATTGCATCACGCTGACCGCACCATGGCGCTTGGACAGCTTTTTGCCATCATCACCCAAAATCATCGATACGTGAGCATACTCGGGTAAGGGCGCATCCAGTGCCTTGAGGATGTTGATTTGTCTTGGCGTATTATTGATATGGTCTTCACCACGTACTACGTGAGTGATCCCCATATCCCAGTCGTCCACTACCACACAGAAGTTGTAGGTGGGGGTGCCGTCGGTGCGACGGATAATCAAATCATCCAGCTCGGCATTGGCAATTTCAATACGACCACGAATATGATCATTAATAACCACGGAACCATCTTGTGGATTCTTAAAACGAATTACAAAAGGCCCCTCTTGTTCGACACCGTGGCGACATTTACCGTCATATTTAGGTTTCTGCCCCGAGGCCATTTGCTCTTCACGCAAGTTATCCAGGCGCTCTCGAGAGCAATAACATTTGTAGGCCTTACCTTCAGCCAGCAATTGATCGATAACCTCGTTATAGCGATCGAAACGTTTGGTCTGATAATAAGGACCATCATCCCAATCCAGCCCCAACCATTGCATCCCTTCTAAAATGGCATCAATAGCTTCCTGAGTAGAACGTTCAATATCGGTATCTTCAATCCGCAGTACGAATTTACCGCCCTGGTTTTTAGCATGTAACCAAGAATACAAGGCAGTGCGAGCGCCGCCTACGTGTAAATAACCGGTTGGACTGGGCGCGAAACGGGTCACCACTGTCATCTTATGTGCTGTCCTATCAATCAAAAGTGGCGGTATTTTACCAGCCTTGACGACAGAAACCTATGGCCTTACCCGCTGAAAAGCCATACCCATAATCCATTAATAAGCGAGCAACTTTCATCCATGACGGTGCAATTAACATCATGATGCTGAGTTTTTGTGCACTTAAACCTATTAAGAAAAATTACTGTTGACAGTCAAGCTCGCCTCCCTATAATACGCCTCCACTTGCCAAGCACAGCACGGCGGGTAGGAAAAATGGATGGTTAGCTCAGCTGGGAGAGCACCGCCCTTACAAGGCGGGGGTCACTGGTTCGAACCCAGTACCATCCACCACCTTCTCTGTGCAGGCAATATCTCTCTGGATGGTTAGCTCAGCTGGGAGAGCACCGCCCTTACAAGGCGGGGGTCACTGGTTCGAACCCAGTACCATCCACCATATTTTTTGCTAGACATAATAGCAACACTCCCTGGATGGTTAGCTCAGCTGGGAGAGCACCGCCCTTACAAGGCGGGGGTCACTGGTTCGAACCCAGTACCATCCACCATAATTTTCATCTTATTTTCATCTATCTTAGTCGGTGCAAGCACCACCCGCTCCCTTTGCCAACACGGGCATCACAGGCTCCAACCCAATACCATCCACCATAATTTTTATCTTATTTTCATCTATCTTAGTCGGTGCAACCACCACCCGCTCTCTATAACGATGCCGTATCACCGGTTATTAGAATGTTTTAAATGATGCCCTTAGCGCCTCCCATTTAAGGCGTTTCTGGCTAAGTTACCCTGGCCTGAATACCCTGCTATTTTGATTCCCTTCCCCGCGCTGTCATCTGTCCTTAGCAGAGTTTCCTTATGCCCAACCCTGTGAATTGCCTGACAAAGCATTTAAGCATCTTGCAAAATATGCGATAAGCTAGACCTAAGTGATTAAAAAAGAGCTGGGTTCTATGGATGCAAAGCTGGCAAAAACCTGTCGGGTTCTGATTATTGATGAGCAGGTGCTGGCTCAGGGGTATATAAAATACTCGCTGGAAGAATTGGGTTTTCGCGATATCACCTATGTAGATAAAGCCAATGCCGCCCTGAAAATCATAGAAGAAGAGCATTTTGATCTTATTGTTTGCTCCTACAACCTGAAAAAAGATCAGGACGGTTATTATCTTTACGATCAGTTAAAAAACAGCCACGCCTTACCCCTCACCACGGCTTTTATTTTTATCAGTGCTGATACTAATTCTGAACTTGTGCACAGCATTATCGAGCTTCAGCCCGATGATTTTCTTGCCAAACCTTTTAGTGTTAAGGACTTGGATAAACGTTTAAGCCGGGTATTAAAACGCAAGAAAGTATTAAATCCAATTTACCGACTAATGGACAAGGACGATTTTATTAATGCCCTTGAAGCCATTGAAGAGTTTCTCACCCGCCCGGAGTTTGCCGAATTTTATCCACTGGCATTAAAAACCAAAGGCGAGTTGCTGCTGGCGTGTGACAAAGCTAAAGAGGCAAAAGATTTTTATCATGCTGTAATCAATGTGCAGCCTTTTACCTGGGCCAAACTGGGATTGGTTAACGCGTTGATTAAACTGGATGAAGATGAAGAAGCGGAAAAACTAATCCTGCAACTCGCCTTTAAACCAGACTCACAGTTAGTCGCCTACGATTTACTTTGCGCGCTTCATGTTAAGCTACAGGATTTTGAATCGGCCTTGGAAGCCGTATTGATGGCAGCAGAAACATCCCCTCGTAATCTGCGTCGCCATAGGGTCGCTATCAATCTCTCCCGCCTGACCCATGACTATGAAACACAGTTTGAAGCGGCTAAACGCATTGTAAAATTTGCCAAACATTCTATTCACGATATGCCGCAGAACTATCTCAATGTAGCCAGAGCGGGTATTGACTATGCGATGACCGCCGATGATCAGGAAACCACTAATCTGATAAAACAGGCCAACGATTATATCCGCCAGTTTCAGCAAGCCTTTCCCAAATCGGAATTGCAGGAACAAATGAAAGTGGTCAATGCAAGACTATTGTATCTGCAGGATGAAAAAGAGCGCGCCAGAGCTCTAGTAGAACAGCTTGGCGAAGAGTTAAATCAAAGTCAGGATTTAGAAGATCTGCTGGACAAAGCCAAAGCCTTTCACGCCTTGGGTTTATACGATCGTTGTCAACATGTGCTGGATGAAATAGAAAAACGTTGTCGGCTCACGCCCGAGCACGGCGAGCTTTTTCTGCATTACATTCAGCAAGAGAAGCGAGAGAAAGCAGAAATTCGGCAAACCCCTAAAGAACTTAACAACAGTGCCGTCGACTTCTATCAAAGTGGTCAGTTGGAAGCGGCCCTTAAAGCATTTCGCCAGGCTTACAGCCTGATGCCGAAGAACCCATCTATTGCCTTAAACCTGTTACAAGCTATTGCCATGAAAGCACGGGAGCAAGGCCTCTCGGAGAGTGCCGCAGGCATGGTGGAACGCTGCATTCTGACCATTGAAAATGGCAAACTCAATGATGAGCAGGAAGAACGCTACCTGAAGGTGAAAAGCTTTCTTCAAGAGGCGGTGTAGATTTCTGCTGTCGGTTGTTACAATCCGCCCTCTTAGCTATTCACTATCAACAAGATGCGCCGCAGTAAATTTCCTATCAATGACGATAAGCCGGTTAATTGGTCGGTTTTCTGGCAACTGCTTCCCTATTTAAAAGAATTCAGATCCCGAGTTCTGCTGGCACTGTTGTGCCTGGTAGGCGCTAAGCTCGCCAGTGTTGGCATGCCCTTTGTGCTCAAACATGTGGTTGATGACTTGAATCTGTCGGCTCCCCAAGCCGCGCTGATTACCGTACCCATTGCGCTGATCATTGCCTATGGTTTACTAAGGCTCTTCAGTGTGCTCGCCGGGGAAATACGCGACACGTTATTTGGTCGGGTTACCGAACGCGCCATGCGTCGCCTCGGCCTGAAGGTCTTTGAACATTTGCATAAACTGGATCTGGATTTTCATCTAAATCGTCAAACCGGCGGCTTATCGCGAGATATTGAGCGCGGCACCACAGGCATTGGCTTTCTGATGCGCTTTATGGTGTTCAATATTGTTCCTACCTTACTGGAAATTGGTTTGGTAGCCGGACTGCTGCTGTACAACTACGGGGTAAGCTTTGCTGCGGTGATTATGCTGTCCGTGGTCACTTATGTGTGGTTTTCCGTTAAAGCGACCCACTGGCGCACCCGCTATGTCAGAGAAGTGAACCAAGCAGACTCTTCTACTAACTCCCGGGCCATTGACAGCCTGCTAAACTACGAAACGGTAAAATATTTCAATAACGAAGAATACGAAGCCAGTCGCTACGATCAGGATTTGGCTGGGTGGGAACAAGCCCGACGTAAAAACCGTTTATCACTCTTTGTATTAAATGGTGGTCAAGCCTTCGTGATTGCCGCCGCCATGACCGCCATGATGTGGATGGCCGCCAGTCAGGTGGCAGCAGGTAACATGACCTTGGGGGATTTTGTCCTTATCAACGCCTTTACCATGCAAATCTTTATGCCGTTGAATTTTCTTGGTTTTGTTTACCGGGAAATTCGCGGTGCCTTGGCTAATATTGAAAATCTGTTCACCCTGCTGGATAAAGCGCCCAAGGTCAGCGATGCCAAGGACTGCCCTTCGCTGCAGGTGGCCAAAGGGCATATCCACTTTAAAGACGTGGGTTTCCATTATCGACCCGATCGCCCCATACTGCGTGGCGTAGATTTCAGCATTAAACCTGGTCAACGTGTGGCTGTGGTGGGCGAGTCAGGGGCCGGAAAATCTACCCTGGTTAAGCTGCTGTTTCGGTTTTACGATGTGGTTAGCGGCGGTATCTATATTGATGGTCAAGAAATACGTCAGGTTAGCCAGTCGTCGCTGCGCAAAGCCATAGGCATAGTTCCGCAGGATACCGTGTTGTTTAACGACACCTTATACGAGAATGTCCGCTATGCCAGACCACAAGCCAGTGACGAAGAGGTTAAAGAAGCGTTTCGATTGGCGCATCTTGAGCATTTTGTGCAAAGCCTGCCGGATGGATACCAAACCATGGTGGGAGAGCGTGGTCTGAAATTATCTGGCGGCGAAAAACAGCGGGTGGCGATTGCCAGAGTTATCTTAAAGCGCCCCCCTATCCTTTTGTTCGACGAGGCGACCTCATCACTGGACAGTCAGTCCGAAGGCGCCATTCTTGCCGCGCTGCGCGAGGTAGCCCAGGGTCACACCAGTCTGGTGATAGCTCACCGCTTATCTACTGTTGTGGACGCTGACAACATCCTGGTGATGCATCAGGGGCGCATTGTTGAACAAGGCCAGCATAGCGCATTACTGAGTGCCAATGGACACTACGCTAAGCTCTGGCAAATCCAGCAGCAAGAGGCCAACTCATGACGCCACAACAACTTATGCAAGAAGCCATCAACCAAACCATGCCCTTTGGTAAATATGCCGGGCGAAAGCTGTTAGAGTTACCTGAGCCTTATCTGGTGTGGTTTTCCCAACAAGGCTTCCCTGCCGGTAAACTCGGTGAGCAACTGGCGCTAGTACACGAAATTAAGGTCAATGGTTTAGAGCAGATGCTAAGGCCTTTATTAAGGTAGTCCTATGCGTAGTCGTCACAAAAAAGACCGCCCTTATCAAATTAAGAAAACCGGCATTAAGGATGAAAACATCGACCGGCAGATCTTAGTGTTGCACAAGGCCATGTTGGATAAACTTTGTGCTCAACCCGCCTTGCTGGAAAGCGTCTTGTTAACCCTTGAGAGCCGTAAAGAACAAGGACGCCTGGGTCACGGTGCCTACCTGACTTGGTATTGCGCGCTGGAGCAACTCACCACATCCCCAGAAAAAATGTATCAGGCCTTGTTGGAAGACAGTTCCCGTATGCGTAAGCTGCGTCGCCAGACCCCATTAGTGGGCCTGTTAACCGAGCAAGAGCGCCAGCAAGCCCTGATGGCCGATGCCCTGGGGCAGACAAGTATTCAAACCCTATTAGGTTAAGCAGCCATGCTCCATTACCCTAAGCCACTTAAAAAAGGCAGTACTGTCGCAGTTACCGCCCCATCTTCCGGTGTACCAGAGGCTATGCACGCGCGTTTGGATATAGTGCTTGCGCACCTACGTCATCAGGGTTTTAACGTTATTGAAGGACAATGTCTGCGCGCAAACCACCAGCATGCCAGTGCCAGTAAGCCCCGCCGAACAAAGGAACTTATGGATTTTTTGCTGGATCCGCAAGTTGACGCCATATTGCCCCCTTGGGGTGGAGAAATTGGCATGGACTTGTTGGATGCCCTTGATTACGACCAGTTAGCCAAAGTGCGTCCCACATGGCTAGCAGGTCATTCAGACGTAAGCACACTGTTAAATGCACTGACCAGTAAACTAGGCTGGTGTACAGCCCACACTACCAATCTGATGCAGATGGTGCCAACAGAGGTAGAGTTGCTGACTGTCTCAGCATTAACGCCACTACGTTTAGAAACAGGACAGTCCTTTACTCAGCATGCTTCCAGTCACTATCAGTTAGATGGCCTTGATTTTAGTGAGTTTCCGCAGCACGGATTGCAGCTGGGGCCAAAAAGCCAGTGGAAAGTATTAGGAGCAACCAACGAAGCACATTGCCAAGGACGCTTATTGGGTGGTTGTCTGGATATTCTGGTCCACCTGGCTGGCACAGAGTATTTTGATATTAAACAGTTTAAAAAGAGGTCTGCAGAACAGGGGGTTATTCTTTATCTGGAAAATGCAGAGCTTAGCCCCACCAGCCTATTTCGCGCCTTACAAGGGTTAAAGTACCGCGGTATCTTTAACCATATCAATGGACTACTGATTGGTCGCAATGCCGCTTTATCAAGCACTAATCACGATCTAAATGACCAGCAGATACTGGCGAAATTGTTTAACGACGCGCCCTTCCCGGTCATTTATGATACTGATATCGGTCACCTACCGCCCAATATGACGTTGTTAAATGGCGCCCTTGCTGTTGTTAATGTGAGGGGCGACAAGGCCTCATTGACACAGCACTTATTCACATAAAAGGCTTGAATTAATACATGTCTATTTTTTTTACACTACATGTAAACCCCCCATACAGAAAACACCTAACCTATTGAAATAACTTGAAATTAAAAAATGGCACAAATTTAGCTTTAATGCGATACAACTTACGTTATGCCGTACCTCCTGCATCGCGGTAAGTTGTCACCCTCACACCGAATTCTGTAGTTAATTCAGGGAATTAAATATGAAAAAAATAATCGCCTTATTAAGCTTGTTTGGATTTTGTTGCACCGCGCAAGCCGCGCTGATCACATCATCCTTTACCGGCAACTTTAACGATGACAATAGCCGCTACTACATTCAATTTGATGTCACAGCCGATAATACGCTGGTTAATCTGCTTAGCCTAAGTTACGCCGGTGGCGTTAATGCCGCAGGCACCAGCATTGCTGACGGCGGTTTTGATCCACAGCTATTTGTGTTCGACAGTGCTAATAATCTACTGCAGTCTAATGATGATAGTGCGTCCAGCATATCCGCCTCAAGCAACCTGTCTTATGATGCGTTAATCAATATCACATTGAATATCGGCACTTACTTCGCGGTACTGACCCAGTACAATAGCGACTATCAAGCTGGTGATTTAGTCACTGGCACCTGGTCTGATGCTAACACTACCAACTTTGTCGATGTTGGTGGTCATACCCGCAGCTCATTCTTCGCTTTCGATATCAGTGGCGAAGACTTAGCTAACGTTGGTGGTATCGGCCATGACGTAACCCCATCTCCAGTTCCAGAGCCAACCACCCTGGCCCTGTTCGGTTTGGCCTTGCTGGGCCTAGGCGCGCGTCGTAAGCTTGCCTAATTCGATAGACTAAACAAAACAACCGCCTACGGGCGGTTGTTTTGTTTATGGCTTAAAAAGCCAGGGTTAAACCCGAACGCTTAATCCACGCGATAATGCAGTGCGGTAGGACAAGATGGCCGGAACCAACGCCAGCACAGCGGCTAATCCGACTATTAATCCAAGGTAACCAAGGGTTGAGCCCGATAAGGGTAAGCTGTTGATAAACAAACCATACTCACTACTTATCCAGCCCTTTAACAACGCCAGTAATCCCGCCAGCCCCAAATACCCCGCGGCGGCCCCCACCAAGGCAATCAAAATGGCTTCGAGCTCTATAAGCAGTAACACAAAGCTGGCGTGGGCACCTATGGCACGCAATACCGCAATTTCTCGCTCTCGCTCGCGCATGGACGCTAACAACATAGTGGTCATGCCTAACAAACTGGCCAGTAAAACCAGCAAGGCGATCAGCGCCAGGGCTTTTTCCACCATCCCCATCATCTGCCAAAGCTCCGCCAAAGCAACACCAGGAATGATGGCCAACAATGGCTCGGCTTTGTATTCATTGACCTTGCGCTGGAAGGTCAGCGTACCAATACGTGATTTCAGCCCCACCAGCATCGCGGTAACAGAGCCGGGCTGCAGGTGATGTCCGGCGCCCTCCTCCGCATGGTCATGGTCATGGTCATGGTCATGGTCATCAGTATGCTCATGATTCGATGAAGCCGGAGTCGAGCTTTGTACCTGCGGATGGTCATGTCCGGCATGACTGCCCGAACTGTGAATCAATTCAATAGAAGCCAGATTAACATGCACGGTTTGGTCAACCGGTGTCCCGGTTGGTTCAAGGATCCCTACCACCTTAAAAGGATAGGCGTCATGATGTGTAAAGCTGACTTCACCTGTACCATGGGATATCACCAACTCATCACCTAAATGGTAATGCAGCTTGGCCGCCACCTCACTGCCCAGTACGACTTGCTGGGTAGTATGAAAGGCTTGCCCCTGGTTAAACACCAAAGCCTGGCGACTGCCATACTTAAAGTGCTCAAAATAATCAGGGGTGGTGCCAAGCACGCGGTAACCTTTATGGGAATCCCCGAGCGAGATAGGCACTGCCCAGGCGACTTCTTTCGATTGACTGAGCGCCTGATAGGTTTGCCAGGATAGGTTGTTGCTTGGATTACCAATACGAAACACCGAATACAGCAGCAAGTTGGTGGAGCCGGTTCTGGCCCCGACAATCAGATCTACACCGGAGACTGTGCGGCCAAAGCTGGTTTTCAGTTCATTTTTCAGATGATCCACGCCCAGCATAATAAATACCGACACGGCGATGGAAAAAGCGGTCAGCAGTACCGTAAGGCGACGATTCCATAAGCTGGCAGAGGCAATACGTAACAACATCAGGCAAGCTCCTCAACAGAAGACAGGGCACGCAGGTCCTGGTGAATATCAAAGTAATCCTGCAAGGTCTTGTCGTGACTAACAAATACTACTGTGGCGTCAGTTTCTTGTGCACAGCCCAGCAACAAATGCAAAAACTGATCTCTTAACTCTGAGTCCAGCGCCGATGTGGGTTCATCTGCAATGATAATTTCAGGCTTGTTCAACAGTGCACGCGCCACAGCCACACGCTGCTGTTGTCCCACACTCAGGTGACTGGCCTTACGAGTCAACAACCCATCATGCAATTCCAGGCGCTCTAGCATATGCTTAAGAAACGCTACATCAGGCTCACCATTACCGCCAAACTTCCATGCCAGCTCAATATTTTCCCGTACGCTTAAGTAAGGCAGCAAATTAAACTGCTGGAAAATCATGCCGATATGTCTGGCCCGAAAACGGTCGCGCTTACCTGCACTCAATGTGGTTAATTCCTGTCCCAACAGGTTAATACTGCCACGCTGAGGTTTAAGAATGCCTGACAACAGATTAAGCAATGTTGATTTACCGCTACCGGATGGTCCGTATAAAAACACCCGCTGGCCTTTATTCACCTGCCAGTGTCGAATATCCAGCAAGGGCTTGTCTTCCCAACTGAAGGCTAGGTTATCCAGTTGTATAACAGGTTGATTTTCTTGCATCGCCATGTTCTCTTCAGACCACTTTTTGTTATGATGTAACATTCTTCAGGCTATTCTGTCGGTTTCCAATGCGACTTGCAATTTTGCTTATCCTTGTATTCACGCCATTGGTCTTGGTGGCTGACGATTTTCGTACCATCGAATGGGAAGCTTTGTTACCCGAGCAAGATCAAAAAGCCTTTGATGAAGCCCCTCCGATCAATCACAGCGACGATCCTTTTGCTGTGCCACAGGCAGATCAACAGGAAGCCGACAGCATTCAACAACAAATAGATGAAATAAAACGTCAACGTCTCAACGCGGCCTTAGTATCCACCCGCATTCGTTCAGAATTTGACAAGCAGTCGCTGCGCTTGGCAGGTTTTGTTGTGCCATTGGAATACCATGCGGATAACAGCGTACAAAGCGCATTTTTGGTGCCCTACTTCGGTGCCTGTATCCATATGCCCCCGCCACCTCCCAATCAAATCATCTACTTGCAATTTCCCCCCGGCTATAAAGTGAATGATATTTACCAGGCCTATTGGTTGTCAGGCATTCTTTCCACTCAGCTTACCGAGAACGAGGTGGCTACCGCCGCCTACAGCATGCAGGTACAGGCCTTAAGCCCCTACGACCAGTAGTCTGCCCTGACACCACTAACCACCAATAAAATTGCGCGCAGACAAGCCAATGAGATTGATTCGCAATAGCATAGTTGTTAAAGTTAGCGCGTTTAAATTCTTCTGCTCACGCACTCATCAACCTTGATGGATTTATCATGACGCACAACTTTTCCAAACTGACCTTGGCATTGGCCGTGGCAGCTTCACCTGTATTTGCTGATGACAACGTAGAAAAACTCACCGTTTTGGGCTCTACCTCAACCATTAATCATATTCCGGGCTCGGCCCATTACCTTGACAGTAAGACCCTCGCTCAGTTTGCTTACACAGACGTTATGCGCGCTTTAGTAAGTGTGCCAGGCGTTTACGTCACCGAAGAAGATGGTTATGGATTACGTCCCAATATTGGCATGCGCGGCACAGGTCAGGATCGCTCCGACAAGCTGGTCATTATGGAAGACGGCGTGCTGGCGGCACCGGCCCCCTACACAGCCCCTGCGGCTTATTATTTTCCCACCATGGGACGCATGCAGTCAGTGGAAGTGTTAAAAGGGACTTCTTCGGTACGTTTTGGTCCCAGGACAACCGGCGGCGTAATCAACCTCAATTCCGTTGATATCCCAGAGCAAGCATTTGCCGGGCGCCTGAATCTGGCACTGGGCACCGATAATTTTAATAAAGAGCATCTGGTTCTGGGCGGCTCCACTGAACGCTTCGGTGCTGTGGTGGAGGGCTTTCGCTATGCAGCAGATGGTTTTAAGTCTCTACCTGGCGGCCAGGATACCGGCTTTGAGAAACATGATTTACTGGGTAAGTTTTCTGCCACGCTGACCGAGGATGGTCGTCATCATTTACTGGTTAAATTAGCCCAGGCAGAAGAACGCTCTGATGAGACCTATATTGGCATTACCGACCAAGACTTCGCCAACGACCCACTGCGCCGCTATGCAGCCTCGCAACTGGATGTGATGAACACCGATCACGACCTGATTCAGGTGTCACACAGCTGGTTGATTAACAATGACAGCAGCTTAGTCACCACAGTTTATCGCAATGAATTTGCTCGTAACTGGTATAAAGCAGACCGAATCGGCGGTAAAAGCTTGAGCGGTGGTGGGTTAGCACTAGCCAGCGAATTTGAAGCTAATCCTGAAGGTGAGCTGGCCGTGCGGCTAAAGAACAATAACCGCCAATACCTTAGCCAAGGGATTCAAACCGAGTACAGCCTGAGTTTAGGCGAGCACCAGTTAGTACTGGGAGCACGGTTACACGAAGATGAAGAAGACAGATTCCAATGGACAGATAATTATCTGATGGACGCCAGTCTGGCAATGCGTTTGGACAGTGCTGGCGTACCAGGCACAGATACTAACCGTTTAAGTAGCGCCGATGCGCTCGCGCTGTACGCTCAGGGTAGCCTGGTATTTGATAACCTGACAATCAATGCCGGCCTGCGCTACGAAGATGTAAAGATGAAGCGCGAAGATTGGAATAAAGCACCGGATCGTTTACAAGCCCCGAGCGTCAAACAGCATGACTTATCATTACTTAACCCTATGCTGGGTATGAGTTATCAATTCGGCGATAACTGGGTACTGATCGGGAGTGTACAACGGGGAGTCGCACCGCCATCACCGGGCAACGAGCAAACAGCTGAAGAAAAGAGTCTCAGCACAGAAGCCGGGGTTCGCTATCGCGATAGCGACTTGGCTTTTGAAGCTATCGCCTTTAGTAGTGAATACGACAATATGCATGGCAACTGTACCGCCAGCCAGGGCTGTGACGATGCCAATATTGGTAATCAATACAACGCCGGTGAGGTGGACATTCAGGGCTTTGAAATGCTGGTAAGCCAGACCTTCCAGGCCGATAACCTGCTGATCCCTGTCAGTTTGACCTACACCTACACCAAAGGTGAGTTCCAGAACAGCTTTGAGTCAGATAATGAAATTTGGGGCAGTGTGCAAAAAGGTGACGAATTGCCTTACCTGCCAGACCATCAGTTGCTGTTACAAACCGGCCTGCAAAGTGGCGATTGGCAAGCAAACCTCAGCCTGCGCTACCAGCAGGAAATGCGCACTAATGCAGGACAGGGAGAGATTGCCGACCAAGAGCGCGTGAAAGCTCAAACCGTGGTAGATGCCAGCGTGCATTATCAATTGGCTGACAATCAGCGCCTGTCACTACTAATCGATAACTTGCTTGATCGCGAATACGCGGCCACACGGGTGCACGGTGGTCTGCAACCGGGCAAACCACGCTATATCACCCTGGGATATGAACTAAGTTTCTGATCAGGAAAAACACCAAGGCCGCGATTTTCATCGCGGCCTTTTTTCTTTACTGGCTGGGCTGGTAAATGTGCTTACAAGGCTCTTGAAAATCGGCTGTGTCCACATTCAAGACAAGGGAGAATACGTTCAACATGGGTAACACTGTGTCGGTGATGGCATTGGGTACATTCCAACTCCCCTAATGCCACCAGCTCACCCGCGTGATAGATACCCTGATGTTGGATATCACGCAAAGACTCATGCAGCGCCAAACCACTCTTATCCGACGCGTCAGCGAGCAATGACCACAGTTTATCTTTGGTCGCCTGCCACCAGGGCGACGCATCTGCGTCCTGCTGCCAGTGATGGGCAAAGGTCTCCAGATCTCTGGTCAGCGTGTTCTCCAACAAACGAGCCTCTTCCTTGCTTAATTCCCCAGCTGCTTGCAGGTACGCTTTGGCTTTGGCCTGAATCTCCATCAGGTCTACCACATCCTGTTCCACCGAATGCACTACCCAGTCGGACATTTCTTCAAGCAACTTGCTGTACTGAGAAGAGTCACTTTTCTTCATGCTTTTACTCCTTATTACCAGTGCCTGTAACGAATAACGCGTCATCTTTACCAGGACATTTAAGCAAGGATATGGATATCGCTACCAGCGAAACCAGAGAAATCCCCCCTTGCTATTGTTCCTGACGGCCCCAGTGAAGTATTCTATGGGGCTAAACCTTTATCAACTTTTGTAGTTCGGAACCCAAGATTGATGGAAAGACAGTACAATCCCCAGCAGATAGAAAAAGACGCCCAACATTACTGGCAACAAAGCGGTCTATTCAAAGCCCTGCCAGATGATAACAAGGAGAAGTTCTACTGCCTTTCCATGTTCCCTTACCCAAGTGGCCGCTTACATATGGGTCACGTGCGTAACTACACCATAGGCGATGTGATCAGTCGTTTCCAGCGGATGCAAGGCAAGAATGTTATGCAGCCCATGGGATGGGATGCCTTCGGTCTGCCGGCAGAAAATGCCGCCATCGATAACAAGACCGCCCCCGCCAAATGGACCTACGCCAATATTGATTACATGAAAAATCAGCTGAAGTCCCTGGGTTTCGGCTACGACTGGGACCGCGAGCTGGCCACCTGTCAACCCGATTATTATCGCTGGGAACAGTGGTTCTTTACCCGCCTGTATGAAAAAGGCTTGGTGTATAAGAAAAACGCCACCGTAAACTGGGATCCTATTGACCAAACCGTACTGGCCAATGAACAGGTTATTGATGGTCGTGGCTGGCGCTCTGGTGCCCTGGTTGAGCGTAAGGAAATCCCACAGTGGTTTATCAAGATCACCGACTATGCCGAGCAATTGCTGGCCGACCTGGACAAGCTGGAAAACTGGCCGGATCAGGTTAAAGCCATGCAGCGTAACTGGATTGGTCGTTCCGAAGGTATTGAGATGACCTTCCAGGTCAAAGACGTTGACGCCAGTTTCGATATCTACACCACCCGTCCAGATACCTTGATGGGCGTGACTTACGTGGCCCTGGCTGCCCAGCATCCACTGGCATTGGAAGCGGCTAAGCAAAATCCACAATTGGCCGCCTTTATTGAAGAGTGCAAGAACACTAAAGTGGCCGAAGCCGATATGGCCACCATGGATAAAAAGGGCTGTGCCACAGGTATTACCGCTATCCACCCCATCACAGGTGAAGCGGTACCTGTGTGGGTAGCGAACTTTGTTCTGATGGACTATGGCTCTGGCGCAGTTATGGCTGTACCGGGTCACGACCAACGCGATTGGGAGTTCGCCACTAAATACGGCCTGAACATTAAACAAGTTATCGCTGCCAGCGATAACAGCGAGGTGGACTTGTCCAAAGCGGCCTACACAGAAAAAGGCCTGCTGGTAAATTCCGGCCAGTTCGACGGTCTGACCTCTGAGCAAGCCTTTGACGCTATTGCAGACAAGCTGAGCAGCGAAGGCAAAGGCCAGCGAAAAGTAAATTATCGCTTACGCGACTGGGGAGTATCCCGCCAGCGCTATTGGGGCACTCCCATTCCAATGCTGAATCTGCCCAATGGTGAATCTGTGCCTGTGGCAGCGGATGAGCTGCCGGTACGTCTGCCGGAAGATGTGGTGATGGACGGTGTAACCTCCCCCATCAAAGCGGACCCTGAGTGGCGTAAGGCCACTTATCAGGGACAACCCGCAGAGCGTGAAACCGATACTTTCGATACCTTTATGGAATCTTCCTGGTATTACGCCCGTTATTGCTCAGCCCAATTTAATCAAGGTATGTTAGATGCTAAGGAAGCCAATTATTGGCTACCAGTAGATCAGTATATCGGCGGTATTGAGCATGCAATCTTGCACCTGCTCTACTCGCGCTTTTTCCACAAATTATTGCGTGACGAGGGACTGGTCCAGTCCGACGAGCCGTTCAAACGCTTGTTGTGTCAGGGCATGGTATTGGCCGACTCTTTCTATCGCGAAGATGCCAAGGGCGCCAAGACTTGGTATTCACCGGCCGATGTCGATGTGGAGAAAGACGAAAAAGGACGGGTTGTGCGCGCTATATTGCGCAGTGATGGCCAGGAAGTGATTCATGGCGGCATGACCAAGATGTCCAAGTCAAAGAACAACGGCATCAACCCGCAAGAAGTGATTGACCTGTATGGTGCAGATACCATCCGCTTGTTTACTATGTTCGCGGCCCCACCAGAACAAACATTAGAATGGGTGGAATCTGGCGTGGAAGGTGCGAACCGCTTCCTGAAGCGTTTATGGAAACTGGTTCAGGATCATCTGGATGCAGGCGAGGTTACCAGCCTGGATAAAGCCGTATTAAATGGGGATCAAAAAGCCCTGCGCCGCGAAATCCATAAAACCATCGCCAAGGTGTCTGATGATATTGGTCGTCGCCAGACCTTTAATACCGCCATCGCCGCGGTAATGGAATTACTTAACCACTTACAACGTGCACCACAGGCAGATGCACAGGACCTGGCAGTAGTGCGTGAAGGTATTGAAGTCATTCTGACCTTGCTCAATCCTATTACTCCACATATCTGCCACAGCCTGTGGACTCAGCTTGGCCATCAGGACATTGAATTTAGCCCTTGGCCACAAGTGGATGAGTCTGCTCTGGTCGAAGATGAAAAACTCATCGTGGTTCAGGTTAACGGTAAAGTACGAGCCAAACTGACAGTGGCAGCCGATGCCACTCAGGAGCAAGTACAAGCCCATGCGCTTGAACAGGATAACGTACGCCAGCATACCGATGGTAAAACCCTGCGTAAGGTTATCTACGTGCCGGGTAAACTGCTTAACATTGTGGCCAATTAATGACTAGGCTGAGTCTCGTATTGGTTTCAGCATTGCTGCTGAGTGCATGTGGCTTCCATTTACGTGGAACCGGGTTGTTAGGCGACAAAGTCACCAAGGTGCATGTCGCCAGCGACAACCAACATGCCCCCCTGCCCAGAGCACTGAAAACCAGTTTGAAAGGCTACAAGGTGCAGGTATTGTCCTCCCCTCAGGAGGAGGACATTACCCTCTATCTTTACCCTGAAAAGTTGGAGCGCAGCTTGCTGTCCCTATTCTCTACCGGGCAGGTGGCCGAATACGAGCTCAATTACCATGTGCGCTTTGAAGTCATGCTGCCGGGACAGGATGCGCAGTTGTTGGAGTTCACTTTAAACCGTGAATACCAGGACGATCCTAATGCGGTACTGGCTAAGTCCAGAGAATTGAATCTGATTCTGGATGAATTGCGCAGGCAAGCGGCCGACCGCATCATCCGTCAGTTGAGCCAGTTAACCGAACAACAGCCCTGATGCAGCTTTATCCAAACCGGCTCAATGAGGCCCTTAACAAAGGTCTGTCGGCCTGCTACCTGATCTTCGGCGACGAACCGCAGCAGAAACTTGAGAGCCTGGAAGCTATTCGACAACAGGCTCGCCAGCAAGGATTTGATGAACGCACGTCTTTGGTCGCCGACACGGGGTTTAACTGGAATCAGTTGCTGGAAGCCAGTCAAACCTTGTCGCTGTTTGCCAGTCGGCAGATTATCGAAGTGGAAATGCCCAGTGGTAAACCCGGCGTTGAGGGTGCCAAAGTACTCACCCAATTGGCATTACAGCCTAGCCCTGATGTGCTGCTGATTTTACATGGCCCCCGCATCGGCAAAGACGTACAAAATGCCAAATGGTTTAAAAGCCTGGATAAGCAAGGAACCTATATTCCCTGTTACCCCTTGGAAGGTAAACAGCTAAACAGCTGGATAGCAGACCGCCTTCGTCGCGCTGGCCTGCAGGCCACGTCCGATGTGACTAAACTGCTCAGTGACTATTGCGAAGGCAATCTGCTGGCCGCACGCCAAGAAATTGATAAGCTTGCGCTTCTTTACCCAGCAGGTCAGCTTGACCGAGCTAAGGCCGAACAAGCCCTGGTTGATCAATCCCGTTTTAATGTTTTTCAACTGGTAGATGTACTGTTGGCCGGTGACGCGCAAAAAGCAGTTAAAATGCTGTATCGTCTGGAAAGCGAAGGGGTTGAACCCACTATTGTGTTATGGGCCCTAGTACGTGAATGGCAAACGCTGAGTAGTCTGCAGTTTGCCCGTAATCAGGGACAAAATCTGGCCGGGTTGTGGAACAAATATAAAATCTGGAGCAATCGTCAAGCTCTCTACCAGCAAGCCTTACAACGTTTAGATGCTGCACACCTTGAACAGATGCAACATAAACTGGGAAGCTTAGATCAGGCTCTGAAGCAATCCGCGCTAACCAGACCTTATGTGGAATTGTGCCATCTTTGCCTGCTTTTTATACCTATGCCATTGCAGGGGATCTCCCTGGAGTATACATGACTGAGGTCATCGCGTTATTTGGCGGCACCTTTGATCCTGTGCATATGGGCCACTTGTATGCGGTCTCCGATGCAGCCAAACAGGTTGGCTTAGACAAAGTTCGTCTGCTGCCCTGCCATATTCCACCGCACAAGCCTGGTCCAAAGGTCAGTGCAAGACATCGCTTGGCCATGCTGGAGCTGGTGTGCCAAGACTGGCCACTGTTTTCGGTGGACCCAAGAGAACTGAACCGCAACCTGCCCTCTTACACAGTGGAAACGTTGCGCCAGTACCGCCAGGAAAGCCCGGCGGCAGCATTGATTTTTATCATAGGAATGGACTCTCTAAAAAGTGTCGACACTTGGTATCATTGGCAGGAGCTACTCAAACTTTGCCACATACTTGTGTGCCAAAGAGGCGACTACCCGGCCGAGTTCAACCCTACTATTCAAACCCTGCTGCGTGAGCATCAAACAGATAACCCTGCGCGTTTAAAAGCGACCACCCATGGCCACATTTTGCTGGCGCAAACCCGGGCTGTTCGTCAGTCATCGACCGAGTTACGCCACATTTTGGCCAAGGGCCAACAACCGGATTTGTTGCCGCCGGCTGTTCTAACCTATATTCAGCAGCACAAGCTGTATCAGGTGCCTAACCAGCCATGTTAGAATGCGCGCCCTTTTTCGCGGCGGTCTGGCCGTGAACTGAGCCTTTTTTGTCTATTGAGGAGAACCTTTGGAACACGAACAGCTCAAACAATTTGTTATCGACAAGGTCGAGGATATGAAAGGACGCGATCTGATCGATTTGGACGTGGCCGAGAAATCCAGCATCACAGATACCATGCTGGTATGTTCAGGTAATTCAAAACGCCATGTAGTATCCATTGCCGAAAAAGTGGTGATGGAAGCCAAACTGGCCGGCATTACGCCACTGAGCATTGAAGGTCAGGATAGCGGTGAATGGGTACTGGTAGACTTTGGCGACGTTATCCTGCATGTGATGCAGGACGAAGCCCGTGATTTCTATCAACTGGAAAAACTCTGGGGCTAAGCCAAGGTGAAACTTCAACTTATCGCAGTAGGCACGAAAATGCCGGATTGGGTGGAGACCGGATACAACGAGTATGCTCGACGCTTTCCTTCAGATATGCCGCTGCAATTGGTAGAAATAGTCGCCGGTAAACGTGGCAAAAATGCCGACATTCAGCGTATTTTGCACAAAGAAGGCGAACAGATGCTGGCCGCTGTTCCTAAAGGTAACCGCATTGTGACCCTGGAGGTAACAGGGAAGCCCTGGGATACCGGTCAGTTGGCGCAGCAAATGCAGCGTTGGCAAATGGACGGACGCGATGTCAGCCTGTTGGTCGGAGGGCCAGAGGGATTGGCGCCGCAATGTATTCAGGCATCCGAGCAGAAGTGGTCGCTGTCGACCCTCACCCTGCCCCACCCGCTGGTACGTATCGTGCTGGCGGAAAGTCTTTACCGAGCCTGGTCATTGAATAATAATCACCCCTATCATAGGGAGTGAGGCGTGGAAAATTAGTCGTTAATGCCACCAAAACGCATAACCATCCGAGATCACAGTGCCGAAGCCAACTTGTTTGCCAGGCGCACCGTCATTACCCTGCTTGGTATTGTCGGCTTGTTGTGCATCCTCATCAGTAATCTTTACTATCTGCAGGTCACCCGCTTTCAGGACTACCAAACCCGTTCCAACGGGAATCGCATCAAGGTACTCCCCGTCGCGCCTAACCGTGGTCTGATTTACGATAGAAACGGCGAACTGCTGGCGGAGAACCGGCCCTCTTTCACACTGGAGGTGATTCCCGAGCAGGTTGATGATCTGGACAATACCCTGTTGGAGTTGGCCGAGCTGTTGGCTATTTCCGAAGAAGATATTGAAGACTTCCGCCAGGAGCTGAAAAGCCAGCGCCGCTTTAAACCTGTGGCCTTAAAGACACGTCTCAGTCATGAAGAAGTGGCAAAATTCTCAGCCAACCAACATAGGTATCCGGGCGTCTCGGTAGAAGCGCGTCTGACCCGACATTACCCCTATGCTGACACCCTGACCCATATGCTCGGCTATGTAGCCAAAATCAATAAAAAAGATCTGCAAAAGCTGGTAGAGGCTGGTCAGGAAGATAACTATGCCGCCACTTACAATATTGGTAAACAAGGGGTAGAAAAGTTCCACGAGGACAGATTACACGGCCAGGTTGGTTATCAGGAAGTAGAAGTGAATAACCAGGGACGGATCATTCGCACCCTGGAATTCCAGCCGCCTATTCCCGGCGAAGATATTGTGCTGAATATCGATGTTAAGCTGCAAAAAGTGATTCAGGATCTGATGGCTGGCTACCGTGGTTCAGTGGTTGTCATCGATCCCAATAACGGTGCTGTGTTGGCGCTCTATAGTAATCCTAGCTATGACCCTAACCTGTTTGTACATGGCATTAGCAGCAAAGATTATCGCAAGTTATTGCAGTCTCCCGACCGGCCACTAATAAATCGGGCCACCCAAGGACAATACCCTCCAGCCTCCACAGTAAAACCCCACCTGGCCTTATTGGGATTAGAGGAAGAAGTCATCACCCCACAAACCAAAATGTTTGATCGCGGCGTCTATCAGCTTAAAAACGTTGAACGCCCCTGGCGTGACTGGAAGAAATGGGGCCATGGCTGGGTTGATGTAACAAAATCCATTGAAGTGTCATGCGACACCTTTTTCTACGATCTCGCTTATCGCCTGGGTATAGATCGTATCAGCGATATGATGGTTAAATTCGGTTTTGGTGACTATACCGGCATCGACTTGTATGAAGAATCTGACGGCAATATGCCCAGCCGGGGCTGGAAACGGGCCAAGCACAATCAGCCGTGGTATATCGGCGACACTATTTCGGTAGGCATAGGCCAAAGCTACTGGACTACCACACCATTGCAGTTAGCCAAATCCGTTACCGTATTGGTTAATCAGGGGACCCGTTATGTGCCGCAGTTATTGCGCGGCCGCTATGTGGATGGGCAAATGCAGCTCAATGAACCCAGAGAACTCGCCCCGCTGGTTCTGAAACATCCAGAGAACTGGGATGTGGTAATGGATGCTATGTACGGTACAGTTAATCGCCAGCATGGTACTGCCCGTAAGGCCTTTAGAAACACTAAATATATTTCCGCTGGTAAAACAGGGACGGCCCAGGTCATCAGTATTGCTGACGGCGAAGAGTATGACGCTGAGAAAATTGCCGAGCATCACAGGGATAACGCTATGTATATTGGCTATGCCCCTTATGACGACCCACAAATTGTGATCACCGTTGCCATGGAGAATGCCGGTGGTGGCAGCTCTCAGGCCGCGCCAATTGCACGCCAAATAATGGATTATTTCTTCACTATCCACCCACTTGAGTCTTATGCAGAAAACCAAGTTAGACCCGAATAAGCGCAGTATCTGGCAAAAGATACATATTGACCTGCCGCTGTTGCTGGGTTTGCTCACCTTGATGGGTGTCGGCTTGTTTGTGATCTACAGTGCCGGCGGCCAGGACTGGGATTTAATCAAGCGCCAGCTGATCCGTCTGACCTTAGCATTAGGCGTTATGTTTGTCGTCGCGCAGATCCCACCTTTGGCTTACCGGCGTTTATCGGTGCATTTTTACGTGGTTGGCATATTAATGCTGGTCGCGGTATTGGCCATAGGTACTGTTGGAAAAGGCGCTCAGCGCTGGCTGGATTTAGGGTTTATGCGCTTTCAGCCATCTGAGATTATGAAACTGGCCGTTCCCATGATGATGGCCTGGTATATCAGCCGCTTTAATCTTCCGCCCAGGTTACTGCATATTGTTGGTGGTTTTCTTCTGCTGGTGGTGCCTACCTTACTTATCGCCAAACAACCAGATTTAGGCACTTCATTGCTCATCGCCAGCGCCGGGCTTTTCGTGCTGTTTCTGGCCGGGATGAGCTGGAAACTAATAGGTTCAGTGGCAGTATTAGCCTCTGCCTTTGCGCCCGTAATGTGGTTTTTCCTGATGAAAGACTACCAAAAGCAGCGTGTGTTAACCTTTTTGAATCCGGAGTCCGATCCTCTCGGCTCGGGCTACCACATTATTCAGTCAAAAATTGCCATAGGTTCGGGTGGCTTCTCGGGTAAAGGATGGCTGCACGGTACACAGTCACAGTTGGAATTTCTGCCCGAGCGCCATACGGATTTTATCTTCGCGGTATTCAGTGAGGAATTTGGCTTTACCGGCATCCTGCTGTTGCTGGCATTGTATTGCTTTATCATTGTCCGCGGCATGATCATTGCCATGCGCGCCCAAGATGCCTACAGTAAACTATTGGCTGGCAGCCTGACCCTAACATTCTTCGTATATGTATTTGTTAATATGGGCATGGTTTCCGGCATATTGCCAGTGGTGGGGGTTCCCTTACCACTGGTCAGTTACGGGGGGACATCAATGGTGACATTATTAGCCGGATTTGGCATGCTGATGGCTATTGGTACACAACGACGCCTGTTATCCAGATAGAAGTACGATATGAGACTATTGTTGGCCATTTGCCTGATGACCTTGGTTGCTGCTTGCAGTACTGCCCCTACAGGGCGCTATAGCCAGCGACATGATTCTGCTCCTCATCGTCTGCCCACGCAAATTTCATTGCAGGATGCCGTACCAGCCTACGAAGATTACAGCCGTGGCGGTAACGCCCCCTATCAAGTCTTTGGTCAACATTACACCCCCATAGAGACAGCCAAAAACTTCCAACAACAAGGGGAAGCCTCCTGGTATGGTCAGAAATTTCACGGCCACCTGACATCTAATGGTGAGATTTATGACATGTATGCCATGACAGCCGCCCATAAAACCTTGCCGCTCCCCTCTTTCGTAAGGGTTACAAACCTGGTTAACAATAAGCAGGTCATCGTCAGAGTTAATGACCGTGGGCCCTTCCATGGTGGACGTGTTATAGATCTCTCCTACGCCGCAGCCATGAAACTGGATATGCTCAAAACAGGCACAACCAAAGTCAAACTCGATGCCATCCATGTTGAATCAGATGGCACGGTCCTGATAGCGGGTGAACCGCAAATACCACCGCTTAAACCAGTGGACAGCTTGGCCTGGTTTGTTCAAGTCGCCGCTCTGTCAGACGGTGCGCGAGCCCAACAATTGGCCAAGGGCCTTGAAACTCTTTACCAACTGCCGACTCACGTACCACACGATCAGGGCATTTATCGACTACGCCTGGGGCCACTGAATAACGAAGGGCATGCCAGACAACTGATAGAAGAACTAAAGCGCAACGGATACGAGAAGGCATATCCTCTGTATGCCCCGCATTAAAACCGCAAGCTTGACGAGAAAAGCAGTCAATTAAGGTAAGTTGCGGCACTTTTTCGGCTAAATACACTCTAAAACTCGCTAACCTGGCGGCACAAAGCAAATGATTAATGTTATATTGTCGCCCAGCCTGTGATTGGCGCGGATCCCGTCTGGGATCGGCACTCGACAGAACATGACAGATACAAAAAAGTGGACGGGTAATGCTTAAAACCAAACTTTCTTCGACAAGACTAATTGTCAGCTTCATTTTTCTACTCTTCAGCACCATTTCCTATGCGGCAGTGGTGATCCCCAGCCCTCCGGAAGTGGCAGCCAAGGGGTATGTCCTGATGGACTACAATACTGGTAAAGTCATTGCAGAAAGCAACGCGGATATCCGTCTGGCGCCCGCCAGCCTGACAAAAATTATGACCGCGTACGTTATCGGTATGGAGCTCAAAAGCGGTGCCATCAAAATGGATGACATGGTCACTGTGTCACAAAATGCCTGGGCCAAAAACTTCCCTGAATCGTCGAAAATGTTTATCGAAGTAGGTAAGCAGGTCAAAGTATCTGATTTGCTGCACGGCATTATCGTGCAGTCGGGCAATGATGCTTGCGTTGCCATGGCAGAACATATTGCTGGCAGCGAAGACGCCTTTGCCAGCATGATGAACAGCTATGCCGAAAAACTGGGCATGAGTTCCTCCCACTTCGCCAACAGTCATGGTTTGGACGATGCCGAGCTTTATACCACGCCCCGCGATATGGCATTGCTGTCCGCCGCCATTATCCGCGATGTGCCGCAGGTATATCAGGTGTATTCAGTGAAAGAGTTTGAATACAACGGCATCAAACAGTACAACCGCAACGGCTTGCTGTGGGACAAGAGTTTAAATGTTGATGGTATTAAGACCGGTCACACCAATGACGCTGGCTACAGCCTGATTACGTCAGCCATTCAGGATGATATGCGTTTGGTATCCGTGGTTATGGGAACTGACAGTGAACGCACCCGTAAGGAAGAAAACCGCAAATTGCTGAAATACGGCTTCAGATTTTTTGAAACTATTGTGCCTTACAAGGCCGGTGAGAGCTTTGTTTCTCACAAAATCTTTATGGGCGACAAAGACACCGTAGATTTGGGTATCACGGCTGACACCCCCATTACGATCCCACGCGGACAACGCAAAAATCTGGAAGCTAATTTTGAACTTAACAAAAAGCTGGAAGCTCCTCTTGCCAAAGGTGAGGTTGTGGGTACCTTGTATCTGCAACTGGACGGCGAGGATGTTGCCCAATATCCATTGGTGACTTTGCAGGAAGTTCAGGAAGGCGGGCTATTTAAACGCCTGATGGACTGGGCCAAAATGAGCGTGGGTCTGGACGGCTAAGCAGCATTAAAAAAGGGGCCTCAGCCTGTCTTTTCTACACAAATCCCTCGGCATTGCCGGGGGATTTTTTTTGAACTCTTTTTACCTGTTGTGATCTTCCACTTTGACATTGAGAGTGGAGGAATACGCAATGCTTATAAATTCAAGCGATTGGGCTTACGATACATTCCAACATGCAAAGCTAGGTGACCAGCGACGCGTTCATCGATTAGTTCGCTTGGCGGGCGCGCTAGCCGACCAACTTGGAAAATCTATTGTGAAAGCCTCTAGCAGTTCTGCGGAAATAGAAGCGGCCTACCGCTTCGTTCGTAATCCCGCCATTGATGCCGATGCGATTGCCGATGCCGGATTTCAGGCGACAGCAAAGTTTGTCTGCGAATTTGACACTGTTTTGGCCCTTGAAGACACCACCTCGTTGAATTTTAACCACGCCAGTGTGCACGATGAGTTGGGTCATATTACGTCTCACAAGTCATCCCGAGGGATGCAGGCGCATTCTATCTTGCTTTACGCGCCGCATGAGCATCATGTTCTGGGGTTAATTGAGCAAACTCGATGGACAAGAGACGTCGAGCAGATGGGACAACACAAACGCGCAACTCAGCGGCCGTATCACGAAAAAGAGAGTGTTAAGTGGGAGCGTGCCTCAAGGCATATGGCCACGCGTCTGGGAGCCGACATCTCTCGGGTCATCTCGGTCTGTGACCGCGAATCAGACGTGATTGAATACCTAAAATACAAATGTGAACACCAGCAACGTTTTGTGGTGCGTTCTATGTTGAGTCGTCATATTGAAGAAGCAGGTAATAAGCTCTACGCCTATGGCGCGGCATTGCATAGCGCAGGCACACGACAAGTCGTCATCCCCCAGAAGGGAGGGCGTAAAGCCCGCGTAGCGACCTGCGATGTCCGTTACGCCCCTGTGACAATCAAAATGCCATCGAACAAATCAGGTACATCGACACCACTGTACTACGTAAGCTGTATCGAGCAAGCTCATGCTGATGGGCTTAGCTGGCACCTGTTAACGACGGAAAACGTGCAGTCCAAAGCCGAAGCAGAGCGCATCATTACGTATTATGAAAGGCGTTGGTTGGTAGAAGAGTTTCACAAGGCATGGAAAAGTGGCGGTACACAGGTTGAAAAACTGCGCATGCACAGCAAAGACAATCTGGAGCGTATGATAGTGGTCCTGGCGTTTATTGCCGTAAGGGTACATCAGCTTCAATTCATGGGCATGGATAAAACGCAGGCGGAACAACAAAGTTGTGAAGTCATATTGAGCAATATCGAGTGGAAGCTGCTGTGGAAAAAGCGGGAGAAAGGCAGCCTTCCCAAGCAGCCTCCAAGCTTGCGCTGGGCCTATCTAAACATAGGTAAGCTGGGTGGTTGGCATGACAGTAAACGAAATGGCAGAGTGGGATGGCAATCCCTGTGGGAAGGATGGTTCAAATTACGAACCATCCTTGAGGGGGTATGAGCTGGCCCAGTCCCTTGATACCGAAATGTGATCAAGAGACAGGCGTCAGCCCCTTTTCTTATTCTGGTACCGGATGCCAGAGTTCTTTTCTCGACAATGGTGTTTGCGCAGGCAGTATGGGGTTATCCAGATGCAAAATAGTGCGCTGCTCCAACCCGGCATTTTCCAGCATGGCTTTGTGCTCGAACATAAATAGCTCGTCAAACTTGCCGTTGGCAATGATCTTCTCCAGACCACTTTCAATCAACTTGGCCAACACCACATTCTTACGATTCACAAAGAAGTAGGTGGCAGTGGGATAATAGAGTCCAACATTGCTGTCGATGCTCAAGGGTTGCTGATCAACATGCAATTCGAATTCATACCAAATCTCCACCACAGAACGCGGCAGAAAATCACCACGTTCCTGTTGTAGTGAATAAAACAACTGGTCGTAGTCTTCGGCCATTACCACATCAAAACCATTGGCTTGCAAAATCTTAGTATCCGGCCAATCACTGCCGGAAATAGGACGGAAGTTCAGCAAAGCTTGCAGATTATTAATATTGGTGAAGTTGGCACGACTGCCTATTTTTACTAATGGCAAACGTAACCCAATCAGGCCTTTGAATATGGGGATCCGAATAGGCAGCAACTCTTCTTCTCGCTGGTTATCCGTCATGCTCCACAGCACGTTGATTTCCCGGTTAGATTCCAACTGACTGATAGCTTTCCCCTGCAGCATGATTCTGTCACTGGCGGTCAGCTTAAAATTAACCCCGGTGTGTTCCAGCGCCAGGGTCAGTAGTTCCACCGGATAACGAGTACGATCATCCAACTCAGACATCGGCCTTGGGTAAACAATATTCCAGGTGGCAGCGGTCGCCGCACCGCTAAACCACACCCCGGCTAATGCCAGTAAAAGTTTGGATTTCAACATATTATTCTCGTTACATCCGCCTCGACCTATTCTATGCCGATATACTTGTGAGTTTGAAGGGATAAACGCCAATTACGCTCGATACAGGTCGCCACCGCCAGATCTGTAGCGCGCTTCTGCTGGCTGATAGGCTGCAGGAAAACTTGTGCGCCTGGGTTGGTCGCCTCTCTTGCTAACAAGGTATCTAATTCATCAATATGCTTAGCCATGGCCACAGGATGCTTAATTTCATCAGCGCGCGCTAATGCCTGATCCAGGATCTCATAGCCCCCTTGCATATTAACTTTAGGAGATAGGGTCACCCAAGTCTTGTCGTGCACGAGGATCTCAAAAGTACCGCTAGTCTCTATTTGGACCGAGTAGCCGGCATCAATCAATACCGAGGTCAACAGCCTAAGATCATACATGGCAGGTTCGCCACCGGTGATCACCACATGTCTGGCCTTATAACCTTGAGAAACAAAAAGCTGTAATAATCCTTCAGCATTGTCACTAAACCAGCTGTCGTCCGGTTCCGACTTACTTAACACTTGCTGGGCTGCATGTTCGCGCTCAGGATCAACCTCCCAAGTATGTTTAGTATCACACCATGGGCATCCGACCGGGCACCCTTGCAGGCGAATAAAAATGGCCGGCACGCCGGTAAAGCTGCCCTCTCCCTGAATGGTTTCGAACATTTCATTGATTTTCAGGCTGTTACTCAAAAGAAGTTCCTGCGGTTGAATTACATTGGTGGTCGACTCTGAACATAGAGCCAGACCGGGCAAAACTGGTATGATTAGCACCAAGTTGGCAGATTATAGAGAAGGCAGCCAAATGGCACAAAAAGTAGTAGTGATTTTTTCCGGGGGGATGGACTCCTTCACCGTTTTGAACAAAGCCCATCGTGAGGGCTATGAGTTGTATGCGCTGTCTTTTGACTACGGTCAACGCCACAAGAAAGAACTCGTCTATGCGGCGAAAGTGTGTGAGGAATTAGGTATCCACCATAAGGTGGTGGACATCAGCGCCATTAACCAACTGATCGGGAACTCTTCCCTGACCAGTCAGGATATTGATGTTGCCGAAGGACACTATGCAGCAGAAAACATGAAAAACACCGTGGTGCCCAATCGCAATATGATTCTGCTATCTATGGCGGTAGGCTACGCAGTGTCGCTTGGCGCCAGCAAAGTCTATTATGGTGCCCACTCCGGCGACCATAACATCTACCCCGACTGTCGCCCGGAATTCGTGATTAAAATGAATGAAGTATGCGCCATCGCCAACTATGAACCAGTGGAAATCGTCAGCCCTTATCTAAACGTGAGTAAAATAGCCATCCTCACCGATGGGTTAGCCATGGGACTGGATTACAGCCAAACCTGGACCTGCTATAACGGCAGAGATAAAGCCTGCGGACAATGTGGCGCCTGCAATGAGCGCCTGGAAGCTTTTGCTGAAAACGGGGTAACCGACCCGCTCCCCTACGAATAACAGTAAAAAGCCGCCTCTGTGGTGGCTTTTATCAGCTATTTTTAGTGGCGAAGTAGGCCAACTCCCGAATACAGTGCTTCAACACCGGATTGAGAATGGTATTTTTGCCATTGATGGCATAAAACTCGTGCTTAAAACTAAAGTCCACACCACCCACCTGCACTAACCCCAGCCCTGGATTGCTATTAACCAGTGAATGCGGCAGCAACCCGAGATAATTGCCGGTCAATATCGCCGCCATACATGACTCAAAGGAGTCAGAAAAGGTGTGAATCGACATGCGCTGATTTTCGCCAATGTAATTAGACGAAGACAACCCCGTAATACCGATGGAAGCATAATCCTCCAGTCGCACTTTATCAGGAAACTCTTCTCTATATTTGGCCAGTGGATGCGATTCATGGCAGTACAGTCCGCCACTATTGGCGACGCCAAGCGGATGAAATACCAAGGACTCTGGTTTGACCATATCGTAACTGGACACCACCAGATGACATTCGCCAGACAAGGCCACATGCTCCACTTCGTTGTAGAGACGCGTTTGGATATTAAAGTGAATATCATCAAACTTCTGCATGGTGCTCTTGACCGCCTGGCTAACGGCCTGGGACAAACTCAGCGGTAAACTGGACATCAGTACCAGCGTAATATGCCCCGAGTAGTCATCATGTAAACTTTTGAGATTAAAAACGAAGTTATCAAAGGCATTAAAAATGCGCTTGGTTTCCTGGAAAACCACTTCGCCTTCCTTGGTCATTTGAAAACCACCACGACCGCGATGACACAACACCAAATCCAATCGCTCTTCCAATTTTTTGATGGCGGCACTAATGTTGGGTCGCTGCATACGCAGCACAGGCTCAGCGGCGGTAAAACCATTGCAGGATGCCACAGCGTAAAACACCCTCAACAACTTGATATCAGATTCTTGTAGTCTGTTTAGCATATCGGTCCAGATCTTATAGGTATGCCAAAAGATACTACACTTGTTTAGACCAGCCTGGCAAACAACAATTTATCGGTTTCGGGTATATTTCACAGCCCTGTAACCTGCACTCACCGCTTAGATTGGCTATTTTGTCATGAAATAGCGACTAACTGCTGGCGTAATTGCTCGATCTGGTCGCGTACTGCAGCCGCCTGTTCAAACTCCAACTCCCTGGCATGTTTAAACATTTTATCTTCCAGTTCACCAATCTCATGCAACAACTTGTCTGGCGATTGAGCTGCATAGCCTTTACGATTCTCAGCCACGTTAGCCTGTCGCTCGGTTCGCTTACGCTCACCTAAGTCCATCACATCGGTAACAGGTTTATTCAGCCGTTGTGGCTGAATACCATGTTCCAGGTTATGGGCTTGCTGCTTTTCACGGCGTCGGTTGGTCTCGTCAATAGCACGCTGCATCGAGCCTGTTATCACATCGGCGTAGAGTATCGCCCTGCCATTCGGGTGTCGGGCCGCACGGCCAATAGTCTGAATCAAAGAGCGATCTGAACGTAAAAAACCTTCCTTATCCGCATCCAGTATGGCCACTAGCGAGACCTCTGGCATATCCAGGCCCTCTCGCAATAAGTTGATTCCCACCAATACATCGAACTTGCCCAGACGCAGATCACGGATAATTTCCATCCGTTCTACCGTATCGATATCAGAATGCAGGTAACGAACCTTTACCCCATGCTCGTCCAGGTAATCACTTAAATCTTCAGCCATACGTTTGGTCAGGGTTGTCACCAACACCCGTTCATCCAAGGCCACTCTTTTGTGCACCTCGGATAGCAAATCGTCCACCTGAGTCCCCACCGGACGAATCTCCAACTCAGGATCCACCAGACCAGTGGGCCTGACCACCTGCTCCACCACATCGCCGGCCGATTTCTCCAGCTCATATTTACCTGGTGTAGCCGACACATAAACGGTTTGGGGAGACAGTTGTTCAAACTCTTCAAATTTAAGGGGACGATTGTCTAATGCCGAAGGTAAGCGAAAGCCGTATTCCACCAGCGTTTCCTTACGCGAGCGGTCGCCTTTATACATGGCACCAATCTGTGACACCGTGACGTGTGACTCATCAATAAAAAGTAACCCATCTGCCGGAAAATAATCTATCAGGGTTGGCGGTGGCTCACCCGGAGCCCGTCCGGACAGGTAGCGTGAGTAGTTTTCTATCCCTGAGCAATAACCAAGCTCAAGCATCATTTCGATATCAAACTGGCAGCGCTGAGCAATACGTTGCTCCTCGATGAGTTTGTTCACGCTTTTCAGTTGCTCGCGTCTTTCTTTGAGCTCAACCTTGATATGCTCAATGGCATCCAGGATTTTTTCCCTTGGGGTCACATAGTGGGTTTTAGGGAATACCGTGGCCCGAGCTACCGATTTCTCCACCGCCCCGGTCAGCGGATCAAACAGACTGATCTTTTCAATCTCCTCGTCAAACAATTCGACCCTGACGCCCTGTCGATCGGAATCAGCCGGAAAAATATCAATCACATCCCCACGTACACGAAAAGTACCGCGCTCAAAGCTCACATCATTACGGGTATATTGCAGCTCGGCCAGACGACGCAAGATGTCGCGCTGGTCCATCAGGTCTCCTTGGCGCAGATGTAACAACATCTTCATATAGGACTCAGGATCACCCAAGCCATATATGGCGGATACGCTGGACACTATTACCACATCACGGCGCTCCATCAAGGCTTTGGTGGCAGATAAACGCATTTGCTCAATGTGATCGTTGATAGACGCATCTTTCTCTATAAAGGTGTCGGTAGTAGGAACATAGGCTTCAGGTTGGTAGTAGTCGTAATAAGAAACGAAATACTCCACCGCATTGTTGGGGAAAAACTCTTTCATTTCCCCATACAATTGAGCGGCAAGCGTTTTATTGTGAGCCAAAATCAAGGTAGGACGCTGCACTTTCTCAATCACGCTGGCCATGGTAAAGGTCTTACCGGACCCGGTAACCCCCAGCAAGGTTTGACAAGCCAGGCCATTATCCAGTCCGTCGACCAATGCCTCAATGGCTTTGGGCTGGTCACCTGCTGGACGATAATTGGCTTTCAGTTCAAATCCACGGCTCATCCGGCCACCTCCTGTGCTTGCTGCAATTGATGCTCTTCTTCCAACAAACGTTTAAACCACAAAAATGCCACCAAGGCCGTGAGTACATTGGCGAGAATACCGGCCACGAACATGCCAGGTAAGGCATACAAACGGCTGCCAAGGTAAGAAATCGGCACAAAAAACACAAATAAACGCAACAAGCTCAGTAACAGTGCACTCATGGGCTTGTGCATGGCATTAAAAGACGAGTTAGTCAGGATAATAATGCCCTGCAAACCATACCCAAGTGGCACTATCATCAAAAATAGCTGGATCAGGTCGGCCACGCGCTGCTCCTCAGCAAAGGTCATGGCGATCAGCGGCGATGCCAACCAAAGCAGTAAAAAGATCCCAAACTGCCACAGCATAACGAATCGCATACACAGCATGTAACCTTCTTTCACCCTATCTATCCGGCCAGCACCAAAATTCTGACTGATAAAAGGCGGTAAACTCATAGACAGCGCCAGCACGACAATACAAGCGATAGACTCCAATCGGTTTCCCACCCCCCAGGTTGCCACAGCTTCTGCACCGTAGGTCGCCACAATCGCGGTCAGAACCCCATTAGCGACAGGTGTCAGCATATTAGCTCCCGCTGCCGGTAGACCAATCTTTAACACCGCGCGGCTGGTCATGCGAAACTCACTCAGTGTTAACAGACGTGGCAAGATCAAGCCTCTTTGAACCAGCAAATACAGGATATAAACACAGCCAGCGATCCAGGCGATCATGGTGGCCAATGCCGCCCCTTGTATACCCAGAGCTGGAAAGGGTCCCCAGCCAAAGATCAACAGAGGATCTAAAATCGCATTAATAAGTCCCCCTGCGGCCATCACGGCGCTGGGGGTTTTAGTATCACCAGAGGCTCTGAGTACGGCATTACCCACCATAGGCAAGGCGAGAAAAATACCCGCCACATACCAGATATGCATATAGTCGCGTATATGCACAAGTTGAGACTCGGACGCGCCCAACAAACGAAATACCGGTTCGATAGAGAAAAAGCCGATTACGGCCAGCAATCCGACCAGTAAAAAAGACAGCATCAGGGCACCACTGCCAAACTCCCTGGCCAGATGCGCATTACCGGCCCCCAAGTAACGGGCAATAGTTGCAGAGGTGCCGATACCCAAACCAATATTCAAGCTGATGACCGTAAAGGTAACCGGAAAAGTGAAACTGATTGCCGCTAACTCATCCGTCCCTAGCAAACTGACAAAAAACGTATCTACCAACCCAAAGGTCATCAGCATCACCATACCCATAATCATGGGAAGGGTCATTTGCTTCAAGGTGGTAGCTATGGGGCGATTAATCAAATCATGGCTGGCGGAAGATCGCACTGTGTCGCTCAATCAGTAAATTGGCCTTCCATAATAAGGGAGGAGCCTCAGAAGACCAACTGATCGATACAGAACATTTGTATGGAAATATGAGTGTTAGCGTAATTTCTGACGTGGTTTAATGGCGGCAGGTTAAGTCAAGCACAATAGCCGGAAGAACCTCATCAGCGAGTTTAATCAACTGATTTACTGGATAATTTAATTTCTACAAACAAAAACAACTAACAAGGAATGTACATTCGCGTGCAAAATTCGGCCAAGATGTCCAACCATTCACCAAGAAACAACATAAAGCATTGTTAAATAAGCACTTTATCAAAATAATCAAGATTTCTACACCTGCCCCCTTGACAGCATTTTTACTGCGCTCAGCGCATTTTCTCCCGATTCATCAACATAGTTATCCACAGATTTAGTGGATAACTCCTGTCTGCCCAGTGGCCTCGCGTTTTTCACCCCACTGTGGACAAAAAATGGTAAGTCGCCACTAACCTTTGGGACGCCAGTGCTATGTTGCAGTTTTGTTAAACACTGTTTGCCTATACAGCCTGCAAGGGTTTTGTAATAACAAATTTGGATAAGCGGTCGTTTTTTATTCCCATCATAGATCCTTACCCCACACACTTGATGTCCGGCCAGGATCGTCTAGATCCTCACAATCACATCGATGCCCAAGGGGCGAACTTTCCACCTGTTTGCCTAGCAAATAGCCAAACAGTCATAAAGTGGTAAAATTTATTAATTCCGCTGTTGACACCCTTAGGGCAGCTCATTAATATTCGCCTCCGTTGAAACGGCCCTTCTAACGTTAGAAATGTCGCTTCAATAGTGAATATCTGCTCCCCCTTAGCTCAGTTGGTTAGAGCGACGGACTGTTAATCCGCAGGTCCCCCGTTCGAGTCGGGGAGGGGGAGCCAAATTCACTAATACATTTCTGTTCCCCCTTAGCTCAGTTGGTTAGAGCGACGGACTGTTAATCCGCAGGTCCCCCGTTCGAGTCGGGGAGGGGGAGCCACTCCTAGGCTAAAATTCTCCTTATCTCTTTGCTAAGCCGCACTATACCTACATTTTTCCATTAATAACCCTAGTAATATCAAGTTGTTAATCTGCTCGTAAAAACGGATAATAAGCCCAGCAATCCGAACCTCCGTATAGGCATGACTGAATATCTCCTGCTGCTAATTGGCACAGTGTTGGTAAACAATTTTGTATTGGTCAATTTTCTCGGCCTTTGCCCTTTTATGGGCGTATCTGGCAAACTGGAAACAGCCATCGGTATGTCGATGGCGACGACCTTTGTACTAACCCTGGCCTCACTAACCAGTTATCTGGTTGAACATTATGTACTGTTACCTTTAGGTATCGGTTATTTGCGCACCCTGAGTTTTATCTTAGTGATTGCCGTTGTGGTGCAGTTCACCGAAATGGTGGTGCATAAAACCAGCCCTACCCTGTACCGCTTACTGGGTATATTCCTACCCCTTATCACCACCAATTGTGCAGTGTTGGGGGTGGCATTACTGAATGTGCGTGAACAACACAATTTTATCCAATCTGTGGTTTATGGTTTTGGTGCCGCAGCTGGATTTTCTCTGGTGTTGATCCTGTTTGCCGCCATGCGAGAACGGCTTGCCGCAGCCGATGTCCCTACCCCATTTAAAGGCGCATCCATTGCCATGATTACCGCTGGCCTTATGTCCCTTGCCTTTATGGGCTTTACCGGCTTGGTTAAACTCTGATGACCTTGTTCTACGCTCTTGTAGCTATCGGCTTGCTGGCACTGATATTCGGCTTGGTACTGGGATACGCGGCCATACGCTTTAAGGTGGAAAGTGACCCCTTAGTTGAACAAATAGACGCTATTTTGCCGCAAACTCAATGTGGCCAATGTGGCTTTCCCGGTTGTCGTCCCTATGCTGAAGCCATTGCCAACGGTGATGATATTAATAAATGCCCACCAGGGGGCGAAGCAACCATCAGACAATTGGCCGACCTGATGGGGGTGGAAGCCAAGCCTTTGGATTCAGCGCATGGCGAGGGAGAAGTCAAAAAAGTCGCCTTTATCCGCGAAGATGAATGCATCGGGTGTACCAAATGTATTCAGGCCTGCCCTGTTGATGCCATAGTCGGGGCTTCCAAACAGATGCACACCGTGCTGACGGATGAATGTACGGGCTGTGACCTTTGCGTAGAGCCCTGTCCTGTAGATTGTATCGATATGCTGCCGGTCAATCCGACCGTGGCCTCGTGGCGTTGGCAGTTAGATGCGATCCCGGTAAAAACCATAGATTGAAAGGCGAAGCACATTGCAATCACTGATAGATAAAATTCGCCAAGGTCGCTTTCACGATTTTCCGGGCGGTGTTCATCCGCCGGGCCGTAAAGAGATGTCCAATCAGGAACTCATCGGCAAATGTCCCTTACCGGAACGCCTTTATCTGACGATTAAGCAGCATATAGGTACAGAAGGCCAGTTGCAGGTCAATGTGGGAGACGGTGTGCTTAAAGGTCAGGCACTGACACGCAGCACGAATCCCTTTGCACTGCCTATTCATGCCCCCACATCGGGCAAAATCAGTGCTATTGCTCCGCATGTTTCTGCCCACCCATCCGGTATGCCAGAGCTGACTGTAGAGATAGTCCCTGACGGCCAGGACCAATGGTGTGAGCTGACACCCCTGCCCGATTATCAACAACTGCCCAAAATTAAAATTATTGAAGCCATTTGTGATGCAGGTATCGCAGGTATGGGTGGTGCTGGTTTTCCAACCCATATCAAAGTCAGTCCCAAAAAAGATGTCGATTTTCTGATTATCAACGGCGTCGAATGCGAACCTTACATAACAGCCGACGACAGGCTAATGCGCGAACACGCTTGGCAGATACGCCAGGGCATTGATGTGCTGTGTCATCTGCTCAATCCCGGACATGTACTGATAGCCATAGAAGACAATAAACCCCAGGCGATCCAGGCAATGCAGGTAGCCTGCCAGGAAAATCCTGATTACATTGTTTGCAGCATTCCAACCAAGTATCCGGCAGGCGGAGAAAAGCAGCTTATTCAGGTATTAACCGGTCGCGAAGTGCCCCATGGCAGATTGCCTATCGATGTAGGCGTGATCATGCAAAACGTTGGCACTTGCTTTGCGGTGGCCGATGCCATCTTTACCGGCAAGCCGCTGATACAGCGGGTGGTTACCCTGACCGGCGATGCCATGGAACGTCCCGGCAATGTCTGGGCATTATTAGGTACCCCGGTTAATCACCTCCTTGAGCAAGCTGGTTATCAAACACAGCGACAACATACCAAGCGCCTGATTATGGGCGGCCCGATGATGGGATTCAGCTTAGTCTCAGATCAGGTACCTGTGGTGAAGAGTACAAACTGTATTCTGGCCCCAACCGATCAAGAGATGACCTTGCCCGAGGAAGAGCAGGCTTGTATTCGTTGTAGTGCCTGTGCCGATGCCTGTCCGGTCAGTTTATTACCTCAACAGCTTTACTGGCATAGTAAAGCCAAAGAGCTGGATAAAGCCCAGGACTACCATCTGTTCGACTGCATAGAATGCGGGGCCTGTGCCTATGTCTGTCCAAGCCAGATCCCGCTAGTGCATTATTATCGGGTTGCCAAAGCACAAGTTCGTCAGCAAGAAGAAGAGAAGCAAAAAGCAGATAAGGCCCGCGACAGGTTTGAAGCGCGCAAAGACCGCCTGGAACAGGAAAAAGCCGAGCGAGAACTTAAGCATCAACAGGCTGCCGAAGCGCGTCGTCAAGCCATGGCAAGCAGAGGTGACAATGCCACCGATAGCGCAACTGCGGCCCTTGACAGAGCTAAGCTGCGCCAACAAGCCACATCTCCCACTTCTGAAACCGGCAGCAATGATAAAGTCGCCGCAGCTATCGCCCGCGCTAAAGCCCGAAAAGAAGCTCAGGCAATAGAAGAGAGCCAGGCAACACCAGAAGCGCAGACGCCCGAGCAGGATAAACAGGACAAAGTTGCTGCAGCTATTGCAAGGGCGAAAGCCAAAAAGGCCGCGCAGGCAGCAGAGAATACAGACTCCCCAGACAGTGTGCCGGCCGACACCGATAAGCAGGCTAAGGTGGCCGCCGCTGTGGCCAGAGCCAAGGCCAGAAGAGCCGCGCAGGCAGCAGAGAATACAGATGCCCCCGACAGTGCACCGGCCGACACCGATAAGCAGGCTAAGGTGGCCGCTGCTGTAGCCAGAGCCAAGGCCAGAAAAGCCGCGCAGGCAGCAGAGAATACAGACTCCCCAGACAGTGCACCGGCTGACATCAATAAGCAGGCTAAGGTGGCCGCCGCTGTGGCCAGAGCCAAGGCCAGAAAAGCCGCGCAGGCAGCAGAGAATACAGATGCCCCCGACAGTGCACCGGCCGACACTGATAAGCAGGCTAAGGTGGCCGCTGCTGTGACTAAAGCTAAGGCCCGAAAAGCTGCCCAGACAGCCGGCGAGGACGATGCGGACCACGCAAAAAATGCCGACAAGCCGACAAGGGCACGCAAGGTTTCGCGCGCAGCCAGCAAGACATCTGCGGGTAGCAGCAAAGCGGCGAGTGACGATCCTAAAGCACAACGTATAGCGGCTGCGATCGCACAGGCGAAGGCCCAAAAAGCGGAAAAAGACAAAGTGGTTAAACAATCGGATGACGAGCCAGCCTCAGCGCCAGATGTGACCATAAACGAGGATAAAAAACAGCGGGTGGCCGCCGCTATTGCCAAGGCCAAAGCTCGTAAAGCTCAACAAACTGCGCAGAACAATGCCGCTAATCAGCAGGAGAACAATGAAGAATGAGTCTTAGATTAGCCAGTTCTCCACATCAACATCAGCAACGTAGTACTGCGCAACTGATGCGATTGGTTTGCTACTGTGCCCTGCCCGGCTTTGCCTTGCAGAGCTGGTTTTTCGGCTGGGGAAGCCTAATCCAATTTGTTATCGCCGCGGTTTTTGCGCTGGGCACAGAAGCGGCAATATTGGAGCTGCGTAAAAAGGACTTTGAACGTGCCTTGGCAGACGGTAGCGCGCTGCTAACCGCACTGTTGCTGGCAATTTGTATTCCGCCGCTTACCCCGTGGTGGATAACCGCCATCGGTGCTTTTTTTGCGATAGGCATTGCCAAACAGCTTTACGGCGGATTAGGGTTTAATCTGTTTAATCCTGCCATGGTGGCCTATGTCACCTTGCTGGTCTCTTTCCCCGTCGCCATGACATCCTGGATGCCACCAGCAGCCCTTGCTGAGCAAGGCTATGATTTATTCGATGCACTGCGCGTGATTTTCACCGGTTTTACCGCCGATGGGTACAGCCTTGCGCAACTTAGAATGGGGGCGGACGGCTTTACCATGGCAACGCCTTTGGATAGCGTAAAAACCGATATTAGTTTGGGGTTAACCCTGCAGGAAGCCACCAGTAAGGTGCAATTTGCAGATGGCTTCGGTATCGGCTGGCTATGGATTAATCTGGCCTATTTAGCTGGCGGCTTGGTTTTATTGAAACTGCGCGCCATCAAATGGCAGATTCCAGTCAGTATGTTGGGGGCGATTTTGTTGGTTGGCGGGATTATTCATCTCACCAGCCCTGACCTCTTTGCCTCTCCCTGGTTTCATCTGCTAAGTGGCGGCACTATGCTGGGCGCCTTCTTTATTGCCACGGATCCGGTATCGGCCAGCACTACAGATAAAGGGCGACTGATTTTTGGGGCAGGTATCGGGGTGTTAGTCATCGTTATCCGCACCTGGGGCGGCTATCCGGACGCCATCGCCTTTGCCGTGGTATTAATGAATATGACCGTGCCGCTGATTGACTACTACACCAGACCCCGCACTTATGGCTATCAAAGTAAGGCTAAAAGAAGATGAAAACCCATCTGAAACGTAGCGGTCTGACGCTAACCGCCTTTGCTTTAATAACCACAGGTCTGATTGCCCTGACCTATGAGTTAACCGCGCCACGCATTAAAAGCCAGGAGCAGCGACAACTGCAAAAGATCCTTGGCAGCATTGTCCCCCCAGCACTACACGACAATGATATAGAGCATGATTGCACTGAAGTAACCAACGTCAGTTTATTGGGTGATGACAGTCCCAAAACCGTCTATCGCGCGCGCTTACAGGGCGAACCTGTAGCCCTAGTGCTTCAAACCATGACACCAGACGGCTATAGTGGCGATATCGAGTTACTGGTTGGTGTAAACCTCGCCGGCCAGGTTACTGGTGTTAGAGTGCTGAAGCATCAGGAAACCCCAGGGCTGGGTGACAAAATAGATATCAGAATCAGTGACTGGATCTTAAGTTTTAATGGTAAGAGCATAGCCAGCGGCGAACAAAAATACTGGGCGGTGAAAAAAGACGGAGGGCAGTTTGACCAGTTTACCGGTGCCACTATTACCCCTCGCGCTATGGTAAAAGCCGTTAAAAATGCTTTGTTGCTGGCAGCAGAACAACAGCAGATACTGTTTGATGCCCCTAATCAATGCTTGGCCCCGACTAGTGGAGACCACAATGAGTGAGCTCAAAACCCTGTCCTGGCAGGGGCTTTGGAAGAATAACGCTGCCCTGGTCCAGCTGCTGGGCTTATGCCCCCTGTTAGCTGTTACCGGTAGCTTTATCAATGGCCTGGGCTTGGGGCTTGCCACCACGGCGGTGTTAATAGGCTCCAACACCACGGTATCACTAGTACGAAACCTAGTGCCTAATGAAGTACGTATACCCATTTTTGTGATGGTTATTGCCGCCTTTGTTACCATTATTCAGCTCTTGATGAATGCCTATACCTACAACCTGTATTTGGCACTTGGCATCTTTATTCCCTTAATCGTGACCAACTGCGCCATTATTGGGCGAGCGGAAGCCTACGCCTCAAAAAATCCGGTTGGCTATGCCGCCTTTGATGGCCTAATGATGGGCATTGGTTTTACCTTGGTATTGGTCACCCTTGGCGCACTGCGCGAGATTTTAGGCAGCGGTACCCTGTTTAGTGGTGCGGAAACCTTGTTCGGTGATTGGGCACTGAGTCTTAAGCTGACCTTATTTGTCACTGAGCATAAATTTTTACTCGCTATACTTCCGCCAGGGGCCTTTATCGGTATGGGGCTGCTGATTGCCCTGAAAAATGCCCTGGATAAACGTATCGAACAATTACATAAGCAGCCGGCCAAAGTCGTTCAGCGAGCCCGGGTGACCGCAGAGTCATCCTGAACAATGCGTCATCGCCTGCCTGTACACAAAGCAAGACCAGAATGAATCAGACTAAACGAAAAGAAATTCTGACCAGGTTGAGGGCGGAAAACCCTCACCCTACTACAGAGCTCAACTACAGCTCCCCATTTGAGCTGCTGATTGCCGTGATCCTCTCAGCGCAAGCAACAGATGTGGGGGTCAATAAAGCCACCGACAAACTTTTCCCGGTGGCCAATACCGCTGCTGCCATTCTGGCGCTAGGGGTAGACGGCCTTAAGGATTACATCAAAACCATCGGCCTGTTTAACGCTAAGGCCGAGAATGTGATCAAAACCTGTCGTATCTTGGTGGAGCAGTTTGACGGTGAAGTTCCAGAAAGCCGCGAAGCCCTGGAAGCCCTACCTGGGGTAGGAAGAAAAACCGCTAATGTAGTGCTGAACACCGCCTTTGGCTGGCCTACCATCGCTGTGGATACGCATATTTTCAGAGTCAGCAACCGCACGGGCCTTGCCCCTGGCAAAAACGTGGTTGAGGTGGAAAATAAGCTACTTAAAGTCGTACCAGCGGAATTTAAGGTGGATGTACATCACTGGCTTATCTTACATGGCCGCTATGTTTGCGTGGCCAGAAAACCCCGCTGCGGCGCCTGTTTGATTGAAGATCTCTGCGAGTTCAGAGACAAAACTGACATATAAGCCCTTTATACTTCCCGTAAATCCAAAAAAGGATCAGACAAATGAGACTACTGCATACCATGTTGCGCGTTGGCAATCTGGAACGCTCCATCAAATTTTACACTGAGCTACTTGGCATGAAACTGCTGCGTACCAGTGAAAACCAGGAATATCAATACACCCTGGCCTTCCTCGGCTACGGTGAGGAAGACACTCATACCGTGTTGGAGTTGACCTATAACTGGGATAAAGACAGCTACGATATGGGTACGGCCTATGGTCATATTGCGATTGGTGCTGAGGATATCTATGCCGTGTGCGAAACATTAGAACGTCAGGGCGCTGATGTCTATCGCAAACCAGGGCCGGTGAAAGGTGGTTCAACTGTGATCGCCTTTGTTCGCGACCCAGACGGTTACGCCGTCGAACTCATCCAGGAATAAACCCACGCTATGATAAGGACGTTGATTGCTACTGTCCTGCTGTCCACCTTAAGCCTGGCGGCCATCGCCAGGCCCGTGGTGATTGCCCATCGCGGTGCATCCGGTTATTTGCCAGAACATACTTTGCCGGCCGTTATCCTGGCCCATGGCATGTCACCAGATTTTATCGAGCAGGACTTGGTATTGTCCAAGGACGGCGTATTAGTGGTATTGCACGATATCCACCTTGATACTGTAACCAATGTGGCTGAGGTATTCCCGGCACGAAAACGCGCCGATGGGCGTTTTTATGCGATTGACTTTACCCTCGCTGAGCTGAAGCAGCTAACAGTGCATGAAAGGCGCGACGCGCAAAACCAACAGGTTTTTGCCAATCGTTATCAGCACAATGGCAGTAATAGCGATCTGTTTAAGATTGCCACCTTTGAGCAACAAATAAATCTCATTAGCGAGCTGAACCGCAGTCGCGGCACAAACATAGGTTTGTACCCAGAGCTTAAATCCCCAGCTTTTCACCGGGCCGCCGGGCAGGATATCAGCCAGATTTTTATGGCAATGCTGGAAAAGTACAAGCTCAATCAGGCTGACGCCAATATGTTTGTACAGTGCTTCGACTTTAATGAAACCCGCAGGCTACGCAATGAATTGGGATTAAAAACCGGCCTGGTGCAGTTACTGGCGGAAAATAGCTGGCAGGAGTCGGACAATGACTATGCTTACCTTCGCTCCGCTCAAGGCTTAAAAGAAATTGCGCAAGTCGCCGATGGCATTGGTCCCTGGTTGCCACAATTGGTTGATTTCGAAACCCAGGCGCCGACACAGTTATTAATGAATGCCAAGGCACAGGGTTTGAAGATTCATCCATATACCCTAAGGGCTGATCAGTTGCCACCAAACCTGAACTGGCAGCAGGCGTTAACCCTGACCTTTGATTGGCTGAAAGTAGATGGTGTGTTCACTGACTTTCCCGACAAGGTCAGCCAATACCTACAAAGCAAACAAAAATAAGGGCGCTACATACGCCCTTATTTTCTGAGCCTACAGGCCCTTTTCCATACGGATAACCACCCGCCGGTTCTTGGCTCGCGACAACGCATTACTGTTTTCTGCAATATGTCGCCGCTCACCGTGGCCAGTCACCTTAATGCGTTCCGCATCCACGCCCTGCTCCTCAAAGAACTGCTTAACTCGCTCAGCACGACGTATGGATAATTGCGTGTTGCTCCAACTGCCACCGTAGCTGTCGGTATAGGCATCCAGCAACACTAATTCTATATTGGTGTCTTCCTTCAGGTAATCGCTAATCATGCTGAGCTTTTTGCGCGAACCACGGGTGAATTCATCTGAGCTTTTCTGATAAGACAACACAGTATAAGCAATGTCTTCAAAATTAAATGGCAGCAAATTAGCAACACATTGTGAAAACTGTCGATATTGGTCGAGGAAGTTACTGGCGTTTAGCCCTACCGCCACGCGATCCTGTTCGTTATACCAGTCTCTGTAGTAAATAGTCGGCCAAAAACCCTTCTCCAGCTCCGATAAAATGGTCCAGGCAGCCTGCTCTGGCAAATCACCATTATATTGCTTACGAATAGGCATTTGGGCTATCTGGCGCTGCATGGCGCCGGGCATCCAATTGGGTGGAACCGAATAAACCGCCGCCATCCCATAAGTTTTGGGCAATTGCAGCATATCCAGCTCAAACTCCATATTCAGTTGCTTGCTGGCCAGACTAGTAAACATGGCATCGCCATAACCAGGCACATGGTGTTTCAGGGTACACTGCAAGCGGCTCTGGCTACTGAGTTGCCAGGACGAACTTTCGATGGTCGCGGCATAATGACGCAACCCAGCTGACGCTGGCACAGCAAGAAAACCGAGTAGAACACAAAAGAATTTATTCATAGCGTCTCTGTCCAATTCCTTAATCAGATATCGGCAGTTGTGTCAGCTTCTTGACCTGCATATTGCGCATTCACTGGATAGCCTCGGCCAGACTTGTCATAATCGCGGCCCAATAAGGGTCGCCAACGAGTAGATAGAGTAAAAGATGACAGCAGAAACGCAACAACTCAAGCAAAGATTCCGGGGCTACTTCCCTGTCGTTATTGATGTGGAAACCGCTGGCTTTAACCCCCTCACCGATGCCTTGCTGGAAATTGCTGCCGTCACCTTAAAGCTGGATGAGAATGGCCTGCTGGTGCGAGACAAGACTATCCACTTCCATGTTGACCCTTTTGAGGGCGCCAACCTGGAGCCCGCCGCACTGGAATTTAACGGTATAGACCCTCACTGCGCGCTACGTGGCGCACTGCCGGAAACAGACGTGATGAAAGAGGTATGCAAACAAATTCGTAAGGCACAGAAAGAAGCTGACTGTCAGCGCTCGGTGATCGTGGCCCATAATGCCGCTTTTGATCAGGGTTTTGTCAATGCCGCCATTCATCGCAGCGCCATTAAACGCACACCATTTCACCCCTTTGTGTCTTTCGACACCACCAGCTTATCAGCCCTGGCCTTCGGCCAAACTGTACTGATCAAAGCGTGCCGGGCCGCCGGCTTGGCCTTTGACCAGGCACTAGCCCACTCCGCTTTGTATGACGCAGAAAGGACCGCCGAGTTGTTTTGTATTATTGTCAATAAATGGCAGCAATTGGGTGGTTGGCCACCGCCTTTAGAAGAGAGCTAGGCCAGCGAGATTGCTTCTGATATAAATCCAGGCATTGTTTAGCAGTCATGCTAAGTTTACCCGGTTGATAACAAAAGGAATGTGCTGATGAAACAGATTTTGGTGATCGCAGATCTGCCAGGCAACAAGCCCAAAGCGTTGGCGAAAGCTAAACCGCTTGCCGATGCACAAGGTGCAAAGGTGACTGTACTTAGCTTTGTTCATGAACAGCTAAAGCATTTACCTGATAACCTCACAGCTGGTCAACAAAAAGCCATTCAGCAAAGCTTGCTTGAACAACGCCAGCAGTGGCTGAACCGTCAGCTAAAGGAGCTAGCACTTAACAGCGAAAATGTGACAAGCCAAGTGGTGTGGGAAAAAAATATTGCCAGTTGGACTGTAGAATTCAGTCGCACTCATAAGCATGACCTGATTATAAAAACCGGTCGACGCAGCGAAAGCATATTTTATACCCCCACGGATTGGCATCTACTCCGAACCAGCCAAGTGCCTGTTATGCTGGTTGCCGAAAAGAAATGGAAGAAACAACACAATGTGCTGGTGGCATTGGATTTAGGCAGCAAGCTACAAAGCAAATTGGCTTTGAATCAGCGTTTACTCGCGACCAGCATTGAATGGGTGAAGCATTTTGGTGGTGAATTGCATTGCGTCTATTGCTTACCCATATCACCGGTACTCAAGAATCTGATGGGCTTAAGTGCCAAGCAAATGGCCAGCGATGCCAAAACTCAATATATGCCAGTAATTCAGCAGATGGCGGGAGATTTCCCGCTTAATCCGGAACATGTCCATGTTAAAGCGGGCAACCCAGATAAAGTGATCCCTAGTGTTGCCGCCGACATTAACGCCGGGCTAGTCACTATAGGTACTGTGGGTCGCAAAGGATTAAAAGGCAAACTGCAGGGGAATACAGCAGAGAATATACTGGCCCTGTTAAAAACTGATGTTATTGCGATACAGCCCTGATAATGTATAAAAAAAGCCGCGATATCGCGGCTTTTTACTGACAACCTTTGTCTGATTACAGCTTGTCGCTGTTCTCGGCCAGGTACTTAGCCACGCCTTCAGGGCTTGCTTGCATACCTTCTTTACCTTGCTGCCAACCAGCAGGACATACTTCACCGTGCTCCTGGTGGAAGTTCAGCGCATCAACCATACGCAGCATTTCATCTACGTTACGGCCCAAAGGCAGATCGTTAACGACCTGGTGACGTACGTTACCTTCCTCGTCAATCAGGAACGAACCACGGAAAGCTACGCCAGCTTCAGGATGCTCAACATCATAAGCCTGGCAAATTTCGTGTTTCACATCAGCCACCAGGGTGTACTTCACAGGACCAATACCACCTTGATTGACTGGGGTATTACGCCATGCATTGTGGCTGAACTGAGAATCGATAGACACACCAATAACTTCTACGCCGCGTTGTTTGAACTCTTCGTAACGCTTGTCGAAAGCGATCAGCTCAGACGGGCATACAAAGGTAAAATCCAGAGGGTAGAAAAACAGTACCGCTTTTTTGCCTTTGATCGCATCTTTCAGGTTGTAGCTGTCAACAATCTCGCCGTTGCCCAGTACGGCAGCAGCAGTAAAATCAGGGGCTGGACGACCAACTAGTACACTCATCATCTTCTCCATTTCTTGGTTGATGTTTGCTTATCGCCCACTTGGGGCACAAGCTAATAAAAGACTAGAACACAAGATAAGGGCATCGGTGCTGCAAACCAAGGGCAAAAACACACTTATCCGCTTAATTGCCGAATAAGTGCCCATTCACTTCAGACTTTCCAACCTAAAAGTATTTTTTGCTCAGGTACAAATTTGCACTTGGCAAAATACATAATAACAATTATTATCATTTGTAATGTCATAGGAGTTGTATTGTGTTCGTTTGTCTCTGCCACGGTATTACCGATAAACAAATTGCCCGCGCGGTTCGTGAAGAAGGCGTCGGGAATATGCGTGACTTGCGTAAGCAATTTGGCGTAGGCAGTCAATGCGGCAAATGTGTACAACTAGCTCAGCAGGTAATAGACAATACCATCGTTGACGAATCCCTGTTCAAGGAAGTCTGCTAACCTCCAATCTCAATTGTCCGGTGACGCTTAAGTTTTTGTTCTCTATAATGAACAAATCTTAGCTCGCTGTATTTGCGCATCTGCAGAACAGCTCGTCATGGAGTCCGGCTATGAAAGGCGATAAATCTCTTATCAAGCATTTGAATAAAGTGCTGGGCCATCAATTGGTGGCCATCAATCAATACTTCCTGCATTCCCGTATGTTCAAAAACTGGGGGTTACAGGGCCTGGCCGATAAGGAATACCACGAGTCTATCCGCGAGATGAAACGTGCCGATGATCTTATCGAACGTATTTTGTTTCTGGACGGCATCCCTAATCTTCAGGATCTGGGCAAATTGCATATTGGTGAAGACACTGAAGAAATGCTCAACTGTGATTTAACTTTTGAGCACAAAGCCCTGCCAGATCTGCGCAAAGCCATTGAGTATGCCGAATCCATTCAGGATTATGTGACGCGCGACTTGTTGGGCAAGGTTTTGGATGGACAGGAAGAGCATCTAGACTGGCTTGAAACCCAGTTGCAATTAATCGCCACCTTAGGTATCGAAAACTACAACCAGTCACAAATGCATGATGATTAATAAAAAAGGGGCCTAGCCTAGGCCCCTTTTTTCTCACCTGCAACTTACTCAGCGTTTGGCTCTGCGTCTTTATTGGCTTTGGCTTTAGCCGCCGCATCTTTAACCAGCGGTTGCAATTCACCTTGCTGGAACATTTCCAATATGATGTCGCAACCACCAACCAACTCACCTTCTACCCACAGTTGCGGGAAAGTTGGCCAATTGGCATACGCAGGCAATTCAGCACGGATATCAGGGTTTTGCAGAATATCCACATAGGCAAAAGGTTCGCCGCACGACATAAGCGCTTGGGAGGCTTGCGCCGAAAAACCGCAACTGGGCAGTTTGGGTGAGCCCTTCATATAAATCAGAATAGGGTTTTCAGCGATTTGCTGTTTGATTTTTTCCAATGTTTCCACGATAACTGCCTCTTAATTAGATTCATACCGATTTGAGGCCATTATACGTCTTTTCAAGGTCTGACCCACGGCTTTGTTTTCACATCTTGTTTTTCCGGCGATAAGCCTCATATTCAAAAGGCGAGTTATCTGGCTATTTGCCCCTATTGGCTTTAGACTGGATTAATAAACCAATAACTTTATAAACAACGATACCTGGCCTATTTCGCTAGTGTCGCCTTTTTGACCAACATGGAGAATTTACATGGCTTTCGAACTTCCGCCCCTGCCGTATGAAAAAAATGCCCTGGAACCGCACATCTCTGCAGAGACGTTGGAATACCATTACGGTAAGCACCACAACACCTATGTGGTTAAACTGAACGGCCTGATTGAAGGTACAGAATTCGCTAACAAATCACTGGAAGATATTGTTCGCACTTCTCAAGGTGGCGTATTCAACAACGCAGCACAAATTTGGAACCACACCTTTTACTGGCACAGCCTGAGCCCTAACGGCGGCGGCGAGCCAAGCGGTGCACTGGCCGATGCCATCAATGCTAAATGGGGCTCTTTTGCAGCCTTTAAAGAAGCCTTTAACGATAAGGCCGTGAACAACTTTGGTTCAAGCTGGACCTGGCTGGTCAAGCTGGCTGACGGTAGTCTGGACATCGTCAACACCAGCAATGCCGGAACTCCACTGACTGAAGCTGGCGTTACCCCGCTAATGACTGTCGATTTGTGGGAGCATGCTTATTACATTGACTACCGCAACCTGCGTCCTAAGTATATGGAAGGTTTCTGGGCCTTGATCAACTGGGACTTTGCTGCGCAAAACTTCGCATAAGCAACTAGCTCAAATAAAAAAAGCGCCAATGGCGCTTTTTTTATTTGCGGACAGACTTAGTCAACCAAGTCCTGCGGCATATCACCACGGATTTCATTCCAAATCTTGCCACTGGCAATACCGTACTTACGGATAAGGCCAGGAACCTGCTCGTGAGCGCCACTTTGCGCAAGTTGCAATAACTGAGCATAGTAGTCGCGAGCCAGATTACGCGATTTGCTGTTTGAGAAATAATAGCCGCCAATGCGCGCGTATAAGCCCCTGAAGCCATTCATCATCAACACATAAACTTTGTTACCTGATGCTAACGCTAAATCATGATTGATTTGGTAGTCATAGTCAGCAAAGGCCTGACCGTCTTCGGCAACATCCACATAACCTTTAAGAACCTCAGCCGCCTTTTCCGGCGAGTTTTTAATGGCGCCACGGATAAACACTGCGCTGACACTGGTACGGGCTGCCAGCAAATGGTCAACAAGCTCCGGAATACCATCCTGATCCAAACGCGCCAGGGTTTCCAAGATATTCAGACCGCAGGTTTCCCAAAAGTTATTTACTTTGGTCGGTTTGCCGTGCTGGATAGTTAACCAACCGTCTCTGGCCAACCTTTGCAATACTTCACGCAGGGTCGTACGCGTCACCCCAATTAGCTCAGACAATTCGCGCTCAGCGGGCAAAATAGTTCCAGGAGGAAATCTGCCGCTCCAAATTGACTCGACAATATATTCTTCGGCAAATCCTGCTGGACTTTGGGACTTGTAGATCATGCAAAAGCTCGCTTAACACCGATTAATTTTTGTTATCCAACTGATTGTACCAGATGTGCTTACTATTGAAACCAAAACAAATAAGACTATTAAAAAGTGGGGGGATTCACTATTATCAACGACTTTTCCAACTATCCGGTCAAATCCATGAGTGCTTTGGGTCGTCTTGCCATTTGGTCTCAGCGTAGACAAGGATGGTGGCTGCTGTTTTCGGCGTCGGTCGGTTTATTGCTAGTCGCCTTGTATTTTCAATATGCGATGGGGCTGGCGCCTTGCGTTATGTGTATCTACCAACGCACCGCCGTCATAGGCGTGATGCTTGCTTCCCTAGTCGGGCTTATCAATCCGCAGTTTGGCGGACTGAGATGGGCAGGCATGTCAATTTGGGGCTTATCGTCGGTCTGGGGGCTGCTCAAAGCCATCGAACATGTGGACATTCAAACTGCGTCAAATTTGCTTTTTCAAAGTTGTGCAATCGAACCTGAATTCCCAGCCTGGATGCCGTTACATCATTGGTTACCATCCATTTTTGCTGCGACGGGTGACTGCGGCAATATAGACTGGCAATGGCTTAGCTTCAGCATGCCGCAATGGATGATTGTTATATTGTCCCTGTTTAGCTTGGTATGGTTGGTTGTTCTGTTAGCAAATACGTACCAGTTAATAACCCAAAAAACGGCTTAACAGAGGTTACTCAGCGTCCTTCGGTGGACGCTGCTCCCTTGCCCTGTCCACATAATGTGCATTGCTTGTGCGTTCTATCTGCTTCAACCTGTGGTGCATCGCCACCTTTGCCAAAATATGGGCGGTGACAGGTGCGGTAATCAGCAGAAACAAGGTGATCAGCAGCTCATGTATACTCATGTAACCTTGTTGGTAGCTGATACTGACCATAGATGCCAGCAAAATTCCCCCCAGACCAAGGGTGGTCGCCTTTGTTGGCGCATGTAACCGCATGTAAAAGTCCTTCAGCCTCACCAGCCCAATCGAACCAACCAAAACAAATAGGCCGCCAAACACCAGCAACACGCTGACTAACAACTCAATCCAGAAATTCATAAGGCGTTACTCAATGATGTCACCACGCAGCAGGTACTTGCAAAAGGCGACGGTACTAACAAAACCTAACATAGCAATCAATAATGCAGCTTCAAAATAAAGCTTTGTTCCGCTGTGTATGCCGTACAACAATATCAATGCAATGCTGTTGATATACATGGTATCCAAAGCCAAAATCCGGTCCGCGATCTGCGGTCCAATAAGCAAACGCCAGAGGTTTAGCAGCAAAGCCACGCACAACATCGCTGTGACCAGGTAAATCGCCCATTCTAACATGCAAAGATCTCCCTTACGCCCTGTTCATAGCGTGATTTAATTTGCTCAACAAGTTCCTCTTCCGTCCCCTCTAGGTTGAGTACATGCACATACAGCCATTTTCTGTCTTCAGACACATCGGCACTCACCGTGCCTGGGGTCATGGTAACTGTACTAGCCAGCACGGTAATGGGAAGCGCTCCACTAATATCCAGCGGCACTGCAACAAAGGCAGGCTTTAGTCGTTTTTCTGGCCCCAGAACCAGAATAGCAACCTGAACATTGGCAATCACAACATCGACCAGCACCATCAAAATATAACGAATCGCCCTGAAAGGTTTAAAATGCCCGGGCTGCGGCATTTGTAGCGGAGCACACAACCAGGGTATAACCATAGCCAGCAGGCTGCCCAGTAGTACATGCCCAAGACTCAGACTACCGTTTAACATTAACCAGATGACCAGCATTAACAGGCTGTGCAAGGGCATAGGAAACCAACGAAATGCTGCATCTTTACTCACGGATTGGCCCTCCCCAATAACTCGAACAAACCGCTAAACTGATGAAGTTGTAAAGCTGCCAGTTGCATATACTCCGTTGTCACCGCGCCAAACACGACCATCAGGGGCGACATGAGTAGCATCAGACCTGCTGCCCCAATCTGCCAATAAGATAAAGACGCAATGTCATTGTTGTTGCCCCCCGTATGCCGCCAAAACACCGTACTTCCCGCACGGGACAACGCAACGATACAAACCAGGCCGGCCAACAGTATCAATGTCCAAACCCAAATCATCTCTGTGGCCTGATGCGCAGACTGCAGAATTAATAACTTGCCGATGAAACCAGAAAAGGGCGGCAAACCTGCCACAGCCATGCTGGCAACAAAAAACAGACTCCCCAGCAATACAGGCTGCTTGACCTTCCGGGCCACAACAAAGCGGTCAAGCGCTTTACCTCGCTGTTGCCCCAACATATCGGCGATCATAAACAGCGCCGCCGTAACAAAGGTGCTGTGAATCATGTAATAAAAGCCAGCCGCACTTGCCTCTTGGCTACGTATGGCAAAACTGATTAATAAGGTGCCCACAGATATAATGACCATGTTCGCAGCCATTTGCCTAAGATTGGGGCTGGCCAGAACACCTATAGCTCCCCCAATCAGTGTCAACAAAGCAAGCGGCCAAATCCAGCCCAGGGCCATATCTGCCAGGGGGCCAGCATGCTCACCAAAGATCATGGTATAGACCCGGTAAATACTGTAAATCCCCACCTTTGTCATAATGGCAAATAAGGCCGCCACAGAGGCTGATGCCGCTGAATAGGTTTTTGGCAACCAGAAATGTAATGGGAGCATAGCGGCCTTGAGACCAAACACCATCAACAACATCAAGCCACCCACTTTGGCGATAACCTGCTCCCCTTCCGAAATAGTTGGGACACGCATCGCCATATCGAGCATATTCAGGGTACCAAGGGTGCCGTACAAGGCGCCAAGGGCGAACAGAAACAAACTGGAACCGACCAGATTTAACACCACATAATGCACGTTTGCCTGCGTCTTTTGCTTACCGCCACCATGTATAAGCAGCGAATAAGATGCGATCAACAGCACTTCAAAAAAGACAAACAGATTAAACAGGTCGGCGGTCAGAAAGGCACCGTTGATGCCCATTAACTGGAATTGCAGCAGCGGATAAAAGTAAGCGCCCTGACGATCCTCGCCGGCACAAGCATAAACTGTGCTACCAAACACCAGGATACAGGTGGCCAGCACCAGCATGGCGGCAAGCGGGTCCGCCATCAATACTATTCCATTAGGTGCCTGCCAATTCCCTAAAGCGTAGAACAAAGGTCCCTGCTGAACTTGCACGGCAAGATTAGCTGCCGCAAAAATAGATACCGCCCCCACAATAAGCGAGGTGATACGGCGGCGGCGAATATTCTCTACCCCTGCTAATGGGGGCAATAGCATCAACAAGCCAGCGAATAACGGCAAAAGAATTGGAATAATGGCTAAATGCTGGCTCATAGATTGCCCCGCTTGGGTGAAATAGCCTGCTCCGTATCAGGAGGTTCCCGGCCATCCACATAGTCATTACCTAAATCAGCCCTGGCCCGCATGGCCAGGATGACGATAAAGGCAATCATGGCAAAACCAATCACGATGGCGGTCAGTACCAGGGCCTGAGGAAGAGGATCACTGTAAGTTTCTGAAGCCCCGAGGATGGCGGCAGCATTAAAGGTCAGGCCCCCACTTGAGAACAGAAACAAATTCACGGCATAGGACAACATGGTTAATCCCAGTACCACTGGGAACAATCTGGCCCTGAGACATAAAAACACGCCACAGAATGTCAACATACCAACGCAGTAAACGTATAGAGCTTCCACTTTAGTCCTCTTGAGAAATTGGGCGATAGCGAGTAGTGAGCTTGCCGAGATTGGCAAGAATCAACAAGATTGCGCCTACCACGGTGAGATATACGCCTAAGTCAAACAACATGGCGCTGGCAAGCTCCGTTGTGCCAATAAATGGTATGTCGAAATAGTCAAACCATGATGTCAGGAAAGGCTTGTCGAACATCCAACTGCCCAAGCCGGTGAGACTGGCAATTAAAACCCCGCAGGCAATCAACCACTGGTAGTCCAGCTTAAGGCGTGGTTTGACCCAATCAACTCCGTGGGCCACATACTGCTGTATAAGTGCCACTGAGGTTACCAATCCAGCGATAAAGCCTCCCCCGGGCATATTATGGCCTCGTAAAAATATGTAGGCGGAAACCAGCAAGGCTAAAGGCAGCAGGCTTTGCGAGATCACCGACAAAATCAAAGGATGTCTGTCCCTGGCCCAGGGGCGACCTTTCTCATCTGCGGTGGGCATAGCCAGACGCATCCTTGAGACTAACTTAAATATGCCAAGGGCGGCGATGCTTAACACGGTAATTTCACCAAGAGTGTCAAAACCGCGAAAGTCCACCAGAATCACGTTAACCACGTTAGTTCCACCGCCACCGGTTTTGCTGTTAGCAATAAAGAAATCAGAGATGCTGTCCAGAGGGCGTGTAATAATTGCATAGTTAATGGTCGCAATAATACCGCCGAAAATAGCGGCAATACTCAGGTCGCGGGCCACCCGTCTGGGTGAGGATTCATTGTGGGTTTTTTGTGGCAGGAAAAACAAGGCCAGCATCAACAGTATCACTGTTACCACCTCAACACTAAGTTGCGTCAAAGCCAAATCAGGTGCTGAAAAGCGAGCAAAGGCAATAGAAACAATCAACCCCACAACGGAAAGCGTCACTAACGCAAACATACGTTGCCGATGAAAAATAACCGTCGCCAATGCACTCAAAGACAAAAGGACGGCGGCAATAATTTCCACAGCCCCAACAGGCTGATGGGGCTGATGGCCTGCGGCGCCGTTCAAATCCAGCAAGGGGGCGCCGGTTACGACCAGAGTCAGTAACAATAACCAAGTGACGTAACTCTGCAGTGACCCGTTCACAAACCAATTGTGGAACGCAGAGGCGCGCGCAACAATGTACTGAATGACACCCTCAAATATGAGTTTGGCGTCATTTTCCCGGAACTGGGATTGGAAGTGATAAAGATGACCGCGAAAGCTGTACACTAATACACCGCCCAGCAATGCGACAGCGCTCATCAGCAACGGCAGATTAAAGCCATGCCAAATGGACAAGCTATATTCAGGTACATTCGCGCCCAGCACAGAGCCCGCAGCGGCATAAAGCAACGAACCTATGATGGCACCAGGGAAAATCCCCACCAACAGACATAAGGTCACTAAAATCTCAACCGGGATTTTCATATAGCGCGGTGGTTCATGCGGTACTTTAGGCAAGTCGACCGGTTCGCCGTTAAAAAAGACGTCATGAATAAACCGCAATGAGTAAGCAACGGAGAAAATTCCCCCTAGCGTGGCAAGTACAGGCACCATCCAGGATAGCGATCCTAATGCGACCTGATGCAAGGTCTCAGCAAAGAACATCTCTTTAGACAAAAAGCCATTCAGCAAAGGAATACCGGCCATAGACGCAGCCGCAACCATAGCCAGCGTAGCGGTATGGGGCATATACTTCCAAAGGCCGTTCAACTTGCGCATGTCCCTTGTACCGGCTTCATGATCTATGATGCCGGCAGCCATAAACAGCGAGGCCTTAAAGATGGCATGATTGATAATATGAAAAATCGCCGCAACGGCAGCCAGGCCAGTGTCCATCCCCAGTAGCAGCGTGATCAAGCCTAAATGGCTAATGGTTGAATACGCAAGCAAGCCTTTGAGATCGTGTTTAAACAAGGCGACATAGGCTCCCAGCAACAATGTTGCCAGCCCGGTAAGACTTACGATCAAAAACCACAACTCCGTTCCAGCAAGGGCTGGATACATTCTGGCAAGCAGGAAAATCCCCGCTTTAACCATAGTGGCAGAGTGCAAATATGCGCTCACAGGAGTGGGTGCTGCCATGGCATGCGGTAACCAAAAGTGGAACGGAAACTGTGCGGATTTAGTAAAAGCCCCCAGCAAAATCAGAATCAGGGCTACAGGATAAAGCGCGTGCTCCCGAATTTGCTCGCCACTCGCCAGCACCTGAGTTAAATCATAGCTGCCGACAATATCGGCCAGTAACAACAAACCTGCCAGCAAAGCCAGACCACCAGCACCGGTGATGGTCAGGGCCATGCGCGCGCCTTTACGCGCCTCGGTTTTGCCAGCCCAAAAACCAATCAGCAAGAACGAACTGATACTGGTCACTTCCCAGGCCATCCACAACTGCAGCAGGTTGTTGGAAAGCACAATAGCCAGCATAGCGTTCATAAAGAGCAGCAACAGGGCGTAGAATCGCCCCATGCTATCCGTAGCACTAAGGTAATAGCGGGCATAAAGAATAATCAGTAAGCCAATGCCAAGAATCAATATGGCAAACAACATGGCCAGCCCATCTAGTCGCATTGACAATGTCAGGCCCGCTGCAGGAATCCAGTCAAAACGCTCGACCAGAAGTTCCCCGGCAAAAACTTGCGGTAGAAAGGACAGAATAAATGCAAGCATGGCGGCCGGAACCAACATGGTTGCCAGCGCACACCAGCTACGCCCATACTTTTCTGTTACAACAGGGACTGCCACACCAGCCAGCAGAATAAGAGGAATCCAGAACAAACTCATTGCGTTACCGAGCTCCAAACAGATAAATGAACTACGGATATCGCCGTTTTATACCTACAGCCTAACACAATGTCCAATACTCATATTCCTGTAATTCATAGAGTTTTAACAGGATAAACGGTTGGGGCGCAGTATTCCACAATATGAATCTCTGACATACAGCTAAAACTGCAAATTACTGACTTTCTGATGGGCGCTACAACAGCAAGAAAACCTGGTATCTTCAGGGATTGAGTAGCGAAAGCTAAGTATAACGTTAGATATAAATATCCAAATGACCTGGTGCAGCTCGATTTTCTCCTTCAACAGGTTTGTCTGAGGTCTCTTTACTGGCCTTTTTTTTCTTATTCTTCTGTTCCTGTTTTTCCCGCTGCTGGCGCTCCTCAGCAGTTAAGTTCTTTTCATCTTCTTGCAAAGAACGTAATTTGGCCTCTTTACTGACCTGTTCAACACGCTGTTCATCCTGAACAGGGTTAGTTTTGCCCTGTTTAGGCAAAATAGGAAACAGTAGATCACTAACCATATTCACTCTCTTGTGTCATATAACAGATTAAATATCGGTTATACATTAACCACCTTTAACTTTTGGACACGCGTTTTACACCTTTGTGCCATAAAAAATTTGTCCACTTATTCTTTTTAGCTTTAACCCATAGTAATAATTGCGCAAATTTACCCTTGCGTTTTGCCCCTCGCATGCAGTAAGTTAACAGCCGAACAAAGATAACGCGATTTACTTAGCAACATGATTACCCAGAACCTGAAAGCGATTCATCACCACCATCATATAGCATAACCTTTCAGGTTCGTGCTGGAAGGTCTATGGTTACCTTCCAGTGGCATATCGAACCTAATCAGATACCCCCGGAAGGCAACTTTCGGGGGTTTTCGTTTTTAGGGCGTCGAGAAATATTAAGGTAGGAAACATGACAGAGCGCAACAGACTCAGAATTGCCGTACAAAAATCCGGTCGCCTATGTGAAGGCAGCATGGAGTTACTCAAAGCCATCGGCGTTAAGCTGTCGATTCGTGACCGTTTATTGATAGCCCATGCCACCAATTTACCCATAGATCTGTTGCGGGTGCGCGATGATGATATTCCCGGTTTGGTCATGGACGGTGTCGTAGATTTGGGCTTTATCGGCGAAAACGAGCTGGAAGAAAAAATGCTCGAACGCCAGGCTCAAGGGAAACAATTCCAGTATAAAACCCTTGAGCGCTTGGAATTTGGCGGCTGTCGTTTATCGCTGGCGGTTCCCAATGAGATGGATTATCAAAGTGTTCAGTCACTGCAGGGTAAAAAAGTCGCCACTACCTACCCTTTCCTACTTGAGCGCTTTTTTCGCGAACAAAATGTAAATGCCAAGGCGGTGATGCTAAACGGCTCGGTAGAAGTTGCTCCGCGAGCAGGCCTGGCTGATGCTATCTGTGATTTGGTGAGTACCGGCGCCACCTTAGAGGCCAACGGCCTGGTAGAGAAAGATGTAATTTTCCGCTCCAAAGCTGTACTTATCCAACGTGGTGGCGAGATGCCCGACGGTAAACAGCAGCTAATCGATAAGTTACTCACCCGTATTAACGGCGTAATGCAAGCGCGGGAAAGCAAATACATCATGTTGCACGCGCCTGTAGATAAAATAGAGCAGGTTAAACAGCTTTTGCCAGGCGCCGAGAACCCAACACTTTTGCCTCTGGCCGGCAACGAAACCAGTGTCGCCGTGCACGTAGTCAGTACCGAAACCCTGTTTTGGGAAACCATGGAAAAACTAAAAGCCTTGGGTTGTAGCAGTATCTTGGTACTGCCTATCGAGAAAATGTTGGGTTAAGCATGCAAAACTGGAATCAATTAACCTCGCAGGAACAAGTAAGCCTATTGGCTCGCCCTGCGCTGGCTGATAATCAAAGTCTTAGCCAGGCAGTAGCAGCCATTATCGAGCAGGTTGCCGAACACGCCGATGATGCATTAATTGACCTGGCTAAACGTTTTGACGGTGTTGAGCTTACCGAGCTGCGCTTATCGAAAGCCGCCATAGAGCAAGCTATTGCTACACTTAGCAATGAGCGCAAGGCCGCCATTGAACTGGCTTACCAAAACATTCGTACATTTCATCAAGCGCAGCGACCACAGGATGTCAGGATAGAAACCAGCCCTGGGGTCATCTGTGAGCTGAAACATCAAGCCATTGCGGCGGTGGGCTTGTATATTCCGGGTGGTACAGCACCACTGCCATCCACCGTATTGATGTTGGGTACCACTGCACAAGTAGCTGGTTGCCCGCGTAAAGTACTGTGCAGCCCGCCTAATAAGCAAGGTGTGCTTGCCGCTGAAATTCTCTATGCCGCTACCCTTTGTGACATAGACGAAATTTACCTGTGCGGCGGCGCACAGGCCATTGCCGCTATGGCCCTTGGCACACAAAGTATTGCTCGGGTGGATAAGATTTTTGGCCCTGGCAATAGTTACGTAACCGAGGCAAAACAGCAAGTTAGTCGTATTCCCGGTGGCCCAGCCATCGATATGCCGGCTGGCCCTTCAGAAGTGCTGGTTATTGCCGATCAATCGGCGAACCCGGACTTTGTTGCCTCAGACCTGCTCTCTCAGGCAGAGCATGGTATTGATTCCCAGGCAGTGCTAGTGAGTGACTCAGTGGACTTGATAACGGCCGTAAAACAAGCCGTTGAGCAGCAACTAAGTCGCTTAGGTCGCGCCGAGATTGCCCGTCAGAGTATGCAGCATGGTCGCTATATCCTCACCCAGGACATAGCCGAGGCGGTTGAGGTTTCAAACCAATACGGCCCTGAACATTTAATTTTGCAAATGAACAATCCGCGCAGTTGGCTGGACAAGCTTACCAATGCGGGTTCCATTTTTGTCGGCCCCTGGTCTCCTGAATCAGCGGGTGACTATGCCAGTGGTACTAACCACGTATTACCCACATACGGCTATGCCAGAAATACCTCAAGCCTCGGCCTGCTGGATTTTCTGCGCCGTTATACCGTTCAGGAGTTAAGCCAGGAAGGCCTTAGGCAAATTGGTCCGGCGATAATGACGCTGGCCGATGCCGAAGGTTTAGATGCACACAAGCAAGCTGTAGCCCTTAGATTGGATGCCTTGAAATGACCGATAGTTTGATTGAATCTTTGCAAGCTAAGCACCTAAAAGATCTGAAGCCTTACGAGTCGGCACGCCGCCTATTTTCCGGCGGACAAGACTGGTTAAACGCCAATGAATCGCCTTTTGTTGGCGAATACAGCCTGAATAGCAACAAACTCAACCGCTATCCAGACTGCCAGCCTAAAGACGTTTTACAGGCCTATGCGGCTTATGCCGGTGTAGCGCCCGAACAGGTACTGGTCAGCCGGGGCGCTGACGAAGGCATCGAGTTGCTGATCCGCGCATTTTGCGATGCCGGACAAGATAGCATTCTTATCTGCCCACCGACGTATGGTATGTATGCTATCAGCGCAGAGACCTTCAATATTGGGGTAGAAAAAGCCCCCTTACAGGCCGATTTCAGCCTCGACCTTGATGCCATGGCAACGTTTGCCGGCAAGGTAAAAGTAGTGTTCATTTGCTCGCCCAATAACCCCACGGGTACGCAGGTGGCGCCCGAGCAGATAGAGCAAGCCCTGGCGCTTTTCCAGGATTCAGCTCTGGTGGCCGTGGATGAAGCCTACATTGAGTTTGCTAAAGATCAGGGCTGGGCACAGCAGTTAGCCAAATACCCGAATCTGGTGGTGCTTCGCACCTTATCCAAAGCCTTTGGGCTGGCAGGTATTCGCTGCGGCTTTACCCTGGCCTCCCCTGGCGTTATTCAGGTCTTGCTCAAAGCTATCGCTCCGTACCCTCTGGCCGAGCCTGTGGCCCAAATTGCTGCCCAGGCCCTTTCACCGCCAGGGCTCACCTGGATGCAGGACAAAGTGAGCACCCTGAATAGCCTCAGGCAAACACTGCAAAACCAGCTTTTGGCGCTAGGTGATTTTATTCAACTCGGCGACTGTCAGGCTAACTTTATTCTGCTGCGCACTGCATATAAGCAAGCCCTGATGGATGACCTGGTCGCCCAGGGTATTTTAATTCGCGATCAGTCCAAGCAGCTGGGATTGGAAAACTGCCTGCGTATCAGCATAGGCACAGAAGAACAAAATCAGCGGCTTATCGCCGCCATGCAACGCTTTTTTAAGGAGAAGACCCAATGAGCCAGCAGGCTATTTTATTTATCGACCGCGACGGCACGCTAGTAGAAGAGCCGGCTATTGATAAGCAACTAGACAGCCTGGAAAAGCTGGTCTTCGAGCCTATGGTGATTCCGGTACTTATCCGCCTTCAACAGGCGGGCTTCAAACTGGTGATGGTAAGTAATCAGGATGGCCTGGGTACCGACAGTTTTCCGCAAGCGGACTTTGACACCCCGCACAATAAAATGATGGAACTGTTTGCCGGTCAGGGGGTGACCTTTGACGATGTATTAATTTGTCCACATTTTGAAGCGGACAACTGCAGTTGCCGAAAGCCCAAACTGGGCTTAGTCAAAGACTATTTGCAACAAGGCAAAGTCGATTTCAGCCGCTCTTATGTGATAGGTGACCGCCCCACCGATATTCAGTTGGCTGAAAACATGGGGATTGTGGGGATTCGTTACGACAGACAGGACTATAACTGGCTGGCCATTGAAAAACAGCTTAAGGGTCAGGGCAGAATTGCTGAGGTCATTCGCACCACATCAGAAACCAATATTCGTATTAAGGTGGACCTGGACAATCAGGGCAAATCCCAGATTAGCACCGGCCTGGGCTTTTTTGACCATATGCTCGACCAAATCGCCACGCACGGCGGCTTTACCATGCAAGTGGAGGTTGATGGCGATCTGCATATCGACGACCACCACTCGGTGGAAGACACCGCCTTAGCTCTGGGGGAGGCCATGCGCAAGGCGCTGGGGGATAAACGCGGTATTGGCCGTTTTGGTTTTGCCCTGCCCATGGATGAATGCCGCGCAGAGTGCGTGTTAGATATTTCGGCCCGCCCTTATTTAAAGTTCGATGCAGAATTTAGTCAGGAACGGGTTGGTGAGATGTCCACCCAGATGGTATCGCACTTTTTCCGCTCATTGGCCGATTCCATGGGCGTCTCGCTGCACCTGTCCACCACCGAAGGCAATGCCCACCATCAGGTAGAAAGCCTGTTTAAGGTATTTGGCCGCGCTCTGCGTCAGGCCATCACCAAACAGGGCGATGTCTTGCCCAGCACTAAGGGAGCACTGTAGTGGAATTGGTGATAGTGGATACCGGCTGCGCCAACATTGCCTCGGTACGCTTTGCCATTGAGCGACTGGGCAGTCCGGTCAGAGTCTCAGACGACCCTGAGGTGATTAAAAATGCCGACAAGGTTATCCTGCCCGGCGTAGGCTCAGCGCCAGCGGCCATGCAAAAAATTGAAGCCAAGGGGCTGATACCTTTAGTCAGAACGCTTACCCAGCCGACTCTGGGTATTTGCCTGGGCATGCAGTTGATGACCCGCCAGTCTGAAGAAGGTCATGTGGCTTGCCTTGGCATGATCGCCAGTGAAGTCAAACGCATGCAGGTAGGAAGCCTGCGTCTGCCACATATGGGCTGGAATACCATCACACCGAACCCAAACAGCCCGCTATTCGATGGCATAGCCGAAGGCAGCTATTTCTATTTTGTGCACAGTTTTGCCGTGTCGGTTGGCGACTATACGTTGGCAACGTGTGAATACGGTATGCCTTTTAGTGCCAGTATTGGCCAGGACAACTTTATGGGCGTGCAATTTCACCCTGAGCGCTCCGGCGAGGCAGGCAGCCGTTTACTGAGCAACTTCATCAGCCGTTGCTAACCCTGATAACAGCCACCGATAAAACAGATGGCCAATCGGGCTGAGCCCGGTTTAGAAGAGAGATAACATGATAATTCCCGCGATAGACCTTATTGATGGAGAAGTGGTGCGTCTTTACCAAGGCGATTACCAACAAAAGACACGATACACCCAAAGCCCGCTGGATGTGGCTACCCGCTATGCAAACGCTGGTGCCAAGTGGCTGCATATTGTTGACCTGACCGGCGCCAAAGATCCGAGCAAACGCCAACTGGGCCTTATCCGCGAACTGGCCGACAGCAAGCTGATGAAGTTCCAGGCCGGCGGCGGTATTCGTAGCGAACAAGATGTGAAGGACTTGCTCAATACCGGTATTGAGCGCGTGGTGATAGGCTCATTAGCCGCCAAACAACCAGAACTGGTTAAGGGCTGGCTACGCGAATATGGTAGCGACGCTATTGTGTTGGCACTGGATATCAATATTAATGCCCAGGGCAAGAAGTGCATTGCCACCCACGGCTGGCAGCAGGATAGCGGCGTGGAACTGGCGCCTTTGCTAGATGGCTTTTTAGCGGCGGGTGCCAAGCACGTACTTTGTACCGACATTGCCTGTGACGGCACCCTGCAAGGCCCCAACCAGGCCTTGTATCAGGAAATGAAGGCCGCCTTTCCGCAAATTATCTGGCAGGCTTCAGGTGGTATTGGCAACCTTGAACATATTCGGGCGCTTAAAGGCACGCAGGTGGATTCAGTTATCCTGGGCCGAGCATTACTGGAAGGTAAATTTGAATTGGCTGAGGCCATTTCGCTATGGGAGCAAAACTGATGCTGGCCAGACGTATTATTCCCTGCCTCGATGTCAAAGACGGCAAGGTGGTCAAAGGCGTGCAATTCCGTAACCACGAAATTGTTGGTGATATCGTACCGCTAGCCGAACAATATGCCCAGGCTGGTGCCGATGAACTAGTTTTCTACGATATTACCGCCTCCAGTGACGCCCGGGTGGTGGACAAAAGCTGGGTTAGCCGTATTGCCGAGGTGATCAATATTCCATTTTGTGTGGCCGGAGGCATAAAATCGGTGGAAGACGCCGGCAAAGTGCTGGAAATGGGCGCCGACAAGGTTTCCATTAACTCCCCTGCCCTGGCCGATCCCAGTCTTATCACTAAGCTGCACGACCAATTCGGCCAGCAATGCGTGGTTATTGGTATCGACAGCTATTTTGACCAGTCCAGTAATACCTATCAGGTGAAACAATTTACTGGCGATGAAAAGCGTACCTTGACCACCGGCTGGCAAACCGCCGATTGGGTGAAAGAAGTCCAGCAGCACGGCGCCGGCGAAATTGTGCTCAATTGTATGAACCAGGATGGCGTGCGTCAGGGCTATGATATTGCCCAATTAGCCGCAATTCGTGCTTGCTGTCAGGTTCCTTTGATTGCCTCTGGCGGTGCGGGAACCATGGAGCACTTCAAAGCCGTGTTCGAACAGTCGGATGTAGACGGAGCACTGGCCGCCTCGGTTTTCCACAAAGGCATTATTGCCATCCCTGAGTTAAAACAGTATCTACGTGACCAAGGCATCCCCATTAGGGACTAGCGCGCAGCTTAAAAAGTGTGAGGAATTTATGATTATCAACCAAGACAATATAGAAGCGCTGGCCTGGGACAAAATGGACGGTATGTTGCCGGTCGTGGTTCAGCATGCCATCTCAGGTAAGATTCAGATGCAGGGCTACATGAATCGTGAGGCGCTGCAAAAAAGCCTGGATACCGGCCATGTGACCTTTTTCAGCCGCTCCAAGCAGCGGCTTTGGACCAAAGGCGAAAGCTCAGGTCACACTCTGGATTTACTGGAACTTAGCTGCGATTGCGATCAGGATGCATTGATCGCCCTGGCTATGCCAAACGGCCCGACTTGCCATACCGGTGACCCGAGCTGCTGGCATCAGGGGGCAACCCCCAGCCTGACCTTTGTTGCAGAGCTGGAGCAAGTGCTTGCACAGCGTAAGTCAGCAGCGCCAGACAGTAGCTACACTGCCAGTCTCTACGCCAAAGGGATTAAGCGCATTGCTCAGAAAGTAGGCGAAGAAGGGGTGGAAACCGCGCTAGCCGCTACGGTAGGCGATCTGGAAGAGCTAAAAAACGAAAGTGCGGACCTGCTTTACCATTTACTCGTTCTACTGCAAGCCAGCAATCTTAGTCTTCAAGACGTCATTCAGGTACTGCAAACCCGTCACCAAAAGCCGGAGTAATCTCCGGCTTCCCTGCCGATTCATTCGATTTTATCGATATAATTCCTCGATATTCAGGCATATTAATTTTCATATACAAGCCGTAAGCTATCGCTATTGAATATAAGGAGGTAATTTGCGTAACTCAGAATCCAGCTGGGGATGGACCAGCATTCTCTTACACTGGCTTAGTGCGTTGACTGTGATTGGCCTATTTGCATTGGGTTGGTGGATGGTCGACCTGGATTACTACAGTGAGTGGTATCGGGACGCTCCGCATCTGCATAAAAGTATTGGCATACTGCTGGCATTAGCCACTTTGTTGCGCCTGTTGCAGCGTTTCAAAAAAACACGCCCGGAAGCATTGGGGAAAGCATGGGAAGTAAAACTGTCTCATCTTACTCATGGGCTGATGTACATATTGCTGCTCGCCATTTTTACCAGCGGTTACCTGATTTCAACCGCCGATGCCCGCGGCATCGATGTATTTAACTGGTTCACTGTACCCGGATTCGGTGAGCTGGTTGAGAATCAGGAAGACTTGGCCGGTGACATTCATGAGTGGCTGGCATGGAGCCTGATCGGTTTAGCACTATTACACGCTTTGGCCGCCATCAAGCATCACGTTATAGACAAAGACAGAACCTTAACCCGAATGCTTAAACCCTGAGAAATAAGGAATTATTTATATGAAGAAACAATTACTTGCCGTCAGTTTATTCGCCCTGATGGGCACTGCGCCATTAGCTCAGGCAGCAGACTATGCCATTGATACCAAAGGCGCCCACGCGTCAGTCAATTTCAAGGTAAAGCACATTGGCTTTTCCTGGCTAACCGGCCGTTTCAACAAATTTGATGGCCAGTTCAGCTATGACGCCGAAAACCCTACCGCTGCCTCAATTGAGGTCACTATCGACACCAGCAGCCTTGATTCCAATCATGCAGAGCGCGATAAGCATATTCGCAGCGGCGATTTTCTAAATGTCAGTAAGTTCCCTACTGCCAAGTTTGTCAGCACTAAAGTGGTTAAAGATGATGATGACGAACTGGATATTCATGGCAACCTGACTCTGCACGGTGTCACTAAACCTGTGGTCATTGAAGTAGAGAAAGTGGGTGAAGGTAAGGATCCCTGGGGCGGCTATCGGGTTGGTTTCGAAGGTACAACCACCATCAGCATGCGTGAATTCGGTATTGAACATAAACTCGGCGATCTGGCAGACAGCGTTGAGCTGGAACTGCATGTGGAAGGGGTACGTAAGTAACCCGCAAAGCACGCAGCATAAGGCAGACTCAGGTCTGCCTTTTTCTTTTTCATCCAGCGAATAAAAACAGATGACAAGCATCAAAAAACGGAGTAAAAAACGCCAGTTTTAGTTTGTGTCGGGATCCCCGTGAACACGCTTATCCAATCCAATTCAGAGCTTAGCCAGCATCGTCTGGATAACCTGGCTGATAGCCTGGCCGACAAAGGCTATATGGTCATGCCCGAGCTATTACCTTCGCAAATAGCCGAGTCCTTATTATTAGAAGTGTCTGAATATGGCAGCCAGCATTTCCAACCGGCAGGTATTGGTCGAGAGCAACAACAGCAGCAAAACCAATTTGTGCGCACCGATGAAATTCGCTGGTTAACGGGCCAGACAGAAGCTCAGCAAGCGTTCTTAAGCGTAATGGAACAATTACGATTAGGCTTGAACCGTCGTCTGTTTATGGGCCTTTTTGACTATGAATGCCACTTTGCTCACTACGGTCCAGGGGATTTTTATAAAAAGCATCTAGATGCTTTCAAAGGACGCACAAATCGTGTGCTCAGCACCGTTTTGTACCTCAACCCCGGCTGGACCACTGAAGACGGTGGGGAGTTGTTGATGTACGAAAAAAAGCAACGGACTCCGTTTCTTAAACTGACCCCGCTGTTTGGTCAGATGGTGATATTCCTAAGTGAACGCTTTCCTCACGAGGTGTTAGCAGCCAACCGCCATCGTTACAGCATCGCTGGCTGGTTCAGGATTAATGCCAGCATAGGCGGCGCAATCGATCCTCCCCGCTAGGTAATAAACCAGGTTGCTTCACAACTTGGCCTACTCCTTCTCTTGCGAATTGAGCGGCGCCGCATACATACTCAATATACGCTGGCGGATTTCATCGGGCACTTCTGCCAACCGCTTATCAAAACGCGCTCGTTCTACTTTCAGTTGGCTGGCCGTAAAATGAATATTTTCGTGGCTGGTATCCCAGCCTAACTGTTCAGCCGCTAAATGCGTGGTTGTCAGTGTGGGATAAAGCGCGCGAATCTGCTTATCGATGTCTTCTGCAACCTGCTTAGCCGAGTCAAACTGCTCTCCCGCAATGGGTTGGCCAAAGCAGACTTCTACCTTGCCTTTATAGCCAACAATACCACGGGAAATGCTGGCCACATCTTCATGATCCTCTTTCTCATACTGCCCCGTCATCGCTTGCTGGTGCAGCTCCTTAGCTTTGGCTAGATCGCAGGGATCATACTCATAACCTATGGCCACAGGAACAATACGAAGCTGACTCAGATACTCAGAAAATGCCTGCTCTTTTGGTTTATTCAGCATCAACATGGAAATTATAGCCGGGTTGGTCTTGTCTACGCCGTCTTTGGCCCGTCCTTCCCGCTGCGCCAACCAGATATGCGCATTTTCCTCACACAGGGAATGATGAATGTAAGCAGAGAGCTCTTTGCTGGCCTGCAGTTTCTCTCGCTTACTCGATGCCGAGCGCTTAACAATAAAGCTCTTGTTCAAGCGCATCAAATCGGATACCCAAGGCTTGGTCAGTAAGTTATCACCAATGGCAATACGTACAGTATCCTGACCTTTGAGATGCAATGCCCAGCATACAAATGCCGGATCCAATGCAATATCCCGGTGATTGGAGATAAACAGGCAAGGACGCGTTAGATCAAGCTGCTCTAAACCATAAATACGCAAACCGGCCGTTGTGGTGTCAATCATACGTTGGATAAAAGGCTCCAACTGGTGCTGAAAATCACGTACTGTACGGATGTCCCCAAAACGTCTTTTCAACTGCCAACGTAGTGCCAACGCCAGGGGTTTACCTAACCACTTGGGCCAGTTGGCAAAGCGAAAGCGCACCAAGGCATCTAACAGCTCGGGATCATCAAACAACCGCTGCAATACGGCTTGAACTTCATCATCCTGATAAGGACGGATTTGAGCAAAGGTATCCATGAACAACCGATTCACGCCATAAAAAAACGCGCCAATTTACCTGTAGACAGACAGAAGCTCAATGCATTCCGTGGTAAATATTTGTTAACGCAAAGCAACACACCACTATTCCCTTATTTTCATTGTCCAAAGCGTTTACCACCGCGGCGAAGGTAATCCTGTTCTTCTGCAGTCGCAGCACGCCCCAGCGCTTGATTGCGATGAGGAAAACGCCCGAATCTGGCGATAATATCCCGGTGCTCCACAGCATAGCGATAGGCATTTAATGCTAACTGATGCTGCTCACCTTCAGGGAAGGCCTGCGCTAATAATGAAAACTGCTGAACGGATATCTCTTGAATATCCGGTTGCTCGGCATGTTCTAAAGGATGATAAAAGAATATTCGCTCAATCAGCGACAATTGTTTGTCGTGGCCCAGCGCCATGCCATCCAGGCAAAGCCCCAAGGCTAGCTTATCATAGGCAAACGCCTGCGCTTTAGCGCGGTAAATATTGCGGCTGAATTGATCGAACAAAAGGATCTGTGCCAACCGTCCTTTGGCGCTTTGCAGCCAGTCATCCCATTTCCCCAAACTGGCTTCGACAAGCCGCTGTGCAAAGTGGGTACTGATATAATCGTCAATATGCGAGTCTGCGCCATACCAGATATCTGATTTACCCGTCTCAGCCAGTCCGTGACGAATCTCCCCAAACCAGTATGCCAGGATCTCAGACACCTCATGCGGGATTATTTCTTCAAATTTATTATCCATTATATTCAACCACTTATATTTTAACTTCGAAAATTTTAAGCGTTTTGTGTTGAAAGCAATTTGCCCAACCCTATATAGGTATTGTCGATGCCTTCGGGGTCGATAAACTTAATCAGCCGCCGCGATGCGGGGCTACAACAACCCATATTGCTTTACGAGGATATGACTATGCGTAATATTGATCTGTCTCCACTTTATCGTTCTTTCATCGGTTTTGACCACCTTGCATCTATGATTGATGCGGCTAGCCGTAACGAAAAACAGCCATCTTACCCCCCATACAATATCGAATTACTGGGCGAGGACAAATACCGAATTACTATGGCTGTCGCAGGCTTTGCAGAGTCGGAACTGGAAATCCAGGTAGTAGAAAACACCTTACACGTGACCGGCAATAAACCTGAAAAAGAAGAAGCGCGTAATTTCCTGCATAAGGGAATATCTGAGCGCAACTTTGAACGCAAGTTCCAGTTAGGTGACCACGTAAAAGTACTTGGCGCAGGCTTGGAAAATGGTTTACTGCATATTGATCTTGAGCGTGTAATTCCTGAGGCGAAAAAGCCCCGCAAGATTGAAATCGGTAGCAGTCTGCTGGAAAACAAAGGCTAAGGCCTATTGCCCTCTCCTCTCTCCCTGGAAGCGGCTCTGATGAGCCGCTTTTTTATTGACCTTCAAATAGCACAGGCCTCAAGCTGTCTGAACCGCCAGAAAACTTAACAGCAAATCGTTAACTTCTTTGCTATGGCTAATAGGTGACATATGCCCACCTGATACCCATTTTCGCTGCACATTAGGTAAGGACGCTGCCAACCCGTCCAGTACCTCAAGCGCCGAAGTGCGAGACTCTTTTCCACCCAACAGCAGCACCGGACATTGGATTTGAGCATAGTCTGCAAGCTGATAAGCTTCTTCGGTCAGGCCGCTAAAGTCCATTCTGACTTTTTTAACCTGCGCAGCAAATCCCTGCTGAACGGGCATGGGCATAGACTCAAAATAACCAACGCCATTCCAGTAGTTAACAAAACAAGCGCCAGCCTGAGCGGCATCCAAACTATCCACCTGTAGGCCCAGCTCCTGTATTTCATACCAGCCAGCGGATTGGCGTGACAATAAATGGAAAGCAACCGGCTCGAACACGCTCAATGAGAGAACCGCATTGGGGCGCTCATGGGCGAGTTTAAGTGCTACGGCACCACCAAAGGAATGGGCGCATAAATGAAACTGCCTAACCCCTAAGTCTGATAAATGTTGCTCTATACGTTGCGTTTCGTTTTCCAGCCCAAAGGGCAAAGAAGGTGCTGGGGCCTGGCCATAACCAAGCAAGTCAAAATTGATGACCCGAAATGTGTCGTCGAGTTGGTCTACTAACTCCCGCCATTGGCGGGCGCTACTCATGGAGCTGTGCAACAATACCAGTGCCGGTCCTTGTGAATTACCACTGACATAAACACCTTGCATAGAGGTTTTTCCTTAATCCATAAAAAAAGGAGCTAACGCTCCTTTTTAATCAAAATCGATTTTGCTTAAGCAAGCAATACAGACAGTTCTTGACTAACTTGTTCAACTGGCTTAGTACCATCTACTTTATGGTAAGCACAACGACCAGAAGCTGCTTCATTACTGTAGTAGTCAACCAACGGTTTGGTCTGTTCGTGGTAGATACCCAGACGCTTACGTACGGTTTCTTCCTGATCGTCGGCACGGATAACCAGCTCCTCACCTGTTACATCATCCTTACCTTCCACTTTCGGTGGATTGTAAGTCACATGATACACCCGACCTGAAGCGGGGTGCACACGGCGGCCAGCCATACGCTCAACAATAATGTCGTCAGCCACATCAAACTCAATCACATGATCAACATCAACACCGTTTTCCTTCATGGCATCCGCCTGAGGAATAGTACGGGGGAAGCCGTCTAACAGAAAACCATTCTCGCAGTCAGGTTGCGCAATGCGCTCTTTTACCAAACCAATAATAATCTCGTCGGATACCAGTTTGCCTTCGTCCATGACTTTCTTGGCTGCCAACCCCAGTTCGGTTCCAGCACTGATAGCAGACCTGAGCATATCACCGGTAGATATTTGCGGGATCCCGAATTTACCCATTAAAAACTGGGCTTGAGTGCCCTTTCCTGCTCCGGGAGCGCCAAGCAAAATGATGCGCATACCTTGTCCTCTTACTGGTCTGTGACAATTTGATGAATGAGCTGGGAACTTTACACATTAAGCACAGGTGTTACAAGCCGAAAACAACTCAAATTCTCCCTTGTCAGACCATAGTTTTAGCGGCCTTAAACAACAAAGGGCGAACCCTCTGGCCCGCCCTTTGTTGCCATTACTGAAAACTTACTTCACCAGTTCCATCAGCAGTTTATTCAAGCGGCCAACAAAGGCTGCCGGATCTTTTAAACTACCTTGCTCGGTGAGCGCAGCCTGATCGAACAATACTTCGGTAAGCTGAGCAAAACGGTCTTCATCTTGCAATTCGGCAAGCACTTTAACCAAGCTGTGCTCTGGGTTCAGCTCAAAGTGATAGGTCATCTCCGGCACACTTTGTCCAGCAGCCTGCATCAGTTTGATCATTTGCGTGCTCATGCCATATTCATCAGCGACCACACAAGCCGGTGAGTCGGTCAAACGGTGGCTAAGTTTCACCTCTTTAACCCGCTCACCCAGCACAGTCTTTACCCGCTCGGTAAGGCCTGCAACCTGCTTCTCGGCTTCTTCCTGAGCTTTTTTGGTTTCCTCATCCTCCAGCTCACCCAGGTCCAATTGGCCCTTAGTAATAGCCTGGAACGACTTTTCCTTGTAGTCATTCAGGTGCGACATCAACCACTCGTCGATACGGTCTGACATCAGCAAGACCTCAATGCCTTTTTTGCGGAAGATCTCCAGATGTGGACTGGATTTGGCGGCCTGATAATTATCAGCGGTGATGTAGTAAATCTTATCCTGGCCTTCCTTCATACGACCAAGGTAATCATCCAGTGATACAGTTTGCGCACTGCTGTCTTCCTGGGTTGAAGCGAAACGCAGCAAACCGGCAATTTTCTCTCGGTTGCTGTAGTCTTCAGCCGGACCTTCCTTAAGTACATTGCCAAACTCATTCCAGAAGCTTTGGTACTTATCTTTATCGTTAGAGGCCAATCGTTCTAGCATCTGCAGCACTTTCTTAGTACAGCCCTGGCGCATAGCCTGCGTGATCTTATTGTCCTGCAGAATCTCACGAGACACGTTAAGCGGCAAATCGTTGGAGTCCAACACGCCCTTTACGAAACGTAGGTACACGGGCATAAACTGCTCGGCATCGTCCATAATAAAAACGCGCTGAACATAAAGTTTCAGGCCGTGTTTCTGTTCACGATTCCACAAATCGAAGGGGGCTTTAGTCGGTACATAGAGTAAGCTGGTGTACTCGGTTTTCCCCTCCACCTTGTTGTGTGACCACAGCAAAGGATCGCCAAAGTCGTGGGAAACGTGCTTATAAAATTCCTGATATTCTTCATCACTGACTTCGGACTTATCGCGGGTCCAAATAGCCGTCGCCTTATTGATCGTTTCCCATTGGCCAGGCTGCGCCTCGATCTTCTCGCCATCTGGCCCTTCGCTCTCAGGCACTTCGTCTTTATACATCTGCACGGCCACGCTAATGTGGTCGGAGTATTTGCCAATGATGGAGCGCAGGCGCCAGTCATCCAAAAATTCTTTCTCGTCTGCCTTCAAGTGCAGGATAACGTCAGTGCCACGTCCAGCTTTTTCGATGTCAGCAACGGTAAAGTCCCCTTCTCCGGCACTTTCCCATTCCACACCACGGGAGCTATCTTGCCCTGCGGCACGAGTGCGCACCGTGACCTTATCGGCCACAATAAAAGCGGAATAAAAGCCCACGCCAAACTGGCCAATTAACTGAGAATCACGAGCCTGATCACCAGACAACTTGCTGAAGAATTCTGCGGTGCCGGATTTGGCAATAGTGCCCAAGTGCTCAATGACATCATCGCGGGTCATACCAATACCATTGTCTGAAATGGTCAGGGTACCGGCGTCTTTGTCCACAATCAGACGAACACGCAAATCACCGTCATTCTCGTAAAGCTTGTCATCCGACAAGGCGCGAAAGCGCAACTTATCTGCAGCATCGGCGGCATTTGACACCAACTCGCGTAAGAAAATTTCTTTATTCGAGTAAAGGGAGTGGATCATTAACTGAAGCAGTTTCTTTACTTCAGTTTGAAAACCATGGGTTTCTTTATGGGCTGCATCTGCCATAAACGGACATCTCCTAGTACTTTTTCACTTCCGACCGCCACAGGGCCATCGGCATAATTCGCTTCGAACTAGGAGATAAGGACAGATTGTCTAATTTCAACGATGAATGTCGAAATTTCTTCGCACAGAGCCGATATGTCAGAGCTCTCTACGGCCACTGAAGGCATGCATCAGGGTGGAGCCATCAAGGTATTCTAATTCGCCGCCAACCGGTACCCCATGGGCTATACGGCTGGCTTTAATATCTCGGCTACGACACATTTGGGCAATATAGTGCGCGGTCGCTTCTCCTTCCACAGTCGGATTCGTTGCCAAGATCACTTCCTGGATCTGATGTTTATCCAACAGCTCAGCAAGATTATCCAGACCGATATCGGCCGGGCCAATACCATCAATCGGCGACAAATGTCCCATCAGCACAAAATACAGGCCTTTGAACTCGGCGGTTTGCTCAATGGCCATCACATCCTGTGGGGTTTCTACTATACAGAGGATCCCCTGCTGCTGACGCTTGGGGCTTGCACAAATATCACAAAGTTCTGATTCAGTGAAATTCCGGCATTGCTGACAATGCTGTACATGCTCCATGGCATTATGCAGCGCAGAGGCAAGCTCTTGACCACCGTCCCGGTTGCGTTCCAACAACTGAAATGCCATACGCTGGGCAGTTTTCTGCCCTACACCTGGCAGGTATTTCAAGGTACGAATAAGTTCGCTGAGTAAGGGGCTGAATTTCATAAAAACTTGACTAGTTTATCTGCATGAAAAAGGGACGGTCTCTGCCGTCCCTCACGAATCTGCCTATCAGAATGGCATTTTAAAGCCAGGCGGCAAAGGCATACCGCCCGTCACACCCGCCATTTTCTCTTTGGTGGTTTCCTGAACACGACGTACCGCATCGTTGATTGCTGCCGCAACCAAGTCTTCAATCATGTCCTTGTCGTCTTCCATCAGACTTTCATCAATATCCACCCGACGAACTGCATGGCTACAGGTCATTGTTACTTTCACCAACCCGGCGCCAGCTTCACCTGTTACTTCCAGGTTAGCCAGATCATCCTGGGCCTTTTGCATGCGCTCTTGCATCTGTTGGGCCTGTTTCATCAGATTGCCCATTCCACCTTTAAACATAATCACCTCTTTGGTAGCTGGATAACACTGCTGGTTATCCCTATCTCGGTTTAATACTTTGCGTCGCAACGGACGCAGAAAATTCATCTCGCAGCAAATTAATGCCCGGGTCGGTTTGAACCACCTGCTCTGCATATGCCTGTCGGCTTAAACGGATAGCATGAGCCAGAGCAAAAGGGGTATTAACCGGGCAGCCCAGCTCCACCTTAAGCTCAACAGGACGCTTCAGCGCTTCGCTCAAATGGTGTTGCAACTGCTGATGTGCAGAGGGCGAGTACAGATGTTCTTTGCTGCTATGTAGCAATAGGTTAACGTCATTACCTTGGACCTGACAGCCCGCGTGTAATGCCAACTGTTTAACCAAGCCATTGATGCCCATATGTTCCACCAGACGGCTCCATTTATCCAGTTGGCTGGCATACAAGACTTTTTGTCCATCGGATAAAAACGCAGGAACCTCTTTATCAACTCGTAAAACCGCTGGGTCCTCATCCTGATAAGCTGCCAGCAAGTCTTCTAATTCTTCATCAACTGCAGTCCCTTCGCTGCTTGGCCCGTCGTCGTAGATTGGCGCTGCCATCGGGTGTGCCTCCGCTTCCGGCGGCGCTAAGATATGCTCATCTGCATCAACAACCAGATGTTGCTGTTCAGTACGCTCATCAAGCGGATGTTCATCCTGTTCAGCCATCATAGGCTCTGGCGCTTCAACGACCAGCTCTTCCTGCATAGCACTTTGCTGTTCGTCGAAAGAGTCAGACAAATATTCAGTTCCGTCCTCCCAAGGAGGGCTGTCTTCCTCGTCCGCTGACGGATTGTTACTGATATCAGACGTGCCAGAATCAGGCTCAGGAACAATGGGCGCAGGCGCCATCTGACGCTCAGGCTCCGACGCTGGCGTGTCTTGCGGTTCAGCATCGGCGGGCGGACGATTGAAATTAAAAGTGGGCGCAGATGTTTTTTCAACAGCGGCAGCAGGCGCGGCCTTTTCGGCCTGTGTCTCTTCACGCAGCTTACGTCTTAACGCCAACAGACTCTCGGTGGTACTGGAGGTGGCAGGCTCAGGCTCAGGCTCAGGCTCAGGCTCAGGCTCAGGCTCAGGCTCAGGCTCAGGCTCAGGCTCAGGCTCAGGCTCAGGCTCAGGCTCAGGCTCAGGCTCAGGCTCAGGCTCAGGCTCAGGCTCAGGCAAAACAGTCTGCTCTTTGGCGTCCTGCGCAACAAGAGATTGTGGCCCTAGGGCTTCGGCCTGCTGCCACACTAAGGCCTGGTTGTTTTGCAATTGCAGGAGTTCATCAGAGATATCGTCCTCATCATCTGAGGATAGATCACAAGCAACTTCGGCTTCTTCGCTAAGCTGACTAATTTCCGCTAGAGTTTTTTTTTGAGTCACTGGCTGGAAAGCCAGCATTCTGAGCAAGGTCATTTCCAGGCCACTACGACCATCGGCAGCGAATGGTAAATCCCGGCGTCCTTGCAAAGCAATTTGATAGAGTAACTGCACTTGTTCTGGTGGCAGCGCCTTAGCCAACTGATAGATAGCCTTTGCAGTGACGGTTTCCAATTTACAGCTATCAGGAACCAACTGGGTCAGTGCCATCTGGTGTAATAAGCTGCATAGCTCTGCCAAAATCTGACTGTAATCTGGAGCCTGCATAGCCAGAGAATCGACCTGCTGCATTACCTCGCTACCATCACCTTGCACTATGCCATGCAACAGCTTAAGTACCTGGTTTTTATCCAACAGGCCCAGCATATCCACAACCGTCACGGCGCTGACTTCGCCATTCCCCTGGGCAATGGCCTGGTCTGTCAGACTCAGTGCGTCACGCATACTGCCCTGAGCAGCGCGTGCTAGCTGGGATAAGGCTTCTGGCTGTGCACTGATGCCTTCCTGCTGCAGAATATGGGTTAGCTGCTGGGTGATTTGGTCTCGCGACAACGCCTTTAAATTGAACTGCAGACAGCGGGAAAGAATGGTGATCGGCAGTTTTTGTGGGTCTGTGGTCGCCAGTAAAAACTTAACATGCGGAGGCGGCTCTTCGAGGGTTTTCAGCAGCGCATTGAAGCTATGCTTAGACAGCATATGCACTTCGTCAATCAGGTAAACCTTATAACGCCCTCGGGTTGGGCGATACTGAACGTTGTCCAACAGTTCACGGGTATCTTCAACCTTAGTACGAGACGCCGCATCAATCTCCAGCAAATCTACGAAGTTGCCCTGATCGATTTCACGGCACGTCGCACATTCACCGCAAGGAGTGGCACTCATGCCCTGTTCGCAATTCAAACTCTTGGAAAAAATGCGGGCGATAGTGGTTTTACCTACCCCGCGGGTGCCAGTAAATAAGTAGGCGTGGTGTAGCCGGTCATTATCCAGCGCGTTAGAAATAGCGGATACAACATGGGCTTGGCCAACCAACTGTGAAAAGTTTGCTGGCCGCCATTTTCGGGCGAGAACCTGGTAACTCACCTAGTCCCCTTCAAATTCGCACAGATAGTGGCAGATAATGCCCTGCTCGACTAAACGCTGATAACCGCCAAGATCAGGCAGGTTGATAACAAACGCAGCATGCTCGACTTTTCCGCCCAATTGACGAACCAACTTGGCAGTGGCCATCATAGTGCCACCGGTTGCCAGCAAATCATCCATTAAAAGCACGTTTTCGCCGTGATGAATGGCATCTTGATGCAATTCCAACACATCTTCGCCGTATTCCAACTGGTAGCTCTGGCGAATGACCGCTCGCGGCAACTTGTTAAACTTACGCACCGGCACGAAACCACAGCCTAAGGCTTTAGCCAGTGGTGCCCCGAAAATAAAGCCTCTGGCTTCAGTTCCGGCAATCTTGTCAAAACCATGATTTCGATAATGGTTCGCAAGAATATCTATGCACGACGAAAAGGCCTTACCATCCTGCATCAAAGAGGTGACATCACGAAACTGGACACCTGGTTTAGGGTAATCAGGCACCGTTTTGATGGCCGACTTAATATACTCTATGGTCACGTTGTTACTACTCTTACTCAGTGGTTACAGATAGTAAACAAACCAACCTAAAACCACATGCAACAGCGGCAATGCCACCGCGGTAACCAATGCGGCTAACAGGTATTTAACATTAAAGGGATCTTTGAAATTCTCGTCGTGATGCATGTCTGAAACCTCTTAAAACGGGAGCGGCAAATCTTAATGCAAAGTGACAAGGATTAACAGCACAGGTTACAAACAAGCGAGGCGCACACTTAAAAAGGGATAAGGATGCCTTTTGTCACAAAGGCATCCAGCGCTTGTTTGCAGCCAGAGGACACCTGTGCGGCAGGAAGTTGCGGCATGGCCTTCTGTAGTTCACTAATCAGTTCATCTACCTGCTCCACATCATCTTCCAAATGAGACAACATAAAGGCATTAACCTGATCAATCTGCATAAAATGCACCTCGTCATCGCTGTCCCTATGCACCACAAAGTAGTATGGATTCGATGGTGTGTCAGGTTGATATTCAGGACTGATTTGATGAACAGGATAGGTATAGCTCAATACCCAAGCCAGATCAGATAATTTGACCGCCTGATAAGGCTGACCTGACCATGCCTTTGGGCAATCTCCCTTGGCGGTACTTAACGCCAGTTCAACCCACTCATAATGCGCCAGTTCGGCCAAAAAAGAGGGATCGCTAGGCTGAGACTGATATTCGTTAGCGACAAATTCAACAAACTCTTTGCAAATATCAACAAAATAGGGGGAGCGGCAGGCATGCACCGCCAGAAACTGACGGCACAATTGCTGCCAGTGCGATTCATCATACAAGCTATGCAGAACCGGAAAGCCATTATTAACAAAACCACACACATTGTTGAAAAACAGTTCACGATAGATATTCATTCTTCTGTCTTCAACATCCACAGGAGCAGGATAATGCTCAGGATCACGGATATGATTAGCAAAAGCTAATTGCTCTAATAGATGTGACATCAGGCGCGCTGTTCCTGTTTAGGCAAATAATCCAACTGTAAAGCTCGAATCCTCTCCACTTCCTGTAGCAACACCGGTAATGGTGGAATATTGAAGTCGCGCTCCAACAAGGTGGGCAATACCCCATGGGTTTGGTAGGTCAACGCCAACAAGTCCCATACAGGTTCAATGACATCTGCGCCATGAGTATCAACAATCAGGTCTTCAGCTTCATTGTAATGTCCGGCAATGTGCAGGTAGGCAATTCTGCTGGTAGGCATAGCGTTTAAAAACGCCCTGGCATCATAACCATGATTCACACTATTGACGTAGATATTATTCACATCAAGGAGCAACTGGCAATCAGCTTGCTCCAGCACTGACAAGATAAAATCTTGTTCTGCTATTTGCGCATTTGGCGCCGCATAATAAGAAATGTTTTCCAATACCAGCGGGCGCTGCAAAATATCCTGTACTTGTTTAATTCTGTCGGCCACATGTTGCACGGCACCCTGACTGAAAGGCATAGGCATCAAGTCATAAAGGTGACCTGCTGCGGAGCAGTAACTCAAATGCTCACTATAGGTGCTGATATTGTACTCATCCAGGAAGTACCTTAACGCTTTAACAAAGGTAATATCCAAAGGATCGGGACTGCCAATCGAAAGCGACAATCCATGCGTTTTAAACGGATATTGCTGGGCCAATCCACTGAACTGCTTCTGATAACGGCCACCAAGAGACATCCAATTCTCTGGCGCGACCTCCCAGAAATCGATAGGAACAGCGCCAAAGGACTGTACTTCTTCCAGCATTTCACGGCGCAAGCCTAATCCAACATTGGTGCCTCTAAGAGCCATTCAAATTCCTCTGTGTCTGCGTATAAGCTAAGGGCCGCTTCTAGCGACCCTCGCGAAGCTTACGGCTTAATGAGAGCCTCCGCATTTACCCTCACCACACTTACCTTCTTTCATGGCTTTTTTGCCTTCACCGCATTTCCCTTCGCCGCATTTGCCATCTTTCATGGCCTTTTTGCCTTCACCGCACTTTCCTTCGCCGCATTTGCCATCTTTCATGGCTTTTTTGCCTTCACCGCACTTCCCTTCGCCGCATTTGCCATCTTTCATGGCTTTTTTGCCTTCACCGCACTTCCCTTCGCCGCATTTGCCATCTCTCATGGCCTTTTTGCCTTCACCGCACTTCCCTTCGCCGCATTTGCCATCTTTCATGGCTTTTTTGCCTTCACCGCACTTCCCTTCGCCGCATTTACCATCTTTCATGGCTTTTTTGCCTTCACCGCACTTCCCTTCGCCGCATTTTCCCTCGCCAGCAAACTGCATATAACCACTATCAAGGGCTTGCATGGAAAATGCGCCGTTATCAGCCGCCACGCTGACATTTGACAGGGAGCCAATCACTACAGCACCCAAAGCTGTTGCTATACCGGTTTTCTTAATCTGTTTCATATTCAGTTCCTACGCTAAGTTTTGATCACACAAGTGACTGGCCGAACGGCACTAACAGAATGTTAGACCAATGCGGCAACAAAATAATTTCACATTCCGTTAAAGAATGTAAATTCAGACTAGACCAGTATTATTCAAGACGAAATACTTTCAAACAAGCCAATGCCGATTCGACTATCGTTCACTGCAGGTGATCGCTGTGTCCAGACAATAGAATGGATTTTGGCTAGCAATATTAGGTGACGCGGAGAATTGAAAATATCTAGCAGCAAACAAAAAGCCCCGATATACGGGGCTTTTCTAGATAAGAACTGCTTGCAACTTATAGCTTAATGCCACGGTTACGCGCTTTCTCTTTAATATAGGCTTCCCAGCTCTTCGCTGTGCGTGCCGTTGCACTGTCATTCATAGCCAGCTTAACGTGCTTATGGGCCTGCTTAAAGTCGTTCAGATAGAAGTAGGAAGTCATCAATTCGATGTGCAACTTACCTTCATCCTGTCCTTTAGCCAGTTCCAACGCTTTATCGAAGGCAGAGATGGCGTTCTTATAATCTTCGGCTGCAGCTAGCAGTGAGCCTTGACGACGATAGTGATCGACATCATTACTCAGTGCAGCCGCTTTACCGTAGTAATAAGCCGCCTTCTTGATTTCCTTAGCCGAGTGGAAGGCGTTAGCCAAGCTCGCGAGATTTTTCTCATCACTCTTAAGCAAACCTTCCTTCATGTGTTTTTCCAGGATGGTCGCTGCTTTGTAAGGAATATCATTGGATGCAAAAAGCTGACTCAACACACGAATTTCAGACTCTTTGGTCAAAAAACCGTTGTTATAGGCAACCTCAAGCATAGCCAGAGATTTCTTATAGTCTTCTACTTGCGCGTAGAACATACCTAACTGAGACCACCACTGTGCGGTGTCAGGGAATGTTCTCACCAGGTCTTCGGCAACCTCAATTGCTTGGGGCCACTTCTTACGCTCAACGAAAGCAGACAGTTTTAGTACATAAGGGTTTTTGTTCGGCTTTTCGTACAAAGCGATAGCTTTGTCTGCCGGCTCAACCACCTTATCGAATTGCTTAAGTTCGTGATAGGAGTTAGCCATACGAACATAAACATCCGGGTCCTGCTTACAGGTGAAGTCAATATACTTCTGATACCAAACTAACGCATCAGCGAATTTTTGCTCCTGCAGGTTCAGGTCAGCAACCAACTTCAGAATAGACGCATGATCTCCATCCGTTAATTGCTTTTCCTTCACTGAGTTCTGCAAGTAGCCAAGCGCTTTGGCGGATTGGCCTTCCTGAGAAGCTAATAACTGTCCAATAAACTTGTCAGTAAAGGCGCGATCAAAAGCATCAGAGCTATCGATGTCATACAAAATGGTCAGTGCTTCTTGCATCTGATCATTATTGTAGGCTTCATAGGCCTTCTGAATCTTCTTACCTACACGTTCACTCGGAATATTAGACGGTCCTTGCTTATAACCAGGACAGACTATAGGCGCAGACGACTGGGCCTGTGCTAAACCTGAGTATGAGCACAGCACGATAGAGCTCAGCACGATCAGCTTACTGATTGGATTTTTCGTTATTTTCATTACGATTGCTCCAACTTAAAGTCCAACTGTACTTTCTGGTTAAACTGCTTAACAGCTTTACCATCTACAACCTTCGGCTTGTACTTCCAACGGCTTAGCGCACGACGCGCCTCACGGTCAAATACACGTTTAGGTTCAGCTTCGAGCACTTCGATATCTTCAACACCACCAACTTCGTTGATAGTGAAAGACAGCCTTACCCAGCCTTCTTTACCGTCACGCGCTGCCTCGATGGGGTACTTTGGCTCGATACGTACGATAGGTGTAGCTTCACCATCGCGCATCAAAGCACCTGGACCACCAATGGCCACATCGGCACCACCGATATCCACACCAGGTAAGTTAAATGACATACCGTCGGTGTTAGGGTCGTTAGCTTCAGGCTCCTGAGGCTGCATTTTCGGCGGCTGCTGCGGCGGCGGCGGAGGCGGCGGCGGCACCCTGGAACGAGTTTGTGTACTATCTTCAGGCTCACTCATAACGACGTCGATAACCGGAATCTCCGGTACCTCGTCAGCAGGCCGTGAAGAGTTGGCAATCAATTTTGCCATTATCACAAACAAGGCAAAGGTAATGGCCGCACCTACTAGTATTGATACTATTAGACGAAGCATATTAATTATCCTTTGCTGCTACCGATATCCTATCAATGCCAGCAGCTTTGATCTGATCCATTACTTCAACAACGACACCGTGTTTGGCTTCAACGTCAGCCTGAACGATTACGACATCGGTCGGCTGTTCGGCCAGCAGGCGCTCAATGTTGGCAGACACGCGCTCAACATCAACCATACGCTTATCCATCCATACTTCACCATTCTCGTTGATGGCGATAAAGATGTTGGCAGATTTCTGTTTAGTCGCTTGTTCGGCCTTAGGTTTATTTACTTCGATACCCGCCTCTTTCACGAAAGAGGTAGTTACGATAAAGAAGATCAACATGATGAACACGATGTCCAACATGGGAGTCATGTCGATCGTTGCTTCTTCTTCTTCTGCACGATGTTTACGAGCCATATAAATCTCTCTTTAATGATGAGGCAAGCTGTCGACCAACTTCTCTTTAGAAATTTTAACCTTGGCTTCCAGACGTGTGCTAAAGAACACACCGGAAAGCGCCGCTACCATTCCCGCCATGGTGGGAATTGTGGCCATGGAGATACCTCCAGCCATCAAGCGCGGGTTACCCGTCCCCTGCACCGCCATGATTTCGAATACGGTAATCATGCCGGTTACTGTGCCTAACAGACCAATCAGGGGGCACATGGCAACCAAAGTTTTAATCAACAACATTCTCTCACTGAGTTTGTCTGATGCTTGCGAAATCCATGCATCACGAATCTTATGCGCATACCAGGATGTGGTGTCCTTCCTTGCGTCCCAGTCGGTGATGATTTGTTTCATCACCTTAGGGAACACGCTGGTGACGTACCAGTAGCGCTCAATCATCAATATCCACATGAGGAAGAGCGCGGCAGCAACAACATAAAGTACGTCACCGCCGGTAGCGATAAAATCCCTGACAGATTCCAAGAGTTCTATCAGGTATAACATATTAAGCTTTCTCCACCTCGGCGTGAGCCGCTACGATACCAGCAGCTTGCTCATCCAGGATATGCACGATGGACTTGCTGCGACCAGCAACAATGCTGTGCAGAAGGATCAAAGGCAGTGCCGCGATAATACCTTGCGCTGTTGTTACCAACGCCATTGAGATACTACCAGCCATGATACGTGGGTCACCGGTACCGAACAGCGTAATTTGCTGGAAGGTGGCGATCATACCCAATACGGTACCCAACAGACCCAACAAAGGAGCTACGGCAGCGAAGATCTTGATGATATTGATACCAGACTCAATGCTTGGCAATTCGCGCAGAATCGCTTCATCCAGTTTCAGTTCCAGGTTCTCAGCATCGGCACCTTTATTCTCCTGATAAACCTTCAGGATACGACCCAGAGGGTTAGAAGAAGAAGGGTTACCGGTATTGTTCAACTGAGAACGCATCTTAGCACTCACGGCAGTCAGCGTGACGAACTTGTAGATAGCGATCAGGAAGCCCAGTGCCAGCATAGCGGTAATAACATAACCTACTACACCACCTGCATGATAACGCTCAGACAAAGTTGCCTTAGCAGTCAACAGGCCCAGAATGGTACCGCGAGTTGGATCCACGAAGAATGGATTGAAGCCAGATGTCGCGTCCATGAAGCTGGATGCATCGTTAACCATGTGGCTGTCAGGCTGACGACCCAAAGGTTGAACCTGTCCTTTCTCAGCATTGTAGGCCAGATAACCTTCTTTGCTTACCAGGTTGAACGTACCAACACGTACCACTTCCTGACGGCTAGAACCGCCATCCAGGCTGATTACGTCTGTTTCAAAACGCGCAATCTTGCCAGACTCAGTCATTTCAGTTTGCAGTGCGAACCACAACTCTTCCAATTCCTGAATATTTGGCAGGCCTTTACTTTCAGATGCCATACCTTCCAAGAAGGCTGAACGGCCAGGGTACTGAGCACTAACGATAGAGCTAGAGATTAAACCGTAAGCTTCGCCAGACGACTGACGAACCACACCGAACATCTCACCCAAAGTACCAGTCGCATTTTTCAGCTCCTGCTCTTTTTCGGCAAGACGAATCTCGTTATCTGCATATTGCTTAGCCAGGCGGTCGCCACGGGCTTGCTCAGCTTTCAGGCCATCTTGCGCTTTCTTCAACAGCGCTTGCTTATCAGCACGGGCAGAGTTGAATTCAGCTTCGCGCTGTGAATTGATACGCGCTTCGGAAACACGATTTTTCTTAACTTGATCAAGCAACTGATCCAAGCTGGTAGCAGCTTGAACAGGTGCAACGCTCACAGCCATCGCAGCTGCAAGCAGGGCAGATTTGAATAGGTTTTTCATTCTGATTACTCCGCAGCTTTGATTGGCAGTTTGATAAGATCGAAGGGCTCCAACTTACGGCCCATCTTGACAACCTTAACTACAGAACTCAGGTATTCATCACCCAACTGTTCCCAAGTGCGGCTTTCATTGTTCCAAACCCAAGCTTGCTTCTGATCCAGAGACAGCGCCAACAAGGCGGTACGGCCCAGGTTGAAGAAATCAGCGGCAATGTTCTGACCATTGAACTGAAGCTGCTCTTGGTAAACACGAATAGTATTACCGTATTCGTTTTCAATCAGATAGGCTTCAAGTACTTGGCGGAACTGCTCAGAAACGGTGACGTTGGCATTACCCATCAGGTCACGCAAATGCGCAACACGGGCTTTACGCTCTTCGTAATTGATAGGCAGGTCCAGCTCAATGAACTGTTCCAGCGCATCAATCATGCGATACATCAGAGGAACTACGCCACGCTTAACGCCTTCGATACCGTCAATTTGACGTTGCAGAGAGGCAATACCTTCTTCCTGAGAAGCAACCAAACGAGCCAGGTGATCGTTATAAACCTTCAGGTTTTCGGTCTCATCTACGACACCACGATATTCAAATAACAGCTCTTGTGTTTGCTCATAGATCTTATCGATCTTCTTTTGGGATTGTGCTGCAGCCGCGTGGATTTTTGCTTCTTCATTTTGCAAATTTTTAAGAGGGTCTGCAGAGACAACTTGGCTGCCACCTAGTGCGAAGGCACCGATAACGGCAGAAGCAATTAGATTTCTCTTGCTCATTTTGGACATAGTTCCCAACCAATTTTCTTATCTTGAATCCCCGAGACCAGCCTGGTCCAGCCGACCACGAGGGGCTTAAAAACGGTTCTATTAATAGTAGTTGAGAAGGCAGGCTATACCGGAAATGGACCAACGAAGCCCGCCGACTCGAACGCCGAATGTTCACATGGAACGATCAAAATTGTCAAGGCTCGCCGTCTATTTGTAAGCAACGAAAGCCAACTCCAATCAGTAATGCAGGTTTTTAGGGCCGTTAATTCTCATTTTATGCCGAGTGATGAACCACTTACGGATTTAAACAATAATTAACAAACCGAAAACACATTCCTTCCGTTGTGAAGAGGATAGCCTTTGGTACATTGAAACTCAGTCAAGCATAAAACCAAACGGCAAAATTGAGTTCACAGACCGGGAGAAAGTTCTTCTGTGCTGCCTACCAGAAGATATATACAGCAGGCAAACCCTTAATAAGAAGCGATTGCGCAGAGGAAATAAGCCATCATATTCCATCACCCGGCGTATGCTGACGATTAAATACGCCAATTTTTTCAATCAGCGTCGTTAACGCCATACACTCTTCCTGACTAAGAAAAGGGTTCCATATATCTGCCAACAACACCGCCCTCAGTTGCTCACTGCGGTTCCAGGCTTCATGCAAATAGGTGTCATCAAAGGCAAATATTTTGCCCTGTTGCCAACTAATCTCCTGAACATTCAAAAGATTTAAACGGCAATGGTCAGGAATGATAAGCCCCATATGCAATACCGCCCGACTATTCGTTACTCCACGATGAGGTAAAATATGGCTTCCGGGCTGCATCAATGAGAAACAGACTTCCGGCCCGTGTTCTTTTATTCTTACTAAAGGCAATGTTTGTAAAGCTGCTGATGTATTAGGACAACGACTATGGTTATCTGAAAAAGTTTTGCCATGTCGATGAAAGAAGAAAGCATTCCAATCCCCTCCTTCCGTTAGCCCCCTCCCCGCCTCACCTTCCTGGAAGAGTTTGAACTTATAGCCATCATCAAGAAGAGCGTGCAATTCTTGGATAATTTGTTCGCTCTTGCTTTCGTATTCTTCAGCAAAGGGCAAGGATTCAGCATCAAACACCGGAGAAATAGGCAAATCTGGTACGTATAAAAAGGAAGGAATCTGGCGCTTATCAGCCAACTCTAATGGCAATTCACCACTGAACATTTTCATAGTTTTACTGACACGCTGCATCGCCTCTTTACCGTATTCCTCCCATAGCGGCTCGAGCCAGGAGTGAAATAAGTGCTGTCGATACTGCTCAACTGTCTTCAATGCATGCAGGACAAAAGCTCGACACCAAGGCGCAGTAGATGCTTCGTTGTGCCAAAACCCTTTTCGATTGGCGGTGTTAATGGCAGACAAATAATGCTGGGTGGCTTGCTCTAATTGACCTTGCACCTCTAAGAGGCGTCCTAAAACCAACCGACTCGAATACGCAAATGGCAAAAGCTCAACTAGCTTAATTAGTGCTGTTCCTTGCGGGTCTGTCTCTGCTAATTTCTGCAAAACCTGTCCCAAGTGATGATGCCATACAGGCTCGACACGATGGGTGCTCAGTAATGATTCCAAGTTAAAGGCTGCCTCAGCAAAGCGACCATGACGGGAAGCAAAGCGATACAAAAACACATTTGCCTCAACGGAGTACTCAGCATGCTTAAGCAACTTTCGGTAACTTTCCGCTGCGCCTTCATGTAACCCACTTTGCGCTTGCTGCCTGGCCTCCTGCAGCGTTACATCCATGTCGGCGCCTTCTTTAGCCTCGTTTTGCATATGGCTTATCCCAATCTTCAGAATGAATGAGTTTTGCGCCTTTCGCATAAGAAGGCTGTCTTGATTCCAAGGTACGAAAATTAAAGTCTCTGTGCATAAAAATTGAAGTGGTTGATGTATGGCATTCACATGGCTTAAAACCACTCATGTCGACCTGAATCAAACCAGCATCTCTAAGTAGCTTTGCTGTATTAGGATGCCAATCTGCATTATCAAGCACGACAACGCCGCCTTTCGCCAGTTTACTTAACGCCACTGTCGCACAGTCAAAACGATAGCCCGCGCCATCAACCACAATAACGTCAAAAAGCCCCTCTTCGCCTTCCAGCGCAAAAGGAAACTTATCTCCCTCTGCGAACAACAATTTTGTTTTGCTATTGAGCTTAGGCTTGAGACTGCTGTACCACTCTGGATTATTTTCGACGCTGACGACTTGGGCGGCTCTCTCCATCCAAAACATGGTCGAGGCGCCTGCGCCATATTCAAATATTCGCTTATCGCTATAATCAAACTGATAAAGGTATTCGATTGCCGGATAGGTGTACAAAGGCAGATATTGGCCATTTTCATCTTGCGCGACCCCCTGCTCCGTAGAACGGTAGAAACCGTAAGCATTTCGTAAAATGTTTGCACAGGAAGCCAAAAACATTTCACCTTTAGACATTTCAATTGCCCCAGGATGACGCTTTAATCGATCATCATTAGCTTGAGCACTGGTAAAGTTTCCCCAAAACACTGCCATCTCTCCTCTTATTCTTCTACTGGTACAACATCAAACGCCACTGTCACTCTGTACTCCTGATCATCAAAAGGTTCAGTGCCATGCCACATCATAGACGGAAACAAGGCAACACTGCCTGCCTCAGGCTTAATGCAATAGTCAGGATCCATGGAAAACAGTCTTCCTAACTCCGCCTGGCCAAATTTTATCCAACCATTTCCGCTGCGCTGCACGGCTTTAGGCACTGACACATAATAACTTCCGCTTATCCACCCCTCACTATGATAATGGTTACGATGATATCCGCTATTGTTGAGCCTGACGGACCAGGCTCCGCTGAACAAAAAGTCTTGTCTTAATCGTCTTGTAAAAGGATGTGAATTATCAAAGGAAAGGTGGCTAATGTAGGCGGCGATAACTTGTTTAAGTTGCTTCTCAAGAAACTTAACGCTTTCTATGTCACGTCGAAAAAGATGGCCTTCGGTCTGAGTACCTGTCCGTAATGACTGTTCAAGTGGATGCCTAGCACTAGCATGCATATTTTGCAGGTCATGCAAAAGTTGTTGGTTAAACTCTGATATATTGGAATAACCTGAAGGACAAGGTAAAACGTATGCCTTAACGAATTTGTCAAAATCGTATAGCTTTCTGTATTCTCTTAGGTTCCCAGCTAACTTTAAGCACGCCGCTTTCATGGCCCACCAAGCCTGGTTATCTGTCTCTTTCTCGATAAGTTGGTCGCAACAACGCAGTGCCGATTTGACATCACCTTCACTTAAATGGCACAACATTAATTCATTTATCACGCTAGTGTTTTTCTCAGACATTGGCAGTGCTTTTTTCAAAACATGTTGCGCTTCCTCGATCTCTCCTTGCTCTCTTTTGATATGTCCCTTCAACAGCAATGCTTCAAGTGGCCACACAGAAACGGGAGACTCTTCCAAAATCTGTTCGGCACTTTGTAGTTGTTCAGATTTAACCAACCGATTGGACAGATCGCAACGCAGTGGCCAGGAATTGGGGTTCGCACACAAAGCCTGATAATAGTCATCCAGCCAATCAACGTCCCCCATTAGCCAACGTATATCTGCCATGCTTCCAAGCACTTGCTGATTTAGCGGGTCTTTTTTTAACAGTGCACGAAAACATTCTATGGCCGACTCACTTCGGCCACTGAAATGCAAATTAATCGCTAACTCTCTCACAAGTAAATCGCTCTCCTGGCGATCACACAACAGCTCTACCGCTTCGTCATGCAAACCTTTTTCCCGATAGCACTGTGAGAGTGTCAAGAGCACAGGAACAGAGTCACTGCCACCTTCTAGTATTCTGCAGAGAACACCAATTGCTTCATCAAGGCCTCCGGTTTGAATCAGGCTTTTAGCCAACGCAACCGCGGCGGACGCAAAATCAGGTTTATTGGACAAAGCTTGCTTAAGAAACCTGGAAGCCTCTGCATATTGCTTTTTCTCTAGTTTTAGTAATCCGGCATTGTATTGCGCGTCAACAAAGCCGGGACGGCACCTTAAAGCCTCATGGAAACATTGCATGGCCTTGTTGCTATCGCCCAACTGCTTCAAAAGATTACCGTAATTATTCTTAATCTCTGCATCATTAGGTGCCAGTTTCATCGCTTTACAGAAAGCCTGTTCACTTTCTTGCAGTTTGCCCAACTTCCGCAAGCACAATGCAAATACATGCCAAATGAGGGGATGACTTACGCCAGCCGCCGTCAGCTGTTTAAGCAATGGCAGCGCAACTTCATATTTTTGCTGCTGATACAAGGCAATTGCCTGCTGAGCTATTTGTGTAACGTTATTTCTCATAAACTCAGAGCTTCAGGAAAAGTGGAGTTAAGTGTGCCACATAAAAGTCTATAAAAAAAAACCAGCCCGAAGGCTGGTTTTCTGCAAAAGCTCTAATTAGAACTTAGCTGTCACACGGGCATACCAGTACATACCAGCAGTATCGTATGAAGATGACAAGGTGTTCATATCATCATTGTTGGTTGTGTAAGGAGGCTGCTTATCAAACAAGTTCCTTGCACCTAAAGTAAAGGCGTAGTTGTCCATGTAGTAGCTACCCTGAACATCGTGATATACCACAGAGCCAGCGTGGTTGCTGAGGTTGTCACTATTGGCCAGATCTTCAACAGACTCGTCGTCGGTACCCATCATAAAACGGCTCATCCAGGTGAAAGAGAAATCACCTGCAGTATAAGTCGCTGTAAAGTTGGTACGCAGTTCAGAGAAAGCTGCAACATTCTGCTCCCATTGGTCTTCGCCGTAGAATCCAGCCAGTTGGATGGCCTCTTCCCCTGCAAATGGAACGTAATCGTATTTATCCAACCATGTTCCATCCAAACGAAGTTTCAAACTACCTTCACCCAAATCCACTGCGTAATTTGCATCAAAATCCACACCAGCGGTTTCAAAGGTTGAAAGGTTAGCGTTAGTTACCAAAATACCAGACATAGCCCCCAGAACATCACGACGAGGCGACGTTGGGTAAGGAACACGGTCAACAGCAGCAGCACCCACAAGCAGATCACACAATGGGCTACTGAAATTAGGGCTCTCATAACAGCCATTGATAATGTTACTGGTACCAGCTGTACCAATACCATTAGTGATTTCAATATCAAAGTAGTCTATCGCAATACTGAAGTTCTCAATAAAGTCGGGCGTGTAAACAAAACCCGCGGTCAGGCTTTCTGATTCCTCAGGCTGCAAATCAGGGTTACCACCGACAATGGAACTGGACTGGTTAGACGTCAGTTTAAAGTCAGCAGGCAAGCCATCAGCCGCACAGTTAGCTTTCACTGTTGCACTTTGAGGCGCACCTGGCAGACCGTATTCGGTACAAGGCTCGTTGTAGTTCAGGTTTGATTCTTGCTGAGGAGCAAACAACTCTGAAATACTTGGAGCACGGAAACCATCGGCTTTAGTGGCACGAATCAACAAACCTTCAAAGGGTGTATATTCCAAACCGATTTTGGTGTTGGTCTGCGCATCCAAGAAGTCATAATCAGAACGGCGTACCGCAGCAGACAAATTCAGAGATTCAACACCTGGCAAATCCGCAAGAATAGGTACACTCAGTTCCAGATAGGTTTCTGTTACTTCGTACTGACCTTCAGTTTTATCGCCAGCAACAGAGTAAATTTCGCCGATCAGGGCTGCGCCATCAGGTTGAAACAGGTAGTCTTCCCAACGTTTTTCAATACCAACGGCCCAAGCAACCGCACCGGCAGGCAGTTCAAAATCCCCAAGGTCGCCCGTCAGGTTAGCCAGCAATTGTTTGGTGGTACCACGCACGACGGGTGAATTAGGCAGGAACGCGTAGTCTAATTGAGCCTGATTTAGGGTATCCATCTTGAACGGATTCCATAAACCTGGGCATGCAGGATCCGCCGCACACTTAGTTGGATCGGTCAGGTTACCGAAACGTTTAGGGTTAGCACGACCAAAATCTACACGGGCGTCAATAAAGCGCGCATAGTTATAAGATGCGTCCCACGCCCAGCCATTATCCAGGAAGCCCTCAAAACCAAACACCATACGGTAGTCAGAGAAGTCCTGAGTAAAGGCACGGCCACCGGTTTCTGTCAAACGACGGTTAATAACCAGCTCTTCGCCAATTGGATTATCCGGATGGTCAGCGGACACAACTTGTCCCCAGAATGTGCCCTCTGGACCCATTAACTGATCTGATTGACGGTTAGTAAAACCACCTTCCAGGAATACGCTGGTATCATCGAACACTTCATAGCTTGCCGCAGCGTTAATACTGAAAACTTCCTGAGGCGTCACCATATAGCTGGTTGTCGCAAAGTTATAAGCGTCGGTAGCTCCGTTAAGCTTTCGAATTTCCCCTGTATTGGGGTCGACTACCATGCTCTTGTAGGCTGTACCAGGGGTCAGCGAAGTCCAAGTCCCCATCGCAGTAGTACCGGAACCAAAGCATACTGGCTCGTCATCGCCATCAGTCAGAGGGCACTCTGAGAAATCACGGTCTTTCTGGCCAATAGGCTGGCGATTCGTGTATTCCAGAGACAGAACCACGTTACCCTTGTCACTGGAAGTACCAACTGTCGCTGCGACTTTAGAAGTTTCACCATCGCCTTTACCGGTCAGGTCGTATTGAGCAACGAACTCGGCACCTTCAAAGTTGCGTTTGGTGATGAAGTTAACAACACCGGCAATGGCGTCTGAACCATAAACTGTAGAGGCACCATCACGCAGCACTTCTACACGCTCAACAAATGACATAGGAATAGAGTTCAAATCACTGAACGCAGTGCGACGACCATTGACCAAAATCAATGTACGGCCGGAGCCTAAACCACGCAAGGATACAGTGGCGGAACCATTACTTCCGTTGTTAACGTTAGAGCCTTGGGCAGAACCATTTACTGCTGGCAAAGCTTGGATGTACTTTTCAATGGTGGGCACACCTGCCGCTTCAAGATCCTGAGCAGTCAGGACCGTAATGGGGCTAGCAGACTCCATATCGGTACGTTTGATGCGAGACCCTGTTACAGCGATTTTCTCTACACCCTCAGCACCTTCGTCGCTTTGCGCTTCTTGAGCGAAAGCGATGGGTGAAAATGCAACAGAAGATGCGCCCAGAGCTAGCGCCATGCGCACAGCTCCAGCTAGTCTAGATTTAATATACATGTTTGTCTCCCTGGACCACTAAACTTGTTATCTAGTGATTTTTGTTATCCGCTTAAGCGGTTATTTTTGGTAAGAGGTAGTGAGCCTCTCATTCGATAATATACAAAGGGCTTTAATTTGGTCAACCGGCGTTAGTAACTAACCTTAATCAAACTTTAATATTACTGTTGATGAAAAAAGCCCACCCGTAACAAATAGTTTACATTTAAAACAAAAGCAAAGTTGAAATCTGCAACCTGTTACGGAACTTTCTAACTTTAGTCCGCTACAGCATTCTAATGCTAGCAAAGAATGTGGTACTACAGTCCAACCATAACAAAGCCCAACTGACCTTTCACATTTGCTGGTAGCTCCGGCAATGCCGCCTTGGGCAGCATAAAGGTAGCCATATTAAAAAAGTCCTTGAAGATACGATTAGACTCAGTGGTGCGCTTCAAATATTCATGTCCTGAAGACCCGCCAGTTCCTATCTTTCCGCCCAGCATACGTTGCACCATCATGGCGTGGCGATAACGCCAGATAGTCAGTTTCTCGTCGATTTCGGTCAGGCAGGTAATAAACTGGTAAGGCAGGTTAAACAGTGGTTCTTCATTATATTGGTTGATAAAAAGTGCCGCGAGCAGGGCGCGCTGTGACAATCTGAAATGCCCCTGACTTTGCCAGTTGCTGTATTCTTGCTCATCCCACAGCGCAGCAAAGGTGTCACGGGTCGATTGCAGCTCTCTTAATTCCTGGCGCCTATCTTTCTCGCTCAGGGTGGGATTACCTTGGATGATGGCTTCATCACTGGCTAGCATTTTATCTGTGGCCTGGCGATATAATGCCCAGAATTTGAAATCATCAAACTCCAATAGCGGCAGGCGTTCCAACCAACGTTGTGTCAACTCAAACAAACTGTCTTTCTTTTCCAAGGCTTCCAGAAAGTCTCTGTCCTTTTGTTCCAGGCGGTTATAAAAAGACTGCTTGTCAAAATCGATGCGAAATTCGCGCTTCAAGCCTAAGCCGATTTCCAGCATCTTAAATTGAATGCTCTGAAACCCTGATGCAGGTACCAGGTAATCGCGAAATGCCAGAAACTCTTGGGGGCTCATGGTTTCCATAACGCTGATTTGGTCATTGAGCAAACCTTGAATACTGATAACCCGTTTCAACCTATGAACCACAGTAGTGAGTTGCTGATCTTTTACCTGTTGCGCCGAAAAGACGTCAATGACCGAAGACAATTCATGCAGGATTTGCTTAAACCAGAGCTCGTAGACTTGGTGGACGATAATGAACAAGGTTTCGTCGTGAGCAGGTTCACCATACTTGGCACTTTGCAGATGTTGGGCACTGAGCAACTTGTCCAATTGCAGGTAATCACCGTAATAGCAGGGATCCACATTCTTTTTCATGATTATTATCCGTTATTTTGACAAACTGGAGTTTACCATCATGATATGGCGGTTGTGCTTGGCTGGATGACAATTCATCAACTAGCCTTCTGGAATCAATTGTGAACAGGATTAAACATGAAACTGGATGATGATATTCATAACTATTATGAAAACTTAGTGCTGGAGAGAATCGAAAAACTCGGCTTACACAAGGATAAAGACGACGACTTTATTGCGGATTTAAGCTGCCTGACACTGAATCAATGCCCAGCACGCTATATCCGTTTTGAAGTTGATATGGCGTTCTATATCTCGACCAGTGAAAAACAGCAAATGGAAATGAATGTAGCCGAAGCGATGGAGAAAGCGCTTAAGTATCTAAACTCAGACGACGCGAAGAAAAAAGCAGTGTAGAGGTGGCGGTCCCACCAGCCACATCCCGGCACATGAGTCCTTTACTGCGGCTGCTCCCTTCCGGGCCTGACCGGGTTCATAAAGTATCATTGCGGGAGGACCGACAGGACCACCATTGATATGCAAAAAAGGCGTCAAAGCCGCCTCTTAGGCGGCGCGCATTATCCCCGATGCCCAAGCGGGTTGCAAGGGCGCGGGGATCATTTTAGGTTTATTCGGCCAGAAAACGTTCTTCGGCCATCTGATTAGCTTCCAGATTAGTGGGTAACCCTTGTTGCTCAGCACGCTGATAAATCTCGACTAAGGTGTCACCAATCCCTTCGATATGTTTACGCATAGCATCTGCACTGCTATCCATTTTCTGGTGATAAATATCAATCACGCCACCCGCATTGATGACATAATCCGGCGCATACAGGATGCCTCTCTCTTGTAGCATTTGCCCATGGCGTTCTTCAGCTAACTGGTTATTGGCAGCGCCCGCCACCACTTTAGCCTTAAGCAATGACAAGCTATTGTCATTAATGATTGCGCCCATGGCACAAGGAGCAAACACATCCACATCTAAACCAAATATCTCATCGGGCGAGACAACGGTGGCACCCAATTCCTGCGCTGCCCTATCCAGGTTATCCGGGTAGATGTCCGTGACATACAATTTCGCCCCTTCATTATGTAGGTGCTCTGCCAAGCGATAGCCAACGTGCCCCAGCCCCTGAATAGCGACCTTCACACCGTTTAAGTCAGATCCCAACGCATGACGAACTGAGGCGCGCAGTCCAACAAATACACCATAAGCCGTAGAGGGCGCAGGATTCCCGTCGGCTTCGCCACCGTCGTATCTGAATTTGGCCTGCGTACCGGCAATAAACTGGCTGCGCTGCGCCATCAACTGCAAGTCACTGACCGCAATACCTGAATCTTCGGCAGTAATGTACTTTCCGCCCAATTGCTGAATGAAATCGCCCATTGCCAGCATCATCGCTTCAGACTTGTCCTTGCGCGGATCACCAATAATCACCGACTTGCCGCCGCCCAGCTTGAGATTTGCCATGGCAGACTTATAGGACATCCCCTTGGACAGCCTTAGCACATCAGTCAATGCCTCTTCGCTGCTGGCATAAGGCCACATCCGACAGCCCCCCAAAGCTGGGCCCAAATTCGTGTTATGCACGGCAATAATGGCTTTCAAGCCCGATTTGGCATCATGAAAAAAAGCCACTTGTTCGTGATTGTCATAAGCCTTGTGATCGAAAACAGACATATAGTAATTACCCTGTAGATAAGCGGGATGTTAGAAAATTGTTGCTCATGGTAGCGCATGGCGCAGAGGACATGTCTTGCTAACTTTAGCGTAAGCCCAGGCTCGATGAGCAACACCAATCTTAAAAATCGAATCTGAGTAGGAGGCTTATCCTAGTAAATTCAGTTGAAAAACGCCTTGTTTTTCCGCATCCTTGAGCCACTTTGTAAACCCCCTGTGTTTTATGAAATTAGATAAATTTGATCGCGAAATTCTGCGTGTACTACAAAAAGACGCCACCGTCTCCATGGCCGAGCTCAGTCAACGGGTTGGACTATCCCACACCCCTTGTTGGCGCCGGGTTAAACGCCTGGAAAGTGACGGTATTATCAAGCGCAAAGTCACCCTGCTGGATGGAAAAAAGCTAAACCTTGGCGTCAGCGTTTTCATCTATGTAACACTGAAAAACCATGACGAAGAGTCACTCAATGGTTTTGAAGCTGCGGTTCAACACATCGCCGAAGTGGTGGAATGTCACACCACCAGCGGTGAAAAGGACTATTTACTTAAAGTGGTCGTAGAAAGCATTGAAGAGTACGAGTTACTGTTAAAAAGTAAGCTTACTCACCTGCCCTGCGTCGATCACCTCAGCTCGACCTTTGCACTAAAACAGGTGAAGAACACCACCGAGCTGCCCATCAAAAATCAATAATTGTGCTCTGCCCGGCTAGCCGGGCATTGCCTTATTACTGTGCATCAGGCTGGTTCTCGGGCAAGGCCGCCACGAACTCGGGCAACTTATTGCAATTTTCATGGATCCGCTTAATCAATGGAAATGCATCCATATCTACGCCAAACCTGACGGCATTGTATATTTGCGGCACCAAGCACACATCCGCCAAACTTAAATCAAAACCAAAACAGTACTTACCAGCAGTATTCTGCAGTCGCTTCTCAATGGCCCCAAATCCCTTTTCAATCCAGTGGCGACTCCAAACCGCTTTCCCTTCAGCATCAACCTTGTATTGCGCCTCCAGATGTTGCAGTACGCGTAAATTGGCCAAAGGTTGAATATCCGCCGCAATATCTTGCGCCAGTGCTCTCACCCTGGCTCGTTGCAACTTATGCTCAGGCAGAAGCTTTATCCCAGACGAATATTTCTCATCCAGATACTCAATGATGGCCAGCGACTGATTAAGAATAATATCTTCGTCTTCATCCACCAGTGTCGGCACCAACTCAGCGGGATTTAACCCAAGGTAGCTAGTCTGGTGTTGTTCGCCGCCATCTTTAACAAGATGCACCGGCACATATTGATAGGCAATAGCTTTGAGATTAAGTGCAATGCGCACCCGGTAACTGGCAGAAGAACGCCAATAGCCATATAGTTTAATGCTCATTATGGATACTCTTTGATCTGTTGTTCAATGGCGCCAAACACGCTGGCCCCCTGCTCATCAAGCATTTCGATACGTATTCTATCGCCAAACTTCATAAAGGGCGTGCTTGGCTGTCCATCCCGGATGGTTTCAATCATGCGTACCTCGGCGATACATGAATACCCCACCCCGCCATCTTCAATGGCACTACCGTAATCCGTCCCCTGTTTGTTAGACACGGTACCAGAGCCAATAATGGCGCCGGCAGTCAGGTTTCGGGTTTTTGCTGCATGCGCAATCAACTGCCCAAAATCAAAGGTCATATCTACCCCGGCATCTGGCTTACCAAACAATGCGCCATTGAGAGTGGAGAGCAAGGGGTGCTTTACCTTAAAGCCTTGCCAAGCATCACCAAGCTCATCTGGCGTAACTGCAACAGGAGAAAAAGACGAGGCGGGCTTAGACTGGAAAAAACCAAATCCTTTCGCCAGTTCTTGTGGAATCAATCCTCTTAGTGACACATCGTTAACCAGCATCACCAAGCGGATGTGGTTACCCGCTTCCAGTGCGGATACCCCCATTGGGACATCACCAGTCACCACCGCAACTTCAGCCTCAAAATCAATACCCCAGCTCTCGTCTCCCACCAGGACATCGTCATTTGGACCGATGAAATCATCCGAGCCCCCTTGATACATTAGCGGGTCGGTCCAGAAGCTCGGGGGGAGTTCAGCGCCTCTGGCTTTTCTGACCAATTCAACATGATTAACATAGGCACTACCGTCTGCCCATTGATAAGCCCGGGGCAAGGGTGACTCACACAAACTGGAGTCAAACGCCATCACATCGTCCAACTGGCCGATGTTTAAGGCATGATAGGTCGCCTGCAGGTGCATGGATAAGGTGTCCCAGTTATCCAACGCATACTGCATAGTGGGTGCAATATGGGTAACGGCAACGGCTGATTGGAGATCTTTGCTGACAACGACAAGTTGTCCATCACGGGTGTCATTCTTAAGTGTCGCTAGTTTCATACGTCTTTCTTGGTTAGTTCGAAATTCTTGGGCACAGTAAGCTTACAAAAGGCGAACATACTGTTAATGTGGATATCATTACTAAACAATAGCTGAGTGCTAAATTAAAGTGCACGGGGTATTGTTCCCCGTGCCAGACTGTCTATTACAGCGTAACAAAGCATTTACGCAATGCGTCCACTATACCTTGACGGTTTTTTTACTGATGCCGTATTCACGCAATTTATTGGCAATAGCAGTGTGACTCAGCCCTAACTTACGGGCTAACTGCCTGGTACTTGGGTAAGCCGGATAAAGACGGCGTAGCAAATCCTTCTCAAAGCGCTTAACCTCTTGATCCAGGGTGCCTTCTATTTCACTGGAAAAGTAACCCGAGCTGGCCACGGTATCAGGCAATTGGATATCTTCCTTGCCCAACTCATCACGCTCCAAAAGGGTCAGGGCCCGATATAAAGCATTCTCCAACTGCCGCACATTTCCCGGCCAGGGATAACCCTGCAGAAACTCGACACAGGACTTGTTAAGCTTAGGCGGTCGACGACCTAACTTGACGCTTTGGCTTTTCAAAAAATGTTCAGCTAAACCAATCACATCGGTTTTCCTTTCCCGCAGCGACGGGATAGCCAGGCTCAATACATTAAGCCGGTAATACAAGTCTTCGCGAAAACGTCCCTCGACAACCATTTGCGCCAGGTCTTTTTGGGTAGTGCCGATAATGCGCACATTTACAAGCAACTCGCGGGTATCTCCTACCCGCCGATAAGTGCCGTCCTGTAACACGCGCAGCAGCTTTGCCTGCAATGACAACGACATGTCACCTACTTCATCTAAAAACAACGTGCCGTTTTCTGCTTGCTCCAGCAATCCACTCTTTGCCTCACTTTGCCCATAAGCGCCCTGTCCATAACCAAAGAGTTCCTGTTCGGCCATATCGTCAGGCATCGAGGCGCAATTCAGTACCACAAACTCATGCCCTCGCCGGCGGCTGGCCTGATGACAGGCCCTGGCCATCATTTCTTTACCTGTCCCCGTTTCGCCCACCAGTAAAATCGGTGCGTCCAGCTCGGCCATTTTCTTAGCTTCCCGAACCACCTTTTTCATTTGCGCACTGCTGGCATGAATTTCGTTGAAAGAATCACCGCTTGCCTGATGAAAGACGGTTAACTGCTGTCCCAGACGATACTCGGACTTCAGCAGCAACACAGCCCCCGCCAGCACAGAATCTGCTTCTCCATCCGCCACCATGACCGGCAAAATATCGGCTAAAAAGTCTTGTTCGATAAATTTGACCTTTTGGGTTTGCGCCAGCACCTGCTTGCCATCCAACCAACGACCAAAGTTGAACCCTTTTATAAACTCGGTGATATCTTTACCTACCAGTTCCTCTTGCGTACTTTCCAGGCTGGAAACCGCCGCTTCATTAACTAGCAGGATATCGCCACGACTATCAATGGAAAAAACCGGATCCGGGAGTGTGCGTAGCAACGCTCTAAGCTGGTTTTGCTCACGCTCAATAGGCATAAAAGGGGTGGTTTTGACATCCTCAATGCCGTCAATACGACGAATCTTGGGCATCAAATGCTGAAACTCAGCAAATTCGACATTAGGAAAATGCAAAAAAATCTTGCCGCTGCTGTCGATCTCTATGCCACGCAGGTTGATCTCATATTCAACCAATATATCCAGCACATCCTGGGTGATCCCAAGGCGATCCTGACAGCTGATCTCCAAACGCATAGACAAATCCAATGTGACTAGGTTGTAAACATTTTATGACATTCAAAAGGGTGAGAACAGAGAAATCTGGTACACCAGCCAGTAAGCATGGGTGGGAAAAGGATAAGCAGGCTTCGGCGACCTACCGAAGCCTGTGCAACTCACTTCAGCAAGGCGTCGGTTTTGGCCGCACAAATAAAGTCATTCTTATGCAGTCCGTTAATGGCGTGGGTCCACCATGTGACGGTCACTTTGCCCCATTCGAGCAAGATAGAAGGGTGATGGAACTCGGCTTCGGCCAACTCAGCTACCTGGTTGGAAAAAGCCCACGCCAGCTTAAAGTTCTTAAACTTGAACTCGCGTTCCAATTGCATAACACCATCCCTGACCTGAGGTACCCAATCAGGAATATCGCGCATCAACTCGGCTAACTCCTGCTCAGATACTTGAGGCGCATCCGCCCGGCAGGCTTCACATTTTTGTTGGGTCAAATCACTCATCGTTCTGTTATTCTCCAATCATCATTAGCTGGCAATTTTTTGCGGTTTGGGTGGGAACTTAGGCGTATGTAACCCCAGTTGTTTAGCTTGTTCCACCAACGCCATCATGTCCATTTCGGCAAGCCCGAAAAGATCATCCAGCCCCTGTAAGGTGTAATAAACCGGTTGCATGATATCAATGCGGTAGGGGGTGCGAAGAGCCTCTAACGCCACCATATCATGACGCTCAGGCTTATCACTCTCAAGCGCATACAGGGTTTCCCCAGGTGAAGAAAGGATCCCACCACCATAAATCCGCAGTTCATTCGCTTGTTTAAGTAAGCCAAACTCCACGGTAAACCAGTACAACCTAGCGAGGTAAACTCGGTCTTGCTTACTCGCGGCATAACCCAGCTTCCCATAGGTATGGGTAAAGTGGGCAAATGCCTTATTGGTCAGTAACGGACAATGACCAAATATTTCATGAAAGATATCCGGCTCCTGCAGATAGTCGAACTCTTCCCTGCTGCGGATAAACGTGGCCACCGGAAACTGTTTGTTAGCCAGAAGTTTAAAAAACTCATCAAAATTAATTAGGGCTGGCACCTGCGCAACCTGCCATCCCGTTGTTTTAGCTAGAACCTGGTTTACTTCATCAAGCTGAGGGATTCTGTCCTGAGGCAGATTCAGTAATTCCAGACCATGCATAAATTCATCGCAAGCTCTTCCGCGAATAATCTCCATCTGGCGCGCGACTAAATCATGCCAAACCAGATTTTCTTCGTCGCTCCAGTGAATCACCCCATTCGCATCCGGCTGACGGGAAACATATTGGGTACTCTTACTCATACATTTTATCGCTTGTCATTCACCTTGCTCCGATACCTGCACCGGAGCTACTCAGTTGGACGTGAGTCTACTCAAATAGTGGCAAAGAAAAAGCGGGTGACCTGTTAGCGAATAGTTTCAAGTGTAACAGTATTTTTACAAGAGTAAGGCTTGGAAGGGCGAGCTCCCCGTTAGCTCAAGCTTCCCTTCCCTCTTTGCTGTCGCTTGCCTGGGGGCCCCGCTCTAATCCGCGAAGTTGCTTTAACACCCCAGCGGCAATCACGCTGATTTTGGGCTCGCTTTCGGCGATAAACGGAATCGGGCGACATAATTTTAGCGCCTGTACCCCAAACCTGGTGGTCAGCACGCCAGCGCCTAGCCCCTGGGCCATACGGGTCGACAACTTAGCGGTCAAACTTCCACCCAAAGCCCACGCAGAAGCCTCAGCCAGCAATTCACTAGCCCCTGCGTACAACATAGTACGCACGGTCTTTTTTAGCAGTATGACCTTAGTTAGATAGCCGGTCTTTACCCCATAACAGTCACAAATCCGGTTGATCATGCGTAGATTACGCCATAACACCAACAACATATCCAACAGCACAAAGGGGCTTACCGCAATTAGCGCCGCAGAGGCTGATGCCTCGCGACTGATTTCATCTAATGCACGTTTGTCAGCCGGTGCCATGACCTGCTGCTCGAATAACTGTAGGACTTCACGGTCGGTATAATGTTGTTCCAACGATGCATGCCAGCGCTGTCCATGCGTTTCAGATCCCCTAGGCATTTGCGCCAGTAATGTCTGGCAAAAGTCCTTAGCATCGCCGATTGCCGGGCTTTGACTGTATCCAAGGGCCAATTGCTGCAGATGCTCGCGGTGCTCCAGGCGGCGAAAACGCATCCACTCTCGCCCCACCGACAATAACGCCGCAATCAGTAAAGTCAGTAATAGCGCAGCCCAAGCCATAGACAGAAAGTCCAGTGCCTGCCAGCCTTGCCATAACGTAACGCCGAGTTGCGCAGTGCCCAGCAGTAACCCCAACAAGAGCAACCAAAACCATTTACCCGGTTTGCTATGACCTTGTGGCCTTGAGGTTGACACCTGAAAGTCTTCTTCAAGCGAAGGGAACTCGCTTACCACCGATTCACTAGGCACCTGTACAGCTTTTCGTAGCCCTTGTGGCGGCTGCTCAGCCACCTCAGTGTCCAATAAAATCCGCGGCTTTAGCTGTATGTCTGGCGTACTGTCCGTCATGCCAATTTGTCCCCCAGTAGAAACTCCAACATCTGATCCATACGTATATGCGGCAACGCCGTTAACGGGTCTCGCAAAGGCGGCGCAAAATTCGGGAACTCAAACCCCTGAGACTGCCAAAAGGTCGGTGCCGGACGCCTGGCTGGCACATCACCAGGATATAAGGTTATGGGCTGTCCATTCAGATCATGTCCAGACAGAACACTAAGGCGCTGCCCCTGGTATTGTGTTTGCCCCACATTTGAAGCCCGTATTGCTGCCAGTGCCGTGGTTTGAATTCTGACGCCCCGATACTGCATATCCTGGCGAGCGTTGTGTACCATAGACTCCAGCAGGCGAATCAAATTATCTTGCTGATCCGGCGTAATATGGTCAGCTTTGCTGGCAGCAAACACTAACTTATCGATACGTGGTGAAAACATTCGACGCAATAGCGAATTTTTACCGTAATCAAAACTTTTCAGTATCCAGTTGATTGCCCGTTGTAATTCATCAAATGCCTGCTCGCCCCGATTTAGGGCTGATAAGCAATCAACCAGCACAATTTGTCGGTCAAAGTCACTAAAATACGCCTTGTAAAAGGGTTTGACGACTTTAGTCCGATATTGCTCGAATCTTTCCATGGCAAGGGCCAGATTGCTGCCTGACGGAATATGCTGCCAGTCCATCTGGGCTTGTTCACCTATAAAGGGAATAAACTGCAAAACTGGCGCCCCCTCCAGCTCACCAGGCAAAACAAAGCGTCCAGGCTGAACCAACTCCAGTCCATGCTTCTTACAGTCACTCAGGTACTGACGAAACACCTCAGCCAATTGCTGGAGTTGCAATTCATTCTCCTGTCCCAGCCAATCTAGGTTTTTCATCGCCTGACGAAAAGGCTGACTTAATACCTCGCGCCCCCCCTCTTCCATTTGTTGGGTACAAAAAGCACTCCATTGCGGAAAATCCATTCCCAGCAGGGGCAAATCCAACAACCATTCTCCCGGATAGTCGAGGATGTCCAGTATCAATGTCGATTGGTCAAACAGATAACGGCTCACGCCTTGACCGGGTTTATAGCGCACATGCAAACGAATCTGACTCACGCCACGTGTAGGCACAGGCCAACTGGGCTGGGCTGCATTTAACGCCTCCATTCCCTGCTCATAAGCAAACCTTGCCAAGCGCACATCCGGCTGAGCCACCCGCCTGACACCCACCAGACGCTGCTCTTTAGTTAGGGTAAAAAACGGCAGATTAGCCGTACCATTACCTTCCAGCAGTTGGTTTACCAAGGACGTAATAAAAGCGGTTTTTCCCGCTCCACTCAGTCCGGTAACCGCCAGCTTAACGTGCTGATCCGCCATCCGACTGGCGGTCTGATGTGCCTTAGTCTGAATTCGGCCAAAAAGACTTTGCATACCGCTGCCTGACATCTTTCACCCTGTGTAAAACAAAAAATGGGCGGTTACCCGCCCCTCCACGCTGAATACAAACGCCGCTTAATGATTACAGGCGACTGATTTCCCTGTTCAGTTGAAACTCTGAAGAGGTTACATAAGTTTCCATTTTGCGCAGACGCATCTCAAGCCTGTCAAAACGTCCTTTAATATCACGAAACGCCTGACGTGGTGGCTCTCCGGCTTGCCACACTTTGGACTTAACCTCCACGTGAGAGTTATCCTCTTCACCAGCATGCCATCCCTTCCCTTGCGAGTTTATCGACACACCACCACTGGGCTTTTTATCCAGAATGAACCAGGCCGCAATATACGCCATGATAAAAAACGGGCCGGACAACAACACAGCGGATACTAAAATGATACGGATTAACCAGGCTTCCCATCCAAAGTAATCTGCTATTCCCGCACAAACACCGGCTACCTTGCCTTTTTGGGCATTACGATACAATTCACCTTTGGTTTTCATGCTCTGTTCCTCCACTGCGGAGCCTCGGCATCCAAAATAGCTTCCAATGTCTGAATGCGATCCGCCATTTTCTCTGCCTTATCGGCCAACTCAGTGAGCGCGGTAAACTCTTCCTTGGACAATCCCTGCGCCACTTGTTTCTTACTGCGGTAATGCAGAATTAACCAAATGGGCGCCACAAAAATCATGAATATGATGATGGGCGCCACCAAAATACCTATGACATCTTCCACAATATTCTCCTCAACCTGGGCTGCGTTACGGCTTAGTCTTTGCTAGCCGCTTTGGTGTTTTTCTTATTCATTTTTTTCTTCAGTTCAGCCAGTTCATCATCGATCTTGTCACCGGCTTCCAGGGCAGCAAATTCGTCTGCCAGGGTTTTCTGTCCCATGTCATACGCTTCGATCTGACTTTCCAAATCGTCAATCTTACGCTCGTAACGTTCAAAGCGTCCCATGGCATCATCAACTTTACTGCTATCCAGGGTGCGTTTTACTTCAAGCCTGGACTCGGCCGTCTTCTGACGCAGAATAATGGCTTTCTGCCTTGCTTTGGCATCAGCAAGCTTCTCCTGCAATTGCGCCGTTTCACTCTGAAGTTTAGCAATCTGATCTTCAACCAGTTGTAATTCTTTGCTCAACGCCTGCGCGTGCTCAGCCGCTTTCTTCTTTTCTACCAGAGCAGCTCTGGCTAAATCGTCACGCTCTTTACTCAGCGCCAGTTCGGCTTTGGCTTGCCAATCATTCGCCTGATGCTCCAGTTTGCTTATCTGAGAACTGATCTCTTTTTTGTTAGCAATAGTCTTAGCTGAGGTAGAACGCACTTCTACCAGCGTATCTTCCATTTCCTGGATAATCAGCCTAACCATTTTTTCCGGATCTTCGGCCTTATCCAACAACGCATTGATATTGGAGTTCACTATGTCGGTGAAACGAGAGAAAATACCCATGATGTTTACCTCTTTGTCATGATTTGAATGGAAATGAATCAACACCTCCAACCTGTATTGAGGTTATACAAATTACAGGCCAACCAAGCAAAGACGAGTAACATACTGATTTAAAATATAATATTTATTTTCTAGGCTTTTCCCGTTGGCTAGCATAATATTGATATCAACCACTAATTAGTCGATTACACCACTTTTTAAGGAACACAGTGAGCAGGTTTCGCCAACAAGACAATCTGTTGGGACAATCCAACAGCTTTTTGGAAGTTCTGGAGCAGATATCACAAATCGCCCCGCTTAATAAGCCCGTGCTGATTATCGGTGAGCGAGGAACGGGTAAAGAACTGGTTGCCGCACGTTTGCATTATCTGTCCGGCCGTTGGGACCAGGCTTATCTGAAACTCAATTGTGCCGCACTCAATGATAACCTGTTGGAAAGTGAACTATTCGGCTATGAGGCCGGCGCCTTTACCGGTGCCGCCAAACGACGCGAAGGACGCTTTGAAACGGCCAATAACGGCACCTTGTTTTTAGATGAGCTCGCCAACACCTCCGGACTTATTCAAGAGAAACTTCTGCGTGTTATCGAATACGGTGAATTTGAACGGGTTGGCGGTTCAAAGTCCGTCAAGGTAGATGTCAGACTGGTAGCAGCCACCAATGAAGATCTTCCCAGTCTCGCCGAGCAAGGCGAGTTTCGCGCGGATCTACTTGATAGATTAGCCTTTGACGTTATCACGCTACCGCCCTTAAGAGAGCGTCCGGAAGATATAATGATGCTGGCCGAGCATTTCGCTATTAATATGGCCAGAGAGCTAGAGATGGAACTGTTCAGCGGTTTTACCGAAAAAGCCAAGCGTACCCTGCTGAGCTATGAGTGGCCGGGTAATATCCGAGAGTTGAAGAATGTGGTTGAACGCGCTGTCTATCGCTGCAACAACCCACACTTGCCGGTTCACCATATTGTGCTGGATCCCTTCGAATCGCCATTCCGTCCTCAAGGCAGAATCAAAACCCAAGATAGAATACAGCCCTCTTCTCAGCCGAAAGAAGCGTCAACGCCTGAAGTGCTGTCGGTGGAGCCCGCCGCCTCTACGAACGGTATTGGCATGCAATTCAACTTTCCGGTAGATCTCAAAACTCTCACTCAAGACTTTGAAATTGACCTGCTCCGCCAAGCATTAGCCAGCAGCCAGTTTAATCAAAAGAAGACCGCTGATAAACTTGGTCTGACATACCACCAATTGCGTGGCTATCTTAAAAAATACAACCTGCTGGATGGCGCATCCAGAGAGCTGGATTGATGAAAAACAGAACCTGCCTGGGCCTCATGTTGTCTTGCATGGTGAGCGTAGGCTGCCAAGACCTAGATGACGCCGAAGTTAAACAAAAAGGACTGATCTATTGCTCTGAGGGCAGTCCGGTCACCTTCAACCCCCAACTTGATATCTCAGGCACGACAGCCGATGCGGCAGCTCATCAGTTGTATAACGGCTTACTCGACTTTGATCCTGAAACCAGCAAGGTAATACCGGCATTGGCAGACAGCTGGTTGGTCAGTGAAGATGGTTTAACTTACACATTTCAGCTACGAAAAGACGTGCAATTCCACCAAACCGGCTATTTCACGCCCAGCCGCGCATTTAACGCCGATGACGTGTTATTCAGCATCAATCGCTGGCGCCTTGCTTCCCATCCCTACCACAAGGTTTCCGGGGGCGTATACCCTTACTTTGAAAGCTTGGGATTGCAAGACATTGTCGCTGAAGTTAACCGACTTAACGGCTACCGGGTGGAAATCAAACTACATCGGCCAGACAGTTCATTCCTTGCTACATTGGCAACAGATTTTGCCGTGATGTTATCGGCTGAATATGCCGAACAGCTGATGTTAGCCGGCACACCTGAGCTGCTAGACAGTCAACCAATAGGCACCGGCCCCTTTAAATTTCAGCAATTCCGCAAGAACAACTACATTCGCTACCATCGTCATGCCGATTACTGGGAAGGCCAGGCGTATCAGGAGCAATTGATTTTTGATATCACCCCGACCAGTTCAATGCGACTGGCAAAACTTATCACCGGCGAGTGCGATGTTATTGCCTTTCCGGCTCAGACAGAGCTACGCATCGTCGACCAGCGTCAGGATTTGGTACTGGAGGAAAAACCCGGCCTGAATGTAGGCTTCTGGGCGTTTAATACCGCCCGTCCTCCGTTTGATGACCCCAAAGTAAGACGCGCTCTGGCCATGGCGGTAGATAGGCAAGCGCTACTTGACGCCGTGTATTCAGACAGTGCGGTCGCGTCAAAAGGATTGCTGCCCCCGACTTCCTGGGCTTACGACGAGAACCAGCGCGATGTTCACTATAACCCAGCGTTAGCCAGGCAGTTGCTGGATGAAGCCGGGGTGAAACGGGGCTTTAGAATGAATATCTGGGCCATGCCGGTGCAACGCGCTTACAACCCCAACGCCACAAAAATGGCTGAACTTATTCAAAGTTATCTGGATAAAGTAGACATCCGGGTCGACATTGTGAGCTACGAATGGGCCACCTTCAGGCGCCTGCTAAAGCAAGGCATGCACGATTCGGTTTTGATTGGCTGGTCTGCAGACAATGGGGATCCGGATAATTTTTATCGCCCGCTGTTAAGCTGTGCAGCCATCGCTTCAGGAACCAACAGGGCAAACTGGTGCCTGCCCAAATATGATGAGTTGATTAACGACGCTCTGCGCTACACCGATGAAGACAGCCGCATGCACTACTATCATCAAGTAAACGAACTTTTGGTAGAGCAAATGCCATTATTGCCCATCGCCCATGCCTACCGTTTCCAGGCGTACCGAGAAGGCATCACCGGTATGCAAATCAACCCCTTTGGCGGAATCCGTTTCGGCCAGGTTCGTAAGGAAGGACGTTGATATGCTGGTTTACTTAGGTCGACGACTGAATCTGCTGTTCTTTACCCTGCTGATACTCTGCATTGCGTCATATACCTTGGCCTTTTTGTTTCCCGGTGACCCGCTGACCAACCTGTCAGGCAATCCAATCTCCTCAGAGGATCAGGCTCAGCAACTGCGTATGATGTATGCGTTGGATGACGGCTATATTGCCGGGTTCTGGCAATATCTGAAGCTTACGCTGTCTGGTGAATGGGGCCTGAGTCTCACCTCACAAAACCCGATTTTTGCCGACATTTGCCAGTTTCTTCCCGCCAGCCTGGAACTTAGCCTGTATGCGATGGCGGTATCACTGTTAGTTGGGATTCCACTTGGCATTGCCGCCGGATTAAACCACCGCCGCTACACCGATATGAGCATTCTGTCGGTCAGTCTGGTGGGATTCTCGATGCCGGTATTCTGGCTGGCACTGCTATTAATACTAATATTCTCGTTGCAATGGGGCGGCTTGCCCATGTCTGGACGCGTGAGCCTGATTTACGAAATACCCCAGTACAGCGGATTTATGCTAGTCGATATTCTGCAAGCCGATATTGATAATAAGAAACAGGTATTAATGGACGCCTTACATCACCTGATTCTGCCAACTCTGTCTTTGTCTATAGTCACCTGCTCGCTAGTTGTCCGCCTTACCCGTCGCTCGGTGATCAATGTGATGGCCAGCGACTATATTAAGGCGGCTTACGCCAAAGGACTGAGTAGAACGCAGGTTTTCTGGCACCACGGTATGAAAAATGCGTTGTTGCCAATTATGCCGCAACTTGCCATGCAATTTACCGTCTTGTTAACCAACGCCATGATAGTCGAGGTGATCTTTTCTTGGCCGGGGATAGGAGAATGGATGATGCAGGCCATTTATCAACGAGACTTCCCGGCCATCCGCGGCGGTATGCTGGCAGTATCCGCCCTGGTTGTTATTGTGACCATTTGCGTAGACTTGCTGATTCGCACGATCTACCCCTTAAGTAAGAAGCAGCTTCATGCCCAAGTCTAGTTTCTACGACGAAGAATTTTATCCCTCACCGGTTCGCCAGACCTGGAATGAATTCCAGCGCAATCATATTGCGTTAGCTGGGCTGTGGTGTCTGGGCTTCTTTGTACTGCTGGTATTGCTAGGCCCTTGGTTTCTGCCCTTTGGCCCATTGGCTCAGAACACCGAGGCAATTCTGCTGCCTCCGGCTTGGGACGCCAACGGCGACGTCTCGCATCTATTTGGCACAGACGGCATAGGCAGAGACTTACTGGCCAGGGTGGTACATGGCTGCCAAATTACCTTTGGCGCAAGCTTTTTTCTGGTACTGCTGGCGATGTTAGTAGGCTGCAGTATCGGTGCTTACGCCGGTATGAGCCGAGGCCTCAGGGCGAGTATTATTAACCACCTGCTGGATGCCATCATGGCCATCCCGACCTTACTGCTAGCCATTATCATCGTCGCGATACTTGGCACCGGATTAATGAACAGTATGTGGGCCATCACCCTCGCGCTTATCCCGCAATTTATCCATCACACCCGAGATATGGTAGGGCGGGAATACCGCAAAGAATATGTCACCGCAGCACGCCTGGATGGTGCCAGCGACGCGCGCATTTTCTTTCATAGCATTCTACCCAATATGATTGAAATGCTGGTTGTACAAGCCACCATGGCGCTGTCAGTTGCCATTTTGGATATCTCTGCATTGGGCTTTCTCAACTTGGGCGCACAATCCCCTTCCCCTGAGCTGGGCGCCATGCTGTCTGATGCACTGGAAACCGCTTACGTGGCCCCCTGGAGTATTTCCTTGCCTGGTGCGGCGATTTTTTTAATGGTCTTGTCCATCAATCTGGTCGGAGATGGCCTGCGTACCGCGTTGAAAAACAGAGTGAATCAATAATGCCGTTACTGGACATCAAAAATCTGACTCTGGAAATAGATACCCCACTTGGCCTAGTGAAGGCCCTGGATAAAATTAATCTGAGTATTGATAGCCGGGAAGTCAGGGCCTTGGTTGGCGAGTCTGGTTCAGGAAAGAGCCTGGTCGTAAAATCTATCGTCGGGGCCCTGTCAGACCGATGGCAGGTCACCGCCGATCGCATGAACTGGAAAGGCCAGGATTTACTGTCCATGTCCGACAGCCAACGGCGTGCCATTACCCGCAGTGAAATTTCGGTTGTATTGCAAAACCCGGCGACCGCTCTCGACCCTTCTGCAACGCTACGCGAACAAATCGAAGAAAGTATTGCCGATTCGCAATTAGATAAGGGCTGGTTTTGGCAACGAAGGCAGCAAAGACGAGAAATGGCTGCCCAACAACTGCACAAAGTGGGTATTCGCGACCATGATCTCTGCTTAGCCAGCTATCCCCATCAAGTGGCCGAAGATATCGCACAAAAATTTGCGCTGGCCATGGCACTGGTATCCAACCCTAAACTCCTTATCGCCGATAACCCGACCATGGGCATGGAGCCCACTACCAAAGTACAGGTACTGCGGCTGCTGGCCAAGCTCAATAAAACCAGGGAGCTGAGTATTCTGTTTGTCAGCCACGATTTGTTGGCCATTTCCGCCATGGCAGATACCATGACAGTACTCTACTGCGGACAAACCGTAGAAAGCGGCAAAATGAGCCAGCTAAAACGACGTCCGCTGCACCCCTATACCAAAGCATTGCTGGATAGCGCCCCGAGTTTCAGGCGCGACCTGCCCCCCAAAGCGGCCTTATCCTGCCTGGATGGGACTATTCCTACCTTGCAACACTTACCTATAGGCTGCCGCCTGGGGCCTCGCTGTCCCAGGGCTCAGAAAGAATGTGTGAAAATGCCCGATGTACGACGTATCCACGATCATCACTATGCCTGCCATTTCCCGCTGCACAGGGATAAAACATGAACCCGTTACTGACTGTCTCCAACCTGAGTTATAGCAAGAAAGACAAATCCTGGTTTGGCAAACAAGAGCATTTTCGCCTCGCCCCGGTCAGCTTTGAACTAAAAGCAGGAGAAACCATGGCCATTATGGGTGAAAATGGCTCAGGCAAGTCCCTACTGGCGAAGCTGTTGGTCGGTGTAGCGCGCCCAAGTGCCGGTGAAATCTTGTTAAATGGCGAGTCCCTGCACGACAAACGCCAGCGCTTTCAGGCTATTCGGATGATTTTTCAGCATAGCAAGGAATCCCTGAATCCCGCCCTGACCCTCGGTAGTCTGCTGGAAGAGCCTTTGATCCTAAATACCGATTTAGATGCGCGGGAACGTAAACGCAAGATAGAAGAAACCCTGAAACTGGTGGGTATGCTACCGGAACACCAGTACTTTTATCGTCATATGTTGTCAGAAGGACAGCGACAACGCGTGGCCGTGGCCAGAGCCCTGATCTTAAATCCTCAGGTACTGGTAGCTGATGAGCCCTTTGCCGCCCTTGACCCTTCCGTACGCTCACAAACGGTTAATCTGTTGATGAAATTACAGCGTGATTTAGGGCTTGGCTTTATTTTTATCTCCCATAACCTGGGTATTGTCCGACATATTAGTGATCGCATTCTCGTATTGGAAGCTGGCCAATTAGTGGAGTCAGGAAAAACGGATGTGATTTTCAATTGGCCAAAGTCGGATTATACCCGTCGTCTTATTCACGCTTATCAAGCCCTGATCACCCGCGACGAATAGCTCCACCGCAAAGCGGAGACAAAAAGCAAACATAAAAAAACGCTGCCGAAGCAGCGTTTTTTCAATTTCAGCCGAACTTACTGAACGGCGTGGATTTCAATATCCGCTTTGGCTTTAAGGGCCTCGATAAAGTCCACATAAAGCTGCTGACTGCGTCCGGACGACAGGCGCTGCTCAAGACCGGCCAGCATGGCATCCTCGGCCTTCTCAGCCGCATGGATAGCATCCAGCCTAACCAAGGCAACATTACCATCAGCGGTATTAACAGCAGCCATATTGGCTTCGGTGCCAAGCTTAAACGCTTGCTCAACGACAGCTGGAGGTAGCAAAGATCCATAACGAACTTGACCGGCTTCGCTTGCCCATACCAGGCTTTTCTCATCTAACTTAGCTTGGATATCTTCTCCGCCAGCGGCTTGTGCAACCAACTCATCGGCCCATTGCTTGGCAGCATTCTGAGCTTTATCAGCTTTCAGTTGAGCCTCTATGTCGGCAGCAACTTCTTCCAGAGGACGAGTGCGCTGTGGTTGATGTTCGGCGACACGCATGACCAACAAATGCTCGGGTGTCACATCAATCACTTCGCTGTTTACCGCTTCTTCAATCAACTCATCGGAGAATGCTACATTCAGTACCTGATTGCCGGCAAACACGCCCTGGGCTTCTGCGCGGCTGAACATATCTGTGGTTTGAATTTCTTTATCCAGTAAGCCTGCCACATCTTCCAGATTGTCCGGCTGTTCAAATGCCAGCTCGGCTACTTGCTGATGTAACTGGTAAAATTCAGCCTGGGCCTTATCACGTTTCACTTGCGTAATAATGTCATCTTTCACCGCATCCAGAGGCTGAACCTCTTCGGCTTTAATGCCCGTCAGTTTGATGATGTGTAAACCAAATTCACTTTCTACTACTTCACTGACATCACCTTCTTTTGCCAGGGCAAAAGTGGCTTCTTCAAAAGCAGGATCCATCACATCACGACCGAACCAATCTAAATCACCACCATTTTCGGCACTAAAGGCATCAGCAGAAAACTCTTTGGCCAGGGCCGCGAAATCTTCGCCATTGTTAATTCGTGTAAGCAACTCCTCGGCCTGTGCTCGAACTTTCTGCTCATCATCACCCAGCTCAAGCAAGATGTGAGAAGCTCGACGCTCGGCAGCAGTACGGTATTGATCCATATTGGCCTGATAAGCTTCGTCGATTTCCTGTTCAGAAACCTCCACGCCTTCCATCAGGTCTTCAATTGTCAGCTCCAGATAACGCAGCGCAACGCGCTCTTCGGTATCAAAACTGCTGATGTTGCTTTGGTAATAGGTGCTGATATCGTCCTCAGATACCACCACGCTGTCCAAAAACTGCTCGGCGGCCACTTTGACATAGCTTATATCACGCTGTTGTTGTTGCAGTGCGTAAGCCTGTTCCACCTCGCCTGCCAGGCTAAATTCACTACCCAGCAGAGCCCGCACCAGTTGCTGGCGAGTCATATCTAAACGAATGCGCTCACGGAAATCCTGCGGCTGCATACCGGCCTGACGCAAAATGGCCTGATACCTGTCGTTATTGAAGGTACCGGCTATCTGGAACTCAGGCATGGCCAGTAAAGCTTCTTTCACCTGCGTATCGCTAACGCGCATGCCCAAATCGGCTGCGGTTTGTTCTACCAGTTTATCTGCGATAAGACGGTCTAACAGGCCACGCTTAAAGGTTTTCATATAATCGCTGTCAGCCATCAAATTGGCGAAAGCGTCACCGTATTGATTTTCCATTCTGGCCCTTTCGTTCTGATAGGCGTTTTCCAGACTGGACTGACTGATATCGTCACCATTAACCGTTGCAACAGGTACATCGGTTTTCGCATTCAAATAGCTTCCCACCCCGGCCAGGGCAAAGGTCAGTATTACCAAACCCAGTATGGCTTTAGCCCAAAATCCTTGGGACCCTTCTCTAATTCTCTCTAACATCTTGGTCTTTAAACTCCAATTTGCTCCAGCGCCGCTTTCGGCGTGGTCAGCACATAGTCAAACGGGTGGGATTATAACCCAGCATGGCAGGAAACAGAATGCCATTGACAGCGACAATACTCACCATCAGCAGGTCGCTTTAATTCACAATTAGTCTTTATTGAAGGAGCGTACAAATAAAAAAAGCGATGACAAATCATCGCTTTTTTAAACCGAGAAAATCGGCTTAGTTGCAAGCATCCTTTAAAGCTTTACCAGCTTTGAAAGAAGGCACTTTGGCAGCTGCGATTTGAATCGTCGCACCCGTCTGAGGGTTACGACCGCTACGAGCTGAACGCTCACGCACGGAGAAAGTACCAAAGCCAACCAGAGCAACTTGATCACCGCCTTTAAGCGCATCAGTTACTGCATCAGTCAGGGCGTCAAGAGCACGGCCCGCAGCAGCTTTGGAAATATCCGCGCCAGCAGCGATTTTATCGATTAGTTGAGACTTATTCACAATATCATCCCCTTCAATTGTTATTATATTGCTGATTCGCAAACAGTTGTTGCGAAATTGTTATAACAAGCTTGAATAGCAACTTCAAGCCAAGTTTTAGATAATTTTTTTATTTCTGAATCGCTGCGATCCCTTTATTGACAAGGCTTGAAGCGAATTCGAATTCAAGGCTACCACAACTTTTGTGGGAGGGAAGCCCTACAAACCAAAAAAAACGCAAAAAGCCACGTTTTAGCGCAACTTTTTGCGTTTATTGCCCCATTACGGGGCAGTTTTTAGCGTTTTTACACCCTGGCGACAGGTAATCAGGCGTGCGAAGCCTTAACGACTTCAAAACCCTCAGGATTATTTTCCAGTGCTAACACCAGCACTTCATCAATCCACTGTACCGGATGGATATCCAAATCTTGCTTCACGTTCTCTGGAATTTCCTTCAGATCACGTTCGTTCTCTTTGGGGATAACCACGGTTTTGATACCACCACGATGTGCCGCCAGCAGTTTCTCTTTCAACCCACCAATGGCCAGTACCTCACCACGCAAGGTTATCTCTCCGGTCATAGCAACATCACAGCGAACCGGATTACCGGTCAAGGTAGACACCAAGGCCGTGCACATAGCGATACCCGCGCTTGGACCGTCTTTCGGGGTCGCCCCTTCAGGCACATGCACATGGATATCACGTTTCTCATAAAAGTCTTCGTTAATACCCAACTTACTGGCGCGACTGCGTACCACTGTCATCGCGGTTTGAATAGACTCTTGCATCACATCACCCAGTGAACCGGTGAAGGTGGTTTTACCCTTACCGGCCACCGCAGCGGTTTCAATGGTGAGCAAATCCCCTCCAACCTGCGTCCAAGCCAGGCCAGTTACCTGTCCAATCTGGTTGTTCTTGTCAGCCTTGCCGTAGTCAAAACGCTGCACACCAAGATAATCAGCTAGGTTATCCTGAGTTACCACGACCTTCTTGATAGACTTGTCGAGCAAGATATTTTTCACGGCCTTACGGCAGATTTTGGAAATCTCCCGCTCCAGGCTACGCACGCCGGCTTCACGGGTGTAATAACGAATTACGCCCAGAATGGCTGACTCTTCGATGATAAGCTCACCTTTTTTCAGGCCATTACGGCTCATCTGCTTTTCAATCAAATGGCGGGTAGCAATATTTAGCTTTTCATCTTCGGTATAACCCGACAGACGAATCACCTCCATCCTGTCCAATAATGGTCCTGGGATGTTCATACTGTTGGAGGTTGCCACGAACATCACGTCAGACAGGTCGTAATCCACCTCTAAGTAGTGGTCACTAAAGCTGCTGTTTTGTTCAGGATCCAACACCTCCAGTAAAGCCGAAGCCGGGTCACCGCGCATATCGGATGACATTTTGTCGATCTCATCGAGCAAAAACAGGGGATTTTTTACGCCCACTTTGGCCATTTTTTGAATCAACTTACCTGGCAATGAACCAATATAAGTACGACGATGTCCGCGAATTTCTGCTTCATCACGCACCCCGCCTAATGCCATACGCACATATTCACGACCGGTGGCCTTGGCAATGGACTGACCAAGGGATGTTTTACCTACCCCTGGCGGACCAACCAAACACAGAATAGGCCCTTTGAGCTTACGCACCCGTTGCTGTACCGCCAGATATTCAAGAATGCGTTCCTTAACCCGCTCAAGCCCATAATGATCAGCATCCAGTACCTGTTCAGCAGCCCCCAGGTTTTTCTTCACCTTACTGCGTTTATACCAGGGCACAGATACCAACCAATCGATGTAGCTACGTACCACTGTTGCTTCCGCAGACATGGGCGACATCATTTTCAGTTTTTGCAGTTCAGCGCTGGCCTTTTGCTTGGCATCGGCCGACATTTTCGCCTCTTCAATCTTCTTGTTGAGGCTCTCAAATTCATCAGGGGCTTCATCCAGCTCGCCAAGCTCTTTCTGAATGGCTTTCATTTGCTCATTCAGATAATACTCTCGCTGGCTTTTCTCCATCTGCTTTTTGACTCTGGTGCGGATCTTTTTCTCCACCTGCAGCAGATCGATTTCCCCTTCCATTAGGGCCATCAAGTATTCTAAGCGCTCATTCACTTGCGCCATTTCGAGCACTTTTTGCTTTTCGGCTAATTTCAGCGGCATATGAGCCGCCATGGTATCAGCCAGGCGTGCTGCGTCATCGATACCACTTAGCGAGGTCAGAACCTCTGGTGGGATCTTCTTATTGAGCTTTACATAACCTTCAAATTGCGAAATGGCCGAACGCACTAACACTTCTTGTTCGGCATCGGCGATAGCATCGTCCTGCTTCTTGATAACTTCCGCCACAAAGAATTCTTCGGTCTGCAGGTAGGTCTGTATCTCGCCTCTCACATTGCCTTCAACCAACACCTTAACGGTACCATCAGGCAATTTAAGCAACTGCAAAATAGTGGCAATAGTGCCCACTTTATAAATATCGTCAGTCTGTGGCTCATCAATGCCAGCATCCTTCTGGGCGACCAGAAAGATCTGTTTGTCATTGTTCATGGCCGCTTCCAGGCACTGGATGGACTTTTCCCGACCCACAAACAACGGGATCACCATGTGCGGATACACCACCACGTCCCGCAAGGCCAGGACGGGCATTTCGACACGTTCAGGTCGCTCAGTCGTCATACTCAATCTCTTATCGTTCTATTCTAAACTGGAAGTTATATGGGGATGCTCAGGGGAAGTTCAACGACGTGCCCTGTCATTCTTTGTCATCCTAGCAATAAAAAAGGCCCCTGTGGGGCCTTTAATTATTCAGATGCTGCCTTTTTTTCTTTGGCTGTATCGTAAATCAGTATGGGCTTTGACTCGCCGCGTATAACAGACTCGTCAATCACCACCTTACTGACATTATTCATAGCTGGCAGTTCGTACATAGTTTCCAGCAATACGCCTTCCACAATAGACCGTAACCCCCGCGCTCCGGTTTTACGCTCCATGGCTTTGGTGGCTATGGCATGCAATGCGTCGTCGCGGAATTCCAGCTCGGTGTTTTCCATTGAGAACAAGGCGCCGTATTGCTTGGTCAGCGCGTTTTTGGGCTCACGCAAGATCTGAATCAGCGCTTCCTCGTTCAGCTCTTCTAGGGTCGCCACTACAGGTAAACGGCCAATGAATTCTGGAATCAGACCATATTTGATCAAATCTTCCGGTTCCACCTGCTGGAATAGTTTACCCAGACCGTCTTTGCGTTCTTTGCTACGCACCTGAGCAACGAAACCTATACTGGTCCCTGTTTGCATGCGTTGCTCGATAACTTTGTCCAATCCGGCAAAGGCACCGCCACAGATAAACAAGATCTTGGAGGTATCCACTTGCAGGAATTCCTGTTGTGGATGCTTGCGTCCCCCTTGCGGTGGAACAGACGCAATAGTGCCTTCAATCAGTTTGAGTAAGGCCTGTTGCACCCCTTCGCCCGACACATCTCGGGTAATGGATGGGTTGTCAGACTTACGCGAAATTTTGTCGATTTCGTCGATATAAACGATACCACGCTGGGCTTTTTCTACATCGTAATCACACTTCTGCAGTAACTTCTGAATGATGTTTTCCACATCTTCACCCACATAACCGGCTTCGGTCAGCGTAGTGGCATCCGCCATAGTGAAAGGGACATCCAGAAAACGCGCTAAGGTTTCTGCTAACAGCGTTTTACCACTGCCGGTGGGGCCAATAAGCAAAATATTGCTCTTACCCAGTTCCACACCTTCATGCACATCACCATTACGTAAACGCTTGTAATGGTTGTACACTGCTACTGCAAGAACCTTCTTAGCATGCTCCTGACCGATTACATAATCGTCCAGGTGCTTATGAATGTCCTGAGGCTTAGGCAGCGCTGCCTGCTTCTTCTTCGGGGCAATTTCTTTGATTTCTTCACGGATGATGTCGTTGCACAACTCAACACATTCATCACAGATAAAAACCGATGGCCCGGCTATTAGCTTACGCACTTCATGCTGGCTTTTGCCGCAAAAAGAACAATACAGCAGCTTATTATCGCCGTCCCCGCTGTGACTATTACTCATTTACTCGTTACCTCTGTCAGACCTGGGGCTACCTGTCTTACAAGTATTAACCCTTATTGACCAATTTCTCAATTTCTTGGCTGCAATTAGGTCAGCTGACTATTTTTCCTGATGGGCTTCTAGGCGGTTTGCCAATACCTGATCAACCAGGCCATATTCCATGGCTTCCTGAGCACTCATGAAATTATCACGGTCGGTGTCTCTGGCAACAATGTCGTAGTCCTGACCTGTATGCTCGGCCATTAAACGGTTCAGCTTCTCTTTGATAGACAGGATCTCGCGAGCATGTATTTCAAAATCAGAAGCTTGTCCCTGGAATCCGCCCAAAGGTTGGTGAATCATGACCCTGGAGTTGGGCAGGCAATAACGCTTACCTTTCGCTCCACCGGATAGCAAGAATGCGCCCATGCTGGCAGCCTGACCTACACACATGGTGCTAACGTCCGGCTTAATCAAGTTCATGGTGTCATAAATAGCCATGCCGGCCGTAACCGAACCGCCAGGGGAATTGATATATAGGAAAATGTCTTTGTCCGGATTTTCTGACTCCAGAAACAACATCTGCGCCACAATCAGGTTAGCCATGTGGTCCTCGACCTGGCCAACCATAAAAATAATCCGCTCTTTTAACAGTCTGGAATAGATATCGTAGGCCCGCTCCCCTTTGGAGGTTTGCTCAACCACCATGGGTACCAATGAATTCATGGGCTCTAAGGCGTTCTGCATCATATAGGCTTCTCGTCAATTACCAACTGGACGTTTCCTTGTCTCTCAGAATTTCGTCCGCTGAAAATAAAAATGCTCGGTAGGTACCGAGCATTTAAGCAGTTGCTGACTGGTTAAGTCAACGAACAACGAGCAAATTAGGCTTGCTTGTTCATGATTTCGTCAAAGGCTTTTTTCACTTCTTTGACTTTAGCGTCTGCTAGTACACTTTCTACCGCTTGGTCTTCCAGTGCAATATTCTGCATTTGCTGCATCAGTTCCTTGTTACCTTTGTAGTAGGTAACCACTTCAGTAGGATCTTCATAAGCAGAAGCAGTAGTTTCAATCAGCGCGTCAACTTTGGCTTGATCAACTTTCAGTTCTTTTTGCTTGATGACTTCACCCAACAACAAACCAATGCTTACGCGGCGGCGAGCATTCTCTTCAAACAGCTCATCAGGCAGTTGTGGCAGGTTGCCTTGCTGCTGATCACCAAAACGCTGCATCGCCTGCTGACGCAGTACGTTGATTTCCTGGCTAACCAGCGCTTTAGGCAGCTCTACTTCGTTGGTTTCCAGCAAACCTTTAATAACCTGCTCTTTCACCTGGTTTTTCAGCGTCTGTTCCAGTTCACGCAGCATGTTCTTACGAACTTCACCACGCAGAGCTTCAACACCACCGTCTTCTACACCGAACAGCTTAGCAAACTCGTCATTTACTTCTGGCAGATCCAGACCTTCCACTTTAGTTACCTTGATAGCAAACTGAGCAGCTTTGCCTTTCAGTTTTTCTGCATGGTAGTCTTCAGGGAAAGTCACCTCGGCAACCACTTCTTCACCGGCTTTCTTGCCTACGATAGGCTCTTCAAAACCAGGAATCATACGGCCTTTGCCCAGCTCCAACTGGAAACCTTCGGCTTTACCGCCTTCGAATTCTTCACCGTCGATAGTACCAACGAAGTCGATGGTTACGCGGTCATCTTTCTTGGCCTTACGCTTGCCTTCTTTCCAGTTAGCGTGTTGCTTGCGCAGCGTATCCATCATATTGTCCAGATCTTTATCGGAGATCTCAACAACCGGCTTCTCTACTTTGATCTTATTCAGATCTTTAATTTCTACTTCTGGGTAAACTTCAAAAGACGCCACGAATTCCAGATCTTCGCCTTGATTGTCTTTCTTAAGTTCAAACGCAGGCATACCAGCAGGATTCAGTTTCTCTTGAACCACAGCTTCGTAGAAGTTGCGCTGCATTACTTCTCCAGCGATTTCCTGGCGAACTGCCTGGCCAAAACGCTTTTGAATAACAGTGACAGGTACTTTGCCAGGACGGAAACCATTCACCCGTTGGGTTTTGGCCAGTTGCTGCAAACGGGATTTTACCGCAACATCGATCTTATCTGCCGGTACGGTAATAGTAAGACGGCGCTCTAAACCTTTTGTCGTCTCAACGGAAACTTGCATTCTTCTACCTCAACTTTGCGCACTTAGGCGGCTTTTCTGTATGCCCACCCATTTCCTTATAATCACGCCCAAAATTGTGTGGCGGGGATCAGGTTTGGTGAAGGGTGAACTTGGACCTGATAAAAAGACGCAGCATTATAGCGGCAGCCATAGGTCAATTCCAGTTGTAAAAATGAAAAAATTGCGTAAAAAAACGCACAGTGCAGATGAAATGGAATAATTTAAATTGAAACTAAGAAGGAGAGAAGAGTGGGGTGGACGATGGGACTTGAACCCACGACAACCGGAATCACAATCCGGGGCTCTACCGACTGAGCTACGCCCACCACTGATTCTCTTTTTGGCCGCGCCAGATTAGAATGGCGCGCCCGGCAGGATTCGAACCTGCGACCCACGGCTTAGAAGGCCGTTGCTCTATCCAGCTGAGCTACGGGCGCTCTTCGAACCTGAAGCAAGAGATGGTCGGTGAGACAGGATTTGAACCTGCGACCCCTTGTACCCAAAACAAGTGCGCTACCAAGCTGCGCTACTCACCGACTCTTGCTGTAGCAGAGGTAAACATTTACTGGCTGCTACGGGGCGCGAATATTACCCACATGACCTATGACCGTCAAACACTTTTTCAATAAAAAAAGTTCGTATGCGCACTTTTTCAGCATAGTGATGATATTTCGACTTAATCGCTGTTGTTTTAGCCAGATTCCTCATGTAATCCCACTTTTTCCTCTATTCCTTCTACGCATTCTCCTTTCTTACTATCGATAACGGATTGCAAAGCCCCCAGCCTGTATTTTTCGCTTTAGCTATATAGATAAGAAAAAACCAACTTTTTATACACCACTGCCAACTAGGCAATTTGTCTTCTATATAGCTAAGAAAAATCGACAACCACAACTTACCTGATCAAGTGCTTAATGGAATCACGATTCTGTGGGACAATACGTTAAGCTTTTTAGAGGACTGATTGCACATCTATGCCAGCACAACTCATTGACGGAAAACTTATTGCTAAACAACTTCGCCAGAACGTCGCCAGCCAGGTTGCCTCTATTCGGGCATCTGGAAAACGCGCACCGGGTTTGGCGGTTATTCTGGTCGGTAGCGATCCGGCCTCTCAGGTTTATGTAGGCAGCAAGCGCAATGCCTGTGAAGAAGTCGGCTTTACTTCCCGCTCTTATGATTTACCCGCATCCACAACACAACAACAACTGTTGGACCTGGTGGATGAGTTAAATAATGACGAGCAGGTAGATGGTATTTTGCTTCAACTGCCTTTACCGGCCGGTTTGAATGCGGAGCAAATTCTTGAGCGCATTCATCCACACAAAGACGTTGATGGATTTCATCCCTATAACTTGGGACGCTTGGCACAGCGTCTGCCGGCCCTGCGTCCTTGTACCCCTAAAGGTATCATGACGTTAATAGAGTCCACTAAACGTCCTATTAAAGGTTTAGATGCAGTCGTTGTCGGCGCGTCTAATATTGTCGGTCGCCCTATGTCACTGGAACTGCTGTTAGCAGGTTGCACCATCACCGTTTGCCACAAATTCACCAAAGAACTACGCGCCCACGTAGAGCGCGCTGATTTACTGGTGGTCGCGGTAGGCAAGCCTGAATTTATTCCTGGTGACTGGATAAAGCCGGGCGCTATCGTTATCGATGTGGGTATTAATCGTATTGATGACGGTAAACTGGTGGGCGATGTACAGTTTGCCGAAGCGGCTGAACGGGCAGGTTGGATCACGCCGGTTCCGGGTGGTGTTGGCCCAATGACAGTGGCCAGTTTGATCGAAAATACCCTGGAAGCCTACGTTAAATATCATAGCTGATGAATGAGCAGCTTATTATTCAGCAAACCCGCCACTGGGTAGAGACACTCGTGGTGGGGCTGAATTTTTGCCCATTTGCCAGAAAAGAGTTGGCCAATACCCGCTATCAAGTTTGTCATCAAACTGGCATGGTTCAGGCCATTGAACGACTGCTGGACGAATGTGATTATCTTGATGCGCATCCAGAGATTGTCACCAGCCTGCTAATATTCCCGCATTTTGAAGACTTTGAGCAGTATTTGCTGTTACTGGAGGAAGCGAACCTGAGTCTGGACAACAACGCACTCAGGGGCATCTATCAGCTTGCCAGCTTTCATCCTGATTACTATTTTGAAGGCGAGGCAAAGGACGCCGCAGCACATTTTACCAACCGCGCGCCCTACCCGGTTCTGCACTTATTGCGCGAATCCAGCATAGAACAAGCAGTATCCAAATACCGGGACCCCGAAAACATCCCGGCCAGGAATATCGCCACCGCTGAAAAACTTGGTCGCGATAAGCTGCAAAGTATGCTGGACGCCTGCAAACAGCAAGATTAACTGCTAGTAGCAGGCTCTGCGGCTTGTCTGAGCCGCTGAAACAGCCAGCCCAGCAACACCAAGCACAATCCCAAACCAATAAAGGACAAGGCACGAAACAATCCTTGAAGATTAGCCATATCCAGAATAAAGACTTTAAGGATCACCAATAACATCAGGCCGAATCCTACACTCTGCCAGACCGGACGTGACAGTCGGTAGGCAAAAGCAACCAACGTTGAGGCCAGAATCAGCCAGATAAGTGAATAGCTGTAGTGTTCGGCATCTGTGGTCATTTGCCAGATTTGAATATCACTACCCTGCCAGAACTGGCGAATCTGGCCATTAATAAACAGCATGGCCAGTAATCCGCTCCCCCACCCTGCCACTTCGGCGGCTTTGCCGCTCAAATGCTGACGGGACAAATACCAGACCAGCAGCGTCGGAATTCCCCATAAAGGGATTAGCCAGTTAAGTACCGGCCAGGAGCCCACGGCTTGCGGGTAGATAAAAGGGTTCTCGGCGAACAGCAACTGTAGTTGCAACAAGCCCCCACCCAGCCACAACAGTCCACCGGCAGTTTGATAAAGCCCAGCCAACGCGCCGGCAAAACGCACGCGATACAAGTACAGGCTGCCCAGCAGCCACCAGTTCATGGCCAGCAAAACCATCTCTTTAAAAACAAGCTGCCCCGGCCAGGGATAATGCCCTACCAGCCAATAGCTGGTTTCTGTAGTCACCAGCAACGCTACTAAGTGCAGGATGGCCCCTTGTAACCAGGCTTGTAGCGAAGATTCCCGCCATAACCGGGCAGTAGCGTAGAAGAGTCCGATTGCCAGAGGATAAATCACCAGCGACCAGTGCACACCAAGCAGCATCAGTCCTTCATAGTCTGGTGTCCAGGGCGCAAAGCTCAAACGCAACAGCACCAGACTAACCAGTACTTTAATGATCCAGTGAGGTAACGCCACTGCCCTTTGCTTGGCCAGATAGCTCACCGCCAGCACTTGTACCAGCAACGCCAGCGTCAGTGTACTGCCGTCCAGCAGCATGGTTAAACTCAGCGACAGCTTGGCATTGCTACCCGCCAGGTAACAAAAAGCTTGCCAGTTGTCTGTAAGGTGCTTTGCCTGTAGAGCCAATACCATGGCCATTAACAGCAAAACCGTTGCCCAAAGGGGATAGAGCAAGCCCGTATCGCCATAAGGGGCCAACGCATAGCCCACACCAATAAGGACAAAAGGCGCAAAGGCGGCAAGCAGATGAAAGACCAAACGTGCAGGCTGGCCACACCCAAACCAAAATCCATAAACAAACATTACCAGGCTGCTTGCCAGCACCAATAGGTAACCGTCTTGCAATAACTGGCTGATATCCGTCACTAAACCAGGAGGCGGCACAACCCAAATTCCCACCAACAGACAGAGCACGCTCAGCAATGCCGCATGGTCAAAACGACTGTTAAGCAGCGGTAGAATGATTAAGGTAACGGCTAGCGTCAGCACCAACATCAAAGTGCCAGGCTGATAGGCTGCACTTAAACAGTAGATTAAGGCGGGTATCAACAATGCAGCCAGTGCCAGGTTGACAAGGTTTGGTTGCCAAAGCCGTTTAAATGGCCTGGCGGTAAATTCTCGCTGACCTAGCAACCAGCCACAGACTGGCGCGATAACCAATACATATAATGTCAACAGGATGAAGCCGGCAAAGGTCAGGTTGTCGGTGGGTTGGCCAAGCCCAAGTGCGGCGAGGTACCAGCCAAAATGCCCAAGGTACAGGGCTTTCCACAACCAGGCTTGCTGCACCCTTTTGGCCAGCAGCAATACCGACAAACTGACGAAACTCACATAGCTGAGTAAAGCAAACAGATTACCACTATCACTACTTACCCATAGCGGCACTGTATACGCGCCGACAATACCAATGGCGGCCAGCAGCGGCCCAAACAGCAACGACAGGTAACTGGCCGCCAGAGCGATCAAAGCTAATAAAATAAACGCGGGTATTTGCCCCAGCATCGTATAGCCATGATACGCCAGCAGTACCATGGTAAAACAGGTAATAAAGCCGCCACTGGCCAAAGCCGCTGGCACATAGTTAGCCCAACCTTCAAAGGGTACCGAGCGATGATGCAACCACATAGACGCGGCAATCAGCGCCAGCCCAAATCCGGCCCCAAGAATGACCCTGGCCACAGGTGACAACAAGCCCATTTCGAGGCTGTACTTAGCCAGAAAAATGCCGCCCACGGCCAATGCCAGGGCACCAATCCATACCATGCCATTTTGTTCAAAACGCTTTTGCCAGCTTTTAAGGGTAGTGGCCAGACCGCCTTTATGATGCGTTGAGGTGGCGGCTTCGTTTGGCGGAAAGATAGACGCAGGCGGCATAGCAACACTGGGCTCGGGGGCTGTCTGTGGGACATCGGGCGGCATAGCTGGGAGCGGGATATCAGGTTTGGCCGCCGCGTGGGCAACAGGTGCCGGAGGCCGTGCAGGTAAAGGAACCGCGTTGCCCTGCTGCAGGCTGTGTACTTGCTTGCGCAACGCATCCAAATCCCGGCGTAAACCCAATACCTTAAAAAAGGCCACTACACCGGCCATCAGCCCTAAAATACAGATCAGGCCAATCAGTGCGTCCATGCTTACCTCCGGTCACAACAGCCAGTTTGAAAGCACAGACAATACGCAATTCCTAAAAAAAAACAAACCCGCCGTGAGCGGGTTTGTGATTTGTCGGTTCAAATTATCAGCTAGCGGTGTGGCGCTTCACCTTCTTCCACATGCCCGACGGGCAGTTTATTCTGTGGCAATGGGGGTTCTGCCAAAAAATCCTCTGTCTTCTTAGCCAACTGATTTGCCGAAAAGCCAGAGATAAGGTAAGTCGCCCCTTGCCAATATGCCTGACTCTGATTAGCCGTAAAGCGCAGATAATGTTTATCTTCCAGCTCAAGCAAACTTAACTGAATTTGTTCACCGTCGAAGGTGTTGATCTGCATACTGGCTTCTAATGGCTGTTGCCAGAATGCCTCATCCACCACCAATCGTTCCTCGAAGTTGATATTCAGTAAGTTACTTACCAAGGCATTTAGCACCGTCGCATACTTAAGCTCCCGGCCCTGAGGCTGGTTTGTCAGCACAAAATCCTGTTCAGCGGCGGCGCGGCTGATTTGCCAGCCATGACTATCAATACGTGCCACACTGGCAATCTGCTCATTCTGCAAGTCCAGAATGGGTTGACGCATCCAATCGCGGGCGGCCATGGGCAAACTGATGTCCTGATCGATAAGCCAACTTTGATTATCACTAGCAAAGCGCACATAGCGACCATGCCCGCTGGCTGGGGTATTGCCAATCAGCAACTGCCAACTGTGTGATGTACTCTGCAGAGTTAATTGACTGACCGTGCTCTCGGGAGCATCCAGCTCCTGCAATCCCAAGCGATGGAAGTGCGCTGGCTGTCGAGTCTTGGCTTGTAAACGCTTGGCATCCACCAGCGCCTGAACCAATTCGGCGAGCTTTTCTTCGTCAGCCGGATACCCACCCTCACTACTGATCAGCCACTTACCATCAACTTGCTCAGCCTGGACAGACAGCCCTTGTGCATCCAATAATTCAACACGCTGGATTTGACTTCCTTGCTCAGCCAGCTCAGGCAATAGCGGGCCTTGCTGCAGCACATCCTGACCGCCTTCCTGCTTTAGCAAAAACCAACCAACGCCGACCCCCACCAACAGTATCAAGAATAAACTGAGAAGATGCTTAGCCATGTTTTACCCCTCCGGCTTTTCTGCGCGTCAACCTGGCGAGCAAACCAAGTAAAATCACCAGCACAATAGGTGCAACGGCTATATTGATAAATTTCAGCCAGCTCCCCAAGCGTTCAATGTCTTTATCCAGCTGATGGCGCACTTCACGCAGCGCACGACGAATTTCAATTTTCTTCTGCATAAAATCATCCAGCGCTTGTTGCTGCTGCGCATCCAGAACCAGTGCCCCAGTCTCGCTGCGCTGTCCCTGTAATTGGGCTAATGCTTGTTCTGTTTCATCAAGTTCTTGCTGCAATAGCTGTTCCTGATCTCGAAATGCTTGCTCTGCTTTCACCGTCAGTGCCTGCACCACATCAAACGGACGTGAGAAGGTACCGCGGCTACGCACGCTAATAAGTGCATTGCTGCCCCCCAGATTTTCCACTGCATTGGTCAGAAAGTCGCCGTTATTGGCAAAGGGTGTAAAGATAGTCTGGCCAAAGAAATTGCTTTGACTGACCCAGAAACGATCGGTTAATACATCCGTGTCAGCGATAAGAATCGCATTAAGCTCACCGTCACTCAGTGATGTTAAGGCATCACTTCCTTCCGGTGGGGTCAGGAATGCAGAGCTTGCTTTACCTGAAAGCCTTGCCGCCAGCACATGCTGCTGATTGCGGCTGGCAAAGCCGCTGGCCAATTGTTTGGCGTCACGGGTCATCGCATAAGTCGTGCTATCCATGTGGCTGCTGGATGACGAAGAATGCAACAAGGGTTGCCAGTTTAATCCAGGCCCTTTGGGCGCAGTGAAATAGCCAAAAGAAGCGCCGTTAATTAACTCCAAACCTCGCGTGATCACATCCGAGTTATCGAGTTGTTCGATACCCAAACCTAAAAAGCCCATATGTCGGGTGACACCAGACTGGGTGCGAATATCCAACCCGGTCGCCGCATCCAACACCACCTGCCCGGCGTCAAACCCAACCCCCCAGGCAGAAAATAGCTTGTCCAAATTTGAACTGTTAGCGCCTCCCATGGCAGCCATAGGATCGGACTCATGATGCGGGTCAACAAAGACCATTAACTTACCGCCGCCTAACGCATATTGATCAACGCTAAACAGCAGTTCATCACTGAGGTTTTTAGGGTGAATTAACAACAGTACATCCGTGTCCACCGGCACCGCGCTAACATCTGACCCCAGCACCTGCACATCGTACAATTGTTGTAATTGGTTGATACTGGTCCAGGCCGGGTCAAAACGACCTGTCATGGGGTTTTGTCCGCCTTGCACCTGTAAATCAGTGATCAGAGTGACTTTGACGGGTTGGGGATCACTAAGTTGATAAATCAGCTTGCTGATCTCATACTCCAGAAAACTCTCTTGCTGAGGGTCAAAAAAGCCAATCACTTTTTCATCATCAAAGGCATTGCGGGCCGCCAATCCAAGATAGATGGCATCTCCCGCCGCCCCAATGCTGGCAGCGGTCAAACCAAAGCGATTAGCTTCATCTTCGGCCTCGGAGAAGGGCTCAGGATCCACCTTATGCAGGATAACTTTGCCCTTGGACGCCGAACGGTACTCCTCAAGCAGACTTTCAACCCGGTTGGCATAGTTACGCAGGCCTGTCATACCTTTAGAAGCCCGGTCTGAGAAAAAGAAATACAAATGTACAGGCTCATCAAGTTCATTGAGTACCTGCTTGCTGCCCTCAGACAAGGAATAAACCTGATTTTCAGTCAAATCCAGGCGCGCCGAACCCAGTAGTTGATTGTTCAGCATCACCAATACAAAAAATACCAGCAGTAAAAGAATGCCGGCGACGATGGTTGATAGTCGATTTAGCATACCTTACTCCGCTTTTTTCTGTTCAACGGCCAAAAAGCCGCCATATAACCAGATACCAATAGCAATGAGGAAATAGCCAACATCATTAACGGCAATAACCCCTTTAGCCATAGACTCAAAATGGGTGAGGAAGCTAAAAGACGCCAAGGTGTCCAGCAGCATCGGCGACAGCCAACCTTTAAACGCATCCAGCACAATACTGCTGCCGGAAAGTACAAACAGGAAGCACACCACTACGGCCAGGATAAAGGCCACCACCTGGCTTTTCGTCAGGGCTGACATACAAATACCAATAGCCAGGAACGCCCCTGCCATCAACCAGCTACCGAGATAGGCTGCCAGAATAATGCCGTTGTCCGGGTCACCAAGATAGTTAACGGTGACCCAGAGCGGAAAAGTTAATAGTAAGGCCAGTCCCAACACCGCCCAAGCGGCCAGGAATTTTCCTAACATGACCTGCCAGACGGTCACTGGCAGCGTCATCAATAATTCGATGCTGCCGCTTTTACGTTCTTCCGACCAACTGCGCATGGCCATGGCCGGGACCAAAAACAAATAAAGCCAGGGATGGAAATTAAAAAATGGCAGCAGATCCGCTTGGCCACGTTCATAGAAATTTCCGATATAAAAACTGAACACGCCACTGAGCATCAGAAAAATCAAAATAAACACGTAAGCCACCGGGGTGGCAAAATAACTGGCGAACTCGCGCCTAAACAGCGTACCGACCATTATTCACTTACCTCCGCGGTCATTTGTCTGAACACATCATCCAAGCGCCCTTGTTCTTCATACAGGCTATCTACCTGTAGTCCGCGATCTTTTATATAAGCGGAAACCACCGGCATAATATCCTGCTGATGCTCAGGAAAGAGCACCACCCTGCCGCTATGTTTCTCGATTTCCATGTCTTCCACGCCGGGCAACTCGGCCAGGCCGGAGATATCCGTCATCTGGGTAAAGTGCAGGCTAATGGCTTTGTAGTAACGAGAGCGGCGCTGCAAGTCATCCGGACTGGCGTCAAACAACATTTTGCCACCAGCGATAATCATCGCCCGGTTGCACACCGCTGTGACTTCTTCAAGGATATGGGTGGAGATGATCACTATCTTGTCCTTAGATAAATTTTGAATCAGCTCCCTGACCTGATGCTTTTGATTGGGATCCAAGCCATCGGTGGGCTCATCCAGAATTAACACTTGGGGATCATGCAAAATAGCCTGGGCCAGTCCCACACGGCGCTTAAAGCCTTTAGACAGATTGTCTATAGGACGGTTTAACACAGAATGCAGCTCAACCATGTCAATGACATCGGCCAACCTTTGTTTCTTTTGCTGCCCTTTCAGCCCCCGGATATCAGCAATAAAATTGAGAAACTGCAATGGCGTCATATCACCATAGGCAGGCGCCCCCTCGGGCAAATACCCCAGGCTTCGCTGGATCTGCTTGGCGGACTGCGCCATATCCAGATCGAAAATACGGATTTCGCCGCTGCTTGGGGCTAGAAACCCCGTCAGCATCTTCATGGTGGTGGATTTACCTGCACCATTAGGTCCGAGAAAACCGACGATATCACCCGGCCTGACCTCGAAGGAAAGGTTATCGACAGCGGTAAAGCGGCCGAACTGTTTGCAGAGGTTCTTTACTGAGATCATAAGATTCCTTAAATGATCAAAGAGTTAGAAAGATCTTTAGCCATATGGGCACGCTTGCCCTAATTTCAACCCTTGATAGACAGCATGCTGCGTTCAAAGGTTTCCATTGCTAGTCTCAGCATGCCTGAACGGCAAAAAAAAACCCACCTAAAAGGTGGGTAAAGATAGGATGCGCCAACCTGTTGAGGGCAAATTTCATTCAAATTCAACCTCTTCTGATTACTACACCCTAGTCGGGAATGAGCAAACAGGAGCAAGTCCAGTGCCTGACAACGACTCTAGCGCTAAAAGGTTTTGTAATTATTACCTTTAGCCTTGAAAATGTTGCAAATTATGACGTAAAAGCAGGCTATGCAACTTACACCCATAGGTATTATTCATACGCCATATAAAGAGAAGTTTGCCATCCCCCGCCAGCCGGGTTTGGTAAAACAGGCGCAAGGCGAGATTCATTTGTGTACCGCCTTTGCCGATGCCAATGCATTCAGAGGCATAGACGCATTTTCTCATTTATGGCTACTGTTCCAATTCCATCAAACGGCTCAACGTGGTTGGAGTCCGTTAGTACGTCCGCCGCGTTTAGGGGGCAATGCCAAACTCGGTGTGTTTGCCACCCGCAGCACACACAGACCTAACGCCATTGGCTTATCCGTGGTTGAAAACTTGGGTATTGAACAGCAAAAAGGGCAACTCCTGCTAAAAGTACGTGGCATGGATCTCATGGACGGCACCCCAATTCTGGACATTAAACCTTATTTGCCCTATGCCGATGCCATACCCGATGCGAGCGGAGGGTTTGCCAACACAGCCCCGGCTCCCGATATGCAAGTACACTATGCCGCTGAGGTCATTCCCAGTCTGCTGAAAGCCGAACGACAATCCCCCGGTATTACCGACCTCATAAAACAAGTACTGGCTCAGGATCCCAGACCGGCCTATAAGAAAAAACAGCATGAAACTCAAGAATTTGGCATGCATCTTGGCCGCTTTAATATACGTTGGCAGGTAAGACAGCAAGAAAGTCTGGTGATTGAAATCCAGACTGTTTAGTCCCTTGACGAGATATTCTCACAGACAATACAGTTTTGCCTTTAGCCCCTCACAAAGCACTGCTAGAATGGCGCCAATTTTCCCTGTCAGTACGCTGACAACCACCACAATTAGCTTAACGTTTGGCAGGCAATGAATCAGGGTCTGCCCTCGTAGCACTTTTAGATACCAGGTAAGTAGAACTATGCGAAGCAGTCAGTATTTATTAGCGACTCAAAAAGAAACGCCAGCCGATGCAGAAGTCATCAGCCATCAGTTAATGCTGCGCGCCGGCCTTATTCGTAAGCTGGCTTCGGGACTCTACACCTGGTTGCCGAGTGGTTTGCGCGTACTGAACAAAGTTGCCACTATCGTGCGCGAAGAAATGGACAAAGCCGGTGCCATTGAAGTGTTGATGCCCGTGGTGCAGCCTGCCGATTTGTGGCAAGAGTCCGGTCGCTGGGAAGAGTATGGTCCCGAGTTGCTGCGTGTTAAAGATCGCCACCAGCGTGATTTTGTCTTAGGGCCCACCCATGAAGAAGTCATTACTGACCTAGTCAAACGAGAAGTAAGCAGCTACAAACAGCTTCCTATCAATCTTTACCAGATTCAGACCAAATTCCGTGACGAAGTTCGCCCCCGTTTCGGTGTCATGCGTGGTCGAGAATTCACCATGAAAGATGCGTACTCGTTCCACCTGACTCAGGATTGTCTGGAAAAGACCTACCAGGATATGTACCAGGCCTACTGCAATATTTTTGAACGCATTGGCTTGGCATACCGTCCGGTGCTTGCCGACACCGGTTCAATCGGTGGCAGCATGTCGCATGAGTTCCATGTACTGGCCGACTCCGGTGAAGACGATATTGTCTTTAGTAATGCCTCTGAATTTGCCGCCAACGTCGAAATGGCCGAAGCACTGGCCCCTGCTGGTGAACGCGCCGCGCCTGGCGCGGATATGCAACTGGTGGATACACCCAATGCCAAGACCATCAATGAGCTGGTAGAACAGTTTTCGCTGCCCATTGAGAAAACCATCAAAACCCTGATAGTCAAAGGCAGTGAAGCTGCTGGCAGCGACTTAGTGGCGTTGCTGGTGCGTGGTGACCACGAACTTAACGAGATCAAAGCCGATAAGCTTGAAGAGGTTGCCTCCCCACTGACCTTTGCCAGTGAAGAAGAAATCAGAGCCGCCATTGGTGCAGGTCCAGGCTCCTTGGGACCGGTTAATCTAAATATGCCCATCATTGCCGATCGCGCTGTCAGCCTCTGTAGTGATTTTGGAGCCGGTGCAAACCAGGACGGCAAGCATTACTTCAACATCAACTGGGAACGTGACGTTGCCCTACCTACAGTAGCGGACATTCGCAACGTTCAGGCTGGCGATCCTTCACCTGATGGCCGGGGTACATTGGAGATTAAACGTGGCATCGAAGTGGGTCACATCTTCCAGTTGGGTGAGAAATACTCCCAGGCAATGAACTGCGGTGTTCTGACCGAATCCGGTAAACATCAGGTACTGACCATGGGTTGCTATGGTATCGGCGTATCCCGTATTGTGGCCGCCGCCATTGAACAGAATCATGATAAGTACGGCATCATCTGGCCTGACGCCATAGCGCCATTTAAGGTTGCCCTTATCCCTATGAACATGCATAAGTCGCATCGTATTCAGGAAGCTGCTGAGGCCCTATACAACGCCCTGCAACAAGCCGGGATCGAGGTAATGTTTGACGACCGTAAAGAGCGCCCCGGCGTTATGTTTGCGGATATGGAGCTGCTGGGTGTTCCACACCATATCGTTGTGGGTGAGCGTAATCTGGATGAAAACCAGGTGGAGTATAAGTGTCGCCGCAGCGGCGAAAAGCAGTTGCTGGATTTGGACAAGGTGCTGAGTTTTATCCAGGCGCTGTAGCGGCGTCAAAGCAGGTTATTCAACCGCTATTGATTGAAAATGGGGTGCCGATGCACCCCATTTTGTTTCTCGCGTTCCCCACCAGACCCATCCATGCTGAGCACAAGCGGCTGAACTAGCATCAAGCCAATACCTAAAAAGCTAACTCGCCGTAAATATACTTCCAGATAAATACAGATAACGGCCAGGACTTTAGCGAATTTTCGCTTGGTTTATACTCAACCTTTAATTAGAGTAAAGATCGGTCAAGGGATTTCCTTATAAATCAAGGGAGAGCAGTAAGTACCTTGGTGCTGATTGCTGAAAAAATGCAGCAGGTTGAGGCATGAAATTAACATTTTATGGTGTTAGGGGGTCAATCCCGACGCCGGGTGCAGCCTATATTCGCTACGGCGGCAATACAGCCTGTGTGCATATCGCTTTAAACGACGGCACAGATATTATTCTGGACGCAGGAACCGGTATCAAAGCCTTAGGCAATAAGCTGGTTACCCAACAGAATGATATTTACCTGCTGCTTAGCCATAATCACTGGGATCATATCCAGGGCTTTCCTTTTTTCTCACCTATCTACCAGGCGGGGCGTAGAATTCAGATTGTGCCAGGAAAAACCCAATTGGATGAGCAGGACGCTGTTCTCAAACAAATGAGTGGCAGCCTCTTCCCCGTGCATTATCAAGATCTCCCGGCCACGATTGAATTATGTCCGCTGCCTGAGCAGCAAAACAACTGGCAAATAGGCAGTGCCACTATAGCCAGGATGAGCATGAATCACCCGGGTAGCGGCAGCTCATACCTGATTGAAGCGGACGGGGTTAAAGTTGCCTATATCACCGACAATGAGCTCTACCCGCCCTATCAGCGCGCCACCAGCTTTTTAGACTGGGTGAGTTTTGCCAACGGCGCTGACTTATTAATTCATGACGCCCAGTATCAAAACCAGGATATGCCGAGAAAAGCCGGCTGGGGACACTCAGTAGCCGAAGAAGCGGTAAAATTGGCTATGGCTTGTCGGGCAAAGTCCCTGGCCTTGTATAGCCATGACGATACCCGCACCGATGATGAAATTGATCATATTCAGCAGCATTGCCGCGACATTATTGATATTGGACAGATGTCTATCCATGTCTTTGCCGCCGCTGAAGGCATGAGTATTGATTTTGACCAGCAATGAGTGACATTGATGTTGCAGCGCCATAGATTTGCCTTATTACTTACCGGTGGCGGCGCGCGCGCGGCCTATCAGATTGGTGTTCTCAAAGCCATTACCAGCCTGCTGCCGCGTAATCACAGCCTGCCCTTCCCCATAATCTGCGGCACCTCAGCCGGTGCCATTAATGCAACAGCATTAGCCTGTTTTGCGTCTTGCTATCACCTTGGGGTACGAAAGCTTGAATGGGTATGGAAAAACTTTCATCCTCAGCAGGTTTATCAAAGTGACATGCTGCCCCTATTTGGCTACCTGGCAGGCAACCAATTGCAGATGCTACGCACGGCAACCAATGGCAATCGCCCATCCAGTTTGCTGAACAACCAGCCGTTGAGGCAACTGCTCAAAAAGACCCTGGATTTTGAGCGTATCGACCGCAACTTGTTAACCGGCCATCTCAAGGCGATAAGCATCACTGCCTCAAGCTTTAGCAGCAATGATTCCATCAGTTTTTTTCAGGGGATTCCGGAATTATCCCCCTGGCAAAGATCCAAGCGACAAGGGGTCAAGACGCAGTTGAACGTGGAGCACCTGATGGCCTCCTCCGCCATCCCGTTAGTGTTTCCGCCGGTAAAAATTGAAGAGCAATATTTCGGTGACGGCTCCATTCACCAACTTTCGCCGTTAAGTTCTCCTATTCACCTGGGCGCAGAAAAAATCCTGATCATTGGGGTGGAGCAACCTAAACCCGATCGCCGTCATCAATTACAAGATTATCCCAGCAGCGCCATGATAGCGGGTCATCTGCTGGATACCATTTTTGCCGATACCCTGCACTCCGACCTGGAGCGCTTGTACCGAATTAATCACACCCTCTCGCTGTTAAATGATAAGCAGCGCAAAGCTACTCACCTTAAACCCGTTGAATGCCTGGTTATCAACCCAGGGGCAAACATTAATGAGCTGGCGTCCGAGCATTACCGTCGCCTGCCCTATGGCATCCGGACCCTGATGCGGATCATGGGCGCTAAGCCGGACTCCCAATCAAGCTTATTAAGCTACCTGATGTTTGAAGGCCATTTCTGCCAGGCCGTTATGGACCAAGGACTGAAAGATGGCCTGCAAAGACTGGATGAAATTCGCGCCTTTCTGGAAATCTGACCAGTCTTAGACTAAATCTGATTGAGGGGAAGGTCTCTAAAAGGGAGCTTTTTCCATTCTAGACCACCAGACTGATATCCAACCGGTTTTTGTGCAGCAAGGAAGAGTAATGGAAAAAAGCACATTGTTGATTGTCGAGGACGAACAACTAATCGCCTTGAACCTCTCTTTGGATTTGCAGGATTGTGGTTATCTTGTCTGCGGCATTGCCAGCTCGGAAAAAGAGGCCTTTGACATGGCCTCCGAGCATCAACCAGACCTCGTGATGATGGACATCAATCTGGGGGCGGGAGGCGACGGCATTAATGCGGCCCAACGCATAGGTTCGGAATTACATATCCCGGTGGTCTACCTAACCGCCTATACCAGTGATGATTTGATCCGGCGCACGGGGCTCACCGCCCCCTACGGTTATATTGTGAAGCCTTACAATGTCAGGGAATTAAAAGCCAGTATTGAGACCGCACTATCACGCCATAAATACGAGAAAATCACAGAGCGTTCAGAAAAGCGCCTCAAAGCCGCCGTGCATGCTGCCAAACTCGGCTTATGGGAATACAACGTACAACGCGGCACCATCTTGTTTGAGGGGCTTTTTGGCGATCAGGTCAATATCAGTGGCGACAGGGTTGAGGTCAAAGCCCATGACTTTTTTACCCGACTGGCACTGGAAAATGTTGATGAGTTAGCAAAGCTGGAAGAGCTGCTTAAAAGCGGCAAAAACGTAAGTCGGACCATCAAGCTGAAGAGCAAGGATTACGCCGAACAAGAAGAGCGCTGGATTGAGCTCTACCTGAGTGACATGACATTAGAAAATGGCTTAGTGCGCATCGGCGCGGTCAAAGATGTTTCCGAGCGGGAAAATTTCGTCAACGAACTGCGCACTGCCTATAACATCCTGGCCAATATTGATGAGTCCGTTATCGTTCTTTATTCAGATTTTAGTATCCGCTCGGTCAACAAGGCCTTTTACAAACACACCGACTTTTCCGCCAATGACGTGATTGGCGCCCCGGTATCCACTGTGCTGTCCGGGAATCGACGACATGATGAAATACTCTCGGAGGAGCATAAAAATGCCCGCCACGAAGTGGTGGTACACAGAAAGGACCATAGTCACTTTCACGCCCTGCAAACCGTTACCCGTATTCAGGCCAGCGAACATAATCCTGAGCTCTACATCATGATTCTGACCGATATCTCGTCGTTGAAAAAAGCCGAGCGGGAGCTTAACCGCATGGCTTATCGCGATAGCCTGACCGGCTTAGGCAACCGTAACCTGATGAATCAGGTGCTGGCAGACATGAAATGTGGCGAGGAAGAGCGAATTGGTTTGTTCTTCATCGACATCGATTCCTTCAAGTTAATTAACGACTCCATGGGACACGAGCCGGGCGATCAATTGTTGGTAGAGTTTTCCCAGCGTTTACAACACATCATGCGCGTAGAGGATATTCTTATCCGACTCGGCGGTGACGAGTTTGTGGTTATCGTAGAACAAATAGAGCGCCAGGAAGACTTCGAAAAGCTGGCCCAAAAAATCATTGCTATCTGCAACGAGCCATTCAATATCTGCGGACGGGAAATTATGGTGACCTGCAGTATAGGGGTGGCTATTGCCGATGAGACTGTCGACTGCGCGGCGTCACTGCTCAAACATGCTGATGCCGCTATGTATGAGTCAAAACGCAAAGGCAAGTATACCTACACCTTTTACTCTGATGATCTGGTCGATGTGGTGCGCTACAGACTGTTTATCGAACAGGGACTGCGTAAGGCACTAACCGAAGAGAGCATTACGGCATTCTGGCAACCTATAGTGGATGCACAAAGTGGCGATGTAGTAGCGGTAGAAGCCCTGTGTCGCTGGATAGACAAGGATGTGGGCATGGTATCCCCGGATGCCTTTATTCCTGTCGCCGAAGAAACCGGGCTTATCCAGAGCATTGGCCTGCATATGCTACGAGAAGCCTGCATGCTGATAAAGCTGCTGGAAGAACGGGGATTGGGTGGTATCCGGGTGGCGGTTAATGTTTCTGGAATCCAACTGAAAGACAGCGAAATTTTGGATGCACTCAACGAAATGCTTCAGGACTGCCAGGTCAATCCTGCAGATCTTGAATTGGAGGTGACAGAAAGCACACTGCAATCCGAAAACGCCGCCATGTTACTTTGGCAGATTAATAAACTGGGGATCAATATTGCCATTGATGACTTTGGTACAGGTTACTCATCCCTGTCTCGCTTAGCGGAGATGTCGGTTAACACACTAAAGATTGACCGCACCTTTGTGGATAACCTGAGCCAGGATGCCCGCCATCAAATTATCATTGAAGCCATTATCAACCTCGCTAGAAGTTTAGGCTTGGCGATTACCGCAGAAGGCATTGAAACCGCAGAGCAACTACAATACCTGCGGGAGAAGGGCGTAGACAGCCTGCAAGGCTATTACTTCGCCAGGCCCATGCCGCTGGCGGAGCTACTAAAATACCTGCCAGACAAACAACAGAGTAACAAGGGGCTCTTTTAAACCTGTTAGTTACCCTTCTTGAGTATATATTACCCGCTTCAAGCACTATTCAGCGGAAAGTTCAGACAACCGAACACAAGTTCCGGCGTGCCCATCTACCTGCAAACTGAAACCGGCTTGTTTGGCAAAGGTCTTCATTAAACTAAAGCCCAGCTGACTGGACAAGCTGGCGTTTTCAAACAAGGTCTGATCAAAGCCCGGCCCATCGTCACAGACTTCCAATTGCAGTAATCCGTCTTGGCGTGCCATCTTGACCGTCAGCGTCCCCTCTCTGTCCTTAAAGGCATACTTAAAGGCATTGGTCACAGCCTCACAGATTAACAACCCTAATGGCACCATCTGATTAATGTTGATATTTAACGGCTCCCCGCCGTCCGTCAGGTTTAGATTTAACTGCTCTCGGCTTAACGGGCTAAGTGTGTCACCAATGAGATTCACCAGCCGGTGTACGTAACTTTGCAGATTGATAGAGGCGACACTGTCATTCTGATATAGCAACTCATGGATCAAGGCCATTGCACGAATGCGGTTTTTCAGATCACTGAGCGCCGCTTGCTGTTCTTTCTTGACCTGACGGCTTTGTATATCCATCAGGCTACTGACAATCTGCAGGTTGTTTTTCACCCTGTGATGCACCTCGTTGAGCAATGACACCTTCTCCTTCAGGGTGCTCTCCAGCCGCTGCTCGGCATATTTCAGCTCCGTCACATCACTGCTGGATACAATGACCCTGAACCAGTCACCATGAACATCACAGATGGGATGTACATCAATCTGGAACCAACGCCCTTGCACAGCATGCACCAGCCCGGAAGAGCCGCTTGTGTTATCCTCGCGAGCATTGCCCTGTAAGAAGTCCTGCAAGCGTCCTATCACACCACTTTGGTCACGCCTGCTCAACATGGTTAGGGATTGCGGCTCAAGTTCTGAGTTTTCAAGACCCAACATGGCAGCAAAACGATGATTGATAGCCGATACCCATACTTCCTCATCATCTCGCCAGTCCACTACCAATAAACCACAGGATGCACCGGTAAATACCGACTCGAGAAATGCCGATTTGTGCATCAGTTCCGCTTCCAGTTCTTTTTCTTCCTGCACATCCGAGACCATACCGGACATCACCACCACATTACCTTGTTCATCACGTTGACTGTCACCTCTGGTATTAAACCAGTGATAACTGCCGTCCGCTGCCCGTCCCAGATAGTTGATATCGTACTTGGTGCCACGCTCCACGTGCTCTTTTAGGTGCTCCATGACTTTGTCCAGATAATCCGGATGAATATGCTCCTTCCAGGTATCAATATGCGGGGGAACGTTAGCAGGCCAGCCCAACAGAGCCAGAAAACGGGGCGAGAACCAGTTACTGTTACTTGTTGGATACCACTCCCACGGAGCATCACGTGAACCCGAGATGACCCTTTCAAAACGGTCATTGGCTTCCACCAGCTTAGCCTGATATGACAAGCGCTCGCTAATATCCACCACAGTGGCGAATACCCGAACTTCACCGTCCAGCTCACTGCGGTACAAAGTAACTTCGACCGGGATCTTAGTCCCTGTCTTACCCACCCCATATACCACTCGTGATGTCATCAAACCGGAGCTTCGGATCCCGACACTGATTTCTTCCACTAACTTTCGGTGATGGCCTCGTTGCTCTGCGGGTAACAGTGTGTTGACATGTTGGTCTAGTAATTCCTCCTCCTGATAGTCAAACATGCGGGTCAGGGCTGTATTGACCATACGGATATGCCCTTGCGCATCAGTTACCAGCATCCCAAAGGGGGAACCTTCCACGGCTAAGCGTACCGTGGCCAGTCTTTCCTGTTCACGTATCAGTTCCAGCCTGTCCAATTCGGCCTGATAGACCAACTCTTTATGTTTGGCATACTCCGTAACACTGGGAATCGCGACCATATCAGGCAGCTTCTTTATCAACACATATGCCGTTGTCATAGACACAACAGCCGTTATCAGCTTAGCGATGCCGTGATAGCCATAAGCCCCTTGCCAGACGGTATAAATACCGAACAGATGGGTGATTCCGCAACAGAGGATAAAGGCAGCGAATAAATACAACATCCAGCCAAAACGAATATCCTGGCGTTGCCGGACAAACAAATACAGAACCAATGGAATGGTAAAATATGCTGCGGCGATGGCCGCATCGGAAAAAACATTCAGCCACAAAATCTCAGGTTTCCACAGGTAGCAGTGGCCATGGGGCATATAATCGGTGCGAAAGACATCAGAGAAGTGCTGTTCCATCAGAGTTCCTTGTCCCGGCAGAAGGGATTATTCTTGTTCTATCAATATAGTAGCCTTTAGGTTTGGCGTCCCGATGACGGTAAAATATTACGGTCCTTCAAGCAGATAACGTTCGGCGCGCTCCACTCGTCTGGGTTTACCCGCAATCACCAAGATATCCTGCGCCGCAAACTGCCAACTTGCATCTGGGCTTGCCAACTCCCGCTCATTTCGCCTGACACCTTTTAGTGTTACCCGAACGGCATCCAATTCAAGCTGTCCCAGGGTTTTGCCAATGGCCCAGGCATCGGGCCCCAAAACCACGGCGTGCAGAAACTCCAATTTACTCTGCTTTTCATAAGTGACTTCGGTGGTCTCACCAGGAAAAAAGCCGTGCATCTGTCCATAGTGATTTTTCCGCTCAGCCCTTACCCGCTTAAGAATGCGGGACATGGGCACACCAGACAAATGCAGCACTTGTGACACCAACATCAGGCTGCCCTCTAGAATTTCAGGTACAACCTGTGAAGCGCCGGCCAGATAGAGTTCTTCCATACGGTAATCTTTGCGGGTTCTGACCACCACAGGTAAGTCGGGATGCAAGGCATTCACCGCACTTAATACACTGACGGCTTTACTATGTTCGTCAAAAGTGAGTATCGCCAGCTTAGCCCGCTCTATTCCAACGGCTCGCAAAATATCTTTGCTGGACACATCACCAAAGGTAACCGGCTCTCCTGCATGCCGGCTTTCCTGAACACGAATAGGATCGGCGTCGATGGCTACATAGGCAATGCCTTCAACTTTCAGCATGCGCGCCACAGACTGCCCTACCCGTCCAAAGCCAAAAATAAGCACATGCCCGGATTTGCCGGTTAGAGATACAGGAATATCCTCAGCCTCAACCGGTAAGGGTTGGGTCAGATTACTTGCCAGATGTTTGGCCTGACTGATCAAATAGGGTGTCAGTGCCATACTGATGATACCGGCAGACAACAATAACGACGCCATCTGAGCATCAAGGATTTGCTGGGATAGGGCCAAAGAAGCCAGCACAAAACTAAACTCCCCCATCTGACACAACTTGATTCCTGCCGCCCACGCATCGCTAGCTGGTGCTCTGAAAAACCAAGCCACGGCGCGTAAAATTAGAATCTTAGCCAACATCATCAGTAACACGCCGGCCAGCACCCAATGCCAGTAATCTAACAACGGGCCAAACTCAAGCTTCATTCCGATGGTGATAAAAAACAGCCCCATCAAGATGTCTCGAAAAGGCCGGATATCCGCTTCCAACTGATGCCGGTATTGGCTCTCGCTTAACATCATCCCGGCCAAAAACGCCCCTAACGCCATGGACAGCCCAAATACATAGGTAAGGCCGCCAGCCAGCAGCGTCACCAACACAGTAGTCAGCACAAAAAGTTCATCAGTGCGGGTTCGCGCCACTTCACTGAACACCCGCGGCAGTAACCATTTGCCCACCGACATCAGAATGCTGATGACCAGCCCGCCTTTGAGCACCGCAATCAAAATAGCCTGCGACAAATTCTGCTCGTTGTCATTGGCCAGCAAAGGAATGACAATAAGAAATGGCACAACGGCCAGATCTTGAAACAGCAATACACTCACCGCCATTTGAGCTCTGGAGGTATTCAACCGCCCCATCTCGGATAACTGCTTTATGACAATGGCGGTTGAGGACAAGGCACACATCGCCCCGATGACAAAGGCCCCTTTGCTGTCCAGTCCCAATAGCATACTCAGGCCCATAAACAGCAACAGTGTCAGTAACACCTGCCCGAAGCCCAAGCCAAACACCAGATGACGCATAGCCATCATCTTCGGCAATGAAAACTCCAACCCCAGGGTAAACAGCAGAAAAACTATGCCTAATTCGGCAACGAAATGAATGCTCTCCTCATGTGGAAACAAATTGAGTAGTTCAGGGCCGGCTACTATTCCACAGGCCAGATATGCCAGGATCGGCGGTAAATTGACGCGACGAAAGCTCCAAACCATCGTAATGGCCACGGCCATCAACACCAGTAAATGAAAAAAACTGTTTTCCATTCAATCTCCTGTGACGATGTCATAAAGCTTAATCTAGCTTTCGGCACGAACTTTGCTAAATGTTTATTAGATATCAATTTAGCACAGGTTGTCGGCAATTCGCTGACATGCGGGAGCGAATGTTGGAACAACTTACTCCAATTCAGAATAGCATGAGCTACGAGGGCTTTTTCCAATTCAGTCAGCAAGACAAGCTGATCTCTGATGCCGAACGTCTTTCGGTATTAGAGCAACTGATCGGCAGCTTAGATGCCCAGCTCTTTGGTCATACCTTTTTGATGCAGCTTGCCGCCAGAATTCCGGTTTGCGGCCTTACTATTCGCTGGCCACAAGGGGCATTGCAATGGGGGCGTGAAGCCACCTACAGCAAGCGTATGAGCGTGGGTGAACAAAGCGGTATCATGGTGAGCTATTGCTTCGCTAAAGTCCCCAGTGCAATGGAAAACCGGGTATTGGAAGAACTGCACGATATCGCAGTGCCATCACTGAAAAACGTCATCGAACACCACAACATCAAGTGCCTGGCCAGTAAGGATAGCCTAACCAGCCTTGGCAACCGCGCGGCGTTTAATGACGTGTTGTCCCGTCAATTCAGCCACAGTCGTCGTACAGGCACCACTTTTGGCCTGCTGATGATAGACATGGACAGATTTAAATCCGTCAATGATAAATTTGGCCATCAGGAAGGTGACAAAGTGCTGCAAGCCATGGCCACCGTTATCACGGCCAGTTTACGTGACACGGATTTTGCGTTTCGCTTTGGTGGCGATGAGTTTTGCTGCGTTATCCAGGACGCCGATAGCGTAGCGCTGCGACGCATCAGCCAACGGATCCGCCGTACCATGTTGGAACAGCCCATACTCGCGCGCCATCAGATGCGCTGTAGTATCGGGGCCAGCCTGTATCAAGACGGTGACGAGCCGGACGCTTTATTTGAACGAGCCGATGTACAGTTATATCAGGATAAACAGCGTAGTTACCCGCTCTGCCGTACCGCCTGATAGCGGCATGGTCTTGCCTCAACCGGCAAGTTCAAGCCGCCAGGCTGTCGTACCAGTTGATGGCTGACAAAAATCGCGATCAACCGTCCAGCCCACCACGGCGGCCAGTTTTCCGTCAATCAGCACTAACGGCATGGCTTGGCGCTGCCAGGGCGGAATATCGGCTTGTTTGAACCATTGTTTCAGCGGTTTATGATGTTTCTCCCCTGCCGGGCAAAACGGATGAGACAGTTCGTTAAAACAAATCTGTACCTGCTGCCCAGGTAGCAGGTAAAGCTTTGGCAAATCTTCGGCATCTGGGTCGCGAATGAAAAGTAGTTGCCGTCCATCCTCTAACAACAATGACGATTGTCCCAGCCAAACCTTAGGCGTGTTTTTCTCGCCAAGATTGCGTTTAAGCAAATACAGACGCTGGCGGAAACGACGAAACTGCCACTCCCCCCAACTCAGACAGGGTTGGCCATCTTCCCTTGCATCGAATAACTCGCGGTCTAAACGCTGCAAAAGTTGCTCTGGAGGCGCTTGAACCTGTGCCTCTTGCAACCACAGCCTCACTAATTGCTGCTGCCAGGCTTTGCTGAACTTTTGCAGCGCTTGTATATCCAAGTAATCTGCACCAACTTGCACAGTCTGCAAACGTTCTTTGCTCACCTCTTCTAACAACTGCTGTTGCTCGGCACATAACCTGGCACTGCGGGACACCGTCTGGGTAATAGCCGGCCACCGCTGTTTAAGTGAAGGGATCACAGCATGGCGTAAAAAATTCCGTTCAAAGCCCTGATCCAGATTTGACTCGTCTTCAATCCAGCGCAGTCCGTATAAGTTTGCGTAGGCTTCCAACTCCTCTCTGCGATGGGAAAGTAACGGGCGTAGATAAGTACGTCCCAAACGTTGTTGAACTTGTGCCATAGCGGCCAGCCCTTTGGGACCGGCGCCCCGTTTGAGCTGCAGCAAGACTGTTTCCAATTGGTCGTCCTGATGCTGACCAAGCAACACCACAGTATCTTCCTTCGTCAAGGCGGTTATCGCCTGATAGCGGGCATCGCGGGCCAGCGCTTCCAGACTTTGTCTTGAACCCGAGGCTAAATTGACACGCTGACTGACAAACGGCAGTGCCAAAGCCTGACACTGTGCCTGACAGTGTCTCAGCCAGTCATCGGCATTCGGACTTAATCCATGGTGGATATGCACAGCCCCGACATCGAGTTGTGGCAACTCGGCGCGAAGGCGGGCCGCAAGGTGGAGTAACACCGAGGAGTCCAGCCCACCGCTATACGCCACCACCACCTGCTGGTTGGTATGGAGGGATAAACTGGATTTAAAACAGCTATAAAGTTTGTCAGACATAAAAAAAGGCCGCTAATCAGCGGCCCATTTTAGGGGAATTGCTTAGCAATAGCCAAATGACATCAGGCGTTCATAACGCTCATTGAGCAAATCGCTCTTAGACAACGTCTGCAACTGTGACAACTGCTGTTTAAGGCAGGCTTTCAGATTAGCGGCCATACCATCATGATCGCGGTGGGCACCACCTAGCGGCTCATCAATGATGTTATTGATCAAACCAAGCTTCTTGATCTGCTGGGCGCTGACTCCCATGGCTTCAGCAGCCTGAGGGGCCTTCTCTGCGCTTTTCCACAAAATCGATGCACAGCCTTCCGGTGAAATTACTGAGTAGGTGCTGTATTGCAGCATATTCACTCGATCACCCACACCGATAGCCAAAGCACCGCCTGAACCACCTTCACCGATCACCGTGCAGATCACCGGTACTTTCAGGCCAGACATCACTTTCAGGTTACGGGCAATGGCTTCGCTTTGGCCACGCTCTTCGGCTCCCACACCAGGGTAGGCTCCCGGGGTATCGATAAAGGTAATAATTGGCAGGTTAAAACGCTCTGCCATTTCCATTAAACGTAGGGCCTTTCGATAACCTTCGGGTTTGGGCATGCCGAAATTACGCTTAATTTTCTCTGCCGTATCGCGCCCTTTCTGGTGGCCAATCACCATAACAGGTTGATCATCCAGCTTAGCTAAACCACCCACTATGGCTTTATCATCGGCAAAGGCACGATCACCGGCTAACTCGTCAAACTCAGTGAAGATGCGTGACATATAATCCAGGGTATATGGACGCAGAGGATGACGAGCCAACTGAGAAACCTGCCAGGCTCCTAAATCACTGAATATCTTGCGGGTTAAATCAGCACTCTTTTCCTTGAGCTTAGTGATTTCCTCTTCCAGACCCACATCAAACTCGCCACCTCGGTTGACCAGGCGCAGTTCTTCAATCTTAGCTTCCAGCTCTGCAATCGGTTGTTCAAAACTCAGATAGTTCAAACTCATCCCACTACCTTTTTGGTTATTTGGCTGCCGGCAATCCCGGACACCCCTAAATTCTATGGATGAAACCGGCCCTTGACCAGCTTCATGGGTATTTTTTGTCTGTTTTCAACTGCTATGTTTATCAGTGAAAGGCCAAACTCACCTGTTCTTCGCCCAGTACAATCTGCAACTCGTGCAATAATTCGTCCTGCGGCACCACATACCACTGCGCGCCCACCGTGAGCGTGGCACTGGCATGAGGATGGGTATAGCACAACTGGATCGGACAGGCGCCGCCCTGATATTGGCTAAGCAATGCTTTCAAGCGTCCTACATTGTCGGCTTGGCACCACTGCTGTTCCACCTGCAGGACGATAGCCCTGGCGTTCTTTTCTCTCGCCTGGACGATATCCAAAACATCGCGGGCAGTCATTGTATTGCCCCCGGAATATTCATCAAAGCTGACCTGTCCGCTGATAAGCAGGATACGGTCCTTCTCCAACACAGTTTCAAATTGTTCAAACATATCTGGGAAAAAACGCACATCCAATCTGGCACTCTTGTCATCCAAGGTAACAATAGCCCAACGACGCCCTTTTTTGTTCACCATGACCCGCATATCAATGACTAACCCCACTGCGGTCACGCTGCCATCACGAGGTGTCGGCTTCACATCCACTAAGCGGGTTTTCGTATAGTATTTGATTTCTTTTTGGTACTGGTTGATGGGGTGTCCCGTCAAATACAAACCCAGGGTTTCCCGCTCGCCTTCCAGCCAGACTTTCTCCGCCCATTTGGGCACATCAGCAAAGGCCTGTTTAACGGCTTCAGGCTCGGTGGTCAGCAGGCCAAACATATCACTTTGACCAAAAGACTCGGCCTTCGCGTGCTGGTCAGCCGCGGCAATCGCCTCCGCCAACGTGGCCATTAATGACGCACGATGGGGGCCCAGATTATCCATGGCACCAGACAAAACCAGTTTTTCCAGTACCCGTTTGTTCACCCGTTTCAAATCAACCCGGGCACAAAAATCAAACAGATCACTAAAAGGCCCCTTGGCTTCACGCGCTTCAATGATCGCCTCGATAGGACCTTCCCCTACCCCTTTGACCGCACCAATACCATACACAATCTGGTTTTCAGGGTTGACGGTGAACTTGTATCTGCCGGTATTCACATCGGGTGGTAACACCGTCAATTCCATACGCTGGCATTCATCCACCAGGGTCACAATCTTGTCAGTGTTGTCCATATCGGCAGACATCACTGCCGCCATAAACTCAGCCGGATGGTGGCGCTTCATCCACAGTGTTTGATAAGACACCAATGCATACGCGGCAGAGTGCGACTTATTGAAGCCATACCCGGCGAATTTCTCCACCAGGTCGAAAATCTTCATCGACAGCTCACCGTCGATGCCGTTATCTTTTGAGCCGTCTTCAAAGGTGGAGCGCTGCTTGGCCATCTCTTCGGGTTTCTTCTTACCCATAGCTCGGCGCAGTAAGTCCGCGCCACCCAGGCTGTACCCGGCCATCACCTGGGCAATCTGCATCACCTGTTCTTGGTACAGAATAATGCCGTAGGTTGGCTCTAAAATCTCCTGCAGGCATTCATGCTGATATTCAGCGTCCGGATAAGAAATCTCCTCTCGACCATGCTTACGGTCAATAAAGTTATCTACCATCCCGGACTGCAGAGGACCAGGCCGAAACAGAGCCACCAGAGCGATAATATCCTCGAAGGTATCGGGTCGAAGACGCTTAATCAGGTCCTTCATCCCACGGGATTCGAGCTGGAAAACCGCTGTGGTCTCAGCATTCTGCAACATTTTATAGCTAGCAGGGTCATCCAGCGGAATGGCGGTAATATCGATATCCAGGCCTTTGGTCTGCTTCACCATATCCAGTGCCCACTGGATAATGGTCAGGGTGCGCAGCCCAAGGAAGTCAAACTTGACCAGGCCCGCGGTCTCCACATCGTTTTTGTCAAACTGGGTAACCGGGTTTTTACCTTCATCGTCACAATAAAGGGCCGCAAAATCAGTAATCTTGGTGGGGGCAATAACCACTCCACCGGCGTGCTTACCGGCGTTACGTGTCACCCCTTCCAACGTGCGCGCCATATCAATGAGATCCCGTACTTCTTCGTCCTGGTCATACAACTCAGGTAAGCGCGGCTCCACTTCAAAGGCTTTAGCCAAGGTCATGCCCGGATCGGGCGGGATTAACTTTGACAACCTATCAACAAAGCCATAGGAATGTCCAAGCACCCGGCCCACATCCCTCACCACCGCTTTAGCGGCCATGGTACCGAAGGTAATGATCTGGGATACCGCATCGCGGCCGTACAATTCGGCCACGTGATCAATCACTTCGTCCCGCCTGTCCATACAGAAATCCACATCGAAGTCAGGCATCGACACCCGTTCCGGGTTGAGGAAACGTTCGAAAAGCAGGTCAAATTCGAGGGGATCCAAATCAGTAATCTTCAGCGCATAGGCCACCAGTGAACCGGCTCCAGAGCCTCGGCCAGGTCCAACGGGAATACCGTTGTCCTTACTCCACTGGATAAACTCCATAACGATCAGGAAGTAACCAGGAAATCCCATCTGGTTAATCACCTGTAGCTCGATAGCTAGACGCTCGTCATATTCGGGACGCTTCTCAGCCCTTAGCTGTGGATCGGGAAATAAAAACGCCAAGCGCTCTTCCAGACCTTCCTCGGACTTTTTCACCAAAAAGTTTTCGATACTTAACTCCCCGGTCGGGAAGTTAGGTAGGAAGTATTCACCTAAGCGCATGGTGACATTACAACGTTTGGCAATCTCTACGGTATTTTCCAGCGCTTCGGGAATATCGGCAAACAGCTCACACATTTCCTCGGCGCTACGTAAATACTGTTGCTCGCTATAACGTTTAGGGCGGCGCCTATCTTCCAAGGTGAATCCATCGTGGATACAGACCCTGACCTCGTGGGCTTCAAAAGCCTCTGGCTCTATAAAACACACTTCGTTGGTGGCCACAACCGGTAGACCATGTGCCTGGGCAATCTCTACGGCACGATGTAAATAATCTTCCTCACCGGCACGACCTGTGCGTATCAATTCCAGATAATAAGCATCGGCAAAATGTTGCTGATAAAACGCCAGCATGGTTTTGATCATTTCCTGATTGCCTTTGCCAAGCGCAATCCCCAGATCGCCTTCTCGGCCTCCGGAAAGAATCAACACCCCCTCGCGATGCTCAACCAGCCAGTCTTTATCAATAACAGGTCTGTCGGGATGAAACCCTCGTTGATAGGCACGAGATATCAACAAGGTGATATTTTTGTATCCCTCATTGTTGCTGGCCAGTAAGGTCAAACGGAACATCTGCTCTTCGAGCTCTTCGCTTTGCACCCAAACGTCAGCACCGATGATAGGTTTGATGCCCTGGGCGTGAGCATCACTGTAGAAACGCACCAGCCCGCAGAAGTTCATCTGGTCCGTGATGGCCACTGCCGGCATCTGCAGTGCCTTGACTTTAGCTAATATGGGCTTGACCTTGTTGAGGCCATCACGCATTGAAAAGTCACTATGTACCCGCAGATGAACAAATTGTGGCTCAGCCATTGAACACTCCTTGGTGGCTTTGAAGTGCGCGCTGGACCGGCTTAAAACTCATGCGGTGTTGTGGGGTTGGACCAAGTTCCGCCAACTTTTCCAAATGCGCAGCGGTTGGGTATCCCTTATGTTTGGCAAAGCCATAGGCCGGATAGGCTTGATCCAGCAGTTGCATTTCACCGTCGCGGGTGACTTTGGCTAAAATAGACGCTGCGGAGATAGCAGCAATCAAACCATCCCCCTTCACTACGGCTTCACTGGAATAGTGCCATTGGGGTGTACGGTTACCATCCACCATAACATGCTGAGGTTGGATAGTGAGTCCTTCTACCGCACGTGTCATGGCCAACATTGTGGCATGTAAGATATTTAATCTATCGATTTCTGCCGGACTGGCTCTGCCAATGCACCAGCAAAGCGCCTTTTCGCGAATCTCATCCACCAGCAGCAAACGCTTTTTCTCAGAAATGGCTTTGGAATCGGCAAGGCCTGCAATAGGTCTGGCAGGATCTAAGATGACGGCGGCGGTAACCACATCACCAACCAAAGGGCCCCGGCCGACTTCATCGACCCCGGCTACTAGTCTATTTTCCATTAGTTTCTATTAAACTCATGATGGCATCGGCAGCGCGCTCGTCGGCATTCAGCCTGAGCTGCTGGTGCAATGCCGAGAACCTAGCCTGCAAATCAGGTGCGCCCTGTTTCAGTAAAGGCAGCAGAATATCAGCCATCCTGTCGGGTTCAACCTCATCCTGCAACAATTCAGGTACTAAGGCTTCTCCAGCTAACAGGTTTGGCAACGAGAAAAAGCGCGCTTTGACCATGCGCTTGGCAATCTGATAAGTCAGCCAATTAAATCGGTACGCCACCAACATCGGCTTTTTGCATAGCATTGCTTCAAGGGTGGCCGTACCTGAAGCCAGTAAAATGGCATTAGCTGCGCTCATCACATCGCGGGACTGACCATCCACGATCTGAATATTAACCCGACTGTCAGTGCCAGCCAGATAAGTTTCAATTTGCTGACGTCGTCTGGCATTCGCGGCAGGCAATAACACTTTCAACTCGGGAAGCACTTGCTGCAACCTGGCCGCGGTATCCACAAAAGGTGCTAGCAATAGCTTTACCTCACCGCCCCGGCTGCCGGGTAACAACGCCAGTACCTTATCATCCGCTGCCAGTCCGAGACGTGCGCGTGCCCCCGCCGTATCGGGCTCCACAGGAATAGTATCGGCCAGTGTATGGCCAACAAAAGTGCATGGCACCTGATGCTTGTCATAGAAGGCCTTCTCAAAGGGCAACAGGCTAAGCACCATATTGGTCGCTTCCGCGACTTTAAACACCCGCTTTTCACGCCAGGCCCAGATAGTTGGGCTGACGTATTGCACGGTTTTAATACCGGCGGTTTTCAGGCGTTTCTCCAGACCAAGATTGAAGTCCGGCGCATCAATGCCGACAAATAAATCGGGCGGGTTAGCAATAAAGTGTTCAGCGACAGACTTGCGAATATGCAATAAACGGCGGATGCGGGATAACACCTCGACCAGGCCCATGACCGACAATTCTTCCATGTCGAACAGCGACTGACAGCCCTGCGCTTGCATGCGCGGACCGGCAATACCTTCAAACACTATATTCGGATAACGCGCTTTGAGCGCTTTGATAAGACCTGCACCAAGAATATCGCCGGAGGCTTCTCCGGCGACTATGCCCACACGCAATGGAGAGGATGACATAAACTACTGTCGAGAATTAACGGACAATACCTCTGGGTGAGTTAGCGACAAAATCTGCCAGCATCTGCACCTCAGGGGTTGTCTTTGCCATTTCATTTAGCTCAATGAGCGCCTGTTCGACCGTGTTGCCGTTGCGATACAACACCTTGTATGCACGACGTATTTGCAGGATAGCTTCTTTGGAGTAACCGCGGCGGCGTAACCCTTCCGAGTTAATACCATGAGGCGTGACATTAACGCCTCCCACCATGACATAAGGCGGGAGATCTTTAACCATAATGGAACCGGCCCCGACAAAACTGTGCGAACCTATATGGCAAAACTGATGCACACCGGACATACCGCCAAGAATGACCCAGTCTCCCACATGTACATGACCTGCTGTGCTGGCATTATTGGCAAAGATGTTGTTGTCACCAATCATGCAATCATGGGCCACATGTACGTAGTTCATAAACAGGTTATTCGAGCCAATACGCGTCAGCCCCTGATCTTGAATCGTGCCTCGGTGTACAGTAACACACTCACGAAAGACGTTGTTGTCACCAATTTCAAGACGGGTATTTTCACCAGCGTACTTTTTGTCCTGGCAATCTTCGCCAATGGAGCTGAACTGATAAAAATGGTTGCCTTTGCCAATCTTGGTCGGGCCTTTAATTAACACATGAGACTCAATGCGAGTATCGTCTCCGATCTCCACATCTGCATGGATTACGCTGTAAGGACCAATCTGGACGTTTTTGCCCAGTTTGGCACTTGGATGAACAATGGCTGTCTGGTGAATCACCGGTTACATCTTCCTCATTGCACACATGAACTCGGCACTACAGGCCTCCACACCATCCACACTGGCCACCCCGGCAAATTTCCAAATGCCGCGCTTTTCCTTAACTAGCTTCACGTCAAAATCCAGTCTGTCTCCTGGCACCACAGGGCGCTTGAAACGCGCATTATCAATACCAGCGTATAAATACAGCTCGTCTGAATTTCCTACCGTTTTAAAGCCCAAAACGCCAGCGGCCTGCGCCATGGCTTCCAGAATCAATACCCCTGGAAAAATCGGCTTACCGGGAAAATGGCCGGTGAAGCAAGGCTCGTTAAAGGTGATATTCTTATAAGCACGAATAGACTCACCCAAGGTATAGTCTGTCACCCGGTCAATCAGTAAAAACGGATAGCGGTGGGGCAACAGCTCCATAATTTCTTCGATATCAATCAAATTCAGTTCGTTAGCCAACTGTTTGTCTCCAATGTGCGGGTCAGTCCCGCTCAGAACACTTCTTTTCTAAAACTTTGACACGTTGACCAAGTTTGTCCAGGTTACGCACGTTTGCGACCGCCTTGCGCCATTCTTTGCTACCTTGCGACGGTAAACCGGATGAATACAATCCAGGCTCGGTAACACCTTTGGTAACCATGCTCATACCAGTAAAGTGCACATTGTCACCAATCTCCACATGTCCGGTAATCGCACTCAATCCACCAATAGTGCAATTGCGTCCGATGCGGGTGCTGCCGCCGATCACACTGCAGCCTGCCATCGCGGTATTCTCACCAATCACCACATTATGGGCTACCTGACATTGATTATCGATAATCACGCCATCATGCAGGATAGTGTCATCCAGTGCGCCCCGATCTACTGTCGTACTGGCACCAATTTCCACCCGGTTGCCAATAATGACCCGGCCCAGCTGAGGTATCTTAACCCAGCGCCCACGGTCATTGGCATAACCAAACCCATCTGCACCGATGACAGCACCGGACTGCAATAGACAATCTTCACCAATCTCAACATCATGATAAAGGGTGACATTCGCCCAGAGTTTGGTACGCGCTCCGATCCGGCTATTACGCCCAATCACACATCCCGCCCCAATCTGTACCTGGTCACCCAATATCACGCCGGCTTCAATTACCGCATTGGCTCCCACCACGACGCCTTCGCCAAGTACGACATCCTCAGCGATAACGGCCTTGGCTGAAATACTATCCGCCGCAGCTGGTGTGCTATCCATCAGTTGGGCTACCAAAGCAAAACCAACGTAAGGATTGTCCAACACCAGAGCAGCACAGGGACAATGGGGCAAATCGTCTTCAGTCAGAATAACGGCCGAAGCTGACGTGTCAGCAAGTTGGCTACGATACTTGCTGTTGGATAAAAAGGAAATCTGACCTTTGCCGGCCCGAGACAGGGTAGATACCGATTGAATCATCAGTTCCCCATCCCCGACCAGCTTGGCGCCTAAATGCTGCGCGAGCTCGCGCAAGCTGACTGGCTTCATGCAATGGCCCGTTACTTAATCTTGCTGACCTGATCGATAACCTGTTGAGACAGGTCGTTCTTATCATCTGCAGTATAGAGCACGGCTTCAGCATTAAGCACAAGATCGTACTTTTCTTTGGCTGCAATGCTGTCGATAGACTGCTTGATCAAACCCAGGATCTTATTGCGCTCTTCCATCTGGCGACGCTGCGCATTCTGCTGCAAGGGTTGCACTTTAGCCTGGTAGTCATCACGCAAGCTAATCAGCTTGGACTCCAGCTCTTTCTTTTCCTTATCACTCATGGTCGCAGCATCGCGTTGCTGCTTTTCCAGATAATATTTGATGTCTTTTTCCAGACGCGCCACTTCTTCGAACTGATCTTTAAATTCAGTACGAATAGATTCTTGGATTTGCGCAGCCTGAGGCAGAGACTGGAACACACCCTGAACATTGACAAACCCCACTTTCTGAGCCGCCATGGCAGCAGCACTCATCATGGAAGTTGCCAAAATTGCAGCAGTCAGTACGCTTTTGTTAAGGGTTTTCAAAATAAGTTCTCCTTTAAATCGTCATTTCTGCGTCCTTAGGACGCTGTTATTAGAATGTTTGGCCTATATTGAACGAGAAGAAGCGGCTTTCATCCCCATCTTCTTCCTTCAGGATCCGAGAGAAACTAAAGATCATCGGACCCATAGGCGACAACCACTGCACCGATACACCAGCAGAGGCCCTGAAGCGACCTGGATCTTCGAAATCTGAAATTTTGGCACGTTGACTATCACGCAAGCCATTATAATCAGACATTCTGAACTCAGTGTCCCACACATTACCGGCATCAACAAACAGGCTGGTACGTACCGAGTTGTTAAACTCTTCATCAACAAAAGGCGTGGGCACAATTAATTCTAGACCCGCCAGCGCCAAGGCATTACCGCCGATGGAACGCTCAGACACAACAATGCTATCCTGATCAGGCCCTAATGGAATCAGGGTGCCATCCGGTGCAGTGATGGTATTCGGCCGGCGGTAAATAGCGCGAGGACCGACGGTATTGCTCTCGAAACCGCGCAAGGAGTCACTACCACCAGCGCGGAAGTTATCCCAGAATGGCAGTATTTGATCGTTGCCATCTATATCGCCATAACCATTCCCATAGCCCAGTTCCAATCTTGCCAGCACTGACCAACGCTGATCGCGCGACAGCGGGAAATAGAAACGGGTATCAAAACTGAGCTTAAAGTAGTCCACATCAGAGAAAGGTGCGGTGACCTTAGCCGTTGCTCGCTGTGATGAACCTGCCGTAGGGAAAATACCCCGGTTTAGCGTAGTACGACTCCAGCCGGCGCTGAATTCATAGCTGTTAAACTCAATACCGGCATCCGGGTTATCGGGATCGGCGAACAGGTCGTAGAAATTACGAATCTGATCGTAAGTTTGTAGCTGAGAAATTTCGTTATACCGGTAAGTAAAACCGAAATTCAATCTATTGTATTCGTTAACCGGGTAACCAAAGTTAGCCCCCACACCCCAGGATTTATTCTTGTACTGCACTAGGTTGGCACTACCGGCATCAAAGTCCGAGTAAAAAATGGTGCCACCCAGACTGATACCATCAATAGTGAAATAGGGGTCAGTGTAGGAAATAGTGGCGCTACGCTGATAGGAAACCGTATTCAGATTAAGCGCCAGGCGTTTACCTGTACCCAGGAAGTTGTCCTGCTGAATACCGGCTTGCAGACTCAGCTTGGTGCGGTCACCGTAACCAATACCGGCATTAAATGAACCCGATGGCTGTTCTTTAACTTTAAAGTCAACATCCACTTTGTCTTCTTCGCCAGGCAACCTGACGGTGTCAAACTGCACATCTTCCACATAGGTCAGACGGGACATATGTCCTTTGGAGGCCTCCAGGGCCACATTAGACAACCAGGCCCCTTCCATTTGCCTAACTTCACGTCGCAGCACTTCATCGGACGTAACTTCGTTACCCGCGAAGTTGACACGGCGCACATAAATGCGCTTGCCCGGGTCAACCGACAAGGTCAGCTTAACGGTTTTATCTTCGTCGTTGATCTCTGGAATAGTGGTGACTGTTGGGAAGGCGTATCCAAAACGCCCCAGATACTTACTGATAAACTCTTCGGTATAAGTGACTTCGGCCAGGTTATACATTTCTCCGCTGCGTAGCGGCAGAATCTGTTTAACGAAATCTTCCTGGCCCAGCAAATCGCCCACCAGTTCAACGTCAGACACCTTGTACTGTTCACCTTCGGTGACGTTCAGGGTGATGTAAATACCCGATTTATCTGGCGTCATGGACACCTGGGTGGAGTCCAGGTTGTATCTTAAATAGCCCCTGTCCATGTAGTAACTACGCAGGGTTTCCATATCGCCGGTCAGTTTTTGCTTCTGATAGCGGGTCTCAGACAAAAAATCCCACCACGGCGTATCAAATTTCAGTTCAATCTGATCCATCAATTCGCCGTCAGAGAACTCTTCGTTACCCACTACGTTAATCTGACGAATTTTGGCCGCATCACCTTCTTCGAAGGTTAATTTTAAATCAACCCGGTTACGCGGCAGCGGCGTGATAATGGCATTTACCTCGGCATTGTACTTACCAATGCTGTAATAAAAGTCTTTCAGACCGTTTTCTATCGAGGTCAGCACCGTCTTATCTAACGGCTCTCCCACCCTGACCTTACTGTCATCCAAACTTTGCTGTAACTGTTCGTCCTTAATATCTTTGTTATCTTCAAAAGTGATATTACTGATGGTTGGACGCTCTTTCACCTGAACAACTAAGGTGCCACCATCTCTCAGGACTTTAATACTTTCAAAGTGCGTGGAGGAGTAAAGAGAACGGATCAGTTGAGAAACACGAAAGCTATTCAGGCGATCGCCCACTTTCACCGGCAAATAGGTCAGCGCAGCACCCAGCGCCACCCGCTGTAGTCCTTCAACCTTAATATCCTCAACGATAAACTCGCTGTCATTGTTAGCGGAAGCTTGTGATGCGGTGGCCAGCATTAAGGCTGCAATTAGAGGTTTTAACTTCATTTACTATTATTCTTCCAAACTTCTGGGTTTCGCTATACGCCTTCAGCCTACAAGCGAGCTATATCATTGACGATGGCTATCGTCATCAGCAGTAGCAACAATGCGCCACCGATGCGAAACCCTATTTCCTGAACCGATTCCGGTACCGGCCGACCCGTTAAAAGCTCAATAAAATAATAGAGTAGGTGTCCGCCATCAAGTACCGGTAACGGCAAAAGGTTAATGATTCCAAGATTCACGCTAATTAAGGCGAGAAAACTCAAAAAATACACCAGGCCATAACCTGCACTGGCTCCTGCCCCCTGGGCAATAGAAATCGGGCCACTGAGGTTTTTTACCGACACATCCCCACTGATCAACTTGCCGATCATTTCCACACTTAGCACCATCCAGCGCCATGTTTTATCCGCACCTTCCACCAGCGCACCAACAGGGCCGTACTGATGGGTAAAGCGATAAGACTCTGGCCACTCGTCCATGCTGGGAACCACACCGAGGTAGCCTTGCAGGCCATTTGGCCCTTCCCGCTGCCCCAGTTTGACATCAAGGCGCGTTAAATAACCATCACGCTCCAATGCAAAAGGCAAAACTTGATTGGGATGTGCACCAATCAAGTCCACTATTTGTTCCCAATTTTGCACGGGAGTTCCCTGTATCTGGACAATTTTGTCGCCGACCTTTAATCCCGCGGCCTTGGCCGGTGAGTCATCAGCCACTTGTGCAATTTCGGTGGTAATAGCCGGACGGTATGGTACCAGCCCCAGGCTGATAAGTGCAGAATCTTTGTCTGGGTCAAATTGCCACTGTCGAAGATCAAAGTGCACACTCACCTTTTGGCCGGAATCTGGCCAGATGGCATCGAGCGCCATTTCGTCTTTACCAATATGCGACACGAGTTCAAGATTAACTGCTTCCCAATCCAGGGTTTCTCGTCCACCTACATGGGTAATCTGCATACCAGGCTGCACGAAAGCGCGGGCAGCAATAGACTGCGCTGGCACGTCGCCCACCACAGGTTTAACGGTCTCCACCCCCAACATGTACATAAACATCAGGGCGATAATGGCAAACAAAAAGTTAGTTATCGGGCCGGCCGCAATGATGGCAATACGCTTATAAACAGATTGACGGTTAAAAGCACGGGGCAAATCTGCGTCTGATACAGGCTCTACCCGTTCATCCAGCATTTTTACATAGCCGCCCAGAGGAATACCGGCCAAGACAAACTCTGTACCATGACGGTCTATACGGCGCCACAACGGCTTGCCAAACCCAACCGAAAAGCGCTGAACTTTAACACCGCACCAACGGGCAACAATAAAATGCCCCCATTCATGCACGGCCACCAGCACCCCAAGGGCAATAACAAAAAACACCAGGTTATTGAGGAACGACAAAATCATCCCTGCCACCTAGCCACTAGCGAGGTGGCCAATTCACGGGCCCGGCGGTCTACGTTTAATACAGTGTCAATATTGTTCAATTCTAACGCGTCAATAGATTGCAATACGTGTTCGTTCACACCGGCGATTTGCGTAAAGCGAATCTTGCCCAGTAAAAACGCCTCGACGGCTATTTCATTGGCGGCATTCAGACTGGTAGTGGCATATTGCCCAGCCTGACAAGCGTCAATGGCCAACTTTAGGTTAGGATAACGCGTATAGTCGGGATACTGAAAGGAGAAATCCGCTAAGGCAGCAAAATCCAAGGGCGCCACCCCGGCCTCAATGCGCTTTGGATACGCCAAAGCATGGGCAATCGGGGTCCGCATATCCGGGTTGCCCATTTGCGCCAGTACCGACCCATCCTGATATTGCACCATAGAATGAATCACACTTTGCGGATGGATAACCACTTGAATTTGCTCTGTAGTTAAACCGAACAGCCAGCAGGCTTCGATAAACTCCAGCCCTTTATTCATCATAGTGGCAGAGTCGACGGAAATCTTACGTCCCATGCTCCAATTTGGATGCTTACAAGCCTGCTGCGGCGTCACACCGTCCAACTCATGCATTGCCTTGTGCAAAAACGGCCCACCCGATCCTGTCAGCAAAATCTTACTGATTCCAGATGTAGCCGGCGCACCGTAGCTGTAGTCATGGGGCAAGCATTGAAAAATAGCGTTATGCTCGCTATCGATGGGCAGTAAAGTTGCTTGATGCTCACGCACGGCCTGCATAAACAGTCGGCCAGACATCACTAATGCCTCTTTATTCGCCAGCAACACCCTTTTACCGGCCTTGACCGCGGCTAAGGTTGGCAACAGCCCTGCTGCACCGACAATGGCCGCCATCACCACATCAATCTCGGCATGGGCGCTGACATATTCCAGGGCTTCTTCACCGGCCAAAACTTCACAACTAACACCGGCATCAGCTACCAGCTGAGCCAGAACAGGGTAATCCTGCTTGTCAGCAGCAACCAGAAAGCGCGGGGTATGCAGCTTCGCCTGTTCAACCAACAAGGTTAAATTGCGATGGCCAGTTAACGCCACGACATCAAAGCGCTCAGGATGGCGTGCCACCACATCCAGGGTACTTTGCCCAATAGAACCGGTGGCGCCAAGAATACAAAGTCTCTGCATCAGGTCATCCACAGCACATAGCACAGTGCAAAGACAGGGAATGCAGCGGTCAGACTGTCAATTCGATCTAAAATACCACCATGCCCGGGCAACAAAGTACCGCTGTCCTTGCAGCCAACGCAGCGCTTGAACATGCTTTCATTTAAATCGCCCAGGGCAGAAACACCCACCGTCAGTCCACCAATCAGGATATGGGTCCAAATCATGCTGGCATTGACCTGATAATGCAGGGCGGCAAAACCAATAATCGCAGAGGACGCTGCAATACCACCCAGTAAGCCTTCGAGAGTTTTGCCGGGAGACACATTAGGACGCAGCTTGTGCCGTCCAAACTTAACACCGACAAAAAATGCACCGATGTCGGCCGCCCAGACAATGCCCAAAACATAGAAGATCAGGGAAGCGCCATAAAAGGGGTCGATATCATAAAGTTTGGTGCGTAGGGTAACGATGGCCACCCAGGTTGGAATCAAGGTTAGCAGGCCGAATAAGCCCCGGATAGGTACGCTGTTACGCCACATACTGGTGTAGCGCGGATACGCCAGAATCATCAGCAGCGCCACCGCCCACCACAGAGCAGCCACACTTAAGATGCCAAGATAAATCGGAGTTAACTGACCTTGAACCCAGATTTCCTCAGTAGGAATATACCAGGTTAGCGCTACACAAATTGCCATCACCAATAAGGTGTACAGGCCTTTGGCTTTGCGACTGGCAAGACTCATTAAATTGGCCCATTCCCAAGCCCCTAATCCAACAATTAAGCCAATACAAAGCTCAAAGCCGGTTAAGGGCAGGAACAGGATGGCGCCAAGCGCCAGGGGGGCCAACACCAAAGCGGTGATTATACGTTGTTTTAGCAAAGGGTTGATCCTCAGAACGTCATGCCTCTATCTGTTCACCGGTTTTACCGAAGCGCCGCTGGCGCGCGGAAAAATCGGCCACAGCCAGCTCGAATTCCTCTTCATTGAAATCCGGCCACAGGGCTGACGTAAAGTAGAGTTCAGCGTAAGCCAACTGCCAGAGCAGAAAATTACTCACCCTACTCTCGCCACCGGTTCGGATCAACAAATCCAAATCGGCAAAACCTGCCAGAGAGGTATGGGCATCGAAGCTGGCTTCGTCAATTTGGGCGCTGGTAAGTTCTCCAGCTTTGACTTTGTCTGCCAGTTGCCTGGCGGCCTGAACGATGTCCCAACGACCGCCGTAGTTAGCGGCGATGTTTAACACCAAAGAGCGATTTTCGGCGGTCAGGGCTTCGGCTTCGCGGATGCGCTCGACCAATTTAGCGTCAAAGCGGCTGAGGTCGCCAACGACCTTCAACCTGACATCATTTTTATGCAGGCGTTTGACTTCGCTCTTCAATACGAATTTGAATAGCTCCATCAATACGCCGACTTCGTCGGCTGGACGATTCCAGTTTTCACTGGAAAAAGCAAACAGGGTCAGTACTTCAATCCCTTTCTTACGCGAATAGGCCACTGCATTGCGCACCGATTCGACCCCGGCCTTATGGCCAAAGGTACGAATCTTGCCACGTTGCTTAGCCCAACGCCCGTTACCGTCCATAATAATGGCTACGTGCCTTGGAATGCTTTGTGAAGACATGTTGGAAATTGCTCCGATAGCGATCTGAAATCGATCAGATTTCCATCAGTTCTTTTTCTTTTTCCACCAGCAGTTGATCGATCTGCTTGATGAAATCGTCTGTCAGCTTCTGCACATCATCTTCCGCGCGACGGCCGTCATCCTCACTGATTTCTTTTTCTTTCACCAAGTCTTTGATACCAGCGTTAGCATCACGACGCACGTTACGAATACCCACACGGCCTTGTTCTGCTTCACCACGTACCACTTTGATCAGGTCCTTACGGCGCTCTTCGGTCAATGGCGGCAGAGGAATACGAATTACGGTACCTGTACTCATGGGGTTTAAGCCCAGATCAGATTGCATAATGGCTTTTTCGACGGCCTGGGTAGCGGCTTTATCAAACACAGTTAATGACAAAGTACGCGCGTCCTCGGCAACCACGTTGGCAATTTGGCGCAGCGGCGTATCGGAACCATAGTAAGACACCACAATGCTATCCAGCAGACTCGGATGCGCACGACCTGTGCGAATCTTGCTGAATTGGCTTTTTAATGCATTGATGGACTTGCTCATACGCTCTTTGGCGTCATTTTTAATTTCATTAATCATGCTTTCAATCCTGTCTGCAGTGCTTAGTTAATTTTATCCAAGTGGTCAATCAAGGTCCCTTCATCCTCACCCATTACCACGGCCTTAAGGCAACCTGCTTTGTTCATGTTGAATACACGAATCGGCAGATTATGATCGCGAGCCAGGGTAAAGGCGGCCAGATCCATCACCTTGAGTTCTTTCTCAAGCACTTCCTGATAACTTAGTTGCTCATACATAACGGCGTTGGGATTCTTTGCCGGATCCGAGTCATACACGCCATCCACTTTAGTGCCTTTAAGTACTGCATCAGCTTCGATTTCAATACCGCGTAAACAGGCTGCGGAGTCGGTTGTAAAGAAAGGATTGCCGGTACCGGCGGCAAAAATCACCACCCGACCAGATTTCAGCAGGCTGATGGCTTCCGCCCAATTGTAAGCGTCACACACGCCATTCAATGGAATGGCAGACATCAGTCGCGCGTTTACAAAGGCACGGTGCAAGGCATCACGCATCGCCAGACCGTTCATCACGGTTGCCAACATACCCATATGGTCTCCGACCACACGATTCATCCCGGCTTTGGCTAAGCCTTCACCGCGAAATAAGTTGCCGCCACCGATAACCAGCCCGACTTGAACACCTAGCTCCACCAGTTCCTTTATTTCTTGGGCCATACGATCCAATACCTTGGGATCGATACCAAAACCCTCTTCGCCCATCAGGGCTTCACCACTGAGTTTCAATAATATGCGTCGATAGGCGGATTTTGGATTGATGCTCATTGAAAAGATGCTTCCTGTATATTCTGGTTGACCTGCGCTTTACCCGAATGTGAACGGACATAGCAGTAAAGTCTTTGGGGTATATGGTAAATTTTCCTGGAAAATCCGCCACATAGTAAAAGGCACCCCAATTGAGGTGCCCGTAGTTTATATGACATTGCCTTAAGGCAAAAGTCACAGACTCTATTTATTTCTTGGCGGCTGCCATCTGAGCCTGTACTTCTGCGGCGAAGTCTTCGGTCTTCTTCTCGATACCTTCACCCACTTCGAAACGCACGAAGTTAACTGCATCGGCATTCGCCGCTTTCAGCAGCTGACCAACAGTTTGTGAAGGATCTTTAACGAAAGGCTGACCAGTCAGGCTGATTTCGCCAGTGAATTTGCTCATACGGCCGGCAACCATCTTCTCAGCGATGTCAGCAGGCTTACCGCTTTGCATAGCGATATCAATTTGAATCGCCTTTTCTTTCTCTACCACTTCGGCAGGTACTTGCTCAGGCTTAACAAATTGTGGGTTGCTGGCGGCAACGTGCATGGCAACGTCTTTAGCCAGGTCGCTCTCACCACCTTGCAGGATAGCCAGAACACCAATACGACCACCGTGTACGTAAGCACCCAGGTTGTCACCTTCAATGGTCACTACGCGACGAACAGCGATGTTTTCACCGATTTTAGCAACCAGGGTATCACGCACGTCAGAAACTTTAGCGCCGTCAATTTCTAAACCATTCAGCACTTCTACGTCGTTTACTTTATTGGCCAGAGCCAGAGCAACAACTTTAGCACCGAAAGCCAGGAAGCTTTCGTCACGGGCAACGAAGTCAGTTTCACAGTTCAGTTCAACCATTACTGCAACATTGCCTTCAACGGCAGTCAGGATCACACCTTCAGCGGCAATACGGCCAGCTTTCTTGGCGGCTTTAGCCTGACCAGATTTGCGCATATTCTCAATCGCCAGTTCGATATCACCAGCGGTTTCTTCCAGCGCTTTTTTACAATCCAGCATACCGGCACCGGTACGCTCACGAAGTTCTTTTACTAGGGCTGCAGTCACTGCCATTTTGTTTTCCTCAGTAGATTTGTTCGTATGGAACACAAGGGCTTAACGCCCTTGTGCTATGACATCCTCCAGACAGACCAGTTTTCCAGCCTGCCGTGACAAAGGGATGACGATTATTCAGCTTCTACGAAGTCGTCGCTTTCAGCCTGAGTTTCCAGGTTCTGTTCGCGACCCTGGTTAACAGCAGCAGCAGCAGCATTCAGGTACAACTGAACGGCACGGATAGCGTCGTCGTTACCTGGGATGATGTAGTCTACGCCGTCTGGATCAGAGTTGGTATCTACTACAGATACAACTGGGATACCCAGGTTTCTGGCTTCAGTGATGGCAATGTGCTCATGGTCGGCATCGACCACAAACAGAACATCAGGCAGACCGCCCATGTCCTTGATACCACCCAGGCTAGATTCCAGCTTGGCCATTTCGCGAGTCAGCATCAGCGCTTCTTTCTTGGTCAGCTTCTCGAACGTACCGTCCTGAGCTTGCTGTTCCAGATCTTTCAGACGCTTGATGGACTGACGAACGGTTTTCCAGTTGGTCAGCATACCGCCCAACCAGCGCTTGTTCACATAGAACTGGTCACAGCTCTGTGCTGCTTCTTTAACAGCTTCAGATGCCGCGCGCTTGGTACCAACAAACAAGATCTTACCTTTACGGGCAGAAACGCCAGACAGGAAGTTCAATGCGTTGTTGAACAAAGGAACGGTTTTTTCCAGGTTGATGATATGAACCTTGTTACGTGCACCGAAGATGAAAGGTTTCATTTTCGGGTTCCAGTAACGGGTCTGGTGACCGAAGTGCACGCCGGCTTGCAGCATGTCACGCATAGATACGTTTGCCATTAGATTTTTCCTCAAATGGGGTTAGGCCTCCATGCATCCCAGTCTTCGATCCTTAAGGGTAAACCCCGCCAGACACCCCGAAAACCGTGTCGATGCATGTGTGTTATTTAGTTTTACACCCGCCGCCTTTTAGTAAGGCGGACAAAATGCGCGCGCTTTATACCATAAAGCAGCTATAACTTACAACCACGGGTTATTTTATCCGCGCCAATCGCACCTATACAGTAAGGTGCCTAGCCGCTAGAATGCGGCCTGTTGTTTTATTACTGATATGACGTTGGAATCCTTTTGACAGCCATAATCAAAACCCCTGAAGAAATCGCCAAAATGAGAATCGCCGGCCAACTGGCTGCGGAAGTTCTGGAGATGATTGGCCCTTATGTAAAGAAGGGTGTTACCACAGATGAGCTCAATGCCATCTGCCACGACTATATTGTCAATCAGCAGCAGGCCGTCCCGGCCCCCTTGGACTACCATGGTTTTCCCAAGTCCATCTGTACCTCGGTGAACCATGTTATCTGTCATGGCATCCCATCCGATAAAGTGCTGAAAGACGGCGATATCATCAATATTGATGTGACCGTCATCAAAGATGGTTATCACGGTGATACATCCAAAATGTTTGTTGTGGGTCAACCGTCTATTTTGGCTGAGCGCTTAATTCGCGTGACACAAGAATGTATGTACCAAGGTATCGAGCTAGTACGCCCGGGAGTGCATTTAGGCGATATCGGCCATGTTATTCAGGTGCATGCCGAGCAACACGGTTACTCGGTGGTACGCGAATACTGCGGTCACGGCATCGGGGCTGACTTCCATGAAGAACCTCAGGTTCTGCATTATGGGCGCCCGGGTACGGGTGAAGTCCTGCAGGAAGGCATGTGTCTGACCATTGAACCTATGATCAATGCTGGTAAGCGTCAGTCTAAGCTGCTGAAAGATGGTTGGACAGTAGTGACCAAAGACCGCAGCCTGAGCGCCCAGTGGGAACATACGATTTTGGTGACAGCCAACGGCTGTGAAATTTTGACGCTGCGTAGCGACGATACCCTGGCTCGCATCATCAATCACTAAACAAGGGGCGAGTCTTGGCGCTGCAAAACCTGCTAGGTGATATTAAACAGCTGAACAACGTGGAAGACGTTGCGGCGTTTAAAGCCTGTGTTGAGGCAAGTTACCGCTGGCTACACAGCGAGTCCTCGCAGGTGGACGTTGATCACCTTGTTACAGGTCGAGCCGTGTTTGTTGATGCGTTGCTTCGCCAAGCCTGGCAACTGCTAGAACTGGATCAATACCAGGATGTGTCGCTGGTCGCCGTCGGCGGCTACGGTAGAGGTCAGTTACAGCCCTATTCAGATGTAGATCTACTGCTGCTCAGCGTCAAAGCGCCCAATGACCAGATAAAAGAAAAGCTGGGCAGTTTTATCACCCTGCTATGGGATATTGGCCTGGATGTAGGTCAGGCGGTACGCACCGTCAAAGAAACGATCAAGCTGGCAAACCAGGATATCACCATTGCCACCAACCTGATTGAAGCCAGGCTGTTATGCGGCAGCCTGAGCACCTTTGAACAGTTGCAGACCAAGGTTCAAAGCAGAGAATTTTGGAGCAGCCAGGATTTTTTCCTGGCTAAATATGAAGAACAGATTCAACGTCATGCCAAGTTTAATGGCACCTCCTACAACCTGGAACCCAATGTTAAGGAAAACCCAGGTTGCTTACGCGACATCCAAAGCATTGGCTGGGTTGCCAAGAAGCATTTCAAAGTGCTTAAAGGTCGCGAGTTAGTAGAACATGGCTATTTTACCGCCCGAGAATTCGAAGAGCTTATTGAGTGCCGAAACCACTTATGGCGTATCCGATTTAGTCTGCACCTCGTAGCCGGACGCAGTGAAAACCGGCTGCTGTTTGACTATCAACCGCAAGTGGCCAAACGCCTGGGTTATGGGGATGAAGGAAAAGCATCGGTCGAAACCATGATGAAGGCGTTCTTTCGCACGGTTCGACGTATTAGCGAACTGAACGAAATGCTGTTACAGCATTTTCGCCAAGACATACTGGCCCTCAAAGTTCGCGATTACCAGCTTATCAATCACGACTTTGCCCTCGCCGATGGACTGTTGCAAGCTCGTCATGAAAACGTATTTGATAGCCCCGAGAGACTGTTAAGTTTCTTACTTTTGGTGGCGGATACACCTCAGACCCAGGGACTGCACTCGGCCACACTGCGTTTGTTACGAAATGCCAGACGACGTTTTCGCGAACACTATTTTTGCGAGCATGAAGATTGCCGGCAGCGCTTCATGCAATTGCTTCGCCATCCCAACTTTTTTGGTTTGGCCTGGGATTTAGCCCATAAGCACGGCATCATGCAGGCTTACCTGCCTGAGTGGAATCAGATCGTGGGCATGATGCAATTTGATCTTTTCCACGCTTATACCGTGGATGAACACACACATAGGCTGATAAAGCACATATATAGCTACTCGCAACCCGAAGGCGCCAAGAGCTTCCCCCGTTGTCACCGTATAATGCAGAACCTGGATAAACCAGAGTTACTTTATATTGCCGCGCTTTTCCATGATATAGGTAAGGGCCGTGGAGGTGACCACTCCAAGCTGGGGGCAGCCGACTTACAGGCCTTTTGTCAGCAACATGAATTATCGGTGAAAGACACCGAACTGGCCGTTTGGTTAGTTGAACAACATCTATTGATGTCGGTTACCGCACAGCGCCGAGACATCTACGATCCAGAAGTGATCCGCGACTTTGCCGGAAAAGTTCGTAATAAGGCTTACCTAAATCACCTGTACGCGCTCACCCTGGCGGATATTCGCGCCACCAACGATAACCTTTGGAACGATTGGAAGTCAGCCTTATTACGTGAACTCTATCAGATGACCCGCAAAGCGCTGGAGAACGGTCTGGAGTGCCAAATTGACCTGCAGTCGTTGGTTAATGAACATAAGCAGGAAGCCCTCACCCTACTGCGAGAGCAAGGCCATGATCTTGAACAGGTCACCGGGCTATGGCACCGCCTGGACTGGGATTATTTTGTCCGCTTTAAGGCCAGCCAGTTAGTTTGGCACACCAGCGTGATCCTGGGCCATGAAGAGCTCGACGAGCAGCAGATCTTGGTGGAACTGTCAGATGATACCTCCAAAGCGGGAACCGAATTGATGCTGTACGGGCGCGATCGCGCCAGTTTATTTGCTCAGGTAGCCTCGGTATTGGATAGCCGCAATTGTTCCATTCATGATGCTCAGATAATGGGCACTCAGGATGGTTATGTACTGGATAGCTTTATAATTCTTGAACAGGACGGTGGCCGCATTGATTCCGCTTCCCGTCGCCAGAGTCTGAAAAACGCCATACTGACCCAACTGGCCAAGCCTGGTCATCAGCATATAAACAACCGCAAGATGCCAAGGCGTATGAAACAATTAAGCGTCCCCACAAAAATGCGCTTTTTTACCAACCAGGCCAATATGACACTGTTGGAACTGGAAGCCCTTGACGCGCCGGGGCTATTGGCTAAAGTCAGCCAGCAATTTGTCGCCTTTGGCCTGTCGTTACATATGGCTAAGATCACCACCATTGGTGAACGTGCCGAAGACCTTTTTATCCTGACTAACGCACAAGGATTGGCTCTCAGTCAGGAAGAACAGCTTTCTCTTAAAAAACAACTGATCGCAACATTAGATCAACAAAACCACGGTGAAACATGTCAGAACTGAAATCCATTATTGAACAAGCTTTTGAACAACGTAACGAATTGAATGCCGCCACCGCCGACGCGAGCATTCACGACGCGGTTGCGCAGGCCATGGCCCTGCTGAACAGCGGCAAAGCCAGAGTGGCAGAGAAAATTGCTGGCGAATGGGTGGTTCATCAGTGGTTGAAAAAAGCGGTGCTGCTGTATTTCCGCTTGCATGACAATCAGGTGATGGACGGCGCGGAAAGCCGCTTCTTCGACAAGGTTCCGCTTAAATATGCCGACTACAGCGCGGAGCAATTTGCTGCCGAAGGCGTTCGTGTCGTTCCCCCCGCCACTGTGCGTACCGGTAGCTACATAGGTAAAAACGTGGTCTTGATGCCCTCTTATGTCAACATCGGCGCTTATGTCGACGAAGGCACTATGGTAGATACCTGGGCAACCGTTGGCTCTTGCGCGCAAATTGGCAAAAATGTGCATCTGTCAGGTGGCGTTGGTATTGGTGGCGTACTGGAACCACTGCAAGCCAATCCAACTATCATCGAAGACAACTGCTTTATTGGTGCCCGCTCAGAGATCGTGGAAGGCGTAGTGGTTGAGGAAGGTGCGGTTATCTCTATGGGCGTATTTATCGGCCAGAGCACCCGTATATATGATCGTGAAACCGGTGAAGTTCACTATGGCCGCGTTCCAGCCGGCTCTGTGGTCGTGCCTGGCAACCTGCCTTCTGCTGATGGCAAATACAGCCTGTATGCCGCGATCATTGTTAAGAAAGTAGACGCTAAAACACGCGCCAAGGTAGGCATCAATGCATTGTTGCGCGGCGCTGAGTAATATCAGCCTCCGGTTCTAAGAAAGGCGGGGTATCCCGCCTTTTCTCTGATTGCGCACCATGGATTGTGACAGGCTAACATCCTACTTCCTATCAGCCAAAGACCTGCTTTAACCATGGCAGCACCTCTTCCTGCGGCTCCAAAGTCTCACAGGCATCCACTTTAAACAGCGGCGCAAGCGCCTCTCCTCGCAATTCTTCCATTAAGGAAAAAATTTTCCGACCCGCACCGCAGTAGGTGTCGCCATAGCTACTGTCACCCAGCCCCACCACAGCAAAACCTTTTCCATTCAGCAGCGGGAAACGGGACTCCAACTCTAAAATAAAACCTTCCAGATTTGGCGGAATATCCCCTTGCCCGGTTGTAGAGCTGATAAACAATAATTGCTCGGCTTGCTGAAAGTCCGCGATGCTGGGTTGCTCAAAGACCTCGGCTTTGTGCCCTGCTTCAACAAGCTGCTGTTTTGCATCGTCTGCCAATTGCTGGGCGTTACCGTACACACTGCCATAAAAAATACTGATATCTGCCATAATTCCTCTACTGCGCTTCTGCTTGATAGCTTTGCCACTGTGCTAATAGTGCATCGAAGCGGGGCTCGGTCTCAACCCCTATGCTAAGTGGTTTGCCTGTCACAGGATGAGTCAGGTTAATCTGGGTGGCACATAAACCCAAGCCTTTGAAGTTAAATTGATCCCGCATCAGGGCATTGTGTTTGCCATCACCGTGATTCACATCACCGATAATAGGATGGCGAATATGTGCCATATGGCGGCGAATCTGATGCTTGCGACCGGTCTTAGGATACAACTCAAGTATCGAATAGCGGGCGGTCTGATAGGGCCTGACCGGATAAGGCAACTCAAATTTAGCCAAGGTCTTGTAGGCAGTAATAGCGCTTTGTGCAGGCTTATCTGAGCGAGCTTTTTTATCGGCGATTTTATCCAGCTTTTCCTTTAGTGGGTAGTCAATCAGCCCCTCATCCGGGGTAAAGCCCCGTACTATGGCCCGATAAGTTTTCGTCACTTGCCCCAGGGTAAACTGCTCTGTCAGACTACGAGCCACATCCTGGCTAAGGGCAAACAACAATACCCCGGAAGTAGGTTTATCCAAGCGGTGAACCGTGAAAACCTGTTGTCCTAACTGATCGCGAACCGCTTGCATAGCAAAGCGAGTTTCATATTTATCGATAAGACTGCGATGCACCAGCAAGCCGGCAGGTTTATGCACCGCCACAAGGTGTTCATCCTGATAAAGCACAGGCAATACTGGCAAAGGGGCATACAGATCATCAAATGCCAGCAATACCTCAAACAGCGGGGTTAAGTCTGCCCGCATCGGCCAGCTCTGCTGCGCCATGGGCGTCAAACTCATGGTTTGTGGTAAAGGCGCTTCCTGCGCGATAAGCGTGGTCATCTTGGGTAAGAAAACAAACTGCAACCACTGTTCAAATGCCAGGGTATCCACACCAAATGGTGCCTGACTTGCCAGGGCTTGCGCAGAAGGAGGTTCGGCTTGCCACATATGGGTTTGTTGCAAGGCAGTAATGAGTTTGCCAAGCAATTTGTTGCTTAACTTGCGTTTTACAAAGTCTGACATGCTATTTCTATCGGGTTATACTTGCGGGCCATTTCCATTATTTCATTGTCAGGCCAACTGCATTGGGTACTGACAGCGTGACGTGCAAGAGTAACATGACCAGCATCAGCACACTTAGCGAATTCCTGCTGCAATCCGGTTGTCAGTACCGGGTTTATGATTTAGGCCGAGGCATCCGGAAACTCAGTACTCAACAGTTTCTCGATATCGAAAACAACAAACAGCCTCACCCCTACCCCCGTTTAGGCTTTGCCTGGGTGGCGGTACTGTTTTGGAATAAACAGCTGTCAGGTCAGCACTATATCTGGTTTTTAAAACTGCCTCTGGATGAGCAAGGTATGCTGGTTAGCGCCGCCCGCAACCACTTTTTGGGCATTGTGCTTGAAGCACTTGGACGGCAAATGGATAACAAATCACCAGATGAACTTCCCGAGCATCCCTATGGATTTGTACCTGGCGCACAGCAGATGGCTGATTTTAACAGTGCCGTCAGACACGCCCTTAAGCTGCCGGAAACTGACTACCAAAAAGCCGCATTGGCCTACCTACAAACCCCTGCGGCTTTTAATTGGCAGGACGTCCCCCTGCAAGGGTTGGCCGATATCGTCGCCAGGCTCAACGAGAATAGTATAAGAGCACTGTTTTTAAGCTGCTTTAATCAGTTGAACGAAGCCGTGCAGCTAAGCCTGCTGAACTCCCTTGAAAATCACAAGATTGATGTCAGTCTCAGTGAATTTGTGCTGCAGCAAATGGCCACCCATGAACAACAATCTGCCTGGCAAATTGCTTGTTTGCGCGCATTGAGCCAAAGCCAGGCGGACGGTTTGGTGACGGCTAAATTAACCGCCCTGCTAAACCAAACGACAGAAACAGACACTAATCTGATGATCACAATTTCCGGTCGCCACTGGTATAGGCTGACTCATGAGGGATTGTTAGATAGGTTTATGGATCGTTTGGCCACGCAGGCACCGTCACTGTTTGCTCCGGTTTTTGCCGATTTAGTCAGATTACCTGAACTCAGAGCAAACATGCTGAGTTTACTTCGCCGCCCGGATAAAAGTGATGCATTGACTCAGGCTATAGGGCGCTTGTTTAGTGAGACGCAAGCATGAGCCTCGGTGAGTTAACGCTGTTTCTGTTAATAGGCGCTTTGGGTTGGCAGTTTTGGCGTATCCGAGCAATGACGGAGCAAGCCTATCGCTACATGGACAATTACTGTAACAAGCAAGGATTACAACTGTTGTCATTGTCGAGGCACAAAACCCGTATTCGCGCCTACCGGGGTAAACTGGATTGGTATTGCGAATTCAATTTTGAATTTTCAGGCAACGGCGAAGACGCATATCAGGGAAGTTTGGTGATGCAAGGAATGCAAGTTACTCAAACCCACCTACCGCCATATCGGGTTTAGCTGGCAATAAAAAGAATAAAGGCGTGGTCACAAGACCACGCCCCTACCAATAACTAATTCCCTTTACGGCATACCTTTGCCACTGTCTTCCTTGTTCCAATTCCTTCTGGAATCCAATCCATATGCTCTTACTCTCCCTGAGTAAGACACTCATCCTGAGTGGATCCCGCTCCCTTCTCCTTTTTCAACGCCTCCCTATTTGGCGTGATTCTCCATCCTGGAGTTGTCCCTTTGCATCATCCTGATGCATTCCTGTGCTTTATCCTTAAAGCGTTTCCACTTTACCTTATCCTTAAGGCCAATCCGTTACCTTCATCCTGAAGGTTGTCCGTCTTTCTTCCCTGACCCATCGTGTTTCCTTGTGACAGGTATAAAGATATAGCAACGGCAAATATTTTCTATCTGCCTCCCAAAGGCTTACACTGGACCACTGCCCAAACTGCCATCAAGACAAAAAATATAATTCATATAAATCAATATGTTGAATAAATTCGTAGGACTTTAGATACGCGAATAAAAGCAGTTTCTCCTACAACATTGTGAGAAATGTCTTACAAACTGAATCGTCGTTGTCTTACAGAGATTTTGAATGGCTAACAAGTTACAGCGTAAAATCCGTTAAAAACTATCAAGCCTATGCTGATTTGGCGTGAAACATCAGGTGTCCGGACAGTCTGCCCACCTGAAGTTCTTCCACTAATTGATAGTCACCGTCTTCAAAGAAACCTAGGCATTTGGGTAAGGTGACAAACACCGCAACACCTTCGCTTTGTGCATTTTCTCGCATCAATGTATCTATTGCGCCCATTAAGACATGACCCAATCCTCGATGCTGGTGATCTGGATGCACGCCGATAAAAGACAACATATGGTAGTGCTTGGCGGGCACTCGTTCTTTTACCCTCTGCTCTTTATCCATCATTTGTTTGGTGCCAAGGAAGCCTGCAGTTAACAGCATCTTTAAGCGCCAATGCCAGAAACGATTAGGCCCAATACTGGCATCAGGCTGGATCAGGCAGGCAACAGCCAATAAACGCTCACCTTCAAACAAGCCGATCATAGGCTGTCTCGCCATCCAAAAGGAATTCAGCTCCTCCCGAATTGCCGCCCGCAACCTTTCTTCGTAGCCTTCTTTGTCTGACTGAAAGATACCCATAAACAAGGGATCATCATGATAGGCAAGATACAGAATAGACGCTGCGACCTTCAGATCTTCAGCGGCCAGATAAATGGCTTTAACACTGTCTCTGGTAAGTTGTGCCTGACTCATGTTGATTCCAACAAAGTTGTCTATAGTTGTAAACAATACCTCAGCACGAGGCTTTTGTTAACTTTTTGTTATCCATTTCATAACGGAGGATGTCATGACACTGATGCCAAGTATTCATGATCTGTTTGAGCAACTGGGACTGGAAAACACCGATAACGGCATTGACCGCTTTATTGAGCGTCATAAAGGGCTGGAAAATAGTGTGAAACTGGAACACGCGCCTTTTTGGAACCCATCACAAGCACAGTTTATCCAGCGCGCGCTGGCGGAAGACGCCGAATGGGCAGAAGTCATCGACCAACTAAACACCAGGCTACGCTGAATTACCTTATTAACCAGGCATTATCTTTGCTGGTAGGCTGTTTCTCCCCAGCCCACAAGCTGTGCCTGTTTGAACACAAGTGGCGTGCACTCATCCTTGCTGGTTGTGCCGTCACCATGATGACGGTGGGTACGGTAAAATAGCACCTGAATATCTTGTTGATCCTGTTTATAAAGTTCACTGAAATCCGGTACCCCCAAGCGGGCGGTAACCTCTTCCATCGACATGCCAGGCGCAAGACTCGCGATGGTTTTACGATTGTGCTCCTCTCTTTGCTGCCAGTCTGCCTGCCCGTGCTGATCGGGTTTCACTGAGATGATACAGCCGGACAATCCCATTAAGGATAAACTTAGGACAGCAATCGCAAAGGGTTTATTCATCTTGTTATCTCCAATGTTGAGTATGTCAGCGCTAAGCTAGCAAACACCAAGCCAACAAGATAACATATTGATTTATAGAGACTTATTATCTAACAATATGGCGGGACATCAATGTTAGAATGCACAATTCGCCAATAGATAGTTAGATTGACCACATTTATGAATAATGCAGACTATATTCTGTCCCTTTGCCAGGAGTTGGCCGCAGCAGGAAAAGCCCCCTCAGTAGCCTTAGTTAAGGCCAAAGCCCAAAAACCTTTGCCACTCGCAGACATTTTATCTGTACTGCAAAAATGGAAACAAGCCCCCGCCCAAATGGCGGCTCAGGTAAAGCCTAGCAAGGCCACGGAGGTGCTTATTCCCTCTTTGGAACAACGGGTAGATAAGTTGGAAAAACAATTAGCCGAACTGACCAACCTGGTTAAACAACTCCACCAGCACCTACAGAATCAGTGAGCTTGGTTTACCTTGGCGTCAGCTCATCAAGGAAGCTGGCCAGGTTTTCGGCCAGGACTTCTTTGGCAGGCAGCCCAACCCGTTCCAGCATCACCTGACCAGTCTGATTATCAAGACTTAAGATAAAATCATCATCGTCGGTTACCGCAAAAAACAACGTAATCGGCTGCTTCAAGCGCTTCTTCATCAGCACGTGGCCAATAAGATTTTGTTGTAAGCGGGCAAAGTCATCTGCATTCCATGGCATCAACAACTGCAACTCACCTCTCGGCGCGCTGGCAGCCAGATTCTCACTCCAGTAAGCACCAAAGAAAGCCTTGATGTCAGGATGAAAGTCGATTTCCAAGGCGCGTTCGGTATCCCTAAAGTCGCTGATATCGGTTCTAGCCACCGGCAGCCAGTGAATATGGCCGGTTTCATCCGGTTCACCTTGTTGACAAGGCGACAACCAATCAGCATCCCACTCTGTTGTCAGTGGTAACTGTGTATGTTGATGATGGTCCAGATATCGTTGGACAAAGGCCTGCAGACTAGTAATCACATCCATAACTATGGCTTCACCGCTAAAGAAGATAGAATGACGGCAGTTTAACCTGCTTAGAAAACCGATGACAGAGAATAAGCCGAGCAATCCCCTGGCACACTTAAGTCTGGGAAAAGCATCTGAATATATTGACCAGTACAGCCCCGAGCTTTTACAAGCCGTGCCACGCAGCCTTAATCGTGAAGAGCTGGGTATAGTCACACAGCAACCCTTTCACGGCGTAGATATTTGGAACGGCTATGAATTATCCTGGTTGAATGATAAAGGTAAGCCTTGCGTGGCACTGCTTCAGGTTATCATTCCTGCCGATAGCCCAAACTTAATCGAATCTAAGTCGTTTAAATTATACCTGAACAGTTTTAATCAATGGCGCCTTGCCAGTCCACAAGCGCTAACAGAAATATTGTCTAAGGACTTATCCGCCTGCGCGGGGGCAGACGTAGAAGTCAAGTTATTCGATTTGAATGCAGCACAAGATTTTGCCATTCATCACTATGATGCTGAGTCACTCGATGACTTGGATATCGAGGTTGATCACTACCAACCTGCACCTGACTTACTCATATGTACCAACAAGCAAGTGCAGCGAACTCACATTAGTCACTTGCTTAAATCCAACTGTTTGATTACCAGTCAGCCAGACTGGGCCAGCGTGGTCATTCGCTACGAAGGCAATGAAATCAGCCCGGAGAGTTTGTTGCGATACCTGATTTCCTTCAGGCAACACAACGAGTTTCACGAACAATGTGTTGAGCGAATCTTCTGTGACATTTTACAGCAATGCCAACCGAAGAAACTGACGGTCTACGCCAGATATACGCGCAGAGGTGGTTTGGACATCAATCCGTTCAGAAGTAATTTTGAGAGCAACTGGCCAAATCTTCGTTTGGTCAGACAATAAAACTGAAAGCCAACAAGTTTAATTACAAAAACACTTTCATTTTTGCTTTGGCTGGGTAAAATGTCCGCAGTTGTTGAATACAGGACTGGAACACACATGCCTCTTAATAATAATAACGACCGGTTACCCTACTATCTGGTCAAACGTCCATTGAACGACGACTGAAACAAAGGGATGGCACTGCCATCCCTTTGTTTTTCATCATTCAGCTCGTAAACACAGCAAGATATTCAATTTATTGTCAGCAAAAGCATCGCAACTCCCCGCCATTCTTGAAAAATTTGGTTATATCCAGGCAAATTCCCATTATACTGACAAGCAGAAGCGCTAAAACAAGCTGGCACCGAACCAGTTTCTTTGATCCTGAGCCGCGTTAAAGGACCCATTGGCATGGATAATGAGTCACAATCCAATACCCTGCGAGCAGATATGTCTCCCCATAATCAGCAAAAAATGCTGCGTAACTTAAAGCATCAAATTGACACTCTGTCGCAGTTTATTGTTCGTCTCAGCAAATTTTATGATGGCTTTAATCCGTTATTAGACAAAGAGCTGCATGCTCTGAGAAGCTATCTGCTAGGCAAAATGAACTTTGCCATGGCCGAAGTCAGCATCAGCAAACTCACCGGCTTACTGATCGAAAATGCCGATTACAGTAAACAGCAAAATGCCAAAATTCATGGTTTACTGGAAAGTGCCACCACCCAATTGCAACGTAATGCGGCACTGCCTAAAGCATTAAGAGACGAGACGCAGCAATTTCTGCAAACTTTACAGCAAAGTCATGCCTCGATTTATTCCAGTTTTCCTTATTTCGAACAGGCCCTGTCTTTGTACCAGCGGGCGTTACAAAACAGCAGTGCACCCGCTACCGAACCAACACTGAATGATGCAGAAGAAAACTTTCATCAACAATTGGTGTGGGAGCTGCGCGACCTAGTGATACAGCTGTCCAGCGCCAGCAAAGAAAAAGAACTGCAAGAGATTCGCCAACGGCTTGAACAAGGTCTGACTCACAACCAACTTCTTGAGTGTTGCTTGCTGCTGGTGCGGGCCTTGTCCAAAGAGGTATTAAAAGACCGCAAACAAGCAGAACGTTTTATTGCCAGTCTGCACAATACCTTGGGTAATGTCAGTCAGGCCGTTGGCCGTTCACTGAAAGACAGTCAGTCTGCTTATCAGTTGAAAGTACAGCATAACCAGCAACTCAGGCAGCAACTACAAGGCATTGAGCTGGCTGTTGATGACGCTCAGGATATCGCTTTGTTAAAGCAACAGGCCAGCGAATACCTAAGTAAGATGGCCTCGACCTTGGACAGCCGCGAACGGGCGGACAAGGACGAACAACTTGCGCTGATGAATTTGCTCAGAGAAATGAAAGATCAGTTGAGCGCACTGGAAAAAGAAGCATCTGAGTACAAGCAAAAGCTGTTACAACAAAAATATCACAGCCACCACGACCCGCTGACGCAGATACCCAATCGTTATGCCTATAATGACAGGGTCGAACTGGAATATCGTCGCTGGCGTCGATATGGCACAGATCTGAGCATGGCGCTGGTCGATGTGGATTATTTTAAGAGTATCAATGACAGGTACGGTCATGCCGGCGGTGACAAAACCCTTCAGGTTATCGCACAGAACATCAGTAAATGCCTGCGTACTACGGATTTTCTTGCTCGTTGGGGCGGTGAGGAGTTTGTTATTCTGTTCCCACAAACCGCCGTCAGCGAGCTGGATAACGTGCTTGAAAAAATCCGTTTGCAAATAGAAAAGATCCCTTTCAAGTTCAAAGAGCAAGCGGTCACCATCACGGTATCCATCGGCGCGGCGGGCTTTAATCGTGAAGACGATGTAGAAACTGTTTTTGAGCGAGCTGACCGCGCCTTATATGAAGCCAAGAATCAAGGTCGGAATCGCTACGTTATCAATAAAGGATCATAATGAAACGAACCGTACAGCTTAACCCCATAGGGGCAATGAGCCTGCTTTCTCAACTTGAAGTTGACCGTCTGAAACGCTCCACCTCCAGTGAACTCTATCAATTGTTTCGTAACTGTAGCCTGGCGGTTTTGAATAGCGGGGCTCACGAGGATAACTTCGAGAATATCTTCTCACCTTATGAAGACTTTGAGATCAATCTGCTTCGCCGCGAACGGGGGGTCAAAATTGAATTGGTTAATCCTCCTGCCTTGGCATTTGTGGATGATAAATTGATCAAAGGCGTACACGAGCACTTGTTTGCCGTACTGCGCGATTTGTTGCATATGGGCGCACGTTACGAATATAACCTTTGTGTGAATGCACCAGAGTCCGTGCATACCACGCATATGGTATTTGACATGTTGCGTAATGCTGAAGTTATCCGTCCCAGCGGCGAAGCCAATATGGTGGTGTGCTGGGGAGGCCACTCCATTAGTGAGCTTGAATATAAATACACCAAAGAAGTCGGCTATCAATTGGGCCTGAGAGACCTGAACATCTGTACAGGTTGTGGTCCCGGCGCCATGAAAGGACCAATGAAAGGCGCCACTATTGGCCATGCCAAACAGCGGGTCAGGCATGGGCGCTATCTGGGCATTACCGAGCCGAGCATTATTGCCGCAGAGCCGCCAAACCCTATTGTCAATGAACTGGTTATTATGCCGGACATTGAGAAACGCTTGGAGGCCTTTGTCCGCGTAGCCCATGCCATTGTGATCTTCCCTGGCGGCGTGGGAACCGCTGAAGAGTTGCTGTACTTGCTTGGCATTATGCTGCATGAACAGAATCGCGATCAGGTTGTACCTATCATTTTGACCGGTCCCAAGGAATGTGAAGATTACTTTGCCAGTATCGACCAGTTTGTAGGCGCCACCTTGGGTAAAGAAGCACAAAACCTTTACACCATCATCGTTGACGACCCGGCATTGGTGGCCAAAACCATCAAGCAAAGCCAGGCGGATATCACTGAATACCGCAAAATGCGTGGCGACGCCTACCAGTTCAACTGGTCGATGAAGATAGATCCTGAATTCCAGCAACCTTTTATGCCCACGCACAACAACATGAAGGCCTTGAATCTGCATTTTGATCAACCCAAGGCACAATTAGCTGCATCGTTACGCCGTGCATTTTCCGGTATCGTGGCCGGTAATGTAAAAGCGGAAGGGGTGAAACAGATTCGTGAGCAAGGGCCATTTGAAATAAACGGTGAGCAACGACTTATGAGTATGCTGGACGAATTGCTGGAATCCTTTGTCGTTCAACATCGTATGAAACTACCTGGCAGTAAGTATTTACCTTGCTATAAGGTGGCGAAATAAAGTTCAGTAGAACAATATCAGCGTCAGAGCCCCCTGTTCTGACGCGTGAATTTGTGTAGACTCTTGCTGTTGCCACTACAATAACTAATTTCTTGCACCTATGAACAAAACTGTCGCAAAACGAATTGGCCTGGGTCTGGTCATTTATCTGCTCTTTGCCGCCCTGGTCTTGCTGTTTTACCCGGATGATCCTAACTCCATGGATTGGCAGGATCGGGAACAGTACAATAAAGTCCAAGTGGGTAAACTGGAACTTGGTACCAGTCGTCAGGCCATTATTGAATTAATGGGGTCGCCAGACATCAGCGAAGCTAAACGCAATAATGATGAGAAGCTGCAAGTGATGTTTTACCGCACTCAGCATATGGAGTCTGACGGTATCACCACCATGAATGAATGCACCCCGTTGTTGTTTAAAAACGATCAGCTTATCGCCTGGGGAGAAGGGGCCTACCAACAGTATTTGGACTGGTAGTGAGCCTTGAGCTCACTGCACTGGCGAGCTTAATCCAGGCACTGCAGCATTCGCAGGCATCGGCAGGAGAGTCTCTGCCTGCGTTCTTGAAACAGTGCCAACGAATTGCCAGCCTTACCCATACCGCCAGCGAACAATCTGAGCGCTTTTATGCATTGCTGGTGTTATCGATCAGCGACCTCACCCCAGAACTCCAGACGGCAGTTCGTCAACTGGTGGCGACCCAATTGTTATGTCAGCGCATGGGCGTCAATGAGCATACCGCACATACGCTATTGTGCGCGGTAAGCAGTGCTGTACTCTGGCCCGCAGGTCAACACCGCGCCTTACTACATTGGCTAAAACAGCATAATCAATCGCTTTGGTATGCCTGTTTGCTGCCTTTGGTACGTTTGCTGCCTCATATAGACAAACCTCGTATCCAAGCGGCATTTAACCGTCTACACGCACCGCAGCGCTTAACGTTGCTGGCCGCCTTGCTAAGTGGTGAAAAACGTCGGGACAGAGGGTTTGCCGGTATCGTCAAATATTGGGCTCCTAAACTCCCCCCCAGCTTTTTGAGCTTGCTTGACAGCTTGTTCCCTTTTCCCGGCCTGTTACCGCCCGGTACCTCTGTTGAACTACAGAATCAACAACCCGTTCTGATCCTTTCCCAAACACCAACGGGCTACCTTGTCCAGCCATTGGTTGAAGGCGAACAATCACAGGTAATGGGAATTGAGCAGCGCACTAAATCAGATATTGTGCGTATCCTACCGCCTCTGACAGTGCAGAACCTGGAGGCTATCGGGCACTTTTGGAATCAAGAATGGGCCAAGTTACAGTCCCAGTCAGACAGTGTCCTGAAGGTAAATAAAAACACCTACCCCATTGCGCAGCCTCCCGCCAAACTTCTAGTTATCCAAGAGCTGCTGGGGCAATCAGAGCCGGATCTGGACAAACTTGCCCGGCATATAGCCGACGAAGGCTTTCTCGCCCGCCAGCTTAGTGAAGATGCTAGTCGCAGAGCCAGACTAAAATTGCAGTTTGTCGAAGTTAAGCATGCATTACTCTTTCAAGGCTTGGCCCGCACACGCCATCTGCTGATTCAGCAAGCGCTACTTAACCGGGTCAATCAACGTTACTTTCCATTACAGGAACCCCTGCTTCAGTTCACTCATTTGCTGGTCAACTGTATGGACATACTGGCCAGCCAACATGGCGTGAATGATCACGGCGAAGTCATGACCCTAGGCTATTTTGCCAGTGCGGGGTTGTTTACCAGCCCCTGGTTGAAAAAAAGAATAACACTGCCCCAAAGCGCCTCGCCACGCTATGCACTGAGTGGATTACTGGCATTTCCTCAGGCCGATGAACTGTTAAAACACGCTATCGCCCTGGCGCAGGGATGGAGACAAGAGCCTCTGCTCATCCAGGCTATTCGCCACCATGCCTCCCCCCTGTCTTTGATGCCACGCCCTGCACGCCGATTAAGCTGCTTATTGGGGCTGGGACTGATCATGGCGCGAGAGATTTGGTTTGCCGAAGGCGAAGCTGCAGAAAACGACTATTATCAACAGGCCATGGCGTATCTGCGACTGTCGCCTGCACGTTGGCAATACCTAAAATGGCAGATAGTGGAAACAACCCATTGCTATTGTCCGAGATAAGCGGGCTTTCATCGGTAGCGGCTGGAAAATCACCGGCTAAAGTGCTATAAAACGCGCCCAGAAATCTGGCGCTTTGTGCGACCAGAACTTATCGCCTGTGGCACCAATACAAACCATAGGTCGGCCTGACGACAGACATAGGAATTCTTCATGACTCAACAACGTATTACGGTTATTCGTGGTGACGGCATTGGTCCGGACATCGTTGACGCAGCTATTCAAATTCTGGATAAAGTCGGATGCGATTTTGCCTATGATTATGCCGATGCGGGCCTGGTTGCACTGGAGAACCACGGTGAATTGCTGCCGCAGGAAACCCTTGATCTTATCGCCAAGAATAAAGTCACCCTGAAAGGCCCATTGACTACACCAGTCGGCGAAGGCTTCACGTCTATCAACGTTAGCCTGCGCAAGCAGTTCCAGTTGTACGCTAACGTTCGCCCGGTACTGTCTTTCAAAGGAACCAAAGCCAGATACGAAGACATTGATATCATTACCGTCCGTGAAAATACCCAGGGTATGTACTCAGGTCTGGGTCAGGTAGTGTCCGCCGATGGCTCCGAAGCAGAAGCCATGAGTAAGATCACTCGCGAAGGCGCTGAGCGTATCGTGACCTTTGCTTACGAACTGGCGGTTCGCGAAGGCCGTAAAAAAGTCACCGCCGTGCACAAAGCCAACATCCTGAAGTCAACCAGCGGCTTGTTCCTGAAAGTAGCGCGTGAAGTTGCTCAGCGTTATCCGCAAATTGAGTCTACCGAGATGATCGTGGACAACTGTTGTATGCAGTTGGTTATGAACCCCCATCAGTTTGATGTGATCGTCACCACCAACCTGTTCGGTGATATTCTGTCAGACCTGTGTGCCGGCTTGGTCGGTGGATTGGGTATGGCTCCTGGTGCCAATATCGGTAAAGACTGTGCCATTTTCGAAGCAGTACACGGCTCAGCCCCTGATATCGCTGGTAAGAACCTGGCTAACCCTACTTCGGTTATCCTGGCTTCTATTCAGATGCTGGAATACCTGGGCATGGCGGACAAAGCCGAGAAGATTCGTGCCGCAGTGAAAGAGGTTATTGAGTCTGGTGACCGCACTACTCGTGACCTGGGTGGCTCTCACGGCACCACCGACTTTACACAGGCAGTACTTGAGCGCCTGTAAGGTCTAACTCCTATCAAACCAAAGCCGGTCTCTGACCGGCTTTTTTATGTCCAAGGATGGACGGTATGCCGCGATCGCATGGAAGCGATTGAGTGGCGATGTCCAAGGATGGACGGGCAGAAAATCTGCTCCTCGGCTCTGTCTCCTGATTCGCTCTACCTTCTCCATCCCTGGAGTCGTGCGTTTTCTGCACTTCCACCATCCATGGTGGGCGTATCGGGATGTTAAAATTTCCTTGCCCCAGTTCTACCACCTGGCGACTAACGGTCTACACTTCTAATCGACGCTCAGCGTCAGGACAAGGATGAATAAGGAAAAGGAAAATGAAAAAACTTTCAGTATTGTTAGCCGTGATGCTTGGGCTCAGTGCCCCTGTCCTGGCATCAGATAAGGACGTAAATAAGGAAAGAGGGCAACAGGCAGAGGCCGCTGTAGCCGGTATCAACATTAACACCGCATCGGCCAAGGAATTAATGAAACTGCCGGGAATAGGTAAAAGTAAAGCCGAAGCCATTGTGAAGTATCGTCAGGACAATGGTGATTTTCAATCCATAGAGGATCTCGCCAAGATCCAGGGTATTGGCAAGCAAACCGTCAAAGCCCTGGCAGGAAAAGCCAACGTGAGGTAACGGCCCTGTTGTCAGGCACAGGGACGTGCCGCGCACAACGTTGTATCACTCTGCTACCTATACCCCTTACCTCAAGCCGATGTTATGCTTATAAAAAAATCAATCTGGAAGATAATAAATGAAACCCATTGTGATGGCTGGTGGCACCGGCAGCCGGCTGTGGCCCAAATCCAGGGCAGCCTTTCCTAAGCAATTTTTAACTCTGACCTCAGAACACAGTATGTTGCAGGATACCCTCAGCCGCCTGACCGGAATTGAGCATGAAGCACCGGTGTTTGTCTGTAATGATGCACACCGCTTTATTGTGGCAGAGCAACTACTACAGGCAGGGATCCAACATGACGGTATCCTGCTTGAGCCCGTCGGCAGAAATACCGCCCCCGCTATTGCCCTGGCCGCACTGCATGCCACGCAAAATGGTGAAGATCCTGTTCTGCTGGTGTTGGCAGCTGATCACCTGATAGAAAACATCGCCGCCTTCCACGCCGCTATCCGGCATGCAGAATCACTGGCTAAGCAAGATAAGCTGGTAACCTTTGGCATAGTGCCAACCTGCGCCCATACCGGCTACGGCTATATTCGCCAGGGCAACGCCATTGAAAATAGTCAGGGCTACAGTGTGGCGGAATTTGTCGAAAAACCCGATCTTGCCACAGCGGAGCAATATCTGGCTTCAGGTGCTTATCTGTGGAACAGCGGAATGTTTATGTTTAAAGCCAGCCGCTATTTGCAAGAGCTTGAAAAACACGCCCCAGACATTCTGACTATTTGCCGCCAGGCCATCGCCAGCGAAAGCCAGGATCTCGATTTTGTGCGGGTAGATAGTGACATTTTTGCGGGTTGTCCATCTGATTCCATTGACTACGCCGTTATGGAAAAAACCCAGGACGCGGCCGTTATTCCCCTCGATGCCGGCTGGAGTGACGTAGGAAGTTGGTCTTCACTATGGGAAGTGCAGAAAAAAGATGCCAACGGTAACGTTGTGCGCGGTGATGCCATACTGGAAAACGTTCACAATAGTTACATTAACGCAGAGCAGCGCCTGATTGCGTTAGTGGGCATAGATGATGTGGTGGTAGTCGAAACCAAAGATGCCATTCTGGTTGCTCACAAGGATAAGGTCCAAGACATCAAAAAAGTGGTAGATACCCTGAAAGCCCAACAACGGCCAGAATTTGAATTTCATCGAGAGGTATTCCGCCCCTGGGGCAGCTACGACTCCCTGGATCAGGGCAGCCGCTTCCAAGTAAAACGTATTTGCGTCAAGCCGGGCGAGAAACTCTCGGTGCAAATGCATCACCACAGAGCAGAGCATTGGATTGTGGTGGCTGGCACCGCGCAGGTAACCTGTGACGATGAAACCTTCCTGCTTACCGAAAATGAATCTACCTATATTCCCATCGGGGCAGTCCACAGCCTGGAAAATCCCGGCAAAATTCCACTGGAGTTAATCGAAGTGCAATCCGGCTCCTATGTGGGCGAAGACGATATCGTGCGCTTTTCAGATCGCTACGGCCGTACTAAGCAAAGCTAAGGGCATATGATGCAATTGAGTTGTTTTAAGGCCTACGATATTCGCGGCAAGCTGGGTGAGCAGTTGGATGAAGCCATAGTCTATCGCATCGGTCGCGCCTTTGCTGAGCACCTGCAGGCTAAAAGCGTGGTGGTTGGCGGTGATGCCCGGCTGACCTCTGCACCACTCAAGCTGGCACTAAGTGCCGGTTTGATTGATGGCGGTGCCACCGTGACGGATATCGGCATGGTGGGCACAGAAGAAATTTATTTTGCCACCAGCAATCTTGGTCAGGATGGTGGCATAGTTGTCACCGCCAGCCATAACCCCATTGATTACAACGGCATGAAACTGGTAAGAGAAGGCTCACGCCCTATCAGTGGCGATACCGGCCTGTTTACTATTCAGGCCATGGCAGAGCGCTATGACGCTCAGATGGTTGAACAGGCCCTGCAACACTACGCTAAGACAGTGCAGGAATATGACTTTGAAGCAGGACAGGGCTTGATTGACCCGGCCAAACTGGCCGCTACCGGCCAGTATCTTGAGCAAAGCAACAAGGCGCACTTTACCGCGCACGTGCTGAGTTATATTAATACCCAGACACTGCGCCCGCTGAAACTGGTGGTTAACGCTGGCAATGGCGCAGCAGGGCCGGCCTTGGACAGCCTGGAAGCAGCGCTGAAACAAGCCGGGTGCCAAGTTGAGTTTATTAAAATCAACCATCAGCCGGATGGTACTTTTCCCCATGGCATTCCCAACCCTTTACTGCCTGAATGCCGTCAACAAACAACCGATGCCGTTCGTCTGCATCAGGCGGATATGGGCATCGCCTGGGATGGCGATTTTGATCGCTGTTTTCTGTTTGATGAAAAGGGTGAGTTTATCGAAGGCTACTATATCGTTGGGCTACTGGCTCAGGCCTTCTTGGATAAAGACCCCGGCGCCGCGATTATTTTTGACCCCAGGGTATATTGGAATACCGAAGACATTATCAAGCAGGCCGGAGGCCGTCCGGTAAAAAGTAAAACCGGCCATGCCTTTATCAAAGAACGAATGCGCAAGGAAGATGCAGTATACGGCGGCGAAATGAGCGCTCATCACTACTTTCGCGATTTTGCCTACTGCGATTCAGGCATGTTGCCCTGGCTTTTAGTGGCAGAGCTTATCTGCAGCAGTGGTAAACCCTTATCCCAATTGGTGGAAGAGCGGATTCAAGCCTTTCCGTCGTCCGGCGAAATTAACAGCATTGTAAAGGATGCCGATGCGACCTTACAGAAGGTACTAAGCCAGTATCAGGCTGATGCCATCGCGCTGGATAACACCGACGGGGTAGGTCTTGAATTTCCCGACTGGCGCTTTAACTTGCGCAAATCCAATACCGAGCCGGTTATTCGACTTAATGTCGAGTCAAAGCTGGATGTGGCACTGATGCAGGCCAAAACCCAGGAACTCCTGCAGCTTATCAATAGCGAGGCTGAATAACCAAGGGGAGGCAGCCCTCCCCTTGTTTCCCCCTGTTGTCAGCCATCTCTATACTGTCACAGCACCCATCTTTATGACTCCCCCCTTCGATTTAACACCTTAAGGGTATCTGACAGGCTGTTAAGCAAGGTTTGATTGGTACTGACCACCTGATTGATTTCACTGGCAGACTCACCCGCCTTAGCTGCCAGGTTACGCACCTCATCGGCCACAACCGAAAAGCCCCGCCCAGCATCGCCTGCACGGGCCGCTTCAATAGCCGCATTGAGGGCCAGTAAATTGGTTTGATCAGCAATAGCATTAATGCTTGCAACCATATGGTTAATGCGTTGCCCGGATTGAATCAACTCTTCCATGACTCTTTCGCTACTTTGCACCACCGCCTGACGCTCACTAACATCTGAACCATACATAATAACTTTGTGTGGCTCACCGGTTACCGTTCTAATCTGCCCAAAAGTGGACGCCACCATAAAGCACTTATCTTCCACCTTAATTTCTACATCCAATGAGACACGGTCTTTTTCTGCAAATCGCTTACGCTGATCAGCATTGAGATAAGTCGTCCAGGTGTCTAAGGCCTTGGCAAACACCTGATTACTTACGCCAAAGTGGCTACGGGGATAGTCATTTACCTCCAGTAAATGACCAGCATTATCCCATTCCACCAGCAAGTTGGAGCGACTGATCACCTCAAACCTGGTCTGATACTCCAAAGCCGCCGTTTTTACCACGCTGATATCGGCCAGGATGGCAATAAAACCACCGTGCCGCCCATCCTCATTCATCACCGGATTGCTGGTCACCGACACCCACAATGCGGAGCCATCGTGTTTATGTATTTCAAGTTCATCGTAAAATGCCGCCGGCTTAGACAGTTCATCAACAATACGCTGACGGGTTTTTTCATCGGTTCTTGGCCCCACCAGAATATCCCGGGTCAGTTGACCTATCGCATCCTTTTGCCGGTATCCCGTCATACGACAAAAACCGTTATTGACGTACAAAATCCGGCGCTCAACATCGGTAATGATCACGGCGTTATCAGTCTCGTTGGCTACCAAAGACAACAACTTAAATTCATCGCGCTTTTCTACTTCTGCGGTGATATCACTAGCAAACTTTACAATTTTCTGTAGGGTTTTATCCGGCCCATAAACTGGATTGTAGGTGGCGTGGATCCATACCGCTCGTCCCTCCTTGGTAATACGCTTGTATTCGGCAGTCTGGTAAGTACCACGCCGTAAGTTCTGCCAAAACTGCCGGTACGCTGGTGATGAAGACACACCTTGCTCTACAAAGATGGCGTGGTGCTTGCCTACAATGTCATCCAACTGATACCCCATCAGGCGCAGAAAATTTTCATTCGCGGTCAGAATGTTACCTTCCAGATCAAACTCAATAACCGCCTGGGCCCGCTGAATGGCTTGTAACTGCGATTCATAGTTGGCCCGCTGCAACACCTGTTCGGTGACATCAGTGGCAAACTTGATGATACGCTCAACCTTGCCTTTTCTGATGATGGGGGTGTAAGACGCCTGAATCCAAACGGGACGACCGGACTTAGTAAGACGTTTGAACTGTGCGGTTTGCGAGCGGCCGCTGCGCAGTTGTGCCCAAAAATCCTTGTATTCCTGGCTATCTACCTCTTGGTTATCCACAAAGATTTTATGGTGCTTGCCCTGCACCTCTTGTAACTGATAACCCATTAATGCCAGAAAGTTTTGATTGGCTGTCTCAATAGTTCCGTCTAAGGAAAACTCGATGACCGCCTGAGTTTGATGAATAGCACGCACAATATCGTCAGCATGACTGCGTCGAAACCACATAACGTTACCCTACTGATGGATTAAGACTGAAAGCTTTCGTTTTAACAATTAGTCAATAACAAAAGATTTGCAAATGGTCTATGTAAGAGGCTTGCGTGAAAGAGCGGATTACGCAAAACACCACCATGTGTATCAATCAACAAGACGGGGCAATGTAACGGACAAAAAAACGCCGGCAAATTGCCGGCGCGTTATACAGCGAAAAAAATGCGTTGTCTACATTTTATCCAGGGTATCTATACCCAGTAAATTTAAGCCGGTATGCAAGGTTTTAGCCGTCAATGCAGCCAACTGTAAACGACTGTTACGCACCTCATCTGCCACCCCTTCTTTCAAGATGGGGCAGGCTTCATAGAAGCTCATAAATTGGCTAGCCAAGTCATACAAATAGCCACACAGCACATGAGGTGTAGCATCGCGCTCAACCTGCAATATCGCTTCGATAAACTGGCTAAGTTGCAGCGCCAGGGCGCGCTCCTGCGGTGCCTGCAATTGAATTTTTGCCGTCAGGGCCTGCGCATCTACGCCCGCCTTGCGGAAAATGCTCTGAACTCTGGTATAGGCATACTGCAAATAAGGTGCGGTATTGCCTTCAAAGGCCAGCATACTGTCCCAACTGAACATATAATCTGTAGTGCGGTTCTTACTCAGATCAGCGTATTTAACGGCACCAATACCCACTTTCTGAGCAACCTGGCTCACCTCATCGGCGCTCAGACCACTGTCTCTAGCAGCAATCAACGCAGACGCCCGTTCGACCGCTTCATCCAACAGCTCTGCGAGCTTGACCGTGCCACCGGTGCGGGTTTTAAAAGGTTTACCGTCGCTGCCCAGCATCATGCCAAAGGGGCAATGTTCATAACTGGTTTGTTCACGGATAAAGCCGGCTTTACGGCCAACAATTTCGGTTTGTTTAAAGTGCAGCGCCTGACGGGCGTCGGTCAGGATCAAGATACGATCGGCATCCAGTTCGAAAGAACGATACTGCATGGCCGCCAAATCAGTGGTGGAATACAGATAACCCCCACCGGATTTTTGTACGATATAGACCGCCGGATTGCCTTCCTTATCAGCCAGTTCCTGAATAAACACCACCTGCGCACCCTGATCTTCCACCGCCAGCCCTTGCTCTTTTAAGGCACTGACAATACCTGGCAAACGATCGTTATAGGCACTTTCACCCATAATATCTTCACGCTTAAGGGTGACATTCAGCTTGCTATAAACCTCCTCAGAGTGGGCGATAGAAATATCCACAAACTGCTGCCAAAGCTTCAGGCACTGACTGTCACCGCCTTGCAGCTTAACCACATAATCCCTGGCGCGATCGGCAAAGCCCTGCTCTTCGTCAAAGCGTACTTTGGCGGCACGGTAAAACTCTTCGAGATCTGACAACGCCGTCTCGGCAACCTGATCCTGCAGTTGGTCACTAAAGTGGGCCAGCAACATACCAAACTGGGTACCCCAGTCACCCATATGGTTCTGGCGGATGACCTTATGGCCCATAAATTCCAGAATGCGCACCACGGCATCACCAATAATGGTGGTTCGTAAGTGGCCGACGTGCATTTCCTTGGCCAAATTGGGAGAAGAGTAATCCACTACCACGGTTTGCGCGGGCTCTTTGTCAATGCCTAAACGTGGATCCTGGGCGGCGTTATCCAGTTGGGCCGCCAACCAATCAGTACACAAGTGAATATTGATAAAACCCGGTCCTGCCACTTCCAGCTTACTGGCAATGCCATCCAGCTCTACCGCCGCAATAATCTTGTCGGCAATATCTCTAGGCTTTTGACCTAAGGTCTTGGCCAGCGCCATAGCACCATTAAACTGGTAATCACCAAATTCGGGTCGGGTACTGCGGGTCAGGGGCGCCTGCGCCCCTTGTGGAGCGCCCACGTTAGCCAATGCTTGCTTAAATTTATCCAGAAGGAATTCGTAAATATTCATAGACTTTGCAATCCTGTATCAAGGTGGCTAATTAGTGTTCGCGGGTCTTATGGAACTTAATATCCGGGTGACGCTCCTGCGCCAGGGATAAGTTAACCATAGTGGGGGCGATGTAAGTCAGGTTGTCACCACCATCCAGCGCCAGGTTTACTTCTGCCTTGCGACGGAATTCATCCAACTTACGTTCATCGTCACAATACACCCAGCGCGCCGTAGACACATTAACCGACTCGTAAATGGCATCAACGTTATATTCAGCTTTCAGTCTGGCTACCACCACATCAAACTGCAGTACCCCTACCGCCCCAACGATGAGGTCGTTATTGATAAGCGGCCTGAATACCTGCACAGCCCCTTCTTCTGATAACTGAATCAGGCCCTTTTGCAGTTGCTTTTGCTTGAGTGGATCGCGTAATCGGATACGTTTAAACAGCTCAGGGGCAAAGTTGGGAATGCCGCTGAACTTAAGCTTTTCACCTTCGGTAAAAGTATCACCAATCTGAATTGAACCGTGGTTATGCAGGCCGATAATATCTCCTGCAAAAGCTTCCTCCACCGCTTCGCGGTCCCCGGCCATAAAGGTCAGTGCATCAGAAATACGTACATCTTTACCGATGCGGGTTTGGTACAGTTTCATGCCCTTTTCATAGCGCCCCGAGACAATGCGGCAAAAGGCGATGCGGTCACGATGCTTAGGATCCATATTGGCCTGAATCTTAAACACAAAGCCGCTGAACTTTTCTTCTTCCACACTCACTTCACGCTCATCGGTCTGGCGATTTTGTGGACGGGGCGCCCACTTAACCAGGCCATCAAGCATATGATCCACACCAAAGTTGCCTAACGCAGTACCAAAGAATACCGGTGTCAGCTCGCCGGCTAAAAACGCTTCCTGTTCAAACTCGTGGGATGCCCCCATCACCAATTCCAGTTCATCCCGCAATTGGCCGGCCAATGAACTGCCTACAGCGGCATCCAGTTCGGGATTGTCCAATCCCTTCACCACGCGCACTTCCTGAATAGTGTGCCCATGGCCCGTCTGATACAGAATGCTTTCGTCGCGGTGGATGTGATAAACGCCTTTAAACTCTTTGCCGCAACCAATAGGCCAAGTGACAGGTGCACAAGCAATATTCAGCTCGGTTTCCACCTCATCCAGCAACTCCATTGGGTCACGAATATCCCGATCCAGCTTGTTCATAAAGGTCAGGATCGGCGTATCGCGCAGGCGGGTCACTTCCATCAACTTGCGGGTACGGTCTTCTACACCTTTGGCCGCATCAATAACCATCAAACAGGCATCAACCGCTGTCAGGGTACGATAAGTGTCCTCTGAGAAGTCTTCGTGTCCAGGCGTGTCCAGCAGGTTCACCAGGCAATCAGCATAAGGGAACTGCATCACAGAGGTAGTCACAGAGATACCCCGCTCTTTTTCCATTTCCATCCAGTCAGACTTGGCGTGCTGGTTTGAGCCACGCCCCTTAACGGTACCGGCTTTTTGAATGGCGTTTCCGAACAAGAGGACCTTTTCGGTAATGGTGGTTTTACCCGCATCCGGGTGCGAGATAATCGCAAAGGTGCGTCTTTTGTTCAGTTGTTCTAAATAAGCTTTGCTGGCCACGGGATTCTCTGCTGCTGTTTGACTGATATCAGACCGTTTGCTGGTACCGGCATCTGATTATGGCCGGGCAGAAACAGTTCAAAAACAAGGCGCGGATTGTAGCCTAAAGCGCTTGTAAAGTCGCCCATGACTAGTAGGAAATTAAGCGAAGTTGATGGCCTTTTGCTGCCAATAAGGAAGAAAGGCCCCTATCCGACCTGGCCCCAGCTCAGCTTCATAATCAGGGCGTCTTCTCGCCCATTATGGGTGGGGTAATAGCCCTTACGCCGCTCAATCAGCGTAAAACCATACTGCTCATACAGGCCGATAGCCGGCTGATTAGACGCTCGCACTTCGAGCCACACTTCTTCAATACCTTTTTGCCGGCATTGGCTGAAAAAATGTTCCAGCAGGGGTTTAGACAAGCCTTTGCCCCGCTTTGCACTGGCAATGCCAATATCCATCAGCGTGGCTTCCTGCAAAACCTGCAACCCCACATAGAAACCGGCCAGCTCGCCATTATCCTCCATTTGCCAGGCAAAGTACTGACCATCCAGGCAACTAGCGAAGGTTGCTTCAGACCAGGGGTGACTATGGCAGGCAAGCTGCAACGCAAAGGCAGGTTGATAATTCCCCTGGTTTAAGGGGCTAAAGGTCAGCATGCTTGCAAAAGCTGCCATAAATGGCGTTTAAGACGGCTATCTGCCACTAAAGCAGCAGGTGTTGGACAATAAAGGATATCGCCATCCAACTTAAGGGTATCGGCTACTTGCCAGCTAAGCGTCCGTTGCCCCTCGGGCCAGTTTAGGGCGCGCAACACATCACTGAATATGGGCTCCTTGTCTGAAACCCAGGTCGGCTCCGCCTTGGGTGCAGATTCTACGTTAGGCGCTAATACTGGCGGTTGCGCTTGGGTTGGGGCTGGCTCAGAGGGAGTCTGTACCGCCGGTACACTCCCCTGCATAGCTTGCTTCAGGCGAGCAATAGCCGACTCGGCATTAGCTCTTGGCGCTGGTTGCGTAACAGCCGCAGAGTTCTGTATTGGCGCAGGCTCTTGCATTGGCGTAACCACTTGCGCAGGTGCCTGCGTGTCACGTAGTTGCCACTGAACAATGCCCAGTTCAGTGAGTACCGCTTGTTGATAAGGAGTCAGTGTCGTCATAAGAGCGCTAGCTTACCACCTCAGCCAAAGTAGCGTCGACTGTTGTTGCATTGGAAACATCGCGCTTTGGAAGAACGTCAAAGTTTGTCGCGGCTTTACTGGCAGTAAAAAAAGCAAAAGCCCGTCACTAGGACGGGCTTTTCTGAATGCTGGCAGGGGCGGAGGGATTTCCTCAGGCGCATCCCTGCACCTGACCGCAAGCGGCGCTATCGCGGTACACTTTGCTCCTGGCAAAGATGTCAAACCCCAATGGGGGGTCTCGCCCCACCGCCACATTTCTTCGATACAGAAAAGCAAAAAGCCCGTCACTAGGACGGGCTTTTCTGAATGCTGGCAGGGGCGGAGGGACTCGAACCCCCAACCATCGGTTTTGGAGACCGCTGTTCTACCAATTGGAACTACGCCCCTGCAATGGAGGCCGCATTATACCCATGCCAAAGTAAAGGTAAAGCATTTATCTGCTTGTCATTTATCAAGTGCACAAATGTTGTACGCCTGGCCGTTGGCTCAAGTCAAGGCGTGGCCTAGCTGGCGTCCAGAGGATTACAAATCGCCAGCTGCGCAAAGCCACACTTGCCTAAGAAACCGGCGTGGCAGTTCGGGTGGTGTGGCAGCTTATGCATAGTGCCCACAATCTCCTGCTTAAATCCGTGCCGGGGATGATATTTGTGTACCCCGACCAATAAGTCTTGGGCAAATAAATGCCGGTTAGCACCAATGACATCCAGGGTTGCCCCGCGTTGTAACACCGCCGCTTCCGCCCAGGGCTGCTCAGGTTTTATATGGGGGTTTAAATGCAGACTAATACTCTCATAAGCGCGCCTCTGCCTTGCGGTATCATAGCCCGCCTGCGCCAAACGCTGCTGAGTATATCGCGCGCCAATCACCTGAAAGCCGGTGTTACTGCACTGTGCTGAATGTGGGGAGCATAAGCCAATATCATGCAGGAGGCTGCTTACCGCCAACAATTCACTGTCCACCTTAAGTTTATGATAACGGGCAAATAGCTGGGCAAAAAAGTAAGTGCGATAGCAATGTGCCAGTAAGGGTTGAGTGTAAAGCGCAGCCGCTTCCTGTTCGACTTGCCGGACCAACTGACTGTCAGGCATACAAAGCCAGTGGTCATCCACCTCACTTAGTACCGGCCTAAACCCCAGGCGAATCAGCAAGGCCGAATGCTGTTCAATACATTTGGCTTTTAACAGCAGCCCAAATAGCTGCACTTTATCCGGAAAAGACAACATGCCATTGGTCTTTTCACTCCACCTATAGCTCCCCAACATCACTTTCCACCGTCACTTGCATTTTGAAAGCGACAAAGTTTAGCAATTGTTACTTTCAAAATGCAAGTAAGACTTTTACAATTCAGCAACGCCTTATAACGAGAACAACATGAAACCTTGTCCACTGCACCAGGCCTTAAATGTGATTGGCGATAAATGGTCACTGCTGTTGTTGCGCGATTTGCTTCAGGGGCCTAAACGTTATTCTGCATTCTGTGAGCAAGAAGGGATCCCGACCAATATACTGGCCGCCCGCCTAAAACGTCTGCAGGAAGCGGGGCTTTTGACTAAACAGCCCTATCAGCAGCAGCCGGTGCGCTATGAATATCTGTTAACCGCAAAAGGCGCGGCTTTATTGCCAGCCATACAGAAGCTGGCCGAATGGGGCATGGCTTATACTGACAGTAGTACCCCGCCAGAGGCCTTCTTCAGCTTGACTGCCGCACAAGTGCAAAAGGCCCAGGCATCTTAAGAACTAAGAGCTTAAGGTCCCTTGAGCTAGGTGCCAGAGCTGATTGGTCAACCTGGCGATAGGTAACATTTGCTGAATCTCCTGCCAAAGCAGCTCGACAGACAACGCGCAAATTCTGGCATATTCGTCGCACAGTACCCTGCTCTGCGCATCGTTCAGTCCTTGGGCCAGGATACTGGACGCTAGGTCATAGGCCGGTGTCGACATGGCGGCATATTCCCAGTCCAGGCAAATGCGGGCAGGAGTCAGGCAAACATGGGCAAAGCTCAAATCATGATGACTGAATACCGGCTTTGGCAATGCCAGCCAGAGCTGGCTTGCTTGTGCGACATCGTCAAGCAAGGCTGGCGTTTGAATACTGCCCACCTTGATATAGTGTTGCCAGTCATCCACCAAAGGCAGATCGGCACATTGAATAGGCAAGGCATGAATGGCGGCAAGGCGCTGCGCCAAACAGTGCAGTTTCCCCTGAATATCCAGTGCGCTGCTGGCGAGATCTTCCAAATCCAGCCAAGCCTCGAGCATAAAATCGCCCGCCACTGACAAGTACAACGGCGTCGGTGCCATACCAAAACCAGCGATTTGTTGCTGTAAGGCATACTGGCGCTGGCGATCCTGACGATCGCCACCACCTTGGCAAAAGAGTTTCAAAAAGTAGCGGCCAGACCCACAGCGCAGACAGTAATTTTGATTAACCGTACCACCTGATAAGGCGGCCAGTTCAAAGTCGGCACCGATAAACGCCAGCCCTTGCAGTTCCTGACGCTGTTTAGCCGACAGCATGAGCGTCCTGCGCCAGATAACTGCTACGCCACTTCAGATAACCATACAAAGCAAAGCCCAGGTAGCCGACAAACAGCAGGGCGGTAAGATACAACCCCGTCTGCCAGTATAGCCATGCCGCCAGGCTGTTAATCACCAGCCAGTACAGCCAGTTTTCCAACACCTTTTGGGTTACCAGATAAGTGGTAAACAAGCTGAATACCGTGACCAGGGCATCGACGTACAGATGTTGATTGTTGAAATAGCCTTGCAGGCCCCAGCCAATCACCAAAGATAATGGCAGCAACACCACCACCGCCAACAGATGATAAGCATGGCTGCGGGTCTGCACCTTGCCCGGTTCATCGTCAGCCATGGCCCGCCAGTGCCACCAGCCATATACTGCCATCCCCAGATAATACACATTCAGCAGAGTTTGCAGTGGCAGCGTATGGGCCCAGAACAGCCAGCTGTAGATACCGGTACTGACCAAGGCGCAAGGCCAACACCAAATATTTTGCCGCGCCGCCAGCCACACATAACCAATGGCCAGTACCACCGCCAGTAGCTCCCAGTAAGACTGCGCCGCCCATTGCTCAGACAGGGTGTGTAACAAATCCATTAACGACCGCTGCCCATGGCGTCGCCGTTTAGAAACTTACACACAAAAATGGCCTGACCGATTTCCTGGTGGCTGCGCTGCATCTCTTTAGCCAGGATTTCCATGGTAGGCAGATACTCGCCACTGATACGGGTGCTGGTGGCACTGGTATCAATTTCCAGCTCAGGGTATTGGTTAATACGGTCAATAAAGGTCTGAATCGGCGCGATGTATTTGTCGGCCAGAGGATACAGGGAAATTTCAGCAACCAGTTTCATAAATTCACTCCAATAATAGGAGGAGGTTAGACCTCCTGAACGCCAGCCTGGCAACATCCCGGCTTCCCTGCCGGGCACATTAGATTAAAACAAGTAATCGAGACTTATGCCCAGCATCCGGCCATCGCCCAGCTGGGTATAAAGCTTGGACTTACTTTGGTCGTAGCCATCTTCGGGTTCATTATTAAAGTAGAAACCGCGCACATGATATTCGCGGTCAAACAGGTTCTGCCCCCACAAAGACAAACTCCAGTCACCCTGCTGCCAGCTCAAACGGCTGTGCACCAGCACTTGTGAACCAGCTTGTTCATTATGTCCGTCCGAGAAGTAGAACCCGTCCTTGCCGTCGGCTTCCAAATGCCAGTGCCAGTCATCGGTCAACTGCCAGTCCATGCCGACATTAAAGGTGTAGCGCGGGGATTGCGCCTGGTCGCGCTTATCAACAAACTCCCCTTTGGCATTGGTGTATTCTTTAAAGCTGGCGTGCAGCCACCCCAGGTTGGCATACAGCCCCAGGCTGTTATTCAACTGCCAGCGGCTTTCCACTTCCAGACCATAGTTAGTGCCGATATCGGCATTGGCAATAATGTCGATAAACTCGGCCGCCTGGCCACTGGAGGCCACTAACTCATAGTCACTCACCTGGGTATCTTTACGTTGCATATAGAAACCTGCTACCCGTAAGGTCAGATCGCCTTCGGCGCTGGCGCCTTTTACACCCAGCTCGTAGTTCCAGTTGTACTCAGGCGCATAGTTACGACGGCTGCTGCTTACCTGGTCATCAACATTAAACCCGCCCGCCTTATAGCCGCGGCTGATACCAGCGTACACCATGGTTTGCTCGCTAACCTGGTGATCAAGCACTAGCTTACCGCCCAGCATGTCGTCGCTGACACTGGCGACAAAACCATCCGAGTCCAGATAATCAATCTCAAAATGATCGTATCTGAGCCCCACTGTCAGGCGGGTTTTGTCATTCAGTTGGCTGATAGTTTGACCGTATAAGGCCTGGTTGTCCGGCTGATAATCACTGCGGAAAATACCATCCAGATAGTCATATTCACGGGTCAGCACTTCGTCCACTTTCTTGCTGTAGGCACCCACCACCCATTCGGTGGTGTCGTTAAACCACTTGGATGTAGCAGAAGACGCCAGACGCAGCTCCAGACTGTGGGTATCACGTTCACGGGCGTAAGCGTCAAACGCGGTATAGCCACCAGGATAGTCATCATACAACCAGTCGTCGTCATAGCCGTATTGCATCTCGGAGTCAGACCAACTGCCGATGGCACTTAAGGTTGCCCAGTTCAGTTGCCAGTCGGCTTTAAGGCTCAGTGCATGAGTTTGCTGACGGTCATACCCCGGCTGATCGGAGCGGGTTTTACCGTCGTTAGTCTGGGTAAAGGCGTCATAGCCGTTATCAATATCAAAATACTGATAATTAAGGGCCAAGGTCAGGTTGTCACTGGCCAGATATTTCAGCTTAAGCCTGCTGGTCAGCTCATCGCGATTACCTGTGTCGTCACGGCCCAGATATTGGTTTTCAATAAAGCCGTCACTTTTGTACTGCTGGGCCGCCACACGATACAGCAACTTATCGCTAAGTTCGCCGCCATGAGCAAAACCGGCAGACCAGGTGTTATTCTCAGCCAGGCTCAGACTAACTCGGCTAGGGCTGTCATTCCCCGCTTCCATGGTCTGGATTTTTATCACGCCAGCCAGGGCGGCGGCGCCAAACTCGGTGGCTTGCGGGCCTTTCAACACCTCTACCTGCTGAACATCAAATAGCGTGCCCACCGCCGCAATGCCGGAAAAATCCATATCATCAATGACAACCCCAACCGATGGATTAATCGGCTCGGCAAACTGACTGCGCTCGCCAATGCCGCGAATTTGCACGAAGCGACCACGGGACGCGCCGCTGGCAAAGTTGACATTGGGCGCCACACTCAGAATTTGCTCTAGATGCTGGGCCTGACGGGCGGTGATTTCATTCTGGCCCACCACGGAAATGCTGGCCGGCACATTTTGCAGGTTGCGTACGGCAAAATCCGAGGTCACCACAATGTGTTCTACGGCCTGCAATTCGGCATTGGTTTCTTCGGCCATCACAGGCAGACATGCCAGCGCTACGGCCAGGGACAAGTAAAGGTATTTAGTTTGCATTGGATCTTCTCATCACAGCAGGAAAAGATCCGGGGTAACGGCAGGTCAATGGGACAAAATCTGGAGGAAAACCTCGTAACCATTCCTACGCCGGTATTATCCGGATCAGGTGTAAGGGTTTGTGCTGATATCACAGCAACATCTCAGCCGTCTCTCCGGTTAGGGAGGTGGGCACCCCTTGGCTTTGGCTCTTTAGTCGAGCCGGATTGAATTGTAACAGGGCAAGCCGACCTTTGCCTAGGCAAGAAAGCGGCCTTACCTATAGCAATTTGGTTATGACTTCTTGTTCTTCGCCTGACTAATGTGCGCCGTCAGCACCTGTTGCATGGCTTTTTGTACCGGCATATCCAAAGGCTCACAGCGACTGCGTGGTAAATACAGCAAATGCCCGCCCACCTGATAACTCAGCGGCACATACACAGCAATAATGTCGTCGTCACCGGCGAAATCGATTTGTTCATTGGTTACGAAACCAATCATGCGGATATCTTCGTGCATGGTGACCAGCACCACTTTTTGCAGTTCGTCCTGACTGGAACCAGAGAACAACTTCAAAATATCTTTGGCACTGCCATACAAGGTTTTTACCAAAGGAATACGTTCCAGCACCGACTCAAACCACTGAAACAGATGCTTAACCAGATATAACTGAACCAGAATACCGAGCAGGAAAATAATCACCAGGCCGGATACCACGCCCATTCCCGGCACATACCAGCCCTGGGGCAGCAGATAACTTAGCGGCACACTGAGCAAGGATTCAGACCAGTTAAAAAACCAGTATAAGGCACCGAAGGTAATTGCCACCGGCAGACTGAACAACATACCGCGGGCAAAAATCTGTGAAACAGACGATTTCATAAGTAGCCTAATGCATTCCCAAAGGCAGGCAATGTATCATCGGTCTGTGACAAATCAACAAAACGGTTAATAAATCTATTGGGAAGCACCCCGAATCCCCGTCACTAACGGCGCCCGGCATTGACCCTGAAGATTTTAACTGTTAGACCAGATACCACTTACACCGCTGGTTAGATTGAATGAATAGGCTGATGCTACTAATTTGTATGACTCCCCTTGCCGCGTGCCAATCCCCGCCACAGCTAGCTCCCTCACCACCGAGCATGGCCATGGCGGCGCCGGATGAAGGGCCTTTGGCGGATCCCATCAAAGTATTAAGCCGCCAAGCGCCACAATCCACCGGCGTCTACCCGTTAACCACCAGCCAGAGCGCATTGGATGTCAGGCTGGCGCTGATTAACAGCGCCATGGTCAGTGTCGATCTGCAGTACTATATTTTCCGTGATGATCTGACCAGCAAAATGATCGCCAAAGCCTTACTTAAGGCTGCCGAGCGCGGTGTTCGGGTTCGCCTGCTGCTGGATGATTGGCAAAAACGTAGCGATCATAATTTGCTTAGCTTAGACAGCCATCCGAATGTACATGTCAGGCTCTTCAACCCGGTTTACAACAGAGCATTTCGAAATCTGGCCATTTTGTTCAATCTCGACCAGCAAAACCGTCGTATGCATAACAAGTCCCTCACCGTAGATAGCTTGATCTCCATCGTCGGTGGGCGGAACATTGGTGATGAGTATTTACTGAATAATGCCAACGTCATTTTTGGCGACCTGGATCTCACCGCTATCGGGCCAGTGGTTCAACAAATCAGTCAGCAATTCGATTTGTACTGGAACGCGCCTTTGAGTGCAGATATTGCAGGTCTGGCAACTCGTCGTTCACGCCACACTGAAACCCTACAAAGTTGGCAAGCTATGCTCAAGCAGCAGCTTGATAGCCCTGTAACGGCCCTGGATTCAGATACCATAAGGCAACTGCAGCAAGCGTCAGCCTGGTACTTTGGTGAAGCAGAGCTGTTTTTTGATCACCCGGGCAAAATCAGCAGGAATGCCCCCACATCGCAAATGCTTCACCAGATAGGTGCGGTTATCAGTAAAACCCAATCAAGCTTGCTGATCATCTCGCCCTATTTTATTCCTTCCCAAAGCGGTACAGAGGCCCTGATAAAAGCGGCAACGCAAGGTATCGATATCACCATAGTGACCAATTCCCTGGCATCTACCGATGTGTTTGCCGTGCATGGCTGGTATGCACATTATCGTAAAGCCCTGCTTAAGGCTGGCATCACCTTATGGGAGATCCGCGTCAATCCCATCGATAAGCCTAAAACCCGGCTCTCCGGTAGCAGTCGCACTAGTCTGCATGCAAAAACCTTTGTGATAGATAACCAGGAAGTGTTTGTTGGCTCATTTAACTTTGATCCCCGCTCCGCCAACCTTAATTCAGAGATGGGTATCTTTATTCATCAGCCAACCCTTGCCAGTCTGGTCGGCGAGAACATCGGCACTATACTGCCGGCGCTTGCTTACAAAGTGCAATTGACAGACAAAGGTCAGCTTATCTGGCTGGATCTTGCCAATGACAGATGCTTGAACAGCGAACCCGACGCCTCGCTTCTGCGCCGCTTTGGCGCCTGGCTATCTGGCATATTGCCGATTGAGTCGATTCTCTAGTCTGGTATCAAAGGCCCGGCTGATAGTCAGTCGGGCCTTTACACTTAATGACTGGGACGTCCTAACAAGTTAACCGGTACTTTTAAGTAGACCTGTCCATTGTCTTCCGCTGCTGGCCATTTTCCGGCCCGGATATTGACCTGAATACTGGGCACAATCAGGCGCGGTACAGCTAGCGTGGCATCGCGAGTTTGACGCTTATGCACAAAATCTGCCTCACTGGTTTCACTGCTGATATGGATATTGTGCGCTTTATGCTCGGCTACTGTTGCCATATAAGCCAGCGCACGACCTTCTGGCTGATAGTCATGTCCGACATAAATACGCGTATCATCACCGAGCGCATAAAGCTTTTGCACCGAGTGATAAAGTAGCGCTGCGCTTCCACCTGGAAAGTCACAACGCGCCGTGCCCGCATCCGGCATAAACAGGCTGTCTCCCACAAAGGCGTTGCCGTCAATGACGTAACTCAAACTGTCGTTAGTGTGCCCGGGCGTTGCCAACACTTGTCCTTGAATATCGCCAAGGAAGAAATGATCACCTTCACTAAACAGATGGTCAAAATCACTGCCGTCGGTTTGCAAACTGTCGTGCAAATTAAATATTCCCTGGAAGGTATGTTGCACCTTGGCAATGCCCTGGCCAATGGCAATTTTCCCACCCAACTGACTTTTGAGGTATTGGGCGGCAGTTAGATGGTCGGCATGAGCATGGGTTTCCAAGATCCACTTCACTCGCAGATGCTGCGTCTCAACATAGTCAATCAGGCTGTCTGCAAAAGCTGTTTGGCTGCGCCCGGATGCGTAGTCAAAGTCCAGAGCCGGGTCAATGATGGCCGCCTCAAGGCTATGTGGATCATGAATGACATAAGTCAGGGTTGAACTGTCCTGATGAAAAAAAGTTTCCACATGCAGTGTCATGATAAATCACTCCCGATGAATATTTCGCCTTGAACTTTAGCAAAACACGAAATAACATACAACGCAAGGTTATAAACTTATTCCAAAGAGAGATAACGATGCAGCTAGCCCTTTTCGCCGCCGCCGGTATTGGTCTGAGTCTGGGAATATTAGGTTCCGGAGGCTCGGTGCTTGCCCTGCCCTTGCTGGTTTATCTCGCAGGTCAGGATGTTAAGCAGGCCATTGTGGGCTCGCTATTTATTGTGGCGCTGATCAGCCTGGCCACCTTGCTGTTCAGCCCCGCCAAGCATCAGATTAACTGGCGTGCGGCTTTTCAATTAGCGGTAAGCGGCGCCTTGGGTAGCTATCTGGGTGCGTATGCTGCACAGTTTGCTCCCCCCTTGCTGCAACTCATTATCTTTGCCACCCTGATGTTAGTGGCAGCGCGCGCCATGTGGCGACATAAAGAAACAGAGACACATCAAGCCGGCCCTTATATCACTGTTGTAGCCGGTGTTCTGGCCGGCGCCTTGACCAGCTTTACCGGCGCAGGAGGCGGCTTTATGCTGTTACCGATTTTAGTTCGCTTTGCCGGTCTGGATTTCTTCCATGCCAGAGCCACCAGCTTGCTGTTGATATTCAGTAATGCGGCGTTAGCCTTAATGGCAAACTTGTCCATGCAAGCAAGCTGGCAACTGGATTGGCCTTTGCTGCTCGCCATCAGTTCACTGGGCATTGCTGGCAGCCTGTCGGGGCGCTACTGGTCGGCAAACTGGCCGCAACAACGTTTGCGTCGCGTTTTTGCCCTGTTATTAATGATTATTGCGTTGTTTATTGTCGGACACAGTCTACTGGAGGTTATATGATTAAAACTGCCCCACAATTGGTTGCAGAAGCCAAGCAGCATATCAAGGAAGTGCCTATCAGCACCCTGGAGCACCAATTAGCCCATCCCATCATTGTGCTGGATGTTCGTGAGCCCGATGAATACAAACAAGGTTTTGTACCCGGTGCGATTAATTTGCCCAGAGGAATTTTAGAAACCAGCTTGGCCAACCTCCCACAAGCAAAAGGGGCCGAAGCGCCCTTAGAAGAGCTGGCTGAACAAGAGATTTATCTGTATTGCCGCAGTGGTGCCCGCTCAGCACTGGCCGCTGAGTCGCTGATGCGTATGGGCTTTACCAAGGTTTACTCGGTAGAAGGTGGCTTTGAAGCCTGGAAGAAAGCCGATCTACGTATCGAAATGCCCTAGGGCAGCTTACCTTTCAAATATCGATACTGTTACATTCAGGCCTTAATATATGCGTGCCCCTACTCTGGGGGGCGCATCTCCTATCTCCTATCTCCTATCTCCTATCTCCTATCTCCTATCTCGCAAAGCATACTTTAGCAAAACACGAAATAAATAATGACAGATGTTTTTTTGTCCGCTATATTTCGCAATATTCTAAATTAGAAATTACTGATATTAGAGGCCCCTATGGTCAACGCACTTTTGAACTTCGCTATCCATCGTCGCAAATGGGTATATTGGGGTTTGCTGTTACTGACGCTGGCGTTCGTCGCACAGCTTCCCAAGATCCAGATCGATACCGATCCGGAGAATATGCTCAATGCCAATAATCCCGAGCGTCTGTTCCACAATCAGGCAAAAACCACCTTTGCCATGCATGACACTATTGTGGTCGGCGTGGTGAATCAACATAGCATCTACAACCCGCAAACACTGGCTGCACTGGTTGATTTGACCGAGTATGCAACGGGCATTGACGGTGTAGTGCAGGCGGATTTGATGTCTCTGGCCAACGTAGACAATATCACTCAGGCCGAGCCAGGTACCATACGCTTTGAGTGGATGATGAAGTCAGCCCCTACGGATCTTGCTGGTGCTAAACGTATTCAAGCACAGGCCGAAAAACTGCCGCTGCTACGTAACACGCTGGTCTCCGGTGATGGTAAAGCGGCGGCCTTGTATGTGCCCATAGTCGACAAAAATCAAAGCTACGCCATTGCCCGCGATCTCAAAGCCCATATTGCCACTTTAGCTAGTCAGGATGACTGGCATATCACAGGCCTGCCTGTGGCAGAGGACAGGTTCGGCTATGAGATGTTTGTCCAGATGGGTATCTCTGCACCCCTGGCGGGACTGACGATTTTCCTGCTTTTGTGGGTTTTCTTTCGCAATGTGCCCTTTATCCTGCCCGCCATGATCGTGGCTATGGCCACTGTTATGATCACTATGGGGGCGCTCATAGGTATGGGCTTCACCGTACATATCATGTCTTCCATGATCGCTATTTTCCTGATGCCCATCGCCGTGGTGGACTCGGTACATATTCTGTCGGAATTTGCTGACCGGCATAAGCCTGGGCAGCAAGCCAGTGACACCATTCGCCAGGTAATGGGACACCTGTTTACCCCTATGTTATTTACCTCGGTTACCTCCACCGTGGGTTTCCTGTCCTTGATGCTAACCCCGATTCCACCGGTTCAGGTGTTCGGCGCCTTTGTGGGCAGCGGCATTATGCTGGCCTTTTTGCTTACCGTCATTTTTGTGCCTGCTTATCTGTCAGGTTTAAGCGATAAGTCTCTAAGCCGCCTGTTAGAAAAGCTGCCTAAAGAGGCCGACTCTAAACTTACCCCAGCATTGCGCACCTTAGGTAAACTGGCCGGCAGCCATGCCAAACTCTGGTTATTAGGCTTTGCCGCACTATTTGGCTTGTCGGTATACGGCATCAACATGATTAATATCAATGATAACCCGGTACGCTGGTTCAAGTCTGACCATGAATTACGTATTGCCGATCGCGTCTTAAATGAACACTTTGCCGGTACTTATGACGCCTTTTTAGTCTTGAGTGATACCCATAATGTTAACCATAAGGCTATTCAGGCTATCGCCAACGTGGCTGAAGATAAGCAAATATCAGAGGAAACCCGCTCCTGGTTGCGTCAACAAGCCGAGGCCTTAGAACACAACAGCAACACCCTGCCGGCTTTGTTGCTGGCCGTTGATGATAAATCTTTCGAACTGAGTGACGAATACGAACTGGATCAGCTGTTGGCTGCACAAAGCACACTGGAAGCCTTATCCAGTCAATCCAAGCGCTTCTTATCCCCGTCGGTGTTGGATTACATGAGTCAGTTGCAACTTCACCTGCAAGACAGTGGTTTAGTAGGTAAATCAAACAGCCTGTCGGATGTGGTTAAAACAGTGAATCGCGAACTGCGCTCTGGCAACCAAACGGATTTTGTCTTGCCTGAGTCAGCCAATGGGGTGGCGCAAACCTTACTGCAATACCAGTCATCGCATCGCCCACAAGATCTCTGGCATTTTGTTACCCCGGACTACCGTCAAAGCCTGATCTGGCTGCAACTGACCAGTGGCGACAATCAAGATATGACTGGGGTGGTCAAACTGGTTGAAGACTATGTGCAGGCCAACCCTCTGCCGGCAGATATGAAGTTGGACTGGGCAGGTAAAGCTTACCTGAACGTGGTGTGGCAGCAAGAAATGGTAGCGGGCATGCTGGATAGTCTGATTGGCGCCTTTGTTATGGTATTGGTGATGATGGTTGTGCTGTTCCGTTCACTGGCATTCGGCATTCTGGCCATGCTGCCACTCACCCTGACCATCAGCTTGATATACGGCCTTATCGGCTGGATTGGTAAAGACTATGACATGCCCATTGCCGTGCTCTCATCACTGACCTTGGGCTTATCGGTGGACTTTGCCATACACTTTATTGAGCGCTTTCGCGCCACCTGGGCCGAGCATAAAGATTGGCAAACCACCTTGTCGCTGATGTTTGAAGAACCGGCCCGGGCCATCAGCCGCAACGCCATCGTTATCGCCATGGGCTTTACGCCGCTGCTGTTTGCGCCACTAGTGCCCTACATTACAGTAGGAGTATTTCTAGCCAGCATCATGGCCATTTCGGCGCTGGTAACACTGATTATGCTGCCGTCGCTGGTAAGCCTGTTACGTCCCTGGCTGTTTAAAGCCTGATAAGGAGAATTGATGATGAAAAACGCAGTTTTTTTACTTCTGAGCGGTCTGTCTTTGGCCAGTCCCATTCAAGCCCAAGAGGCTCGCGATATCGTCAAGCAAGCCGAGCTGACAGCCTATTATGCTGGTGATGACGGCCGCAGTGCGGCGCGCATGATCATCACCGACAATCAGGGTCGCAAACAGATGCGCCAGTTCACCATTTTGCGACGCGACCAGGTCGATGGCGGCGCGCAGGATATGATGGTGTTCTTTTCCCAACCGGCCGACGTTCGCGATACGGTATTCAGAGTGGTCAAGCACACTGACAGCGATGATGACCGCTGGCTGTACTTACCTGGCTTGGACTTGGTTAAGCGCATTTCGGCCGGTGATAAGCGAACGTCCTTTGTTGGCTCACATTTCTTCTATGAAGATGTCTCTGGGCGCAACACCGAGCTGGATGATTTTAGCTTACTGACGCAAAACGACGATCACTATCTTCTGGAGGGCAAAGCCAAGGATCCAGCCTCGGTAGAATTCAGTCGCTATGAAGTGAAGATCGATAAAGCCAGTATGTTGCCGGTACAAATTCGCTTTTTTGATAATCAGGGGCGCCAATACCGACAAGTCGACGCTCTCAAGGTAGAGAATATTGACGGCCACCCCACGGTAACGCATTCCAGAGTACAGGATTTACTGAGTGGCGGTCAGACCGAAATGCAATTTCGCTTTATTAAATACGATCTTGGCCTACCTGAGGATATTTTCTCTGAACGCAGTTTGCGTACCCCTCCCCGGGACTGGCTTAATCTGAGGGACTAATGATGACGCGTATCAGGTTACTTGCGCTCTTAGTCAGCTTTAGCGTGGCGGCACAAGAGCCGCCGCAGGACGACTGGGATATGGACTGGGAAGAAGACAGCGTCGCCCTGCCGGTACAAGGTTTTGCTGAACTGGCAGTGGGCAGCAGGCTTACATCCAGCCTCTGGAATCCGCGCATCAGTATGGCCGATGCCAGACTTAGATTGGAGAAAAGCACACAGTGGCAGCAGGTTGCTGTCACCGCCAAAGCGGATGGCTGGTATGACGGTGTTCAGCAACAATGGCGCGGCCAGTTTCGTGAGCTGTCGGCCACCTTTAGTCTTGGCCAACATATAGATGTTAAAGCAGGACGACAAATTCTTACCTGGGGAACCGGCGACTATGTGTTTTTAAACGACCTGTTTCCCAAAGACTGGCAATCCTTTTTTACCGGCCGCCACGATGAATACCTTAAAGCGCCCTCTGATGCCCTAAAGGTGTCCGGTTATTTTGACCTGGCGAATATCGACCTGGTATGGACGCCAAAGTTTGACCCGGATAACTATATTAATGGCGACTACTTTTCGTTCTTTAATCCATGGGCCGGAGGCATTATAGCGCCAGGCTTTAATGCCCTCACACCAAGTTCGGACGAATGGGCGCTTAGGCTGTTCAAGAACTTCGATGGCCGGGAGATGGCCTTTTACGCCTATGATGGCTATAGCAAGAGTCCGGAGAGTATAAGTTCTCAAGGGCTGCCAACCTTCGGTCGTCTGCGGGTGCTAGGTGCCTCAGTTCGCCAGGCGTTAGGAGCGGGTTTATTCAATGCGGAGCTGGCATTCCATGATAGCCGGGAGGACGAAAACGGCGACAATCCCAATATAGCGAACAGCCAATGGCGCGTATTGCTGGGGTATGAACAGGAGCTGTTGACACGTTTAACCGGCGGCTTTCAATTGTACCTCGAACACACTCAAGATCATGCGGCCCTGTTAGCTAATTCACCTTTTCCACAATGGGAAAAGGAGCAGAATCGGGTGGTGCTGACCAACCGGCTCACCTGGCGCAATGCCTCGGACGATCTGACCTTATCGCTGTTTAGCTTCTACTCGCCTTCCGACCAAGATGGTTATCTGCGCCCCAGTTTACATCATCGACTGGACGATAACTGGTCATGGGCGGCGGGATTTAATCTGTTTTTCGCCGAAAAACAGCACAGCTTCTTTGGCCAGTTCAAAGACAACAATAACGCCTGGCTGCGTGCCAGATACAGCTTCTGAGGTTGACGGTACAGAGGTTTAAACTAGCCACACAGCGTTCAACAACAATTCACTTTGAGGAGAAGTAAAATGAGTGCAGAACGAGCCCTGACTGCCTTTGCCGGCTTTATGGTGCTATTATCCGTCGCCTTGACGGTCTGGGTACACCCCAACTTTGTCTGGTTTACCGTATTTATCGGTGCCAATTTATTCCAGCAGTCCTTTACCGGTTTCTGTCCGGCAACCATTGTACTGCGTAAGGTATTCGGATTTAAAACCGAAGCAGAACTGGCCAGGGCTGGTAAATAAAAGATTGTGCGGCACCTGTGCGTGCCGCGCTTGTTGTATAGGGGCAACCATGACCAACATTGAATTGCATCAAGATGAAGCCAGCAAGGCCGCTGCATTTCTTCGTTCATTGGGTAACGAGCACCGACTGCAGATCCTCTGCCGACTGGCCAGCGGAGAGCTGAATGTCGGCGAGTTGCACAGCACCTTCAGCCTCAGTGCCTCAGCGTTTTCCCAGCACCTGGCCGTATTGCGGGAGCAAGGTTTAGTGCAATGCCGCAAGGAAGCACAAACCATCTACTACAGCATTAAGGACCCGGATACCCTGCGTTTTATGCAGTTACTTAAAGATAAGTTCTGCCCTGAACTACCGGCCTGAAGAGCGTAAAGAAATCCATCCTGGCCGGTTAGCGATAGCGTAAACCAAACTTGTGTAACTTACGGTATAAGGTTCTATCGCTCACCCCAAGGGCACTTGCCAGCTCTTCAAAGCTGCCGGAAAACCTTTCGCAAAGCTGTGCTAAGTAATCTCCTTCAAGCTCCTCCAAACTGCGAATCTCTGTCTGCTGCTGCGCATTGACACCCGTTTGACAGACCTGCGGAAGATCTTCCAGTTGAATTTGCCTTTCATTCGCAACCAGGTTTGCCTGCTCAACAATACTTTTCAGCTCTCTGATATTGCCTGGATAGCTATAGGCACAAAGCGCCTGCATCGCAGCAGGCGAGAAATGCTTGCGCTCTGTGCCTGTCAGTAAAAACTGTTCCACCAGCAAAGGGATATCAGCGGGTCGTTCACGCAGTGCTGGTAACTGTATGGGGAATCCGGCAATACGGTAATATAAGTCCTGGCGAAACTCGCCCGCTTCTACCATTGCCAGCAGGTTTTTATGTGATGCACAGACCAAACGAAAATCGCTGCGTTTTGGGTGTAGCCCTCCCACCGCTCTGAAAGTGCGAGTCTCCAGAAGACGTAATAGTTTCACCTGCATATTCAGCGGCACATCGCCAATTTCATCAAAAAACAAAGTGCCACCGTTGGCCAGCTCCACTAGGCCTTTTTTGGCCTGACTGGCGCCGGTAAACGCACCTTTTTCATGCCCGAACAACTCGCTTTCAAACAAGGCTTCGCTAAGCCCGGTGCATTCGATGATTACAAAGGGTTTGTCATGACGATGACTGGCATCGTGCACGGCTCTGGCCGCCAGTTCTTTGCCCGTGCCGGTTTCGCCCTGTAACAGTACACTGATATCAGCCGAGGCAGCCCGATTGAGCAAGTTCAGCATGCGGTTAAATGAGGCCGATACCCCAACCATTTTATTCACTCCAGCGCCTGCCGCGGCGAATTCCACCTTGTTTAAAATTTCTAAGTATCCAAGGGTCATGCCATCTTCATCCTGCACCGGCCGCATCAGAATATCGCAATGCTGTAACCCTGCCTGGGTGTGATGCACGTGTACCACACTAGTGCTGCGACCATGCAACTGACAATGAAGCAATGGACACTCTTCCCCATGACGATCGCAAGGCTCAGCCAGGTGATGAGAAATTTCATGACAGCGGCTATGACCAAGCTTGACCGGCTGTTTATAAGTGTCCAGGTAGGCACGATTTACTGCCTGGATAGAATAATCCGGGCGAATAAAAATGGCTGGTTTATCCAGAGCATCTATCATGGATTGGATAATCGAAAGGTTCATAAACGCCATATATGTCAATAACACCAAGCAAATACTGACACAATTGACAAACCAAGCACAGGACATTTTTGTCCGTCACTACTCAGTCAAAAGGGATACTTCGGAACAACAAGCTTCTAGATAACAATAACTTCTCCGGGACTATCTAATAATCGATGCACTTCGGACACGCCACCTGCCAGCAAATTAAACTCCGCTTCAGGGAAGCGCCGCATCATAGCCTGACATTTTTGTCAGTCACATTCATCTTCAACATCATAGCTTGTGCCAGTTTATCTCCCCGCTCAGCAGAAAAAATAGCGCATTCACACGAATGTCTTACCTCTGTGGTGATATGGATCAAAACTTGCTGATACCCACAATGAGAGAGTAATCCTCTAAAAAAAATCAATCACCACCTTCACAAGGAGTCTGCTATGAGGGTTTGGCTATGAACGAAACACTCATCGAACTTTCGCGCTGGCAGTTTGCACTGACGGCAATGTTCCACTTTATCTTCGTGCCGCTGACGCTGGGCTTAAGCTTTTTGCTAGCCATTATGGAGTCGGTCTATGTTATGACCGGCAAGGAGATATACAAACAGATGACCAAGTTCTGGGGCAAGCTGTTTGGCATTAACTTTGCGCTGGGTGTGGCCACCGGTCTGACCATGGAGTTCCAGTTTGGCATGAACTGGGCCTACTACTCACACTATGTAGGCGACATATTTGGCGCACCGCTAGCCATTGAAGGGTTAATGGCGTTCTTCCTGGAGTCGACCTTTGTCGGCCTGTTTTTCTTTGGCTGGGACAAAATGTCCAAGGTCAAGCACCTTGCCACGACCTGGCTAGTGGCAATCGGCTCGAACTTCTCAGCTCTGTGGATCTTGATTGCCAATGGTTGGATGCAGTACCCGGTAGGTGCAGAATTCAATATTGAGTCCATGCGAATGGAGATGACCAGCTTTGCCGAGGTGATTTTCAACCCGGTGGCTCAGGTGAAGTTTGTTCACACTGTGTCGGCCGGTTATGTCACTGGTGCCATGTTTATTCTGGCGATTTCCAGTTACTACCTGCTTAAAGGCCGTGAAATAGCCTTTGCTCGCCGCTCTTTCGCCATTGCTTCCAGCTTCGGCCTGGCCTCAATATTGTCAGTGATTGTACTGGGTGATGAGAGCGGTTATGAGTTGGGCGACGTGCAAAAAGTGAAATTAGCCGCGGTGGAAGCTGAATATGAAACTCAGCCAGCACCCGCAGCCTTTACGCTATTTGGCATCCCCAATGATGAGCTTGAGAAAACCGAGTATGCCGTGAAGATTCCCTGGGTGATGGGACTAATTGCAACTCGCTCTTTAGATGAAGAAGTGATGGGGATCCGTGAACTGAAAGAAGAGCACCGACACAAGATCATCGCTGGCACCAAAGCTTATGGTCTGCTGGAGAAAGTCAAAACTGGACAAGCAAGCGAGGCTGAGTTGGCCATCTTTGCACAAAACAAGGACAATTTGGGTTATGCCATGCTGCTTGAGCCTTTCACTAAAAATGTGGCCAACCCCAGCGAGGAGGCTATTCAGCGAGCAGTGGACTACAGTATTCCTCCGGTAGCCCCGCTGTTCTGGAGTTTCCGTTTGATGGTAGCCTGCGGCTTTTTAATGCTCGCACTCTTTGCCGCAGCCTTCTGGTATAGCACCAAGCACCAGATTACCAAGCCGCGTTGGTTACTTAAGGCGTCACTGTTCAGTTTACCCTTACCCTGGATCGCCTGTGAAGCAGGTTGGTTTGTCGCAGAGTTTGGTCGCCAGCCCTGGTCCATCGCGGAGGTACTGCCGGTACACGCCTCGGTATCTAATCTCTCTGTAAGCGATGTCATTATCACTCTGGTTGCTTACTCCAGTTTCTACCTGGTGATGTTTATTATCGGTTTTTACCTAATGCAAAAGTTTGCCAAACAAGGGCCTACTGCCCTTGCCCAACAAGCCGAGCAGGATAAATTAGACCTCGACATCAAAGGAGCACAAGCATGATCGATTATGAAGTACTGCGTGTTATTTGGTGGGTACTGGTCGGCGTCCTGCTGATTGGCTTCGCCATTACCGACGGCTTTGACTTAGGTGTTGGTGCACTCTTGACCCTGGTAGGAAAAACCGATCAGGACAGACGGGTAATGATCAATACCATTGGCCCGCACTGGGATGGTAACCAAGTGTGGTTTATTACCGCCGGCGGCGCCATTTTTGCAGCCTGGCCGATGATCTATGCCGCCGCCTTTTCAGGCTTCTATTTGGCCCTGGCCTTAACGCTAATGGCCTTATGGATGCGCCCAATTGGCTTTGATTACCGCAGTAAACTGCCCAATGCAACCTGGCGAAAAACCTGGGACTGGGCACTGTTTGCTGGCGGACTGATCCCTGCCCTTATCTTTGGTGTGGCCTTCGGCAACCTGCTATTAGGTGTTCCCTTTGAGCTGGATAACACCCTCAGGCCCACTTACACCGGCAGTTTCTTTGGTCTGCTAAGTCCCTTTGCTATCCTCTGCGGTCTGGTGTCTGTCACCATGTTGCTCAACCATGGTGCCACCTGGTTGCAGTTAAAAACCACCGACCAGTTACTGGCGCGCTCTCGCTCAGTATCCGTGGTGCTGTCCCTTGTGACTGTCGTGCTGTTTATTCTAGCCGGAATCTGGATTGCATTTGGAGTAGACGGATTTGTGGTGACCTCAGCCATTGACCCTTATGCCACATCTAACCCATTAACTAAAACGGTTGAACAGCAAAGTGGTGCCTGGCTGAGCAATTATGCCAGCTACCCCTGGATGCTGATTGCTCCGCTGTTGGGTATTGCAGCCGGTCTGGCATGTGCTTTGTTCTCGCTGAAAAAACGCGGCGGATGGGCCTTTGTCAGTAGCGCACTCTGCATGACCGGCATTATCCTTACCGCGGGTTTCTCCATGTTCCCGTTTTTGATGCCAAGTTCCACTATGCCTAATGCCAGCCTAACCATGTGGGACGCCACATCCAGCCTGCTGACGCTGAAGGTTATGTTTGCCGTTGCCTGCATCTTTGTTCCTATTGTTTTGGCTTATACCACGTACAGCTTTTGGGTCATGCGCGGACGCATCAAGCAGTCCGAACTGAACCAAAGCCATGCGATTTACTAGGAGGATCTATTATGTGGTATTTCACTTGGATACTTGGCGTATTGCTGGCCTGTGCCTTTGGCATTATCAATGCCATGTGGCTGGAGTCCACCGAAGACATGGACAGAAATGACTGAGCATGCCGCCGGACTAAGTATGACAAAGTGGCTTAGTCAGCAGGGGGCCGCCTCGCGCGGCGCCCTGCATTTACTGACAATTCTGGGTTTGGCGGGTTTTACCTGCCAGCTCGGTTTATTTTGGTTTGTTAGCCTTGCGGTTGACGATCTCATCGTCAATCAACAGCCGCCAGCCCCCGCTACCCTGCAGGGTGTGGTACTGACGGCCGCCTTATGGCTAGTGTTCGATTATCTGAAACAGCAACTTACCCAACGCACACACTTACAGCTCTGCCAAGGTTTACAAGCGCAGCTGCATACGCAACTCTTGCGAGGGCAATTGGCCTTAGTGCGTCAAAAGCCTAATTTTTACTGGCAGCAATTATGGTCGCTGCATATTCCTGCCACTGCAGACTTTCTCACCCGTTATCAAGTGCAAAAGCAACTGGCGGTTTTAGCCCCTTTACTGGCCCTTGTGTGCCTGTGGCCTACCAGTTGGCTGATAGCCCTGCTAATGTTCGTTACCTTACCTGTCGTGCCCTTATTTATGTATCTGGTAGGTAGTGGCGCGGCGACTCGGCATCGCCGACATTTCGCGGCACTGACACGCTTGGGCAGTTTATTTGCCGACCGTCTAAAAGCTGCCGACCTGCTCCTGGTGCATCAGGCGCATACCAGCCAACAACGCTTGCTGAAAAACGCCAGCGATGATTTAAACCAGCGCACCATGAACGTGGTTAGCCTGGCGTTTTTATCTTCCAGCGTACTGGATTTTTTTGCCACCCTAGCCGTGGCTTTGGTGGCGGTGTTTGTGGGTTTCAATCTATTAGGCGAAGTGCAAATTGGTCCGGAGCTGAGCCTGCAACAAGGGCTGTTTATACTACTCGTCGCTCCCCTTTGCTTCAGTGAACTGAAAACGCTGGGCCGCCTTTATCATCAAAAGGCCGCCGCCGAAGCTGGCGCCGCCGAACTAAAACCCATTTTAGACATGCCGCTCCCCCCTTCTCCACAGGGACATTTTACGGGGCTGGAGTGGCTGTCGGTGCAATCGGAGCATCCCCGGCTACATGCCAAAAGACTAGTCTTACACCCCAAAGATTGGGTGCAACTCTCGGGTCCCTCCGGTAGTGGAAAAACCCTGTTGCTGGAATGTTTACTTGGACAGCGGCCATGCAGTCATAAAATGCAGGGCCAAGCGGTATTATTAACCCAACAGGCTATTATTACCCCGCAGAGTCTGCGCGATAATCTGTGTCTGGGGCAGACGCACAACGACGAAAAGCTTTGGGATATTCTCTCGCAAGTTGAGCTACATGATTGGGCCAGCAATCTCCCCCAGGGCCTGGAGACATTGATGGGGGAACATCCGCCATTATCCGGGGGACAGGCTCAGCGCGTCGCTTTAGCACGGATTTTATTGTCTGACGCCTCACTGGTTTTATTGGATGAACCCACCGCCCACCTGACTGACGAGCAACATCAGCGACTCTGCCAGCTGCTCAGGCAACAACTGGCCGAACGAACGCTGGTGTGGGCCTCTCATAAGCCCCTGCCAGAAGCGTGGTTTAACCGCCATTGGCAAACAGATAACCTGGAGGTGATCAGCCGATGAAATCAAATCTGCTGGCCACGCTGTTGGCCGCCATACATGTCACTGCCGGCCTGATCTTATTGATTTTTTCCAGTTGGTTTATCGCTGCCTGTGCCATCGCTGCGCCCGGCTTTAACTACATGTTACCTGCAGTGGTTATCCGCGCATTGGCGTTGATCCGTATTGCCTCAGGTTACGGCCAAATGTGGCTTGGCCATAAACAACTACTAACCCGACTGGCTGTTACACGCTTAGCGCTATTCCAACGTCTGCAAAACAGTCGCTTACCGCAACAAGATGCCAGTACCGAAGCCTTGGTTCAGCATACCGAAGCCGTAGCAGCATTGTGGGTTGCCTGGATAGGACAACATGCTGGTGTAATCTTAATGATGCTGATTAGTCAGCTCACTTTGCTGTGGTTACTCCCTCCAATGGCGGTGTATGGCTGGGCGTTACTTATTGGCGGCACACTGAGTTTTGGCTGGGTATGCATAAAAGCGCTGCGCGACAGTGAGGAGCTCTTAAAACAAAAGCAAGCATTCAGGCATTACAGTAATAGCCAGCTAACGAGTTGTTCTTTATGGCATTTACAAACTAACCTGACGCTACCAGATGCATCATTAATGTGGCAGGCACAGCAGGCTGTTCAGGCTCGAGGCGACAATGCCGTATGGCGTTTACATCTGTTAAGTCTGATGCTACTCACCAGCATACTGCTACAAGTACCCCAAGCGCTGTTTGGGCAAGCAACCTTACTTATTCCCATAATGCTGCTGTTAAGCGCACGGGACTGGTTAGCAAGCCCCCTACGCTCTCAACCCGCCCTGGCGGATTACCTGAATGGAAAATCACAGTTAACTCACCTGGCCGTCCATAAGCTGACGCGCCAAGCCTTAGATATACCGCTGAAAGAGCTGAATATCCATAGGTTGAAAGTAGATAACAGGCCGCTACCACCAGTCAGCCTGGGTATAAGGCAAGGTCAGTTATTGCTGCTGCAAGGCAGTTCCGGCTCAGGAAAAACCAGTTTACTGCAAGCCATATATGGATTTATTCCCTATCATGGAGAGCGTATGGTCAATAACCAGTTACTTAACCAGGGCTTAGTTGATAGCTGGTATTTTGCCGAACAACAGCCTACCTGCTTGGCAGGCAGCCTCAGGGACAATCTGAAAATAGCCAATCCACAGGCAAGTGATGAAACCTTGATTGAGGCGCTACGCCGCGCCAACCTGAGCCATTTAGAAGATAGTCTGGATAGCTGGCTAGGAGACACGGGACGCAGATTAAGCGGCGGCGAGTTGAAACGTCTGAATCTGGCCAGAGCCTGGCTAAGCGATGCGCCGCTTTGGTGTCTGGATGAACCTTTTGAGGGATTGGACAGCCATCAGCAGAGCCTGATGGCCGACAGTATCAACCTGGCAGCAAAGGACAGAATCGTTATCCTGGCTAGTCATTTACGACCAAGCAATCTCAACATCAACCACAAACTGGATATTGATAAGCTCGCTGAAGTTGATACTAGTGCGAAGCATAAGGTGGGCTAGCCCAACATATTCAAACTTTTCAGTTCCTGATGAGTCTGCGCTTCCAGTTCGTCCATGGTTTTACCATGGGGCACCGGCAAGCGGGTATCGGGGTCAACCCGCACGAAGACAATATCGTCGGCAAAGCAGATGGTCTTCTTGGTGGCTTTGTTACGCACCAGGCAGGAGACCGTGATAGAAGTGCGACCGACTTTCTTGGTCGCCAGACCAAATTCCACGACGTCGCCTTGCAGCGCGGGAGACTCAAAGCTGATCTCGCCAATATGTTTAGTCACCAGATGATTGCTTTCCAACTGACAAATGGCATAAATCGCCGCCTCTTCATCAATCCATTCCAACGCCCGGCCACCAAACAGGGCATTGGCATAATTAAGGTCATTGGGCATGACCAGGCGACGAGATAAAAAGCGCATTCGAATTCCTCTACAGCTATAGGATAAACTAGGGCCTAAGTATACCAGTTATCTGACCATAAGGCCGACGTGCAACACGCTTTTCAATCCTGGCTCAACGAGCGCAAACAAGGAGTATTTCATCGCCAGTTGCTGGTGATCCAAGGATCGCCGGACTGGACACGTCAACAAGCGCAAGCGCTTACCTCAGGTACGGCCTCGCTTTGGGTTGGTGAGGGTGAGGGACAGATACTCAGCAAGAACTACCGACAGCAGCTTGGCCGCGAATGGGATAATGTTGTTTATGATCTACGTGCTGGCGTCAGCGCCAATGCGTTGGTCGCCTTGTCAGGTACTGTGCGTCGTGGCGGATTAATGGTACTGCTGGCACCAGTTGAAGAACAGTGGGCAGAAGAACTCCGCGGGCTCACTGGCAAACTATCCTATGGCGTCAAGAAACATTCAGGGCTTTTCTGTCAGTGGCTACAGCATAAGCTTCAACATAATGAAAACGTAGCAATACTGCACCCTGATAGCTTTAACGGGGTAAACCAACCAGTAAACGCCCAGACAACAAAGCTAGCCTCCCCCTATGCCAGTCAAGAGCAGGAACTGGCTGTGCAAGCCATTATCAAGGTGGCATGCGGACACCGAAACCGGCCTCTGGTACTGACTGCCGATCGGGGGCGTGGCAAAACCTCGGCATTAGGCCTAGCTGCAGCGCAATTGCTCAAGCAGGGTAAACAAGTTTTAATGACTGCACCGCACATTGACGCGGTAGCGCAAGCTTTTACTCATGCCTCGCAACAACTTGGTAGCAGGCAGCAAAGCGAAAATGGATGTATCAAAACCGAACAAGGCAGCCTTAAGTTTGTGCCGGTGGATGTGCTGTTAAAAGAACGGCCGCCAGCCGACCTACTGCTGATTGACGAAGCGGCAGCCATTCCAGCCCCACAATTGAAGCGCCTGCTGAATCAGTACAATCGTTTGGTATTTTCTTCGACTATTCACGGCTATGAGGGCAGCGGTCGGGGATTCGACATTCGCTTCAAACCTTACCTGCAAACTCAGCGCCCACAATGGCGAAGCTTGCATATAAGCGCACCGCTGCGCTGGCATGAGGGTGACTGCCTGGAGCAATTTTGGCTTGATGCCTTACTTATGCAGGATGCACCAGCCAACAAGGCGCCCACCACCGAGCCGCTGCAATTACATCAGCACAGTGCCGAACAACTAGCATCTAGTCCTCAGCTACTGCATCAAATTTTTGAATTGCTGGTCAATGCCCATTATCAGACCAGCCCTGACGACTTGCAGCGCATACTGGATGCCCCCGATTTACAACTATACTCGCTGAAACAGCAAGGCCAGTTATTAGGTGCCATGTTGGTACAAAGCGAAGGCGGTAACGCGCTAACAGCACTGGCAGAACCTATCAGTCAGGGAGAGCGACGTGTACAAGGGCATCTTTTGGCCCAAAACCTGAGTGCCTATCTTTGCGAACCGGCGCTGGCCACCTTAAGTCATTGGCGTATTGTGCGTATTGCTATGCATCCACAGTATCGCAGGCAAGGACATGGACTACGAATGCTGAAAGAGTTAGCTGTATACGCCAAAATAAAGGGGGTCGACAGTTTGGGCACCGCCTACGGCGCCACTAATGAATTATTAGCCTTCTGGCACAAGGCAGGCTTTGCGCCTGTGCGACTGGGTCACAAACTAGATGCCGCCAGTGGCGAACACAGTGTATTAATGCTGTATGCGCTAAACGAACAGGCAGAATACTGGCAACACCAGCTTTTAGCGCATTTTTGCAGAGAGCTACAACACTTACTACCCAGCACCTTCAGGCAACTGGACAGTGCTCTCGTATTGCAACTTACCGGCATACTTTGCCAACCTCAGCCACTCAGCATCCATGAGCGTCGCTTGCTGACCGCCTTCGCAGCCGGCATGCAACCTTTGGAGAACCTCCATCTGGCCATGCTAACGCTGCTAACCCAACCTCACAGTAAAAAGCAATTAGGTGCGGCAGCGGCCGCTCGTTATGTGCTGCAGGGCTGGGATCGCCTGGCTATCTGTGCCGAATATGGCCTAACCGGCAAACGCCAGTTAGCTGAGTATCTCAGACGCTGGGTTAAGCTTGTTTTGGATGAAGCCCTTTAGTACCACTTCGATACATCCTCGGATGATATCTCTAAGTCCCATAGTCAGCTACCGACACTTTCCCCTATTCCAATGCCGGATTCAGTACGAGTCCAGCACGCTTCTGCTTTGCTTAGCTTCGCTTTTATTGCGCACTACCCATAAGGTTAAGTACTTTTTAAGCAAAGGAGCCAGGGGCTGCTCGACAAAACGATGGATAACATAGGCAATAAGTAACATCAGTAACGCTGTGGCAAACAGTAGCACGTACTTATGAACATACTGGCCATAGGCATTGAACAACATATAGCCAATATTTTGATGAATCAGATACAAGGGATAAGTTAGTGCTCCCCAGGCAGCAAACCTGACATTTCTCAGTGGATGCTGATGTGCCAGTGCACTGAATAACATCAAAGCAAAAAACACCAGATTCAGCCCAAGGATAATAAATTCATTGAACGCTGTGCCATACCAACCTTCCATCATGCTGGTAAATAACCAGTTCTGACAGATGACGAAAGTTAACGCCATTAGCAACAAGAAAAACTTCACCAGATCCAGCCCATCTTTGCGAATAAGGTAGAGAAGGCAGCCTGTTGCAAAGTATCCCCACCAATGAGGAAACGCGTTGCTCCAAAGATCAAATGCTGGTCCCCAGGGAGTGAACAGCGAAACCGTACAAACCAACAACGACAAACCAATCAATGGCAGAATAAAGCGCAGCCAGCCACACCAGGCCAAGGCAAACATCACCAGATAAAACTGCATCTCTATCCACAATGTCCAATAGGCAGACTCAATGTGTTTTATCCCCATAGCAGCCTGAAACATAGTGGCATTGGCTGCAAGTTCAGCATATGACGCCTGAAACTGACTTTGATTGAAGTACAAAATGCAGCTAGCGGTTAAGAGCACGCCAATCCAATAAGCCGGATAGAGTCGGATAAAGCGGGAAATGAAAAACTTACCAGGCTGACCATCCTTAGCACTCATCAAGATAACAAAACCGCTGATGATAAAGAAAAAGTTGATACCCAGATAAAAATAGCGACTGAACTCACCGATGGCATCAAAGCGAATACCAGGGGCATAATCCAACATATAGCCCACAAAGGTATAGTGAAATACCAGCACCATGACCGCAGCTACAAATCGATAGAGATCGATCTCGTATAGTCGCTTATCCATTAACCACTCTCCTATCAAGACCATCAAGCTAGTTTATCTATCTGACTTTACAGGATTTTCACATTTGTATCAGCGAATGATTGTAAACTTGTGAATAAATAACATCACTATCATCACCAACATAGTGGAAACATTGCGGGTGCAGTAGTTATGACTTGCGTAGTCTACCTGGTCAGGTGGAAAGTAAAAAAGAAGACACTAAATCGCAGGCAACAAAAAAGGGCTATCCACTTGGATAGCCCTTCTTCGTATTGGGAGCCTGGCGGTGTG
>NZ_BMLS01000004.1 GCF_014645355.1 Bowmanella pacifica | reverse complement strand
GGGTCTCCCCATGTGAGAGTAGCACACCGCCAGGCTCCCAATACGAAGAAGGGCTATCCAAGTGGATAGCCCTTTTTTATTGCCTATGATTTACCATTAATCAGCGGCTCACCTTGACTGCTCACTCTCCAAATCCTTAATGAAAGTCCCTCGACTTAACCCTGAGCTTATCCAATAAGCGGCTTAGGTCTTCTAGCTTGCCGGCAATTACATGGATAACCCCACCGTCGCCTTTTTCCAGTAAACCTGTGACTTTAAGAATGCTGGACTTCAGATAGGCTTGCTTTTGCGCCCTGGCCGTGGCCAGCCAGACAATCACATTAATATTGCCAGTGTGATCTTCTAGGGTGATAAAGGTTACCCCCTTGGATGTACCTGGGCGTTGCCGCCCTGTGACCATGCCTATGACAGTAACGGGTTTTCTGTGCTCCTTCATGGCTAATTGAACGGCCGGGGTATATTTGCCTAGCAGAGCAGCTTCATCCAGCAATTGAATAGGATGTTTGGCAAGGCTGAAGCCCGTCGCTGCGTAATCTTCGGAGAGGGTCGCCAGCTCATCTGGCTGAAATAACCAACCCTGGTTTGAAGGTTCTGAGTGGTTAAATACGGACAGTGTATGGCTGCTGTCCATAAGTGCCCATCTGGCCTGATAGCGATTGCCCTGAATACAGGCAAGGGCGTCGGCACTGGCTAGCTGTTCCAATGCCTCCTGAGAGACATTGATTTCACGTAACTGCTTAATATGCTTAAATCCCTGCTCTGGACGAGCTGCGAGAAGGCTAAGTGCCGCTTGTTGGGCCAGTCCTTTAATCTGGCGAAAACCTACCCGAATGGCCAGTTCATCATCCTGTTTCTCCAATCTATAGTCGTAATCTGAGTGATTTATACAGACAGGAAGCACCTTGATGTGGTGACGTCTGGCGTCCTGAATCAGCTGGGAAGGGGTATAGAAGCCCATCGGCCAACTATTCAGTAAGGCGGTATAAAATACGGCTGGGTAATAATACTTTAGCCACGACGAAGCATATGCCAGCACCGCAAAAGAGGCGGAGTGTGCTTCGGGGAAACCGTACTCACCAAAGCCACAAATTTGCTGGAAGATGCGTTCAGCGAATTCCCGCTCGTAACCTCTGACCAGCATGCCGTTAACCAGTTTCTCGCCAAACCTTTGCAGCTCGCCGGTTTTCTTCCAACTGCCCATGGCGCGACGCAGTTGGTCTGCTTCTCCACCGCTAAAGCCGGCTGCGACCATCGCCAGCTGGATAACCTGCTCTTGAAAAATAGGCACACCCAGGGTGCGAACCAGAACTTTTTCCACTTCTGGTGAGGGATACTCGACTGGCTCCTGACCATGGCGTCGACGCAGATAGGGATGCACCATATCGCCCTGAATAGGGCCGGGACGGACTATGGCAATCTCAATCACAAGGTCGTAATAGTCCCTGGGTTTCAGCCTGGGTAACATACTCATTTGGGCGCGGGATTCTATCTGGAAGACCCCTACGGTATCTGCCTTTTGGATCATGGCGTAAACCGCCGGGTCATCGCCTCTGTTACTGATTTCAGCAATCGACAGAGCTTGGCCATAATGTTGCTGAATAAGGCTAAAGCACTTGCGAATCGCCGTAAGCATACCCAAGGCCAGTACATCGACTTTGATCAGGCCCATGGCTTCCAGGTCATCTTTATCCCATTGAATAACTGTACGCTCTGCCATGGCGGCATTCTCTACTGGCACTACGTGATACAAGGGGCCGGAGGCAATCACAAAGCCGCCGACATGCTGGGATAAATGGCGCGGAAAGCCAATCAGCTCGTTGACCAGTTCAATAAAGTGCTGGCCAAGGTGGGAGGATGGATCCAGGCCTAACTCGCTGAGCTGGGCCTGCCAGTTCAGGCCACTGTCGCGGTGATTGATGTTCTTAATGAAAAAGTCCAGCTGGGTCTCATTAATACCCAGGGCCTTGCCTACCTCACGTATGGCGCTTTTGCGCCTGTAAGTAATTACTGTAGCGGCCAGGGCTGTGCGCTCACGGCCATACTTCTGATAGATATATTGAATCACTTCTTCGCGACGTTCATGCTCAAAGTCCACATCAATATCCGGTGGCTCATCCCGTTCTCTGGAGATAAAACGCTCGAACAGTACCTCGCTTTTTTGCGGGTTTACCGCGGTAATGCCCAGGCAATAGCATACCGCCGAGTTGGCGGCCGAACCCCGCCCCTGATAGAGGATGTGCTGACGATGGGCAAACTCAACAATGTCATGAATAGTCAAAAAGAAATATTCGTATCCAAGCTCTGAGATCAGACAGAGTTCTTTATCAAGTAATGCTTGTACCTTGGCCGATACGCCCTCGGGATAGCGCCATGCTGTACCTGCTTCAACTAATGTCCGTAGATGCTCACTGGCCGTTTTACCCTGAGGTACGACTTCCTGGGGATACTGATATTTGACTTCATCCAGTGTAAAGCTACAACGCTCAGCGATACTCAGGGCCGTCTGTATCCACTCTTGGGGATAAAGTTTCATTAGCTTTTCCAGTGGCCGCAGGCAGGCTTCCGCGTTGGCCTGGAGTTGATGACCTAGCTTTTCCACTGGCTTACCCTGGCGAATGGCCGCCAAGGTGTGTAGCAGTTTGTGGCGGGCTTCATGGTGCATTAACACCCCGGTGCAACAACAAACCGGCAGCTTGTACTGTTCACTTAACTGCTGACAATGTGTCAGGTATTCCTGTTCATCGGCCTTGAGTAAACGTCGGCAGCCCAGCCAGAGACGTTCTCTCTGATGTTTAGTTAACCAGTCAGCCCAATAGTTATCTTGTTGCTTCTCCCCGCTGGGCAGCCATAGCAGTAGGCAGTGGCGTAGGCTTTTTAGATCCCATTCATGTATCTGGTAGCTCCCTTTTTCTGAACGGCGTCTGGCATTAGTGATCAGCCGGCAAAGCTCGGAATAGGCGGATTTATCCGGGCAAAGCAATACCAGTTCGAGACCCGGTGCGAGCTTAATCAGGCTACCGACAATGAGTTTGATATCCAGTTGCCGGTCTCTGACTTCCATATAGGCTTTAACAATACCGGCCAGGGAACACTCATCGGTGATGGCTAAGGCTTGATAGCCAAGATAGTTGGCTTGCCTGATCAGTTCTTGTGGATGGGATGCCCCGGTCAGGAAGGAGAAGTTGCTCTGGCAGAATAACTCAGCGTAAGACATCAACTAAATAACCCTTGTACGTACCACTGGTTATCGCGGGTACGATAGACCCACAGCCACTGGCCCTGGATATTGCGGGCAATAAAATAGTCCCGGTCAATGGCCTGATGATCCCACCAACCCGTTTGGATACGCTCCGGACCCTGTAACAGGCTGACTTTTTCATTTAAGGGGCGATGAGGGGCCAATAGCAGGCTGGGTCTGAGGGTGGGAACCGGCCAGTTTTGCTTCTCAAGGCGCTCAAAAGGGCGGCAGTAGCTACTGCTGTATTCAGGGCGAAAGTCATCTCGTAGTTGTAATCCCGAGACCGCGTTTGTGCCTAAGCGAGCTTGTAGCAGCGACAGCAACTGGCGATGATTCATTTGCCCTTGCTTACCGGCGAATAGATCATTTGCTTGCGCTTCTTTGGCCTGCATATGAGTAACGGCCAACTGGATGCCATACACTGGCTGATCAAGCACCAGGGTTTCCAGTTTAAGGCTGACCAGGGCTTGCCATTGCTGGGCCTGATATTCTCCTTGTGCTGAAGATACCGTGAGTGAAAGGGCGTCGCTATCTCGCTGTGAGAAGCGAAACTCGAGTACAGTGGCCAGCTTATCCCGCAAACGTAAAAAACGCTCTAAATCGCTCAGCAAGCGCTTGATGGGGTGCAATAGTATTGGGCTGCTGTCTATTTCATACATCAACTCAAGATACTGATTGAAGGTGGCAGGGGGGTGATAAAAGTCCACGGGGTGATGGAATGTGCCCTGCAGCTTGCCTATATAGGTCACCAGTTGACTGTCAAAGCGTTTAGCCAGCTCGCCGGGGGGCACATTTATCAGTTCCTTCAAATGACGGATGCCCACTCTGGCCAGCTTCTGACACATACTCTGGGGAAGGTCGGTTTGTTCCAGTGCGCATAAGCTCACTTTCTCTCGCAGTAGCTCAGGATCCTGACTGATGAGATTGTGCCCGCTTCTGGCCAGGAGTCTTGCGCCCAAAGGGCTGGTACCGCAAGCGTAGCCTATGCTTAGTTTTAAGGGACTGAGCCTGTCCTTGAGTGCCTGCCAGTAAGACGGCAAGCCACCATACATAGATAGCATGTGCTGGATACGCAGCAACAGGCCGTTAGGTGACCAAAAAGCAATATCTGAGGTGACAAAGTACAACCACTGTGCGATCTCGGCTAACTTGGCAGCTTCCAGTTCCTGTCGATATTCAATCACTTGTAGATCTTTATGCAAAGCGGCAGCACTACCAAGCCCCATGCCCACTCTGATGCCATGGTGATATGCCAGAGCATTTAGCTGGATGACCTGGTTGTGTTCTTTATTCAGGATGATGACAGGATGGGAGGCTTGCTCCTGGTATAAGGTGTCGAGTTGCAGACTGGGAAAGTCCAGATACAGCCAAAGGGGCATCATAGGAGGGCTCAGCTTGCACGATGCAGAGGGATCACATTGGCTGAGGGCTGTGCTGGCTGAGGCAGACACAGTTTCGGCCAGCGCTGGCGCATATTTAAAATAAAAGGTGCAGGTGGCCAACTCCCGCGGCATTTGTTGACTTTGATCTGAAGGCCTTCTGCATGGGCTTCAAGCTGCAAGCTCAGAGATACTGGTAGTGATTGGGCTATAGTTTGCGCCGTACGCAGCAAAAAGAGCTGGGCTTGTCCTTGCTGGCAAGCCTGCTGCAGGCGTTTCACCTGAGCAACTTCCATATCACCGTGCCAGAGTAAAACCGAGTGGCAGGTTCCGCTTTTCAGACACTGCTCTGCAGCCCATAGGGCATCTTTGCCATCACGAGGGTGTAGAATAAGCACTTGGGACAAATCTACCCCTGCCCGATGCAGACATTCGCCATTGAGCTGGTGTGGTGGTGCAATCCATACCAACAGTCTGTGGTCTTGCCCATTCGCTGCCAGACGCGGGAGTAACAGACGAATTTCACCTATACCAATCTGGCTGTGAATTTCCACCAGGGCATGTTCTTTCAGCCCGCCACGAACATATTCATCCAGATCGTCCGGTACAGCTTGCTTGGCGATGGGCAAAGGTCGGGTAAAATCCGCTTGCCAGATCCAACCTTTGTTTTTTAAATGATCGAGAAGATTGTTCATAGGATAAATTTAACTGTATATAAATACAGTATATTGATGATTGGCCATTGTGCAAGCCTCTGTCCGTTCAGGGGCTGAAAAAGGAGCAAGATAAATGCGTTATTGGTTATTTAAAACAGAACCCGATGCTTTTGGGATCAATGACTTAATCAGCCGTCCAGAGCAAACCGAGCATTGGGATGGGGTGCGAAATTATCAGGCCCGAAACTTTCTGCGTGATCAGATTGCGCTTGGCGACCAGGTATTTATTTATCATTCCAGTTGCGATGAAGTGGGCATTGCCGGGGTGGCCGAAGTGGTCAAGGCGGGCTATGTGGATCATACCCAATTTGATCCTGAATCCAAATACTATGATCCCAAAAGCAGCCAGGATAAGCCGCGCTGGTATATGGTGGATGTGAAGTTTGTGCGTAAGTTTAACCGGGTGTTGAGTTTGCAAAGTATCAAAGCCAATCCAGCGCTGGCAGATATGCAACTAGTACAAAAGGGCAACAGGTTGTCAGTGATGCCGGTTGAGGCCGACGAATGGGGTATCTTGCTAAAAATGGCGGGCTGATTCTGGGGCCTAAAACCTGAAGGGCCCGGACTGGCCGGGCCGCTAACGGTTAACTTTGTTGCTTAATGTAATCTCTGACCAGTTGCTCAAGCACGTCCAGGGGCACTGAGCCGTTTTCCAACAACATATCGTGGAAAGCGCGCAGGTCAAAACGGGCGCCCAGGGCTTGCTCAGCTTCTTTGCGCAAGCGCTTAATAGTGATTTCTCCCAGCTTGTAAGACAGCGCCTGACCAGGCCAGGAAATATAGCGATCAATTTCGGTGGTGACGTTGTGGGCGGATAACGCGGTATTTTCCAGCATGTAGTCAATGGCTTGCTGGCGTGTCCAGCCCTTCATATGCATACCTGTGTCTACCACCAGGCGGCAGGCTCGCCACATCTCGTAGCTCAGGGCACCAAATTGTTCATAAGGGGTTTGATAAAAACCGATTTCCTTACCCAGATATTCAGAATACAAGCCCCAGCCTTCACCAAAGGCAGAGATGTAGGTGTAACGTCTGACCGGGGGCAGGTCAGTCATTTCTCTGGCCAGTGAGTTTTGCAGGTGATGACCAGGTACGGCTTCATGCAAGGTCAAAGCTGGCAATTCATACAAGGGGCGCTTGTCCAGGGCATAGGTATTTACCCAGTAGTAGCCGGGTTGGTCGTCCCGGGTTGGGCCCACATAACGCCCGGTGGTGTATTTGGGCGCAATGCTGTCTGGTACTGGTGCCACGCCATAAGGGGTACGGGGCAATTTATAGAAAAGCTGCGGTAGCTTGGCGTCAATTTGTTTGGATAAATACGAAGCCTGCTTTAACAGTTCCTCGGCACTGGTGGCATAGAACTGCGGATCGGTGCGTAAAAACTGAATAAATTCACTATGCTCACCTTTAAATCCTGAGGCTTGCATCACAGTTTGCATCTCTTCACGGATGCGTTTGACTTCTGCCAGCCCGAGTTGGTGAATGGCTTCTGCACTCATATCCAGGGTTGTGTAATAGCGGGCGCGGTTTTCATAATAGGCCGCGCCGTCTGGCCAGCTTTTAGCGGCAATGTCCTGCTTGGCACCGGGAATATATTCTTTGACGAAGAAGTCATAGACCATCTGGTAAGCCGGGAATACTTGCTGGCTGATAATCTGCCTGGCTTTGGCCTGCAGTTCGCCTTGTAGTTTGGCGTCCATATGGGCTGGCATGTTCTTAAACGGGCCATAAAACAGGCTGTCTTCCGGGCGGTCATGAATAAATGCCAAGGCGGTCTGCTCAAACCCTTTCAATACAACTTGTGGCTGAGTAAAGCCGGTTTTTAGCCCTTCGCGCATCCAATGCATGTTTTGCTGGAAATAGGTGTTAATGGCAGCAAGCCTGGCCAGGTAGTTTTCATAATCCTGGTGGGTGGCAAACTTGCTGCTGCGTGGCAGGAATGACAAGGCGCTATGAAAGCCATACTCAGAGGTAATAGGCATGTAGTGGGCATGAAACTGATAGCCATCGACAATGTCCTGCAGGCGGCGGCGCTGCATTAGCAGATTGATGCGACCGTCTTTACTCAGCTTGCTGTCGGCCAGCGCGTCGAGTTGCTTGATATAAGCCTGAGCTTGGTCGTTTTCACGTTTTAACGCCTCGGCAGACAGGTCTGCCAGCAAATGATCATAATCATGTACCCCTTGAGACGTAGCCATAGTCGGGGAAACACGTAATTCAAATTGCCAAATCTCGTCTAACAGCTTGTCTAATTTGTCGCTGGCCATGGATGCACTGCTGGTCAGTAGCAGGGCTCCGGTTATCCAATGCTTTAACACAGTGATTACCTTATTTCTTATTCTGAAACTTTGAGCTTAAGGCATCCTGGCTGGAAAGTGTATTGGCAAGAAAGGCCGGCGCGTTAGAATCGGTTGGATACGCGTTTGTCGGTGTAGCACTGAACGTTCGCCTTAGTTCTTGGGCGTGTAGATGGGTTTGGGAAAGGGTGTTACCTTGTCAGATAACTCGGTGACCTTGGCATTGCCCTGTTTTTTTACTTCATCAATACGCAGTACGTTATGCATAGGAATATATGTACGCATAACGTTGTCAAATTCGGTTTTCAGTTTTTCCTGACTGGGGTCCACTAATAGGCTGCTGTGGTTATCCCAAACAAAGTCGCCAATTTCAACAAAACCAAACATGGCGCCCTGGCTGACTTCCCGCACATACACCTCATAACGTTCGGCGTTACTGATAAACTGGACTTTATAAAGTGGTTTGGTTTTGCTCATTTCAGTGTTTGTATTCAGACCATCCGGGTGGCGATTTTAGCGGTTGCAGATGCCAGTGCCAAGAGGACCTCTGTTTATACGGATAAGGGGCCAAGTAAAGCGCGGGTAGCCAGTTTGAGTTCATCTGTCTGTGAAGCCAAAATCGCATTTACGGCAAACCCTTGTACATAGCAAGTGAGTTGTAAGGCGGTGGCTTCCAACTGAATGTCTTTACGTATTTCGCCGTGCATCAGCGCCCTTTCCAGGCAACCAATAAAGCCCTGTTGCAGATTATCCAGATAATGGCGGCCCATCTCACGAATTCTGGCGTCGTCAAAACCCAGCTCGGTAATACAGTTAATCAACAGACAGCCGCGACCTTTGATCAAAGCAATATAGTCATCAAAGAATCGTTGGATGGAAGCCAGCCCCTGATTTTCCGTCAAGTGATGGGTAACCGGTGCCAGTTTGTGCTGTTGGTAGCGTTCCAGCACCAGATAAAGAAAGTTTTGTTTGCTACCAAACTCCAGATAAAAACCACGGCGATTAAAATCGGTTCTGGCAATAATTTCATCCATGATGGAGCCATGAAAACCATGCTCCAGCAGTACCTCCATAGCCTGATCTAAGACCTCGTTGACATCATATTGTGCTTTTCTTGGCATGGCTTAAAGAAACCAAAGAATGAATGTTCTTTGCAGAGTAGTGCAATATGCAATCAAGTCAACCTAATCCCCTGGCAAGAGGCGGCAGAATAAATACTTACAAAGTATAACGCGGACGAATGAGGGGAAATATGCGAGACTGGCGAGGTGTAACCACCGAGAATTACAATGAAAAGAGCACTGATTACATTGTGTTTATTGCTGACAAGCAGCTTAAATGCCTGGGCTGAGCCAAGCTTACCAAAGGCCGACGCCAACCGTTTACAGGCGCACTTACAATTTTTGGCTCATGACCTGTTGGAAGGGCGGGATACCGGTTCCAGAGGGCATGATATTGCTGCGCAATATATGGTTAGTCAGTTTACCCAATTAGGTTTGCGGCCTGCCGGTGACAACGGCAGTTATTTGCAAGCCATCCCTTTTCGCCAGGCTTATCTGGTACAAGACTCGGCTAAACTCGTTCTGAAGGGGGCTGGTGGTGAAACCAGTCTGGAATATCCCCGTCAGTATCTGACCTCTGCCAGCTTGACTAGTGAGGTATCGCAGTTGCAGGGGAAACTGGTGTTTGCCGGATACGGCATTGTCGCTCCAGAATTACAGCATGATGACTACGCCAAGTTGGATGTGAAAGGCAAAGTGGTAGTGGTGTTATCGGGTAAGCCAAAGTCTTTTCCTAGTGAGGAAGGGGCGCACTTTGGTTCGGGCAGTGAGAAAAACCGCCACGCCGCTGCGCATGGCGCCATTGGCATGATCACTATTAGCACGCCACTGGCCGAGAAAGTCAGGCCATATCAGAATCTGCTCAATTATTTGCACATGCCCAGCGTCAGCTGGCTAAAAGCCGATGGCGAGCCTGCTAATCAATATCCGCAGTTGCAGAATTCTGCCTACTTCTCGCAAGAAGCGGCGGCTGTGTTATTCGAAGGCGCGCCGCGTAGCTTACAGGATATTTACACTGACCTTGAACAGGACAAATCCCCGGCGGGCTTTGCTTTACCCACTGAGATTGAGTTCAGCAAACGTAGCGAACATAAAGCTATCAGCAGCCCCAACGTGGCAGCCATTCTGCCGGGTTCGGATGCCAAGCTGAAAGAGGAATTCGTAGTATATACCGCGCACTTGGATCACATTGGTTTCGCCAAAACCGTTAAACAAGACAAAATCAACAATGGCGCTATGGATAATGCCAGTGGCAGTTCGGTATTGTTAGAAACCGCCAGGCTGCTAAGTGGCCTGCCACAGGCACCTAAACGTTCTATCCTGTTCTTGTCTTTGACCGGTGAAGAAAAGGGTTTACTTGGCGCCGACTATTTTGCCAATCATCCCACCGTGCCGCTGAAGTCCATGGTGGCGAATGTGAACCTAGATATGCCGATTCTGACTTATGAGGCCGCGGATGTGATTGCCTTCGGCGCTAATCACAGCTCGTTGCAAGGTACAGTGGCGGATGCCTTGGCTAAACTCGGTATGAGTCTGAGCCCTGATCCTTGGCCGGAGCAGGCACTTTTTACCCGCTCTGATCACTATATGTTTGTGAAAAAGGGCATTCCGGCGGTGTTTTTGGTGCCGGGCTTGACCTCTATGGATCCAAATGTGGACGGCGCTAAGAAGTTTGGTGAATTCTTGCATACGGATTATCACAAGCCTTCTGACGAGCTGAATGACAACTTCAATTGGCGTGCCGCGCAGCGCTTTACGGAAGCGAATCTGCAAATTGGCCTGACCATTGCCAATGACCCGCTGCGACCTAGTTGGAATGAAGGGGACTTTTTCGGTAACACCTTCGGGCAATAAAAAAAGGGGCATCGCCCCTTTTTCAATTCAAATACAATGACTAGACGAAGAAGCGTCCTTTCAGCAATTGCCATTGCTCGGCAAAGCCCTCGGTAGGGCGACGGGTAAACTCACTGCGGATAAACTGATTGATGCGGCCATCGGCAAAGCAAATCAGAATATTGGCGATCAGTCCTTCGTCGGCAATCATCGGCTTGCCTTCGCGTAGCTTGCGCTCTCGCAATACTTGCCTTAATTGTGTTTCCAGCCGTTCAAATAACTGGGCAATACGGGTGCGTAGTCTGTCCTGCTCACCCATTAATGCGTCACCATTTAAGATACGGGTAATGCCTGGGTTGCGCTCGGCGAAACCAAGAATCAGATGCAGAATATGCTGACAGCGTAATGCCGTGTCTTTTTCCTCTTCCAGAATCTTGTTAATGCGGGAAAACAGGGTTTCCTCAATAAACTCGATAAGGCCTTCAAACATTCGGGCCTTGCTGGGGAAGTGTCGATAGAGGGCCGCTTCCGATACGCCCACTTCCGCAGCGAGTTTGGCCGTGGTGATACGCTGACCTGGGCTGGTTTCCAGCATGCTGGCCAGACACTGGAGAATTTGCGCGCGACGATTGGTGCGTTTGCTTGCTGGCATGATGCTCCCCGCTTAGTTACGGCCTGAGGAGCCAAAGCCACCCTGACCACGGTCACTGCTATCGAATTCGTCCACTATGCTGAATTTGGCCTGGATAACGGGCAGAATCACCATCTGGGCGATTCTGTCTCCTGGCTGGATAATGAATTCTTCATCGCTGCGATTCCACACAGAGACCATCAACTGGCCTTGGTAGTCAGAATCGATCAAACCGACCAGATTTCCCAGCACGATACCGTGCTTATGGCCTAAACCAGAACGGGGTAAAATGGTGGCACAGATGCCAGGGTCGGCGATGTGAATAGCAATCCCTGTGGGTAATAACTCGGTTTGCCCTGGAGCCAGCAATAATGGCGCGTCCATACAGGCCCGCAAGTCCATGCCGGCAGAGCCGGGGGTGGCGTATTCGGGGAGTGGGAACTCATTACCGATTCGTGGATCCAGTATCTTTACGTCTATCTTGTGCATCTTGTTTTTCTTTATATTGCTCTGCAATTACATCGAGTAATTGCAGCGCCAGGCTGTGTTTATCACATTCCGGCAGCTTGGTTTCACCTGAAGGCCAGAAAACAGATAAGGCATTCTGTTCGCTGTTAAAGCCGATATTCTGCTTGGATACATCGTTGGCTGCAATCATATCCAGTCTTTTTCTGCTGAGTTTGTCGCGGGCGTAGTGTTCTAAATCCTGCGTTTCTGCCGCAAAACCCACGACAAATGGCCGGTTTGGCAGTGCTGCGACCTCGCTGAGAATGTCTGGATTTTTTATCAGCGTCAGCTGCATTTCGTCACGGCTTTTCTTAATCTTTTGCTCTACTTGCTGGGCCGGACGGTAATCGGCCACGGCGGCACAGCCGATGAAAATGTCAGCTTTAGCCACTTCACTCATTACTGCTTTACGCATATCCAGTGCACTTTGTACGGCAATACATTGGCATCCGGCTGGCGTACTTAGTGCCACAGGCCCGCTAACAATAGTCACCTCTGCGCCTAGGCGTTTGGCTGCACTGGCCAGGGCATAGCCCATTTTCCCTGAGCTGTGGTTTGATAGGTAGCGCACCGGATCAATGGCTTCGCGGGTGGGGCCTGCTGTGATAAGAATCTTGGTGCCGGTTAGAGGACGGTCCGACAGGAGGTGTTCCAGTGCTTCAGCCAGTTCCTGCGGTTCCAGCATGCGACCTGGCCCAACGTCCCCGCATGCTTGCTCACCTTCTGCCGGTCCTAATAAGTTGACGCCGCGACTGCGCAACGTCGCAAGATTCTGCTGGGTTGCAACTGCCCGGTACATTTGTTGATTCATGGCGGGGGCCACGTGCAAGGGCGCGCTGGTGGCTAGGCAAAGTGTGCTTAGGAGGTCGTCGGCCATACCGACAGCCAGCCGGGCAATAAAATTGGCACTGGCTGGTGCGATCAATACCTGATCGGCCCATTTGGCCAGTTCAATATGCCCCATGGCGGCTTCTGCGGCTGGATCTAACAACTCCATAGACACAGGCTCACCGGACACAGCTTGCAGTGCCAAGGGGCTGACAAATTCTTTGGCAGATGGGGTCAATACTACTCTGACATTGGCCCCCTTGGCTTTCAACTTGCGCACCAGATCAGGTGTCTTGTAGGCGGCAATGCCACCGGTGACGCCAAGCAGAATATTGGTTTCGTTTAACCTTTGCATAGATACAAATCCGGTTTGCACAGGGTGAGTAGCCTATCATTAATATCCATAGTTGAGCTAATGGACTGCATCGATTCAGGCAAAGGAGGATGCAAAATGAAATTACTGGACTGGCCTTCAGAGGAACGCCCAAGAGAGAAACTGCTGGCTAAAGGGGCGCAGAGCCTGTCGGATGCTGAACTTCTTGCTATCTTCTTACGCACCGGGATACAAGGTTATAATGCCGTCGATCTCTCCCGTTGCTTATTACAGCAATTTGGCAGCCTGAGAGGGTTGTTGTCAGCGCAACGTGAAACTTTTTGTGCTGCAAAGGGCTTGGGAGATGCTAAATATGTGCAGTTGCAAGCCGTATTGGAAATGGCTAGGCGTCATTTTCAGGAAAGTTTGTGTCGCAACGACGTGTTTAGCAGCGCCTCTGAAACCAGAGCCTTTCTGATCAGTCAACTTAGGGATGAACCCAATGAAGTGTTTGCCATGCTATTGCTGGATGCTCAGCATAGGTTGATTGCATTTAAGCCTATGTTTTATGGCACTTTGGATGCAGCATCTGTATATCCTCGTGTGTTGGTAAAGAACGCGTTAGATGCAAAAGCCGCCGCGGTGATCCTGGCGCATAATCATCCTTCCGGCATTGCGGAGCCCAGTCAAGCTGACCGTATGATCACCCGCCGGATCGTTGATGCCATGGCCCTTCTGGATATTCGCGTGTTAGATCATTTTGTTATTGGTGATGGTGAGGCTGTTTCTTTTGCTGAAAGAGGCTTGCTATAAGCGCTCGTGCCTCTTTCTTGAGCGGAAAAGGGTTGATCTTAGGGGGGCTTTGCTGTATAAAATGCGCCCTCTTGTCACTAGCGTGAACTGGTTTAGGTTGTAAATTGGCCAGCCAGGAATGATTTAAAGTAATTTGGAGACAAACATGTCCAGAGTATGTCAAGTAACTGGCAAGCGTCCAGCGGTAGGTAACAACCGTTCACACGCAAAGAACGCGACTCGTCGTCGTTTTCTGCCAAACCTGCAAACCCACCGTTTCTGGGTTGAGAGCGAAAACCGTTTCGTTAAATTGCGCCTGACTCCTAAAGCTATGCGCATCATCGATAAGAAAGGCATCGATTCAGTATTGGCTGATATCCGTGCCCGTGGCGAAAAAATCTAAGGAATAAACCATGCGCGATAAGATCAAGTTGGTTTCTACTGCTAATACTGGGTATTTCTATACCACTGACAAGAACAAGCGCAACATGCCTGGCAAAATGGAGATCAAAAAGTTTGATCCCGTTGTGCGTAAGCACGTGCTGTTCAAGGAAGCCAAAATCAAGTAATTTTGCTTGCTTTTGTCTCCAAGAAAACCCGGCTCGTCCGGGTTTTTTTATGTCCAGGGATGGGCGGGCAGATAACTGCTCCTGCGTAATCTGCACTTCCCCCCTCCCTGGTGGTCGTATGCCGCGGTGGCAGGACGCCATAGAGCGGCGATGTCCAAGGATGGACGGGCAGATAACTGCTCCTCGGCTCGGTCTCCTGATTCGCTCTACCTTCTCCATCCGTGGAGTCGTGCGTAATCTGCACTTCCCCCCTCCCTGGTGGTCGTATGCCGCGGTGGCAGGACGTCATAGAGCGGCGATGTCCAAGGATGGGCGGGCAGATAACTGCTCCTGCGTAACCTGCACTTCCACCATCCTTGGTGGTCGGCAGATAACTGCTCCTGCGCAATCTGCACTTCCACCCTCCTTGGTGGTCGGCAGATAACTGCTCCTGCGTAATCTGCACTTCCACCATCCTTGGTGGTCGTATACCGTGTGGTAGGATGCTAGAGATCGGCGATGTCCGGCCATGGGGGAGAGCATTCCTCGGCTTGAGCTACAGCGGTATTAGGTCATTTGTTTATCCTGGGTGTATGGTTATTCACCTGTCCCTTTCTTTTTCCTGCTGCCTTAGGGCTTTGTCTGTGTCTGACTGCCGGGTAGAATGGCTGCAAATCCGATACCGAGCTACCTATTATGATTCGCCTGTCACGCCGGGGCTGGAACAATGTCCTGATCTTCGCCACCCTGCTGTTGATCCTTCTATTTAATCAAAGTGGTAAGTTTTTATCCGACCCCACCGCACCTGATGCGGCTCACTTACTACCAACCGATATACCCGTAATGAAAATTGAGTTTGGTAGCCATCTGTTGGAACGCGTGGGACAGGGGTGGCGATTACGTCCTTCTTCGGCGTTGAGTGAGGCTGAATTGGCTCAGATTGTACAGCGTTGGCAAACCGCAGAACCCTTGTTGCTGGGTGAGGGAAGTCTGGCATCCGGCTTGGTGGTTGTGTTCTGGTTGGCCGGCGAGGAGCAAGGCAGGGTATTCAGTTTGCAGCAGCGTGATGATGGCGTGCTGGTGGCGCATCAGGGCCAGCTCTATCAACTCCCCGGAGAGAGTTTGACGAGTTACTTGCCAGAAGGAAGCTATTAATGCCTGAATTACCTGAGGTAGAAGTCAGTCGCTTGGGTATCAGTCCGCATCTGATTGGCCAGCGAGTACAAGGCATTATTGTACGACAAGCTAAACTGCGTTGGGCGATACCGGGCGAAGTCCAATACGCTGTGGGTCGGGAAATCCGGGATGTCAGACGCCGGGCTAAATACTTGTTGCTCGATACCGAGGTTGGCAGCCTGATTTTGCATCTGGGCATGTCCGGTAGCCTGCGGGTAGTGGATATTAATACACCAGTGCAAAAGCATGATCATGTGGACATTCAACTGAACAATGGTAAGTGCTTGAGATTTAACGATCCCAGGCGCTTTGGTGCCTGCTTGTGGCAAGCCGCTGGTGACAGTCCCATTGAACTACTGGAGCGTTTGGGGCCCGAGCCGCTAACCGATGCTTTCGATGGGCGTCGACTGTATGAGCTTTCTCGAAACAAAAAAGTGGCTGTGAAGAATTTCATCATGGACAACCATATCGTGGTGGGGGTGGGAAATATCTACGCCAGTGAATCCCTGTTTATGGCAGGTATTGACCCAGTTAAGGCAGCAGGTAGATTGAACAGGGGAGCCTATGAAAAGCTGGCTGAGGCGATAAAGCAAGTCTTGGCTCAGGCTATTCAGCAGGGCGGTACGACCCTGAAAGACTTTACTCAGGCAGATGGGAATCCGGGATATTTTGCCCAGGAACTGCAAGTTTATGGTCGGGCGGGTGAACCTTGCCGGGTCTGTGAATCCCCGGTGCAATCGCTAACTATAGGCCAGCGTAACAGTTTTTATTGCAAAAAATGTCAACGCTAGCCGCTAAGCTTATCTGTCCTTAAACTTTACCCGCAATGCTTCTTGCACCACGCTGTGGCAGAAACCGCTGACATCGCCGCGGTGCAAGGCGACTTCCTTAACCAGTGTTGAGGAAATAAATGAGTTCTCTTCGGAAGGAGTGAGAAATACGCTTTCCAGATTAGGGTTGAGTCGTCGATTCATATTGGCCAACTGAAACTCGTATTCAAAGTCTGATACTGCGCGCAAACCACGAATCAAAATGGTGGCGTTATGTTTGGCAGCGAAGTCGACCAGCAGACCTGTAAATCCCATTACCTCAACGTTATCTAAATGAGCGGTAACGCGTTTGGCCAATTCAACCCGTTCCTCGAGGCTGAAAAGCGGCTTTTTACTCGGGTTGGAAGCAACGCCAACGGTTACATGGGTAAACATATTCGAGGCCCGCTCAATCAGGTCAGCATGGCCGTTGGTGATCGGGTCAAAAGTGCCAGGATAAATGGCCTTGGTATGCATAAAAGTGCCACTAACAAAAAACCAGCGCCAAGCTTAGCCTAGCTGTTTACAGAATTTAACCCTTTCGCTTTTATTTTTAATGCTAGAATGCCGCCTTATTTTCGGGGGCAGGACGTTACTGGTGCCTGGGGAAGGGAAAATTTTGCGTAAAACGTTACTTTACTCGTCTGTACTAACCATCTTAGGCCTGTCTTCATCTGCTGTGGCGTCCCCCTGGATTGGAACGATAGAGCCAGCTTTACATTCCGATTTAACATTGCTAGCTGAAAAAGGTTTGCTCAAGGTAGCTGTAACCAGTTTTCCGGTTCCGTGGAAAGGAGTTGATCATGAGCTTGAAAACCTTGATCCCACACTTCTGGATGAGGAAGCTTGGATTGCCTATTCGCGCTTACGCCATTATTTACAGCAACAAAAAAGTGCCAAGTCCCTGAAAGTGCTTACACTTCAGGCTAGCAGTGAAGAAAAGCGTTTCAAGAGCTTTGATGAGGTGTCCGCCGAAAAGGGATTTGCCAGAATGTCGGTAAGTGGGGACTGGGGGCCGCTTGCTTATCAGATCTCAACGAACTTTGCTCCCGGGGGCGAACGCTATTGGGATCAAAGCTTTCTCGCTTACCAGTTTGGTGATTGGAACCTCAGAGTGGGAGCCTTAGATCAATGGTGGGGTCCTGGTCAAGCTAGCAGCCTTATTCTTAGCAACAATGCCAGACCTGTTCCCGGTGTCGCAGTGTCACGTTCTATGGCAACAGCATCTGACGGACTGCTGAGCTTTCTTGGTCCTTGGTACTTTACTGCACAAATGGGCAAGCTCGAAAGTGACCGCGAGGTACCAGACACTCGCTTATGGCAAAGTCGGCTCAACTTTCAACCACTGAACGGGCTGGAAATTGGTTTTTCCTGGGCTGCTATGTGGGGGGGAGAAGGACGAGGAAATAGTCTGTCAGATTTTCTGAATATACTAACTTTCAAAAACGAGTGTGCCAACGGCGAAGAAGAGTGCGATCCTGCACTTAAGACTCAGGCTGGAAACCAATTGGCTGGCTATGATATTCGCTATAGCTTTAACCTATTTGATCTAGATATGAGTCTTTATGGGCAGCAGATAGGTGAAGACGCTGTTGATTATTACAAGGTGACTGATAAAGGTCATCTTTACGGCTTTTCTGTATATGCCTTTGGCGCTAAGTGGTTTGCAGAAACTACTAATACTCAAGTCTCCTGTGGTGCTAAAGGCGTGTATTTTTACGACTGCTATTACGAGCATAGTCAGTACAAAAGTGGCTATCGCTATCACCAACGGGCTATTGGCAGCACTTTTGATTCCGATGCGAAGACTGTGACGTTGGGGATGCGCCAACATTTTAAAGACGGAGATACTCTGTCTGTTGAGCTTGCGCACCTGAAACTAAACCCTGATCAATCAAGGCCGTCACCTGTTACTCAAGGTAAATCGGAAGAAGTTGTTTATCTTAAGGGACAGTATCAATGGCCCATTGATAATTGGTCTTTGAAAATGGGGCTGTACATTGAGCACAGCCGTATTGATGAGCAAGACTCTGATTGGGATGCCGATATTAACCTTACTGCTAGTTACAAGTTCTAACTAGCCAGCTAATGCTAAGTATGACTGGGTAACGTTTTCTGCACTGACCTGATTTAGAATCTCGGCTTCTTGTAGATCTGGATAAACCTGGAGTGCCTTGTCCATAGCCAGTGCTAGACTCTCTGGGTTCCGGCAAGGGACTAGGAACTCTGCCAGTGGCCCGGTCATTATTTCTTCTGGCCCATGTGGGCAGTTAGTGCTTACTATAGGTGTTCCGCATATTAATGATTCGATTAATACTGTTGGTAAGCCTTCGCAGTCCGAACTCAGTGCCAGGAGTTTGGCTTGTTTTATCCACGGGTAAGGATTGGCCTGAAAGCCGGGTAAAATAATGCGGTCTTCAACACCATAGTGCTTGGCCATTTTCTTGGCTTTGCTGGTATTGTTGCAGAGCAATACCATAGGCAGTTTATTATCCATCTCGCGCATAGCCTGGAATAAGATGTCGTGCCTTTTCTGTTTAGCAAAACGGCCTACGTGCACCATATAGTCACCCTGTGGAATGCCGTTTGTAGGAGCTTGGGCTAGTCGTTGAATCTCTTCTACATTGAAGGGGTTGTAAATGGTCTGCACAGATTGGGGATGGATGAACCCACTGGCCCGAATTTCTTTCTCTATACCATGGGAGACGGTGATCAGTTTTTTGCCTTCCAACGCCTTCTTGGCTCGCCACATTTTGAAATACTTAATGGGACCAAGCCTTCTTTCTTTCTTCAGCTCTTCGGCAACAGCATTGTGGACAACAAAGTAGGTGGGCTCCAGATTGGCGCGGCTCATTAACAGGTTACTTTTGTCCAGATTGGATATGAATAAGTCAAACTGGCCTACTTGCAACTGCACATCACGAATCCAGATTAGGAACTCCCGGCTCAACTTGCCCATTCCCCAAAGTGCATCGCAGCGTTCTGTCTTACTGGCTTTCCAGTAATGCACTGGCAAGTTATCCGGTACGTCATATAAGCCAAAGTTTTGTAAGACCAATAGATGCACATTATGTCCACGTTGAAGCATAGTCTGCGCCAGGGTCAACATGACCTTTTCTGCGCCTCCGCCTGCCAGGCTATCTATTACAATGGCAATTTGTTTAGTCATTCTTTGCTGCTTCCAGGAGTTGGTGAATATCCGCCATGGCTGTATTCAAGCCATTGAGTTGGGGGAGGGTTGCCATGTTTTGCTTGAGTTTGGTTAATTCTGCTTGGTTATCTAGTACCTTGCAGGCTGCTACCATGTTGTTGACCTCACATGGGCAATCCTGAATCAAGTGTAGTTTTGCACATGTAGCGATACGTTTAGGCTGATCTTTGGATACGGGCACAGCCAGCGTCGGGACCGACAGGGCGATAGCTTGAAGGAGCGTGTCTCCGCCACTAATAACCGCATACCTGCAAGCATCTAGCAGGGTGATGAAGTCTCGGTTGTCCACTTGGCTTAAGCACAATACGCCGGGTATTTGAGGTTGTGCCTTTGGATAGTTAGGGCCAAGTACTAATACAGCCCGGCGCCCCGTGGCTGCGGTGGCTTTTGCCACTTCAGCGAAACGGTCTGCGGCCAACTCATTGTCGATTTTATGACCGCCAGAGCCGGCATTAAGTAAGACAAACTCGTGCCGCTCAAGCGAGTGCATCGCCAGCAGGCTTGCTTGGATTTCTGGCTGCGGATTGGTAAAGACAGGGCCGATGCACTGCGGTTTGGTGAGTCCCAGCCATTTGAGCTTATGTTGAGATAGCCAGGAGGGCTTGCCGATAACAAATTCTGGTTGTACTACCCAATGTTTATCGGTCAATCTGGCGCGGCCAATTTTCATCCCCCGCCGACGCTTACTTTTGTGTTGGCTGATAAAGATCACTTTGGCGCCCAATGCTTTGGCTTGGGCCAATTGTGATTGACGTCCAGAAGCATCAAAAATGACTAAGCCAGGACAAAACTCCCGCATATGGGCGTTGACCTGGGCTTCGCATTTTGTTGGTGAGGCGTCTAAAAGCAAGGCTGGGTAGGGGCAAGCGGATGCATAGGGAGCATGACGATTCAATATGAATCCAATTTCTGCTTGCGGCCACGTATCACGAATGGCGTCGGCGAGAATAACGCTGCGCATATATTCCCCGATCCCCTCAGGCGAGGATACCGGAATAAACAGCACTTTAATTTGCGGCTTTGTCATGCGGATTCCCGTTAAGCTGTTGGTGATATCCCTGTAGTAAACAGGTGAAGTCGTCTGGCTGATAATAGTAAGGGGATGTGCGCGCAGACTCTTTTTCCAAAGAGCGTTTCAAGCGGGCAAGGTTTTGAGGCTGCCAGTCCGTACCATGGCGCTTGTAACAGCGGTCAAAGTCAATTAACCAGATTTTTCCTTCCTCATCCTGCATCAGATTGTGGATATTCAAATCATGATGATAGATCTGTGCCTGATGCATTCTGGCAATGGTTTTTCCCACATTTTGCCATTGTGAGGCCTCTAGTGGTGACGCGCACAAAATATGGTGCAGATCGTTGGCCTTGTTGATTTGTTGCAATATCAGGTCGGCCCGATAAATAGGGCCTGAGCGATGCACATGGGCAGCAACTGGGCGAGGCACTGGTAAACCTTGTGCATGCATCCAGTTTAGCAAATGGAACTCCTGAAATGACCGGCAGCGGCTAAGGCCGGTAAAAAGGTATTGGTCTGACAGCAGTTTTCCAATCAATCCGCCGCGGCGGTAATGACGAAGCACCAGCGGGGTATGGTTGTGGTGAACAAAATAGGTTGTGCCGCGGCCGGTAGAGTGTCCAGTGATCAAGTTGGCCGACTGCCAAAACCTGATGTCGAAATGCTGGGGGGCAAGATCCGGTATCACTTCAGCATCAACCAGCCAGCTATGCGCCCCTTGATGGCCCTGCTTAACAGACGACATCTTGTTCCCGCTTTGTGGTAAATTCGCCATTTTACACGATCCGTTATGGAAACTTGAGTGAAAAACCTGTGTATCCTGCGTTTATCCGCCATCGGCGATGTTTGTCATGCTGTTGCTATGGTGCAGCGAATCCGGCGCCAATGGCCAGATGCGCGCCTTACCTGGGTAATAGGTAAGGTTGAACACCAACTCATTGGTGATTTACCTGATGTTGATTTTGTTATCTTTGATAAACGTCAGGGGCGTCAGGCCTATTCACATCTGAAGCAACAGTTAGCCGGACAGGTCTTTGATGCCTTGCTGGTGATGCAAGTGGCATTGCGGGCTAACTTCGCGGCGATGCAAATTAAGGCAAAACAAAAGCTTGGTTTTGACTGGCAGCGTAGCAAGGAGTTCCACTGGTTGTTTACCGGTAAGCGTATTGCCCCGCAGCGTCATGCACATGTGCTGGATGGGTTTATGGCTTTTGCCGATGCCTTAGGTGTGCCGGCCGAAAACACAGTCCATTGGGATATGCCCCTGAGTGAGCAAGACCGACAGTGGGCTGCAGAGCAAACTCAACCCTTGGGTGACTATGTGATCATTAGTCCGGCGGCGAGCAAGGCTGAGCGTAATTGGCTGCCTGAACGATATGCTCAGATTGCTGAGTACTTGCACCAACAGGGGAAAAACGTGGTGTTGTGCGGCGGTCCTGGGGGGCTGGACAGAAAACTGGCCGATGCCATTCTTGCCCATACCAAAACGATTTGCGCTGATTTTGTGGGTAAAACCAGTCTAAAGCAGATGTTGGCATTAATCGCTGGCGCAAAGCTGGTGATCGCACCTGATACAGGGCCTGCCCATATGGCAACCACGGTTGGCACACCGGTGATAGGTTTGTATGCGCATAGTAATCCTCGTCGCACTGGTCCTTATTTGGATCAGCATCTGGTGGTATCCGTTTACGACGAGCTGGTGTTGGAACAAAAAGGCAAAAGCTGGCAGGAACTGCCTTGGGGAACGCGGGTGAAAGGCTCGCAGCTTATGGCCAGAATTTCAGTGCAAGCGGTAAAAAATAAGGTGGATGCCTGGCTGGCAGAAAAGCCTTAACGGTCAGAGGTCTTGAAAAGCTGGGCAAGGGTTGCATCCACAGCTCCTCTGTTAGCCTTTACCACCTCTAACCCTGCTGTGCCAGATGCCATCCTGTCTGCTGGGTGAGTTAGCCAATAGTTTGTGTAGTGAGCGATTTGCTGGCCGTTTTCAACTTGCCTCAGGGCGCCCGCATCATGAAGAACCTGACAAATCTGCGGATTATTATGCTGTGATGGACCCATCAAAATAGGGACCGCCATGGCTGCCGGTTCGAGTGCGTTGTGTCCTCCTCGTGAGGCGAGGCTACCTCCGACAAAGGCGATGTCTGCAATAGCATACAAGCCGGTTAACAGACCCATTTCATCTGCCAGCAATACGTCGGTTGCCTGATGACAGTGGTGTCCTTTGCTTGTACGACTGGTTTGCAGCCCGCGTTTCTCGCATAGTTCGGCAACTTTGTCGAAGCGTTGTGGATGGCGTGGCACGAGTACCAACAACAAGCCCCTATGCTGTTTTTTCAGTTGTGAATAGGCATCCAGCAGGACTTCCTCTTCGGGCTCATGGGTGCTGCCAGCCAGCAATATTTGTCGTCCTTGCAGACCGTACTTGGCGATATTCTTAGCCGATAAGTCCGCCTTATCCGGGATATCCAGGTCAAACTTAATATTGTTGGTCAGGCAGAGCTTTTGCTGTTCAATACCAAGCTTGAGGTAGTTGTCATAGTCACGCTGCCCTTGGCAGCACACCTGCTGTAGCTTATGTAGCATGGGGGTAAACAGGCCCCGCAATTTCCAATAGCTGTTACGCGATCGGTCAGTCATTCTGGCATTAATCACGCTAACCGGTATGCCTTTTCTCCAGCAGGCATGAATAAGGTTTGGCCATAGTTCCACTTCCATTATCACTACCCGGCTGGGGGCGATCCGGTTGAGCATGCTTTGCATCGCAAAGGGCAGATCAAATGGCAGATAGCAGTGATGAACAGTTGTTCCGAAGCTTTGTTGCACGCGCTCAGCCCCGGTTGGGGTTGTTGTGCTGATACAAATCTGCAGGGTGGGATCTAAGGTTTGAATACGGCGAATCAGTCCACTTGCCGCGACCACTTCACCCACAGAAACACAGTGGATCAGCAGTCCCCCGGTCTTGGGAGGTGTCGGCACTCGCCCTAAACCCTGCAAACCGCGTCGAGGATATGTTGAGCCACCCCGTATTGACTGGATTGTTTGGCTGATAAATACCACGGGAGATAATACCGCCAGCAGCAGTGTATAACCCCAGCGTATCATTTCTTGCAATAGTGTTGGTTGAGTGTGAGAGGTAATACTTGGCATCTTTTTAATTGGCCTTTTGATACGCGCACTTTACCAGAAATCGCCATAAACTGAATCAACCGCCTGATGCAGGGTATAGGCTCCTCCTTTGTCCATACCTGTGGCAAGGGTCCGTGTACATATCGCCATGATGATAGGGTGATATCCACATAACCGATTGAGTGTGATTGTTTGCTTAAGCAGTAACCTATATGAGTGTAAAAAAATCGAGTAAGAGTTTGATTTTCGATAATAAATACTTTTGAATTGGGAGAGTTGGGCTATGCTTGTGTGGTAACTGACGTTGCAGAAGTACTGACATAGGGCAGGGACGTGAGGAATATTCATTTCGTGAGATTAATTGTTGGACTTCTGCTGATATTGCTATGGCCTGCCCAAGCCATGGCCAGTGATGCGCAAATCATTGTCAATGCCGATACTCAGATTGAAAGCTTGTCTCAAGCCCAGTTGCGGCGAATCTTTACTATGCGTCAACGGCAGTGGCCAAACGGCTTACTGATCAAAGTCTTCGTTTTACCCAACCAGAATGCCCTTCACCAGCACTTCAGTAAATCACAACTAAATATGTTTCCGTACCAGTTGGAACGCCTTTGGAACAAGCTGGTGTATTCCGGGCTCAGCGAGCGCCCTATCGAAGTCTATGACGAACAGCAGATGTTGCAGGTGGTGGCACAAACGCCCGGTGCAATTGGTTATATCTCTGTAGCAGAAAATACCTCTGGAGTTGGGGTGATCAAACTAGCCATTAGTGAGGAAGGCGATGATGAGTAAGCGTAAAGGCATAAGGATAGTGGCAGGTCTGTGGCTGGGTTTCGTGATGTCGTCATCGGTCAGCGCTGAAAGCGATGTTGCCTGGCATGGCTTTGTGTCTCAGGGCGTGATGCAAGCTAGCAAGAGCAACTTTGTGAATGACTCCGGTGATGTGTCCTTCAAGCTCACAGAGGTAGGGCTCAATCTTTCTTATCAAATCTCTCCGACTTTGCGTTTGGCGTCGCAAGCTGTTTACCTGAATGGTGGAAATCGCTATCCAGAAGGAGTGAGACTGGATTATCTGTTTCTGGACTGGAATCTATACAGTGCAGAGAACTGGCAGGTCAATTTGAATGTAGGACGGTTTAAGAACTACCACTGGTTATACTCATCAACCCGCGATATACCTCATACCCGTCCTTCGATTATTTTACCTCAGTCACTTTATTACGATGCCTTCAGAGATTTTGCGAAGGGCAATGATGGTGCTGCCCTGTTGGTGCAAGGTGACGGCACGTTGGGTAGCTGGGAGTTGAATTGGAGCTATGGCGACACCCCTATTGAGCGTGCGTTGACCAAGACGCTACTCGGTGATGCGGCCGGAGGGCGGCTGGAGCAGATTTTTGACCATCAACTGAGTTTCTATTTTCAACCTCGCGACTCGTTCAGCCAGTTCGGTGTGGCCTTCGTCAATTCTGATTTTGAATACCTCAAGAGTGAGCAAGATGCATTTGTTGATGGCCGGGCCAATACCCGTCGCATTATTGTAAATTACAAGTACAGTGCTGAATTTTGGGACTTTTCCACCGAAGCTATTCATGAAAATGTGAATTACCAGAACATGCTCTTTCCTGGCTACCAGCAGGAACTGTACTCACAGGGGGTGTATTTCCAGGGCCGCTGGTTTGCCACTAGTAATCTTACCTTACTGGCCAGACTTGATTTATTTGATATGAATAAAAATGGCCGGGGTGGTGAGTGGCTGGAGCTGCAAAGTAACGGTCAGATACCGCATTACTTTGGCTATTCAGATACTCTAACCCTCGGCACTACCTACCGTTTGGCCGACAACTGGTCGTTGCAGGCAGAAGTGCACCGTATTAAAGGAACTGGGCGGTTGTCGCCGGCCGTGCTACCCGATACCGAGATCAATGACAGTGAATACTGGAATATGTGGGCCGTGCAATTGATGTACTGGTTCTAAAATGCGGGTGTTTATTAGCCTGCCCTGGAAGATACTCGGCTTACTGGCTATTGGGTTGGTCTTTGGTAGCACGCTGCTGACATACAGTTGGTTGGAAAAGCTGGATGAGGATTTTGCTAAGCAACAGGAATACCTGCTCAACAAGGACGGGCAGCAATATCAACTCATTACCGACATGTTACTGAACCGAATGGAAACCCGTTTGGAATCGTTGGTGCGTTTTCGCAGTCTTGACGGGCAAAGTAAGCAAGAGGTTGCCAAATTAGTTGAGGAAGAGATTGAGCATTTGCAGATGAACTGGCAGGTGGGCGATCTTTGGCTGTTCAGGCAATCCGGGCAATTACTCTATAGCACCACCCCCAAAGTTCCTGGCCATATTCTTCGTGACAGGCAGAAAGTGGTGGATACACAAATGTCGGTTGCCAGCATCCGCTGTGATCAGTTGTGTGAGTTGTACGTCAGTGTCCCTATTTTACTAGAACAACAATCCTGGGCGGTGTTGTCATCCAGCGGCTCATTGTTGGAAACCCTGGCGTATTTGAATCAGGCAACCGGGGCCGATTTGGCCCTCCTAAAGGATAGTGGCAGTGCTGAACGGGTGTTTCGGAATTTGCGTTTACAAGAGCCATTGGCGTCCAGCAAAAGAAGTAAGTTAGCGTATATTTTAAGCCAGGTGCCAGAAACCTTGCCGTTGGATGACATGCTAACTGATGGTGCCAGACTGACACTTGAGGACAGTATGTTGTTGCTTAACTTGTTGCCTTTGCAACAAGAGCAGCAAGATGCCTATTTATTGCTAATGCATGACATTACCGAGTTCAGCCGGGCCCACAAGACCTATCAGAAGCGGGCGTTGTGGATTGCAGCCTTAGTCTTTGTATTGTTGCTTGGTTTGTCCTTTGCCCTGACCCGCAGCTTCCGGCGGCGTTTGGTGTCCTTGGCGGGCAGTCTGCCGTTGTTGGCACAAAAGCGTTATGGTGATTTTCATGCTGCACAGAGCCGTCAGCCAAGAATGGTATCTGATGAGTTAGAAGTATTGCAGGAATCTGCATTGTCGCTCGGAGCCGAATTGGAGCGCCTCGACAAGCAAGTTGAGTCTTACACCAAGGAATTAGAGAACATTGCGATGTATGACAAGCTGACTGGCTTGCCAAATCGCAATAAACTCGCATTTTATCTCGCCGAGGCCGTGCCCAAGCTGGCCGGGCAGCACGGCATATTGTCAGTGTTGTTCCTCGACTTTGATAATTTCCGCAAGATCAACGACAGCCATGGTCATTCACTGGGAGATGATTTCCTGGTCTGTGTTGCGCAGGAGTTGTCGCTGTGTTTGGAGCAAGGGGATTTTTTATGTCGTTTTGGTGGCGACGAGTTTATTTTGGTGTTGGCACCAAGAAAAGATGAGCGACAAATACTGAAAGTGGCAGAGGCAATACAACGGCGTTTTTGTCACCCGGTGCGAGTAAGAAACCTGAGTTTTCATGTGTCTGTCAGCATTGGTATCTCCGTGGCACACGAACCGGATGCCGTGCCTGAGGAGTTAATACGTCAGGCCGATATGGCTATGTACCATGCGAAGGATCAGGGGGGGAATCGCCCTTGCTTGTACAACGAGCAAATGTACCGGGCCCTGACGCGTCGCACACAACTGGAAGAAGAAGTGCGGGATGCACTGAACTACGACGAGTTTAGTTTTGCTTTACAACCTCAGATTGAAATTCTCAGCGGCCGGCTGGTGGGTTTTGAGGCCTTATTGCGTTGGATCCATCCGAAAAAGGGCTTTGTCCCCCCTGATGAATTTATTCCCTTGCTGGAACACACCGAAAGCATGTTGCGTATTGGTTACTGGGGACTGCGCCGGGCTTTTTTGATCTTGCAGCGACTGCGTGAGAACGGCCTGGTGGACTGTAAAATTGCCGTTAACCTGTCTGCCGAGCAAATGCTGGATTCTCGTCTTGCCCCCTATTTGCAAGAATTGCTGGAAGAATTCGGCCCTTACGCACAATGGATCGAATTCGAACTCACCGAGCGTACCTTGGTCATGGATATCGACCATTGCCTTCGTGTTATGCACAGTTTGCGTAAATTGGGTTTCAGCTTTTCCATTGATGATTTTGGTACCGGTTATTCATCTTTGAGTTATCTGAAAAAAATGCCCGTTGAGGTGATTAAGATTGATCGCAGTTTTGTGGCCGGTATGCTGGATAATCATGCTGATTATCAAATTGTTTCCTCCACCATCGCGATGGTACATAACCTGGGTATGCAGGTTGTGGCGGAAGGCGTGGAAAACAAAGAGCAACTGAGATGCCTGAATGAACTGGACTGCGAAATCGGTCAGGGCTACCACATCTCTCGTCCTATTATGGAATCCGATTTATTTCAGATGTTGTCCAGCAAAGTACAGGATGGCATCTGGAAGGGGCTTGGGCACCTATAACCCAGATGTTGCCTTAATGGTCTGACCGGACAATTCTCTCACACCTATGTACCTGCCATGCCGGAGTCTTTTACAATAAGACTTTGGCACAATATGTTCTGATGGAGCACAAAAAATGAATAGTGGTTTTATTGCACACTTGCAACAGCAACTGGATGACGTGCGCGAGCAAGGCCTATACAAAGGCGAACGCGTTATCACATCCCAACAACAGGCTGATATCCGTATCAATAGCGGTGAGCAGGTGCTTAATTTCTGTGCCAACAACTATCTCGGACTGGCCAATCACCCAGACTTAATTGACGCCGCCAAACACGGCCTGGACAGTCATGGTTTTGGTATGGCATCGGTTCGCTTTATCTGTGGTACTCAGGATATTCACAAGCAGCTTGAAAAGCGCATCAGTGAGTTTCTGGGGATGGAAGATACCATACTGTACTCTTCTTGTTTTGACGCTAATGCTGGTTTATTCGAAACGCTTTTGAGCGCAGAAGATGCGATTATTTCGGATGCATTAAATCATGCCAGCATCATTGACGGTGTGCGCTTGTGCAAGGCTAAACGTTATCGCTATGCCAATAATGATATGGCAGAGCTTGAGAAGCAATTGCAGCAGGCGCAGGCGGACGGCGCAAGATTCAAACTTATTGCCACCGATGGTGTGTTTTCGATGGATGGCGTGATTGCCAACCTCAAGGCTGTCTGTGATCTGGCGGATAAATACGGTGCGCTGGTAATGGTGGATGACTCTCATGCGGTAGGATTTGTTGGCGAACAGGGCCGTGGCAGCCATGAATATTGTGATGTCATGGGCCGTGTGGACATTATCACTGGGACTCTGGGCAAGGCCTTAGGTGGAGCGTCAGGTGGTTATACTGCGGCTAAAAAAGAGGTTGTTGATTGGTTGCGCCAGCGCTCTCGCCCCTATTTGTTCTCCAATTCGTTGGCGCCTGCCATTGTGTCTGCTTCCATTAAAGTGTTAGACATGCTGGCTGAAGGTGGTGTATTGCGTGACCGTTTACGCGAGAACAGTCAGTACTTCCGTCAGCGTATGAGCGAGGCTGGTTTTACTCTGGCAGGTGCCGATCACGCCATTATTCCGGTGATGTTAGGCGATGCCAAGCTGGCCGCCCAAATGGCTGAAAAAATGCTGGCACGAGGCGTGTATGTGGTGGGCTTCTCTTTCCCCGTGGTACCGCAAGGCCAGGCCAGAATTCGTACCCAGATGTCAGCGGCACATAGTCGTGAACAACTTGACCATGCCATCGATGCATTTATTGCGGTTGGCAAGGAATTGGGAGTGATTGCATGAAATCCTTATCAAAGCTCCATGCCAAGCCGGGTATTTGGCTAACCGACACAGAGAAGCCCGAGATGGGCCACAACGACTTGCTGATTAAGATCCGCAAGACCGCCATTTGTGGCACCGACATGCATATTTACCATTGGGACGAATGGTCGCAGAAGACCATTCCTGTACCTATGGTGGTTGGTCATGAATATGTGGGCGAAGTGGTGGATATGGGCCAGGAAGTCGCTGGTTTTAAAGTGGGCGATAGGGTGTCTGGCGAGGGGCATATCACCTGTGGATATTGCCGTAACTGCCGCGCCGGTCGCCGCCATTTGTGCCGCAACACCACAGGTGTTGGGGTTAACCGCCCAGGAGCCTTTGCCGAGTATTTGGTGATCCCGGCTTTCAACGCCTTTAAGATCCCAGACAACATTTCTGACGACCTGGCATCTATTTTCGACCCCTTTGGTAATGCTGTGCACACCGCGTTGTCCTTCGATTTAGTTGGCGAGGATGTGCTGATTACCGGTGCAGGCCCTATTGGTATTATGGCGGCAGCGGTGGCCCGCCATGTGGGGGCGCGTCATGTGGTGATTACCGATCTGAATGATTATCGTCTGGAACTGGCGCGTAAAATGGGTGCCACCAGGGCGGTCAATGTCGGCAAAGAAAATCTGGCCGATGTGATGAAAGAGCTGGGGATGACAGAGGGCTTCGATGTGGGGCTGGAAATGTCTGGTGTCCCGGCTGCATTCAGAGATATGTTGGCCAAAATGAATCACGGTGGCAAGATTGCGATGCTGGGGATTCCCTCCGGTGAAACCGCTATTGACTGGAATCAGGTCATATTCAAAGGGCTGATTATCAAAGGTATTTATGGTCGTGAGATGTTTGAAACCTGGTACAAAATGGCCAGTTTGATCCAAAGCGGGCTGGATTTGAGTCCAATCATCACGCATAGATTTGGCATTGATGATTTCCAGCAGGGCTTTGATGCCATGGCGTCGGGTCAGTCTGGGAAAGTCGTATTGAGTTGGTAATAAAATGCAAAGTTTCTCCCATATTCAGGCCGATGCGGCCCAGCAAATGTTAAAAGATAACCTGGCAACGCTGGCAGATATCCGCGACGCCAACTCTTTTGAGGCTGCACATATTGAAGGGGCCACTCACTTGTCGAATGAGTCGCTCAGCCAGTTTATGGCGGCGACGGACAAAGCACGCCCTATTATTGTTTGTTGTTACCACGGTATCAGTAGCCAGCAGGCGGCCCAGTTTTTGGTGCAGCAAGGCTATGAACAGGTGTACAGCCTGGATGGGGGCTTTGAAGGCTGGCGCCGTGCTTTTCCTTACGTGAGTCAGGGATAACGCTTTGCAGTTAATTGCATTCAGTCAGGAAGCGCCAGCCCAGTTGCTGGCCAATTACCTGAATCAACAGGGTATTGCGGTGCGCTACAACCATTCGGATGGGGAGCACCCCCATTGCCTTATACTGCTTGATGAAGACAAGTGGGAAGCCGCCCGGCTGATCACTCAGGATTTTATCCGCAACCCACGACAGGCCAAGTACCAACAGGCCGCCTGGCAACAAGGGGAGGCGGTGCAATTGCAACCCGTGGCACGGCAGGTATCGCCACAATTGCAGATGTTGTTGCGAAGCCCGGTAACCTTGCTGGTGCTGGTGGCATGTGGGCTGGTTTATATAGGCAGCCTGATGGGGTGGTTTACGCAGCTGCAATATTGGTTGTCATTCCAATCGCCCTCGTTACTCAGTGAAAATCATCAATGGTGGCGGTTGCTTGGCCCGGCCTTTTTGCATTTCTCGGCGCTGCATATCGTCTTTAACCTGCTTTGGTGGGCCATGTTGGGCAGTCAGATCGAGGACAAATTCGGTAGTGTGAATTTGTTACTGATTTTTGTGCTGACGGCGTTGTTTTCCAATTATGCGCAATACCTGCATACCGGGCCGAATTTCGGTGGCTTATCTGGGGTTGTTTATGGCGTAATGGGATTTGTCTGGTGGTGCGGTTGGCTGCGCCCGCAATGGGGCTTAAGTCTGTCTAAGCCGCTGGTTGGATTTATTTTATTCTGGTTGGTGTTGGGCTATGCAGATTTGCTGTGGGTAAGCGTGGCGAATACTGCCCATACGGTGGGGTTGGTTAGCGGCTGTTTGCTGGCATTGGGCTATTCAAGAATCAGACGATAGGCTTGCAAGGCAAGCCTATCTATCCATTTAGCCCTGATAAAGGTACTTAGTGAAAATCACATCCTTGATCATTTCTGAGCCGGTTTCCTGCTTCATTAGCTGACGCAGCTTCTGTAGGCAATCCCGACGAATTTCTTCCCTGCCGGTCAAGGATTTCACTTTTTCTTCTGGCTGACGACCAAATATATCAATAGCCGTGGCCCTGAGTAGTGGTGCATGGTGCTCAGCGGCTTCGAGAAAAGACGCATCTTCCAACATTAACTCAACGGTAACCCTGACATAGCCAAGATTACGGCTGCTGTTACTGACGTAATTGGTGACGATGTCAGGTTCCAGGCCGAAATAGGCGTAAGCGGCATGAGATCTCGGTGCCAATATCAAAAGCGGCACAAGGACCAGCAATGCATAACATCTCTTGAACATAAGTAGTTGCTTCCCGCGAGTCTCTAATGGATTGTATTTTATCAGCAAAACCTTGTGAATCGACAGCATGATATAGGTATTTTATGAGACCAGCAGATTTGCCGGTGTCTAACCACAAAGGTATCATGACTTCTTTATCGTCTTATCTGCAACGCATCTTGAATTTATCCATCCATTTCCCATTGATGCTCGATACCCGTTGGGTGCAACCCGACGATCTGTCGATACCAGACTTTCACCTGAAAAATTGGTTACTGGATACCGGTTCGCTGACTGAGCGACTGCAAAGCCATTGTCGACAGTTCAGGGTGCAATTGTTAGGGCAGGCCGTGGCGCCTTTGTCGGAAGATGAACAGTGCCAGATGACTGATATGCCCTGTGAAGTCAGGGAAGTTTTGCTCTGCGGTGAAGCGCAGCCTTGGGTCTTTGCTCGTTCATTACTGCCGGTTACCTTAATTCATCAAGGTATGCAGGAATTAGCGCAGCTTGGTGAGCAGTCGCTGGGGAAGGTGCTGTTCAACAGAAGCGATTGTGTACGGGAGCCCTTTGAGATTACCCGGATCCCGGCTGACCACGCCTTGTTACAAACCCTTGGCATTGATAGTACCCATGATGTATGGGGAAGGCGCTCGCGTTTTAGTTATCGCCATTGGCATATGATGGTGGCTGAGATTTTCTTGCCTGGTAGTCCTGCCTATAAGCAATTTGGGGGAGCTGGTGCTTAGTCGCAATAAGCTTACTGCCTATGCAAGGTTGGCCCGCATGGACAAGCCCATCGGCACTTATCTGTTGTTATGGCCGACGTGGTGGGCGCTATGGATGTCGGTGCAAGGCACGCCAGACTGGTCATTATTGATTATTTTCAGCCTGGGCGTTTTTTTTATGCGTTCGGCTGGCTGTGTCATCAATGATTACGCCGACCGCCATGTTGACGGGGAAGTAAAACGCACCGCACAGCGCCCTCTGGTCAGTGGCCAGCTTAGTGAAAAAGAAGCACTGGGCTTTTTTGCCTTATTGGTTTTGTTGTCTTTCTTATTAGTTTTGCTGCTGAACTGGCAAACTATCTTATTGTCTTTCGGGGCGTTGGCGCTGGCGGCCTGTTATCCGTTTATGAAGCGTTTTACTAACCTGCCGCAGTTTGTACTGGGCGCAGCATTTAGTTGGGCCATTCCCATGGCGTTTATGGCCAGTTTGGAAACCTTACCCTGGTGGAGCTGGTGGCTGTTTGTGGCGAACCTGTTATGGACTGTGGCGTACGATACCATGTACGCCATGGTGGACAGGGATGATGACCTGCGTATCGGAGTCAAATCCACAGCGATTCTGTTTGGCCGTCATGATAAGTTGATTATCGGGTTATTGCAGGCAATCACCCTGGCGATCCTGGTTTGGCTGGGTGTCTATCTGTCCCTGGGTATGTGGTACTTTGCTGGATGGGTTGTGGCGGTATTTTTGTCCGGCTACCAACAGTGGCTGATAGCCGGACGAGAGCGCGATCCATGCTTTCGCGCCTTTTTGAATAATCACTATCTGGGCATGGCGGTCACTATTGGCCTGATTCTGGATTTAAGTTTCTGAATGGTGCAATTGGTGCAGAGTCTGCACTATGCCCGAACTGACTAACGACAACACCAGCGTCTTGAGCGCTGCGCTTTGGGCTGAGTGTTGCAGGCCGCCTTCTTCGCTTGCTTCCACCAGATTATTATCTTTCAGAGCGTTCACAAAACTGGCAAATACGCTCTTATCGTGAAATTCCGGAGCATGAATGCCGTTAACCGCGCTCAGGTGCTCGGCCAAATCCCGACTCTGTTTTTCCAGAGCGGCCCGCGCTATGGACTGCTCTTTTTCAAGTAGCGTTAGCACAATAGCATAGCGTTGCAGCGTTTGCTGAAGGGTTTGATTAAGGATGCTTAGGGTCACATAAGCGGCACTAGTTCTGGTCGGGGGCACGTAGCTGCCGTCCTGTTCCACCACTAAACCTACCGATAGCATCTGATTCAATAATTGGTGCGAATAAGTTATGGCGTCCGTCAGGGACATATACATAAATAACTCACGCTTAAGCAGCGGATAAATGGCCTTAATACAGTGGTCCAGACGCTGTTGATTAGTATGATGCTCGGCCAGTATGACGGCGGCAATCAGGCCGGGCAGGGCAAATAAGTGCAGTATGTTGTTACGATAATAGGTTTGAGTGATAGCGCGGTAGCTGTCCAGAGAGATCACCTTACCAAAGGCATCTTCCTGCACGGTGAATTTTTTCAGTGCCAGGGTTTGCTGCAGCAATTGGTTGCCGCTCATATCGGGAATATTACTCAGCTCGCTGTAGGGCGCCTTTCTCAGCATTTCTAGCAACAACTCCAGGCTGTCTGCCAGATCATGCTCTGCCATGGCGTGGTTGTCAGCGGCCAGTAAGGCCATAGAACAGAGTGCCATACCATTTAGTGCTGCCGCCTGGTTGATACGGCACATTACCTGGTTGGCCAGTTGGTTTACTGTTGGGGTAAGCCAGTTGGGCTTTCGCTCAGGATCCAGCTGGGCATCCTGGCGCCAGTCGGGAACCTGGCTATCCAGGTAGCTGTTCAGTTGGATAGGTTCGCCAAAACTGAGAAAGCCATGACCATAGTTTTTCAGTTTCTTAATGGCGGTAAATACCTGACCGAAGGATTCTTTTTGTTTACTACTGCCTTTTAGTTCACTCAGATAACTACCCAGCTCCATGACGTTTTCATAACCAAGATAGACGGGAACCAGGCTAACCGGTCGTTTGACACCTTTAAGCAGAGCTTGCAGGGTCATAGCCAGCATACCAGTTTTGGGTGTCAGTAAGCGACCGGTGCGGCTGCGACCACCTTCCGGGTAATACTTGACCGGAAACCCTCGGTTAAACAAAAACTCCAGGTATTCGCGAAATACCGCGGTGTAGAGCTTGTTGCCGGCAAAGCTGCGGCGTAGGAAAAAAGCGCCGGCGCGGCGGAAGATACCTCCAACTGGCCAGAAATTGAGATTGATGCCCGCTGCAATATGCGGAGTGGCAAGGCCTTCGTGGTAGATAACGTAGGTGAGTAGTAGATAGTCCATATGACTGCGATGGCAAGGCACATAGATAATTTCATGGCCATTTTGCGCCAATTCTCGGATGCGCGCCGCATTGTGCACTTCAATCCCGTTATAAATTTTGTTCCACACTCTAGTAAGCAGGCGATCGCCCAGACGTATGGTGCCTTCACGGTAGTCAGCGGCGATTTCCTTTAAATATTTCTCGGCTTGCAGCTTGGCCTGCTCGGCGCTGATTTTCTTGCCTTGTTGTTCTTCGGCAATGGCTTCTTTAACGGCGCTGGCACCTAAAATTGCGTAGCTAAGCTGCTGGCGATCAATGCTGCGAGGGCCCGTCATAGACTGAATGCGACGATAGAAGTGGGTGCGTGCCACACGAATCAGCTTATGCGCGACGATGTCATCAGTGCCTTTTTCCTGAGCCATACGCTGTGAGGATACGGCGCGGCTAAAATACACAAAGTTGTCGCGGCCAAGAAACAGCACAATAAAAAATTTTCGCAACCAGCTTGGGGATGCCCGATCGGCTAACAAGTCGGCCCAACCTTGTCTGGACTTCTCCGGAGCCCGCCCCCAGAAAACCGACGCAGGCACTATTTGTACATCTTGAGCGGGGTTGTGTCGTTGCATTTTCAGTATGTCGACAAAGTGCTCGGCAATCTTGGTGCTTTGTATTTTTCGGCTGATAAGGCCCTGCGGCTCTTCCAGGCAAAGATGGGCCCTGTAGGGTTTGCCATCCAGCAGTATGGGTTGCAGAGGATCGGGTAGCCCGGCTTGTTCTGTTGCCTTTTGCAACGCAATTAGGTCAGTGGCCGAGTGCGTATGTAACAGATAGATAATAGGTTTGTCGCTGTTAATACCCAACTCTTGATGGATATCGGCCGGAATGCTTTTGGTTTTAACCAGTAATCGGGTCGGGTATTTGAACAGACTCAGCAGCAACTTGTGCAACCAGGACATCGTGCAGGATCCTAAGCTAAAAGTGCGCGAAGCATAGCATTTTTGCACTGGATTGTCCTTTTAGCGCGCTGTGTCAGGGTTAAGTTAGCGTAGAGGTTGGTAAAAAGACCACAGGAGTTGCTATCCCCGCGTAACTGGATATACTGACAGTAAAACTGTATGGAAAAACAGGCTTATGCGTCCACTTACCCCCAGGCAGGAAGAAGTTCTGCAACTGATCAAAGATACCATGGCTCATACCGGTATGCCGCCGACTCGTGCGGAGATAGCCAAGCAGCTGGGTTTTCGCTCCGCTAATGCAGCAGAAGAGCATTTAAAAGCCTTATCCCGTAAAGGTGTCATTGATATCCTGCCCGGTACATCCCGTGGCATTAAACTCAACATCCCGTTGGATGAGCAGGACGAGGACGAAGGTTTACCCTTGATCGGGCGTGTGGCAGCAGGAGAGCCTATTCTTGCCCAGCAACATATTGAAACGCATTACAAAGTTGACCCTGATTTATTTAAGCCTAAGGCCGATTTTCTGCTTAGGGTTAACGGTATGAGTATGAAAGATATCGGTATTATCGATGGGGACCTGCTCGCTGTGCATCGCACCCTAGACGTGCACAATGGTCAGGTTGTAGTGGCCAGAGTGGATGAAGAGGTCACAGTTAAGCGCATAGAACGGCGTGGACGCAGTGAAATACTGCTACATGCAGAAAATGAAGAATTTGCTCCTATTAAAGTGGATTTAGCTACCCAGCCCTTTTCTATTGAGGGGATTGCTGTTGGCGTGATCCGCAATAGCGATTGGATGTAAGGGACAAAACCAGACGGTTTTATCGCAACCCGGCTATCGCCGGGTTTTTTATATCCAAGGATGGATGGTATGCAGCGGTGGCTTGGATGCCATGGAGCGGCGATATCCAAGGATGGGCGGGCAGATAACTGCTCCTCGGCTCGGTCTCCTGATTCGCTCTACCTCCTCCATCCATGGAGTCGTGCGTAATCTGCACTTCCCCCCTCCCTGATGGTCGTATGCAGCGGTGGCTTGGATGCCAAGGAGCGGCGGCATCCAGGGATGGGCAAAAAATTTAAGCTATCTCCTTGTCGCTTACTTGCTAGCAGGCTTGCTAAAGCTGTTCCATAGCGCTCCCTACGCTATGGTGCTCCTCCAATCGTGGAGTCGCCGTCCATGGTGATCGGTGGAAAAGTTGCTCCTGCTCTTCGTATAGCAAACTGGTCTATGCCGGTTGAACACATTTTACCCTCTGCCACGGTTCAGGTGATGGCCTGAACTCAGATCCTCCTTGTATTTCCTATATACCTTTTCAGGATGGCTGAAATCAGCATGCTGCTGCGGTTGTGGATAAAATTTTCCGGAAATTAACGAGTTAGCCCACCCCTCTGGTTGCTTAAAAAATGAGCGCTCGGTTGTTATTTAGTCAGAAATAGCTGGACGAGAAGTAATCAGTTGGGTAATTCTTGTACCGTGCTTAACAAAAATATAACAACAGGTGTCGCTTTATTTACTCAGTGACACCTTTTTGTTCCGGTCTTTTAGCGCCGGAATTTTTAAGTTTTGACAGAGGAGACGTCACGTGGCCAGAGGTGTGTTGACCGCAATGCTTGCAACCTTGCTGAGTGCCGGCGCTATGGCGCAGCCCTCCCAGCTAAATCTGCGCAAAGGGGTTACCGATATCAGCTCGCAGGTTTATGACCTGCACATGACCATTTTCTATATCTGCGTTGTGATCGGCATCCTGGTGTTTGGTGCCATGTTTATTGCCTTGATTTTTCATCGCAAGTCCAGAGGGGTGAAGCCCGCCAATTTCCATGAAAGTGTCAAAGTGGAAGTGGCGTGGACAGTGGTGCCCTTTCTGATCCTTATCGCTATCGCTATTCCGGCTGCCAATACCCTAATCGCTATGGAAGACACCTCTAAAGCCGATGTTACGGTTCTGGTAACGGGCTCGCAATGGAAGTGGCACTACAAGTACATGGAGAACGATGTTGAGTTTTACTCTGTGTTGGCGACACAGCCCGAGCAAATTCGTAACAAATTCAATAAAGGGGAGAATTATCTGCTAGAGGTGGACAAACCCCTGGTTATCCCCACCGATAAAAAAGTACGTTTTTTGGTGACATCTGATGATGTCATCCACTCCTGGTGGGTACCCGACTTTGCGGTGAAAAAAGACGCCAACCCTGGATTTATTAATGAGGCCTGGACCCGGGTGAATGAACCTGGCATCTACCGTGGCCAATGCGCTGAATTGTGCGGTAAGGATCACGGCTTTATGCCGGTTGTGGTTGTGGCCAAAGCACCCGCCGAATATGACGCCTGGATTGCTGAGCAGGAAACTATTCAGCGTAAGGCCAAGGAAGAAGAGCAAAAACTTCTGGCCATGAACATGGATATGACGGAGTTGATGGAGCTGGGCAGCAAAGTATATCAAAGCAGCTGCGCAGCCTGCCATATGCCCAATGGTGAAGGATTGCCCGGTGTGTTTCCTGGCCTGAAAGGCAGTGCAATTGCCATAGGTGACATGACGAAACACATTGATGTGGTGGTGCATGGGGTTTCAGGCACCGCTATGCAGTCTTTTGGCAAACAATTAAGTCTTAAGGAATTGGCTGCTGTTATCACTTATGAGCGTAATGCCTGGGGTAATAACACGGGGGATACCGTGCAGGCCAAAGACGTCAACGCTGTCCTGACCGGCAAATAGGAGAATTATGATGAGCACTGCAGCAGAACACCTGCACCACGACGAACATCATGACCACAAGCCATCCGGTATTAAACGTTGGCTGTATACCACTAACCATAAAGATATCGGCACCTTGTACTTGTGGTTTGCCTTTATCATGTTTTTGATTGGCGGTGCCATGGCCATGGTGATCCGCGCGGAGTTGTTCCAACCAGGCTTACAGTTGGTGGATCCTAACTTCTTCAATCAGATGACCACAGTGCATGGCTTGATCATGGTTTTCGGTGCGGTAATGCCAGCCTTTACCGGTTTGGCAAACTGGATGGTGCCATTGATGATCGGCGCGCCGGATATGGCGCTGCCCCGCATGAATAACTGGAGCTTCTGGATCCTGCCTTTTGCCTTTCTGATCCTATTGTCTTCGTTGTTTTTAGAAGGTGGTGGCCCGAACTTTGGTTGGACCTTTTATGCGCCACTCTCTACCACATACAGTAATGACAGCACTGCTTTGTTTGTTTTCTCCGTACATATTATGGGGATCTCTTCCATCATGGGGGCTATCAACGTCATCGTGACTATCTTCAACATGCGTGCACCAGGTATGACCTGGATGAAGATGCCGTTGTTTGTATGGACCTGGTTGATTACAGCGTTTTTGCTGATTGCGGTTATGCCGGTGTTGGCCGGTGCCGTGACCATGGTGTTGACGGACAAATTCTTTGGCACCAGTTTCTTTGATGCGGCGGGTGGCGGCGACCCTGTGTTGTTTCAACATATTTTCTGGTTCTTCGGCCATCCCGAGGTTTACATCATGATCCTGCCGGCCTTTGGGATTATCTCGCAGATTGTGCCAACTTTTTCGCGCAAGCCCCTGTTTGGCTATGCCTCCATGGTTTACGCCACGGCGTCCATTGCCCTGTTGTCATTTATCGTATGGGCTCACCATATGTTTACCACCGGTATGCCAGTTGCGGCTGAACTGTTCTTTATGTTTGCCACCATGCTGATCTCAGTGCCGACCGGGGTAAAGGTGTTTAACTGGGTAGCCACCATGTGGCGTGGAGCCATCACCTTTGAGATCCCCATGTTGTTCTCTTTGGCTTTTATTGTGCTGTTTACCATAGGTGGTTTTTCTGGACTGATGCTGGCCATCACGCCGGTGGATTTCCAATATCATGATACCTATTTTGTGGTGGCTCACTTCCATTACGTACTGGTGACCGGCGCAGTCTTCTCCATCATGGCGGCGGTCTATTATTGGTTACCCAAATGGTGCGGCAAGATGTATGACCTGGGCCTTGCCAAGTGGCACTTCTGGTGTTCGCTTATCTCAGTCAATGTGCTGTTCTTCCCTATGCATTTTGTTGGTCTGGCGGGTATGCCAAGGCGTATTCCTGACTATGCCTTGCAGTTTGCCGATTTTAATAAGTGGATCAGCATTGGTGGCTTCGCTTTTGGTCTGTCACAGCTGATTTTTCTGGCGCTGTTGATCAAAGCCTGTCGTAAACAAGGCGAAGCGGCCACTGACAGAGTATGGGAAGGGGCGGAAGGCCTGGAGTGGGAAATTCCCTCACCGGCGCCATACCACACCTTCGAGACACCACCCGTGGTGAAATAACTTATGGCACAAAATCCGCCAAACAACGGTAGGTTAGTTATCAAGCTGGTCGCTGTTGTGCTGGGCATGTTTGGATTTGGTTTTGCCCTGGTACCCCTGTACGACGTGTTTTGCGACGTTACCGGCATCAATGGCAAGACCAATCCCTTTGCGGCTACCTATGAAGTGCAGGATATAGATACCAGCCGTACCATCACGGTGGAGTTTATTACCCGTACTAATACTGGTATGCCCTGGGAGTTTGCAGCCCGCACCCGTCAGGTGCAAGTGCATCCTGGGGAGCTAAAAACGGTGGAATTTACAGTGCACAATCCCACCGCTAAGAATATTGTTGGGCAAGCCATACCATCGGTATCGCCAGGTACGGCGGCCCTGTATCTGAATAAGACGGAATGTTTCTGTTTCAATCAGCAACCTCTGCTGGCGGGTGAGTCGGCGGTTATGCCAATGCAGTTCTATGTTGACCCTCAGTTACCTGCTGATATTGAAATATTTACGCTGTCTTACACTTTTTACGATGTGACAGAAACCTCATCGACTGTGGCAATGAACCGCGGCTAAATGGAGAGCGAGATGTCAGAGCAACATTATGAAAAATACTATGTACCGGCACAGAGCCCTTGGCCCTTTGTAGGTGCTGTAGCATTGTTTTTAATTGCTGTTGGGGCCGGTAACTTTGTTATCGAGACCACTAAGGGTAAGGAAGGTTATGGTGGCTGGATCTTGCTGGCAGGAATGGCGGTGCTGCTGTTTATGCTGGTGGGATGGTTTCGTGACCAGATTGAAGAATCCATGAGCGGCATGCATTCCAACCAGTTGGGACGCTCCTACCGACAGGGCATGAGCTGGTTTATTTTCTCTGAGATTATGTTCTTTGCTGCGTTTTTCGGTGCCTTGTTTTATGCCAGGATGATTGCTGTGCCTTGGCTGGGCGGCGCTTCCAATAATGCCATGACCAATGAAGTGCTGTGGCCTGGGTTTGAAGCCATGTGGCCGCTGGTGCAAACGCCAGGAGGCACTACTACCGAAGCTATGGGGTGGTTTGGACTGCCGTTAGCCAACACTATCGTCTTACTAATATCATCGGTGACGGCCCACTTTGCCCATGTGGCGCTGGAAGAAGGGAAGCGTAAGCAGCTCACCTTGTTTCTCGGTATCACTATTCTGCTAGGGCTGGGATTTCTGGTATTGCAGGTGGAGGAGTACGTATATGCCTATCGAGAAATGGGGTTAATGCTGACCTCCGGTGTATATGGCAACACCTTCTTTATGTTAACGGGATTCCATGGTCTGCATGTGACGCTCGGAACCATACTGCTGATTATTATGTTTTTTCGGGTACTTAAAGGGCATTTCAGTAAAGACAACCAGTTTGCGTTCCAGGCCGCGAATTGGTATTGGCACTTTGTCGATGTGGTATGGGTGCTGTTATTTATCTTTGTTTATATTCTTTAATCTTAAGGCTCGCAGCGACACCTGTTGTCGCTGCGTTAGTAAGGACGAGGGTTGGGCGTTATCCAGCCCATTGCTACAGCAATAATCAACAGCAGTATGATGATGACAGAGGTTAATACCCGCCGGCCGATGAACTTGGTCATGGACTCGCTCTCATTTTCCCCCTTCAACATGATTTTCATGGCACGAAAGAGGTTGAAAACCATAAAGATCAGCAGGCAAATTATCAGAATCTTCAATAGCAAAGTGCTTCTCCTATGCTTTTGAGGCTGCGCGCTCTGCCACTGCTCGCCGCGTTACTGGCGTTAGTGGCCATTATCATTATGTTGAGACTGGGCTTTTGGCAGTTGGCGCGCGCTGAACAAAAACAAGTTCGTGAGCAACAACTGGAGCAACGACTGGCATTGCAACCCTTGTCTTTACAAGATATTAACAGACAGGTTGGGGATGTCGCGGATTTTCCTGTACAGGTTTCCGGAACCTTTAATACAAACCGCATTTTGTTGTGGGACAACAGGGTGGTGAAGGGACAGGTTGGCTACGAAGTATTGGTGCCGATGGCCACCAATTACGGCGAGGTGTTGATCAATCTGGGGTGGCTCAAAGCGCCTGCGCTACGTGAGCAGTTACCTGCCATTGCGCTACCTACCCACAGGCTTACGTTGGATGGCATGATAGTGGTTCCTGGCCACAATCCTATCAGCCGTGAGGTGCTCGAAAGTGGCTGGCCGAAGCGAATTCAGCAGCCAGACCTGAGCTATGTCGCGGACATCTTGCAGCTCGATATATTGCCTTATGTTGTGCAGGTAAGTAACACCACGCAATTTGGCTTTCAGAATAACTGGCGTCCAGTGGTGATGCCCGCAGAAAAGCATCTGGCCTATGCAGTGCAGTGGTTTGGGCTGGCACTGGCTTGTTTGATTGTTACCTTAGTAGCTATAACAAAACAAAGGAAAAAGCATGGCAAATCCATCTCACCGTAAAACCATGTTGTTGGTTGCTGCCGTTTTCATTTTACCAGTGGCGCTGGCCAAACTGGCATTAGAAATGGATTGGTTTAGTCGCGCTTCGACCAATAAAGGGGTCTTGCTTGAGCCGATTCCAAACCTGGCAAATTTGGATAGTCAGCATAAGTGGCGTTTGCTGTATGTGTTGCCATCACGCTGTGATGCCGCGTGTGAAAATGCCCTGGTGGCAATTAATCAGGTATGGGTTGCGCTGGGTCGTGAGCAAGATCGGGCCGAGCCTTTGGTTATCGTAATGGCTGATAGCGACGCCAAGCCACGTCAGCATCTCAGTGAATTTCCCGGCATCAGAATGATGCAGGCAAGCCAACAGGATGTTAATGAAGTGTTTAAAGATGTGCCAACTGATGGTATTTTTTTAGTCGACACGCTGGATAATGTGGTTTTGCGTTATCCACCGCAAATAGAACAACAACAAGCCGTGCTGCATAGCCGGGATATACTGGCCGATCTGCGAAAACTACTGAAGCTTTCCAGAATCGGATAAGGGAATGCGCTAATGAGAAAGTTAGTGCTGGCAGCCTTACTGCTGGCCTTCGTCGTCGTTATATTGGGAGCTTATACCCGTCTTACCGATGCCGGGTTAGGCTGTCCAGATTGGCCTGGGTGTTACGGTTTTCTGCATGTCCCCATGCATGATGAGCATGTCGAACTCGCAGAAGCTGCCTTTCCTGAGCGTCCTGTCGAAGCACATAAAGCCTGGAACGAAATGATCCATCGCTATTTTGCTGGGGCGTTGGGACTGGTTATTCTGGCCATTTTCCTTATCAGTCTGATCAAAAGGGCACATCACCGCCCCCTTAAGTTGCCATTTTTATTGGTCGGCTTGGTCACCTTCCAGGCAATGCTTGGGATGTGGACCGTCACCATGAATCTGATGCCGCTGGTGGTGATGGGGCATCTGCTCGGTGGTTTTACCGTATTAAGTTGTTTGTTTCTGCTGCTGCTGAGATTGACACCTTACCGTATCCCTGGCGGTGATCCTGGTTTGCGGCGCCTGGCCGGATTTGCCTTGTTGGGTTTATTGATTGTGATTGGGCAAATTGCTTTAGGCGGTTGGGTGTCTGCCAACTACGCGGCGCTGGCCTGCACTGAGTTACCTGTTTGTGAGACTAACTGGCTACAGCGATTGGATCTGCCGGGCGCCTACTCTGTAGTGGCGGCAGATAATTATGAATTTGGTACCCATGATTATGATGAGCGCATGACCATGCATATTATGCATAGGTTTGGTGCTTTGCTGACCTTTGTTTATTTGTGCTGGTTCGCCAGCCGCTTGTATAAAGCGGCTTCATCCAGCCTGTTCCGCAAACTTGCGGTGGTATTGGTGTTAGTGTTGGGACTACAAGTGGCACTGGGTGTAGGTAACGTTGTTTTCAGCTTACCTATCGCTATCGCGGTCGCACACAATGCGGTTGGGGCGTGTTTGCTGCTGACCCTGGTCATGATTAACTATACCTTGCTGCGAAAGACTTAGGAGGTCTCTATGGATAAGACTGTCGGTGTAAGCCAACGTGATATTCACACCAAGGCTGGGTGGCGGGATTACTATGAAATGACCAAGCCTAATGTGGTACTGCTGCTATTACTGACCGCTTTGGTTGGTATGTGTTTATCGCAACCGGGCTGGTTGGCCTGGCAGCCTCTGTTGGCAGGGCTATTCGGCATAGGTGCATTGTCCGCGTCTGCGGCGGTAATCAATCACGTAATGGACCGGCATATAGATGCGCAAATGGCCAGAACCTTTAACCGCCCGGTTCCCAAAGGCAAAGTCAGCCCCAAACAAGCGTTAATTTTTGCCTTTGCGTTGGCCTTTGTGGGTTATCTTGTTTTAGAGATATGGGTGAACCGCCTGACAGCGTTGCTAACGTTGGCGAGTTTAGTGGGCTATGCGGCTATTTATACGCTTTATCTTAAACGGGCCACCCCACAGAATATTGTTATAGGGGGGCTGGCTGGTGCTGCGCCACCCTTACTTGGATGGACCGCCATGACGGGCGAAGTTCACCCTCATGCGCTGCTATTGGTGTTGATCATCTATACCTGGACCCCACCGCACTTCTGGGCATTGGCCATTCACCGGGAAAAGGATTATGCCCGTGCGAAGATCCCTATGCTGCCGGTGACTCATGGGGTTGAATACACCAAACTGTCGGTGCTGCTTTATACGGTGTTGCTGGGTATCGTCTGCTTGCTGCCCTATTTAGTGGGCATGACCGGGGTAATCTATCTGGCGGGGTCCAGTGTGCTTAATGCGGTTTTCCTGTATTACGCGCTCAAGCTTAAGTATGCCCCTCAGGAAAACACCGCCATGCAGACATTTAAGTTCTCTATTGTGCATCTGATGCTGTTATTCTTACTGTTGTTGTTGGATCACTACTTTAAATTTGTCCTATGAAACAGAAAGTTATTATTGCACTCGGGCTGTTGCTGGCCCTGATTGGCGGCATTTATTTATCACTTTCTCTTAAACCTGCCGGTATGCCAGAGCATGCCAGCCTTTATCCTCAGGCCCGGGAAGTACCAGATTTTTCATTACTGGATCAACAAGGTCAGCGTTTCGGTAAGGAAAGACTGATGGGGCATTGGACATTGGCCTTTACCGGTTATACCTTTTGTCCCGATATTTGCCCAACCACACTGGCAGAGCTTAAACGCATTTATCCGCAATTAAAGGCAATCTCACCGGATATTCAGGTGTTATTTTTATCTGTGGATCCCAACCGCGATACCCCCGAACGATTGAACGAGTATGTGAATTTTTTTGAGCCGGAGTTTATTGCTGCTACCGCCGAACATGCCGAGCTTTTTCCCTTCGTACGCAGTCTGGGTATGATGTACGCCATCGCTGGCAGTACAGACACTCCCGACTATTTGGTGGATCATAGTGCGTCTATTACCTTGATTAATACCAAGGCGCAGGTGATAGGGCGTTTTAAGCCGGTTCTGGCACCAGGCGCCATGGCGGTGGTGAACCCCGAGCATATTCTGCAGGATATGCCGTTGATCTTAGCAGGTGGTCACTAGCCAACGGCAGAGATTCAGCAAATGAGGCTATCTGCACAATTCATATAGCCTCATCCTCTCGTCAGACTTCGTACTAATCTAACCAGCGACCATCATTGGTCGGGACAAAAAACGGCTGAGAATGCCAGTAGTAGCGTGACGGATCCTGCTTGCTGGGGGCTGTGCAGTTTACTCTGGCACGCCCAGCTGACAAAGGGGTCGGGACTGTTAGACTAAATACGTCCTGCATTTCCCAAACCGGCTCCAACTTCTTACCCTGAAAATAGCAAGCCAGCTGCGTAGGACGGATGTCACTGGTATCAATCTTTGTGGTCCAGGTTGGTTGCAGATTATCCAGTGCCAACTCCGGATTTAACGGATCATAAAGACTGGGCATAGCCAAGCTGCTGAGTTTAACTTTCAGTGTCTTAAGGTTGGCGTAGACACCGGCCGCAGGGAAGCGAGGTAGGGCGGTCATATCACTATATGGGGCCACGGCACCGGATTGCTGACCAAGGCCGATAAAGCCCAGCTCTTTTACTAACGCCTGCAGATCACTGTTGTATTCGCCATAGGGGTAGGCCAGGTAGCGCAGGCTGTAGCCCAATTCTTTTTGCAACTTTTCCTCCGCGCTGAGGATTTCTTGCTTCAAGTTGGCTAACCACTGCGCCTTGCTCATATTACCGCGACTTAGCAGATGCTGATGGTGGTTGGTGTGATTGGCAAACCATACCCCATCTTTTTGCATTTGCTTCACTTGTTGCCAGCTTAGTTGCTGACTTTCGTTACCGATAAGGGCCGGATTAATAAATACCGTATAGTTGAAACCGTGGCGCTGCAAAATGGGATGAGCGTTTTCCAGTATGTTGGTAAAGCCGTCGTCAAAGGTAATAGCTACGGCGTTGTCGGGAAGTGCCTGATGGCGGCTTAACTTATACAGCATATCCTGAAGGGAGATGACATTATGGTGCTCAGCCAGATACTGCATATGTTCGGTGAACTGTTCGGGACTGACCGAGGTGGAAGCCGGAGTGTCTGTACTGACATGGTGATACTGCAGAATCACCCCGTGATGTTGCAGGGTAAGTTCGGAGGCTGGCAGGATTTGGCTCATCAATATCAGGGATAGCAAAGCTGGCAATTTTATACGCGGCATAAGACCATAAGCTCCATCTTTCTTAAATGCGCTGAGCTTAACTTGTCTGCAGGACTTTTTCAGCAATTGCTGAACCCCGCTGAAAACCGTCGGATCGTCGTTTTATCCCTGCCAATGATCCTGAGTAATGTAACCAATCCACTGCTAGGAATGGTAGACACTGCCATTGTCGGTCATTTAGGCGCCACACATTACCTGGCGGGTACCGCCGTCGCTGGCATGGTTATCACACAGATCTACTGGCTATGTGGCTTTTTACGTATGTCGGCGACGGGACTAAGTGCCCAGGCTCTGGGCGCGGCCAATACCGCAGAGGCGGCCAGGGTCTTTTACCAATTGTTACTGCCGGCAGTACTGTTTGGTATGTTACTAATCCTTTGCACGGATGCATTGACGTGGGCGGCGGTGCTATTTGCCGATGCCGATACGCCCACCACGGAAGTCATCCATCATTACCTGCAAGTGCGGGTGTGGGGAGCGCCTGCAGCCCTGGCAAATTTGCTGCTCATGGGGTGGCTGATAGGACAGCAAGCGACCCGAACCGTGATGACTATTCAGATCCTGGCCAATTTATTCAATGCCTTACTCAGTTATGCCTTAGCTATGGGCCTGGACATGGGCGTATCCGGTGTGGCGACCGCGACCGTGATTGCCGAATACGGTATTTTTATTAGTGGCTTACTTGTTGTGTTGTCGCGAATAAAAGGCGTGCGGCCAATAGTAGGGTGGTTTACTGCGCAGGGATACCGACATGTATTGGCATTGAATTTTGATATCCTGCTACGAAATTTAGCCTTGCAACTAACCATGGCATTTATGGTTTTCCAGGCAGCGCGGCTGGATGCCCAAAGTGTCGCGTTAAATGCGCTGTTAATGCAGTTCTTTGTGATAACGGCTTTGGGTCTCGACGGCATTGCTTATGCGGTGGAGGCGCTGGTGGGGGAAGCGAAAGGTAAACAGCGCCAAGACCTGTTGCATCTGCAAGTTTGCCGGGGTCTCGCATGGTCCATGTTATTGGCGTTGCTGTATTGTCTCGGATTTGTGCTATTTGATCACGCCATCTTAAGGTTGTTGACCGACCTGCCGTCACTGATTGCGCTGGCCGAAGGCTATCTGTTGTACATCTGGTTACTTCCCATAGTGGGGCATTGGTGCTTCTTACTTGATGGGGTATTTATTGGATTAACTCGTGGGCGGGAGATGCGAAACAGCATGTTGTTGTGTGCATTGGCCGTGTTTCTGCCCGTTTGGTGGCTGATGTATGATGCTGGCAATCATGCCCTCTGGATAGCGTTTCTGGCATTCTTGGCCGGGCGAGGTATTACGCTAGGCTGGGCGTACTGGCGTTTGTGGCGAGCGCAGACCTTGTTGGCGTGATCAAAAAGCCCGTCAGGTGACGGGCTTAATCTATATTTGCTTGGCTCAACACTATTAGTAGTAAGAGTGTTCGCCGGCCTGGTGTTCGGTGGCATCCATAACCCCTGTCAATTCTGGAAATTGCGCCAGCATCTGCTTTTCAATCCCTTCCTTAAGCGTTACATCAACCATAGAGCAACCGTTACAACCGCCACCAAACTGAAGTACGGCCTTACCGGCGGGCGTAATCTCGATCAGTACGACTTTGCCGCCATGGTTGGCTAACTGTGGGTTGATTTCTGAATCAATCATGTAGTTTACACGTTCAATCAGAGGTGCATCATCGGCCACACGACGAACCTTGGCATTGGGAGCTTTAAGCGTGAGTTGCGAGCCCATTTGATCGGTAACGAAATCAATTTCGGCTTCTTCGAGAAAAGGCGCGCTGTCTTTATCTACTACCGCATCAAAACCGTCAAACTCCAGGCAAATATCTGAGTTTTCCACGGCATCCGGTGGACAATAAGACACCCCGCATTCGGCTGTGGGCGTGCCGGGGTTGACCACAAACACTCTGATATTGGTATCAGGTTCCTGTTTATCCAGGAGTTTACGAAAATGGGCCTGTGCGGATTCGGAAATGTGAATCATCGGGTTCTCTCGACTGCCAATATGGGGGCTATGATAGCAAAAATTACTTGAGTAAAACACTCGGGTAATGAAATTCTTTGTCGTCTGTGTAATGCAAAAAATCAGCCTGAGGCCAATCGCCTAGTATTTGCTTTAACGAAACTGGTAACGCACTTGTTTAGCTGTTAGCTTGGTGTGAAAAGGTTAGCTAAATCAAGGGGCTAAACATGAATGTGTTGAAAAGAATAAGCCTGTGGGCACTGTGGTTGCTGGTTTCGCCTGTATCTATGGCGCAGGTAGCCAGCGATTTGGACTATCTCCCAAACGATATTCAATATGATGCTAATGTACCTACTCCTGAGTCTGTACTTGGTTATCCGGTTGGCACTTGGCACGTTCGACATGATCAGATTGTTCACTACCTGTATCAGTTAGCCGAAAGCTCCCCCAGAGTGTCTATTGAAGAAATTGGTCGCTCTCATGAGCAGCGCCCCATCTTGCTTTTGGCCTTTAGCTCGGCGGCGAACCAGCAAGATTTGTCGACACTGCGTAAAACGCATTTGGCATCTTTAGGCGGTGACAAAAACGCTACTTCACCCTTGGTGCTCTGGATGGGGTATAGCGTCCACGGCAATGAGCCCTCGGGTGCTAATGCCGGACTGTTGGTTGCGTACTACCTGGCTGCCGCTCAAGGCCCTAAGATCGAAAAACTGCTTAACGACACTGTCATTCTGTTGGAGCCGGCCTTAAATCCAGACGGGCTGTCCAGATTTGCCCAGTGGGCGAATATGCACAAAGGGTTGAATCTGGTGTCCGATCCTAATCATAGGGAACACAAGGAAGGTTGGCCCAGTGGGCGCACTAACCATTACTGGTTCGATCTGAATCGTGATTGGTTACTGCTTACTCACCCTGAATCACGTGCCAGAATAAGCCAGTTTCACCAGTGGCGGCCCCATGTACTGACGGATTTTCATGAAATGGGTACCAATAGTACCTTCTTCTTTCAGCCGGGTATCCCAACCCGCAAAAACCCCTGGACGCCAGATGAGAATGTTGAACTGACCCATGAGTTGGGGAAATTCCATGCATCTGCTTTAGACGCGGCGGGACAGCTGTACTACACACAGGAAGACTTTGACGACTTCTATTACGGCAAGGGCTCAACCTATCCCGATTCCATGGGGAGCGTGGGCATCTTATTTGAACAGGCCAGCAGCAGAGGTCATTTACAGGACTCTATACACGGGCCGCTGTCCTTCCCAGCGACTATTCAAAACCAGGTAACGACCTCAATATCGACCTTTGATGGTGCCTTGGCTAATGCTCAAAAGCTGAAGGATTATCAGCGGGGATTTGCTGCACAAACCGCCAGGTTGGCGTCCAAAGACGATGTATCCGGCTATTTGCTCAGTGAAGCAAAAGATAAAAGCCGTTTTAAGGCGTTGCTGTCTATTTTAAGTCAGCATCAAATTCGTATGCATGGCCTAAGCAAAGATCTGGAACTGGAAGGGCGTAATTATGCCAGTGACAACACCGTCTTTGTTCCCCTGGACCAGCCGCAGTACCGTCTGATTAAGTCCATTTTTTCAACCCGGACCAGTTTTAATGACAATACGTTCTACGATGTATCTAACTGGAACTTACCGCTGGCCTTTGATATTGACTTTGTGGCAGTGGAGAAAGGGAGATGGCGCAAATTACCCTTGAGTGACAGTTTGCCAACCCTGACTGCACAGCCTTCTGAATTAGACGCAGGTGCTTATGCCTATGCGTTCTCCTGGCAGGATTCGAACGCGCCTAAACTACTGCAGTCTTTGCTTGCCAAAGGACTTAAAGTCAAGGTGGCCGGTGGGGCTTTTACGGCGAACACAAATCAGGGAGATATCGCTTTTGAGGCCGGTAGTGTGATTATTCCCCGGGCCTTAGCTCAGCCTGACGGCTGGCAAAGGTTGATTGAACAGGCCAGTCACCAAGCGGGTGTTAGAGTGTGGTCTGTAACCTCAGGTCTGACGGCGCAGGGCAGTGACCTGGGAAGTCGTCAAATGGCCATGCTGAATCCGCCCAAGACCCTGCTAGTTGGGGGAGAGGGCACATCACAATATGAAGTTGGTGAAGTCTGGCATTATCTTGATCAGCATGTCGGTCTGCCTGCTTCCATCATTGAGCTGGAGCGTTTGCATCGTGTTGAGTTAGCAGCATACAGCCATATTGTGATGGTTGAGGGTAACTATGGAAAACTTAGCGAAGCGCTCACGGATAAGCTTGAAGCCTGGATCCGGCAAGGTGGGGTATTGATTGCGCAGAAAAGTGCCGCCAAGCTGGCCGCCCAGCAGGAGTGGTTACAGGCCAGTTTTGTCTCTGACAAAGAGATTCAGGATGTGTTTGACACTAAAACGCTGAGCTTCTCCGACCAGGAAGCCTTGCAGGGCAAACAACGCATCGCTGGTGCGGTATTTGCCGGTCAGGTTGATCTGAGTCACCCCCTGGCATTTGGTTACTCTGACGCCAACGTTGCCTTCCTGCGTAACAGTAATATGGTGATGCAGGCCGCTGACAAGCCTTTTATTACCGTTTCAAAATACAAAGCTAAAGCCTTGCAGGCAGGCTATGCCAGCGAGGAGATGCAAAGGCTGCTGTCGGGACGAACGAATCTGGTGGCCAATAAACTGGGTAAGGGGATAGTGATTGGCACGACGGACAATCTGACCTTCCGTGGTTATTGGTACGGAACCAGTCGCTTCCTGAGTAACGCGATATATTTATCTCCTCTAATGTAGCGCGTTCAGTTTGAGCCAGGTGACAGGCTAATGGCAATGGCCCAGACCTCAATATGCAGGCTGGGTCGCGCTTTTTTCAACACCTTACACAGGCTATTAACTGTGCTTCCTGTGGTTACTATGTCATCAAATATTGCGACATGGTCGTAGCATGGTTGATGGCACAAGCTAAAAGCATCTTGCAGGTTAGTGCGTCGTTTGGCGCCGCTAAGCCGGCTTTGCGCCTGCGTTGCCTTGATACGCCGACAAAGCTGGGTATCGAGGGCAATACCGCTCAGGCAAGATAGATGTTTGGCTATTTCTATCGCTTGATTGTATTTACGCTCTGTGTAGCGTCTGAAGTGCAAAGGCATAGGCAATATTACCTCTGGTACCTTGGCGCCGTTTACGAGTGCAACCCGATAAAACTGCTCAGCCAGCGCTTTGGCATTTAAGGTACGTTGATTGAACTTCAGTGCGGTCAGCAGCCTGTCCCAGGGCCAGCTATACTCTGCGCTGACCAATAACCTGTCATAGCTGACCTGATGCAGTCCACTCTTTATCTTGGGCCAGTTAAGCAGGTTGTAATTACATTGCGATAGTGCCAATACGGGGAGGTCTGCCTGACAATATTGACAAATAAGTGCTGTAGCCGCTTGTTGGCACAGCAAGCAGCTCTGCGGAACGCGGCATCCTATTGTTTTTAGCCATCTTGCCATTACACTGACCTCCTTTGTGCAAAGAGTAGATGATTTTGCTGTTACATTCCGATGTTGTGGGTACCGGTCCAAAAATTCTGTTGTTACATGGTTGGGGATTAAACAGTGAGGTGTGGCAGCCGCTGATTGAGCGTTTGCAGGGTTCATTCCAGTTTGTGCTAATGGATTTGCCGGGCTTTGGCCATAATCATCAGTCTGTACCGGATAGCTATGATCTGGATGCCTTAACCGCGCTGGTTGCACAACAGTTAAAGGAACCAATGATAATAATGGGATGGTCATTGGGTGGGCTGGTGGCTCAACAACTGGCTCTTAACTATCCGGCTTTAGTGCGAGCCTTAATCTGTGTGACCAGCACCCCCAAGTTTCTGGCTACTGACCAGTGGCCCGGCATAAAGGCCGAAGTGCTTAAAGCCTTTGCCATGCAGTTACGCTCCGATCCGCACAAAACCATAGAGCGCTTTTTGGCTATTCAGGCGCTCGGCAGTGAGCGAGCGAAAGCGGACATACAAAATCTGAAGACCTTGCTGGTCAAGCGCCCTAGTCCTTCGAAAGTGGCTTTAGCTAGCGGTCTGGCGATTCTGGAACAAGCAGATTTGTGTGAAAAAATTTGCACTATCGGTTGCCCAACCTTGAGAATCTACGGTCGCAATGACAGTTTGGTGCCCAAGGCGACATTAGAGTTGGTTGAGCACCTGCAACCTAAGGCATCGTCCATGCTGTTTCCCGCTGCCTCGCACGCGCCTTTTATTTCCCATGCTGATGAATTTGCCAATGCTATCAGAGATTATTTGGCTAAGTGCCTGATGGCTTAAAGCTGAATTGAGCGAAAGGCTTCTATTTTTGCCCAAATTGGTTAATAATTATCCACGAGGTAATAGGGGTAGTTTATGTCGATGAATGTCGATAGCAATATCAATTCGGCCATTCTGTCGGGTACGCTCGGTTTGCAGCGTGCATCGGATGGTATTACTCAGCATTCTGTCAGCTTGGCACAAGAACAGGCCCAGCTTCGCGATCCTCAGGAAGTGTTGGCTGATGCTGCCATGCAGCAAATTGGCTTGCAGAGTAAGCTTTTGCCTTCTGGGGGCGATACTATGACTAATGATTTAGTCGGACTGACCCTCAACCTGCGTAATGCGCAAGCTAACGGTAAAGTGTTAGAAGTCGCTAAAGACACCGTTGGTCGTTTAATCGACGAGTTAGCCTGATTATGATGAACATTGCTGCGCCCGCATTGACAGCCTTCCCGCTGAATACCGCCAACCTGAATACCGAGGCGGCGCGTCGCGACAATGTAGCCAGAGAAACCGTTCCCCAGCTTACCAATACTGAAAACTCGGCAGCGGAATCTGGATTAGGTTCCGAGTCTGATCGTGTTAAAACACCCGGCCAGGCGCCTCAACCTGTCACCTACGAAAAGCCCAGTCTGAATCCGCAGTCTGCATTGCAAGGAGAGGGGGGGCAGCAGAAGGATAATGCTGAGGATCCCAGTGCAGGTAAGCAGGATGCTCAGGACCAGCAAGAAAGCGCTAGCGAACAGAAGAAAATTCAGGAACTAAAACAGCGCGATCAAGAAGTAAGGGCGCATGAACAGGCCCATGCTGCTGTGGGCGGACAACATGCAGGCGCTCCCAGTTATGAGTTTGAAACCGGTCCTGATGGGAAGCGTTATGCGGTAGGTGGCGAAGTCAGTATTGATATTTCTGAAGGTAAGTCCCCCGATGAGACGCTGCGTAAGATGCAGCAAGTCCGGGCGGCAGCCTTAGCGCCAGCGGAACCTTCTCCTCAGGATTTACGGGTTGCATCTGAGGCGCAACAGCGCGCTGCAGAAGCACGGCAGGAGATTGCCCGAGACTCGGCGCAGAATGCCCAGCAGGCGGTGCAATCTGTGGCCGATGGGCAATCTGGGCAGCAAGACAGTGCTACTTCAACGGCGGAGCTTAGCGATATTGTCGAGGGTGGTGGTGTGAGCCCACCGCGACGTACTTTGCAGGAAACCGATCCGGTAGCAGAAGCGGTGGGGCTTGAGTCCCCTGGCACGGAGTTTCGTCATGGACAGGCTAGTTTGGATGTTGAGATTAGCGCCCGAAGTTTGCGTATCGACAGTTTCTATCAACAGGTATCACAACCCAGAGCCTATTCGTTGCAGCACAGCGCGTAAAAGAGCAATGATTGAAAAGACAACGCCCCACAATGGGGCGTTGTTGTTTGGATCAGGATTTTTTCGCTTTAGCTAAGGCTTCTGCTAAGGCATTGCCCATGGCGCTGTTGGCAGGTTGTGCCTGGCGCTGTGGTTTAGCCTGATGATTGCGTTGGCCTTGTGGCCTGGCGCTTCTTTCCTGCTTAGCCTGTGCCTGTTTTGGAGCGGGCTCGTCATTGAGTCGCATACTGAAAGAAATGCGATTTCGCGCCACATCCACTTCCATTACCTTGACCTTGACGATATCCCCGGCTTTTACCACTTCACGGGGATCGGAGATAAACTTATCTGTCATGGCAGAGATATGTACCAGGCCATCCTGATGCACGCCAACATCCACAAAGGCACCAAAGTTAGCCACGTTACTGACTACGCCTTCGAGGATCATGCCAGGCTTCAGGTCGCTTACCTGTTCGATACCTTCTTTGAAGGTTGCGGTTTTAAACTCCGGGCGTGGATCGCGTCCGGGTTTGTCCAGTTCCGCCAGGATATCGGTGATGGTGGGAATACCAAAGCTCTGGTTCGCGAAATCCTGGGGCTTCAAAGACTTTAATAGATCCTTATTGCCCATCAGTGTAGCGATATCCGCACCTGCACTTTCACTAATGTGCTTAACCAGCTCATAAGCTTCCGGATGCACTGCCGAAGCATCCAGTGGATTCTTGCCACCCATTACACGCAAAAAGCCAGCCGCTTGCTCGAACGCTTTGGGGCCCAGCCTTTCAACTTTCAGCAGTTGCTTTCGGTCTGCAAAAGCGCCGTGTTGGTCGCGATAGCTGACGATGTTGTGCGCCAGGGTGCGGTTTAAACCGGATACATAGCTAAGCAGTGCCGGAGAGGCCATGTTCAGATCTACTCCTACCGCGTTAACACAGTCTTCTACGACGGTATCCAGGGACTTGCCTAACTGGCTTTGGCTGACATCGTGCTGATATTGACCGACGCCTATGGCTTTAGGCTCGATTTTTACCAGTTCGGCCAATGGATCTTGCAAACGTCGGGCAATAGATACTGCTCCACGAATTGAAACATCCAGATCCGGTAACTCGTTGGACGCCAGTTCTGAGGCAGAATAAACCGAGGCACCTGCTTCGCTTACTACGATTTTATTGATTTTCAGATCAGGCAAAGCCTTAACCACTTCGCTGGCCAGCTTGTCTGTTTCCCGTGAGGCGGTACCGTTACCAATACTGATCAGTTGGACTTTGTGTTGCTGGCACATCAAGGCCAGGGTACGTACCGATTTATCCCACTGGTTCTGGGGAGCATGCGGGTAGATTGTATTAGTCGCAACAACCTTACCTGTGGCATCAACCACCGCGACTTTAACGCCGGTACGTAAGCCTGGATCTAGGCCCATGGTAACCTTGGCACCAGCGGGAGCAGCCATCAGCAAGTCCTGCAGGTTTTTGGCAAATACGGTGATGGCCTCCAACTCGGCCTTTTCACGCAAGCTGCCAAACAATTCATTTTCCATGTGTAGCAGGATTTTTACCCGCCAGGTCCATTGCACCACAGATTGCAGCCATTTGTCGGCTGCGCGACCGTTGTCACGAATATCAAAATGCTGAGCAATAATGCCTTCACACTGCGAGCTGCGGTCACCTTCTTCATTGGCGGGGTCAGCATTCATGGAGACTTGCAATACCCCTTCATTGCGTCCACGGAACATGGCCAGGGCGCGATGCGATGGGGTTTTACTGAGCTGTTCGCTGTGCGCGAAATAATCTGAATATTTCGCCGCTTCTTTTTCTTTACCGGCCACGACTTTGCTCTGGATGTGGGCTTCCCTGGTGAGGTGCAGACGAACCTTTTGCAGCAGGGCGGCATCTTCGGCAAAGCGCTCCATTAAAATATAGCGGGCCCCTTCCAAGGCAGACTTGGTATCGGCTACATCGGCATTGAGGTATTCAGTGGCCAGGCTTTCAGGCTCCTGACTTGGGTCTTCAAACAAGCTATTAGCCAGGGGTTCCAGACCGGCTTCAATGGCAATCTGGCCCTTAGTACGGCGCTTGGGTTTGTAAGGCAGGTAAAGATCTTCAAGCTCGGTTTTGTTGTCGGCGGCCAGTATTTGAGCCTGTAATTGGGGAGTTAGCTTTTCCTGCTCGCCAATGGATTTAAGAATTACCTGGCGACGATCTTCAAGGTCACGTAAGTAGCCTAAACGTTGTTCGAGGGCACGCAGTTGCGTGTCATCCAACCCGTTGGTGGCTTCTTTGCGGTAACGGGCAATAAAGGGAACTGTGGCTCCGTCGTCCAGCAGGGTAACAGCGGCTTGGACTTGTTGGGGAGAGACGGAGAGTTCTGATGCAATTTTTTCTATGATCATGAGGTGCCTTGGTGGCTGATGATAATGTTAAACAGGGCCTTTATAAGGGCTATGCAGGCAAAATTCCAGCCCAGAACCGGTAATTGCTTACAAAAACCTCGTCAGTCCTGGCCAGGATAGTGAATTTCAATAACAAACCACTGTTTTCGGCCCGTTGGAGTTTGTACCCACACTTCGTCATCCACTTCCTTTTTGAGCAGAGCGCGAGCCATGGGGGAATCAATGGAAATGTAGTCTTTTCGGGCATAGATTTCATCTGGCCCGACAATACGAAATTTGCGTAATTCGCCTTGTTCATTCTCCACCTCCACCCAGGCCCCAAAAAATACTTTGCCCTTTTGCTGTGGTGAATAGTCCACCACTTTAATGATTTCCAAACGCTTTCGCAGATACCTGACACGCCGGTCTATCTCGCGCAATAGCTTCTTATTATATTGATAATCTGCGTTTTCGCTGCGATCGCCAAGGCTGGCAGCCCAGGCTACCTTCTTGGTTACCTCAGGACGCTTTTCACGCCACAGATGATCAAGTTCCTGCTTGAGGCTGTTAAATCCTTCCCGGGTTATAAGGTCTGTTTTCATAGGTTGTGTAGTCTGCATAGCTTGATGGTGCCCCGTTATTTCTCTCTGCTCAGTGCAGAAAGGTGCGCTATAACATGGCGAGGCACATCAGGCTGTTGTTATGACAAAAACGTTTCAAAAGGTCGGCGCAATTTACCCTAAATCTTCTACACTAAAAGTTAGGTAACGGCAGGGGAATTGCGAGTAAAGCATCCCATACTGCTTGAGTTACCTGCCACGCATGAAGCCTATGCTACCAGGTGAAATGCCTAACCATCTTGTCATTGAAACTGAGCTGGGTAGCAAACAAACTGGAAAGAACGTAACCGGCGAAAGCCGGCCCATGTCACCCGTATAACGGGTATTGCGACGAGGGACCCAAGGTTCAGCAGGGAAATAGCTGGTGAAGACAAGAAATGCCGGGTACGAAAGTACCCGGCTTTTTCTTTATTCGGCGTCGCCTTCACCTTCGATACCCAGCAGCTCTACTTCAAATACCAAGGTAGAGTTAGGGGTGATCGCACCAGTTGAACGTGTACCGTAAGCCAGTTCAGAGGGGATAAAGAATTTGAATTTAGAGCCCACTTTCATCAACTGTACACCTTCGGTCCAGCCGGAAATAACACGGTTCAGCGGGAATACCGCAGGTTCACCACGCTTGTAGGAAGAATCAAACTCGGTGCCGTCTAACAGGGTGCCCTGATAGTGAACACGAACAGTATCTTCTGCTTTGGGTGATGCGCCTTCACCTTGGGTCAGCACTTCATACTGCAAACCAGACTCGGTCACGGTTACACCTTCGCGTTTGGCATTTTCGGCCAGGAAGGCTTTACCCGCTTCGATATTGCTGGCGGCCATTTCATCTTGTCTGGCTTGTTGCTTTTCATTGACCAGTGCATCCAAAGCGGTCAGCACCGTTTGGATTTCCTGTTGCTCAAGTTTAGATTCACCGCCCAGGGCGTCTTTAAAGCCTTGAATCACCAACTCGCGATCCAGCATGATGCTGACATCTTCCTGCATATCCAGTTTCTGGCCGATGAATTGACCAACAGAGACCCCCAGGCCGTAAGCTTGTTGTTGTTCCTGACTCTCCAGCTTGACTTCTTGCGCGGTAGGCTTGGCTTGTTCCTGCTGACAGGCTGTCAGGGTAAGGGCCGACAATACGAGGGCGGCGATAGCGGTTTTTTTCATCAACTTCTCCAGTGAGTATGTGTTATCTAATATCGCTCTGGTTGGCTTGCTGATATCAGCAACCCCAGGTGCTTATACTTGTAGCACCACGGCGAATGTCCGAACTTTGAGATGCAAGGAACAGGAAAGTTTCCTGTCAGGCGAAAAGAAGTGATATTTGTGCTCAGAATCTTTGCGCTTTCCCTGCTGCTATGGACAGTCAACGGGACAATGGGCTTATACTAAACCCTTAGTGGTAAAAGCGAAACCTAAGGATGTCATGCTTCAAAAAGTGTTTTTGTTACTACTGATAACAGCGATAACGGCGTGCAGCATACCCGGTAGCACGCCGGATGCTGCTTATGAGCATGCTCCTGGCGGCGCGCTGGCGGCGGCTATTTCGGTGGACAGTGGCCTGGTTGTGGTTTCCTCGGTGGAAAACGGTATTGCCGTGTGGGACATGCAGACTCAGAAACAACGCTATCAGTGGCGTCATCAAGGAGAAGGCAACAATCTGGTGGCCAGTACCAGAATCGCTTTTGATAATAGTTATGTTGTGACCTCGGACCGTGAGGCGTTTGCCTTGTGGAGCCTAAGCACCGGCGAGCCTGAAGGATTCTGGCGCATTGATGAGTCTTCCATTCGCGATATTGCTGTTGCTGATCAAGGCAGGGGGATTCTGGTGGGACGGGGCAACGGCAAGGTGATGTTTTTTGAGCCCCAAAGCGGACGTCGTTTGGAATTTCTGGGCCATCAGGAGAAAATCAACAGCGTTGATTTGTCGCCTAATGGCTTCTATGCATTAACTGGTGGCAATGATTTTATGGCATATCTGTGGGATACCCGCAGTGGCCAGGTGGTATACAGCTTTTCTCACCCCAGCCGGGTAACTAAGGTGGCTCTGGATGTTCAGGGCCGATATGCTTTTACCGCCGACAGTAAGAACAATGCGCGGATTTGGGATCTGCGCACGGGGCAACAGGTCAGCAAGTTACATTATTTGCAGCGTCAGAAAATCTTCTCAGCGGCTAAATTCTCTGAAGATGGTAAGTACTTGCTAACAGGTTCGCCATCCAGGGGCTTGAGTTTGTGGGATGTGAAAAGTGGCGACGAAGTAAGCAGTTGGATGGTAACGCCCAGGCGGGGCAGTCAACCACAAAGCGCAGTAGTGTATGATGTGGCCTTTATGCCGGGGCGTCAGGTCATGTCACACAGTAGCAGTGGTCTGACGGAAGTCTGGTCTTATTGATTTAGCTGAGGAATACCCAGATGCAAGATGATTTACTGCAGGATATAGAGTTACTGCAAACCAAGGTGGCGTTCCAGGAAGACACTATAGAGAAGCTCAGTCAGGCCCTGGCGGACCAACAAAAGCAATTGGATGCCTTGCAGTTCCAAATGAAGCATGTAATAGACAGACTCAGGCAGCAGCAAGTGTCAAACATTGCCAATGAGTCGGAAGAAATGCCCCCCCCTCACTACTAAGCGAAGGGAACCGCAGGAGTGCACAATGCAGGAAAACAAACAGCTGGTATCTAGTCGTGGTGAACCGCTAGGACGGGAGCAGGACACCGGGCGCAGTAAAGAACGGCGTCAGGAAAACAGCGAGTTTGTGTCTGTTATTGTTAAACGTACCGACGAAACCTTCCGCCATCCCGATGATATTCTGGAAAAGGCCATAGGCGAGGGCCTGGAACAAATATCCAGGCCGACCTTGTCTCTGCTGTTGTCGGCCGTTGCAGCCGGTATGATCTTGTGTTTTACCGTGCTTGCTGTTGCCGTGATGGCAACGTTAATGACAGGCGGCGAACATCCTTTCAGCCGGGTGATTCTGGCCGCCAGCTATCCGCTGGGGTTTGTACTTTGTATCCTCAGTCGTACCCAGCTTTTTACTGAACACACCGCCACGGCGGTATATCCGGTATTGGATGGCAAGGCCAAACTTAATGGCCTGTTTCGGTTATGGGGCATTGTTATTCTGGGAAATTTACTGGGGGGCTTGTTATCCAGTGCGTTACTGATGGCGGCCGAACCGGTAATTCATGCCAGTGAAGGCTACCTGGTACTGGCTCGTCATTTACTGGCTTATCCGGTGCAAACCCTTTTTGTCAGCGCCATTCTGGCGGGTTGGCTGATGGCCCTGGGGGCCTGGATTGTTTTGTCTACCTATTCCACTCTGAGCCAGATTGTCAGTATCTACATTGTGACTTTTCTGATCGGCCTCGGCGGTTTTCATCACTCCATCGCGGGCTCTATTGAGTTATTTGTCGGCTATTTTTCATCCGATAGCATAACTTTCTGGCAATTGCCGCCGGTGATCCTCACCGCCCTGGCGGGAAATCTGGTTGGCGGCAGCGTGTTTGTGGCGATGCTCAACTATGGCCATATCCGCCATTCTCAGCGGGCCGATAACAAAGCTAAAAAGTAACAGATTGCAGGCCCGTCAGGGCTTAAATACCCCGATAACCGACTCGTTACTGCGGGTCACGGCATTCACCTTATCGTCGGGTTGGCTTTGTTTATGCCCACATTGCACGCATTCCACATGCTCCAGATTGTTCTGCATATACAACATTAAGGTATCTGTCGCCTTGCATTTGGGGCAAGTGGCGCCGGCGATAAAGCGTTTGCGGGTTTTTTCTGACATCGGATTGGCCCTGGACTGTTGGAGATGGATACCATTTCCCTGATTGGGGCGGGTATAATATCGCGGTTTATTTCACAGTTGTAGCCGAGCCCATGATTCAAATTACCAACCTTAGCCTGATGCGTGGCAGCAAAGAACTGCTGCAGGACGCCAATGCCACTATTTATCCGGGCCACAAGGTTGGATTGGTGGGGGCCAACGGCTGTGGCAAGTCGAGTTTGTTTGCCCTGTTTAAAGGCCAGTTACAGCCAGATCAGGGAGAGTGTGATCTTCCCCGGCAATGGCAAATTGCCTCGGTTGCTCAGGAAACACCGGCTACAGACCGCAGTGCCCTGGACTATGTGATTGACGGTGATCATCGGCTTCGGACTATCCAGGCACAACTTGCCGAGGCTGAATCGGCCCATAATGGCGAGCGAATTGCCGCCCTGCATTTGCAACTAGAGCAAGCGGGCGGCTATCAGGTGGAGTCCAAGGCGGCGATTATTCTCGCCGGTTTAGGCTTTTCTCAGCAGCAAATCGGTTTGCCGGTCAGAACCTTTTCCGGGGGCTGGCGTATGCGTCTTAACCTGGCACAGGCGCTGCTATGTCATTCTGACTTACTGCTGCTAGATGAACCCACCAACCACCTGGATTTGGACGCGGTCATCTGGCTAGAGCGCTTTTTACAGCGTTATCCCGGTACCCTTATCCTGATATCCCACGATAAGGCGTTTTTGGACGCGGTAGTGGAAGAAATCATCCATGTAGAGCAGCAGAACCTGAATGCCTACAAAGGTAACTACAGCGCTTTTGAAGGGCTTAGGGCCGAAAAGTTGCGCCAGCAAGACTTGCAGTTCCAGAAGCAACAAGCACAACGGGCGCACTTACAGTCTTTTATTGATCGTTTTAAAGCCAAGGCCAGCAAAGCCAAACAAGCACAAAGCCGGGTTAAGCAACTGGAAAAAATGGAGCAACTGGCACCGGCACATTACCAAAGCGGTTTTTCCTTCGAATTTATGCCGCCACCCAAGTTACCTAACCCTTTGGTTAGTATGGAACAGGTACAAGTTGGCTATGGGGATAAGGTTATCCTACAGAAACTGCAGTTAAACCTGGTGCCTGGCAGCCGGATTGGCCTGTTGGGACGTAATGGCGCCGGAAAGTCGACGCTGATCAAACTGTTGGCCGCAGAGAATAAGCCGCTTCAGGGGCAGTATGTTACTTCGGCGGGTCTGCAAATTGGTTATTTTGCTCAGCACCAGTTGGAGTATCTGGATCCCGAGGCATCAGCACTGACTCATGTGCAGCGCCTCGATAAGCTGGCAACCGAACAGTCATTGCGTGATTTCTTAGGCGGCTTTGGTTTTCGCGGCGACGAAGCCCTGAGCCCGGTGGCGCCTATGTCTGGCGGGGAGAAAGCGCGTCTGGTGCTGGCACTTTTGGTCTATCAGAAGCCCAACCTGTTGTTGCTGGACGAACCCACCAACCACCTGGATCTGGATATGCGCCATGCCCTGAATATGGCCATTCAAGGTTTTGAAGGCGCGATGGTCTTAGTATCGCACGACCGTTTTCTGCTGACCTCGGTGTGTGATGAGTTTTATCTGGTGGACAGTGGGCAGGTGCAGCCCTTTACCGGTGATTTGGACGATTACAAAAATTGGTTAAGTAATACCGACCCTGCCAAGACAGAACAAGCCAAGCCTCAGGAGCCTAAGGTTGACCGTAAGGCGGTGAAGCGCCTGGAAGCCGAGTTCCGCCAGCGCACCCAACCGCTGCGCAAAGCCATTGATGCGCAGGAAAAACGCATGGATAAACTGAATGCCAGCCTGACGGATATTGAGAGTCAGATGCTGGATACCTCTTTGTATGAGGAACAACACAAGGCGAAGCTTAAAACGTTGTTAGAGCAGCAGGTGGACGTTAAGCAGGAGCTTGAAGAGCTGGAACTCAGCTGGCTGGACAATCAGGAACAATTGGAAAACCTGCAACAGGAGTTTGACGCTAGTGTGGCAGACTGAAGACTTCTGGCAATTCAGCCTGGCGCTCTACCAGAAGCGGGGAGCGCTATGTTTGCAATTGCAGGATAGTTACGCCATGAACGTGAATCTGGTGCTGTTGTGTCTGTATCTACAACAGCATGGAATGGGAATATCACAAGCCAGCTTACCAGCGCTGATAAACAGTCTAGCCAGCACCGAACAGGTTATTACTCCCTTGCGCGCTGTAAGACGCCAGGTTAAAGGGTTGGATGGCTTGGCGTATCAACACTTACTCGATGCCGAACTACAGTTAGAAAAGCGCCAGCAAGCTGACCTTATACAATGTTTGAATCGACTGCCTGTCGCAGACTTGGGTGAAGATAATCTCGTTTTGTACGCGTCCGTTGTGCAGCCGCAGATGCCAAGTGAGTTAACCGCGCTGATTGCGCAATTACAAACCGACGCAAAAGTTGACCGGGGTCAAAGTGAGTTGCCGCAGCAACGCGTAAAGTGATAGCCGAATTAATGCCATAGGAGGCTATCATGTGGGAACTTATTCTGAATGACCCGGTTGCCTGGGGTTCTCTGCTCGGTTTGGGGGTGGTCCTGGCCATCTGTTTTTACTATGTCTACCTGTTTATTCGTAACAGCATAGACGGCGAACCTCACTGATCAGCCTTGTCTTCGTCGCTGCTCTGGTGTCAAATCCCGTTGATTGACAGATGGAGCAGCAGAGAAGTGAGTGGCACAGAGTTTGGTCATATTGTAGAAAGCGCGTTCAGGCCCCCCTGGTGGGCGAGAAGCCCCCATGTCCAGACAATCTGGCCGAGGTTGTTGCAAAAGCGCCGTGCTATCCAATTACACTGGGAGTCGCTGGAATTACCCGATGGTGACTTTGTGGAATTGGCCTGGACCCCGAATATTGCCAAGCCGAAGGGGTTAGTGGCTTGTTTTCACGGCCTGGAAGGTTCTGCTCGCTCACACTATGCCAACGATATGTTGGCGGTTTTGCACAGTCAGGGCTGGCGCGGCGTCATGATGCACTTTCGTGGTTGCGGTACTCAGCCCAATCGCACCACACGCGCTTACCATTCCGGTGATACGCTGGATGCGACCTTTTTTCTTGAAACCTTAGCTAACCGTTTTCCACATGTGCCTAAGGTCGGTATGGGCTTTTCTCTTGGCGCCAACATGCTGCTAAAACTGCTTGGCGAAAAAATCAATCAATCCTGGTTACAAGCAGCGGTTGCTATTTCACCGCCGTTTCGCCTGGCCAATTGTGCTCAGAGCATTAATCAGGGCTTTTCCAGACTTTATCAACGCTATCTGCTGGGTAGCATGTGCAAGCGCTTGCTGGAAAAAATGAACCGGCTGGATTTCTCTGCACTGGCATTAAATGAAGAGAAAGTCAGAGGGTTTCAAAGCTTTCGCGATTTTGACCAGCATGTGACGGCGCCGCTGCATGGTTTTGCCGATGCCGATGATTATTATCAGCAATGCAGCGCTGTTGCTTACTTAAACAAAATTTCAACCCCCACTCTGGTGTTGCATGCGTTGGATGACCCTTTTATGAATCCTCAGGTGGTGCCTCAGGCCCATGAAATATCTCCCTTTGTGCGGCTGGAACTTAGCCAACAGGGAGGGCATGTCGGTTTTATGCAAGGCACACCCTGGCGGCCGGTTATCTGGACGCATCAACGGGTGGTAGACTTTGTTCGCCCTTATTTGGAAGACAGTGCATGATTATTCCCGTTGATGAGCTTGAAACTGACACTTTGCTAAACATTATTGAAGCTTTTGTATTACGGGAAGGGACTGACTACGGTAGTGAAGAAGTGTCGCTAAAAGAGAAGATTCAGCAAGTGCATCAACAGCTTAAGTCTGGTGATGCACTGCTGGTGTATTCTGAACTACATGAGTCGGTCAATATCGTGCCGGCTTCGCAGTTCAATACTGATTAGTTGGCGCTGCTGAAAATCACGTTGAAAGTGACGGGAACTGTCTGATCAATGCTGGCCAGGCCCGCCAGTTCCTGCAGTTTTTTCACACCATCGGTCAAACCAAACTGCACTGTGTTAAGCAGAATGGGTTGCGTGGTGGTGGCCAGCAACTGCTCATTGGCTAAGCGCGTAATTTGTAAAGGTATGGGCAGGATTTGTGATTTGGTATTCAGCTCTAACTGACCTTTAATCTCCAGCGCCGTGGATTCACCCACATCCAGCTCCATCACGGTTTTTGGTACCTGGGCGGTCAGGGTGGCGTTAGGGAATAGCTTAAACATGTGCTCGCGCATGCGCTCATTGCGGATAGGAATGTTGGTTTCTACCGAATTCAGCTCAATATTGATCTTCAGGCTGCCATCGTCGGCCAGTGTGCCGCTAAATGCCGTGAAGTGGTGCGTTTCGGTAACCAGGTTGTTTTTGGTTGACAGGAAACTCAGGCTGGATGCCGATTGATCCAATTGCCAATCGGCCAGGGCGGCTTGAGAACAGAGCAGCAGGGCTGCCAGGCTAAGACTTTTCATGATTATCCTCTTGTTGATATTTTACGACTTCCTGCCAGTCGACACTGGGGTCTCCCAGCACCACAAAATCCGGATTAGTCAGGCTGTTGCGTTTATTGTATGTGAGCGGTTCAAAATTGGCCGCCAAAATTTTTCCGCCAGCTTCGGTAACTATGCATTGCGATGCGCCTGTGTCCCATTCGCCGGTGACACCAATTCGCAGGAACACGTCGGCTTTACCCTCGGCAATAAAACAGGCCTTGAGTGAACAGCTTCCCAACGGCAAGGCCTGATAGGTGCGGCTGCTATTCATACGTGACATGACCTTTTCCCGCGACTGCCTACGGCTAATGGCCAGTACGACCACGCCATGGACGGGATCATCCAGCTTGCGCACGCTAATGCGTTTGTCTTCCTTAGGGGTTTCTTTAAAAGCGCCGTTACCTTTACTGGCGTAGTACATTGAATCGCCAGCTGGCCAGTAGATCACCCCAACGACAGGTTGGTTATCTTCAACCAGAGCGATATTGACGGCGAAATCGCCGCTGCGGGCAACAAACTCCTGGGTGCCGTCTATAGGGTCTATTAGCCAATAGCGCTTCCAATGTTGGCGCGATTGCAGGTCGCCATTGTTTTGTTCTTCCGACATTACCGGAATATCGGGCGTCTGTTTGGCAAGTGCGGCCTGAATGATATCGTTGGCCAGGTAGTCGGCACTGGTGACCGGCGACTCGTCGTCCTTACTGTAGCGCTGATAATCACCGCTATCATATATCTTAAGAATGACTCGCCCGGCTTCGCGGGCAGCTTGTTTGGCTATTGCCAGGTATTTACTCGTGTCGCCGTTTGACATTACCTATTCCTTAGCCACCTCTCTGTTAACAGCAAGGCAGCAATACTGCGGGCTTCGGTGAAATCTTCGCGATCCAACAGGCGGTCCAATTCCCGTATTGACCAGGGAACGACTTCCAGTGGTTCAGGTTCATCGCCTTCCAGACGTTTAGGATACAAGTCTTCGGCAATCAATATGTCCATACTGGCATTAAAGAACGCCGGTGCCATACCAACACGATGTAAGCGGTGTAGCTTTGTGGCACCATATCCTACTTCTTCCATCAGCTCACGGTTTCCGGCCTGCAGACAATCTTCACCTGGATCGATCAGACCTTTGGGAAACCCCAACTGATAAGAATGTGTGCCTGCGGCATACTCTCTGACCAGCAGCAGGGTTTCGGGGTCCAAAAAGGGCACCAGCATGACCGCACCGCGTCCCGAACCTTTCATGCGCTCGAACTCTCGCCGTGCGCCGTTGGAAAATTCCAGATCCAGCTTTTCGATGTGGAAGAGGCGGCTGCTTGCCACCAACTGCACCTCATGAATTTTGGGGAGGGCCTTGTCCGACGTGACTTTACTCATCTACCTGTCGCGTTAGAATAACTCGCCCTAACTATAACCCAATAAATGGCGGATAAAACAGCGGATTGCCGCGGAAACGCTAATTTGTTGCGATAACGGAGTAACTGGCTATGTTGCCTTGGACACAAATTGATACCGTATTGCTTGATATGGACGGCACCTTGCTGGACCTACATTTTGATAACCACTTCTGGCTGGAGTTGATTCCCGCCAAGTTGGCAGAGCGTGACGGAGTCAGCTTGGACGCTGCCAAGGCACGTATGCAAAAAGACTATGATGCGGTGACTGGCACTATTGCCTGGTATTGCCTGGATTATTGGGCTGAGCGTTTGCAAATGGATATTGTCAGTGCCAAGCGCGAAGTGCAGCACCTGATTAGTTTGCGTGAGGACACCATTCCTTTCTTAGATGCCCTACATGATAGCGGCCGGCAGGTAGTTTTGGTGACCAATGCTCATCCGGGTAGTTTGTCATTGAAGGTGGAACGTACCCAGCTTGATCAACATATTGACCAACTGATTTCTACCCATGAGTTTGGGGTAACCAAAGAATCTCAATCTTTATGGCAGCAATTGCAGGCACGCTTGGGCTTTGACCCCGCTCGTACTTTATTTGTGGATGACAGCCTGATTATCCTGGAAGCCGCCCGTCAGTTTGGTATTGGTCATCTGTTGGCGGTCAGTAATCCTGACTCGAAAAAGCCGGTCAGAGAGATAGAGGAATTCCCGGCAATTCAGGATTATCGCTATTTGCTGGAAGATATTCGCCGCAATCCGGTTGTGCGTGATAGTTAATTAAAATCCACAGATGTTTGGTTATTGTAATCCTGTCATCTTGACCCCAGGCTCGGTATCGCTTTAACTGCTGTTAGTGGCATTGAACACTTATGCATTCTTTTGGAAGGCTCCATTTGTCAGTGCGCAGTGCCACTAAAAGGATGCAGGCACTGGCTTCGTTAGGACATGAAGCTGGTTCCTGAAAATTATAAGAAGCCTACAAGGGCAGGAAATCTATGCAAATCACAACACAGAGCATGAAACTCGGCCTTACACTTAGCACTCTCTTAACCTTAGCAGCCTGCGGTGGCGGCGGTAGCTCGGGTGGCACCTCCCCAATCAATAATGCTTCTGCCGCACAATGGCAGGCCGGTGTATATGCCGCTTCTGCCAGCCTCAAAGATCAATGTGAGGCGCCACGCAGTGGTGTGGATCCTGTCACTAACCAAGCCTACGCAGATCGAAAAGGCAGTGAAACCCTTGAAAAACTCTGGCTGCGCTCCTGGAGTCATGAAAGTTATCTTTGGTATGACGAACTGGATGATGTGAATCCTGCGGGTTATAGCGTGCTGGAGTATTTCGAGCGCCTGAAAACCGACCAGCGCACCGCGTCGGGCAGTTTGAAGGACAACTTTCATTACGCTCAGGATACAGCCGAGCGCAATAAACGCACCCAGTCTGGGGTGGCAAGTGGTTATGGCTTTGAATGGGTGTTGGACAGTCCCTATGCACCCCGTCGTTTGCACGTGGTGTACATTGAGCCTGGTTCACCGGCTGACTTGGCAGGTATTCAGCGGGGCATGCAGCTAATCAATATCAATGGCCGGGATGTGGTTAATGATGAAACGACTGCCGGTGTAGACGCTATTAATCAGGGGTTGTTTCCTGACTCGGTAGGGCAGCAAACCTCTATGACCTTTAGCACCTCAGGTGGTGATTTGTTTGAGGTAGTGGTTACCTCAGCGGATTATGAGATTAAAGCGGTAGCTAAAACGTCCGTGTTGGATACCGCGCAAGGGCGGGTTGGTTATTTACTGTTTAACACTTTTAATATCTTTAAATCCCAGCAAGCACTGAAGGATGCTGTGCAACAGCTTAAAGACGCCAATATCACTGAACTGGTGCTGGATTTGCGTTACAACGGCGGAGGGTTGCTGGCTCAGTCCTCGCAACTCGGGTATATGATCACTGGTCCGGATATTATTCCGGCTGATGGGTTCTTTGAAAAAGTGGTGTTCAACGGTAAATTTGAAAGGGACGAAGAGATTGGCTTTTTCAACCAATTACTGACTGAAGACTTTTATTCAACCGGGATCGAGCTGCCAAGTTTGGATTTAACCCGGGTCTATGTGTTGTCCAGTAACAGTACCTGTTCAGCCAGTGAAGCGCTGATTAACGCACTCAGAGGTATTAATGTGGAAGTGGTGTTGATAGGTGACACTACCTGCGGCAAACCTTATGGTTTTTTCCCTACCGATAATTGTGGTACCACTTATTCCACTATCCAGTTTAAAGGCGAGAATTACGCTGGTTTTGGCGAGTATGCTGATGGCTTTAAACCGAAACTGCGGCCTAACCTGAATTTTATGGACGAAGTGCCTGGCTGCAGGGTGGATGACGACTTAAACCATGCTTTGGGGGATACCCAGGAGGCGGTGCTGGCTGCCGCGCTTCAATATATGCAAGATGGCAGCTGTCCGCTGGCGCCGCCAGCGGCTAAGCAAGTCAAACAGCTGTCTACCACTCGCCCGGCAATTCAGCGTAGCAGCGCAATAGATCCGCTATGGAACAATAAGGTTTACCCGTCCAATGTCATGCCACAGGGGATGAATCAATGAAAAACAAACTGATATTGTTCTGCACTCTGTGTTTGCTGGGGGCCTGTCAGGGCACTGCCATGTCGATGGTTCCTGCGCTGATTATCAACCCATCGCCTGAGGTAAAGGCCGAATTACAGCAGGTGTTGGAGCAGGCCACAGGCACACCGCAGATACCTTTGCTGGAAACGGCCTTAACCACCAGTCATAAATTGTTGCTGGAGCGGCAAGCGTTACGTGATGGGCAGGGACGACTACTGAATGGGCGGCATCGGGAGCCTCCATTGGTTTTTGAATTGTACATCTCTGCCGAGGAGTGCTGGTTAAAGCAGGCCGGTAGCGAGCGTCAGTTTGTTCTTACGTTGGCTAAGTGCCGTCCGGCCTCTGTCAGTGGTCAGCAATAAATTAACAAGTGACGACTTGTAAGGTCGTCACTTACGCATAACAGCCTCATCTTTTACAAGGCGTTAGTTAGAACCGAATTTGGTAATAACCCTGGTTATCGGGTTTGCCGAATAGCCGTGCTGCCTGGTGTACTTCTTCAGGTAAATCGGCGGACGGCTTAAAGCGGCCTTGCACTTTCACCTTAAAGTTTGCTGGTATTCTTGCCTGCGCGCTTAGGCCAAAGCTGTTGGGCTCTTTAATGTTCAGCACCATGTTTTGCTGATCGCAGCCTAGTTCGGCGTTAAAGTTGCCCAATGGAATAAAGCCACGGGTGCCCGATACCTGGGCATTTAACCATTGGCCCGATCCCTTGATGGCCTGGCAGCCGTTTTGGTCATAAGCCAGTTCATCCAGCGCCACTTTAAAGCGTCCTGCGGCGTTAACCGGCAGGGGTAAAGGTAATTGTGAAATTATCAGATCTGTAGGTAGATACAGATCCAAGCCGTCACTGTTAGCACTGCTACTGCCCAGACTAATATGCCCCTTCAGGGCGATTTGCTCGGCATCGCGGCTGTTTCCCGCATCCAGCTGCAAAGAAAGTTTGCCGGTTAGCAAGGCCCAGGGGTTAACTTGCCAGGACAGCTGACGCACAGGTATGCCCTGGTATTGCACCAGTGCTGCTCGACCTTGCCAGATACTGCCCTGCAAACCTTGTACTTGAAGTTGAGGCGGTAAGGGTAAACGCGGAACAACCTGGGCAGCAGGGAGGCTGGCTATCAGGAATAACAGATAGGCTAGCCCGGCCAGGGCGACAATCTTAACCGACTTCATGCTTATCCTTTGCTTAACTGTAATCTGCGAATGCGGATTTGGCCGGGGCGGGCGGTTTCGGCAAAATCGGCATCTAATATGCTGATGCCCATTTGTTCCAGGCTGTGCAGCCAGGCAATGACTTGGTTGAAGGGCGCTTCATCCACCCAAACCTGCAGCTCGTCACCTTGTGGCTGCATCCGAGCAATACTGATATTCAGCCGGCTGGCGGACTGATTGACGGCTTGGGGCAAGGAGCCATTAAACTTGGCTCCCTGGCTGGTGCTGCCCTTAAGCTGTTGTACACGATTGGCGTTCTTTTGTACCCAGCTCAGTAGTTCCTGTTGATCGGCGACAGTGGCACTGTTTCGAGCAATGGATTGATTTAAGGGGGACCATACCAATAGATAAAACAGCAAGGCGGCAAGCACCAGGGTTGCAATCAGTACCAGTCGCTGTTCGCGCTCGGATAGTGCTTTAAACTTCTCCATGATCTGCTTCACATCAGCTCCTTACCGATAGCGAACCGACCACTTGGTTGTCGGTATTGTTAATGGCACCTTGCTCCACACTAAAGCCTTGGCCTTGTGCCAAGCGTCGAAACTGCTCTAATGCTTCGAAGTTGTCGGCCGTCGCCTGCATACGAAGTTCGGCCCGCTTGCTATCAAATTTCAGGGTTTGTGGCAGTACCTTGCTCTGCGCAAAAGCCGGACTGAGCTGTGACAACATCACTAACATGGACGTGCTGCCTCCCCCTTGTTGCAGTTCGCTGAGCTTCTGTTTCATTTGCGAGCGTACATTCACGATACGTCTCACTTCAGGGAAGGCACGTTTAAACTCAGCTTCTATCTGTGTTTCCAACTGCTCGCGCTGATTTGCCAGCTGGTTGGCCTGAATGCCTTTATCAATCAGGCTGGTGGTGAGTGCGACCGCCGCCAGAATGGCTGCCAGGCGCCATTTTTGCCATTGCCCTTGTTGCTGACGCTTAGGCTTGAATTCGCCCTGCAGTAAGTTGAACTGGCTGGCCAGTGCCCCCTGTGCCAGCACTTTCATGGGCATTTCCAGTGGCTCGGCCTGTTGCAGCAAATTCGGTGAGTCCGGCAGACTCAGGGAAGAGTAATTGGCAATAGGGAGCGGCTCGCTTAACTGCTTGGCGTGATGGAGCAGGGCATCCATCATCCAGCTTGCTTCCCCTTGCATGCCTTTCCACTGATCCTGACGAATCAGCAACTGTTCGCCGATTTGCAGCAACGCCCAACCTTGTTGCTGAACTGGCAGGGCGAGAACGTCTGGCAGTAATTTATGACAGATTAACTCCGCACTCTGCAAGGTGGTTAACCATTGCTGCAGGCTTTCCTTATTCACCACCGCCACGGCCTGTTGGTTACCCTGGCGTGGACCCATGGCAAAAAACTGGCTTTCGATATCACTGCATAGTTCATCTTCCAGCATATAGGGGATGGCCGTCAGTGCCTTGCGACTGGCCTTGGCTGGCATGGTTACCCAATGCAGTAGCACATCACTGGCTGGTACCAGAGCCGTGACGGGGCGTGAACCCGCCCGGTCTTTCAGGCTACTCAATTGACTGGCATCGGCAAATTCGCCGGAGGCAATGATATCCTGCTCGGTGTTAGACCAAACCAGCCATTGAACGGGCTCCTGAGGGGTTGCCCCCAGCCTGACGATCAGCTGTTCTGTCATTGAAATCCTCCAAATTGCCGGCGTATTACACTGGCCTCATTGCTGTTGCCAACCTTCAGCAGGGATGACATGGCGAAACTGGCGTTATTGTAGCGGCTTCGGGTCTGTAAAAGAAAATACCCAGTGGTGATATTGAACCAGTCTTTCTGCTCATCCTGCAAATTAAGGTTAGTGATTTCCGGCATGCTGAGAAAATCCTCAACGCGCTCAAAGCCCGCGGGTTTACGCGAGGAGATAATGCCTTTTACATCCTGCAGACTGATATTGTTACCTAATAGTGCATGTAGCAGAGGCGCTCTGGATTCATCCAGGGTGTTGACGTTTATTTTCAGTTCCATCGAGCCAGGAATAACGCACAACATGGGCAGTACTTTGTTCAGCCACTTGGGGTTAGCACCATTGACCATGCGTAATTCACTGATATCAATCATCAGCCCATTGGCGGGTAAATAGGGAGGCTGCATGGCTTCATAATCACTGTCTTCTGCCCCAAATGGACTGAGGTTGTCATCTTCGTCCAGCCAATCCAGCACCGAGTCGCTGAATACATCTACCTCATATGAGGGAATATCAAATTCGTCTGATTGCAGCAGGCGTTTGAATGCGTCGGCTAAGGGGCGCTTGTTGTTGCTGCTTTGTAGCGCATTGACGTTAAAGCAGCTTTGCATATCGGTGAGCTTGGCTTCAATGCTACCGCCTTCCAGTGGAAACTGAATATCACTGGCCGCCCAGGGTTGGTTGAGATTTATCACCCCATTGGCATTTTGCATTTGCTCGCCAACGGCTTTGATGGCGTACTGTTCCGCCCCCATGGCATTCCAATAGGCTTGATTGCTGTCTTTAATATTGCCGGCTCGTTTGGCTTGTAGCTGCAAACGTGAGCCCATTTGTGTGGCAAGCACACTGACGAGCGCCACTATCATTAGCACCAGCACTAAGGCTACCCCACGCTGTTTAATCTGGCGCATTTGGATTGCCTCCTTCTGATGCTAACAGAAACTCTCTGCGAATCAGGCCAAAGTCCAGGCTGTCAATTTCTACGGCAATGGCCCTGGGCAATACTGAGCCGATGTAATCATCCTGCCAGTCCAGAGTGCGGTTGTTATTATCTTCACTGTCGATAAGAAATTGCACGCTAAAGTCTTGTACATCATCAAGCAACACCACCACTTTGGGCTCGGCGCCTATAACGTTGTCTGGACGTAAGGTATACAGCCGCTGTAACTGACCTTCCTGCAATCGGTAACCTACGGCCTGTAAGGTGCTTCTGGGTAACATTAACAGCGGGTTTTGCCAGCCTGTACGCACTAAGGCCAAACCGTCGGCTTCACTTTCTATTTGGTCGCGCCCACCACTGATTACTTTGCCGTTGGCTTCACCGGCAATTCGCACTGCTCGGGGGACGGCCTGCAGAATATCGCGCTCCATATAAAGCATGGCTCGTTGCAGAGCTTCCAGTTTGGCAATACGCTGTTTGGAAATACTGTTGGAGTCGGTAGTCGTCGTTAGCACCGAATAGGACGCCAGACCGATCATGGTAAAAATGGCCATGGCGATCAGAATTTCCAGTAAGGTGAAGCCTCTGACTGCCATCAATTTGCCCTCTCGGGCTTGGCTAAATAAGTACTAACCGAAGTAATGGCTTGCGGGGCCTGCTCATCGAGTCGCACTTCCACTTCTATCTGACGCAGTTGCTTGTCAGCGGTTTCTTTAACGATCTGCTTCCAATACCAGGTGCGGTGAGCCATGTCCATCTGACCCCGTTGGTTATTTTGTGGCGGCCAGCGTCCTTCCAGATGCACTTGGGTCAGACGGTTATTGGCCACCCAGGTGGCCAGGGTGACTTCCTCTATCATACCGATATTGTGCAGGTGTTCGCCGGCGGCTTTCATAATGGCGGTGCCTGCCAGTGCGAAGATCAGCAAAGCTGCCATGACTTCCAGCAATGTCATGCCGGAAACATAAAAAGGGCGGGCGCAGGTCTTAGTCATGGGTGATCCAGCGCTTCGCTGACTTGCAGCGGTGGCATATCCACGGCATCGACTCTGAATGCAGCGGGCTCTTCATTGCCAAAGCTCGGCTCGAATTGGAAAGTCAGACTAAAAGGGGTGATTTCACCACTGGAGAGCAGCAAAACTTGTGGTGGGGGGAGTTTTTCTTCTTCCTCCCCAATTGCCACCTCGTCTTCACTGACCGACAAGGTTTCATCAAACAAGCCCTGATCAAATAAACTTTCTTCTTCCTGCCAGGGCAGATCATCAAGTTCCAGAGCCAGGGTCACGTCCTCTTCCAGTTCGCGTTGCTCGAATACCTTGTCTTGCTCAATGCGTTGCCACTTTTGCTCTTCATCCAGGTACACAAAGTAATAGCTGCCTTCCTCTATACGCAGCCCTAACTCTTGCTGGTTAAGCACCGCGAAATCGGAGGCCATGTTGACCACCACAGCGAAGCGCTGAGCCTGCTCCTCCAGTTTCTGTTCCGCACTTTTACCCAGTGCCGTAAAGGTTACTGTGCTGACAATCAAGCCCATCAGCAGCAACACCAGCATAACCTCCAACAGGGTAAAGCCCTGCACGTGGCGTGAGAATTGTGGGTGCTGGCCTGGCATGAATCTATCCGGTAGGCGGCGGGACAAACCCGCCGTGATTAATTCAGGAAGTCGTTTAGGTTCCAGTTACCAATATCATCGTCTGTACTTGGCTGCATATCCGGGCCAGCACTGAAGATATCAAAGGTGCCCATTTCTCCAGGGCTGAGCAGGTAATAGTCGTTACCCCAAGGATCCTGCGGCAGACGATTGATAAAACCTTCGGCCGGGAAGTTGCGTGGAATAGGCTCGATGGTCGGTGCGCTGACCAGGGCTTCCAGTCCTTGTTCTGTGGTGGGAAGCAGGTTGGTGCGCACCTTGTACATTTGAATAGCACTTTCCAACTGCTGTATATCGATGGCGGCTTTCTTGAGCTGCGCGCTTTCCTGGTTGCCCAGAATCGCTGGAGCCACCAAGGCGGCCATCATGCCGATAATCAGCAATACCACCATAACTTCGATAAGGCTGAAGCCGGACTGTCTGCGAGTGAGAGTTTTCATTACAAGTTCACCATATTATTTAGGGCCAGAATGGGTTGCAAAATGGCCATGACAATAAACATTACAATAGCCGCCATGCTGACGATCAGCAGGGGCTCAAAGACTTTAAGAGCAACACTAACCTGGGCTTCAAACTCTCTGTCCTGATTGTCAGCCGCTCGTCCCAGCATTTGCTGAAGCTCACCGCTGCGCTCGCCTGAGGCTATCATATGCATCATCATAGGCGGGAACATACGGGTTTTTTCCAGTGCCGCGCGCAGACTGGAGCCTTCTTTTACCCGTTCGGCGGCATCGGCGATTTGGTTACGAATATGCAGGTTTTCCAGCACGCCACCGGCAATGCGCATGCTTTCAAGCAAAGGCACGGCACTGGAGGTTAGAATACTCAGGGTGCGGGAAAAACGTGCGGTGTTCAAACCACGGGAGACTTTGCCCAATACCGGCAGGCGTAAAATCAACTGATGGTAGCGCAGTTTCAGAGCAGGTTGCTGTAGCAGACGCTGAACCAGGACGACCAGCAGCAGAATCACCACCCCGGCAATCAGCACATAGTCACGTAGCCAGTCACTGATACCAATCATAATTTTAGTAATGGTCGGCAGGTCCTGGCCCATGCTGTCGAACTGACCAACGATCTTGGGGACCACTTGGGTCAGCAGGGCGATCACCACCAGCATGGCAATCACCAGCATTAGGCTGGGGTAGATCAGAGCCTGAACAACTTGACTGCGGGTTTGATTGCGTTTTTCCGTGTAATCAGCCAAGCGGTTTAGCACAGTGTCCAAATGGCCGGATTTTTCACCGGCCGCCACCATAGAACGGTAGAGTTGGTCAAATACCTGTGGGTACTCGGCCATGGCGTCCGCCAGGCTATGCCCTTCCACAACCTTACTGCGAACCGCCATCATCATATTTTTATGACGGGGCTTCTCGCATTGCTCGGCAACGGCTTGCAGTGCTTCTTCGATGGGCAAGGCAGATTCCACCAGTGTCGCGATTTGGCGGGTCAGCAAGGCCAAGTCAGCGGCTGAAATACCCTGACGGAATAAACTAACTTTGCCGCCTTGCGAGCGAGTGCGCTCGGAAACCTGCTGCACTTCAATGGGGATCAGCTGTTGCTCGCGAAGCTGGGCACGTACCTGGCGGGCATTGTCTGCCTCCATTACGCCGGACTTATTGCGCCCTCCCTGATCCAGGGCTTTATACGCAAAAGCACCCATCAGTAGAGCCTGCAATCAGAAAGAAAAGTGAAACTGTATCCGGCCATGGCGTTAATCTTCCCTGGTAACCCGCAATACCTCTTCCAGCGAGGTCATACCCAGCAGCACTTTGCTACAGCCATCATCGCGGATACTGGGTACGGAGTGGCGCACATATTTCTCGATAGCTTGTTCACCATGACCATTGTGGATCATCTCGCGAATTTGCTCATCGACAATCAGCATTTCATGGATACCGGTTCGGCCGCGATACCCTGTCTGATTGCAACTGGCGCAGCCTTGAGGGGCAAATATCTTATATTCACTGACCTGATGTGGGGCAATGCCCAGAATCTGACATTCTCGCTCAGAGGGAGAGTGCGGCACTTTGCAATCCGGGCATAAGGTTCTGACCAGCCGCTGCGATAGCACCGCCAACAAGCTGGACGAGAGTAGGAAAGGCTCAATGCCCATGTCTTCCAGACGGGTAATGGCACCGGCAGCGGTATTGGTGTGCAGGGTGGATAATACCAAGTGGCCGGTCAAACTGGCCTGAACGCCAATCTGGGCGGTTTCCAGGTCGCGAATTTCCCCGACCATCACCACATCCGGATCCTGACGTAAAATGGCGCGCAAGCCCCGGGCAAAGGTCATATCCACACGGGGATTAACCTGAGTTTGGCCGATCCCTTCCAGATCGTATTCAATGGGGTCTTCCACTGTCAGGATGTTGCGATCTTTGGTGTTGATTTCGGACAGCCCGGCATACAGGGTGGTACTTTTACCTGAACCTGTGGGGCCGGTGACCAGAATGATGCCATGGGGCTTACGGATAAGCTCGGAGAAGTGCACGCGGATATTCTCCGTCATGCCCAGATCCTGCAAATCCAGATGGGCGGTATTTTTGTCCAGCAAACGCAATACCACTCGCTCGCCGTGACTGGAGGGCATAGTGCTGACTCGTACATCCACCGCCCGACCGGCGATACGTAAGGTGATGCGGCCATCCTGCGGAACCCGTTTTTCAGCGATATCCAGCTTGGCCATTACCTTAATACGTGACACCAGCATGGATGCCATCTTGCGATTAGGGCGCAATATTTCCCGCAATACGCCATCAACCCGAAAACGCACCACCAGTTGCTTCTCGAAGGTCTCGATATGAATATCCGAGGCGCCTTCTTTGATGGCTTCGCCCAGCATAGCGTTGATCAATTTAATGATTGGCGCATCGTCTTCGGATTCAAGTAGATCTTCTGTTTCCGGCAATTCTTCGGCTAGTGCAAACAGGTCACCTTCATTGCCTATATCTTCCATCAATTGCTTGGCTTCAGATGAGTCGCGCTGGAAGGCTTTGGTCAGCAGGTTTTCAAATTTTTCCGGGGCGATTTCGTTTAGTTGAAACTCACGTCCCAAAAAGCGCCTGACTTCGGCAAACACGGCAAAGGGGGTTTGCGCGGTATGGTACAGCAGCGCTGGTTCCTGGCCGGTATCCAGCAGCACCTTGTTGCGCTTGGCAAAGCCAAAGGCCAACTGCTTATGGGCTGGCATCAGATCGTCGACTGGCGCTGGTTCTGTGGTTTGCACCCTTTCCATTAATCTTTCCCACCGCCTTGTTTGGCTTGTTCCGCTTTGCGCTTTTGCTCCATTACCTCATCAAAAGTGGGGGGTAAGCTCAGGGCGTCATTCCATTCGGGTAAGACAGGTGTTTCCGTATAAGGCATCAACGGCACACCTTCGGACTGGCGCTTAAGTTGCTCGGCACGGATAAAGTTGTACTTACGGTGACTGATGGTATTCATGGTCACGCCGTCCTTAATAATGGTCGGACGTAAAAACACCATCAAATTACGCTTACGTTTGGATGTGGAGGTGGATTTAAACAGGTTGCCCAGAATCGGGATATCACCCAGTAGCGGCACCTTAGACACACTTTCCTGCACGTCTTCGTCGATCAGACCGCCCAGCACCACTGTGCCACCGTCTTCCACTAATACTGTGGTCTTCAACTCGCGTTTATTGATGGAAATATCCACCCCTGTGGTACCACTGACGCTGGAGACTTCCTGCTCAATAGTCATCTGTACACCGGAGCCTTCGTTGATCTGCGGAGTCACCTTTAGCTTAATGCCCACTTCCTTACGATCTACGGTGGTGAAGGGGTTGTTATTATTGGCGCTGGCGGATGAGCCGGTAATGATGGGCACTTCCTGTCCCACAATAAAGAAGGCTTCTTCGTTATCCATGGTAGTGATATGCGGTGTTGCCAGCACATTGGAGTTGGTATCGGTACTCACGGCCTGGACGATGGCTCCCCAGCCATTTTTTACTACGCCGTACATGGCACCGTTAAGGCCTCCCAACATGTTGGCCAGGGCGGTGAGATCGCCTTCAATGGTTTCTGTGGTCACGATAGGAGTGCCATCGGCACTGTAAGTGGTGCGATTAACTTCCCGGTCTTCGGCCTGACGCAGAGCTACACCCAGGGCACCTATAGGTACGGTACCATTGGTAAACTGTTGGCCGCCGCCGTTCTCACTGATCCACTGTACGCCCAGTTGGGTGCCGTCACCTTCAAAAACTTCAACAATAATGGCTTCCACTTGCACCTGGGCGCGGCGGATATCGAGTTGACGAATCACTTCTTCCAGCGAGCGCATCATGTCCGGCTCGGCGGTGATCACCAGGGCATTGGAATCCGGGTGCGATTCAATACTGATATCGCGTTTACCGCTGGTGCGTCTGGCATTGGGCTGAGCTGCACCTTGTTCTTCGGCCTGAATGCTGGCGCTAACACCTTGTAATACTTTGACTAAATCTTCCGCCTTGGCGTACTTCAGGTAAATAACCCGGGTATTGCCGCTGGTTTCCAGTTCCTTATCCAGTCGCTCAATCAAATTAATCAAACGCTGTCTGGCTTTAATATCGCCGCTGATAATCACACTGTTGGTTCTGTCATCGGCCACCACTCGGGGTTCTAAGGCGTCAACACCACCTTGTTTCGCACCCTGATTTTTATTGATGCTGTCGACGATGCGCACCATTTCGGAGGCGGAGGCGTATCTGAGCTTAATGATATCCACTTCTTTATCACCGGCCTTGTCCACCCGCTCGATAATTTCGACTAATCGGTTAACCACCGCAGCGCGGCCGGTTAACAGCATCACATTGGACTGGTCATAACTGACCACATTGCCGCCGCCTGCCTGGTCGTTAAGCTGGCGAAGCAGGGGGGCTAATTCCCGTACCGAGCCGTTATACAGGGGCACCACGCGCGTGATCATCTCATCGCCGTCAAAGGAAGTACCTTCTATTACCGGAATGTTGGATGACTTGGCGTCTTTGTCTCTTACCACCTTGAGAATGCCACTGGGCATTTCTACTACCGCAAAACCATAAACTTGCAGCACATTGAGGAAAAACTGGTAATACTGCTCTTCTGTCAGCAAGTCGTAGCTACGAACCGTGATCTTGCCTCGCACGTTGGGGTCAACGATGATGGTCTTCTTCAGGTTTTTGCCGACAATATTGATAAATTCATCAATGTCGGTGCCTTTGAAATTCGGTGAATACTCAGCGGCGCTAATAACTGATGCGGTGCACAACAACGCCGCACTGGCGGCGACACTAAGCTGAGTAAGCAGGCGACGGCTGAATAGCCTCATGGTGATTATCCTTATAATTCGCTGTCGTCGGATGGAAGATCCAAATACAGAGTCAGCAACTCGCCGTCTCTGTCTACTGTCAGTTGCAGTGATTCGGTTTCACGCAACATGGACATGGCTTCCATGGACTGCTGGATATCAGTCAAATCCAGACCGTTGATTTCGGTGACTACGTCATTAGCTTGCAGGCCGGCGGCCTGGAACAAAGCGGGTTTCTTACCCGGACTGACGCGATAGCCTTTAAGTTCACCATCCACCATATGCTGGCTGATGGCGATATAGTCGGTAAAGTTAGCCGGAGACGATTGCAGGGCCTGAGTGGCCTGGGCAGCCTCACGGCTCAATGAACGGCGCTGGGGGGCAGGGGCCGGCGAAGGTGAAGTGTTACGCTGGTCGTTAAGTTGCCTGCCTTTGTTGAACTCAATTCCGTCCAGCATCAGGGTTTCCATGCGTGGACCATTTTTGATGATTATGCGATCGGCATAGACTTCATTGACCGTTGCATTGGTACCGTCAATTTTTTCTCCGATCCCATACGTATTCTGTTTGCCCTGATTTTCAATAATGGCGGCCCCACGCTCAACATTATCGCTGGCTACCACACCGGTCAGTGTCAGATTAAGATTAGTTTGAGGCGCGTCTTCTACCACTACCGGCTTAGTGTCGTTGGCCTGCGGTCTGCCAAACAAATCCAGACGCTGAATGTCGTTAATGTTAACCTGAGCCCGCTGATTTTTTGTGCGGTCTAGCATAACGGCCTGAGCGGGCAGGGCATCCTGGGTCGGATTAGGTAACAAACGCCAGGTAAGGTCAGCGGCAAAGGCCAGTAAATACAGGCTAAGCAGAATGACCAGGACTTGCGCAATACGATGTTGATGTCGTATCAAGCTCAACCAGACTTGTTGAAAATTGTCAGATTTTAGCGTTATCACGTTGCTGCCATATTATCGGGTCAAGTCTTGGGGGCTCGGTAGCCAAAGATGTGGCATGCTGAAGGGGAAACCTGACCTGTGCTAAACTATCCAGCCCATCATAGCCAGTCGCTAAAAGGGCCACAACTTTAATCCTGTAAAGTTACTAAAAAATTACATTCCCACACATATGAACACAGTTACGCAAAAAAACAATCACGACACTGCAGTACGCTTAGATAAGTGGCTGTGGGCCGCCCGCTTTTTTAAAACCCGCGCCTTAGCCAGAGACATGGTGCAGGGGGGAAAAGTACAATATAACGGGCAGCGGAGCAAACCCAGCAAGATAGTGGAGCTTGGCGCGACCCTAAAAGTTCCGCAGGGTCATGATATAAAAGAGGTGATTGTGCGTGAAGTGCATGATAAACGCCGCGCTGCGTCTCTGGCACAAGCCATGTATGAAGAGACGGAGCAGAGTGTGGCAGCGCGCGAAGCCAATGCTGAAGCCAGGCAAGCGGGGGCCTTGTACAACCCGCGACCTGAACATAAACCTGACAAGAAACAGCGTCGTGATATTATCAGGTTTAAACATCAATAGTTGCCAGCTGCCGATATATGGCGGGGTGTAATACAGAGAAGCAAAGCATGTCTGAAAACAATGATAATCTATACCGCTACCTGTTTGAAAAAGCGCATGTCAGGGGTGAATTAGTTCGTTTGCAGAACAGTTATGCGGCGGTACTGGCTGCGCAGGACTATCCGCCTCCGGTTCGCCGTTTAATGGGCGAGCTGATGGCCGCCACTTCGCTATTAACCGCTACCCTCAAGTTTGAAGGGGATATTGCAGTGCAACTGCAAAGTGAAGGACCCATCAAATACGCGGTGATTAATGGTACCCACAAGCAAGAACTGCGCGGTGTCGCGCGTTGGGATGGTGACGTACCCAATGATTTTGCCAGCATGTTTGTAAAAGGGGTGATGGCTATCACAATAACCCCTAAAGATGGCGAGCGTTATCAGGGTATGGTGGCGTTGGATAAGGACAGTCTGGCGGCGTGTCTGGAAAGCTATTTCAGCCAGTCTGAGCAATTAGCCACCAGAGTGGTCTTGAAAACCCGTTCAGAGGTTAACGTTCCGCTTGCTGCGGGAATGTTGCTGCAGGTACTGCCGGTGGCGGCTTCCGCCCATGAAGAGTTTGAGCATCTGGCTCAGATTACCGACACCATCACGGCCGAAGAACTGTTGGAGTTACCGGTACAAGATATTCTTTATCGCTTGTACCACCAAGAAGAGGTTGAGCTGTTTGCCCCGCAACCTGTGCTGTTTAAATGCAGTTGCAGCCGTCAACGCAGTGCTATGGCGCTGGCCTCGGTAGATAAGCAGGATTTGCTGGACATTGCCGCTAAAGACGGTGAAGTGGCGATCAACTGTCAATATTGTCATGCCGAATATCGCTTTGATGCCATCGACATTGAAGCCATTCATGCAGGGCAGTTTGATCAACCTTCCTCGCTGAGCTGAAAACGGCGTTAAAGAAACAAGTTATCAGATGGCAGCCGCCCGGTTGATAGAGGGCGGTCTTAGCCAAGACTGTTCACATCTGCCATCTGCCATCTGCCATCTGCCATCTGCCATCTGCCAACGTTCAATCGTCATAAAATTCCAGAAAATCGCTTTTCTTTCGCCAGCTGTAGGTATAACTGAAAGTTATGGATCAAATTTATGAAAGTCTTTCAGATTAGGCGAAAAAATATCCGTTTCTCCTACCCCTACACAGCCTAATTCCTGTATGATGCGCGCCAAAAAATAATATTGAAAGAACATCTGAAAGCTTTACATCTGGAGTACCCGCAAATGACCTCTGTTCCCCCGAATCTTTTAGTGGATCTGACCTCGGCCGAGTTGATCGAGCAAGCCTTGTCCCGTGGTGAAGGCCATCTGGCCGCCAACGGTGCCCTGGTAGTAGAAACCGGCGTCCGTACTGGCCGTTCACCTAAAGACCGTTTTATTGTCAAGGAAGCCTCTACCGAGCAGGAAATCGAATGGGGCGCAGTTAACCGTCCGTTTGACGCTGATAAATTTGATGCACTATGGGACAAGGTGGACGCTTATCTGGCGGGTAAAAATCACTTTATGTCGCATCTGGAAGTAGGGGCGGATCCAGAACATTATCTGCCGCTGCAAGTGCGTACCGAAACCGCTTGGCATCAGCTGTTTGCCCGTAACTTATTTATTCGTCCCAAAAACTGGAATCATGCCGGCAAAGAAGCTTGGCAGATCCTGAATGCACCGGGTTTTGTTTGTGAACCCGAGCGCGACGGTACTAACTCCGATGGCGTGGTGATCATTAACTTTGCGAAGCGCAGAGTGTTGCTGGCGGGTATGCGCTATGCAGGGGAAATGAAGAAATCCATGTTCTCGGTGCAGAACTTCTTATTGCCAGCAAAAGATGTCTTGCCTATGCACTGTAGCGCCAACGTAGGCGAACAGGGCGATGTCACTTTGTTCTTTGGCTTGTCTGGTACGGGTAAAACCACCCTGTCGGCAGACCCGTCGCGTTTCCTGATTGGTGATGATGAACATGGCTGGGCACCGGGCTCTGTATTCAATATTGAAGGCGGTTGCTACGCGAAATGTATTGACCTGTCTCAGGCCAATGAGCCGGTTATCTGGGATGCCATTCGTTTCGGTACTGTGCTGGAAAACGTCGTTCTGGATGACAAACGCGCCCCTGATTACAGAGACAGTAGCCTGACGCAAAATAGCCGTGCTGCTTATCCTCTGGAGCATATTGAAAAGCGTGAAGTGGCAAACCGTGCCGGTGAGCCGCGTGCCGTAGTATTTCTGACTTGTGATGTCAGCGGTGTGTTGCCGCCGGTGTCTGTGTTGTCTGAGCAAGCCGCTGCATACCACTTCCTGTCAGGTTACACCGCCAAGGTTGGTTCAACCGAGATTGGTTCGACCGCTGCCATTGAGTCAACATTCTCAACCTGTTTTGGTGCGCCTTTCTTCCCTCGTCCTGCCGGCGTGTATGCCGAGCTGCTGATGAAGCGTGTGCGTGAGTTTGGTGCCAAGGTTTATCTGGTCAATACCGGCTGGACCGGTGGTCCTTACGGTGTGGGCAGCCGTTTTGATATTCCTACCACCCGTGCAGTGGTGGATGCCATCGTTAACAACAAGCTTGAAGGTGTTGCTACTGAGCATCTGCCTCAGCTTAACCTGGATGTGCCTGTCGCTGTCCCTGGTGTAGACAGCAAGCTGCTGAATCCACGTAATACCTGGGCTGATCCAGCTAAGTACGACGAGTATGCGGCTAACCTGGCCAAGGAATTCAGTCAGAACTTTGCTAAGTACGAAGTTTCTGAGGAAATCCGCCAAGCCGGTCCTCAGGCGTAAGCCAAAAAGACAAAAAAGGGTTGCCACGGCAACCCTTTTTTATTGCTTGCTGCCAAAGCAGCGCCTCATACCTAATGATGTTGCAAGGCTTCGATGGGATCCAGCTGCGACGCTTTGATGGCAGGGTAGATACCAAAACCCAGGCCAATGGCGGTACATATACTAAAAGACAGTAATATGGCCGTGACTGACCAACTGACCGCCCAGCCGCTGAATAAGGCGATCACCTCTGACAGGCCAATACCAAACAGAATACCCAGCAAGCCACCGACAATTGAGATGGTCAGACTTTCCGCCACAAACTGAATACGAATGTCTTTACAGGTAGCCCCAATAGCCCTGAGCAAGCCTATTTCCGTGGTGCGCTCCAGCACAGTGGCCAGCATAATGTTCATGATGCCTATGCCACCGACCAGCAATGAAATACCGGCCACACAGGACATCACTATATTAAATATTTGTTGGGTTTGCTTTTGCTGTGCCAGCAAGGCGGCAGGAACCACCATATCAAAATCATCAATCTGATTGTGGCGCTGTTCCAGCAGACGGTTTATCGCCTTCGCCGCCACCAACGGATCGGTATCATCGCGGATTTCCAGTTTCAGGCTGGTCAATTCACTGTCCAGTTGTTCGGCTGGAAACTTGCGTAGCGCCGTTTGCAGAGGGATAAACACCTGGTTCTGCTCGCCACCCAGCTTGATGCCCTGAAACTCTTCTTTGCTCAAATAAGGTGCCTGCAGAACACCCACGACTTTAAACCACAGATGGTTAATTTTAATGTTCTGGCCCAATGCATCTCCAAGGGGAAACAACTGAGCGGCAGTATTGGCACCGAGCAAGGCAACCTGATTAAGATGGCGCTCATCGTCCTCATTCAGAACCCTGCCTTCGGCCAATGCCAGTTTGCTCAAGGTAAAATAGCTGGCGCTCACGCCAACGGCTTCACCATCACTACGTCCGGCATGACTGAACAGCTCAAAGGTATCCAGGGTTTTCATGGCAGCAAAAGCGCTAACAAAAGGCAGGCTGCTGGTGGCGACCTCGCCGTCACGAAGGTTCAGCCCCCTGGAATGTTTGCGCTGTTCTTGTAGGGTCTCCTGATCAAACTCTTGTGCGTTAATAATCAGATTACGCAGACCCATGCTGTCTATCATACGCAGAGCTTCACGCTCTGCGCCGGTGCCAATATTCAGCATGGCAATCACCGCCCCCACACCAAAAATCATCCCCAGCAGGGTTAAAAAGGTACGCAGTGTGTGTTGGCGTAATTCGTCCAGGGTATCGAGTAATAACAACAGATACTTCACAATTTATCCTCGATATTGATCAAGGCAATCTCATCGCCTTCGTCAAGGCCCGCGATGATTTGCGCATGAGACAGGCTGGTACGACCGACCTGAACAGGCACGGTGGTAAAATCACTTCCGTCTTTGCGAAACACCTGATAGTTGTTCTGCTGATTAAACAGGCTTTGCAGCGGTACTACCAAACTGTCGGGTTGTTCCAGTACCTTAATCCGCGCTTCCACTTTACGTCCAGGCACCAATAAATCCGGATCCTGCTGAGCCAGGCTAACGGTTACTTCATAGTATTTTTGCGGGTCATTGCGCCTGATACTGGAAGGCATAGGGGCTACGCTCTCTACCTTGCCTTGTAGTTCAAGCTGTGGTTTTGCCACCAGATATAGGCTCACGGCCTGACCGGCAGCCAGATCCAAGGCTTCGGACTCCAGCACAAACAGCTTGGCCTTGACCAGGCTGAGATCTGGCAAGGTGGCAATTTTGGAGCCTGGCCACATGGTTTGGCCAACGCTGGGCTTTTGCCCGGACCAGTCCGCGTAATAGACCAGCGTGCCATCATGAGGAGCACGCACTTCCAGCAGTTCCAGGCTGCTGGTGAAGGAGTTGAGCCGTTGTTGATGTTGCGATTTCTGCATGGCCAACAGCCCTAGCTCTCCTGCTGAACTTTGTTTAAAGCTGTCGTCTTTCCAGTGCAGATAGCCTTGTTTCGCGGTCAGATATTCTTTGTTTTGTAAGGATTCCAGAATTTCCAGCTTGGAGCGGATTTGCACATCGTCAATGGCAAATTGCTCGGCAAACTGCTTCTCTTCGCCGACCAGTTCGATGTCCTGTGTAATGGCCACTCCTTCGGTGGCCAGCGAGGCATCCTTTTCCTGGATATCCAGGTTACTCAGGGCAATTCTGTGCTCAAACTGTTGGGCTCTGACTGACAGGCTTTCGCCGTCAAAACGGGCGATGACATCACCGGCTTTGACCTGGCTAAATTCGGGTGCCAGCCAGGCCAGGCTTTGTGGGCCATTACGAAAGGCGGGAGCGGTAAGGGCTTCGGATTTAGCAGCAAACAATTCACCACTGGCGGGCACTATGACCGACAAGGTTTGGCGCTGTGCTTCATACAAGGGAATCTGGTTACTTTCTTCGCTACAGGCAACCAGCAGTAAACTCGACAGGCAAATTAGGCTCCTCATGGCAGTACACTCTCTCCTTCATCCAGGCCGCTTTGTACCACCGCCCGTCCTTGTGTTAGCGAGCTGAGCTTTACGTCGCGCTCGCTACCGTCGGTTAACCGTACCCAGTGACGCTGGCCATCGGTTTTGACCAGATGCTGGGGTAGGGTCAGGGCTTGGTCAAATTGCTGAACCTGAATTTTTACCCTGGCGGTCATGCCCGGCCGCATGGTATTCAGGTCGATATGAACCAGCACAATGGCAGCATCAATGATACGACGCTTGTCCTGTCTGGACATATTACGGAACACTTGTCCTAATGAGGCAACCGTGCCGCTTAATGCAATGTCCTGGCTACCGGACAGTAAAATGTCAACTTTCTGGCCGGCTTTCACCTGGCCGCTGTCTGCTTCCCGGATCTGGGCAACAATTTGCAATTGGTCGGGCTTGGCAATTTCCATCACCGCCTGGCCAAAGTTGACCGACTCGCCAACCACTGGCTTTTCGCCGTTCCAGTCGGCCTTGTACAGCACGATTCCGTCAAAGGGGGCATGCACTTGCAGCTTGGCAATAGATTGCTTCAGCTCGCGTACATCGCCTTGCAGACGCTCCACTTTGGCACTGGCCAGTTTGATATTGCGTTTCTTGGATGCCTGATGGTGTTTTAGCTTCTCGTTGGCCAGATGCAAATCAATTTGTGCGATTTTAAAATCCAGCACACTTTTCTGACGCTCTAACTCAGAGCGTGAGTTATCGACAATGTCGGCCCGGCGTTTGGCCTTATCAAAGTTCATTTGCATTTCGGCCAGTGCCAGTTTCAGTTCCTCTTCATCGGCTTCTTGTTTCAGGCTTTGGTTTTCCAGCTCCTTTTTGGCCGTAGCCAGCTCGGCTTGCTTATCCAGCATGCGGTCGCGAACTTGCTTGTCATCAAATGCCAGCACCAGTTCGCCCTCTTTAACCTTGCTGTTCTCTGTGGCCATCTGCTTAATTTGAAACTGCCACATGCGGGCTACTGCCGGGGGCGCCAAGGTACTGCTCTGTAACGGCTTCAACTCGCCGCTGGCTTCGACATGACTGGTCAGGCTTTCGCGTTTGACCTGATAGCTAGACTCCGGGCTACATGCCGCCAATAAGGAAAACAGGGTGATCAACAGGATGCGATTCATGCTACTGCCCCCCCTTCAATTCCAGTTGCGCACTCATGCCTGGCAGTAGCTGAATGTCTTGCGGATTTGTGAAGGTGAAAGTACTGCGAAAATAGGCATCATTGCCCCATTCACGACGCTGCTCTGGTTGCTGTGATACTTCCTTTAGCGTTGCGTTTATCTGATGCCCGGGGTAGGCGTCAAAGCGCAAGGTGGCGTCTTGACCTGCGATGAGTTTTGTCTGGTCAGCTTCGTGCACCCAAGCCTCAACATACAGGCCGGAGATAGCCGGAATCTCAGCGATGCGCCAGCCCGGCTGGGCGGTGATACCGGTAAACATTTTTTCCCCTGTCCAGGGGTGGTCGGCGTAAATCACCGGGCCGCTGCGCTGGGCGGTTTGACTCATCAGCGATAATTTATGACGGTGATAGGCCAACTGCCGTTCATGATTACTAATTTTCAGTTGCTGCTTTTCAATGGCGGTTTGATGGCTGAGCCTGGCCTGTTCCAGCTTGTCTTCGGCCTTGGTTCTGGCAACCAGGGCTTTTTCCAGTTCCAACTGGTATTTTTCAAAATCGAACGCACTGTGTGTCCCTTTGGGCACCGAGGCATCCAAGCGTGCTTTTTGTACTAATAGCTCTGCACGTTGCAACCCAGATTGGGCTTCAAGCACTTTTAGTTCGCCGTCTGACTGCTGACGAACCAGTTCTTCACGGGCAGTGATCAGGCTGGTTTCTTCCTGATCAATACTGTTTTGGATACTGCTGCCGTCAAATACCACCACAGGTTCACCGATCTGGGCGACCTGACCCTCTTTCATTAGCCAGTCAACCTGCACGCGCCAATTGTCGGTGCGTGGTGCATAAAATGCCTGGCTTTCGGCTGCCCGCACCTGACCACTGAGAATCAGCGGAGAGGCTTGTAGTTGGCCGCCGAGCAAAATCAGCGCGAGATACTTCAATTGCATTTGCTGTCCTCCACCACCAGGCCGTCTTTCATGCGGATAATACGTTGGGCATGAGCGGCAATGTCCTCCTCATGGGTGACCATGACTATGGTTTGTCCTTGTTGATGTAAACCACATAGCAACTCCATGATTTCTTCTGAGGTACGGGTGTCGAGGTTACCAGTGGGCTCATCGGCAAAAATTACCTTGGGGTTATTAATCAAGGCTCGGGCAATGGCTACACGCTGGCGCTGGCCACCTGACATCTCAAAAGGTTTGTGGTGACTGCGATGTCCCAAACCAACTTTGTCCAACATGGCGGCGGCGCGCTGTTGGGCGGCGGGCAGAGAAATGTCCGAATAACGCAGCGGCAACATGACATTCTGCAGGGCCGAGAGCCGGGGCAGCAGATGAAAGGTTTGGAAAATGAAGCCGATTTGTTGGTTGCGGATTGTGGACAAGGATTCATCGTCCATGCTGGCGATATCCTGCCCGGACAGGCGGTAGTGGCCACCTGAGGGTGAGTCCAGACAACCGAGAATATTCATCAAGGTGGATTTGCCGGACCCTGACGTCCCCATAATGGCAACAAATTCATTTTCGTCGATGCGCAGTGACACCTCATCGAGGGCGACAACGCGGCTTTCCCCGCTACCGTAATGACGGCTTAATGCTTGTACTTCGATCATCCATATCACTTGCAGTGTTACGCTGGAATAGTCATCGCTAAAGGTGTGATGGAACCAGGGATTATTATTGGATCGGCGCCACTAGGCGCCGATCGGTTTTTTCTTAGAGCTTAAATAACTCTTTTAGTTCAGGGACTTGTGTTAGTTGCTCGCGCACCGATGGATCGCCGACAACCACCAGGGTCATCTTATCCATGGGCAGATACTTAGCCGCTAATGCAGACACCTGCTCCGGTGTCAGGGCGTTAACGCTTTGCAAGTAGGTTTCCAACCGCGACAAGGGCAAGCCATGGCTCTTTAAATTCCACAGCTGGTTAATAATGGCGGTACGGGAAGAGTTTTGCAGCACGTAAATACCCGACAGGTAGTTTTTGAAGCCATCCAGTTCTGCCACCGACGGTGCTTCAGTTTGCAGACGCTTAATTTCTTTGACGATCTCGGCAATGGCTGCGCCGGTGGACTCGGCGGTCACATCTGCGGCCTCATACCACAGGGCTGCTCCCACCCTTGACGCAACGCTGCTGCCTGGGGAATAGGTGTAGCCCTTGTCTTCACGAATATTGCTGGTAATACGGCTGGAAAATGCGCCGCCCAACAAGGTATTCATGACGTTCAGGCCGATATAGTCAGGGTGCGAGGGGTCTACCACCGGCAGTCCCAGGCGCAGTGTTGACTGGGGCGCTTCAGGACGGTCAATAAACACCAGGCTGGCGTTATCTTGCATCTCGGGTTTGGCCAGTGTTCTGCTTTGTCCTGCGGACATAGTGGCAAAGGCTTGGCGAATCGCCTGCTCGGTCTGCTTTTCGTCAAACTGACCAGAGACATATAAATGACTGCGTTTAGCCACCAGGTTGGTCTCAACATAAGCTCGCACGTCGGCCAGGGTTAACCCTTGTACCTTAGCTTCGTCGGCAAGTACATTGGCATAGGGGTGAGTGCCATACAGGGCCTGATAAAATGCCTCTGTGGCCTGACTCTGTGCCTGAGACTTACTGACTTTCAGGTCTCTGACAAAGTTTGTCACAGCACGCTGCAGGTCTGACTCTGTAAACTTTGGATGTAATGCCAACCCGGCTAACAGATTTACTGCATCGGGAGCGAACTCACTAAGTACATCCATTTGCAGGAAGCTGCTGTTCGGGCCAACTGAGGTATTAACCTGTCCACCCATGTCAGCGGCGGCTTCAGCAATCTGTTTGCCACTGAGGTTTTGGCTACCTTCGGTTAGCAATTGATAGCTGATGTCGGAGACAGCATCTTTGCCATTATCATCGACGTTGCCGGTATCGGTGATTAGCCGCAGTGTGACTTTCGGGGTTTTTCCATAATGGACAAAGGTCACCGTCAAGCCGTTTTCAAGCTGGATATCCCGTGTTTGGGTCAGTTTGAAATCTTTCGGCTGGCCACCGGCTGGTGGCAGCTCTTTTGCCAGGCTGGTACCACTCAGCAGCAGCGCGCACAGGGCTATAGCGATATTTTTCATTGTTGTTCTCCTTGCTGCGTTTGGGCTGGCTCTTCACCCGGAGTCAGGGTAAGGATGGTGCGGTTTCCCGGACGTAGATATTCCTTAACCGTCGCCTTGATCAGCTCTGGTGTGACAGCTTTGAAATTCGCTTCCAGTTCGTTGATTCGGGCTGGGTTGTTGTCAAACAGCGCAAAGCTAGCGAGCAAATCCAGCTTACCGAAGCCGTAAAAACCGTCGATGTTGTCGAACAAATCCGAGCGCAGTTTCACCAGTGCCCGCTGCACATCTTTTTCATCGATAGGCTGCTCGGCCAGTCTGGCAATAACAGCGTCAACTGCCGCGACCAGTTCCTTTTCACTGTGCTGCTCGTCGTGAGTAAAGGAGCTCATCCACAGCATGGGCCCGTTGTAGTTGAACATATTACCGAGCAGGTAGTTGATGCCGCCGCCTACATCGCCGGTCAGTTGTTTGTCTTTAACCAGTTCCTGATGCAACAAACTGTCATCGCCCTGCACCAGTAGCTGGTCAATGATGCCCATCGCATAGTACTCAGGGGTATTACGAGGCGGCATTTTGTAAGCAAAGGCAAAGGCGGGTTTTGGCGCCAGGCGGTCAAACTTGTTAAAGCGTTTTTCTTGCTCCTGGCGCAGTTCGGTCAGGTCAGGCTGGGCTGCCAGCTCGGCGGCGGGTAAGTCACCAAAGTATTTGGTGACCATAGCCAAGGTTTCTTCCACGTTCACGTCACCCACGACCACAACCACTGCGTTATTGGGCGCGTAATACATATCGAAAAAAGCCTGCACATCTTCCAGGGTGGCGGCATCAAGATCGGCCAGGTCACCGTAGAAATTATGGGCGTTGTACCAGTTATTAAAGGCGTACTGCGGCATATCCAACCAAGGGAATCCCCCATAAGGTTGATTCAGTACATTTACTTTTACTTCGTTCTTGACCACCCCTTGCTGGTTGGTCAGATTCTCCTGAGTGATGGCCAGACCTTTCATGCGATCGGCCTCCGCCCACAACATGGTCTCCACTTTGTGCGCTGGCACGATTTCGAAGTAGTTGGTGTAGTCAAAGCGGGTGGAGCCGTTCAATACACCGCCGTTGTTTTGCACCAGACTGATAAATTCCATTTTGCCGAGGTTTTCAGAACCCTGAAACATCATATGTTCGAACAGGTGGGCAAAACCCGTTCTGTCCTTGGGCTCGATACGAAAACCTATGTTGTAGTACACCCCGACGGTGGCGATGGGGGCCGTATCATCGGGTGAGATGACCACTTTCAGGCCGTTATCTAGCGTGCTGTAGTGAACCGGCACCTTGAAACTGACCGGGCTGGACGCTTCAGGAGCTTGTTTGGCCAGTTTATCTGCCAGCGCCTCGGTGCCGGTATCGGCCGGCTTGGGGCTGCAGCCGAGCATCGTCAATGCCGCAGCCAGTGCGACGACTTTGTATGACATGGTAATTCCTTGCTGTAGTTGTTGTTGTCACACCGATGTGGCTGGTGCGCAACCACTATAACCAGCTAAAAATGGCCTAGCAATTGACAAGGGGGTTAACGGTGCCTGGTGTGGTGAAAAAATTGTAAATAAATTTTTTGCTGATGAATCAGCGGTGCTTAGCCGCGTTTTCAAGTTTACAGGGCAATACTACTCTGGCCACCAATCCACCCTGAGGATGATTGGTCAGACTGATACTGCCAAGGTGCATGTCAACGATACGTTTGATAATGGCCAGTCCCAGGCCCGAGCCGAGGCTGCCGCGCGCCTTATCCCCTTGCGTGAAGGGTTGAAACAGGTTTTCGATTTGATCTTCTGGAATGCCCGGCCCCTGGTCACGCACGCTAAAGCTGACGGTCTTGCGTTTTTTATCGTAGGCGGAGCTGATTTCAATGTGCCGGCTGCCATAGCGAAAGGCATTTTCAATCAGGTTGTCCAGTACCCGCTTAATCGCAACCTTACGTAGTTGCAGGTCGGGCAATTCCGCCAGGTTAAGATCAATTTGATGATTTTCCTCGATATTTCTGACCCGCACAACATCATCGATCAAGCTGTTCAGATTGACTCGCTCCAACTTTTCCTGGCGATCCTGACGCACATAGTTGATGAACTGATCGATAATATCGTTCATATCTTCAATGTCGTGGTTAATACCGTCTCTCACCCAGGCTTGTTCGTCCGGCAGCATCTCGGTTGCCAGTCTGATGCGGGTCAGCGGGGTGCGTAAATCATGGGAAATACCGGCGGTTAGCAAGGCCCGGTCATCTTCCAATTGCTTTATACCTCTGGACATTTGGTTAAATGCCCGGGTTACCGCCATGATTTCGCTCGACCCTTCCTCCTTCAAGGGGGGAGGGAAATTACCTCTGGCCACGGCTAGCGCTGCCTGCTGCAACGCTTGCAAGGGTTTGTTTAAACGCCTGACAAACAGCCAGCCGCCGGCGACACTCAGTACCCCAATAACCATCAAGTAAATGGTCAGTGGCGAGATATCGGTTTCTCCCAGCCCTTGCATGGGAATGGTTATCCATAAGTTGCGGTCTTGCGGAGGATTAACCCAGAACAGATAAGGGGCACCAGGGGTAATACGTACATCGGCACTGCCGCCAAGTCGGGTCGACATCTGCCGAGATAATGACGAATAGTGCCTGGCCTGATCTAAACCTTGTTTACGTGCCTCAGCCTCAGACAGGATTTGAATGCCTGTGGCTTCGAAGAATTTCTCATGCAGTTTAGGATCCTGGTGATCCAGGCCTTCCAGAAAAATCACATTTACCTGATTGGCCAGCAAATGATTGATCTGCTGGTAAGTGGGGCGGATAAAGTAATAAGTGACAGACAGGTACGAGACCACCTGGTTTATCAGTAACAATAAACCAATTAATAAGACTGTCTGGCCAAAGGCGCTTTTAGGCAGCAGGCGCATAATGATTCTAATTAGTCAGACTAATTATTCTTCTTCTCGCCATCGGGTACGAAAACGTAGCCCAAGCCCCATACGGTTTGTATATAACGTGGGTTAGCCGGGTCTTCTTCAAGCATGCGACGTAATCGGGAGACTTGCACATCAATACTGCGCTCCAGGGCACTGTAATCACGTCCGCGAGCCAAGTTCATCAGCTTGTCGCGGGACAGGGGAGTTCTGGGGTGGGTAACCAAGGATTTCAGCACGGCAAACTCGCCGCTGGTTAAGGTCATAGGCTGACCATCGGCGGTCATTTCCCGAGTTGCCAGATTAAGTTGGTATTTACCAAAAATAACTATTTGTTCTTCTTGCGAAGGGGCGCCAGGTGCTTCTGTGGTGCGGCGTCGTAATACGGCTTTGATGCGCGCTAAGAGTTCACGCGGATTAAAGGGCTTTGGCAGGTAATCATCGGCTCCCATTTCCAGGCCAATAATACGATCCACTTCATCGCCTTTGGCGGTCAGCATAATAATGGGAATTTCGTTTTCCTTCTGCCTTAAGCGCCGGCAAATAGACAAGCCGTCTTCACCGGGCAGCATCAAATCCAGCACCATTAAGTGGAAGTTCTCCCGTTCCAGGAGGCGGTCCATTTGTTCGGCATTGGCGGCAGTTCTGACCTGGTAGCTTTGTTCTACCAAATAGCGCTCTAACAGACTGCGCAAGCGCATATCATCATCGACTACCAGAACCTTTGGTGTTTCCTGTCCCATTATTCTCTTCACCTAAACAAGACGACCCGGCTGGTAAGGCGCACTTGAACAGGGCGTAACCAACCTAGCGTAGTAACTGTTACTATAAGGTAAAGCATAAATAAATTAAAAGCTTGCCTGTCCTTCAGGGCAGTTGTTACAAAGTTTGTGGAGTGCAGCTTACTGGCGTTAGCTGGTGGCTTTAGGCAAAATAGTGCGACGACAATATAAGCCGTATCTGCGAAGGCGGCGAACTGGGAGTAAAACATGCAAGCATCAGTAAAATGGCTGGATGGTTACCGTTTTATCGGTACTTCTGACAGCGGTCACGCCGTAGTGATGGATGGCGATAAGCAGACTGCCGCCACACCGATGGAAATGGTGATGATGGCAGCTGGTAGCTGCGCATCTGTGGATGTGGTTAGTATCCTTAAAAAAGCCAAACAAAAAGTTTCTGGTGTCGAGGTGAAGCTCAGCGCAGAGCGTGCCGATGCTGTGCCAGCGGTATTTACTAAGCTACATCTGCACTTTGTTGTGAGTGGGCAGGGCGTGAGTGAAAAACATGTGGAACGGGCGGTAAATCTGTCAGCAGAAAAATACTGCTCAGTTTCCATTATGTTGGGCAAATCTGTTGAAGTTGGTCACAGTTTTGAGGTGGTGGAAGCCGAATTCTGAGTTGCAGGGCAGATGCAAAAGCCTTTGCATCTGCCGTTGGGTTTATTTCTCCGCGACCCAATCCATTTGAAAGCTGGCCCGGCGTTTCTTATCCATTAATTCCTCAATCAGTGGTGAGAGTATCAGCTCCATGGCCAGCCCCATCTTACCGCCAGGTACCACTATGGTATTGATTCTGGACATAAATGCACCGTCGATCATTTGCAATAAGTAGGGGTAATTAACGTTTTTCATTTCGCGGCGAAAACGCACCACTACATAGCTTTCATCATGAGATGGAATTTCTCTGGCGCTGAACGGGTTAGAGGTATCTACCGTGGGAACACGTTGGAAATTGACATGGGTGCGGGAAAACTGCGGGGTAATATACTGGAAATAATCATCCATGCTGCGCACTATGCTACTCATGACCGCTTCACGGGAGTGGCCCCTGTCAGTCGTGTCTCTGACAATTTTTTGTATCCATTCCAGGTTAACGATGGGCACCATGCCAACCAGCAGATCAACATGTTTGGCGGCATCGGCCTCTTCCGTAACTACGCCACCATGCAAGCCTTCATAGAAGAGTAAATCAGTGCTTCTCGGGAGATCCTGCCAGGGCGTAAAAGTGCCGGGCATTTGATTAAAGGGTACCGCATCATCAAAGCTATGCAGATAATGACGATATTTACCTGTGCCGGTTTCACCGTACTCTTTAAACAAACTCTCCAGTAACACAAAGTCATTGGCTCGGGGGCCGAAATAGCTGATATGGCGCCCTTGTTCCTGGGCTTTACGGATTTCGACTTCCATTTCTGGCCGGGTATAACGGTGAAAGCTATCCCCCTCAACCAATGCAGCATTGAGCCCCAGGTTGCGAAAAATATGACGTATAGCGTTAGTGGTTGTGGTGGTGCCGGCACCGGACGAACCGGTAATGGCGATAATGGGGTGCTTTGCAGACATGGTTCTGTTGGTTTGGAAACCGAACGCTATTTATAAGCAAGCGGGCAGGGAGGGTCAAGGAATTCAATTGACGGAGCAATTGTCGGCATGACCCGAACCTCACTTGAAAATTTCCGGCTTACCCCCAAATACTGACTAATCTCATAGAATCGGCCGACAGGCAGATAGACATTCTTAAGGAGTCCGAGTGACTACGATAGTTTCAGTAAGACGCAACAACCAAGTGGTGATCGCCGGGGATGGTCAGGTGTCTCTGGGCAATACCGTAATGAAGGGAAATGCCCGCAAAGTGCGTCGTCTTTATCAGAATAAAGTACTGGCTGGATTTGCCGGTGGCACTGCTGATGCGTTTACCCTGTTTGAGCGATTTGAGTCCAAATTGGAGATACATCAAGGGCATTTGATGCGAGCCGCCGTGGAGCTGGCGAAAGACTGGCGCACCGATCGAATGCTGCGAAAACTGGAAGCGTTATTGGCGGTGGCCGATGAAACGGCTTCTCTGATCATTACCGGTAATGGCGATGTATTGCAGCCCGAGATGGATTTGATTGCCATAGGTTCGGGTGGCCCCTTTGCGCAAGCTGCCGCCACTGCCTTACTGCAAAATACCGAATTAAGTGCCCGTGAAATAGCAGAGAACAGTTTGACCATTGCCGGTGATATTTGTGTGTTCACAAACCAAAATCACACCGTCGAGCAATTAGATTACTGATAGCAGCGTAAAAGCCTGGATAGCTGGGCTTTATGCTTCCGCGCCAGCGTGGCGCAAGAAACGATTTAGATTGAAAAAGGTTTATCCATGTCGGAAATGACCCCCAGAGAAATTGTCCATGAATTGGACCGTCATATTATTGGCCAGCAAGGCGCTAAGCGTGCAGTTGCTATCGCATTGCGTAACCGCTGGCGTCGCATGCAGCTTAATGAAGAGTTGCGCCATGAAGTTACGCCTAAGAATATCCTGATGATAGGCCCCACTGGTGTGGGGAAAACCGAGATTGCTCGCCGCCTGGCAAAACTGGCCAACGCCCCCTTCATTAAGGTTGAAGCCACTAAGTTTACCGAGGTGGGCTACGTCGGTAAGGAAGTGGAAGCGATTATTCGCGACCTGGCAGATATTTCTGTGAAAATGACCAAAGAACAGGAAATGACCAAGGTTCGTTATCGTGCCGAAGAAGCGGCCGAAGAGCGGATTCTGGACGCCCTGTTGCCGCGTCCCGAGAATGCCTGGGGAGAGCGCGAAGAAGGCCAGGACAAAGGTACCCGCCAGGCGTTTCGTAAGAAATTGCGCGAAGGTCAGCTAGACGACAAAGAGATTGATGTGGATGTCGCTTTGCCGCAAATGGGCGTGGAAATTATGGCGCCGCCAGGTATGGAAGAAATGACCAACCAACTGCAGAGCATGTTCCAGAACCTGTCCGGCACGCAGAAAAAGAAGAAGAAGCTGAAGGTGAAAGAAGCCTTTAAGCTGTTGATTGAAGAAGAAGCGGCCCGTCTGGTAAACCAGGAAGACCTGAAAGAAAAGGCCCTGTTCAACGTTGAGCAGCATGGCATCGTGTTTATCGATGAGATAGACAAGATCTGCAAACGTGAAAATACCAATGGCGCAGACGTGTCCCGCGAGGGGGTTCAGCGTGATTTGCTGCCGTTGGTGGAAGGTTCTACGGTGAGCACTAAACACGGTATGGTGAAAACCGACCATATTTTGTTTATTGCTTCCGGCGCATTTCAGATGGCCAAGCCTTCTGATTTGATCCCCGAATTACAAGGCCGTTTACCCATCCGGGTGGAACTGAGTGCACTGACAGCCAATGACTTTATCCGCATTCTGACTGAGCCCAATGCCTCGCTGACCGAACAATATGTTGAGCTGATGCGCACCGAGGGCGTCGATGTAGCATTTACCCAGGATGGTATCGAGCGTATTGCCCAGGCTGCCTGGCAAGTGAATGAACGTACCGAGAATATCGGTGCACGACGTTTGCATACGGTCATGGAAAAACTGATGGAGGAGATCTCGTTCTCCGCCTCGGAGAAGCAGGGTGAAAAGCTGCTTATCGACGCTGACTATGTGAAAGGCCACCTGGACAGCCTGGTGGAAGACGAAGACTTAAGTCGTTTTATCTTGTAAAAATGGGCCTGCGGGCCCTTTTTTATTGGTGCTGTAAGGTCATTCGCACGCCCAGGCGTTTCCACAACCTGACACTGAGCAATACATGCAGGTTGAGGAGTAAAATTAAGCTCCATTCCACCGCATTTTCTATGCGTTCATACCCCTCGCCCATACTTGCGTCCAGTGCAAGTGAGAGTAGGGCAAGCGATAAGGTCAGTGTGCTGAGCGTCAGCAAATGACGTCCAGTGCTGCGGGTTAAGGGCGATTGAGAGAGCGTAGCGGCCAATATAAGCTGGCAGATAAAGGTCAACCCAAGGTAAGTGACAACCCCGGTGCGTCTGAGCAGATAGGGGATATCGCCATCATGGCCAAGACTCAGGGTATACACACTCAGCGCTACGCTGGCCAAGCTTCCAAGCCAGCCAATTGCAAAAACCTTGTGTGTAAAATGGTGGCGTAGCCAATATTGATTTAACCACCAATACAAAGCCAGCAGTAACATAGCAGGCAGCATACCGCCCTTAAAAACGAAATAAGCGACACCCTGACGACCGGTAGCACTGATGCTGTGACAATCCAGCCAGTAAGGGTTGCACCAAGCCAAAGTCTCCTGACTAAAGTTGAGTAGCAGACAGAGATGGGTCGTCAATAGTGGCAGCAGGGCGACCAGTAAGCCCAGGGGATAGAGTCGACAGCCTGACTGGTCAGACACACACACGATTGCGACCAAGATCCTTGGCCTGATAGAGACGATTGTCGGCTTCTACCAACATGCTATGGCCCAGGTCGCTGTCGAGCTTGTCACTGATGCCAAAACTAATAGTTACCTGCAGATCTTTGGCTAATTTTTCCCATGGCCAGGCTTCGACCTTAGCGCGTACCCGGTCAACCAGGCCTTCTGCCTGATGTTTGTCGGTATGGGCCATTAGGATAACGAATTCCTCACCGCCGTAACGGCACAGAATGTCGGCGTCACGAATTTCATCCTGCATTAGGATGGCAACCTGTTTAAGTACGGCATCGCCAATTTGATGTGAGAATCTGTCATTAATCTGTTTGAAGTTGTCGATATCACCCAGGGCCAATGCCAGCGTATCCTGATAGCGGATAGCCTGGTGATGAAGCATACGAAACTGCTGGTTAAAGTAACGACGGTTATGCAAACCGGTCAGCTCATCCCGTAAGGATAGTTCCTGCAGGGCTTCCGCCTGGGCCTTAATGGTTTCGTTAGAGGCTTTAAGCTCAGCATAGGTGTTGCTCAGCTCTTGCGCCATACGATTAAACTCCCTGGCGAGCAGCGCCACTTCGTCCTTACCCTCGACCTGTACACGCTGGTTGAGGTTGCCTTTACTCATTTCGATGGCAGCCCGTGTCAATGCCCGCATGTGCTTAACCAATTGGCTACCCATGGTCAGACTGAGCAGTAAGGTGACCGCTAAACCCGCCGCCGCACCAATTAGCATGCTGCGACTCTGAATCATTAAATAAGATTTATCCTGCTCGGTAAGCGGTAATTCTCCACCGCTTAAGGCATAGCCAACCAATTCACCGCCGGATAAGAGTGGTGACGCTTGCTCTATCTGCTCGGCAGACAGTTGCTGACCAAGCTCAAACTCAAAAAAGGGCAGGAAGATATAGCCCTGTTGATCGGCTAATACAAAGCGAAAGTTGTCTGCCAGTGACGTGGTGGGGACAGGTGGGCGTCGTCCGGGGGAAGAGGCCGAATGTGGCTGGCGAGTAGTCAGGTATTGATTTATCAACAGGGCTGATTGCGGGCCGCCCCATTCACCATGTTCCTGGCGAAACTCTTCAATGGCGCGAACAAAGCGTTTGAAATGCACATCCTTGGCTTCACTGATAAAACGCTGTTCTAATAACCAGGGGGTAATAAGTGCCATAACACTAATAGCTGCCAAGCTGGTAATCAGCATGGATAACGTCAACTTAGTGCGTAATGAGTTCAGCAAAGGCTTCTCCTGAAAATCCTTGTTCTGACGATGTTTGTCCCTTGGGCTGATGCCCCATCGCCCCCGGCTATGGCTGCTAGCTGGCATGATAGACCAATTTTTTGGCAAATACAGCGCAAAGGTCTCATGGCCCGTTTAATTCGTCTTGAAAATGTATTTTCTTTTGGAAACTTTTGCCAATCGTGCTATATCGCAGCACAATTTAAGCAAGCACAAAGCCTTTGGCTTAAATCCAGGATAAACACATGATTACACTAGGCTGGAGGGAGTGGGGCGGTTTACCCCAACTGGGCATCGAGCAGATTAAAATGAAAGTCGACACTGGCGCTAAAACGTCTTGTCTGCATGCCTTCGCATTAGAACCTTTTGAGCGGGATGGCGAAACCTGGGTTCGTATCCATTTGCACCCTGTTCAGGACAATAATGAGATAGAGCATGTCTGCGAAGCCAGGCTGCTAGACAGGCGCAAGGTACGCGACTCAGGCGGCCATGAAGAAGAGCGCTTTGTGGTCGAGACCGAGTTGGAAATGGCGGGACAGCGTTTTCCAATTGAGCTGACGCTGACTAACCGCGATTCCATGCGGTTTCGCATGCTGTTGGGGCGACAAGCCATGTGCGCACGATTCTTGGTTGATCCCCAGGCATCGTATCTGCTCGGCCAGCCAGATAGCTGAAGATCATCATAAGGAACATCATCTCATTCATTTGAAAAAGGAACTCGCGGCTGCCACACTGAGCCTCTGTCGGGTGCAGCCCCTGTTCCTGGTGATTGGGATTAAATCAGCATTTAAGGTTCCGCACCTGTGACGATGCGCAGGTACGGATCATAGTTACTTTTACAAGGTTTCGTACCATGAGAATCGCTGTTCTTTCGCGTAACAACAGTCTGTATTCCACCAGGCGCTTAAAAGAAGCCGGTGAGGCCAGGGGGCACGAAGTGCATGTTATTGACCCCCTGAAATGTTATATGAACATCAATATGCAGAGTTCCTCCGTGCATATCAAAGGCAAGGAGCTTCCCGAGTTTGATGCCATCATCCCTCGTATTGGTGCCTCGATTACCTTTTATGGTACGGCCGTATTGCGCCAGTTTGAAATGATGGGGGTTTACCCAGTCAACGAATCTGTCGCTATCAGCCGCAGTCGCGACAAGCTCAGGTCTTTGCAGCTGTTGTCTCGTAAAGGCATTGGTCTGCCTATTACCGGCTTTGCCAATCAGGCTAGCAATATTCCGGATCTGATCGAAATGGTCGGCGGTGCGCCGTTAGTGATCAAGCTGCTGGAAGGCACCCAGGGGATTGGTGTGGTGCTGGCCGAGACCCGCAAAGCGGCCGAGAGTGTTATTGAAGCCTTTATGGGCCTCAAAGCCGATATTATGGTGCAGGAGTATATTAAAGAAGCCGGCGGGGCGGACATTCGCTGTTTTGTGATTGGCGACAAGGTCATCGCGGCGATGAAGCGCCAGGCTAAGCCGGGTGAGTTTCGCTCTAATCTGCATCGGGGCGGCAGTGCCTCCATTATTCGTTTGACTCCCGAGGAACGCAGTACTGCGGTTCGCGCTGCCCGAACTATGGGCTTGAACGTGGCGGGTGTGGATATTTTGCGCTCCAATCACGGCCCTGTGGTGATGGAAGTGAACTCCTCACCGGGTCTGGAAGGCATTGAAAGTGCAACGGGTAAGAACGTTGCAGACAAGATTATTGAGTTTATCGAAAAGAACGCCAAGGCGCACAGCACCCGTACCCGGGGTAAGGGTTAATGGCAAGACAGGCAGCCTTTGAGCTGGCCGAACAGCGAATTCCTGCCGGAACACAGCGCGCGATTAAACTACCGGCCGCCCGTTTGTACAATGACACGCCAATGGATCTGCATGTGGAAGTGTTACACGGGGTCAAACCTGGGCCGACGTTGTTGGTCTGCGCTGCGATTCACGGTGATGAGCTAAATGGCATCGATATCTGCCGTCGTTTGATTAAAAAGGTTAATCCCAAGCGTCTCAGTGGTACCTTGATGGTGGTGCCTATTGTTAATGTCTTTGGGTTTATCCAGCAAACCCGCTATTTGCCCGACAGGCGGGATCTCAATCGCTGTTTTCCCGGCTCTCAGCGCGGTGCGCTGGGCAGCCGCCTGGCCCATTTGTTTTACAGTCAATTGCTACAGCGAGCGACCCACCTGATTGATTTGCATACCGGTGCCATTCACCGCAGTAACTTGCCGCAGGTGCGAACCGATATACAGGACCCGGTAGCATTGGAAATGGCTGAAGAATTCCATGCGCCCTTGATTTTGCATGCCAAGGAAAGAGATGGCTCGCTGCGTTCTTGTGCCTCGGATTTAGGGGTTCACTCCATTCTGTATGAGGCTGGCGAAGCACTGCGCTTTGATGAAGCCTCTATTCGTACCGGGCTAAATGGCATTCTCAATGTGATGAAGTATCTGGGGATGTCCATTCGCCGGGGCAGTCGCAGAAAGTTTGAGCCTATGGTGGGCAACAGCAGTCAGTGGGTGCGTAACGAAATGGATGGCCTGATTATCAGCAAGGTAAGGCTGGGCGAACTGGTCAGTAAAAATCAGGTGCTGGCCTATTCCACTAACCCTTATGGTGACAACGAAGTGGCAATACGTTCACCCCATGATGGCGTGATTATCGGTATGTCGAATATCCCTATTGCCAATGAAGGGGAAGCCTTATTCCATGTGGCCAAGTTCGACCCGGCTCTGATTGACCAGGCCGGCGAGATTGTTGATGCCTTTATCGAGGACTTTGAACCACGGGTGTTGTAGCCCTCAGCTAAAGGTTCTCGACATTTTTGTCGATGGCGCTGCCTGGTAAGCATTTAACCGCTGTTGCAGGCGCTCTGGAAAACTAACCTGTTGCCACAACTGGCTACAGATTGAATGTGTGTCCTGCCACTGACCCGCAAGTAACCAATCAACCAGCAATTGTGGATCGCTGGGAAAGGCGATTGGCTCGGCGGGGGGCAATTCCAGCCAGGTTTCCACTTCTTCCACATCCAGACTCGACATGCTTTGGCATAAACCCAGCTGTTCCAGAGTGAGAATGTTCGATAGCTGTTCAAACTGGCCATGCAAGGGCTTGAGCAACAACTTTTTGCCCAGTTTCAGGCATTCGCTGGACAATTCAAAACCGCCATTCGCGATCACGCCGCTGGCTACCCGCAAGGCCTGATGAAAGCCTTCCTTGCTGGTGCGCCGCCATTTGATATGTCCCTGGTCAGTGTTTTCCTTTAAATCCGGGTGAAAACACACAAAATTCACCTCGCTCAGAGGGTCCAGAAGCTGCGCGATATCCTGCAACGACTCAAAAGGTAGGTAGACCAGCACATGTTCAGCGCCAGAGTCAGGGATATATTCGTCTTCAATAAAGGGCGGCATAATGGCATGGCCGAAGTGATGCCAGTGCACGCCTAGCTGAACATCAGAGGGTGCGAAGTAGTTGAGTACCTGCCGATTCATCCAGTTATCGCCCTGTTTGGGAATATTGTAGCGAAAGGCGTCCTGGTGGCTGATAGAAATACAGGGTACCTTCTGGCGTCGTGCCGCCCAGGCGCTGATGGGCTCAAAGTCGTTGATGACTAAATCGTAGCCCTGCAAATCCAATGACATAACATCTCGGATAAAACGGACAGGTCGGAATGCCTTGATGGTTCGCCAGATATCAACCGCACCATTGTGATGCACAAAGGTGAATCCGGCGCGGGTCTGATATTGTCCAAATACCTGCATATCAAAATAACGACTTTGTTCTCGGCCGGAGAACAGATAATCCACTTGCACGTCGTCTCGCAGATTAAAGGCCTTGGCCATCACTCTGGCTCTGGTGGTATGTCCGTTACCTGTGCCTTGCACCCCGTAGAGTATCTTCATGCTAACTTCCTTTTCCCAGATGGCAGTAAACCAAGGGATAGATTGTGGGTGAGCAGTAATTTCATAAGCAGGCTAATTCGCAAAACAGCGTGAATGGGGGTTAGGCTAACAAAGATAAGCTAAACACAGAAATGGTCATGCCCAAGCAGATCCCAGCCAGAATGTCGCTGGGATAATGCACCCCCAACAGTACCCTGGACAGGCCAATGGTCGCTGCCCAGGCATAGACCGGCAATGCAAATACCGGGTAGTAGTGGGCAATCAACGAGGCCATCAGAAAGGCGGCAGCGGTGTGACCGGAAGGCAAACTGAACTTGTCTGAAGGTGAAATATGGGCGTTAAAGTTCCGCAATAAGTCGCAAGGACGGGTGCGTTTAAACAACTTTTTCAGCACCACATAAATGGGCAGCTCCAGCGCATAAGCCAGTAAGGCTGTATACAAAAATAAATCACCGTGGGTTGGCTCAAAAAACCACAGTATCAAGCCCAATATCAGGTAGAGGTGCCCGTCACCGGTGCGGGATATCCAGCGAATCGGTGCACAGTTTCTTCCGGCGGTTTTGTTGAACAGCCAGTAGAAAAGTTGTGTGTCAGCGCGGGCAAATAAGTTCATAACCATAAACCTTGCTCAGTTGCCAGCCAATCCTAAGAAGCCTATGTGAATAGACGGTGACAATTGTAAGAAGACTTGATGACATAAGCAGCTGTTTATGCGTGTAAATCATCCTCAAAGCAAGTTTCTGATATCTGCTTAGTCAACCTGCCGCTTTCGGATGGACAGCCCCGAAACAGTCTTAGTATACTGGGCTGCAACCCACTCAATGCAGATGGAACCCTCATGGATTATAACACTTCAGAGCTATGTGACCTGTTCGCCGATAATGTCGACGTAGTTGAACCCATGTTCGTTAACTACGGTGGTCGCCGTTCGTATGGCGGAGCCATTACCACTATTAAGTGTTTCGAGGACAAAGGACTGATTGAAAAAGTCCTGCAACAACCCGGCAAAGGTAAAGTCTTGCTGGTGGACGGTGGCGGTTCGCTGCGCCGTGCCTTGCTTGATGCCAATACCGCCCAGTTAGCCATTGAGAACGAATGGGAAGGCATTGTTTGTTATGGCAGTGTGCGTGATGTTGATACCCTGGAAGATATGGATATCGGTGTACATGCGCTGGCATCTATTCCTGTGTCTGCCGAATACGAGCAAATAGGTGAAGTGGACATTGCGGTGAATTTTGGTGGCGTGACTTTCTTACCCGAAGATCACCTCTATGCTGATAGCACCGGTATTATCCTTTCTCCCGAGCCGCTGGACATAGAATAATCCGTTATGGATGCGGTTCGCTTCCTTAATGCTGCCCAGTTGCATCAGCTGACAAATACCCGGCCGGCAGAAACCAAGCTCGGCCAAGTGGTGCTCAGCATGGATGGGTTTAGCGACTATGCACAGGCCAAAGCCGCAGGCTGTCGTTTTGCTGTGATGGGCGTGCCTGAGCAAGTCGGGCCACTGGCCAATTGTGGTAAAGGCGGTGCCCATCAAGGTTGGCAGGCGTTTTTACCCATATTCCTGAATCTCCAGGCCAATAGCTTCCTGCCTGGGGATGACATCCTGTTGGTTGGCGAGCTGAACTGTGACGATTTATCTGCAGGCACTGAGCTGTCAACATTAAGAGCGCAGTGTGAAGCACTGGATCAGCGTCTGGTGAATGCCCTTAAGCCAATTTTTGCCGCCGGCCTAATTCCTATTCTGATCGGTGGTGGTCACAATAACGCTTACGGTCTGATTCGGGCGTGCAGCGAATGTCGTGGCGAGCCTCTGGCGGTGGCCAATCTTGACCCTCACAGTGATTTTCGCAGTATGGAAGGCCGGCACAGTGGCAATCCCTTTAGATATGCATATCAACAAGGCTATCTGTCCCATTACACCGTGCTTGGTCTGCATGAACAGAAAAACTCCCATGATGCCCTGGAGGCATTGGAGCAGGCCGGATTCCCCTGGTTCAGCATTCAGCAATTACGCTGGCGACGGGAGTTGAGTATTGAGCAGGCCCTGTCCAGAGCGGGTGACTACTTGCAAGCGTCCGGGCAGCCTCTGGGTTTAGAGTTGGATCTGGACGCGGTCAGTGAATTGCCAACCAGTGCGGTAACCTTTGCTGGCATGTCGTTGGATGATGCGCTGTATTATGTTCACCGACTGGCGTTATTACCCCGCGTGCAGTACCTGCATTTGGCCGAAGGGGCGCCAGTGCGCCACCCAGCAGGCTTAGAGGCTGGTAACCGGGTGGTTGGTCAGGCACTAAGCGAACTCGTGAGTGCGTTTATCAAGGCCAGGTATCGCGCTTAAGCCGCATCTGGCTGGCGCACCTTGAAAAAGGCGGCATACAACACTGGCACCACCCCCAAGGTTAAAATGGTGCCAATCCCCAACCCAAATGCAATTACACTGGCCATACCGTGGAACAACGGATCCTTGCCGATGATCAGCGGCAACAAGCCCATTATGGTGGTTATTGTGGTCATGGCAATGGGACGCAGACGGGTCAGGCTGGCATCGACAATGGCCTGGTAAGGGGTTTTCCCCTCGGCTTTTTCAATCTCTATTCGATCAATCAGTACAATAGCATTGTTGATAATAATGCCCGCCAGGCTGTAAAGCCCCAAAGAAACCATAAAGCCAAAAGGCGCCTGAGTGACAAACAAACCTATCACAGCACCTATAAAGGCCAGCGGAATGGTCAGCACAATGACCAAGGGACGGCGGAAAGAATTAAACTGAGCAACCAGTAAGATCAGGATTAGGCCCAGTACCATAGGCATGCTGGCGCTCAGGGCCTTTTGCGCGGCAGCCGATTCGGTAATTACGCCGTCATACTCAATATAGTGATTCATCGGCAGATCCGCGGCTAATGCCTGCAATTGCGGATCTACGATGCGCTTGAGATCTTCTGCCGCCATACGCACATTGCGGGCTTCAATGCTGACGGTGCGGAACATGTCTTCACGGTGAATAATGGAGTATTGATTAACCGGTGCAAAATTAGCGACCTGAAACAAGGGAACGGCCAGACCGGTTTGCTCCGAATACACATTCAGGGTGCGTAGTCTGTCCAGGTTGCTGCGCTCAGCGTCGGCAGCCCGCAGCATCACCGGAATGATGTCGTCACCTTCACGGAATTCAGTGATCACCGCACCGGAAAAATACCCCTGTAAGGCGGTGGCTATATCGCTGGAGGTTAAGCCTGCCCGCCGGGCACGATGTTGGTCCACTTGCACTTCAATTTTAACAATGCGGTTTTCCCAGTTACTGCGCACATCTATGGTGTTGGGGATATCACTCAGTAAGGCCATGATTTGCTGGGCCTTGGCGTAGATAATATTTTCATCCGGGCCTTTAACCTGAATCTTAATAATGCTGGAGTCTGATGGGCCTAGGAACATTTTCTTGACCCTGGCTGACACATTGGGGAAGGTCATTTCCAAGGCGTTATCCAGCTCAAGGGAAAGGGCCGACAAATCCACGCCTTCATGCACATTGAGAACAATAAAACCTTTGTTTTCTGCCGGATCTTCGGGATTCAAAGAAAGCACAAATCTTGGCCCGCTGAAGCCCACGTAACCGGAGTAACTGTCAATCACGGCCTGATATTGGTCTTGTTCCAACCAACGAAAAATGTCCCGCATCTGGCGGTCGGTTTCCCGTGATGATGTGCCTTTGGGTAAATCGATATTGACCAGAATTTGAGTGCGATCTGAGTCGGGGAAAAATTGCTTAGGTACCAGTTTCATGCTGATAACCGATAACACCAGAAGGGCAAACATAGCGCCCATAAAAAGCAGTTTATGCGCCATTACCCAATGCAGGAAGTGCTCGTAGCGTATCATCCATTTGCTTTTACTGGTGGCGGTTTCAGTGCTGGGCAGTTTGACGAAGAAATAGCAAAGGGTGGGCGTGACACACAGTGCCAATACCCAGCTACTAAGTAGCGTAATCAAAATAACCAGCGAGATGGAGCGGGTGTATTCTCCGGCCACATGCTCGGCCAGCATCAAGGGCAGAAAGAAAAACACCGTGGTGGCCGATGAGCTCAGCAGTGGCAGAGCCAATTCTTTGCCACCCTGACACATGGCGTCAAAGCGGTTGACGCCATCTTCCAACCTGCGTTTGAAGTCTTCTGCAATGACGATACCGTTATCTACCAGTAAGCCTAAGGCTATAATTAGGGTCGCCAGGCTCATTCGTTCCAGCTTAATACCGGAAAACTGCATCATCGACAGGGTGACCAACATCACAAAAGGCACAATAGTGCCGACGATAAGCCCGGTGCGAACGCCCAAAAACAGCACCACTACCACCAGTACGATTGCCAAGGTTTGTAATACGTTGACTGATACTCCGCGGACGGTTTTCTCTACCTGTTCAGCCTGGTAGGTCGCAATATCCAGTTGATAACCTATGGGAAGACTGGCTTCCAGCGCTTGAATGCGGGTCAGCATCTTGGGGGCGTAATCGAGAATGTTGTAACCGGGCAACATGGAAATGGCAAAGAAGATGGCCGGCGTGCCGTTGAAATACGCCAGCTTGTCGGGCGGGTCGATAAAACCGCGCTGAATCTCAACAATATCGGTCAGCGCTATGTAGTCTTCTGTGCCGGGAATACTCAGGTGGGTATTGGCTATATCCGTCAGGGAGCGAAAATTTCCTGAGGGTTCGATAACAAAGCTGCTGCGCCCGGTGTCCACCTGGCCGCCGGGACTAATAATGTTCTGATTCTGTAACTCTGCGATCAAGGCTTTGGGGGAAATGCCCAGTTGTGACAGCCTGGCATTGGAGACCTGCAAGTAAACCCGCTCTTCCTGATGCCCCAGAATTTCAACTTTCTTGGTGCCTTCCTCACCATACAAAGTATCGCGGATATGCTTGGCTACATCGTACATTTCACCCATACCGAAACCGTCGGCGGTCAGGGCCAGGGTTATCACAGACACATCACCGAACTCGTCATTTACCTGGGACGGATAAGTGCCGTCGGGTAAGTGGCGCTGGGCCTGCTGCACCTTATTGCGCAAGTCCTGCCAGATATTGTCCAGGTTGAAATAGCGGTCATAAATTTTGACATGAATAATCGAAAGACCAGTGGAGGAAGATGACGTGAGCTTTTTGACTTCAGGGATTTTGCGGATTTCTTCTTCCAGTCGTTTGGTGATGAGCTGTTCAACCCGCTCCGGTGCCATGCCGGGATAGGCCGTGCTGATAATAGCCTCTCGAATGGTAATAGTAGGGTCTTCCTGGGCTGGCAGACTGAAATAGGCCATCAAGCCGTTAACCAGCAGTAGTGCCAGTACCATCAGCACGCTTTTCCGGTACGTAAAGGCCAGAGACGTCAGGTTCATAGTGCAGACCTCAGTTGAACTGTCGAACTTGCTTGTCCAGCAAGGTTACCTGCTGGCCATCGCGCAAGAACGCGACGCCAGCCGTGGCGACGATTTCACCCTCTTCAACACCTTGGCTGATATACACTTCGTTATTGATGATATTTTCTGTTTGTACCTGACGTTTAAAAACTTTTTGCTCCGCTGGGTCATAGACAAACAGATAAAGTTGCTTACCGGTATCGGCAGCCAGGGCGGATACCGGCACGCGCAGACTGCGCCCGCTAAAGCCACTGCGGCCGCTACCCTGAAAAGTGATGTCTACCTCGGCCGTCATGCCAGCGCGTAATCTTTGGTCGTGGTCATTGAGTAAGATAACGATGGGAAAGGCATTAGCAGCTTCCGCGCGGGTGCCAATTTCGCTGACCCGGCCAGACAGCGTCAGGTTGGGTAGTACCGGGAAACGCACCGGCAGCGGCATACCGTTATGTAATTCGCGGATAATGGTTTCCGGCACCATCAGACGAACCTCCAGCCCATGCTCGCCTTCGATCTCAAACACCGTCTGCCCGGCGCTAATCTGCTGGGAGGGCTCTATCAGGCGCTTGGTAATAATGCCGTCGTAAGGCGCTAACAATACGCTGTCATGCAGATTTTTCCGCGCAATGTCTAACTGCGCCTGGGCTACACCAACGGCACTGCGGGTTGATTCGAAAGCCGCCTTGGCATTGTCAAAACCGGACTTGGACACCACGCCCTGTTCAACCAGCTCGGCGTAGCGTTGATATTCATTTTCAGCTTCGGTCAGATTGGCTTTTGCCTGTTCCAAAGTGGCCTGGGCTGATTGGAGGCTGAGATTAAAGCTACGTTGATTTAACCTGGCCAGCTCCTGGCCCTGTTTAACACTTTCCCCCAGATTAACTTTAACCGCATCGACCTTGCCATTCACTTCAAAGCTTAAATTCGCGGCTTCAACCGGGGCCATGGTACCGGATAATCTGCGTACTTGTTCCAATGGCGAGGCTGAGACTTCTGTCCAGGCGATAGGACGGATCAACGGCTTATTGTCGGGGGTATCGTCCTGACAGGCACTCAATAAAACCAGGGCCAGTGGCAGAAAATAGCGTCGCAACATAGGAAAGTCCTTTAGGTGAATGCAGACAGATGATAAAGAATCTTATCTAAATCTAAATGAATTTCGGGTCAGTAAGGAATTTAGTCTTTTTTACCGCCAAGTTAGGAGGAGGTAGGGCGACTCAGGAGATAAAGCCGAGGAGCACCATAGCGTAGGAAGGCTATGAGCAGCTTTAGCTGGCCTGCATAGCAGGTAAGCGACATGGAGGTAGCTTATAATTTTGGCCGACCACCATGGATGGTGGAAGTGCAGAAAACGCAGGAGCAGTTTTTCGGCCGACCACCATGGACGGTGGAAGTGCAGAAAATGCAGGAGCAATTTTTCTGCCCGTCCATCCCTGGACATAAAAAACCCGCACGAGGCGGGTTTGGGTATTAGTCAGCGCTTCTGGAAGCACGCTTACGTTCATTTTCCGTCAGCAGTTTTTTACGCAGACGGATATGGTTAGGCGTGACTTCTACCAGTTCATCATCGTCGATAAACTCCAGGGCTCTTTCCAGTGTCATTCTCACTGGTGGCGTTAGCGTCAGCGCTTCGTCGGTACCGGCGGCACGAACGTTAGTCAGCTGCTTACCTTTCAGAGCATTAACTGTCAGGTCGTTATCTCGGCTGTGAATACCGATAATCTGGCCTTCGTACACTTCTGCGCCGTGACCAATAAACAAACGGCCACGTTCTTGCAGGTTGAACAAGGCGTAAGCCAGGGCTTTGCCCTTACCATTGGAGATCAGTACACCGTTGTTACGCTGACCGATACGGCCCCCGGCATGCGGGCCGTATTCCAGGAAGGTGTGATACATCAGACCTGTACCTGAGGTCAGGGTCATAAAGTCGGTCTGGAAGCCGATAAGACCGCGGCTGGGTACCACAAAGTCGATACGTACACGGCCTTTGCCATCGGGATTCATATCGCGCATTTCTGCTTTGCGCAGACCCAGCTGTTCCATAATAGAACCCTGGTTCTCTTCCTCGATATCCAGGGTCAGTGTTTCGTAGGGCTCAAGCAACTGCTCGCCTTCTCTGCGCAGGATAACTTCCGGGCGGGACACGGCCAGTTCGTAGCCTTCGCGACGCATGTTTTCGATCAGAACGCCCAAGTGCAGTTCACCACGACCAGAGACGCGGAATTTATCCGGGTCTGCGGTTTCTTCCACACGCAGTGCTACGTTGTGCTTCAGTTCGGTTTGCAGTCTTTCCAGAATCTGACGTGAAGTAACAAATTTACCATCCTGACCGGCAAACGGCGAGGTGTTAACCTGGAAGGTCATGGTTACCGTTGGCTCATCTACAGACAAGGGAGGCAGGGCTTCAACATTATCTACGGCGCAGATAGTGTCGGAAATTTTCAGCTCGCCCAAACCACTGATGGCGACGATGTCACCGGCACTGGCAGTTTCTGCTTCGTAGCGGTCCAGACCCAGGTAACCAAATACCTGACCAATCTTGCCGTTACGCTTCTTGCCATCGGCACCCACAATAGTGACCTGCTGGTTAAGTTTAACCTGACCGCGCTTAATGCGGCCGATGCCGATAATGCCCAGGTAGCTGGAGTAATCCAACTGAGATACCTGCATTTGCAGAGAACCTTCAGGGTCTGCCTTGGGAGGCGATACTTTATCGACGATGGCCTGATAAAGGGCTTCCATATCGCTGGCTTGTTCGTTTTCATCCAGGCTGGCCCAACCTTGCAGAGCTGAGGCATACACCACAGGGAAGTCTAGCTGCTCGTCGGTAGCGCCCAGGTTATCAAACAGATCGAACACCTGATCCATTACCCAATCAGGACGGGCACCAGGACGGTCGATTTTGTTGATAACCAAAATGGGGTTCAATCCGTGGGCGAATGCCTTCTGGGTTACAAAGCGGGTTTGCGGCATTGGGCCGTCAACAGCATCAACCAGCAATAAAACAGAATCCGCCATGGACAGGACGCGCTCAACTTCACCACCAAAGTCGGCGTGTCCCGGTGTGTCCAGGATGTTGATGCGATAGTCCTTCCAATTAATAGCAGTGTTTTTGGCCAGGATAGTAATGCCACGCTCTTTTTCCAGGGCGTTGGAATCCATGACGCGTTCGTCTGTGCCTTTGCGGTTGTCCAGCGTACCGGATTGTTGCAATAGTTTGTCAACCAATGTGGTTTTACCGTGGTCAACGTGGGCAATTATGGCTATGTTCCTCAATTTCTCTAATGAGGTGTTTTGTGAACTCATCTGATTCTCTCTTGGTGGCGTGGAGCGGATCTGGTCATACTATTTACGGGCATTGTGATCTGAGTGTATTGCATCCAGACGACACAAGCTGGGTTTTTAAGCCGGTTTTGTCGGTTTTTTCACCCAATGCCTTTTTTCAGGCGGCGGATTGTACAGTTTTCTCAAGGATTTTGCGACGACACATTGAGATTTTTCGCTAGTCGGCTTACGTTTAGGTGCATCTTTCTGGCACAGTGTGCGCCATGTTGGTGCGATGCTGCACTATTTTGGTGCTTTTACTTGCGCCAAAATGGCTCGATATAGTGGTTGATGCCCTAAAAGCTGCATAGCTAATGGATACTGCAACTTGGCATGAAAATGGCTTTTGAAGCATCAACAAAGTTCGACTTATCCGCAGAGCACTAAAATCTGCGTTTTGAATATCAACCTGGAGGACATAATGTCAGTAGAAAAGGCACTGGACCTGATCAAAGAAAGTGAAGCCAAGTTTGTTGACTTGCGTTTTACCGATTCCAAAGGAAAAGAGCAGCACGTTACTATTCCTGCTGCCCTGGTGGACGAAGAGTTCTTCGAAGAAGGTAAGATGTTCGACGGTTCTTCCATCGCAGGTTGGAAAGGTATTAACGATTCCGACATGGTGTTGATGCCTGATGCGGAGAGTGCAGTACTGGATCCTTTTGCAGAAGAAACGCAAATCAATATTCGCTGCGACATCTACGAGCCAGCTACCATGCAAGGCTATGATCGTGACCCGCGTTCTATCGCCCGTCGCGCAGAAGAATATCTGAAGTCTACTGGTATTGGTGACACCGTTCTGATGGGGCCAGAGCCAGAGTTCTTTATGTTTGATGACATTCGTTTCCATACTGACATGGCCGGTTCTTTCTATGAAATTGACTCCATGGAAGCCAAGTGGAACTCAGGTGTTGAGTTTGAAGGTGGCAACAAAGGTCACCGCCCTGGCGTGAAAGGTGGTTACTTCCCGGTTCCTCCCGTCGACTCTGCACACGACATCCGTGCCGCTATGTGCTTGGTAATGGAAGAAATGGGCCTGTCTATCGAAGCGCACCACCACGAAGTTGCAACGGCCGGTCAGAACGAGATCGCTTGCCGTTTCAACACTATGGTTAAGAAAGCGGACGAAGTGCAAATTTATAAGTACGTTGTACACAACGTGGCTGATGCCTACGGTAAAACGGCGACCTTTATGCCTAAGCCGCTGGTAGGTGATAACGGTTCTGGTATGCACGTGCACCAGTCTATCTCCAAAGATGGCAAGAACATCTTTGCTGGTGACAAGTATGCAGGTCTGTCAGAAGATGCACTGTTCTATATCGGTGGCATCATTAAACACGCTCGCGCACTGAATGCCTTTACTAACCCAACCACCAACTCTTATAAGCGTCTGGTACCTGGGTTTGAAGCACCGGTTATGCTGGCTTACTCTGCACGTAACCGCAGTGCCTCTATCCGTATTCCTCACGTACCAAGCGTGAAAGGGCGTCGTGTTGAAATCCGCTTCCCTGATCCGGCAGCTAACCCTTACCTGTCTTTCGCCGCTATGCTGATGGCTGGCCTAGACGGTATCAAGAACAAGATCCACCCTGGCGATGCCATGGATAAAGACTTGTACGATCTGCCGCCAGAAGAAGCAAAAGACATCCCAACTGTTGCGCACAGTCTGGAAATGGCGTTGGATGCGTTGGATGCAGACCGCGACTTCCTGAAGGAAGGCGGTGTTATGTCTGACGACATGCTCGACGCTTATATCGCTATCAAGCGCCTGGAAGTGGAAAAACTGGCCATGACCACGCACCCGGTAGAATTCGATATGTACTACAGCGTGTAAGTCTCATCTTGCATAACAAGCCCGCCATTGTGCGGGCTTTTTTGTTGCTCCGGCTCAGGCTACACTGTCAGAGCAGAGTCTGGTTGAAAGGCAATAATTTGGGGGTCAGATGAGACTGAGCTGGCTTTTAGCCATGTTTGCCCTGTCGGTACAAGGCGCCACATTGTATAAAGTGGTTAAAGCCGATGGCACTGTTGTGTACACGGATCGGCCCGTGGCCGGTGCCGTACCTGTTGCTCTGCCAAGTGCCAATACCTCACAGTCGCTTGCGCCAAAACAGGACGCTAAGCCCACTACTACACCGCCAAAACCTGGTATCCACTACAACATCAGCATTCAGTCTCCAGCTCATGAGGAAACAATCCGCAATAACTTGGGGGAAGTGAATGTCAGCGCCAGCATTGACCCCAAAGGCACAGGTATGTTCCAACTGGTGTTAGATGGCCAGGTGGTGTCAACCAAGGCATCTCCGCAATTCTCCCTGCAAGGTGTGCCCAGAGGCGAACACAAAATAGAAGTTCAACTAGTGGGCAAATCGGGCAAGATCCTTGCATCGTCTCCAAGCAGAATCTTTTACCTGCACCAGGCGTCTGTCTTGAACCGGTCAGGTTGAGGCATCCAAACGACACCGCGGCTGTTAGCGCATTAAAATAATGCGTGTCTTCTGAGCTTTTGCACTATATTGGTGCATAGCGTCTCGGTGATAGCAGACCGGCGGCAGAAAAATCGCGAGGTATGGGTGACAACAGGATTTCCACAAGGCTTGATTAGCCAATTGTCGCTGGCATTAGTGGTGCTGGATAGCGAGCTAAAGGTCAGGTATGCCAATCCGGCGGCAGAAGCCTTTTTTGAACAAAGCTTAAATCAGCTGCAGGGCCATGAACTGCGCAAGCTGTTTTTGCAGTCCAGCATAGAAACGCAGCGTTTGGTCAATGCATTACGTGACAGAGACAGCTTCTCTGACAGCGAGGTGCAGGTCATCTTTGCCGACGGGCGCCATTCGTTAGCAGATATCACGGTATCCAGCATTGAGCATCAGGGGCAACCCATGCTGCTGCTTGAAATCAAAAAGATCGATCACCTGCGTCGCATTAGTCAGGAAAATCAATTGTGGGCGCAGCAACAAGCTGCCAGGGAATTGGTGCGTGGTTTAGCTCATGAAATTAAGAATCCGCTGGGCGGGTTGCGTGGGGCGGCACAATTGTTAGAAAAGCAGCTTGAAGACGCCGAGCTGCGCGAGTTCACTGGCTTGATCATTGAACAGGCCGACCGCCTACGCAATTTGGTCGACAGGCTGCTTGGTCCCAATAAGCCGCCCAGTTTTCAGTGGCATAATCTGCACAAAGTGCTGGAAAAAATTCGCACCTTGCTAAGTCTCGACGAAATTGCCGATGTACAGCTTGTGAGGGACTACGACCCCAGTATTCCTGAGTTGTGGATTGATGAAGAAAAAATCCAGCAAGCGGTGCTGAATATTGCCCGCAACGCCGTGCAAGTGCTGGAAGGGAAGGGAGTTATCCGTTTTGTCACCCGTATTGAGCGACAGGTCACCATTCACGGTAAGCGTTATCCCTTATGTGCTCAGATTAAGATTATCGATAACGGTCCGGGCATTCCAGAAAGGCTGAAAGATACCTTGTTTTATCCCATGGTCACTGGCAAGCAGGATGGCACCGGGCTGGGCCTGTCTATCGCCCAGAACCTGATTGACCATCATAGGGGCAAAATCGAGGTGGAAAGCTGGCCAGGCCATACCGAATTTACCATTTATCTGCCTATTGATAAGAAGGAGCCAAGCCTATGAGTGTTGCCCCGGTTTGGATTGTAGACGATGACAGCTCTATTCGCTGGGTGCTGCAAAAAGCCCTGCAAACGGCAGATATTCAGTGTTACTGCTTTGAAAATCCGCAGGACTTGCTGCGTCAACTGGAAGCCGGGCAGCAGCCCGAAGTGATAGTATCAGACATCCGTATGCCGCAGATGGATGGGATGCAGTTGCTTGAAGAGGTACATCGTCAGTTCGCGAATTTGCCGGTTATTATTATGACCGCCCATTCGGACCTGGATAGCGCCGTAAATGCCTATCAGGGTGGCGCTTTTGAGTATCTGCCCAAGCCCTTTGATATCGATGAAGCCGTGAATCTGGTGAAGCGGGCTTTGGCTCACTCCCGCGAACAATTGCGTTTGCAACAACGGCAAACGCCACGCCTGGAAACCGAAATTATCGGCGAGGCGCCGGCCATGCAGGAAGTTTTTCGCGCCATCGGGCGCTTATCCCGCTCCAGCATCAGTGTGCTGATAAACGGGGAATCAGGTACCGGCAAGGAGTTGGTGGCTAAGGCCTTGCATCGCCATAGTCCAAGAGCCAAAGCGCCTTTTATTGCCCTGAACATGGCCGCCATTCCCACCGACCTGATCGAATCTGAACTCTTTGGCCATGAAAAAGGCGCTTTTACCGGCGCACAAAATGCCAGACAAGGGCGTTTTGAGCAGGCCGATGGCGGTACGCTGTTTCTAGATGAAATTGGTGATATGCCACTGGACGTGCAAACGCGTTTATTGCGGGTGCTGGCCGATGGGCAATTTTACCGGGTGGGCGGTCATAATCCGGTTTCGGTAGATGTGCGTATTATCGCGGCCACCCACCAAAATCTGGAGCAGCGCGTTGCTCAGGGTAAGTTTAGGGAAGATTTATTTCACCGCCTGAACGTGATCCGCATTCATATTCCCAGGCTGTCGGAGCGACGAGAAGATATTGCGCCCCTGGCCGAGCATTTTTTGCTTAAGGCAGCCAAAGAATTGGAAGTTGAAGCCAAAACCCTGGGCAAAGATACCGCTAAGATCCTGGCGAATTTACCCTGGCCAGGTAATGTGCGACAGCTGGAAAACCTGTGTCGGTGGCTAACCGTGATGGCCAGCGGCAAGGAAGTGATCCCATCGGATTTGCCCCCGGAATTGCATCAACAGCCACTTGTTCAGGATGTGGCGCAGGGAGGCAATGGTGACTGGCAGAGTCTGCTGGCAGGCTGGGCTGATAAACAGCTGCAAGCGGGGCAGCAGAATATTCTTAATGACGCGGCTATAAGCTTTGAACGTATTTTGCTAGAACGGGCTTTGCACCATACGCATGGCCATAAACAAGAAGCTGCGCGTAAGTTAGGGTGGGGGCGCAATACCTTAACCCGTAAGCTCAAGGAGTTGGGGATAGATTAGCTTGCCGCCTGTGTTTGATGCGGCCTGAACAACCAGGCCGCCATTTTGCTTAGTCTTCGATAGGCTCCCAAACCCCGGCATTCACCAGCGGCAGAATAGCCTGGCACAGCGACATCAGTGTCTCGTCCGCAAGGTTGTCCGGTTTCTCCCAGCATGCTTGGGACAACATAGGCTCAAGATAGGGCAGTAGATGTTTATCTAAGGTGGTATTCAGCTCACCAAGGTGTAACTGAACTTGTGGACTGTCAGTTTGCAACCACACGCCTTTGTAATCCAGTCGGCGTTGTAGAGGCTGGCCGCTTTGCAGGTAGTCAAACAAGGCATGTAGCGGCAGTTCGCCGTCCTCAAAAGATTCTTCTTGCGGCCCCCGGCTTAGGAAGCTGCCTAGCCATTGGGTAAAGGCCGGCCCTTGCAGGCTGGCTTGCAGCAACGCTCGAATTTTTTCCACTTCGCAGCTAAGCACTTCACCGCTTAGGGCGCGGGATTTCAGGTCTGGATCCTGGTAACGCTGGGTCAGCCCTTCCTGTTGTAAGGCAAAATCAGCCAGCGACGAGAGTAAATCTTGCTGGTTGGGGGCGCGAAAGCCAACCGAATAGTTCAGGCTTGGCTCTATCGCCTCGCCACAGTGGGGAAAGCCGGGAGGAATATAGAGAATATCGCCAGGCTCCAAAACCGCATCAATAATAGGTTCGAAAGCCTCTACCTGCCCGAGTAGGGGGTGTGGGCGATGCTCGGTATACTGGCCCTTATCACCTACCTGCCAATGACGGCGGCCCTTACCCTGAATAATAAACACATCATATTGGTCCAAGTGCGGGCCAACCCCGGCCCCAGGTACGGAGTAACTCACCATCAGGTCGTCTATGCGCCAGCGCGGAATAAAGTTAAAGGCGTTCAACAATTCAGTGGCTTCATCCAGATACAGATCCACCCCTTGCACCAGCAAGCTCCACTGGCCATGGCAATGGGGCGTAAAGTCGTCAAATGGCCCTTGTGCAACCTGCCAGTTATTGCCTTGCCTGGACACAATCCGGGCATCAATGTCTGGCTCCTGAGCCAGCCCAGCCAAATCGTGTTCATCCAATAAATCAACAAAGCCGGGGAAGCCGCCACGAATCAGCGTTGGCTGTTTTTGCCAATTCTGCTGCAAGAACTGTTGTGGATTGAATGCGTGAAGTTGGTACATAAATATCTGCAAGATGAGCCGTTGGGCAAGTGAATGGCGCCACTATACCCTGTTTAGGCGGCCAGGTATGTTAAACCTTGCTCCTAGCGGGTGGGATGCCCAAGCGGCGAATGCGATTGACGTTATAGTTAATTAAATGCCTGAGTACATAGCGGTACAACAGCTTTTTAACACCCCGTAAATTGCTGCCATGCTTGGCATAAAAATCATCGGGCTGGGTGAACAGGCCAAAGTCATCGGCGATCCCTTCAGCCTGAATATAGGTATTGCCGCCGTTAAAGTCATTTTGTGGCTTTTGCAGGCAGGGCACCGCAATGCCGTAGCCGCTGAATTTGCCGCAGTCGCCAAAAGCCTGCTGAACCTGGCGTAAAAATGGCCTGTCGATAATAAAGCCTTCGATATCCAGCCACTTGTCGGCTAAATGCACTTCTACCCAGCTGTGCAATATGCGTTTGGGCGCCAGCGGCATTAAGTAGGCCGGAATCGCCCCACGTTGCAGCGCATTGTAAATACTAAAGCCATGCAGGCGGCAGGGAATGCCAAGGGCCCGCAGGAGCGCCATAAATAAGGTGCTTTTGGTATTACACTGGCCGTAACCGTCGGCCAGTACCTGGCTGGCAGGAATACTGTCATCGGCGTTGTAACCAAACAGAATCTCGTCGCGCACAAAGCTGTACACGGCGGCGATTGCGTTCTGAGTGCTAAGGGCACGCCAGTGCTTGTCGGATATCAGTTGTTGAATACTGCTGTGGCTGAAATCGAGCAGGGTGGTTTCCTGCAAATAGGCTGTGGTCATTTGTGCCTCCTTATTGAATGGAAGGCAGAATAGCCCCTAAATCGGCGTATAAATTGAATAAACTGGCTAACTTAGGGTTGGAAGCTTTGCAACAATTGCTTGCTGGTCATGCCAAAAGTAGCCTTAACGGTACGACTTAAATGGGCACTGTCGCTAAAACCCGCCAGATGAGCTGCTTGGGTAGACGACATTCCCCCTCGAAGCGCTTGCATGGCGCAAATCAGTCGTCGCCACAGCAGGTAGGGGCGCCAGGCCATGCCTAATTCGGCTTTTACCAGGTGTAAAAAGCGGCTTTCAGACAGTGCCAGCCAATTGGCTACCTGATGGGCACGCCATTGCTCCGGTTTTAAGCAATCACCACTAAAGCAGGCGTCCAGTTTGGCCAATAGTTTTTGTAATCTTGGATCCTGGCAAAGATAGGGATTGTATTGCAAAGCCTCTGTTAGCTTTGGGTAACCTTGTAGTTGCTGCAATAGAGTTTGCCAGTTGCTTGCATCAATTATCTGCGGGAGCACGGTGGGAAGCTGGCTGATAGCTTCACCCAGCAGACTTTGTGGCTCTGCTAAAATTACCCAGCCATTAGGCATGGCCAGCCTATGGGGGATGTTGGGGGCAATAACCGCCCCTGACGATAAGGGCCGATCATTAAGCAAGCTGGCTTCACTGGGCAGACACAGCTGCCATAACGGGTGATGGTGGGTGATGGCATCAATGGCCTGACCGTAAGCCACCACCATACCAGGGGCAAACTGCACAATGCTTTGCGGCTTCTCTCTAGATAACATAAACCCCTTGGGCGGATAAAGGTCAGCTAAGTATGCTAAGTGACTTAATTACGCAAACAAGCAAATTTTATTCTGGTCAAGATCTCGAAAATAAGCTGAAAACCGCCCTGACCTGACGGCGGGTTCACCTTCACTTTGGCCACCCAATGCCAGACCTTTTTGGTATAACCGCTCCACCTCCTGCTTAGAGCCTAAATTCAGCCCCAGCATAGTGCCATTGCCGTTAGTGGCTGGTTCAGCGTTAAAAGGCTCGGCGACGGCAAACATAAAATCGCCGTTTGTCCATAACGTCATGCGCCCCATTGCCTGGCCTTTGTTAACGCCGGTATCTTCAAAAAAGGCATCATAAAAGCCAATGGCTTTAACCATATCGTTGGTGCCAAAGACAAAGTAATTCATTTTCATAGTGCAATACCCTTAATACGTTGTGTAGAGAATGGATGTACCGGCTAGGGGGCATTGCTATTTGCTTTGACGCAATGTGCGTTGCTGGGACAATGGTAATCTGTCTGATGAACTAAAGACCGCAGAACGCTCACTGTCTTTGGTTAGGTATACCTTTATTTCAACCGTGAAAATGGCCTTAGGTTCAACCTCTAGAACACTACCATCGTCCAGCTTTGCTGATAGGGTGACCAGGTTGCCAAGGGCAAAAAGTCGGCGGTCATGGTCTTTTAACTCGCCATTGATATAGAGTTTCATGCCATGAAACCAACTATTGGTAATCCTGATTAGCTGATCGTTAAGAGTTAAGTTCCATTCCTTATTCACTGCTTGTCCTCATTTTTCAATTAATCTCTGGGTGGTTATCTACCACCACAAGGCGCGCGTTCGCTTTGGGGGAGTCTCAATCGACCTACCAATTTACCACCAAAGCTGCAGATTTAGTCAAAGCAATGTGATCTGACGTGGTCAATCCGCGGTGCTATAGACAAACATCATAGTAATTGCTGATGCCATCGAGTACATAAAGGCACCCTCCATAGAACCCGTGCCGACTTGGGTTTGCCACATTTGAAAGAATGCCGCCCCAAAGGTCATAAAAAGCCCAAACCAGACCAGTAATGCAAGTGCCGCCGCGATCACGCCGCTGGTTTTAGCGGCATGAAACTGCGCAGATGAGCCTTTTCGCGCCGCCAGCATGCTCACCGCCCCTTTGATACCAAAGAAGCCAACCGCTGACTCGCCGAGAATCACCAGCCACAGGGCGCACCAATGCAGCATGGGATGGGTTACAGAGAAAAACATACTGTCGGGGTAAACCTCATGCCCCTGATTTGATAGCACATAACCCAGTGCGGCATGAGCCGGGCCCAGATTTGCAATATTTTGCACTGCGTATATCAGCGCGTGCAGACCAATAAAAAGAACCAGTAAGATTTTAAGTATTCTCAGCATCAGTTCCTCCAACCATGCCTTAACTGATACCAACAGTTGTAGCAGTTTCCTCAACTATTGCCTGTCCGCAATGGTCATCTGCTGAGAATAAAAGGGGCAAGGTCAGGCCCTTTGTATCTCAATCTATAGGGGCCGATAGGGTATTGCAGCTTGTGGGGACGAGTATTGCTGCGTCTTATTGGGGAATAGGCAAGTTATGCGCTTTTAAGAAACTGAGCTTGTCCCAGTACCCGCGCTGAAAAGTAATTAAGCTGTTTTCCACCTTGAAAAAGCCACAGCCTCGTAGCCCGATGGGGTCTTTCCACTCCAGGATTGCCCAGTCGCCATCTTCAAATATATTTTCGACGATACAAACCATCTTGGCATTGGCAAATTCGGCTCTGAACATGGCGCGGATAGCCTCTTTGCCTTCGACCGGCGCATTGGCTACCTGATGGTTAATAGCGTCACTGGCATAGAATTCGGTAATCTTATCGGCATTGCCTTGGTTGAAGGCGTCTACCCAGGCAGAGACTAGCTGTTTTGGGCTCATAAGCGGTGGCTGCTCCTTTACGATAAAACGCGTTATTGTTTGCGTGGCTGCCTGTTCAGATAGCAAGGATTTTAGGCTTTCCCATATTGGGTGCCAGAAATATCCCTTAGTCTGGCATGACAATCAAACCAAGCTGTTCCAGTAACTGTTCCTGTTGCCAAGCACAAATTTGGACACCAGTTAGATCAACCCGGCGTGGATCCAGGCCGTCTAATTCCGAATGGCTTAAGTTGCAGCCAATTACACTGAACTCTCCCCAGCTTTGGGCTGAGAATACGCCTCGACTTAGATCGGACTCTTTGAATGAGGCACCGCGTAAGTTAGCCCCTGACCACTTGTTTTCAGAAAGGTCACATTTCTCAATGCACTGCCGTTCAAAGTTGGTATAGCTCAGATTGCAGCCGGTAATAATCACATTGCAGAAGTACAATTGATGGCTGACCCTGTTACAGAACTGAGCATGAGCGAAGTTAGCGCCTTTCAGGTCGCAATCTCTAAATTCAGCACCTTGGCAGTTTGCTCCTCTCCAGTTTGCCAAGGCCAACTGACACTGGGTAAAGCGAGCATCGCGCAGATCACAATAGTTGAACTGACACCCTTCAGGATCTCCTGGCTCAATAAAAGTGCAGTTTTCGAAACGAGCATCCCGCAGAGCCGCGCGCTCGAAGTTACAGCGATAAAATTTGCAGTTCTGAAAGTAGCAATCGCTTAGGTCCTGGCCTGAAAAATCTTCGTCCAGATAGGTCTGGTTTATTTTCTGCATTTCGTCCTGGTTTTGGGGCTGGTGGCGCACAAATAAAAACGGCTTAGTGGCTCTTTTACAACAGGGCTAGGCTTGTGGCATTCGCCGGAGCAGCAGCCTTAGACCTTGCTTGTAATAATGTTAATGACCTTATCCACATGCTCGCCTGTGTTACTCAGCCCACTTTCCTTGTGCTGATAGGTATCCACTATTTGAAAGCCGCAAGAGCGTAGTAGTGCACAGACTTCTGCGCAGTCATAGAGATTAAAACCATAGGGTACAAAGGGAAGATCCTTCATAAAGGCACGATCTCCGAATGCAATGCAAAAGAGGCTGTTAGGTTTCATTACCCGCCGAATCTCTGCCAGGTGATCGCCGGGGTTTTTCCAAAAGTACAGGGTGTGAACGGTCAGCACTTTATTGAATGTGCTTGCTTCAAAGGGAAGTTGTTCAGAGCTGCCTTGTTGAAACTGCGCGCATCCCTGCTCTACCAAGTGCTCGTTGAGACGCTTTGCCTCTTCGACCATGTCTGGAGACCAATCAAGCCCCATATAAGAGATGTCGCTGGCCATACTAAGAATATCGGCTACAAATGCGCCATTACCCGGGCCAATTTCTAACAGTGACTCTGATGCCCTTAGCTGCAAAAGTTCAATGCATTTAAGGTTGAGGGCACGGTTTGCCTCATTCATCTTTTGTGCAACTTCAGACGCCTCCTCACCATTGGGCCGGCGTAATTGAGATGCAAGTATGTGTGACTCCATGATAATCCTTTAAGTGGCATATCGACTGATATGGACTGCCCCTTCTGGGGCTATGTCGCGCTTTGCTCAATCTAGCCCGCGACAGTGATCGTTATAAAGCGCCTTCGGTGGGCTTTGAAATCTCTTTCCCGCCCAATATAAAAGCCAGTGCAAAGATCAGCTCATCAACAAACCAGAGGTCAGCCAAGCCGCTTACAATTATGCTCGCCATTAAAACCATGCCGGGAATAAAAAAAGTAAGAAAGGTATCTTTTCTTTGGCTTGGAAAAGCATACAAATATAAAAATACTGTAATGACTCCCGCCAAGGCCGACCCTAAATAGGGGATGAGATTTAATGCTGTAACATCTAGGTCTTGGTAAAAAATCCTAATCAAGAACAGTGTTACTGCCATGGTAATGCTCATTATTAATGTGGATTTAATATTTCGGGCGGTAAGGATCATCATAACTTTTCTTGTCGTTGTCATCTTCGTATCAGGGTGCTTAAAAGGATAAATCAAGCCTCTTTGCACTCTTTTGCTGTGTTGAGTATGGGCCTTAGGTGCTTGAGTTTAAGTTCCCTAATAAAATTCCGTTTCCCATTTAGAGGGAGCGTTGCAACTAAACTACCTTACACGCTGAGGAAAACCAACTATTAACATGCAAAGTCCCTCTGCCTTGACTTGTATGTATAAATTACTTTTTAGATTTTAAAGGTACAAAGTTTAATAAGATAAATACAATAGCTAAACCGAAAATAGGAAATGCTTGATTTATAAAAGAACCAGATAAACCTTTGCTTAATATAATGAGCATCAAAGCCATTATGGGTATTATAGGTATAAGTGCTGTGTAAAAAGGAACTGAAAGACATGCACCGCAATTAGCGCACTTTTTTGTCGCTAGAGGGCTCAGGTTGAGCTTATCCCAGTTTGACATCGCCTTTTTCTTACAGGTGGGGCAGTCTAATGTGCTCATACTCATCCTTGTGAACATAAAGCCTTTACTGGCAGTTGGTTTGTATGGCGGAAGTTCAAGCCATGACCACCTGAACTATCTAGCTTGTCAGCGATAGGTGGCTGAAATACGTTTATAAATGAACTAAGCGCTGAAAAGCTAGATGGATAACAAATCGTAGTGTTATCCAGTCGTACTTTGCTAAGGTTTTAGTATAAGCACCTTGTGAGCTAAAATCATCAAGATAGCGGAGATAAAACTTCATGCTTCTTCTGAAAGCTAACGAATGATATGCACTCCTCCTTTCCCGGGGTTTTGCCAAACTTATATGGCAACCATTGAGGAAAGCGTTCCATGACTTATATGACGCACCTTCTGTGGTGCGCCAGTCCCATTTACAATAAGCATCCTGCCTGTTGCCTGTTGCCTGTCAGGTCAGCTAAAGCTGTTCAATTTTATTCCTAAAGAAATTGTCGCAAATTCCGGGCGATACCATCCCAGACGTGTCTTCCACTCAATTTTCTCCCAGTAAATTGCCCACCTTTTAGCAGCGCCCTGAACTGACCGGAAATTTTAAGCGGGATTAAAGCGGCTTGGGCCGCTTAGGGGGGTGTTGTTTCGGCAATTGCGGCGGGCTTCAAAAAGCCTTCTGACGAATGAGATCCCACACGCGAAATTACTCGCTCTATCCTTGTGCTCGCCCTGCGGGCCGCCCTTTGGGCGTTCAAATGGATTCCTTACCCATTTGTCATCATGGCCAGGGCACGAGCAAGCCCATTAACAGGCCGAATGTAGAGCGGCAGTCCCATACCACACATCAAATAGTGTAGCTGTTGTTTGACAAACGGGGGAGTCCATGTAGCCGCCATAAAGCGCGTAACGATAGGAGCGTCGTAGGCCGCGCATTTTGCGGCCAGATTTTAATGGCCTTGTTATGCATTTATCCGCCCATGTTCTGGATGATTTTTTTATTTAACTCTTGAAATGATCTTACAAGATCATCACAGGCAGCCTTTGATGCCCCACAGCGTGCCGACATATCTATATAAACAGCACCTTCGCGTTCAATCACTCGCCTCTCTACATACGCGGGATGCGCAGGGTGATTTTCTGGAGTAAAACTGTACATCACGCCATCTTGAGAACTAGCGATAGTCCACCCGCCCTGCTCGTAGACATTAAAAGATTTATCGCCTTTTAGCTCACTTAACTTTTCTCCTACACTCTGACCTTCTTTGTTATAGCCAGCGTATCCAAGATCCTCGCCATAGACGGTGCCTGGAAGCAGGATAATGAACAGAAGAGAAAGTAAGTATTTCATGCTGGGTGCTCTTTTGATTGCATAACGCCCAACTTTGGGGCACAAATACGTAGGCTATAATACTGAGCGAAGCGAAGGGAGCCTACGTGTTTGTGTCCCAACGAGCGCAGTGAGTGATAATAGTTTTTTGTTAGGTTTACTCGCAATTAGTCCGATGCATATTTATTCCCTTTATGATTACTTCGATGTAGTCAACAAAGTCATTACCACTTATTTTATCTGGAGAAGTGCGATAGGTGACATACACAGTATTAGAATCTAAGGAACGATACTTTAAGGTGTCATGATTACCTTCTAAAACCTGATATGATGAAGTTTCTAATTCACAGGACCCTGTAGTCTTTACACCATTTTTATCGTATGTACCAACATGGCTAACAACAATTTTTTGATCAAGCAACTCCCAGTAACCAAACTGAATACTCCATTTAACTACAGTATCGTCTTCTAAGAACTGTTGTAGAGATATGTATTCGCCATTATCACTTCGGTATACAAGAAACTGACGATTATCTTCATCATCATTTCCAAACCAATAACCCGATATTGTCTCAGCGGAGAAACTTGCAATGGAACTGAAAAGAAAAAGTGAAGCTAGCATGTTACTCCGTAAATCTAACGCTTTGAACAGCGGAAAACGGGAACGCAGCGAGTGGTTTTCCGCTGCTTTAACTTGTTATACATACGCTTACCTACGGTACTGCTCTGCACGCCAACCAACCGTAGAGCCTTGGCTTTTAAAGACGGAAAGATCACAATCAACACCACGAACATCACGCCAATATTCTTCTCGCACATCTTCATCAATTTCAATGTGATCTGGGTAAAGCGTATCTTGTCCATTTTTCTTAGGACCTGATACCCAATAATGCTCCCCAGTATTCACATCAAAATAGTTGGATTTAAAGCCATATCCTTTCAAAGATTGAAGCTCAGCATCACGGTAATAAATTGTCTTCCCAGTTTTTGAAAAGCGCACTCGACCTATCCGGCCTGCGCCATTTAATTCATCACCGCTTTTATTTTCGATATACATTATTCGGGTTTTCACTATGCATTCCTTGTGTATGTATAACGCCGCCATCAACGGCGGCCAATATGTAGCTTCTTTTGTGTTACTTTGGAGCGCAGCGACAACACAAAAGAAGCAGAGTATTGGGCGTCCCAGCGCGCTAATGTTGAATGGCCTTGTTATACGAACTCAGGACAATCCCCTGGAGTTAAGTAACCCCAGACTCGAAAGTATGATTCCTGATTTGAATATCTAATACTATGTCTCCTTAAAATACTAAGTATCTCAGCAGACCTATCTGTCTTTTTATTTGATACGAGGCGACCTCGATGCTCACTCACAACTGGCTCAAAATCAAGCCATTCTATTGCTGAAGCATCCTCTAATAATTGATCCCACCAAACTGGGCTAAAGCCAAAAATATCATCTGACGTAATTAACTTATATCGAATACAGATATGTGGAGAATCAAGTTCTTCAAAATCCTCGCATACTTCACGCCACTTGGTTTTGTTCATCACAGAAACCAACTGACGTTCATTAATAATCTTGAGGAGCTTCTCGTTCATATATTTAATCGTATAACGCAAAGCACACGGGCGGAAAAACGCGTTAGCGTTTGACGTCCCAGCGACCGAAGGGAGTGAGTGCTGCGCCTTGTTATAAGTATTCACCATCCTTCCAAGTGAGTACCAACAGATTTGCCTTTTTCTTTGTCAGATTTGGACATATAGCCAAAATGATTATTTTCATTGCTGTCGTCAAACCAGTGCAACCCTTCGTGACTTTTGTGTTTACCAAGTTTTTCAGAGTTAAAAACACCCAAATACCAGTCTCACCACGAAGCTCAGAAGAGCACGAAGAAGATAGCATACTGGCTAGCCCAAATTCCGCGAACTTAACCCACTGATTTTAAACTTTATTTTCGGCCGGCCCTTCGTGACCTTTGTGTGCTTTGTGGTCAGTTCATATTCTCTCTGCGCTATGGGAGCTCCGCAAACCCCGCTACTTTTGCCCGCCCTTAACTGGTTTTCCGGCCTGCCATAAGCGCGTCAGAGGATGGCCGCCAATCTGATAAGCGAGCTGGTTGGGGTGACTGATATCCAATAGCTGCATATCCGCCTGCATACCTACTTTAAGCATGCCGAGTGTGTTTTGCAGCCCCAGTGCTTTGGCGGCATGTTGGGTTACCCCTCGCAGGGCTTCTTCCGGCGTTAAGGCAAACAAGGTGCAGGCCATATTTAGCATCAGCGGCAGATTCAAAATAGGTGAGGTGCCGGGGTTAAAGTCAGTGGCCACGGCCATAGGCACCTGATACTGGCGTAGCAGGTCGATAGGTGGTTTTTGGGTTTCTCTCAAATAGTAAAATGCGCCGGGCAGCAGGGTGGCCACCGTGCCGCTTTGGGCTATGGCCTTTACGCCCGCTTCATCCAAAAACTCAATATGGTCAACCGATAAGGCCTGATAATCGGCAGCCAGCGCACTGCCACCCATATTGGAAAGCTGCTCGGCATGCAGTTTTACCGGCAGGCCCAGTTGTTTGGCAGCTTCGAATACCTGCCGGGTTTGCGCCAGGGTAAAACCAATGTTTTCGCAAAATACATCCACGGCATCGGCCAGTTGCTGTTCGGCCACTTGGGGCAGCATATGCTGACACACCAGGTCGATATAGCCCTGAGCGTCATCCTGATATTCCGCCGGTAGGGCGTGGGCGCCGAGGAAGGTGGTTTTTATGGTCAGCGGCAGATGTTTTTCAATCTGCCTGGCAACCCGTAGTAGCTTGAGCTCGCTGTCTGCATCCAGGCCATAGCCGGATTTAACTTCTATGCAGGTAACACCCTGTGCCAGCAGTACCTCGGCGCGCTTTAGCACCAGGGTCAGTAGTTGGGCTTCGCTGGCCTCGCGGGTGGCGGTAACAGTGCGGCGTATACCACCGCCTTGCTTGGCGATATCGGTATAACTTACCCCTTGCAGACGCTGCTCAAATTCATCGGCACGGTTACCGGCAAATACCAAATGGGTATGACAATCAATAAAACCCGGTAGCAGCCATTGCCCTTGCCCGTCCACGGCGTGACTAACGTCGCCAAGCTTGGGCAAGTCTTGCTGTTTGCCCAGCCATTGAATATGGCCGCCCGTCACCAGTAGTGCGCCTTGCTCAATAATGCCGTAGGGGCCAAGAGCAGGATCAAAGGTGGCCAGATTGATATTGGTAAGTAACAGGTCTGCGTTATGGGTGTCCGACATGGCAAGTTTCCTTCACGGGCTGTGCTTGACTATTATCTTGTATAGACAAGTTGTTTGTGTCAATTTATAAAACGATGTTAATCGACAGTTAACCAATATTAGGGGATAGCGTTTGGCTGACAGCAAGTATCAGCAGATTAAGTCGCATATTTTGCAGCGTATCGAAACCGGACGCTGGCAGGAAGGCGATGCCGTACCGTCTGAAAACCAGCTGGCTGGTGAATTCGGCGTTAGCCGTATGACCGCCAGACGCGCTTTGCAGGAGCTGGCAGAGCAGGGGGTATTGCAACGTACCCAGGGTGCTGCGACCTGCGTGGCACCACTTAAAAGTCAGTCGTCTATGCTGCAAATCCGCAATATTGCCGACGAGATCCGTGAGCGCGAGCGTCACCATCGGGCACAAGTTATCGAGCTGGCAGAAATCCAGGCTGATAACGCCCTGGCTGCCCACTTTGCTTTGCCGGTGGGCAGTAAGCTATACAGCAGCCTGATCTGCCATTGGCAGGACGATGAGCCATTACAGCTTGAGCAGCGTTTTGTTAATCCGGCCCTGGCACCTGATTACCTTAAGCAGGACTTTAGCGCCCTGACGCCCCATGAATACCTGTGCACGGCAGCACCGCTGACCGAAGCCGAGCATAGGGTGGAAGCGCTACTGGCCGATCCCCTGGCTATCCAATATCTGCATTTGCAGGCTGGAATGCCTTGCCTGCGCTTACATCGAACCACCTGGAGCCGCGATGGTGTGGTCAGCCACGCTTTGCTGACGCATCCGGGGGAAAAATATCAGCTTGGCGGCCATTTAACTTTTGTGCCAAGCGAACGAATCAACAGGAGATAACATGAGCAACCGACATGATCCATCGCGGGTGATCCGCGCGCCCCATGGCAGCCAACTAAGCTGCAAGCACTGGCAGGCCGAGGCCGCCTTGCGCATGCTGATGAACAATTTAGACCCTGACGTGGCCGAGCGGCCGGAAGATCTGGTGGTGTATGGCGGCATTGGCCGGGCAGCGCGTGACTGGCAGTGTTTCGATAAAATTGTTGAAGTATTGCAGCGCCTGGAACTGGACGAGTCTTTGCTGGTGCAGTCAGGTAAGCCTGTTGGGGTATTTAAAACCCACGAAGATGCCCCGCGAGTGCTCATTGCCAACTCCAACCTGGTGCCACACTGGGCCACTTGGGAGCATTTTAACGAGCTGGATAAGCAGGGCCTGATGATGTACGGCCAGATGACCGCTGGTAGCTGGATTTACATCGGTAGTCAGGGCATTGTGCAGGGCACCTACGAGACCTTTGGCGCCGTGGCAAGACAGCACTTCGACGGCGAAGCAAAAGGCAAGTGGGTACTTACCGGCGGGCTTGGTGGTATGGGGGGCGCCCAGCCGCTGGCGGCCACTATGGCTGGTTTTTCAATGCTGGCAGTGGATGTGGATGAAACCCGTATCGATTTTCGCCTGCGTACCCGTTATCTGGATAAAAAGGCCGCAACCCTGGATGAAGCCCTGGCCATCATTAATGCCTCAGACAGTCCGGTATCAGTAGGTTTGCTGGGCAATGCTGCCGATGTGTTTGCTGAATTGGTTACGCGCAATATCACCCCGGATGTGGTCACCGACCAAACCTCTGCCCATGACCCGTTAAATGGCTATTTGCCGCAAGGCTGGACCATGGAACAGGCGGCCAGCATGCGCCAGCAGGATGAAGCCGCGGTAGTTAAAGCGGCCAAACAGTCTATGGCCGTGCAGGTGCGCGCTATGCTGACCTTGCAGGAGCGCGGCGCAGCCACCTTGGACTATGGCAACAATATCCGCCAGATGGCCTTTGAGGAAGGAGTGGCCAATGCCTTTGATTTCCCTGGCTTTGTACCGGCGTATATCCGCCCGTTGTTTTGTGAGGGCATCGGGCCATTCCGCTGGGCCGCGCTGTCTGGTGACCCGGAAGATATCTATAAAACCGACCAGAAAGTTAAAGAGCTGATCCCCGATAACGCCCATTTGCATAACTGGCTGGATATGGCCCGTGAGCGCATTCAGTTCCAGGGTTTGCCCGCCCGTATTTGCTGGATTGGCCTGAAAGACCGTGCCCGTGTGGCTCTGGCCTTTAATGAGATGGTGAAAAACGGTGAGCTTAAAGCGCCTGTGGTGATTGGTCGTGACCATCTGGACTCAGGCTCGGTAGCCAGCCCTAACCGTGAAACCGAAAGTATGCTGGACGGGTCGGATGCGGTATCTGACTGGCCATTGCTAAACGCTCTGCTGTCCACCGCTGGTGGCGCTACCTGGGTTAGCTTGCATCACGGCGGTGGCGTGGGCATGGGCTTTTCCCAGCATGCCGGTGTGGTGATTTTATGTGACGGCAGCGACGCGGCTGCCAAGCGGGTGGGACGGGTATTGTGGAATGACCCGGCAACCGGCGTCATGCGCCATGCCGACGCGGGATACGACATTGCCAAACGCTGTGCCAAAGAGCACGGCCTGGATCTACCTATGCTGGAGAACAAATAATGGCCAGGCTAAAACTCCAACCCGGAAAACTAACTTTAGCGCAGCTTCGCGCCGCCAGCCGCGAGTCGATGACCATTGAGCTGGACGAGCAGGCTAAGCCTGTGATTAATGCCTCGGCGGCCACAGTGAAAAAAATCCTCGATGAAGGTCGGGTGGTTTACGGAATCAACACCGGATTCGGCTTGCTGGCCAACACCAGAATCAAACCCGAAGAGCTGGAACTGCTGCAGCGCAGCATCGTACTTTCCCATGCGGCCGGTACCGGCCAGTTGATGGATGACAGCACAGTAAGGCTGATGATGTTGCTGAAGATCAACAGCTTGGCCCGTGGTTTCTCTGGTATTCGCTTACAGGTGATTGAAAACCTGATTGCCTTGTTAAATGCCGAAGTGTACCCCTGTGTACCGAAAAAAGGCTCGGTAGGGGCCAGCGGCGATTTAGCCCCATTGGCGCATATGAGTATGCCGTTGATGGGCGAAGGCCATGTGCGCCATAAAGGCGAGAAACTGACTGGCGCTGAGGGCCTGAAAATCGCCGGGCTTGAACCTGTCACCTTCGCGCCCAAAGAGGGCCTGGCGCTGTTAAACGGTACCCAAGCCTCCACCGCTTTTGCTCTGGAAGGCTTGTTCTACGCCGAAGACTTGTTGGCGGCAGCCACGGTTGGCGGGGCTATGTGCGTGGAAGCGGCGCTGGGTAGCCGTGCGCCATTTGATGCGCGTATTCATGAAGCCCGTGGTCAGCTCGGCCAGATTGATATGGCGGCGGCGTACCGTGATTTACTCGGCGACAGCTCGGGCATAGGGGAGTCCCATCATGACTGTGAAAAGGTGCAGGATCCTTACTCACTGCGCTGTCAGCCACAGGTGATGGGCGCGTGTTTAACTCAGATGCGCCAGGCCGCTGAGGTGTTGTTAATTGAGGCGAATGGCGTCACCGACAATCCTCTGGTATTTGGTGATGACATTATCTCCGGCGGTAATTTCCATGCCGAGCCGGTGGCCATGGCTGCAGACAACCTGGCGCTGGCCATTGCCGAAATCGGTGCCTTGTCTGAGCGTCGTATGGCGCTGTTGATTGACAGCGGTCTGTCTAAGCTGCCGCCCTTTTTGGTCAATAACGGCGGGGTAAACTCCGGTTTTATGTTGGCACAGGTTACGGCCGCAGCGCTGGCGTCGGAAAACAAAACCTTTGCCCATCCGGCTTCGGTGGACAGTTTGCCAACGTCAGCTAATCAGGAAGATCATGTGTCTATGGCCACCTTTGCCGGTCGTCGTCTGGCGGATATGGCTGAGAATACCCGCGGTATTCTGGCGGTAGAGCTACTGGCTGCCGCTCAGGGCATGGATTTTCGTCGTCCGTTGCTGTCCAGTGCTAAGGTAGAGCAGGGCTATGGCCTGGTGCGGGAGCGCGTGGCTTTTTATGACCACGACCGCTATTTCTCACCGGATATCGAGGCTATTGCTGCACAAATCGGTGAAGGGGCTTACAACTATCTGGTTGACGCACTGTTGGTGAGCCGCGCCAACTGATTGTGGTTGCAGATAAAAAAGGCCTGATTCTTCAGGCCTTTTGTTATTTGGGGATAGAGACTACCTTTCGACCTGCCAGCAGGTATAAGTATTTACCATGTTCTTTGCTATTCGAGCTGGACGAAGAAGTGGAATTAAAGTTCTGTCGCCAGAAAGGCTGCTTACTCAGCGCATCTAACGCAATACGCAGCGAATCTGTATCTTTTAAACCGCGGATCTCGCAGACCGATTGGCTACAACGGACATTTTCTATCTCGTACAAATGAGACAGTTCATGCATTTGCAGAAAGTCTGCAATATTTTGTGTCAGCCTGTAAGCCTCGTCTTGATCCTGAGGCTCATTGATCAACGCCAGATACTGCTCGGCAACATGACCATCCAGCCCATTAACAAATGACCTGAAGGGTTCCGGTAGCTTGTCCCGTTCAATATCCTCGTCAGTCACTTGGATAGTTTCCGCCAGTGCCTTTTGATAGGCTTTACTGTTTAATATTTTTCGCAGTTGAGTACGCTGCTTGTCGATGGTGCGCTGTTTGTCCTGCAGTTGTTTTTCTAATTTAGCGTTCAGGGCAGGTTGCTGGTCTTGTTCTTCCGACTGACTGAAGATTGGCGCCGGGGGAGGCGTGTGAGTTACATCTGGCGTGGCATCCGAAGTCACTGCGGTGGTTGGCGGCGGCGTTTCGCTGATTGCAGCAGTATTTACATCTATGGGCGCAGTAGAGAGAGAAGCGGCGAGGTAACCTAAGGCAAAGCAACTTAAACAGGCCATTATCCATAGCAGGTTACGCATTATTCATCCTTGCAGCGGCGCACCTGATGGCGCGCCGCCAAATATATGTATGGCCAGCAACATTGCCAGCCAGGGATATTACAGAATATCCAGCAACTCTACGTCAAAAATCAGGGTGCTGAAAGGCTTAATAGCCGCGCCTGCACCTTGCTCGCCGTAGGCAAGTTGATAAGGTACATATAAACGCCATTTGGCACCAACCTGCATCAGTTGCAGGGCTTCGGTCCAGCCTTTAATCACGCCACCGACCGGGAACTCGGCAGGTTGACCGCGCTCGTAAGAGCTGTCGAATACCGTACCGTCGATCAGGGTACCGTGGTAGTGGGTGCGCACGGTAGAGGAGGCAACCGGCTTGTCGCCATTACCTTCGTTCAGTACTTCATATTGCAGGCCGGAGTCAGTGACGGTTACGCCGTCACGTTTGGCGTTGTCTGCCAGGAAATTCTCGCCTTCAGCGATAACGGCCTTGGACTGTTCTGCCTTGGCTGCCTGCATCTTCTCATGAATAGCATTAAATGCAGTACGCAGGTCGTCGTTGCTCACGGCGCTGGGCAGCTGATGGAATGCGGTTGCCAAACCATCTTGTACGGCGTCAATATCCAGGCCCTCGAAAGGGTTAGAGGCTAGCTGCTCGCCCATTTGCAGGCCGATACCATAGCTGGCTTGCAGCTCGGAAGTGTTATAGGTCTTAGACATGATAAGTCCTTGGTCAGGGCTGAAGGTTCAGCCGATTAGAAGATTTGCCGAAGCAACCTGGGCGGCGATCCTAACACTCGTACAGATGATGTACAGCCCCAGGCGGGAAATGGCTGCGTGAATAAACAAAAAGGCCTTGTGTTAAGCAAGGCCTTTTGTGGGGGTCGCTAAGAGCGCGATTAGTGCTTGGCGGCGTACTCTTCCACCTGACGCCATACGCGTAATAGGTTTTCAGACAGAATCATACGGATATCCGCTTCGCTGTATCCTCTGTCCAACAGGCCCTGCACCAGGTTGGGGTAGGTGGATACATCTTTTAGATCGGTCGGCAGTGAGTCACCCACACCGTCATAGTCAGAACCAATACCAATATGCTCGATACCCACTAAATCACGCACATGGTCGATATGGTCCAGCACGATTTCCAGCGTGGCAAAGGGGTAGGGGTTATTTTGACGATACTGCTTGTCGAAGGAGGCGCGGTCTTTGGCCTGTGCATCCTTCATTGCGGCGCTGCGTTTCTTGCCCCAGGCTTGTGCCTGATTGGAGACGAAGCTGGAACCGAAGTTGATCATCACCACACCGCCATTCTTAGCCAGGGCTTTGATCATTTTGTCGTCCATATTGCGCTCAAAACCTGGTGTGAATTTACGCAGTGAAGAGTGTGAGGCAATGACCGGCGCTTTAGTCAGTTCAATTACCTGATAAAAGGCATCGTCTGAGACGTGAGAGATATCGATCATCATGCCAATATTGTTCATCTCGGTAACTAACTGCTTGCCGAAATCACTCAGGCCATGCCATTTACGGCGTAGATCGTAGGAAGAGTCAGAAATATGGTTGGCTTGGGAGTGCGCCAGGGTGATGTATCGCACGCCGCGCTTATAGAAGTGCTGCAGGTTTTCCATGCTGCCTTCCAGAGGCGTGCCGTTCTCCATGCCCATAGGCAGAGCAATTTTACCGGCTTTAAACGCGGCTTCTACGTCTGCCACAGAGTGGGCGATGGCAAATTTTTCTGGTGCACGGCCCACAATGGCTTCTACGCTGTCAATCAAACGGTTGGCCAGCAGTACACTGCCACCAGACTCTTCATAGCTGGCAGGAATATAAATAGACATAAAGGGCGCGTTCAGGCCGCCCTCTACGGCTCTTGGATAATCAAAATCACCCTTTGGGGTGGCGAAGGTAACATCTTCCCACTCGTCATTGATACGGTACGGGACGTCGATATGGCCGTCGACCAGGATAGTCTCTTTGGCCAGACGCTTAGCTTGTTCAGAAGGCTGAATAGCCAAGGCGCTGGTGGATGCCAAAATGGCGGCAATAGTCAGGGCAATTTTGCTTTTCACGTTGTTATTCCTGTTGTTATAAGTGGCAGTGCAGCGAACTTAGTTCAGGCCCAGATCGCGGGTCATGTTTTCATTCCTTTCCCGGTGCACAATAACGTTATCCTCAATGCGGATACCGCCAAACGGCCTGAATAGATCGACGCGGTCCCAGTTGATGTACTTGGATTGCTCGCTACCCTTAAGGTCGGCCAGCAGACTGTCTATAAAATACAGTCCGGGTTCGACAGTAAAGACCTGGCGCGCCTCAACGAGACGGGTTGCGCGCAGAAACGGATGTTCTGCGGGCGGCGGCGCGGGAGTACCGCGGTCGTCGGCCATCAGTCCACCCATATCATGCACCTGCAGACCTAAGTGATGACCTATGCCGTGGGGGAAGAAGGTACGGGTAATGCCTTGCTGCAGAATATCTTCGGCAGACAGGTTGACCAGACCAAAATGTTTAAGCAGTGCGGCGATTTTCTGGTGTGCGGCAAGATGTAGATCCGGATAGGGGATGCCAGGTTTAAGCATATCCACTAAATCCAGGGTGACCTGATCCATCGCCACCACTAGTTCGGCAAACTCGTTTTGTTGTTTGGCGTAGGTGCGGGTGATATCGGCGGCATAGCCATGAAACTGAGCACCGGCGTCAATTAAAAATGAACGATGCTCGCTGGGTTTGTGTGCTTCTACCGTCATATTATGCAAGATGGCGGCATTTTCATTTAGGGCGACGATATTACCGTAGGGCACCTCGTTAATGCCCTGACGTACCGCAGACAGATAGGCCTGGTTAATATCAAACTCACTTTGCTCATCAAAAAATGCGGCCTTGGCGGCTTCGTGGCCTTGCACCGCAATACGGTTAGCTTCCCGTAGGCAGGCCAGCTCATAATCGGTTTTATAAGCGCGGTGAAAGTGCAGATAATGCAGCACCCGGTCTGGATTCACCAATTCAAACCCCAGTGCCTTGGCCACTTCAATATATTCACCAATATAAGCGTAGCGGCGCTTGTCATAAGGCAGATGCTTCTCTACCTGATTGGCCTGTGCCAGCAATACAATATCAAATTGCTCAGCCCAGAAATCACTAGGTGGTGGCGGGACTTTATGCCAGAAGTCCTTGGGACGATAAAAAATCAATTTGGGTTTGTCGACACCGTTAACGATCAGCCAGCAGTTAGGGTTATCCAAGACGGGTAACCAGGCTTTAAACTGCGGGTTGACGGCAAAGGGGTAATCCATATCGTCCAGAAAACGACGTTTTGCCTGGCCGGAATGGATGATAAGACCGTCTATGCCTTCTCGCTGAATGGCTTCCAGCGTGCGTGACTGAAGCTCGGCGATATGCTGTGGATAAAGGGATGCCAATGACTGCATTGAGGTGCTCCGGGACGGATTATTTTTGCCCGTACACTAGCATATCCAAGACGGAACTACTAACCCACCCAGCACCGGATTATCGCTACTGGTGTCTTTTTATTGCGCGGTCATGGAGGCCGAAATTTTCATATTGGCCAGGTCTTCAAACAAGTTCTGTTCCTGGCCAAGACGCTGTTTGTAAATCTGTTTGTATGCCATGACCGCTTTTACGTAATTGCGGGTTTCTTTGTAAGGGATGGTTTCCACCCATACATCCATGGGCACACCGTCTTTCGGTAGCCAGCGTTTCACCCGGCTCATACCTGCGTTGTAGGCGGCGGTTGCCAGCACCGGATTGTCCTGCATTTTATCCATCAGATAACGCAAGTATTGGGTGCCGTACTCCACATTCTTTTCAGGATCGAAGAGTACCTGATTAGAGATTTTCTTCTTGGCCAGGTCGCGAGCCGTGCGTGGCATAATCTGCATCAGCCCCTTGGCACCCACCCCAGAATTGGCGTCCACCATAAACGAGCTTTCTCGTCTGGCAATGGCAAAGGCCCAGGCAGGATCAACATGGTGTTTGCTGGCGCTTTGAATAAGCGGTTGGTCAAAGGCCAGCGGGAAGCGGCGTTTAACATCGTCCAGGTAGCCAAGGCGCGAAAAGGCAAAGATAGCCTGATCATGCCAGCCCCAACGATCCGCCAGAACCGCGGCTGCCAGTCCCTGCTGGTGGGTAAGATGACGTTGCAGCTGGAACCATTCGCGGCGCGCGGAAGTGTAACGTTTCAGCGCCAAAAACTCCCTGGCACGTTTTGCTGCCGGAAGATTCTCTACCTGTTGTAATTCGACATCAGATATCTGTAACGGGGTATCAGCCAGATTTGGCGACTTGGCAAGTTTACCCGCAGCTAAAAAACCATAGTAATGGCGAACAGTAGATAAGGTGTCGTATTGGCGCTTGGCATTAATGGGATCATTAAGATGCTCATAACTGCGGGCCAGCCAATAACGACTGGAATAATCCTCTTCCAATGCCGTGGGGGCTGAGTTCACTACATCTGCCACATGCTGCCAATCTTGATGGCGTAATACATGGGTGAGGTGCCAGCGGAAAATATCCTCATTGCCGTCACCGCGATTCGCTCTCTCCAGCCAAAATTCAGCCTGAGGGTGATCTTCCACTGCCAGGGCGATGGCAAAACCTGCGGCGACGCTCTGTTCTTCTACCGGGTCAAACTGAAACTTTTCCGCAGCACGTTGCCAGGTTTTTATGGCCAATGCCTGGTCGCGCCAAATCAGGCGTTTCAGTGCATAGATAACAACCTGACGCTCCTGGGCGGGGTTTTTGTTGGGAAACTTATTCAGCCGGCTGACAGAGGCTGGATTGCGTCTGGCATTCAGCCATAGGTCGCCAAGATACTGTTGAGAAGCCGGCAATAGCGATTTCAAATAAGGCACCAGGGTATGGTCGCCGCCGTCAGCGGCTAAAACCAAACGCTCCAATACCAGTGGCGCGGAGCGGTAGCCTGCCTCTGTCCATTGTTTAAATACTTTGTCACAGGCCTTGTCCTGAGACTTGCCTACCAACCACAACTCGGGCACTAAGGCATAGGCCTGTTGACGCTGTGCCGGTTGATTCAGGCGATAAGCGGCATTAGTGCACCTTAAGGTGCTATCCCCGGTGTCCCGGTAGTACTTTAAAAAACGCTTCTGGTCATTACGCTTAGCCAGATAATGCAGCCACTTCTCTCGTACCTCGCGGTCAAGTGGCGTGTCGGCGTAGTCGGTTAAAAATGACGCTATTTGCTGCTCGCGGCTGAGGTTAAGGCCAGATAACAAGGCCGTTTGTTGCAGATAGGGTAACAGGGGATAGCCGTCTAGCTGTTTGACCGCGTCCTGAAAAGCCTGGCTGTCAGGATAGTAACTCCACTTTTCAGCATCAATAAACTGGGCACGCTGCTGCTCCAGCTTGTCATTGGCCAGTAAAGAGAGGGGAATCAGCGCCAGCATGGCTGCTAATTTTCGCATTGTAGAGACGACCACCATAACCAGCCTCCTGAGCGAGCGTGGGACCCATTAGATTAATGATAGTCGCCCGAGAATCAAGTATGCAGAAAGACTAAAAGGTTTATGTTTTGTATGTTTTTTGTACTTTGCGCTGGCACTTGCCGCTAGCTAATTGAGTTTCTTTGATTTTTTACAAGGATGAAAAATTATTTAAACAATTGTTTGAATTTCGGTTGAAATTTAATACGCCATAAACAAGAATTGAGCCACCCTACATTTGTGCCCCGACCTGTCTGGGCGCTGCACCATCAGCATAGATGGCCAAAGGAGAGCAACATGATATATCAAGGTAACAGCCTGTCTGCGTCCTTGTTGGATGATGGCATTGCCGAGGTGGTATTTGATGCCGCCGGTTCGGTGAATAAATTTGACCAACAAACCGTGTCCGAACTCAACGAATTGTGCGCAGCGCTAGAAAGCAATGCGGGCATTAAAGGTGCCGTGGTGCGCTCCAATAAAGGGGCTTTTATCGTTGGCGCTGATATTACCGAGTTTAATGGTTTGTTTGCTTTACCTGAGCAGGAGATATTGAGCTGGGTAGCCAAAACCTCGCAGGTGTTTGATCGTTTTGAAGACCTGCCCTTCCCAACCATTGCTGCGGTAAACGGCTTTGCCCTGGGTGGCGGCTGTGAAATGACCCTGGCCTGTGATTTTCGGGTTGCAGACAACACGGCCAGAATTGGTTTGCCCGAAGTTAAGCTAGGCCTGATGCCGGGTTTTGGTGGCACGGTGCGTTTACCCCGAATCATTGGTGCTGACAATGCATTGGAATGGATGACCAGTGGACGCGATAAAAAGCCTGAACAAGCGCTGGCCGATGGTGCCATTGATGCAGTAGTGGGTGCAGACAAATTGCGTGATGCAGCAATGAGTATGCTCAAGCAGGCCATTGAAGGTCGTTTGGATTGGCAGACGCGCCGTCAGCAGAAAAAATCTCCCTTAAGTCTCAACGCCAACGAATCCATGATGAGTTTCGCCACGGCCAAGGCCATGGTTACCGCAGTGGCTGGGCGTCATTATCCTGCGCCCCATATGGTGGTAGATACCCTGGCTAAAGCCGCGGGAATGGATCGTGAAGGCGCATTGAAACTGGAAAATGAAGGCTTTGTGGCCTTGGCCAAAACCGATGCGGCTACGGCCCAAATCGGTATATTCATGGCCGATCAACTGGTGAAGAGTAAAGGGAAGAAACAAGCTAAGTCTGCCAGTAAGGATATTAAACAGGCTGCCGTACTGGGTGCCGGTATTATGGGCGGCGGCATTGCCTATCAGTCGGCTGTAAAAGGCACGCCGACGGTAATGAAAGACATTCGTCAGGATGCCCTGCAACTTGGCCTGAACGAAGCCGCTAAAATCCTCGGTAAAGGCATGGAGCGCGGTAAGGTCGATGGCAAAACCATGGCGGCTACCCTGAATAATATTGTTCCCAGCCTGGAATACAGCGCCATTAAGGATGCTGACATTGTGATCGAAGCGGTGGTGGAAAATCCTAAGGTGAAAGCGGCGGTTCTAAAAGAAACCGAACAGGCCGTGAGCGCAGACGCCATTATTTGTTCCAATACCTCAACAATTTCCATAAACAGCCTGGCGGCCAGTCTGGATAAACCAGAGCGCTTTTGTGGTATGCACTTCTTCAACCCTGTGCATAAGATGCCATTGGTGGAAATCATTCGTGGTGAGAAAACCAGCGACGAGACTATTGCTGCTGTGGTGGCCTTTTCCCTGAAAATGGGCAAAACCCCCATAGTGGTTAATGACTGCCCCGGATTCCTGGTTAACCGTGTGTTGTTCCCTTACTTCGCCGGTTTCAGTCAACTGCTGCTGGATGGGGCGGATTTTGTTGCCGTTGATAAGGTGATGGAGAAAATTTTCGGTTGGCCTATGGGCCCGGCTTACCTGCTGGACGTAGTAGGTATGGATACGGCAGATCATGCCGCAGGCGTCATGGCCGAGGGTATTCCTGAGCGTATGCAGCGTATCGGCAATGATCCTATTCAGAGCCTGTACCAGGCCGGGCGTTTGGGTCAGAAGAACGGTAAAGGCTTCTATGACTTCGCGGTCGATAAGCGCGGCAAGCCGAGCAAAACCGCCGCTGAGGAAGCCTACAAGCTCATTAATATTGAGCACCGTGAATTTGATGCAGAAGAAGTGATGGCCCGTTTGATGATTCCAATGGCAAACGAAGCGGTACGTTGTCTGGAAGAAGGTATTGTGGCCAGCGCAGCTGAAGCGGATATGGCACTGTTGTACGGCCTTGGCTTCCCTCCTTTCCGCGGCGGTATCTTCCGCTATATGGAAAGCATGGGACTGGCGAATTTTGTGGCTTTGGCTGACAAATACGCTGCCCTTGGCCCTATTTATCAGATCACTGACGGACTGCGCGAAATGGCTGCATCCGGCAAGTCCTATTTCGCTTAAGGTTGGGAGAACATCATGAAAGACGTGGTAATAGTCGATTGCATTCGCACCCCTATGGGGCGTTCCAAGGGCGGCGTATTTCGCAATGTGCGCGCCGAAACATTGTCTGCACACCTGATGACCCAATTGCTTGAGCGTAACAGCGCCTTAGACCCAAGCGAAATTGATGACATTATTTGGGGCTGTGTGCAGCAAACCAAAGAGCAGGGCTTTAACATTGCCCGCAATGCCCAGTTACTGACGGGGATCCCCCGTTCTGTGCCTGCGGTAACGGTGAATCGCTTGTGCGGCTCTTCCATGCAGGCTTTGCACGATGCGGCTTGTGGCATCATGGCTGGCAAAGGCGATGTGTATATCATAGGTGGTGTGGAGCATATGGGTCATGTGCCCATGAACTTCAACATAGATTTTCATCCTGGACTGGCGAAACATACCGCTAAGGCATCTGGCAATATGGGCATGACCGCCGAATTGCTGGGGCGTCAGAATGGTATTAGCCGTGAAATGCAGGATGTATTTGGTGCCCGTTCACACCAACGTGCGCATCAGGCAGCGCTGGAAGGACGCTGGGCGTCAGAAATTGCCGCCATTGAAGGTCATGATGCCGATGGCGCGTTGACCTTGGTGGACTATGACGAGGTGGTTCGTCCGGATACCACAGTGGAGACGCTGGCGGGTCTGCGGCCGGTGTTTGACCCGGTAAACGGCACGGTAACTGCGGGCACGGCATCTGCCATTTCTGATGGTGCCTCAGCCATGCTGGTGATGTCTGCTGACAAAGCCAAAGCGTTGGGCCTGACACCTCGCGCCAAACTTCGCTCTATGGGCGTGGCGGGTTGTGATGCGGCTATTATGGGTTACGGTCCTGTACCGGCAACCAAGAAGGCGTTAAAAGCTGCAGGTATGAGCATGGATGATATTGAGATAGCCGAGTTCAACGAAGCCTTTGCAGCTCAGGCTCTGTCTTGTATTAAGCAATTAGGCTGGCTGGAAAGCTACGATGAGAAAGTGAACCTCAATGGCGGTGCAATTGCGCTGGGCCACCCGCTGGGCTGCTCCGGAGCGCGTATTTCTACTACCTTAATCAATCTGATGGAAGCCAACGACAAGTCTGTCGGCCTGGCGACCATGTGTATTGGATTAGGGCAGGGTATTGCTACCGTTTTCGAAAGAGTGTGATGCTTTTCTAAGCCAAATCGTTAATTTAAAAACGCCGCTTTCGCGGCGTTTTTTATGAGCGGTGATAGAGGCCATGCTAAGGGCGTTTGACGCTTTCGTTAGCAATGCTACTGACTTAAAAATCGGTGTAGCCAGGCGCGGGCAAATTTACTGTCGCGCTCTATGGTTTTACTGGACAGGTCCAGTAATTCGGCTATTTCTTCATTGGTCATTCCAGCAAAAAACTGCAGCTCAATGATCTCCGCCTTACGATGATCCTGACTAGCTAACTGGCTGAGGGCGTCATCCAGTTCTAATACGTCCATCTGTGATGCGGCATTGGCCAGCATAGATTCATGCAAGGTCAGACGCTGGCCATTTTGCCCACGTTTTTGACGTGCATTCTGTCTGGCATGATCAACCAGAATACGCCTTAACGTGCGGGCGGCCAGAGAAAAGAAATGCCGTCGGTCGGTGCAGGACAAATTGGCATCGGCCAGTCTCAAAAAGGCTTCATTGACCAGGGCTGTGGCTTGCAGGGTGTGGCTCTTACGCTCTTTAGCCATTTCTTTACATGCCAGGCGATGTAGCTCCTGATAAATCAATTCGGTGACCTGAGCGAAGGCATTAGGATCGCCGGACTGCCAGCGGTCTAGTTGTTGTGTAAAAGTCGCGGAGGTACTCATATAAGCCTTATTCTGCCAGTCAGGTTTAGTTATAACCACTAAAAGGACGATAACCGAGCTACGCAGCTTTGCAACAAGCCATGCTTATGTTTGCTCAGGTAATTTTAAGTAAATATAAAAAATATCGTTAATGCATGTCTGAATTTTCTTTCCGATAGCGCTTTAAGGTGTGAAGGCGATTTTATGACCATTATGGAAAGGTTATCAGGAGAAAAGAAGATGAAAGCATATCGTGCATTGGTGTCTGGTCTGTGTGCCGGCGCCTTAAGTGTTACTTTGAGTGTCCAGTGTTTGGCGGCGAATGAAGTACCTATGGAGCCGAATGCTGTTCAAATTCAGCCAGCGTCTAACCTGGCAGAGCAACTCGCTTTGTTTGGCTTGAATGGCGAGCCAAACAGCCTGCTGCATCGCTGGAAAGCGGTAATGCTGGAACTGGGTGTACCTGGGGTAGAGGAAAGCACCTCGCTACAAGCTGAATCCTTGCTTCAACTGCTGGCCGAGCCCTGGCTGTTAACTCAACATGTTACCTCCATGCAGGAGCAGCTCTTGGCCCAACATCGGCAGCAGCCATTAAGTGAAGACAGCTTGATGGTATTACAGCAACTGACCTCCATTATGTTGCTGGAGTCAAAACTAGCGCAGCCTGGTAGTGACGCTAGTGGCGTGCTCTTTACCCGCAGGGTGGATACGATGCAGAACGAGCATGCCTATAAAAAAGTCACTTTGTATCGCTCGTTGCGTAATTTAATTGCCATGTGGCAACGCACCCCTGAGGTGACGTCCAGTCTCTTTGCCAGCGGTACACCCGCTGTACAGGATGTCAGAGATGCATTATTGAACGGGAATCTTGATGAAACAGGGATTGCCCTTTATTCGCTGGCAAAAGTGAATGCCGAAATGGTAGTAGCCAGACAGAATGACGAGGTGCTTGGGTATTAATTGATGCTATCTGAACGTCGGAGACAAAAAAAGCCGCATTGCAATGCGGCTTTTTCTTATCAGGCGCTGTATGGATGGCGCAGGACGATAGTCTCCATCCGATCCGGGCCAGTGGAAACGATATCTACTGGCACATGGGTCAACTCTTCAATGCGTTTGATATAGTCGCGGGCGGCTTGTGGCAGCGCCTCCAACGTCGTAGCACCAAAGGTGTTTTCGCTCCAGCCTGGCATTTCTTCGTACACTGGGGTGACTTTCTCGTAACCGTCGGCTGCCATGGGCGGTACGTCACGTACGGTACCGTCAGGGAATTTATAGCCTACGCAGATTTTCAGCGTTTCCAAACCATCCAGTACGTCTAGTTTGGTCAGACAGAAGCCACTGATACTGTTGATTTGCACGGCGCGCTTCATGGCAACCGCGTCAAACCAACCGGTGCGACGTTTACGGCCGGTAGTGGCACCAAACTCATGACCTTTAGTTCCAAGGTGATGGCCAGTTTCACAGTCCAGTTCGGTTGGGAAAGGGCCTGAGCCAACACGAGTGGTGTAGGCTTTAACAATACCCAGTACATAGTCCAGGTTTAACGGACCGAAACCGGCACCAGTTGCAACGCCACCGGCGGTGGTGTTGGAAGAGGTAACATAAGGGTAGGTACCGTGATCGATATCTAGCAGAGTGCCTTGTGCGCCTTCAAACATAATGGCATCACCATTAAGGCGGGCTTTGTCGAGCATATCTGGTACATCAACTACCATCGCCTTAATGACATCGGCAATGGCCATGGTCTGCTGTAAAACGTCTTCGTAACTTACCGGCTCAACTTTGTAGTATTGCGTCAGCGCGAAGTTATGGAACTCAACGATTTCTTTCAGGCGTGCTGCAAATGTTTCTGCACAGAACAGATCGCCCACACGCAGGCAGCGACGAGCGATCTTATCTTCATAAGCGGGGCCAATACCACGGCCTGTGGTGCCGATAGGATTGTTACCACGGGCTTTCTCGCGCGCCAAATCCAAAGCAATATGGTAGGGCAGAATAAGTGGGCAGGCTTCGCTGATGACCAAGCGTTCTTTAACCGGTACACCGCGTTCTTCCAGCATCTTGATTTCTTTCATCAAGGCTTCAGGACTTAGCACAACACCGTTACCAATTACACAGGTAACGTTGTCACGTAGTACGCCTGAAGGGATCAGGTGCAAAACGGTTTTTTCGCCGTTGATGACCAAGGTATGACCGGCATTATGGCCGCCTTGGTAACGTACAACGAATTTGGCCTTGTCTGTTAACAGATCAACGACCTTACCTTTACCCTCATCACCCCATTGGGTGCCGAGCACTACAACGTTTTTTGCCATGGATTAAAAAGAGGTCAGAAAATTAGGCGGGGATTCTATCAAATTTCGAGCAGTTAGATCATCTGTTTTCCGGGAAATCCCTGCAGAGGGGCGCTAATCCCTTGCTACCACGGGAAATTTCCAGTTAATTCAGTAAAAAATACAGCGCAACCAGGCCGATGGTTACCATAGCACCACCCATGGTTCTCAGCTGTTGAGGGGCCTGACTGGCCAATTGCCGCATAAAACCCTGCCAGCGATTAGGAAACAGCAGGGGGCCGATGCCTTCTAATATCAACACCAAGGCCAGCGCTATCCATAAGGTGTCCGTCATGCGGATTCCCTCAGACAACTCAAGTCATAATCTGCCTGATTGTGGTAGAGGGCAAAACCAAAACGCAGTCGATCACCTCTGGCATCCGTAATCACCCCATGATTGTTCAGTTGCTTGTGCAACTGCTGCACCTTCTCTGCGCTTTGCAATTTAAAGGTCAGGAAATGACCGTGGTGGGACAAGTCGTTTGTCAGTAGGTTTTGTCTGTTTAGTTCGGGATGCTGCAATGCGTCCAGGTGTTGCAAGAATGCCTGTTGTAAATTTTGCACATAGGCATGGATAGCGGCGACACCCAGTCCTTCTTTACGGTACAACTGTTGCACCGCGGCTAAACGGTATAAGGGGGAGAAATCCATGGTGGCACCCGCAAAGCGCATACCGTTGGTGGCATAGCCTACCTGGCCGGTCTTGGCCTGGTCGAGTTCACCGAATTCTGCAAACCAACCCGTGTAAGCGGGACGTAACTGACAGTTGGGCGGCACATGCAAAAAGCAACAGCCTTCGCCTCCCTGGGCATATTTATACCCGCCGGCAAGATAGAAAGCCCGCTCTGCGATAGCGGACAAATCTGTAGGGATCGCCATAAACCCATGATAACCATCAACCACCACAATAGTCTTGGCAGGTGCGCTATTGACCAGGCTGTTTAAGTTTTTGACCGCAAGGCCTGAATTAAAAAACACCTGGCTGAAGAAAATAACATCCCAGTCATCACTTTGTATTGCCTCGGCAAAGCGCTGTTCAAAGCTATCAAAGGGCAGGGTATCAATACGGCAGAGACTGAGGTTATCCAGTTCGTCCAGCCTGCTTATCTGGCGATTGAAGCTGTGAAATTCACTGTCTGTGGTGAGGATTTTCAGCGGTTTTTGCCAGTCCAGACAACTGAGAATACGGTATAGCAGTTCATGGGTATTGGGGGCAAAGGCCAGTTGTTCTGGCATACCGGTATTCAGGGTGTCGGCAATAGATTGCTGTACCTGCGGTAGTTTTTCGCTAAACAAATGCTGCCATTTGTCGTCTACCAGAGCCGCTGTGTCATCCCAATATTGCAACATGGCATCACGGGTCACATCCGGCCAGTAGTGATGGCTGTGGCAGGCAAAGTGCTGTTTACCTTTATTGGCATCGAGAAAGCGGCGGTACAGATGTTGGTACAAGGTTGGCCTCTTGCTAATAGCAAAAGGGCCCCTGGGGGCCCTTTATCAGTTTTGCTTACCTTTAGTGTTATTCATGTAGCGGAAGAAGTCGCTGTCCGGCTCAAGAATCAACACATCCTGCTTGCTATTGAAGCTCTTACGGTAGGCATCCATGCTGCGCAGGAAGGCGTAGAACTCCGCGTTTTTAGTGTAGGCGTCGGCGTAAATCTTGGCCGCTTCTGCATCACCTTCACCGCGTAGTTTTCTGGCATTACGCTCTGCATCCGCCAGCATCACTGTTACTCGGGCATCAATGTCAGCACGGATAATTTCCGCCTGCTCACGACCCTGAGAGCGGTGTTCCTTGGCAACGGCAGCACGCTCGGCACGCATACGTTCAAAGATAGAGTTACTGATTTCCAATGGCAGGTTAATTTGCTTAACCCGCACATCGACTATCTCAATACCTAGTTCAACGGCGCTTTCAGCCGATTGCTTCATGGCTTTGTTCATTAGCTCTGAACGCTCGCCCGATACAATCTCAGAAATAGTGCGGCTACCAAACTCGGTACGCAGACCGTTGTTAACTTTCTGCTTTAACAGCGTCTCGGCTTGGTCTTTGAATCCACCGGTAGCCAGATAGTAGGTCGCAAAGTCCTTGATGCGCCATTTCACATAAGAATCCACGATCAGGTCTTTTTTCTCTGCTGTGACGAAACGGTTTGCGCCGTCATCCAGGGTTTGCACCTTGGAGGTGAGCTGTTTAACCGTGTCGATAAAAGGCAGCTTCAAATGAATACCAGGTTCATACACAACAGTTTGCCCGGTTTCTACGTCACGGCGTACCTTACCAAACTGAATAACAATACCGCGGTAACCTTCTTCAATTACAAATACCGAACCGAATCCAAGGATTACCAGCACGATAATCAGTGCAATACTAAAATTCTTCATGCCTTACTCCCTCCCGGTGCGGAATCTGTCAGATCTGGAACCTGTGCTACTAGTACTGCCATTAGCAGTCTGGTTTTGCGTGTTGGTTCGCAGGCCTTCCAGAGTGTTAGAAGACACGGGGGCTGGGGTGGCACTGTTCTGGCGCTCCAGAATTTTATCCAGTGGCAGGTACATCATGTTACCGCTACCTTTGTTATCCACCATGATTTTGCTGGTGTTTCCGTAAACCTCTTCCAGTGTCTCCAGATAAAGACGCTGACGGGTCACTTCAGGGGCCGCTACGTATTGTGGCAACAGCTCTTCAAAGCGAGCGACTTCACCGCGTGCTTCCAGGGTGACACGTTGTTTATACGCGGTGGCTTCCTGCTCCATTCGGTTTACCTGACCACGGGCTCTAGGTTCAATTTCTCTGGCGTACGCTTCAGCTTCACGGATATAGCGCTGTTCGTCTTCCTGAGCGGCAATGGCGTCATCAAATGCCGCTTTTACTTCTTCAGGCGGACGAGCATCTTTAAAGTTCACATCCAGAATTTCGATACCCATGCTGTAGGGAGCGATAATGCCGTTCAATTCGTCACGGACTTCCTGACGGGCCACTTCACGGCCGCGAGTCAGTACTTCGTCCATCTTAGAATGGCCGACTACATAACGAATGGCGGCGTCCAAAGCATGGCGCAAGCTTTCGTCAGGGTCGACTACGGCGAATGTATATTTGAACGGATCCATAACCCGGTATTGGATTTCCATATCGACGCGTACCACGTTCTCATCTTCGGTCAGCATAAAGCCCGAGGATGGCATGGAGCGTACAGATTGCACGTTCACCGGGTAAACCGTATCGACAAAGGTTGGTTTCCAACGCAGACCAGGTTCCTGGAAGCTATGGAACTTACCAAAACGCAGCACCACGCCGCGCTCAGCTTCTTTCAGGGTATAGAAGCCGCTGATAAACCAGACTGCGATAAGAATACCAACAATCAGCCCCAGACCAAGGCCACCAAAGCCCTTGCCGGATGACTTACCACCGCCGCCAAAACCGCCGAGTTTGTCGAAGAACTTCTTGAAAACTTCGTCCAGATCAGGAGGACCCTGATCGCGGCTGCCGCGATTCTTCCAGGGATCGTTGTTGTTGCCTCCAGGCTCATTCCAAGCCATGTGTTTCTCCGTATTGATAAATAATTAATTCAGACTTCAGTGTTTGTGGACGACAAAGCTGGTCAGCTCCTGGCTGACATTCTTTTCCAACCGGTGCCAGTCTTTAGCTGGCATCCTGACATCCACTACCCAATCGCCATCTTCGGCATAAGACTCTGCCGAAATGCAATGCAGGTTATATAAGGCACCACGTAATTTACCCTCATTGGGTGGAATTCGCAGCTGATACTGTACCATGCTACGCCCCAGGCAGTCTGTTAGCGCCTGGAATAACAGCTCGGTTCCCACTCCCTGCTGGGCAGATAGCCACACCCTGATAGGGCGGCCGTCTTCATCTCTATCTATGCGGGGTGTCATGCCTTCCAGCAAGTCGATTTTGTTACAAATCGTCAATTGTGGGACTTCACCTGCATCGATTTCATCCAGAACCTGATTCACCTGATCAATATTGTCTTTATATTGCTCATCTGCGTAGTCCACCACATGCAGCAGTAAATCAGCTTCCTGGGTCTCTTGTAAGGTTGCTTTAAAGGCCGCTACCAGATCATGGGGCAGGTGGCGGATAAAACCAACCGTATCGGCCAATATTGCCGGACCCACATCCTGCAACTGTATCTTGCGCAGCGTGGGGTCTAGCGTAGCAAACAGCTGATCGGCGGCGTATACACCGGCGGCGGTCAGGGTGTTGAACAAGGTAGACTTACCCGCATTGGTATAACCAACCAGTGACACGGTGGGAATTTCAGCTCGGTTTCTGGCCCGGCGTCCTTGTTCCCGCTGTTTCTGCACTTTTGCCAGGCGCCGTAAAATATGATCGATTCTGGCACGCAGTAAACGACGGTCTGTTTCCAACTGAGTTTCACCTGGACCACGCAGACCGATACCACCTTTTTGTCTTTCAAGGTGAGTCCAACCACGGATTAGTCGGGTAGATATATGCCTGAGCTGGGCCAGTTCTACCTGTAATTTACCTTCATGGGTGCGTGCGCGTTGGGCAAAAATATCCAGAATCAGACCAGTACGGTCTAATACCCGGCATTTACACAGTTTTTCCAGGTTGCGTTCTTGTGAGGGTGACAAGGCATGATTAAAGATCACCACATCCGCACCAGATATTTGTACCTGTTGCGCGATCTCTTCGGCTTTGCCGCTACCGACAAAATATTTGGCACTAGGGCTGGTACGGGAACCCGTCACTAGACCTACAGCATTGACACCGGCTGACGAAACCAGCATTTGCAACTCGTGCAAATCTTCTCTGCTGCTTTCGTCTGGGAAGTCTATATGTACAAGTACAGCCTGCTCACCTGCTTCATAACGGTCAAACAAGCGTCATCTCCAAAAGAAATGATTAGTCCTCGTCATTATCTTGGTTTGACTGAGGATTAGCAATCATTGGAATCGGACGAGCTGGCACTACAGTTGAAATGGCATGTTTATATACCATCTGGCTAACTGTATTCTTCAACAGAATTACAAATTGATCGAAAGATTCGACCTGTCCCTGCAACTTGATACCATTGACCAGGTAAATAGATACCGGCACTCGTTCTTTTCTCAGCGCATTTAAAAAGGGATCTTGCAGTGATTGGCCTTTCGCCATTTTCATTATCCTTTTATTTTTATTATCTCAGTGCCTCGCCCGCTACGATTGAGACACCTCGCCAGCTTTTCGATTATACAGTTTTTGTCCTGCCTGTATAGCTACAGGCCGTTAAGGATCGGGGCTTTACAGCTTTTCCACGACCAACGACAAATTGTCCGTTGCAAAGGTATCCAACCAGTGAATATCTTGCCAGCCACGCAACCAGGTTAACTGGCGTTTGGCTAATTGTCGGGTTGCTACTATAGCCCGATAACGCATCTCTTGATGGTCATACCTGCTGTCCAGATATTCCCACATTTGACGATAGCCAACACATCGCATAGAAGGCAAGTTTAGATGTAGATCTGCCCTTGCGTAAAATTTTTTTACTTCGTCTTCAAAGCCTTGCGCCAGCATCTGATCAAAGCGCAGCGCTATCCGATTATGTAACACGTCCCGGTCATCCGGCGCTATAGCAAATTGGAATACCTGATAAGGTAATGGGGGCGTTTTTTCCTGAGTCAAGTCAGTCAAACTGCGGCCGGTCAGATAAATTACCTCCAGCGCCCGGGTCAGGCGCTGCGGATCATTAGGATGAATACGGGCCGCGGATACCGGGTCTTTCTGTTTGAGCTCATCATGCAGTGCCTGCCATCCCTCTGTGCCGGCTCTTTGCTCAATCTCAGCGCGCACTGTGGCATCTGACGAAGGCAGCGGGGAGATACCTTCCAACAGCACCTTAAAGTACATCATGGTGCCGCCGACCAATAAGGGAATCTTTCCTTTGGCCTGAATTTCGGCCATTTCACGCAGCGCATCCTGGCGAAAATCTGCCGCAGAATAAGCCTGTGAGGCATCTAATATATCGATTAACCGGTGTGGTGCCTGGCGTAACTCTTCGCTGGAAGGTTTGGCGGTGCCGATATCCATATCACGATAAATCATCGCCGAGTCAACGCTGATGATTTCACAGGGGTAATTTTGTACCAACTGTATGGCCAGGTCTGTCTTACCTGATGCGGTTGGGCCCATCAAAAAAATGGCGGGGGGCAAATTACTCTGCATAGGTTTGTATCCATTGTTCCAATGGTAAAGGGCGCGCTTTCTCGTCCAGTAAGTCTGTAAGCAAACCTTGTTGCTCACACCACTGCCATAGCTGTCTTACCTGCTCTTCGGCATAGTTTTGCTGTTTATCGGCCACGGCATCCAGCAGGCAATCTATTTCGCTGCCTTCTGGACACTCCAATACCAAGGGTAGCAGTTCGGACCAGTTAAACTGGCGCAGTCCAGCTGGCACTTGCTTGAGCATGAGTCTGTTATTGTCATGCGTCAGCACAAAGCCCAGCGAAGATAAGGTGGTTTGTTTGTTATCCAGATCCAGGTTGGGCAAGCTTTTCAGACTTAGAGATACCGGCATCAGCAAGGGTTGGCTAACGGCACAAGTCAGACTGTGTCTGATGTTAAGTTTGGACAGTTCCCTGACCGCCAACATGCAGCAATGTTGCTGATGGTTAAGCAGCAGATAGCGCTCATTTACCAATAACCAGGGCTTATCTGTGCTGAGGGGAGGCTGGGCCGCTGCGGGAGTTTGCATTAACTGTTGGTAGTGCTGCGCCCCGCGATTAGAAACCCCTTGTCCCTGATACCGGGTTGCCGGTTCGCTTACCTTGGTTTGGAGCGGCTTAATGTAGTTGTGACTGGGCTCGGCGGCGGGAATATGTCGAACCGGTATCGCGGAATCATCATCACCCGCTGCTGGCTCGGGTAGGTTAACCAGTGCATCCTGCAGCGCCCGGAAAATAAAATCATGCACCAGGCGTGCCTGATGAAAGCGTACCTCATGCTTGGCAGGATGAACGTTGACATCCACTTCTTTGGCATCTAATTGCAGATACAGAACATAAGCGGCATGACCGTCTGGGGGCAGTAGCCCTTCAAAAGCCTGACGAATAGCATGATGAATGAGCTTATCACGCATCATTCTGCCGTTAACGTAGAAATACTGTTGATCCGGACTATTGCTGCTTTGCTCTGCCAGCCAGCCGTGTAATTGCAGTCCTTGGTATTGGCTTTGAATATTCAGGGCATGTTGCCCAAAGCCATTACCACAAACCAGTGTGACCCTTTTGAGTTTGGCGGCGTCGTTACTGGCTTTTGGGTAATGACGCAGCAATTTACCATTGTGTTTGAGGCTGAAGGCGACATCAAAGCGTGACAGTGCAATGCGCTTGAGCGTGTCATCGATATGCTGAAATTCGGTTTTCTCACTACGTAGAAATTTACGTCTGGCCGGCGTATTAAAAAACAGATCCAGCACCTCGACGCTGGTGCCGTCAGGATGTGCCGTAGGTTGCAGTTGCACAGCCATATCCCGCCCTTCGGCTTTTGCCTGCCAGGCTTCGGCCTGGGCGGCTGGCTTGGAGGTCAGGGTTAGTCGCGCTACCGAACTGATACTGGCCAGCGCTTCACCACGAAAGCCCAGGCTCATGATTTGTTCCAAATCATCCAGGCAGCTTATTTTACTTGTGGCGTGGCGGCTAAGAGCCAGCTCCAATTCTTCACGCGCTATACCGCCGCCATTGTCTCGGATCAGGATGCGCTTGTGCCCACCACGCTCAATTTCCAGGTCAATTTTATCGGCACCGGCATCCAGGCTGTTCTCAACCAGTTCCTTGATCACTGATGCTGGGCGTTCTACTACCTCGCCTGCGGCAATTTGGTTGGCGAGGCGGGCAGGCAATATCTGTATTGGCAAGGTGTTCTACTGCTAGTTAGGTATGGTCAGTACTTGTCCGATACGAACCATATCCGAGTTCAGGTTATTGGCGGCTTTAAGTCGGCTAACCGGTACGTTGTAGCGTTGTGCCAACAAAGAAAGCGATTCTCCTGCAGAAACCTTATGGGTGCGATTGTCGCGTTTGTTCTGAGCCCATAAGGTGCCATCCGGTGGCATACGCTTAAAGTAGCGCTGGACCGCATTGTACATGGCATCCGCCAGGTCTTCGCGGAATTTCGCCCAGTTCAGATTCTTTTCTTCCCGAGGGTTTGAGATAAAACCGGTTTCCACCAGAATAGACGGTATATCCGGTGAGGTTAATACCGCCAAACTGGCCGCCTGAGGTACCGATTTATGCAATTTGGTAATTTGCTTCATTTCCCTGAGCACCTCTCGGCTAACCTCATAGCTAGTGGAAATGGAGTGGTCCATGGACATATCCAGCAGGGCTTGGGTCAGGTAACGCTCATTGGCAGTGTCCTGAATCACCTCAGCGGCACCGCCCAACAGCTCTGAATGTTTTTCGCTGTTTTCCAGCCAGCGTCCTAACTCTGAGTTAGCACGGCGCATGGACAGTACCCACACTGAGGCGCCACTGGGCTGTGGCGTGGTATAAGCATCGGCGTGAATGGAGAGAAATAAATCGGCCTTACGTTGTCTGGCCATATCGGCCCGTTTGTTGGGGTGAATATAATAGTCCCCGGTACGGATCATGGCCGCTTTCATTCCCGGGGTTCGGTTGATTCTATCCGCCAGCATCTTAGCGACGCTAAGAGTGACATTTTTTTCATAACTGCCCGCGTAGCCGATGGACCCTGGATCCTCGCCGCCATGCCCGGCATCAATGGCAATAACAATATCCCGGTTTTCACTTTGGTCACTGCGTTTGACGGTGGCCGCGACGCTCTCGCTTTTACCGCCGATATCAATAACCAAACGGTTGCCATAAGGGGCGGTAGGGGGAAGGGCGAATATCTGCGTGTCGACTGCTTCGGTCAGATCGAACACCACTCGAATGGCATTCTTATCCTTGGCATTACTGTAACGCAGGCGCTTGATCAGCTTGCTGTCGTTTTGAATCTTGGCAAAGTCCAGACTCTTGCCGGTATCAGAGAGGTCGATGACCAAGCGGTGGGGATTCTTAAGCGTGAAATAGGTAAATTGGGGGGCATCCTGCATATCGAATACCACCCGGGTATTCGACGGCGAAGGCCAGATGCGAACACCATCTACCTGATTTTTGGCCACAGCCAGGGCGCTGAACAAGGTCAGCAACAAGGTTAGCCAGGAATAAAGTCTCTTATGTGCCATGCGCTCTATTATAGTTTTGCAAGCAATGCTTCTCCCCGTTCAGACAAGGCAAGCAGCTCGAAGGTTCGGCCAGGGTCACTAAATGCTATGTTAATCTGCAAATCCGCCGGGGCCAAGAGTTGACCGCCTTTTTGTGGCCACTCAATCAAACACAGGCAATCGCGCTCAAAATAATCACGAATGCCAATAAACTCCAGCTCTTCCGGATCGCTCAGACGATACAAGTCAAAGTGAAATATTCGCCAGTCGCCAACCTGATAAGGCTCCACTAGGGTGTAAGTTGGGCTCTTTACACGACCGGTATAACCCAAAGCCTGAATGAAGCTGCGACAAAAGCTGGTTTTACCTGCTCCTAAATCGCCTTGCAAATAAATCACCGTGGCACTGTCACAGGCTTTGGCTAATTTTGCCGCCAACGCGTCGGTGGCTTGTTCATCTTTTACTTCTATTTGCATTGTCATTCAGCGATTAACCAGTTGTCGGATAAAGGGCAACAAATCACTGGCCATCATACCACGTTCTCCATTTTGTTGTGCAGCCAGGTCCGCCGCAGCGCTATGCAGGCTGGCGCCATACATTGTCGCTTCATCGTTACTTAACCCCTGTGCAACTAAACTGATAATAGTGCCGCTTAACAGGTCACCCATACCTGGACTGGCCATGCCGGGATTACCATTGGTTAATACCCAATGCTGTTGTTGTGCTGCAATCAGGGTGCCAGCACCTTTGAGTAGTACTGTGGCCTGATACTTTTTTTGAAGCTGGCTCAGGGCCTGGTAACGATTATTTTCAACATCCTGTATTTTGCAGCCCAGTAATCTGGCTGCTTCGCCTGGGTGTGGAGTGAGTATGCATTGGCAGGGTAAGGTTGTGCGGCAAGTGGCCAGCAAATTCAATGCATCAGCATCCAAGAGTATAGGTTTAGGGTGTTTTGTTACATAATCCAGCACTTGATTCAGCAGAGCGCTTGACCAGCTATCCTGGCCGAGGCCTGGGCCTATCACTATACAACTGGCCCAATTCAACTGCACTTGCAGGCTGTCAGCGTCTGCCAGCATCAATTCCGGTAGCCCCTGATAAACCAATGGGCGATTTTCGGGGTGGCAAAGTGTTTTCACCAGACCTGCGCCGGCACGCAAAGCGGCCTCGCTGGTAAGGCGTATTGCGCCCGGCATGCCGCGGTTTCCGCCTATGCAGAGCACTTTACCCGAGCTGCCTTTGTGACTGTTTCTGGCTCGCGGTGGTAGGCTGGGTAAGTCGTTGAAGTCGAGCAGGCGCGCGCTGGATATGGCTAGGGAGTCAAAGGCTGCAGCGATGCCTAAATCGGCAAAAACAAGCTTGCCGCTTTGCTGTTTTCCCTGACCCGTCACCAAGCCGCTCTTAATACCCACAAAGGTCACTGTCAGGTCAGCAGATAGGGCTTCTCCTCCTGAGGCTCCGGTATCGGCGTATAACCCAGACGGGATGTCGAGGCTGAGCACCGGAATTTGGGTTAGTTTCACTGCTTCAATCACCTGCTGATAAGGTGGTCGCAGAGGTCCCTGGGTGCCGGTACCTAGCAGCGCATCTACAATCACATCGATTGCATTGATGGCGTGTGGCCAGGGGCTAACGTTACCGCCTTGTGTTTGCCAGCGGTGATAGGCTTCTTTGGTATCCGGACTGAACCGGGCAGGATCCCCTAGTAGTATCAGTTCAACATGCAGTCCGGCTTGTTTCGCCAAACGCGCCACAACAAAACCATCACCGGCGTTATTTCCCTGGCCACATAGGACTAAAATACGTTGTGCATCCGGATAATGCAGCCTGAGTGCATCAAAACCAGCGGCTCCGGCGCTTTCCATCAATTCATATAAGCTCAGTCCGGACTGTTTGGCTGCCTGGGCTTCGTGATCGCGCACCTGATCTGCGCTAAACACTTTGTGTGCTAGACTGGCGGGCAATGTAAAGATGAATGGTTTCAATGGCTGAACTCTGCGAAAAGGTCTTGATGGACCTGACTGAACATATCAAGAGCTGGGGAAGAGCGCTAGGCTTTCAGCAAGTTGGTATCTGCGATGTGGATCTGAGTCGCCATGAAGCACGCCTGCAAGATTGGCTGGACAAAGGAATGCATGGTGAAATGCAGTTTATGGCAGAGCATGGTATGAAGCGTGCCAGGCCAGATGAGCTGTTACCCGGAACCCTCCGAGTGATCAGTGTACGTATGGATTACCTGCCACCCGATGCCGGCTTTGCCCGCAATCTGAAAGACCGCCAGCAAGCCTATATCAGCCGCTATGCCCTGGGCCGTGATTACCATAAATTGCTCCGCCAGCGTCTGAAGAAACTGGGTGAGATGATTCAACAAAGAATCACTGAGTTTGATCTGAGCTACCGCCCCTTTGTGGATTCCGCGCCGGTGCTTGAGCATGCAGTGGCAGAAAAGGCCGGGCTGGGTTGGACGGGCAAACATTCCTTAACTATCAACCGGCAGGCTGGTTCCTGGTTTTTTCTGGGAGAACTGTTTATCAACCTGCCGCTGCCGGTGGACAAACCCGTAGAGGAAGGCTGTGGGAGTTGTACCGCCTGTTTAACTATTTGTCCGACCGGCGCCATAGTTGAACCTTATGTGGTGGACGCCAGGCGCTGTATTTCTTATCTGACTATTGAGCAAAAAGGGGCCATACCTGAGGAATTCAGGCCCTTATTGGGCAATCGAATCTATGGTTGTGATGACTGCCAGTTGGTTTGTCCCTGGAACCGTTACGCACAAATTACCGACGAAGCCGATTTCCATCCCCGTCAACAGTTGCAGGGCAAGGACCTGTTGGAGCTGTTTGGCTGGAGTGAAGCGACCTTTTTGAAGAATACCGAAGGTTCACCTATACGGCGTATCGGCCATGAACGCTGGTTGCGTAATATTGCTGTAGGACTGGGAAATGCACCCTATTCGTCCGATATTGTTGCGGCATTACAGGCTCAGCGGGAGGCATGCACTGAGATGGTGAAAGAGCACATTGATTGGGCTCTGGCTCAGCAGGCAGAGAAAAAGCCCGGTCAGCCCGACAGGCAAACCTTGCGATTAATTCGCAGTGTACAAAAAGGTCTTCCCAGAGATGCCTGATAAGCCTGGGGGCCGGCAGCCATTGCCACCGGCCCGTTCGCTTTTTCAGACTTGATGATATTGCTGGCTGTTACGGTGGACAGCGTCGACAAAGGCTTTGGCGTGCTCAGGCGGCACATCAGGGTGAATACCATGTCCCAGGTTAAACACATGTCCGGTACCCGTGCCAAAGCCGGCCAGGATAGATTGCACTTCCTGTTCAATTCTTGCGGGGGGCGCATACAGCATTGATGGATCCATATTCCCCTGCAGTGCCACCTTATCGCCTATTCTGGCTTTGGCTTCGGCAATATTGATGGTCCAATCCAGACCCACTGCATCACAGCCTGTGGCAGCGATGGCTTCAAGCCACATACCACCATTTTTAGTAAACAGGGTAACAGGTACGCGGCGGCCTTCGTTTTCGCGGGTGAGGCTATCCACAATTTTGTGCATATAGCGTAGCGAAAACTCTTCATAATCCCGCGGTGACAGCACGCCGCCCCAGGTATCGAAAATCATCACTGACTGCGCGCCGGCAGCGATTTGTGCATTCAGATACAAAATCACCGAGTCGGCCAGCTTATCTAAAAGCAGATGCAGCGCGGCAGGTTCAGCAAAGGCCATCTTCTTGATGATGTTGAAACTCTTTGTAGAGCCGCCTTCGACCATGTAGGTGGCCAGGGTCCAGGGGCTGCCGGAGAATCCAATCAGTGGCACCTGACCATTCAGGCCTTTGCGTATGGTACGCACCGCATCCATCACATAGCCCAGTTCAAGCTCGGGGTCCGGGATGGGTAATGCCTCAATGGCTGCCATGTCTCTTAACGGGCGCTCGAATTTTGGTCCTTCTCCGGTTTCAAAATACAGACCTAAGCCCATGGCATCAGGAATGGTCAGAATATCAGAGAACAAGATGGCGGCATCTAAATCAAAACGACGCAGGGGCTGTAAGGTCACTTCGCAAGCCAGCTCCGGGTTTTTGCACAGCGACATAAAATCGCCGGCCTGAGCACGTGTTGCACGGTACTCGGGCAAGTAACGGCCAGCCTGGCGCATCATCCACACAGGAGTGACATCCACGGGCTGTTTGAGTAAGGCCCTCAAATATCTGTCGTTTTGTAGTGATTGCATGCTGTGCTCCTGTCTACTGCACTTAAAAACCCGCGCATTCTACCAGTTAAAACCTTATCGATACACCAGACAATCCTTGTGTTAAATCAACGTTTGAGGCTTTAAGTAAAATGCCATTCGTCCTATTTGAGGCATGAAAGCTTGCACTGCTTCGTTATTCTTTGCTATAAAACCTATGCGCTAGTGAAATCTAAATAAAAGAAGCCCGGATACGGGACCTCCACGCTAAAATATTTAAGCCTTGCCGTTCTCGGTAAGGCTTTTTTATTTCTGCTTAGTCAATTTATAAAATTGCTTTAAAGGCCTGTTGTAGCACCAATTAATTGGCCTGCGATGGAAAAACGTTGTGGGGTGAGTGGCAGCTTGTCAAAGTCGAACCACTCGGCAGCGAGTATTTCTTTACCGTCTACCTGGATTTCTCCCGAGTCCCAGTCCGCCAGAAAACCCATCATTAACGAATGAGGAAAGGGCCAAGGTTGGCTGGCGAAATAACGCAGGTTTTTAACCTTAATGCCCACTTCTTCCATAATCTCTCTGTGCACAGCCTGTTCAAGGCTTTCGCCACTTTCAACAAAGCCGGCCAGGGTGGAATACATACCTTCTTTATGATGGGCGCCCTGAGCAAGTAGAATTTGCTCACCTTTACGTACGGCAACAATAATGCAAGGCGATATTCGTGGGTAACAACGATGTTGGCAGCGATGGCAATGCATGGCCAATTCCCAGTTTACGGCTTCCATGCGGCTGCCACATTGTCCGCAAAATTTGTGGGTACGTAAAAATAACGCCACTTGCCAGGCTCTGGCCAGAATATTGAAAGCGTCGAGCGCTTCGCTCATTAACGCGGCCCGCAGGTTAATCAGTTCTATATTTTGTTGATCTAGTACTTCCTGCCCTAAATCAATGACGTAGCAATTGCGCTGGCGGTATTCACCGACCTTAATTACCTCATCTGCATAGGTGGATATAAAGGAAAGTTCTGACCATTTCCTTTCCGTCAGACAGCTTTGGCCGTCTAGTTTTACCAACTTATCCTGAGACAGGATAAGCCAATAGGCTTGCTCGTTATTGCCGGGTCGGTGTTTCATAGCTACTACTTGTCTTTACCGCAGAGTTTCTGAGGATATCATTATGCTCGGCGTATATCGTAGCGAGTTGGCGAGAGGACCGACAAGCAGAGTATAGCGCTTTTGCTATTGGGGCATTCTGATATACTGCATTTACAATTGATTTACCTGAACCGTTGATGGGGACGGAGCGGGAGAATAACAATGCTAAATAAAGTAGAACAAGCCGAACAAAAATGGGGTGGGTCGCATTCAGCCATCGACAACTGGATTAATGCGCGCAAGCTATTGCTGGTGGAGTACTGTCGACTAGCCGGTTTGCCGCCTTTTGATACTCACCGTCAGTCACTGCCAGGCAAAGAGGTGGTTGAAACCTTCTGTGAAATGCTGATGGACTACGTGTCGGCGGGCCACTTCGAGTTTTACGATAAAATTGTTGAGGGCAGCCAAGCCAATGGTGAAGGGAAATCTCTGGCAGATGAGGTTTATCCCCTGATTGCGGACACCACAGAGCAGGCTTTGAATTTCAACGATTGCTATGCTGAGATTGAAGATGACCATGACATGCAGGGTTTCGATAAGCATTTATCGGATCTGGGACAGGCTATGGAAGCGCGTTTTGAGCTTGAAGATAAACTAATTCAAACGCTGTATCACGACCATCTTTGAGCAATAAAAAAGGCGCCTATGGCGGCGCCTTTATGTTATGTCCTGTGTTCATGGAGGAGCACAGGGCTTGCCAAAACTAGCTCTTCTGACGACGCATAGCGTCAAAGAACTCATTATTGGTCTTAGTCATCGACAGCTTGTCGATAAGGAATTCCATGGCGTCAATTTCGGACATTTCATGTACGATTTTACGCAGGATCCACATCTTCTGCAGCTCTTCCTGAGTAGTGAGCAATTCCTCACGACGGGTACCAGAGCGGTTAAAGTCGATGGCCGGGAATACACGTTTCTCCGCGATCTTACGGTTCAGGTGCAATTCCATGTTACCTGTGCCTTTAAACTCTTCGTAGATCACTTCGTCCATCTTCGAACCGGTATCGATCAGTGCCGTAGCAATGATGGTCAGGCTGCCGCCTTCTTCTACATTACGGGCCGCACCGAAGAAACGCTTAGGTTTATGCAGGGCGTTGGCGTCAACACCACCGGTCAGGACTTTACCTGATGAAGGTATTACGGTGTTGTATGCACGAGCTAAACGGGTAATGGAGTCCAGCAGGATAACCACGTCTTTTTTGTGTTCTACCAGGCGCTTGGCTTTTTCGATCACCATTTCAGCCACTTGTACGTGACGGCTAGCCGGTTCGTCGAAGGTAGACGCTACCACTTCACCTTGCACCAGACGTTGCATTTCGGTGACTTCTTCCGGGCGCTCGTCGATAAGCAGTACCATCAACACACATTCGGGGTGGTTGGCGGCAATGCTCTGGGCAATGTTCTGTAGTAATAACGTTTTACCGGCTTTGGGCGGGGCTACGATCAGACCACGCTGACCGCGACCAATAGGTGAGGCTAAATCCAACACCCTGGCGGTGATATCTTCGGTACTGCCGTTACCCCGTTCCATACGCAGACGCTCTTTAGCATGCAGAGGCGTAAGGTTTTCGAACAAAATCTTATTGCGCGAGTTTTCCGGGCGGTCGAAGTTAACTTCGCTGATTTTCAGCAGTGCAAAGTAACGCTCGCTGTCTTTAGGCGGACGAATTTTGCCTGAAATTGAATCGCCGGTGCGCAGGTTAAAACGTCGAATCTGGCTTGGCGAAACGTAAATATCGTCTGGGCCAGCTAAATAAGATGAATCTGCCGACCGCAAAAAGCCAAAACCATCCTGTAATATTTCCAGTACCCCATCACCAAAAATGTCTTCACCACTTTTCGCATGGGCTTTGAGGATTGAGAAGATGATATCTTGTTTGCGGGCGCGGGCCATGTTTTCGAGGCCCATTTTTTCTGCCAGTTCTACCAGTTCGCTGACGGGTTTATTTTTGAGTTCCGTTAGGTTCATATCGGTGGGTCTTAATGATTGAAAATATGCTCTTTGTGCAAGTGTGTTCAGACTTTTAAAGGGTCGTAAACGTCAGATTGCGTCGGCGTGACGCGGGGATTAAGCTCTGCGCTCCATGCGCCACCCGTCGAGCGGGCCGGCTGCAGGCGATAAACACTGTTCCAAACAGCCTTTTGTTCGTATCGAGTAGAGTCGATGCTGAGAACGAAATCTAAGTTAGCACCAAAAATCAACAGCGTCTAGTAATCTTTCGCTGCTAATTTATTCATTCACAGTGAATTTTTGCGCAATTTTGTGACGATGTGAAAAAAGCCCGGTTGAACCGGGCTTTTTCAAATTAGATATTTTCTTTTAAAAATTCGGTCAGCTGAGTCTTGGATAGTGCGCCAACCTTGGTGGCTGCTACGTTACCGCCTTTAAATAGCAGCAAAGTAGGGATGCCACGGATACCATATTTAGGCGGAGTGTCAGTATTGTGGTCGACATTCAGCTTGGCAACTGTTAATTTGCCTTCGAATTCGCCAGCCACTTCATCTAGAATTGGCGCGATCATTTTACACGGGCCACACCATTCCGCCCAGAAGTCAACTAGTACAGGACCTTCGGCGTTGATAACATCAGCCTCAAAACTGTCATCAGTCAACTGGATAATTTTGTCGCTCATTCATTTCTCCAAACTTGGCTGCCTCGGCAGAAAACACCGGGCAGGCGATTGTGGCTATTTATATAGAAACTGTTTTTTAATGCAAGCACTGATAAGCTATAAGCTATGCAAACAACTCATCTAACTGAAACACATTTTTCTGACCTGCCGATGCATGCGGACGTAGTGAACGCATTGTCAGCAGCTAACTTTCAACATTGTACACCGATTCAGGCGTTGAGCCTGCCTCCTTTGCTGGAGGGGCGTGATGTTGCAGGTCAGGCGCAAACAGGGACGGGCAAGACAATAGCCTTCCTGACCGCAACTTTCCACCATCTATTGACCCATCCTCAATCTGAAAAAGCACAACCTCGGGCCATTATTATGGCACCAACCCGCGAGTTGGCGGTGCAGATTCATAAGGATGCCGAGCTGCTTAGTAAGCATACCGGACTTAGCCTAGGCCTTATTTATGGGGGCGAGGGTTACCAGAGTCAACGTGAAACACTGGAAAAAGGTGTCGATATTATTATTGGCACCACCGGCCGGATTATTGACTACTACAAGCAGGGGATTTTCAGCCTGGCGAATATTCAGGTTGCGGTATTGGATGAAGCGGATCGTATGTTCGATTTGGGCTTTATCAAAGATATCCGTTATCTGTTCCGTCGTATGCCTGCCCCTTCTGAACGTTTAAGCATGCTGTTCTCTGCCACTTTGTCTATGCGGGTGCAGGAACTGGCTTACGAGCATATGAACAGCCCTGTGCATGTTCAGGTTGAGCCGGAGCAAATGACCGCCAGCCGGGTGAAGGAAGAGCTATTCTACCCATCCAATGACGACAAAATGTTGCTGTTGCTCACCTTGCTTGAAGAAGAGTGGCCGGAAAAAGCCATCGTATTCGCCAATACCAAGCACAGTTGTGAAAATGTCTTTGATTGGTTGAAGGCCGATGGTCACCGGGTTGGCTTGTTAAGTGGTGATGTACCACAGCATAAGCGTTTACGCATTCTGGATGGTTTCAGTAAGGGACAGTTGGATGTACTGGTGGCGACCGATGTAGCCGCGCGTGGGCTACACATCGAAAAGGTCACCCATGTTTTCAACTATGACTTACCGGATGACGCCGAAGATTACGTGCACCGTATCGGCCGTACTGGTCGGGCAGGAAAAAGTGGCCATGCTATCAGCTTTGCTTGTGAGAAGTATGCGCTGAATTTGCCCGCCATCGAAGAGTATATTCGTCATATAATCCCTGTGACCGATTATGATCACAGTGCGCTGCTGGAGGACGTAAAAGCGCCCCGCCAGCAATATAAAAAGCGCATGCAAAGTGGTAAGAACCTGAGCAAAGGCAAGCCCCGGAGCAGAAGCCCAAGGAACCGATGAGAGAAGCGCCCTTGACCACGCCACAACCGCAGCAATATTACGCTGCGGTAGATCTTGGCTCTAACAGCTTCCACCTGATGGTGGTTCGTGTGGTTCATGGTTGTATTCATATTGTTGGTAAGGTGAAGCAAAAGGTTCGTTTAGCGGCCGGCTTGGACGAAGAGTTCCAGCTGGATGACCTCAGTATGGAGCGGGGATGGAAGTGCCTGGAAGCTTTTGCCGAGCGTTTGCAGGATATTCCTGCCGCTAATATTCAGGTGGTGGCCACCGCCACCTTGCGCTTGGCGCGCAATGCCGAGCAATTTATTCAAAAGGCCGAACGGATTCTGGGTCACCCCATCCGGGTGATCAGTGGTGAGGAAGAAGCTAAACAGATCTATCTCGGTGTAGCCTATACCTCTGCTAATCAAGGCAACAGCCTGGTCATTGATATAGGCGGAGCCAGCACTGAAGTTATCCTGGGTACCGGGTTTTCCCCCAAACAGTTAGTCAGCCTGAATATGGGCTGCGTAACCTTTATGGAGCGTTTCTTCCCGGACGGTGTACTTAGCCAACAGAATTTTGCTGTTGCGCAGCAAGCGGCTCGAGCACTGTTAGCGCCTGTGGCGGATCAATTTACCTGTTTTGAGTGGCGCCAGTGTCTAGGGGCATCTGGCACTCCCCAGGCCATTACCGAAATTCTGGTAGCACAAGATATCAATGACACTATTCGTCTGTCTTATTTAGATAAGCTCATGCAGCAATGTATTGACTGCGGCAGTCTGGACGCTTTGTCAATTGAAGGCTTGTCTGAGGCGAGAAAACCGGTGTTTGCCAGTGGTCTGGCGATTCTCAGAGTCTTATTTGAGTTGTTGGGCATACAGCAAATGCAGATCGCGGGTGGCGCGCTGCGTGAAGGCCTGCTGTATGGCATGCTGGAAAACATCCATCACAATGATATTCGTCAGCGCACGCTGGATGCCCTGGTTGAGCGTTTTCATATTGAGGAGGCACAGGCCCACAGAGTGGTGGAGACCGCCCTGATGCTCTACCAACAGCTTCCCCATAATGACATTCATTGTCAGTTAGATGCAGAAGCTGTGCTGGTGGCCGCAGCGAAGTTGCACGAAATAGGCTTGCATATCGACTTCAAACACAGCCATCAGCATGGTAACTACATACTGTCGCATATCAGTATGCCGGGGTTTACCAAGCTGCAGCAGGAATGCATTTGTGCGTTGGTAGGCAGTCATCGCCAGGACATCGATCAATCCGCTTTTGGCGCATTCCAGCAAGAAGTTAAGGTGGTGCTGCAGGACTTGTGTAAGGTACTGCGTATTGCCCATGTGCTATGTATTCGTCGCAAAGATCATCTGTTGCCGCCCATTCAACTTGGGGTTGAGACAGAGGGGCTACGTCTTGGTTTTCCTGACGGTTGGTTGAAGAAACATCCGCTACTGGATGCTGAATTGGCCAATGAAAAGTGGCTGCAGTATAAAGCCGGTTGGGCACTGAATATTGAATAAAGCCGACATATGTCGGCTTTATTATTTTTTGCACTATTTAGTTTTTTGCATGTAATCCAGGGTGAGGTTTGCCAGCAGCTCAACCCCCAGCTTCATACCAGACTCATCAATTTTGAACTCCGGCGTGTGGTGAGCAGGTGCTTGTTCTTCTGGCAAATCTAACGGCTTTCCGCCAACAAACAGATACAGCCCAGGCACTTCTTTTTGGAAGAATGAAAAATCTTCCGCGCCGGTTACGGCCTTCACTTCCGTGACCTTTCCTTCACCAGCTGTACGATGCAAAGTAGGCAGCATTTTATCCATAAGTGCCGGATCGTTATAGGTAATGGGGTAGCTGTCGCCATAGGGTAAACTTACCTCGGCTTCAGCCCGCATGCTTTGGGCTATATGCGTGGCTTTCCGATGCACGGCGGCATGCAGGGTCTCACGCATGCCCTGATCCAGGGTACGTATGGTGCCAAGCAGCTCGACTTCATTGGGAATAATATTGCTGCGGTTACCGCCATGAATAGCACCAACAGTAATCACGGCTGCTTCATCGATTAAGGGCAGCTCACGACTGACTATGGTCTGCAGACCCATAACAACCTGGGCGGCTGTCACGACCGGATCGACACTTAACCAAGGGTAGGCGCCATGGGCTTGCTTACCTTTGATCACAATCTTGTAGGGATCAACTGCAGCCATAATGCCGCCGTGGCGATACTCAACGGTGCCTACATTGGTATTGGAACTGATGTGCAGGCCGAATACTACATCGACGTCTTTCATCACTCCCTCAGCCACCATCAGCTCGGCACCGCCTTTTTCACCCACTGGTGCGCCTTCTTCCGCGGGTTGGAAAACAAATTTTACCTTGCCGGATAACTGCGACTTCATGTCGGTGAGTATTTTAGCCGCACCCATTAGCATCGCCATGTGCGTGTCATGACCACAGGCATGCATGACCGAAACCGGGTTGCCGTTGTATTCACTGGTTGCTTTTGAACGAAAGGGTAAATCATTCTGTTCTTTTACCGGCAGGCCATCCATATCCGCACGCAAGGCAACAACCGGCCCGGGTTTGCCAGAATCCAGCATGGCGACAACACCTGTGTGGGCGACGCCTGTTTGCACCTCAAGACCTAAACTGCGCAAATATTTCTCAATATATTTGGCTGTTTCAAACTCCCGGTTCGACAATTCCGGATGCTGATGGAAATGGCGGCGCCACTCAATGACCTGGGGTTCTATGTTGCTAGCCTGCTTACTGACCTGGTCGGCGGCGGCAAAACTGCTGATGCACAGCAGCGCAATGGCGGATAAGGCGGTTTTCATTATTATTCTCCTGTTGATTGTGCTCATCACTTTAGAGTTACTCAATGTACCCGGTCAATGCCGCTGGTCTCGCCATTTGGTTAAAATGCCAGCAATCTTGCACATTGAACTACGCTGACCAGCGACGGCTAACTTGTATAACCGCTCTGCTTAAGTGGTCAGGCTAGTCGGATAGTTGCTCTGTATTGAGCTGGGGGAGCCACTGGACTGCGTATCTGTCTTGCACAGATAAGGGTGATAAAGCTTAGAGATAATAATGCGAGAAAAGTAGCGGCACGGGTGCTGCCGCTACTTTAATAGGATCAGGCGCTGAGTCTGCTGGTGACTAAATCCAGTAGCGCCTGTGAGCGCACCTTCATACAAACTTTTTGCTGTGGCAGGTTTTCCCAGCCAGGATAGGGGAAATGCCTGTGGCCTGGGGCCAGGGTTGTCTGCCCAACCGCTAAACCTTCTGTCACAACTCGTATCCGGCCTTCTTCGATTTCAAAAAGCGTGGGGTCAAGCAGGTAGGCGATGGTTGATGGGTCATGCACCATGCAGCCAGCAATACCCAAGGTTTGCTGATAAAAATCGATATAAAAGTCGCAGGCTTGGCGCAAGAACTCACCTTGTTGTGGATTTTTATCGGCGATCTTCTGCATATCATCCTGCTTAAGCAGTACCTGACTGGTGACATCCAGGCCAATCATCACCACCGGCCAATCAGCGGTAAAGACTTTATCTGCCGCATGGGGGTCGCCCATGATATTGGCTTCCGCCACCGGAGACACGTTACCACAGTGGCGAGCGGCGCCGCCCATTAACACCACTTCTTTGACCAACCCGGCTATATCAGGCGCTTTTTCCAGAACCCGGGCAATATTGGTAAGCGGACCTAAGGGTACCAAAGTGATCTCACCTGGGTGCTTACGCACCTGCTCAATAATGAAATCTACCGCGGACTGGTTTTGGGCTTGCTTGTTGGATACCGGCCAGTTGATATTGCCAAAGCCGTCATCGCCATGCACAAAATCGGCATAAGGTGCGGGCGTGCGTGTCATTGGCACAGCTTCGCCTTTGTAAACCGGAATGTCGTATGAGGCGAAGTCACTCAGGATTAAAGCGTTGGTGGTGGCTTGTTCAACGGACACGTTACCGAATACGGTAGTCAGGCCCAGCACCTCCAGCTCGGGGGAATTGGCGGCCATAATAATAGCGAGGGCGTCATCCACACCCGGATCGGTATCTATGATTATCTTTCTGCTCATGGAATTTCCTTAAATTTGTTCAGTAGGGTGCAAAGCGGCAGTTTCAGGACTGTGTCGCCAGGAAGTCTGCAACCTCCCGCTGCACTGGTATAGAAGGAATTGCCCCGGCTCTGGTTACTGCAATGGCGGCGGCGGCACTGGCTTGGCGTAATGCTTCGGAAACTGGCTGTCCGGCGCTGATATTGGCCAGGAAGTAGCCAATAAAAGTATCGCCCGCAGCGGTAGTGTCTACTGCGTCAACCTTAAATGCCTTAACTTGGTGACGCTGCGAACCCTGACAATGGCATGCTCCGGCTGATCCTAAGGTGATCAACAAGGCCAGATTCGGTGCCATATGTTGCATTTGTGCAATTGCTGCGTCCAAATCGTCGGTGCCGGTTAGGTCTTGCGCCTCTATTTGGTTAACGATAAGCAGGTCGAGCTTATCCAACAACCTGAGGGTTAACTCTCTGTCCATGGGCGCCGGGTTAAAAGCAACTTGCATGCCTTTTGACTTGGCTAACTCAGCGCTTTCAACAATGAGGTTAGTTTCGTTTTGCATCAGCAACCAGTCTTGTGAGCCTGCCTCGCACAACTGTTCTGCCACCCATTGCATGTTCTGGGCGCGATTTGCCCCTGCATGCAAAATAATGGCGTTTTCACCTTGATCATCAATCTGAATCAGCGCGTGACCTGTGGCTTCATCTGCATGTTCACGAATGCCAGTGATCGTCACGCCCAGACTTTGCAGTTTTTGGGGCGCGTTATCGCCCTGGGCTACACTGCCTATATGCACAATGGACGCACCGGCTTTAGCGGCGGCCACGGATTGGTTGGCCCCTTTGCCACCCAAATGTAATTGGTAAGAACTGGACATCAGGGTTTCACCGGGACGAACGAAATGTGATACCCGGTAACAGTGATCCCAATTGATGGAACCCAGATTGTAAATACTCATGGTTTTTACCCATATAACTTAGAAACCACAATCTACCAGCGAAATGCATCAATACCAATGACAAAAGGCTGATAAATGGCGCAATTGACTGAGCATTAGACAGTGTTGCCCCAGGCTTTAAAAAGGACAAGTTGCTGGGTCATTGGGCACCGGAATGTCGGGTGTTAAGAGAGGCGGTGTTTATGCGTGTGAAGAACAAACTGAGGACGGAGCGATTAGGCACTGCGGGGGAGCAGCCGCCCCCCCGCCTGAGTCAAGTTGCAATCAGAAACGGTACTTCAAATTGGCGGTAATACTGCGCTGCGCGCCATAAAAACAGTCCCCTCTGGACAGGCAGGAAGTTAACACTGTTTTATCGCTCAGGTTGTTGGCGTTAAGGCTAAGGCTGTATTGTTCAAAATCATAACCAATCATGGCATCAAACAAGGTGTAACTTGGGGTTAGCAAGGGATCGTTAAGCACCACGCCGTTTTGTTCCACATAGGCACTGCCATCGGAGGTATTACCTACAAAACGAACCCCTGCGCCGAGTTTAAATCCTTGCCACTGCGCGGGACGCCATGTGGCCCATAAGGATGCCTGATGATCGGGTGTTGCTGACAAGGTGGCCCCTAGCTCACCTACTCTGTGGCTTTTGGATACCTCAGCATTGGTGTACGCATAGCTGGCATAAATATCCAGTTCATCCCAAGCCAACTGTGCTTCTAGTTCCAGACCTTTAACTTTCACCTCTCCCTGCTGAACTTGTCCGTTGGGATCAATGATGTTGGGATCATTGCGTTGTTGTTCTGTCAGTGAGGTGGTGCGGTTTTGTTCGGTGATTTCATACACCGACGCGGTCAGCAGATGCTCTGTGCCTGACGGTTGGTATTTAAGCCCCGCTTCCCACTGAGTACCTTGCAGTGGCACAAACCCCTGGCCATAGGCGTCATCGCCCAGCAGCGGTGAGAAGGACTCGCTATAGCTGACATAAGGGGATACACCGTTATCAAATAGGTACATCAACCCCAATCGGCCGGTGGTCGCGTATTGGTTGTCGGAGTCACCTGACTGTGGTGAGGTAATGGCTTTGTCCCGGCGCAGAGCGGCGGATATCAGCCACTTATCCTCGATCTTCATATTGTCCTGCACATACAAACCCAACTGATAGTTTTTGCTGTAGGGGCTGTCAATCAGCTGATCCGTACCAGGAAGGTCTGTTACCTTGCCGTATTCCGGCGCATAAAGGTCCAGTGGCCCGCCGCCTCCGGCAATGTACAATCGGTCTGCATCGGTTTTGGCGTGTTGATAATCTAGCCCCATAACAACCTGATGCTCAATATTGCCGGTATAGAACCAGCCGTGTAGTTGCATATCGCTGGTCACCGAAATAGCACTGTTGTCCGACATGGAGATGGAACGAATGACGGTGCGGTTATCGTCCTGAAATACCGGTGGCCAGGCATACATTGTGCGGTAATCAGCGTGACTGTCACTGTATCTGGAGGCCAGACGCAACCGCCAGTCTTGATTCAAGTCATGTTCAATAATGGCGGTAACTGACTGCTGTTCAGTGTCATAACGGTCAAACCCTGGCTCTGATACAAAGCGGTGACTAGGGATCTGGCCAAATTCATTGTCCAGCAAGGTACCCTGATGGGGGAAAAATTGGGTGCTGGAGCCCGATTCGTTTTTTTGCCAGTTTCCGAGCAAGGTTAGCTTGGTGTTATCGGTTGCCTGCCAGCTGATAGAGGGGGCGAAGATGCGGCTGTTATCATCCACATAATCTGTTTGGGTTTCGCTGTCACGCCAAAGGCCGACAATTCTGCCTGATAACTGCTCATCATCGGTCAGGGCACCGGTGAAGTCCAAGGCGGCTTGTTTGCGGTTGTAATTCCCCATTTGTGCCCAGAGTTCACCTTTTGTCTCGGCTTGAGGACGCTTGCTGACCAGGTTGATGATGCCCCCGGTGGAGCCTTGACCATAGAGTACCGAAGAAGGGCCCTTTAAAATTTCAATTTGGCTGAGCGAAAAGGGATTTAGCCTGACGTTATTGTAGTGGCCGAATAGCGAACGTAAGCCATCAACATACTGCACGGGTGCTGTTGCACGAATTTGCGCCCAGTCCCCGCGGGTATCAACGCCGTACGGGCCGTTGTAAAGTCCGGCAACATAGCCTATGGCATCTTGGATGGTGAAGGCGCCCAAATCTTCCAGGCGCTCGGGCGTTAATACCGAGACAGACAGCGGTGTTTCAATAATAGGGGTATCTGATTTCGCCCCCGTTGCGCTCACATAAGAGATCAAACCGCGTTTACTTTTTACGGTGATGGTTTCGACCTCTTGTTCTTGACTCGCCTGAGGCTCTCCAGCCGCATACAAAGAGATAGGAAGCATAGCCAATAGCACAGCGGTTGAGAGTGTGTTCAGTTTCATGTGTTGTCCCGATTATGAAAAGCGAACACATTCTATTTGATAATTACTGTTATTTGAATGTTATTGATAGTGATTCTTGTTTATTTTATTGTATGGGTATTACTGAATCCCGAGAATATGGAATGTTGAAGCTTAGCAACCGCTTCTGGTTTGTTTTACATGGCTGGCTGTCTTTGCCTGTGTGGCTGCTGTTTTGTTTTGTTTGCCTGACCGGCACTATCGCCGTATTTAGCCACGAACTGACATGGCTGACCAATGCTGCTGCCCGGGCCAATAATCCTGACAACTTACCGGCCATGTCCGCATCACTTTTAGTGGAAAAGGTTCAACAGGCTCACCCAACAGCTGACGTGGGAACAGTGATGGTGTTTGAGCCTTATTTGGTAAATGCGGTTGTTTTTACCGATCACGATAAACCTCAGGCCATTGCCTACGTTAACCAATACAGCGGTGAGATCCAATCCGTTGAGCAGGGCATTACCTTTATTGGCTTTATGCGGGCACTGCACGGTTGGCTGATGTTCCCCTGGCATGGCTCTTACAGTATTGGCTACTACCTGGTCAGCGGCATGGCGGTGTTGATGCTGGGCTCGTTAGTTACCGGGCTGGTGGTGTATAAACACTTTTGGCGTGCTTTTACCCAACCTAAAGTCAGGACCGGACAAGGGCAACGCACCTTATTAGCCGATCTACATCGCCTCGCTGGCGTCTGGTCTATCTGGTTTTTGCTTGTTATGAGCCTGACGGGGCTGTGGTATTTGATTCAGGCTATATTCTGGCATGCCGATATTGATATTGAGCCTCATCCGCCGCTGGTCAGCGCGGCACAATTGCCTCAACCTCAGACAGAAATACCAATACCGCCGGTAAGCTTTCAACAGGCGCTGGATAAGGTTCAGCAATTGTACCCTGACTTCAGTCCCTCCTATTTACATCTGCCTGAGCATAACCGAGACATGTACATACTGAGCGGTGGGGGAGATCATGTGTTTTATGACCAATATGCTTATCAAGCCAGTATTAATCCCTGGACGGGGGAGATAGCTTCCAGTCGCTCACCTGAACAAATGACCATGCTGCAAACCCTCACTTACATTGCTGACCCGCTGCATTACGGCACCATAGGCGGTATATGGACTAAAGCTATTTGGTTTGTGTTTGGCCTAGTGCTGACGGGAATGTCCATTACCGGCTTTATGATGTGGGGACGCCGCACCTTCAAACATGCCACCAAAGTAAAACAAGCGGTGGATATAGGCGAACAGGGAGAGACAGCCTGATGGCAAGAGTGAGAGACACCTTTTGGCAGCGTAACAAATTTAAACTCAGCGGTTTGTTGCTGATACTGCCTTTCTGGTATTTGTATCAGGGCATGTATCCGGTATTTCCTCCCGCCTTGGAAAGCCAGCAACTGGGTCCTTTCGTGGTGGCACCCATGCCCTTCGATCATAATCCGCCTTACGCCCACCATGATGAATACGTGAAAGACTTTCTGCTGACGTTTTCAAAAGGAGATGTGGCGCAGGTTCGTCAGGCGTATCTGAACATTGGCCATGCACCGCTGGCGATGGACGTTTTGCAACAAGGAGAATCCGGTATTTTGCACGGGAGTCGTCACGGCCAGCATGTGCATGGTATTGCTAAGGCCAGTTTTAATCCCAGTGATAAGATTTGGCTGACGATTGAAGACTGGCAGGGCCAGCGTTATCAGGCTGTTTGGTCTTTGCCTAAAGAGCTCATATCACACTAGCCGCTGGCGGCATAGCTAAGTAGACTATCGCTCTTTCAAACAAGGAGAGGTTAGATGTCACAGATTGCTATGCCGGTTGAGCAGCCACAGTGCCTGGCCAATAATCAGCTGGAGTATGCCGCCATACGTGCACAAATGCAGGACGGTGATATCTTGCTATTTGGCGGTAGCAGTGCGTTTTCCCGTCTGATCCGGTGGGCGTCTAAGTCAGACTATTCCCATGCCGGCATTGTTGCCTGGTGGGGGGAGCGATTGATGGTACTGGAAGCCAAAGGCCCTGGTGTGGTGGCCAGTCCTATTTCAGATAACCTTTGTCATTATCCCGGTAATATTGATTACTTCCGGCTCAAGCCGGAGCACACACTGGATTTACCGGCGCGCAAGAAAATGCTCGATTTTGCCTTGTTGCAGTTGGGTAAGAAATACAACTTCTGGCAGTTGGTGCCATTCTTCTTCAAGCTGGTGTTTAAGAAGCTGCATAAGCACAGAGGTTGGGAAGACCACGACATCGCCAGTGCTTATTTTTGTTCCGAGTACGTCTCTGCTATATACACCAAGGCGGGGCGGGACCTGGATATTTTGTATCCTAATCACTTCACCTCGCCACAGGCAATCGGACAGTCTAAATTACTCGAAAAGGTCGGGCGCCTGCGCTGAAGGCTTATTTGCCTGTTGCGCCCTGATAACCCCAACGGGCCATTAACTGCTGGTCCAGACCTAAGTGATCAAGAATTCGCGCGACCACAAAATCCACCAGATCATTGATGGATTGTGGTTGGTGATAAAACCCAGGGCTGGCCGGCATGATGGTGGCCCCAAGGTTGGACAACTTGAGCATATTTTCAAGATGCAGGCTGGACAGCGGCATTTCTCTGGGAACCAAAATTAATTGGCCTCTTTCTTTGAGCACCACATCTGCAGCCCGTTCAATTAGATTGTCACTGGCGCCTACCGCTATGGCTGATAAGGTGCCGGTTGAGCATGGGCATACCACCATTTGCTTGGGGGCGGCAGAGCCTGAGGCCACTGGCGAGAACCATTCATCCTTCCCGAATACCCTGATCTGATCTGGCTGGGCTTGGTAGCGTTCAATAAACCAGTTTGCAGCGGCGTCTGGCTTGGCCGGAATTTGCAGGTTTTCTTCGGTAGCCAGCACGACTTTGGCGGCGGAAGAAATCAGTACGAATACTTGGCAGTTCGCTTTTACTAACACTTCCAACAAGCGCAGCGCATAAGGTGCGCCCGACGCACCGGTAATGGCCAGGGTGATTTGTCGGTTAAAGGCCATGCTGTTCCTCCAATGCCTTGAGTATTTTCTGGTGCAAGCCGCCAAAACCGCCATTGCTCATCACCAAAATGTTATCGCCGGGTTTAGCTTCGTTGACAATGGCCTGTTTCAGTTGCTCCAGGTCGGCGTAGATCTGGCTTGGCACCGCGCTGGATTGGCAACTTTCCTGTAACGACCAGCCTAACCCTTCGGGTTCAAATATAAAGGCCGTATCTGCCTGGTGCCAGGCATCTGCCAATTGCGTCTTAAAGATGCCCTGTTTCATGGTGTTGGAACGAGGCTCCAGCACCGCCAGAATGCGGCCATCACCTACTTTAGCGCGCAATCCGCCAATGGTCAGTGCGATAGCGGTGGGATGGTGGGCAAAATCGTCGTACAAGGTGATATCTGCCACCTTGCCTTTGATTTCCATACGGCGTTTTACATTTTTAAAGCTATTTAGCGCTTCTATGGCCAGAGCCGGTTGCACGCCAGCATGACGGGCGGCGGCAATGGCCATCAAGGCATTTTGGCGGTTGTGCTCACCCTGTAATTGCCAGTCCACCCGGCCTTGTTTGATACCACTAAGCAGGATATCGAAGCTGCTACCGTCGGCAGAGACCTGTTCAAGCTGCCATTCTTTACCGCTGCGTTGAACCGGTGTCCAACAACCCATTTGCAGGGTTTGCTCAACATTGTCGTCATCGGCTGGTGAGAGCACCAGGCCATTGCCAGGCACCATACGCAATAAGTGATGAAACTGCTTCTGAATGGTCGCCAGGTTGTCGAAAATATCGGCGTGGTCGAATTCCAGATTATTGATGATCAATGTGCGGGGACGGTAATGCACAAACTTGGAGCGCTTATCGAAAAAAGCACTGTCATATTCGTCCGCTTCAATAACAAAAAACGGCGAGTCACCCAAACGGGCGGAAATGCCAAAGTTCTCCGGCACGCCGCCTATCAGAAAGCCAGGATTGAGCCCGGTGTATTCCAGAATCCAGGCTAGCATACTGGATGTCGTGGTTTTGCCATGAGTACCGGACACCGCCAGTACCCAACGGTCTTTGAGCAGGTTTTCCAGTAACCACTGTGGCCCGCTGGTATAAGGCAAGTTGCGATCCAGTACATATTCCACCGCGGGATTGCCGCGACTCATGGCGTTGCCGATGACCACTAAATCCGGAGCAGGTTCCAGCTGAGCGGGATCATAGCCTTGGGTAAGATTGATACCCAATTGTTCCAGTTGGGTGCTCATAGGTGGATAGACATTGGCGTCTGAGCCGGTTACGTGGTGGCCTAATGCTTTGGCCAGGGCCGCGATACCACCCATAAAGGTGCCGCAAATGCCGAGAATATGTATATGCATAATAAACAGGTCAATTCGAAACTGCGCCAAGCCTATCAGAAAGTTCGACTTTGAATAATACCTGTGAGCCTGCCCGGCGACATCTGTGGTCAAACTGGTTACAATAAAAGAACAAAAATAAAAACAAAGCCCTGCGGATTGACTCCATGGGTAGTCCCTACATCAATAATAGTTCTCTAAGGTCTGAAGTTTATGAAACGACTCAACACGCAATTACAGGAAGACGGTTGTCCCCTCGAGTTGATTCTGCTAATCCGCACCTTGCTGGCGGCATGCAAGGAAATCTCGTTCCGGGTTAGTCAGGGTGCACTGGCCGGGGTGCTGGGTTCCACACTCAGTGACAACGTACAAGGTGAGCGGCAGAAAAAGCTGGATGTGATCTCTAACCAGATTCTCAAGGATATTCTCAGTGAATCCGGTTATGTGAAAGCTATTTCGTCTGAAGAAGAAGACAGTGTCATTGGATGCAACCCAGAGGGTAAATACCTGATCAGCTTTGATCCCCTGGATGGTTCTTCCAATACCGATATCAACAGCCTGATTGGTACGATTTTTTCTGTGATGCACGCACCGCAGTGGATGGAGCCCGATGATCCTTCCGCTTTCCTACAGCCAGGTACCCAGCAAGTGGCGGCGGGTTATGTCTTATATGGTCCATCCACTATGCTGGCCATGACCACGGGGCGCGGTACGCACCTCTATACCTTGGATAAAACACACGGTGGTTTTCTGCTGACCCGCGATAATGTTCAGGTACCCAAAGCAACTCAGGAATTTGCCATCAATACCTCTAACCAGCGTCACTGGGAGCCTTGCATGCAAGAGTATGTGGCAGATCTGTTGGCAGGTGATCAGGGCCCAAGAGGCAAAAACTATAATATGCGCTGGGTGGCGGCCATGGTGGGTGATATTCACCGGGTGCTGTGTCGTGGTGGTATTTTTGCTTATCCCTGGGACAACCGCGAGCCAAACAAACCGGGCAAGCTGCGCTTAATGTATGAAGCTAATCCCATGGCTTTCCTGATGGAGCAGGCGGGTGGCGGTGCTTCAACCGGTCGAGGCCGTATTTTGGAAGTGATGCCAACGGATATTCACCAGCGTGTTCCGGTATTGCTAGGTTCAGCCGAAGAAGTACAAGCCTGCGTTAGCTACTATAAAGACTGAGTGGGCATTGCCCACTCCAGCATAAAGCCGGTGGTTAGGCCTGTTTTTTCTCCAGTCTGACCACCTCGGCTTTTTCTTCTTCCAACAGACTGGCTGCTGTATTGCCCTTTAGCAGTTTTGCCACTGCATCTTTGTTCTGCGACAGCATAATGGACAGATCTTCCATTACCGACTCTTCGAGCTTAACGCCTTTGGCTTGCATGTAGTCGGCCAGGTTGTCGGCAACATCCAGCATCTTGTCATAGAGATCTGCTTCTTTCTTGTCTGTTGTCACCAGCTTCTCTACCCCTTTGTGTTCAACCACGTAGCGAATAATTATGGCCATCGTTGTCTCCTGATTGGGAAAGTGTTTTAACTAGATTCGGGATAAGGCTAACAATTAACTGTATTTATGTACAGTATTTTATTGGTGAAATTTCAACCCTTGTTAACAGGCTCAAGTCTTGATGTGTTGGGGATGAGTAACAAGGGCCGTAAAAACGGCCCTTGCGTTGTAAATTACAGCAGCGGTGCGATAACCAGACTCACGATAGCCATGACGTTGATCAGTATGTTCATGGCCGGGCCGGATGTATCTTTAAAGGGGTCGCCTACCGTATCTCCTACAACCGCAGCGGCGTGCACCGGTGAACCCTTACCGCCATGATTGCCTTTTTCCACGTATTTTTTGGCGTTGTCCCAGGCACCACCGGCATTTGCCATCATTAATGCCAACAGCACACAGCCAAGCAAAGCGCCACCTAACATACCGCCCAAAGCATGGGGGCCAATACCAAAGCCCACCAGAGGGGGCACAGCAACCGCCAGCACACCAGGTAGGATCATTTTTTTCAGGGCTGCGGTGGTGGCGATATCTACGCAACGAGCGGTATCTGGTTTGGCTTCGCCTTCCATCAACCCTTTGATTTCACGAAACTGCCGGCGAATTTCATGGATCATCTCAAAGGCTGCATCGCCCACCGCGGTCATGGTGATAGACGCAATCAGGAAAGGCAGAATACCGCCAATAAACATGCCGACCAGCACTTCGGGATTACCTAAGTGCAAGGTAAAGCCAGGATAATGATGGGTCATGGTTTCCACAAAAGCCGCAATTATCGCAAGCGCTGCCAAAGCCGCCGCGCCAATGGCGAAGCCCTTACCTATGGCTGCCGTGGTGTTACCCAGTTCATCCAGTGAGTCGGTAATTTCACGGGTTTCTTTGCCAAGGCCACCCATTTCTGCAATACCACCGGCGTTATCGGCAACCGGCCCATAGGCATCGATGGCCATAGTAATACCTACGGTGGCCAGCATACCGACGGCAGCAATGCCCACGCCATACAGTCCTGAGAGGCTGGTAGAGATAAAGATAATGGCACTTAAGGTCAGCACAGGTATCACGACAGACTGCATGCCCACAGATAAACCGGTAATCATAACGGTAGCCGGACCGGTCTCGCCGGATTTAGCAATTTTTCGGATAGGGGCGGCGGCAGTGTAATACTCAGTGACCAGGCCAATGATGATGCCTCCCACGGCACCTGTTACCACTGAGCACCAGACCTGGTAGCTAATACCTACCTGCTGCACTACGAAATAGGCAGCGACCACAAAAAGTACTGCCGCTCCTATGGTACCTGCGCGCAGGGCAACATCGGGTTTGCTGGCAGACATGGCCTTGACCAGTAAAATGCCCAGTACCGAGCAAAGTAAACCCGTAGACGCCAGGGCCAGGGGCAGGAACATCAGCGACTCACGGCTGCCCAAATCGCCTAAAACCATAGTGGAGGCGATAGCGATAGTGGCAATCATGGCCCCGCAGTAAGACTCAAAAATATCTGAGCCCATACCGGCCACATCACCGACGTTATCTCCCACATTGTCCGCAATCACACCGGGGTTGCGTGGGTCATCTTCGGGAATACCAGCTTCAATTTTACCCACCAGGTCGGCACCTACGTCGGCGCTTTTAGTGAAAATGCCGCCGCCAACCCGCGAGAATAGTGCAACACTGGAAGCGCCCATACCAAAACCGTGGATTACATGAGCCGTGGCAGGATCGCCGCCAAACAGCCAATACAGCATCCCCAGACCCAATAACCCCATGGACGCCACGCAGAGGCCCATAATAGAGCCACCCATAAAGGCCACTGATAGTGCCGAGGCGGCACCTTGGTCATGCGCAGCCTGCGTGGTGCGCACGTTGGCCTTAGTGGCGGTAAACATACCAATGTAGCCAGCCAGCGCCGAACAGACTGCGCCAACGGTAAAGGCGAGTGCGGTATTCGCTCCTAGCGAGAGATACAAGGCAACGCCCAGCACCAGGGCGAACATAAACAGCATTTTGTATTCCCGGTGCATAAACACCATGGCGCCCAGATGAATTTGATCGGCGATATTGGCAATAGCCTCATTGGTTACAGGAATACGTTTAATCAGCAGATAAATGATAAAAGCGAACAACAGGCCAACCAGGCCCAATACAGGTGGCAGGTAGAATAGTTCAGTCATAAGGTCCCCAAAAATTAAACAGGACACAGCCTGCACAATGTGTCGGCTATGCAATAGCGGGGCCTGGCTACAACCTCAACAAAGTAGCTAACCCCTTTGTTTTTACTTGGCTTTTTAGCATCAGTCGGAACCACTATAGACCTCAGTCTATAGCTTGTCAGCAAGTATTGGATAATTTTTGCCCGCTTAGACTATCTGTCCAAAACAAACAACGGGGGTTTTACCTTGTGGCAGAGCATGGGGCTTTGTTAGACCAAGGTGGCAATGCGCAACTAACCAGCAGGCGGCTAATATAGCGCCAGACTGTTTATTTGCTGCTTAAAAAACGTATAATCCGCGGCACTCCCCGTTTTATTTAAATAAAGGACCCACCATGAGTTTGAATGCCGTGCCGGCAGGAAAAAACCTGCCAGAAGAAGTGAATGTAATTGTCGAAATTCCTGCCCATGCAGATCCTGTTAAATATGAAGTGGACAAAGAATCCGGCGCGATCTTCGTTGACCGCTTTATGGCAACCTGCATGCACTACCCAACTAACTACGGTTATGTGCCGCACACGCTATCCGAAGACGGTGATCCGGTTGATGTATTGGTGATCACGCCTTTCCCTTTGTTGGCCGGTGCTGTGATTGCATGTCGCCCTGTTGGTGTACTGAAAATGACTGATGAGTCAGGTACTGATGCTAAAGTGTTGGCAGTACCAAAAGATAAGCTGTCCACCATCTACCGCGGTGTGAAGGATATTGAGGATGTGCCAGAGTTGCTGCGTAAGCAAATTGAGCATTTCTTTGAGCACTACAAAGATCTGGAGCCTAACAAATGGGTGAAGATCGATGGTTGGGACAACGCTGAAGCTGCTAAGGCCGAGATCGTGGCCAGTGTAAAACGTTACGAAGAAACACCTGACAAGCCGGCGTTCTAAGCTAGCTATCAGGAGATAAATCAGGCCGGCTTTGCTGGCCTTTTTTATGCCGCCAAGGCTACAATTGCCTTCTGTTGTCACGGCCCTGGGCCATTCATGCCATCCTTACAAACGATCCGCCAAAATCCGCAGTTTTTGCTGTTGGCTATGGCCTTTGTTATGCCGCTGACATTTTCGGTCTGGAATGCGCTGTTAAATAACTTTGTTATCGACGCCGCGCAATTTAACGGCGCGCAAATCGGTATTTTACAAAGTCTGCGGGAGGTTCCTGGCTTTTTGGCCTTTACCGCTATCTTTGTGTTGTTGGTGCTCAAAGAGCAGACCTTTGCGCTGATCTCGCTTGCGTTGATGTCCATCGGCATAGCGCTGACTGGTTGGTTTCCATTCGAATACGGTTTGTATGCCACTACCGTTTTGATGTCTATCGGCTTCCACTACTTTGAAACCATCAATCAGTCTCTGACCTTGCAATGGCTGGATAAAAAACAGACTGCGGAGTTTATGGGCCGTCAGTTGGCGGTTAAAAGCTGTGCGTCGCTTTTGGCCTATGGTGCCATCTGGGTGTTGATGGAATGGTGGGGGATTAGCTACAACACCATGTATATGTTGGCCGGTGGAGCGGGTTTATTGATCGTATTGGCTTTGTGGTTACTGTTTCCGCGTTTTTCCCAGCCTTCAACCCAACATAAGCAATTGGTGATGCGTCGCCGTTATTGGCTGTATTATTGCCTAACCTTCTTTAGTGGTGCACGACGACAGATTTTCGTGGTCTTTGCCGCTTTTATGATGGTGGAAAAATTTGGCTACAGCGTCGGCGAGATCAGCCTGCTGTTTATGCTCAATTACGTGTTCAATTTGCTGTTTGCCCCGAGCATAGGCCGCTTTATCGCGCGAGTGGGTGAAAGGCGTGCGCTGGTGGTTGAGTATGTAGGACTGATTTTGTTGTTTATCAGCTATGGTTTGGTGGAAACGGCCTGGCTGGGGGCCACCTTGTATGTTATTGACCATTTGCTGTTTGCCATGGCCATTGCCATGAAGACCTATTTTCAGAAAATAGCCGACCCGCGGGATATTGCTTCTACATCTGGGGTGAGCTTTACCATTAATCATATTGCGGCGGTGGTGATCCCAGCGGTACTGGGTATGGTATGGTTGGTGTCTCCCAGTATGGTGTTTTTTGTTGGCGCAGGTTTTGCCTGTTGCTCATTGATATTGTCATTAAATATTCCGGCCCTGCCCATGCCGGGAAATGAAGTGCGTAAGAATCCGTTTGGCTGGGCGAATCAGCCGGACATGGTTGTAGAGAAGGTATGAAGTGATGAGAAAACTGTTAGTGATCTTTGGTTTGCTACCCATGCTGGCGATGGCAGAGGTCAAAGACCTGTATTGGGAAGATATGGTGCCCTCGGGCTATATCGCGCCGGATCAGAATGTCAGCCATGACGGTGATAGCATGGCACAGATGAACCTGGATGCCCCCGTGGTGCAGGAACTGGATGGTCAACAGGTGCGCATTCCTGGCTTTGTGGTACCGCTGGAAGGGGACGATGACAAACTGACTGAGTTCCTGCTGGTACCCTATTTTGGCGCCTGTATCCATGTACCGCCACCGCCGCCGAATCAGATTGTGTACGTGAAATTTGAAAAAGGCACACCAGTGGAAAGTTTGTACGATGCGGTGTGGATTACTGGTACTTTGTCCACTAAAGGCTGGAGTGGTGATATTGCCACCGTCGGCTATAGCCTGCAGGGCGTTAAAGTCGAAGCTTACGAGTAAGTCTTCTGGTTTGTAGTGGCGGTTGAGATTGTTCAGCCGCCGGTATAAATAAGCTCGGCGCGGTTGAACAGCACCCAGGACGTCAGAATATATTTGTCGTTGCTGCGTGGTATTTGCCCTCGGTGGGTGTGGGTAAAATATGCCGGTGCAATCACCATTCTGCCCGCTTTGGGGCGTATGGACATTTCCTGATAATAGAAATCCGTTTCGCCACCTTCCTCCACATCGTTCAGATAAAACATAAACAACAGGATGCGATGCAGTGCGTCGTTATCTCCCGACTGCGGATACACCTCGGAATGCCAGTAGGGGTAGCCTCCACGTCTGGCTGGGTATTTTTGCGCGTTGATATCACCCAAACGAAACAGGTACTGCACCAGATTGCTGAGGTTAGGCCGACCAACCTCGTCAAAATTGTCGGCGGTCAGTGTTACCGGCTCACCGGTTTGCGGGTGACGCACGGTCAGGCCGATAGGGCCAATCAGGGCAAAGAAGTACTTGGCAAAATAAGCCATCACATGACTACTGGTAGCCTCAAGCACCTGTGGCAGTAGGGCCGAGAACTCAGAGTGGCGGGTAATAGACACATCTTCACTGACTTTCTTGCTGGTATCTACACCGCCACCGGTGCGCCCGGCACTGCGATGGGGACTGCTATCTATTTGTCTGACCAGTGCCTGACAGAGCTCGGCGGGCAGCGCATGGTCGATAACTTCAATAAACTGACTCATGCAGCTTCTACCAACAGAGTCTGCAGTTGTGTTCGGACAGCGTCAGGAATAGCCGCTGAGGCTTGGCTGGCATAGTCAAAATGCACCATAGTGGTCTGCCCTGAGGCGCACTGCTGACCGTCCTGCCAAACTTCCTGGTAGACCACAAACGAGCTGTTGCCGATGCGGCTGATACCGGTTTTTACCGTCACGGCTTTGCCGTAGAAGATCTGCTTGAGAAAATCGATTTTGTAACTGGCCAGAATCAGCGGCCAGTTTGCTAAATCCAGCTTGGGGGTAAAGATACGAAAGATAGGTTCGCGGGCGGCTTCAAACCACCCGGCCAGAACGGTATTGCTGACATGGCGCAGAGCGTCGGTTTCGTAAAAGCGTACTTCAAATTCCTGGCTTAACATCTGCTTTCCCTTCCAATGGCAGGGCGGTGACTTGTGGTCAAAACCGACCCTGCAGATTCGTTGCCGGGGTTAACTGCTACCCCAGCATAGGTTTAAGGAACCGACCGGTATGGGATACGGCTGTATCTGCCACCTGCTCTGGTGTGCCTTGGGCGATAATTTGCCCACCGCCGCTGCCACCTTCCGGGCCAAGGTCCACAATCCAGTCGGCGGTTTTAATCACATCCAGATTATGTTCGATAACCACCACAGTATTGCCATGGTCGCGCAAGCGATGCAGAACCTGCAACAGTTGTTTGATATCGTGGAAGTGCAAACCTGTGGTGGGTTCATCCAATATATACAGAGTCTTGCCGGTATCCCGCTTGGACAGTTCTCTGGCCAGTTTAACCCGCTGTGCTTCACCACCGGATAGGGTAGTGGCACTTTGCCCCAGGCGGATATAGGACAAGCCCACATCCATCAGGGTTTGCAGTTTTCTGGCCAGCGCCGGAATGGCATCGAAGAACTCGCGGGCGTCTTCCACCGTCATATCCAGTACTTCCTGAATATTCTTGTTCTTGTATCTCACTTCCAGGGTTTCACGGTTGTAGCGTTTGCCTTTACATACATCGCAAGGCACATAAATGTCCGGCAGGAAGTGCATTTCCACTTTGATTACGCCGTCGCCCTGACAAGCTTCGCAGCGACCGCCCTTAACGTTAAAGCTGAAACGCCCTGGTTTATAGCCACGGGAACGCGCTTCCTGGGTGCCAGAAAACAGCTCACGAATAGGGGTAAAAAGTCCGGCATAGGTGGCCGGGTTAGAGCGGGGTGTACGGCCTATTGGGCTTTGGTCGATATCTACGACTTTGTCCAGATGTTCCATACCGCGCACGGCCTGGTAAGGCGAAGGCTCGCCCACTGTGGCGCCATTCAGCTCTTTGTGGGCGATAACATATAAGGTGTCGTTGATCAGAGTGGATTTACCCGAGCCAGACACACCGGTAACACAAGTCATCAGGCCAATAGGCAGGCGTAGGTTCACCTCTTTAAGGTTATTGCCCGTGGCACCGTCCAGTTCAAGCCACAGGTTATCGGGGTTCTGGTTACGGGTGGCAGGCACCTCAATTCTTTCCCTTCCTGACAGGTATTTTCCGGTAAGTGAATGCTCGCTTTGTTTTATGTCTTCCAGGCTGCCTTCGGCAACTATTTCGCCGCCGTGTACACCAGCACCTGGGCCGATATCCAGAATATAATCGGCCTCGCGGATGGCGTCTTCATCGTGCTCTACCACAATCACGGTATTACCCAGATCGCGCAGGTGGATCAGGGTACTGAGCAGACGCTCATTATCCCGTTGGTGCAAGCCGATACTGGGCTCGTCCAGTACGTACATTACGCCGACCAAGCCAGCGCCAATCTGGCTGGCCAGACGAATGCGCTGGGCCTCACCGCCGGATAAGGTGTCGGCACTGCGTGACATGGACAAATAATTTAAGCCCACATTGACCAGGAAGTTCAGGCGGTCACTGATTTCTTTCAGAATCTTTTCGGCAATCTGTGCCCGCTTGCCGGTCAGCGCCATACTTTCGAAAAACGCCAGCGCTTCGGCGATGGACATATCGGTGACTGTGGGCAGGCGGGTTTCGTTGATAAAGACGTTTCGCGCTTCTAATCGCAAACGGGTACCACCGCAGCTACCACAAGGTTGCTGGCTGAGGTATTTGGCCAGCTCTTCGCGCACCGCATTGGACTCGGTTTCACGATAACGACGCTCCATGTTGGGCAAGATCCCTTCAAAAGGGTGCTTACGCTCCATTACATCACCGCGGTCGTTAATGTAGCGAAATTTAATGGATGTGCCCTTACTGCCGTTTAGCACCACATCACGGGCCTTGGCGTCCAGCTCATTAAAGGGCTTGGTTAGGTCGAACTGATAGTGCTCGGCGACCGCCTGCAGCATCTGAAAATAGTAGTAGCTGCGTTTGTCCCAGCCACGAATGGCACCCCCGGCCAGACTCAGCTCTTCGTTAACTATTACCTTGCTGGCATCAAAAAACTGTCGGGTACCCAGGCCGTCGCAGGTCTGACAGGCACCGGCTGGGTTGTTAAAGGAAAACAGTCGCGGTTCCAGCTCTGCCATGCTGTAACCGCAGTGGGGGCAGGCAAAGTTGGCAGAAAAAACAATTTCTTGTTTGTCGGGCGCATCCATCCAGGCGATTTTGGCGGTACCACCGGATAAACCCAAAGCCGTTTCAAACGACTCGGCCAGACGAAGCTGCAAATCATCACGCACCTTGAATCTGTCTACCACCACTTCGATGGTGTGTTTTTTATGCAGATCCAGGGCGGGGGGATCAGATAAATCACAGATTTCACCGTCGATACGGGCGCGAATAAAGCCCTGCGCGGCCAGACTTTCCAGGGTTTTAATATGTTCACCCTTACGCTCTTGTACCACAGGGGCCAGCAACATCAGCTTGGCGCCTTCTTCCATGGCCAGCACCTTGTCTACCATCTGGCTGATAGTCTGAGCATCCAAGGGCACATTATGCTCCGGACAGCGCGGCTCACCGACCCGGGCAAACAGCAAGCGCAGATAATCGTAGATTTCGGTGATAGTGCCCACGGTTGAACGCGGATTATGCGAGGTGGACTTCTGCTCTATGGAGATGGCTGGCGACAGCCCTTCAATATGGTCTACATCGGGCTTTTCCATCATGGATAGGAACTGGCGCGCATAGGCAGACAGGGATTCTACGTAACGGCGCTGTCCCTCGGCATACAAGGTGTCGAATGCCAATGACGATTTGCCTGAACCGGACAAACCGGTGATTACAATCAGCTTATCCCTGGGCAGGGTTACACTGATGTTCTTAAGGTTATGAGTGCGCGCGCCACGTACTTCTATTTTGTCCACAAAAACCACACCTGAGCAGGGAAAAGAAAACCCCTAGTATTGCATAACAGCCCTACCGGAAACGAACAAAATTATTGCTGAATTGGCTGGGAAGCGCTGAAACCGGCGAGCCAGTGCTAACTGTGGGGGAATTCAGTAATTTCGTTCAGCCTCAGGGCTGGCTGTGCTACACTGCGCGGCCGAGTTGGAACCGCTGGCGGTTCCGGAATGAAAACCCGTTAGAAAACACCGATCTGCTGTGAATAATACCGAATTGCGTGGGGCCTTCTCCCTGGCCACCGTTTATGTGTTGCGTATGCTGGGCCTGTTTATGGTGATGCCGGTATTGGCCGTATTGGCGGTCAGTTATCCGGACTATTCACCGTTATTGGTTGGACTGGCTATCGGTGGTTATGGTCTGACCCAGGCGCTGTTGCAAATACCTATGGGCCTGCTGTCTGACAGGCTGGGGCGCAAACCTGTGATTGTGCTGGGATTAAGCTGTTTTGCATTAGGCAGTTTGGTGGCAGCACAGGCCGAGACCTTGCAATGGGTGGTGATCGGTAGAATTTTGCAAGGTGCGGGTGCAGTTGCCGGTGCGGTAATGGCACTGGCCGGTGATATCAGCCGTGAAAATCAGCGCCCTAAAGTCATGGCCATTATCGGCATTGCCATCGGTTTTTCTTTTTATCTGGCGCTGCTGCTGGGGCCTCTGCTGGCTGAACAATCTGGCCTGCAAGGGATATTCTGGTTTACCGCGGTCGCCGCTATTGCCTGTATTCCGCTGGTCTTATTTGTGGTGCCAAGTGCGCAGAATCTCTCTCCCAGCGGGGATACCTTACCTAAGCTTGCCGATGTGGGGAGCTTGCTTGCCGACAAATCCTTGCTACGACTGAATATCAGCGTGGCTTTGTTGCACTTGCTGATGACGCTGATGTTTGTCAACCTGCCCAAACGCCTGGTGGGGCTGGACTGGCCGCTTACTGACCACTGGATGCTGTATCTGCCGGTACTGCTGTTGTCTGTGCTGGCTATGGCGGTATTGATGCGCTTTGGTAAACAGGGCAAACAAGGTCCTGTGATCAATCTGAGCATTGTGCTACTTGGCTTGAGTCTGGCAGCCATGGCCTGGTTGCAGGCGCCACTGATGGCTTTATTGTTGTTTTGCTGGCTATTTTTTACCGGCTTTAATTACCTGGAAGCCAATTTGCCGGCTATGGTATCGAGCCTGGCGCCGGCAGGTAAAAAAGGTTCGGCCATGGGCGCCTATGCGAGTTTTCAGTTCTTCGGGGCTTTTGTTGGCGGGGCCTTGTCGGGGTTGTTAAACCAGTATGCCAACGAGCAATTCAGTTATATGCTGGCGGCTTTGTTATGCCTGGTCTGGCTGGGGCTGATTCGTGGCATAGGTGGTGGTAGTATCCATCTGAAACGTTATTCATTGAACCTGAACAGCGAGGCGATGTCTGTTCAGGATAGTCTGGCGCTGGTTAGCCGCATGGCAGGAGTCAGAGACATTACCTTGGTTGAGGATGAGCAGGTTCTGTATCTCAAAGTGGACAGCCGCGAATTCAACCTGCAGCAAGCTCGGCAGCAGTTGGGCATTATAAGTTAAACTACATACTAAAGTGACGCTGCGGCCAATTTGCCGGAACAGCGATTAAGAGGAGCAATTATGGCGAGCAAAGGCGTCAACAAAGTCATTCTGGTGGGTAATCTGGGCCAAGATCCGGAAGTGCGTTACATGCCCAACGGCAACGCAGTAGCCAACCTGACCCTGGCCACATCAGAGAGCTGGAAAGATCAGAGTGGTCAAATCCAGGAACGTACCGAATGGCACCGTATTACCATGTATCGTCGCCTGGCCGAAGTGGCCGGTGAGTATCTGCGTAAGGGCAGCCAGGTGTATGTGGAAGGCAAACTGCAAACTCGTAAGTGGCAGGACCAAAGCGGCCAGGATCGTTACACCACGGAAATTATTGCCGATCAGATGCAAATGCTGGGCAGCCGTTCAGGTGGCCAGGAAGGCGGCGGTCAATATCAGCCTCGCCAGTCTCAGGGACAGCAGCAGGCTTCAGCCGGTGGTCAAAGCCAAGGCTTTGCACAGCCTCAGCAGAACCAATATCAACAAGGCAATCAATACCAGGGTAACCAGTATCAGCAAAATGCTAATCAGGGCCGTGGTCAGCAAAATCCATCAGCGCAAAACCCGCCAGCTCAGCAACAGTCCAACAGCTCTATGCCTGAGCCGGACTTTGACTTCGATGACGATATTCCGTTCTGATGGATATAAGAATATAAAAGTATTTTTGTTGAAAAACCCTGTTTTTACAGGGTTTTTTATTTGGATTGCTCAGTACGCAATTGGGATTAAAAATGATGGCCGCTTTTAACTCGCGTTTTTTAAAAAGCGTATTTGCACATTTTGCCCAATCATCAAAGGCATATCTTTATCTACCAAAGTTAAGTAAACCTTCACTTTTTGACTGAAGCTGGGCTGCTCCTTTTCATCTTTTTCTTTGCCTGGAAGTTCTATATATCTGGCAATCCGATCAACTTTTGCTTGATAGAATTCATTTGAATTTAGCTTGGACGACACAATAGCGTTTTGTCCTTGATAAATATCCTTTAGCGCACCTATATCTATCTGTGCATGCACTATTTTTTCGGTATCTGGAATGATCGAGAATAAGGATGAAATATTTTCGGTTGAAGACCCATATCCCACCTTAGCGGTGATATCTGCAATAACGCCATTAACCGGGGAGCGGATAATACGCTGCTCAATATTGAACTTAAGTAACTCAATTTCATCATTAGCCGAGGCAATCTCTGAAAGCCTATTCTCATTGTCGATTTTAAACGCAAACAATTGGTCTTCACTTCGTTGATATTCCAGGGCAATCATAACGCCATTGTCGACTAAAGGTTTCAAGCGTCCCAGTTCCTGCTCCGCCCTTTCTATACGTACCTTTCCTAACGCAATTTGTCGTTTTAACCGCTCCACCTTTTTAATTTCTTTCGCTAACGTAACCTGTTCGGCCAGATCATTTTGTCGTGCTAGCGCTTGGCCCTTTTTAACTCGCTCTCCAATCTTGACCTGCACTGCCATTGTGATGCCGGAGAGGTTGGCAGACACGTTATGAATACCTCCTTCAACATCAATAACCCCTGAGCCTACAGCCGTATAGAGGAGTTTTTTGCTAAGCTCCTCTTCGGTTGTACTTGCATGCGCCGATATTGCAGTGGTTGGTACTAGAGTGCCCATGCCGCTCACTAAGGCTACAGCGAATATAAAAGGCTTTACAGAACGCCGGCTTATGCTCATAACTTATCCTGTTCAAGGGTATTGGTATCTGACTGAATTTTTCCCGATTCCATATGAAGAATTCGATGTGCGTGTGCTAATACTCTTTCGTCGTGGGTGGCACAAAAAATAATGGCGTCATGTTTTAGGGCGGTGTTGAGTAATAATTCGACAACATGCTCGGTGTTTTTAGAATCCAGACTAGATGTTGGCTCATCAGCAAAAATCAACTTCGCCGACGAAGCTATTGCACGAGCAATGGTCACCCTCTGCTTTTCACCGCCAGAAAGCTGATTAGGTAGCAAGTTTAGCTTGTTGCCCAAACCAATCTCAGTCAACTGTTGTTCTGCTATTAGTTTTGCATCTTGCTTGCTGACGCCCTTTTTTCTCAACAAAATAATGACTTGCTCTATTGCGGTTAAACAAGGATGTAAATTGGCATCTTGAAAAATATAGCTGCAGTTATTTAAGCGATGCTGGCATAGCTGTTTGGCTGACAAATCCCAAATATTCTTACCTTCAAAACACACATTGCCGCTATCCGGAGGGAGCAAACCACCTAAGGAGGAGAGCAAGGATGACTTTCCTGCGCCCGAGGGGCCTGTCAGTATGTTGAAGCTGGATGGCGTCAATTCAAGGTGAATATTGTCCATCGCCATGACCTGCTCATTTCTCGATATATATGATTTATTTAGCTTCTCTACTATTAGTGTGGCTTTTTTATTCATCGTAACAGACTCGTCAATTCCACCTTTTTAAGGATGCCGATTGACAATGCTCCGCCCAGAATAGCCAGAAACATAATCTGTATAGCGCTGGCAAAGAAGATCAAGGCGGACAATTGCACGGAAAAGCCAAAGAATTGCTGCCAGATAAAGGCAACAACATAGAATAAGCCAGTAGAGAGTACAATCGCCCCAGCCCCAAGCCAGAGGCCTTGCTCCATCGCAATCTTGGCTAAATCAAACTTGGTGAAGCCCAGCGCATGTAAGGTGCCAAACTCCCGTATCTGACTAAATAAGTTAGCCCGCATGATGAGCACTATGGTAACGAGATTGAAGATGGCGAGAGGTACAATCGCATTAATCACAAAGACCTGCATTGTTCTTGAAAGCAGCGCCTTCTTTCTTGCCTCGACTCTCAAATCGGCACGTTTCACGACAGTAAACGGCTTAGCATACCGAGTTAACAAGGTGTTTAGCTCTGCCATCGTCTGTTCTTGGAGACTGTCATCTTTGAGTGCAATGGCAATCAAACTGTAGCCAGGGGTGGAGCTTAGTGAATGTGGAGAAGTGATAAGTACTGTCCAATCAGGGGTAACTTCTGTGCTGAATTCACCAACTAATGTCCAAGCCTCTTCTACACTATCATCCTGGTTGTCAACGAAGATAAATTCATCACCTATTTGGGCATCATGGGCTATGACAAACGACTTCGGCGCTAAAAAGGTCTTATGCATTTCAAGCGCTGCCCGTTCGGATTTGCTGACACTATAAGGAAGCGAAAGGCTATTTTGCTGTGGGGCGAAAGCGAGTAAATGCACATATTCCGCCACGCTTCCAGACACCAATCGGTACTCTGCACCGGAAGGCTTAGGAACTATTTGTACTTGTTCTATGTTGGGATGGGTGTAGAAAATATCGGTATCGCTTTCTGAAAAATCCCAATTAAATACCTTCGACAGGTTGTCACTTTGATATTTAACTATGAGATCAGCGCGACTATCGTTTGCCAGCCAGACGTTTCCATCCACTTGGTTAAGTATGGCGCTGGCCTTCATCATAAACAAAACGCCACTCATGGCTAATATGCCAATAATGGCAACGAAACGACGCCAATCTACCCTTAGGCTTGCGGTTGCAATCATAAATCCTTTCTACTTACTTCCATCCATGACCGGCCCATTTAGAATATAACTGGTGGTTCTATTACACATTAGGAAAACAGCGCCATCAGTAGTAGATGATTCTGCCATCATGCTGAAACATTGCTTCACATTCCACCAATAAAAAACTATCGAATTTATTTTTTTGATATTCATCTTGCAAAAGCAATGCTATTCGTTGGTCAGTGTGGCAAGCAGTGTTTGGGTGAGCTGTGTTTTTTTATCGAAAAAGCTGATGCTTTTGGGGTGCCAAATATTGGTTATTAGTATTCTAAATAAGGCCTCAACAGAGGCCTTTTTATTGACTATCGCTAAGCAGATATTCTCGGACCAGACTGCGTGCACGGTGCAGGCGGCTTTTGCTCGCGGCCACAGTTAAGCCGGTTTGTTCGGCAATTTCACTAAGGCTGAATTCATAAAAATCACGCAACAATAGCATCTCCCGGTAATGATTGGGCAGCGACTCTAGTGCTTGCTGAAGCTCCAGATGTAAGGCTAAGTCATCCCGGCTGGCGAGCATGCGTTCAAGCGTTTCCTCCTCTACAGATGTGAGACGGAACGCTTTGCGTCCCAGCCGCTGGCACTCTCTTTGTACCACTTTAAACAACCAACCCGACAACGCCGCTACCATGCGGATGGCAGAGACATTGCGCGACAGAATAATCAGGCTCTCTTGTATGGCGTCCTCTACATCGCTGCTCAGGCAGTGACGCTTGGCGTAGCGACGTACATCGGGTTGATAGCGCTGCAGCAAACCGCTTAGGGCTTGTGGCTGCCCCAGACGTGCTGCATTGAGTAGCTTTATATCCGCTTCATTCATTCGTTTTATTTGCTCCTTGTCCTTTTCTGCCTAGTAGCGAGCATGCCGGACAAAAACCGAATAGGCCGGAGAGCATGGCCACAAATCCCGTGGAGGCAATGACCCAGCTCCAGGGTGTTGTCAGCCATATAAATGCACCGGTACATATCATCAGGCCCACTACCATGCGAACAAATCGTTCCACATTAGGAACATTCTTTACATACAACAGGATATTTCCTCCTATTATTTAGTTGTGCAATGTCTGGGGAAAGAGGAAGCAAGGCGCCAAAACGATTCGGATCAGTAAAAACTTTTTCTTAAGTTGATTTGGCGCAGAGAAAGTGACAAAGGGGAGCCGCAAACCCGCGGAAAGTCTGGTGAAATGGCTAAATGTCTGATTTAATTAACGGAAATTACAATAATACAGTAGCGACATGATGCACCTTGGGTGGAAGGATGTGTTAACAAGCAGTTGGCGTAAATCAACTGCCTATTTTTCGGTTGGTCTGGAGTTTGGCCAGCATGGTGTCATGTTGTCGCTATTGGGATTAAAAGAAGGTCAGCCTTATTGGCTGGACCAACATAAAATGGATTCTCACGATTGGGTTGCCGCCCTGACCCTCTGGGTTGAGAATCACCGCGCCGCTAACACGCCCTGCCATTTGGTTTTCTCTACCAACCGTTACCAGTTACTACAGGTTGATCGCCCACCCGTACCTGAATTGGAGATAGTGCCAGCTTTGAGCTGGTCGGTGCGGGAGCTGCTTGCTACTCAGGACGAGATGCAGGTGGATTATTTTGATATGCCAGCTCAGCCAACGGGAACCAACAAGATTAACGTGGTCGCCGTACCCAAGAGCCTGGTTGAGGACGTTGTTCAGGGCATTGCCAAGGCCGGGCTGCAACTTGCCACAATCGGCATAGAAGAGCTTAGCCAATGTGACTTGCTTGAGCCTCACCAGGATGCGCAAATCACCTTGTTGCAAGAGCCGGGAGAAGCCATTTCACTTAATATCATTAAAGACAGCAAACTGTATTTTACCCGTCGCTTACGTGGCTATGAACAACTTAGCAGTTATGGATTGGAGCAGATCCATCAAGGTGTGGCAGATAGCCTGAGCCTGGAAATTCAGCGCTCTATGGATTATTTCGACAGCCAGTTACGCCAGGCACCGGTTAGAAAGCTGTTGCTCTGCATCGATACGCCTTTTATGGCCGAGTTGGCTCAACTACTTCAGGAAGCAACCCTGCTGGACACGCAAATCATTGAGCCTAACCTTGCCCATGCCGATGGGCTGAGTTTCTCATCTGGCAGTTTGACCAGCCTTGGGGCGGCGATGCGCCAGCAGCGAGGGACGGGCGAATGAAGTTTAGTGTAAACCTTTACTCAGAGGAGATGCGCCCCCGATATGTGCTGTTAACGTTACCCTTTATGCTATTGGTTTGGGCGTTAGTCGTAATCTTGTTGTTGCTGGGATGGGGGTATGCCGAGCGACAGCTGGCTTATTGGCAGGTGGTTGAACAACAAGCCGGACAACGATTACAACATCAGCGTACACAGATCGCATCACAACAGCAGTTGCTGGCAAGAGAGCCCAGTGAGGAGCTCGCCAGACGGGTGGTGGGATTACAGGAACAAGTTGATACGCTTAAGCAGATTCAGAATTTACTGCAACAGAAGGATAGCGGGGCGCCTGGGTATGCGACCTTTATGTTGGAGCTGGCGAAGTACCACGAGGACGGTATCTGGCTGAATCAGATTCAGGTCAGAGGCACCCAGATGTATTTACAAGGTGGCGTACAACAAAGTGAAGCCTTACCAGCCTGGTTGGACAGGTTGTCTCAGTCTCCTTACTTTCAAGGCAAAGAGTTTTCTAATGTAACGCTGACCCGCGATACACAAGATAACCTGCAATTTGTGTTGAGTTCCGCGTTTCCAGGTCAGCAAAAGGTGGCAGATGAATAGCGCTCAGAAGCTCAGTGAAGCCTTTTTGTCTCGTTCGGTGCGAGAACGGGTTTGGATGATGTTGGCAGGATTGTTTTTGCTTTTGTATGGCGGTTGGTATCTGTTACTCGGTCCAAGCGTTACAGCGTTACAGGCACTGCAGGCTGAGCATGGGCGCAAGGTGAGTCAAGGTCACGGCTTACAGCAACAGTTGAGTGAGTTGCTGGCGGCCAATATCGATCCGGATGCGCCGTTAAATCAGCGTATTGATGCCCTGCTGATGGAGCAAGATGCCTTGCGTCAGACTTTGGCAGAGCAGACCGGCCAGCTTATTCCCGCCAAGCGAATGAAGGAAGTGCTGCAACAATTGTTGGCAAAGCATCCCGAACTGAAGTTGATCGAATTAAGCTCACAGCCCCCAGTCAGTGTTATGAACCAGAAGATGGCCTCGTCAGAATTGAGCCTCTACCAACAAGGATTGGTGCTGGTGGTGGAAGGACGTTACTTCGCCATTCAGGAATACCTGCAACATTTGCAATCATTGCCCTGGCAGTTTTACTGGCAAAGCTTTGACTATGAAGTGGCAGACTATCCTAAGGCCAGATTGCGTTTGGAACTTTATACCCTGAGTACGGGTAAGGCTTTTGTGGGAGTGTAATGGTGATTCTGACTTCTGCTTATATCGCCTTGTTGTTGAGTGCAGATAATAAGGTGCTGCGAGATCCGACGAGGCCGCTGATCCTACAGCAAGAACAAGGTTCGCTATCTGAGCCAGGTTTGTCGTCGCTGCGGGTCAGCGCCATATTTGTCGCCGAAGGGCGGCGTTACGCCATTGTTAATCAGCGTATTGTGCATGTTGGGGATAAATTGGGAAATTTTGTTGTGACAGCGATAGAAGCGGGTGCGGTACATTTTGACGAGCAAGGTCAGACGCGCGTGTTGACGCTAAACAATACCAAGGTAAAGGACAAAGCAGATGAATTTTAAGCCCTTATTACTGCTTGTTGGGTGGAGCTTGCTGGTTGCCTGTCAAAGCAACGATGGTGGCCAGACTGCCGCTGCACATATACAGGATGCCGTTGATGAACAAGCCGCTCAGAGCCATTCGGTTAGTGCGCCTCTTACTCAGGTGCCTGACGCTGTTTCTGCGTTATTGGCTGGCGGTGCGGGCGTTAACGAGCAGCAGCCAAGCCTGTTTAGTGAAGAACGGTTTGATGTGAAAGCCGAGCAGGTGGCCGCCGCCGTGTTTTTCAGTGGCCTGGTAGAAGGAACGCCCTTCAGTGTGGCCATTCATCCCCAGGTACAGGGTGCTATTTCACTGGATTTGAAACAGGTTACCTTGCAAGAAGCCCTCAACTTGAGCGAGGAAATGTACGGCTACGATATTCAGCGCAGTGGTAACGTATTTCGTGTTTATCCATCGGGTATACGTACTGAAACCTTCACGGTGAATTATCTGCTGATGACCCGTGATGGCAGCACACAGTCGAGCATTATGTCCGGTGGTGTTTCTCAGTTTGATAACAACAATAACCGCGCAAACAATGGTGGTCTGAATAATTTTGGTGGCAACAGCCAAACCGGCGGAAACCAATACAGCAATAATGTGAATGCCAGCAATAACATTAACGGCACCAACATACTGACCCGCACGCAAACCAACTTCTGGAAAGATCTGAAAGAGGCCCTAATGACTCTGGTTGGTGGGCAGGAGGGGCGTAGCGTGATCGTCTCACCCCAGGCCGGTTTGGTTACTGTCAGGGCTATGCCTGATGAGCTTCGCGCTGTGGGAGAGTTTCTGGCTCGTTCCCAGCAGACCATTCAGCGCCAGGTGGTGCTTGAAGCACGGATTATTGAGGTCACGCTGAATGATGAGTATCAACAAGGTATTGATTGGAGTAAGTTGAATTTCAGCACACGCACAGGCCCAATCAGCTTTTCGGGTATGGACGTGGGCAATGACCTGTCCGCCAGTCTCGGTGGCATTACCAGTATTGCATTTGGAACGAACAGCTTTTCCAGCGTCCTGAGTTTGTTGTCTTCACAAGGCAATATGCAGGTATTGTCCAGTCCCAGAGTCACGGCCACCAATAATCAAAAAGCGGTGATTAAAGTCGGGGACGATGAGTATTTCGTTACCGATGTGTCCAGTCAAAGCACCATCAGCTCGTCCACCACGGCAGTGACGCCAAATATTGAACTCACGCCCTTTTTCTCGGGTATCGCGCTGGATGTGACACCGCAAATTGATGAGGAAGGTGGCGTACTGCTGCATGTGCATCCCTCGGTGATTGAAACCGAAGAGCAGGAGAAGGTGGTTACCCTAAACGAAGAACGTTTTGTCCTGCCCTTGGCACAAAGCAATATTCGTGAGTCCGATACTATTATTCATGCCCGTTCCGGTGAAATCGTGGTGATTGGCGGTTTGATGCAGACCATCATCAGTGAAAATCATTCTAAAACCCCTGTGCTGGGTAGCATTCCTGTGTTGGGCGAACTATTCAAAAATCGTCGCGAAGTGGAGCAGAAAAAAGAGCTGGTTATTTTACTTAAACCGACGGTCGTCGGACCGGATACCTGGCGTAAGCAGTTGATGCAAAGCCGCGATCAGGTGCGTGATTGGATCAGTGAGAACTGAGTATGTACTTGTACCATTTCGGCTTACGGGAACTGCCTTTTACGCTAACGCCAAATACCAGCTACTACTTCGGCCTGCCCAGTCATAAGCAAGCCATTGAAGTACTGACCTTGGCACTGAAAACCGGTGAGGGCTTTATCAAGGTGACCGGCGAAGTGGGCACAGGTAAAACTCTGCTGTGTCGTAAGCTGTTGAATGAATTACCGGATCACTTTGTTTCGGCCTACATTCCCAACCCTTACCTATCACCTGCTGAGTTAAGGTTGGCGGTGGCCAGGGAGCTGGGGGTGATTTTTGATGGCCCTGTTGACCAACAGGAATTTACTCAGCGTATCCAGCAGCGTCTTATCGATATTCATCGTCAGGGCCAGGCCGCTGTACTGATCATCGATGAAGCCCAGGCACTGCCGGTTGAGAGTATTGAAGCCTTGCGCTTGTTCAGTAACCTGGAAACCGAGTCCCAAAAGCTTTTGCAGGTGGTATTGTTTGGTCAACCTGAATTGGATACGAAACTGGCCTTGCCGGAGCTGCGCCAACTCAAGCAGCGTATCGGCTTTAGTTATCAGCTATCTGTCATGGACTTAGATCAGCTTACCCAGTATGTGCGCCATCGTATGCAGGTTGCCGGTTATCGTGGCGGCGACGTATTCAGTGCCGCTTGCTGCAAAAAGCTATTCCGCGCTTCCCAGGGAACGCCCAGGCTGGTGAATGTGCTTTGTCACAAAGCGCTGATGCTGGCATTTGGTGAGGGCAAAATGCAGGTTACACCTACCCATATGCAACTGGCGGTACAAGATACCGAGGCGGCGATTCAATCTTCCACCAGACTAGCCTGGCCCTTGTTGTTTTCTTTACTGGCTGGTGTGTTGTTGCTAGGGGCGGGTTACTGGTTTTGGCTGAGGTGGCTATGAGCGTTGTCAATAAAATGCTCAGGGACCTGGAAAGCCGCCAGTCAGCGCCAGGTGGTGTGCAGGCCGAATACCAGCCCCCGGCACCACGTCGCAGTGTATGGTGGGTGTTTGGGGTACTGCCTTTAGGCCTGGTGTTGGTGCTTGGCTATTGGCTGGTTCCACAATGGTTAGATCGCGAGGTGAAGGCTCCCCCTGTTTCAGTGGTCGAGAGGCCGGCGGCAGTGGTCACCAACAACCAAGCTGAAGTGCCGGTTGCACCGCCTCAGGCAACTAAGCCAGAGTTGTTGCCGGAGTTTGTTCCGCCATCCGAACCTGTCGCACCGCCGGTGAGCCAAAATGCACTGCCTGCGCTTGAATCTTTGCCTGCACCTGCACCTGCACCTGCACCTGCACCTGCATTCGCAGAGCAAGAACGGCCTGCATCTCAGGGTAAATTGAGTATTTCCAAGCCTGCATCCGAACAAGATATGCAATGGGCCGGGCTGCGTGAAAGGGCTCGGCAGGCGCTGGCACAAAACCAGTTTGAGTCAGCGCAAAAGCTGTTAGCCGAGATGTTACAGATAAGGCCTCACCAGCATGCGGTGCGTTTACGTCTGGCGGAACTCATGTATGGGCTTGGGCAACGTGACAGCGCGAAACAATTACTCCAAGACGGCGTGGCGCGCTTTGAACAGACCCCTTCTGTTAGATTGATGTTGGCGCGTATGTTGGTTGCCGAGCAGCGCCAAACCGAAGCGCTGGCCCTATTGAAGCAGCATCAGCCGTCAATTTTGGCTGATGCAGATTATTTCGCCTTGCGTGCACAGTTAGCACAGCAAGCCGCAGAGCTACCCTTGGCCGTTGAGGATTACAGGCTGTTAAGCCAATACCAGCCGCAAAGAGTGGAATGGCGTATGGGGCTGGCAGTCAGCCTGGACCAAAGTGGTGAAGCAGACCTGGCCCGCGAACATTATCAGTGGCTGCGCCATAGTGCTCAGCTCAATGCATCGCTGCAAAGCTTTGTTGTGCAGCGCCTAAATGCCTTGGGAGGAAACTAAGTATGCAGCCCAAGCTTAAAATGCGCCTAGGTGATTTGTTGGTACATGAAGGGGTGATCAGCGAGGAACAACTGCAACAAGCCCTGACGGCCCAGCGCCAGTCCGGCCGCAAGTTGGGCCATACACTGACCGATCTTGGCTTGGTCAGCGAGACTCAACTGCTGACCTTCTTATCCCAGCAGTTAAATGTGCCCTTTATTGATATCAGTACAAGGTCACTGCAGCCAGATGCCATCAAGTTGTTACCCGAAGTGCAGGCTCGCCGGTATCGGGCGCTAGTGCTGGATAATAATCCTGAGTACGTGCTGGTGGGCATGAGCGATCCGGCGGATTTGGCGGCGTTGGACACCCTGGCTAACTTACTGAAAAAGCCAATCCGGGTCGCCGTTGTGCGGGAGTCGCAGTTGTTGTCTGCCTTTGACCGGCATTATCGACGCACCGAAGACATCGCCTCTTTTGCCCAGGAATTGGCCAGCGAGCATAGGGAAGCTACCGAGTTTGATTTTGCCGACATGGGCGCGGAGGAAGAAGATACCGCCGTGGCCAGGCTGCTCAAGTCGATTTTTGAGGATGCCGTACAAATGCAGGCATCGGATATTCATATTGAGCCCGATGAACAGATGCTGCGTATTCGCTTGCGGGTGGATGGGGTGCTGCAGGAAAACCTGATTAAAGAAAGCAATATTGCCTCGGCCTTGGTACTGCGCTTAAAGCTGATGTCCGGCCTGGATATTTCTGAGAAACGTCTGCCTCAGGACGGGCGCACCCATATCAAGGTAAAAGGCCACCATATTGATGTGCGTCTTTCCACTATGCCGGTTCAGCATGGTGAGTCTGTGGTGATGCGTTTATTGGATCAGTCCGCCGGCTTACTGGCCCTGGAAGAAACCGGTATGCCAGAAGCCATGTTGCACCGTTTCCGCCAACTGCTTAAGCGCCCACATGGTATGGTGCTGGTTACCGGCCCCACAGGCTCAGGGAAAACCACCACCTTGTATGGCGCCTTAAGCGAGTTGAATCAGCCAGGGGTGAAGATCATTACCGTGGAAGACCCGGTGGAATATCGCTTACCACGCATCAATCAGGTGCAGATAAACCATAAGATAGGCCTGACTTTCTCTAATGTGCTGCGTACGACCTTGCGTCAGGATCCGGATGTCATCATGGTGGGTGAGATGCGTGACCATGAAACCGCCGAGATTGGTTTGCGTGGTGCACTGACAGGGCATTTGGTGTTGTCCACTTTACACACCAATGACGCCGTCAGCAGTGCCGTGCGCTTATTGGATATGGGCGCGCCCGGTTACCTGGTGGCCAGTTCGCTACGGGCTATTGTGGCGCAGCGTTTGGTCAGGCGGGTTTGTCCGCACTGCGCCGAACCTTACCAGCCGGATAGAGATGAATTATTCTGGCTGGGCAGTCTGGCCAATGATGTTGGCAGTATTACGTTTAAGCGTGGCAGAGGCTGTGATGAATGCCATCAAACCGGCTACCGCGGCCGTGTCGGGGTATTTGAATTACTGGAAATGACCGAAAGCATGATGAGTGCCCTTAAGGTCGCAGACACTAACGGTTTCAGCCAGGCGGCCAAACATTGTCGCGGTTATCAACCACTCTCAAAGGCGGCGCTGGATTATGCCAGGCAAGGCCTGACAACAGTTGAAGAAGTGTTGAAACTGGTCGAGATGGTGGTTGACGAACAGACACCGGCGCAGCAAGGGGAGGCAATTAGCTAATATGCCCCAGTTTGATTACCAGGCCCGCACCCGAGAGGGTGCTATGCAAACCGGCACTGTGGATGCCCAGGATCAGTCCAGCGCTGCTCAGGTGCTGCTGAATCGGGATCTGGTACCTATTGTTATTCAGGCCAGCGCGGAAAAAAGCCAGCGACGGATAGCCTGGTTTCAACCCAGGGTGGGGCTGGATGAACTGGTGATCTTTGCCCGGCAGATGTATTCGTTAACCAAATCCGGTATTCCCATTCTGCGCGCCATAGGTGGCCTGGCAGAAAGCAGCAGTTCAATACGCATGCGGGAAGCATTGCAGGATGTGGTAGAGCACCTGGAACGGGGGCACTCGCTGTCTAATGCCTTGCATCGCCATAGCCGGGTGTTTAACAGTCTGTTTGTCAGCGTGGTGCATGTGGGGGAAAACACCGGTCGCTTGGATGAAGCCTTTCGCCTACTGGCGCAATATCTGGAACGTGAACAGGAAACGCGCAAACAAATCAAAGCGGCAACCCGCTATCCCATGTTTGTACTGATAGCCATTGTTCTCGCCCTGGTGATTATGAATATCTGGGTAATCCCCACCTTTGCCGGCATGTTTGCCAAATTGGGTGCAGATTTGCCCACTATGACCAAAATACTTATCGGCATGTCGAATTTGTTCGTGCACTACTGGCACTGGATGTTATTAGCCGTGACTGGGGGTTGGTTTTTGTTACGGCGTTACCTGAAAAGCACGCAAGGCGCCTTTAACTGGGACAGATATAAACTGAGATTGTATGCGGTCGGCAGTATATTACGCCGTTCGTTATTATCGCGCTTTGCCCGCAGTTTCGCCATGATGACCCGTGCCGGCGTGCCTCTAACTCATGCGCTAAATCTGGTGGCGGATGCGGTGGATAATAAATACATGGCGAAGCAGATCATTGATATGCGCCGCAATATAGAAAAAGGTGAGAGCCTGTCCCGAGTCTGCGCTGGCAGCAAACTTTTCACTCCCTTGGTATTGCAAATGATCAGCGTTGGGGAAGAAACCGGCCGGGTGGACGAGCTGCTAACCGATGTTGCAGAGTTCTATGAACGTGAAGTGGAATACGATCTAAAAAGCCTGACTGCCAAGATTGAACCTATTTTGATTGGCATTGTGGCGGTCATGGTACTTGTGCTGGCACTGGGGATCTTCACTCCCATGTGGGATATGGCCAGGGCTTACCGGGGGGGATGAGATGAGCGATCAGTCTGTCAGTGAAAACAATCTGCAACGTCTGCTGATTCAAATCATCATCGTGGTGATCTTTGCTTTGCTGATGGTGTTTTTCATCTGGTACCTGAATGACAGTGAAGACGATGTCAAAAAGATTAGCCTGGATATGCTGGCCGATGAGATGGCTGAAGCTGTGGTGGCGGCTAAATGGCAATGGGAAGCCGAAGGTCGCCCAGCCCGGATATTGCAAATTCGCTATAACAGCCAGGGCAAGGAAGTAGACCGGCGGCCTATCGCCATGAGCCATATTGGCTGGCCGAGGGTTGAACCAACCAGCGAAGGTTGCGCCGGGCTGTGGCAGGCTGTACTGAACGTACCCATGGAAGTACAAAGTTTTAAGTTGTATGGCGAGTACTTTGACGGTGTAAAACTAACAGGCAAGGCACTGGATAGCACCTGTAGATTCAGATTGTCGACCGGGCCATATTTTGAATACAGGATCTACACCGGCCAGGTTATTAAACAATAACCACACCGGGTATCAACGCCACCAACAAGGGGATGGGAGCAAAATGAGAATGCACAATCAACACCGGGGCTTTACCTTAATCGAACTGGTTATTGTGGTGGTGGTTTTGGGATTGCTGGCCGCGGTGGCCTTACCACGCATGCTGGAAGTCACAGATGATGCACAAAATGCCACGGTTGAAGGCGTAGCGGGTGGCTTTGCTACCGGCGTCGGCCTGATTCGGGCACAGTGGGAGCTGGAAGGTCGGCCATCTGAAAACAGTGGTACCAATGCCACCTTTGTGACGGTGGGAGGGATTCAGATTGGCATAGATAAGAATACCGGTTACCCGAGCGGCGAACTGGCCAATGACAATAGCTCGGAAGATGATGCAATCACGGATTTGGACTGTGTGAGCATTTTTAATTTGATTATGCAAAGCGCCCCGACCATTACAGATGATTGGAATCAAAAACCTTTTGCTAACTATCGCTATTATACCCGGGCAGGTGACGGTGCCGGTTCAGGGGGGAATGACGTGTGTTATTACTATTTGACCCAGTCGGTGAAGAATCGCCAGGCCGCGCCAACAGACAACACGGTAGGCGACGGCTTTGTTTATGACCCACGCATTGGTCAGGTAATTGTATTTAGTCGCCCTTAAGAGGGCGGCGAATAAGATACTGCTTTTGTAAAAGAAAGTGGCAATATAACCTAAGAGATATACTAAGAGATTGTTTTAAAAGGGGTAAGTGATATGAAACAACGAGGTTTTACATTAATTGAGCTGATCATTGTGATCGTGATTTTGGGCATTCTGGCGGTGACTGCAGCACCTAAGTTTATTGATATTCAGTCTGATGCTCGGGGTGCTACGCTGCAAGGTGTGAAGGCATCTATTGAAACGGCCATCTCCGGTGTGTATGGCAAATCCTTGATTGCCGGTAACCAGGGCAGTGCATCAGGTGCAACACCTGCGCCAACTATTACAGTAAATGGCCAAACTATTAGTCTTAACTACGGCTATCCAACCGGCACGGCAGCACAGTGGGCTGACTTACTGGAACTGAATATCGATGAATTCAAAACCATTTTTTTGTCCGCTGGCGTAGACACGAATAATTCCGGGACTGCAGATATAGGCGCTACCGAAGGTGCTTTGGTTATTTATCCTGCTGGTTACACAGCGCCTAGTGCTGATACGTCCAGTGCAGGTAATGACCAATGCTTCGTTTATTACAGCAACGAGCTGACTACTACAGGCAGTAAACCTTCCATTGGTGTCGTTGACACCGAATGCTAGTTCATTACCTATTCGGCTGAGTGGGAAATGTATTATGAAAACCGCCGGTTTTACCTTACTGGAATTGATTATTGTGATCATTGTTCTGGGGGTACTGGCGGTTTCTGCTGTCAGCCGCTTTGCTGGTAAAGACGGTGTGGTGGAATATACAGTGCAGGCCAGGATTATTGCCTCGCTACGCAATATGCAAACCCGCGCCATGCAAGATACCCGGCCGGGTTATTGTTTTCAGGTTAATTTTACCGCCACGGATTTTGGTCCGCCTGACTTTACTCATACTTCCGCGACACAAGCTGACCTGGCTTATGCCTTAAATGGTGATGTCGGCCAGATGGCCAGAACCTGCAGCACTTTGGTCGGCACCCTGACCCCGGAATATCTGCGCAGCAGCAGTGGCGAACTGAGTAGTGAAGGGATACAACTATCGGTTTTAGATGACGCAACTAGTCTTGAGCATATTGGCTTTGACAGTTTTGGTCGTCCGGTCAACCCTATAAGTCCGAAACCTGTTTGTGGTTCGACTTGTCGGGTGCAGATTAGCGGTGCTATTACCACCGAAGTTTGTATTGAGGCTGAGGGCTATATCCATGCCTGCCAATAGCAGGGGCTTTACCCTGATGGAGATGGTGATAGGTATTACCGCCTTTGCCGTCGCCCTGACCTTGATTAGCAGCCTGATTTTGCCGCAGGCCAGTCGCAGTGTAGAACCTATTCTTCAGGCCAGAGCAGCGCAGCTTGGCCAGTCATTATTAAATGAAATCAGTGGACGCGCGTTTGACGAGCATTCAGATCGTGCCGGCGGGTTACTGCGCTGCGGAGAAGATGCAGACAGGCCCGAAGACGGTATTCAAGCCGATGAATTGTGCACGCAACCAGCGGCCTTAGGCTGCGAAGAAGGCGGGACGAACAAAGACCTGTACGATGATGTGGATGATTATCTGTGTCTGGACGGGCTAAGTGCCGCGGCCATTTTTAATGCTGCCACCGCAGATGCCTCGTTACTCAAGGATGATATCGCGCTTTATCAGGGCTTTATGCTTGGGGTACAGGTGTTTTATGACCAGAATATGGACGGTCAAGCGGACGCTGGTATAGGTAACCTAAAGCTGATTACCCTGACGGTAACTACCCCTATGGGACAGCCTATAGTGTTTTCCACCTATCGGGGGAACTACTGATATGCTGGCCAGAAAACGCGGCTTTACCCTGATGGAAATGGTGGTGGTGATCACCATTTTAGGCGTGGTGTCTTTAGCGGTGTTCAGCTTTATTGGTATGGGCACCCGTATTTATGTGGATGCTACCGAGCGCGATCAACTGCTTAGTGAAGCGCGTTTTGTGGTGGAGCGTTTAAGCCGCGAGCTGCGCAATGCCGTGCCCAACAGTATTCGTACCCGCCAGGCCAATAGCAATAACAGCCATTGTATTGAATTTGTGCCGATTAAATGGAGCGGTTTTTATCTGGATGTGCCGGTGGCACCGGAACTCGCTGCATCAGAAGTTAAGGTGTTAAGTCTGAGTGCAGAAAGCGATGACTACAGCGCGGCAAGTGACGATCGCTTGTTGGTTTATCCCATTACTTCAGCGAAGGTTTACAATTCAACCGCGTCGCCCAGAGTGCAATATCCTGTTCTTAATATCAGCGGCCCGGATACTGATAATTTGATGACCATCAATTTGGTAAGCCAAGCGCTATTTACCACCGACTCTCCCTCCTCTCGTTTTTATATAGGTGGTCAGCCGGTTGCTTATTGCTTCTGGCGTGATGGTGGCGAAAGTGATACTTGGCTGTATCGTTATCAAGATTATGGCTATCTATCGAGCCCGACCAACAGTAATGCCAATATTACTAAGATTCGGAACGATACTGAGTCATTAATGGCCAAAAGTGTACACCCATACTCACTGGTGGCGGCCGATGATGAGCTGCCCTTCAAAGTGCTGCCGGCCACCTTAACCCGTAATGCGCTGGTACAGATTCGGCTGCGTTTTATGCTAAACGAGGAAATCCTCTCCTATCATTATGAAGTGCAGGTGCCCAATGTGCCCTGATATGCATAAACAAAGAGGCAGCATGTTGATGATGGCGCTGTTTATTCTGGTGATACTGGCTGGACTGGGTTTTGCCTTGAGCCGCATTCTTTCTACATCCAGCGATACTATCGTGAATGAAGTCTATGGGGTACGTGCCCTGCAAGCGGCCAAAAGCGGTCTGGAAATTCAGTTGAGCGAGATTTTTCCAATAGGCTCTTCTGTCGGTGTCCCCTCATCATGCCAGACTGATAGCGTTTTTCAGCCCTTGGCTGTGCCAGGGCTAACAAATTGTGCGTATCTGCGTCGTTGCCAATCGCAAGCGTATGCGGCGGCTGATATACGCCTGTATCAACTCTCTGTCACAGGGGCCTGCCAGGCCGGTGATTCGGTGATCAGTCGCACCTTGTCTGTGGATGCTAGGGAGGGACTATGAGGTGCTGGTTTGGCTTGATTATATTGCTTGCTGCTGGCTCCGTTTGGGCGGCTGACTATAGTTTACCAAATGGCCCTTTACCGCCTGGCTGTAAAAAAGGAGGGACGACAGTGACCTGTTCGGGACTCTCTTTGAGCTGGAATGACAGTATTTCCGTTAGCACCGCCGGCCCCGGCGTCACCTTAAAAATCAACGGTAATGCAAAATTATCTAATGCCAAGATAAACCAAAGTGGTAGTGCTTCGCGCTTATCTATTCAGATTTCTGGCAGTTTATCAACAGGGTCTGACTTTAGGGCTAATGCAAACTTCACTGTCGAAAAGGCGGTTGATCTTGGCTATGCCAATGTAATAGTTGGCAACTTGTCTGCCGATACGATTGAAACCGGTTCTAATAGCACATTTAGCGGCAATATGAATGCCACGGCCATTAATACCGCATCAGACAATCAAATGAGCGGTAATCTGACCGCCAATATCATTCAACTTGGTTCCAGCAATACCTTGGAGGGTGGGTTATATGGAGGAAGTATTTATACAGGCTCGGCTAATAGCATCACTGGACCAATTCAAGGCTCAGATATCACCATTGGTTCCAGCAGTAGTCGGATAGAGGGCAATGTTTCTGCTACCAATCATTTAGAAATCGGCAGTGGTACTACAGTGATAGGTGATCTGAATGCATACAGTATTGATACCATCAGTGCGGTATATCTGACCGGAGACGTCAATGCGACCACCAGTTTTATCCTTGCCAGTGGTAGCAGTCTGACCGGTGAGGTGAACGCACCTGTTGTCGAAATAGAGCCCTCAAATGCCAGTGTATATGGTGATATCTTTGCCTCTACATCATTGACCATCGGCAGCGATGGCAGCGTTTACGGCAATATTCAAACAGGTCAGGCGATTCTAAAGTCCTCAAATGCGCTGGTGGATGGCAATATTCTGGCTGATTCGCTGACGGTGGTGGACTGGGGGGGGCGGGTAACAGGTGATGTTACTGCCAGTCATATCACCAACAATGGCACGATTGAGGGCGGAACCTATTGCGATACTTCCGATGGTTATACTCCTACCAGTTGCAGTGCGTCTGCCGCGCAGGTACATCACTTTTTGCTTAGTCATAGCGGGTTGATTGCGTCTTGCGAAAGTCAGTACCCGGTGAATGTGGTTGCCTGTGCAGATGCCACTTGTTCGACCCAGACAGATATTACGGGCACGGTAGAGATAACTGAAAGAAATGGCAGGTTAGGTGCAGTAAATGCAGATTTTAATAGCAGTAGCCAGACCAATGTTATGTTGACTGTGAGTCAACAAGCACTCTACCCCGCGACCTTCGAACTGAGTACCGGTGCCATCAGCGGTATCACACCATCCAATCCATTTACCTGTCAAAAAGGCTTATCCGGACTAGCTTGTCAATTTACTGTTAAAGACAGTGTGCTGCGTTTTGTGCGAAAGGGCAGTAATGATACGGGGCTAAATCATCAGGTGGCCGGGGTGGAGTTTGAATTAGAGCTACAGGCCATTACCACCGATGCGGAAACCGGGCTCTGTAATGCCGCACTGACAAATAATCAAACCGTTGCCATTGATCTAAACTGCCAGGATCCAGGCTTATGTAGCAATGGCAACTGGTTGACGGTGAATAATGTTGCACTAGGGGACGCGCCGGGCAATATCCAGGCAGATTTTGGCAGTGATGGGCAAGCCGTATTGGGTGTACGCTATGACGATGCTGGAAAAATAAGCCTAGATGCGGCGACAAGCAGTAACAATAGTAGCAAGATACTTATTGGTAGCTCATCGGCATTTACCGTAAAACCAGCAGCTGTGGCCATTGACGTGGTAAATGCCAGTGGGGATAGCAGTGCTTTTAGCGGTGCCTATCATGATGGCAGTGTGTTTGCCAAAGCAGGAGAGGCATTCAGCGTTAAACTACGTGCCCTGAATGCGCTAGGCGGTACAACCAACAATTTCGGTAACGAATCAGTGCCCAGAAAGCTAGTGATAGTGGGGCATCAATTGCTAGCTCCATTACCGGGACAAGCGGGGCATTTGGCTAATCAAGCTATATTTAGCAAACATGCCTCCGTTGCCGGATTGTTCGAAAATCACAATGTCAGTTTTTCCGAGGTGGGGGTTGTGCGCTTTAGTGCGGATGTTGACCAGGATTATCTTGGCGCGGGGAAAGTAACACCGCTTAGTGAAAGTAATCCTGTGGGCCGTTTTATTCCGGCCCACTTTGCCCTGACCGATGACAGCGTTGAAGCGGTGTGTAACGGATTTAGCTATATGGGGCAGCCCTTTGGGGTTAAAGCGCAAATTCTGGCGCAAAATACCAATAATCAGACAACAGCAAATTATCAGGGGTTGTTTGCCAAATCAGCCAACCTGACGCTGGCTGCGTATCAGGATGAAGATCTCAGTGGTAGGTTGTCGCCCGTTTCCCATAATCTTGTCTGGGGGGCGGGCGTTGCCAATTTAGATACAGATATCACGTTCGTTCGGCCGGTTATCCCGCCTTCTGTAGATGGCCCCTTTGATAATCTGCAGCTCGGCCTCCAGGTCAATGACAGTGATTCGGTGCCAATGCAGACAGTGCATGCGGATTTTTTAGCGGCGCAAGCCTTTGCCGCTGGTTCTCCCACTAAGGTGCGCTATGGTCGGGCAGTGCTGGCGAATGCCTATGGGCCTGAGACGGAACCTCTACCTTTGCCATTGCAAATCGAGTATTACCAGCAAGGTACGACTCAATGGCAACCGAATCTGTTGGATAACTGTACGGCTTTCAGCGCTGCCGAGCTGATGTTAGTGGCAGAAGACCCATTGGGGCTGGTGTCCTCAAAAACGGGCGCAGGCACAGTGATAGCTGGTAAACCTGTATTACCCAGTGCGGGTTTTGTATTAAGCAGCGCGGGTCAGCGAGGTGATGTGACGATACAGTGGCAGCTACCTTCAGACTGGTTGAAGTATGATTGGCAGGGCAGCAATGTGCAGGAAGGCCCTAAAGCCAAAGCGACCTTTGGCCAGTTCCGTGGAAATGACCGACTGATTTTTCAACGCGAGGTATTTCACTAAGCCCAGCCACCGGCTTTTGTTGGCAGAAAAATCGTTAATTTGCCGCATTGCGGCCCTGTCTGAGCCCAAAAGGGAATTTTTCTTGCTTTTTTATACCTAATGCCTTGCCCACACAACTTGTGCAGGGGCGGGGGCATTGGTAAAGTTAACCAGTTTGTCGTAAATGCTAAATTTAGCCCCATTTTCGTTTAATGGCGGCAGTTAAGGACCGGGTCAGTACATGTTCAAAAAGCTTCGCGGAATGTTTTCCAATGACTTATCTATCGACCTGGGTACAGCCAACACCCTTATTTATGTGAAAAACCAAGGCATAGTGCTGAATGAACCCTCTGTGGTCGCCATTCGTCAGGAACGTGCCGGAGGTCCAAAGAGTGTAGCAGCGGTGGGCAGTGAGGCCAAACGCATGCTGGGTCGTACCCCGGGCAACATCAAGGCCATCCGGCCGATGAAGGACGGTGTGATTGCCGACTTCTATGTTACCGAAAAGATGTTGCAGCACTTTATTAAACAAGTGCATGACAATAACTTCTTGCGCCCCAGTCCCCGGGTACTGGTGTGCGTGCCTTGTGGCTCCACTCAGGTGGAACGTCGCGCTATTCGTGAATCCGCATTGGGTGCCGGAGCGCGTGAGGTGTTTTTGATTGATGAACCTATGGCTGCGGCTATTGGTTCAGGTTTGCCGGTATCTGAAGCCACCGGTTCAATGGTGGTGGATATCGGTGGTGGTACCACGGAAGTGGCCATTATTTCATTGAACGGTGTGGTGTATTCCTCTTCGGTACGTATCGGTGGCGATAAGTTTGATGAAGCCATTATCAACTACATCCGTCGTAACTTCGGCTCGCTGATCGGCGAAGCTACGGCCGAGCGTATTAAGCATGAGATTGGTGCGGCCTACCCTGGTGAGGAAGTGCGCGAAATCGAAGTGCGCGGCCGTAATCTGGCAGAAGGGGTGCCGAGAAGCTTTACCCTTAATTCCAATGAGATTCTGGAAGCGCTGCAAGAGCCTCTCACCGGTATAGTGTCGGCCGTTATGGTGGCACTAGAACAGTCGCCCCCTGAGCTGGCGTCAGACATCTCCGAACGCGGTATGGTGCTGACCGGCGGTGGTGCCTTGCTTAAAGACTTGGATCGTCTGTTGATGGAAGAGACCGGTATTCCTGTGGTTATCGCTGATGATCCTCTTACTTGTGTCGCCAGAGGTGGTGGTAAAGCATTAGAGATGATCGATATGCACGGCGGCGACCTGTTCAGCTACGAATAATCGGTTAATCTGAGGCGGCGTAAGCCGCCCGCTTGTTTTTAGGCGTCTGTCTTGGATACTATTTTTTCCCGCGGTCCGTCACTGAACAGCAGACTGGTGCTTGCCAGTGTGTTGTCTGTGTTGCTTATCATCCTGGACGGCAAATTAGACACTTTTAGTACAGTCAGGGTGTATCTCAACTCCCTGGTCAGCCCCCTGCAATACATGGCGAATCTGCCAGGCGAAGTGCTAAACCAAACAGCCCGCGCCTTGACGACCCAGCGCCAACTGCTGGAAGACAATGCCCAACTGACCCGCCAGAATATTCTGATGAGTGAAGAGTTGCAGCGTTTTGTGGTGCTGGAACAGGAGAACGAGCGGCTGCGTACTTTGCTGGGTTCTCCCGTGCGCCCGGAAGTGCGTAAGATAGTGGCAGAGTTGATGGCGGTTGATAATAACCCCTACAGTCACCAAATCGTAATTAATAAGGGCACCTTGCAAGGTGTCTTTGAAGGACAACCGGTATTAGACGACAAAGGTCTGGTTGGCCAGGTTATGCAGGTAGGCACCACCACCAGTCGGGTGTTGTTGATCGCCGATGTAACGCACGCCGTGCCGGTCAGAATTTTGCGCAACAACGTGCGTTTGGTGGCATCCGGCTCTGGCCAGTTGAACCGACTTGTTATCAATCATGTACCCCATAGTACCGATATTGAGCCGGGTGATATGTTGGTGTCATCGGGTTTGGGACAGGTTTTCCCTGAGGGCTATCCGGTCGGACGTATTGTTGATGTGATCCGCGACGAAACCCGCCCCTTTGCCATTATCCGCGCGGTGCCGGCGGCACAGCTGGACAGATTGAAATACCTGTTGCTGCTCTGGCCGCAAGACGCGCCGCAGGGGCCGGTAGAACAAGGAGAGGCAGTGAATGCACCTGGGTCTTAAACATTGGGCCATTGCCATTAGTTTGCTGGTGGCGCAAATGCTGCAGATTATGCCCATGCCCATCATGGTGGATCCTTATCGCCCTGATTGGGTGTTGTTGGTTTTAGGGTATTGGACCCTGGCTCTGCCTCAACGGGTGAATGTGGGGGTGGCTTTCCTCAATGGCCTGGTATTGGATATTTTGCTGGGCACAGCTTTGGGCATCCACAGCCTGGCATTGAGTCTGGTGATATTTATCCTGGCCGCCAATTACCAGCGTCTGCGTAACTACTCGGTATGGCAACAGGCCTTTATGATCGGCCTACTGGCAGCGCTTTATCACCTGGTTATATTCTGGCTGCAGCATATGCTGACCGATATCTATTTTCTGTTTGACTACCTGTGGCCGGTGTTGACCACCATGCTGTTCTGGCCCTGGTGTTTTATGATTCTGCGCAAGGCGCGCAGACAACTGAAGGTAAGCTGATATGCTGATTTTAGCTTCCGCCTCTCCCCGTCGCGCCGAGTTGTTAACGCAATTGCAGGTGCCCTTTAAACAAATCAGTGTCGACCTCGACGAGTCGGTTAAAAGTGGCGAAGAGCCTCGTGACTACGTTGTCCGCTTAGCCAGGGCTAAAGCAGAAGCTGGTTGGCGGCAGGCAGGCCACGTGGATCCTGTATTGGGTTCAGATACGGCCGTGGTGTGCCAAAATAAGATTCTTGGTAAACCCCAGGATCAGGCTGATTTTAAGCGCATGTTTGCTTTACTTTCCGGCGCCCATCATCAGGTTATGACTGCCGTGGCACTGCGCAGTGACCGAGGTTTGCAACATAGGTTGGTACTAACGGATGTCAGCTTCAAGGTAGTTAGTCCGCAAGAAATGGACTGGTACTGGCAAACTGGTGAACCAGCAGATAAAGCCGGTGGTTACGGTATTCAGGGCCTGGCTGGTCGTTTCGTCACGCGTATTCAGGGCAGTTACAGCGCCGTGGTTGGGTTGCCGCTGTATGAAACTGCCGAATTGCTAAAGGAGCAACATCTGTTATGAGTGCCGAGCTTTTGATCAACGTTACTCCCTCGGAATCCAGGGTTGCCCTGATCGAAAACGGCATCTTGCAAGAGATTCATGTCGAGCGGCATACCAAGAAGGGTCTGGTGGGTAATATCTACCGCGGTAAGGTGAGCCGGGTATTACCTGGGATGCAGGCCGCATTTGTGGATATCGGCTTGGACAAAGCGGCTTTCTTACATGCCTCAGATATCGTTATTCATAGCGAACTGGTGGGGGAAGTATCAGAGAGTCATATGTCCAAGCAGGATATTCGTGAATTAGTCAGAGACGGGCAGGACATTGTGGTGCAGGTGGTGAAAGACCCTATTGGCACTAAAGGCGCCCGTTTGACCACGGATATTACCTTGCCATCCCGTTATTTGGTCTTTATGCCCAGCGTTGCCCATGTAGGGGTATCACAACGTATAGAAGATGAGTCCGAGCGTGAACGGCTTAAGCTGCTCGTGCAGGAGCTGTGCAGCGAGGATGGTGGTTTTATTCTGCGTACCGCGGCCGAAGGGGTTGGAGAAAGCGAGCTTCAGCAGGATGCTGAGTTTCTTAAGCGTCTGTGGGCAAAAGTGCAGCAGCGTATGAAGAAGCGTAAATCTAACGTATTGTACGAGGACTTGCCTTTAGCTCGTCGGGTACTGCGTGACTTTGTGGGTACTCAGCTCGATCGTATTCGTATTGATTCCAAGCTGGCATTCAGCGAGTTGCAAAGCTTTACCAGGGAATATGCCCCCGAGTTGCACCAGTTGCTGGAATATTACCAGGGCGAACGCCCGATTTTTGATTTGTACGATGTAGAAAATGAGGCGCAGCGCTCGTTGGAGAGACGGGTAGAGCTGAAGTCTGGCGGTTATCTGATTATTGATCAAACCGAAGCCATGACCACTATCGACATTAATACCGGCGCTTTTGTGGGGCATCGTAATCTCGAAGAAACTATTTTTAACACCAATATTGAAGCAACGGCGGCCATTGCCCGGCAGCTTCGGCTGCGCAACCTGGGCGGCATCATTATTATCGACTTTATTGATATGGTGGACCCGGATCATCAGCGTCGGGTGCTGCATAGTTTGGAAGTCGCCACCGGCAAAGATCGGGCTAAGATCAACATTCACGGCTTTACTGCCCTGGGCTTGATCGAAATGACACGCAAAAGAACACGCGAAAGTTTGGAACATATCCTCTGTGGTGAGTGTCCAGTATGTAAGGGACGTGGCTCAATTAAAACCGTGGAAACCATTTGTTTTGAGATTATGCGCGAAATTGTCCGGGTCAACCGCGCTTATGATGCAGACAAATTTGTGGTGTATGCCTCGCCGGCAGTAGCGGATGCGCTACTGGGAGAAGAGTCGCATATGCTGGCCGAATTGGAAGTCTTCGTTTCCCGGCAGATTAAGGTACAAACTGAGCCATTGTACAACCAGGATAAATACGACGTAGTCATGATGTAATCTTGACTACAAGCCATGCAAGCACCTAAGGGCGTGGCTGCTAACTGAATTGAAAGAATGTGAAAAAACCGGTTTATTACCTGTCCTATATATTGCGCAAGCTGTGGACGCTCAGTGCTGTACTGCTGGTTACCCTGGCGGTATTGCTCAGTCTGCTGCGTTACAGCCTGCCGTATATGGACAGCAAAAAACACTGGTTAGAAGATTATATTAACCAGCAATACGGTACGGATTTAAAAATCGGCAGTATCAGTGCTGCCTGGCAGGGAGCGGGTCCGTCTATTGTACTGCGCGATGTGGCCCTGAACGGACAAAACGATTCCCCTATTCAACTGAATATCCGGGAAACCGAGATAGAACTGGATTTTTGGGGCTCGGTAAAAAACGGCAATATTCAATCTCAGCGTTTTAATCTGGACGGGCTGACCCTGTCACTGGATATTCCACGACTGGAATCCGGCGACAGCGAATACCCGGTCGTGGATGCACTGCAAGCGCTGTTTCTGGAGCAGCTACAACGCTTCTCGGTAAACAATAGCGACTTATTTCTGGCCTCCGATAAGGAGCGGCAGCATATTCAGATCCAGCAACTGAGTTGGCTAAACCAGGACCAGCGTCACCAGGGAACCGGGTTGATGCGGGTGGCCGAACTTACACGCAATTCCGCGCGCTTTATTTTGGATTTACGCGGTGGGCGCGATAACCTCAGTGGTACTTTTCATGCTGACGCCAAAGAGCTGGATATTTCTCCTTGGTTGGCACAATTCAATCCCAGTCAGCGTGAGCTGGCCGGCGGCCGTTTAAACTTTTCTTTATGGGCAGAAATTAGGGATTCCAACGCTGTATCCGTGCAGGCCAACTTCAGCGACAGCCAATTGAGTTTTAAGGGAAAACAGCCTGCCAGCCTGCGGATTGCCAAAGGCACGTTGCGGGCCGAACCCGATGACTCTGGCTGGCGCTTTGCTTTGCAGCAGGCCGAATTGCTCAGCAATGAAGAGCAGCGTTTAACCTTGGATCTGCAAGGATATGCCAGCGACAGTGGCGACTATCTGTTGCGCAGCTCCGACCTGCAACTGGCTGAGTTATCACCTGTGTTATCTGGTTTTGTCAGCGAGCAACAGGCGGATTGGCTGGCCGCTATGTCCCCACAAGGCAAACTGACGCAGCTGGCGCTGCTGGTTAATAGCAAGGGCTTGGCCGCCACACTGGCTTTCAGTGATTTAGAACTGGCAGCCTCGTCACAAATGCCGGGTGTCAGTGGCCTGCAAGGGCGCTTTGATTGGGCTTATGGTCAAGGGCGACTGTCGTTGACTGGTCATGATGGCTACCTGCTAACCGATGGCTTGCTGGATAGTCGTTTGGCATTCGACGGTTTGGACGCGGATCTCTACATTCAACAAGATGCTGAGGGCAGCATACTGACTGTGCCCAAACTGGCCTTCAGTTCTGATGTGGTGAGTTTCAATCAGGCGGTTCGATACAATAGCCAGGATGGTGAGTTGACCCTGGTGACGCAGGTAGAAGGCCTGAGTGTCGCCGATGCTAAAAAGTTGTTTCCTGGCGAATTAATGGGGCAGAACACCAAGCATTATCTTGATCATGCCCTAGTGTCAGGGCGGGTCAAACATGCAAACCTGCTGTGGCATGGCGTTCCTGCCAACTATCCCTTTACCGATAACAGCGGCATATTTCAGGCCCAGGTCGAGCTACAGGACAGTGAATTCTTGTTTGATGATGACTGGCCAGCACTAACCGAGTTATCTATGCAGTTGCTGTTTGAGAACCAGGGGCTGTGGATGGACAGCAGCAAAGGCAAATTACGTAATCTGAAGGTTGGTCATGTGCAAGCTGTCATCCCAGAATTGCGTGATGATTCGGTGTTGACCATCAGTTTAAAAGATTTAGCGCAAGGCCAAGATGTTACGGACCTGATGGTTAACAGTGAGCTGGCAGATTCTGTTGGTGCAGCCCTCAAAGAAGTGCAGATTGAAGGAGAGCTACAGGCTGAATTAGAGCTGACCATTCCCCTTAGTGGTCGGGATGTGGTTGCGCGTGGGAAGGTGGGCTTCAATGGTAATAAGGTTGGTGTGCGAAGCCTTCAACTGGATATGTTGAAAACCCACGGCGAACTGACCTTTGTGAATGACAAGATCAATGCCAAAGGTTTACAGGCCGAGGTGCTTGGTCAGCCCACCACTATTTCGTTGCAGGGCCAGCAGCGAACTGAAGGTTATCAAACCAAGATCCAACTCAATGGTCAGTGGAACTGGCATCAGTTCTTGCTGGCTCAGCACCCGGGATTGGAGCCTTTTGTGGCCGGCGTATCGCCCTGGCAGGCGGATCTAACCCTGACGCTTCCTGAGCAAGGTTATCAATACGAATTTAATTTGCAGTCGGACATGCTTAACGTCGTATCCGATTTGCCAGCGCCCTTTGCCAAAGGCGCTGGTACTGAGTTGCCACTGCTTCTTGATGTCAGCGGTGACCAACAGGTTTCCAATGTTAGGTTGCAGCTAGGTAATGCGGTTCGTTTCAATGGCCTTCTGCCGCATCAGGAAATGCGCTTTTCCAGGGCACACCTGGCACTGGGTGAAAGTAGCTTTGCTGGTATGGGTAATGGCTTCAGTATTTCCGCTAATTTACCTTTTATCAGCGTTGAGCAATGGCACAGTGCAATTGCAGCATTGTTGTCACTGCCGTCTGAAGGAGAGGGATTATTTCCCATACCGGAACGTATATTCGTTAATGCCCAAAATCTGGATTTGATGGGCTTGGTGCTAAATCAGACAGAGGTGAACTTTAAACATTCTGATCTCGCCTGGTTGGCCACGCTAAATGCGAAACAAGGCCGTGCTGAGATTGAGATTGGGCACGACTGGTTGGAGCGAGGCATCAGTATTCAAGCCGACTATCTGGCCCTGCCAGCCTGGCAGACGTCGGAACAATCAGAAGAGACTGATTTCAGCCAGTTCCCGCCTTTGTTGTTTGAGTGTCAGCGCTGTAGTTACCTGGATTATGAGCTAGGTCAGGTAAGTATCAAGCTAAGTCGCGCCGAGCACGGTATGAAGATAGACCGTCTTGAGATGAAACTCCCAGACAGCCGTATAGCGGCCTCGGGAAACTGGTTTATCAGTGAAGCTGGCAGCAGCACTAAGCTAAGCGGTAACCTTGAAAGCAAAGACTTTGGTGCGCTGTTAAAACATTTTAAGTTTGATGCCGGGATACGGGATTCGGGGGCCAGAATGGACTTTGACCTTAGCTGGCAACAAGCGCCCTACCAGTTTAATTTCGCCACCCTGAATGGGGATGTGAAATGGGCCTTATCTGACGGTTATTTGAGTGAAGTGAGTGACAAAGGTGCGCGCTTATTCTCTATTCTCAGCCTGGAGTCGCTGGTGCGTAAGCTTACCCTGGACTTCAGGGATGTGTTTGCGAAGGGCTTCTTTTACGACAAAATGGATGGCACCTTCCAGGTGACTGATGGCCGGGTTCACACCGAAGATACCAGTATTGATGGGGCGGCAGGGAAGATGGCCCTGGTCGGTTATACGGATTTGAATGACAAAAGCCTGGCTTACAAGATTGGCTTTACCCCCAAAGTAACCTCAAGTTTACCCGTTATTCTGGCCTGGATGGTAAACCCAGCCACGGCACTGGCGGCGTTTGCCCTGGATGAGGTACTAACCTCGGCTAAGGTCATTTCCAATATTGAGTATTCGCTGACCGGCACATTGGATGAACCTGTTTTACAGGAGTTGGGGCGTGATAGTCGTGAGGTGCAATTGCCCGCCAAGGCTAAGCCTAAAGAGCCAGCCCCTTTACCGCCGCAATTACCTCTTGAGGAAACCTCCAATGGTTAATCTTGTTGCTGTGCAAATGCTATCAACGCCTAATCCCGAGGAAAACTTGCAGACCTTGGCGACACAGCTAAAGGGATTGGATCCATCTGTGCCTTCTTTGGTGGTGTTGCCAGAGTGCTTTGCCTGCTTTGGTGGCAGCGACAAAACTCAGCTTGAGCTGGCAGAAACCCTGGGAGAAGGGCCTGTTCAGAGTGCTTTGTCTGCCCTGGCGGCTGAACATGGTATCTGGATGGTAGCCGGTACCATACCAGTCCGGGTACCGGACAAGGAGAAATTTACCGCTTCCAGCCTGCTTTTTTCACCATCGGGGCAAAGAGTGGCGCACTATCGCAAAATTCATCTGTTTGATGTGCAGGTGGCGGATGGGACACGTACCTATCTTGAGTCGAAATACACCCAGGCTGGAGAACAGGTTGTTGTTGCCAACACCGAGATTGGCCGCATTGGCATGGCGGTATGCTATGATCTTCGTTTTGCTGGCCTGTTCCAGGCCATGGGTGAGATCGATATTTTGGTGTTACCGGCGGCCTTTACTCAGGTGACAGGTGAAGCCCATTGGTGGCCGCTGCTTAGGGCCAGGGCCATTGAAAAACAGTGCTTTGTGGTGGCAGCCGGGCAGGGCGGCCAGCATGCCAACGGGCGTGAGACCTATGGCCATTCCACTATTATAACTCCCTGGGGAGAAGTGTTGACCAGTCTGGCCCAAGGGCCGGGGCTGGTACAAGCGCTGGTTGATTTTGACCAGATGCACGAGATTCGTCGAAATATGCCGGTTGGGCAGCACAACCAATTCAGGAGCGAACTGATTGAATTCAATAGTTGAGCAGAACCTGCTGTCAGCATCAGAGCTGACACAAGCTGATCTGCAAGAGGCCCTGGGCCTGATTTACCAGCACGATAATGATTTTGCTGATTTGTATTTTCAATCCAGCCAGCATGAGAGCTGGGTGTTGGAAGATGGCATTATTAAAGATGGCAGCTACAACATAGAGCGTGGCGTTGGGGTACGGGCGGTTAGCGGCGAGAAAACTGGCTTTGCCTATTCAGACGAAATTTCCCGGCAGGCTTTGAATCAGGCTTGTCAGGCGGCGCGCAGTATCACCCGTCAAGGCGGTAACCATCAGGTCAAAGCCTTTTCGGCTGCTAAGTCCCAAAAGGCCCTGTATGAAGGGCGTAATCCGATTTTGGATCTGTCCGATCAGGACAAAATCAATCTGCTGAAAAGTATGGATAGCTATGTACGTCAGCAGGAGCCTGATATCAGCCAGGTGGTGGTGAGTATCAGTGGTGTATATGAAGAAGTGTTGGTGGCTGCCACCGATGGGACTTTGAGTACAGATATTCGTCCTTTGGTGCGACTGAATTGCTCGGTTCTGATCGAGAAAAATGGCCGTCGTGAACGGGGTAGTGCCGGGATGGGCGGGCGTTATGCCTATGCCAGATTCTTAGAGTTGGAGCAGGGGATTCCCCGTTACCAGCAATTGGCTGATGACGCTTTGCATATGGCCAGAGTGAATATGCAGGCGGTGGATGCTCCCGCTGGTCTGATGCCCGTAGTGCTGGGCAGTGGCTGGCCAGGGGTGCTGTTGCATGAAGCCGTAGGTCATGGCCTGGAAGGAGACTTTAATCGTAAGGGCTCGTCCACTTTTAGTGGTCGTATTGGCCAGCAGGTAGCTGCCAAAGGCGTTACTGTGGTGGACGACGGGACTATGGCCGAGCGCCGTGGCTCGCTGAGCATCGACGATGAAGGCAACCCAAGTCAGTACAATGTGTTAATTGAAGACGGCATCCTCAAAGGCTATATGCAGGATAAACAAAATGCCCGTTTGATGGGGGTACCGGTTACCGGTAACGGTCGCCGTGAGTCCTATGCTCATCTGCCGATGCCGAGAATGACCAACACTTATATGTTGGGCGGTGACTACGAACCGGAAGAAATTATCAGCACTATTAAGAAAGGCATTTATGCGCCTAATTTTGGTGGTGGTCAGGTGGATATCACCTCAGGTAAGTTTGTCTTCTCGACCTCTGAAGCTTACCTGATTGAGAATGGCAAAATCACTGCTCCGGTGAAGGGCGCCACTTTGATTGGTAATGGACCGCAGGTAATGCAGAAAGTGTCGATGATAGGTAATGATATGAGCCTGGATTCGGGCGTTGGCGTATGTGGCAAAGACGGGCAAAGCGTGCCCGTTGGTGTGGGCCAGCCTACCTTAAAAGTGGATGAGCTTACCGTCGGCGGTACAGCATAAAGAAGGCGGCATTAGCCGCCTTTTTACTGTCTGGCATTTAAACGCCAAAGCTGTATTACTGCTCAGATATCTGGCGTAAATACTGAAATATCTCTCGGGAGGATTTAGGCGGCTTATTTTGCTGTGCTTCCTTTTGGGCCTGGCGACTGAGTTGACGCAGCTTTTGCCTTTCCAGATCCGGGTATAGTTCGATGGCCTGGTTGATGGCGCTGTCACCTTGTTCGACTATATCGTCGCGTAGCCTTTCTAATTTATGAAATTGTGCTGTGGCTTGTTGGTGTTTGTTTTCCAGCAAATCAAGGGCTTGTTGAATAGGCTCAACATCCCGGGTACGCATTAATTTGCCGATAAACTGCAACTGGCGGCGATAGCCTTCTTTCTTCCTGTCGATGCGTTTAGCCAGATTGATTGCATCGCTCAGCTCGCCATCCAGTGGGATCTTTGCCAAGGCTGCCGGGCCTAGGCCAACCAGCTTTAAACCCAGTTGTTGCAGGTCCTGCATCTCGTTTTTAAGCTGAGTTTTGCTTTTACCTTCAAATTCCTGATCGTCGTATTCGGTCATCTTGATGTCTTTAGTGATAAACTAGCTATCCAATTGTAACCTTTTGCCCGCTGGAAAACCTAATTCCCATGAATGCACAACAAAGCCTTGCTGAAATTCAGACCGTTGTTGATGAAGTCCTGACCCTGGCTAAAAAACTTGGCGCCAGTCAGGCTGAAGCCAGTATGAGTAAAGTTCAGGGCATTGCCGTCTCTTCACGTATGCAGCAAGTCGAAACCCTGGAGTTCACAAATGACGGTGGACTGGGCATTAGCGTTTACGTGGGACAGCGTAAAGGCAGCGCTTCTACTGCGGACCTGAGCCCGGCAGCGTTAAAGCTGACGGTAGAAAAAGCCATCGAGATTGCTCGCTACACCAGCGAGGATCCTTGTGCCGGGTTGGCCGACGCTGAGCTTATTGCCACCGAGTTTCCTGATTTAGATCTGTTTCACCCCATTGAGCTGGATGCCGAGGCCGGTATTGCGATGGCCATAAGGGCCGAAGAAGCGGCCTTTGCTCATGATCCGCGGATCAAAAATTCTGATGGTGCCTCCTACAACGCCAATATGGGGGTGAAAGTCTACGGCAATACCCATGGTATTAATGCTGGTTATCCAAGCAGTCGTTACAGTCTGAGCTGTGTGGTGATTGCGGAAAAGGATGGCGATATGCAGCGAGACTACGCCTACAGCGTGAATCGCGAAGCGGGACAACTGCATACCCCTGAGCAAATAGGGATTGAAGCCGCTCAAGCCACTGTTGCCCGTTTGGGTGCTCATAAGCTTAAGACGGCTAAGGTGCCGGTGCTTTTTCATCGTGAAATTGCCTCCAGCTTGTTTGGCCATTTGGTCTCTGCCATCAGTGGTGGCAGTTTGTATCGTAACTCTTCCTTCCTGCTCGATCATTTAGGTAAGCAGGTTATGCCGGACTGGGTGCGTATCGAAGAACGCCCGCATATCCTTAAGGGACTGGCTAGTTCAAGCTTTGATCATGAAGGGGTGCGCACTGCTGATATGGATATTGTGGCCGATGGGATATTGCAGCACTACCTGCTAACCAGCTACTCGGGCCGCAAACTGGGTATGCCGTCAAATGGCCACGCTGGTGGGATACATAACTGGTTGGTGAAGTCTTCGGGACAGGATTTTGACCAGTTACTTGCACAGATGGGAACAGGGCTGCTGGTGACCGAATTAATGGGGCAAGGGGTGAATATTGTTAACGGCGATTATTCACGGGGTGCAGCGGGCTTCTGGGTTGAAAACGGGCAAATCCAATATCCGGTACATGAAGTCACTATTGCCGGTAATCTGAAAGAGATGCTGATGGGGATTCAGGCTATTGGTACGGATACCGAGACACGCGGTGCGGTACAAACCGGCTCAGTGTTGTTAAACCCTATGCAGGTTGCTGGCGATTAAGAAAGAATGAGAATGGCGAGGAGGTACCCAAGGGGCATCTCCTCGCATTACCCGCTATTTAGGCGTCAACCGTACCGCAGAAACGGTAGCCTTCACCGTGTACTGTCACAATCAACTCTTCTGCACTGGGCTCAGACTCAAAGTGTTTACGGATACGGCGAATGGTAACGTCTACCGTTCTGTCGTTGGGGCGCAGTTCGCGACCGGTCATTTCCATAATCAGCTGCTCACGGGTCAGGATCTTGCCTGGGTGACGCAGGAACAGGTGCAAGGCACGGAATTCACTGCGCGGCAGACGGAATTCCTGGCTGCTGGGTGAAATCAGGCTGCGGCTGTCGCCATCCAGTGTCCAGCCGTTGAACGACACTTTGCTTGGCAAATCATCGTCTTCGTTGCTGTTCAGGGTTCTGGCCAGCAAGTTGCGGGCACGAATGGTTAGCTCACGAGGGTTAAACGGCTTCGTTAGATAGTCGTCTGCACCAATTTCCAAGCCAAGAATGCGGTCAACATCATTGTCGCGACCTGTCAGGAAAATCAATCCAACGTTTTTGCGGTCACGCACTTCGCGCGCCAAAATCAGACCATTTTTACCTGGCAGGTTAATATCCATGATCACCAAATTGATGGTGTGCTCGGCAAAGATGTTGTGCATCTCTTCACCATTTTCGGCTTCGTATACCTGATAGCCTTCTGCTTCAAACAGGCTTTTCAGAGTTGTTCTGGTAACAACCTCATCTTCGACAATGAGAATATTTGGGGTTTGCATCTTTTAAAGTTCCACGCTTTGTTAGATTTTTGTAAGTTTACCAGATAATGGCCATTCTCATAAGTGGTCTGAGCCAATAGGATCGCGCGCTTGGCTGATTCTGTCAGCCATTTAGCCCATCCGACCAAATTGTTCACCGGAAGTTCACCCGTTTAAGCAAAGCAGAGCTGAATTTCAGGTCAGTTTGCTGATAAACCTCTTGGTTGAAGAATATTTTCATCTTGGACTGCAACGGTACAATCGCCATCATGCCGCCGTTACGGATGAAGTTCAGTGACTCTCCGATAGAGACGGTATGGCGGTTAAGCTCAGCCAGCAAGGAAAACAGCTTTTCGCTTTCTTGCGCCTGGCTGACAAACAAGATTTGGCAGCGCTGCTGGCTAATCTGTTCTGCGTCCTGCAATTCAATAAGTTTAATGGATCTTTGTTTCACCTGTTGGTCGGGTGAGCTTTTAAATACGTTAGCATGAGCGTAGCCACTTCCTTCTAGAAAACAAAAGTTTACCTGTTGCTGACTGCTCTCATCGGTGAACTGGGTGAAGTTGGCAATATGGAGTAAAAAGGGCGCGCGTAACTGCTCTGAGCTAAAACCCTGCGGCCAGCCCTGGCTTGCCACGAAGAGCGAGGCTACCAGACAGATAGTGAAGATGCGCTGCAATCCCTTTCGTATCATGAACTTTTAGCAATATCTGAGTGTTCCAGCATCCTGACTGGAAACAGAATCTGAAACTCTACGCCATGGCCTTCTTCACTGGTTACAGTGATAGAGCCATTTAGCGCCTGAGTCACCAGGTTGTACACTAAGTGCATACCTAATCCGCTACCTCCTTGCCCCCTTTTCGTGGTGACAAAGGGGTCAAAAATGCGTTTACACAGATGTTCAGGTATACCTTTACCGTTATCTACATACCTAATGGAGAGCTTGTTATTGCCTTGCATCTCGACCCAAATGTCGATTTGACCTTTCTCCATAAATTCAAAGCCGTGGATCACCGAGTTCATAATCAGGTTAATCATGATCTGGTTAATGGGGCCGGCTTTACTTTCTATGGTTAGATTGGGATCGCAGTGCAACTGAATATCGTGAGGAAGCTTTTTCAGCTTAGGCCGCATGGAAAGCAAAATTTCGTCCATCAACTGCTTAAATGCGAAGGCCCTGGCATTCTCGCTGGTTTGATCCACGGCCACCTGCTTAAAGCTGGAAATCAACTCGGCCGCTCGGTTCAGATTGCGGTAGATAATATTCAGGTTCTCTTCCCCTTCCTTGAGGAATTTGGCCAAGGCACTGGCTTTCAGGTTCTTGTTCTCAAAGTCTTTCTGCAGTTGAGTTAATCTGTCCAGCATCATGGTTGAGGCTGTTACTCCTAAACCTATAGGGGTATTCACCTCGTGGGCGACACCGGCAACCATGTCACCCAGGGACGCCATTTTTTCGTTTTGTACAATCTGACGCTGAAACTGGTGCAATTTCTCTAGGGTTTGGATCAGCTCTTTATTGGCCTCTTTTAACGCTGTGGTGCGCTGGCCGACTTTCTCTTCCAGACTTAGGTTAAGCCGCCGATATTCCTCCTCAGCCAGCTCCTGTCGTTCTATATGCTGTTGAATAGTTGCCAGCATGTCGTTGAATGCGCTGCCTAAAATATCCAGCTCTTTGAGGCTGGAGGCTTTTGCACGACTGGAATATTCCTTCTGATGAGAAATTTGCTGGACCAGATAGACCAGCTCTTCGATGGGGTGGGTCACTGAGCGCTGCAAACGCAGGGTCAGCAAAAAACTGAGCATAAGTGCCAGTAATAATACCGAGCAGGTGATGAGTATGGTGTTTAACGTCAGCTTGTTAAGGGCGTCAATAGAGGCGCGGATATAGGTATAACCGACTCTGTCGCCTTCCAGGGTAACCGGCATCATATATTCAAGAGCATCGGCACCAAAAGTCGGCGTAGCCAGCTTTTCAGTCTGCCCGAACATGGCCCGCACCGGGGCCTGTCCCGTTTTGTTATAACTGGCGAAAAACTCCAGTTCATTGGCCGGGTTGAGCTTGTAGATATGTACGTTATTGATAAAGGCTGCGGCAGATAACGCCTGTAAGTTTTGCTCTTCGGTAACGTTGTCGTTAAAAACGATGCCGCTGGCGGCGTTGGTGCTGATCAGTTCTGCGAAGGTTTCCACTTCATTGATCATCTCTTCCTTGTAGTTACTGATTTGAACGTACAAGGAAATACTTGAAGCCAGGAGCAATGCTGCCGTAGTGATTGACATCACTACCCAGATGAACAGACTTTTTATGGATAGAACCCGTTTTTGTTCAGCCATGCGCTTGTGATTCAGTTCTGACTTGTAGTTGTTGTTACTCGATCAAGCTTATCACCATATTGATACAATCTTTTGAAAAATGAAAATATTTACTTAGTAGCGAATCGCTTCCAGCAGATCCTGCTCACTCATATTCAACTGTGCCGAGAGACTTTTTAAACGCATTTTCTGGTGGATGCGCTGGGCATCCGTGGTGGCCGGTGTTTGCAAATCAGCAAAATCACTTAAGCATACGCAGAGCAGCTGTTTGACCGCTTTACCCTGCGGCTCGCTAAGGCTAACCTGTTTGTAAATAAGGTGGGGGCAAGGCTGGGTGCGTGCCGGGTCCTGTAAACATTGTTCGGGCAAGGCATGAACGGCAGAACTTAGCAGCACGCTGAGTAAAAGAAGGCTTTTCACCTGAGACATCCGTTTACCTACCCAACGACTGACAATGTTGATACAGCGCCTGGTAATTCAGGGCCGCGTCATACCAGGTGAATTTCTGGCGCATCGCGCGCTTTTGCATCTGGATAAAGTGCTCGGGATATTCATGATAAAACAGCATGGCGCGCCTGACACAGTTAAGTAGGGCAGAACTATCAGGGGCTTCAAATATAAAGCCTGTCGCCTGCTCGGGTAAGGTTTGTAGATCTAATACTGTATCGCGCAGTCCACCTACGGCCCGGACTATCGGAATAGTGCCATAGGCCAGGCTGTACATCTGGTTTAATCCGCAAGGTTCAAATAACGACGGCATCAGGAAAAAGTCACTACCGGCTTCCAGCAAGTGGGCCATACGAGTGCTGAAGTCATTGCGAAATACCAGTTTGTCAGGGAATTGCGCCGCATTAAACTGCAACACATCGCTGATAACCGGGTCGCCGGTGCCTATTACTAGTACTTGCACATTGTGTTGTAACAACTGATTCAGCACCGGCAGCAAATAGCCAAACCCCTTTTGTTCGGTCAGCCGACACAGCATACCGATAAGGGGAACACCGGGCTTGTCCGGTAAGCCGACTTCCTTTTGTAATGCTTGTTTGCACAGGCCTTTCCCCGACAGAGACTCACCGGTGTAGTTGGCGGGAATGTGTTTGTCGGTGGCCGGATCCCACTGTTGGTAATCGCAGCCATTGAGTATGCCGCTGACGTCTTCGGCGCGCTGCTGAAACTCATGGTAGAGACTGTGGGAGCCGAGCGGTGTTAACAGCTCTTTGGCGTAGTTAGGGCTTACCGCATTAATCTTGTCGGCAAACTGAATCCCGGTTTTGAGGAAGTTCAGATTGCCCTGGCTGTCAATTTGCGCCGCGAGCTCGCCGTGAGGGCGTAAAAAACTGATATCCGCAAAGCGATGCACGCCCTGATAGGCGCCATTGTGAATGGTCAGTAAGGTGCGGGTTTGGGCAAAAAAGCCGCTTTGGTCACGCTTAATAAAATAGGGACAAAGCGCTGTGTGCCAGTCATTGCAGTGTACTACATCGGGCTGAAAGTCCACTGCTTGCGCGGTATGCAAGGCCGCCTTGGAGAAAAATGCAAAGCGTTCTGCATTGTCGCCAAAGGCCTCATAGCCATCTGAGTAAAGACCGGCGCGATGGAAATAGTCGGGGTAGTCGACACAGTAGACCGGCACGGTTTCCAGTTCCAGCCGTTTGATATTAAAACGATAGTCTTTGTCGCCGGCCTGCAGTTGTTGCTCATTGGTGAGATTGGGCAGTTTGAATTTGTCGGCTAATTGCTTGTAGTAAGGTTTGACTATCCGGACATCATGGCCAAGGGCCTTCAAAGCAATAGGCAGTGATTTTGCCACATCGGCCAAGCCGCCGGTTTTCGCCAAATCTTCCACTTCAGAGACGACAAAGAGTATTTTCATTCAAATCCAACCTTCATGCCTTTGGCTATGACGGTCAATCCCTCGTCGGTAATGGTCAGGCCTCGAGCCTTATCCTGCTGGGGATTGACGCCAATTTCGGTGCCGGGCGCAATACTCACTCCTTTGTCGGCAATAACGCGATTCAGGTAGCTGCCGGCGCCAATATGCGCTTTGCCGAGGATAACGCATTCATGCAGTCTTGAACCAGCCCCCAGATGCACATTAAAACCCAGTACCGAACGTTCAACTCTTGCGCCGACGATTTTACAGCCGGAAGAGACAATAGAGTTAAGGATGCTGGCGTGATGTCCACCTTCATCGGCAAATATTCGCGCCGAGGGCACAGGTGGGTGGAAGCTGCGCAGCGGCCACTTTTCGTTATTCAGCTCAAATTGGGGCTCGCAGGCCAGTAAGTCCATATGCGCTTCCCAGAATGAATACAGGGTGCCGACATCCCGCCAATAATGACTATGGATTTCGCCGGGTATAGTATTTTGAGTGAAGTCATAGACCTGAACCTGCTTGTCCTTGTAAAGCTTAGGAATAATGTCGTGACCAAAATCATGGCTGGAGAGCTTGTCCTCGGCGTCCGCATACAGGCTTTTGTAGAGCACCTGGGCGTCAAACACGTAGTTGCCCATTGAAACCAGGGCCATATTGGGATTGTCGGGTAAGGGCTTGGGGGTGGCGGGTTTCTCCTCAAAACCTGTCATGCGGAAGTTCTCATCCACTTCTATGACCCCGAACCTATGCGCTTCACTAATAGGTACGCGAGTGGCGCATACCGTCAGCGCCGCGCCGCTTTTTTCGTGATAGCGCACCATCTGCCGCACATTCATTTTGTAAATGTGATCACTGCCGAAGATACATACATTGTCCGGGTCGTGCTGTTCAATCAGACGAATATTCTGATAAATGGCATCAGCGGTACCCTCATACCAGCGTTTTCCCATGCGCATTTGTGCCGGTATGGCGTCAATAAAGTTGCCGGTCAAGCCTGATAAATACCAGGCCTGGCGCAAGTGAATGTTCAGTGATTGGGATTTGAACTGGGTGAGCAGATAAATCTTCAGCAGATCAGAATTAACAAAGTTGTTTAAAACCAGATCTACCAACCTCAGGCCTCCTGCAAAAGGCACCGCGGGTTTAGTCCGGCTCTGGGTTAAGGGGAATAAACGCGTGCCGGCGCCGCCAGCGAGGATCATTGCGAGGGTTCGTGCCATGGTATCTCCATCGTCCGGTTGGATAAAACTGCACTTTGCCCATGTCAGCCCAAGGTGGCAGAAAACGTCCTGTAACTACAAAACCCACCATGGCAGCCGACCAGACTCAGATTAGGAGTATAGACAAAGTCGCCAAGCGGCAAAGCGCAGCTGTCATTATTTCAAGCAAGAAATGCCCGAAATGGAGAGGTACCGACGACGGTGCGCAGATGGCTCTGTCCCTGAGCTAAACTTCCCTGGAAACTGCGTCACGTCAGGCCGATATACGAAGCGTTGGTCTGCTTAGTCTGGATAACCGAAAACGCTGCTCGTTGATCTGTTGCAACAGGGCGTCCCTTTCCAATTCATGAAAATAGCGAAACTCCGGTTCTTCGCGAATCAACTCATTGCAAAGATCCACCCTTAACTCCAGTTCGCAGATATTGTTTTCAATGGCCTTAACGGTGGCGCTCTGACCGAACCTGAAAGGGACAAGAAGTGCATCTGACATGTGGATTTCCTCCAAGAAACGACAGGATCTGTGTCGTGCCGCTTTTACTGCAATCAAGTTCAATGCCAAAGCCTGTATGGCTGGCTTGGCATTTTGGCAAATGGCCAGACAATCAAAGGCCTGCAGCCTAGCCAAGGGCTATGACAATTTGATTAATGACGGATGAAAATCTGGTGAAAGGCGTGAATTGTGCGGTGGTAGGGCAGTGCCGCACCAAATCGGTGCGGCCTGTGAATTTAACGTTGGCAGCCGTATACCCTGAATTTAGGTGTATCGGCTAACCATTGTACCTGACCGAAACTTTTCTCCAGCAGCGGCGGATACTTCAGGAAGCTGTTCGCCACCATATATAAGCGGGCATTAGGGCTCATTTTGGCTGGAACCTGACGGATAAAGTCTTCGCTTACCTGGTAGTCGGTTTGCAGGCCAGTGTGAAAAGGCGGGTTGGTGTAGACAGCGGAAAACGGTCCTTTCAGTTCGTTTAAGCCATGGCTGGCGATAACGTCTGCCTGAACACCGTTGTCCTCGGCACTTAGCTTGGCGCAGTAGAGTGCCAGGGCGCTGACATCAGACATCACCACCTTGGTATCTGGATTAAGTTTACCCAGATAACAGCCAATAACACCGGCGCCGCAGCCAAAGTCCAGCACCTGACCGCCTGGCACTTTAGTGACCTGTTCCAGTAATAAACGGGTAGCAGGATCCAGGCTGCCCTGACTGAAAACGCCGGGCAGAAAGCTGATGGTTAGACTTTGGTTTGCTACTTTCAGCTCGGTTTTTTTCAGCCACTGCGTAAGGCTGAATGCCTTGGTAGGTTTATCTAAAATCGCCCCAAACAAAGCGCAGTGGCGGGCTGAGTCGAGCTTATTGCAATGCTCTGCGTAACCCGCTAATAGCTTGGGCGCACTTTTAACGCCGCCTTTGTTGTCACCTACCAGCAGCATCTGACCGCCCGGCACCAGGCAATGGGCCAGGTTAGCGATGAGCATTTGTGCTTGTTCCTTGGCCTTGGGCATGTAAATTACAATGCCATCAAATTTGGCTTCACAAGGGTAATCCGGGCCAAAATGGTGTTGCTGCTCGCCTGTACTTTGGCAGGCCTGCTGGTAAATATCGAAATACTGATGGAAACCGAACAAAGCAGCCTCGCCCAGTTCGCGGAAAATCTGCGCGTCCTCGGGGTTAACCAGCAACCAGCGGCCCTGACTAAAGTGCTCGGCATTTCTTAGCAATAATTGACTGGGGGCGCTTAGCATCAGGCGATCCTCTCAAACATCAAATCCCACACTCCATGCCCCAGGCGGTGGCCGCGTTGTTCAAACTTGGTCAGGGGGCGAAAATCCGGTCTTGGCACGTAATCCTGGCTGACAGATTGGTTGTTATAACCTTTGGCCTGGCTCATAACCTCCAGCATATGCTCGGCGTAGTTTTCCCAATCGGTAGCCATATGCCATACCCCGCCGATGGCGAGTTTCTGACGCACCTTCTGAGCAAATTCGGGCTGTACGATACGGCGTTTATGGTGACGGGCTTTATGCCAGGGATCCGGGAAGTACAATTGCATACGGGCCAGGCTGGCATCTGGAATACACTGCGCCAGTACTTCCACCGCGTCATGTTCAAAAACGCGCAGATTCTTAAGACCCGCAGCTTCGGCATCTGCCAGACAGGCACCAATGCCAGGGCGGTGTACTTCGATACCGATAAAATCTTTATCCGGCTCGGCGGCGGCCATTTCTACCAGCGACTTACCCATACCAAAACCGATTTCCAGTACCACCGGCGCCTGGCGGCCAAATACTTGGCTAAAGTCCAGCATGCCATTGTCGACACTCAGCCCCATGCTTGGCCAGTTTGCCTCAATAGCGCGTGCCTGGCCTTTGGTTAAACGCCCCTCGCGTTTAACGAAGCTGCGAATTTGGCGAAGATAAACCCCTTCTTTTTCGGGTTGTGGGTTTTGCTGATCACTCATACTGTTTATCTCTGCTGTAAATGGCGTGCCGCCTGGCTGAAAAAAGGGCGCGTATTATGCCTTGTTGGTTAAGCAATATCCATGTATTAGGCAAGGCGCTGAGCAAGTTCTGCGGCCAGCAATTGGGGCTGTTCCAAAGGCAACATATGACCGGCATCAGCAAATACCTTCAGGCTGGCCTGAGGGATGCCCTGATGCATGGCCTGCATCTTACTTAGTTGTGCCACCTGGTCTTGCTCGGCGGCAATGATATAAATGGGGAAAGGCGCCTTGGCCAGGGCTGGGGTGAGATCCGGCCGGTTTGATGCGGCCATCAAATGATACTTCAGCACCGACGCGCCCAAGTCTTGCTCCATCTCCCTGATGGTCTGCTCGGCCATCTGACGGTTAGGGCTGTGCGGATGTACCATCATACTCAGCCGTTCGTTTGACATAGGGCGGAATTGGCCTTTTTCCAGAGCGTTGATAATAAGTTGGCGCTGTTTAAGTTCGCGCTCTTCAAGCCCTGCCGAGCAAAAGCCTATTAAGGTCAGTGAGGCGATTTGTTGGGGATGAGCCAGGGCGAAGCGACTGGCCAGATAGCCGCCCATGGAAAACGCCACCAGGTGCACCTTGTCCTCGCCCACCGCATGCTGGCTCAGGCCATCCATTTGCTCCAGGGTCTCGGCCCATTGCAGGGGCACGTAACGGCGCTCGTGAATATGCATTTCACGCCATAATGGCAGCCATAACCTTTCATCACATTGGGTACCGGGAAAGAAGACAACGGGAAAAGAATGCATCATGGGCTTGAGGTATGGTGTGATTTGCTTGCTATCATAGCAGCTTGAACGAATTGAGCAGTAATCAGGATCTTTGCTTGTCTTCTACCCCTATTCAGTTTGCCGATAAAATTCTGGCCTGGTTTGATGTGCATGGTCGTAAAGATCTGCCCTGGCAGCAGAGTAAGACCCCATATTCGGTATGGGTGTCGGAAATTATGCTGCAGCAAACCCAGGTCACCACAGTGATCCCTTTTTACCAGCGTTTTATGGCGCGCTTCCCCGATGTACAAAGTCTGGCGGATGCACCTCAGGATGAAGTACTGCACCACTGGGCCGGCCTTGGCTATTACGCCAGGGCGCGCAATCTGCAAAAAGCCGCCCAGCAGGTGCGGGACCAGTATCAGGGGCAGTTCCCAACTTCTTTGGATGCCATGATGGCATTGCCGGGTATTGGTCGCTCCACAGCGGCGGCTATTTTGTCGCTGGCCTGTGGGCAGAGTCATGCCATTTTGGACGGTAACGTTAAGCGGGTGTTGGGCCGTTACGCCGCCATCAGCGGCTGGCCGGGGGAGAAAAAAGTGGAAAATCAGCTGTGGGAATTGGCTGAGCAGCTTACCCCGGTCAGCAGAACCGGCGATTATACCCAGGCCATGATGGATATGGGCGCTACCTTATGTACCCGCAGTAAGCCTAAATGTGGTGAGTGCCCGGTTGCGGCTGATTGTGCCGCCAACGCTCTGGGCAGACCGACGGATTTCCCCGGTAAGAAAGCTAAAAAAGCCATCCCTGTGCGTAACACTATTATGTTGCTGCCCAAATGGCAGGAACAGGTGCTGATATATAAACGCCCGCCGGCCGGCTTATGGGGCGGACTATGGGGATTTTTTGAGGTGGAACAGGACAGTGATATTGCTGAAAAAGCCAGAACGCTGGGCCTGACCGACTTTCGCCTGACGGAAATACCGGGCTTTCGCCATACCTTCAGCCATTTCCATTTGGATATACGGCCCATGCTGCTGGAATTGACAAACGCACCTCAGGCGCAAGAAGTGCAAGAGCAGCCATTGCTTTGGTATAACCTGGATAATCCCGCCAACGTGGGATTGGCCGCGCCAACCAAAGCGCTTTTTAGTACACTGCAACAAAAATAGCACCCACGCGGCCCGATGCCGCTTTGCGAGAGAGGATAGTATGAGTCGCACGGTTTATTGTCAGTACCTGAAAAAAGATGCCGATGGTCTGGATTTTCAGCTCTATCCCGGGGAACTGGGCAAGCGCATCTTTGACAATATTTGCAAAGAAGCCTGGGCGCTGTGGCAAAAAAAACAGACCATGCTGATTAATGAGAAGAAGCTCAATATGATGAATGCTGATGATCGTCGCTTTTTGGAACAGCAAATGGTGCAGTTTCTGTTTGAAGGCAAAGACGTGGAAATCGAAGGCTACGTGCCTCCCAGCGCCTAAAGTGGGACAGCGTTAAAGGATAAACAACGGATAACGAGCATAAACTCAGCGCTTTGGTTGATTTCTATTCATTTGAACAAGAAAGGCAATAAAAGTGCAAAAAAGGAGTTGACTTAGTATGCCGGAATCCGTTTAATACGCACCCACAACGGCACGGCCAGAAAGGCCGGTCAGTTAACCGAATTTGCCCAGATAGCTCAGTCGGTAGAGCAGGGGATTGAAAATCCCCGTGTCGGTGGTTCGATTCCGCCTCTGGGCACCATCCTAGTAAAGAAAAAGCCCCGGTCTATGACCGGGGCTTTTTCTTTATGGCTGTGCCAGAGACTCTCACCCGGCTAAGTGCCGAGTTCGATTGCAAAGTGCCTCCCTGCACTTTGCCCTGCGGGCCATCCTCCGGATGTCCAAGATTGCTCCTGGCAATCTTGTCCGCCTCTAACATCTGCGATCTGATCAACCTTCAGCTATAAAGGGGCCTTTTGTTTTATGCGCTCCATAAGGTGGATGAGAACCACCGCGGTTCGACAAATTTGTCGGGAACAAGTTTGAACATCGGAGGTACGACGATGGCCCGCAGGGTGGAGAGCAGGGAGCTCGGAATACAAAAATGCCTGGAGCATTTTTGGACGCCCGGAGGGCGGGCCTTTAGGCCGAGTCCCAGGGATGGGGCGAGCATTCCGCCTCAATAACCCTTCAACTGCCCAATTAACTATTTTGACCGGGGCTTTTTCTTTATGGCTGCGCCAAAGACTCTCACCCGGCTATGGGCCGGGTTCGATTGCAAAGTGCCTCCCTGCACTTTGCCCTGCGGGCCATCCTGCGGATGTTCAAGATTGCTCCTGGCAATCTTGTCCGCCTCTAATATCTGCGATCTGATCAACCTTCAGTAGTTAGGCCGAGTCCCAGGGATGGGGCGAGCATTCCGCCTTGTTTGGCATACATCCAATAGCGCGACAAACCGGGGCTTTTTCTTTATGGCTGTGCCAGAGACTCTCACCCGGCTAAGGGCCGGGATTGCAAAGTCCTGTAAGTGACTTGCCTGGACAAAGCGGTTCAACTATCAGACGCAGATTTTTACAAATTCCAACGCGCTTGGACATCTTCGCTACAGGCCGCTCACAGACCTTTTATTGAATAGGCTGCACACTGTCTCCCACACATAAGGAGACACGCTATGTTAAAACCTGTTTTATATTCACTGATGTTATTGGCGAGTGCGCCAGTGCTGGCGGAAAGCCAAAGCTCCCCTCACAGTATTGGCCTGACCTTGGGTGGCGGCAGTGCCAAGTTTAAAGGCTCGAAAGAGGATGGGAATGGGGTGGGGCATTTTTACCTTTATTACCATTACAACCTGAACGAGCAGTTTGGTGTGGAAGCTGGCGTTATTGGCGGCGCGGAGGCGAGTAACTGGGATTGCAAGAAAATTGATCGGGATAATGTCGAGTGCAGCAACAACCGTAAACCCATATTTGGTATAGGTGCCGACGATCTGGAGTATTCGAGCCTGGTGATGGCAGGGACGGCCAAGTTCCCACTAAGTGAGCGCAACAGCATCTACGGTAAGTTGGGGTTGCAGTATTTTGACTATGAACTGAGCAGTGATAAGACCAAATTAGCAGACGACTCAGGTGTGGGTCTGTACCTTGAGGCGGGCTGGCAATATCGCTGGGACAGTGGTTGGGGAATGAATGTAGGGTTGAAACACATTCCTATGGATGATCTGAAAATGAACAGTATGGATGTGGGAGTGAGTTACCGCTTCTGATTAAAAAGGCCTGTAAAACAGGCCTTTTTTTATCTCATGTCAGCGCGTTTGAATGCGCTTCACGCCTTGTTGCCATTGGCTATATAGCGCGTCTCTTTTATCCTTCGACATTTTAGGGCTAAAGGCTTTATCCAGTTGCCAGCGTTTGGCGATATCCTCCAACGAGTCATAAATACCGGCTTGCAACCCGGCCAGGTAGGCAACACCCAATACTGTGGTTTCATTTACCTTACTGCGCTGTACTTCACCGCCCAACATGTCGGCTAGAAACTGCATCAGCCAATCGTTTTTTACCATGCCGCCGTCCACCTTGAGGCTGACCGGGCGCACACCGTCTGCCTCCATGGCTTTTTGCAGATCTTTGGTTTGATAACACACCGACTGCAAACCGGCACTGACAATCTCTTTAATGCCGGTATCCCGGGTCAGGCCCAAAATGGCGCCTCTGGCATCGGGATCCCAATAAGGTGCGCCCAGGCCGGTAAAGGCCGGCACTAATAAGACCCCATGATTAATATCCACCTCGCGGGCCAGTTGTTCTGACTCGCCGGCTTGTTCAATCAGATGTAAGCCATCCCGTAGCCATTGGATGGTGGCGCCGGCCATAAAAATACTGCCTTCAAGGGCATAAGTGGGTTTGCCGTTAAGTCGGTAGGCTAGGGTGGTGAGCAGGCGATTCTTTGAATGCAGCGCTTTTTCGCCCGTGTTGAGCATTAAAAAGCAGCCGGTGCCATAGGTGCTTTTGGCCATGCCGGTTTGAAAACAGCATTGTCCTACTAATGCGGCTTGCTGGTCCCCTGCTATAGCCAGGATAGGAATTGCACCACCAAACCATTGTGGGTCTACTTCGCCATAATGGTATGCCGAGTCCTGTACTTGCGGCAGCAGGCTGGTGGGAATATCAAAGAGTTCTAGTAACTCCGGGTCCCATTTTTGCTGGTGGATCTCGAATAACAAGGTACGGGATGCGTTGGTGGCATCGGTGGCATGTACCTTGCCATCGGTTAACTTCCAAAGCAGGTAACAGTCCACGGTGCCAAACAGTAGCTGGCCTTGTTCGGCTTTTTGTTTGGCGTCTGGCACATTATCGAGGATCCAGCGTATTTTACTGGCGCAAAAATAAGGGTCCAGCAGCAGTCCGGTTTTCTTCTGTAGTTTTTCTTCCAGTGTTGGATCGGATTCGGCCAATTTCTGGCAGTAGTCGGCGGTGCGTCTGTCTTGCCAGACAATAGCCGGGTAGATGGGCTCGCCGCTTTGTTTATCCCAAATCAGCGTGGTTTCCCGCTGATTGGTGATAGCCAGGCCAATAATGTCCGTGGCTTTCAGTTGGTTTTCCTTTAGCAACTGGCGGCAACAGTCCAAAACTGTATGCCATAAGTCTCTGGGGTTATGTTCTACCCAGCTTGGCTTTGGATAATGCTGGGTAAAATCCCTTTGCACCATATCCTTGATGCATCCTTGAGTGTCTACCAATACAGCCCTGGAACTGGTGGTGCCTTGATCAACGGCAAGCAAATAGCGGCTCATTGTGTTTCCTGTCAATCTGGTTGTCATAACCATATGCGAGTAGGGCGCGAATTGCACCCTGATGGATTGTCACTGAGTATTGATCTGGATACATTGAGGGTCTGTACCGGGCTTAATGTAAAAGGAATGGCCGGTGGATAAATATGACCTGTTAGTGGTAGGCGGCGGTATTAATGGCGTTGGCATTGCTGCCGATGCGGCCGGGCGTGGCTTGTCGGTTTTGTTATGTGAGCAGCAGGACCTGGGTTGGGCCACCTCGTCCTCCAGCAGCAAACTAATTCACGGTGGTTTACGTTATCTTGAGCAGTACGAATTTCGCCTGGTGCATCATGCCCTGGCCGAGCGCGAAGTACTGCTTAAAAATGCCCCGCATATTATCCGGCCGCTGCGTTTTCGCCTGCCGCATCGGCCTCATTTACGTCCGGCCTGGATGATTCGCACCGGCTTGTTTTTATATGACCATCTGGCCAGCAGGGTGAGTCTGCCGGCCTCTGCCAGAGTTAAAATGGATGAGCAAAGTCCATTGCTGCCAGATATAGACACCTGCTTTGAGTATTCCGATGGTTGGGTGGACGACGCCAGGCTGGTGAGTTTAGTTGCCCAACAGGCGCGTAATCGTGGCGCCGTGATTTTGCCTAGAACCCGCTGCACTGCAGCAAGACGGCAAAATGGCGTATGGCGCACAGAGCTGACTGATTTATCAGGGCAGATACGAGAAGTGTGTGCCCAAACCCTGGTGAATGCCGCTGGCCCCTGGGTTGGGCGCTTTTTACAAGACGGGGTGAAGGAGCACACACAGAACTCCATTCGGCTGGTGCAGGGCAGTCATATTATTGTGCCACGGGTTAACGACCAATCTTATGCGTACATTTTGCAGCATACCGATGGACGGATAGTTTTTGTTATCCCCTATGAACAGCAATTTTCGCTGATTGGCACCACCGAAGTGGACTATCAGGGGGATCCGGGAAAGGTACAGATTAGTCAGGGTGAAATTGATTATTTGCTGGGGGTGGTAAACAGCTATTTTAAGGTCAAATTGACCGCTGGGCAGATAGTACATAGTTATTCCGGGGTCAGGCCGTTGCTGGAAGATCATCATGATTCGGCCGGCAAAGTGACCCGTGATTACCGCTTCGAGTTAAGTGCTGAAAGCAGTGGAGCCCCGCTTTTAACCGTATTTGGTGGCAAAATCACCACCTATAGGCGATTAGCCCAGGCCGCGGTAAATAAACTGGCCACTTACTTCCCTGATATGGGCAGACCCTGGACGGCTACTGCGGCGTTGCCGGGTGGGGATTTCGAGCATCTCGACAGCCTTATCAAAGCGTTAGCCGGCACGTGGAGCTGGTTGGATAAAAAGGTACTTGAGCGCTATGCCAAACAATACGGTAGCCTGACTAATGCCCTTTTAGCCGGGTGCCAGAGTATGGCTGATTTAGGTCAGCACTTTGGCCATGGTTTGTATCAAAAAGAAGTGGATTATCTGTGTGAGCAAGAATGGGCGGTAAGCACAGAGGATATTTTATGGCGTCGTACCAAGCTGGGGCTGTATTTTTCATCTGCTCAGCGCCAGCAATTACATGATTATTTGCCAAGCAGGACATAAACAAAACAGGAGTAAGGATGCGATTTAGTCATTTAGTCTGGGGCGTGATTAGCATACTGGCATTTGCGACGGGCGTGTATTGGGGAACCGGACCGCAAGTGGCGTCACCCGTAAACATCATGACCGAGCCTCAAGTGCCAGGCCCGGTTGCTAATGCCGTTCTGCGCCCTGACGCTAATCGGGTTTTAGCTGAACCTGGCACAAGGTCGCTTGAACCTCAAAGTCAGTTCGACATTTATTGGCAGGCCTATCAGGAAGCTGCATCCATGTCTGCGGATGCACTACAGGCTAAGCTCTCGGAGTTGTCTTTTCATCCTGAACGACATTATCGGGACGGCTTGTCCAAAGTCTATTTCAGCCGTCTGGCCAGTTTTAATGCTGCAGGCGCCTTTGAGCTGGCACTGCAACTCTATGGTAAACAACGAACGGCGCATCCAATTCTCGCCAGCGTGGCACATGAGTGGATGTTACAAGCACCTCAGGCATTACTTGCGCGTATTGATGATATTACCGATAAACCGTTGCAAAACCGTCTGCTGATTTCCATTTTGGAGGATCCTGCTACAGAAGCATTGCTTGATTCACAGCAGATCCTGGCCAGGCTGCCTTTGCAATATCGCCGGGCCATGGAACTTAGAGTGTCACAGGATGACGAGCCAGCCCAAACCTTCGAACGCTTTTTAACCGGGGACTTCACCGTCAATGAGCGAGAGGCAGGGCTGATGACGGCACTTTACCAATGGAGTGAGAGCGACCCTAATGCCGCTGTGGACAAAGTGCTAACCAGCTTGCCGCAAGCTCAACATAGAAAGTTCCTGAGTCTGATACTAAGGGAATGGGCCTTTCAGTCTCCAATGGAGGCACTGCAACGTGCGGTAACGCTTGAGCGGGGTAACGGGGTGCTTATCTCTGCCGTGCTAGGAAGTATGGCTGAACAAGATGGCAGAGCAGCCATGCAGCAGTATCTGTCTTATAAAGACAGGCTACCCTCGTCATCAGTGCAGGAGCTTTTAGGCAGTTGGGCTATGCACGATGTCAGTGGTGCGCTTGCCTACGTTGAGCAAGAAGGCGGCTGGATAAATAGGAAGCATATGTCCACCATGATGATGTGGTATGCACAGCAGCAGCCTGCTGAGGCGTTACAGTGGGCCGAAGAGCAACAGCTACCGCCGTCTATTATGCAGAACCTGGCGCAACAGTTGGTGAGCGTGTCACTGCCACAGGCAGAAGCAATGCTTGAACAAAGTGGTAGTCAGCAGGTTCGTGACAGTCTTATCGAGCATATTGCCGAAACAAAATTGGAAATGGGGTTTGAGCAGGCAAGCACCTGGTTACAGGCCCGCATCCCAGTGGAACAAGCGCAGGAAAGAAAAGCGAACTTGCTCAATAAGTTTGCGTACCGTAATCCGGCTCAAGCGGCCGAATATGTGACACAATTTGAAAAGCCAGATGCACGGCTTGTTTCTCGTATTGCCGGGCTATGGGCTGAGAGGGATTTACCTGCGGCCAGAGGCTGGGTCATGTCTTTGCCGCCGGGCGATGTGAAAGACAGGGCAATTGGCGGGTATTTGTCTGAACTAACGGCGGGCCAGCTTGATGATGTTCCCTTACTTTTGGAACAAGTTAGCAATCAGAGCTATCGTCAACGCCTGCAAAAGCGTATCAATAAAGGGTAGCCAGCTCCTAGCGATAGCAGGAGCTGGCGCACCAGTTAGCCTTGCTCTGCTATCCATTCATTGGTGAGCTCTTCGAGTAAATCCAATGGCAGACTGCCGGTACGCAGGATTTGCTCGTGGAAGGCGCGGATATCAAACTTGTCGCCAAGCTGCTGCTGGGCGCGCTGGCGCAATTCGAGAATTTTCAGCTCCCCGATTTTGTAGGACAGGGCCTGGGCCGGCCAACTAACGTAGCGATCTATCTGATTAACCACGTCCGGCATCGACAGCGCTGTATTGTCGGCCAGATAATCAATAGCCTGCTGTCTGGACCAACCCAAGGCATGCATACCGGTATCCACCACCAGACGACTGGCACGCCAGGCCTCATAAGTTAACCGACCAAAGTCACTGTATGGATCCTGATAAAAACCCATTTCTTTACCCAGACGTTCGGAATAAAGCCCCCATCCTTCGCCATAGGCGGAGTGATATAAGGTTTTACGAAATTCCGGCATATCCATTTCACCAGCAATGGCGGATTGGAAATGGTGTCCGGGTTCGGCTTCGTGGAAGGTCAGTGCTTCCAGGTTGTAAAGCGGCTCGGCTTTAAGGTTTTTTGTGCCCAGAAAATACGTGCCTGAGGTTGTACCACTGCCATCTGAAGCCACATAGTAGGCGCCGCCGCCCGGACTAGCCTTAATATCAAAGGTATTACGGGGTAAGGTGATAAACCACTTCGGCAACTGTCCCGCCATTTTACGAGTGATGTAGGCGGCTTTCTCTAACAGCTGTAACTCTGAGGTGGCGTAAAACTTGGGGTCGGTACGCAAGTGCTGGATAAATTCTTTAAAGCTGCCCTTAAAGCCAAGCTTATCAATAATTGCCTGCATCTCGCTGCGGATACGCTGCACTTCACTTAAACCCAACTGGTGGATTTGCTCGGCCGGCATATTGGTGGTGGTGTAAAATTGGATAAGATACTGGTAATAGTCTTTCCCACCCGGCAAGGCGCTAATGCCCACCTCTTGGCGACAATTCGGCATATATTGGCCGGTAAAAAAGTCGAACAGCTTTTTGTACTCTGGGAGCACGCTTTGCGCGATAAGCTGTTTCCCTTTATGCGTTAGCGCTTGCTGCTGTTCGACAGGAATGCGTGCCGGCATATTCTTAAATGGTGCAAAGAACACTGATTCTTCAACATCTTTAACCAGATGTTTGCTGATGGTTTGCTCATAACCAGCAAAGCTTTGACAGTATTGTGTGTGCCCTTTGCTAACGGCTTCCTGCAGATTGGTCAGATAATCCTGATTGTAGCGGGGAAAGTCGGCCAGGCTTATCAGGTAGTTTTCATAATCTTGTCGGTCCAGAAACGACATATTGTCAGGGGCGGCGGCAAAGTAGGTGTGGTAACCCGCATAAATGGTAAAAGGGTACAAGTGATCAAGTTGCTGGTAACTTTCTGCTTCACTTTGCCTTTCGTATTTGAACAGCCGATAGGTCAGTTGGTCTGCGGCGGAAAGTTGCTGCCAGTTAATTTTGTCCAATTGTCTGAGCATGTTTTGATTAAATTCAGCGCGCCTTTTGCGGCCTTGTTCGGACATATCCGGTAACTTGCCATTCATGCGGAAAGTATCAGGATCTTTACGGAAGAATATTTGTTCCTTATTGGCCGCTTGCCAGTGCTTATCTAATAACTGTTTGAATGATTCGGTGACAGTGTCTGCGACTAACGACTGACTGAATGCCAGTGCGAGTAGGCTTATTGCCAATCTTGTTGTTTTCATAAGGTTCTCCAGGACAGTAGCCCGTCACGCTATCCCATTTCAAACCGTTTGAACAGGTGTGGGTTCAAGGCAGCAAGATTGTGTTATGAATACCAGTAAGGATGGCAGTGAAGACGGTTTTTTGAACAAATCTGTCAATGGAGTAGACTAACACTTAGAGCGCCGGGTTGTATCCGCATCAAAAGGAGTATCGGCTAGCGTAAACTTACGGGAGGGAATTACCCATGTCAGGCCATACTTTGTACTTTGCATACGGTTCAAATATGTCGCAAGCCAGGTTGGCAGCCCGTATTCCCTCTGCTAGCAAACTTATTGCAGCGGAGCTGATGGGTTTTGTGCTGGCCTTCAATAAACCTGGTATGGATGGTTCGGCAAAAGGCAACTTGCTGCGCACGGGCAATCCCATCGATAGTGTCTGGGGAGTGGTATATCAGATAGATAGTGCGGCACTCCCTCTACTTGATCGCATTGAAGGCGATGGCTACATCAGACGCACTGTCGCTGTGTATTTGGATGATATTCGGCTGGAAGTACAAACCTATTTAGCCACACAAGTGCAGACCGATCTCAAACCTTTTACTTGGTATAAAAGACATGTGCTGACCGGTGCCAGGGAGAACAGCCTACCTGCAGCACACATCAGATACATTTCCAGTGTGAAAGCAATTAAAGACCCCAAATTGCCTAGGCACAACATGGAGGTGGGGCTATATCATGATGGCACCGAAACCCCGTTGGTTAACTCCCTGGCGCCTGCTCGAGCAAGCGTAGGGTTTTAAGAAATTCCTGTAGTGGTGCGGTGTTTTTGCAAAGCCGCACACTTAAGAGCGCCCCCTGCCAACCGCACCAGATAAATTCAGCTAAAGCTCTGGGAGTGACATCACTGCGGATACTCCCTTCCTGTTGGCAAATCTGCATGTCCTCGGTGATGACCTGAATGATGTCTGCGCGTGTTTTGAGTATTGCCAGGCGCAGTTTTGTGCTGCCCAGCGGCATCTCAGCAGATAAGTTGGCAATTAACGTGGCAATTCTATCCGTTTCAGTACCATAGGTTTCAATCTGAATTTCCCAGTACTTGTAAATCTTCTGAAAGTGACTCGCCTGCGGGAGTTCCGCGGTTATCGATAGACGCTCGGCTTCTAATTGAAAGTAGTTTTCGATAATGGCTAATACAAAACCATCCTTGCTGGAGAAAAAGTTGTAAAAGGTGCCTTTGGGCACACCACAGCATTGCAGCAGTTGTTGAAGACGGGTGTTGTGGTACCCCTGCTGGTTAAATAGCTGTAATCCCTTTAACAGAAGATGCTTTTTGCAATGAGTGGCAGGACGACCTGACGACATAATATTCAAACCCGAATGTTAGCAGAGTGCAACCGGAAGTAATTTTAGACCGGTAGTTAGTGAGATAGATTCTCATTCTCGTTTTAATGTTTGGAAAGTCAATGCCCGTTGGGAAATCACTCTGTTGTGATTTTCTGGTTGGGTGTTCAATCAGGAACTCTCGATGTCTTTGTCTCATCCCCCTTTTATTCTTAGTTGTCTCAGTGTCTGCCTACTGTTTGCAGGCAAAGCGCAGGCGCAACCCCAATCGGATCGTGATGCCGAACAGTTGGTAGAAAAACTCGTCATTACTGGCAGCAGAGAAGATGCCGAAAGTTATAAGGTGTCACGCGCCACAACGGCCACTGGCTTGGCGCTGGCGCCAAAAGATACGCCCCAGTCAATAGCGGTGGTAACCTCAACACGTATGCAGGAGCAGGATCTGACTAGCGTGATAGATGTCATTAACCAGGTTACCGGTTTGTATAGCCGTCCTATGGATAATGACAGATTCAGCATTACCGCCAGGGGAATGCCTGTGCGGGGCATGCTATACGATGGTGTGCCGGTGAGTTATGACACGCGATTCAACTACGGTGATAACCAGATTGACACCGCGCTCTATCAACGTATTGAAGTCGTACGTGGCGCCACAGGTTTGATGACAGGGGCGGGTGATCCCTCTGCGGCGATAAACCTTATTCGCAAGCGACCAACCGCGGCATTTCAGGCCCAGGGACAATTGAGTATAGGTAGTTGGCATAGCCATAGAACCATGTTGGATGTATCGGGTGGCTTGAATCAACAGCAAAGCCTGCGGGGACGGGCGGTGATGAGTTACTCTGACCGTGAGTCTCATCAGGATAGATACAGTCAGCAGAAGCGTATGATTTACGCTATTGCTGAGTATGATCTTGGCGTAAATACACTCTTGACGCTGGGAGGTGATTACCAGCGTACCAAGCCGCAAGGCACAATGTCTGGCGGCCTGCCGCTGTTTTATAGTGATGGTAGTCGCACTAACTATGACATCTCTGCATCCACAGCTCCCGACTGGGGCTCGGCAAAGACCAGTTCAGCCAGCTTCTTTGCAAGCCTTGAGCATTTGTTCGCTAATAATTGGAAACTACAAGCCGACTATGGTCAGGGTGATAATCGGCTTGAGTTTGATGTGTTGTGGGCAACTGGATTCCCGGACAAAACCGATAATCAAGGCATGCGTGCAGGTTCGATTGCCTTCATTGACGGTAAGCGCAAACAAGATAGCTATAGCTTGAGGCTAAGCGGTGACTATGACTGGTTGGGTGCAGAGCATCAGTTTGTCCTTGGTTGGAACAGCCGGGATCAAACCTTTAGCAATCCGTACTACCTGCCTGCCGACAATGTCCCTTTATTGGGAGATTTTACCGCACCTGGCTGGACTTATGCCAAGCCAGATTGGCAACAAACGCCGGCATACGGTTCTTATGGCAATACAAAACAGCAAGCTAGCTACGCCCTAACTAGGTTAGTGATAACTGACAACCTGGCTATGATTGCCGGCTTACGCCATAACAAATGGCAAACGGATCAGGACAACTTTGGCAGAATACAAGATTACAGCGAATCTCAGCTGACCCATTACGCTGGTATCACCTATGACTTGCTGGAGAGCCTGTCTGTTTATGCGAGTTTCACTGATATTTTTGCCCCCCAGAATTATCTGGATGCGTCGGGGAGGAGCCTGGACCCTGTGGTGGGGCAAAACTATGAGTTAGGGGCAAAAGCCAGTCTGTTTGATGACTTACTGGATGTGTCGGTGGCCATATTTGAAATACAGCAAGACAATGTGGCGGAGATAGTAGTCGGACAAACCCTGCCGGGTAACGTACAGGTTTACCGTGCTGTGGATGGTACAAAAACGAAGGGATACGAAATTGAACTTAATGGCGCCCTGACTGAAAACTGGCGGCTGTCCTTTGGTTACAGTGATTTCTCGGCCAAGGATACTAAGGGGCAGTCAATTAATACTGCGACGCCCGGGAAACAATTGCAGCTTTTCAGCAGCTATCATTTTGCCGGTGCCTGGCAGCTCGGTGGTGGGCTGACCTATCAAGGGGAGGCATATAGAAATACCACCGGGCCTGCTGGTGAAGTGGAAGTCAGCCAAGGTGGCTACAGCCTTGTAAATCTAATGGCGGGTTATCAGGTGACAGAAGCGCTGGGGTTGCGCCTGACGGTCAACAACCTGCTGGATAAGCGTTACTACGCTCAGTTAGGGCAGTTCAGCCAGTTTCAATATGGTGCCCCGAGAAGTTTGAATTTCTCAGTTCATTACCAGCTTTGAGCGTTATCAGGCCACTTATTGTGGCCTTGTTTTTATCTGTGCTTGTGGGATAAAAAGCTGAAATTTTCGCCTGTATAGCTTAGAATCGCCGCCTTTTTTCAATGCGGTGCAGTAAGTAATGCTGGAGAAACTCTTCAAGTTGTCTGCCAGAGGCAGTGATGTAAAAACCGAAGTATTTGCCGGGCTCACTATCTTTCTGACGATGGCCTATATCATCTTTGTAAACCCCTCTATTTTGGCCGATGCCGGGATGGACAGGGGAGCGGTGTTTGTAGCGACCTGTCTGGCGGCCGCTATCGGCTGTTTGATTATGGGGCTGGTGGCTAATTTCCCTTTGGCTTTGGCGCCGGGTATGGGACTGAATGCGTTCTTTACCTATGGGGTGGTCCAATCCATGGGGCACAGCTGGCAAACGGCGTTGGGCGCGGTGTTTTTATCCGGTATTCTGTTCTTTGCCCTTAGTGCCTTTAAGGTGCGGGAATGGATTATTAACGCCATTCCACGAACCTTAAAGTTGGGGATTGCCACGGGCATTGGGGCTTTTCTGGCGATGATCGCCTTAAAGAACGCGGGGATTATTGTTGCGCATCCGGTGACCCTGGTGACCTTAGGTGACTTGACCCAGTTTGTGCCGCTGATGAGTATTCTGGGCTTCTTTTTGATTGCCGCCTTTACGGCTCGTAACCTGCCGGGGGCGGTGCTGATAGCTATTTTAGCCATGACAGTGATTGGCTTGGTGAGTGGCGATGTGCAATACAACGGTGTTGTTTCTGCACCACCTTCCTTAGCGCCTACCTTTATGCAGATGGATATTCAGGCCGCGCTGGAAATTTCCATGTTGAGTGTGGTGTTCGGCTTTTTGTTTGTGGATCTGTTTGATACCTCAGGCACCTTAATTGCAGTTACCCAAAAAGCCGGGTTGGCGGATAAAGACGGCCGCGTTCCGGGGCTTGGCAAGGCGCTGATGAGTGACAGTGCAGCGACTATTGCCGGTGCCTCATTGGGTACATCCACGACCACCAGTTATGTAGAAAGTGCTGCCGGCGTGGCCGCCGGGGGGCGCACCGGACTCACTGCCGTGGTGGTTGGGATCCTGTTCTTGCTGAGTATCTTCTTCGCGCCATTGGCCGCGATGATCCCTGTCTATGCAACAGCGGGGGCTATTTTTTATGTTGCCATTTTGATGTTGTTTAATCTGCGTGAGATTGACTGGGAAGATATTACCGAAGCGGCGCCAGTGACTGTGGTACTTTTGTTTACCCCGCTGACCTTTTCTATCGCTCACGGTATTACCTTGGCGTTTATTACTTACGCCTTCGCTAAAGCGGTATGTGGTAAGTGGCGTGAAGTCAGTATGAGCGTATGGGTGTTAACGACGTTGTTTGTACTGAAAATTGCGTTCTTTGACCACTAGGTCAGAGCAGAAAAAAGGGAGCAAGCGCTCCCTTTTTTATTTTACTTGGTCAGGATATCCAGAATATCCGCCAGTTCGGTTTTGCCTTGGGCAATCTCTTCAGGCGTCAGACCGGATAGCTCGTGAGGGAACACCAGCCACTCTTCGCTTTTGTTGACGTAATAGTCCGGAACGATATCGACCTTGCTGTTCTTCGGCTTATACCAGGGACAGGCAACACGTATGTCGTGCGGCGTGTTTAGGCGGGACAGCTTACGAATCTGGGTTAACAGGGCTTCAATGCTGCGACCCGAATCAAATACGTCGTCCACGATCAGTAATTTATCGTCGGCATTGGCGTTCTCAATCAGATAGTGCAGACCGTGCACCTTAATTTCTTTAGATTGCTTGCCGATGCCGTAGTAAGACGAAGTGCGAACCGCAATATGATCTGTTTTTACATGTTTGTAATCAAAGAACTCCTGAACGGCAATCCCTATGGGTGCACCACCACGCCAAATACCGACTATATAGTCTGGCCTGAAACCGTCTTCATAGACGATAGAGGCTAAACGAAAGGCGTCCTGCAGTAATTCCTGTGAGGTGATGAATTTCTTTTCCGACATGCCGCTCACTCAATTTGATTAAAAAGGGCGCGAATTATAGAGGAATTGAGGGGAAATTACAGGGCTTTACGATGATCTTGCTGACATTGCCTGCGCTTTATCTGCGGTGAACGTGCGCTGTGATAAGGCTGGGGCAATAGGCAGTGTCTGGGCGACATCATATACTCAGACTTACGGGTTTTATATTGGATGTGGTTATGCAATTAATGAAAGCAAGCTGGGTGGAAGTTGAAGAATATCTGCAAACTTCCAAGGCAATAGTGATCCCCATTGGCTCGGTTGAGCAGCATGGGCCCAATGGATTGCTGGGAACCGATGCCTTGTGTCCGGAAATCATTGCCCACCGCGCCGCAGCACAAGCAAACCTTTTGGTGGGGCCAACCTTCAATGTTGGCTGTGCCCAACACCATCTGGACTTTGCTGGGACTATTACCTTAAGGCCCTCGACTATGATTGCCGCCATGCAGGATTGGATAGCGTCATTGCGTCGACATGGCTTTGAACGTATCTACTGGCTCAATGGTCATGGTGGCAATATTGCGACAATTAATGCCGCTTTTGCCGAGGTGTATGCCGAGCTTAGCTTTGCCAAGACGCCGCCCGAGCAGGCTTTGCAGCTTAAGCTACAAAATTGGTGGCAGTTACCTGGGGTCACCGAGTTATGCAATGAAATCTACCCTGTAGGACATGGTGCTCATGCGACAGCCTCTGAAGTGGCGGTCACCTATGCGGCTTACCCCGAGGCGCAGAAACAGGTGGAAATGACACCGAAAATTGCACCTATGGGTGAGATTAGCCATGCCTATGCCTATCGGCAAAGCTTCCCGGATGGCCGTATCGGCTCCGATCCGAGTCAGGCCAACGTAGAAGATGGCGAGCGCATTATTCAGAAAGCGGCAACAGCGCTGATTAGCGAGTTTACGCAGTTTTCAGACTAACCTGGCCGCACCAAAAAGCACAACATGCCTGGGCTTTACACTTGTTGCTTATCCGTTGAGGGTTGAGAAAGCTCTACCGTAGGCAACAAGTTAGTGATTGCCTGATACAGGCGGCTCAGATTTATTGGTTTGCTTAAATACACATCCATACCTGCAGCCAGGCAGGTTTCTTCATCACCCTGCATGGCATTAGCGGTCATGGCGATGATGGGAATATTGCTGTTATGCCTGCCGCATTCCCCCTTGCGAATGCGGCGGGTCGCCTCATAGCCATCCATAATGGGCATCTGACAATCCATTAGTACTAGCTGATAGGTCGTTGAGCCGGTCAGTTTCTGTAGTGCCTCACTACCGTTGTTGGCTAACTCTACGCGCATGCCCAATCGTTCCAGCATGGACTTGGCCACTTCCTGATTAATGGCATTGTCTTCTACCAGCAGGACAGGTGCATGTTGCTGCGCGAGTTGGGGCACAGGTAGAGCGTTATTCTGCTCAGGAAGCTCGCATACACCTTTTTGCCAAACCAACAGGTGAGCGGCTAGCTCCATAGGTGATAAGGGTTTGTACAGATTGGCAAAGCTTATTGGGTTAAGCAGAGCCTGACTGCTGTTTTGTACTTGATGTACAGCGAATAAGGGGAGTTTGGTTGACCTTAAAAACACCAACAGTTTCTCTGCTTCAGGCAGAGTAAGTATGTCTGTATCCAGTAACAGCAAATCCCATGGTTGACGATGGGTTTTTCCGTCCTGTATCTGTTGGAGCAACTCCTGCGGAGTAGCAGCTTGCTGTACGATGGCTCCCCAAGAGGCTAACTGTTGGGCGTATATCTCCCTGGTCATGGCATAGGGCGCGGCGACCAGTACTTTGTGTTTGCGTAATTGCGGATGAACAGCATCCAGGCCTGCCGATGGTTTTATTTTTACCGCAATACTAAAGCAGCTGCCTTTGCCGACCTGACTTTGTAAGGTAATTTCCCCGCCCATCAGTTCACATAACTGTCGGCAAATAGCCAGTCCCAGCCCAGTACCTCCGTAGTGTCGTGTTGTTGAGGCATCAACCTGAGTAAATGGGGTAAACAGCTCTGTCTGTCGGTGTTCGGGAATGCCAATCCCGGTATCTATAACATGGGCATGGAAAAACAGGGTGTTATCCAGAAACTGGGTATCACAGCGCAAGAGTACATGGCCTTTTTGTGTGAACTTGATTGCGTTACCCAGCAGATTCAACAGTACCTGCCTGAGCCTGCCCGGGTCGCCAATTACCCAGTGGTGCTCAATCTCCCGCATATCAATCAGTAGCTCAAGGCCCTTGCTTTGTGCCTTATAGGCGACAGCATGCATGATATCCACCAGCAAAGGTTTTAACTCGAAACGCACCGCGTCCAATTCTAGTTTTCCAGCATCCACCTTGGAGAAGTCTAAGATGTCATTCAGCAAGCTAAGTAAGGACTCGGCGCTGCCTCTGACAATACCGGCACGATGGTGTTGTTCATCACTCAGCTTGCCGGCTTGCATCAGATCCAGCATGCCCAAAATGCCATTCATAGGGGTGCGGATTTCATGGCTCATCACGGCTAAAAATTCGCTTTTGGCCTTGGCGGCCTTTTCTGCACTCTCTTTGGCGCTAAGCAGTGCTTTCTCAGCGCGTTTTCGCTGATCTGCCGCATGCAAGGTGCCGGTCAGGGTGGCCAGGGAGCCAATAAAGGCTTCTTCGGCCTTGCTCCAACTGCGTTTACTCGCGGTGTGTTGTGCGCAAAGTACGCCGACAATGCCACCGCCACCATTGATCACTGTGCACAGCAGGGCTTTCACATCATTGGGGGCGAGGTAATCCTGAGTAAATTCTGATGTGCGGGGATCGTGCTGGGCATCTGCGGCAGCGATATGGGAGTCTAGATACAAGGCCGAGAAGTAGCGGGGGAAATCTTGCTGTTGCAGTTCATCGCCTTGGCTGAAATTGCCGGTACTGTGTTGGTACGCAACCAAGCAGGTCAAACTGCGGTGATCTTCACTAAATAGCCATAAACTGGTGTGTTCGGCCTTTATGCCCAGACTGAGTTGCTCAACCAAGGTATGTTTAGCCAGCTTCAGCTCACCTTGCAAAATAGCAGGGTGGACGGTCAGGCGCGCCAGAATTTCATTATGCCTTGCTATTTCCTCATCGACCTTTTGGGCACGTTTGCGTGAGTCTATATCCTGAAATGAACCAAACAGTCGGACACATTGCCCTTGGCTATATTCTGCGCGCCCAGTTACTGATACCCATATTTCATTACCTTTGGCGCTGACCACCAAGAGTTCTAATTCCCAGTCGGTGCCTTCCTCGATAGCGTTCTGTATGGCTTGCTCAAGACGTTTACGATGTACGCCGGCTTTAGTGAAATCCGCTGCGGAGGATAGTTTCGGGGTGAAATCTTGCTCCAACTCCAGAATGTTTTTGATCATACTGGACCAGATAACCACGGAGCTGCATAGGTCTATTTCCCAGGCACCAATGCGGCCTTGCTGGCTCATCGACTCCAGCATTTCACGCTGGCGCGCCAGCTTCAACTCGCTGTCTTTCTCCTGTGTGACATCGGTGGCAGACGCATAAAGTTTGCCGGTTGACAGGTTTGGCGTGGTATTCCACCTTAAGTAAACAAAACGGCCATCTTTACATCGAAATCTATTGATAAAGGAAGTCGTTGGCTTACCTTCGTTCAAGCTTTGCAGCTCTTCCAAGGTGGCCCGGGTGTCATCGGGGTGAACAAATTCCAAATAAGGGGTGAGCAGCAGTTCTGCTTCGCTATAGCCCAAAATGGTTTCGAAGGCACGGTTTACCCGGTCAAAATAACCGTTTTGATTGGCAATACATAGCAGGTTGCGGGACACATCAAAGAAACTTTGCAGCTCTTTTTGTGAGCGCTCCAGTTCCATACTGGCCAGCTTTTGTGCCGTGATATCAATATGGGTGCCCACCATACGTACTGGATTGCCTTGCGTATCCCACTCCACCACCTTGCCGGTATCCAGCACCCATATCCAATTGCCGTTTTTGTGCCGCATGCGGCTTTCACTAATATAGCGGCTGCTTTGGCCTTGCCAGTGACGATCGAGCTGGGTCTCTGAGTTGGCTAAATCATCAGGATGAACCAAGGTTAGCCAGGTGCTGATAGAGACGGGTTGCAGCTCTTCTAGCGTATAGCCGACCATCTCGGCCCAGCGCTCATTAAATTGGGTTTTGCCGCTGGGGATATACCAGTCCCAGATACCAACAGCCGTGCTTTCCAGCACCAGCTCCAATTGTTCCCGTTGTTCTTCCAGCAATCTCTTGGTCTGCTTCTGCAGCGAGATATCCTCTACGATAGACCAAATCATTTGCCGACCCTGGCTGTCCTGAATCAACATGCCGTTCAACATCACGGGGAAGCGGTGACCGCGTTTGTGGATATACTCTTTTTCGTAAGGGCCATACTGCCCTGTGGTTTTTAATTGTTGGATCTGCTGTTGTTCTTGTTCTTCATAGGATTTAGGGGTGATCTGCCAGTAGTCCAGGGCCTGAAGTTCCTCCTTGCTATAGCCGGTAATATCCAGCAGGGCCTGGTTAGCGTCCAGGAATTTACCTGAGCCAAATTCATTCAGGCTGATACCAAGAGGAGACATGCGAAACAAGCCTTTAAGGCGTTTTTCCTGATCCCGTCGTTTATTGAAAAGATTCAGCAACAGACACAAAGATGCGAAGAGGACTGAGCCAATGACCAACAGAATGATGCGAAAGGCCGTGGCGTTCTCTGCCACTTTGGGCCAACCATTCAGGGGAATGGCAGCAATTTGCCAACTGCTCTCGGGCAGTGTCACCGACATTTGCACCGGATGTTGATCTAATACGGCCGGGGAGCCGAAAAAGACCGAATCCTGAAGTTGGGATTTGCCGCCTTGAAGAATAATGACTTGTAAACCAAGGTCAGGATTCAAAAGACCGCTACTGCGGTATACCCGTTCCATATCTATGACCGCAGAGACCAATCCCCAGAAATGAGATTGTCCATCTGGTGTATCTACCTGCACGGGAATACGGCTGATAAAGGCTTGGCCGCCTTGCACCAAATCAACGGGGCCGGAGAGAACCATTTTACCGCTGGTCATGGCTAATTCAGCACTGCGCATTTGATCTGGGCGGGTCAGGTAATTCAGGCCGATAGCACTCTCATTCTCTGCTAGCGGATATATCATGCGGATAACCATATCGGGGGCGGCGCCAATATTGCGTAGTTCGGTATGCGAGCCGATAAGGTATCTGGCGATATCGGAAAAGCGAGATTGGTCGATATCAGGGTCATTCTGAATCACCGCGACTAACCCCTGAACGACTTGAATGTTACTGATGATGGTGCCTTCAAGGCGCGCCCGCAGTACGCTTAGCTCATCATTGACAATACGCCGGCTGTTTTCCTGAAAACGTTGATTATTTAGATGATCGGCATAGCTGGCCAGTCCCAGCAACAAAGCAAATATTAGCACTATCAGGGCAGTGCCGGGACGCATCAGATGGCGGGCAAGTGGAAGGCGGCTGGCTGTTTGGATGAGTGATGACGTCAAGGTTACTTATCCCTGTCTGTGCTTAGCAAAATGTCGGTGCAATTGTCTGTGTATCAAGCTCCAAGAATAGTCGCAAGTACAATTTATAGGGGCGAAAAATATTAAAGGCTCATATTGAATGTAGCGCAAACAGGCCAATATCAGAGGTTAGTGTTTTACTTCGAGGTATTTTATGTCAGGCGCTGTGCAACTGGTTTGCCCTTCATGTAGTGCGATAAATCGTATCCCTGCTGAGAAAGTGGCACACCACCCCTTGTGTGGAAAGTGTCGGGCCCCCCTCATTCTGTCCAACCCAATAGAATGCTCAGATGACAGCCTCCAGCGGCATATTCAGCATAGTGGCATGCCTGTATTGGTGGACTTTTGGGCTCCCTGGTGCGGCCCATGTGTGGGATTTGCCCCTGTCTACGCGGAGGTCGCTGAGTCGGCGCAGACACAACTGCGTTTTCTAAAATTGGACACCCAGGCACATCCCCAAAGTGGCGCTGCCTTTGGTATTCGCTCCATACCGACCTTAATTTTGTTTCACCAAGGTAAGGAAGTGACCCGCTTATCCGGTGCCTTACCTAAGCTGCAGTTTCAGCAATGGTTAGTTGAACAACTGCAAGCTTTAAACTAGCTACGGAGGTTAAAATGTCTCTTTCAATGTACGGTGCATCAGTTCCGGTATTACGTCAGGGTTTACAAAATCTGCAGACTATTCTGACTAAAGCCGTTGAGTTCGCTGACAACAAAAAAGTTGCCTCTGATGTGATGGCGGCCAGTCGTCTGGCCATTGATATGGTGCCGTTAAGCCGGCAGGTACAAATTGCCTGTGATACGGCCAAAGGTTGCGGTGCCAGGTTAGCCGGGGTAGAAAATCCCAGCGTTGCCGATGAGGAAAAGACCCTGCAGGAGCTGCAACACAGGGTAGAGAAAACCCTGGGATTTCTTAGCCAGCTCAGCCCTGAACAGTTTGTTGGCAGCGAAGATAAAGCGATTCAGTTGAATTTCCCTGGTATCACGCTGAACTTCAAGGGTCAGGATTATCTTCAGCAGTTTGTGCTGCCAAACTTCTACTTCCACATCAGTACCGCCTACGGCATTTTGCGTCATATAGGGGTAGATATAGGTAAAAAGGATTACCTGGGGGCCATAGGCGGAGTATAAAAAAGGCGCCTGTTGCCAGGCGCCAAAGGGGTTGAGGAACAGGAGAATGTTGCAGTTAAAAAGCGCCTTAGTGGTTCGCGACAGTTTGCAGGCTATCAGCGCTTAAGCGCAGGCTGACGCGACGATCAAAGCTGTCACCATCCAGGCTTGGGGTTGTGTCCAGCGGCATGGCTTCACCCAGGGCCAGGGATGTGATTCTTGCTGCTGAGACGCCCTGGCTAACCAAGAGTTGTTTGACCGACTCTACTCGCTCTGCAGACAGGCTTTGGTTGTATTTCTCGTCGCCACGACGGTCGGCGAAGCCGGATAATTCAATTTTCAGTTGTTTGTTTTGCTGCATGGCATCGGCTAATTCAGCCAACTGCTGACTATAAATGGATTCCAGTTTGCTCGAGCCGGTACGGAATTGCACATGCATGGTCAGGTTGGTATCCATGGCGGCATTTTCACGCTCGGTCAGAGATACCAGTTGCAGGCGCTGCTGTTCTTCACTGCTACGCAGACGGCCCAGCAGTTGCTGGTTAGATGCCAGCAACTGATTAATTTCATCTTCATTTTGTGCCAGCGCGGTTTCCATGTTTTCGATCTCTTTGTCCGCTGCAACCGAGTGGCCGACAAAGATGCCTGAGATACCGCCGATAATGGCGCCCAGCGGCCCACCAGCTATGGCTCCGACCACCAGACCTGAACCGAAACCGATATTTTCCGCTTTTTTCATGTTCTCGCTCGCGGCCATGGCTGCCGGTGCAGATAAGGCCATCATCAATCCAGATACTATTGCTAACTTTTTCATCTTTGCTCTCCTTAACGAGGGTATGTGTGTTTCGACCATTCCATTAAACACAGGCCAGTTGGCACAAAAGGGGAGCAAAAAGGGCAATGCACCGATGAATTGTGGCGAAATCATGGCATTTGCCCGGCTCGTCTAGTTTCCCAGAGCAGTTAAGGTATAGTCCGGCACATACAAGAGGATTGTCGTGATTGCTATGAGTAGAAGAATCGCCATTGTTGAAGATGAAGTTGCTATCCGTGAGAACTATGCGGCGGTATTGCGACGCCAGGGCTACCAGGTTGCCACCTATTCCAATCGCCGTGAGGCAATGGGCGGTTTTGAGCAGCGTTTGCCGGATTTGGCCATTATTGATATTGGCCTGGAAGATGAGATTGATGGCGGATTTTTGTTGTGCCAGTCATTGCGTGGCATGTCGCCCACCTTGCCGATTATTTTTCTGACCGCCCGGGATTCGGATCTGGATACGGTATCCGGCCTGCGTATGGGGGCCGATGATTATCTGACCAAAGACATCAGTATGCCACATATGACGGCCCGTATTTCTGCGTTGTTTCGCCGCATGGAAGCCTTGAGCCAGCCGGATGACAAACAACAGCAGGTGCAATGCGGTAGTTTGAGTTTAGATCTCAATCGTATGCAGGCACGTTGGAAAGACACCCCGGTTGACCTGACCGTGACAGAGTTTTGGATGGTGCATGCATTGGCACGCTTTGCCGGCCATGTTAAGAGCCGTCAGCACTTGATGCAGGATGCCCGTGTGGTGGTGGACGACAGCACCATCACTTCACATATCAAGCGCATCCGTAAGAAGTTTGTGCATATGGATGAAGCGTTTGACTGCATTGATACCGTGTATGGCATGGGGTATCGCTGGACCTGCGATAAGGATTAATGCGGGTGTCGCGTAAGTTTCATTTCTTTGGCCTGCGTTTTAAGCTGCTGCTATTGTCCGGCTTCCTGTTCAGTATTCCCTGGTTGGGCTATGAATATGTCTGGGAAATGGAGAAGTACCTGCGTGCCGGTCAGGAGCGAACCTTACTGGGTACCGTCAGGGCGGTAGCGACCGCTTTGCACGAACGGCCTAAGCTGTTTGATGCTCAGGCCAGTTACCTAAGCGTCGAAAAAGGCCGCGATCTCTATGCCTATCCTATTGTTGATCCCATCCGTCTTGACGGGGATTTGTCTGACTGGCGCCAGCAGCAGCACGCGCTGCAATACGGTCAGGATTATGTCATTTTTCAGAGTAATGCCTATCAGCCAACCTCGCTGAGTTTTAAGCATATGATTGGCAAGTATCGACAGTATTTATACGCCTATTTTGAGGTGTCTGATGATGTTGTGATTTATCGCTCGGCCAACAGTCTGAGCGTGGATAACAATGACTACCTGCAGATTGCCTTCACCACCCCGGCGGGGGATTTTCGTCGTTACCTGATTGCCACCAACAAACCCGGTTGGCTGACGCCCTATGAAATGAGCGTAGACGCCGGGCAAACCAATAAAGCGCTGAGACCGGAGAGCCGAATTCAGGGGGCCTGGCTGGAAACCGAGCAGGGCTACAACATTGAACTGCGTATTCCTCTTGAGCTGCTAGGTAGCAAGCTGAGTTTTGCCATTACCGATGTGGACAAGCCGGGCGGACAGCCGGTAGCAACTATTGGTACGTCCAGTGTGTGGGAAGAGGACAAGCTGGGGACTGTGTTGGTGCCTTCTCCTGAGATTGAACAGATTATCAAAGGGCTTGGACATACCAATTCACGCATCTGGGTGGTGGATCAGCATCAACGGGTATTGGCCAAATCTGGTGATATTAAAAATTCCGACGGCATCTGGAGCCGCCCGGCGACCAGCAAAGATGACAGCTGGTGGGGGCAAGTAGCCCAGCGCTGGTTGTATCCGCTGTATTATAAATTTCTGACCCGTCCCCCCAGTGATTTTATTGATGAACTTTATGATGTGGCAAATCTGCAGGGCAGCCATATTGAACAGGCGCTGGCGGGCCAGCCGGGCTCCAGTTGGCGTTTAACCCCGGACAGCAAGGCCGTGGTTCTGGCGGCGGCGTACCCTGTGTATATTGATGAAAAGGTCATGGGGGCGGTGATTGCCGAAGAAACGACTAACGGTATACGCAGCCTACGTAATCTGGCGTTGGAGAAACTATTCACTCTGATGCTCGCGGTGATGTTGCTTGGTACCCTGGGCTTGTTTTTACTGGCGTCCAGAATTTCCAGTCGGATCCGCCGTTTACGTGATCAGGCCGATCAGGCCATTGATGAGCAAGGACGTATTCGTAGCCAGCTAAAAGCCTCCGACGTTCAGGATGAAATCGGCGATTTGTCGCGTACCGTGGCTGATATGGTGCAGCGCTTAGGTCAGTATCACCATTACCTGGAAAGTATGTCGTCGCGTTTATCCCACGAGCTGCGTACCCCTGTTGCTGTTGTGCGTTCCTCTCTGGAAACTTTGCAGATGGAAGAGGAAAAACTGGCCGACTCCGTTTACCTGCAGCGCGCTCAGGAAGGGTTAAACCGGTTGTCTTTAATACTGACCAATATGAGCGAAGCCACCCGTTTAGAGCAAAGTTTGCAAACGGTAGAGCGGCACGAGTATTTACTGGACGACGTTCTGGCTGGTTGTGTGCAAGGCTATCAACTGGCTTATTCCGACACGTTGTTGCAGCTTGATATCCTTGATAACAAGCTTAAGGTGGACGGTGCTCCTGAGCTATTTGCGCAGTTGCTGGATAAGCTGGTGGCTAATGCGGTGGAGTTTGCTGCGCCTGGTACGCCGGTGGACATCAGTTTGCAGCGTCAGGGGCGTAAGGCGGTTCTGCATATCAGTAATACCGGCCCGTTGTTACCCACCGAAATGCGTGGCCGCTTATTTGATTCCATGGTGTCGGTCAGAACCGGGCAGCCTGGGCAGCCGCACCTGGGATTAGGCTTGTATATCGCCAGACTGATCACCGAGTTCCATCATGGCAGCATAGCATTAACCGACAATCAGAAGGGAGATGGAGTTACCGTTAAGGTAAGCATTCCTCTGGTGTGAAGACGCGCAGAGTCGCGAAAGGCCCGGCAGTCCCGGGCCTGGGGAAACAAGCAGGTCAGAAACTAACCTGCACGCTGGCGGTGTAATTTCTGCCTGTTTCGGCCAGTGAACTCAGATCGCTACCTTCGGCGCGACCGGCAATACTGCTATAGCGAAGGTATTCTTTGTCGAGCAGGTTATTGGCCGCCAGATTTACGCGCAGACTGTCAGTTATCTGGTAGCTGAGCAGCCAGTCCAGTGCACCATAGCCACTTGAGCGGGTTTCGCCTTGATTAACTTTGCTCATAGCCTTAGCCCAGTTGAGTACTAAATGGGAACTGAGGTCCTCATCCTGATAACTTAAGCCCAGCAATCCTGACAGCGGATTAATGGAATGCAGGTATTCATCGCTTTCGTCGTTTTTACCGTCCTGATAGGCTGCATTTGCCTGTACAGACCACGCATCATTGATATACCAGTTCAGGCTCAGTTCTGCGCCTTTTATGGTCACAGATTCAAGATTTTGATACTGATACTTTTCAAACAGGTGGGAGAAGTCGCCATTGTTGTCCAGTATGGTTTCACTGCTTAGCAGCACGGTAGACAAAAAGTTGTCGTACTTGCTGTAAAATAGTGCGCCATTAATGGTGACGTCACCAATATGACCACGCAGGCCAAACTCATAGGTATCGCTTTGCTCTGGTGCCAAGTCTTTATCACTGGGTACTATTTCATACGCATAGGTAGAAGTGGGCTGCAAGGCATGTTCAATATAGGCCAGATCGTAGGCGGGAACCTTGAAACCCTGGCCGTACTGGGCATACAAGTTAAGCATAGGATTGAGGCTGTACAGTGCGCCTAGGTTTAATGAAAAATGCTGTTCATCAATAACCGCAAACTCACTGCCATCCAGCTTCTTGGCCCCATTGGGATCCATTTTATAGCTGTCAAAGCGTACACCCGGTGTCACCGTTAGTCGCTCATCAAGCAGGCGTATTTCGTCGTTAATAAACAGGCCATAGCGCCTGGTATCATTGGTGGGGAACTTACTGGTGCTGAGATCCCGGGTGGTATTACCGTCGGCGATACGCAATTCGTGCACTGAACGCAGGCTCTCGGTATGTTCGATATCAAGCCCGAAACCCAGGGTGTGGTTGTGATTAAGCTTTTTGCTGGCATTTGATAGCAGGCCCCAGGTGTCTTGTTCGAACAGCGCCGTTTGCCACATGTCTCTGACTTCTTTCACTCCAAACATGGGAGCATCAATATCCAGTTTGCCGTACTCGGTATCTGCCTGGCTGCTCTTATTCCTGTAGAGATTGATATCCAGATAATCATGCCATACACGCTGGGCATCGGAGTGATAGTTAAGCTTAAATGACTGGGTTTCTTTTTCTCCCTCGTTATTCTCCCTTACTATCTGATAGCCATACTTATCCAAACCCCGGAAATAGGCTAGCAGACCATCAGCACTGTCACCCAGGGTATCCTGTTGCCAGAAATCTGCCAGCAAGGTCAGGCTGTCGGTCTCGGTTAAGTGGAGCTTTCCCTTGTACAACAAACTGCGGCTGTCGATATCAAACGGCGTCGCACTACCATGATAATTTTGCTCTTCCTCACCCTGACGAAAGCTGGCATTGAGTAAGTGTTCGGTATCCCCATAGCGTAGCGCCAGGGTGCCCGCCTGACCGAACTGATTGGTAAGGTCGCTGTAACTGAGCTTAGTACGTCCAGCTACATGTTCACCGTCTTCAAGGTAGTCACTGGCATCCTTGGTGGTAAAGACCACAATGCCGCCCAGCGCGTCTGAACCATAAAGGGAAGAAGCTGCACCTTTGGCGACTTCTACCTGTTTTAAGGTGTCGGTGTCGATAAAACCGCGGCCTACAATGTCGTTCAAACCGTTGGCACCATATCCTTCATTCATACGCATGCCGTCTTTGATCATCAGTACCCGATCGCCTCCCATGCCGCGCACAATGACATTTTGTGCGCCACCTGACCGACCGGTGACAGAAACGCCGGGTTCGTAGTTAAACAACTGGTTCATGTCGTTGATGCTCAAATTCTCTATATCCTCAGCGGTGACGACATTGATGGTGCCTGCCACGTCTTTCAACGGCTTGGCAATCCGGTTTCCGCTGATGACTATCACTTCATGTTCATTGGCGGACTCACCGACTTGTTCATCGGCGTGGATGTGGATGGAGACAAACAACGCGCTGCTGATTGACATGGCAAGCATGGCTGGCTTGAACATAAGGTTCCTTACTTAATGACTGGGAGGGGATGCGGGGCATGTTAAGGAGCAAACAAAATGATGTCAATACGGTTGAGAATTATTCTCAGTTGTATTCGTATTGTCTGTGGTGGTTAACTTTGCTAGAATCCGGTCGTATGCATTTTGTCCCTTTGGAATCAACAGTAACTTTATGAATATTCAACATATTGAGACCATGATGGCGGATATCTCTGCCATGCTGATGACCCCCGTATTGCTGGTGATCATTGCGTTGTTTGTTTACGCAATATTTGCTTTGGGCCGTTTTGTCTCGCTTTATTCGGTGCGTAAGAAAAACGCTATTCAATACCTGCGACAAATCGAAAACAAGCAGCTTGGCTGGCTGTCAGGCTATCCAATTCATAATTACTTTGCGGCCAATCCCAGCGCCTCTGAAGATGAACTGGAAGTCTATGCGTTAAAGAGGCTGGAAAATTTGCGCATCGTTACTCGCGTTTCGCCCATGCTCGGTCTTATAGCCACCATGATTCCTATGGGACCTGCGCTGCAATCCCTGGCTGATGGCAATATTCAAGGGATCAGTGAGAACCTTATCATTGCCTTTGCCGCGGTTATTTGGGGGCTTGTAATTGCCACTTTGACCTTTTGGCCGGCATCGGTGAAAAAGCGTTGGTTTGCGTCGGAGCTGATTAATATCCGCAAGCTCAAGGCGGAAAGCTGATGAAGTTTCTTAACGAAGATGAAGAACTGAACCCCATCATTAGTGCGGTCAACCTGGTGGATGTCTTTTTGGTGATCATTGCGGCTTTGCTTATCTCCATTGCGCAAAATCCCCTTAGCGTATTTTCAACCGAGGATGTGACGGTGATCAAAAATCCCGGCCAGGAAGATATGCAAATGATTGTTAAGCAAGGTAAGGAAATTAAGCAATACAAAGCCAGTGGTGAAATAGGCGCAGGCGAAGGGATGCGAGCCGGCGTTGCCTACAGAATGGCCGATGGCAGTTTTGTCTATGTGCCCGAGGGGCAGGAAACCTCCGCTTCTTCTTCGGAGGTTAAACCATGAATCGGTGGTTTATTCTTCTGTTAAGTTTACTCAGTTTCTCGGTCACCGCCGACAAGACAGAAGCGTCAAAAACGGTGTTGCTGATGATGTCTGGCCATGCCGCTAAAGCTAAGGGGGACTTGCTTGAATCCTTGGCGGCGGATCAACCTTTTAAGCTCGAGCGTTTTAGTGCCAAAGGCAAAAGCGAAGCGCAAGTCGCAGAGGAATGGGGAAATGCCGATCTAATTCTGCTTGATGGTATTAACCCGGCACTTTCTGGATTTATGTTTGGCAAATATCAGCCCTTGCTGAGCCAGTTTCCTGCCGTGCCGGTGGTCAGTCTTGGCGATCCGCAAAACCAGACGATGAACCAGGGATTGCCTACCCAACAACATAGCTTGGTGACGAAGTATTTCAGCAATGCCGGGCGCAACAATTATCGCAACCTGATGTTGTACCTGAGTTCGCAGGTTTTTGCGTTGACAGAAAAGCAACCTGAACCGCCGGTTCTAATACCTGATGTTGGACTTTATCACCCAGACTTCCCCAATCAGGTGACCGACGATGAAGGGCGCTTTTTTGCCTCACTGCAAGTAAAAAACAACCAGCCCCTGGTCGGTATTGCCATACATCGCTCTGTGGTGGATTACGAGCAGCAGCAAATTGTTGATGCCATGATAAGGGGAATTGAGCGTAGGGGCGGTAAGGCCTTTGGCTTTTTCTTTGAAGGGGAAGACCAAGCGCTGAATTACACCGAGTTGCTGCAAGACGCACAAGGGGCTACCCGTCCGGATTTGTTGATTAACTATCGCTCGTTGCACTATGTGGAAAAGCGTCGTAAGGAATTTGAGCGGCTCGCCGTACCGGTTTTACATGCGCTGAATTATACCGAGGGTGATGAGGAAGCCTTTGCTGCCGATCATGCCGGTATTTCTCCTGGCTTGACCCCCTTCTTCCTGGTGATGCCGGAAGATACCGGCAGCACCGACCCGCAGATTATCGCGGCTAACAAAGGTGGCCGTAAGGTGGTTATGCAGGAACAGATGGATGCGCTGGTAGAGCGTGCTTTCAACCACGCCAACCTAAGACATATCGGCAATGCAGATAAAAAGATAGCTACTTTCATTTGGAACTACCCCCCTGGTGAAAAGAACATTGGTGCAGCCTTCTTGGATGTACCCGCTTCTATCGCAGAAATAGCCAGGGCCATGCGTGAGCAGGGATACCAGGTTGATAGCCCTGATGCGCAGCATTTAATTGAGGCAGCTGGCCAGCTACTGCGCCCTTATTACCGTAACGAGAACAGTGCCAGCTTGATAGACAAAGGCTTGGCGGATTATTTGCCGCTACAGACTTATCAGGACTGGTTCAATCGTCTGCCGGAGTCTGTTCGTACCCCTATTATTGAGCGCTGGGGTGAGGCAACCGAAAGTAATATGCTGACCGAACATAATGGACAGCAGCAGTTTGTTATCCCGCGTATGCAATTGGGCAATCTGATTGTATTGCCACAGGGTGTTAGGGGAGAGACGGCAAAAGAGCATGCGGCTTCTTACCATAGTACCAAGACACCCATTAATCACAGCTATCTGGCGATTTACCTGTATACCCGCGAGGTCTTTGGTGCCAACGCGCTGATTCACCTAGGTACGCATGGCTCGCAAGAATGGCTGATGGGCAAAGAGCGAGGCTTATCTGTGTTTGACGCGCCAAATCTGGCCATAGGTAATCTGCCAGTGTTTTACCCTTACATTATCGATAACGTTGGGGAAGCAATGCAGGCCAAACGGCGGGGGCGGGCGACCATGCTAAGTCACCTAACTCCAGGGTTTGCCAAAGCCGGTTTGTATGCCGATGTGGCGAAACTCAATGAGCTTATCAACAACCACCTGATGTTGGAGCAGGGACAAACGCGGGACAATACCCGGAACAAGATCATAGAGCTGGCCGATGAGCTGAATATTCTCGCTGACCTGGCGCTCACCAAACAGCAGTTGGTGGACAATTTTGCAGAGCAACTCAGTAAAATACAGGACCATCTCAATGCGCTTAGTGAACAAAGTCAGCCGCTGGGCGTGCATACCTTTGGGCTACTGCCTCAGGATGCACATTTGTACAGTACTATACTGCAGATTCTTGGTGAGCCCTTTATGCAAGAGGCTGCGCAATATGAGCAGCAACAAGAATTAACGCTGCAGGCTGGCTTGCGACAGGATAAAAATGGGGTGCTTGCCTTGGAAGCCATTGATGGCTTTCAGTTGTTACGTAATTACCTCTTAGGACAACCCCTGCCTAACCTGTCAGCGTCACTGCAAACCAAGCTTAACGAAGGGCGTCAACACTGGGATAATTTTCAGAAAATTGCGGAGGTAGAAAACCTGTTGGCTGCATTAAACGGCCGCTACATTCCGGTTTCTTATGGGGGCGATCCCATCCGTAATCCGCAAGCTGCGCCCACTGGTCGTAATTTGATTGGTTTTAATCCCTCTAAAGTACCATCGCCTGAAGCGTATCAGGCCGGGGTCGCCGTAATGGAGCAAACTATTGCGGATTACGTAGCGAAGCATGGCCGTTATCCGCAAAAGCTGGCATTTTCCTTGTGGTCACTGGAAACCATGCGCCATCAGGGGGCCTTGGAAGCGCAGATCCTCTATGCCCTTGGCGTGAAGCCGGTATGGAATGCGCAAGGGCAGATTACCGATACTGAGATTATTCCATACAGCGAGCTAAAGCGGCCCCGTATTGATGTGGTGGTGTCGGCAACGGGATTATACAGGGATGCGTTCCCTAATGTGATTCTGTGGCTGGCCGACGCCATAGATAAAGTCGCCAGGCTGAAAGAGGAAAACAACTTTGTATTCAGGCATGCCAGTGTGCTGAAAAATCAGCTGCTGGAAAGCGGTAAAACGGATGAAGATGCCGACTACCTGTCTTCGGTGAGAATTTTCTCCAATGAATCGGGTGCCTACGGCACGGGGCTGGCGGGTAAAGCGCTGGCGTCTGATACCTGGGAAGATGACTCTGATATGGCACAAACATACTTACGCCGTATGGGATTTGCTTTCGGCAAAGATGAAGCGCGCTGGAGTGAAAATGTGGCTGACTTTGGTTTGTACGGCAAAGCCTTGTCAGGCACCGAGGGCGTCATTTTCTCCCGTTCCACTAACCTCTATGCGTTAATGACCAACGATGACCCCTTCCAGTATTTTGGCGGTGTGGGGCTGGCTGTGCGCCACCTGGATGGTCAAACGCCAGAAATGTATGTGTCTAACCTACGCCGTGCCGACGATGTGAAAAGTCAGACTATGGCGGACTTTCTTAATCAAGAAATGCGTAGTCGCTACTTTCATCCACGCTGGATAGGTGCCATGCAAGAGGCTGGTTATGCCGGTGCGACGGCTATCCTGGACCGGATGAACAATATGTGGGGATGGGAGGTGATGACGCCAGAGGCAATAAGAGACGATCAATGGCAGGAATTTTTTGATGTCTATGTGGAGGACAAGTATCAACTCGATATGAAGACCTTTTTCGAAACACATAATGCAGATGCCATGGCGCAGATATTGGAACGGATGCTGGAAGCCGTGCGTAAAGGCTACTGGCAAACAGATGAGCAAACCTTAAAAAGGATGTTGGAGGAATACCAGGATCTGGCCAGTCGCCATGATCTGTTTACCGACAATCAGAAATTTAAGGACTTTGTTAGTCAGCAGTCGCTCGGTTTCGGTCTGGCACCGCCGGTCAGTTCGCCTGCAACAGCCAGTCCAGCTAACGCCGCCCAGCAGGTGCAAGGACAACAACTTGAGGAAGTACAAAAAGCCTCAACTATCGAACCTGATTACCGCGCCTGGTATCTGATTGGAACAATATTTTTGTTGGGTATGGCAAGCCCCCACCTGCAACGCCGACCCCAAAGGGCTGTCAGTCAGGGTTAGTCGCTGGCGATGGAGTTGAATTCGGGGGATAGGTCAATCGCAGTATGTCGGCAGGTTTTCTTCACGCTTGCCGGCAACTAACTTCCTTTTCCCTGCATAATTAAAGGCTTAAATATTGTCAGTTGCCCATCACTGACTTATCGTAGGCCGAATACTCGGGCGTTTTGGGAGAGAGCCATGGAACTGTTATTCGAATACGTACTACGTATCGAAACCTTTTTGCTCATTTTTGTGGTGGTGGTGCTTAAGTCCTCCATCATCTTTGTGCCGCAGAATCGTGCCTATTTGATTGAGCGCTTTGGAAAATACCAGTCTACCCGCGAGGCAGGGCTGAACTTTATTGTGCCTTTTATCGACCGAATTGCTGCCGACCGCTCGTTGAAAGAGCAGGCGGTGGATGTCCCTGAACAGAGTGCTATCACCAAAGATAATATCTCCCTGAAGGTGGATGGGGTGCTGTACTTCCGTGTGCTGGATCCATACAAGGCAACATACGGCGTAGATGACTATATTTTTGCCGTGACGCAGCTTGCCCAAACCACCATGCGTTCCGAACTAGGTAAGATGGAGTTAGACAAAACCTTCGAAGAGCGTGACCAACTGAATACCAATATTGTGTCTGCCATCAACGAAGCGTCTGGTCCCTGGGGAATCCAGGTCATGCGTTACGAAATCAAAGACATTGTGCCACCCCATTCTGTGATGGAAGCCATGGAGGCGCAAATGAAGGCCGAACGTGTCAAGCGGGCGCAAATTCTAGAATCAGAAGGTGACCGTCAGGCAGCCATTAACCGTGCCGAGGGTGAAAAGGCATCTGTGGTGTTAGCCGCCGAGGCTGAGAAATCTGAGCAGGTACTGCGCGCCGAAGGTGAAGCTAAAGCCATTTTGGCGGTAGCTGAGGCACAGGCCGAAGCGTTGCGTCTAGTGGGTGAGGCCGCCAATACCGAGCAAGGACAAAAAGCCATCCAATTGGATCTGGCAACCAAGGCCATTGCAGCCAAACAAGCCATTGCCAAAGAGTCCTCAGTGGTGTTGTTGCCAGATAGTGGTACCGATGCCGCCTCTATGGTGGCTCAGGCAATGACCATTATTACCGGAATCAAAGGTAATAAGGGGGCCTGATGACAGTGTTCACCGAACATATGGCGGAAAGTTTGATGGTGCTGGGGTTGGCACTACTGGCGATTGAAGTGCTGATACTGGGTTTTGCTACCTTTGTGCTGTTTTTCGTTGGACTTGCTGCTTTGGCCACAGGATTGATGATGTATATGGGGGTGCTGGATCAGGATATGTACAGCGCCCTGGCCAGCGTGGCAATAATCAGTGCTGCGTTGGCTTTGCTGTTGTGGAAGCCACTTAAGAATCTGCAAAGCAAAGATAAACCCAAGCAGGTACAAAGCGACCTGATAGGCCACCAGTTCAGCTTGCCCGAGGCATTGTCGCCGGGCCAAAGTATTGTGTATCGCTATTCAGGCATCACGTGGCAGGTATACAGTCAGCAACAGCTAGCGGCCGGCCAGCAAGTACAGGTCGTTAAGGCGAGTGTTGGGCGCTTGGATGTTATGCCTGCACAGGATGCATCGTGAAACATATTCGTTTAGCCCCGGCCGGTAACGAGGAAAAGGGCTATTTCTGGCGGCTCTATCAGCAGGCGATGCGCGGCCATATTGAGACCCAGTGGGGATGGGATGACAGTTGGCAACGTCAGGATTTCGCCAAACGCTGGCAGAATAACGACAACTTATTGTTGGTATCCGGGCGTTTGAACCTAGGCTATGCACAGGTAAGCCGCGATTCGGAGCGGGGGCTGTATGTCACTATGCTGATCATTGCTCCCCAATGGCGCAATAAAGGCATTGGCCGCAAAGTGCTGTTGTCGCTACTACAAGCCTATCAAGCGCGGCAGCTTGAGCTAAGGGTATTTCGCTGTAATCAGCAGGCTTTGCAGTTTTATGTAAGTGCTGGTTTTCGCATTAGCGCGGAAGACCCTGAGTTTTACAGTCTTCAGGGCAGGGCGGAGGAGTTGCAAGCGGCCCAACCTGCGGCCAGGCGCGCTTAATTTGATAATTAGTCTTCCTGCGCCTCCACTGCCTGCACATCTATACCCATTTTTTCCATAATGGTGCGCGCTTCAGCAGGAATGCGATGTGGATTGTCTTTTTGTAAGTCCGCATCGTTGGGAAGGGGTTGCCCGGTGAAGGCATGCAGGAATGCTTCACAGAGTAACTCTGAGTTGGTGGCGTGTCGCAGGTTGTTTACCTGACGACGGGTCCGCTCATCGGTCAGCACTTTCAGCACGTTCAATGGAATGGACACCGTAATCTTTTTGACCTGCTCGCTTTTCTTTCCGTGCTCGGCGTAGGGATGAATATATTCGCCATTCCATTTAGCCATGTTTCTGCCTGTTTTATTTTATGTTAGATGGCAAAATTCTAACCGCTGGCAAAATTCAGTCAATCTAGAAGTCCAAACATCTTGATGTCTGAGTGGAATCCAAGTAGATTTAGCCGTCTAAACGTCTAGATATATGAGCCGATTTTCAGGAGTCACTATGGTTTCCTATGCCCAGGGCATTGATGCGTTGAACAATTCGTTGTCAGAGCTGCGTAATATCAATGTGTCCTTTGAATTTTTTCCGCCCAAGACCGAGCAGATGGAGCAGACCCTGTGGCATTCGGTGCAGCGTCTTGCGCCTTTGAAGCCAGCTTATATGTCGGTGACTTATGGTGCTAACAGCGGTGAGCGTGATCGCACTCATGATGTGGTTAAGCGCATCCAGACAGAAACGGGCGTGGCGGCTGCGCCTCACCTGACCTGTGTTGATGCCAGCCGTGAAGAACTCAGGCAGATTGCTAAAGATTATTGGCAGGCTGGTATTCGCAAAATTGTGGCGTTGCGTGGCGATCTGCCAAAAGGCGTAAATAAAACCGAGCTTTATGCGGCGGATCTGGTGGCGTTGTTAAAAGAGGTGGCAGACTTTGATATCGCCGTGGCAGCGTATCCAGAGATTCACCCTGAAGCACCCAATGGCCAGTTTGATCTGTTGAATCTTAAGCGGAAGGCGGAAGCGGGAGCCACCTCGGCCATCACCCAATTTTTCTTTGATGCTGAGGTCTTCTTGCGCTTTAGAGACAGAGCCGCGGCGGCAGGTATCGATCTGGAAATTATCCCAGGCATTTTGCCGGTCACAAACTACAACACGCTCGTGCGTTTTGCCGGTATGACCAATGTGCATGTGCCGGGCTGGTTACATAAGATGTACGAAGGGCTGGATGACAATGATCAAACCACCCGCAATCTGCTTGGTGCCAGCATCGCCATGGATACCACCCGTATCCTGGCCAAAGAAGGTGTGCGTAATTTTCATTTCTATACGCTAAACCGTTGTGAACTCAGCTACGCCATATGCCATATGTTGGGATTGCGTGCCGACTAACACGCAGATTCCATAGAGAAGGGCATCAGGGGATGCCCTTTTTTGTGCGCCGCGTTACACTTGTGCTTGTATTAGCGCCGGAGTCAGGGCATGGATAAGTTCACTCGTTTAACACAGCTGTCAGCAAGTCAGGTGAAGTATTTCGCCTTATCCATGGTCGCTCGCTGCCAGCAAGACCGGATCACTGTCACTGCGGGGCATCTTGCCTATGTGTCTTTGTTATCCCTGGTCCCTTTTATTATGGTGTTTTTCACCATTTTGTCGGCGTTTCCCGCATTTGGCTCGGCCCGTGGCGATCTGGAAGCCTTTATCTTTAGCAACTTTGTTCCTCATGCGGGCGGAGTCGTGCAGAAGTATGTGGCTGAGTTTGTCGGTAATGCATCCCAGATGGGGGCGGTTAGCATCATCTTTTTGGTGGTTGTGGCGCTGATGCTGATATCCAACGTAGATAAGACCATCAACCATATTTTTCGCACTAGCAGTGACAGGCGGGCGATTTTTACCTTCGCGATTTATTGGATGGTACTGACCCTGGGGCCATTACTGATAGGGTCAGGTCTGGCCATTAGCTCTTATCTGGTCGGGCTGGCGGCTTTTGCCGAAGACTATACGCCGGGAATAACCACTGTATTGTTGAAAATGGTGCCCTTTATCACATCCTTGGGCGCATTCTTTATTTTGTATATGGTGGTGCCCAATCGCGCCGTACGTACCCGCCATGCTTTTGCCGGCGCCTTTCTGGCAACTTGTTTGTTTGAATTGTCAAAGAAGGGCTTTGCCCTGTATGTGGCCAGCTTTCCGTCTTACCAGATGATCTACGGTGCGCTGGCTGCGGTACCCATTCTGTTTGTCTGGATTTACCTGTCCTGGATGGTGGTATTACTGGGGGCGGAATTTACCGTTCAGGTTGAAAACCTGGCTCAGCAATCCGCTGAGGATGAACAAGTTTAAGAAAAATTCTTACAGCTCACTACAGTTCCCCACACTTCCTAACAGTTAAGCGAATATCAACTTGGTATCTTCTTCAGGCAGATACTAAGACGTTGTTTATTAGCTGAAAGGGAGTGATCAGAATGGGTGTGAAACAGAGTGTGCTGTTGCTACTGGGTGTTATGGGAATGGTGGCATGCAGCGATAAAATAGATAAATCCATTGAGGACAGGCCGAAGAACAGATACACCGCCCTTACCTTTGTGAATGTGTTGGACGACGATGTCAGATTTTACCTACAGCCCCAGGTTATGATTGGCGATGTTTTTCAGGATAAGTATCAAGCTACGGAATTGCTTAAAAATGATTACAGTCACTACCGTTACGGGTGGAATGACGATCATGATAATACGACCTTTGGGGTGCGGGATAACAATAGTAATACCAAGAAACGGAAACTGGATGCGCGTGTAAAGGATGGGGGGCGCACCTGGGTGGTGGCATGGATGAGAGGTTCCGAGTATGAGCTTTCTGTATTTGATAAGTCACCGCGTAACCAGAACAACAGGATAACCTTAAGAGTGCTGGCTAGTGTTGATATGGATATTGCGCTGAATGGTATTGTAGTTAGTCGAGCCAAATCTGGTGTAGTCTCAAACCACATTAGTCTTGAGCATTGCAGTGGCTCGCTGTCGCTGGCAAACCACCCCATCGATTTGTGCCAGCAGGACTATGGCCGCTCTTATTTGATTGTGGCTGATAAGAACGGCCTCAGAGTTGTAGTCGATGAATAGTGCTTATTGCTGCATGCTCTGAATAAAATCGTTGGACTGGGAAATAGCGCGGTTCATTTCCCTGATCAACTGGTCGATATCACGTTTGATACTGCCAAACTCGCCTTGTAATGAGCCGATAGCACTGGCGTTAAGATTATGTTTCAGATACAAAACGTTGTCTTTCAGAGCGCTTAATACGGGCGACATTTTGCTTTCGGCCCGACGCATAGAAGTAATCAATTGTTGATAACGACGCCGGGTTTCCTTAAGTTTTACGGTGCTGTCGCGTCTGAACTTCTCGCTTTCATATTGCTCGAGCTCATCCTGCCATTCGTCAAATAAAGCCTCGGCAACGTCTTCTACTTTATCTATACGATTAGATACCTTGCTGGCGGATGCTTCACTGGCCTCATATTGATCCTTTAGATCTTCGTAGACGCTTTGTAATTCACCACCATCGAATTGCAGCAGGGTACTGAAGCGCTCCAGCGCCGAACTGAATTGCTGTTGGGCATCTTCTTGAGCGTCTTTGGCGTCTTCTACTCTGTCTACCAGAATATCGCGTTTTTCAAAGCCGACTTTTTCCATTGCTGAATAGTAGGCCGATTGGCAACCGGATAGCAGCAACCAAAGGCTCAGTAGTGATGCCCAGCGTAACATCAGTCGTTGGCCTTAAATTTGGCGGCGTCAATAATGGACCATAGGTGGGCAATACCCCCTATGATTGCCGGGACCACTAAAAACCATAAGGCGTATCCACCGAACGCAATAATCGCGAAGATCAATGCCGCCAGGATTCTGCCCTGTACTAACTGACCAAGGCCAGGAAAAAACACATTACAAATTGCGGCTATCACATTACCGCCGGACCCTTGTCCTGCCATGAATATCTCCATTGAGGTGTAGCTAATTAAGGTTAAGTTAATTCAATTGTGCACGGTAGGCAAACTTTGCCACAATCTGCGGTTTGCATAAGCGGGGAATTGAGATGATAGCATTAATACAAAGAGTGACATCGGCACACGTGGATGTGGAGGGTGAAAGAGTCGGGGAGATTGGTAAGGGTATTATGCTATTGCTGGGTGTGGAGCAAGGTGACGATGAAGCCAAGGCAAAACGTCTGTGTGAGCGGGTACTCAATTATCGCATTTTCACCGACGAGCAGGGCAAAATGAACCTCAACCTGACTCAAGTGGAGGGGCAGTTGCTGGTGGTATCACAATTTACCTTAGTGGCTGATACCGACAAAGGCAACAGACCCAGCTTCTCCAGAGCGGGAGATCCGCAGATGAGTAAAACGCTGTATGAATACTTTATCGGCTTAGTTCGTGAAAAAGGTGTTGAGTGTCAGACCGGGCAATTTGGTGCGGATATGCAGGTCGGCCTGGTTAACGACGGCCCGGTGACTTTCCAGTTGCGGATTGCCTAGCTGGCGCTATGTGTTCAGCCCCTGAAAATGACGTGGGTAGTGCCAGATAGTTAAGGTTGATGTCATGGTCATTGGCGAATACAGCTAATCTTGCCATTTCGGGTATGGCTAGTGGGAAAGAAGCGCAGATCAGTACTTTATTCTGGTAATGAGGTACATCAATACAAAGTGGCGTGTTTCCTGTCTGTTGCTGTAAAAAATCAAACCACTCAGCTAGTTGCTGTGGTGATTCGGGCAAGAGGTTGTATACCAGTATCCCCTGGCTGGATAGCGTGTTCAGACAGGCTTGATGGAAAGCGGGTTGCCACAAGCAAGCGGGATGCGTTTGACTGGAGAAGAGGTCAACAAGCAGCAAGTCTATGTGCTTGTGCTGCTTGATACTGTGGCCAGCATCGGCCTGCGTAACCTGATTGGCATTGAGGTGGAAATAAGCAAGGGCTGATTGAATCACAGCAAGGCTATGCTCAATGCTATGCATGTTTGCTTGTGGATATTGTTGGCTAAAATAACGTTGCATCGCGCCGCCGCCCAGCCCCAATTCAAGCACTTGGCGAGGCTGAGGGCAAAAAAACAGGGATAATGCCATGGCGTGCTGATGGGGTAATACCAAGTGTTGGGGATTGCTCAAATCCATCACAGTCTGTACTGTGTCACCCAGACATAGCCAACGATAAGCCTGATTTTGGTAGACGAATACATCTGGTTCGTGCCAGTAAAGTAGTTCGCCATGCCGGAGTTCCTTATTCAGTTCAAACAGCGGGATACCCTGAACCTGTGTATTGGGGATCTTCACTATAGGGTGCTAACCAGTGCTTGTTAAGTCGTCGGTAAGATTAATTCTGGGTGAGATAAATGTACAAAGTTGATACACCGAACACGGAAGATGAGTTTGCCAAGTACTTTCACTTTCGCTGGATAATGTTGCGCAAGCCCTGGAATTATCCTGAAGGTTCGGAAAAAGATGAATATGAGCAAGTTGGCATCCACCGCATGGTTACCAATGCTGAAGGGGAAGTGATTGCCATTGGCCGGTTGCATTTTAATACGCCCGAAGAGGCACAGATTCGACATATCGCTGTGCATCCGGACTATCATGGTAAGGGCCTTGGTAAACTGGTGGTATCGGCCTTAGAAGGCGTGGCGCGTGGGCAGGGAATTGAACGTATCGTGACGAACAGTCGCGAGATCTCCACCCCCTTCTTTAAAAGCTGTGGTTTTGAAGTGGTTGGTGAGGCTACAACCGAACTTGGCCAGTTAAAGCGTGAGCAAATGGTTAAAAAGTTAACCGAGCTTAATGCGGTGATGTTGCACCCTAAATGGTGCAAAGAGTTACAAGATATTTGGTATGAAACTATCCCCATTAGCGAACAAATGGGTATTAAGCTCTACCAGTATACCGGCCGCACGTTGGAGGTCCGGGCATCGTTAAATAAGAATATTAATCTGCACGGAACTATGTTCGCCGGCAGTATTTTCTCTCTGGCCACACTGACGGGCTGGGGGATGTTGCACTTGCAACTGAAGGAAAAAGGCCTGGAAGGTGAAATTGTGCTGGGAGATGCAGATATTCATTATCATAAGCCAATCAGTATGCAGCCGCGGGCTTTGTGTAACATTGAGTCTGTCAGCGGTAAGAGTGATTTATTGGCCAAGGGACGTAAGTCGCCGTTTAAGCTAGTGGTTGAAATTCATGACGGTCATAGTGCCGTGGCAGAATTTCATGGTGTTTACTGGATATTACCACCAAGTGAAGAGAAACAATAAAGGCGCCTACAGGCGCCTTTATTTTTTATTTCAGAACATCAAACCATGGCGGCTTGCAATTTTTTCAACGCATTTTTCTCAATTTGACGAACACGCTCAGCAGAAACCTGATATTTATCTGCCAGATCTTGCAACGTGGTCTTATCATCAGTTAACCAGCGGCACTGGATAATGTGCTGGCTGCGCTCATCCAATGTCTTAATGGCGGAATACAAACGCTGGGTTGAAGATTCATCCCAATCGGCATTCAACACTGTTGATTCGACATCGGCACTTTTATCTTCCAGATACTGTACGGGGGCAAAGCTCCCGGTTTCATCATCATCGTTAGATAAATCAAAGGCCTGGTCCTGGCTGCTCATGCGAGCTTCCATCTGCAGCACTTCCTTGGTACTCACGCCAAGTTCATCTGCTACCTTTTGAACTTCTTCGTGCGTGAACCAACCCAAGCGCTTTTTCGCCTTACGCAGATTAAAGAACAGCTTGCGCTGTGCTTTAGTGGTAGCGACTTTGACGATCCGCCAGTTACGCAGTACGAACTCGTGGATTTCGGCTTTAATCCAATGCACGGCGAAAGACACCAAACGTACACCTACGCTCGGGTCAAAGCGTTTAACCGCTTTCATCAGACCAATATTGCCTTCCTGAATTAAATCGGCTTGTGGCAGACCGTAGCCTGAATAAGACTTGGCAATATGCACAACAAAGCGAAGGTGCGACATGATCAGCTTACGAGCTGCTTCAAGATCCCCTTCATGGTGAAGACGTTCAGCTAATGCCTTTTCTTCTTCAGCGGTGAGCATATTAATAGAGCTCACTGCCTGCATATAGGCTTCCAGACTGCCTGTCTGAGGTACGCTTAACGCCATAGAACGCATATTTGTGCTCATCGTTTACCTCACGAATATTGAGTTGAGCCAGTGTAGCACCCAGTTTAGGTGATCACCAGCCCGTCTATCTTGGATAACGGGCTCAATATGGACAACAACTTTTGCGCCTAGTTCCGTTACTTAACCAGCCTGATATTGGGCTGCACTTCCTGCTTTTCAACTAGGCGTATATTTCTGGAACGTCGCTCGCCATTCTGGAATCTGTCATAACGGAAATTATCCACTTCCATCATTTGTGCAAAATCCAGAAAAGCATCCATATCCGTGCGATCCAGGGTTTGTTCTGAACTACTCAGTTGACTGTCAACATAGACTTCATCACCGTTGAACGTCATGTGTGCAACTGCATCGTAGGGTTTGCCGTATTCCTCTACACGAATGGCCCTGACCATTTTGACTTCGAAAATCCAGTTCCCAACTTTTACATAGCGATTTGCGCTATTTTCCATCTTTTCCCCCTGTGAAAAGCATATGGGCCCAAGCCCTGGGTAAATTTTTTCAGGTTGTAAATGACGAACGTTAGGAGTAACTGCATTTGGAGGTTTTTCATTCCTTCCTGAATGAAAAGTCCAGACTCATAACCGGGTTATCGGCCTCCGGCCGGGGGAATACATCGACTTTCCTGAATTTTTCGTAAAAAACTTCAGTGGCTACCAGCAACTGACGACTGTCCTTGCGTCTTGCCAACCCATTCTCACCTATAGGTTTGATGGCTGCAAGTATTCTGGACTCGCCTGTCCGGAATGTGTGGCACCTGTGCGAGGCGCGGGCCTTACCAGGTGCCGTGAGTCTTTTTTGACAATAGCATTCCAGACCTATTCTCGGGAAAATAATTCAATGAAGAGAGCATGAAAACTAGATAAATCATTGATTTTGATGCTACCAAAAGATTTAAAGGGGTAACGTCCGGATAAAGTCTGAAAGAATGATATTGAAATAGAGGCATTGTACAAACATATAGTTATTTTCATCTTACTAAGCCAGAACCGTGCCAATAAAAAATATCCCTAGCTTTTAAAGAGTTAGAAATATGATTTATCAGTCCAGAGGATATTTTGTCTCCAATTGGTGACGTAGTGGCAATGTTTTTTGAATGGGGCAACAGTTAAATTTATTCCTATGTTGAAAAAGGTTTTAAAAAACATTTGCTTAGGTTTTATTTGTGATTGTTTTTTGATCGTCTCCGATTTGAGACAGTGTCGTCGCAGGGCAATGCTGTCGTGTTGTAGGCTTAGTTTCCCTGCACTTTTCAGGCACAATACGCGGGAATTCATTCATCTTTTTGTTGAGGACAGTGTCATTGGCTAAATACATGCCATCTTCTCTCAAATCTCTGACTTTGCTTGGCTTTGCCTTGGTTAGCTTACCTTTGATCCTGGCTCTGGCCATGGCGCTAGTCAGGATTGATAAGTTGTCTAATCAGGGCACCCTGGCTATTCAGGAAGTCTCAGGTCTAGTGTATGGCACGCGTCAGGTCGGGCAGTTGCTCAGCAATATGGAGCGCAGTGCCAGCCAATATCTGGTGCTGAAAGATCAGGCGATCTGGCGTGGCTATCTGGAGCTCCGCCATGAATTGTTGGTGCTAACCCAAGAGTTGGAAAGCCAGGCTGAATTGCAAAGTGGCGTCGCTGAATTGTTGCGGCAGGAAGCACTGTTACATGCCGCCTTAAGTGAACAGTTAGCCGACTTTGATATTGCACTGCTGCAAGAAAAATATGACAGCCTGAACGAGCAAGGTAATGATCTTTATCGCTTAAGCCGCAAGGCGATAGACACTAAGGTACATGCCATTGAGCAAAGTGCCGATCAGCTGCGAACCACGGTTTTACAGTCGGCTTTGGTTATTCCTGCCTCATTATTAATTGCGTTGTTATTTGTCAGATTATTAATGCGGCCGATTAATGAACTTAAACCGCAAATCAGCCGTCTGCAGGAAGGCAACTTTGAGAAAAAGGTGTCAGTGGCGGGAGTGCAGGAGATTCAGGAAGTTGCGCAAATATTGGAAGCCATGCGGGTTCAACTGTTGGAGTTGGAAGAACAGAAAAGTCATTTCATCCGGCATATTTCCCATGAACTGAAAACACCGCTAGCGGCTATTCGTGAAGGGGCTGAGTTGCTTTATGATGGGACGGCAGGCTCACTGAATCCATCACAGCAGGAAGTATCTGGGATTATCCGCAGCAGCGTCAGCCGCTTACAGCAGTTAATTGAGGATTTGCTCAACTTTAATATGGTGTTGGACAACAGCTCAACATTGAAACCGCAAAGTTGCTACCTATCTCATAGCCTGGAAAGGGTGTTGGCGGACAGGGCATTGGAAATTCAAGGCAAGGTATTGTTGCTCAGTTTGCCACCTGAGGATTACCGAATTCCCATGCACCCGGAACATTTACGAGTAATTCTGGATAATCTGCTGTCAAACGCAGTGAAATTCTCTCCGGTTGAAGGCAAGATTACCGTCTGCGCGGCATTGCATGAGCAAATTCTGGTGCTTGATGTGATAGATGAGGGACCTGGTATTCCCTCTGAGCAGCACGAATTAGTTTTTGAACCTTTCTATCAAGGAAGCGTTCGGGCCGATGCCAAGATAAAGGGGAGTGGGTTGGGGTTGACCATCACTCGGGAGCTCGTGCGCAAGTACAATGGCCACATTCTATTAAAAGACAGCCGCAGAGGCTGCCATTTTGAAATCAGTTTGCCCTTAAACGGGGTGGAGAAAATCATTCATGTTTAACTTATGCCGTATGCCGTCGCTTTGGCTAATACTGGGGATGACGATGTTGTCCGGTTGCCAGAGTTTGTCACAGCAATCGTCCCAAGAGTCGACCCCGGTGGTTAATGTAGACAATCTTGGTGACTACTATCTGTACATTAGTGGCCTGGATAGTGACGGGATGGATACTGAAGTCGCCCGACAGCAACAGTCTGTCGAGCAAGGTGACCATAAAGCGGCATTGCACCTTATCTTATTACTCAGTATCCCTAATACCTCGGCGAGCAATGTTGAGTTGGCGAAAGTATCACTGGATAAGGCAATGGCAGGGGCCTCAAATGAAGATAAAGGACTGCTGAAGCTGTTATCGCACCAACTGGAGCAGCGGATCCAATGGCAGCACAAGTATAACGATTTAGACGACAAGCACAGGCGTTTACAAACAGAATTGAAGAAAGAACAACAAGATAGGATATGGCTGCAACAACAAAAGCAATCTTTGGAACAACAATTGCAGCAGCTTAAAGCGATTGAGAGAAATATTCTGAAGAGGGAAGCAGAAAGCAATGGCAAATGAGGTAGCAGATAAACGGGTGTTGGTGGTGGATGATGATCCATCGCTGTTAAAACTCATCAGTATGCGTTTACAGGGCGCAGGTTACCAAGTTGAGCAAGCTGATAGCGGCAAGCAGGCTCTGGGGATTATGGAGACTTTCAATCCTAACCTGGTTATCAGCGACTTGCGCATGGAAGGCATGGATGGGATGGCATTGTTTGGTGCTGTGCGAGAAAGGTATCCCGGTCTGCCGGTTATCATACTGACGGCACACGGCACGATTCCTGATGCCATCGAAGCCACTAAAAAAGGGGTTTTTTCTTACCTGACTAAGCCCTTTGATAGTCAGCAATTGCTGACGGCGGCGGCTGATGCAATAAGGTTGCATCCTATGGTGTCAGATGAGAACCAGCAGTCAGATGATGCTAACTGGCGTAGTGCTATTATCAGCCGCAGCGCTAAGATGGAAGAATTGTTGCAGCAGGCAAGGCAAGTGGCCGACAGTGACGTTAGTATTTTTATTAACAGTCAGAGCGGAACGGGTAAAGAGTTGCTGGCTAAAGCAATACATTTGGTCAGTGAACGCGCGAATGCCCCTTTTGTTGCGGTAAACTGCGCGGCTATTCCTGAGTCCCTTTTTGAATCAGAATTGTTTGGTCATACCAAGGGGGCCTTTACCGGCGCAAATCGCGAGCACGTAGGTTTGTTTCAGTCTGCCAACGGTGGAACGCTGTTTCTGGATGAAATTGGCGATATGCCGCTTAATTTTCAGGTGAAATTGTTGCGTGCTCTGCAGGAGCGTGAAGTGCGTCCGGTGGGGGCAACCCAGCCAATCAGCATTGATGTGCGGATCATCAGCGCAACACACAGAGATCTTGAACAGGCTATTCAAGCTGGTGATTTCCGTGAAGACCTTTATTACCGACTGAATGTGGTGGAATTGCAATTGCCGCCGCTGTCCGAACGACGTGACGATATTCCGTTGTTGGTGAATCACTTTCTCGGCCAGGTATTATCACGTAGCCGTAAGCAGGTAACAGGCTATTCTGACGAGGCCATGGAGCTTCTTATCGCCGCCCCCTGGCCAGGTAACGTCAGACAATTACAAAACGTAGTAGAACAGACAGTGGCTCTGTGCAACGGGCCGTTGATACCCGCTGAGCTGGTGCAAAAAGCGCTGCGCGACAAACCCAGCACGCTGCCGTCCTTTGCCCGGGCCAGGGATGAGTTTGAACGCCGTTATTTGGCTGATTTACTTAAAGCAACCACGGGTAATGTCACTCAGGCGGCACGCATTGCCGGTCGCAACCGCACTGAGTTTTATAAGCTGTTGGATAAACATCATTTATCCCCAGAAGCGTTCAGAGAGTAATTTGTCTTAGGTTGGTATGCAGTTGAGAGCCACTCAACTGCATACTTATTTGGGTTCGATAGCCCGAATATGCTTATGCACAGACAGCAGTGAACCCGCTAGTCCTAATAGAATGGATAATCCCAACATTAACAGCAGAGCCTGACCGTGCAGGCCGTCTACCTTGAACTGGGTTTGGTAAAGCTGTGTTACCTTGCTAATGCTGTCGCCCATCCACCAGAGTAGCAGTGCGACCGTTACCCAGGCTAACAGGCCGCCCAGCAGGCCATACCAAAATCCGGTGTATAGGAACGGTCGCTGGATAAAGGCATCGGTGGCACCCACCAGTTTCATCACCAGAATTTCATCGCGCTTATTGAGAATATTCAAACGAATGGTGTTGCCAATAATCAGTACCACGGCCAGAAAGAGTAATAAGGCCACAACGGAAACAAGCTCTTTGGCAATGCCCACTAAACCATGTAAGCGTTCCAGCCATTGGATATCTAATTGTCCAACTTCGACTTCCCGCTCTTTGCGCAGCTTGTCTAGCAGCAGACCTGCAGCAGTGGGAGAGGTGTGTTTACTGGTTGGGGTCACTAACAAAACATCGGGCAGAGGGTTATTATCCAGATAGCTAAGGGCTTCACCAAAGCCAGAAAGTTGCTGAAACTCTTCCATCGCCTGGGCTTTGTCTATATGCACGACGCTTTCAACTTCAGGCCACAGTTTGAGGCGGGTTTGTAGTTGCTGAATATCGCCTGCCTGAGTATCCCGGTGCAAGAACAGGGTGATTTCAGAAGCCTGGTCCCAACCTGCGCTGACTCGCTCGGTGTTCTTTAGCAGTATATATAAGGTACTGGGCAAGGTGATGCTCAGACCTAATACCGCTATTGTCATCATGGATGCGGCAGGATTGCGCCACAATTCCCCCAGACTGGCCAGTGCCTGACGAACATGGCTGATAAAAAACATAACCAGTCGCTGCGGTAACGAGATACCGGTGCGTTCAGCGCCTTGACTGCGCCCTTTAAATAGCAGACTCATCGTCATCTCCCGGCCAGTCTTCGGTCAGTCCGTCGGTAATCATCTGGCCCTTTTTCAAAGTCAGGGTCCGGTATTTCATTCGTGCTATCAGACCTAAATCATGGGTCGCTATTAAGACCGCCACACCGGCCTGATTGAAATCTTCAAATAGTCGGATGATTTCAAGCGACAGCTTAGGGTCAAGGTTACCCGTGGGCTCGTCGGCCAGTAATAATGGCGGCTTATTCACCACCGCTCTGGCGATCCCTACGCGCTGCTGCTCACCACCCGATAACGCAATGGGTAAGCAACGGCTTTTATCTGATAAACCCACCCTATCGAGTACGGCACTGACGCGTTTGCTGACTTCCTTATGGGAATAACCTTCAATGATCAAAGGCAGCGCGACATTGTCAAACACGCTTTTATCCATCAGGAGTTGATGGCTTTGGAAAATCATGCCGATGTCGCGGCGGATAAAAGGGATTTGCTGACGACGAATGCGGTTCAGGTCATGGCCATTGATCATCACCCGACCAACAGTTGGCCGCTCCATAATACTGATGAGTTTCAGTAAGGTACTTTTACCTGCGCCTGAATGGCCAGTCAGAAAAGCCATCTCTCCAGGGGCAATATGAAAATTCACCTGACGCAGGGCCTGCTGGCCCCCTGGATAGGTTTTACTGACCTGCTCAAACCGGATCATGGTTAGTCTTTCTCAGCAAACAGGGCATCGACAAACTGCGGGCCGTCAAAGGGACGCAAATCATCAATACCTTCGCCCACGCCGATATAGCGAATGGGTAAGGAAAATTGGTCCGCCAGGGCAAAAATCACGCCGCCTTTAGCCGTACCATCGAGCTTGGTCAGGCATAAACCGGTCAGCCCCACCGCCTGATTAAACAGGCGGGCCTGAGAGATGGCATTCTGGCCCGTTCCTGCATCCAATGTCAGCATGATTTCATGCGGCGCTTCGGGGTCGATTTTCTTCATAACCCGTACGATTTTTTTTAGTTCTTCCATCAGGTTATCTTTGTTTTGCAAACGACCGGCGGTATCCGCGATCAGTATATCCACATTGCGGGATTTGGCCGATTGCAGGGCATCAAAGATGACCGAAGCACTGTCGGCCCCGGTATGTTGGGCAACCACCTGAATCTTGTTGCGCTCTCCCCAGGTTTGCAACTGTTCAACGGCGGCCGCTCTGAAGGTATCACCGGCTGCCAGCATGACACTCTTGCCCTGTTGTTGGAACTGTTTAGCCAACTTACCTATAGTGGTGGTTTTTCCTACGCCGTTTACTCCAACCATTAAGATTACAAAGGGGCCCGATGCAGAATTAACGTCCAGGGGCCGGCTGACGCCTTCCAACATGCCCGCCATTTGCGTTTTCAGCAGGCCATACAAGGCATCGCCGTCGCGCAATTGGCCGCGCTTGGCGCCCTCGGTCAGCTGCTGAATAATGGTTCCTGTGGTGTTAATGCCCACATCGGCGACCAGCAGCTGTGTTTCCAATTCTTCGAATAGTTCGTCATCGATCTTTTTACCCCGAAACAAACTGGCAATACCGCTGCCGATATTACTGCTGGTGCGGGATAAACTTTGCTTGAGTCTGGCAAAGAAACCGGTTTTGCTTGTAGGCTCAGGCTCAGGCTCAGGCTCAGGCTCAGGCTCAGGCTCAGGCTCAGGCTCAGGCTCAGGCTCAGGCTCAGGCTCAGGCTCAGGCTCAGGCTCAGGCTCAGGCTCAGGCTCAGGCTCAGGCTCAGGCGTTATGTCCGCCGTTGTCGTTTCAACTTCAGTGATTGCCTCCGGGGCCAGCGCGGGTGCCGTGGTCTCAGGGGTTGCAACGGTAGATTCGTTTTCTTCAGTCGCTGGGATTGAGGGTTCCGCCTGAGGCGTGGGTTTGTCATCTACGGGCGCTGGTTTATCTTTTTTGAACCAGCCGAAAAACTTTGACATGGGCGTTGCGGATCCTTTGAAAATCGTTGGGTTATCGGCCGCAGCCGATTAGACTGTGCGCAATCATAGCATTTCTTGAATTGACAAATGAAGCGAGCTGTTAAAAGCCAGGCTACTGCCACGGGTAGTATTCGTATCATAGGTGGACGATGGCGGGGAAGAAAGCTCCCTGTCATGGATTTGGACGGCTTGCGCCCCACCACAGATCGTACCAAAGAAACCCTATTCAACTGGCTGACCGCGCATGTGGCGGATAGCCGCTGTCTGGATGCCTTTGCCGGCACCGGGGGGCTGGGGTTCGAAGCGCTGTCGCGGCATGCAGCCTCAGTAACTTTTGTTGAGCAGGATCGTCAGGCAGCCCTGTTATTGGACAAAAATATTCAGACTCTGGGAGCACAAAATCAGGCCAGACTGATCAAAGGTAATGTGCAAGCCTATCTAGCCAAGAGTGATGAAAGCTTTGACCTGGTGTTTCTTGATCCCCCTTTTCATAAGTCATTGTTGGATGAAGTCATCCCCTTGTTAAGCGTCAATCAACGGCTTAATAACGGTGCATTGATTTATGTTGAAGCCGAGGTCGGCGCGAATTTGCCCATACCAGCCAATTGGCAGTTGCTAAAGCACAAGCAGACCAAACAAGTGAGTTATCAGTTGTTCGAGTATCTGGAGACAGCATGAAAAAGCCCAACGGAACTGGATTGGCCAGGGTCTGGCGCGCTACGCTTTGTTCCATGGATGGCATTGGCTATGCGTTTCGTTATGAGGCGGCTTTTCGTCAGGAGTTGCTACTGTGTGTGCTGCTGTTGCCAGTGGCGATTTGGCTGGCCGACTCCCCGGTGGAGCTTATTCTGCTGATTGGTCCACTGCTATTGTTACTGATGGTGGAATGCCTGAATAGTGCTATTGAAGCGGCCATAGATAGAATCAGTACCGAGTGTCATCCTCTCTCCAAGCAAGCGAAAGACTTAGGCTCAGCCGCGGTCTTTTTTACTCTGCTGATCATAGTAGTGAGCTGGCTTGCCATCCTACTGCCTAAACTCTAGCCATATAATTCCTTACACTTTGTAACTGCCTTTGCCCACAGGGGAACTATGCTGGTTCTGCCAACAAAGGGGAAGGGCTGTGCGTATATTGTTCAACACTATCGGGCTTGTTCTGAGCGGATGGCTCATTACTGCGGCAGTTTATGCTGACCAGAACGGGCAAATGCGGTGGTATGAAAAATCAAATCTGGATGGCAGCAACGCCGCTTTTATTGCCGTGTATTTTCCTGCCAAAAATCACATAGAGTCGTTTAAATGGCATAGCGGCGCAGGCAGAGCAACGCTAGTCCGGGCGGTTACCCATCCATTGACTAACAATGTTACAAGCTTTGTTGTATACCGATTAAATGCGCAGGGCGAGCAACGGCAAACCGCTAGCCTGCTAGCACATGATGGTTATTTGCAGATAGAGCTCAATGCGCAACAAATGCAGTTTGCGTTGGGCGGGCAATACTGGCACAGCTATGATTTTGACTTCGCTAGTCTCAGCGGATTTGTCGCTCATAAGGCCGATAAGCAAAGCACAATGACATTTGAGCGATTAGACTTTGATTTTCGCCAAAAGCCAGGGCAATTTAAATCATTTGGCGAGGTGCAATTGCAGTTTATAGGCGAGGTACAACGAGATGGAAGGGACAGCCTGCATTACCGCATTGGCGGTGTAGGCCTGTCTGGTAAACAGGGGGATATCTGGTTTGATAAACAACGTCATGGGCTGATTGGTTATGTCATCCCCCTTGGCGATGAGCCCGGCTATGACTCAGTCAGACTGCGCTTGCTTGATGTGCAAACACTTGAGCCGTCCGCCTGGCAGGCGTTTCAGATGCAACAGTTACAAACACATTAAACGCTGAGGCTGTTTTATCTGTCGAGTGCATATTTGGACAAATCCAGCCCCTTGTGGCCTGCGTTGGCGAACTGCAGACTAAGCGCTATCAGCCGATTTCCAAGCCAATATTACTGATGCCTTCTTCTACGGCCATGGTGCGCAGCAGTTGAATCCCGTCCTTGTCTCTGTTTAGGGTGTCGAGACGGTCTAACAACTCATTTTGAAAGGCCACTTCCCATTCCATCAGAGGGTGGGCTTTGATTTGTTTGGCATCTAATTCTGCATCACTGGTGGCCTCTATAAAGGCTTCAACGGAGCCTTGCGACAACTTGCTGATTACCACTGCACCTTGCAGGTCTTCTCCCATCATCAGTTGCAACAGCGCAGCAAAAGACATGCAAAGGTCAATGGCGGGGTAAACACCAAAAGAATCGAATGCTTCAGCATCCGGGGTGGCCTCTTCAATACGCTCCAAGTGCACCCCTAAGTTCAATTTGGCTTTAGGGTTAGCTAACCAGTCCCACACCGCGTTCAAGCTATTACGATATTGCTCGGCATCGCCAAAATTGCTGACCTCGCAGAATAGCTGATAGTTCGGCAAGCTGCGCTCCACTAGGGTGGCACCAAAAGCAACGGCCTGCCAACCTTGCAAAGCTCTGACACGTTGAAAGGTGTTTAACTTCATACACTATGCTCCAAATATTTGGCGATACCGTCCAGAAACATCTGGATGGAAATCATGGCTAGGATCATGCCCATCAGACGTTCTACCGCGGTCAAACCGCGTTCCCCCAGAATGCGGTGAAACAAGCCGGAAAACATTAAAATAACGGAAGAAACAAACCAGGCCGATACGGCGGCGATAGTCCAGTCCGTCATCCGGCTGGGATCCTGGTTAGCAATAAGAATAAGTGCTGCAAGCAGGGAAGGGCCGGCGACCAATGGAATGGCCAATGGCACTAAAAAGGGCTCTGAATCTGAACTGTGCCCTGTGGGGCCGCCGGGTTGCGGGAATATCATACGAATAGCGATAAGGAACAGCACGATACCGCCCGCTACGCTGACGGTTTCCTGCCTGACGTTGAGAAAATCAAGAACTGCCTGGCCGCTGTACAGAAATAACAACATGATGGCCAGGGAAAACAACAACTCTCTGGCTACAATAATACGTCGTCGGCGTGATGGGATCCCTTTCAGCACAGACATGAAAATGGGCAAGTTGCCCAACGGATCCATGATGAAAAACAGCATGATAGCGGCAGACCAGGTATCCATTGATTTCCCAGGAGTTGAGTGACATTCTTTGTGTCTGCGTATTATCTGTCAAAACAGGTAGATTTTCAGTAAGTTAATTAAAAAGGCCGACATATGGCTGCCGAGTGGTAGCAGCAGTGCAAAATACTGTGCCTCCTCGGAGGGAGCTAGTGATAAAAGGTCTGTGCTAAAACACCTATACCATTTACGGGGATTACAGTAATGAGTTTGATGTCAGTGTCTGAGGTTGCGGATTATCTGGGCGTAGCGGAGATTAGGGTCGAGCGCCTGGAACGCGAGAGCTTGCTGGTCGCGAGAGACAAAGATGGTGAGGGCAGGCCTCTTTTCGATAGCGATGACGTACGCAGATACAAAGAATTAGCAGAACGCTTAGGCGGTATCTGAGAAAAGGGAAGCCACTGGCTTCCCTTCTATTTTGAACTATGCATCAAGCAGAGCGCGGGCGATGGTTCTGATGCCCATACCCGTGGCACCGGCTGGCATGGTTGATGTGGCGCTGTTATTAAAGGCGCCAGCCAAATCCATATGAACCCAACCTTTACCTTCATTGGCCACAAAGCGTGACAAGAAGCCTGCCGCATTGGAAGCGCCACCGGCACCACCACCTTTCATGGGGCGACTGTTGGCGGTATCAGCATAGGGAGATGGGCACATTTCCTGATGCCAGGCATCAAGAGGCAGTGGCCATACCGGCTCCATTTCCTGTTCGGCAAATTGCTGCATACGGCCTTGAGTGTCTTTGTCCAAGCCAAACAAGGCGTGATATTCACCACCTAGGGCCATTACAGCGGCACCGGTTAGGGTGGCCGCATTGATGGTTAAGGGAGCGCCGGTTTCACCCGCCGCCAGCAAGCCATCGGCCAGCACTAAACGACCCTCGGCATCGGTGTTGACAATCTCAACGGTCACGCCATTTTTATAGGTCAGGATATCTCCTAACTTATAAGCATGACCGCTGATCAGGTTCTCAGCACAGCACAGGAAGAGTTTCACTCGCTTGCTCAATCCTTGCAGAATTGCCAGTCCCAAAGCGCCACTGACGGTGGCAGCACCACCCATATCACACTTCATGGTCAACATGCCTTCACTGGCTTTAATGCTGTAACCGCCACTGTCAAAGGTAATGCCTTTGCCAACCAAGGCGGCGGCTACCGGCTCATCGCTTTTACCACTGGGATTAAAATCCAGTTCCAGTAATACCGGCGGGCGTTCACTGCCTCTGCCTACATTGTAAATGCCGGCCCAACCGGCGTCTTTGAGCTCTTCGCCTACCCAGGTTTTGGCCGATACCTGGTTCGGTGCTAATTGTGACAGCCAGTCCACAACATCCTTGGCCAGACTCTGCGGATAGACGTCTTCTGGTGTGCGGTTGATCAAATTACGGGTAAATAATAAAGCCTGATACATCTTCACCAGTTTGTCCTGGTTGGCATCATCGGCCCATTGAATATGATTCTGCTTTTTGGCTGTGGTGAAGCTACCGGCAAACGCCCACTGCTGATCAAGGCTCCAGGTGCCAACGAGTTGGACTTTTTCAACCCCCATGCCGTCCAATACACGAGCGGCTTTACGAATGCTGCGGGTTTGCTCTTTATCGACACCAGACAGGTGAATTGTGGCCGTTTGGTTATCGAAAGATACCGGGGCTTTGCTTCCCCATTGGCTTTCAGGGGCGGACGAACTAAGACGGACTTGCAAGCTGGACATGAAATACTCCTGTTATGCTATCCTGAGCGGCTTGTTTGCCCAGGCAGTTAAGTACTGTCATTTTACCAGCTAAGGGGCCTCTCTCAAGCCATGCTCTTTGATCCTCCATTAATTCGCGGTGTATTGCTGAAGAGATACAAGCGTTTTTTAGCCGATGTACAGTTAGATAGCGGTGAGATTGTGACCGCTCATTGTGCTAATACCGGTGCCATGACCGGCTGTGCCGAACCGGGATTTGTGGTCTGGCTGTCCTATCATAATGACCCCAAGCGTAAACTTGCTTATAGCTGGCAGCTTGCCCAAAACCATCAGCAGCAGTGGATTGGTATTAATACCCTCAATGCCAATCGCGTTGTTGAAGAAGCGGTGCGTAAAGAGGTGATTGTCGAACTGACCGGCTATCAGCAGATTGCCAGGGAAGTGAAATATGGACAGGAGAATAGCCGTATCGACTTATTGTTGAGAGCAGCGGATAAAGCGGATTGCTATGTTGAAATAAAATCCGTTACCTTGCTGGACAACGAGCAAGGTTACTTCCCGGATGCGGTTACGCAGCGTGGTCAGCGTCATTTAGCCGAGTTGGCTTATATGGCAGCCCAAGGGGCGCGTGCTGTGCTGTTTTTTTGTGTACAGCATAGCGGTATTCAGTCGGTAAAGGTGGCCCGACACATTGATCCACAATATGCACAGGCGTTGGCGAAAGCGCAGGCATCTGGTGTGGAAGTGATGGCCTATAATTGCACCTTTAGCGCTGAAAAAATTCTGTTAAATCAACCACTCGATTTTGTTTGTTGAATTTTAGGGTTGATTTTTAACCCCTAAAGACCATATAAGGCTTCTGATTTTGGACAGTACAGCGCTCGAAGAGCTGGTTGTGATAAAAATTGCCTGGTAAGTGCCTTTCTGCTATAGATAGCCGCTTGCTTTAGCTCGGAAAGCTGTTTAGGAGACTTGGCTGATGCCAACAGAAAATTCACATAAGTCACTCGGATTATTGGCTCTGGCTGGTTTGGCTCCCTATCAGGAGAAGCCCGGCGAGGAGTACATGAATGAGCCGCAACTGGAACATTTCCGCCGTATTCTTAAGGCGTGGCGTGATCAGTTGCGTGAGGAAGTGGATCGTACCGTGCACCATATGCAGGATGAAGCGGCAAACTTTCCCGACCCTGTTGACCGCGCAGCTCAGGAAGAAGAATTCAGCCTGGAGTTACGTACTAGGGATCGTGAGCGCAAGCTGATCAAGAAGATCGAAAAAACGCTGAAACGCATTGAAGAAGATGATTTCGGATTCTGTGATGCCTGTGGTATTGAGATTGGTGTACGTCGCCTTGAAGCGCGCCCCACAGCCGACCTTTGTATCGATTGTAAGACGATGGCTGAGATCAAAGAAAAGCAGATGCAAGGCTGATATGACTGTTTGCGGAGCGGTTTATTGTCGCTCCGTGCTGTTTTTCAAGGTCATAGCTTACTTACAGGTTTCCATATCTACTAAGCATGGGTGTCGCTCGTGCTTACTACCGCATATCTCGCATCAATACGTAATCCATGATGGCTGAATCCGCTTACATCGGTCGTTTTGCCCCTTCCCCTTCTGGTCCGCTGCATTTAGGTTCGCTGGTAGCCGCATTAGGCAGTTTTTTACAGGCTAGAAGCCAACAGGGACAGTGGCTGGTGCGCATAGAAGATATCGATCCTCCAAGGGAAGTGGCGGGCGCCTCCGGGCTTATTCTGTCTCAGTTAGACGCTCACGGTTTACACTGGGATGGCCAGGTGTTGTACCAAAGTCAGCAGAGTGAACGTTATGATGCGCTGTTGGCACAGTTGTCTGGCGCTGGCCAGAGCTATGCTTGCCATTGTACCAGGGCGAAAATCAAACAAGAGGGTGGCCATGTACGTTGCCTGGCAGCCAAGAATACGCAGGCAGGCCCCGCTGCTATTCGCTTTTTGAATCAGCAACCTGTGTACAGTTTTCGTGATGAACATCTGGGCCTGGTTAAGGTTGAGGCGACACAGGCTGAAGAGGATTTTGTGGTGCGTCGTAAAGATGGCTTGTACGCATATCAATTGGCGGTGGTGGCGGATGATATTGAACAAGGCATTACGCAGGTGGTTCGCGGCGCCGATTTGCTCGATGTCACAGTGCTGCAGGTGGCTTTGTATCATGCCTTGGGCGCCGCTGCGCCAACCTGGTTACACCTTCCCGTCGCATCGACCCGGCCAGGACTAAAGCTTAGCAAGCAGAATCATGCACCTGCACTGGATAACTATCAGGCGCTGAAAAATGTGCGCCGGGCCTTGAGCATACTGGGTTTTCCCGACGCCGTGCTGACTGAATTTAGTCAATTGGAGAAGTTGCTGGAATGGGCTTGCAGGAATTGGTCACCGGCACTGTTGCCCCCGCAACGAGAAGTGCTGGTTGAACAATAGGTACAGCTAAGCTGTTCGATTCTCTTTTTTCCCTTGCTGGTATATCATTAGCGCCCATTTTTTAGGCTCATGGGCAGTGCAGGAGACAGCATTATCATTTCCCGTGTCATTAACAAGGTCAAACAGGTGCTTTCCGGCCAACCAGCGAAGATTAAGCTTACGCCCGTGATCATCCCCCGTGCTGAGCACGGAATTTCCCGTCAGGACATCAGCGATAATGCGTTGAAGGTATTGTATCGTCTGCATAATGCCGGCTTTCAGGCGCATTTAGTGGGCGGTTGTGTACGTGATTTGCTGCTTGGTCTGCATCCTAAGGACTTTGATGTTGCCACTGACGCTGAACCTGAACAGGTTAAGGCGTTGTTTCGCAATTGTCGCCTGATCGGGCGGCGTTTTCGCTTGGCACACGTGGTGTTTGGCAGAGAAATTATTGAGGTGGCTACATTCCGGGGGCATCACCAGTCACAATCCGAAGCGGTAGATGACAAACTCAGCAAACACAGTGATGAAGGCTTGATTCTGCGCGATAACGTGTTTGGCAGTATTGAAGAAGATGCTCAGCGCAGAGATTTCACCTTTAACGCCATGTATTACAACATTGCTGACTTCAGTGTGACGGATTTTGCTGGCGGTATGCAGGCGTTGAAAACGCGAAAGATTCACCTGATTGGTGACCCGGAAACCCGTTATCGCGAAGATCCTGTGCGTATGCTAAGGGCTGTGCGTTTTGCCGCTAAATTGGATATGCAGATCGCGAATGAAGCCGGCGATATTATTCCGCAATTGGCTCCTCTGCTGGCAAATATTCCTCCTGCTCGTTTGTTTGAGGAAGTGCTTAAGCTGTTTTTATCCGGCAAGGGTTTAGCCACCTATCGCTTGCTGCAACAGTATGGCTTGTTTGGTCAGCTATTCCCGCAATTGCAGCCCATGCTCAAAGTACCTGGCAGTAAAGAATGTCAGTTTGTTGAGCAGGTCTTGGTTAATACCGATGAGCGAATCAACGCTGAGTTGCGGGTGACCCCCGCTTTTATCTATGCCGCCTTGTTGTGGTATCCGGTAGAACAGCGTTGCCAGCAATTGCAGGCTGATGGCGGATTGAGTAATCAGGATGCCTTCAATATGGCGATGAATGATGTGCTCAATCGCCAGTTGCAGCGGATTATGATCCCTAAGCGCTTTACGTTGCCGATGCGTGATATTTGGGCTCTGCAGCATCGTCTGAGCAGACGTTTTGGTAAACGTGCCTATGTGTTGCTGGAACATCCAAAGTTTCGAGCTGCCTACGACTTTCTATTACTCAGAGCGAGCATCGAAGGTGGTGAGCTCGAAGTGCTGGCTAGTTGGTGGACGGATTTCCAGGACGCCGATGCAGAGCGACGTAAGTCAATGCTTGAACGTTTGCAGGATTCAGACCGCAGCAAACGTAGCAACCGTCGCCGCAGACGGCCAAGAACCACTAAAAAGCCGCAATCCTGATGCGCCGTTGTTATATCGGGTTGGGTAGTAATCTAGACCAGCCTCAGGAGCAATTACTGCAAGCATTGAGAATGCTTGACCAGCCGAGCGTTGCCAAGCTCCTGCGCAGCTCTTCTTTTTATGCCAGCAAACCGATGGGACCACAGGACCAGCCTGACTATGTCAATGCTGTGGCGGTGGTGGAAACCTTGCTGGCACCGCTGGATTTCTTGCATGCTTTACAGACAATAGAAAATCATCAGGGACGGGTGAGAGAGCGTCGTTGGGGCGCACGAACTCTGGATCTGGATATTCTGTTGTACGACGATCAAGTGATTGAGTTACCCGAGCTGACTGTGCCCCATTATGGGATGGCAGAGCGGGAGTTTGTATTGTACCCGTTGTTTGAGATTGCGCCGGACCTAGTCATGCCGGATGGCCGTAAACTCGGTGTGCTACTGGATGCTTGTCCGGGTAATGGTCTGCTAACCTTGCTGGATAGTGACAGCGTTCACGCACAACTGGCGAAGTCCTGACTGCGGTGTGCCGATTTGGGGGCCTGGCTGATGTGGTCGGCCCAGATGGGATAAGTCGCGTGCAGCGACGTGGGGGAACCTATGAAAAAAGTGACGATCTCAACCCTGGCAAAAATGAAACAACAGGGTGAGCGAATCAGTGTTATCACGGCCTATGATGCCAGCTTTGCCAAGTTGTTTGATGAGCAGGGTATCGATGTGATGTTGATAGGCGACTCTCTGGGGATGGTACTGATGGGTGAAAACAGCACCTTACCTGTTACCGTAGAACAGATGGCTTATCATACAAAGTCGGTTAAAAATGGTGCGCAGCGTGCATTCGTTGTTGCTGATATGCCGTTTATGTCTTACGCCACGGCCGAACAGACCTATGCCAACGCAGCGCAACTTATGGCTGCCGGTGCGGAAATGGTCAAGATGGAAGGCGGCTTGTGGCTGGTTGAAGCCATCAAAGGCTTGGCTGAGCGTGGCGTGCCGGTATGCGGCCATCTGGGATTAACCCCGCAATCAGTGCATAAGTTTGGTGGTTTTAAAGTACAGGGGCGTGAGCAAAGTGCGGCCGATGAAATCGTTGCTCAGGCGCTGGCCTTGGAGCAGGCGGGCATTCAGTTGCTGGTACTGGAATGTATTCCTACCGAGTTGGGCGAGCGCATCAGCCAAACGCTCAGTATTCCGGTGATCGGAATCGGCGCTGGTCCTCACACCGACGGGCAGGTATTGGTAATGCATGACATGTTTGGCATTAGTGCTAATTACATGCCTAAATTTTCCAAAAACTATCTGGCCGAGACCGGTGATATCCGTAAAGCGGTGAGCTTGTATATCGAAGAGGTCAAAAACGGGCGCTTCCCGTCAGAGCAACACAGTTTTAGTTGAGGTGAATGATGCAAGTGATCAGTGATATTGCCAGCTTGCGCGACATCAGACGACGCTGGCAACTGGAAGGCAAAGTAATTGGCTTTGTACCCACCATGGGGAATCTGCACCATGGCCACCTGCGTTTGGTTAAACAAGCCAGGGAAGTGACCGATATGGTGGTGGCTTCTATTTTCGTTAACCCTCTTCAGTTCGGCCCAGATGAAGATTTGGCGGCCTACCCTCGTACTATGGCGCACGATCTGGCGGCGCTAGAGTCCTTAGGGGTTGATGTGGTTTTTACCCCGCAGGTGGAAGACATATACCCCCGTGGTTTGGAACAACAAACCTTCGTCGAGGTACCTGGCATCTCTTATATGATCTGCGGTGCCAGCCGCCCGGGACATTTTCGGGGCGTAGCCACCATAGTGTGCAAGCTGTTCAATATGGTGCAACCTAATCATGCCTTTTTCGGTGAGAAAGACTTCCAGCAGCTTCAAGTGATTAAGGCTATGGTGACGGACTTGTCCATGAATCTGAAGGTTCACGGTGTGCCGACGGTACGGGAAGGTGATGGTCTGGCGATGAGTTCCAGAAACAACTACCTGACCACCGATGAACGTGAAATTGCGCCTGCCTTGTACCGTACTCTGCAGTCTGTTGCTGATGCCATCCAACTTGGACGCCGGGATTTCAGCCGTTTGATTCAGGAGCATAAGCAGCAACTGATGGAAGAGGGGCTGAAGCCTGATTACATAGAAATACGTTCTGCACAGTCCTTATTGCATCCCAGCCATGAAGATACCCATCTGGTTATCCTGGGGGCTGCTTTCCTGGGTAGGGCCAGATTGATCGATAATATTCAGGTGGAATTGCACGAATAACGACTACACTTGTCTGATTTCAGCCAGGGAATGCTATATGCTTATCAGACAACTATGCGCCGGCATTTTGCTATTGTCCGGCGCCTTTTTTCAAAAGGCTTATGCTGAGCCACCTCCCTCCGCGCTATTATTTTCCTATATCAGTCATCCGCAAATCAGCCTTATTCAGAATGAATTACGTCAAGCATATGCAAACCTGGGCATCGAACTGGCATTTACGCCGGTAGCGAGCGAAAGAGAGTTTATCGTTGGTAATCGTGGCGAAGTTGATGGCATTGCCGCCAAGTTCGCTATGGCAGAAGAACAGTTACCAGACATGGTGCGTGCAAACGTGGCGTTAATGGAGGTAGAAGTCTATCTGGTATGTGCGCAAACTGTGGTGTGTCAGCAACAGATTTTGCAGGATGCGAGCAAAATGGTTGCCCTGGTAGGGGGAAAAACCGTGCTGAGTGAGGTGTTACGGTCTACAAAAATAAGGCGTATGGAGTTGTCTTCGCACCAGCAGGTACTGGATATGTTGGCTCACCAACGCATTGACTATGCCTTACTGGTGCTCTCTTATGAACATATCCGTATGATTGGTCCTCAAGGGGTACAAATCGCCCTGCCTGCTGTCTATCAGGGCGAGGTCTATCATTATTTGCATCGACGTTATGCCGAGTTAGTACCCGCCGTAGAAAGAGAGTTGCGTTATGTGGTGGAGCACAACAACAGGCTCAGATAGAAGCTCTGGACACTAGCGTTAACAACTCTTGGTATTGAGGTAGTGTATGAGCCAGCCGCTCCTGCTCTGCCAGAATATCCGTCAAGTCTGTTGTACTGGTTAGTGGATTGGCCAGTACAACCCGGAACACATTGATGGGGCTGTCATAATCTTGTATCTCAAGGCGGGTACGGGATACAAAAGAGTGCCCTGATTCTCGTTGTTGTTTTTGAATCGCCACCGTTAACTCATCCAGCAACGGATTAAGCTGCGCGGCCAGTTCAGGTTGCCCCTTCAGTATTGACTGCACAGCTTGCGGAACGAAACGGTAGGTCAGTAAGCAGAGTATCGGAGAAGTCGTCAGCTGAAAGTGCGGATGGGCTTCAATTAAGGTGGCAAAGGCGGCGGCTTTCTCAATACTCTGATCAATCAATAACTCATAACCATTTCTGCCCAGAATATGTAGTGACGCATACAGCATCATGGCCATGCCATTACGTGAGCCTTCCAGACTGGTGGCGCCCAGATCTTTTGAGCCCTGTCGCAGAATGTATTGCGCATGGTGACGAACCTGATTGCCGGCGTCGGGGTCTTTAAACAGCACCATGCCAGCCCCCATGGGCACGTACATCTGTTTATGGGCATCTAATGTAACCGAGTCGGCGCGTTCAATACCTTTTAGCAAGTTGCCATAGCGTCGGGAAAACAGGGTAGCACCGCCCCAGGCGGCATCAACGTGTAAGTGACAACCTAACTCGGCTGCTACATCGGCCAGTTCATTCAGAGGATCGATATGGCCGGTTTCCGTGGTTCCGGCCAGAGCAACCAGAGCCATGACTTTGCCGCCTTCGGCTAAAATGGCTTGCCCTTCTTTAAGTGCCAATTCGGGGTCGAGAGTTTGTCGCGGGCAAGGCAAGGTCAATAAGCTTTGGCGACCCAGGCCAAGAACATCCACTGCTTTGCCGAGTGAATAATGGCCGCGCTTGGAGGTGATAACCGATAGTTTTTCGTAACCGTATTCACGCATGCCGGCCAGCAATCCGTCCTGGCTGATACCGCGAAACTTACCCCGGGGGGCAAAAAGTTTGTTGCGGGCCACCCAAAGGGCGGAAATGTTGGCAATAGTCCCCCCGCTGCAAAAGCTTCCCAGACTGCGGTTGGCATTATGCAGATACTGTTGATAGAAATTATCATCATGGTTGTAAACCAGACGGTGAATCATGCCCAAGACCTGGCGTTCCAAGGGAGTGAATGCCTTAGAGGTTTCGATTTTTACCAGGTTTTGGTTTAAGCCTACTAACAACTTGGCCAGGCTCAGGTGGAAATAGGGCAGGGCGGAGGTCATATGACCGATAAAGCGTGGAGAGTAGGTATTAACCGAATGGGCAACCAGCTTATCCAGCAGCTGTTCGGCATGCTCAGAGACAAATTGCGGCTGCTCGGGGATCAGTGACTGGTTGAAGTCCTGTTCGATATCTTCCAAGGAACGGTTACTGGCTACTACATGTCGGGATAAAAAATCCGCCAGATTGTCGGACAGGTGGCGCTCTATCTGAGCCAGCTTGGAATCCTGACCTTCAGGCTTGGTAAATACTCGATACAGATGCGCCAGGCTGGCTTGGGCATTAGTCACTGACATTCTCTATTCAACCGTCCGGACGCGGACTTTACCCTTTTTCCCCTCTTGCGTCATCCACCGCAAACAAGCCGGACAAATTGGTATCCGGCCAGCAACTGCGCTGCTATATTGAGATTATCGGGTTGATAAGAAGAAATTGCATGCGAATTAAAGAGATAGACGGTTTATTCGATATTGAGCGTATCGTGCCCTATTTCCAGCCGATTATGGATCTGCAACATCATGCTGTATGGAGCTACGAGTGTTTGGCAAGGTTGGTCACCGATGATGAAAGAACCTTCCTACCCAGCGAGTTTCTATATCTTGTCGAGCGCCATCAATGTTTTGGTGAGCTCAGCCAACGCATTTTCTACCGCTGTGCCAGCTACTTTCGCAACAACAATATGGCATTTAGCATCAATATCAGTCAGCAGGACATAGTGGAACCTGCCTTCGCCAAATTTCTTGCCGAGTTTCTGGATGATTACCCCGTTCCAAGTCGAGTCACTCTTGAATTGATGGCTTCCACGGCCTTTGATTTTCGTGATGACTTTATGTCCTTTCTGGCCCTCTGCAAACGTTTGAATATCAAACTCTTTGTCGATCACTTCGGTGCTATTTCCAGCAATATCACCAGTATTCTGGATTTACCCATTGATGGTGTGAAGGTTGATGGCGCACTGATCCGTCAAATGGTAAACAGCCAGGAAACGCTGGATTTTGTCGGCCATCTGAACCAACTGGCCGATGAACGGGGTATTGCGGTGATTGCCGAGCATATTGAAGATAAAAGTGCGCTTGACGCTGTGCAGGGAATGGGAATTCGCTATGGGCAGGGCTTTTATTTTAGCCGCCCCCAGGCATTCTTAAGCTAAGGGGGCTGTCCCGTTCATTCTTCTATCTGGCTGCGATTCTTGACAGTGGTAAAGAAAATGTAGCTATTCCTGTTTGTTGGGTGAATTGACCCGCCAGGCTAGGATGCGGTACTTATAAGTCCTTGCTCAATGCCAAGGATTTGTTATGCAGGATCATGCTTGTGTTCCCCTGATGGATTATCAGGAGTTCCCCCCAGAGGAAATGTTGGCCCGCGCCCAGGCATTTTATGCCAGTTGTTGTCGTCGCCATACGATACGCTCGTTTTCGGATCGCCCAGTCAGTCAAGCGTTGATTGAAACCTGTATTCGTTCGGCAGGAACCGCCCCCAGTGGTGCCAACCATCAACCCTGGCACTTTGTCGCCATTCAAGACCCCAGCGTTAAACAACAGATTCGGCAACAGGCCGAGGCTTTGGAGCGCTCTTTCTATGAAGGACGCGCCGGAGAAGAATGGCTGGGGGCGCTGAAGCCCCTGGGTACCGATGCGCAGAAGCCTTATCTGGAGCACGCGCCTTGGCTTATCGCTGTGTTTAGCCAGAAACGCGGGGGCATTCATGCTCAGGATAACCAGCAAAATTACTATGTGCACGAGTCGGTTGGACTGGCCACTGGTTTTTTGATTCAGGCCTTACATCAGGCTGGGTTGGTGACACTAACCCATACGCCTAAACCCATGAGTTTTCTGACTGAAATATGCCAGCGTAATCCGGATAATGAACGCCCCTATATGCTGCTGATAGCAGGTTATCCCGCCGAGGACGCCACCGTGCCTGAACATGCACTGGTAAAAAAAGACTTAAGAGAGATTGCTACGTTTCTTTAAGAAAGGAGCCCGGATTAACGGGCTCTGGTATTAAGGCAGCGCGACTTCCAACTGCCAGCTTTGCTGACCGCTCGCCCAGTATTTACGCTCAAAGGGTGTCATGGACTGGTCGGCCTGATAAAGCGCGGGGGTTGCCTGAATACCTGCAATACCTAGTGCCAAAGCAAATTCTTCGATATACAAGGGCCAGTTACTGCGCACTGTTAGGGTACCGCCCAGCTTGAGGATATCAGCAAAGGAGGCCCCGCCATGCCAGCGCCGCTTTACATGCATGGATTTGGGCCAGGGGTTGGGGTAGAGCAGGAAGTGCCGCTGCAGTTTCCAGCCACTTTGATAAGCCAGCCGCCAAAAGTCATTCAGATCGGCCCGCAGTACCAGGTAATTGTCCTGATCCACTGCATAACCACGCTCGTGTTTGCTGGTGCGCAGTGCAGACTTATCCACACCAATGACTTTCGCCTCAGGATAGAGGGCGGCAATTACCGCGGTGCTTTCGCCCACGCCGCAGCAGGAGTCCATAATCAGCGGCCCTTGCCAGTCTTTGAGCCAGGCCTGTGCTTCGGCAAAGGCATCCAGGGTATGTTGGCTAAAGGGCTTTTGTGATTCACTGCTCAGGTGACGCCTGACCAGCTCTTCAAGCTTCTCGTGCGGCCCCTGTTGGTTACTGGTGACAATTTTAGACTCACCCATCAGCTACGGATCCCTACGCCTTTATTAATCAAATGCCATGCGGTGGCGAACAGCGCCAGGTTAAAGGCTAGCAGTACCGCAATGGAGGTGCCAATGCCGACATCCGACACACCGAGAAAACCGTAACGGAATCCATTGACCATATACACTATGGGGTTGGCTTTGCTCACCCATTGCCAAAACTCCGGTAACAAGGTGAGGGAATAAAATACACCGCCCAAATAGGTAAGGGGGGTCAGCACAAAGGTGGGGATCACGCTGATGTCATCAAAGGTTTTGGCATACACCGCATTCACCAGTCCAGCGGCGGCAAACAAGGTCGAGGTTAATACCAGGGTGGTAACCAGCATCAACGGGTGATGGATCTGAATATCCACAAAAAACAGCGACACCAGGGTAACAATCAAGCCGACCAGCAGGGCACGGGCCACGCCACCACCGACAAAGCCGAGAATGATGATCCAATTGGACAGCGGCGCCACTAATAACTCTTCCACATTGCGCTGGAATTTGGCGCTGAAGAAGGAAGAAGACACATTGGCGTAGGCATTAGTGATCACCGACATCATAATCAGGCCGGGTACAATAAATTCCATATAGCTGAAGCCACCCATTTCGCCGATACGGCTACCAATGAGACTGCCGAAAATCACAAAATACAGGCTCATAGTTATAGCGGGGGGAACCAGGGTTTGCACCCAGATGCGCAGAAAACGGGTGCATTCTTTACGCCACAAGGTTTTCAGGGCGATAAACTGCAGATTAGCCATGTTGTACTTCCTTATCCTTAATGGATTGGTTGCGCCCGTCTTCAACCAGCCGTACAAACAGTTCTTCCAGACGGTTGGCCTTATTTCGCATGCTGAGTACTTGTACGCCTTGCTCCGATAACTGGCTAAAGACGCCGTTCAGCCCTGTGGCTTTAGGCACATCCACTTCCAAGGTATGGTCATCCAGTTGTCTGTAGTCAAAGCCTTCAAGCCGCGGTTTTACGCTGTTTGGGGGAAGATCGAGAATAAAGGTTTCTACGTTTAACTTAGACAGTAAGCCTTTCATACTGGTGTTTTCAATAATGCGCCCTTTATCGATGATCGCAATGTTGCGGCACAGCATTTCCGCTTCTTCCAGATAGTGAGTTGTCAGAATAATGGTGATGCCCTGACGGTTTATCTCTTGCAGGAATGTCCACATGGAGCGGCGAATTTCAATATCTACGCCTGCGGTGGGCTCATCCAGGATCAGTACCTTAGGTTCATGCATTAATGCCCTGGCTATCATCAGCCTTCGCTTCATGCCACCTGATAAGGTGCGAGCTGGCATATTACGCTTTTCCCACAAGTCGAGTTGTTTCAGGTACTTTTCAGCGCGCTCTATAGCAACAGAGCGAGGTACTCCGTAATAGCCAGCTTGATTGCAGACTATCTGCAATAGTGTTTCAAACTGGTTGAAGTTGAACTCCTGTGGCACTAAGCCGATATGAGACTTCGCCTTGACCAGGTTTTTATCCATGTCGTCGGCAAAGATAACCACACTGCCAGCAGATTTGTTGACTAAACTGGCGATAATGCCGATGGTGGTGGATTTACCTGCTCCATTGGGGCCAAGAAGAGCGAAAAAATCCCCTTCTTTTACTGTCAGGTCTATACCTTTAAGGGCTTCGACACCACCTCGATAGGTTTTGCGCAGCCCCTGAATTTCCAAAGCATTTTGCATTTTCAGGGTATCCTGTTTGGGTTGGCGGATTGATGGCCTTGGGACTTGGGAATCGGTCAGAGATTGGGATGGGTCTGGCATTTTTCAACCGTTGGCTGATAATCACCCTTTGACTGCTGGGAATAATATGCTGGTAATGCGTGGGTTTATAAAGGGATAGATGATGTTAAGTTCATGTTGTGTCAATAAGGTTGGGGAATAGCAGTGTTGCGCAGGATTAGCTGGTTGGCGGTTGTGGTGCTATTTGCTGCGGCGGCAGCGGCGGCATTTGTTTGGAACGTAGGTAAAGAGCGTCAGCGGAGCATTGACCAACTTGACAGCAAATTAAACGGACAAGTGTCGCTGCGGGCTGAGCATTTGCAGGCGTCGGTTGAAACGCTAAAACGCAGCGTGTTGTTTTTGGCGTCGGTGCCACCGATCAGCGGCTTGGCGCGGGCCGCTCACAACGACGGCTTTGATGCTTTAGAGCAAAGTAGCAGTGAATCCTGGAAATCACGCCTTAGTCAGATCTTTGTCGGTTTTATGCAGAGCCATCCCATAGCTTTGCAGGTCAGGTACATTGGCGTGGCAGATGACGGTCTGGAGTTGGTGCGAGTGAATCGTGTCAACAACCAGTTGCAGGCGGTACCACCTGCGGAATTGCAACATAAAGCACATCGCGACTATTTTCAGGAAACCAGCAGGCTACAGGCCGGACAATTATATGTGTCCGACATCAATCTAAACCGCGAATTTGGGGAGTTGGAAATCCCTTACCGCCCGACACTGCGTATATCTACTCCTGTTTTTGATGAGTTCAATCAGCTGTTTGGCATCGTTATTCTTAATGTAGATGCTAATGTCATTATCAATAATGCCAGTGAAGGCGTTTCGTCCCGCGAGCCTTTATTTCTGACCAACCAACACGGTGACTTTTTATGGCACCCGGAACCTGAGCGCGCTTTCGCCTTTGAAAAGGGCGCGGCGTGGCGCTGGCAGGATGAATTTCAAAGCGGTTTTTCTGAGTCGGGTCACCTGATGGCACAACGAGATAACGAAATCTTCTATGTTGTACAGCGTGAGGTTTCGCTGGATACCGCTGAAAACGCAAGGTTTATCACGCTTAGCATGCTGTATTCACAAACCCGTGTAGATCATGCGGCGGCTGTGGCTACTGGCAAGCTGTTTGTAAGCATGTTGCTTGGCATGGGGGCCATTGGCAGCTTGTTGCTGCTGTATTGGTTGAATATGCAGCAGCGTCAGCAGTTGCAACGACAACAGGGACGCCTGGCGGCAATAGTGACCAACAGCCAGGATGCGGTGGTAAGTACCGATCTCAATGGTGTTATCACTGACTGGAACTTAGCGGCAGAGCGCATCTTTGGCTTTGGACACGAGGAAGTACTTGGTAAGAAGTATGTCAGCTTAATGGTGCCCGAGGATAAACAGGATGAATCAGAGCGTGCACTGGAGATGATTCGTCAAGGCAAAATGATATTGCCTTATGACACAGTGCGAAAACGCAAAGATGGCAGTTTGGCAGAGTTGTCGGTTTCGGTTACGCCCGTCTTGGATGAAAACAAGGTCGCTATTGGTGTCGCGGCCATCATGCGTGATATCGGTCGACAAAAAGCGGTTGAACGGCAGATTCAAAAGCTTAACCAGGAATTGGAACACCGTGTTGCAGAGCAAACGGCGGAAATTTCTGAAATGCATCGGCTACAAAAGGCGATTTTGGCCCAGGCAGGTTATGGCGTCATAGCCGCGGACGTTGATGGCACCATACTGATGTTTAACCCGGCAGCGGAGAAAATGTTGGGTTATGCCGCCCGGGATATTATCGGCAAGCAAACCCCTGCTATGTTCCATCTGGAAAGGGAGGTTGCTCAGCGCGCTGAGAAGTTCAGCGAGGAGTTGGGTGAAGAGATCCGGCCGGGGTTTGATGTGTTTATTTGCAAATCCCGACATGGGCTGCCTAATGTTCACGAATGGACCTATGTGCGTGCGGATCACACACAATTTCCGGTGCTGTTGTCGGTGACTAGCTTGTACGACGAGCAGGGACAAGTATCGGGATATCTGGGCATGGCCACGGATATCAGCAAGCAGGTGCAAATACGTAATGAACTGGAAAGTACCAAGGAGCATTTGCTTAAAGCCGTAGAGGTGGGGGAGCTTGGTGTATGGACCTGGGACGTTGCGAGCGACAAGCTCGAATGGAATGAGCAGATGCATCGCATTTATCAGGTTCCTGAGTCGCAACAGTTAACTTATAAAGAGTGGTTTGGGATGTTGCATCCCGAAGACCGGGATATGGCCGTGTCTACCCTGACCGAAGCTCTTGCGGGTAACGGTACTTTTAATCCTGAGTTTCGTATTGTCAGGCCAAATGGTGATGTACGTATTGTACAAGCATCCGCCGCCATGGAGTGGAATCAGCTCCATGAGGTTGTGAGAGTGGTTGGGATAAACCGGGATGTGACGGTTCGGCGCACGTACGAGCAGACATTACAAGCCGCCAGGCTGGAGGCGGACAGTGCTAACAGAGCTAAATCGGTGTTTCTGGCCAATATGAGCCATGAAATTCGCACGCCTATGAATGCCATACTGGGGTTACTGCAGTTACTGTCAAAGGGCAAACTGGAATCCAACCAACTGGACTATGTAAAGAAAGCCGAGTCAGCCGGTCGACTCCTACTCAGTATTCTTAACGATATCCTTGATTTCTCAAGGGTAGAAGCCGGCAAGCTGGAGCTGGACCCACAGGTTTGCAACCTGGATATGATGATGGTTGAAGTTGGCTCTATAGTGTCTGCTGATATTGGCAATAAACCTCTGGAGGTTTTGTTTGATATTGGCGCTGACAGTCCTAAGCTGGCGATAGTGGATGGGCTGCGGCTGCAGCAAGTGTTGATCAATCTGGCTGGTAACGCGATTAAGTTCACCGAAAGTGGTGAAGTGATATTGTCATTGAAGTTGCTGAGCCGCGAAGATGACCAGTTAGAGCTAGAGTTCCGGGTGAAGGATACCGGAATAGGTATTGCAGAGTCGCAGCTGGCGCATATCTTTGACGGCTTTCGACAGGCTGAAAGTTCAACTGCCAGACGTTACGGCGGCTCTGGGCTGGGGCTAGCCATCAGCCAACGCTTGGTCCATCAGATGGGAGGGGAGCTAAAGGTGCTCAGTGAGCCGGGTAAGGGCAGTGAGTTCTACTTTAACTTGCCTTGCCAGCTTGCTGAAGAGCGCGATTGGCATAGTTTGCCAAAGAATCTCAAGGTGCTTATTGTGGATGACAATGCCGGTGCCAGGGATGTGTTAAGTGGAATGGTTGAGTCTTTTGGCTGGCAGGCAGATACCTTGCCTCAGGGCGATATGGCAATTAGCTATATGGCCAAAGGAGGGACACGTCCACCATGTGATGTTTTGCTGATGGATTGGGTAATGCCGGGCATGGATGGCTGGGAAACTTGTGAATGTATTCGTGCCATGTATCCGGCCGATAAGTTGCCGATGATCATTATGGTAACTGCACATGGTGATGAATTGTTACGTCAGCACAACGTTGAGCAGGGCGAGGTTATTAACGCGCACTTGTTGAAGCCTGTGACCCCCTCTGTACTGCTGGATACTATTGCCGATACCTTTGGGCAAAAAAAACGTTTCACACCAGCATTATTTTCAGATAAACCGCGCTTACAGGGAGTGACTATCTTGCTTGCTGAGGACAACCCAACCAATCAGCAAGTTGCCACCGAATTGCTGCAATTAGAAGGTGCTTTGGTTGAGGTCGCCCACAATGGTGAGCAGGCCGTGGAAATGGTGATGTCGCATGGTGGGGCTATTGATCTGGTGCTAATGGATATTCAGATGCCTTATATGGATGGCTATGCGGCGACCACAGCGATAAGAAAATCCACGGCGAATGCTGCCTTGCCTATTATCGCGATGACTGCCAATGCGATGGAGAGTGACAAGGTAGCAGCCATAGAGGCTGGGATGAATGACCATATCGGCAAGCCCTTTGAACTAGACCGGTTGGTAGACGTTATCTTACGTAATTTGTCAGAGGGGTCTGCCCGAGTTGCGCCTGCGGCTTCAATCACTGAAAAGGACGCTCAGCAGTGCTTTGCTTCTCAGGCTGCTATTCAGCGCATGGGGGGCAACCTCAGTGTCTACCGAAAAGCGATACAAAGCTTCCTTACAGATATACCGGCATTGACCAGTGAAATGTCAATCGAACGTCCAAAAGTTGACTGCCAGTCGGCGGCGGATGTTTTTCACACTATGAAAGGCTCGGCGGCTATGGTTGGGGCGAACGCGGCCAGCCAGACGGCCAGCCAATTAGAGGCTTTACTTCGTCATGATACGCAAGGCGATTATGAGGCCTTACATGCGCTTTTGCTGACACAATTGCAACAAGCTGAAGAGGCGGCAGCAGGTTGGTTGGCGCAGAATCCTGCTGAACAGGCAGAGGGGGACGTTCCCTGTTCTCTAAACTTATCTGAGGAATTGTCCAAACTGGAAGCCTTGCTGGTTGCCTCTGATGTTGAAGCCCTACGCCAAAGTGAACGGTTGCTCGGTCAGTTGCGTCAACAATTACCGAAACTGGCAGGAGAAATAGAGGCTGCGATGGAAGTGATGGACTACGCTGTTGCCCTCGGTGTCTGCCGGCAAGCTATGCAAGCCTTGCCGGCAAATTGAGGTAAAACTCACAGGGTACGTGGCCTGAAATGTCAGGCCACGTTTTTGTCTTTACAGCACATACGTAGCAGAAACCAAATACATCAATTTGCTTACCAACAAACAAGCCAAGCAGAACCCCTAATGTGACCAGGTGAGCAATGGACTCCATGCCCATATCCGAAAAGTTGATACCGGCATTGGCAAAGGCAAATAAAGGCAGAATAACCTAGGTTACTGCTGGGTGGAGGCTGTGCTCCAACTCTTGAACGGGCAGATAACCGGCTTTTTTCTTGTCGTACATGGGAATAAAAAAGGCCAGCAGTACACCAGCCAATGTGGCGTGCACTGTGGATTTAAGCATGGCTACCCACAGAACGACGCCTATCAGCACATAGGAGGCGATTTCTGTGACGTTGCGTTTGTTCATCCACCACAGAATAAACAAGCTTATACCTGCAACAATCAGTGGCCCAGTAGAGATATGGTTGGTATAAAACAGGGCAATAATCAAAATTGCACCAATGTCATCGATAATAGCCAACGACACTAAAAACACCTTAAGGCTGGTGGGGATGCGGCTCCCTAACAGCGTCAGTACGCCCAGGGCAAGCGCGATGTTGGTTGCAACAGGAATCCCAGCCTGACAACGCATGTTCGTCGCCCATGGTAAAAAACACGTAGATTGCGGCTGGAATTGCCATGCCACCCAAGGCGCCAATAGCTGGCAATATAATGTTATCCGGTTTGGATAATTGGCCGGAGCGGATTTCTCGTTTGAGTTCCAGACCGACTAAGAAGAAAAATATCGCCATGAATCCGTCATTGATCCAAAGCAGTAGAGGTTTAGCAATTTCCAGTTTCCCGACCTGAACGGCAACGGGAATATTAAGAAATGAATCCTAGAGTGTGGCCAGTGGGGAGTTGGCTACGATAAGAGCGAGAGCGGCGGCGATCATGAACAAGATGCCGCTTGCTGACTCCAGTTTGAAAAAATCCTTCCATGCATTCATGGAACGTGACTTCATTATTCGTTATAAGGAGCTGGTCTGCGTCCCGGTACTTTTGTCAGCTATTCCTGAGTCCGCCGCCAGTAAAAGCGTCGTAAATCAGCTGAGTAGGGCGCATTTTCATGGCTTAACTGATTGATTTTAAAGTGGTAGATAGGATGGTTATTCGACGGAATAACAATTCCTGGGGGGCAATGACGGTCGACCTTAGTGGCGCTTTGGCTGGGCGGCAGTTTAATGTACAATCGCGCATCTGTTTTTCCAGCCCGAAGGCTAAGGCAATGTTTAACCTTACCCGGTTGGTTGGCTATTTCTGATTAAATGAGGAGCTATGATGCCCAAAGTTGCCATTGTGATGGGGTCGCAGTCTGATTGGCCTACTATGCAGCAGGCCGCCCTGATGTTGAAAGAGTTAGGCGTGGATTTTACTGCCAGAGTAGTCTCTGCCCACAGAACCCCTGATCTGTTGTGTGAATTCGCCCATGGTGCGGCACAACAGGGCTTTGAGGTCATCATTGCTGGCGCTGGTGGAGCAGCCCATTTGCCTGGCATGATCGCGGCTCATACGCACCTTCCCGTCTTAGGGGTGCCTGTCAAATCAAAAGCCCTGAGCGGTGTTGATTCTCTGTACTCTATAGTACAAATGCCTAAAGGTGTGGCTGTTGGCACGCTGGCTATCGGTGAAGCTGGCGCGGCTAATGCCGGTTTGTTAGCGGCACAGATTCTGGCCATCAGCGATAAGGCTCTGACGGATCGCATTAAGGCGTTTCGTCAGGCGCAAACCAATATGGTACTGGCTAACCAAACCCTGGAGCTGCCTGAATGAAGGTATTGATCTTCGGTGCCGGTCAATTAGCCAGAATGATGTATCTGGCAGGGGCACCTTTGGGAATTGAAGTCTCCGCTGTCGATGTGGGGGCCAGGATTGTAGTTGATCCGGTCAGTAAGATGCCGTTATCCATTACTCTGGATGAAGCCATGCTAGAGGCGGATGCGATTTCCGTTGAATTTGAGCATATTCCAGAAGACTTACTGGACCAGGCACGTAAAACCGGCAAGTTGTTACCCGGAATGGAAGCCATCCTGACCGGGGCTGATCGTGTGCGTGAAAAACGCTTACTTGAACGCTTGGCAGTGCCTAATTGCGGCCACCGCATTGTCGACGATGTAGCGCAGTTAGATGAGGTGGTCGATGCGCTGGGTGAAAAGCTCATTTTGAAAGCCAGCCGAGATGGTTATGACGGTTATGGCCAGTGGCGCCTGACTTGTCGAGAAGATCTGCCTGCGCTTAAGCAGGAGTTAGCAGGACTGGATTTGCAGGCGGTGCCTTTGGTGGTTGAACAAATGTCCTTGTTTGACCGTGAAGTCTCTTTAGTGGGTATACGTAGCAAGCAAGGAGAGCTTAAGTTCTATCCTCTGGCAGAAAATCTGCATCACCAGGGGCAGTTGCATGTCTCTATAGCGCCGGCTCCTGCTTGCAGTGCTGCATTAACCGCCCAAGCCCAGGATATCTTTACCCGTTTGTCTGAAGGACTTGGATACGTCGGTGTGTTAGCGGTGGAGTTTTTCCAGGTAGGAGAACAGCTGCTGGTTAACGAAATTGCGCCACGGGTACATAATTCGGGGCACTGGAGTATGCAGGGGGCTGATACCTGCCAGTTTGAGAATCACTTGCGAGCTGTTTGTGGATTACCTTTGGGGGACACTAAAGCGGCGGCCGCCAGTGCGATGGTCAATATCATTGGCTATGACAAGCTCAATTTGGAACTACTGAAAATCAGTGGTTGTCATTTGCATTTGTATGGCAAAAGCGTTCGCGCCAAGCGCAAGATGGGGCACATTAATCTGGTTGGCGACAATTATGCCCGGCTCGGCCGCACTATGCTGGAGCTTGCCGACTATCTCCCGGATGAGCATTTCCCGCATTTGCGAACTGAAGGGCAAAAATTACAGTCGTTCTGACAAAGGGCCTGCAGGCCCTTTGTTGTCTGTGCGCGGCTCTTGTAAAAGTGTTTTTTAACCCGATAATCAATGCCATCTGGGTGTCTAAATTTGGAAAGAATTGTGGAAAATATCATTCACGTTGATTTGAATAATTTTCAGCAAGTGATGCTGGAAGCCTCGCAGCAAAAGTTGGTTATGGTCGATTTTTGGGCTGATTGGTGTGAACAATGCAAGAGCTTGATGCCAACTTTAGAGAAGCTGGCGGGGGAGTATTCGCAGCATCTGATTTTGGCCAAGGTAAATTGTGATGAGCAGCAGCAAATTGCCATGCAATTCGGAGTGCGCAGTCTGCCGACTGTGATTTTGGTTAAGGATGGTCAACCTATTGATGGCTTTGCCGGCGTACAGGGTGAGTCTGAGATTCGCGCCATGCTGGAAAAACATTTGCCCAGTCCAGCTGACACCTTGCTAGAGCAAGCGCGCTTAAGTCTGAGCGAAGGCGATGCACAACAAGCCTTTGGGCTGGCCAAGCAGGCTTATGATCTGGATAGCCAACGTGCAGATATTAAGTTTGTGCTGATTGAAGCTTATTTGGAACTGGGGCGTTTACAACAGGCCAGGGAGCTGTTGGACAGTGTTGGTATGGTGGATCAGGATGCTCAGTATCAGAGCCTGAAAGGGCGTATCGAACTGGCCGAACAGGCGGCAGAAAGCCCGGAAATTAAAGCCTTGCAAGAGGCGTCTGAGCAACAACCCGATAACCTTGAATTGAAGGTTAAGTTAGCCGTACAACTGCAACAGGCCGGACGGGTAGAAGAAGCCCTTGGGTTATTAATGACAGTGCTACAAACGGATTTGGCTTTTGGTGACGCTAGGAAAGTGATGCTGGATTGCCTTAATGCACTCCCCACCGGAGACCCATTAGCCAGCCAATATCGCCGTAAGCTATACAGTTTGTTATATTGATAGCAGCGGGGCAACCCGCTTTGCCTTCGTGTCCTTGCGACGGATGTGGTTGACATTTGTTTATTCATCAGGCAATTTCTCGCCCCCATTTTTTGCTTTTTAGTTTGCATTGGCAATGCTTTCTATCTGGCTGAATTGCAGTTGGAACCATTTTGAGTCTGGAATCTGTGCTTAGAACATCTTTCCTGGCCATTCTGTTTAGTCTGATCAATAGCGCACTAGCGGTTGCATCGGACGGTAGATTGCATGACTTTTTCCGTGAGCATTGGACAACGCGCGATGGCCTGCCTCACAACACTATCAACAGTATTCTTCAAACTCAGGACGGCTACTTATGGTTTGCCACTTGGGAGGGAGTAACCCGTTTTAATGGTCGAGAGTTTAAAGCTTTCGGCCGCGGCGATCTGACTAAACTACCTGATGACGGGGTATTCACGCTAACGCCAGCCTGCCAAGGCGGGGTGCTGGTTGCCAGTGCCCGTGGTGGACTGAGTTTAATGCAGGACGGAAACTGGCGAGCATTGCAGCAATCTCCAGCGCTAGTACGTACTATGTTATGTGACCAACAGGGAAGCATGTGGTTTGGTACTGACGGTGCTGGCATATTTCGTGAAGACAGAGAGGGGGCCCGAACGTACTTTGGTGTGGCGCAAGGTCTCAGTGAGGCGAGCATTTTCAGTTTGCAAGAAGATGCCCAGGGGCGAATCTGGGTGGGTACGGCCAATGGATTGTTTGTCTGGGATGGGGGGCCGAATCTTACTACCTCCAATATTCCAGGGTTGCCCACTGGCCCTGTTTTTTCCATGGCCTTGGATCATCAAAAAAAACTATTAGTGAGCACGGAAACGGGTGCTTACCGCCTGGAAAAGAAAGGCTTTCAGTTATTACATAAAGATCTGGCAGATACTGCGGTGTCCACGCTGTTAGTTGATGGTGAAGAACTCTGGCTTGGTTCCATCGGCCAGGGAGTATATCGACTCGGGCGCTATGGTCTGGAACGTCTTGGACAGCAAGATGGTCTGCCAAATGAGCGTATTACCTCTATGTATAAGGATAATGAGGGTAGCCTGTGGTTTGGTACAAATGGCGGCCTGTTTCGGTTACGTGATGCGGCCTTTAGTACGCTGACACAAACCCAGGGGTTGACGGATAATTTTGTTCGTACGGTTTTGGTTGATGACAAGCAGCGGGTTTGGATTGGCACCAGCAAAGGGGTCAATGTCCTTGAAGATGGACGTATTCAGGCACTGGCGGGTGAGCGTATAAGTCAGACGGTGTTGAGTTTGGCTGAAGGACAGAATGGCGCGCTTTGGGTAGGCACTTTTACCCATGGGCTAATCAAGTGGCAAGACGGTCTCGAAGTTGAGTGTATCGACCGTGAAGCAGGTTTATTGTCCAATGAGGTAAGGGCTATTTTGCCAGCTTCAGACGGCAGTCTTTGGGTAGCCACGGCGTCTGGGGTGAATATTTTCCGCGCTCAGGGCTACACGACCTTGCAGGTACAAGATGGCCTGCCAAGCAATTTTGCCGCTGCGTTGTTGGAGACAAACCAGCATGGTATTTGGATAGGCACGTCCAGCGGTGTTGCCCGTTGGCAGGATGGTAATTTGCAGGCGCTGGATATCAGTGGGTTGGACGGTGCCCAGTTCGTGTTTGGCCTCTATGAGCAAGCTGATCAACAAGCGCTTTGGATGGCAACGGATCGTGGTGTGATTCGTTATCGGTATCGTGATGGCGACTTGGCCTTACTGGGTCGTGCAGAAGGAATGCCATTTGATAAATACTTCCAGGTAAGTGAAGACTTACTTGGGAATCTCTGGCTTAGCAGTAACCGCGGAGTGTTACGCCTGTCTTTGATGCAAGCCAACGGCATTCTGGATGGAGAAGGTGGGCAAATAGAATATAACCTGTTTGGTGAGTCAGATGGGATGGTGAGTGCGCAAGCTAATGGCGGTTCCAACCCGGCCATGAGCCTGACCGATGATGGCCATGTCTGGGTGGCGACGTCCAAAGGGGCGGCCTTAGTAAAGCCAGAGCGTCTCAGACAGTTTGGGGATTACCAACTCCCTGTGGTCATTGAGCGGGTGCAGATCGACGGGAAAGAGTATCTGCCTTCGGAAAGGCTGGTGTTGCCGGAGGGAGTAAATCGTATCGAGTTCCAGTTTGCTGGTCTGGGGTATATTGTGCCAGAGCGCATCCGCTACCGAACCCGACTGGATGGGTTTGACAAGATGTGGGTGGCCCGAGGAACCCATAACAGCACCGAATATACCAGCCTGGCGCCTGGTGAGTACCGTTTCCATGTAATGGCCAGTTATCCCAATGGCGATTGGACAGGTACCGATACCCAAGTGCAGTTTTATATTCCTCCACGTTTGTGGCAGCGCACTGGCTTTTGGTTTGGTGTCGCCGCTTTTGTCATTCTGTTATTGGTGTTAGCAGTGAAGTGGCGATTGCTTGTGCTGCAACGTGCCGCACGACGTTTAGAAGACAAGGTTGAGGAGCAGACCGCGGCATTGCGTCAACAAACGGTGTCGCTGCAACAAGCCAACTTGGATAAATCTCAGCTGCTGGAGCAAATCAGGCAGCAGGCTGAGGCCTTTGAGCGACAAGCCAGGCAGGACAGCCTGACCGGACTGGCAAACAGACGGGCTTTTGATGAAGCTCTGCATCGAGAATTTTCCCGTGCCAGGCGCCAGTCCAGCCATTTCTGCTTACTGTTGCTGGATTTAGATCATTTCAAACAAATTAATGACAGCAGTTCTCACGCTGCCGGTGACGCGGTTTTGCAATTGGTCGCGACATCCCTTTGCCAGCATAGTCGGGAAGCCGATTTGGTGGCTCGCTGGGGAGGCGAAGAATTCGCTGTGTTACTTCCCAATACAGATATCAAAGCGGGGTTTAAGTTGGCGGAAAGGTTGCGCCTGGCGGTTATGACGCTGGATTGCAGCGCGATAGCGCCAGGATTGACATTAAGTGGGAGTTTAGGCATTGCTGAATTCCGCCAGCAATTGGATGCCGAACAACTTTTGCAAGCCGCAGATGCAGCTTTGTATCAGGCGAAAGAGGGCGGACGGAATAGGACTTGCGTGGCGCCCTAGGGTAGTTGCGGCGATAAATACTGGCGTGCGGATTTACAGCAACGTTAATGCCCAAGCCAGTTAAAGCAAAACTTGTCAAACCTGAAACCGACATTAAAACACCGCGACTCAAAGCCTCTGGCGGCACGAAAGCCTACACATATAGCGCAGGCTTTTCTTCGCCTTGACCTAGCTCTTTAGACGACTGGCGAATTTCTGTCTGAATTTCGCCAGCTTAGGCGCAACCACCATATTGCAGTACTGATTCTGAGGATTATTGCGGAAATAGTCCTGATGGTAATCCTCAGCCTGATGATAGTTAGTTAAGGCTGTCACTTCGGTCACTATGGGATCCGGCCAGATCTCTTGTTCACTCAGTTCGTTAATCAGGGTTTCTGCCGCCCTTTTTTGTTCTTCATCGTGATAGAAAATCGCGCTGCGATATTGGCTGCCAATATCATTGCCCTGACGATTCAACTGGGTTGGGTCGTGTAAGGCAAAGAATATTTCCAGTACATCCCGATAACTTAGCTGGTCGGCATCATAATTAATGCGTACCACCTCAGCATGCCCGGTATTCCCCTCGCAAACGGCTTTATAAGTCGGGGCGTCCATCTGTCCCCCGGCATACCCAGAGTAGGCCGACTCTACCCCTTGCAGTGCATTAAATGCAGACTCAATACACCAGAAGCAGCCGCCGGCCAGTGTTGCCTGTTGAATATTCTTTGTCATGACTCGTGCCTCTACAGATTGTCGCTCGCGATAAACGATAGTATCTGGCTAATGTGGGTACGCAGACTATCCGCTTCAAGTGATCTTTATGACTGTATTTATGCTATTAGCTTATTTCGGGTTGGAAGATTTGCTATGGGCGCAGATTCGGTTTTGGTGATTGGGGCAAACAGCGGTATTGGGCGTGCGCTAACAGAGCAACTTAATCTATTGGGAAAGCGTGTGTTCTGTATAAGTCGAAGCCATTGTGGTTCATCTAACCAAACAATGTTATTGCCAGATCAAGATGACACCAGCATCGCACAGTGCTGCCAAACGCTGTTCAGTCAGGGCTGGCGCTTCAGGTGGGTGGTTTGTCTTGTCGGCGTGCTTCATGAGTCGAGCATGATGCCAGAAAAACGTCTTGAAGATCTGCACACCAGACAGTTGCAGCGTTATTTTGCTGTAAATAGCATCATTCCGGCTTTGTGGCTTAAGCATCTTGTCAGCTTGTTTGAGCCTGGGCAGGATGCCCGCTTGATGTTTCTCAGCGCTAGGGTGGGAAGTATAGAGGATAATCGACTGGGGGGATGGTACGGCTATCGGGCCTCAAAAGCGGCCCTTAATATGCTGGTGAAAACGGCACAAGTAGAATATGCACGACGGGTGCCTGGGGTGAAACTTATGTGCTATCACCCAGGCACAGTAGACACGGAGTTGTCTCGCCCATTCAGCGGTGGCATGCCCAGAAATAGACGTTTTTCGACTGAGCAAGCGGCGCAGTATTTGCTGTCTGAGTTGCAAAAGCCTAGAGCTGAAAACCAGGCAGTTTTTGTCGATTGGCGGGGCGATAAAGTGTGTTGGTAAGTGCGGCGTCGGCAAGTGGCGGAATAATTGCGTTTGCTACAAAGACATTTTGTTACTTGGCTGTTAACATCGGCCTTCCGGAACACAACTACAATGATAAACTCCAGGAGTCCACGACGTTATGAAGCGTGAAGAATTCAGTTCCAGCCTGGGATTCGTCCTGGCCGCGGCAGGTTCAGCGGTTGGAATAGGCAATCTTGTCGCCTTTCCTGTTATGGCAAGTAAGAATGGCGGTGCTGCATTCTTGATTATGTATGCCATTTTTGTCTTTTTCATTTGTCTGCCAGTGATGCTTGCCGAAATGAGTTTGGGCCGTCATACCAGACAAAATCCTCTCGGTGCATACTCTGAAATCGGCCAGAATCGGGCCTGGCGTACGGTAGGGTGGATGTCGGTGATTACGCCTTTTATGATCGGCGTGTTCTACTTGGTTATCACGGTGTGGATTTTTGGCTATTTGGCAAAGTCTGTTATGGGACAGCTGGATTTCCTGGCCGCACCTGACAGCTTCGGCGTCTTTATCAATAGTAATGAACTCTTTGTCTATATGGCCGTGGTGATTGGAATGACGTTCTTTATCCTGCAAGGCGGGGTCAAAAAGGGCATAGAGAAAGCCGCTAAGGTATTGATGCCTTTGTTGTTCCTGATGCTGATTGCACTGGTTATCTATGTGATGACGCTGGACAATGCCATTCTGGGGGTTAAATTTTTCCTGATCCCCGAATTCGACAAGTTGACTGGTAAGGTGCTGAACGGGGCGCTGGCCCAGGCATTTTTCTCACTGTCACTGGCCATGGGCATTCTGATCACTTACGGCTCATATATTCAAAAAGAGAACAACATTGTTCAGGCCGGGAAAATGGTTGCAGGCTTGTCGTTGTTAGTAGCGGCTTGTTCTGGTTTGCTTATATTGCCAGCCGTGTTTTCGTTTAATCCTGATGTACAGCTCAGTACGTTGTCTGAGTCTAGTATCAGTATGATTTTTACTTTCCTACCTAAGATATTCCTGGCGTTGCAATCAGACATTGGCTATGTCGGTGCCTCTTTTATCGCTAGCTTCTTCTTCCTGTTGGTGTTTTTTGCTGCCTTAACATCCTTGGTTTCTATTATTGAAGTGCCGGTGGCCAGTCTGATGGACGGCAAAGGGATGGGACGCCGCAAAGCGTTGTTTTTGCTTGGAGGAGCGATGATTCTTCTGGCCATCATAAGCGCACTGTCGTTTGGACGGGTGGAGCTTTTCTCCAGCCTGACGTCCTATGGCTTGAATGCTGCCGGTGAGCCTTTGACCAAGTCTTTCTTTGATGTGGTGTACGATATTTTCTATGAAACTATCCTGCCGCTGAACGGCTTGTTGCTGTGTTTGTTTGTTATCTACAAATGGCGTAAGCAGAACTTTGATGCAGAGATCAGTCAGGGTAACAGTACCTTTGCCGGTTCTTTGCTGCAAAAGTACGTGAACTTCTCGTTGGGCACCTTTATTCCAGTGATTCTGGCGGTGATATTTGTCAACACGGTGTCGACCGTGTTCTTTGGCAAGAATCTGCTGTTCTGATAGATGAAAACAAAGGCAGCCTTGGCTGCCTTTGTTTTTGCTCAGTCACATTCAATCGGCATATCGTAAGGGCTGGGATAGCGCAGCCCGATACCTAGTGTCTTTAAACTGGCATCGGCATTTATCCATCTGCCCTTATCGGCTGTTGTCGCTGGGGTAAATTGAGGGGCATTTAAGCCAGCTTTCGCCGCGGCCCAGGTATAGAACTCGGCTCTGCTGGGGTGTTCTGTCGCACTAAGGTGAAACACCTGCTGCCATTGACCTTGTTGGATGATGGCCTCAATCGCGGTTATTACGTCCTGCTGATGCACCAGATTAACCTTTTGCTCTCCCTTATCCAGCACTCGGCCGCTAAGTTGTTTAACTGGGTGTCGACCCGGGCCAATCAAGCCTGCCAGGCGTAAAATGCTGCCCTGACCGCTTTGCAGTATTTGCTGCTCTAACCTGAGATGCGCTTTAGCCGATGCAGTGTCTGGCTGTGGCATATGCTGCTCGGTTATTTCGCCCAGTGCCTGCCCGTAAATCGAGGTGCTACTGATAAAAAGAATTTTACTTTGCTGTTCCAGTGCCTGCTGAATCAGTGTTGTCATATCTTTGGTGAAGCTTTGTTCATCAAATTGCCGACGCCCAGGCGGGAGATTTAGCACTAATACATCTGGTGGAGAAGACCAGGGCAGAAGCTCGCCGAGAGAAAATCGATAAGCGCTGATATTCTGCTGCAACAGCAGGGCCAGTTTATTTTCGCTGCGGGATGTACCTAGCACCTTATGTCCGCTGCGCGTTAGTTGCAGGGCGAGGGGAAACCCTAGCCAGCCACAGCCGCAAATTCCAATGGTTTTAAACATATAAAAAAAGCGGCTTTCGCCGCTTAGGGAGAAATAGTGGTAAGCGCAGCTTACATGGAATGACGGGACGCAGAAACCTTGATCATATCCAGACTTGCTAAGGCAGGGATCTCGTCGCTGATCTGGTCTTCCAGTCGAGCCAAAGACCGTAAATCTGCGCACAGCGCATCGGCTCGGGCTTCAATCTTCCCAGCCTGGGCTTCCATATCGGCCTCTAACTGAGCACCAAAGTTTTCCATACGTGCCTCAAAGGCTTGCATATCCCCGCCATTGAACAGCATTTGCTTGCCTAGGGCGATCATAAAGCTGCCCATTGAGCGCTGAACCAGGTTCTCGATACGTTGTTTGAAGGCTTTCTCAAAGTCTTCTCCCAGGAACTGCCCATCTTCAAATCGTGACGAGTCGAAACGAATACTGCCGTCATGCGCGTAGAATTCTTGGGTTAATTTTCCGTGCAGGGTCTCAATTTCCCCAGACAAGTCAGCAACCAGCTCGTTGTCCTCCCCCAGCAATTCATTAAACGCCCGCGATACGCCCTCGTTAGCCAATGAAACAGCATCCAAGGCTAAGGTTGCTACCTTAGGCGCAAGCGTTTCTACTTTTTGGTGATAGCTATTTAGCAGATGAAGTTGCCCGGCGTTTAATTGCATTTCTGTGCCGTTAATACTGGCATGCTGTCCATCTAATAAAAGATTGCGCTTATCGTCCAGTTGCAGAGTCAGATTACTGTGACTTAAGGTCATTTTACCTTTGATGTTCATATTGCAGTCTTCAGCCATGACTGCACTGGTACAAAGTAAAGTTGCTGCTGCGATCAATATTTTCATTTCGATTGCCCCTCAGTGGCATTTGCCTTTTACTCAATAGAGCAACCCCTATGCCAAGTGTAAAAAACCTTTATAAACAAATAGATATTGCATATGGGGGAATGTTGAGAAATAAAAATATGGTTAGCATTGTTAACTGTTAGTCAATTACGCCACTAAGTGACTGATAGAGAATTGTCGTTAAACGCTAAAAATTTGATCCAAGCCACTGATCTCCGGCTGTCTTTTGGTGCATAATAGCCCCAGCTTGAATGAAATTGGGGTGAATTATGAGCAACTGGACCGAAGCCGTATTGTTTGGCCTGGCACTGCTAGCCTTTGTCCTTGGCTTTAGCAGCATCATTATGGCGATGATCCACAAGCCTGTGCTGGTGGATGACGCAATGAAAGAGAAAGTAGAATATGGCTTTTTTGGAGTCACTGGCCTGGTACTTTGTATATTGTTCAGCTATGCCATCTGATTAGCCAATTTAATAGAAAGCAAAAAAGCGCTCAGAGCGCTTTTTTTGTGCCTGGATGTATTCTCGTAGACCAGAGTCCGGCAACAGTTTTACACAGCAACGACGAAAGGGCGAACGCCGCCTTTGCAACATTCGCCCTGCCGGCATGATGAACACACCTTAAGCCTTGTGGTAAGTATCCACACCCAGCATTTTATAGAGTAAGCAAACACCTGTGGATGAGCTTATCCACAATACGACTCCCAGTGCCGCCAGGATTAGACTGGTAGTGTTGGAATACAGCCCCTCTACAGCAAGAGCTAACAGGATACAGGACAGAATTGAACGAACGGCTGTATCCAGAATGCCAACATTGTCTTTCTCTTTCATGGTTTTTCTCCGCCGATTTGATGGCATCATTATCTGCTTTGAACAAAAATTGAACTTTGACGCGAGTCAAATTCCTGAACGCAATAAATTGTTCCAGATCAAATTTGTCTTGGGGTGGTAGCAAGACATATAGTGATGGCTCAGCAGGGAGAGTGCAGATGGATGTAACGATAAGCGCGGTATTTCTCAACGCACTGGTACTGGAAGATGACGGTATCACTCAGGAGTTGTTGAGACATGTATTGCGCGATATGAATTTTGCTGACATCGGCTTTTTCGGTGATGGGCGTCCGGCGCTGGAACATCTGCACGAGACCGGTAGTGGCTACTATGATCTGGTCATTTGCGATTGGCATATGCGTGAAATGAATGGACTGGGCTTTTTACAGGCCTTTCGAAAGCTTGAACCGCAAACTCCCTTTCTTATGCTGACAGGTGATGCTACCCGGGAAAATGTCGTTGAGGCATCTAAAGCCGGTGTCACCGAGTTTATTGCTAAGCCTTTCTCCAGGAAAGAATTACAGGAAAAGTTAGCCCGGGTGTTGCGGGAGAAGCTGCAACGAGATTATCGGGAAGACCTTATTGATGAATGAAGTGGGTTGTATGGATTTTGATCAGATAATAGACAGGCGTGAAAGCTGTTCGTTTAAATGGAATAAATACGCTGGCAAGGACATTTTGCCAGTGTGGGTTGCAGACAGTGAGTTTAAATGTGCACAACCTATTTTGGATGTTCTGCATCAGCGGGTGGAGCATGGGCTGCTTGGGTACACGCTGCCGGCTCAATATGAACCCGCCAAAATAGCGATTAAGGATTGGTTGGCGCGTCGCCACGACTGGCAGATTAATACGGATTGGATTGTCTGGACGCCAGGTGTAGTGCCTGCCTTTAATGTGGCCTGTAAAGCTTATTGTGAAGCTGGCGATAAAGTGCTGGTACAAGTTCCCAATTACCCGCCATTGTTAGCTGCCCCTGGTTTGAATCAGTTGCAGAGGGTAGATATTCCTACTTTGGAAAACGAGGGACGCTGGGAGCTGGACTTTGAAGCGCTGGAGCGTGAAGCCGCCGACCCTAAAGCTAAGCTGCTGATTTTGTGTAACCCCATGAACCCGGTGGGAGCGGTATTCAGCGAAGCTGAATTGCAACAAGTTGCCGCTATCTGTGAACGCCACAACCTGGTGTTGTGCTCAGATGAAATTCATTGTGACCTGGTTTTGGATGAGCAGGCACGGCATATTCCAGCCAGCAAGCTTGAGCGCTTAAAGCACAACTCCGTGACGCTGATGGCGGCCAGTAAAACCTTTAATATTGCCGGCTTGGGAACGTCTTTTGCGATCATTCCTGATGCCCGTGTACGCCAGCAGTTTGTGCAGGCGGCGATGGGGATTGTGCCCTGGGCAAATGTGTTGGGGCTGTACGCCACCGAAGCGGCGTTTAGCCAATGTGATGATTGGTATGAAGCTCAGTTGACTTATTTGCGTGGCAACCGGGATTATCTGATGCAGGAAGTAAATCAAATCCCCGGCCTTAAACTGCTTGCGCCTCAAGCGACCTTCCTGGCTTGGGTGGATGCCAGTGGTTTGGGGGTAGACAATCCGCAAAGCTGGTGTGAAGAACGCGGCGTTGGCCCCTCACCGGGTGCAGACTTCGGTGATAAGCAGTTCTTCCGAATTAACTTTGCTTGTCCGCGTAGCCAGTTAGAACAAGTGATTCAACGGTTGAAAGCTTAGTTAGACTGACGCCTTGGGGCGGTGTGCTTAAGCATTCTGTCCTCGCGCCGATAAAGACAACAGACTTTGAAGAGGATTGAATATGAAAGCCATTGCCGGTCTGACCCTGATGTTGTTGTCTTTGTCCATACAGGCCGAAGAGCTTAAAGCCGTGCAATTGTATTCTCAGGATGAACTGATCGGCATGATTCGGCAAAACACCCATTTGGATCGGGTGGTATTGGATAAATGCCAGTTGGTACAAGATATTGAGGCACGCGCCGATACGCTGCTGGTGCCAGCTTATCAGTTCTTGTGGGGCGATATGTTGGCCTGGGGTGTGTGTGTAAAGGCTGATCCTGAGCGCGGGGTACATTTTATGAAGCAAGCTGCCCAGCAAGGTCTGCCCGAAGCACTGGAACAATTGGGCCGGTATTATGCTTTGGGTAAACTGGTTCAGCAGGACAAACATAAAGCCGTGGTATTTTTGCGTGAAGCGGCTGGCCTTGGCAATCTCAACGCGCAGATTCGCCTGGCTGAGCTCTTCATTGAAGGCTACGGTAGCCCTTATGATTATGAAGATGCCTACCACTGGCTATACAACGCCATCACCAGTGATAAGCCTACGCACCAAAAGATTGCGTATTGTTTGTCTGAACTGGAAAAGCTAATGCACCCCAAGGCCGTAAGGGCTGCCAAACGTGAACTGGACAGTTAGGCCGAAGATGGGCTTGGCTGTTTATGGGTTTAGAACAATTCCCTGCTACTACTAATGCGCGAGTTCGCTATACTAGGGGCCTAAACCTGATATAACGGACTCCCCATTTGTCTCAATCTGACGATCCCTATTTCCAACGGGAACAGGAAAAGTATGAAAATCCTGTCGCCAGCCGCGAATACCTGCTGCAAATTTTAACCGAACATAACAAGCCGCTGTCCTTTCTGGAAATCTGCGAGTTGGTGAATGCCAGCGACGAAGAAAGCCGGATTGGTATTCAGCGTCGCCTGCGTGCCATGGAGCGGGAAGGACAGATACTGTTCAACCGCAACAAAAAGTATGGCCTGGCTGATAAGATGGATCTGATCCGCGGCAAGGTGCTGGGGCATCGGGATGGCTTCGGCTTCTTAAAGCGTGATGACGGGCAGCCGGATTTGTTTATTCACAATGCCCAGATGCAGGCGCTTCTGCACGGTGACATTGTACTGGTGACTGAGAGTAGTCAGAACTTTAAAGGCAAGAAAGAAGCGCGTATCGTGCGTATTGTCGAGCCGCGCAGTGAAGCCATTGTTGGTCGTTTTTTCCTTGAACAGGGCCTAGGCTTGGTGGTGCCGGATGATAGCCGCATCTGCCAGGAAATCATTATTCCACCCGAGCATGTGAACGGTGCCAGACAAGGTCATGTGGTGGTAGTGGAAATTATTCAGCGGCCGATGAAACGCGTGAACGCCGTGGGTAAGATTATCGAAGTGCTCGGCGAGCATATGGCGCCTGGCATGGAAATCGAAATGGCGTTACGGACTTTCGATATTCCGCACAACTGGCCCAAAGAGGTTGAGAAGCAGGTTCAAGGCTTAGCCGAACAGGTACCGGAAGAGGCCAAGCAAGGAAGGGTTGATCTAAGGGCAATGCCTTTGGTGACCATTGACGGCGAAGATGCCAGAGATTTTGATGACGCAGTGTACTGCGAACCTCTGGATGATGGTGGCTGGCAGCTGTGGGTCGCTATTGCTGATGTTAGCCATTATGTGCGCCCTGGTACGGCTTTGGATAAAGAAGCTATTGAACGCGGTAATTCGGTGTACTTCCCTGAACAGGTTGTTCCTATGTTACCGGAAGTGTTGTCTAACGGACTGTGCTCGTTAAATCCGCAGGTTGATCGCTTGTGCATGGTGTGTGAGATGCAGGTGTCTAAGTCCGGACAACTGAAAGACTACCGTTTTTTCGAAGCCGTGATGAATTCTCATGCCCGTCTGACCTACAGCAAGGTGTGGGATATTCTGCAAGGGGATAAAGAACTTTATCAGCGCTATGAGCCCTTGGTTCCCCATCTTCGTCATTTGCACGACCTGTTCCGGGTCTTGAAAAAAGCCCGTGGTAGACGCGGGGCCATAGAGTTTGAAACCCAGGAAAACAAATTTATCTTTAATGCCCAACGCAAAATCGACCATATCGTGCCAGTGGTGCGTAACGATGCGCATAAGATGATTGAAGAATGCATGATTCTGGCTAACGTTAGTGCGGCTAACTTTTTGCAAAAAAATCAAGCCGAGGCCCTATATCGGGTGCATGACAAGCCGGATCAGGACAGACTGCTTAGCTTCCTAAGTTATCTTGGCGAAGTGGGGATCCCCCATGGCATAGGTAAAGACCCACATCCGGCGGACTTCTCCAATGTAGTGGATAAGATTGCTAACCGAGCGGATCAGGAACTTATCCAGACCATGTTGCTGCGTTCCATGAAACAGGCCGTTTATGACCGCGAGAATGTTGGCCATTTCGGTTTGGCATTGGATGCTTATGCGCACTTTACCTCACCGATCCGCCGTTATCCTGACCTTGTGGTGCACAGGGCAATCAAGGCCGTGTTGGATAAACTGGCGTCGCGTAAGAGCAAAACCGGCGGTAAAGCTTATACAGTGGAAGAAGTCTCACAATTAGGCATTCAGTGTTCAATGACCGAGCGGCGTGCCGATGATGCCACTCGTGATGTGGCCGACTGGCTGAAATGCGAGTTTATGCTGGATCATGTTGGCGACAGTTTTGATGGTGTGATTGCCTCGGTAACCAGCTTTGGTTTCTTTGTGCGCCTGAGTGATTTTCATATTGATGGCCTGGTACATATTTCTTCGCTGGAGAATGACTACTATCACTATGATGAGTTGAAACAGCATCTTATCGGAGAAAACTTTGGCACAGTGTATCGCCTGGGTGATCAACTGAGAGTGAAAGTGGCCGGCGTGAACCTTGATGATCGTAAAATTGACTTTGTGTTGGACCAGCCTATGGGTAAAGGCAAAGGCGGTCGCAAGGTGATGATTAAAAAGGCCAAAAAACCTAAAGCCGAGGAAGCAGCAAAATCAGCCTGGCCAACGGGCGGCAAAACCAAAGCCTCAACCCGGCAAGGCAGGCGCAGCGAGTCATCAGAAAGTGAACCACGCAAGGGTGACCGCAAGACAAAACCAACCAGTAGGAAAAAGAAGTAAATGGCGCAGCAAGAATGGCTATATGGCATCCACGCTCTCGAATCACTGCTGCAGCGTGAGCCGGAACGTTTGATAGAACTTTTTGTGCTGAAAGGGCGAGAAGATGAGCGCCTGACCAATATCATTAATCAGGCCAGGCGTTTTGGTGTTTCTATACAGTTCTGTCAGCGTAAAACCCTGGATGACAAAGCTCAGGGTGAACAACACCAAGGTCTAGTTGCCAAGGCCAGACCAGGCCGTCAATATGACGAAAAGGATCTGGATAAGATCATTGAGGATAATGCTTGCCCGTTTTTGCTGGTGCTGGACGGGGTAACCGACCCACACAATTTAGGGGCGTGTCTGCGCACTGCAGATGCAGCCGGTGTACATGCTGTGGTGGTGCCTAAGGATAAATCTGCTTCGTTGACGCCAACGGTACGTAAAGTGGCGTGCGGTGCGGCCGAGGTGATTCCCCTTATTCAGGTGACCAATCTGGCCAGAACCCTCAAGGAGCTGCAGCAGGCAGGGGTATGGATTGTTGGTACCGCTGGAGAAGCCCAGCAGGACATTTACCAGTCTAAGTTAACCGGCCCTCTGGCTTTAGTTATGGGAGCCGAAGGTAAAGGGATGCGCAGGTTAACCCGCGAGCATTGTGATGAACTGATCAAGCTGCCTATGGCGGGCTCGGTATCCAGTCTGAATGTATCGGTTGCGACAGGGATTTGTTTATATGAAGTGGTCAGGCAAAGGAAAACATAAAGGTTAACTTACACAGGCGGAGGCGAGAGTGTTTAGAGGTCATTCTTACCAGTATGATGGTTTACCAGCAAATATGCGTGCTCTGCATTGAGCATCATAGCCATTATGCGCCGTTGCCCTGCCTGCCAGCTCTTGTTGCATAGATGTCAAGTTGGGCTGTGGTTAACCTTGATATTCTTTGCTGCTTGCATCGCCAAGCCTTCTTTGGCTGATGAACGAAATGTCATCGCAGCAGCTGAACTCAGTGGACTGTTTCAAACCAACACAAAAGGTCTTCCTCCGAGCGGCGTTTATTATCTGTTGTTGTCGAAAATATTGTCGGAAACAGAACTCGCTCAAAGCTATCAAGTTGTTGTGATGCCGATGAAGCGCGCCAAAGCTAACTTTTTACGGGGTAGCTTTGCGTGCTACTCCCCTGGTCTAGAAACCTTTAGCCAAACAGAGCGAGATGTGTTGCCAGGTGATCTCCTCAGCAGTCAGGCATTTAATATGGCGCTGGTTCGAGTGGTATCTACCGAGCCACATCGTTTAGTCAGCGGCGTTGAGGATGTGACAAGTAAGGACGTTGTCAGCCTGGTGAGAGGCATACCAGTTAGTGCAGCAATGCAGCAGATGATGGGCAAGGCGCGCCGCACTTTTACGGTGCAAACCGAGCTGGAGAACTTAAAACTGCTGATGTCTGGCCGAGTTAATCTGATTTTTGCGTTTTATCCGGATATTGTATTTGCCTACAAGGAATTGGGTATTGAGGCCCACTTTCCTTACCAGGCGAATTATTCCCCGCTTGTGATTCGCGACAATATTGTCTGCCACAGTAAGCATAAGCAGGCTTTTGACCTGATCGAAGCAAAAATTATTGAATACCGGCAGAATGGTACGCTGAAAACTTTGCTCAAAGATTTCTATCTGGATACCTTGACGCAGCCATGAAGCAATCATTGTGAATGCAGTTCATGGTTATTGTGGGCGAAGGAGCTTTTCTGAGTATTTGGTTGCTCTTCAAACACAGGATTGGGGGCGCTAAGCCCCCTTCTTTGTCAAGGCGATACACACAAACACATAAATTCCTTACGCTGTGTTACCGTCAGGTTGCCTGAGGCTTCCTGCCAGCCAACAGTGCATACAGGATCCTTGTCCTGCTGATTTCCGTATAGCCAGTGTGAGGAAGGGTCGTTAATGCCCTGGTGGATAATGGTAGGGTCCTTGGTAATCTTGCAGACAGACGCAATATCCCGGCCGGACACCAGATCGTTGGCCTTTTCGGTTTCTGCGGGCAGACCTGTCCAGATATCGCAGGTTTTACGGCAGGTCATGGGGCCTTGTCCCTGAATAAAGTTAGGGAACCATCCGGCTTCATGACCTGACAATCCCATATCTTGTATCGGGTCGGCGTGACAAACAGAGCTGGCAAATAAACAACCGAGAAACAGACTTTTTTTCAACATAGTATCCATCCTTTTCCTTGTATAGTTATGGCGAACGCCATCCGCTCACTACTTCCAGCCTCAGTGAGACATGCATAAGCATGCATAAATGACTCTAATACACATTTTTCTGCTCGCAAGGTGAAGTTCGGTGGTGTAACCGGCCTATTTCTCATGGTGCCCCCATGAGAGCTGAGTTTCTAAGTAACGAGAGGGGCGGTAAATAAAGCTGCGGGGATAACAGCTGGCTATGTAAAAGGGCCGGCATCAGCACTGACAACATTGCGTCTTAGGGGGCGCATAGTGGCGCTAAATCAGCAGGAGGGTATAAACCGCTAGCGCAGAAATGGAGAAAGATTAAGACAATAAAGCTATCTAATTGCGCCATTTTTGGGGTGGTTTTGTAAAGCGATGTAAAGATTGGTAAAGAATGTGAATCGTCGAGAACTTGTGAGTATTGGCTTGGTCATCAGGAAGTCAAGCCGACCTTATATGTAACGAGGACCCTAAATGCATTTCAAAGCTCTCTCTCTTCCCTTGCTGGTATCAGCATCCGTATTGGCCTTAAGTGGTTGCGGTGGCTCCAGCGACGACGATAGCGTGTACCCCAGCGCCTATATACAGTTCTATAACGGTTCCCCTAACAGTGCCGATACCGATCTTTATCTTGATGATGCTGACCTTGGCAGTGCCGCCTACGGTGATGCATCGGGTTTGAGCACGGTTGATGCCGGGGATGCAACTCTGACACTGAAGCGTACAGACGCGAGCGACAAGCTGGTTGAAGTGATCAGCAAGAGTGTGACGCTTAGTGATGGTCAAAAGTCACTATTTATGCTGATTGGCGACTATGAAGCCCCCACACTGGTTGAACATAAGTTTGAACGTCAGGAATTGACGGATCACTTCATTTTGTACGCTATGTCCGCAGTGGAAAATACTAGCTATGACTTATATATGGCTGATGCTGGTGCGCCTTTTGACGATGCCAGTAAGATTGACAGCCTGAGTTTTGGCGAGGTGGTCGAAGGTAAATACTGGGACGCGGATAGCACGAATCCAAATTGGGATACTGGTGACTATGTGGTGTACCTGACTGAGCCGGGTAAGACTGAGGTTATCTATGAAAGCCCAACAATGAAATTCAGCTATGACACCGAATATACCATGGTGGTCAGACAATCTGCGGGTACGACTCAGAACAACCTGTCGGTTGACCTGGTTATCAACTCCACCTCAATCTCTAGCTATAAAGATGTCAGAGCCGGGGCACAATACCGGGTATATAACAGCCTGGAAGCACAGAGCACCAACGTGAGTGTGAAAGGCACGGATACGGATAATCAAGATGAACTGGTCAGCCGCGAGCTGGGTGAATTCCACTCGGTAAAATATGGTGATTACCAGATTTCTGCGCTGACAGCTGACAATAACTATTCCTTTAGTAATCGCCTATTGACCCTTAACCAGGGCGACGCGAAGACGGTGGTTGTTTACCTTAACAAAGACGATAAGCTGACTACCTTAGCATTTGAAGAGAGTGAGCTTCCCCAGGTATACGAACATGAAATGAATGTCGTCAACCTGGTAAAGGACTATGCCAACATTGATATCTATTTTGTTCGTCAGGATGAGACGGTAGAAACCGCGCAATATAAGGTGAAGCGTTTGGGCTTTGCAAATAGCGAGGATATATCCTTACCTAGTGACTATTTCGAAATCATAGCCTTGCATGACGATAATAGTGGTAATCAAACGCTGCTCTATCGTACCGAAGCGCTAGCCATCGATGAGGCAGTGAATTACATGGTCTCTATTGAGCCTGATGTAAGTTCTTCCAGCGGCTATCGTGTGGTGCTATTGCACTAAGTCGTAAATAACGGACATCTGAAGGCCTCATTTTGAGGCCTTTTTTCTGTTCAGGGGTGGAATTGCGGCTATGTGCCCCAATTTTGTCTATTCAAGAGAAACAGGGCTACTCAGCGCTGGGCGAGATGCTGTCATCAAGCGTGGTAAATGCACCTAATTCTTTGAATTAAAAGGAAAGGTTTGTAGCTTAATACGGCTTCTCAGAGTCCCCCAAGCTAAAGAGAGAACACCCCAGGCGTTTTTTTCAACATTTCGGGTATCACCGCAAATTCTTTTCTGTTATTATTTCGCGCCCTTTTTATAGGGGTATGACTATTAAAGCAGCTAACGGCCTGAAAAGGCCTTAACAACAGCGGAGCACTAACAATGATCCAAATGCAAACTAGCCTGGATGTTGCCGATAACTCCGGCGCTCGCAGGGTAATGTGTATTAAGGTTCTTGGTGGCTCGCATCGCCGTTATGCACATATCGGTGACATCATCAAGGTTACCGTCAAGGAAGCAATTCCTCGCGGTAAAGTAAAAAAAGGTGACGTACTGAATGCAGTGGTGGTGCGTACTAGAAAAGGCGTTCGTCGTCCTGACGGTTCTTTGATCCGTTTCGACAGCAACGCAGCCGTGTTGCTGAACAACAACAAGCAACCTATTGGTACGCGTATCTTTGGTCCGGTAACCCGTGAGCTTCGTGGAGATAAATTCATGAAGATCATCTCACTGGCCCCAGAGGTACTATAAGGAGTCACGATAATGGCAAGAAAAATTCGTCGTGATGATGAAGTTGTCGTATTGGCCGGTAAAGACAAAGGCAAAACAGGCAAAGTCCTGAAAGTGCTGGTTGAGTCTGACCGTCTGGTAGTAGAAGGTGTGAATGTGATGAAGAAACACCAGAAGCCTAACCCTCAGTTAGGTGTTGCTGGTGGCATCGTTGAGAAAGAAGCATCAATTCACGTATCGAATGTAGCGATCCTGAACCCTAAAACGGGTAAAGCTGATCGCGTCGGTTTCCGTTTTGAAGACGAGAAGAAAGTACGTTTCTTCAAGTCAAACGGTGAACTGGTTTAATTAATTGGAGAGTACGATGGCGAAACTGCATGATTTCTATAAAGAAACAGTAGTGGCAGAACTTGCTAAGCAGTTCGGTTACAAAAGCGTCATGCAAGTCCCTCGGATTGAAAAAATCACCTTAAACATGGGTTTGGGTGAAGCTGTAGCGGATAAAAAGATTCTGGAAAACGCAACTGCCGATATGCAGGCAATTGCTGGCCAGAAGCCTGTTGTTACCGTTGCACGCAAATCCGTTGCGGGTTTTAAAATCCGTGAAGGTTATCCGATTGGCTGTAAAGTAACCCTACGTGGCGAGCGTATGTGGGAATTCTTGGAGCGTTTGATTTCAATCGCTATCCCACGTGTCCGTGACTTCCGTGGTCTGAATGCTAAATCATTCGATGGCCGTGGAAACTATAGCATGGGTGTTCGCGAGCAAATTATCTTCCCCGAAATCGACTTTGATAAAGTTGATAAGGTACGTGGTATGGATATTACTATCACTACTAGTGCCAATACGGATGAGGAAGGTCGCGCTCTGCTGGCTGCTTTTAACTTCCCATTCAAGAAATAAGGTGTAGGGTTATGGCAAAACAATCAATGAAAGCGCGTGAAGTAAAGCGCGCCAAGCTGGTAGCCAAGCACGCCACTAAACGTGCTGAGCTGAAAGCCATTATCAGCAGTGTGAACTCTTCTGATGAAGAGCGTTGGGACGCTGTGCTCAAGCTGCAATCATTACCTCGTGACTCTGCTCGTACACGTCAACATAACCGTTGCCGTATTACTGGCCGTCCTCATGGTTTCCTGCGCAAGTTCGGCCTGAGCCGTATCAAACTGCGTGAGGCCGCCATGCGTGGTGAAGTCCCTGGTCTGAAGAAAGCCAGTTGGTAAGGAGTAGCTAATATGAGTATGCAAGATCCTATCGCGGATATGTTCACCCGCATCCGTAACGGTCAGCTGGCCAGCAAAGTGTCTGTCACTATGCCGTCCTCTAAGCTGCGTGTTGCGATTGCTAAGGTTCTGAAAGAAGAAGGTTACATTGCTGACTTCCAGGCATCTGGTGACGTTAAGCCTACCCTTGAAGTTACGTTGAAGTACTTCGAAGGTAAGAAAGTGATTGAAACTATCGAGCGTGTCAGCCGCCCTGGTCTGCGCATCTATAAGAAAAAAGATGAGCTGCCAAAAGTAATGGGTGGTCTGGGTATCGCTATTGTTTCAACGTCCAAGGGCGTGATGACTGACCGTGCTGCGCGTAAAGCTGGCATGGGTGGCGAAGTCATCGGCTATGTAGCGTAACGGAGGATTATTCGATGTCACGTGTAGCAAAAGCCCCAGTTGAGATTCAGGCCGGCGTAGAAGTTACTATCGCAGGTCAGGTTGTCACACTGAAAGGTAAAAACGGCACGCTGAGCCGTGAGTTCAACGGTGCAGTTGAAGTAGTTAAAGAAGAGAACAATCTGAAAGCACAGCCTCGTGAAGGCGCTGTAGACGGTTGGGCTCAGGCTGGTACTGCTCGCGCACTGCTGAATGCCATGATGATCGGCGTCACCAACGGTTTCGAGAAAAAACTGCAGTTGCAAGGTGTTGGTTACCGTGCTCAGGCACAAGGTAGCAAACTGAACCTGACACTGGGTTTCTCTCACCCCGTAGTCTACGAAATGCCTGCTGGCGTTAGCGTAGAGACTCCTACTCAGACTGAAATCGTCGTTAAAGGCGCTGATAAGCAGCAAGTAGGTCAGGTTGCAGCTAACATCCGTGGATACCGTCCACCAGAGCCTTACAAAGGCAAAGGTGTTCGTTACGCCGATGAAGTTGTGCGTCGTAAAGAAGCCAAGAAAAAGTAAGGGGTTGATACGATGGATAAGAAAACAGCTCGTTTGCGCCGCGCGACTCGCGCTCGCAAAAAGATCAGTGAACTGGGCGCAACCCGCCTGGTAGTACACCGTACTCCCCGTCACATCTATGCACAGCTGATTGCCGCTAATGGCTCAGAAGTGCTGGCGGCTGCCTCTACTGTTGAAGCCGATCTGCGTAAAGACCTGAAAGTAACAGGTAATGCAGATGCTGCTACTGCAGTGGGCAAAGTGATCGCACAACGCGCAATTGAAAAAGGCATTACTGAAGTGTCTTTCGATCGCAGCGGTTTTAAGTATCACGGTCGAGTGAAGGCATTGGCTGATGCTGCTCGCGAAGCAGGTCTTCAGTTCTAGGAGTAGATTATGGCTAAAGTAGAAGTTCAAAACGGTGAACTGTTAGAAAAGCTTATCGCCGTAAACCGTGTAGCCAAGACTGTTAAAGGTGGACGCATCATGAGCTTCACCGCGCTGACAGTAGTTGGTGATGGCAACGGTCGTGTAGGCTTCGGTTACGGTAAAGCTCGCGAAGTTCCTTCCGCAATTCAAAAGGCGATGGAAAAAGCGCGTCGTAACCTGGTTACCGTGGGTCTGAATGGTACTACCCTTCAGCACCCAATTAAGGGTCGTCACTCTGGCTCTCAGGTTTACATGCAGCCTGCACACGAAGGTACCGGTATCATTGCCGGTGGTGCAATGCGTGCAGTACTGGAAGTCGCTGGCGTACAGAACGTACTTTCAAAATGTTACGGCTCTACCAACCCAATCAACGTAGTGCGTGCAACTATTAATGCCCTGGTGGATATGAAGTCCCCTGAGCAGGTTGCGGCTAAGCGTGGATTGTCCGTAGAACAGATTTTGGGGTAATGAATCATGGCTAAGACACTTAAGGTAAGACAAACCAAGAGCTCAATCGCTCGTTTGCCTAGCCACAAGGCTACGCTGACTGGTTTGGGTCTGCGTCGTATTGGTCATGTTCGTGAGTTGGAAGACACTCCTGCTGTTCGCGGTATGATCAACAAGGTCAACTACATGGTTGAGATAGTTGAGGAGTAACTCATGCATTTGAATACGATTGCTCCTGCACCTGGAGCTAAAAAATCATCCAAGCGTTTGGGCCGTGGTATCGGTTCTGGCTTGGGCAAAACCGGTGGCCGTGGTCACAAAGGTCAGACTTCACGTTCTGGCGGTACCGTACGTGCCGGTTTCGAAGGCGGTCAGATGCCTATTCAGCGCCGTCTGCCTAAGTTCGGTTTCACTTCACGTAAGTCTCTGGTTAGTGATCAGGTTACGTTGGCTGAAATCGCGAAGGTAGAAGGTGAAGTAGTGTCACTGGAAACTTTAAAAGCTGCAGGTCTGGTTAAGAAAGACGTGCTGCACGTTAAAGTAATGAAAAGTGGTGACATCGCTCGCGCTGTTACTGTAAACGGCTTGAAGGTAACTAAAGGCGCCCGTGAAGCTATTGAAGCTGCTGGCGGTAAAGTAGAGGAATAAGCTAAATGGCTAAACCAGGATTGGATTCAGGCGCCAAAGGCGGTTTGACCGAGCTTAAATCAAGACTGTTGTTTGTCTTGGGTGCGATTATCGTATTCAGGCTTGGTTCTTTCGTGCCTATTCCTGGTATTGATGCGGCGGTGCTGGCGAGTTTATTCGAGCAGCAGAAAGGTACTATCGTAGAAATGTTTAACATGTTCTCCGGTGGTGCGTTAGAACGTGCATCAATCCTGGCGCTTGGCATCATGCCCTATATTTCAGCGTCCATCATCATGCAGTTGTTGACGGTTGTTCATCCTCAGATGGCGGAGTTGAAAAAAGAAGGCGAGGCGGGTCGTCGTAAGATTAGTCAGTACACCAGGTATCTTACCTTAGTGTTGTCTATCTTCCAGGCAATTGCCATTGCCACCGGTCTGCCAAACTTGATGCAGGGCTTGGTGATTAATCCTGGTTTCGGCTTCTACTTTACAGCAGTGGTCAGCCTGGTCACAGGAACTATGTTCCTGATGTGGCTGGGTGAGCAAATCACTGAGCGTGGTATCGGTAATGGTATATCCATTCTGATCTTCACCGGTATTGTTGCAGGTTTACCTACAGCTATCGGTCAAACTGTGGAGCAAGCCAGACAGGGGGATCTTAACTTCCTGTTCCTGGTATTGATTGGTGTGATTGTTATCGCAGTGACTTATTTTGTGGTATTCGTGGAGCGTGGCCAGCGTCGTATCGTGGTCAACTACGCTAAGCGCCAACAAGGCCGTAAGGTTTTCGCGGCGCAAAGCACCCACTTACCACTGAAAGTCAACATGGCGGGCGTTATTCCACCAATCTTTGCTTCCAGTATCATCCTGTTCCCAGGTACACTGGCGAGCTGGTTTGGTCAGAATGAATCGTTATCCTGGTTGCAAGACGTGTCTCTGATGCTGTCACCCGGACAACCTCTGCATGCCATGTTGTATGCAGCAGCGATCATTTTCTTCTGCTTTTTCTACACGGCGTTGGTATTCAACCCGCGTGAGACAGCCGATAATTTGAAAAAATCCGGTGCTTTTGTTCCTGGAATTCGTCCCGGTGAGCAAACATCTCGCTATATTGATAAAGTGATGACACGCCTGACTTTGGCCGGTGCCTTATACATTACCTTTATTTGTTTGGTGCCCGAGTTCATGATGATTGCCTGGAACGTACAGTTCTACTTTGGCGGTACATCTTTGCTGATTATCGTTGTGGTAATCATGGACTTTATGGCACAGGTCCAGACCCATTTGATGTCTCATCAATATGAGTCTGTTCTGAAGAAAGCCAATCTGAAAGGCTTCGGCCGCTAAGATTGGCATTTACGGAGTAACGAAATGAAAGTTCGTGCATCTGTCAAAGCGATTTGCCGTAACTGCAAAATCATCAAGCGCAACGGTGTTGTGCGCGTGATTTGTAGCAGTGACCCTAAGCATAAGCAAAGGCAAGGCTAATCAAAACTGAGCTCATTTGAGAGCTTAATTTGCAATTTTGTCGTTGGATAAGTATCCTAGCGGGCTTTTTAGGCTGACGACAATTTAACTATAGGAGTGCTGTTAGTGGCCCGTATCGCTGGCATTAACATCCCTGAACACAAGCATACCGTCATCGCTGTTCAAGCGATCTTCGGTATCGGTGCTACACGTGCGAAGAGCATCTGTGCGGCCGCTGGTGTTGCAGAGACTACCAAGATCAAAGATCTTGATGAAACGCAAATTGACAAACTGCGTGACGAAGTCGCCAAATTCACTGTTGAAGGTGACTTGCGTCGTGAAGTGTCAATGAGCATCAAACGTTTGATGGACCTAGGTTGTTTCCGTGGCATGCGCCACCGTCGCAGCTTGCCTGTTCGTGGTCAGCGCACTAAAACTAATGCGCGCACCCGTAAAGGTCCTCGTAAGCCGATTAAGAAGTAAGCGGGGGGATTTATGGCAAAAGCACCAGTACGTACTCGTAAGCGCGTAAAACGCCAGGTCGCTGATGGTATGGCTCATATCCATGCCTCTTTCAACAACACGATAGTGACTATCACTGACCGTCAAGGTAATGCCCTGTCTTGGGCAACTTCCGGTGGTTCAGGCTTCCGTGGTTCACGTAAGTCTACGCCATTCGCCGCTCAGGTTGCTGCCGAGCGCGCCGGTGTTGCGGCCCAGGAATACGGTTTGAAGAACCTTGAAGTGTTCGTTAAAGGTCCAGGTCCAGGCCGCGAGTCTGCGATCCGTGCCCTGAACGCGACGGGTTACCGTATCACTAACATTACCGATGTGACTCCTATCCCTCACAACGGTTGTCGTCCACCTAAGAAACGTCGCGTATAAGCAGCGTTTTAGGACAGTTGGAGAAAGATCATGGCAAGATATTTGGGTCCCAAACTCAAACTTAGCCGCCGCGAAGGAACAGACCTGTTCCTGAAAAGTGGCGTTCGAGCAATTGACTCGAAATGTAAAATTGATACTGCGCCTGGTCAGCACGGTGCCCGTCGTGGCCGTTTGTCTGATTATGGTGTGCAGTTGCGTGAGAAGCAGAAAGTTCGTCGTATGTTCGGCGTGCTGGAAAAGCAATTCCGTAACTACTACAAAGAAGCAGCACGTCTGAAAGGCAACACAGGTGAAAACCTGCTGCAATTGCTTGAGCAGCGTCTTGACAACGTGGTTTACCGCATGGGATTTGCCAGCACTCGCTCTGAAGCGCGTCAGTTGGTAAGTCACAAGGCCATTATGGTTAATGGTACAGTTGTTAACGTTCCTTCTTTTAGCGTATCTGCTGAAGACGTTGTGTCTGTTCGTGAAAAAGCTAAGAAGCAAGCACGTATCGTGTCTGCTCTTGAGCTAGCCGATCAGCGCGAAAAGCCTACTTGGATAGAAGTGGACAGCAAGAAGATGGAAGGCGTGTTCAAGCGTATTCCTGAGCGTAGCGACTTGTCTGCCGAAATTAACGAACAGCTGATCGTCGAACTTTACAGTAAGTAAAGAAGGTCAAAGAGAGGAAACAATGTCGGGTTCTGTAACTGAATTCCTTAAACCAAGGTTAGTCGAGATAGATAACGTATCCAAAACCCGCGCCAAGGTAACACTTGAGCCGTTGGAGCGTGGTTTCGGTCATACACTCGGAAATGCACTGCGTCGCATTCTGCTTTCATCTATGCCAGGTTGTGCGGTGACTGAAGTAGAAATTGACGGCGTCTTGCACGAGTACAGTACTAAGGAAGGCGTCCAGGAAGACGTTATCGAGATCTTGCTGAACCTTAAAGGTCTGGCTGTTCGTCTCGAAGGTAAGAATGAAGCCACCTTGACCCTGGTTAAGTCTGGTGCAGGCCCGGTAGTTGCAGGCGATATCCAGCACGATGGTGATGTCACTATTGTGAACCCAGAGCACCAGATTTGTACGCTGACAGGCGAAGCCTCAATCAGCATGCGTATCAAGGTGGAAATGGGACGTGGCTATATTCCTGCTGCTACCCGTCGTACCTCTGAAGAAGACGACAGACCTATTGGTCGTTTGTTAGTGGATGCCTCTTTCAGTCCTGTAGAACGTATCGCATACAGTGTTGAGTCTGCTCGTGTTGAACAACGCACAGACTTGGACAAACTGATTATCGATATGGAAACCAATGGCACTATCGACCCAGAAGAAGCCATCCGTCGTTCAGCTACTATTTTAGCTGAGCAATTGGAAGCCTTCGTTGAACTGCGCGATATCAAAGAGCCAGTGGCTAAAGAAGAGAAGCCGGAGTTTGATCCGATTCTACTTCGTCCAGTTGATGATCTGGAATTGACGGTACGTTCTGCCAACTGTTTGAAAGCAGAAGCTATCCAGTACATTGGTGACCTGGTCCAGCGCACAGAAGTTGAGCTGCTCAAAACCCCTAACCTGGGTAAGAAGTCTCTGACTGAGATCAAAGACGTGCTCGCTTCTCGCGGACTCTCATTGGGTATGCGCCTGGAAAACTGGCCACCAGAGAGTATTGCTGAGAAAGACTAATCAGGTCGCAAGTTAAACTGATTTGTTAAGAAGGAAAGAACCATGCGCCATCGTAAGAGTGGTCGTCAGTTAAATCGCAACAGCAGCCATCGTCAAGCGATGTTCCGCAATATGGCAGGTTCTTTGGTGAAACACGAAATCATCAAAACTACTTTGCCTAAGGCGAAAGAACTGCGTCGCGTTATTGAGCCTCTGATTACACTTGCTAAGCAAGACAGTGTTGCAAATCGCCGTTTGGCCTTTGCTCGCACTGGTGATAAAGAGGTTGTAGGTAAGTTGTTTAATGAACTGGGTCCTCGTTATACCGAGCGTCCAGGGGGCTACATTCGTATTTTGAAATGTGGTTTCCGTACCGGTGACAATGCCCCTATGGCATATGTTGAACTGGTAGACCGTCCAGTTGTAGAAGAAGCAGCTACCGAAGAAGCAGCAGCTGAATAAGCTGACTGATAAATAAAAAAACCGGGCTTAGCCCGGTTTTTTTATTCTCTATACTATTTAATCTTTATTTAATATTGCCGCCACTTCCTCGGCATTCGCGCCTGCCTTAAAAGCATATTCTGTTAATTGTTCATCTGTTAAGCCTGCACTGCGCGCTGTTTCAAGTATGCGCTGCAGATTCTCATGATGAGAAGCAGACTCCTGAATCGCTGTGGTTATCACCTGGTCTGCGTTGTCAGGAAAAGCCGCTAATAATGCATCTACTATATATTCTCCAACGAAGGGGACGGCTTCCATCGAAGTCTTAATAATGTCGACCAGCTTATTAGGGTGGGCTTTAGCAACAGAACGAACGATAGCATCTGCAGAGTTTGGCTCGGTGACAACTGCAACCCTAACTATGTCATCTAATTCTTCAGGCGTTGAATAGACAGCTGCACTCGCAACAAAGTCTACATAGCTGGGTTCGGCATTAATGGCAGTTTCTACTATATCAGTGCAGCTGGTTATGCCTTTTTCCAAAGCGATACGCACAACGTCTTCTGTTAAAGCCGGTTGCGCAGCAATCGCAGCATGAATGACTTCCTTGTATTGATCAGGATACAGATCAAGGGCTGTGCCCACGACTATCTCAACATCCTGAGGATAATGACTAACAATGCTTTTGACCGCGCGGCCGATAGACATGTTCTGTGCCACTTGTCTCTGGATAAACTCTACTGTTTCCCTGTTCTTCTTATTTGTCTCGGTGGTTTCTGTTGCTACTGCCATCGTCCCTGTCGTGGCTAATAACAATACCGAACATAGTATTTTCTTCATGAACAGACTTCCGAAGGTGTCAAAACGACTAAGTCTCTAATGGGACTCTCGTACGGAAAAGGAGTTCAAGAGTAACAAGAAATAAACAAAACAAAACAAAAAATAGCCGATTGAGTGGAAAATAATCGGTTGAACAACAAAAATTAAGAAATATGAAAAAACCTGTTGACGGCTGAGCGGAAATCTCTAGAATGCGCACCACTTCGACGGGGTAGCCCGCCAGGCCAGGAAGGCAGAAGGATTCAAGGAAAGGCAAGCAACG
>NZ_BMLS01000003.1 GCF_014645355.1 Bowmanella pacifica | reverse complement strand
CTGAACGCCTCGAAGGATCGGTCAACCGATCGCTCGAATATTTCTTAACTGATCGGCATTAGGCGAAAGCCCGTTTTTTATTGCGCTTAAACGAGCCATCAACCTTGATTAACTTTGCAGCAGATTCTCCAGCGCGGGTTTGAGGTGCTGGAACTGAAAATGAAAGCCAGCTTCTTCTAAGCGCGTGGGAATGACGCGCTGTCCGTATAAAAGCAGCTCAGACATTTCGCCAAACAGCAGCTTCAGTGCAAAGCCCGGCATGGGAAACAGACAAGGGCGTCCTAGCACGGTGGCCAGGGTTTCGGAAAACTCCTGATTTGTGACAGGATTCGGGGCGGTTAGGTTATAAGGCCCCTGACAGTCGGGGGTTTCCAGTAAAAAGCGAATCGCAGCCATCATGTCACTGATATGGATCCAGGACATAAATTGTCGCCCGTCGCCCATTCGGCCACCTAATCCCGCCCTGAATGCCGGGAGCATCTTGACGAGTGCGCCACCTTTGCGACTCAGGACGATACCAGTGCGTAACAAACAAACCCGGGTATTTTCGCTTTGCGCCTGAGAAGCAATCTGTTCCCAGCGTTGGCAAAGCTGGTGGCTGAATTCATCATGCACGGACCGGTGATATTCGCTGATTAGCTCTTCTCCCTGACGTCCGTAATAGCCAATAGCGGAGCCACTTAAAAACACCTTGGGGGGATTGGCGCTGGTCTGACACAATTCCACCAGTTTTTCGGTGATCTGCCAGCGACTTTGACATATCCGCTGCTTTTGCTCATTGCTCCAGCGTTTGTCGGCAATAGGCTCACCGGCCAGATTAATAACAGCATCGTAGCCGTCCAGACTGGGGAGTTCGTTAAAGGAGGAGATCCAGCTTGCGCGCCGACCAAGTGCCAGTTCCGCCTCGGCAAGATTCCGGGTCAGCACCGTGACCTGATAACCCTCTGGCAGCCTGGAAAGCAGACGAGTGCCAATCAGTCCTGTACCTCCCGTCATCAGAATCTGCATAATAGGAAAAATCCTTTATGGCTCAGCGTTTACTACAAGATAAGCACAGAGAGACCGAATCAGCAAAGCGCAATGCATGGGGTTTATCTACCTCGGCTTCAGCATGAATCACCCAGGGATGCTCCGACGCGATTGCCAGGATGTCTGAAGTGAGCTTTTCCAGCAAAGAGAAGCGGTTGTTTTCCACCAGGTCAATAATACGTTTGGTGATAGTGCGGTAGTTTAGGGCGTCCTGCATATCATCACTATTGGTGGCTTGCTCGGCCTGGTACTGGATAGTGACGTTAATAAGCACATCCTGTTTATTATCAATCTCGTCTTGCTTGATACCGATGTAAGTGCGCAGGCGCAGATTTTTGATTCGAATGATTGCGGGGTTTAGCTTCATAGGGACATCCGTTTTTTCTTGATTTTGTTTCAAACACATAAGGCTTTTGGTAATTTTGCCACAACCTGACTTTCTTCTCTCTTGGATATGGAAATAAAAAACGCCTCTTCGAGCAAAGTTCTCCTGACCATGGCGGCCCTGGTAGTGATTCTGGCCGGCGTAAAAGCGGCCAGCAGTATATTGGTGCCGTTTCTACTGTCGGTGTTTATCGCCATGGCCTGTAATCCGCTTATCACCTGGGCCAGTCGCTATCGGGTACCGCGCTGGCTGTCAGTGATATTAGTTATACTGTTGATCGTGGTTTTTGGATTTATGCTGGCCGGATTAGTTGGCAATTCCATGAACGAGTTTTCCCGCAATTTGCCTGAGTATAAAGAGCAGTTAGCCGGTGAGCTAAGCTGGCTGGTCGGGCGCCTGGCAACGTTTGATATCCACTTGGACCGCAGCCAACTTTTGTCCTATTTGGATCCTGGTCTGGCCATGAACATGGCATCTAACCTGTTATCAGGTGTGGGAGCTGTGATGACCAACTTCCTGCTTATCCTGCTTACCGTGGTATTTATGCTATTCGAAGCCGAGTCGGTGCCGCGCAAGGTGCATATAGCCCTGGACGACCCGGCGATGAAAATTGAACAAATCGATAAGTTTCTGTCCTCAATTAAGGATTACCTGGCAATCAAAACACTGGTGAGTCTGGCGACGGGATTTCTGGCGGGTTTGATGTTGTATTTGCTGGGGGTCGACCATTTTATGTTGTGGGCCGTACTAGCCTTCCTGCTTAACTATATTCCTAATATTGGCTCTATTATTGCGGCTGTGCCGGCCGTGCTGTTAGCACTCGTACAGCTTGGCCCTGCTACCGCTGGCTTGGTGGGTATAGGTTATGTGGTGATCAACACCCTGATGGGCAATGTGGTGGAGCCGCGCTTTATGGGGCGGGGCTTGGGGTTATCTACCTTGGTGGTGTTTTTGTCGTTGATCTTCTGGGGCTGGCTATTGGGCACGGTGGGGATGTTGTTATCGGTGCCCCTGACCATGATTGTTAAAATCGCCTTGGAATCTACTCAGGGAGGGCGCTGGTTTGCGTTACTCTTGGCTGATGATGTTAAGCCGGTAGAGGAAAGCGCAAGCTGATTCTGGCGCCACCAAGCTCGGAGTCTCTGATTAGCAGGGTGCCGTTGTAGGCTGCCACTAAATCAGAGACCACCGCCATGCCAATTCCCTGACCACTGGCGTAAGAGTCCAGTCGTGTTCCGCGGTTGAGGAGATCCTGGCGTTTGTCTGTCGGGATCCCCGGACCGTCATCTTCAATATCAATACACAGCTGCTGGTTACAGTGCAGACTCACCTGAACCTGCTTATGGGCGGCTTTACAGGCGTTATCCAGCAGGTTGCCAAACAGTTCCATCAGATCGGTTTGATCGCCGGGCAGTGCTAAATTGTCCGGATCATGCAATTGGATAGCCAGTTGCTTGTCGGCGTGCACTTTTGTCATCGCGGAGATAAGTTTCGTCAGCAAAGGCGCCAGTGGCTCGGCTTGTTGCCAGCCGCTGCCGATACCGGCTACTGCTCGCTTGAGTTGGCGGGCGATAATGCTTTCAATCTGTTCCAGTGGCTCTCTGGCAGAAGCGGGCAATTCAGGATTGCCTTTGAGAACCGCTAAGGGCGTTTTCAGGTTGTGCGCCAAGTCGCCCAAACTATGATGATAACGACTACGCTGCTGCTGCTCTGAGTCCAGCAGGTGGTTAAGGCTGGCTTTGAGGTGTTCAAGCTCTGGTGGAAAATTACCCTCTGCGCGTCGCTGCTTACCGGATTCTACTTCACTGATTTGTTTGACCAGGCCACCAATAGGTTTAAGCGCCGCATTCAGGCTGAAGGCTAGCAGGGCGATAAGTACCAAGGCAACGAAGGCTAACCATTGCCATAGGGTGTAGCGAAAGGTTGAAAGTTCGCTATCGAAAAGTCGTCCTTCCATCAGAATGTGAAAGGTGACCGGAAACATCAGGCTTCTGTCCTCAAATTCGGCCGTGTAGCTGAATTGAAAAAAGGTACGGCCATTGAACTGCTTGGATAAAAACAATTCATCGCCGACATCAGGCCGTTGTAGTTCCGGTATCTTCTGCCAGTGCAGGGTTGACTCGGATTGCCATAACGGCAGCATATGCATGGAAATAAGGGCATAGGTGCCGGAGTCGGGAATATTCAGGCTGTTATTGAACAGGGTTTCCGGCATCTGGATCACGCCGTTGATGACCTCAAACTCAGAAATGAGTCCCAGATTCTGAATGCGCAGTTGATCCTGCATGGATTGGGTCAGGCTGTTGGTATACGCCTTTTCCAGAGTGAGTGCGGTCAGCGGCAAAAATACCACTAACACCAGCAGCGCCGCAGCAAAACTGCGGCCTTTCAGTGACCACCTGCGCATCGCAATCAAAGCTGGCGACTAATACGATAGCCACGTCCACGCAACGTATCGATGGGCTTTATACTGCCGTCCGGGTCGATTTTTTTGCGCAGGCGCCCGATAAACACCTCAATGACGTTGCTGTCCAGATCAAAATCCTGATCATAGATATGCTCGGTCAACTCGGTTTTAGACACAATCTTATTGGGATTCATCAACAGGTACTCTAGTACCTTATATTCGTAGGCGGTAAGCTCTACATACTGCTCGTTGACAAACACTTCCTCCGAAAGGGTATCCAGACGGATGGGGCCACGTTCTATGGCTGGGTTAGGCTGGCCTGCAGCGCGGCGAATCAGAGCCTTGGCGCGGGCTAACAGCTCTTCATTGTGAAAAGGTTTAGTCAGGTAATCATCGGCGCCTGCCTCCAGGCCTTCGACTTTTTCCTGCCAGCGATCACGGGCGGTAAGGATGAGAATCGGGCTGGTGATCTTGTCTTTTCGGACCTGACGGATTAAATCCAGACCGTCCAGCACTGGCAGTCCGATATCAACTATGGCCAAATCGTAAGGATATTCGCGAAACAGAAAAAGGGCTTTTTGCCCGTCATCGGCCAGATCCACACTATAGCCATTTTGCTGCATCAGTTGGTCAAGCTGGGTGAGCAGCCGGGCGTCATCTTCAACAATTAATACTCGCATTACGCTTACTTCCTATCTTTGTTGTCCTTGCTAGGTCTGACTTTTCCTGACTTTTTATCTACGTCTACCGTCACGACACGGCCGTTTTTCTGCAGCACTTTGACCCGGTAGTTGTCTTTTTGTGGCTCGACTTTTAACACCCGGCCATTGACCTGTTGCTTCACGCGTTTGGCTGCCTGCGCCTCATCCAGTTGCTCCTTGTCCTGAGGGGCAGCGTGAGTCGCGGCAGCCAACACACAACCTAGTGTGAAAATCAGTATTTTACCCAGTTTCATTCTCGCTACCTTTGACTTGCATTGATGCTGACAAGTCTACCTGTAAAGCCCATATCAATAAAATGCAGGACGAACATTTATTTTAACTTTCAGGCGCTTGCCAGGATGGCGCTGGGTCACGGTATGATAGAGCTCGCCCTTGTATTTGTACGTCACATCATAGCCGGTCAGTTCGCGTATGCGACGTTGCGTTCCCGGGCGCATTTCACACACTTCCCGATAGCCGTTGCGTCCTACATCATGACCAATGGCCCCACCTAATGCGGCACCGGCCACCATGCCAACTTTCTTGTTTGACGAGCTATGACCTAAGGCATGACCCACGGCTCCGCCAATAATAGCACCCACTACGGTAGGGGTTGCGTCATGGCGCTGGCGGGTGGGGTAGCAAACGCGCTCGGGTGCACTGCTCACCAGTACGGTTTCGTATATGGGGGTAACCTGCTTCACTTTGGCATAAGCATAACGCTCAGCGGCTTGGACGTTGGCAGATAACACTAGCATGGATAAAGGGATGATCCAGGTTTTCATAATTGCATCCTCATCGTTCTCGTTATGCATAGAGTAGGATGACGAGGATGAATCTTGCCTGAACTTTTACTTAAGGGTAGAAACTGTGTTCCAGATAACAAAACAGGGGCCTGAGCCCCTGCTTTACCGCAACATATGACCTATCAAGCCAGCGGGTTGGTGCATTCAGCGTAAACGCTAAACTTTTTGTTAAAGGTATAGATATGCACCGACAAGGACAGTGGACCTATCTCCTGCCAGAAGTCCTGCTGTGCGGCAGAAGGACAAACAGATTGGCGAAGATAGTTACGCTGATACTCCAGTTCCATATCCAACTTGGCGGGGATCTGGATATAGGCGTTGATACCGCCCTTAACCACCTGCGCACCTTGGTAATACCAATCGCCCATCATAAAGGAGGTCTTGAAGCTATGATTGACGCGTTTAAGGGCCTGCTGAACCAACTGCGGATCTTGTGTGTCTACCGCAGTGAGGGATTGGCTCTGGATACAGGCAGACAGAGATAAGGTGGCCAGCAGCGCCACTGCTGAATAACAGAGTTTGCGAATCAGGGTATGGGGCTGTTTGGACATAAATGAACTCCGTCTTGCGTTTACATACTGAAGTATCGGCAAATCCGGCATATCCTTTAATCTGTTACTGAGTCAGGAGTGTAACCATTTGAAGATATTGAGTTTCATGCTGATGGGCGGGGTTAAACTTTTGTCTCATTGTTTTTACCGGGGGGCACCCAACTGGCTGAGTCAGGAACGGGAAGCCGCGCTTCGTGAAGTACGCCTGGTGGTCTTTTTAAATCATACCAGCCTGTTTGAGCCCTTATTTATCCGCTTTGCCCCTTGGTCATTTGTCTGGAACATTGCCCATAAGGTTATTGTGCCTGGTGCAGACGTTACCCTGCAGCGGCCCTTGGCGGGGCGCGTACTCAAGGTGTTGTTGCCTGGGGTGATTCCCATAACCCGTAAAGCCGATGAAAGCTGGGAGCATTTTTTATCTCTGGTGCGAGGCGATGTGATCACGGCGATTTTACCCGAAGGACGAATGAAAAGACGCAACGGTCTGGATAAAGACGGCCAGCCCATGTCTGTTCGGGGGGGCGTGGCGGATATTCTGCAGCGCCTCGACAGCGGCAAACTGTTGTTTGTGTATAGCGGCGGATTGCACCATATCCAATGTCCCGGGGAACGGTTGCCTCGCCTGTTTAAAACCCTTAACGCTAATCTGGAAGTAGTTGATATTGCAGACTATAAAGCACGGATCGGTAAGCGTACAGAAAGTAACTTTAAAGCCAAGGTAATGGCAGATATGAATCAGCGCCTTGATGATTTTGTGCCGTAATCGGCGATGCTGTTATCAATGATTAAGGGAAAGGAGGGGCACCACAGGATAACCGCTGATGCTGCTAAACCGAGCATAATAAAAAAGCCGCATAAAGCGGCTTTTTAGTCTCAGTGGAGACTTACAGTACGGCTACTAACGCGTCCGCGATGTAGTCAACGTTGGAATGACTGATACCGGCGATGTTCACGCGGCTGGAGTCCACAAAGTAAATTGCATAGTCGCTGCGCATTTTCTTCACCTGCTCAGGACTGATGCACAAGTAGGAGAACATGCCTTTTTGACGGGTAATAAAGTCAAAGTCGTTGCCGCTTTTCTCTTTAATCTTATCCGCCAGCAAGCGACGCAGGGTTTGCATACGCTCACGCATCTCGGTGACTTCATCCTGCCACAGAGCCTTAAGCTCGTCGTTGTTCAGGATAATGTCCACCAGTGCACCACCGTAAGAAGGCGGCATGGAATAGATGGCTCGGGCAATTGCCTGGATCTGGGTTTGCAGTGCATCGCGGGTTTGACGGTTAGCGCTGATAATGGCGGCCAGGCCAACACGCTCACGGTACAGACCAAAGTTCTTTGAACAGGAAGCCGCAATAATCACTTCCGGTAAATTGTCTGCCAGTAACCGCAAACCGTATGCGTCATCATCAATGCTGTCACCAAAACCTAAGTAGGCAATATCCAAAAATGGCAGGAATTCACGCTGTTGCGCCAGTTCCAGTACTTTATTCCATTGCTCTTTGGTGAGATCGGCACCTGTGGGGTTATGGCAGCATCCGTGTAGCAGCACCACATCGCCCTTATTAACTTTTTCCAGGCAGGCAACCATCTCGTCAAACTTGATGCTGGCACTGTCTTTGTCGAAGTAGGGGTAAGTTTCGATTTTAAGACCGGCACTGCCGATCAGAGGGATATGGTTAGCCCAGGTCGGATCGCTAACCCAAACGGTCAGATCGCCTTTGGCACGCTTAAGCAGTTCCGCCAGAATACGCAGCGAACCACAGCCACCTGGCGCTTGAACTGCTGAAACACGCTGTTCGATCAGGGTCTTGTGACCTTTACCCAGCAGCAATTCCAACATACCGTCAATAAAACCTTGCACGCCCTGAGGACTGATGTAGGTTTTGGAATCCTCATTCGCCAGCAGGATATTCTGCGCCTTAGCGACAGCGTGCAAAATTGGCGTGCGGCCTTGTTCGTCTTTGTATACGCCAACACCCAGATCAACCTTCTTAGGGTTGGTTTCCTGTTTGAACGCGGCGGACAGGCCAAGGATAGGATCGGCAGGTAACTGCTCAAGCACTTCTAACATGGTTTCCCTCAACTAATTATGTGCAGATGGTTTGGTGCGCAAAAGGCGTCCTATTATGACAGCAGTACGACAAATTTCGAGTGCCGATTTATAAATAGTCGCTTATCTGAAGATGTTGACTGACATTGTTGTAAACCGCGCCTGATGGCAGAAAGCTCCGTTCATACCAACTCAGTTGATGATGGCGGTTTATCAACAGCAAAGTAGAGGTTCTTGTGCCGTATTCTTCTGAACAGATAAAGATGGACGAGAGGCGCTTTTCCCAATCTTTGGGAACGCCTGTGTCTGGTAGCGCTGCATCCTCGGCTTGTGTGTCATTTCGCAGCAAGCTGAACAAGGTTTCAATGTCGGTATCACCCCGTTGGCAATAGGCCGTCAGGGCGGCCACACCCTGACTGGTCTTAGGCCAGGGACTATGCAAATCGGCGTTGGACAAGCCGTAGATACCTGGCTCAAGCGAGGTCAGCGCATTGCTGTGATTATTGTAGACCGCCAATGATTGCCAATCACCAAACAGCAGGTTGTAGCCATTGTAATCGTTTCGGTGCTGGGCCAGCCACTGCGCGTAATCTGCCGGTGGGGTGTCAGCCAGGTAGTGGCTGACCAAATGGCCGCGACTGGGTTTATCAGCAACAAAAGTGGCCGGGGCACGGATATTGGTTAAAGCGGCAATCCGGCCTTGTCGGTTTACCCCCATCCAAGTGCCACCGCCCTGAAGGTCCCGACCCGCCAATATCTGCGGCTGTTCAGGCCAGAATGCCGACGCCTGAGTAGGGCGGTTGTGAAACTCATCCCGGTTGGCAGCAATCAGCAGCGGATACTCCGGATGCTGACGTACTGCCACAAACAGGATGCACATGCCTTAGATTACTCTTTACCGCGACTTGTCGCGGTTTTCTCATAGGTACTGGCCAGACCTTCCACAAACTCTTCTGTGGACACCCCATCGTCAATGGCATAGGTGCCTGGGAGCAAGACAAACTGATAGGGGGGGCGAGGCGAGAAGTCTGCCTGTTTAATTTCCTGCCAACCCATCAGGCAGGCAACCAACAAAAAGGTGCAGCCCAAAGCAATACGGTTGCGACGGTAGGTTGGTTGATGGAAGGCGATAAGTAACGTCAGCCACAGTAGCGTAAAGAACAGCATACCCAATGCAACCAGTTCAACGCCGTTCCAGGCTGGGAACTGGGCAAAGTTAAACTTCAGCCATTGATTCAACAGCGACAGTCCCATGCCTATCAATACCATCAACAGTAAAATAGAGTATTGGCTGGCAAGCCGGGCATCTTGCTTTTGCAGCCTTGAGAGTAAACCAAATAACAACGGCCATACCGACAATATCAGTAGTTCGCTGATAAGTCTGGGGAGCATTTTGCCTAGCTCAAACTCAACAAAGGTATGCAGGTAGGTTTGATAAGTAAGGGCCAGGGCGTACACAAAGGCCAATAAAAAGGTAAACCGCCAGTGGGACAGGAAGGATAGGCGCGATTCGATAACGCTCAGCCTAAGAGCCGGCTCGACCTGTTCGGCACTGTCAAAAACACGCAGACGGGTTTTACCCAGCACCACTACATCGTCTTTTGCCAATCTTGCCTGCTGCTGCACCTTACCGTTGATATGTATGCCATTGAGTGACTGGCAGTCACGAATATGAATCTGGCCCTCAGCATCCTGTTCAATCACGGCGTGCTCGGCCCCCACATAAGGGTCATCCAGGCGGATATCGTTGTCATAACCGCGGCCAATGCTGACCGACGACTGGCCGAAACGGTAATGTTTTACCTGACGGTTATTGGCCGCTAGCTTTTCAATAATTATTGCCATGCCATAGCCTCCACAAAACGCTGGGTAAAGGCCTGACTCATTTGCTGAGTGACACCGGCCAGGGTGAAATGGCTTATCAGTCCCTGCTGAGCCTGCCCGTAACTGGCGCCAAGAATGAGCACATCAAAGAGCTGATCAAAGTCTTTATAGGCGCGGGTGCAGAATACGAAGCGCAATTTCATGTTTTGTGCGTTGCTGACTCGTTGCTGCTGGCATTGATAATTGGTGACGTTTTCCTTTCCGGCATTATTGCCTGGGCCGGCACTTTGCATACCCTGTTCGTATAAATTATAAAAAGCCGCAGAAGAGAGTTTGTTGGAGGTCAGCCATTCGTATTCAAGTTCCAGGGTACCGGTACGCAAACGCTGATTTAAAAATATTTCTTCATCCAGGCGACAGCGCTTTTGCACAGTCAGATAACGGGCATTCTTGTCATCGGCGTTGGAGTTGCCCCAACAGGGCAGAAAATCCACCACCTCACCAGCGACGCTGGCTTGCCCCAAAGATGCCAGCGGCCATGGCGCCTGAATAAATGGCGAAAGCAAGCGCTCCTGGTTAACAATCAACTGGCGTTGAATTTCGTCCATAAAACGCTCAGGCGTTGCGTCTTTTGCACGTGCAACCAGAGCTTGTAGCGGGGCCAATGGCACCAAAAAGCCTATTTGATTACCGGCTGTGGCAACGTTTACACCCACCACTTGCCCCGAGGCATTGACGGTCGGTCCACCACTCATGCCGGGGTTGATTGAACCGGTAAAGTGAATTTTCTGATTAAAACTGCTTTTTTTCAGTCCGTTATAGGTGCCGGGAACGACAATCATGCCCAGGTCATGGGGATTACCCAGGGAAAATATACTGTCACCTTGTGCCGGCAGGCTGTCGGCCAGGGGAAAATGCTCGGCTCCCTCTACCTTGCGGCGCACCAGGGCCAGATCATTGACTACATCAATATGCTGCAGAGTGAGTGGGCCGGTTTCTCCGGTATGAGTAAGATACTCTATGCGGTATTTTTTAGGGGAGAACACTGAGTCAGAAATCACGTGATAATTTGTCACGATCAGGCCGTCATCGCTGACCTGAAAGCCCGAACCGATGGACGATTTATTGCCTGATTCAACTTCGATCATACGGATTTGAAACAAGGCCGGCTGATAATGACCAAATACATCCTTGGCGTTTTCTTCAGCCAGCAGCGTCGTACTGACCAGTGAACAAAGCAGGCACACCGTAGTGCCGATTAACGACGTCAACTTCATTGTCATACCAGAGGGTGGTGAATAGCCCCATTCTGCCTGAGCAAACAAGGCTTTACCATGCTTTCTCTTGTTTGCCTTTGTGCAAATCCACTCGACAAGTGGCAGGAGGTCGGAGAACATTAAGGATATTGAAGTTAAAGACGTGAATTTATGCAATCTTCACTGAATATGCCGCCAATTGGCGATAAAGTGCCCAGAATAGGCAGCCGTTTTACCTTTTGGCTTGGCTGTAAAGTTTTGTCGATGAAAGGTTGGAGAATGGAGGGTGAGTTTCCTAATCTGGATAAAATGGTGGCCTGTGTTGCACCACATACCTCCAATTGGGATTTTGTTATTGGTCTGGCGACCGCGTTTGCACTCAGATTGCGGGTATCTTTTCTTGGCAAGCATTCCCTGTTTAAGGGGCCCCTTGGTTGGTGGATGCGTAAAATAGGCGGTATTCCGGTGGAGCGCAGCGCACCACAAGGATTAGTGCAACAGGTGGCGGATGTGTTTGCTCGTCAGGATATGGTGTTAGGTGTGGCGCCAGAAGGGACGCGCAAAAAGGTAGAAAACTGGAAATCTGGTTTCCTGCATATTGCTAAAGCCGCCAATGTACCTGTGCTGCTTATATATTTGGATTATAAAAAGAAAGTAATTGGATTTGGTCCTTTGCTGGAAATCGGCGATGATATAGCCGTAGAGATGGCTAAAATAAGAGAGTTTTATGCCGGCGTCACAGCCAAGTATCCTGAATTGGCGTGATAAGTTAGTGTTAGGGCGGTGAGTGAGTTATTTACCGTCCTTCAGGGCAACGACGAGGTGATTTTTGGATTTTAAAGGTTTTACTACCAAGCTGGTGCATGCAGACCGCCTGCTTAACCATCCCGAGGATGGTGCGGTGCACCAACCTGCAACCAAGTCAGTGCTGTTTGAATACAAACGAGTCGAAGACTTGGTGGATGTATTTCAAGGGCGTAATGCTGGCCATGCCTATTCGCGTCAGTCATCCGCTTCCATTAATGCATTGCAGAATATGCTGACGCAAATGGAAGAGGGGGTGGGTGCTCTTACCTTTGCTAGTGGCATGGCAGCGATTACTACCACCATGCTGGCCTTGTTTAAGCATGGCGACCATCTGATTTTCAGTCAGTACTTATTTGGCAATACCAATAGCTTTGCCAATACGCTGCGCGGCTTTGGCATTGAGGTTACGCTGGTGGACACCACCAAGGTGGCCAATGTGACGGCGGCTATTCAGGACAATACCCGTGCGGTCTACCTCGAAACCATCGCGAATCCGGTGACACAGGTTGCCGATTTGGCGGCCATAGGTAATTTATGTGAGCAACGCGGGTTGCTGTACTTGGTGGATAACACCATGACTCCGGCAAACTTGTTCGATGCTAAATCGGTCAAAGCCTCGATGTTGGTTGGTTCATTAACCAAGTATATTGCCGGACATGGTCAGATTCTGGGTGGTGCGGTGATCGATACCGGCTTGTTTAATTGGCAAGCTTTCCCGAATATCAATGATTCATACAAGTCTCAGCCGGCACATTTGTGGGGCCTGTTGCAAATTAAGAAAAAAGGCTTGCGGGATATGGGCGGCTGCCTGACGCCGGATGCGGCACATATGATTTCGGTCGGTATGGAAACCCTGGCGCTGCGCATGGATAAAATCTGCAAGAACGCCCTAACTCTGGCCACCTATTTGGCCAGCCACGCCAAAGTGGAGAAAGTTTACTATCCGGGATTGAATGACCATCCTCAGCACGCGCTGGCTAACGAGTTTTTCACCCAGTATGGCGGTATTCTGAGCCTGGATTTGAAGGATGGCGCAGACTGTTTTGCATTTTTGAATGACCTTAAATTAGTTCTTAATGCTACGCATCTGGGGGATACCCGCACCCTGGCTATTCCGGTTGCCCACACTATCTATTTTGAGATGGGAGCTGAGCAACGTGCCAAGGCGGGTATCAGCGACAATATGATTCGTCTCAGTGTCGGTATTGAAGACATTGATGACATTATTGCTGATTTTGACCAGGCGCTGGATAAGCTCTGAGTTATTTTTCCATCTTGTTAAAGGCGCGTTTTTTTACGCGCCTTTTTTGTTCCTGTTTGAGTTGAATTGAGGCGCGAACAGGCCAGGGCCTATGCGTGCCGCTTTGCATCTGTGTTACTCTTATTCTTTATACCGCAGGGGAAGGCGCCATGAATGAAGTGATCGGTATTATGCTGTTGGGTGGGGCGCTGCTGGTATTTAGTATTTTGGCCAGCGTGTTGTCAAACCGCCTGGGCGCGCCGTTGTTATTGGTGTTTTTGTGTATCGGTATGCTGGCCGGCGAAGATGGCATACTGGGTGTGGAATTCGACAACCCTCAGTTAAGTTTCTTTATTGGCTCTCTGGCTTTGGCCATTATTCTCTTTGACGGTGGCATGCGTACCCATAAGGAGCGATTCCGGGTCGCACTGTGGCCGGCTATCAGCTTGTCTACCTTAGGGGTGGCGCTGACATGCACTATTACCGCGGCTGGTGCGGTATGGTTGTTTTCATTGCCCTGGCCCACGGCATTACTGATTGGTGCCTTATTAAGTTCCACTGATGCGGCAGCGGTATTTGGTATTTTCCAGTCCCGTGGCGTGACGCTTAAGCAGCGAGTTGCTTCGACATTGGAAATAGAGTCGGGTACCAACGATCCCATGGCCGTTATTTTGACCATGACGCTTACTACGGCCTTGGCAACCGGTGCATCCCTGGACTTATCCAGTTTGGGGTTAAATGTGTTGTGGCAACTGGTTATCGGTCTGATCGCAGGGTGGCTGGGGGGCCAGGCATTTATTTTGTTGGTCAGACGTATTCCGCTGGATTTTACCTTTGTGCCCTTGTTGGCAGCCGCCAGTGCCATTTTAGTCTTTGCCCTGACCGCCAAGGCTAATGCTAGCGGCTTTTTGGCGGTATATCTGATGGGCTTTCTTATCGGTAACGCGCGTTTACCGCAGCTTGTGCATATATTGCAGGTGCAGGATGGATTAACCTGGCTGGGACAGATATTGATGTTCCTTATTCTGGGACTGCTGGTCACCCCTTCGCATCTGATGGACAACGCTGCGCTGTCGTTATCCGTTGCGTTGATTCTGATTTTTGTGGCAAGGCCTATTGCAACCTTGATTTGCTTGTTGCCATTTTCCTTTCCCTGGCGCGAGCAGCTATTTATCAGCTGGGTGGGGCTGCGTGGCGCCGTGCCAATTATCCTGGCACTGTATCCCTGGTTATCGGGGTTGGAAGATCAGGCGCTGTATTTTGATGTGGCGTTTTTCGTGGTTTTGATTTCTCTGTTAGTACAAGGTTGGACAATGACACCGCTGGCTCGTTGGCTGGGACTGGAGGTGCCGCCTACACCGGAGCCGACGCAGCGCTTGCCGCTGGAAACCTTGCCAAGTGGTGACCCCATGGAGGTCTGGGCCTTTCCCATCACCAAAGACAGTCTGGCCTTTGAACATCGCTGGGATGAACTTACCTTTACCCATCAGCCTTGTTTTGTGGGCATTATTCGTAATCTTGCCTGGATCCAGCCCGAGCATACCCGACAGTTTATCGAGGGGGATAACGTCCTGGTAATGGGGCGCGCTGCCGATATGGAAAGTGTCAGCCGGGTGCTGGCGAGTACGGATAAAGCCAAGCAACTACAAGAAAGCGACTTCTTTGGTGCGTTTAGCTTGCATGCCGGTCTGTCATTACGAGAAGTGGCACAGTTTTATCCGCTAGGGGAGTTACCTGAGGAAAAAGCGGCCTTGAGCCTGTCTGACTTTTTCGCCCGTAAGTTTCATCGCCGGGTAGTAGTGGGAGACTATCTGAATGTGGGAAGCGTCACACTGACGGTTCGCCAAGTGGATGAGCAGGGCAATATTGAAAGCGTGGGGATAAAGGAAAGTTAGAAACAAAGCGGCCCAAGGCCGCTCTGTTGGGTTGTCATTCTAAACCACCTCCTATGCAGGTGTTTTTTACTAGGGCTGGCTGTCATCCAGCAGCAAAACCTGCGCAGGTAAGCCGCCACCGGCGGCGTCCAGTGCTACGGCGGTAAACACCCGTCCAGGCATAAGATCCAAGGCTATTGGCCCTATGGCGGCTTGTTTACTGCCGGTTGGTGTGACGGTCACATAGTAGCGCCCTTCGGGTAATTCAACGTAACCGGTATTTATCAGCTCGGGTGAGCCATACGGAATATCGCTGAATGCCGCGTCAGTATTGGTGATGTCCTCGCTGCCAGTCACGTAAATATCTACATTCCCTGCACTGGGTGAGGCATGCACGATGCGCACTTTAGCTGCGGTGGCCAGGGGGCGGGGCGTATCAAGCAAAACACCCAAGGCAATATTGGCCAGTTGGTTGTGTGCCATGGCCGTGTAGATAGCGCCTTGTTGCAAGGTTAAGACGGCATCATCAATGACAACAACACTGTTATCTGCATCGGCGACCACATCAACCAGATAATCACCTTCGGCTAAGGGCAGATAGCCCGACTGTTGTAAAAATGCCACACCATCCAGTGACGGGGCCGCCGGCGTTGAAGCATTGTTGAGTAAAATATCCACCGCTGGTGCATCCGCTACACCATGAACGACGCGAACGTGCGCGCCCGCGTTAGCATCCCAAACCATGCTGGAGCCTTCTGCGGTGGATAACAGTAGGGTGACCGGGGATGCCCCCGCGCCTACGTTATCTGTGGCTGTCACCATGGCATCCAAACCCTCTGGCAGTGTTAGGGTGCCGGAGTCAAATACCACATCCTGGCTGCCTGCAGGTGTTACCCTTACCCTGTAGTCGCCTGCTGACACTTCCGTTTGGGCGGTATGTTCCTTAAAGGACAGGGTTGCCAGCGCTTGAGCGCTGCTGAGATCATCCTCTGGTGCGGTGACATAGATATCCACCATGGGGGCATCTGCTGCGCCATGTACTATTTGTACTCTAGCGTTACCGGCTGACACCTGGGTAAAGTCATTTTCAATGATCAGTGGCTCAATGGTTGCCACCTTGCCGACCGCCAAAATGTCATAGGTTTTATTGCCCATAAAGGCCAAATCGACCGGCCCTATGACCGGTGTTTGAGTATCCATGGGGAGTTGAGCGTCTACTTGTATGCTGTAGCTGCCTTCGTCCAGGGCTATCCAAGGGGATGAAACCTGGTAATCGACATTTTCCAGTTCCGCCAGTATGCTGCCATTGGCGAGAATATTGACCTTGGGCGCATCAGATACCGCATGGGTAACACGCACATAAGTGCTGGCCGGTGCGGGGGGCTCTGGCTCTGGGGTAGGTGTGGGAGCAACCGAATCGTCATCGTCAAGCCAGCATCCCGATAGTGCTGCAGTCATCATTGAGATCGTCAAGAGTTTTGTGATCCCTTGCATGGTTTTTTCCTCATTGTTGTTTAGGCAAATTCAACTACGGGGAGAAGTCGGCAAGGGATCACATTCCATTTACAAGAGTGTCTTTCTATTACCTTCCTGTTTTTTAGAATGGTTTTGCGTATTTTTTGCGATTTTCTTTCTGTTTTTAGTGGTTAGAATGACTAGGACTTAAAGATTAACCGACTGGAGAACAAGCCATGAAAAAGCTGTTACTAATCAATTCGAGCCTTAACGGTGCACAAGGTCATTCCTGGCAGTTAGCCGACAAATTCGTTAAACAGTTAGCTGCGTCTACCGACATCAGCGTTTCGGTGCGCGACCTGGATGGCGAGAGTCTGCCACATCTGGGCGGCAGTGAAATGGCAGCATGGATGACTCCTGCTGAGGAACGTTCACAAGAGCAACAAGCCCTGGCGGCGCTATCAGATGGTCTGATAGCCGAGCTGCAGGACAATGACATTATTGTCATTGGTATGCCCATGTACAATTTTGGCGTGCCATCGGTATTTAAATCCTGGATTGACCGGGTGGCGCGTGCCGGAATGACATTCCGTTATACCGAAAACGGCCCTGTGGGGTTGGTGCAAAATAAGAAGGTTTATGTGGTGGCGGCGCGCGGCGGCGTTTATCAAGGAACGCCCAAAGACAGCCAAACCCAGTATCTGAACGATGTATTGGCATTTATGGGCATGACGGATGTGGAGTTTGTGTATGCCGAAGGCCTGAATATGGGCCCCGAAGCAGCTAATAAAGGTTTTGCTCAAGCCGACGAAAAAATTTCTGAACTTATTGAAAAAATGGTTGCCTGAATAAGTGCAGTGAGTGAGAGCCGAGCTCTCGCAAATGTGTGTTCCTAGTTGAGTGTGCTCTTTATGCCCCGCTTATAAGCGGGGCTTTTTTATGCCCGTTTATAAGCTCATGATTTGTCCCCAATTTTCTCACTATCTGAATATCTATGCTAAACCTTGATAGTCCGGGCTTTTTATCTGTGCCGGACAAGGCTTGGAGGGAAGTATGGCCAGCCTTTGAGCATCGATGGCGTTCATTACCCGTTGTGGCGTTGTCGATACAATGAAAATCAAGGGAGTACAGCATGAAAAAGCACACAATCAGTATTGCCGTGGCGGCCATTTTGGGCAGCTTACCGGTTACGGAAGCCGTTGCACAGCAACAAGGGGCAGAACAAGTTGAGAAAATAGCCGTGGTGGGAAGCCGTGTGTCAGGCCGCTCTGCCGAAGAATTACCGGTACCCGTGGATATTCTTGACGCCGAAGCCCTGCAGAACACCGGCCAAACGGAAGTGGGTAGAATGCTACAAGCGGTCGCCCCGTCGTTTAATTTTTCCAGTTCATCCATCAGTGATGGTACCGATGCCCTGCGACCTGCGACTCTCAGAGGATTAGGGCCAGATCAAACCCTGGTGTTAATTAATGGCAAACGCCGCCACCAGGCATCGCTTATCCATATTAATACCTCGGTCGGGCGGGGAACGGCAGGTACCGATATGAATGCCATTCCTGCTGCCGCCATTAAACGCATTGAGGTACTCAGAGATGGCGCGGCGGCGCAATATGGCTCCGACGCTATTGCCGGTGTGATTAATTTGGTGCTCAAAGACAGTGCCGAGCAGGGGAGCGCCGCGCTGTCTTATGGTGAATACTCGGAAGGTGATGGTGAAACCCTGAATCTGGATTTGAATAAAGGTCTGGCGCTTGGGGACGAGGGGTATCTGAATTTAACCTTTAACTACCGTGATCGGGGTTACACCAACCGGGCCGGTTTGCATGGCTCCTGCCAGTTTCCTGGCTGCACTACACTAGCAGACGGCTCCTTGCTGGCGGGGGATCCCAGAGAGCTGACCGCGCCCCGCGATACCTTTCGGATTGGTGACGCAGACTCCCGGCAAATCGCCTTAACCCTAAATACGGGGTATCAGTTGGGTGAAGGGGAGTTGTATGCTTTTTTAACTTACTCTACCCGAGATAACGAGTCCGCCGCGTTTTTCCGCCACAATGCCAATACCGGTGGCAATACCCCCTTACAAGATGGCGATGCCACTATTCAGATGGGCTTTTTGCCCAAGATAAACTCACAGATCGATGATGTGTCGTACAACCTGGGTTACAAGGTGGATTTTTCCAACCAGGCCAGTCTGGATCTGTCCTACACCTGGGGTGAGAACCGCATTGACTATGAGACCAGTGACTCCATTAATGCCTCTTACGCTAATACATTACGTTATGAGCAGGGTATGAGCGCGGAGGAGATTCGCGCCAGTATTCCCAGAGAAGCAGATGCCTATGGCTTAGAGCTGACACTGCAAACCCTGAATCTGGATTACACCAAAGAGTTTGATGACTTTTCCCTGGCTCTGGGGGCTGAACTCAGGGAAGACGGCTATAAAATATTGCCTGGTGAGGAATATGCCTATCGTGATTACGACACGGTAAATGGTGTGAGTATTTACAGTGGCATGAGTGGTGGTGTGGGCAGTGAAGATGCCAGTGGCGGCATCCAGGGCTTTCCAGGTATTGCCCCAGCCTCGTCGGTGGATGAAACTCGCAATGTGATGTCGTTCTATCTGGATGCTGAGACCGATCTTAGTGATAACCTGAGAGTCACCGGGGCAGTGCGCTTTGATGATTACGACGGTTTTGGCCATACCACCAACTACAAACTGGCCGCTAATTGGTTTGTCACCGACAACCTGAGTTTGCGTGGTGCGGTCAGCTCCGGTTTTCGCGCCCCGTCTATGCAGCAATTGTATTTTAACAATATCGGTACCCAGTTTGTGGTTAACGACCAGGGCGTATTGGTGGCACAGGAAGTGGGTACCTTCAGAAACGACAGTAACCTAGCTCAGGCCATCGGCATCCCTGAATTAACCGAGGAAAAATCGCAAAACTGGAGTGTGGGGGCCATTGTGAAGCTGTTTGATGAAATCAGCGTGACTCTGGACTACTACGCCATTGATATTGATGACCGTATAGTGATCAGCAACCGTCTGGGCAAAGGTTTATCGTCCACCCTGGACGCGGCCCTTGATGCATCCGGTGCTGGCGCCGGGCAGTTTTTCTTAAATGGGGCGGATACCGAAACCCGCGGACTGGATATTGTTAGTACCTGGAATACCGAGCTGGCCGGAGGGGACTTAGATCTGACTTTTGCGGCGAACTTCACCGATACCGATGTTGTCAGGTTGTTTACACCCCAAGGCAGTGGCCTGGAGACGGTGTCGGTGGACCAGGTGTTTTCTGAGCAGGATATTTCCATTATCGAAGAATGGCAGCCCGACAGCCGCCTTAGCCTGAGCGGTTTATATCGTCAGGACAGCTGGGATATGACACTGGCATTTAATCGGTACGGGGAATACACCGTCACCGATGGCGGTATGCAAACCTATGGGGCCGAGGTGCTGACCGATGTGAGATTCCGCTATCACTTTAGTGAGGATATAAGCATCAGTCTGGGGGCTAACAACCTGTTTGATGTCACCCCAGATGAGAACCAGATCGGCAATTCCCGTGGCGGTACTATAGTGGATGCTCAGGGCAATGTAGTGGTATCCAGTCCGGGGATTTTCAAATATTCACGCCGCTCAGCACCTTTTGGTTTTAATGGTGCTTATTACTATGTCGGGGTGGAATACCGCATGTAATTAAGATGTTCCCGGTCAGACACTGTCTGACCGGGCGTTTGTGGTTATTCACCCGCCAGGGTTTTCTCCAGGGTCTGAATAAAGTCTTTGTCCTGTGGTTTAGTTCTAGAGCCGTAAGACTCCACCACGTCTCCTTTGCTGTTTACCAGATACTTATAGAAGTTCCATTTGGGCGTTGTGCCGGATTTTCTGGCCAGCATGCGATACAGGGGATCAGCATCATCACCACGCACGGCGATAGGCTCAAACATGGGGAATTTCACCCCGTAAGTTAACTCGCAAAGCTCAGCCGTTTTGGCTTCGTCGTTGTCTTCCTGATTAAAATCATGAGAGGGGAAGCCCATCACCACTAACCCTTGGTCTTTGTAATCGGCATAGAGTTTCTCCAGCCCTTCAAATTGCGGGGTAAAGCCGCAGTAGCTGGCAGTATTGACGATAAGCAAGGTTTTGCCTTGGTAGGCCTGACACAAGTTAACCTCTTCCTGTGAGTTCAGTTTGCGTTTAACAAACTTGAGTAAATCTGGGCACTGGTCAGCCATGGCACTGCCGGCTACCAAACTGAATAACAAAGCAATCAAACGCGTTTTCATGGTGATCCTTATGGAATTGGGATATTAAAATCTGTTGTATAACAAGAACTGATAATACGCCATCGTCTTTCAGTCAGATCATTTATCGTAGCGATAAACGACGCTTTAGGATTTAATAATCGGTTCATCACCCAGCAAATACGGGAACACTATAACAATGCACAAGACGACAAAACGTTATCTGGTGCTGCTGATGTGCGCCGGCTTAAGCGCATGCAGCACCACCAGTCAAACATCCTCAGGCCCAGCCGTACAATCCAAACCCTTGCCAGAACCCGTTCAGGCCCAGGCAGCCTTAGCTGCCCAGGGTGACAAAATCAGCCTGGAACAAATTATGGCCGATCCGGACTGGATGGGGCGTTTCCCTCAGGCGCCATTCTGGGGATTGGACAGCCAAAGTGTGCGCTATGCACGTAAGCGCGAAGGCAGCCCGGTGATGGATCTGTGGCAAACCTCTGCACAGCAAGGTGGCAATGGTGGGGTACTTCCTCTTGGTGAACGGCACCTGACCGATAACGGCCAGCGTATTTTTAATGCCGATGCCAGCCAGGCGGCCTGGTTGTTTGAAGGCAATTTGTTCGTGAAAGACCTAGCCAGTGGCAAAGTGACTCAACTGACCCGTTCCAGTGAACGTGTCAGCCGCCCTATGTTTATGACTAACGGCAATCTGGCTTATCAGATGGGCAATGCCTTACTGGCTATTGATCTCAACAGTGGCTTGACCCGCCAATTGGCCAGCTGGACGTTTGCTGACAAGCCCAAAGCGGTAGACGCGCCCAAAGATTACCTGGCCGAAAAGCAGTTGGAATTGATTCAGTATGTGAATAAGGAGCGCGCTGATCGTCAGGCCAAGTTTGACCACAAACAGGCACTGATGGCTGAAAATGCCAGCCTAACCCCCGAGCCCTTTTACCTACCGGCCAATTATCGCACTGTAGAAGCCAGCTTGTCGCCGGATGGCAAGGGCCTGGTCTTGGCTATCGAGAAAGATGAGCCGGGTCGCGATGATAACGACATCATGCCTAACTACATTGGCGAAGATGGCCGGATTAAATCCGAAGCCGTGCGCCGTATGGTGGTCGATGCCAAGCCCCGCGCTCAGGAACTATGGTTATTGGACCTGACCAAAGGCAGCCAGGTGGCGCTGAGTTATCAGACCTTACCTGGCTACAACGATGATGTACTGGCCGAGGTGAAAACCGAAAACGCCAAAGCCAAAGGTGAGAAATATCAAGCCAATCGTCTGCCCCGTGATATCGGTTTGATTACCGACTGGTACTGGAGCGAAAGTGCTATCAAGTGGCACAGCAACGGTCAGCAAGTGGCTGTGATGCTCAAAGCCTGGGACAACAAAGACCGCTGGATTGCCACCGTGGATCTGGCCAAGGGCAAGCTGGTTAATCAGCACCGTTTACACGACAAAGCCTGGGTCAACTACCGTTTCAACAGCTTTGGCTGGCTGAACCAGAGTGAAACCTTGTATTTTCTGTCTGAGCAGTCGGGCTATGCCCAGTTGTATCGTCAGGAGCTGGGCGGCAAAGAGTTGGCCCTGACCTATGGCGACTATGAAGTGGACAAGCTGACGCTGACCCGCGATGACAAGTTCATCTACTTCAGAGCCAACATTAAGCACCCTGGTATTTACGAGATTTATCGGGTGAATCTGCAAAGTGGTGATATTGAAGCCCTGACCGATATGGGCGGCGATAATGAATATGTGCTTAGCCCCGATGAGCAAAAGCTGCTGCTGACCCACAGTCAGGTAACCCGTCCGCCCGAATTGTACGTGCAGGATGCCCAAGTAGCGGCCAAACCGGTTAAACTGACCGATACGGTTAGTGAGGCCTTTAAGGCCTTGCCCTGGGTAGCGCCTAAGGTGGTGCCTGTGCCGTCTAGCCATTCCGAGCTGCCGGTCTACGCCAAGGTTTATTTGCCTGAGGATTATCAGCAAGGTCAAAAACGTAAAGCGGTCATCTTTAACCATGGCGCCGGTTACTTGCAAAATTCACATTTGGGCTGGTCAGGTTATTTCCGTGAATTTATGTTCCACAGCATGCTGGTACAGCAAGGCTATGTGGTCATGGATATGGATTATCGCGCCTCTGCCGGCTACGGCCGTGACTGGCGTACCGCTATATATCGTCAAATGGGGACGCCGGAAATTCAGGATCTGCAGGACGGGGTAAACTGGTTGGGCGCCAATGCCAACGTAGATACCCAGCGTATCTGTACTTACGGCGGCTCTTACGGCGGTTTTATGACCTTTATGGCACTGTTTACCAATCCTGAGCTGTTTCAGTGCGGCGCGGCGTTGCGTCCCGTTACCGACTGGGCTTATTACAACACGCCTTATACCGCCAATATTCTCAACACCCCGCAGGTAGACGATTTGGCCTATAAGCGCAGTTCGCCTATCTACTATGCTGAAGGTTTGAACAAGCCGCTGCTGATTAACGCCCCTATGGTGGATAACAATGTGTTCTTCGTGGATGTGGTGCGCCTGGTGCAGCGTTTGATTGAGCTGGAGAAAACCGATTTCGAAACGGCTATTTATCCGGTTGAATCCCACGGTTTCCGCCAGCCCAGCTCCTGGCTGGATGAGTATCGTCGTATCTACAAGTTGTTTGAGGATAACCTCAACTAATCAGGATAAAGCCCCGCTGGTCGGGGCTTTTCTTTTTTTTATCAATCCATTAAGTTATCGCCCCTGGCTGGAAAGGGGACATGCTGATGAAAATAGCCTTAATTGGTCTGGGGGATATTGCCCAAAAGGCCTACTTGCCGCTGTTGCAGGAATGGCCACAAGTGGACTGGTTGTTTTGCAGCCGTAATCCTGAGGTATTAAGCCGGTTGACCAGGCAATATTCGGCTGCCGAGGCTTGCCTGGATTACCGTCAGTTGCCTAACCTTGACGCAGTGATGATCCACAGTGCCACATCCAGCCACTTTGAGATTGCCCGCTATTTTCTGGCTCGTAAGGTTGCTGTCTTTGTGGATAAGCCCTTATGCGACAATTATGCCGATTGTGAAAGTTTGCATGAGCTGGCCGCGAAACAGGGCGCGCCGCTGTTTGTTGGCTTTAATCGTCGCTACCTGCCCATAGTGCAACAGCAAGCCGGCTGTTCGCTGGACAAGATGCCAGGGCTGACATCACTGCGCTGGGAGAAGCACCGACATAACCTGCCCGGGGATGTGCGTACCTTTGTGTTTGATGATTTTATCCACGCCCTGGATGGCATCAACTTGTATGGCAATGTGAATCCGGATGATATGGTTTTGCATAGCCAGTTTCAGGGGCTGCAACTGGGCCGGTTAGAGTGTCAATGGCGAATTGGAGAACAAGACTTTGAGGCTCGCATGGATAGGCGCTTTGGCATGACCTGTGAGCGCATTCAGCTTTGTCAGGTTAATCATACCCTGGAGTTTGACAGTTTTACCTCAGGCCGGCTGTTATCAAACAACGTTGCATCACAGTTTGCCCTGGCGGATTGGACGCCCATGCTGCACAGCAAGGGGTTTTCTGCCATGCTGACACATTGGCTCAGTGTGGTGGAGCAGGGCAAGTTAGACGATGCCAGTATAGCCCGCAATCTTAACAGCCATCTGCTGTGCGAAGAAATCTGCCATCGTCTGGGCGCCTAAGGGCTAAGCTTAATGCGCTTTAGTCTTGAGGGGCGAACTGGGCAAACACTTCTGCGCCGGTCATATTGTGGGTCTGGTTGGCAAAGCTGTAATAGTGCGGCTTTTCATCGATAAAGATTTGATGATCCAGGGTTAAGCCATCCAGGTCGTCAAACAAACCGGCCGACACGATATGCTGGTTGTTTTGCTTGAGCCGGTAAAAAAGTGCACTGCCGCATTTTTTGCAAAAGGCGCGTTCAGCCCACTCAGATGAAGCAAAGCGCTCCACATGTTGCTCACCACTGATTGTTAGTTCGGTGCCGCCGTCTACGGCCAGAAAGGGGCCGCCTACCCATTGCCTGCACATACTGCAATGGCAGACTCCTACCTTGCTTTCCACCTCGCCGCTAAGGGTTACCGCGCCGCAAAGACAGCGCCCGTCTGCTGGTAATTTCATCTCATCTCTCCTTATGTGAAAAATGCCTAAACAGCGCAGGAAGCGCTAATACTGTTCCTGATATGGCACCGAATAAATGGGCATCTATGGCAACATTGGCGTCAATCAGCGCGGCTACGTCCGCACTTGGGCCAAACCATTGCTCATAAATCACTTTGGCCCATAAACCCAGCAATAGCAGCCAGCCTGACTGGATGCCCTGGCGGATATCCATCATGGCGCCCCAGGCAAATAAGCCATGTAGCACACCGGATAACCCTACGTACCAGATTAACTGTACCGAAAACAGATACAAGCCCAGACTGCATGCCAAGGCAGATAGGAGCATAAACAGCAGGTAAGGGCGGTATTGATAATAATAGCCGTGTAGCGCCCAGAGCAATAACACCCCGGCACTATTGAGTAGCAGATGATTGAAATTAGTATGTAGCAGATGCCCGGTGAGCAAGCGCCACCACTGACCATTTTCAATTTGCAGGCGATCATACTGTAAGTACGTCTGGCTCCAGGGCTCCAGGCCATATAAAAGCCATGCCAGCGTAAGAATCAGCAATGGCCCGGCAAAGTGCTGGAATTGAAGTGGTAATTTTGGCATAAGGTCTTACATCGTCTGAGCTGGGACTATGATACCTTGCCGGCCGAGCTTATGCCTGAGAAATTCCCGTGGAAACTGGCCCGGGGGCAGTGGTCACTGGTAAAGTGACAAAAAAGTCCGGAGAAACCCATGTCTTTGATCCAAGTGTTATATGAACAGCATGTGCTGAAGATTCAACTGAATCGTGCTGACAAGAAAAATGCCCTGTCAACGCAGATGTATGGAGAGCTGGCGCAGGCACTTGAAGAAGTAAAACAAGACCCGGCCATCAGAGCGGTGCTGTTGTGTGCGGCCGGTAACGATTTTACCGCAGGCAATGATCTGGCTGACTTTGCCGATTTTTCCGGTCGGGATATGCTCAAAGACACCGAGCGGTTTATGCACGCCTTATTGGAATGTCCCTTGCCTGTGGTGGCGCAAGTGCAGGGGATGGCGGTGGGCATTGGTACTACCTTGTTACTGCACTGCGATTTGGTGTATTGCTCACCGGATAGCCGTTTTGCCTTGCCTTTTATCAATTTAGGATTGGTACCTGAATATGCCTCCAGCTATCTGTTGCCTAAACGGGTCGGGCATGCCAAGGCTGCTGAGTGGTTGATGCTGGGTGACGCTTTTGGCGCCGAAGAAGCCTTGCAGCATGGCTTGGTGAATAAGATTGTCGATACCCCAGAGTTAACCGAAGAGGTGAACAAGGTGTTGGCCAAATTAGTGACCAAACCACGTCAGGCATTGGCTTTGACCAAGCAACTGATGAAAGGGGATATCGATGAAACCCGTCGGCAAATGGGTAAGGAGCTGGCCTGCTTTATTCAGCAACTGGACTCACCGGCCGCTAAGGAAGCCTTTGCAGCATTTCTGCAAAAGCGTAAACCCGACCCAGCGATTTTTAATTAGCCGCGCGATAAGACCGGCGGCTTTGTCAGGCCCTGTGGCCTGCTGGCATAATTAGCGTAATGTACGCGTAGAGGGGAATTGATTTGTATAAAGTGGCGTTGTTATTGGGATGGTGTTTATTGGCCTGGCCGGCAGTGGGTCAGGACAAGGCCAGGGAAGACAGAGAGCCTGAGGCCGCAACCGGATTTGCCAATAAAACCGCTGTGCGTGGGCAAAAGTTTATGGTCAGTGCGGCCAACCCTTATGCGGCCTGGGCGGGGAAAAAAGTGCTAATGCAAGGCGGCAGTGCTGTTGATGCGGCCATTGCTATTCAGGCCATGCTGACCTTGGTAGAGCCGCAGTCCTCCGGTATTGGTGGCGGTGCCTTTATGCTGTACTGGGACAATAAAAAGCAAGCTTTATACAGTTACGATGGTCGCGAAACCGCCCCCCGTGATATCAACGCTGCGCATTTTATTAAAGACGGTAAGCCCATTCCCTGGCGTGACGCCATTGTGGGTGGCCGTGCCGTTGGTGTGCCCGGCGTGCTGCGTGCACTGGAAACGGCCCACAAGGAACACGGTAAACTGCCTTGGATCAGCTTGTTTCGTGATGCCACTATTGCCGCCGAAGAAGGGTTTAAAGTCTCGCCGCGTCTGGCCAAATTGGTGGAGCTGGAATTACACCCTGGCCTAAAGCAGTTTATTGCCAGCAAGGCGTATTTTTATCCCGACGGTAAGCCTATTCAGGAAGGGTATCTGCGTAAAAATCTGCCGCTGGCGCGTACTTTTAATACTATTGCTGAAAAGGGCGCCGATGCTTTTTATCGCGGCGATCTGGCTGACAAGATAGTAGCGGCCGTGCAAAAGGCCAGTATTAATCCGGGAACTATGACGGCCCAGGATCTGGCCGAGTATAAGGCCAAAAAACGTACCCCCGTCTGTGGTGGCTATCGCCAATATAGGGTGTGCGGCATGGCGCCGCCCAGCTCCGGTGGGGTCGCGACCCTGCAAATCCTGCGTCTGCTGGAAGGTTTTGATATGGCAAGTTTTGCGCCCAATCAGCTTGAAGGCCTGCATTTATTTACCCAGGCCTCAAGGCTGGCCTTTGCAGACAGAGAAACCTTCTCGGCCGACCCGGACTTTTTCCCGCATCCGGTAGCCGCCATGATCAGTGGCTCATATATCAAAGAACGCGCCACGCTGATTGATAAAGAGCAGGATATGGGTCGCGCTTTTGCTGGCGATCCTTTCCCGCATCAGCGTTTGGCCACCGATAATGCCTATGAGCTGCCCAATACCAGCCATATTTCTATTGTTGATGCCGAAGGGAATGCGCTGTCCATGACCACCAGTATAGAAATGGCCTTTGGCTCTGGCTTGATGGTGGAAGGCTTTTTGCTGAATAACCAATTGACCGATTTCTCCTTTGTACCCGAGGTGAACCGTGCCTTGGTGGCTAATCGCGTTGAGCCGCTTAAACGGCCTCGCAGTGCCATGAGCCCGACCATGGTATTTGATAAAGAAGGGGATCTGTATCTGGTGGTCGGCTCTCCAGGTGGCAGTCGAATCATCGACTATGTGGCGCAAACCCTGGTAGGGGTGCTGGATTGGAATTTGGATATCCAGCAGGCCATCAACCTGCCGCGCATTACCAACCGTAATGACTATACGGCACTGGAAAAAGACAGTGCTCTGGAAGCGCTGGCGCCTGCATTTGAAAAGCTGGGTCACCAGGTTAAAGTGCAGGAACTTAACAGCGGCTTGCACGGCATTATGATTAAAGACGGTAAGCTAATCGGCGGCGCCGATCCCAGAAGAGAAGGGGTGGCTGTCGGTTTGTAGGATATTCGAGGTTTCACTGACCCGCCAATGGCGGGTCTTTTTTTATCTATTTAAAATAGGGTGTTACTCCGCTTTTAGCCAAGTCTTGATGCGCCAGTGAATTTTTAAGCGGGAGTTGAAGCGGCCTAGGCCGCTAAGGGAATGGAGGTTTCAGAAATTCAGACCTTTCGATTGGTTAGTTATGCTTGGAAGCTTTAGTTCTTATAAGTGCTGTTGCAATATGGGTGAGAGAGTTGTGCATTATCAATACTAGAATCGCCACCGTCGGCTTTTCGAACTCTGTGATCAATAGAAATTGATTTCTGATGGAGAATTCCTCCGCAAATTTTACATCTACTTGCATTATTTAAAGCTTCAGATATAAATGCAGCACTTTTTGTTGCTTTTGAAAATGATGTTGAACTGGTGTTCGACTGACTCACTTCATCTAAATTAATGTATGAAAATTCTTGAGACTTACTTAACTCGTCTAAGACATCAGCGGTATTAGTTTGCAAGGAAAGTTTATCAAGAATAGCATGGAAAAACTTTACTAAAGGTATGACGGCCTTATTGGCTTGCCTAGCCTTTCTAACTATTTGCTGTATTACTAGGTCTGATCTTACTATTGTGTCTTCAAACTCTTTTCGGTACTTTGTGAAAATATCCAGCTTTTTGAACTCAAGTAACTCTTTAGTGAAAACAATAACTGCATGAAAGCAACTAACTCTAAAATTCCCTGACTGACTGTAAATATAGACTGCAGGGTGAATTCCCAGTGAAGAAGGGTGAATATCGTTGACTCTTTGAAGAGATTTTCTTATTTCACATAGGGTCTTAAGTGTTTCATCTCCAGTGTGGTCTTCGTCTTTTATGTTTGCCCCTAGTAATTTAACCAACTCAAAAACCATTGCGAGTGATGTGCTAGCATGATTTTTCCCTCCCAATGGGAGATCTAGTGTTTTTATTGGTGTTGATAGTTCAGGCTTGAAAATAAGATCATTGATTTTTTCTGCTTCATCCTGAATTTTCTTTGATAACTCTGTTTCAAATACACCCCAATATTTGTATCCTTGCCCTCCTCTTAAAATAGCTCTGGAACATAATCCAGCAGGCATCCTTCTAGCTTCTAATATTGCAATTTCTGTCTCGCTAATGGGAGTGGATTTTTGATTTATTTTGAAGAAACTACTTTCTGCTTTTTTTGAATCCCCATCCACCCATTGTAGCTGCAATGCTCTTGTACCAAAGTTTTTGAGTCTTTTCTTTACATGGTCTGCCGCAATCTCAGGTTCAAACAGTGCGTCCTTAAAGTCTTTGAATGCTCCGATATCTTGATTAATCATTTGACGCGCTTTCTTTGCAGCGTCTAACTGTTGTTCGGGAATAGCGTTGTCGAAAAACTTTCTAGATATTTTTCCATCGCCGTAATCATCGTTCACCCAAGCAGCAATCGCACTAATTCTATGTGCTCCATCTATTACAAATGTATAGCTATCTGCATATTTCCATAAAATTATTGCAGGAACTAAATCGCCGTCCAAGAAACTCTCTACTAGGTCTTTAACTTTGTCAGCATCCCACTCATTTGTCTCACGTTGAAAATCTGGCTTGCGCAATGACGAAAAGAAAAAGCCGGGTATTTCAAAATCACCATAGCTAAGTGTGGTTTTGTGGGGGCCTTGCGAATTATGAGCCTGGTCTTGAACTTCAAAATCATCTCTACCAATAAGTGCGTCTAAAAATAATTTTTGGGCCATTTCTTATCCTAAATACTATTGAACCGTCATTTGCCGCGACTCTTTTGTTGGTGAATCGCCATATTTGAATGTTAAACATGTGGTTGTCGTATGCGGCTGTTTTGTAACATGTTTGTAACCCTTTGCCTAGCAAGAGTTTTTTGGATTACACCAAGTTTGTGAAGGTAAATGTGTTGATAGGCATTAGTATTGCTGTGATACGGCATTCTGCTTTCAAAGAAAAAATACCGCCGCAGGGTGATTGGCGAAAGCAGAGGGCGAGCGCAGAATAGGCGTCTGCGTGTTTACCTACCTTGTTTATGTAAAACCCGGTTGTTATTTGTGTACTGCTGATACGCTGCAATCTGTTTGTAACCTGCGATGGTCATTTTAAAGGGATGAGCAGCAAGCCCTGGCTAATTGCCGCACTGGTATGTTGGGGTATCGCCTTATTTGAATATCTGTTGCAGGTGCCGGCCAATCTTGGCTATACGGTATTGTCCGTGGGACAGCTAAAGATTATTCAGGAGGTGATTACCTTAAGCCTGTTTGTTCCCTTTGCGGTGCTTCACTTAAAGGAGCCACTGGAGCTGACTATCTGTGGGCAGACATGTGTCTGATGGGGGCGGTGTTTTTTTATGTTCCACGATAAACCGGCTTGATGTTGAGAGAAAGGGGCCATAAGGCCCCTTACATAAATTTGTCCACTTCGATTTCGTCAACCCGCCAGTCACCGCTGATTTTCAGCAAGTTGACGGTGCGTAAATCTTCTTTCTTTTCACCGTGATCGGTGCCGGTAAAGAAGATGACTACCGAGGCTTTATCTGAGTATTCCGAACGCATCTTGTTGTTGCCGGAGTCCACCATCATTTCCACTTCCTGGTAGGTCAGGTTCATAACATGGCGCTGGAAGTTACGGCTGGTTTTATAGTTTTTCAGCAGTCGTGCCATTTTAGGGGAACTGAGTTTAAGTGTTTCCTGAATATTCCCGTCATGGTAGAGGTGATCAAAAAACTCAATGGCAGCGTATTCGGGGGTGCCCTGAGCGAGCATGCCGTAACGGCCGACACCGTCAGATTTTTTCCCTTCGCTGCAACCGCTTAGTAACACCAGACCGGCCAGCAAAGCGCTGGTTAACAGGGCTCTTAACATCTTATTCCCGTGTATAGCTGTAATGAACAGCCTGAGTCTGCAAGCTTGCCTGTAAAAAGTAAAGTCTGTGTTGCTTAACCTTAACTTACAGCTTGATACCCAATTAAAAAAAGCGCTCAGTTGAGCGCTTTTTAGGGTTACCTTTCGGTGATTACTGTTCCAGCTCGGCGTCGCTGAAGGCACCAGCAAACAGCGGGCTGGACAGATAACGCTCGGCTGAGCTTGGCAGAATAACTACGATGGTTTTGTCGGCATTTTCCGGCTTTTCGGCCAGACGCTTAGCCGCTACCACGGCTGCACCGGAAGAAATACCGGCCAGAATACCTTCCTCGCGCATCAAGCGATGGGCCATTTCCATGGCTTCATCGTTGCCGACCTGTTCAACCACATCTACCAGATCTAAATCCAGGTTGCCGGGAATAAAGCCGGCACCGATGCCCTGGATTTTATGTGGACCAGGGGTTAGCTCCTGACCGGCTTTGGCTTGAGTGATAACGGGAGAGTCGCTGGGCTCCACTGCTACAGACAGCACCGCTTTGCCTTGGGTATTTTTCAGGTAACGGCTAACGCCGGTAAGCGTGCCACCCGTACCTACACCGGCAACAAAGATATCTACCTTGCCGTCAGTGGCTTCCCAGATTTCGGGACCTGTGGTCTTTTCATGGATCTCAGGGTTAGCCGGGTTATCAAATTGCTGCAGCATCACGTATTTCGACGGATCGGAGTCAACAATTTCCTGGGCCTTGACAATGGCACCTTTCATGCCTTTGGGGCCTTCGGTTAAGACTAAGTTGGCACCTAAGGCTTTTAACAGTTTACGACGCTCCAGACTCATGGTGCTTGGCATCGTCAGGGTTAGCTTGTAGCCACGGGAGGCGGCCACAAAGGCCAGAGCGATACCTGTGTTGCCACTGGTAGGTTCAACCAGCTCTTTATCTTTGGTCAGCACACCGCTTTTTTCGGCGTCCCAAACCATATTGGCACCGATACGGCACTTAACACTGAAGCTGGGGTTACGGGCTTCGACTTTAGCATATACGTTGCCACCCGTTACCCGGTTTAGTTTAACCAGTGGGGTATTACCAATGGACTCAGAATTATCTTTAAATACTTGCATGGTGATTCCTTGCGTAACGGCCGCCGCCCGGAGTCTTGTGACCAGAAAGCTGGATTTGAACAAAATCCATACTCAAAAAGTCAGCAAGTCCTGGCGCCGGACTAAAATTTTGTCCCCAGTTTAGGGGAATGTGTAATAGATTAAGGCTCTTAGACTAAAAACAAACTGCTTTTTCGCTATATGATATTGTGAATCATCACAATCATTAGAGTAGTCTATGTCCTTTACCGGTACCGATAACTATATTGCCAGCCAGGAATTGCAGTTGGCCGTCAATGCTGCCATCAGTTTGCAGCGCCCCTTGCTGATTAAAGGAGAACCCGGTACGGGTAAAACCCTGCTGGCTGAAGAGGTAGCCAAAAGCCTGGATACTGAGCTTTATGCCTGGCATATCAAATCTACCACTAAAGCCCAGCAAGGCTTGTATGAGTATGACGCAGTATCCAGGCTGCGCGACTCACAGCTTGGCGACGCCAAGGTGCAGGACATCAGCAACTATATTGTTAAAGGTAAATTATGGCAGGCCTTTGAAGCCCCCAAACGCCCCGTGCTGTTGATTGATGAAATCGACAAAGCCGATATCGAATTTCCCAACGACCTGTTGCTGGAGCTGGACCGTATGGAGTTTCATGTGTACGAAACCCGTCAGACCATTAAAGCTCAGCAGCGCCCGGTGGTGATTATTACCTCTAACAATGAAAAAGAGCTGCCCGACGCTTTTTTACGCCGCTGTTTTTTCCATTACATTCGCTTTCCTGAGCCTGACGAAATGCGCAGTATCGTCGAAGTGCATTTTCCCAAATTAAAACAGCAGCTGCTGAATCAAGCGCTGGATTCCTTTTTTAACCTGCGCGATATGCCGGGCCTTAAGAAGAAGCCCTCCACCTCCGAGCTTATCGACTGGCTGAAGTTACTGGTGGCCGAAGACATTCCGCCTGAGGCGCTGCAAAGTAAAGATGCCAAGCACAGTATTCCGCCACTTTATGGGGCGCTTTTGAAAAATGAGCAGGACATTCACCTGTTTGAAAAACTGGCCTTTATGGCCAAACGCTGATGCTGATTGCCTTCTTCTTTCGTCTGCGCGCCTATGGCCTGGCAGTAAGTCTGCGTGAGCTGCTGGATTTATTGGGAGCGTTAAAAGCCGGTTTGGTGTTTGCCGATATGCAGGGCTTTTATTATTTGGCCCGCACCATCTTGGTCAAAGACGAAAGCCAATACGACAAATTTGATCAGGCCTTTGCTGATTATTTTGATGGCGTACAAAGCCTGGATTTGTTCGCTGAAGTTCCACAAGACTGGCTGCGTAGGGAATTAGACCGGCACTTCAGCGAAGAGGAAAAACGCCGTATTCACGCCTTGGGCGGTCTGGAAAAGCTGATGGAGACCCTGCGTGAACGTTTAAAAGAACAACAAAAGCGTCATCAGGGGGGCAACAAATGGATAGGCACTGGCGGTACTTCGCCCTTTGGTGCCTATGGCTATAACCCTGAAGGCGTGCGCATTGGCCAGGACGGCAATCGCCAGTTCAGTGCTGCCAAAGTGTGGGATAAGCGTGAGTTTCGCAATCTGGCCAACGATGTGGAGTTGGGCACCCGTAACCTCAAAGTCGCGCTTCGAAAGCTGCGCCAATTTGCCCGAACCGGCGCCAGTGAAGAGCTGGACTTGCCTCAGACCATAACCGGCACCGCCAGAAATGCCGGCATGCTCGACTTGCATATGCAGCCGCTTCGGCATAACAGTGTTAAGCTGCTGATGTTTTTTGATGTGGGTGGCTCTATGGACGAGTACATCCAGTTATGTGAGCAGCTTTTTTCAGCGGTCAGAAGCGAATTTAAGCATCTGGAATATTTTTATTTTCATAACTGTATCTACGAAGGAGTGTGGCAGGATAATGGCCGCCGTCATGAGCGTTTACCTGTGTGGGACATCATTCACAAATACGCCGCTGACTATAAGGTGATTTTTGTCGGTGACGCCACTATGGGGCCTTATGAAATTACCTATCCTGGCGGCAGTGTCGAGCACTGGAACGAAGAGCCTGGTGCCACCTGGATGCAGCGGCTGCTGGGGTACTTTAAACACAGTGTTTGGCTCTGTCCCCAGCCTCAAAGTTACTGGCATTATTATGCGTCTATCGGCGTGATACAGAAGATAATGGGGGAGCGCTTTTATCCCATGACGCTGGAAGGCGTAACGCAGGCCATAAAAAAATTACAGGAAAAACAATAATGCCTTCTCAAGCTATGACTCAACAGGAAACCCGTGAAATTATCACCCCTTATGCTTTTAAAGTGGCGGATGAATTGCTGGGTACGCCGCTCGCGGGCCCCATCAGGCGCGGGATTGCGTTGCTGTTGGATCTCTTATTAGTTGCCATGCTGGCAACAGTGAACAGTTTGATCCTGGCAGCGCTATTCTGTTGGATGTTCTGGCATGCCAGCAGTCGTTTACATGCCCGCAGCCCGGAAAAACGCCGTAGCAACCTGGCCCTGAGAATTGCATCACTGTTTATGCTGTTTATATTTGCCACCGGGTTGTTTGAAGCCTTGTCACCGGACGACAACTACAGCGATGATGCAGAGGTAACCAACTACACTGCCACCGAGAGTTTGGTGCTGCTGGCCCTGAGTACCAAACATCTCACAGGTATAGCTAGCCTTAAAGACGATGTTGCTGCGGGGGTGTGTAAACCGGCGCTCACTTGTTGGCAAACGGCAGGGGAGTCCCTGGTGGATGATTTGGTAGATGCTGAACTGTCGCCGGAAACGGCTAAAAAACTGCTTAGCGAATTTTCTCAGGCAACATCCGACATTTTGGATAAGTCGGCGCGCGCGCAGTTAGAAGCAGACTTGTTGGCGTTGTACGACCAAAAAAATCCTCAGCCCGTTGCCACAGACAAGCCACAAACTGCCGATACCAAGTCAGAAGCAAAGGAAGAGACCACTCCCAGCCAAGAAATACCCAGCATTGATAAATCAAGCACAGATTACAGTGTGGTTAACTGGGTAAAAGGGCTGGCAGAAGACCTGGGGCTGGGCTTTGGTTGGGCGGCATTTTACTTTTCAGTTTTTACCGCCTGGTGGCAAGGCCAAACACCGGCCAAAAAGCTATTGGGTATAAGGGTGATTAAGCTGGATGGTAACGGTTTGAATTTGTGGGAGAGCTTTGGTCGCTACGGTGGCTATGGTGCCGGTGTTGCCACTGGCCTGTTAGGCTTTTTGCAAATATATTGGGATGCCAATCGTCAGGCAATTCAGGATAAGATATCAGAAACCCTGGTTATTGATTTACGCAAACCCAAAGTGGTGTTGAGTGAGCAGCAGGTTGCTACGCTGGAACATCAAACACAGGCATCGAATTAAGCGCTGCCACTATCTAAAAAGGAAGATAACGATGAAAGCCAAATCTCTTGTTGCTCTGGCGGTACTGAGCACTCTTAGTCTGGGTGTTAATGCCGATAGTCTCATTACCGTCGTCAGTCAGGATGTGGACGGCAGCGAAACCTCAAAGATTTATGTGGCTTCTGGCAAAACGGCGGCGGTTAACGCTCGGGGGCAAACTGATTTTATCTTTGATACTAAGAAAAACCTCGCCATCGCCCTTAATCATGATGATCAGCAGTATGTGCATGTCGATGCCGAGCAAATGCAGAAAATGGCAGAGGGCCTGGGCCAGATGCAGCAGCAAATGCAAAGCATGATGGAACAGCAGATGCAAGGCATGAGCGAGGAAGAAAAAGCGCAGATGCGTGAAATGATGGGCGGTCTGATGCCAGGTGGTCAATCAAAAGAGAAAGTCAGCATTAAAGAAACCGGTAAGTCCGACAAAATTAACGGCTACAACTGCAAATGGATAAACCTTAACCGCGGCGATGAGCTGCTTAGCGAAGCCTGTGTGGTCAGCGTTAAGGATGTGGATATGGCCGAAGAGGATTTTGCTACCTTAATCGGCTTTTTGGACAGAATGAGTGAGTTTGCCAGCCAAATGGGTGACAACGACGAGATGATGCTTAACCAGCATTTGTTGGGCAAAAAACAAGTGCCAGTGCAAATCAAGGATTATGAAGACGGCGAAATTGAGGTCAGCACCTTGAGTTTTGCACAAAAGGCTGCCCCAAAGGGTGTTTTTGCGATTCCCGAAGGTTATCAGCAGATGAAAATGCCGGAAATGGTAGATTATTAACCTCTGGATCTGAGTGAAGCATATTCTTAAATGATAGACAGACCGTATAGAGATTGCGGCCAATGCGGCCGACAGGGGCCGCAGCACTTGTTAGGATAATGTTATCCGGCAGGTGTGCGGCATCTTCACCTGCTTTTACTGGGGTGATAAGCCCTACCAAACTGCTATGTGAAAAATTATGTTAACAACAAGAAAAATAGCCAAGCCGGCTTTATTGGCAATTACCCTGATATTCAGTCAGTGGACACAGGCCAATAACCGTGAAATAGAAGTGGACCACAAGGTGGTCACAGAGCATAAAACCCAGATTGAAGGACAGCGTGTTGCATACTCTGCCACCACGGGTACCCAACCTGTGTGGGATGACGAAGGCAAAGCCGTTGCCACCTTGTTTTATACCTACTATCAGCGTACCGATGTGAAAGATCAGGCTTCCCGGCCCTTGGTGATTTCCTTTAACGGTGGCCCAGGTTCCGCGTCGGTATGGATGCATATTGCTTACACCGGCCCGCGTATCCTGAAGATTGATGACGAAGGTTATCCGGTTCAGCCCTATGGCATCGACACTAACCCCTATTCGATCCTGGATGTGGCGGATATTGTGTTTGTGAATCCGGTGAACACCGGTTACAGCCGCGTATTAAAAGACGCTGACGGCAAAATGCCAGCCAAAGATAAGCAAAAAGAACAGTTCTTTGGCGTCAATGCCGATATCAAGTACCTGGCGGAATGGGTGAATACCTTTGTCACCCGCAATAATCGCTGGTTGTCACCTAAGTTCCTGATTGGCGAGAGCTATGGCACCACTCGGGTGTCTGGTCTGGCACTTGCCTTGCAAAATAACCAGTGGATGTACCTAAATGGCGTGATTTTGGTGTCGCCCACAGATATCGGTATTGAGCGCGACGGCCCGGTGAAAGCGGCCAACCGTTTGCCCTATTTTGCTGCCACTGCCTGGCATCATGGCAAGCTGGATAAAGAGTTGCAGGCACTGGATTTAGATGCGCTGCTGCCTCAGGTAGAAGACTTTACCCTGAATAAATTGATCCCCGCGCTTAGCAAAGGCAGCTTTATTGATGCGGCTGAGAAACAAGCGGTTATTGCCCAGATGGCCCGTTATTCAGGCTTAAATCCACAGGTGATTGCGCAGAGTAACCTGGATGTCAGCACGGCATTTTTCTGGAAAGAGCTGTTGCGGGACGAAGGTAAGACTGTGGGGCGTTTAGACAGCCGTTACCTGGGTATCGATGAAAAAGAGGTGGGCGATAAGCCAGACTACTGGGCTGAATTAACCTCCTGGTTGCATTCGTTTACGCCGGCTATTAACTATTACCTGCGCGAAGAACTGAATTATAAAACCGACATTAAATACAATATGTTCGGGCCTGTGCATCCCTGGGATCGCAGCGATAATAAAACCGGCGAGAATCTACGTCTGGCTATGGCACAAAACCCTTATCTGAAAGTCTTGATTCAGTCGGGCTACTACGACGGCGCCACCAATTATTTTGATGCCAAGTACAACATGTGGCATCTGGATCCCAGCGGTAAAATGAAAGCGCGCCTGAGTTTCAAGGGCTATCGCAGTGGCCATATGATGTATCTGCGACGTGAGGACTTAAAAGCCTCTAACCAGGATTTGCGTGAGTTCATTCGCGCAGCCCTGCCGGGCGAACAATCCGCCCACTATGCCCGATAAGTAAAAAAAGCCCCGTTAACCGGGGCTTTTTTATACGCAAATGTCGGGTTATTGCATGTGAATGCATAATAGGTATAAATGAACATATATAAAACGCCGTCACATTCCTTGTCACAGTTTTGCTACATTGTAAGCTGTAGCGCTTAATTTCAGACAGGGACAGTCCGGCATGCCTGGACGATTTATGCACCTAAAATCAGTTCGAAATATGCTCTGGCTTGCCTTGTTCAGCCCCTTTACTTATGCCACATCGGAGTCGGCGACCATGCTGGATCCTCAAATAACGCAGATTCTTCTTATTGTTGTATTGGTTGTTGCCTTGCTATTGGCCGGGGCCTGGCTGTTGGCCCGCCGCAGGGTAGGGCAACAGCAAACAGAAATGGCTGAACAAAAGGCGCAATTGCACAACAAGCAGAGTCTGTTGGATGGGTTTAACCTCGGCATGCTGCATCTGGACAGCCAAGGCAATGTGCTGTACGTCAACCGTATTGCAGCCTACTGGCTGGGGGGCAAAGCAGAATCGTTATTAGGAACCGAACTTAGTCGTTGGGTGCAGGAGGAAGCCGCGTCGCCTCTGCTTGGTGCGCTTTCCAGTTTGGTGGATTGCAAAGTGCAGTGGTTCAGCCCCAAGGCTGAGCGACATATTTTGTTAAGCGCCTACCCGCTGAGCAAGCCCAAAGACGAGCTTGCCATGATCCTGACCTTACAGGATGTCAGTAGCTATCAACAGCAGATAACCGAACTACAAGACGATGTGGCCTGCTTGGACGGCCTGCGCGGGCAAGCCGGTTTAGCACAGCTCAGCTTAAATCTTAAAGACAAGCAGGCCAGTGCCGATCCATTGCTGCAAAGCTGGTTGGGCTTGGCCCAGGCCGAGTGCAGTCTGGACGCATTGAAAGCCAAAGTGCTTAGCAGTGACTGGGCCAATTGGATACTGGCGATTGAGCACAGTATTGACGATAACGAATTAGACCTTGCCGGCAGCTTAGAAACGCCGCATGGGCAAAAGCCGGTTAGATTACTGGGGCGTATTGTTCAACGTGACGATGGCAACCGACCACAACTGCTGCAGTGCCAATTACAGGATCTTACTGAGATTAATCAGGCTAAACGTAATCTGGACGCGTCTCGCAGCCAATTTAAGTCTCTGTTAACCGCCAGCAGTCAGCCGCTGTATTTATTGAATGCCCAAGGTGAGTTTGTTGATTGCAACCTGGCGTTTCAGCGTTTGTTTGGCGTGAGTATGATGCAATTGCAGGGCAAAACAGTGGAGCTGGTGGGGCTGTTTGATGATGCTGTCTGTCAGTTGCATCAGTCTGGCGATCTGGCTATGTCGTCCATGGCGGGGCAGGGGCGTGAATTCAATGTACCCTTTAAGGATGGCAGCTTGCGACCGCTGCGTTTTCGTTTGCAACCGCTTAAAGACGGTGAGGGCAATAGACATGGTACGCTGGGGCAGATTGAGGACTTGTCTGAGCTTAGGGGAATTCAAGCTAATCTGAGGGAAATACAGCAACAGTTTGATCAGTTTATGAATGCCTCGCCACTGGGCATAGTGCTGATGGATGCCGAGGAGCATTTACGTCAGGCCAACCAGCCGATGCTGGAGCGCTTTGGATATAGTGAGCTGGAACTGAATAAGATGTCGCTTTATCAGTTGTTTGCTGAACCTGGCCAGGCGGCCAGAGCGGCAAAACAGCTACAACAAGACAAGCTCAGTGCCTTGCATGTCAGTCTCAAGGACAAACACGGCAAGATACATCCCAGTGAGTTGCATGTGCATGCTATTGGTGAAGGGCAGTACTTGTGTTGGATTGCCGATATGAGTGAAAAGGCCTTCCAGCAGGATAAGTTCGAGAGTTTGCTGGCGCACAGCAGTCTGGCCATGGCGGTCTTGTCAGACAGTGGTTTCACCCGTCTTAACCCGGCAGCTTGTGAGTTTTTTGCCATTGAAGATGAACAGCAGTTATTTGGATTCTTCCCCTATTCAGAGGGTTTGAACCCGGATGCTGAGAGCGCCGATAAGCTAAAACAGAAGTTCCAGCAACTACGCAGTGATGGTAAGGCCCTGTCGCTGGTGTGGCAGCATCAGCATGGTAATGAAGCGCTGCCGTGTCAGGCCACTTATGTGCCGATGTTCAAAGGCGGGGTGCTTGAATCGGTACTTTGCATCTGGATGGATATGCGCGCCATCAATCAGGCGGCCGCCGAGCGGTTGGAAGCCATTAACTTACGTCAGGCTGCCGAGCGGCAGATGGCCGAGCAGCAGCAGTTACTGCAGAACAGTCAGGATCAGCTGGCTAGCAAAGCTAAGAGTCTGGTGGACACGCAAAGTAAGTTGCAACGCGCGCAAGAGAGCCTGTCAGAGCAACAGAATAAGATTGATGATCTGAAACAGGCCCATCAGGACGTTACGGCTCACTTGCAGGAATTGCAGCAGGAATACAGTGAAAGCTGTAAGCAATTGGCCGACAGTCAGCAGAATAATGCGGAACTGGAAACCCAGTTGGAACAGTTTAGTAGCAAAGTCGGCGCGCTGGAAAAACAACGTAACCAGATTGCTGATGCCTTGCAGCACAGCGAACGCCAGTACCGTCGCACCCAGCAACAGTTGCAGGAAAGTGAAGAGGCCGGTCAGAAACTGCGAGAAGAACAGGACGCTCAGGCGCAAAAAATGCAGCAACTGGTTGAGCAAAATAGCAGTTTGAAAGATTCGATTCAGAGTAAGGATAAGCAAATTGAAGATGTCAGCGGACAGATCAACACGCTGCAATCGCAACTGCTCAGTTCTGCAGAAGCCAGTGAATCCCTGCGCACCCAGTTGGCCAACCAGCGAAAAGCCAGTGAACAGGCCCAGCAATTACATCGAGAGGTTGAGCAGCGCTGCCGTCTGGCACAATCCGAGCTGAGCAATAAAGCCAGACAGATTGAACATTTGCAATACGAGATGCAAAAGGTCGAGGAAATGTCTTCGCAGCAGCGGGACGATTTGGAAGAACAGCACAAATTATTGCAGCAAGAGCTGCAGGCCAAACATCAGCAATTACAGGAGACCCAGCAGACGCTGGATGAAACTCGCCGTCAGTCTGAACAGGAAAAAGCCGAGAAGCAGCAACAACAGGCACACCTGACCAAGTTGCAACAAGAACTCAGCGAAATGGAACAACGTGCCGCCGAGCAGCAGCAGCAGGTGGAGTCGGTAGAGCAGGAGTGGCTGAATAAACAAGCCGCTTTGCAACAGGAGCTGGCGGACAAGCAGCAGAAGCTGCAGCAGACCGAGCAGATCCTGCAGGACGCCAAACAGCAAACCGAAGCTGAAAAAGCCGAGAAAGCCCGCCAGCAGGAAATCTACGACAAATTGAAGGCCGAGTTGGCAGACGTGGAACAGCGTGCCGTAGAACAGCAATCGCAGATGTCGCAAAGTGATGAGCAGTGGCAGACCAAGCAACAAGCCATGCAGGATGAACTGGTGGCCAAACAGCAGCAACTGCAACAAACCCAGGCACGTTTGAACGAGTATCAGCGCCAGGCGGATGACGAAAAGCAGCAGCGCCAGGAACAGCAAATGAAGCTGGATCAACTGAAGGTGGAACTGCAGGATGTGGAGAGCCGCGCTAGCCGTCAAAAAGAATTGATGGCAGGCAGCGACGAGCAGTGGCGTCAGCATCAGGCCGATATGGATGAGCAGAAGCTGCAACTGCAACAAGCATTGGAACAGGCGCGTAAGCAGAATCAGGAAATGGAAAGCCAGTTAAAAGCTAAGTTATCCGAGCTGCAGCAGGCGGAAAGTCAGGTACAGAAAACCCAGTCTGGCGAGCAGAAACTGCTGGACGAGTTGAATCAGTCCCGCCGCGATGCTGAAGCGTTGAAGAAAAAGCTCCAACAGCAAGAAGCCCAAGAAGCCAGCTTGCAGCAGCAGTTACAGGCACAGCAGCAGGTTCTGAAAGACAGCGAAAGCAACATTCAGAAACTGGAAGATGCACAAAGCGCCTTAACTTCGCAGTTGCAGTCGGTACAAAAGGAATATGAGCAGAGCCGTCGTCAGTTAAATGATCAAAGCAGCAGTCAGTCCGACCTGAGCAGCCGTATGCAAGCGTTGGAACAGGAACTGCAGCAAAGCCGGGCACAACTGGATGACCGGGAGTCGGCCTTGCAGGATGCCCAGAAGGCTCTGCACAGCAGTCAGCAAAAACTGGCCGAGCAGGAGCAGGCGCTGGTACAAGCGCACCAGCAAGAGTTGCAACAGGCCAGAGCTGAGCAGGCCGAGCAGCCACAAAAAGCCAAGCCGGCTTTTGCCGAGCAGCCTATGCCAGATACGCCCAAGGTGTGGTTCGATTTGCTGCCCTATTTACAGAAAAATCCCCATACCGGTTCGTTGGCTGGGGCACTGAATCAGTTAATGCAGGCGTTGGAACAGGCCACAAGCCAGGCCGATACTGCCATCAATGAAGAAGATACCCGTCAGATGTTGCAGGCCACCCGTCAGTTGGTGAAGCTGGCCGAGCAAATAAATTCAGAGCCGTTGATGGACCTGACCAGCCGCCTGGAAGCGGCCGCAAAGCTGGGGCATCTGGATAGCATCTCTATCTTCTGGCCTAACGTAAAACGCTCACTGATGATGACCTTAAGGGTTATCTACTCCCATTTGGACGGGTAGGGGCTGTTTCTGAACGGTAATACGTGCATATGGCTCCCTGACTTGCTGTTCGGCAATGATGTCGTTCGGACTAATAGTGCCTGCGCTTCTGTTGCCAGCAACATGGGTATAGATTTCTGTCGTTCTTAAATCGGTATGGCCAGGCAATTCCTGTATTGTTCGAATATCTGTGCCTTGTTGAAGCTGGCGTGTGGCGAACGAATGTCTGAATGTATGCGCATATGGCACTTTTCAGTGCGAAGACGGTAGTGACGGGTGCGTAATTCTTGGCGCAAGGATGCCATAAAAGGTGAGTGGCCCATCATCGCCTCCTAATCAAGATGCAGTATTTATATACAGTCCTAATATGAAAGTTGGGTTTCCGCCAATGAATCGGCACATTATCGTGAACTCATTCTCACTTTTACACTAGTTTAGTGCAAGGCTTTGAAAAACAACAAGAAAGTCAAATTGTTGTGTGTTTAGCAAGACCTCGTTTACACTGCATGCTTACTTTCTCCACAAACGCACTAGGTCGCCATATATCGTGTTAACTATTTGAAAATAAGGGATTACTGTGAAGATGGCAGGGCAAAGTGGCCTACTCAGATACGAACATTAAGCTGTTAGAGTACCAATGAACACAGAGCATGTACCAAAGATTGACTACCTTGCGAACCGCAAGGAATTTATTCCACTATTGAGCGATTGGCTCATCGAAGAATGGAAAGAGTGGTACGGAATAACCGGACCAGGTGATGCCGAGTCAGATTTGAGGTCGGCTGCACGCCTTGAAACACTCCCAATTGGATTAGTGGCAACTTTTGATGAAACACTAGTTGGGTATATCAACCTTAAACACGAACCTATTGAGGGATACAGAGATTTCGGTCCCTGGGCGGGTGCTGTACTAGTTCATCCAGCGGCCCGAGGGCGTGGTATCGGTACGCTTCTAGTTCAGCATCTTGAGGACGTGGCTAGAAATCTAGGATATACGTCCGTTTATTCAGGAAATCGCACGCATACCGGTATCATGAAAAGAAACAACTGGTTGCACGCTGGAAGTTCGCTGCACAACCAAGAGTTAATTTATGTTTATCACAAGGCACTCTAACAAGTTGCTGCAGTCTGCCCCTGCGGGGCCGGACACATAAACCGCTAGGCGCTTTATGTGCCGCTGCGCAAGGTGCTAGGGCTACTGTGCAGCATTCCTAAGATGCCCAGGCGATACGGGCATGTTTGGCGGCCAGGGCCACAATGGCGCGCTTATAGCCACGTCGTTCCAGAACGCCTTTGGCCCACAAACTCAGTTTATCGTTCTTATCTTTCAGGTTGCTGATAACCGCCCTGGCCCCTTGCACTAATAGCGCTCACCGTTATTTATGGCCTTTCTTGCTGATTCGGCCAAGCTTGTTCTGCCCGCCAGTGGAATATTGCTTCGGCACGACAGGCTTCTAACCCTACCAGGCCAACAGGCAGATTTGTCATTTCCTTCAACAACTTGGTACGGCTCACTGTTTTTGAACCAGTGGCTTGCCATGACGCTCTTCGCCATGGATACTGAAACTCAGTTTGGCTAAATCAATGCCATAGAAATAGTTGAAATCAGACATGGACGGTTCTCCTCAATGGTTGCCAGTTAAGCGTGGCATAACCCCAGGAAAGGGGGAGTCCATATCATTCGTTATACGAATCGGTGATAATTAATTAATATCTTGGGTTGTTCAGGAATAAAGTAAATAAGGAAATTAAATGAAAATCTCTTCAAAATTAGTTTTATCCGTAATCGCTTTTTCAACCATTATTGGCTTGCAAGCATTTGTCGTTTACCAACAAAATCAGGCTAATCAATCTTTACAAGCAAAAGTGAATGAGCTTCAAAACCAAGTTAATAGCTTGGATTCAACAAATGCCAAGCTGCTTTCAAAAGTAGAAAAGATCGAGAACGACTTGGAAAGCAAACCCAGACAACTGCTGTCAATGAATTAGTCGTGGATTCGTATAACAAGGCGCTATTGTCGCCGTTAATGCGGCAGGGACGGCTTACGCTTAGCTTCAGCCGCCCCAAAGCTTTGCGTTGGCAGTGTCGAGATTTCGGACATATTTAATTAAATCAAGGAGAGTAAAATGAATGGAAGTGACATCGTATCACAAGGTGGTCAATATGCTTTAGGGTTAGGAACTCTAGCTTTACTAAATGCAGGTTTGGCCCAAAGCAAAAATAGAAGTGGATTACTGTGGTTTTTTATTTCTTTACCCTTAGGCCCTATTGCTACATTCTTACTCGTCGTTTTGGAAAAACAGCCAGAAATTGAGCAGCAGTAAAAACTGCTTACAAGACGTTCAAATGGAAAAAAGCAATTGGCTTTTTCACTCATCTAACAATTTTTTTGCCGCTAACGTGACGTTGTACGTACAAGGAAGTCATGACTAGATCTATTTTAATAATATTTGCGATCGTTTTAGCTAATTTTGTTAATGCCGAAGAAAACACTGAGGTGTCTGAGCTTATAAAACCTTTGGATGTCGGCATACCGAATATTTTAGATAAACACAACGCTCCCGGTGTCGCACTAGCAATCGTAAATGGAAATAGAATCGTTGAATTTCGCTCCTATGGTTTTGCCGACGTAGCAACCGAAACGGAAATTACCCAGAGCACAATGTTCAACGTAGGATCTATTTCTAAGCTGGTTACTGTTTGGGGAGCGATGCAACTTGTAGCCCGAGGCAAAGTCGATTTAGATGCGCCAATTAATCAATATCTCAAACGCTGGCAGATTCCTGATTCTGAGTTTAGCGTGAAAAAAGTAACCTTGAGAAATATCCTATCTCATACTTCAGGCTTGTCGCTGGGACCATATGCAGGATGGGACTCTCGCGAAAAGCTATCATCTATTGTTGACTCATTAAATGGTGATAACAATGGCGCTGGATCTGTTGAGCTTATCCATGCACCCGACACCAAGTGGTCTTATTCTGGTGGTGGGTATTCAGTGGTGCAACTTTTAATTGAAGATGTATCCGGCATGGCATTTGAAGACTATATGCAGCAAAACGTGTTCGAACCTCTAAATATGGAGGATTCTACTTTCAATATTACTGAAAATGTAGTCAATAAGTCGGCAACACCTTATGACGATACCGGCAAAGTCACGGGTATGCTGTACTTCAATGAAAAAGCCGCAGCAGGTTTACAAACAACAGCTATAGACTTAGCTCGCTTTAATATGGCAATACTGCGCAACAGCGATGGGGATTATAATGGTTTAACCTTGTTACCAGAAAAACTCATTGATCTCATGATTAAGCCTGCCCCCAATACTAACGGGCGCTGGAGCATGAGCTATGTAGTTGATGCAGAAAACAATAGTCTCGGCTTTGCTGGATTTAATCGAGGTTGGGTCTCGCTATCGCGTTCTATTACTGACCTTAATTTAGGCTATGTAATATTAAATAATAGTAGTATTGGTGCAGTGAATAATGAAATTGACAGCCTTATCCTTTCTATTATCAAACAAAAGCATAAATAAAGTGTGTACCACAAAGCATTTCAGCGGATAAACCGTTGAGTGTGAGTATTATATGGAAGACGACTATTCAACTAAGAGGATATATGGCGGAGGCTACGAAGTTTTTAATTTTATATCTAATTCCAGTGATTTCCCTTGCTGTTACTTTTGGTACGTATATATTTGTTTATGGTGAGAGTGTTGATCATCCTCTAATAGATTTTTCCTTAGTCTTAGTTATGTTAGGTTTTCTGTTTTCATCGAGTTTAAGTGTTAGGCTAATCTCTCATTTTTCAGGTGGAAATGTAAATTACTTGGGTATCACTTTTGCCGTAGTAGGTTGGCTATTAGGGGGGATTCCAGTAAGTTTATATGTGTTGTTTCTTCTACAGTGAATGCAACCAACAATGCACACATAGCAAGGCGTATCACTCGCTGCCTGCGGCTGCTGGGACGTTAAACGCTAACGCGTTTCTCCTCTCGTGTACTTTGCGTTAGGCCGCCCATCTTGGGAACAGCTGCTGCACTCAGTAATGCCGTTAAGGTTAGGCTGTAAAAGGACGGAAATATTGCCATGAAAAACGCGACAAATATTGGCTGTGCTTGCGGGCAAACACGCCTGGAATTACTGGGGGAGCCAATCCTCGTGTCGGAATGCTTATGCACCAGTTGCCGGCTTGCGGCTGACCGGCTTGCTGCGCTTCCCGGTGCAAAGAGCATTCTCACTGCATACAGCGCAACGCCATGCGCAGAGTATCGTAAAGACCGTGTCCGAATCCTCTCCGGCGCGGAGTATCTAAATGAGTTTCGACTGTCGGCCGATGCGGGCACGCGCCGATTCGTGGCGACGTGCTGTAATACGCCAATCTTCATGGAGTTGAAGGGGGCGCATTGGCTGAGCGTGTATCTCCATCTCTGGCCCGAACAAGAGCAACCAAAGATCGTATTACGAACAATGACTGGCGATCTGCCCGATCGCTCGAGCCTGCCTTTTGACATTCCCAATCTGAAAACGCACAGCGTCATGTTTTACGCCAAGCTCTTGATGGCTTGGTTCAGTATGGGCTTTAAGAACCCGAAAATTAACGTGTCGGGAAAGATTGATGTCTGATATCAGGCGTAATTGGGTCCAAGCCGCCTAGTAAACAATTTAAGAGTGATTCACCACGCTTGGCATTCTTGGTTTGGGGCAGGTTCAGTGACTACGATGCTCATATTGAGTTGTGTGGTAGCGTGGTTCACACCTTAATTGGGCGTTATACATAGGACTTACCCAAAAGAAGTGGACATCTCTTATAGTGAGATAAGAGGTGATGTATGACACGTAAAAAACGACAAGCCTATTCAGAAGAGTTTCGGCGTGAAACAGTTCGAAGAGCTGAGCAGCCTGGTAACTCCAACGCTAGCGTTGCAACCGAATTAGGTATTTCTGCCCAGCAGATTTACAACTGGCGCCGGCAATTTAACCGCCTGACAGACAAGAAATTTAGCACCATGAGTGTCTATCTTATTGAATCTACTTTATTTTATGAGAGGATCCCTTAGGTTGAGACGTCATGTGTTTCAATCATCAAGCACGGAGTAGTAAATGAATCATTATTGGGTAGTAGGCGCGTCCTGGGGTGGAACGGAGCATCAAGATAAAAAATTTATTGAACAAGGAATATGGATGCTCGGATGGGAGGAAGGTGAGCAGCCAGCACAGTACAAAAACGCTTCAGAAATTAAATCGGGTGACCGAATCGCCATTAAGCGTATGAAAGGTCGTGGTCAAACTGGCATAAAAATTCTCCATCTTGGCGTTGTAAAAGGTGTCATTCTGGATACTGATAAAGTTGTCTGTACCGTTGATTGGGTTGCAACCGACTTAGGCCGTAACATTGAAGAAAGTCGTGGTTGCTTTAAATCAATTCATGGTCCGTTTGAGAAGGACGAATGGGTAGAAAAAGTTTTTTGTCTATAGCTGGGCATGGATAACAAATTGCTCAATTGCCAGCCTCCACGGGCAGCCTATGTGTTGCTTCGACTGCCATAAGCAAGGCTAACTATTAGAACAAAAAGGTAACGTCATGGCATCACAAGAAGTACATCGAGGTCGTTTGATTGATCACGTCCAGTTGGTGGTGCGAGATTTTTCAGCCAGTCATCATTTTTATAACGCTATATTGGCCTCACTTGAGGTACCTATCACCGCTTCTGGTGATGGATATTTTTTGGCTGATGAATTGTTTGTGACGAGTATGGATATTGAAGCAGCGCTAACTGGCCGTCATCACTTAGCATTTCAAGCCAGAGATCGCGCCATGGTTGATAACTTTTACCAGGCGGCACTCGCACATGGCGGCAGAGACAATGGTGCCCCGGGAGAACGGGCTTATCATCCTGGCTATTACGCAGCTTTCGTTTTGGATCCGGATGGGAATAATATCGAAGCGGTTTATCGGGGGGAAGCTACCCGCAGTGCCGCTTCGGTGGTTATTTCGTTTTAGCCCTAGCATATCCCTGATAATCCAAGACATCTGAGAATGCTAGCGCTACATTTGGAGAGGCTTAAAGAAGAAAGATATCGTCCGATTTAATCTTTTAGATAAAAAAGCCACTTCGCGGACGGAGTGGCTTTAGGGGATTAAAGTCGGCTGCGGCCTATCAGTAGAAATTCATCTTAAATTCCACGCCGACAATACGCGGTTCATTCACAAACACCGTGTTGTTGTTAAAGTCTACCGCGCCCTTGATATTATCTTCATCGGTAATATTGCGTCCGAACAGGGCGACTGTGAAATCATGACTAAAGTTCTCATAGCCAATACGCAAGCCGCCTTCGAAGTTGTCTTTGGTACGGAACTCCACGGCGTCATAAAGGAACAGATTGGTTTCCCCTTGGAATGCCCAGTCGGTGAAGACAAAGAATTCACCGTCGTTGCCCATAGGTACGGCATAACGCGCGGTAAAGTTAATGATTTGCTTGGGCGATTGTGGGAAAGGGTTGCCGTCAATCAGCGCTTGGCCATTCACCATGGGGTCCAGCACCGTGCATTGACCAGAGCCGCAGGGAGCCACAGTTTGTGTATCATCCTGTAATTCGGTATCGCTGTAGCCATAACCGGCAGTCAGAGTCAGATTGTCGGTGGCCAGATACTCCAGATCAATCTCAAAGCCTTTACCTACGCCGCTGTCGGCGTTCAGCAAACTGTTGCCTTGAGCCTCACCACCTATTGCAGAAATTTGGATATCATCAATTTCATAGTAGAACAGCGCCACATTTAAACGCAGGGTGTTGTCCAGCAAATCGGACTTCATACCTACTTCAAAGGAGGTGATGGTCTCAGCGTCAGCAATGGTGGGCGCACCTTCAAAGGCGACGTTACGGCCCTGAATAGTTTGTGCCCTGAAGCCACTGGCAAGCCTGCTGAACAGACTGGTGCTGTTGCTGAGATTGTAATTTAATGCCAGCTCCCAGCTTAGCTGACCGTCATCTACATTGAGGTCTTCGTAGTTCTGAATCTGACATTCAGTAATGCCATCGCCGTTAAAATCCAGGAACAAACAAGCGCCGCCGACGTTCTGGGCACCTACACTAAAGTCTTTCTCATCGTAGGTGTAGCGCAGGCCACCAGTCAGGCTGAGCTTGTCTGAGAGATCATACGAACCCTGCCCAAATACCGCCCAGGTATAGTTGTCGTGATAGACAGTGGTGGAGCCGAATAATCCATCAATACTGGTAACGCCAAAAGAGGAGTCAAAGAAAAAGGCCCCGAACTGCCAGTCATACCCTTGGGTATCTTCGCTGGCAATACGCAGCTCCTGGGTAAATTGTTTCAGATCGTTAAGCTGATCTTCGGTCACGGCATCAAAGGGAATAAAGCCTGGGCCAACGCCTGCAACGCCGCCGTCTACGTCAGCTTTACCGCGACCATCAGCGGTTTCATAGGCGGTAATCGACGTCAGACTGAAGCCGTCGAAGCCTTTTTCAAGCTTTAACGACGCGCCGTGGCTACGGTATTTTTGGAAGTTGTTGTCGCCTTTGTCGTAGGACACTCTGTCTCGGTCATAACTGCTGTTCAAATCGTTACTGCCGGTGCTAACCCCATTAGCGCGGAAAATAGAAGCGGTGCCATCCAAGTCCCGGGTATGCAGGTTAAGCAGGGCGCTAAAGTCGGTGGTTTCATACAGCAATTGCAGACGCCCGGCATTTTCATGGTAGCCGCCCATGGCGTCTTCTTCCCCATTGAAGTCGTTGGCTATCCAGTCATCGCGGTTTTGTGACAGGCCAGATAAGCGGAAAGACCATTCATCGTTAATGGCATTGCCCACCGCACCTTCGAAGTTCAGGGTGCCGTAGGTGCCGCCAGCGGCTTTTACAAAAGCATCAAAGCTTTGGCCAGGCTTGACCGTATCAAATTTTACAATACCGGCGGTGGTATTGCGGCCGAACAAGCTGCCTTGTGGGCCTCGGATCACTTCCACTCTTTGTACATCAAACAGTGGGAAGCTTTTTAATATCACGTTTTCCATCACCACGTCGTCCATGATGATAGACACCGGCTGGGAGGCGGCCAAATCAAAGTCTGAGTTACCCAAACCACGGATATAGAAACGCGGTGCTACGCGGCCATTAGAGGATTCGGCATACAAACCTGGAATACGATTGGCCAGCGCCTGAACATCGTCACCGGCGGAGAATATCGCCTGTAACTTTTCGCCGCTCAGTGCTGCAATAGAAATCGGTACTTCCTGAATGCTTTGAGTACGCTTTTGCGCGGTCACTTCTATCTTCTCAAGCGAGGCGTTTTCTTTTTTGTTGGATTGTTCCTGAGCCATGAGTGGCGCAGAGAGTAGGGCGGCCTGTACGGCCAAGCCAAGTAGGGCTTTATTCATGGTTTTCATTGTGTGTTCTCGGTAGGGTGCATCTTCAGGCATTTAAAAATGCCGCTTATTATTTCTTAGACGAAAAATGCCATAGCGCAATATCCTTGCACCAGTTCGCCTTAAAACAGCTTCTATGGGCCAGACAGCAAAAGTGTGCTTGATCCACAGAGAGGTGTTTTAATCTTTTTATTAGATTAACTTGTTTCTATTTAATTGTTTTTTGCTTTTAATAAAGCCGGGTAAGCTTAAACCCTGAATCAGATTATGGAAACAACCAATGTGTAAAACCGTTACATTTGCCGTTCTTCATTTCGGTATAGCCTTTACTATCACGTATTTGCTGACCGGAGATGTCGTAGTAGGCGGGCTAGTGGCGTTGGTTGAGCCCGCGGTTAACACCCTGGCGTTTTACTTTCATGAAAAGGTTTGGCGACGAATTGAAGCCAAGCGTAATCAAGGGCCGGGGCAACAGCTTCCTGCCTAGTGTTTGTGATGCTCCAGCCAGGCTTTCAAGGCCGCCGGTTTGATGGGTTTAGCCAGAAAGCTAACCCCCATATTCTGCGCCCGTACCTTTAAGCTCTCGTCTTTGGCTGCCGTGACCAATAGTGCTGGCAAAGGGCTCTGCCAGCGGTGGCGAAGTTTTTCAATCAAGGCTAAGCCATCGGTTTTATCATCATCAAGCTGATAGTCGATTATCAGCACATCTGGGGCCTGATGGCTGTGTGCATGATCAAGGGCATCATTGACGGACTGCAGATATTCACCCTGGCATCCCCATTTGCCTAGCAGGGTTTGTAAGGCATCCAGGTTGGTCGGATTGTCATCGACACAGAGCGCCATGGTGCCGTTGAATTGTTGCTTGTTGTTATCCACCGGGCTTTGGTTTTTAAGCATCATGCTGTTGCCCATGGGCACTGTGACACTAAAACAGCTGCCTTTGCCTGGCTCAGAGCGCAACTGAATAGGGTGATTAAGCTGCTCGCTCATTTTTTTCACCACACTTAAACCTAATCCAACCCCTTTGATTTCTCCTCGGTGGGCCCGGTAAAAATCAGAGAAAACATCGGCCTGTTCAGTTTCATTAATACCAAAGCCGGTGTCCCATACCTGGATCAGTAAGTTCTGACCCCGTTTGCGACAGCCTACCAATACCCGGCCATTAGGACTGTATTTAATGGCATTGGAGATCAGGTTTTGCAGAATGCGCCGCAGGTACGTGGGGTCGCTGTACACCACCATAGGGCAAGCGCGAATCGTCAGAGCAACCTGGTTCAGCTCGGCTTGCATGCGGAATTCTTGTTCCAAGGGCCGAATTAAGTCCATCATGCTGATATGGGACAAGGTTGGTGTCAGCGCCCCTTGTTCCAACTTGGCAATTTCCAGCAAGGTGGAGATGAGCTGCTCACTGGAGGTGAGCGAGGTGCTGAGCTTATGTACAATTTGTTGGTTGTGTTCGGAAAGCTGCTCTTCATCTAAGGAAGACAAATATAAACGCGCTGCATTTAGCGGTTGCAGAATGTCGTGACTGGCCAGGGCCAGGAAACGCGTTTTGGATTGGTTGGCTTGCTCAGCGACCTGCTTGGCCTGGGTTAACTCAGCATTGATCTCACGGATCTGGCGGGTACGATGATCAATACGCTTCTCCAAATCGATATTGGCGTCTTCAAGCGCTTTTTGGATTTCAACGTGCTCGGTAATATCGTTAAAACTGGTAACAAAGCCGCCATTAGGTAATGGGTTACCATTCATCTCAATCACCCGTCCATCGGAACGGCGACGAATAAAACGATGCGGTGAGCCTTGTTGCATATGGTCAATGCGTTTGCATACCAGTTCATCTACATCACCCGGACCGCATTCGCCATTGATGGCGTTAAAACGCACCAGGTTTTCAATGGGCTGGCCAATCTCAACCATGCCGGGGGGGTAGCTAAACAAATCCAGATAGGCTTTATTCCAGGCAACCAGTTTGAGATCGCGGTCCACCACACTGATGCCCTGACTAATGTTTTCGATACTGGAGAAAAGAATGGCTTGATTGGTTTTAAGGGCTTCGGTGGTGTCTTCAAAAAAGTTAAAGACCTCTTCCACATCCATTTGTTGCCCGGATACCAGTACTTTAATCAGGGTTCGCGCGGAACTGCCGCCCAACACCCCGGATAAGGAGCGTTCACAGAACTGAATAAAGTCGTCACTGGGCAGACTGCCCCCGTCAAGGGTCTCCTGATGCTCCCTGGCGTAGCGTTCCATCAGTTGTGCCGTTCTGTTTTGTCCAATAAAAGTATTGAGCAGTTCCTGCAAATCCGCTACCCGGATTTTACTTTGCGCCGTGACCCTGCGGGTCGCGGGTGTCAGGGCATTGGGGGTAACAAAAGCACTGGCTTGCATACGTTCCAGCAAGCTGTGACCGGCACTTAAGGAGAACAACAGATAGCCGGCCAGATTTGCCAGCCAACTGATGACTACCCCCTGAGTGATAATACTGACGCTGTTGTCGCCGTGCTGTTCGGCCAGCGGAAACATAACAAATAACACCCAGCAACCGATCCCCAGCGCTAAGCCGGCCAGTACGCCACTGGCATGGCCCTGGCGCCAATACAAGCCGCCTAAAATAGCGGGCATTAATTGCACCACCAGGGAAAATGCCAGCAGGCCCATGCTGGAGAGGGCACTTTTATCGGCCCAACTACTGAAATAGACATAGGCCAATAGCAGAATAAGGAATATCACCAGGCGGCGAATATTCAGCAGCTTTTGCTTGTAGGTTTTGTCTTTCAGCCACCGCTGGGGTTGATTGCGCAGTAACAGCGGCACAATTACATCGTTAGTCAGCATGGTGGACAATGCCAGACTGGATACCACTATCATGGCCGTAGCAGCCGAAATGCCGCCGAGAAAAATCAGCAGGCTAAGTAAATGCTGATCTTGTGCCAGGGGCAACTGCATCAGGAAGGTATCCTGATCCACGCCGCTGCCGGCAAACAACAGGTTGCCAGCTAGCGCTACCGGTATAATGGCAACGGCGGTTAGTAACAGATATAACGGGAACAGCCAGCGCGCCATGGCCATATGCGACATCTTATGGTTGTCTACCACCATGACGTGGAACTGACGGGGCAAACAGAAAATCGCGGCAGCGGCCATCACCGCTTGTACAATGAAGTCAAAGGCTGAGCCTTGCCAATGCTGCCAGTCTGTCATTTGGCGTGTTATGGCCTGAGTAGAGACTTCCGGGCCGGTGAGCAAACTAAAGGCAAATAGGGCAGCGCATAACAAACCGAATAGCTTGACCAATGATTCGGCACCAATGGCAAGCATCAAACCCGAACGATACTGAGTAATATCTGAATGCCGGGTACCGAATATCACCGCAAACACGGCCATAATCAGGGTGGCGGCGAGAGCTTTATAATCACCCCCTGATTGTTCCCCCAAACCGGCGAACACACTGAAACTGGCATCTACCGCTTTAAGCTGCAGCGCAATATAAGGAATGGTGGCCAGTGTCATCAATAGGGTGACTAAGACGGCAATACTGCGTTTTTTGCCGTACCTGGAAGAAATAAAGTCGGATACCGAAGTGATATTCTGTTTTTTACTTACCAGCAGCATTTTTTGCAGCATGGGGTAACCGAACAGAAACAGCAAAATGGGGCCGAGTAAGATGGGCAAGTACTGCCATTGAGACTTGGCGGCCTGTCCCACCGCACCGTAATAAGTCCATGACGTGCAATAGATCCCCAACGCCAGGCTGTAGATAACAGGCTGGCGTGCCAGGCTATTGGCTTTGGAGCCGGACTTGTCACCTTTTTGAGCCAGCCAGAACAGCAGCCCAACGTAGGCCAGTGCAGCGAGGATCCAAAAAATTGTCATGGGCAGGTTACATCGTCGTCCATTTCCTTGCGCCTACTCTAGCACGGACCGGCGTTTTTTTTCCGGCTTATTCGACCAAGGTCGATTGCCCAAACACTGCATAGAATATGGGCTACGACCATGGTCTTAGTACAATCAAGATATTTTAACAGGGCGTTTACCTTCTCTTTGCTTAACCCGCTGAGCTTTATCTTGCCCTGCAATCCTAACCGTGCGCCCGTCTGGCGCGGGATCGCGGCCAATATCATTCGTTAACTGCACGCAGATGAGACGAGGGGCTGAATAGCTGGCACACAAAGGGTTCGACTAAAGTCGGGCTACCAGGGTCAGTTGACACTGCTAAATTAACAATAGTTTTACAACAAGAACGATAGGAGTAAACAAATGGCGGGAGATAAAGAGATGGCTGCAGCCTATTGGCAGGCCAACTTACGTTTGATCGCCGGCTGCCTGGTTGTATGGGCACTGGCGTCCTATGGATTCGGAATTTTGCTGCGCCCTATGCTGTCAGGTATTAGCGTCGGTGGCACGGATCTCGGTTTCTGGTTTGCCCAGCAAGGGTCAATCCTGACTTTCATTGCGTTGATTTTTTTCTATGCCTGGAGAATGAATCAGCTTGATAACAAATTCGGCGTTCACGAGGAGTAGGGCAAATGAGTCAGTTTGCAATTAACCTGATCTTTGTTGGTGCGTCCTTTGCCCTCTATATTGGCATTGCCATTTGGGCCAGGGCCGGATCAACGCGAGATTTCTATGTGGCCGGTGGCGGTGTTCACCCGGTGTTAAATGGTATGGCAACGGCCGCTGACTGGATGTCAGCGGCTTCCTTTATTTCTATGGCCGGTCTTATTGCCGCCGGTGGCTATGCTAACTCTACCTTCCTGATGGGATGGACGGGCGGTTATGTATTGCTTGCCATGCTGTTAGCGCCTTACTTGAGGAAATTCGGCAAATTTACTGTACCGGATTTTATCGGTGATCGCTTTTATAGCTCCAGTGCCCGTTTGGTGGCGGTAGCTTGCTTAATCATTGCCTCGGTTACCTATGTTATCGGTCAGATGACAGGTGCTGGTGTGGCCTTCAGCCGCTTCTTGGAAGTGGATAGCAGCACAGGTTTGATGATTGCGGCTGTGGTGGTGTTCTTGTACGCCGTGTTGGGTGGTATGAAAGGTATTACATACACTCAGGTGGCGCAGTACGTGGTACTGATCATTGCCTACACTATTCCAGCGGTGTTTATTTCTTTGCAATTAACCGGCAATCCGATTCCGGCGCTGGGTTTGTTCTCTGAGCATACCGAGTCTGGCATGCCACTGCTGGCCAAATTGGATCTGGTGGTGCGCGATCTTGGCTTTACCGACTATACGGCCGATGTGTCCAATAAGCTGAATATGGTGCTGTTTACTCTGTCACTGATGATTGGTACAGCTGGTCTGCCGCACGTAATCATTCGTTTCTTCACCGTACCTAAGGTGGCAGATGCGCGCTGGTCTGCTGGCTGGGCATTGGTGTTTATCGCCTTGTTGTACCTGACTGCTCCAGCGGTTGCCTCTATGGCGCGTCTGAACCTGTTGACCACTATCTATCCGGCAGGCCCAACAGCCGAGTCTATTGATTATGAGCATCGTCCAAACTGGATTCAAACTTGGGAACAAACCGGTTTGATCAAGTTTGAAGACAAAAACGGTGATGGTCGTATCCAGATGTATAAAGAGTCTCCAGCCTTTGAAGCAACGGCTGAGGCACGTGGCTGGAAAGGTAACGAACTGACAGTGAACAATGACATCCTGGTACTGGCAAATCCCGAGATTGCTAACCTGCCTGGTTGGGTTATAGGGTTGATTGCAGCTGGTGGTCTGGCGGCGGCGTTGTCGACAGCGGCCGGGTTGCTACTGGCCATTTCCTCGGCGGTGAGTCATGACCTGATTAAAGGTTCGATAAATCCGGCCATCAGTGAGAAGAATGAATTGCTGGCGGCACGTATTTCCATGGCGGTGGCCATTGTGGTGGCGACCTATCTGGGGATGAATCCGCCTGGTTTTGCCGCGCAGGTGGTGGCATTGGCCTTCGGTATCGCCGCAGCGTCCATCTTCCCTGCACTGATGATGGGTATCTTCTCCAAACGCGTAAATAACAAAGGTGTGATCTGTGGCATGCTGGCGGGACTGATTTCTACCCTAGTGTATATCTTTATGTATCTAGGTTGGTTCTTTATCCCCGGCACTAACTCGTTTGCCAATACACCGGACAACTGGATTATGGGTATTTCGCCCTTGTCCTTTGGTGCGGTTGGCGCGGTCATTAACTTTGCGGTTGCCTTTGCGGTGTCTATGGTTACTGAAGAGCCGCCAGAAGGTATCCAGGAGCTGGTTGAGAGTGTTCGCTACCCCAGAGGTGCAGGCACGGCTGTTGACCACTAATGCTTCTTCGAAACGGATATTCGACATAAAGTAGTTGGGCGGGCTGGTGACAGCCCGCTTTCATGATTAAAGACGTTCAGAGAAGGAAGTACCTATGTTGTGGGAGTTTGTTGCAACCCTGGTGGCTGGTATCGGTGCTGCTGGTATCGCGCTGATAATTGGCAAACTGAGTAAGAACAAATCACCTAAATGGCTGATTCCGGTCTTTGCCGGACTGGGCATGCTGGGCTTTCAGGTACAAGCCGAATATAACTGGTTTTCGCATCAGGCAAGTTTGCTACCTCAAGGGGTAAAAGTTGTGCGTAGCGTCGATGAACAGGCCTGGTATCGTCCGTGGAGCTTTGTGTGGCCGCAAACAGTACGTTTTATGGCAGTAGATACCAAAAACGTTGCCACCAATAACATGCATGCCGATTGGCTGATGATAGACCTTTACTTGTTTGAGCGTCGTATGGCCGCTAAACGGGTGACTCAGGTGCTCAGTTGTCAGGCCCAAGCGATGGCTCCTTTTTCCGACAAATTGTCGGCTCCCGATGCAAGACAGGGCGTCAGCCGGGACTGGGTAAAACTGGCATCCGACGACCCACTGCTTGCACTGCTTTGTAGTGAGTAGACTATGAATGATTCCACCCTGGCATTTTTACATCGCTGTGCACCCTTTGACCGCTTGTCGGATACCTTGCTGCAATATTGTCAACGCCATCTGACTCTGCATTATTTGTGTCAGGACAATGTGCTGGAAGTGGTTCCCCGGGATAAGCCGCAGTTGTATCTGATTAAGCAGGGGACCTTCGATTTAATTGGCAGTAATCGCCAGTTAATCGAGCGACTTGAACCCGGTGATATATTTGGTTATCCGTCACTGATGACCAAACGAGCAATCACCAATACCGTTAAGGTGTTGGAAGAGGGTTTTTTGTTTTCGCTGGGGCAAGTGCATTTTGATTATCTTTGTCAGCACAGCCAGGAGTTTGTTGATTACTTTGCCCGCGCACTGGGGGACAGGTTGTTAACCGAAACGCGCAGTGATATCAGTACCGATTGGACCCAGTTGCCTATTGCCGACATTATTGAACGGCCTTTGATTCGCTTAGACGGTCATCAAAGTATGGCGGATGCGGCGGTGTTGATGACCGAACAGAAAGTGTCTTGTTTGCTGATCTGTGAACAGGAAGAATTAGTCGGTATTGTCACCGATCGGGACATTCGCAGCCGGGTGGTGGCTGCCAGGGAGTCTTTTGAATTACCTGTCAGGCAATTTATGACCTCGCCGGTGATCAGTATTGATAGCGAAGCGCCCTTATTTGACGCTATGCAACTGATGACCAGCCACAACGTACACCATGTTGCGGTGGTGAATAACAATCAGCCAGTGGGCGTGATTACGGCCACCGACTTGATGCGTCAGCAGCGCAGTGAACCACTGTTTTTGATTAATCGTATTCGTAAGGCTGAGAGTGTTGAGCAACTCGAAGCCATAGCAGAGCAGGTGCCGGAGCACCTCAACCAGTTTGCTAACCGGGTGGTGGATGTACGTTTGGTGGGGGATATGTTGGCCACCTTCACCGATGCGTTTAACATCCAGTTGATTCGTTTATATCTGCGTGAGCACGGCCCGGCGCCTTGTGCCTTTGTATGGCTAACCTTTGGCTCACAAGCCCGGCGTGACCAATCCATGAGTTCAGATCAGGACAATGGCTTGTTGCTGGATGATGCTGCCGATGAGCAGAGCATGGCCTGGTTTGCCGAGTTGGCTGAGTTTGTCTGTCAGGGGCTGGCCCGCTGCGGATTAACCTTGTGTAAAGGCAATATCATGGCCAGCAATCCAGAATTACGTCAGCCCTTATCGGCCTGGGTGGAGAAGTTTCGGGGCTGGACTCAGGAACCCGATCAAAAGGCCTTGTTGCACAGTAATATCTTTTTTGACCGGCGTATGTTGTACGGCGACAAGTGGCTGTTCGAACAATTTGACAAGCAGATTGCCAAGTATGCGCAGAATCAGATTTTTTTGGCTAATCTGGCAGCGAACGCTGCCGATTTGGCAGTTCCCATTGGCCTGTTTAATCGTTTTCGCACTCGTCAGATAGGTAAGCATCGAGAGGTGCTGGATATCAAAAAAAGCGCCATTGCGATCATCAATGACATTGTGCGTATTCATGCGCTTAACGCCGGTGTTCGTCAGTGCAGTACGCCGGAACGCTTAGCCACACTCGGTGAAAGCAAGGCAATGAACCGCAAGGATTGTCTGGATCTTTTAGCGGCCTGGCGGTTTTTAGTGCAATTGCGTTTGCAGCATCAGTTAGGTCAGGCTGAACCGGATAACTTTATTGCCCCCGATGCGTTGGACTCCTTGGCCCGCCGGCAATTAAAAAGTGCTTTCAGGCTCATTAAAGACGCGCAGGAAGGGCTGGCATTGAAGTACTCCCGGGGGGCATTTTGAGTAACCTGGCCAGACATATTAAACACTGGTTCTCTGCTAAACCTAAGTTGGCCGATTGGCGGGAATACCGTTATCTGGCTTTAGATCTTGAGCTGTCGAGCCTGGATCCGCATCAAGGAGAGATCCTGTCCATTGGCTGGGTACCGGTTAAACCGCCGAGCATTTACCAGCAACAAGGTGTGGAGTTGTTGATTAAGGACCCTGGGGATCTGGGACAGAGCCCGGTGATTCATGGCCTGACTCGTAAACAGTTAAACAGTGGCATTTCACTTAAAGAAGCACTGGGCCAGCTATTGGATGCGACGGCCCAGGACAGTGATAATTTGTGGCTATTGCATCATGCCGGTTTGGACTTGGCGTTTTTGCGTAAGGCTTTTGAGGATTGCGGATTACCTTTTGAAACCCCACGCATAGTGGATACATTTCGATTGGAGCAACGTTTGCTGATGCGCCGGGGCAAGGAGCCTCAGTTCGAAGGACTGACTCTGGATAAATGTCGTCAGCGCTATGGTTTGGACGGACATCCCGCTCACAATGCGCTGGAAGATGCACTGGCCACCGCGGAGTTGTTTCTTTGTCACGGCTTCCAGAATTTTGGCAAGCAGGGGCGTACCTTATCGGACCTCCTGTCCCGGCCTTGAATTCTCGCCTGCGTACTGGCATTTGGCGATGTTCCCTAACCCTAACCCATCGCTATATCTGCTGATTTAACCACTCTACCTATAGCTTAATGCGCAGCCCTCGAGCTGCACTGTTAGCGGGTCATGTCACTGGGCGAATCGCAGCTATGCTTAGTCATACCTTTCTGTCAGGTTGTTGTAACAAATTGGAATGACTGTAGATAGGTCGCGAGCTAAATTTCAGATATGATTCGCCAGCTTAATATGCAGATGGAGCCTTAATGAGCATTGTATATTTAAACGGGCAGTTTATGCCCATGGAGCAGGCCAGCATTTCTCCGCTGGACAGAGGATTTCTGTTTGGAGACGGTATCTATGAAGTGATCCCCTGTTTTGACGCGCAACCTGTTGGGTTTGCGCTGCATATACAGCGTATGCAGGATGGTTTGAGCGAATTAGGTATCAAGGTGCCGCTGACCCTGGCGCAGTGGCAAGAGATTGTGGAGCAATTGCTTGAAGCCAACGGTAAAGGCAATCTGGGTGTTTATCTACATGTAAGCCGGGGCATGCAGCCCAAGCGCAACCATGCTTACCCTGAAGACGCGACACCAACAGTATTTGGTTTTGCCTTTGATATTGGCCAGGCCCCAAGCTCAGATCCCAAACAGGTTCGTACCTTCCGTGCGGTTACCGAGCAAGATCAGCGTTGGCGCCGTTGCCATATTAAATCCACGGCGTTGCTGGGCAATATTATGCACTACCATCAGGGACAACAGCGTGGCGCTGATGAAGTGTTGCTGTTTAACGAACAGCAGCAGCTTACCGAGGCTGCCGCCTGTAACGTGTTTGTGGTGAAGGACAAGGTGATAGCGACACCTGTGCTTGATCATCAGATTCTGCCAGGTATTACCCGCCATATTCTGCTGGCTATTTTGCGTCAGGATGGTGGTTTTACCGTGGAAGAACGCGCCATCAGCTTGGCTGAGGTGCAAAATGCCGACGAATTATGGTTGACCAGTTCCAGTAAAGAAGTGGCGCCCATTGTGAGCCTGAACGGCCAAGCAGTTGGTGGTGGACAGCCAGGCCCGGTATGGGAACAAGTGCAACAGTTGTTCACTGCCCATAAATATGAATACTGATTTTACCTGAGTGAAAAATAAAAAAGCTGCCTAGGCAGCTTTTTTTATTCATGCTGAAACTACTCGCTGTCTGCGCAAGTCGGTTCACAGTAACCGTACAGGTACAAGCTGTGGTGGGTTAATCTGATGTTGTTCTTTTTGGCAACTTCGGCTTGTCGCTGCTCAATAATTTCATCTTCAAACTCAACCACTTTGCCACATCTGAGACAAACCAAGTGATCGTGGTGTTTCTTATGGCCAATTTCGAACACGGACTTACCGCCTTCGAAATGGTGACGATCCAGTAAGCCGGCGTCATCAAATTGGTTTAGCACCCGGTAAACCGTCGCCAGGCCAATTTCCTCACCTTGGTCCAAGAGAATCTTGTACACGTCTTCAGCACTGATGTGCTGGTTTTTGGGATCCTGCAGTATCTCTAGGATTTTGATACGGGGTAAGGTGACCTTCAGGCCAGCTTTTTTCAACTCTTGGTTCTGATCCATGCAACAAGTGCCCACATTGTTATAGGTGGTCTCATTATAGGGAAGTCGGGCAAGATGAAAAGCCATTCCATGGCAATTGTGCAACTGCTCGACGACAGCAGTATGTCTTTTGTTCTTCGGAGATCAAGCGCGTCATCAACTATTGGCAAGGTGTTAACTGGGTGTTAACATCCTGGTCAGACCAGGTGTGAGCAGAAAACGCTGGGCGTTCTTTGTGAATAGGGTCGTCATTTACCTATCCATGGACTATATAAAATAATTAAAGAGGGGATGAACCCTCGCATAATCAGGTAGTTATCCATGCGAATAACCGTTGTTGGTAAAATTGTTACCGGCTTTGTGCTGTTTGGCGTGTTGTTGCTTTGTACCAGTATTTTGTCCTACTGGGGATTGTCCAGTATCCGTGATTCGGCTCAACTGGTGGCGAAGGAGAAAATGCCGGTACAAGCACGTATGCTGGCAGCGCAAACCCAGATCCTAAGCTTGGACAAGGTATCCTTGCAGGGCTACTTTCTGAATCAGTTGCCAGGTCTTGAGGCTAACTATGATGAGTTCAGTCGTTTATCCGCGCAGTTTGGTGAGCTGCTAACGCAGTTGGACGCCTTGTCGCTGGCTGAGGATGAAAAACACAGTTTACGCCAGGCAGTAGAAGCCTCATCCCGCTATTTACGCGCCTCAGATGGTATGTATGCGTCACGTCGCCAGGCCCTGCAAGCCAGACAGAACATTGAGAGCTTCTATAAAGAATTGCAGTATAGCGGCGGAGATGCCGGGGCTAACCTGTTGGATATGGCTGAAATGGATGGGGCCGAAGAAGGGCGCCTGGCATCTGTGGTGGGAGCGGGGGCACGGATAGATAACATCATTATCACCTTACTCAATGCGTCAAAAGAGTACCTGGTGGCCACCGATGCCGAACTGAGCGTTAACATTGAAGAAAACCTGGTGTTGACCTTGGGTGATTTGGCCAACAATGTTGACTATATCAACAGGCTGGCCGAAGGCCTGGATACCGATGGTCTGATGGCGGCATTTAATGACCAATATCAGCTTTTTGTTCGCCAGTTTAACGGGCCGGGGGGGCTGGTTGAACAGCAGCGCCAGCGTATTCAGTTTATTGTCCAGGCCGAACAACAAATGGCAGAGGCCGAGCAGGGCTTACAGAATGCCAGGCAGCATCTGGCGAGCTTATTTGCCAAGGTGAATGGCGATACCCTTGATGGGCAAAATGCCATATTGGATGTGGTGCAGAACAATATTGTTAAGACCCTGGTGATTCTGGCTTTGGCCCTGGTTTTGGTCATCATCATCGGCACGATGGCTGCCCGCAGTATTTCCCGTCCCATGGAGAAAATTCGTGCCAGTTTAAGCATTATTAGTCAGGGCGATCTGACCCACAAAGCCGATGCTTCTGGGGAGGATGAATTTGCCGCGCTGGCAAGTGATGTGAACCAGCTAAGTGCCAGTTTGCATCAGGTGGTTGAACGTATTACCCGTCAGGAAAGCTTGCTTGAAAAAGCCACCCGCAGCAGTGAAGCACTGTCACAGAAGACGCTAGAGCAGGTAGAGCAGCAAACCTTCAGAATCAAACAAACTGCAGAGCATACCGAGCAGGTCAGAGCCACAAGTAAAAGTAATCTGGTACAGATTCAGAATAACAGAGCTCAGCTTAGCCAGGTTTTAGAGCAGGCAGCGAAGGCCAGTGAGTTGGTGAGTGCATCACGCCGTCAAATTCAGGCTCAGGCCGAGCAGGCGGTAGAGTCCGGTCAGATCATTGACCGCCTGGATAATAACAGCCGCAGTATTGGCGGTATTTTGGATGTGATTAAAACCATCGCAGCACAAACCAATTTGCTAGCTTTAAATGCTGCCATTGAAGCCGCCAGAGCGGGTGAGCAAGGCAGAGGGTTTGCCGTGGTGGCCGATGAGGTCAGAACCCTGGCCAATCGTACCCATCAGTCCACCGAGGAAATTGAGCAGATGATCTTGAGTCTGCAATCTGATGCAGGGCAAGCCGTAACAGCTATCGAAACAGGCCAGGTACAGGCCCAGGACAGCGTAGGTTTGATTGAGCAGGTCAACCAGGAGATTGGAGCTATCAGGCAAATCATCGAGGCACTGACGCAAGTGAACAGCGATATTGTCACGGATACCGAAAGTCAGGACGAATTACTCAATACGGTCACTGACAGTTTGCAACGCCTGGTTGAGCTGACCGAACAAAGTGGGCAATCCACCCGCCATTCCAGCGAAGCCATCGCTGAGGTAGGTGAGTTGATGCAACAGTTAAGTCAGGCTGTGGCGCGTTTTACACTGTAAAAAAGGGCCCGTTTGGGCCCTTGATGTATCGAGAGGATTAGAAACTGTAGTTTATCCCGGCACCAAAAGTGGCAGGGGCACCCACCAGTCTGGCGCCAGCATTCAGCTCCAAGAAGTATTCCTTATCCAGAATATTGCGACCATAGGCATATAAGGTCATGCCATTATTCATGGCCAGCTCCAGGCGCAGTCCAAGCAAGGAGTAGGAAGGAGTCAGATTACCTTCACCGGCATTCAGACGGTTTGACTCTTCGTCATGGTAGCTGTACTCCAGGCGGGCGCGCACCTGTGAGTCAGCCAGTAAATGCAGGTATTCCAGGGCGGCGTTACCACTCCAGCGCGGCGAGCCTGGCAGCGGATCGCCCAGGGTGTTTTGCACGTCATTGACCCGGTTGGAATGAAACTCGGTGATCTCTGAGTCTAAATAGGTGACGGCTGCGTCCAGGTTGAATGACTGATTATCACCTTGCCATACCGGCAGCGACAGCGCGGCTTCGGCCCCTTTGACTTCGGCCTTACCTACGTTGGTACGTCCGTTTGTGTCGTTGGCCAGACGGGCGGTGGCTTGCAGTTCTTCAAACTCATAAGAGAACAGATCCACGCTCAGATTCAAGCCTTCTTCGTGCACGTAGCGCAAGCCAGCCTCATAGGCCAGAACTTCTTCTGAATCAAAAGGCTCTGTTTCTTCCAGGCTGAAGATGGAAGTGCCGTCAAAACCGCCACCACGATAGGCAGTGCCCACAGAGGCAAAGACGTTCAGGCGATCAGACACAAAGTAAGTGGCAGACACTTTGCCCGACAGATTGTTGTCGGTAAATTCTTTGTCCCAGGAAAAGTTGGATGGAGACTTAAAGTAATCTTCAAACACTGACACACCCCAGGGATCGTGGTCTATGTTGCTACCACGGAATTTGACCTGGTCGGTGGTGTAACGCAGACCGGCATTAATGCTCAGATCGTCGGTCAGGTACCAGTCGACATTACCAAACAGGGCGGAGCTATTGCGACGCTGGCTGTAAGGAGAGCTGTACTGTGACATTACCGCATAGCTGGTCCAGTCGCTGACAAAATCTACGCTGTCGCTGACCAAGAAAGCCCCAACCATCCAATCGATTTCACCGCCACTTGGGTCTGACAGGCGCACTTCCAATGAGCTTTGCTCCAGCTCTTCGTCAAAGTCATAGCGAAAACGAGGGAAAGGTGTACCGTCACCATTACCTGATACCTTGCGCTCGCTACTTTGATAACCGGCTAACACATCCAGGTTCATTTGATTAGGAAGCTGGTGGGAGAACTCGCCGTTAAAGCCGTTTACATCGATTTGATGGGAGTAATACTCAGATGCGTAGAAACGATAAGGATCGCTGTCTTCACCGGCGTTTAGGGCTGGCTTGTCGTCAGCCAGGGCGACACGATCATACTGACGAGTATCGCCATTGTTGGCGCTCATAAAATAGCGCAGAGTCAGTTCTGTTACCGGACTGAAGGCATACTGTACCGTTCCACGCATGGCAAACAGATCAGCATCACCAAAACCGTCTCGCTTACCCGGATCGCTGACAGGAGGGATAATCCCCTCAAAACCTTCAGGTACATAACCGGCAAAACTGCCTGCCCCTTCGCCGTCCATAAAGCCGCCGCCCTGACGCATAGTAACCGCGACGCGGGCACCCAGTTTATCGGACAGGGGGCCGCCTACCGCAAAGGTACCAGAAATATGGTCGTAGGAACCGTACTCCAGTTCCGCATAGCCTTCCAGCTCATCGGTGGCGCCTCGGGTGATAGCGTTGATGGCACCGGCCGTGGTGTTGCGACCATACAAGGTACCTTGTGGGCCTTTCACTACTTCGATACGTTCCAGGTCAAACAATGGCATGCTCAGGTAAGCATTAGAGGTCTGGTAAATGCCGTCCACATGCAAGGCGACGGATGGGTTGCCGTTGGGTTTATAGTCATCGGCGCCACCGATACCGCGTATGGTGATAAAGCTGTTTTCCGGGCCACCAAAGGCCGAGTTGATGGAAACGCCAGCCAGGCTGTCCACCAGATCGGTAAAGTCGCTGATGCCTTTGTCGCGAATAGCTTGCTGCCCCAGTACTGATAGCGCCACAGGCACATCCTGCAAGGTACTTTCGCGCTTCATGGCGGTCACTACGATTTCATCCATGCTTTTAGCGGTGGATACCTGTCGTTCAGTGTGAGTGTCGGCACTGCTTTGACCGGCTTTGATGACCAGGGTACCGTTATGGTCTTGCTGCACCTGTAAGCCACTGCCTTGCAACATCTGGCGAACCTGGTCCAGCGGCGGAAGCTGGTTGTCGGCCGCAGCCGCGGTCTTATCTCTAACCAGGCGGGTAGGGGCAATGATCACTAAGCCCAGTTGTTGAGATAAGCTGTTTAAGGCCTGTCCCAAAGGCTGGCCGGTGAGCGTCGTAGTTTGGCTTTGGGCGTAGCCGACTGATGCACAACCAAAAGTCAGGGCTGAGACTACAGCCAGGTGGCAAAGAGAATGTTTAACGGGCGCCGGAAAGGCTTTCATGTGCGGATACTCCAATAATTAGTTTGTGTGACGTCTGATGTCATTCCAAGGAGTCCGGACTGGCGAAAATTTTCCAGCCAAAATGAAAATGTCATGGAAACTTCATATAACTGGCCAATAACTACTCAGTCTGCTGGATTACTGTCCGCCCTGACTCTGCTACTAGTGTTAAGTCATGGGCCAGCAATAACCCTTCCAGCATTTGATCGATCTGATCAATGCGACAGGATGTCGTGATTTGTAATGCTGCTAACTGACTATCATCTATTTCAATGGGGGTGGTTCGGTAGCGATTCAGCTCCTGCATGACCTCACTCAGCGGTGTGCCGTCATAACTGAGCCGGCCTTGCAGCCAGGTAAGAGACTGACCACTGTCAAACTCACGGACTTCACCCATCAGGTTGCCATCGGTATCAGCCAGTTGCTGTTGGCCGGCGCTGAGCATCAGGCCTTGCTCTGGCTGATCCGTATTCAGAGCGGCGAGTTGAACACGCCCTTCATGGACTGACAGACGCAGTTGTCTGTCGCCTAAACTGATTTCAAATGCGGTACCCACCACTGTGATGCGCGAACCTGCGCTGCTGATCACAAAGGGGTGTGCGGTGTCATGGGCAATATCGAAATACAATGTGCCAGATTGCATCGCCAAACGGCGTTGATTATTTTCAAATTTGTAGCTGAATTTGGCTTGCCCGGCTGCCACCAAACGGCTGCCGTCAGCCAACAAAACTTCGGTATTGGTGTGAGCTGGGGTGGTAAAGTGCTGAAGCGCAATAGTATCTGCGGGCAAGTTGTGATGCTGCCAGTTCCAGCCTGCTACCATCAGCAATGCCGCTGCAGCTATGCCTAACCAGCTTGACATACCTATGCCTGGTACAGCCCGCTTAGGTTGTGCGGGTAACATATCGGTTAGCTCTGCCAGGTTGTCCAGCAGACCCAACTGGCGCCAAAGTTTTTCACTGCGGACAAATGCCTGACGATGTTTTTCTGATTGTGTTATCCATTGGCTGAACTCGGCTTTTAATTGCGCCGTTGGCGTATCTTCCATGAGTTTAACCAGCCAGGCGCGGGCCTGAGCCTCAATGGCAACCTGATTATCCTGTACTGTCATTGGCTTATTCCTGTGGCTGGCTGGCTGCCAGATGGGCCAGGGCACTGGTCAACTGGCGACTGATATCCGCCAGACTCCAACCCGTTTGCTCGGCAATCTGTGCGTAGGTTTGGCCTTTGATGCGACAGCGCAGCAGAATTTCCTGCTGTTTGTCAGTTAATCCCGCCATCGCGCGCTGCAGGGCATCAAGTTGTTGCGTTTGCGAAAGCTGATGTTCTGGACAGACTTCGTTGCTCAGAATTTCGTCGTCTTCTAACTGTTCGGCAAGAAATTCGCGGGTCTTTACAATATGGCCAATAGATTTGTGACCGATATTAAAGGCCACTTTGTACAGGAAAGCCTTGGGGTTGTGCACATGGCTAAGGTTGTCCATTTGCGACAATTTGGTAAAAGCATCCTGGGCTATATCCTGAGGGTCGGGTGGCCCGTCACCATATAAACGGCGCAACCGGCCGCACAGTTCATTCCAGCATTGGTGGTAGAGGGTTTCGACCACGCGCTTTTGACGCACTTTGGCAGATTCAATGGGGACTACACTGGCCGATATCGGCCTGAATGTGGGAAAAGATTGCGCCTTATTCATCATCTTGCAAGCCATAAAACGGCCCCTTCACTGGGGCTTGGATGCCTTGGGATGCGCAGCTTAGTCGGACTATGTTACAGATTTATGGCGAAAAAAAAGGAGCCATAGGCTCCTTCTTGAATAGATTTGGCTTATTCCAGTTCAGCCAGGCACATTTCTTCGTGAATTTGCTTACACCAGGCTTTTACCCGCTGTTCGGTCAATTCTGGCTGACGGTCTTCGTCAATGCCCAGGCCAACAAAATGGTTGTCATCTGCCATGCCTTTACTGGCTTCGAAATGGTAGCTGTCGGTGGGCCAGTGACCAATTATAATGGCACCACGGGCTTCAACGATATCGCGGATCATGCCCATGGCATCCAGGAAATACTCGGCATAGTCTTCCTGATCACCACAGCCAAAAATGGCTACCAACTTGTCGGTGAAATCAATCTCTTCCAGTTCAGGGAAGAAATCATCCCAATCACATTGAGCTTCACCGTAATACCAGGTCGGGATACCGAACATCAGCAGATCAAAGTTAGCAATATCCTCTTTGCTGCTTTTGGCGATATCGTGGACGTCGATTAAGTTCTTGCCCAACTCTTTTTGAATCATCTTGGCAACATGTTCGGTGTTGCCTGTGTCGCTACCGAAAAATAGTCCAACACTTGCCATATGTCTTGATACCTCTGTTTGACGTGGTTAGCCGCCCACGCCGGATGATTGCCAAAAAACTTGAATCAGCCCCTTTGCCAGGAAGCCGGCGGCGCCCAGAAACAGCACCAGATAAACCACTGCCCGACCTACTATGGGTACATTGTTCTTTTTCAGCACATCATGTACTGCAAAGCCCATCAGTAGAAACAGGGCCACTAAGGTCAGGTTGAGGACAATGGCTTCAATTTGCTCATAATACTGGCTCAACATGGCTCTGATACCTCATGAAAACGGCGCGGACTATAGCACAATGCCGCTCTATATGCTAATGAGTCTCATCTACGCGAATGAAATCGCGAACAATCTTACAAAAAGCGGCGGGCTTTTCTGCATGCAACCAATGTCCGGCATCAGCGATAATGCGTCCTTGGCTACGTGGAAACTGCGCGGCGATTGTATCCTTATACGCCGCCTGGAGATAGTCCGATTGACCGCCTTTAATAAAAAGTGTCGGGCCTGGGTAGCATAATTCGCTAAAAGGCCAGTCGGTAATTTTGCTGTAGTCCCGCTGCAATAGGGCAAGGTTAAAGCGCCATTGCCATTGGCCATGCTCCTGAGCCAGGCTTTTCAGCAAAAACTGTCTGACGCCAGGCTCTTTAATATGCTCAGCCATTTGTCTGTCTGCCTGGCGCCTGTCCTGCAAGGCGGGCAAATCTACCTGGTTCAGTCCAGCAAAGATACTGCCATGCCTGTCAGGGTAGGCGACCGGAGCAATATCCGCGACAATCAACTGGCTGACGCGCTCAGGATGATGCTGGGCCAAACACATGGCAACTTTTCCGCCCATTGAGTGCCCCAGTACTGCGGCTTTTTTCACAGCCAGACTATCTAATAACTGCAATACTTGCTGACTATAGTCCAGATAACTAAAGGTTGTGGTGTGACCGGAGCGCCCATGGTCAGGCAGGTCGACGGCAATGATTTGGTATTGACCTTCCAACTCCCGGCGAACGCCGCCGAGGTTTTCCAGGCTGCCAAACAAGCCGTGTAGTAATACTAAAGGCTGCCCTTGTCCGCTGATCTGATGATTCAATGTCATGGAATTTAGCTATTGCATGGAAAGTAAAGCCGGCCGTTATAACACAAACAGACTATGCTGCGCGAGACTGTACCCGGCGGCCAGGCCAAGTATAATGACCGCCAGGTGAATAATCAGCAGTACAAAAAATGAAAAACATAGAAATTGATGAAGAGCTGTATCGTTATATTGCCGCACAGACCCAGCACATTGGTGAAAGTGCCTCGCAAATCCTGCGTCGTCTGTTGTTCAGTGATGGAAAGGTAAAAGTTGATGCTGTGCAGGTTGCCGCGCCCAAAGAGGAGGCTGTAGTGGCTCCCCCGGTTAAATCTGCGCCAGTGGCTAAGTCGGCGTTACCTGTTCAGGAAGGGGCATTGTTTGACTATCTGGAGCAGGCCGGTGTGGCTGAGATGGGCAGCGTCGTTGAGCGTTTTATTGAAGTACTGGCTGCGCTGGCGCGTTTTCAGGGTAAAGAATTTGCCAAGGTACTGGAGCTTAAGGGGCGGAACCGCACTTACTTTGCTATCAGTAAGGAAGAGTTGCTGGCGGCAGGTAGCAGCACCAATCCGAAAATGCTGCCGGGTAGCTGTTATTGGGTCGTGACCAACAACAACACCCGTAAGAAACTGACCATGATTATGGAAGTCGCTAAGTTATTAGGCTATAGCGATAGCGATGCAACGCGTTTAGCGCGTTTCCTGGATGCTGAATTTGGCAAAGACGCCGAGTAATTAAATATTTAAGCGCTGAAGTAAGGAGAACCGATGGCACTTCACCCCCTGGCAGGACATCCCGCCACTGATGCACAACTGGCTAATATTCCCCGGCTGGTGGCTGCGTATTACAGTTTAAAGCCAGACAAGTCAGATCCGGCCCACGCAGTGGTGTTTGGTACCTCGGGTCATCGCGGCAGTTCGCTGAAGAGCACCTTTAATGATGTGCATATCGCTGCTATCTGTCAGGCGTTGGCGGAATACCGGCAGGCCAATAACATTGACGGCCCGCTATTTGTTGGCATGGATACCCATGCGCTGTCCGAGCCTGCCTTTATTACCGCCTTGGAAGTGCTTAGCGCTAATCAGGTGCAACTGGTGGTGGAAGCTGGACGCGGGTTTACCCCCACACCCGCCGTTTCTTTGGCTATTCTTAATTATAATCGTGAACGTACCAGCGGATTTGCTGATGGCATTGTGATTACCCCTTCCCATAATCCACCTGAGGACGGCGGTTTCAAATACAATCCGCCTCATGGCGGGCCGGCCGATACCCAAGTAACGGATCAGATTCAAACCCGCGCCAATGATTTGATTGCCAAAGACTTGCAAGGTGTTAAACGCCAGGATTTTTCCCAGGCACTGCGCAGTGGTTACGTACATGAACGGGATTTCGCCGAGGATTATGTGGCGCAGCTTGATCAAGTCGTTGATATGCAGGCCATCGCACAGGCGGGCTTAAAGCTGGGGACAGATCCGCTTGGCGGGGCGGGACTGGCATACTGGGATCGCATTGCTGAGCGATACAAGTTAGATATCCAAGTGGTTAACCGTCGGGTTGATCCAGCGTTTTCCTTTATGCACCTGGATAAGGACGGCAAGATCCGCATGGATTGCTCGTCCCCTTATGCCATGGCTGGTTTAATCAATATGAAAGACCAGTTTGACTTGGCCTTTGGCAATGACGCGGATTTCGATCGTCACGGTATTGTGTGCAAGTCCAGCGGTTTGATGAATCCTAACCATTATCTGGCCGTGGCCATCGATTACCTATACCGCCACCGTCCAGCGTGGAATGACAAACTGAAGATTGGTAAAACCCTGGTATCATCAAGCATGATCGACAGGGTAGCAGCGGCACTGAATCGTCCGTTGGCGGAGATGCCAGTGGGCTTTAAATGGTTCGTACCATATATGCTGGACGGCAGCATGGGTTTTGCCGGTGAGGAAAGTGCCGGAGGGATTTTCTTGCGCCGTGACGGCAGTGCCTGGGCAACCGACAAGGACGGTATTATTTTGTGCTTGCTGGCGGCCGAAATATTGGCGGTCACAGGTAAAGATCCGGGGCAGGCGTATCAGGATTTAACCGACAAGTTTGGTGCACCAAGCTATAAAAGGATTGATGTGGTAGCAAACGCGGCGCAAAAGCAGCGTTTGTCTAGCATGACCCCTGAGGTGGTAACCTCTAAGCAGTTAGCCGGTGAAGCCATCGAACAGATTCTGACCCGTGCGCCAGGTAATGATGCAGCAATAGGTGGGCTTAAGGTTTGTACGCAAAATGGTTGGTTTGCGGCGCGTCCATCCGGTACTGAGTCGGTTTATAAAATTTACGCGGAAAGTTTTAAAGGCGATGCCCATTTGCAGTTGCTGATAGATGAAGCGCAGGCCTTAGTTAATCAGGTCTTTGAGGCTGAAAGTTAAGCTACTGATCTAATCATCCGCTAAAATGTTAATGAAATGCTATCAGTGCCCGGTTTTACCGGGCATTGTTTTTTCTGTTAACCAGGCTGCAACAAAATTGCCATTTCAATTCCATTCAAAAACATTACACTCAGGACTGTTTTGTAATTAAATTACAAAACAGTCAGGCTGGATTGGCTAAACTAGAGACTCTAGTAAAAGGTTAGCGCCTCAATTTGACAGTTGAGGTTTTCGTTCCTGGCTGGTAAGAATTTCTGCAAATGTCTGCCGCGTTGAGCTGGCAGGCGGAGACATTCCATAGGGGATAGCGATGAACACGACAGGCAACTCGGCATTACATCCACAACAAACAAAAGCCATAACGGAACTGGATAAGAACGATATTAAGCAAGCCATTATCCGTCATCTGCATTGTTCGCTGGGAACCGATGAAAACAAGGCCAATAACCATGCCTGGTGGAAGGCGACCTGCGCCGCTGTTCAGGAGCAGGTTATGGAGCGTCTGCGTATAACGCAAAAGACCCATTATATGAACGACACCCGGGCGGTACATTATTTCTCCGCCGAGTTTTTGATGGGCCGCTTGATGGGCAATAACCTGCAAAATCTGGGATTGTTTGACGCGACTCGCCAGGCGCTGATGGAACTGGGTGTAGAGCTCAGTGACGTGATGGAAGAAGAACCGGATATGGCGCTGGGTAACGGTGGTTTGGGCCGGTTGGCGGCTTGCTTTATTGACTCACTGGCTACCTTGCAATTGCCTGCCATTGGTTACGGTCTTCACTACGAGCATGGTCTGTTTCGCCAGGAGATTCAGTATGGGGCGCAGATTGAACGGCCTGATACCTGGCGCGACTACGGTAATCCATGGGAAATTTGTCGTCCTGAGTCCACTCAGGAAGTGTCGCTATATGGTTATGTGGAGACAAAGTACGGTGACAATGGACAAATCTGCAAGGAATGGCACCCAGGCTCTATTGTCAAAGGGGTACCTTGGGATATTCCGGTGGTGGGATACGGCGGTGATACTGTAAACGTACTCAGGCTGTGGGAAAGCCGGGCGTCCGGTTATTTTAACTGGGACGTGTTCAATGCCGGTGGCTATGTGGATGCACAGCGGGAAAATGTACAGGCAGAGACTATCTCCAAGGTGTTGTATCCCAATGATGAAACCGAAGCCGGCAAGGAACTGCGCTTAATTCAGCAGTATTTCTTCTGTGCCTGCTCGTTAAAAGACATTATTCGCCGTTACAAACGCGCTCATGGCGATGACTGGAGCCGTTTTGCAGAACAGGTGGTGATTCAACTTAACGATACCCACCCGGCGATTGCCATTGCTGAACTGATGCGTATTCTGGTTGACAGAGCGCAGATGGATTGGGACAAAGCCTGGGATATTTGTACCCGCACTTTTGCCTATACCAACCACACTTTGTTGCCAGAAGCGCTGGAGCGCTGGCCGGCCCGGATGTTGGAAAAAATCCTGCCGCGTCACCTGGAAATTATCTATGAGATCAATCACCGCTTTATGGCCCTGGTAGACAAGACCTGGCCAGGGAATGATGCGGTCAAACGTAAGCTGTCCATCATTGAAGAAGGTAGTGAGAAGATGATCCGTATGGGCAACTTGTCGGTTATTGGCTCGTTTGCGGTCAACGGTGTGGCGGCTATTCACTCCAAGCTGGTGAAAGAGCAACTGTTTCCCGAGTTCGATCAACTGTGGCCCGGTAAGTTGACCAATGTGACCAACGGTATCACTCCCAGACGCTGGTTAAAGGCTTGTAACCCTAAACTGTCGACCTTGATCAGCAGTAAGTTGGGCGATGACTGGCCGGTCAAACTGGACAAGCTGCAGGGGCTGGCAAATTTTGCTGATGATGCAGAATTTCAGCGCCAGTTCATGCAGATAAAGCATGAAAACAAACTGGCCCTGGCCGCCGAAGTGAAGCGCCTGACTGGCGTGGAGCTGGATGCGGGGATGATCTTCGATGTACAGATTAAACGCCTGCATGAATACAAACGTCAGCACCTGAACCTTTTGCATATTATGGCCTTGTATCGTCGTTTACTGGAAAACCCAGATTATGACATGCACCCTCGCGCGTTCTTGTTTGGCGCCAAAGCAGCACCAGGTTACAAACTGGCGAAAGACATTATTTATGCCATCAACAAGGTGGCGGACAAAATCAATAACGACAAAAGGGTAAACCATAAACTCAAGGTAGTGTTTTTACCCAATTACCGGGTTAGCCTGGCCGAAAAGATGATTCCGGCTGCGGATATCTCCGAGCAGATTTCCACTGCAGGCAAAGAAGCCTCTGGGACTGGTAACATGAAATTGGCGTTAAATGGGGCCGTGACGGTAGGTACGTTAGATGGTGCTAATATCGAAATTGCCGAGGAAGTGGGGGAAGAGAATATCTTTATCTTCGGCTTAACTGTCGAGCAAGTGCATAAAATGCAAAAGGCCGGATATAACCCTTATGATTACTATGACACCAGCCGCGAGATCAAAGCGATTTTGGATTGGCTGGAGACCGATTATTTTACGCCGGGTAAACCGGGTGAATTGGTCAGCGTGAAGCACAGTTTACTGGACGGTGGCGACCCCTATATGGTGCTGGCAGATTTTGATGCCTACTCAAGTGCTCAGCGCCAGGCTGACTTAGCTTATCGGGATAAAGCGCGCTGGGCGCGGATGGCAATTTTTAATACCGCGCGGATGGGGAAATTCAACTCGGATCGCTCAATACGCGATTACGTGGAAAAAATTTGGCGCCTGTCGCCCTGCAAGGTAGACTAGCGAAAAATAAGCAAGGCTGGGTGATTAGCAGGATGATCGCCAGAGGCCTTGCGTTACGCATGGAAGCGTTCGGTGCGAAACCACGTTTCCGGATTATTGTTACCCGCATGACGCGGCGTAAGGATGTGGTGTGTTTTACACCCGGCCAGCGCTTTGCATAGAGGGCTGGCTGTTCTGGTTATTCAGAGGTAAAGCCGTACTCAATGAGTGTTTCATATCAGTCCCTGGCGACCATTCCCAACAGGTATGCATTTTTTGACCGCATAGAACAGGCTGTTAATGTGACGCCTGAACTGTCGCTGTTGTTTATTGATGTTGTGCGTTTTTCTGATGTCAGTAGTAGCTTCGGATATAAAGTGGGCGACCTGATTCTCGAAGAGCTGGCCAAGCGTATCAAGGACTTATTTGGCCCTCATTGTCTACTGGGGCGCATTAGCGGCGACATCTTTGGCCTGATGATTCCTGGCTGTCACAGTGACGCGCAACTGCGCGGTTTTTACAGCCATTTGGTGGAACATTTCAAAACTCCCATCAGTTTTGATGACAATGCCTTTGTGGCCGACTTTAATGTAGGGGCCGTGGCAAACCTGACCGATAACCTGGACGCGGCCAAGCTGTTTGCCGGAGCCGAAACGGCACTCAAGCAGGCCAAGCAGAACAAGTACGATAACTTTCACATTACCCGTTTACATGAAAAAGCCGAAACCGGCCGCTCGCTGGCGCTAAAGGCTGATCTTAAGCGGGCCTTCGCCAATGACGAGCTGGAATTGTACTTTCAGCCCAAGGTCGATTTGCATACTTTCAAAGTCGTGGGGGCGGAATGCCTGTTACGTTGGAATCATCCGTTGGATGGCATCATTGTTCCTGGCAGCTTCATTGAAGCTGCTGAGTCTTACAATATGATGAATGAAGTCGGCTATTGGGTGTTGGAGAAGGCTTTTTACAGCGCCATGTTGCTTGAACAGATGGGGCTGGAATTACAGGTCTCGGTCAATATTTCCCCCACGCAGTTATATGACTCGCAGTTTGTCAGCAAAGTGAAGCGCCTGGCGGCAGACTATGCCGTGAATTTGTCGCGTTTGGAACTTGAGCTGACCGAAGATGTGGCCTTGTCCAACTCCTTATTGGTTAAGCGTCAACTGTCACAAATTAAGGCACTGGGGCTGTCCATTGCCGTCGATGACTTTGGCAAAGGGTACTCAAATCTGGCGTATATCCGCGATATCCAACTCAATACCATCAAGATAGACAAGACCTTTGTGATGGGATTGGATCGCAACCCGGTGAATAAGGCCATCATTCAGGCTTCCTTGTTAATCGCCGGTGCTCTGGATTGTCAGGTGATTGCCGAAGGCATTGAGTCGGTGGAACAGTTACACGCATTGCGTGAAATAGGGATCTGCAAGGGGCAGGGCTTCTTGTTTTCCAAAGCCGTTCCCTTTGAACGTTTGGTGGAATTTATTCATACCGATGTCATAGTCGGGGATTCTCTGGCGTACCGTGACCGTGTAAGTTGAGGACGCGCTGCCTCATCGCGGCTATTCTGGTAACATACGCACCAAATTCATCTAGCCGGGAAATCTATGTCCGTTGAGTTGTTGCGTAAACATGGTCAGTTTCTTTCTCTCAGTCGTCAATCGCCAGCACATTTTGATACGCCGCAGGCGTTTACGCTGGATAACGGCACCCTGGTAGAGATTACCGCCCCTGGTATCATCAGTTTCACGCCTGGCACGCCTAAAGGTAAAGACATTGTGCTGTCGTCTGGCGTACACGGCAACGAAACTGCCCCCATTGAAATTTGTGATGAGCTGGTGCAAGCCCTGTTAACTCAACAGCTAACGGCATGTCACAGGGTCTTGTTTTTGTTTGGTAATCTCCCTGCTATGGACTTAGGGGAGCGGTTCGTCGAAGAGAACATGAACCGCTTGTTCAGTGGCGCGCACTCATCGGGCCCCGGACTGATTAATCAAGAGCGGGTGAGGGCAAAAGCCCTGGAGCAGGCGGTGGCAGATTTTTACCGCCAAGGCGATAGCCTGGGACAAAGCTACCGTTGTCATTACGATCTGCATACTGCCATTCGTGGCTCAAAAAATGAGAAGTTTGCGGTGTATCCGTTCAGACATGGACAGCCCTGGAAAACCACTCAGCTGCAATTTTTGTACGCCTGTGGCGTGAATACCTTTTTGTTGTCAAACAGCCCCACCACCACGTTTAGCTATTATTCTTCTCATCAATTTGGTGCTGATGCCTTTACTGTTGAACTTGGTAAGGTCGCGCCCTTTGGACAGAACGAGATGGGCCGGTTTACGCAGGTTAGAGATACCTTATGGGCATTGGTGAGTCAGCCAGCTTTAATACTGCCAGAGTACAATCCGGACGATATGCTGGTGTATAAGATTAATCAGATTATCAATCGCACACAGGAAGACTTCAGATTGAACTTCCCTGATGATGCGCCCAACTTTGCCGATTTCCCCAAGGGCTATCTGCTGGCAGAAGAAACCGGGGCCCAGTATTTTGCTGAGCAGGAAGGGGAGGCGATAGTGTTTCCTAATGCCAAAGTGGCGATTGGCCAGCGGGCGTTACTTACCGTGGTACCCACCCGCATTTAGACTAGAGGTCTTTAAGCGCGAAATCCTGTTGATAGAGTGACAGCCTGAGCTTTTCCACCAGGCTGTCACTGGTGTCCAGGCTGGCCGCCAGGTAGGTGAGCTGATCCAGCTCTGGGATCATGTACACAAATTCCACATCCTGTTGGGTCAGGTTCAGGTTGAGTAACATCTCGTCAATGACATCGGGATCTTCAATAATCAGGTCAACTTTACCTTTACGCAGTAACTCCCAGGATTGCTGAATATCGGCGGTAAGAAACAACTGCTTTCCCAGTTCAAAGCCGTGGCGAATCAATACATCAGAGGCAACATCACGCCTTTGCACTGCCGTAACGTATTGACGGGCCTGTTCCAGGTGGGTAACGGTGATATTTTCGTGCCGTTTGAGCTTCAGAAAACCCAGCCGATAACGCCCCACTGCACCTACCCACTTAAATTTATGCTCGCGCTCCGGGGTTTTGGCCATGGCGTAGATAAGTGTATTTGGCCCTTTTAGTGCTCGTTCATATGCTCTGGCCCAGGGATAGGCTTCAATTTCGGTTTGTATGTTGGCAGCGTCTAATACCTGTTTAACCCGTTCGGTCACAATACCGCCCACCTGGCCATTTTCCCAAGTCTGAGAAGGTGGGGAAATTTCAGTGACAACTTTTAGAGGGACGGCGAAAATTGTCGTACAGACAAGGCTCAGACTGAGAAAACTGAACCGCAGCAGGCTGGAAACGGAAATTGAATTGGTCACAAGCTACACAACTGAGGTATCTTTGAAGCATCGAACTTAAGGCTACCTATTTACCCACCATGTTTCAACTGGATCACCGTTTAGCGCAAGATTGCCTGCTGATTACCGAACTGCCCCTGAGCCTAGTGTTGTTAATGAATGACAGCCAGTATCCCTGGACCATACTGGTGCCCAAAGTGGAAGGCGTGAGAGAAATCTTGGATTTGTCTGTAGCGCAGCAGCAACAGCTTTGGATTGAATCAGCCACTCTAACGCGTGCCATGCAGTCGCGCTATCAACCCGACAAAATGAATCTGGCCGCACTGGGCAATGTGGTTGAGCAATTGCATTTGCATCATATAGCCCGTTTTCGCCAGGACATCGCCTGGCCTGCCCCGGTATGGGGCAAGCATCCGGCACAGGCATATACAGCCGAGCAGGCACGCAGTGAATGCGAGGCCATTAGTGAGTTATTAGCGGAGTTTAAGGCATGATCATTACTACGACACACCATTTGGATAGCAAGGAGATTGAGGCTTACCTGGGCATAGTGGTTGGCGAAGCCGTAATGGGGGCAAACCTGTTTTCTGACTTGTTTGCCTCTATTCGCGATATTGTTGGTGGGCGCAGCGGCTCCTATGAGGATGAGCTAACCAAGGCGCGCAAGATTGCCTTTGCTGAGTTGGAAGCAGAAGCGCGCGCATTGGGTGCCAATGCAGTGTTAGCGGTAGATATTGACTATCAGGTAGTGGGCAGCAAAGGCAGTATGCTGATGGTGAGTATCAGTGGCACGGCCGTGCGTTATCGCGGATAGTCGTCTTCTTCGTCATCCCAGCCCGAATTTTTATCGTCACTTGTTTGGTTTTCGGGGTGCTTGTCTTTAAGACTGGGCAGCTTGTGATTGGCGGTTTGTTTTAGCAATAACAAATTACCGACGATAACCCCCAGCGCCAGGGCGATAATCAATGCAACGGTCCAGCTCATGGGTGGTTTGCCTCTGTGTCTAGTTGAATAAAGCGGCGATAGATTTCCGGCAGATTGGCCAATATGGCCTCTTTGCCGAGAATATCCAGTTCCTCAATACATTGCTGCAAGGTGGCAAGGCTAAGTTGAGACTGCATCTTTTGTGCGCAGGCCTTATGGCTAAGGTGCCAAGGTTCGGCAGCCACACCGCCGCTATAATGCTGATACGGGCGGAAAAATCCAAAGTGCTGCGCGTTATTATCCAGCCAGCAAGCCAGGTTATGGCAAGGGCCGCCTTGAGCATACTCTTGCGGGATTAACTGAAATTTTTCAGGGCAGTTATTCACCGCATCCGCATCATAGACATCTAAATCCGTGCCCCAATGATGGCGACTGGCTCCGGGCAGCGCCGACCAAGTCAAAATAGCCAAGAGTTTTTGCTGTTCTGAGAGCTGATTGATATCCAATGGCCGGCTGTTAATATCCAGAATAGGGCGCTGTCCCAGCCATTTGCTATTCCATATGGCTAACTGACGCTGGCAATCACGGTAAGTGCTAACAGGCTGTAGATCGATACCCGCATGATGTGCAGCCTGGCTCATATGTTCCATGGCCTGGGCGACCTCAGGTTGCAGCCAATGGCCGGGGCGCCACTCAATCAGGTGGCTGCGATCCCGACCGGTCAGCTGCAATTGGCTCAGCATAACAGACCTTCCAACAGGGCTTCGTAAGTGTCGGCCAGTTTATATAGGTCTTCAATTTTCACGCATTCGTTGACCTTGTGAATGGTGGCGTTTACTGGCCCAAGTTCAATGACTTGTGCACCTGTTGGGGCGATAAAGCGACCATCTGAAGTGCCTCCGGCAGTGGATAACTCGGTTTCCAGGCCGCAACCTTGACGAATTGCTTCGCGGGTTGCATCCACCAGTTTACCGCTGTCGGTCAAAAACGGCTGGCCGTTGAAGGTCCAATCCAGATCGTACTCCAGAGCATGTTTGTCCAAAATGGCACGGGTACGTTCAATCAGTTGCTGATCGGTCACTTCGGTACTGAAGCGGAAGTTAAATTGCACCGCCAGTTCGCCGGGGATCACATTTCCTGCACCGGTGCCGGCCTGGATATTGGAGATTTGAAAGCTGGTAGGGGGGAACGAGGCATTGCCTTTATCCCATTCTACGCCCGCCAATTCGGCCAGAGCGGGGGCCGCCTGATGCACTGGGTTACGTGCCAGGTGAGGGTAGGCCACATGGCCCTGAATGCCTTTTACCTGTAGGTGACCGGTTAATGAGCCGCGGCGACCATTTTTAACAATATCCCCCACTTTATGGGTGCTGGAGGGTTCACCCACGAGGCACCAGGTAATCTTCTCATTGCGGGCTTCGAGGGTGTCTATGACCCTTGTGGTGCCGTTAATAAAGGGTCCTTCCTCGTCGCTGGTGATCAAAAAGGCAATGCTGCCCAGATGCTCAGGATGATTTTCTACAAAGCGTCTGGTGGCAACCAACATAGCGGCCAGACTGCCTTTCATATCGGCGGCCCCACGGCCGTACAAGTAGCCGTCTTTCTCCGTCGGTTTAAAAGGCGGGGACTGCCATTTATCTAAAGGGCCTGGCGGTACCACATCGGTGTGACCGGCAAAGCAGAACAGTGGACCTTGTTTACCCTTGCGTGCCCACATGTTCAGGGTGTCTTCAAAGTGCATCATTTCGATATCAAAGCCCAGTGGGCTTAGAAACTCTGCCATTAATGTTTGGCAACCGGCATCTTCCGGCGTAATAGAATCTTTTTCTATCAGTGCTTTGGCTAGCGCCAGTACATCATTTTGCATTGAACAGGCTCGCGTAATCATCGGCTTTAAAACCGAGTTGGTAATCTTGGTTATGTTGCAGCAGTGGTCGTTTGATCATAGCCGGGTACTCGCACATCAGCGCAATGGCTTTGTCGGCGTCCATATCGGCTTTTTGGGCCTCGTCTAACTGACGGTAAGTGGTACCACGGGTGTTGAGCAAAGCTTGCCATCCCACAATATCGGCCACCTTACGCAGCCACTCACCATCCAGCCCCTGAACGCGGTAATCGTGAAATTCATAAGGGATGTTATGCTGTTCCAGCCAGGTTCTGGCTTTTTTAATGGTGTCGCAGTTTTTAATGCCGTACATGGTGGTCATGGGATGAGTCTTGTCTGAAACTAAGGGGCTGCAAGCTTAGCCTAAAGTCAGGCGCGATTGAACCATCTGCCACTGCCTTGCTATACCAAATACTGCCAATGCCACGCGTTTTGGAATTAGCGTGATGATCTCAAAAGCGTTAGCGAAAATGCAGTGTCATGCAGGGCTCCTGCATTGCCAACATACTTTGGCAGTGAGCCTGGATGCCGCTGAGTTTGCTAGTTTGCGATGTCAGCACCAGACAATGGGCGATGCCAAAGCGGCGCTTAAGTAAATTCAGGTCGAAATCCATCAGTGCCTGGCCCTGTGTAAAGGTCTGGCCACGACGCAGCTTAGCTTTGAATCCTTCGCCCATGAGTTTGTGGCTATCTATTCCTAATTGGATCAGCAGTTCTAGTCCCTGCTTGCTGCGCAGGCGCAATTGCTCACCGCTAACGGTATGGTCTTGCAAAATGCCATCGAAAGGGGCCTGCAGGCGATGCCCGGCCATATCGATAGCAATCCCAACTCCAAAAAGTCCATTGGCAAAGGCTGAGCTGGGTACAGCGTCGAGTAGCCCGACTTTACCACTGACGGGGGCCAACACGTCCAATTGCAAGCGGGAGCTTTCGGGGGCAAGGGGGCTGACCAGGTCACAAGGATCCCACATCTTAATCCACCTTATAGCCGTCTTGTTGTAACGCGCGAATTGCCCGTTCCAGGTCAGGCTGTTTAACCAGAAAGTAATCAGTTTCAAAGGTTGAAACGACAAAAATGCTGACCCGGGCTTTGGCCAGAACTGAACCTATACTGGCCATAATGCCCACCATGGACAACTGCAGTGGCCCTAAAACCTCCAGTATCCGCCAGCCTGCATCACAGTTCTCAGACGTCAGTGTTAAGGTATCCGGCACCACAATAGATAACTCGTCGCGGGTACGGCCGATAAAATATAAAGGTTGCGTTAATACTGCTGCGGGTAACTCGGCGTTCTGGGGAAAACTGTGAATACTGAAGCTTTCAGGTAACACGGCGAGAGTTTGTTTAGACATGGCGCTTCCTTTGTGGCCAAAGACCGGATCGTTATTGTGCGCAACGGCTTGAGTGGGTGCAAGTTAGTAGATCTGGCTATTTTGACAAGGTTATCCACGATATCTGTGGATAACCTTGTTGAGTTCTCGTTATAAGGTTTATATGTTATTGAAAATAAATGAAAAAGTTATCCTGCTCGGTTTTTCTACAGTGGTGGTTAAATCAACGATTTTGGCCGTTTTTTACTAAAGTCAACCGTAAGTTAGTGAATTTAAAGCCTTGACGAGGGGGCTTGGCATACGTAAAAGAGGCTGTCTGTGAATAACACCCAACAGGTACCCTGATGTCGGTATTGGAACTCTATGCCGGGCCTGCGGCCTATCGGCAGATACAAGATGAAGGACTGCATGCGGATCTGTTCGATTACATGCTCGGCGCGTCCGGCGGGCCCAAGTGGTTTGTGTTGGCCGGACTGGACAGGGTGATTTTTCCACAGCTATTTTCAGGACGAGACAGACCCATTCATGCTATCGGTTCGTCGGCCGGTGCATTTCGCTTCGCCTGTTTTGCCCAGAACGACTCGCTGTCAGCCATCAACCGACTGGCAGAGCGTTATTCTCAAACCGTCTATTCGACCAAACCTGATGCAAGGGAGATCAGCCAAAAAGGCTGGAAACTACTGGATTATGTATTAGGTGAGACGGGCGCCAATGAGATACTCGCTAACCCGGTTGTTAAAGCACATTTTATCGTCGCCCGTTGTCGAGGCTGGTTAGCGCGTGAGAGCAAACCTTTGCAAATGAGCGGGTTACTGGCCAGTGCCGGTGCCAATCTGTTAAGGCGTCGCTGGCTGTCAGGTTTTTATCAGCGTTACAGTTTTGGTGCGCCAGGCAGTGAACTACATATTCAGGATCCTCAGGGAATGGCCAGTTATCAGGTGCCACTCAGTCATGCCAACCTCAAAGCTGCACTGATGGCATCGGGATCTATTCCGCTGATATTGGAAGGGGTTCAGGATATTCCTGGTGCTCCGCCGGGCATGTACCGTGACGGTGGCATCATTGACTATCATTTTGACCTGTCGTTTGGCCCGAAGCCGGGCTTGGTGCTTTATCCACACTTTAATCGCCGTGCTGTCCCTGGCTGGTTTGATAAGTCCCTGAGCTACCGTCGCCCGGCTTGTTCAAGCTATGACAAAGTGCTGATGGTGGTGCCTTCTGCTGAGTTTATTGCGTCACTTCCCTTTGGCAAGATTCCGGATCGCAAAGATTTTGAACAGATGAGTGCCGAGCAGCGCATTCCCTATTGGCAAAAGGTGTTAAGTGAGTCTGACCGTTTGGGTGAGGCCTTCGCGCAGTTGCTGAGCAAACGGGATATCGCCAGTCAGATTCGCCCAATAGGCTTTACTCGCTAGAGGTCTAGGCTGGGCCTATACGCTGAGTCTGACAGCCAAACTACAATTAGATTACATTTCTGTAAGGAATGTTTACATCCCATCTTGTCGTCTCTAAGGTGCCTGTGAACTGAATAATTGGACAGGCCAGTGATTCTTTTTACATCAGAAGTGATCCCCCAGGCTGAGTGGCAATTTGAGAAACCAGTATCTCCGCTTGAGAGGGCTACCCACTTTTTACCCCCTAATGGGGTATTGATCACATGGCACTGTTTTAACACTATTTTCTTGAATTCCTCAGGTGTGTTGTGCAGCCATCACCCTGGACGAGTCTGTTTGGAGATGTGATATGAATAGACCTTTGAGGGGGCTCGTGCTGACCCTGCTGTTAGGTGCAGGAAGCAAGGCGGCGATAGGGCAGTCCAGTGATGTTTTGTCGGTGTACCGCACGCCGCTGTGCGGTTGCTGCAAAACCTGGGAGGCTCATGCCGAGCAGCAAGGTTTGTCATTACAATCCCAAGTGCATGAGGATATTAGCTTTATAAAAGCACAACAGGGTATCGCACCACGTCATCAATCCTGCCACACCACAGTATCGCCACAGGGCTTTGTGTTTGAGGGCCATGTCCCGGCCAAGTTTATTAAGCAGTTTCTAGCCGAGCGTCCTGCCGGCGCCATTGGCCTGACTGTGCCTGCGATGCCACTGGGCAGTCCGGGTATGGAGATGGGCGATCGTTTCACCCCCTATCAGGTATTGCTGTTGTTAAAGGATGGGCAGACAGAGGTTTATGCCAAGGTCACCCATTATGAGGAGCAGTTCTAGTGCGCTGGTTGCTATTTATCGTTAGCAGTAAAAGGCCAGATAGCGGAGGCTGGGTATGTTAAGTGCCACCGCTATTGTATTGATTGTGATTCTGGCCTTGTTGCTGAGCTGGCTTTTTTACCTGCGCCGTCGCCCACAAGGGGCGACGTCGGTTATGGCTAAAGCCCGTAAGTACCACAAATGGCTGATGGGCATTATTGGTATTCAGTTTTTGATTTGGTCAATCAGCGGTGCCTATATGGTGCTGGTGGATATCGACTTTATTCATGGCGACCATCTGGCCAAGCCAGCCGATGCCAAGCTCAATATGGCTGACGTACAAGTGGATATTACCCACATACTGGCGCATTACCCTAAGGCCGAAAATATAACACTCAGCTTGCTTGGCAGTTTACCTGTGTGGCGTTTACAGCTAGACGGCGAGAAACTGATGGTGGATGCCACTAATGGTGCCGCCATGCCGCCATTGTCAGAAAGTCAGGCTATTCGCTTAGCGAAGGATTTATACAGTGGCAGCTCACAGGTCGTGTCCAGTCAGCTTCTCATTGATCATGCGCCGCCTGAACTGTCTCCGCGACACTTGCCCGTGTGGCGTATTGAGTTTGCCGGGATGGTCAGTCCAACCTTGTATATCACCCAGCAACACGGTGAGCTGGTGACCAGACGGCATGACTTCTGGCGCGTGTTTGACCTGATGTGGAAGTTGCACATCATGGATTACGATGACGGCGCAGATATTGATAACTGGTTGCTGCGAATTCTGGCCATTGTCGGTGTGTTGGCTGCACTGTCAGGTTTGATATTGACCATACTGCGTTTTGCTCAACCGACCTCGTCCAAAGGAGGTGCCCATGAAGCTGGTTAAACAACTGCATAAGTGGGTCTCGCTGCTGGTTGGACTGCAATTTATGCTGTGGCTGATAAGTGGTGTGTACTTTAACTTTATGGATCACCATAAAGCTGCTGGCAGCACTTACCTGGCCGATGCCTCTGAGCCTGCAACCTTTACAGCGCTGGCGCCACTGCCTTTTATGCAAGGGGTGGAAGAAGTTCGGCTGGTGCAATTATTGGATAAGCCTTATTACCTGCTGGTAAAACAGCGTCCGCTTTATGCCTATTGGCTGGGGCAATATGAACTGGTGGATGCACTCACCGGCAAACCCAGCCAGATAGACAGTGCTATGGCCGAGCAACTAGCAAGAGCATCCTATACCGGACCGGGCTTATTGTTTGAGGTGACGTTACAGCAGCCGCCTATTGCTGATTTACCTAAAGAGCGCAACGCCGTATGGCGTGTGGCCTTTGATGATGACATTCAGACGGCCGTTTATGTGCGTCAGCAAAGCGGTGAGATTGCCGGTCACGTGGATACCCACAGGCGCTGGCGAGATGTGTTCTTTACCCTGCACTTTATGGACTACGCCAGCGAAGGCAGCTTTAACAATGTTCAAATCATGATTATGGCCGTGCTTAGCCTGTGGCTGGCAGTGACCGGCATAATCTGGATTATTGCGCTGGTGAAAGACGGTCAGTATCGCCCGGCGCTAAGCCAAACCCAGCATGGCTTGCAGCTTCTCAATGTTCAGGGAGTGCCGGCCGGATGTCTTAATCTGGATGGCAATGCCAGCCTATACGATGGCCTGGCTAAAGCCGGGCAGCTTTTGCCATCAAGTTGTGGCGGTGGCGGTACTTGTGGTTTGTGTAAAGTGCAAAGCCCGGATGCACCCGCGTTTACCTCTGCCGATGCCGAGGTGTTGTCAGAGCAGGAATTAGCCCAGGGCTGGCGGCTGGCTTGTCAGCATCAGGTTAAAGACTTCAGCGGGGTCAGTTTGCCCGCGCAATGTCAGAAAGTTGAACGCCATGAATTGCAGTTAACTTCGGCCCGTTTTGTGACTGGCAATATCAAAGAACTGACTTTTAGAACCCTTGCCGGCATGCCGTTGGCTTATCAGGCCGGTGCCTATATGCGTTTTGATATTCCCGCAGGTCACCAACCTTCTGTGCTGCCCGAGCCTGTTGGTCAAAGTGTTGAAGATAATAGCAAACCCTTTGAGCGCCGTGCCTGTCAGAGAAATTACTCGCTGGCTGTGCCTGAAGGCGAGCGTGAGCTGGTATTTAACATTCGTTTACACTGCGCGCCGAGTCAACATCTTCCACCGGGGATGGGGTCCAACTATCTGTGCCATCTGCAGCCGGGGGATACTGTCACAGCCTTTGGTCCCTTCAGCGAGTTTAAAATGATCGAAGGCAGCCAGAAACCCGTGGTTTTGCTGGGCGCAGGCTCTGGCATGGCGCCCTTGCGAGCCATTTTACTGGCGCTTTTGCAGCAACAAGACGCACAGCGGGCGGTGCACTTTTTCTACGGCGCACGTTGTGAAGATGATTTGCTGTATTACGAAGAGATGATGCGCCTTAGTGCTTTGCATAGTCGTTTGTCGTATTACCCGGTGTTATCACAGCCAAGCGGGCAGTGGACCGGCGCAACCGGCTATGTACAGGACACGTTGATGCTTAATCAAGAGCTGTTGGGTGAGCTGACAGAACTGGAATATTACCTTTGTGGTCCGGTAGAAATGATGCAGCAGACCATCGCTATGCTCAAGGCCGCTGGCGTGGCTGACGAGGCCATTCGGTTTGATAGCTTTGGTCAGTTTCCATCCTCAGGAACAGACAAACATGAGGTTAAGCGATAGCGGCCGGCTGGATAATACAAAATGGCAATACTGACTGGCACGCCCCTAGAACTGATATGCCGGGTGAGTTTCAGGCAAGGTGAGTCATCTTGAATAGCCAGGCTATGTTTGAGTGCCGGGCTGGGGTTGATGGCTTCCAGTGTCAACTGCGCTTCACTAAGTGGAACCAAGGAACTGAGGTAGGTATGGGTGGTGATGCGGGTAAAGTCCTGTTGCAGAAAGTCTGGAAAATATTCGGCATTAACGAAGCGTTCTTCCAGTTGGATGGGATGGTTATTTTCAAAGTGCAGGATCACCACCTTAAACAGGGTACCGCCGTCGGCTGCCAGGGCAGCGGCAATATTGGGGTTAGGAAACAAACGCATACGACTGATGAGTTTGGCCGAATGTTGATGGCCGCGGCGCTGAATTTCATCGGCAATATTGTGAATGTGCAGCAGCGAACTGCGATAAATGGGCGCGTTGACAAAACTGCCGACTCCGGCAATACGAGTCACTTTTTCGTCTGCAACCAAGGTGTCGACTGCTTTGCGGGCAGTCATGCGACTGGCTGCGAAGTGTGCGGCCAGTTCACTCTCGGAGGGTACGGGATGCCCCTCTTGCCATTCACCGCTGTCGATTCGTTCAGCGATGAAACTGGCAATGGCTTTGTACTTGGGTAACACCATTTGCGTTTATCCAGTGCCGGAAGCCACCGTGCCTGGCACGGCTTAGGAACTGCCGATTTTATCGGCAAATTGCTTAAAAACATCAACTTACGCCTTTGATACGGGTTTGTAAATACATGCTATCAAGGTGCAGATTGAGTATTAAGCACCCCTGTATATACAGGTATATAAAACACAAACCGCACTATTCGCAGTACAAAAACACGCGGTGTAAATGCAACAAGAGAAGGGGTCAACATGAAACGTTCTGCTATCTATCAGGCGCTGATACTAACGGGAGTTCTGCCGTTAAGTGGTGTGTCATACGCTCAACAGGCTGACAACCAGGCACAAGCCGACGAGCGCGTTGAGAAAATCTCGGTGACAGGTTCGCGAATAAAACGAGCCGACATGGAAACAGCTAGCCCGGTAACGGTACTTAGCGCCGACCAAATTGCCGTGTCCGGTATAAGTAATGTGGAAAATTTGCTGCAGGAGATGTCCTTCTCCGCCGGGGTGGCAGGTAACGCGACCAATGCTTACTGGACCAGTGGTGGTTATGGTACGGCCCAGGTAAACCTGCGGGGCTTAGGGGTGAAACGCACCTTGGTCTTGCTAAATGGTCGTCGCGTGGTGGGCGGTGGTACCGGTGCCAATAGCAGCGTTGATTTAAATATGATCCCGACCTCCATTATTGAGCGAATCGAAGTGCTCAAAGATGGTTCCTCTGCGGTGTATGGCGCGGATGCGGTGGCTGGTGTGGTGAATATCATCACCAAACAGGCGTTTCAGGGCGCGGAATTTAACCTTAAGGCCGGCATGGCCGATGAGGGGGATGGCGAAAACCAGGATATGTCATTAACCCTGGGGGGCAGCTTCGATAGGGGCTCATCCGTAACCAGCATTAACTATTCTAATACCGAGGCGGTTAGGCAGTCAGACCGTATCGAATGTTCCAAGGCCGGTACACCGGATGGCACGCTTGAATGTTTTGGTAGCGCCACCACCGAAGGAGGTAGGGCGCTACTGGCAGATGGGTCCAGTGTGCAATTTAACCAAAACCCGGATACCGCCAACCATGGTGATGATTACGGCCCTTATAATTCCGCCGAACATGGCTTTAAGTACATCAGTTATCTGAACGCGGTCAGTCCCATTGAGCGTTTTAATATCAGTAACTTCACCCGTTATGAAATGACTGACAGTAGCAGCCTGTTTTTGGAAGCTATCTACACTAAACGTAAAGGCGAGCAGATTGTCACGCCGCGGGCTATCAGGCCGGTGATGGTGGACGCAGATTTTCGCTATAACCCCACAGGGCAGGACCTGGAAATTACCCGCCGTCGCAATACCGAGCTGGGGGCGCCCTATTTCTTTCAGGAAACCGACACCGTGCGCGTGGTATTGGGTATTGAGGGGGAGCTGTCCAACAATTGGAGCTGGGATCTGGCCTTTAACTTTGGCCGTAATACCGCCACCGATGGCTGGACCTTTGATCTGGATAACGCCAAAGTGGCACAAACCCTGGACGACAGCATTTGTACCTATGACAACAGCAATGGTATTCCCTGTGGTGACTGGTTTGGTGTAAACGAACTGACGCCTGAGGTCATTGACTATGTGAAGTATCGCCGCGAAGGAACCGGCGGTAACCAAATGCGCTCCTGGACCGCCAACTTATATGGTGATCTGATGGAATTGCCGGCCGGTACCTTAGCCTTTGCGGCAGGGGTGGAGCGTCGCGCCGAAAAAGGCTGGCGTGACCCAGACTCAACCGTGTTGCGTAACGGTGCAGAAGAGGCCATCGCCGGCAGTTACAAAGTGTCGGAAGCCTATATGGAACTGTCGGTACCTTTATTGGCTGACGTCCCCTTGGTTGAAGAGTTGACCGCTGAAATTGCGGCTCGTTATTCTGACTACGACACAGTGGGGGGAAAATCCACCTACAAGCTTGGTTTAACCTGGCGTGTGGATGAGAGTCTGATGCTGCGAGGCGTGCGTTCAACGGCTTTCCGGGCCCCGGTCATTACCGAACTGTTTGGCGGTACTAACGGTGAAAACTTACGTACCATCGACCCTTGTGAGAATGCCTCTGGGACTATTTTGCAAAACTGCCTGGCCGACGGTGTGCCGGCTGACTTTGTACAAGATGGCAACACCATACTGACCAATGTGGGCGGCAATCCCAATCTGGGGGCTGAAACCGCCGATACCTTTACCCTGGGTGTAGTGTGGGAGCCTCAATTTGTTGAAAACCTGTCTGCGACCTTGGACTACTTTGATATTCAACTGGATGATTCTATTACCTCGGTAAATGGTTCGGATCAGTTGAAGCTTTGCTATGAAGACCCGGTTGGTAATGCGCGCTTCTGTGATACCTTCACGCGCCATCCTGTCAGTAAGCAGGTGGTGACCATTGAACAGCGTCCCGTGAATGCTGCCGTGGAGTCAGTCAGAGGGGTAGATCTTAACCTGATGTACGGTTTTGAGCTGATGGGATGGCAGGCCCGCACGAATCTGGAAGCGACGCGTTTAATTGAGCATGAACGTATTCCGTTTGCCGGTCAGCCCACCATAGATTTACTGGGTTATATCACCGAAGACCAGGGGAGCTATACCGAATGGCGCGGTAATCTTAGCTTCTCCATGCGTAAAGGTGATTGGTCTGGCACTTATTCCCTGCGTTATATCGGTCCGGCGGACGATGTTAATGCTACCGAAGCCGATCCTTTGGGGATGGCGGTTGGCAGTGTCAGCTATTCAGATATTCAGGCCAGTTATCTGGTGACACCGCAGTTAAAGATCTCGGCTGGGGTGGATAACCTGTTTGACAAAAAAGCCCCTTATCTGACGTCTTGGAATGACGCCAATACCGATGTGATGACTTACGACCTATTAGGACGTCGCGGTTACGTCAGTGTGAATTACCAGTTTTAGACTCAGTCTCCCGACCTGAGGTGCAGACCGGCCATTTGTTGATGGCCGGTTTTTTTATCTACCTCGGCTGAAGGGACTATACCTATAGAAACCGACCTTAAATCGGGCTGAAGAGTTTATGAGTGATGTCGAGCATAGGGTTGGTGTAAAGGAGGCCAACTTGGTTAAGCGAACCTTAACACTGACAGGACTTCAAGAACGTGAAAGGGTGTCGATGTGTGAGGAAATTGACCAGCTTCTGGGCATCGACGAGGTATTATTTATTCATCGAGCAGACAAATTGCTACTGGCTTACGATCCCACCCATGTGGACTTGGATGATATTGAGGCGGTGGTGCAGCGCCATGGTGGCGAATTTGCGGCCAACTGGTGGAACAGAGTGAAAGCTGGCTATTACCGTTTTGTTGATCAAAATGTCAGGGACAACGCCAAGCATGAGCCCCATTGTTGTCATAAGTTACCGCCGGGCCGTAACCGCCACAAGTAATGTCTTTGCGGACAGAATATGAGGTTGTTTACAACCTGGCACATAGCATGACCATGTCCAGGCAGCGTATACCGTTTTCATAAATTTCCTGCGGATAATCAGCAAAGACGTCGTGCTTGATATGGTCCAGTCGAAAACCGCATTTTTGATAAAGCGCCAGTTGTGACAAGCTCGAGTTGCCCGTACCCACATACAGGCAACCATGGCCACTTAGTCTGGCTATTTCTTTAACCTTTTGAATTAAGCGTTTAGCCACGCCCTGTCCCCGGTAATCCCGGCAAACTGCGATGTTTTTAAGCTCGGCCTGGCCATTACTATCAGTTAAAACCGCAACACCAATAAATTCACCTTGCCAGGATGCGACGATGACTTTTGATGTGGGCAGGTAGGCGTCGACAGCGGCTTTGTTAGGATCAGCCTCTAACAACAGGGTCATTAGCACATCGTTGACAGGTTGGTGATACTGTTCAATTTTCATATGGGTGAATAGACTCAGAGGGCGGTTAGCTCAGCCGTGGATAAAGACCAGAAACTGGCGACCAGACTGGCTAAAAAGCCACAAAAATGCTGCCAAGTTAATGATAACTGTTGCCCAGTACACGCGTTTAAAGGACAGTTTGCTGGACTTATGCCTAAGCTTGTTTTGTGCGTAAAACGCGCCGGGCCAGCCACCTAGCAGGGCGCACAAGTGCAAAGTGCGCTCCGAAATACGCCAACGATCATGCTGGGCGGCGGATTTATCCACGGCATACATCACAAAGGCTATTAGGCTGGCACCCAGATAAAGCAGCAACAGTTGCAGCGGTAATACTTTCAACAGCGTAAAGACAGCTAAAAGTGCACAGAACGCCAGAACAATAAAAGTCCCCGGAGTGCGTGAGTCCGCAGCTGGCGACTGTTTTGCTTTGCGATCAAGGGCTAGGTTGATATTGGTGGCTTTGTATTTGCCTGGTGACTCCAACACCGGCTCATAAACAATCACATCGCCTTCTTTTGGTCTTCTGGACGGGCGAACAAACGCTTTGATATGCACAAAAGCGCGTTGTCCACCCCCGTTGGGTTCGACAAAACCAAAGCCTTTTTCATCATTCCAGTTTGTTAGCCGTCCCTGGTATTTCAATTTGTTCTCCTGATTGGCTTTGACGCTGCTCGAAAGTGGGTTGTGATTATATCTAGTCAGCACGCTCCACTGTATCCTGAGCGTCCTTCAATTTTTACGTCCAGTGTCGCGTTATTAGTAATCCCCTAGTGTGGATTCTTTTTTAGCAACAGAGTGTTCGCCTTGAGGATTAATCAACCAATTCAATGCCTAAGCTTTCTAACAAGTACAGTGCTTCGTAGCGCGAGAACTTAGCCTTCTGTACATTGTTATTCAGGACGTCGATGGTATAGGCCGTTGAATCGGTAAAATCGACGGCTTGTAAATTTGTTCTCATAAACAAACTATGTCTAAAGTCACTCTGTATCATACTTGCACCGGCAAAGTCGCCTTCGCGAAAGTCAACATCATGCAACTTACAGTCGTTAAAAAGAAGGGCATGTAAGGTCAGACCGAAAAAAGACGAATCATTTAAGATGCAGCGCGTAAAGCTAAGCTCAAAATCTGCATGATACGCAGGCCACGAGGCTCTCGTCCAATCCACGCCCACCAATTTGCACTCGTTGAATTTAAGTCCGAACAGCGTAGAGCCTGAAAACTTCATCAGGCTTAAATTACAGCGTTCAAAGGTGCAATGAGTGAATTTGCAATAGGTAAATTCAGAGGCTGAAAAGTCACAGTCAGAGAAGTGACACTCTTCAAACTCGATGTCGCGATAAGGTGTGTCAGGTAATGTCACCTTTTCAAAGGAGGTGTCGAAATAGTGCTCACCGCTTGTAAATCTTGTCATTGTGTTCGCTTATTGGCCGTACAGTACTGTAGACAATAAAATACCCGTCTATGTCAGGCGTTTCACTGCACTTCTATTTGGTCATCTTGTAGCATGCCACACAGCGTTTTCCTAGCATAAGCGCCAGTATGCTGGGTAGTGGGGGTGAAAGGACGCCATCTAGTCTTGCGTACCCAGGCTGGCAGCGCCAAACGGCACAGACGATCTGCCAGACAGGTAGCCATTACTGCAACGCCAGTAGTGAAGGACGTACTTATTGTGTGTTCAATTGCACCGAGCCTATCGTCTAGCGACCTTATTGGTATTACCAAAGCCAATGGTGTTTACGGATCCCTCGTCGATGATTTCTTGGTGATACTTCGTCGTTATTCCCTGAATAAAGTAAGTTCTTGAGGCCTCGCTGTGCCAATAAGGCTTCAAATGCTTCATCAACAAAGGGCTGGCGATAGGCATGTTGTGATAAATCAATATCGCCAAAGGCATTTACCTCCAGAACTTTGGGACCATCATTGCAGATTGCAATATCCCACCCGGGGCAAAGAAAACCGGGAAAGGCTTTTTGGCCGTCAATGACTATGCGTCTGATTTCTTGCCAAAAAGGGAGCATAAACCCGACTAGTGATTGTCCGGTTTCAGGGTGTTTGAGCAGGCTGACTTGCTCTAAGCCGGTTCCCGCGATAGCGCGAGTGATCTGCCCAGTTTCAACATCAACAGCGGCGAGCATATTGCCACTGGCACCGTGTTCAAAATTATCTGAATCCCGTTGTCCCTGATTAATTTTGAACATAGCTCTGGTAACCTGCACGCCACTGACACCTAAAAATGTGTGAACTCGCACACCAGACACTTTCGCAGTGCCGGTGAGCCTTTCGATGTCCTTGTGTGAGCTTAACGGCTCTTGAAATATCCAACCTAAGGTTCGACCATCATCGGTGTTGTTGCAAAAGGCCTTGACGGATTCTTTGACACCATTTGCCAGTTTTACTGTGTTACCGTCTGATTCTTCAATCAGAACATTCCCTCTGCCATAGGCTCCAAATGCACGTTTTACGTAGCAGGGTAAGTTGGTCGGGTCAGACAAAAATTCTGCCATCTCCTGGTGGGAGTGAATTTGTGCAATGCAAGAAGGACGGAGTGTACGATAGGTGGCCTTTATTTTCGGCGTGGGGATATTCAACCCCTGAAGCAGACCGTACATACTTACTTTATCTAGGCTGAGGATCTTAGAATAATCATCTATCAACATATCCTCAATAACAGCCTGAGCGCGTTGCCCGGCGAATTTTTGTTTTTGCACAAATGAAATATCGTCTTTGTACAGTTGAAAGTCGATGTATTCGCTCAGCCCCAACTTAAGACCGGTGAACCTTAGTCTCAAAGCCTCCACAAGTAAGCTCGTCAGGGGTCTGCCTGATACTTTCGATGCATTTACATAGTTGCTTAACATGGTCTCTCCCAAGCCTGGTAATGGCGTGTGTCCTGTTATTATTTGGCTGTTAACCAGTTTGGCCCCATCAATCAACTTGATTAAAAGGCAACTGAATGCAACCAAGTCCATTTCGGATATAAAGCAATTCGCTTCTAGACTTTAGAAATGGTTACAACAAGACTCAGTATCGGAGGTGATGCCACTGCACTAACGCGATGATTACCAACCTAAAGTGATACTTTGTTGCTAACTATCCGGTTGCTAACTCTTTAAATCGCAATAAGTTGAACGAACCGGACAAACTAATTTTAGCTCCAGCCACTAATTTTGCATTTTGAGTCTGTTCTCTTGTGACGTTCAGGGCATTTTGATGGAGGGGATGAGACTAATTCGTTGATGATTGCTTCTTCAGGGCGTGCGCCCGATTAGCTAAAAGTGGAGGTAAAGTCCGAGATGACCTGTGCTGACAGGCCATCTTTAGTGCTGTTAGTGTTGGTGCTTTTGTTTTTCTTGATGGTCATGGCCATCGTGACCCTGATGTTTGCTGTTTTCTTTGACCTTCTTATGATGTTTCTGTTCGGCGCATTTTTTCATCATGGCCTGTTTTGCGGCCTCATCCATTTTTTCATGCTGCATCTTGTCGTGCTGCATCGCTTCGCAGCGCATGTGGCTATGGGTATCGTTGGTGTGTGCTTTCTCTTTATGATCATGCGCAAGAGCAGGTGTGGCCAGAGTTAAACCAGACAGCATCACTAGGGCAGAGAACAGGTTTTTCATAACATTTCCTCGATATCAGTCAGCGTAGAATTTGCAGCGTTCCGGCCGCTATAGCGCGACCTAACCCTGAAAATAACAAGCCAAGCTTATAATTCCGGCCTGACCCATCCATGACAGCCGCATTACAAAGCTGTAATGGTGATCACAGGCAAGTCAGGTAACATGCGGTTAAGGGGCCAGAAAGTGCGGTTGCATATGCGGATACTTGTTATTGAAGATGAAGTGAAAATCGGTGATTACCTGCGAAAAGGTTTAGAAGAGGCAGGGTTTTCCATACAACTTTGCCGCACCGGCCTGGATGGTTACCACGCTGCCGTAACCGAGCCCTTTGATTTGGTTATTCTGGATGTGATGCTCCCGGATGCCGATGGCTGGCAGGTACTCAAACGATTGCGTGATAAAGATCTGCAAGTGCCGGTGATGTTCCTCACTGCTAAAGACAGTCTGGAAGACAAAATTCATGGTCTGGAGTCCGGGGCGGATGATTATTTGGTTAAGCCTTTTGCCTTTGCCGAGTTGCTGGCCAGGGTTCGCACCTTGTTGCGCAGGGGCACCAAGCAAGTGCTGTCTGATGCCTTAGTGATTGACGATCTGAAGCTCGACTTACCCCGCCGCCGCGCCAGTCGTCAGCAAAAGCGTCTGCATCTGACACAAAAAGAATTTGCTCTGCTGGAGCTGTTGGTGCGCCATCGCGGTGAGGTGTTAACACGTTCATTAATTGCCTCGCAGGTATGGGATATGAACTTTGACAGTGACACCAACGTGATTGATGTGGCGATTCGTCGTTTGCGCGCCAAAGTGGATGACCCATTTGAACTGAAACTTATCCATACCGTGCGTGGCATGGGTTATAAATTGGATACCGAGGAATAGCGTGCGTCTGATTGATAAAATCCTCTCCCTGCGTTCTCGAATGCTGTTGCTGGTAGGCGGTACCCTCATCCTTTGTTTTGTGTTGGTGGGGGTGCTGGTGGATCGCCAGGTAAAAGATCACTTTACCGAACAAGATGTGGCCGAGCTGGCGGTGGTTAGTCAGGCGGTGCGTGAGCGACTTCACCCCTTTAAACAAATGCCATCACCCGAGCAGTTAGTCCAAGTGCTGTCCGGTGCAGAATCCGGATTTCATGGCATGTACTTTAGTTTGTACGATAAACGAGGACAGCAGATATACAGCAACAGTGCACTGGCGCAGATACCAGTGCTAAGAACCCGGGCTATGGACAAGGTGGAAGACGCGCAGCCTGTGGTGTGGAATGAGCAATCAGAGCACCTACGTGGCATCTTGCTCACTATAACCTTGCCTGGTGGCGAACCTGGCGAGATGGCGGTTTCACGCAATATCGATTTTCATCAAACTTTCCTCGGTGGCTTTCATCAAACCTTGTGGCTGACGTTGTTGATGATATGGATTATCACTTTATTAATGGGGGCGATTGCCATTCGCTTAGGTTTAGGGCCGCTGCACCGTCTTAGCCGGCAAATAAGTGGCATTACCACCGAGCGCTTAGATTTACGTTTGGATCCCACTCAGGTGCCAAGAGAACTGTCTGAATTGGTGGTGTCCTTTAACCAGATGATCAGCGAAGTGGAGCTGGGTTTTGAACGCCTGAAGCATTTTTCTGCCGACATTGCCCATGAGCTGAGAACGCCGCTGACGGTATTGGCAATGCAAAGCCAGGTGGCGTTGAATCAGGCCCGTAACCCGGATGAGTATCGGGAAGTGCTGTATTCCAATCTGGAGGAATATGAACGTCTGACCGCCATGGTGAAAGACATGCTGTGGCTGGCCAAGACAGATAATGGCCTGGTGGCATTGGAACTAGAGTCTTTCGAGCTGGCGGAGGATGTGGATAAACTGGCCGAATATATGGGGGTGCTATCCGAGGAGCGGCATATCCATATTCGTCGTAGCGGACAATCTTTGCTACTGGCTGACCGCGGATTGATCCAGCGCGCCCTGAGCAATCTGCTTGGCAATGCCATACGGCATGCCCGTGAGGGAAGTGAAGTGTTAGTGTTGCTCTCGCAAACACCACAACAGTCATTGATTGAAGTTATCAATCAAGGGGAGCCCCTTACTGAAGAACAGCAATCTCATCTTTTCGAGCGATTTTATCGGGCTGATGGCGCTCGTTCACGGAGCAAAGAGGGAACAGGATTGGGTTTGGCAATGGTAAAATCCATTGTTGAGCTGCATCAGGGGAAAATCAGTGTAGCGTCACAGCAGGGACGCATCAGTTTTAAGATAGCCTTACCTAAGTCTATGCCACCAAGCAGTTAACGCGACGGCTCAATGGGTTGTGACAGACGCAGCAAGCGCAACCCCTCATCCAGTTTACTCATTGCTGCTTTGGCGGATGGACGTTCGCGACTAAAAGCCACATGGATATCACTGATATGATTAATGGGGCCTTTACGGATACTGCTTAGCGGCAATTTCAATTGCTGCAGGTGATATTCGGCAACCCGGTCAAACATAATTGCAGACTGTACCCTGTCCCGGCGCAGCAACTTGATAATTTGATTTTGACTGGACACCGCCACTTCGCTGAAACGATAACGCTGTTTGTCATACAGATCGCCGTATTCATAACCGATGATAATCGCTACCGTCATGCGATTTGGGGCATTGAGAATGGACTCGAAGTTCAGTGATGAATTAGGGGGAAAATAAAACGACGCGGTGGCCTGCAAAAGCGGCTCATCACCAAACAGAAAATCACGCTCGGTGGACTCTTGTCGCGTGACATTAAAAGCGCCGTCTACATCGCCTTGTTTGGTTAGGTGCAGGGCACGGGCGTAAGGCACAATCACAAAGGTGACTTTCGTGCCGGTTAGGGCGTAGGCCTTTTCAATAATATCGCGGGAGATCCCTTGTCCGTCTGCTTTAGCATAAGGCGGCCAACTGCTTTCTGCGGCCAGAATAACAGTGGTCTGGGCATAACTGGATTGAGCGGCGAATAACAACCAGCCAAGCAAAAATAAACGCATGAAATCCATCTGCAAGTGTTTGAGCCAATCTAACCATATTAACCGCACTGAAACCACAAGACTTTGATTTACCTCAGAGATTTTTCAGGTTTAAGGCGTGTTTTCAATGCGTGGCAGTAAACGATAGCTTAGTGGTGATCGTTGTTGTTTTATATGTGAAAAAGACGTCCGGGTCGCTTAACGCGTCCGGCCTGCAGTCCATCGGGTTGTGGCCTGTATAATTTGCAATTGATATCTATTCTCATTATCATCCTTGCCGAAGCATGTCATCAGATAAGGAATAATCATGTGCAATAAATGGTTGAAACAAGGTCTTTGTGCGGTATTGATGGTTAGTGCAACCTCGGCCCTGGCTGATGCCAGGCCGGATCATTATCAGGGGCAGCAAGCGGATAGTCTTGAGCAGGCCATGACCAATCTGGTCAGCTACAATGCCAAGCTGAAGACGGTGCTGGCCAAGTCCAGTTTGTCTTTGGAAGATATGGCACATATTCATGAGCTGACCTACAGCCTGGAAAACGCGTTGCAGCGTTTGGATGTGGAGTTGGATAGCCTGGCTGCGACCTTGGAAGAAGTGCACATAGGCTCAGAAAAAGCACAGAGCGAGCAGGTCAAATCTCAGGGGCAAAAATACCTGAAGCACGCCGAAACCTTGCTGCAATCAGGACGTTAAAACGTTCCGCTAAAGGCCGGGGGAACCCATTCGCCGGCCTTGGTATTTTTTAGTTTGCGCCTGCCACGGCAGCAGGATCCATCCAAAACGCTTCCCAAATATGACCATCTAAATCCGCCAGGGCCCGGCTGTACATAAAGCCCATATCCTGTATTGGGTTGATATCGGCCGTTCCCCCATGCTTGGCGGCGGTCATATTCATGGCATCAACACTGGCGTGACTGTCGCAGGTAAGGGCCAGCATCACTTCGCTTGCACCATCTGCTGGTAAAGGGCGGCGGGTAAAGCTGGCCCATTTGGTGTGAGTCAGCAACATCACATAGATATGTTCGCTCCATACCATGCACGCAGCTGTATCGTCGGTAAACTGCGGATTGTTGGTAAAGCCTAAAGCCTCGTAAAAAGCCACGGATGCGTTGAGATTGCTGACCGGTAAATTGACAAAAATCATCTTGGACATGTTGAACTCCCTTGTTGTTAAGAACCTTGTCGTGGATTAATCAGTTATAGTCGGAATACGCGCCGCACAATCGACAATGGAAGGGAATTTTTTGTCATCTTCTCGCCTACTGTTATTCAGTCCATAGTCCTCGCCCTACATAAATTTGTCACAGTAGTGCAATAAAATTCACGCCATTTAGCTGATGACTGGCGGAAATCTGTGCGTCAATCGTCATGATATAAATGAGTAACGTTTTGCAAAAAAAGCACGCCATCAGCGCCGTCTTTATATCAATGAGAGCAACCCTTGAACGGGCGGTGGGACGTATTGTTCCGGCCAAAGAAATCGAAGATGTTGTACAGGATACTTATGTTCGTATTTTGCAGTCTGAACAGTTAGATTGCATCAAGCGACCGGAATCCTACTTGTATAAAACCGCGGTGAATCTGGCTAAAGATTACCTGAAAAGTGCTCATCACAATCTGTCTGCTTATGTGGAAGATATGGATCTTGTTGAACACAGGCAAAGTGATGAGGACAGTGTATTTAAACAGTTTGCCAGTGAGCAGGAGTTTGCCCGTTTCTGCGATGCGGTGGGAGAATTGCCTGAACAATGCCGACGTGTGTTTGTACTGCGCAAGGTTTATGGTTTTTCACAAAAGGAAATTGCCAAGTCGATGGGGTTGTCGGTCAGTACCGTAGAGAAGCACATCGCCTTGGGGATCAAGCGCACCTATTTGTCGTTACGCAAATCGACCCGTCCCGCTGTTGTGCACCACACTAATGCCGGTGATAACGTTGTGGGAGGGCAGGGATGAGTAAAGTGATTCAATACCACAAGCCCGATGATGTGTTGGAGCAGGCCAGTCAGTGGTTGGCTAAACTGGACAGGGGCTTGAGCCGGACTGAGCAGCAAGCCTTTGTGGATTTTATGCAACATCCCCAGGCCAGAATCACCCTGGAAGAACTGGCACAGCTTTGGGACAAAATGGATGTGCTGGCAAAACTGGCAGAGCTGATGCCACCAACGGCCGCAGCGGCGCGTTCACGCCGCATAGGCTGGACACTACCGCTCTCCTTAGCGGCTTCCCTGTTAGTTATGGTGAGCACCTTTATGCTGTTTCAACCTCCTCAGCCCCTTCCTGTGGCTGCGGCACAGCAAACAATCCATGTTTATCAAACCGAAGTGGGCGAATACCGGCGCATTGTGCTGCTGGACGGCACTGAGGTGGCACTAAACAGCGATTCGCGCCTGCGGGTGAGTTTTACCGCTAAGGTTCGGCAGATCTATCTGGAGCGGGGAGAAGCCTTCTTTGATGTGGCTCATGAGCCAGCTCGTCCATTCAATGTGTGGGCTAATGACCGGTTGTTTCAGGCGGTTGGCACGGCATTTAGTGTTCAGGTTGACGCTCTGAAAGTGGCGCTTATCGTGCAAGAGGGTATTGTCAGCGTAAATAAAGCAGTCACGAGCCAAGGTTTGCCGGCTGAGGAGTTGGTCCCCGGCGGTCAGCTTATGCAGGCCGGTACCCGAGGGGAGTATCGGCCGATGCAGGATAACACCGCGCCTATTGTCGCCAAGGAGCTGGAAAAACGTTTGTCCTGGCGACAAGGCAATATCATTTTTACCGGCGATCGTCTGGAAGATGCCATCGCTGAAGTCAGCCGTCATACCCTTGTTCAGTTTGAGTTTATCGACGAACAGGCCCGCAATGTGCAGGTAGCCGGTCGTTTTAAACTGGGCGATTTGGATGGGTTGTTGGTGGCGCTGCAAGACAACTTCAATATTCACTACCAGCGGATCGGTGACGACAGGATCTTGCTCAGTGCACGAAGCTGGTAACAAAACCTTCATCAAAAACTTGTGGCGGATTTTCCGTGCTGTCTCGTCAATCAGGCGGTGGTGCATTGTCACTGCAATGGATGGGATGCGCGGTGCTGGCGGGTTGTCATATGGCATCTTGTTAGGCAGCTATTGGTTGCTGGCAGGTCAGGTGTTTGCCGCTGAACCGAGCAAGATTCGTTTCAATATTCCTCCGTTGCAGGCAGACAAAGCGCTCACTCTGTTTGCAGAGCAGGCGGATTTAACCTTGGTGTTTCCCTATGAAATCGCGCGGAAAACCCAGGCCAATGCCGTCACCGGCGACATGACAGTGTCGCAGGCGGCTTACCTGCTTCTGCAAGGCACGCGCCTTCAGCCATCTTATTTGGCCGATGGACGCTTAAAAATAGCGCAACTACGCACTCAGCCTGTAGAGGAACAAAACGTGAAACAACATAAATTGTCGGCTATTGCCGCTTTTCTATCTTCTTTGTTTATTGCTCCGAATGTCACCGCACAGATGTCAGAAGACGGTACGGTGGAAGAAATTGTGGTTACAGGGCAAAAGCTTTCGCGCCTTAGGGCACTGGATACTAAGCGCAATGCCTCGATGCTGATGGAAGCGCTGTCTACCGACAACCTTGGGCGTTTGCCGGATAAAAATGCCGCCGAGTCATTAAACCGTTTACCCGGCGTGTCTATTTTAATCGAGAAAGGGGAAGGGCGTTTTGCCTCTATTCGTGGTATTCGTCCCGACTGGAACCGGGTAACGGTAAATGGTTTTGAAACGGGCTCGCCGGAGAAAGACGGCAGCGGACGCTCTATGCCCTTGGATATTCTGGGCGGTGAGTTGCTGCAAAGTGTGGAAGTGTATAAAGCCAAGACCGCCGATATGGACGGTGAGGGTATTGGCGGAACGGTCAATATTGTGACCAAAAGACCGCTGGATACCGACGAGCTGCAGGTAACCACCAATCTGCGTTACGGCTTTGAAAGCGCCGATCAGGACAACCCTTATTACGACAGTGATGACCCCTATAATTTCGATGTGGCAGCTTCAGGACGGATTAACGAAAGACTGGGCTGGAACCTGGGGGCATCCACCTCGCACCGGCAATATCTGGCGCAGGGTATCTATCAGGATGACTGGGCTGAGATCAGTGGCGTTGCGTATCCCGAACAAACTAAAAACAACTACTACGTGGTGGGGCGTGATCGCGATACTGCCGTGGCGGGGCTGCAATATAAAGCGTCCGATACCACCACGTTGATGCTGCAGGGGTTTTACAGCCAATTCGACGAATTTCAGCATCGTAACCGCTTCCGTCAGGGCATTGAACAGGATGGCGAGCTGATTGCCGATATCAATGGCGATACCGTGACTATGGTGCCAGGCGGGTCCTTTATTCGCGCCGACTTACGCCGCGAAGATATTAATAAAAAGCTGCTGAATCTGAGCTTCAGCGGGGAAACCTTAAGTGGCAGCTGGCTGCATCAATACGGCATTAACTTTGGTCACAATGAAATCAGCGAGCCGAACGCCGACTGGGGCTTTCGTCAGAATACGCCCCAGGATTTAGGTCCAGATAGCTGGTCGCTAAATGAAAACGGGGTATTAGAAATTGCTGAAGGCGGGCTGCAACATAATCTTGCGTCTAATCTGCGTTTTCATGATGTGTCCTACCAGAATGACTCTGCCGAGCAGGACGTGTTTTCTGCCAAGTTCGACAGCGAATACGCCTATACCCTGAACGGTTATGCCGGTGCGGTGAAATTTGGCGGTAAGTACAGTCGTAGCAAGAAGTCTTTTGATTACAACAATCTGTCTTACGATATTGAGCGCAATAATCTGGCGGACTTTAACGTGACCGACGGTGCCTTTTTAAATGATGTGGATGGTCAGGCGCGTGCCAACTTGTGGTTCAATCTGGATGCGCTGAATGCCCTGCTACATACCAACCCTGAGCTGTTTGATCAGGTGGACGATAATGGTGTGGCCAATCTGGCATCGGATCGCAGCGTAGAAGAGCAGGTGAGTGCGGTGTATATCATGAATACCCTGCAGCTTAACAAACTGGAGCTGGTGGCTGGATTGCGCTTTGAACAAACCGACGTGACATCAAATGCCAATCAGCGTATTGATGATAAGTTCGAGCCTGTCAGTATCGAAGGCGACAACAGTGTTGTATTGCCTTCCTTAATTGCCAATTACCATTTCACCGACAAGCTGATTGGGCGGGCCTCTTATACCACGGCCCTGGGACGCCCCAATTACGGTGATATCAGCGCGACGTCCAGTTTTGGCATTGATGAAAACGGCGACGGTGTGCTGAGCATCGGCAATCCCGATTTAGAACCTTATACCGCGGATAACCTGGACTTGGCACTGGAATGGTATCCCACCGATGCCAGTTTGCTATCGGTTGCCTGGTTTCAAAAGGATATCGATAACATCATCATCAATGATGAGAAAACCCTCAGTGGCGGCAGCTATGAAGGGATTGATTATGGTGTAGATGAACTGGTTGTACGCACCAAGCGCAATGCCGACACCGCCGAGGTGCGTGGTGTTGAATTTAATATCCAGCACCAGTTCAGTAACCTGCCGCAGCCATTCGATGGGGTGGGGGCGATGTATTCCTACACTAATATCGATGCGGAATTCTATGACAGCAATATTGGCCAGAACCGTAAGCTGGAAGGACAACCGGAGGAGATTCAAAGCTTCACCCTGTTCTACGAAGATGACAACTTGTATGTGGGACTGACCTACAACTACAACGCGTCATTCCTGACCGATTCTAATGATCTGCAAAGGGTGGAAGACGATGTGGAGCAGGGCGAGTTTGGCCGCTGGGATCTGCGTATGTCCTACAACCTGAGCGACAGCCTGACACTGTACTTTGATGCCAATAACATCAATGACGAACCGACCACCGAGTTTCAAGGCGGCAACGAAGCCTGGAATACCGAATACGAATATGTGGGTACCACTTACTACTTCGGCCTGACTTACAGTCTGTAAGGCTGTCTTTAAGCAAATTATGCCCCCTTGCTTGGGGGCCTTTTAAACAAGAGCAGATAAATGAAACAGTATGCAAAAGCCTGTTTATTACTGGGCCTTAGCCTGCCTGTGTGGGCACAAGCGAATATGGCGCCAGCCCTGAGCACGCAGACCTTGGCTGAGCACCAAACCTTTGATGCCCGACAGGGCGTTGCGGTGGATGAGCAGCATTTTTATGCGGTCAACAGTTTTCGTATTACCAAGCATCGTAAGTCAGATGGCAGAGCGCTACTGCAGTGGGATGGTGAGTCCGACCAGCACGGGCCCTTGATTCATCTGGACAGTGGCATGGTATGGCAGGGAAAGCTGTATGCCTCGCATTCCAATTATCCTCATTGGCCAATGACAAGCTCGGTGGAAGTATGGGATACCGCCAGCATGGCCCACATTGCCACTTATAGTTTTGGCACTGAGCTTGGCTCGTTTACCTGGCTGGATAGGCATCAAGGCTACTGGTGGGGAGCCTTTGCCAATTACGACAAAGTACAAAAAGGCCAGACTCAGGCCTATGGCCTGACCGCCAATACCCAAGTGGTAAAAATGAACGATCAGTTTCAGATCCTGGAAAAATGGCAATTGCCAGCCGGTATTCTTAAACGTATATCGCCCATGAGTAACTCTGGTGGCAGTTGGGGGCCGGATGGGCTTTTATATCTGACCGGTCATGACCATGGGGAAATCTACGTTTTGGCCTTGCCCGACTACGGCAGTGAACTGCACTGGCTGGCCACTGTTGCTGCGCCGGATATTCATGGTCAGGGCATTGCTTGGGAGCGGAGTAAAAAGGAACGGATTCTATGGGGAATTCGCAAAAAAGATCGCAAGGTATTTCAAATGCTAGTGCCAGAGATAGCGCCGATACCGGTAAAGGCGGCCCAACCTATCAGAACCCCTGGGCACTTTAATCAACAATAGCTTACTGCCACAGACAGGTTGCCCGACAGCCTGTCTTTTCCTCTGCACTGGCAGTGCCTTTTAGGCCTCATTGGGGAAAAATGCCGGGGGTTGCCCGCCCGGCAAAGGGGAGCACGCTAGCTCAATAAGGGATATTTGAAGTTCTCAAAGCCATCGGCGGCGCTGATCGTGACACCATTGATGCTATTGGCCTCTTCGCTGGCTAAAAATGCCACCACATTGGCGATTTCTTTAGGTTGGGTGAAGGTTTCACGCATATGCTCTTTGCGAATGTGATCCCACAAGCCCACCTCTTTATATTGATGCAGCATCGGCGTATTAACGCGACCCGGCGCCACGGCGCAGACCCGAACGCCAAGGGGGGCCAGTTCCAAAGCGGCACATTTGGTCATCATGTCGACAGCGGCTTTGCTGACGTTATAGCTAAAGGTTAATTCGGAGGCCATCTTGGCATAGACAGATGAGGTGTTAACGATGACGCCGCCGGTTCCTTGTGCACTGAACTGTCGACCTGCCGCCAAAATGCCGTAATAGACCCCTTGTTGGTTTACTCGGGTGATAGGATCAAAGTCTGCCGCTGGATCGTGTTCAAGCAACGGCTTAGCGGTGGCAATACCCGCGTTATTAATCAGCACATCCAAATGTCCAAAGTGACTGACAAGATGGCTGATCATGGCTTCTACCTGGGCGTAATGGGTAATATCTGTGGCCAGGGTGACAAGACGTGGCGAGTTATAGTGGCCGAAAACCGCCAGTGCTTCATCTGAGATATCAGAAGCTAATACATTGGCTCCTTCGGTGAGCAGTTTGTTGACCATGGCTTGGCCTATACCGCCTGCCGCACCTGTCACAATAATGTTCTTGTTTGCTAATCGCATCTTGACTCTCCGGTTGTTGATACGACTTACTATAATCTTGCCGCACTCTCCTATCTTGATATTTTACGAGCTGTATTTGACTATTTGCGAATGCGGGGCGAGGGTGAAATCAGCCTTATTGCATGCTTGTAAGTTTGGGCTACTAAAACGGGTATTCGGGTCATTGGACTAAGCTGCGGGGAAAATTAGCGCGGGCGTAACAAACATTAGGGGATAAAAACAGAAAAACCGGCCATAGTATGGCCGGCAAAAGAGATAGCTTATTCTTAATAGACTTCGAGGAGCCCTTTACGCCAGGGTTCGATCATCACTTTGATATGCTGATTGGGCTTCATTAGCTGGGCAAAGGCATCGCCTACACCATCAATCCCCACTTTACCTGTGAGCAGCAGTTGCCAGGGAATTTCGCCCTCGGCAATGGCATCCAGACATTCTTTAAATTCATCCGGTTGGTAATAGTAGGAAAAACGCAGATCCAGCTCTTTCACTGTGGCGTAAGCATAATTGATGGTAGAGGGCGTAGTATGCACGCCGGTGATGACAATCCTAGCGTTAGCCGGCGCACGGCGCACAAAGCCATCGATAAGACTGTGAATGCCTACGCATTCAAAAATCACCAAGCGGTTGCTGCCGGCATATTTTGCTGCGACGGCCACTTCGTCCTGCTCTTTGGGGTTAACATCGGCCGTTGCGCCAAACTCCCGTGCCATTGCCAGCTTGTCTTGTTGCAGATCGGCGGCCAGAATGTTTTTTACGCCTTTGCGATGCAAGGCAGAGATAACCGCTAAACCAATAGGGCCACAGCCAACCACTAAGGCGGTATCCTCAGGACGGATATCGGCGCGATTTACGGCATGTAATCCTACCGCCAATGGCTCGGTTAAGGCAGCAGCTTCGGCTGGGACATGATTAGGCACCGGCAAGAGCAGCGCTTCATCGAGGATAAAGTATTCGGAGTAGGCGCCCCCTACACCAGGTGTCACGCCAACCCCGGCATTATCCTGGCTGAGCAGAATGGGCACGGATGTCACCCGGCTTCCAATGGGCAGTTCTTGCTGGGTATTGGGTCCGTAACTGATAATCTCTGCGCAGAATTCATGGCCCAGCAATACCTGGGCATGGTTGTCAGTGCCAGGAGGCAGTAAGTCCATATCACGGAAAAAGTTCAGTACGTCATCTGAATGGCGGGCAATGTGTAAGTCCGAACCGCAGATACCACATGCCAGGCTGCGCACTAACACCTGTCCGGCTTGCGGCTCTGGCAGCGGGGCTTGAATAGATTTCAAAACACCATCTTGTAAGGCAATTGAGTTCATCATCGTCATAAGTGACTCCTCTATTTAACACGGAATGTGACACCGGTCCGGCGCCAGTTTCGGGCGACAAGAACGGGGTGATGAGTTCAATGTAGTGAGAATCTGGTCATGGTTCTTGACTTATTACGCATTTAAATTGATATATTACGAGTTTCGAGGGGCGTAAGGCGGATATATGCATTTAGTACGCAGTGGGGCGGCGGCACATTTTGAACAACTGGTGTTGGAATATGGGCAAAACCCCATAGAGATTATTCGTCAGGCGGGATTGCATCAGGTGCAGTTTAGGGATCCTAACACCTATATTGCCCATGCCAAATTGGCAACCTTACTGGAGATAGCCGCTCAGCGCTGCCAGCAACCCCTGTTTGGGCTGGCATTAGCACAACGCCAGCGGGCGAATGTGTTAGGGGACTTGCCTATGTTGGTATCACGCGCTGCTACCGTGGCCGAGGCACTGGAATGGGGTAACCGCTATGTTTATTTGCATGCAGGTGGCGTGTCGCTGCAGATAGTACCGCGCGGTGACTCGGCGCGGCTGAGTTTGTCTCTCGATTTACCAGTGTCTCATTCCTTTGTACAGCTTATGCAAATGAGTGTGGCGCAAATGGCCATTTTTGTCTCTGGTCTGTTAAATACCGAGCCGAGGGCAATGACCTTGTATTTACGTCAGGCTCAGCCTATAGCCAGTCATACCTCGCTGGCGACACCGCTACCGACGATACGATTTGAGCAGGACTTTGATGGCATTGTGCTGACTACCGCCCAATTAGCCAGTCGTAATCACCATGATGATGAGGCATTAAACCGGCATTTAACCGCTTATCTGGCTTACTTACAGAACCATTATCCAGACAACCTTGCGGCGCAGACTAAGGAAGTTATTGGCCGGCTCTTGCCCACCGGGGAATGCAGTATAGATAGAGTGGCCACGGCGCTGGGAATGCATGAACGTACCTTGCAAATGCGTTTAAAAGCCGCAGAGGTCAGTTACAGTCTGCTATTGCGCGAGGTTCGACAAAACATGGCAGAACAGCAGCTTAGGTTTGGTTCACAGTCAATCACCGAATTGGCGCTGCAACTGGGGTATGCCGAAGTGGCCGTATTCAGTCGCCATTTCCGTCAATGGACGGGGCAATCTCCAAGACAGTGGCAGAAGACGGCTCGCCAACTGTCCTAGTCTAGTGCTAGTAAATTTCTTCGGTGTGCGGGCTCTGCTCTGCCCATCAGGTAAGTATCTGTTATTAGTGATTGGTGGTTGCTTTATGCATATTGAATATAGTCCAGACGATCTAGACTAATTTTGAGGTAGACTAAGCTGTACGCTATACGACACTTAGTTATTTATTTAGTTAAAAATAAATGCCATACAAAATTAGACTGTAGAGTGTATTTGTTCTGAGGTTTTGATGTCTGGGAAACGAATAGTGACAAAGAAGAGTAAACGAGATGAACTGGTCGAAGTGGCACAGAAACTGTTTTATCAGCATGGTTTCAGAGTCACTGGGATAGACACTATTTTAGCGCAGTCCGGGGTAGCCAAACGAACGTTGTACAATCATTTTAAGTCTAAAGATGAGCTAATTATTGCTGCGTTAAACAAAAGGGATGAGGAGTTTATGGCAATGATTAAGGCGTTGGTGGATAAGTATGAAAAAGTGCAAAGGGGAAAGCCGGCCTATGCCAGAATACTTGCCTATTTTGACGCCTTATCGGAATGGTTTAACTCAGAGAAGTTTAACGGTTGTATGTTTATCAATGCATCTGCTGAGTACCCAAGAAAAACCGATCCTATTCATGTGGTCTGTGCCAATCATAAGCGCTTTATTTTGCAATACATTACGGAGCTTATCTCTGGCATTGAATGTCGTCATCCTGAAGAGGTGGCCTGCCAGCTAAGCTTGCTATCCGATGGCGCCATTGTCAGTGCGCATACTGCCAATTTGGCCAATGCCGCAGAGATGGCCAAAAAGACCGCGGTGATTATTCTGGATGCCTATCAAGACTAAACTCGCACTGAAATTGGGCGGCAGGGTTGCTCTCTACCTAATATGGTGCGGGTGTTTTTGATGATACCAGTGCTGGGCTTTTTGCTGATCCTGCTGTTTGGCTTGTACCCAGTGTTCACCGGTATTATCCCGTTCTTTTTTCCAAAACGGTGCCCGGGTCTTAAGCTGATCCATAATGAATTCGCAGGCTTGAAATGCCTGGCCCCGGTGCTGACTGGTTACACCGACAAACACGATTTGTTCTCCGGCCTGTAAGCTTCCCACCCGGTGAATCAAGCGGACGCGGCCAACAGACCACAAGTGTCTTACCTCAGCCACTATCTCCCTAAGCGATTTTTCCGTCATGGCCGGATAATGTTCCAGTGTCAGTCCTTGTACCTGGCTGTGTTGATTAAAATCCCGTACCAACCCAACGAAGCTGACCACGGCACCGTCCTGCTGGTTACCAGCGCAAAGTTGCAGGTATTCTTCGGCCTGGCTGAAGTTGGTTTCTCTTACCGAGATAAAGTCTGATGGCAGCGTGTGATGCATGTTAGCCTCCGGTAACAGGGGGAAAGAAAGCGACTTCGTCACCGGCATGCAAGGGATGACTGTCATCCACTAAGCACTGATTTACCGCTGCCAGGGAATTGTCCGGCGCCAGGTAGGACTGCCACTCTCTATGCTGTGCCATCAGGTACTGACGAAGTGCACCTAGATCGGCAAAGGCATTTTGCAGCGCCAGTTTGTCATGACCCATCTGCTCGCGCAGCTGAGCAAAAAACAATACTTCAATCATGATCTTCTCTCGCTTGCCAGTGACCACTCTTGCCACCGGACTTGGTGATGACTCTGATACCGCCAATCTGCATGGCCGGATCGATGGCCTTACACATGTCGAACAGGGTCAGGGCCGCGACGGACACGGCCGTCAGCGCTTCCATCTCAACTCCGGTTTGTCCTGTTACTTTGCAGGTGGCTTGAATCTCCACCCTGACGTTGTCGGCATCCACCTTAAATGCCACCTGGATATCGCTAAGCATCAGTGGGTGGCACAGGGGAACTAAACTGGCACATTGCTTGGCTGCCTGAATGCCGGCGACTCTGGCAACGGCAAATACATCGCCCTTGGGGAGCATTCCTGCGCAAATTCTCGCCAAGGTGTCGGGCTGCATTGCCACATAGCCAACAGCCATGGCCAAACGGTGCGTTAGCTGCTTGTGACTAACGTCCACCATGCTGGCTTCCCCTTTGTTGTTCAAATGCGTCAGACCGGTCATGGCCGCTGTTCACACAGGGGAGTTACATTGAGGTGGCCAAGAAAATTGCATTTACCCTGGCGTGCATCCAGTTGCGGCGCAATCAGCTGCTGCCAGGCGGTGGTGCAGGCATTGACCGAGCCTGGCAAACAACAAATCAGGGTATGGTTTGCCAAGCCTGCCAGTGCGCGGGATTGCAATGCCGATGGCCCAATATCCTGAAAAGAAAGTTGTCTGAAGAGCTCGCCAAACCCAGCGACTTCGCGGTCAAACAGCACAGACACGGCCTCGGGGGTGCAATCGTCAGCATGAAAACCGGTACCGCCATTGATCAGAATCACCTGCACATCGGTGCTGACAATCCAGGTGGATACCTGGGCACGGATAAGGTAGCGATTTCTTGGCAGTAAAAGCCGCTGGCTTAACTTATGTCCGTCGCTTAGTAGCTTTTCTTGCAGATACTGTCCGGCTTTGTCTTGTTCGAGGCTGCGGCTATCGGACACCGTCAGTATGGCGATATTCAAAGCGGCGTCGGGTGATAATGGGGTTGTAGTCATAGTGTCATTCCATTGGTAATGGCGGTTTGCCATTGCTCAGGTGTATTCAGATTGGCGAGTCCTTGCCTGGCGTCGCAGGGTCGGGCACAGGCATGCCGGTGATCCAACATATTGCGCACCGAACCTTGGCCTTCGTTATCCATCAGTTGTCTAAGGTAAGGACGCAATACCTCGGTAATAGGTAAATATAAAGGCAGAAAACAGGACTGAAAATAGCGAGCCTGGCCAGTTCTGCGCCTATGGTTATACAGCGTGTATTGAAGCTGAACTCTGTCTTGCTCCATCCGGCTGAAATGCCCGCCGGCCAGCCCCAATCCAATCAGCATTTAGCCTCCCAGCATGGCCAGTTGTTGAGTGGCGCCGGTCAAACCCTGCTGCAACCAATGGCTACTGCTTTTTTGCCCAAGCAATTGCAAAATATGTGTTTGCAGGCCGTCTATATCACCATCTTGCAACCAGGGCGCCAGAGACAACCCCTGTTCGGCAAATAGGCACAAGTGCAGATTACCTGTGGCAGACACCCGCAGCCGATTGCAACTGGTACAGAAGTCTTTGTCGTAGGGCATGATCAAACCAATGTTGCCCTGATAGTCCGGGTGACAAAACTCCTGTGCGGGGCCGGCGGTTTTATCCCGCACTATGGGCAGCCAACCACTGGCGAGCAATTCGGTTTTTATGCGCTGACCACTGAGATGGTTTTCGGCAAAAAATGCCCGATTGTCGCCAGTTTGCATCAGCTCAATCAGGCGGAGTGTGACCGGTGTGCTTTTCAGCCAGCTCAGTGCATCTTTGAGTAGGGCCTGAGAGTAGCCTTTTAACAGCACGCTGTTAATCTTGACCTTAAGCCCCTGCGAAAGGGCACTTTCTACCCCTTTTAGCACAGTATCCAGCTTGTCATGGCCGGTAATGGCGTGGAATTGTCTGGGATCCAGACTGTCGATACTGACATTCAGGGCGCTTAGCCCGGCGTCCTTCCATTGCTTAACTTGGCCGGGTAACTTGAAGCCATTGGTGGTCAGCGCTACCTTGTCAATGCCCCGAGTTTGGGCACAGATAGCAATGATCTCCGTCAGATCCTTGCGCAGCGAAGGCTCCCCTCCGGTAAGACGGATTTTTTGGGTACCCAAGCCGGAAAATGCGCCTGCCAAGGTGGTAATCTGCTGCTGGTTGAGAAAACGGCGTTTGCTGTCACCCCGATAACCGTCAGGCAAGCAATAGGTGCAGCGAAAATTGCAAACATCGGTGATGGACAGTCGCAAATACTGAAAGCGGCGGCCAAATCTATCTTCCAACATGATTCCTTACCTTTCCAAACACGGGAGGCTGACAGATTTCTCCATCAACCCTATAGGCCGTTATCCCATGCCCGACGGTTTAGCGATAACGGCTCGGTAGGCCGGGCGTTGTCCCGACGGATTAATGCTACGACAATCCAGGCGTCAGACCATTCCCCAAAAGGGATAGACCGGTGGTGCATTGGGATGATTTCCCGTTGGTGGTGACCACTAAGCCCAATCTGCTGGTGCCTAATCCCTGTGGTTTGGCCCGCTAGCGAGCCATTTCTAGTGGTAGCTTGATTCACATTAGCAGCATGGGCTGCGGCGGAGTCTCACTTATGGTTATAGGGGACAGCGTGTTGTCACTGTCAAGGGTGGTAGGGCAACTAGGGCGTTACTCCGGTCAGTGCCGAGCTTGCCCCGGCATCGCGGTTCTATAAGTATTCCCTAGTTATTTAAATGGGGTAAAGTTAAGGAGCACTAATACCAGTCAGTGGCAATCAGCCCCTGATATCTCCTTTACTTTGCTGATTAACCATCCATACCGCGGCCTCTACCCGTGAGCGCAGATCGAGCTTTTTCAACAGATGTTTGACATGCACCTTCACCGTACCATCTGAGATATCCAGTTCTCTGGCAATCAGCTTATTGCTCAGCCCCTTGGCGATAAGCTTAAGGATGTCCAGCTCCCGGCTGGTCAAACTGGCCAGGGCGCGGTTGGTTTGGCGCTGAGGGCGGCGTAAGGCGGTAGCCAGGATTTCGGTCAGCTTTGGGCTCATCACCATCTTACCCAGAACCGCTTCTTTTAGCTTATCAATCAGGGCTTCCGGCTCCATATCCTTAAGCAGGTAGCCGTCGGCTCCCAAACGAATAGCTTCTACCACATCTTCGTCACTGTCTGACACGGTAAGCATAATGATGCGAGCATCCACGCCACATTCGCGTAAAGCTTTCAGGGTTTGCAGCCCATCCATGCCCTGCATATTGAGATCCAAAGTAATAAGATCCGGGTCCAGGGACTCGGCCAGCTCAATAGCCTGCTGACCGCTACTGGCTTCACCCACCACTTCCAGGTCGTCTTCCAGTTCAATCAGTTGTGTCAATCCTTTACGCAGTAAAGGGTGATCGTCGACCATCAATACAGTGGCTGGGGTTAACTCGGACATCTTAGGCTCCGGCATTTATCTGATTAATAATCAAAGAGTAACGGTTAGGGAGAAGGATGCCAACCAATCTCAGGAGATAGGTGGGTACCTCTAAATAGGTAGATAGTGTTCTGGCTAAGGGGTAACAGTGTTCGTAGTTGTGGCTCTGCGCTGCCTGAGCTGCCGTATTAATGTCTACAATCCTGTGACGCGACTAGGTTCCTGTCACCTCATCTTTGCGCTGGGCATAATATTCAGGTTCAAATTCAAAGCTGACCAGGGTGCCGCCTTTGGGATGGCGTTGTACATTCAGCTCTCCCCCTAAATTACGACTGCGCTCGCGCATAATGGCCAGGCCATAGTGATTTAGCTTGCCTGGGTCGTTTTCAATGCCGACCCCATTATCACGAATACTAAGCTTGATATGGGATGGGGTGCTGGCATCTCGCTGCAAACTCACCACCACTTCATTGCCCCCTGAATGATGCAACGCGTTTTGCGAGGCTTCGCGGGTGATTTGCAGCAGGTGAATTTCTTCATTGGGGCTAAAGGGCAGGTTGTCCACATCAAATTCCAGCGAGAAGCGAATACTGTCGGAACGCTCCTGCAGTTGCAGCAGACTTTGTTCCATGGCTGCGCGCAAACTCTGGCCATCCATTTTCAGTCTGAAGGTGGTAAGCAGTTCACGTAACTCCCGGTAGGCTGAACTTAATCCGGTTTTCAGTTCGTCAATAACCGGGGCGGCTTTATCAGCGCCGTTAGGCTGTTTAAGTAGCTTCTCTAACCTGGCCACCTGAATTTTTAGATAAGACAGGGCCTGCGCCAATGAATCGTGCAGTTCTCTGGCAATAACAGTACGTTCATGCATTAGCACGAGTCGGCGACTTTGTTCCTGCTGGTCACGCAGGCTCAAACTTACGGCAAACTGATCAGCCACGGACTTGAGCAGGCGCATCTGCCAGGTTTCCAATTTTTGCCCTGGCTGCAACTGACATACCAGCACGCCATAGTTAGTGGAAGCACGGGTCAGGGGAAAGGTCAGTTTATTATCTGTCGGTGGGTTGGCATTCATACACCCATTACAATCTTTATTGATGCAGCGCGAGGGTAAAATTTTATCCTTGGTCATCAGGTGTTCGTAAGGCGTATTACCCGAGGCTGTCATCATGCATAGGTCCAGATCCGACAGTCCGGTAATCTTTGCCAGGCGATTTAGCAGCGGGCCAAACTCCGACGGATGATTGAGTGACTCCTGCAGGCTATTACTGATGTTGTAGAGCAGTTCCATCGACTGATTACTTTGTTGCAGGCGGATGGTTTTCTCCTGCACTTTTCTTTCCATCAAACTGTGGGAACGACTGATAGCATCTGACATATGATTAAGGGTATGACCCAGTAGTGCCAGTTCATCATGACCATGGTCGGGGGCGCGCCCGGTAAAATCACCTCGGCCTATTTGCCTGGCTATTTGGGTCAGCTGGGCCAGCGGCTGTTTAATATGTCGGCTGATGATAAACATGGCCACAATCATTAGCAGGGCGGTTAGCAATAACGCAAGGCCCTGAATCAGGCGAATAGTGGCGACATTTTGCTCGGCATGATGCTGATGAAGCTGAACCAAACGGTCGATGTCTTTGACCATGGCGTCGGTTTCATTTAGCAGGTTCAGCAAAAGGTCAGGCTGTAGAGTGGCAGACGAAATATTTGGTTTGATACGCGCTTGCCAGCGTGACTCAATTGACTCATACAACTGAAAATGCTCGCTGGCCTGTTTGGCCATCGCCGGGCGCTGTAGGGTAGGTAAATGCAGGGTTTGGTCAAATAGCTGGATCTGCTTGGCCAGGCGCTGCTGACGTTCGTCTGCCGCTAAGTCTTCACGCATCAGGCTGATGACGATCTGATAGCTTTGCATACGCAGGGTGCCGGACAGGTTGATGGCATAGGCGTCACTTTCAGCACTGTCACTGATAAACACCGAGCTGGCCATACTCACCACCGCCAACAGACTAATGACAAACATCATCAGGCCAATTCTGAACACTATTGAACGATTAAGTTGCTTTAACATCGCCTTACCTGTCAGGGGCACAGGTGGTACTCACAATAAACAGGGAGTAGTTCCTACTACCGGCTTTTGGTTTCCACCTGCCTTTCATCCCGCGATATTACTGATTTTTGCCTGATTTAACAGCTACCCCTTATGGGGTATTTGTCTTAAATCCCTTATGTGGCAAGGGATTGCGAGGCTGTTAGCGATCTATTTTACTAGGCTGCAGAGCGAGTATTTCGCCAAGACCAGTAGCTAATTTATCAACAGGAGTCCGGCATGAGTCAATTTCTGGACAGATTGCAGTATTTCAAACGTATAAAAGGACAGTTCGCCAAAGGCCACGGTGTGACCACAGACGAAGATCGGAGTTGGGAAAATGGGTATCGTCGTCGCTGGCAACACGACAAAATAGTGCGCTCCACCCATGGGGTGAATTGTACCGGCTCCTGCAGTTGGAAAATTTATGTTAAAGACGGCCTGGTGACCTGGGAAACCCAACAAACCGATTATCCTCGCACCCGGCCTGACCTGCCTAATCATGAACCTCGTGGCTGTCCCCGTGGTGCCAGTTATTCCTGGTATATCTACAGCGCCAATCGCCTCAAGTATCCGAAGATTCGTAAGCGCTTGGTGAAGCTGTGGCGTCAGGCCAAAATGCAGCACAAAGATCCGGTTGAGGCCTGGGCGTCCATCGTTGAAGACCCGGTTAAAGCCAAGGATTACAAGCAGCAGCGGGGCTTAGGTGGTTTTGTACGGGCGCGCTGGGATGAGGTGAATGAAATCATCGCCGCGGCCAACATTTACACCACCAAAACCTATGGGCCTGACAGGGTAACCGGCTTTTCGCCTATTCCAGCCATGTCCATGGTGTCCTATGCCGCCGGGGCTCGTTATTTGTCATTGATTGGCGGTAACTGCCTGAGTTTTTACGACTGGTATTGCGACCTGCCACCGGCGTCACCGCAGGTGTGGGGGGAACAGACCGATGTGCCCGAGTCGGCGGATTGGTACAACGCCAATTACATTATCTGCTGGGGCTCGAATGTACCCCAGACCCGCACCCCAGATGCGCACTTCCTCACCGAGGTTCGCTATAAAGGCACAAAAGTTATCAGTGTGACGCCGGATTATTCCGAGGTCGCCAAGCTGACCGACCAGTGGCTGGCACCCAAGCAGGGGACAGATGCCGCGCTGGCGATGGCCTTTGGCCATGTGATCCTCAAAGAGTTTTATGTTGACCGTCAGGTCGAGTATTTCACTGACTATGTTCGTCGTTACAGTGATATGCCCATGTTGGTGTTACTCGACGAGCAGGAAGATGGCAGTTTGGTACAGGGGCGTTTTCTGCGCGCGTCCGACTTGCTGGACAATCTCGGGCAGGAAAACAACCCCGAATGGAAGACCATAGCGCTTAATGAAGAGAACGGTGAACTGGTGTCTCCCACCGGCGCCATAGGTTATCGCTGGGGGGAGGCACAAAGCGGTATTGGCAAAGGTAAATGGAACCTGACCCAGCGTGACGGTAAAACCGGCGAGAACCTGCATCTGCAGCTCAGCCTGAAAGCCGGTCATGACGAGCTGGCAGCGGTTAATTTCCCGTACTTTGGTAGCCGTGAACACGAATACGGTTATTTCCAACATACCGAACATGACGCGGTGATCCCCCGTAAGGTGCCCGTCAGGTTGGTGACGCTGGCGGATGGGCGTCAGGCCAAAGTCGCGACGGTATTTGATTTGACCCTGGCTAACTATGGCGTGGAGAACGGCTATCAGGACCCTAACTGTGCCAAAACCTTCGAACAGAACCTGCCTTATACCCCGGCCTGGCAGGAAGCCATCACCGGCGTGAAGGCCGCCGATGTGGTGAAAGTGGCCCGTGAGTTTGCTGACAATGCGGCCAAAACCAAAGGTCGCTCGATGATCATTGTCGGCGCGGGGATGAACCACTGGTACAACATGGATATGAACTACCGTGGCCTGATCAATATGTTGATCTTGTGTGGTTGCGTAGGACAAAGCGGCGGCGGTTGGGCCCATTATGTGGGCCAGGAAAAACTGCGTCCGCAAACCGGTTGGACCCCATTGGCGTTTGGCCTTGACTGGGTACGTCCACCTCGTCATATGAACGGCACGTCCTTTTTCTATAATCACTCCAGCCAGTGGCGCTATGAAAAACTGCATATGCAGGAAGTGATTTCGCCGCTGGCGGATAAGAGCAAGTGGACCGGAGCCATTATCGACTACAACACCCGTGCCGAGCGCATGGGTTGGCTGCCGTCGGCGCCGCAACTTGGTATGAACCCGCTGCAGCTTTGTCGTGATGCCCGTGACGCCGGTATGTCAGCCAAAGATTATGCGGTGCAGCAATTAAAAAGTGGCGAGCTGGAATTTGCTTGTCTGGATCCGGATAACCCGAAAAACTTCCCGCGTAATATGTTTATCTGGCGCTCCAACTTGCTGGGGTCTTCCGGTAAGGGTCATGAATATATGCTGCGCCACTTACTGGGTACCAAGCACGGCTTGATGGGTAAGGATTTAGGTGAAGAGGGCGGTGACAAGCCCGAAGATGTGCACTGGCGTGATGATGCGCCGGAAGGCAAGGTGGATTTGTTTGTCACCTTGGATTTTCGTATGTCCACCACCTGTTTGTATTCCGACATCGTGTTGCCTACTGCGACCTGGTATGAAAAAGACGACCTGAATACCTCGGATATGCACCCCTTTATTCACCCCTTGTCCAGCGCCGTGGACCCGGTTTGGGAATCGCGTAGTGACTGGGACATCTTCAAGGGGATTGCCAAGTCGTTCTCAGAGCTCTGTGAAGGACACCTTGGCCAGGAAGAAGATCTGGTGACTCAGCCGATGCAGCATGACAGCCCCGGTGAGCTGGCACAGCCTTTTGGCAGCCAGGCCTGGTGGAAGGGCGAATGCGACCTGATCCCAGGCAAAACTGCGCCGAATATGATTACCGTCGAGCGTGACTATCCCAATACCTATGCGCGTTTTACCTCCCTTGGTCCATTAATGGACAAATTGGGCAACGGCGGTAAGGGCATTAGCTGGAATACCCAGAAGGAAGTGGATTTTCTTGGTGAGCTGAATCAGCGTCATATCAAAGCTGGTGCCAATCAGGGCCGGCCAAAAATTGACACAGCCATTGATGCGGCCGAAGTGATCCTATCTTTGGCGCCAGAGACCAACGGTCAGGTAGCCGTTAAGGCCTGGGATGCGCTGTCGCAAATTACCGGCTTAGACCACCGCCATCTGGCGCTGCCTAAAGAAGAGGAGAAGATCCGTTTTCGCGACATAGTCGCGCAGCCGCGCAAGATCATCAGCTCACCTACCTGGTCAGGCTTGGAAGACGAGCATGTGTCCTATAACGCAGGTTATACCAATGTGCATGAGTTGATCCCCTGGCGCACCATCACAGGTCGTCAGCAGTTTTATCAGGATCATGAATGGATGCGTGACTTTGGTGAAATGCACTGTCTGTACAAACCACCGGTTAACCTGAAAACGGTGCGGCCTGTATTAAACAAGAAGAGTAACGGTAACAAAGAGCTGGTGCTGAACTGGATCACGCCACACCAAAAGTGGGGCATTCACAGTACTTACTCGGACAATCTGCTGATGCTGACCTTGTCCCGTGGTGGCCCTATTGTGTGGCTGGCCGAGCCAGACGCTGCCAAAGCCGGGATTGAAGATAACGACTGGATTGAGGTGTTTAACGTCAATGGCGCCATCGCTGCCCGGGCCGTGGTGTCACAGCGGGTGCCGGAAGGGATGAGCATGATGTATCACGCCCAGGAGCGGATAGTGAACGTACCTGGCGCTGAAACCACCGGCACCCGTGGCGGTATTCATAACTCCGTGACCCGCGCAGTGTTAAAACCCACGCATATGATTGGTGGCTACGCCCAACAGGCTTACGGCTTTAACTATTACGGCACAGTGGGCTGTAACCGCGATGAGTTTGTGATTGTGCGCAAGATGAGCAAAGTGGACTGGTTGGATGACGACAGTGTCGACGCCCTGGATGCCCAACTGAACGAGCAGGAGAAGTAACATGAAAGTCAGAGCGCAAATAGGCATGGTACTGAACCTGGACAAATGCATTGGCTGCCACACTTGTTCGGTTACCTGTAAAAACGTCTGGACCTCCCGTGAGGGGATGGAATATGCCTGGTTTAATAACGTTGAAACCAAACCTGGCATCGGTTATCCCAAGGAATGGGAAAACCAGGAAAAATGGAACGGCGGTTGGGTCCGTAGCAAAAACGGTAAGCTGGAGCCCAAGCAGGGCGGCAAACGCCGTATTCTGGCCAACATTTTTGCCAACCCGGATCTGCCGGATATCGACGATTATTACGAACCTTTTGATTTTGATTACCAGCATCTGCACCGCGCAGGGGAGAGTAAACACCAGCCGGTGGCCAGACCCCGCTCATTAATCAGCGGCCAGCGTATGGAGAAAATCGAGTGGGGGCCGAATTGGGAGGAGATCCTCGGTACCGAATTTAGTAAACGCCGTAAGGACAAAAACTTCGATAAGGTGCAGGCCGACATTTATGGCCAGTTTGAAAACACCTTTATGATGTACCTGCCACGTTTATGCGAACACTGCCTGAATCCGGCCTGTGTGGCATCTTGTCCCAGCGGCGCCATCTACAAACGCGAAGAAGACGGCATTGTGCTGATTGACCAGGATAAATGTCGCGGTTGGCGTATGTGCGTATCGGGTTGTCCGTATAAGAAAATCTACTACAACTGGAAAACCGGCAAATCAGAGAAGTGTATTTTCTGCTACCCGCGTATTGAGGTGGGCCAACCCACAGTCTGCTCGGAAACCTGTGTGGGCCGTATCCGGTATTTGGGTGTACTGCTGTACGACGCCGATAAGATAGCCGATGCGGCATCGGTACCTAATGATCAGGACTTGTACCAAGCGCAGTGCGATATCTTCCTGGATCCATTCAACAAAGACGTACAAGCCGCGGCAAAACGTGAGGGGATCCCAGATGCCTGGCTGGAAGCCGCGCAGCAATCACCGGTCTACAAAATGGCCATGGAGTGGAAGGTTGCCCTGCCTTTGCACCCTGAATACCGTACCTTACCTATGGTTTGGTATGTACCGCCTCTGTCACCTATTCAAACGGCGATAGAGTCAGGGCATGTGGGCATGAATGGCGTTATCCCTGATCTTAAATCCTTGCGCATTCCGCTTAAATACCTGGCTAACCTGCTCACCGCGGGTGACGAGAAACCCGTGATCCGCGCCCTTGAACGGATGCTGGCGATGCGTGCTTATAAACGAGCACAGCAGGTGGAAGGGGTGAAAGATGATGAAGTCATTGCTGCTGCCGGATTACATGATTGGCAGGTGGAGGAAATGTACCGGGTGATGGCGCTGGCCAACTATGAAGACCGCTTTGTCATTCCCACCAGCCATACCGCTTATGCCCAAGACGCTTACGATATGAAGAGCGGTTGTGGTTTCAGCTTTGGTAACGGCTGTGGCAGTTCTTCCGAGGTGAACTTGTTTGGGACTAAGAGCCAGACCGTCCGCCAGGTTATCCCCGTTGAGATTCAGGAGTAGGCCATGAAAATACTGACGTTACTGGCCAGATTACTGGATTACCCGCAGGCCGGCTTGCTGGCCGCCCGGGACGAGGCCTTAGAGGTGATTGCCAGCGCCGACTTAACCGCTAACACACAGCAGGCGTTAAGCCAGTTTGTGTTGCGACACCTGGACGGCGACCTATTGGACTGGCAAGAGGAATACGACGGTTTGTTTGAACGAGGGCGGTCGCTGTCCTTACTGATTTTCGAGCATATTCATGGTGAATCCCGCGACCGCGGGCAGGCCATGGTGGAATTGGTGGCGCAATATCGCCAGGCCGGGCTTGAAATTGCTGAACATGAGTTGCCCGATTATCTGCCTTTGTACCTGGAATTTGCGGCTACCCAGCAGCATCAGGCCACAGACTGGATTGCCGATATTGCCCCGGTGCTTGGGTTGCTGGCGGTACGCTTGCAAAAACGTCGTTCGGATTATGCCGTGCTCTGTGAAGCCTTGCTGGAAGTCAGTCAGGTGTCTTTGGACCTGGATGCCTTGCAAGCACAGATCGCCTCTGAGCAGGCTGACCATACGCCTAAGGCGCTGGATAAGGTATGGGAGGAAGAGGCGGTGACTTTTGGTGGTGATGCCATTAATGGCGGTTGTCCCAGCCAATTGAACCGGCCCGAGTCCGGCCAGCGCCGTGACCAGCATGTGCCCATCGAATTTGTGGATGCAGCCAGTGGCGATAGCGCCCGGCTGAACTGAGGAGCGGATTATGTCGTTTATCAATCATTTGCTGTTTGGAATTTATCCTTATATCGCGCTGGCGGTGTTTGTACTGGGTAGTCTTATCCGTTACGACCGCGAGCCCTATAGCTGGAAAACCGGCTCCAGTCAGATGCTGGAAAGTAAACAACTACGCAAAGGCAGTTTTGCCTTTCATATCGGCATTCTGGCGATTCTGGCCGGCCATTTTGTTGGTTTGCTGACCCCTCATCAGGTGTGGGATGTACTGGGTATTTCCCCGGCAACCAAGCAGTTGGTGGCCATGGGAGCAGGGGGCCTGTTTGGGCTGATATGTCTGTACGGCATGACAATTCTGCTTAAGCGCCGGTTACATAATCCGCGTATCCGCGCCACCAGTACCCGTATGGATATAGTTATCCTGGTTCTACTCTACGCACAGTTAATTCTTGGCTTGCTGAGTATTCCGTTTTCCATGGGCCACCTGGATGGCTCGGAAATGCTTAAGCTGATGGCCTGGGCGCAAAATACGGTGACCTTCAATGCGCAGGCAGCATCTCTGGCCATTGCTGACGTGGGCTTGATTTACAAGCTGCATGTGCTGCTGGGTATGACCTTATTCCTGTTGTTCCCGTTTAGCCGTTTGGTGCATATCTGGAGCGTGCCGGTGAAGTACATGCGCCGCAATTACCAGGTCGTGCGTCAGCGTTAGTTTCACTCAGCAGACACAAGGATGTGTCCTTTTTCACAGGTGAGAAATGATGGTTATAAGTGATATTCCATCCGTTACGGTAAATCAGCAGGTTATCAGCGCCGAGCAAATCAGTGCTGAAATGCAGTATCACCCGGCTGCCAGTCGCCGAGAAGCGGCGGTTAAATCTGCCCAGGCTCTGATTATTAACGAAGTAGTGCGACAACGTGCGGTGGCGCTCGGACTATATGCAGGCGAGGCCCCCTTTGATGGTGAGCAGGAACAATGGGTGATAGACAAACTGCTGGCCGCCGAATGTCCGCCGGCTCGGGCCAGCACTGATGAGTGTCGTCAGTATTTTGCGGCCAATCGTGGCAAATTTGCCACTGCGCCATTGCTGGAAGTCAGGCATATTCTGCTGGCTGGCGATCCTCGTGACTTGCCGGAAAGGGACAGAGCCAGGCAACTGGCCGAGCACATATTGCAAAGTCTGGGCAATGGCGAAGGGGATTTTGCCAGCCTGGCGTCAGCGCACTCCAACTGTCCGTCGGCCAGGCTGGGGGGGAATCTTGGCCAAATCAGCAAAGGTCAGACCGTACCAGAGTTTGAGCGTCAGCTGTTTGCCGCGCCACAAGGCTTGATGGCCAAACCCGTGGAAAGTCGCTACGGCTATCATGTGGTTGAGGTAGTCAGGCGGGTAGAGGGAAATCCCTTGCCCTTTGAGCAAGTACGGGCTGACATTCAAAGCTACCTGGATACTAAGGTCAGGCGCAAAGCCAGTGCTCAGTATATTACCAGGCTGCTCAGCGACGCGGATATTCAGGGCTTTGATTTTGGCCTGGATGGTTCGCCGCTAATGCAATAATCACCTCAAAGAACCTAGCTTCTGGCTATGCAGAATAATCCCTTCACTGCCAAATGGTCTGCACAAGGCCATACCTTGTGCCTGGGCCACTGGATTATCCATTATCAGGGCTTACCCCTGAATCTGCCTGATAGTAAGGCAGAAAACGATATGGATACCCGTGGCAATTTCAGTTACCTGTTTCCCGATGAAGACGACTTTATTGAGGGCACAGCCGAAGATGAGTGGATAGTGGCCAATGTCGACTGGCTGGCGGAGGTATTTGAACAACATCAGGTGCCTCTGGACGAGCCACATCTGCGCTGGTTTTATCGTGCCGTGAATGCAGCGGACTGGCGCTGCGGCAGCTGTGGAGGCTGCATTTAACGCCTGTTAGCCCGCAAAGCCGTTTACGCTCTGTTGCCAACCGCCAACCGCCAACCGCCAACTAGCCCTTTTACTCCCCTTAGCTAACCACTAAGGGGTATTTCAGTGCACCCCGCTCAGGGCCAAAATAACCCTATCCATCAATGCCTTGGAACATCTGTTCAAAGCGGAGAAATAACATGAAGCCTGTCCGGCAATGGCCAATAATTAACAGTTGTTATTGGTGCTGTCTTGCTGTTTGGCTGCACCTTGCAGTCTTGTGCCTACCTTTTGCGGCCCATGCCGCTTCCTTTGACGATATCGGGTGGCAGCGGGTCAGCCAACTGTTTCCCACTGCCACCCGTTGGTCTGAGCCGGAGGGCGAGTATCAGGTTCGTCGTCTGCTGGCCGGTGACAGCTTAGTGGGATATCAGTTCCAAAGCCTGCAGGTGGTGGATATTCCCGCCTATTCAGGCAAGCCCATTAATCTGCAGATACTCCTGGATACCGATGGGCGTATAGCCGATGCCTATGTGCTTGAGCATCACGAGCCGATTTTGCTGGTGGGGATCCCCGAGCAAAAGCTGCATGACTTTAGCGCTAAATACCAAGGGGTTATGGCCGACCAGCGTGTGGTGGTGGGCAATACTTCAGATCCTGAGGCGGTCACAGTGGATGCGGTAACCGGCGCCACAGTGACTGTGATGGTGGTTAACGAAGTCATCATGCGTTCTGCCCATGAAGTGGCGGTGTCTTTGGGGCTAATCGAGGATGTCAGTAATCGCCCCCACGCCCCTGCGGTAGTGAAAACGGATGGTTTTACTGAAACGGACTGGCAAAGTTTAACTGGCGATGGCTCGGTGCGACGCTTACACCTGACCTGGACGCAGGTTGATAAGGCCTTTGCTGATATTGCAGAAAAAGACCTACAAGGGCACAGGCAAGGTCGCGGGCAAGGGCAACATCAACGCAGGCAGGGAGGTGAAAGCAAACAAGGCACCTTTATCGATATGTACGTGGCGCAATTGGATCCCCCCAGTATAGGCCGCAACCTGCTCGGTGAGCGTCAATATGCTTACCTGCAGGAGCAATTAAAAGACGGCGAGTTTGCCATTGCGGTGCTGGCCAGTGGCGATTATTCCTTTAAAGGCTCCGGCTATGTGCGCGGCGGTATTTTTGACCGCATCCAGCTGCGTCAGTTTGGCGACATCATCAGTTTTCGCGATTTAGACCAACAAAGGTTGTCGGATCTTTATATTGACGGGTTACCGGAGCTGGGTGAGATGTCCATCTTCACCATCCGTGACCATCATCAATTCGACCCCGGTTCGCCCTGGAGTCTGGAGCTGTTAGTACGGCGTCAAACCGGTCCGGTGGATGGGGTGTTTACCAGCTTTGAACTGGGCTATCAGCTACCCGAGCGCTATGTTGAACGTCCAGCCCCTAGTGCAGAGCAACTGGCGGCTATTGAAGCGGCAAATCGTCCCATGTGGGTCAACATCTGGTATCAGAAGAGTTTTCAAATTGGCGTGGTGCTGACTGCCTTGTTGGTACTGATGGTGATCTTGTTCTTGCAGGACAAGTTCACGCAAAAGCCGCAATTCTTACATTGGTTGCGTCGCGGCTACCTGCTGTTCACTGTGGTGTTTATCGGTTGGTACGCACTGGGGCAGTTGTCGGTGGTGAACGTGCTGACCTTTGTCCACGCCATGATGCAGGATTTTCGCTGGGAGCTATTTCTTATTGACCCGGTGATTTTCATTCTGTGGACCTTCACCGCCGCCTGCATATTGCTGTGGGGGCGTGGGGTGTTCTGCGGCTGGTTGTGCCCCTTCGGTGCCCTGCAGGAACTGATAAACGAAGCGGCGCGTAAGCTGAAAATTCCCCAGTACGAGCTGCCGTTTGCCGTACATGAGCGACTCTGGGCCATCAAGTACATCATTCTGCTGCTGTTGTTCGGTATTTCGCTGGAGTCTCTTGCCACTGCCGAGCGCTTTGCTGAAGTTGAGCCCTTCAAGACCGCTATAACCCTGAAGTTCGATCGTCAATGGTGGTTTGTGTTGTATGCCGTCATCCTGCTGATTGTCAATATTTTTACCCGCAAGGTTTACTGCCGCTATATCTGCCCATTAGGCGCGGCGCTGGCCATTCCCACCAAACTCAAGCTGTTTGATTGGCTGAAGCGCCGTAAAGACTGTGGTAACCCGTGCAAGCTGTGCGCCATCGAATGTGAAATCCAGGCCATTCACCCGGATGGGCATATCGACCACAACGAGTGCCATTACTGCCTGGATTGCCAAATGACCTATCACAACGAACGTAAATGTCCGCCTTTGGTCGCGAAGAACAAAAAACGCCAGCGCGCCGCCAAGCAGGACGCGGGGCAGATCCCGGTCGTTCAGATTGAATCACAAGCGTAACCCTGTTTCTAAAGGAGACAACCATGACAAGCAATAAAGACAACGACAAGCAAGGTATGAGTCGCCGCGCCTTTTTAGGTGCGAGTGCCATGACCGGAGCCGGCGCCGCCATGTTGGGGGCCGTGGGTATTGGTTCTACGGTAATGAGCAAGGAAAGCTGGGCCGCGGCGGTAAAGGATGCCAAACAAAAAGCCCATGTGGCGCCCGGTGAACTGGATGAGTACTACGGCTTCTGGAGCGGCGGCCATCAGGGCGAAGTAAGGGTGCTGGGTGTTCCTTCCATGCGCGAATTGATGCGTATTCCGGTGTTCAATATTGACTCTGCCACTGGTTGGGGCATTACCAATGAAAGTAAAGCCATCATGGGTGAGAGTGCCAAGTTCTTAAACGGTGATTGTCACCACCCGCATATTTCTATGACCGATGGTCAATATGACGGCAAGTACTTGTTTATCAACGATAAGGCCAATAGCCGTGTGGCACGTATCCGTTTGGATATTATGAAGTGCGATAAGATGCTGACGGTGCCTAATGTGCAAGCAATCCATGGTTTGAGGCTGCAAAAAATGCCCCATACCAAGTATGTGTTTGCCAATGCTGAGTTTGTTATCCCGCACCCTAACGATGGCAAACACTTTGATCTGCAAGCCGACTATAGCTACACCATGTTTAACGTGATTGATGCGGAAAAGATGGAAGTGGCGTTTCAGGTTATGGTGGACGGTAACCTGGATAACTGTGACGCCGATTACAGCGGTAAATATGCCGCTTCTACCTGTTATAACTCAGAAAAAGCCTATGATTTGGGCGGTATGATGCGTAACGAACGCGACTGGGTCGTGGTGTTCAATATTCCGGCCATTGAAAAAGCGGTGAAAGCCGGCAAATTTGTCACCTTGGGTGACTCCAAGGTGCCTGTGGTAGACGGACGTAAAAAAGACGGCAAGGACAGCCCCTTTACCCGCTATGTACCGGTGCCGAAAAACCCCCACGGTCTGAATACCTCGCCGGATGGTAAGTTCTTTATCGCCAACGGCAAGCTGTCGCCGACCGTGACCATGATTGCCATTGATAAACTCGACGACCTGTTTGCCGGCAAGATAAGTGATCCCCGTGATACCGTGGCAGCCGAGCCTGAGCTGGGCTTAGGGCCACTACATACCACCTTTGACGGACGCGGTAACGCGTACACCACCTTATTTATCGACAGTCAGGTGGTGAAGTGGAGTATGGCCGATGCTATCAAGGCTTACCAGGGGCAGGATGTGAGCTACATCCGCCAGAAGCTGGACGTACAGTATCAGCCGGGACACAACCATGCCTCTTTGACCGAAACCCGCGATGCGGACGGTAAATGGCTGGTGGTGTTGTGTAAGTTCTCCAAAGACCGCTTCCTGCTGACCGGTCCTTTGCATCCGGAGAACGACCAGCTTATCGACATTTCCGGCGAGGAAATGAAACTGGTGCATGACGGCCCGACTTATGCTGAGCCTCATGACTGTATTCTGGCCCGTCGTGACCAGATCCACCCACGCAAAATCTGGGATCGTAATGACCCCTTCTTTGCCCCAACGGTGGAAATGGCCAAAAAAGACGGCGTCAAACTGGAATCCGATAATAAGGTCATCCGTGATGGTAACAAGGTACGGGTATATATGACCTCTGTGGCACCGACTTACGGCATTACCGAGTTTAAGGTTAAACAGGGCGATGAAGTAACTGTGGTGATCACCAACCTTGACCAGATAGAGGACGTATCGCACGGCTTCTGTATGACCAATCACGGTGTCAGCATGGAAATCAGCCCGCAGCAAACCGCCTCTGTTACTTTTGTGGCGGACAAGCCCGGCATGCATTGGTACTACTGTAACTGGTTCTGCCATGCCCTGCATATGGAAATGGTTGGCCGCATGTTGGTTGAGCCTGCATAACAACGGGAGCCGGTGGGGTGACCCACCGGCCTTTTGCTATGAACAGAAGTAAAGCGTTATTGGGTGCGTGCTTATTGGGGCTTAGCTTAGCTAGTTCACCTTGGTTGGCTATTGCAAAGGAACCTACTCAATCCTTGCCCTTGGTTGCCACAGATGACGGCGTGTGGATATTGCCCGCAGGTGTATATAGCGGCAATTTTCAGATTGTGCAAAGTCAGGTTATTCAGTGTCAGCCCGGTGCGATTCTGGATGCAAAGGGGCAGGGCCATATACTGGAAATTCATGCCGCTAATGTCACCCTGAAGGGCTGCGAACTGCGCGGTGGTGGCCGTGACTTGACTGCTATGCATTCCGCCATCTTTATTCACCCTAAGGCCCAGGGCGCGATTATCCAAGACAACCGAATTAATACCCCCGGATTTGGTATTTGGGTGGATGGTGCGCCACAGGTGAAGATTCTGGACAACCAAATCAAGGGTGATGCCAGCTTACGTTCTCAGGACAGAGGCAATGGTATTCACTTGTATGCCGTGCGTGATGCCAGGGTGATAGGGAATGAAGTACGCGACGGGCGTGACGGTATTTATATTGATACCTCTAATCACAACCTGCTGGAACATAACTTGCTGGAAGACGTGCGCTACGGCATCCATTACATGTTTTCTCATAACAACCAAGTGATTGCCAATACAACCCGGCGTACCCGTACAGGTTATGCGCTGATGCAAAGCCGCCAGCTAACCGTTGTCGATAACCGCTCAGAGGATGATCAGAATTACGGCATCCTGATGAATTACATCACCTATTCCACCTTATCCGGCAATTATGTCAGCGGGGTGAAAAGCGGCAGCACCGGCGACAGCATGATTCAAGGGGCTGAAGGTAAGGCACTGTTTATCTACAACTCGGTATTTAACCGTATTACCGACAATTATTTTGCCCACAGTGCCCTGGGTATTCATCTTACCGCAGGCTCAGAAGACAACCAGCTTAGTGGTAATCGCTTTGTGGCCAATCGCCAGCAAGTGAAATATGTGGCGACCCGTACTCAGGAATGGTCATTGGATGGTCGGGGTAACTATTGGAGCGATTATCTGGGCTGGGATCGCAATGCCGACGGTATAGGCGATGTGCTCTACGAGCCAAATGACAATATTGACCGTTTGGTGTGGATGTATCCACAAATGAAGCTATTGATGCACAGCCCTGCGGTGGAACTACTGCGCTGGGTGCAGCAGATGTTCCCGGTGATCAAGTCTCCCGGTGTCAGAGACAGCTACCCGCTGATGTCTGCCACTCCAGAAACACAGGATAAAGGCCAATGAAACTGGTTGAGTTACACAGTGTTCGCCATTGTTATGGGAAGTTAGAAGCCCTGCATGATTTGAACTTAAGCCTTAACGAAGGAGAAGTATTGGGGTTGTTTGGCCATAACGGCGCCGGCAAAACCACTACCATGAAGCTTATTTTGGGGCTACTGCGTCCCACATCTGGGCAGGTGTGCGTATCTGGTGCATCGCCTGAGCATGTAGGAGTTCGTCAGCAGTTAGGCTATCTGCCGGAGAATGTGTCTTTCTATCCGCAGTTAACCGGGCTGGAAACCTTGCGCTACTTCGCGCGGCTTAAATCCGCGCCTTCAGCGCAGGTTGAGGCTTTGCTCAGGCAGGTTGGGCTGACTGAGGCCTGCCAGCGTAAAGTGAAAACCTACTCCAAAGGTATGCGTCAGCGCCTGGGGTTGGCGCAGGCATTATTGGGAAAACCACGCTTGTTGCTGCTAGATGAGCCCACGGTGGGCCTGGATCCCATCGCTACCCGTGAGCTGTACGCCATCATCCAGCAATTGCGTGAAGGGGGAACGGCAGTGATTCTGTGCTCCCATGTGCTGGCCGGTGTGGAAGCCTTTATCGACCGTGCTGCGATTATGGCGGCGGGGCGTCTGCAGGCTGACGGCACGCTCAGCGAGCTGCGCAGCCAAGTGGGTCTGCCCAGTCTGATTAGAGTCAATGGCCTGTTACAGGCAAGACGCTGGCAGGCGCAATTAAGTGGTGAAGGATTTAACGCCCGCTTGGTAGGAGAGGATAATTTGGAAGTGGCCACCCATAACGGCGCCAAGCAACAGGTGCTGAAAATTCTGTTAGAGCAGGGCGATGCCGAGGATATCGAAGTGCGTCAGGCCAATATGGAAGAGATCTACAGCCATTTTATGACTCAGCCATCTGCTCATAGGAGTGCCCCATGAAGCCGATTCTTTTTATCGCGTTAAAAGAGTTGCAAGATGGCCTGCGCAATCGCTGGTTACTGGCCATCAGTTTGCTGTTTGTGATGCTGGCGGCGGGTATTGCCTGGTTTGGTGCGGCAGCCGCCGGTCAGGTGGGGTTTAGCTCCATTGCCTCCACTATTGCTAGTCTGGCAAGTTTAGCCACTTTTATTATTCCATTGATTGCCTTATTGCTGGCCTACGATGCCATTGTGGGGGAGGACGAGGGCGGCACCTTGCTGCTCCTGCTCACTTACCCTTTGGGCAAACGTCAGCTATTGCTGGGCAAGTTTGTCGGGCAGGGGCTGATTTTGGCGTTAGCCACGCTAATAGGCTTTGGCGGGGCGGCGCTGGCCATCAGTTTACTGGTACCCGATATCGACAAGCTGCAATTATTTGTGGCCTTTGGCCGCTTTATCGCGTCAGCCATTTTGCTCGGCTGGGTGTTTATTGCCATGGCTTATGTGCTCAGCAGTCGGGCGCGGGAGAAATCCAGTGCCGCGGGTATGGCGCTGGGTATTTGGTTTTTGTTTGTGCTGGTGTTTGACCTGGCCTTATTGGCCCTGCTGGTGCTGAGTAAAGGTCAGCTTAATCCAGACTGGCTACCCTGGTTATTACTGCTCAATCCTGCTGATATTTTCCGTCAGCTAAATCTCAATGGCCTGGATGCGGCAGCACAGCTTAACGGCGTGATGTCGTTGGGCCAGGACTTAGCCGGTGCCAGCAGTACGCTATGGGCAGCATTACTGGGCTGGATGGTGCTTTGTCTGGTGCTGGCACAGCGCAGTTTTATGCGCAGACCGATTTAATCAAAGATGTAGGAGAAACACAGTGCGATTAGCAAATTTAGTCTGGTTGGTACCGGCCGTAACCCTGTTGCTTGGCGGTTGCGGTGATAAGGCGGCGCAGAGCGTGGTTATGCAGCCAACGGGGTTTCATAGTGATGATGAATGTCATGTGTGCGGTATGGTGATTACCCGTTTCCCTGGACCAAAGGGACAGGCGCTGAATGGCTCAACCCAGCAGGTCAGAAAATTTTGCTCGGCATCTGAAATGCTAAGTTGGTGGGTGCAACCTGAAAATCGTCAGGCCAATTTGACCTTGTATGTGCATGACATGGGCAAAAGCCAGTGGGACAAACCTAATGATGCGCATCTTATTCCGGCTGCACAGGCATTTTATGTGCCTGCACCAGATTTGCCGGGTGCTATGGGCCTCTCCTTGGGGAGCTTTTCTGACAAACAAGCGGCACAGCAGTTTGCCGCTGCGCAGGGCAGTGAGGTGCTGACCTTGGATGAAATGGTCGCAAGGCTAAGCGCCGCGCCTGGTGCTGCGCATCACGGCCATCATTAGGAGGTTGTATGGGTATCAGTATTTGGCAGCTAGCCATAGTGCTGTTAATTGTATTGCTGCTGTTCGGTAGCGGTAAATTGCGTCATATCGGCAGCGATCTTGGTGGTGCCATCAAAGGTTTTCGCCGGGCATCCAGTCTGGAGCACAAAGATCCGGAATAACAACTTACCCCTTTGGGGGTACTCACAAGGTCTTGCAGCGTAATGCGTGACCTTGGCGTAGCATGTAGACAGTTAAGCCAATAAAAATAGAGGTGTAGTAATGAAGAGAATCTTGTTAGGTGCAGCACTGCTGGTGTTGGGGAGTCAGGCTGCTGTTGCGGCAGGTGATGCCGAAGCGGGTAAAGCCAAGTCAGGAATGTGTGTGGCCTGTCACGGGGCTGATGGCAACAGCTTAGCGCCCATGTACCCAAACCTGGCCGGTCAGCATGCACAGTATCTGGAAAGTGCCATTAAAGCCTATCGTGATGGCCAGCGCACAGGCGGTACCACGGCCATGATGACACCTATGGCGGCGAATCTGAGTGATCAGGATGCGGCTGACCTGGCTGCCTATTTCAGCCAGCAAAAGCTTAAGCAAAAATAATCCGAGTGGGGAGGCCGCGAAGGCCGCCCCTCAACCCGGCAACAAGTTCAGAATCTCGCCTTGCCGACTAAAGGCCAAAAAGTCGGTGATCTGACCGCTATTGATTTTATTCATCATCAGGCGCAAGGGCTGTGCCGCTTCATCGCTATTAGGAACCTGTCCGCCGCGTCCTGCTAAGGCGGCCACAAAGGCCACATCCCAGCTGATGCCGGTATGCAAAGACTCATCCACTAAGGTATGAAAGGCACTAACTTCGTCGGGCAGCTTGTCCACACAGAGCACCGGATTTAAGGTGCCGCCGTCGCCTTGTTCAAATTGCTGCTTTTGTTTATCGGTATGGCCGGTGGGCAGCTCAGCCTTGGCAAACACAAATAACAAACGCTGCGGCTCTGGCTGCGAAAGCGCTGCGCTTATCAGGGCTGAGTAACTGTTAATCTGCATGACATTGTCTCTCATCGTTGGAGACTGGCCAGTGTAGCGTTCGCTGTCGTGCCAAGCATTGCCCCCAAAGAGGCAGTGGCTTAACTCTTGTTAGGTAGTGCGTTGTCAGGCCACGGCCTGGCCTTGGCGACTGTTGGCATATAATGCGGCAATCAGATCCGACTGTGTGACCATGCCCACCAATTGCTGGTTTGCGTCTAATACCGGTACCTGATGCAGTCCTTGTTCTGACAGCTTGGGGATAAGTTCGATAATATGTTCATCGTCGCGTATTGCGGTGACAGCGCTTCGCATTATATCCGCCACCTGCCTGCGATGATGTTTACGCCATTGACGTTTGGCGCTGCTGTGCAGGCTGAGGTTAATCATATGTCGTAGTAACCCCCAGTAGTGGGGCACGCTGATGTCTTTCAAAAAGTCAGTGACCGACAGCATACCAATCAATTGTCTATTGTCGGTGACCACCGGCAGGGTACGAATTTTATGCTTTTGCAACAGCCGCCAGGCCGTGGCCAGCGGCGTATCGGCTCTGACGCAGATAAGATCTTGCGACATAATATCCCGGCACAAAATAGCCCCCAACTGGCGCTGGTAGGCGTGTAACTGTGCCTGTTGATATATCTGCTCAAGGTCGGTCTCGCTAACATCCACCACGGTTTGATAGTGGTTCAGGGCGTGCAGTAAATCCTCTGGTTGCAGACCAACGCGCTTCATCGGACTGACGTCTTTGTGCAGATGAACAGGATCGAAATTACGTTGTTGACGGGGTTGTAGCAGACGATTTAGCAGCAGGGCCATCATCAACATCACCATGACATTCAGCGCCACAGGCAAAAATAAAAACTCATAACCGAGCAGTTGCTCGCTTGAAGCTATAACTGGTACTAAGGCCGTGGCGCCACCGGGTGGGTGCATACATTCAAACAAATACATGGCAAACAGCACCAGGGCAATAGTTACAGCGGCCATCACCGCCATATCGGTAAAAAGGTGTGAGCATAGCAAACCAATGGCGGCGGAAATTAAGTGACCTGCAGCAAATGACCAGGGTTTGGCCAGTGGGCTTGAGGGCAGGCCGAACAGCAAAACCGCTGATGCCCCCATAGAGGCCAACAGCACCACGGTACTGGCAGGATCCGCCAGGTGTTGACTGCTGAGGGTAACCACAAACAATGCGATGCAGGCGGCACCAGCGACTTTGAGTCGCTGGGCGACAGGAATGCTGGATAAGCGCTGGCTATCTGCTTTGATAATGCCCAGCCGCGTCAACAGTGGGCTAAAAATTGTACGCAATATGGATTTCATAACACCACCCGGTGGCCCGCGATCCCGGCCTGTGATTATGGCGGCGAGCAGGGCAAACAACAGACGCGGCAGTGTACAAGGGCAAAGGGAGTAGTTCTTGGTTTATTTGGTTATAAGCTAAACCTTGGGTGTGTGATTTATTGATCCAGATCAAGGTGTGCTTTGTGTCTGAGACTACCTTTAAGCACAATATGTTGTGCCTTGGATGAAGAAATGACACAAAATGTATGGTTAAAGCCGTTTAACAGCTTTCCTCCCCAAATTTGCTTTCAGGAAGTGCCGGATCAGGTATCACTGGCCTTTAGCGTAACAGGCTGTCCACTGCGTTGCAGTGGCTGTCACAGTCAGGATAGTTGGGATCCCAACGTGGGGGAGGCGCTCACGCCGGCGCGCTTTCGTGCTTATCTTACCCGCTATCAACATCTGATTGATTGTGTGCTGTTCTTCGGTGGTGAATGGCACCCGGATGCGCTGCAAACATTACTGGATATTGCCCATGAGCAGGGCCTGAAAACCTGTTTGTATACCGGTATGGATAAAGTACCGGTACGTCTTGCCCGCCGCCTCGATTATTTGAAAACCGGGCGCTGGCTTACTAACCGGGGCGGTCTGTCCAGCCCCAATACCAATCAACGTTTCATGGAGCTTGCCTCAGGCAATCTCCTTAACTTTCGTTTTATGGAGAGAGATCATGCTGCAGCTTAATGATGAACAACTACAAGACAAGCTGGATTTTATCCAGGCTTACCAGCATGCCGTTAATGCGGCAGACGGTTCAAAACTGGATGCCAATGCCAATGTTACCCATAAGAACATCGCGACGCTGGAAGCCGAGCTGATGAAAGACTGTGTGATCCAGATAAACCGAGCCTTACTGAAAAACAAAATTGCCGCTTTGTTCGGGGATGCATTAGGCGAGGAATACGTGCGCCAGATTGAGCAGCACGAGATATATGTGCACGACGAAACCAGTCTAAAACCATATTGCACTTCCATTACTATGTACCCGTTTTTATTGGATGGCCTGACCAAGCTGGGGGGCGAGTCTAAAGCGCCGCAACATTTGGAGTCCTTCTGCGGCAGTTTCGTCAATTTGGTGTTTGCTATCAGTGCGCAGTTTGCCGGGGCAGTGGCGACGGTGGAATTCCTGACTTACTTTGACTACTTTGCCCGTCGGGATTACGGCGAAGACTATCTGAACACGCACAGCAAGGCGGTTGAAAACCACCTACAACATGTGGTCTATGCCCTCAACCAGCCAGCGGCAGCCAGGGGCTATCAGAGTGTTTTCTGGAACATCTCTTTGTACGATAGCCATTATTTTGAGGCCATGTTTGGTCATTTTGTGTTTCCTGATATGACCGCACCCAACTGGACATCGGTCAATGCCTTGCAAGGCTTTTTCCTCGATTGGTTTAATGCCGAGCGCAGTAAGGCGATTCTGACCTTTCCGGTGGTAACGGCCGCCATGCTCACGGAAAAAGGCAAGGTCAAGGATGAAGCCTTTGCCCGCTGCTGTGCCCGCAATATGAGTGAAGGCGGTTCATTTTTTATTTATCAGTCACAAAGTGCCGACTCACTGGCGTCCTGCTGCCGGTTACGCAATGAAATAACCGACCATACTTTTTCATACAGTTTGGGGGCCGGAGGCGTGGCCACAGGTTCAATCAACGTGATCACCCTGAATATGAACCGTCTTATTCAGGACGGTCGGGATTTGGCTCAGGAAGTTGAAAAGCTGCATAAATACCAAGTGGCCTATCGTAAGTTAATGGAAGAGTATCATCAGGATGGCTTGCTGAGCGTCTACGATGCGGGTTTTATCAGCTTAGATAAACAGTTTTTGACTATAGGTATCAACGGCATGGTGGAAGCCGCTGAGTTTTTAGGCTTAGAGGCCGGTGTAAACCCTGATTACCAGGCATTTGTCGACAGTCAGTTGCGGGTGATATATGAGGCAAACCGCCGGGCTCGTGAGACCTGGGGTTATTTGTTTAATACCGAGTTTGTGCCGGCCGAAAATCTGGGCATTAAAAATGCCAAATGGGACCGAAAAGACGGCTATTTTGTGCCCCGTGATTGCTACAACAGCTATTTCTATGCGGTGGAAGACGAGCGTATCAACCATTTGGATAAGTTTGTGCTGCACGGTGAGCAGATGACCCGTTATCTGGATGGTGGCTCGGCGCTGCATCTGAATCTGGAAGAGCGCTTAACTGAGGAAAACTTCCTTAAACTTTACAATATTGCCGCCAAAACCGGCTGCAATTACTTCTGCATCAACGTGCGTATTACCATCTGCAACGCTTGTGAGCATATTGATAAGCGTACCTTGCAACATTGCAGTGCCTGCGGTACCACAGATGTTGATCACGGTACCCGGGTGATAGGCTACTTAAAGCGGGTGTCGGCGTTTAGTCAGGGGCGCAGGCATGAACATGAGCTGCGCCACTATCATCGCCAATCGGCCTGAGGGATCAGGCTGGCTGCAGCTCCCTGTCTGAACTGAGAATATGGGAGCTGTACCACTCTGCCAACGAAGCCAGTTGTTCTTTAACCGATAACGAAGACATGCCAACATCAGAGGCCAGCCGCTCAATAAATGCCTGCATGGCTTGTAAGAAATGTTTGTGGTTGAGCTGATGCAGCCTTTGTTGTTGGTCACAGAGGTTTTGCAGATAAGGCGTCTCGGTCAAAAAATGGCGCTGGGTTTGCTCCAGCAGACTGGTCGCCAGCGGCAATACGCTAGGGTTTGGCCATTTTTCACGAATGGCGGCGTGCAGCAGATTGATAGTATCCAGCAACTGGCGATGCTGGTGGTCGATCTCAGGGATCCCTATGGGCATATTGACCTCACACCACAACACCAGATGAGCGCGATCTTCCATCATGGATAAAGCGCCATTAACACACGCGTCACGGCATCGGTATTGAGCATTTTGTCGCAAGCGGGGTAGAGCTCAAACTCATCATTTTCAATATGGTCAACCAGCATCAGCTCCAAGGTGCGATCGTCCTCCAAACTATCAATACGCTTGTCCAGCAGGTTCTCAATCCACTCTAACTGCTGGCGCAACTGCTGGTGTTCCTGCTGTGCCTTGCTAATTAGCTCATGGGCGGCAGATACCAATGCCAGCTCGGGAAGCAAGCGCTGCTCTTCGTGACGTATATGTAATTCCAGCCCGGTTTTGAACTTATCGAACAGTTGTCTGGACATCACCGGATCGTCCTTTTTCAAGCGTCGATAGGCGATAAACAACAGCTCCAGCCCTTGCAAATTGGTATTGAACAGTTGGGTGATGATTTTTGACATAAATACCTCAGCGCAAAGATTGATAAGCACTGGCGTAATGGGCCAGAGGGGTACGTACAAAGACCGGCAATTGTGTCAGCTCCAGGCTGTCGAGCAGATTTTTAAGGGCCAGACCCAGCTCGGTGTCGCCACTGATGGACAGCTTGCGTTGAAAAAACAGGGTATCGGGGTCCACCGCCTGACTGGCCATAAGCAGCAGGCTTTCCAGATCGCCACTGAAACACACCTGTGCCTGCCCATGCCTGTGTACCTGAATCTGTTGTTGAATAACCTGAAAATACCAACGTTGGTTGATATCGGTGATATGCACTTCTACACAGGCCGAGGCCATAAAGTCCAGTTCACCCTCAATAAGCAGCGGCTTTAGCACTTGCGTGAACAAGCGCTCGGTGATTGCTCGTTGCAGCGCTACGGGGGTCTTCCCGAATAGCTGTAAGCCCGGTTTTAGTAACGTCGAGCCATATTGGCGTAGTAATGCATGCATGGTGTTTTCCGTGGTCATTCTGAGCCCTAAGATTACGCCGCCTTGGGCAGTAAAAATTAATCTACATCAAAGATGCGTAGGATGACGCTGGGCAGAATGGGTACTCCCTATGGTGGATAGCATTAAAAGCGCGGGGTCGTACACTCGGCTCCGGTCAAAAGGTGGTTACACCCTGGTCAGTTAGATGGAGCTTGCGAGCATAAAGGCTGCAAGTGCTGGCCAATTTGGAGTCGTTATGGAATTGCTTTGTCCCGCCGGCAGCATGCCGGCCCTGAAACGTGCCGTCGAGCAAGGGGCGGATGCGGTATATCTGGGTTTAAAGGATGATACCAATGCCAGGCATTTTGCCGGGTTAAATTTCACCGATGATAAGGTCGGCCAGGCGGCCGATTTTTTGCATCATCATCAGCGTAAGCTGCATATTGCTATCAACACCTTTGCGCATCCGGATGGCTGGGACAGATGGCGTTATGCTGTAGATATGGCAGTGAAAAATGGCGCAGATGTACTTATCGTCGCCGATCTTGCGGTCTTATCTTACATCAGCCAACAGTATCCTGATGTGGAGTTGCATCTATCTGTGCAAGCGTCAGCCACCAACACCGCGGCCATTACTTTCTATCAGCAACAATTTAATGTGCGCCGGGTGGTATTGCCAAGGGTGCTGTCTATTCATCAGGTTAAACAGTTGGCGCGTCAATGCTCGGTTGAACTGGAGGTGTTTGCCTTTGGCAGTTTGTGCATTATGGCCGAGGGGCGCTGTTATCTGTCGTCCTATATGACGGGAGAATCGCCTAACACCGCCGGAGCCTGCTCGCCCGCGGCTCATGTGCGTTGGCAGGAAACCTCGCAAGGGCTGGAGTCGCGCCTAAACGGGGTGCTGATTGACCGCTACGGCAAGCAGGAAAAAGCCGGTTACCCCACGCTATGTAAAGGACGTTTTGAGGTGGATGGTCAGACCTATCATGCCCTGGAAGAGCCCACCAGTCTCAACACCCTCGACTTGTTGCCCGAGCTGGTTAAATGCGGGATCAAGGCGGTCAAAATTGAAGGCCGTCAGCGCAGCCCGGCTTATGTGCAGCAGGTAACGTCGGTATGGCGACAAGCCATTGACCGCTGTCTGCTTGACCCGCAGCAATATCAGGTGGCCACAGCCTGGCAGCAGCAATTGCAGGGACTGTCCGAAGGCAGTCAGACGTCACTCGGCGCTTATCATAGAAAATGGCAGTAAATTATGCAGTACGCACTGGGACCTATTCTTTATTTCTGGCCAAAGGCCGACGTGGAAGCCTTTTATCAGGCGGCGCTTAGCAGCAGTGCCGATATTCTCTATCTGGGCGAAACCGTTTGCTCCAAACGCCGGGAGCTGCGCACCCGCGACTGGCTGGCATTGGCTAAAACCCTGGCCGCGAGCGGTAAACAAGTAGTGCTGTCCACCATGGCGCTGCTGGAAGCCCCCTCAGAGGTAACGACCCTGAAAAGCTATTGCGACAACGGCGAGATTCTTATTGAGGCCAATGACGTTGGGGCCATTCAATTTCTTCGTGAAAACAACAAAGCTTTTGTGGCAGGTCCTGCCATCAACTGTTACAACCAGTATGGACTAAAAACCCTGCTGGATATGGGCATGCAGCGCTGGGTTATGCCGGTTGAGCTGTCCCGGGATTGGCTGGTGAATATGCTGAATAAGGCAGAAGAGCTGGGAATAAGACAGCGCTTTGAGGTGGAGGTTTTTGCTTATGGCTTTTTGCCTTTGGCTTATTCGGCACGCTGTTTTACTGCCCGCTCAGAGAATCGCCCCAAAGATGACTGTCAGCTCTGTTGTATCCATTATCCTAATGGTCGTCTGACTCGCAGTCAGGAAGGTCAGGCCCTGTTCACCTTAAACGGCATTCAGACCCAATCTGGGCAGTGCTACAACCTGATTAATGATTTATGCAGTATGCAGGGCCTGGTGGATATTGTGCGATTGAGTCCGCTGGGATTAGAAACCCTGGACTGGCTTGAACAATTCAGGGGCAACGAGCAAGGGCAGCACCCACAACAAGTAGACAAAAGCTGCAACGGCTACTGGCACGCTATAGCCGGTATGCACACAAAATCCCGCAGCGCCTCCTGACCTAACCGGGCTACTCCTTGCGGGGTAGGGCGGCGCCCGCTTGCTGCCCCTTTGTCTGTATAGTGCCGCGGGCTCCCTATCTCTATGATCAAGAAGAGATAACCGGGAGTAACAACATGATTGAGGCAGGTACGGTTTCCCCCAAAGAACAACGTCACGCCCTGTGGCTGACTACGTTGGCTTTTACCCTTTGTTTTGCGGTCTGGACGCTGTTTTCCATTCTTGGCATTAAGATCAAGGATGAACTTGGTCTGACCGATACCGAACTGGGATTGCTGATGGCCACCCCCATATTGACGGGCTCCATCAGTCGTTTGTTTCTGGGCCTGCTGACCGACAGATTCGGTGGTCGCTGGGTGTTCGGGCTGTTAATGCTCACCACGGCAGCTGCTGTGTTTATGCTCAGTCTGGCCGACAGCTATGTGCTACTGCTATTGGGAGCACTCGGCATTGGGTTAGCCGGCGGCGGTTTTATTGTTGGGGTGGCCTATCTGTCCAGTTGGTATGAGGAAGGGAAGCAGGGTACCGCCCTTGGTATTTTCGGGGCGGGCAATGTGGGGGCAGCGCTGACTAACTTTGCCGCGCCGTTTTTGCTGTTGGCGGTGGGCTGGCAAAGTACCGCACAGGTGTATGCTGGTGTGATGGCGGCTATGGGGATTGGTTTTATCTTGTTTGCCAAGGCCGATCCCAGCCACAATCAGCGCCAGCAAAGCGCGACTAGTCTGACGGCACAACTGATGCCGCTGACCGAACTGCGGGTCTGGCGTTTCTCCTTGTATTACTTCTTTGTGTTTGGTGCTTTTGTGGCCCTGGCGTTATGGCTGCCTCACTATCTGATGGAAGTTTACCATCTGGATCTGGCCACGGCCGGTGTATTAGCGGCGCTTTATACTATTCCCGCGTCATTGTTTCGCATCTTAGGCGGGTGGCTGTCTGACCGTTACGGGGCAAGAAAGGTCATGTACTGGACCCTGATCGCCTCGGTCATTTGCACCTTTTTACTTAGCTATCCTGCCACTGAGTTTCAGGTGCAGGGGATTCGCGCTGAGCTGAGCTTTTCCTTGCATACCAGTTTGCCGATGTTTGTTCTGCTGACTTTTGTTCTGGGCTTTTTTATGTCTTTGGGTAAGGCCGCGGTGTTTAAACATATTCCGGTTTATTATCCCAAGCATGTCGGGGTAGTTGGTGGTGCAGTTGGCATGGTCGGCGGTTTAGGGGGATTCTTTTTACCCCTGACCTTCGGCATGCTCAACGACGTGGTGGGTATCTGGCAGAGTAGCTTTATGCTGTTGTTCCTGGTTTGCGCGCTGGCCTTGTGGTGGATGCACTTTGCTATTCGTCGCGCTGAACATCGGGAGTGGCTGGCCGGTGAGGAAGTGACCGACCTGCCTGAAATGACCACTGACAGCTGGCTGCTGGAAGACTGGCGGCCAGAGAACAAAGGCTTCTGGCAGGACAAAGGGCGAAGTATTGCGACCCGTAATCTATGGATTTCCATTCCCAATCTGTTCCTGGCCTTCGCGGTATGGTCCATCTGGAGCATTATGGTCGTGAAAATGCCCAAGCTGGGCTTTACCTATAGCCCCAATCAACTGTTCTGGCTGGCGGCTTTGCCCGCGTTATCGGGTGCCACCTTGCGTATTTTCTATGGCTTTATGGTGCCTATCTTTGGGGGCAGGCGCTGGACTGCTATTTCCACAGCCTCACTCATTCTGCCTTGTTTGTGGATGGGGATCGCGTTACAAGATACCGATACCCCTTATCTGGTGATGTTGATCCTGGCACTGCTGTGCGGTTTGGGTGGGGGAAACTTCTCATCCAGTATGGCCAATATCAGCTTTTTCTATCCCAAGGCGGAAAAGGGCGCTGCACTGGGATTGAATGCCGGGCTGGGCAATCTTGGGGTGTCAGCCATGCAGCTAATCGGGCCGCTGGCGATCTCTGCCAGTCTGTTTGGTGAGATGGGCGGCGAGCCGCTGGTGCTGCTCGACAGTACCGGAGCCAGCCATGCGCTGTGGTTGCAGAATGCCGCCTTTATCTGGATCCCCTTTATTCTGTTTGGCGCCATCGCAGCCTGGTTTGGCATGAATGATATTGCTGATGCCAAGGCGTCCTTCAAAGAACAGGCTGTGGTGTTTAAACGCAACGACACCTGGATCATGTGTTGGTTATATCTGGGCACCTTTGGCAGCTTTATCGGCTTTGCGGCGGGTTTTCCCCTGCTATGTGGCTTGCTGTTCCCGGATGTAGACCCGGTTAAATACGCCTTTATCGGTCCCTTGGCGGGTGCATTGGCCAGGCCATTTGGTGGCATTATCTCCGACCGCTTGGGCGGTGCTAAAGTGACCTTGTGGACCTTTGTTGTCATGGCGTTAGGGGTGATGGCGGTGCTGCATTTCTTACCCGATGCGCAGCAAAGTGGCAGTTTTGTGGGCTTCTTTGTCGCCTTTATTGTGCTGTTTATTGCCAGCGGTATAGGTAATGGCTCGACCTTTAGGATGGTTCCGCTGATTTTTCTGACACTGCGAAGCCGCGCTCTGGGCGCCAGCGGCGCAAAACAGGCAGAAGTGGAAGGCAACCGTGAGAGTGCGGCGGTATTGGGCTTTATTTCGGCCATTGCGGCTTACGGCGGCTTCTTTATTCCCAAGGCCTATGGATCATCTATCGCGGCCACAGGTTCGGTGGCCATGGCCTTGTATGGCTTTGTGGTGTTTTATATCAGCTGTGTGCTGATTACCTGGTGGTACTACGCCAGGAAGCAGGCTCCCATCCCTTGTTAATGGAGTTTTGATATGACGGTTTCATCCCCGCATGAGTTACCCGCCCCTTTATTCAGACTGGGCTTCAGGCCCATGTTTTTGGTGGCGGCACTGTTTGCCATAGTGGCCATTGGTGCCTGGGGAGGCACTTTCGCCGGTTGGTGGGGGCTGACCCCGTATGGCGGCAGTTATTTCTGGCATGCCCATGAAATGTTGTTTGGCTTTGTTGCGGCCGTGGTAACCGGCTTTTTGCTCACCGCGGTGCAAAACTGGACAGGGGTGCCGGGTGTTAAGGGAAGGCCATTAGCCCTGCTGGTCTTGGTCTGGGCAGTGGGTAGAGTCCTGATGTGGTGGGGGCCCGGCTGGTCACCTTGGCTGGTGGCCTCGCTGGATCTGTTGTTTTTGCCCATGGTAGCCGGGTTTATGGCCTATCCACTGATTAAGGTCAGCCAATGGCGTAACCTGTTCTTTGTTCCTGTGCTGGCGCTGATGACCCTGGCTAACTTCCTTACTCACCTGAGTGTCATAAGTGGCGAGGCGCATTGGTTTAAACAGGGCAGTTACTTAATGCTGATGCTGGTGACGCTGCTAATGGCGGTGATAGGTGGCCGGGTTATTCCCATGTTTACCGCCAATGGCACAGGAACAACGAAAGTACTGCCCATTGCCTGGCTTGAGAAAGCCGCTTTACTCTGTATCTGGTTGCTGGTGCTGAATGTGCTGTTTGGCAACCTGCTGCCAGCTAATGTGTTGGGCTTACTCTGTCTGCTTGCCGGCAGTTTGCATCTGTGCCGCTGGTGGCGCTGGCGGGTATGGTTGACCTTGGCAGTGCCCCTGTTGTGGTCATTGCATATGGCTTATTTGTTTATTCCCCTTGGTCTGCTGGCACTGGCCGCTCACTACCTAGGGGATTGGCTGCCCCTGAGCACTGCTGCACATCTGCTCACTGTTGGCGGCATGGGGGGAATGATTATGGCAATGATGGCCAGGGTGTCGCTTGGCCATTCCGGCCGCCCGCTGCAACCTCGCCCCATTATGAGCCTGGCATTTGCGCTGATCTTTTTGGCCGCCCTGGTACGGACACTGGGCAGTTGGCTGTTGCACCAACAGATCCTGACCGTATTCGTGTTGGCCAGTATTTTATGGTGTTTGGGCTTTGCCATTTTTACTGTTGTTTATTGGCCGGTGCTGACAAGACCGCGTGTTGATGGCAAGCCGGGTTGAAGATTTCACCGTTTGTAATAAGTCAGGGGAGGCTGTGAGCAGAATGAAACCTTGCCATTAAAACAGCCTGACGTTTATCGGGCTGATTGACCACAAGTCGGGCAATCGGGTCTGGCGGCGAGACGAAACTGCTGCCATTGGGTGGTTTTGGCATCAAACAGATTCAGCACTCCGGCCTGGATCTTCAGCCCGGCTAAATATTTTACCGCTTCCAATGCCTGCATGGTGCCAATGATACCGACTACAGGAGACAGAATACCTGACTCCACACAGCTGAGCCTTTGCTCACCGAACTTGTGAGACAGGCAGTGATAACAGGGATGATTTGCACCGGGAAGGTAGCAGAATAGCTGTCCTTCCATGCGGATGGCCGCACCGGATATAAGGGCGGTACTGTGGGTTACACATAGCTTATTTATCAGGTTGCGACTGTCCAGATTATCTGTGCAATCCAGTACCACATCATGCCGGATAACCAGCTCTGCCAGTTCTTCTGGCGTAGCACGACGGTCTAACGGCACAATTCTGGTCTCTGGGTTACAGGCTTGCAAGCGTGCTGCTGCGGCATGGACTTTGTTTTTGCCAATATCACTTTGTGCGAAAAGTACCTGTCGCTGTAAATTACTCAGCTCCACTTTGTCATCGTCGCATAAGGTCAGTGTGCCAACGCCAGATGCTGCCAGGTATTGCGCCGCCGCATTGCCCAAACCGCCAACGCCGATAATCAGTGCGCTGCCTGCCAACAGCTTTTCCTGGCCTTCCAGATCAAAACCGGGTAACAAAATTTGCCGGTTATAGCGCAGTGCTTGCTGGTGGGTGAGACTGTCGTGCATTGAAATACTCCATAGGTTTTGCTCTTTTTAACCTTGCACGCCAGTGCTGGCAATACCAACTTGGCCTTGACCACTACCTATTTGGATGTATGGCGTCCTGCATAACTAACTGGTGAACTGGTAATCAAAAACTCGGAGGTAGGCATGAATACGGTAGGGATGGTAGTTACCCACCAATGCAGCGATGTCTGGCTGGCGTCTAAGGCATTTGATAAGGCACTGTGCAGAGTTAAAAGCATACTGAACCAATGTGGTATCAAAGATATCAAGATCAGTCGCAACTGCTTTACGGCCGGTCACGTACCGGATATTTACCCTCAGCAAGGGGTGCTATCGGCATTGCACGCGGCACTTTTTTACCAAACACACTCCCATGTGCTTTGTGTTCCACCGGATATGCCTGGTTTGTCGGTTGAACTCATCCGTTGGCTGCTGGTATCCGGTCGGATTGCCAAACGCAGCTGCCATTACCGCGATTATTCATTGCCTATGTACTTGCATAATGACCAGGCGCTGCGTGAACGCCTGGAATATCGGCTAAGTGAAGGGCTGCCGGTCAATACCGACAATATTGAGATCCTGAAATGCCGCAGTTTGGTGGCCCCTGATCCCAGTCGACTGGTGCGGATTTTTGATTAGTGGTGTTTTTTACCCTGATGGTGATTTTTACCCTGATAAAACTAGGGTGAAAACTACCATTTCTTAAAAATGGTATTATTAAACAGTGGGTTATGTTTGGCCTGGGGCTTGCTTTATTGGTTTACGTAGACCAGTACACAGCCAACAGGAGACATTATGGAAATGCTGTACCAATCTCTGGGAAATCTTGCCACGCAAATTGCCGGGGCAACCCGGGTTTTTCACCACTATAAACTGGATTTTTGCTGCGGAGGACACCGTACGCTGGCGGAAGCCCTGCATAAAAAGGGGCTGGATGCAGAGCCTATTGTTGCGGAGCTAACTCGCCTTTCAGAAAAAAGCGAGACGGCGAATAATTGGGCATCGGCCAGTAATCAGGCGTTAATTGCCCATATTCTGGAACGATTCCACGCTAAGCACAGAATACAGTTGCCTGAGCTTATCCGTTTGGCCAGACGGGTTGAGCAGGTACATGCAGAGTCACTGGATTGCCCAACCGGCTTGGCAGAGCATCTGGAAAAAATGCAGTTGGAGCTGGAAAACCACATGATGAAAGAAGAGCAAATTCTCTTTCCTATGTTGTCCAGCGGTATGCGGCCAACTGGCCCCATCACTGTGATGCAGGAAGAACATCTTGAGCATGGGGAAGCCCTGGAGCAAATGCTGGTACTGGCCCATGAACTGGAACTACCGCCCGGTGCCTGCAATACCTGGACGGCCCTATATCTGGGATTACGTGAACTCAAAGAAGACTTGATGGATCACATTCATCTGGAAAATAACATTCTGTTTGTTGATCGCAGCAGCGGCGAAGGAAGCTGTTGCGGTAGTTGTCACTAAACGCGGCTTTCCAGCCATCGGGTGGTCTGGTCGTATTGGCCACCCGATTTTTTCACCATGCAAACCCGCTCTAGATTATTCAATCATCCTTTCAAGCCTGCGTAAGCAGCATTTCACTTCCCTTTGAGTCAACACGCTCTTGCGCGCTTAAGTGTTGAAGGTCAACGCTTATGCCCAGGCTTATTGGGGAACTATAGGCAAAAAAGTTGGTGTCCATATGACACCAACTTAATCTGACTTAAACCTCCAACTGTTGACCGTGCCGACCAATGCACCTGAGTACATAAGCAACTTTAACCAGGGTGGCGGCTAGGATAAGGCCGATATGGGCACTGATTTGTGCCGCGATGCTAAAGCGTTCTGTATCCAGGTAACCCACCCAGATAGTCAATAGTAAAAAGCCAACTGCGAATATAAGCAGCACTTCGGCGAGCCTGGTGAGATGGGGAAAGTTCAACATATGATGCACTCCAAAGGGCGGGTTGCCCCGCCCACAAGTTGATTAATCTTCAGCGGTTACCGCCACAGTTAGCGCGGTTTTTTCACCTATACCCAGCAAGCCTTTCACCACCTGCCAACTGACAGCCAGTGCGCCGACAATGAAAATGACATCACCAAAAGTTCTCACCCAGCGTAATGTTTCCAGCAGCGGCATTTGCATAAAAGCTTCACTGCGTGCGTACCAGAAACCTTGTGAAACACTGGCATAAAATTGCAGTACGCCAATGGGCAGTAAACTGGTAAACAGCATTAATACTAAGCCTGCGTTTAACCACCAAAAACCGACCTTCATCAATCGTTCGTTGAATTGCATCTCAGGGCGGATATAACGAAGGACTAACAAGGCAAAGCCCAGGGCCAAAAAGCCGTAAACACCAAAGAGGGCAGCATGGGCATGGGTGGCGGTGGTGTTTAAACCTTGCACATAGTAAAGAGAGATTGGCGGGTTAATCATAAAACCGAATACCCCGGCCCCCAGCATGTTCCAGAATGACACGGCCACAAAACACAGTAGCGGCCATTTTATTTGTTGCATCCAGGGTGCGCGCTGTTTCAATCGCCAGTTTTCAAAGGCTTCATAACCCAACACAACCAGAGGGACCACTTCCAATGCGCTGAAGGTGGCACCGACAGCCATCACAGGGGTTGTGGTACCGGAAAAATACAGATGGTGGAAGGTGCCAGGGACACCGCCTAGCATAAACAGCGAAGCTGAAGCCAGGCTGGCCGTGGTGGCCATTTTGCGCGATACCAGCCCCAGGCTGCAGAAGATAAAGGCCAATGCGGTAGTGGCAAATACCTCAAAGAAACCTTCTACCCACAGGTGGACTATCCACCAACGCCAGTATTCCATAATGGAAAGGTGGGTGCGTTCGCCATAGAAAAAACCGGCGCCGTAGAACAGGCCGATAGCCACTACCGAGGCGGTAAGCAGGGCTAGCAAGTTGCGATCACCGGGCTGACGCAGGGCTGGCACGATACCGCGCAGCATCAGGCATAACCAGAATACAATGCCGGTGAATTTACCGATTTGCCATAGTCTGCCCAGATCAACAAATTCATAGCCCTGGTGACCGAGCCAGAAATTCCACTCAGATGGCATAATCTGCGCAATGGCCAGATAATTCCCGATAAAGGATCCTGCCACTACGACCACGAGCGCCCAAAACAGAATGTCTACCCCAAGCTTTTGATACTTAGGATCTTTGCCACCGTTGATTATCGGCGCCAGAAATAAGCCAGCGGTAAGAAAGCCTGTGGCAATCCAAAACAAAGCCGACTGAATATGCCAGGTTCTGACCAAGGAGTAGGGAAAATACTGAGACACATCCAGACCGTAAAATTGCTGGCCTTCTACTGTGTAGTGCGCGGTAAAGCCGCCCAGAAACACCTGAAAGGTAAAAAGAGCGACAACCAGAAAAACATATTTCCCCAGGGCTTTTTGCGACGGGGTGAGTGCTACCAGGCTTAGCGGATCTCGCGCCGGCGCATGAGGTTCGGCCTCCTCTCGGCGCAAAAATGCCCAGGCCCAGACCAATCCGCCGACCCCGGCGATAAGCAGTACCACAGACACTATAGACCATAAGATGTTCTCGCCTGTGGGCTGATTGCCGATTAACGGCTCATGGGGCCAGTTGTTGGTGTAAGTTGCCTCTGAGTCAGGGCGCTCGGTGGCCGCCGCCCAAGCTGTCCAGAAAAAGAAATTCGCCATGCGCTCACGCTTGCTGGCATCTGGCAGGGTGTTTTCCTTCATGGCAAAGCTTTCACGACTGCTTTGTAACTCTGGATGGTCACTAAACAGCTTGTCATAGTAGCCGGCGACCAATGCCATGGCTTGGGCGCGACGCTCGCTTACCTCAAGAATATTCCCTGCCACCGGGCCATTACTACGGTATTCCTGCTTGAGGCGGAAGGTCAGTAAAGCTTGCTGCTCTGGGTTAAGCGCGCTGTAGTCCAGGCCATAGATTGCATCGGCTGCTAACGTCAGCCAGGCCGTCAGTTCCCGGTGTAACCAGTCTGCCGTCCAGTCTGGTGCTTGATAGGCACCATGTCCCCAGATCGAACCCAGTTGCATGCCACCAATGGACTGCCAGGCGGTTTGGCCATCAAGAATATCTGAGGCACTCATAAGTACTTTACCCGATGGCGTGATCACTTGTTCCGGGATAGGCGGTGCCTGTCGATAAACTTCCCGGCCAAAATAGCCAAGCAGGGCAAAGGTAATGGCCAGAATACCAATCAGTAGAAACCACAAGCGACGATAGTTAGCCATGGTTGCCCCCCTTTGTGCAAAGCCGGGGCGCATGTTGAACGGCTAAAAGAGCACAGTGAATTTGCATGGAATACTCCTTCCTTTTATTTGATGTGCCTTCTGTCTTCGCAAACCCTATGCCACAACATAACTAGTTGAATAAATTGAGGTAATATATCGAATGGTTATTTCAACCCTATCGTGATAGGGTTGAAATAACCTTGTTGGTGGTAATTAATACCATGATGAATGAATTTCTTGTGGCCGATCTAGCCGTTGAGCTACCCGACCTACTGCGCTTTGAACGACTGGTTAAAACCCTTAAGGCCGAATTTCAGTGTGGCGCCGTAGCCCTATTGAAGCTGGAAGGGGAGGTGCTGAAACCCTTGGCAGTAACAGGCCTGGTCAAAGAAACCCTGGGACGACGTTTTTTGCCAGCACAACATCCTCGTTTGGCCGCGATTTTGACCAGCGAGCATCAGCCGGTATGTTTTGAACACAGCAGCGCCTTACCTGACCCCTACGACGGCTTATTGGATCAGATAGAAGGGCAACCTTTACCCGTGCATGACTGCATGGGAATGCGTTTGGAGCAGGACGGTAAGGTCTGGGGCGTGATCACCTTCGACAGCCTGCTTCCTGGTACCTTTTCCACGTCAGCCCAAAGTGCCCTCAAACAACAAAAACTGCTGCTGGAAGCGGCTATACGCACCACCAGACTGGAGATGGAAAACCGCAGTCTGCGTCAGTCACGGATTAATGCGGCGGTGAGACAGGAAGGTAGTGCCACGGACGATGCCGAAATTGTTGGGCGTAGCCTGGTTCTTCAGCAGTTGTTAGGGGAGTTGGATACGGTAGCGGATTCTGAATTACCTGTGTTACTGCTGGGGGAAACCGGGGTCGGCAAAGAGCTGTTTGCCCGGCGTTTGCACCAGCACTCGCGCAGGGCAAACAAACCCCTTATTCATGTTAATTGTGCAGCACTGCCAGAGTCCTTAGCGGAAAGTGAGCTGTTTGGCCATGTCAAAGGGGCGTTTTCCGGTGCGCATCAGGAGCGCGCCGGTAAATTTGAGGCGGCTAACGGCGGTACCTTGTTTTTAGATGAGGTGGGGGAGTTGCCGCTAGCGGTTCAGGCTAAATTACTGCGCGCCCTGCAAAACGGTGAAATACAACGGCTGGGGGCGGACAAACCGCGTAAGGTGGATGTGCGTATTATCGCCGCTACTAACCGCCAGCTAAAGGACAGCGTTAAGCAGGGGGATTTTCGCGCTGACTTGTATCATCGTTTGTCCGTGTACCCTGTGCCTATTCCGCCCCTGCGGGAGCGGGGCAATGATGTGTTGCTGCTGGCCGGCCATTTTCTGGAACAAAATCGCGCCCGTCTCGGGCTTCGCAGTTTACGTCTTTCCACTGAGGCAGAAGCGGCACTACTTGCCTATCAGTGGCCGGGTAATATCCGTGAACTTGAACATGTCATTAGCCGGGCCGCCATCAAATGCCTGGGACGAAATCCCGCTCGTGGTGATATCTCTACATTGGTGCCAGATCTGATGGACTTGGATATTGAACACAGCCCCCCAACAACCCATATCGGCGATACAGAGCCAAGCGTCCTGCTGATGCCCTTAAAAACACTGTTGGACCAGACACAGCGAAAGGCCATTCAGGCGGCATTGGACGCCAATGGACAAAACTGGGCGCAAACCGCCAAGTTGCTTGAAGTGGATCCCAGTAATCTGCACAAATTGGCAAAACGCCTGGGTATGAAGTAACCCAGGCGTTTTTAGCCTATTGCCGGATAGCTGATGCTGAACATCACAATGTGGATAGGAATAGGCGTTGTCAGATTCGACCCCGTTTATAAGGAGCGCTCATACCTGCACCAGCTTGCTAGAAACACTTTGGGATAAATCGGAAAAGGTGCTTTGAGTAATTCGAACTACCGACCATCGGACCGGGCCATAGAGAGCGGTGGTGCTGACACTAGCTTTTAACAATCGGGAGATTTAATAAGGAAAGTGGTGCGTCCGAGTAGACTCGAACTGTCGACCATCGGACCGGGCCATAGAGAGCGGTGGTGCTTGCACCAACTTGATAGAAAAAAGATTTGGCATAAATCAGAAAAATGGTGCTTTTGAGTCAGTTCGAACTGTCGACCATCGGGCTGGGTCATAGAGAGCGGTGGTGCTTGCACCAACTTGATAGTAAGGATATGGAATCAATCAGAAGAATGGTGCGTCCGAGTAGACTCGAACTACCGACCATCGGACCGGGTCATAGAGAGCGGTGGTGTTTGCACCAGCTTGACAGAAAAAAGATTTGGGAAAAATCAGAAGAATGGTGCGTCCGAGTAGACTCGAACTACCGACCCCCACCATGTCAAGGTGGTGCTCTAACCAACTGAGCTACGGACGCACTTTGATGATTTGTTTCAGATTTGCTACGCATCTGAGAACGGCGCGTATAATAACGACGCCGAATTCCCGGCGCAACTGCTTTTTCGGCTTTTATGTCTGATTGCTGATTTTGTATTCAGTCAGGTTGGTGGGGCTAGCGGCTTAGTTTACGATTAAGCAAAATGCTATCTAATCTGCTTGCGCCTTTATACATGCCACGCTGACAGCGTTTTAACCACTGGCGGGCAACCGGAAAGTCCACACTCAGTAATACTAAGCCGGCCAGCAGAAACAAGATGGAACCGGGCAGAATAAACAGCACAGTGCCTATCAGGGTAAAGGTCATACCCAGACCAATTCGCAGACTTTTCATATTTCAGCTCCTGTGACCCGAGTCAGCATATGGCTATCAAGTATAGAGAAAGGGAATAGATATTCAGCTGCCAAGTTGTTACAGGAGGTTGCACCCTTGTGTATACTAGCGGCACATTTTTCCAGCCAGTCTGTTCGGATGTTACCGCTAGTCGATTCCAAAGCCAGTATTGAACAGGATTACCTTGATTACCTGGACGCTTTACGCGCTTCCCAATTTAAAGGTGAAATAGAAACCAGCTATGCCAGCCGCTTGGCGGTCGCCACGGATAATTCCGTGTATCAGCGCCTGCCTCAGGCGGTGGTTTTTCCAAGGGATGTCGCGGATCTGCAGTTGATTGGGCAGTTAACGCAAAGCCACAACAAGGTGCGCTTCTCGGCCCGCGGCGGCGGTACGGGCACTAATGGTCAGTCCCTAACCGATGGTTTAGTGGTGGATTTGTCCCGGCATATGCGCGACATCCTCGAGTTTAATGCTGAGGAACGTTGGGTTCGGGTGCAGGCTGGTGTAATCAAAGATCAGCTTAACGATTTTCTGCGTCCCCATGGCTTTTTCTTTGCCCCGGACTTGTCCACCAGTAACCGGGCCACCATTGGCGGCATGATCAACACTGATGCATCCGGGCAAGGCTCCTTGGTATACGGTAAAACCAGCGACCATGTGTTGGCGCTTCGTTCGGTGCTTGCTGATGGCAGCCTGCTGGATACCGCGCCCATGGGGCTTGATGAAGCACGGGAACTAGCCGGGCAGGGCGATGTTATCGGCCAAGTGGTAGCGCAGGTGCTGCAAAGCTGTGAGCAAAAGCGTGAGCAGATCCTGGCCAAATTTCCGCGACTGAATCGCTTTTTGACCGGCTACGACCTTGAACATGTGTTCGATGCTGATATGCAGCACTTTGATCTCAGCCGTATTATTACAGGCTCAGAAGGCTCACTGGTGTTTGTGGCAGAAGCCAAGCTGAATGTCACGCCCATTGCGCGATATAAAACACTGATAAACGTCAAATACGATTCTTTTGAATCTGCCCTTCGCCATGCCCCGGCGATGGTGGCGGCCCAGGCGACCTCGGTGGAGACTGTTGATAGCAAAGTCCTGAATTTGGCCCGGGAAGATATTATCTGGCACTCGGTAAAAGCGCTGATTGAGGATGTGCCAGGTAAAGACCTGCAAGGCCTGAATATGGTGGAGTACAACGCCGAAGCCGAGCAGGATATGCAGGATAAAATCACCGGCTTAGTGGCCATGCTGGATGATTGTATTACCACCGGCAAGTCGGGGGTGATTGGTTATCAGCTTACCTCGGATAATGCAGATATCGGTAAAATTTATGCCATGCGTAAAAAAGCGGTGGGCCTGCTGGGGAAAACCAAAGGTAGTAAGAAACCCATCGCCTTTGCCGAAGACACGGCTGTGCCACCTGAGAAACTGGCCGATTTTATTATGGAGTTTCGAGCGCTGCTGGATGCCAAAGGGTTGCAATATGGCATGTTTGGTCACGTAGATGCGGGCGTGCTGCATGTGCGTCCGGCGCTGGATTTGATTGACCCATTGCAGGAACTGCTGATGGCCGAGGTGTCCGATCAAGTCGTGACCTTGGTCGCCAAGTATGGTGGCCTGATGTGGGGCGAGCATGGTAAGGGTTATCGGAGCGAATACGGCCCGGCGTTTTTCGGCGAAGAGCTCTTTACTGAACTACGTAAAATTAAAGCGGCCTTTGATCCCTTTAACCGCATGAACCCAGGCAAAATTTGCACGCCTTATGAGTCAGATGAAGCGCTGGTAAAAGTATCTGATACCAAACGCGGCACTTATGACCGTCAGATCCCGTTGAAGGTGCGCGAGGCCTTTGAGCCAGCCATGAGCTGTAATGGTAACGGCTTGTGTTTTAATTATGACAGCACCTCACCCATGTGCCCCTCCAGCAAAATTACCAAAGATAGGCGTCATAGTCCTAAGGGGCGTGCGGGTTTAATGCGTGAATGGCTGAGATTGCTAAGCAAGCAAGGGGTTGATGTTGCCAAGCTGGATAACGTGGGCACAAAGCAAAACTGGTTTAGCCGTATCTACAACACCTACAAGCAAGACAATAAACAGGATTTCTCTCATCAGGTGATGGAAGCGATGGACGGCTGTCTGGCTTGTAAAGCCTGTGCCAACCAGTGCCCGGTGAATGTGGATGTACCCAGCTTCAGAGCGCGCTTTTTGCATATGTATTACGGCCGCTATGCCAGACCGTTCAAAGATTACCTGGTGGCCAATGTTGAGAAGATGGCACCGCTATTATCCAAGGCCCCGCGTCTGGTTAACGCAGCACTGGTGTTAGGTGAGTGGCCTTTGCGTAAGTGGGTAGGCTATGTGGATGCGCCAACACTTTCTTATCCAACGCTGGCTGGCCGACTCGACAAGGAAGTGCAGGCGTTTGACTTGTCCGTGCTGAGATCCCTTAATCCCGAGCAACTGAGCAAAAGGGTGCTGATCGTACAAGATCCCTTTACCAGCTTTTATGAAGCGGAACTGATTGAGGATTTAGTCAAGCTGATACGCAAGCTTGGTTTGCACCCAGTGCTACTGCCTTTTAAACCCAATGGTAAACCTCAGCATGTGAAAGGGTTTTTAGCTGAGTTTGCCGCGACCGCACAAAACGCAGCAGCATTTTTTAATCAGCTAGCGGGGCTGAATATCCCCATGATAGGCGTCGATCCGTCTCTGGTGCTTTGTTACCGGGATGAATACAAAAAGGCGTTGGGCAGCACTCGAGGTGAGTTTAAGGTTCAATTGATCCATGAGTGGCTAGAGACGGTCACCTTGCCAGACCTTGCCGTGCAATCTACCCGCGATTTTGCCCTGTTTGCTCACTGTACAGAAAAAACCGCCTTACCTTCTGCGGAAAAGCAGTGGCAACAGATCTTTGCGCGTCTTGGGGTTAGCCTGACACCAGTATCGGTGGGATGTTGCGGGATGGCCGGAACCTATGGACATGAAACCTCACATCTGGAACACTCCAAAGGCATTTTCGAGCTCAGCTGGCAGCCCGCTTTGGCTGGCTACAAGACGGAACAGCTCCTGGCTACCGGGTATTCATGTCGAAGCCAGACTGCCAGAATGCAAGGGGATAAACCTAAGCATCCGCTGCAGGCGCTGCTTGCGTTACTAGAGGAAAAATAATAATGACAGAACAACAATCATCCACCTGGGTTAGGGATCAGTATCAAAAGGTCGCCAAATTTCTGGCTGAAAAAGGTGTGATCATTGACAGCGTCATGCTGGAACAAAGTCGCGTAATGGAGCCGGTATTAACGGTATGGAAAGTGAAAGCCATTGATGGCAAGCAGTACTGGGCCATTGGTGGAGATTTACCCTCTGATGTTGCACCGGCCAGTGTCGCGGACGATGCCAGGGCGGTATTGAAACACTTTGCATTGCACTGGCAAATGAAGGCGGAGAACCTTTTGCGGGCCGATAACCCAGATCAAACACAGCAAGATTTTGCTAATTTGTTGATAAGCCGTGCAGAAGGTTTGTATGACTTTTCTGAACGCGCGGAGCTTTGGGAGACGGCTTAAAAAAATACACCCAGGGTGCCCGTGCGGGCACCCTAGTGGGTAAACTCCACTTTGGTGAGTGAGAATTTTTTGATGCTACAGGCCATTCTCTGGCGAGGTATGCCTGCATCCATATAAACTGCACCGACAGGACGAAATCCTTGTTGTTGGTAGTAGTTGACACCTTCCAACTCGCACTGTACTGAGACTGTCTGCATGCCTTGTTGCTCGGCAATGGCCAGCAACGCAGCAAACAGCTGCTGATATACTTCTGGTTTACGGCAGTTATTAAGGACAGCGATTCGGCCTATCTCACCTTCTGCGGTGATGCGTCCGGTCGCTATCTCTAAGCCCGCGTCATCCAGCAATAATACATGACAGGCGGCACTGTCCTGGCGGTCAAACTCTACATCTTTGGGGATCCGCCATTCGTAAACGAATACCTTTTCTCTCAGCTTTGTGAGCTTGTCTTTGGCGCTCATCCAGTCGACGTTTTGTACCGTAAACGTCATCTGCGTAGCCTCCAAAATCAGCACCTCATTGTGCCGAGTCCCCAGTCTAAGATTTGACTAAAAAATAGTCAATCCCGTGATTGGTCTGATGTGTTTCGTGGGCCAATCAGCCAATAAGTCTGGCAAGTTTCCATTCCCCGAACATGGAGCTTGCCTCGAGGTTCAAATATAAAGTTGTGCTTGCTGAGGCGATAGGTGTGCTCAGAGACTTGAACCCTATGGCTTTGCCCTTGGCTTTCCATACGGGATGCCAAGTTCACGCTATCGCCCCACAAATCATAACTGAACTTGTGTTTACCTATGACCCCTGCGATTAGCTGCCCGCTGTTAAGCCCAATGCGTAACCCCTTATCTATATGATGCCGTACATTGACTCGGGCAAAGGTTAACTGCATTTGCAGCGCACAGGCGCAGGCCTGCTGGGCATGATCCGCGCGGTGTATGGGCACGCCGGATACCGCCATGTACTCATCACCATTGGTTTTTATTTTCTCCATATTGAACTGCTTCAGCAGTTGATCAAATTCGCTGTACAGATCATTCAGATAATTCACTACGGCTTCGGGGGCTCTGCTGTTAACAATGTCGCTGAATCCTTCTATGTCGGCAAACAGCACGGTGGCACTGGCAAAATGTTCTGCCACAGGCTTATTTGAGTCTTTCAGACGCTCGGCAATAGGATCGGGGAGCACGTTAAGCAACAGGTTTTCCGAGCGACGTTGTTCGTTGGCGATGTGTGTCCAGCTTTTGGCATGATCTAAGAAAACATGATAGGTACATAACATGCAGATAAGCGGAAACGTCAGGTTGGTAAGTTGCTTAACGGTTTGCTGATAGTTCAGGGTTATGTCCAGTAACGGCGCGAGCTGAAAAGATTCGAGTAAGAAAAAGCCCAGTGTGTAGCTACCCGAGGCTAGCAGCAACAAGGCGGTTTCTTCCCGGTAAAACAAGAAAGGCACGGTCAGAAAACCCAGGATCAGAAACCAGTGGCTGGCACTGAGATAGCCCAGGTGTAAACTGGTCAGGCAGATAAAGCTGGCATAGCCGCCAATAAGGATACGGCGGGCGAGCCTGGTATAACCGATACTGCTGCAAACCGGTACCAGTGGGCAGAGGATAGCGTGAAATAACAGGATAAGTGTTTGCACATCGCCCCCTTGCTGCCAGTAAAACAGATGCAAAGGAAAGTGCAGTAGCATGACACAAAAGAGTACAAGGGAAATTAGGTTGGTTAAACGCACTGGGCTGATATTCTTGCAGGCACTTCGTTGAATGCCGGCCCATATCCAGGTTTTAAACAGTGCGGTGATCATGCCAAGCTCCTTATGGCTGTTCGTTCCGTATACTGCGTGGAAAAGGATAGTCCTTGTGCTAAATAAAAACGCCCGGTTTCCCCGGGCGTTTAAGTATAGTTGCTATTAATGGCGTCTGTTAGCCAACCAGTTGCTCAACCAACTCGACGGCGCGGCCAATGTAACCTGCTGGTGTCCACTGTTTTAGCTCGGCTTTTACCTCATCAGGCAATGCCAGCCCGTCAATAAATTCGGCCATCATTTGTTGGTTAACCCGCTTGCCGCGCGTCAGCTCTTTGAGCTTTTCATAGGGCTTTTCAATCGCATAGCGACGCATAACGGTTTGGATTGGTTCCGCCAGTAGCTCCCAGTTAGCGTCCAGTTCATTGAGCAGGCTTTGCTCGTTGACTTCCAGCTTGCTGATACCTTTTAAGGTGGCTTGATAAGCAATCAGGCTGTAGCCCATGCCCACGCCTAGATTACGCAGCACGGTGGAGTCTGTCAGGTCGCGCTGCCAGCGGGAAACCGGCAGTTTGGCGGCCAGATGGTCAAAAATAGCATTGGCCAGACCCAGGTTACCCTCTGAGTTTTCAAAATCGATAGGATTAACCTTGTGCGGCATAGTGGACGAACCAATCTCGCCAGCCACGGTTTTTTGCTTGAAGTGGCCCAGCGCAATGTAGCCCCATACGTCGCGGTCAAAGTCGATCAATATGGTATTAAAGCGTGCTACCGCATCAAAAAGCTCGGCAATGTAATCATGGGGTTCTATCTGTGTAGTGTACGCGTTCCACACAATACCTAAGCTTTCTACGAACTCTTTGGAAATACCCGGCCAGTCAAGGGCTGGATAGGCAGAGAGGTGAGCGTTGTAGTTACCTACGGCACCATTTAGCTTACCCAGCAGCTCCACACTGGCGATTTGCTCACGCTGGCGCTGCAAACGAACCATAACGTTCGCCATTTCCTTACCCATAGTGGTAGGTGAGGCGGGCTGACCGTGAGTACGAGCCATCATGGGAATGGTTTTGTATTCCAATGCTAAACGACGCAATTCACTAATCAGTTTGTCACAGTAAGGCAGAATTACCTGGCTACGCGCTTCATTGAGCATCAGGGCATGGGACAGGTTATTGATGTCCTCTGAGGTACAGGCAAAGTGAATAAATTCACTGACAGCACTGAGTTCTGCGTTGTTCGCGACTTTTTCTTTAAGGAAATACTCAACCGCTTTAACGTCATGGTTGGTGGTGCGCTCGATTTCTTTGACTCTGGCCGCATCGGCTTCGCTGAAATCGGCCACGATAGCATCCAACAGGGCATTGGCTGCATCGCCGAATGCGGGGACTTCTGGCAAGGCGTCAATGCTGGCGAGTTTTTGCAACCAGCGAACTTCTACCTGAACCCGGTATTTGATCAGACCAAACTCGCTAAAAATGCCGCGAAGTTCCAGGGTTTTGCTGCCATATCGTCCGTCTACCGGGGAAATGGCTGACAATGCAGAGAGTTCCATGTGTGGCTCCTGATTAATGATTTATACGTTTGAGCGCCTTCTCGGCGTTTTCCAATACGTTGCGACGGCTGAGCAGAATATGGCGACGTTTGCCACCTAACTGACGCCAAAGCACCGCGGAACGAATACCGGCCAGCAACAAAGCTCTGACTCTGTGCTGAATGGCGGTTTGTTTTAACAGATTAGGGTCGCCGGCGACCTGAATACGTGGCCCGATGGGACTGATAACATCAGAATAAATGCGCGCCATATTGGCCAGCATAGGCTCATCGGTCAGCGCATACAGGCTTTGCTGACGCTTGATATGATCGATACGTTCACCCAGTTCGGCCAGCTTATTTGGTTGCTTGGCCAATTTACGTTCGAGCCCCAGGATGCTGGCAATATAGCGGGTGATCTCGGCGTCTTTGGCAACGGCTTTATTGGAGAGCTGCGCTTCGAGGGTGACAAAACCCAAGCGCAAATTGGCTAGGTTTCCGTAGATCTCTTCGATGCTTTGCGGGTCGGTGATCACCAAGCTTTGAATACTGGCAACAAAGGCACCGTCATCCCCATGACCCTTGCGGGCAAATTGCTGCACCAGGGCTGCTGATTGGCAAACCGCAGCCAGGGCCAGACTCTTGTCAAAATCTCTGTCGTTCATATTAACGAATGTAGCTCTCGATAATGCCGCCGCCCAGGCAGACGTCGTTCTGGTAAAATACAGCTGACTGGCCCGGTGTTACAGCTTTTTGCGGCTGGTCAAATAGCACCTGCAACTGGCCGTCAGGCAGTGGCGTGACCTCACAGGGTATATCCTGTTGGCGATAACGGGTTTTCACCACACAACGTAAAGCTGACTGTGGGCCTTGTCTGTCCACCCAATCTAATTGTTTGGCGATAAGCCCTTTGGAATATAAGCGTGGATGATCATCACCCTGGCCGACGATCAAAACATTACGGGCCACGTCTTTATCCACCACATACCAAGGTTGCTCACCGTGATCTTTCAAGCCACCAATATGCAGACCTTTGCGCTGGCCTAACGTGTGGTACATCAGACCGTCATGCTCACCGATGACATCACCTTCAGTGGTTTCAATTTTACCGGGTTGGGCGGGCAGATAACGGCCCAGAAAGTCTTTAAACTTGCGCTCACCGATAAAACAAATACCGGTACTGTCTTTCTTATCATGGGTGATCAGACCTTGTTCGGCCGCAATTTCTCGCACCCGGGGCTTTTCGATATCGCCAATAGGGAACAAAGTGTGCCCCACTTGCTGCTCGCTCAGTGTGTAGAGAAAATAGCTTTGGTCTTTGTTGTCATCCAGGCCGCGCAGTAGCTGCCAATGACCGTCTTGCTCACGGCGACGCACATAGTGGCCGGTGGCAATATAATCGGCGCCCAGATCTTCCAGGGCGAATTCCAGAAAGGCCTTAAATTTAATTTCCTTGTTGCACATAATATCCGGATTGGGTGTGCGACCGGCTTTGTATTCAGCCAGGAAATATTCAAAAACATTATCCCAGTATTCGGCGGCGAAATTGATGGTACGAAGCTTGATACCCAGCTTATCTGCCACGGCTTGGGCGTCTTTCAGGTCTTCTGCTGCTGCGCAATATTCGGCATCGTCGTCTTCTTCCCAGTTTTTCATAAACAGCCCTTCCACCTGATAGCCTTGCTGTTGAAGCAAATAGGCTGAAACGGAGGAATCTACACCACCGGACATACCGACAATGACTTTAATTTGGCTGTTCTGCTGCATGGGCTTGATTAACTTGACGCTGCGCTTAATTTAAGGAGCGCGAATTCTAGCAGACTTGTCCGGCGGACGCATCTGCTATGGATGGCTTAGGGCAGATAGTGAAAATGGCTAATAGGGACCATTGTGCCTTGCTGATAATCTTCTATACAGCGCAGTACCATGGGCGAGCGTAGTTGGCTTCGGCGTTGTTTGATGTCATCCAGGCTTAACCAATGGCAAGCCAGAATTTGTGGGTCTTGTGGGGCGGTTGTGACAGGATTTTCAAGCTTGAGGGCAAAGCAGAAGCGTAAAAAGGTCAAATTTTCTCGTTCTACCGGGTACAGATAGGTTCCCACCAGACCCGCAGGGGGGAGATCCAGACCGGTTTCCTCCCGCAGTTCGCGCCTGGCTGCATCCGGAATTGATTCTCCCGCTTCTAAATGACCAGCAGGCTGGTTGAACACTCGTCTGCCGTTAATGTTTTCTTCAACCAGCAGGTATTTGCCTTGGGCTTCTACTACACAGGCGACGGTGACATTAGGTTTAAACACTTAAATCTCCAAAAACTGACCAGGAGCAACCCCATCTAAGGTCCAACTCCCTACCCGATAACGAATCAAACGCAGGGTTGGGTAACCGACATGGGCGGTCATACGGCGCACCTGGCGGTTGCGTCCTTCGCTTATGCTGATGGACAGCCAACTGGTGGGGATAGACTGGCGAAAGCGTACCGGCGGATTGCGTGGGCATACTTCAGGTTCGGCCATCATGGCCACTTTGGCTGGCTGCGTCATACCATCTTTAAGCTGTACTCCATCCCGCAGCGCCTGCAGTGCTTTATCATCGGGTATGCCTTCCACCTGCACCCAATAGGTTTTACTGGTTTTGCTCTTTGGATGGGCCAGCTTGTGCTGAAGCTGGCCGTCATTGGTTAGTACCAGCAGGCCTTCGCTATCCATATCCAGTCTGCCGGCCGCATACACGCCGGGGATATCGATATAATCTTTCAGCGTTTGGCGACCTTCCTGATCGGTAAATTGGCAAAGCACGCCATAGGGCTTATTAAATAACAGGGTTCGAGTGTGCATAACCTATAAGGAAAGAATTCTTCAACTGGGCGAGATTGGCTTTATTATCCGGGTGCTCAGCGCCCAGTCAACCAAGCCTTTACTGAAGTAAAACAGGCGTTTGGATTATGCTGTTTGGCAGTTATATACCCAAGTAGCACTTGTACTCGGCGGTTTTGGCCATATATGATTCAGACACTTTTTTGCGGGAAGCATGCTTCCCGATGCCATGGTGGGGATGTGGCCCGGTCATGTTGGAACCGGGTTTTACAGCAGGAGATAACGAGTGGCCCCTGTCGCCCCGTAATGTTCCAACCGGCCGCATCCAGCCGTAACAACAGAGGTATCACATGACAAGCAAGTCAAAAATAATTTACACCAAGACCGATGAAGCTCCGGCTCTTGCAACGTATTCTTTGTTGCCCATTATCAAGGCATTCGCGTCAACGGCAGATATCGAGGTTGAGTTAAGCGATATTTCTTTGGCTGGCCGCATGTTGGCAGCGTTCCCCGAGTACCTGAAGGATGAGCAAAAAGTGCAAGACGCACTGGCTGAACTGGGCGAAATGACGCAGCACGCTGATGCCAATATTATCAAGCTGCCTAATATCAGTGCCTCTATTCCTCAGCTTAAAGCCGCCATTAAAGAATTGAGAAGCAAAGGCTTTATGTTGCCTGAGTATCCAGAAGAGCCAAAAAATGATGACGAGAAAAGCATCAAGGCGCGTTATGGCAAAATCCTGGGTAGTGCGGTAAACCCGGTACTGCGTGAGGGTAACTCCGACCGCCGTGCGCCTACCGCGGTTAAAAACTACGCCAAGACGCATCCACACTCCATGGGCGCCTGGAGCCAGGCTTCACGCACACACGTAGCGCACATGCGCGGTGGTGATTTTTACTCTCGTGAGAAGTCAGTGACAGTGGACAAAGCTGGCTTTGTTCGCATTGAGCACACCGACAAGCAGGGTAACAAGACCGTACTTAAGCCTCGTATTGACCTGTTGGCCGGTGAAGTCATTGATGGCATGTACATGAGCAAGAAAGCCTTGTGCAAGTTCTTCGAGGAACAAATCGAAGATGCCAAGCAAACGGGTATTTTGTTCTCACTGCACGTTAAGGCAACCATGATGAAGGTGTCACACCCCATTGTGTTCGGCCACTGTGTAAAGGTGTTCTACAAAGACTTGTTTGAAAAATACGCCGACCTGTTTGCCGAGTTAGGCGTGAACGCTAATGATGGTCTGGGCAGTGTTTATGATAAGATTGCCAGCCTGCCAGAGTCTCAACGTAGCGAGATAGAGCGTGATATCAACGCCTGTTATGCTGACCGTCCACCTATTGCCATGGTGAACTCAGACAAAGGTATTTCCAACCTGCATGTTCCCAGTGACGTGATTGTAGATGCTTCTATGCCTGCCATGATCAGAAGCTCTGGTCAGATGTGGGGACCGGATGGCAAGCCTTATGACACCAAGGCTGTGATTCCAGAGAGTACTTACGCCACTATCTATCAGGAAGTCATTAACTTCTGTAAGACTCACGGTGCGTTCGATCCTACCACTATGGGTACGGTACCTAACGTAGGTCTGATGGCGCAGAAAGCTGAAGAGTACGGTTCGCATGACAAGACCTTTGAAATCAAGTCTGACGGTACTGTGCGTATCATCGATCAAGACGAAACTGTACTGATCGAACATGAGGTGGAAGAAGGCGATATCTGGCGTATGTGTCAGACCAAAGATGCGCCAATCCGCGACTGGGTGAAACTGGCGGTAACCCGTGCACGTCAATCCGGTATGCCAACGGTGTTCTGGCTGGACGATGAACGTGCCCATGACATCCAGTTGATCAACAAAGTGAATACCTATCTGCAAGAGCACGATACCAATGGCCTGGATATTCAGATCATGTCTCCGGTTCGCGCTATTCGCTACAGCATGGAGCGTTGTATCCGTGGTCTGGATACCATTTCCGTAACAGGTAACGTTCTGCGTGACTATCTGACGGACTTGTTCCCGATTCTGGAATTGGGTACCAGTGCCAAGATGTTGTCTATCGTGCCATTGATGGCAGGCGGCGGCCTGTTTGAAACCGGTGCAGGCGGTTCTGCGCCTAAGCACGTGCAACAATTTGTTGAAGAAGGGCACTTACGTTGGGATTCCCTGGGTGAGTTCCTGGCCCTGGCGGTGTCGCTGGAAGACCTGTCTATCAAGCAAAGCAACGCCAAAGCGGAGGTGCTGGCTAAGACCCTTGATCAGGCGACTGAAAAGTTGCTTAACGAGAACAAATCACCTTTACGTCGTGCCGGTGAGCTGGATAACCGTGGCAGCCACTTCTACTTGTCCATGTACTGGGCGGAAGCCTTGGCAAATCAAAGCCAAGACGCTGAGTTGGCGGCTAAGTTCAAACCTTTGTTTGAAGCACTGCAAGCCAATGAAGGCAAAATCCTGGCTGAAATCGATGCGACCCAAGGTAATGCTTTGGATATTGGTGGTTATTACTACCCCGAAGAAGCCAAAGTTAGTAAAGCCATGTTCCCAAGTGACGTATTTAAAGACGTGTTGGCTAAACTTTAATCGGTTTTTGCTTTTTTTCAGCCCGGCCTAGTCCGGGCTTTTTTGTGCCAACATGACAACGCCTATGACTATTCAGTGATATAAGATTTAAGAGAATAATTTATTTTAATAGCCAACTGATTGAATTAAATAAAAATTAATTTTTTATGTGTGGAATATAAATATCAGATATAAATCAGACCTAATCAGTCTATATTTAAGCTGGGGAAGGAATCGAAAAAATAAAAAAAAGCAGATACTTAGCATCTGCTTTTTTATTTCGCCGAGCCGGATTATCTTTCCGGCTCGCTCGCTAACTCGATGTTCTCTGCATGCAAGCCCTTGGGGCCTTGTTGCACTTCATACTTAACATCCTGACCCGCCTTGAGAGAACGGTATCCCTCCATCTGGATCGTAGAATAGTGAGCGAAAACATCCTCACCGCCGTCTTCCGGTACGATAAAACCGAAACCTTTTGCGTTGTTAAACCACTTAACCTTGCCAACTGCCATACTTCTGCTTCCTCTAGAGCCCTTGAACTGTCCTGTGATAATCCCCACAATGAGACTTAGGGATTAAGGTTCCCTGACTACTGCAAATTAAGGGAACCTAAAAAATGTAGATTTTTTAACCTGAATATGTCAAGGGTAAATTTAACATTTCACTAAAAAGTCAAAAATTCCCATTTAGCATTTTAATTGAACGGCTATTATTTGAAGTATGAGTAAAGACAGCATCATTAGTCATGACAAGCAACTCGAGGCGGTAAAACGTAAAGTTCAACCGCCTCCCATGTATAAAGTTTTGCTAAATAACGATGACTACACGCCAATGGACTTCGTGGTTGAAGTGTTGATGCGTTTTTTTAGTATGACAGCGGAAAAAGCAAACCAATTGATGTTGACGGTGCATTACGAAGGCAAAGCAGTATGTGGTATCTACACAGCCGAAATCGCCGAAACCAAGGTAATGCAAGTCAACCAGTACTCCAGGAAGCATCAACATCCGTTAATGTGTTCCATGGAGCCAGCTTGAATCGTCGGGCGCAGTAGTAAGGGGTCGCGTATGTTGAATAAAGATTTAGAGCAAACGTTAAATCAAGCGTTTATTTTTGCTCGCGAGCATCGTCATGAATTTATGACGGTAGAGCACTTGCTGTTGGCATTGCTCGACAACAAGGCGGCCCGTGAAGCGCTTAAAGCTTGCGGTGCCAATATTGACACCATTCGGGCCGAGTTAACCGACTTTGTTAAAGACACGACGCCGCTTATCCTAGATGGACCCGAGTCTGATCGTGAAACGCAGCCAACTTTAGGTTTCCAGCGTGTGCTGCAAAGAGCGGTTTTTCATGTGCAATCCTCAGGTAAGGATGAGGTCACCGGTGCTAACGTATTGGTGGCAATTTTCAGCGAGCAGGAATCCCAGGCTGTTTACATTCTTAAAAAGTCGGACGTAACCCGTCTTGATGTGGTCAATTTTATTTCCCATGGTGTCTCTAAGTCTGAGGAAGATCGCCCGGCGCAAAGCGAACGGGAGGATGAACCGAATGAAGTGGAAGAAGGCACCTCGACCCTGGATAAGTACTCAAGCAATCTTAACCTGCTGGTAAAGGAAGGTAAGGTCGATCCGTTGATTGGACGTGATATGGAACTTGAGCGAACCATTCAGATTTTGTGTCGCAGACGCAAAAATAACCCGCTGTTGGTGGGGGAGGCTGGCGTAGGGAAGACCGCCATTGCTGAAGGGTTAGCGTATCGTATCGTGCAAAAAGAAGTGCCTGAGGTGATCGCCGATGCCACCGTTTATTCGCTGGATCTTGGTGGTTTGCTGGCAGGTACAAAATATCGCGGTGACTTTGAAAAACGCTTAAAAGCAATTCTCAAAGAGTTAGAGCGTGATGAACATGCCATTTTGTTTATCGACGAGATCCATACCATTATCGGCGCGGGTGCCGCATCGGGTGGTGTTATGGATGCGTCTAATTTGCTCAAGCCGAAGCTGTCCAGTGGCGAGCTGCGTTGTATTGGTTCTACCACGTATCAGGAATACCAGGGGATCTTTGAAAAAGACCGCGCCCTGGCCAGACGTTTCCAGAAAATTGATGTGATAGAGCCGAGCGTCGACGACACCACTAAGATTCTGATGGGCTTGAAATCACGCTACGAAGAGCATCATGGTGTGCGCTTTACCCACAAAGCGGTGCGTGCCGCTGCGGAGTTGTCGGCAAAGTACATTAATGAGCGTCATTTGCCCGATAAGGCCATTGATGTAATTGATGAGGCAGGAGCCAGCCAACGCTTGTTGCCGGTGTCCAGACGCAAGAAAACCATAGGTGTGGCCGAGATTGAGCAAATCATTGCCAAGATGGCGCGTATTCCGGAGAAATCGGTTTCTGCGTCGGATAAGGAAACCCTGAAGAACCTGGATCGTAACCTGAAGATGGTGGTGTTTGGCCAGGACAATGCTATCAGCACCTTGACCGACGCGATTCGTTTGTCACGCAGTGGTCTGGGTAATGAGACTAAGCCTATTGGTAACTTCCTGTTTGCCGGCCCGACCGGGGTGGGAAAAACCGAAGTTACGCAGCAGTTGGCTAAAATTATGGGCGTGGAGCTGGTGCGCTTTGACATGTCCGAATATATGGAGCGTCATGCGGTCAGTCGCTTGATTGGTGCACCGCCAGGCTATGTGGGGTTCGATCAGGGCGGCCTGCTTACCGATGCGGTGATCAAACACCCATACTCGGTTGTGTTGCTCGATGAGATAGAAAAAGCCCATAGCGATATTTACAACATCCTGCTGCAAGTGATGGATCACGGTACCCTGACCGACAACAATGGCCGTAAAGTGGATTTTCGCAATGTGGTGCTGGTCATGACCACCAACGCCGGTGTGCAAGAGACCGTTAGGAAGTCCATTGGCTTTAAGCAGCAAGATCACAGTCATGATGCACTGGCCGAGATTAACCGGATTTTCAGTCCGGAGTTTAGGAACCGGTTAGATGGCATTATTTGGTTTAACCACCTTGAGCCGGACATTATTCTTCAGGTGGTCGATAAGTTTATTGTTGAACTGCAGGTACAGTTGGATGCCAAAGGCGTCTCACTGGAAATTACCTCTGATGCCCGCGCTTGGCTGGCTGAAAAAGGCTATGACAAAGCAATGGGTGCCAGACCTATGGCCCGGGTACTGCAAGAGCACATCAAGAAGGAGTTGGCCAATCAACTGCTGTTTGGTGAATTGATCGAAGGTGGTAGTGTCAAAATCGATCTGAAAGACGATAAGTTGAATTTCGACTACAGCATGAGTGATTCAAAGGCGGAAGCCTGATAAATGCAAAAGGCCCGTTATACGGGCCTTTTTTATCTCTGCGCTAAGCATTAACGCGCGCGGTAGATAATACGTCCTTTAGTCAGATCGTACGGGGTCATCTCGACTGTGACTTTGTCGCCGGTGAGAATACGGATATAGTTTTTGCGCATTTTGCCAGAGATGTGCGCGGTAACCACGTGACCGTTTTCAAGCTCAACACGAAACATAGTATTTGGAAGGGTGTCCAATACCGTGCCTTCCATCTCAATACAGTCTTCTTTCGCCATCTAAAAAAATTACCTTTGTTTATCGCTATTTACTTTCCGACCTAAGAATAGACTTAAGCAGAATGTGATGAAAAATCTGAATTCCTGGGGGTAAAGTCGTTTTACCTGATGATTCCTTTTTTACCGAGGAACATGTTCTACCCGGTACCCAGAGAAACGCCGCGCAGATTTTGCCCAAATATACCGCCACTGTAAAGCGTACTCTGTGTTTTTTTATGTTTAGCGGCCAGAATCTATCCGATACCAGTTGCCTTGAATGAACTTTTCATGGGGAAAAAATTTGGCCTTGTAGTTCATTTTACTGCATGCATCGATTTGATAACCCAAATAAAGATGTTGTTTTCCCAGTGCCTGCGCTATCTCGATCTGGCGCAAAATCGCCAAGGTTCCCAAGGATAAGTGGGCCAGTTCAGGAGCAAAATAGGTGTACAGCGCTGAAAGCGCATATTGGGTTTGGTCGGTAATGGCCACGGCAACTAATTGCTGTGCCTGCCATAACTCAACAAATAGCGGTGAGCCCCAAGGGGCTTGAATAAACTGTTGGTACTGCTCCTTTGAGGGGGGATACATGCTGCCATCGGCATGACGGGCCTCGATGTAGCGCTCGTAGAGCGGATAATAGTTAGGTTGATCCTGATATGACAAACTGTGTGTGATCCCATGCGCAGTTTTGGCTATGCGTTTTTGACCTCGACTGGGCTGAAAACTTGCCACTGGAATACGCAGAGACTGGCAGGCAGAGCACTGCGGGCAATGGGGACGGTAAACATGTTCGCCGCTGCGTCGAAAGCCGGCATTCAGCAACGCATCATAATTTAGTGGATTTAGGGCATGTTGTTCGCTCAGAACAATCAGTTGTTCATCTTGTTCTGGCAGGTAGTTGCAGCTAAACGGGTGGGTAAGGGCGAACTTCATGGGCATGGCTGTTTGCTAAGACATTGCGCTTGCCAGCAATCATGCGCTGGGGGCTGAGCAACCGCTTGTTGCAAGCGTTGCAGAAAATGGGCTCTGGACACTTCTTTTACTCCCAAACTAGCCAAATGCGGATTCTGTAACTGACAGTCGATAAAATGAAACTGCTTATCCTGTAGATAGTGAACCAAATGCAAGAATGCTAATTTAGAAGTGTTGCTTTGCAAATGAAACATAGATTCACCGCAGAACACGCGCCCAATGGCGACGCCGTAAAGTCCGCCAACCAAATGCTCTTCTTCCCATACTTCCACTGAATGCGCATGTCCGCCCTGGTGCAGCTTAATGTAAGCTTGGACCATGGGTTGGGTGATCCAGGTGCCATTTATATCGCGGGGAACACTTGCGCAATGATGAATAACTGCCTCAAAGGCGGTGTTCAGGGTGATCCGGTAGCGATGCGAGCGGGCCAATTTGGCCAGGCTTTTGGAACAAATAAAATCATCGAGCTCCAAAATTCCACGCGGATCGGGCGACCACCAGAGTATTGGCTCCCCTTCACTAAACCAGGGAAATATGCCGTTAGCGTAGGCCAGTGACAGTCGCTCAGCACTGAGGTCACCACCGAAGGCTAAGAGTCCGTTAGGATCCCTTAAGGCCATACTTGGGCTTGGAAACTGCAGTGTGTTGTCGAGCCGGTAGAAATGTTTGCTCATGAGAAAGGAGGCAGGCGAAGGCCTGCCTTTATTTGACTTATTCCAGACCGTCCAGATACTTTTCAGCGTCCAGCGCAGCCATACAGCCTGTACCTGCCGAGGTGATCGCCTGACGATACACGTGATCGCACACATCACCGGCTGCAAACACGCCGGGTACACTGGTGGCTGTTGCGTTGCCGTTCAGGCCACTGTTGATCTTGATGTAGCCATCATTCATGTCCAATTGACCAACAAACATGTCGGTATTGGGTTTGTGACCGATAGCCACAAACAAGCCCATTACATCAATTTCTTCGGTACCGTCATTCTGGGTATCGCGAATACGAACTTTGGTGACGCCCATCTCATCACCCAGCACTTCGTCCAGAGTTTTGTTCAGGTGCAGTACCACATTGCCGTTTTTGGCTTTTTCCATTAAGCGGTCGGCCAGAATCTTTTCACTGCGGAAACTGTCACGTCTGTGAATAACATGCACTTCTGAGGCAATGTTGGACAAATACAGCGCTTCTTCAACTGCGGTGTTACCACCACCGATTACCGCCACTTTCTGGTTACGGTAGAAGAATCCGTCACAAGTTGCGCACGCAGATACCCCTTTGCCCATAAAGGCTTGTTCGGACGGTAAGCCCAGGTATTTGGCAGAGGCACCGGTTGCAATGATAAGGGCATCACAAGTGTAACTGCCGCTGTCACCTTTGAGGGTGTAGGGGCGTTTGGAAAAGTCCACTTCGTTGATATGGTCGAAAATAATTTCAGTATCAAATTTTTCGGCGTGCTTTTGCATGCGCACCATCAGATCCGGGCCAGTCAGACCTTCTGGATCACCAGGCCAGTTCTCCACCTCTGTGGTGGTTGTCAATTGGCCGCCTTGCTGAATACCGGTGATCAGCACGGGGTTTAGGTTAGCGCGGGCAGCGTAAACCGCCGCCGTGTAGCCTGCGGGGCCTGAACCTAAAATCATCAGGCGGCTATGTCTTGTTTCAGCCATAAATTCTCCAGCTAGCAAGTTATATTACTTATTTCATGCAGGGGACCGGTGCCCCTGTTATTGTGACTCAAGGCGACGCAGAAATTCTGCCATGACTTCGTAGTAAAGGGCCTGACCCAAAAACTTGTCTTCCACGCTTGAATCGATACTGGGGTTGTCGTTGACTTCAATAACCGCCACGCGGCCATCTTTGGTCTGTTTGACGTCTACCCCATAGAAACCGTCGCCTATCAATCGGCATGCCTTTAATGAGGCTTCCAATACGGCTTGCGGCACTTCATAGGTCGGCATGGTTTCAAAACCACCCGTAGCGGCTTTCTTACCATCATCATGGCGGTAAATTTGCCAATGACCTTTGACCATAAAGTACCGACATGCATAAAGGGGTTTATTATTCAGTACCCCAATACGCCAATCGTACTCGGTATATAGGAACTCCTGAGCCAAAACCAAGGCCGAGGTCTTGCTTAATTTTTTCATCGCGTCCACCAATTCGTCCATATTGGTGGCCTTGTACATACCGCGGGAAAAGGCCCCGTCGGGAATTTTCAGCACTATGGGCAAGCCAAGATAATCAATGGCGTGTTGCAGGCTGTCTTTATCTGTGTGGCTGAGCAACAAGGTTTTTGGCGTGGGAACCTTGTTGGTGCGTAATAAATCCGCCAGGTAGACCTTATTGGTGCATCGCAAGATCGAGGTCGGATCATCAATCACTACCATGCCTTCCGCTTCGGCCTTTTTGGCAAATCGGTAAGTGTGATGGTCGATAGAGGTGGTTTCGCGGATAAACAGCCCGTCATACTCTGCTAGTCGCACATAATCGCGTTTGCCTATGGTCTCCAGGTTAATACCCAGTTTGTCTGCCGCTTTGATAAAGTGGTTTAGCGCTTTTTTATCGCTGGGCGGCATGCTTTCCTCGGCGTTAACCAGCATCGCAACATCATAGCGATAGTGCTTTCGCGTTTTGGGCTTACGCCACAGGCGATTGCTAAATTTCTCCAGCGTATTGGCGAGAAACTCTTGTTCTGCTTCGTCGCTAATCTCTTTTAGCGATAAGGTGTGTACCTTTTCCAGGCTCCACTGGCCGTCATACTCCAACGTTACTTCCAACACGGGGGCTGCGAAGCGCTCAAAAATGCTTTTAGCCAGTTCGGCGAATTCGGCTTGCTGGCATTCGCCCAAAAAGACGCGGAAGGTGACTTGCGCGGCATTCCCCGCTGGCTTCAACTTGGCAATAGATTTCGCCACCTCTTCCAGTTTGAGGGTGTAGAGCTTTTTGCGGCGTAAATCGTTGAGTACGCTGATATTGGGGATGACCTTATGCCCACGGGCTTCTGCAAGTAACGAGCAATAGTAACCGCGTCCCAACGCGCGTTTATTTCGGCAAAAGTTGAGAATGCGAACGGTTTGATCGGCCGGAATATCGGTTTTAGCCAGGTATTGATCAAACGAAATGACTTCTCGACTGGGGAAATAGGGGGCCCAATCATCCAGTTCGTCCACGACCACAAAATATCCAGACATGCGCAAAAATGCCTTAGACGCCGACTAGCGTCAGATAAGAATATTAATCAAAAGCCTGTATTCCACTGAGGCGAAATACTTGAGGCTAAAATACACCAAAACGGTAGCTGCAATAATAGTTTTATACGATTGGCTTGTCTTGTATTTGCATATTGCAGTTTCTGCGTTTAAGCCTAAACTATCGCGACGCATTTCTGCGAGTCCATGTTGTTGAACAAACTTGTTATTCGACCAGCCCAATCGGCTGATATTTCCGATTTAGTCGCGCTGGAAAAAGCCAGCTTTACGACGGATAGAATATCCCGTCGCAGCTTTACTTATTTTATCCGCAAGGGACATTGTTCGCTGATCGTTGCCTATGATGGTGCGCAATTGGCTGGCTATGCGCTGGTGCTTTATCGTAACGGTACCCAGCTCGCCAGGCTGTATTCCATTGCGGTGTCGGATGCCAGTCGTGGTAAAGGGGTGGCGCAACAGTTACTGAGCGAGGCAGAACAGCGTGCAGCAGATGAACTTTGTTTGTTTATGCGATTGGAAGTGCGGGTTGATAACCAGGCGGCTATTCATCTTTATCAGAAACTGAAATATCGTCCCATAGGTAAGGTCGAAGGCTACTATGAAGATGGCGGGGATGCGCTGCAGATGGAGCGGGCATTACGTCCCACGTCTCTGGGTAAGTTACCTGGTATTCGTTACCAGCAGACCACAGACTTTACGTGCGGGCCCGCCAGTTTAATGATGGCCATGCATAAACTGGATCTCGGTTATCAGATGTCGATGGATGAAGAAATTCAGATTTGGCGTGAAGCGACCACCATTTTTATGACCTCAGGTCATGGTGGATGTAGCGGATTCGGTTTGGCCCTTAGCGCCTGGCGTCGCAAGTTCAAAGTGCATCTCTACGTCAATCAAACCTCAGTCCCCTTTATTAACAGTGTCCGTGACCCACAGAAAAAAGTCGTTATCGAGCAGGTACACAAACATTTTCTGTCGCAACTGGCGGACACTCAGGTGGATATTTACTATGCGCCACTGACCTTGGATAAGCTAGATGAGTATCTGCGCCAAGGTGCTGTATTGGTTAGCTTAATCAGCATGTGGCGGTTAACCCGCGATAAGGCGCCTCACTGGGTATTGGTCACTGGCGCCGACCAGAACTGTGTGTCTATTACTGATCCGGAAAGAGACTACGAAAGTTGGCAAACGGAAATGGATTTCACCAATGTGCCGGTAAGCCGGGAAGAGTTTATCAAAATGGCGTCCTTCGGGCGGGATAGACTTACCAGTACCCTGGTATTGTATCGATGAAGTGCCGGCGGCTTTGCTTCATCTCAAACGACAGAAAACTTTGCCGCGAAGTTGAACAATTGCTGGTATAGTTATCAGGTAGTGTTTATTCCAAGGGGCAGTTATGGCGCAATCCATTACCGGCATGTTTAAAGATGGCCATGCATATATGCAGTTGTGGCCCATGCAGCCCGAGTTATATGGCTTGTTCCCCGAATGTCGGGTGATCGCCGCTACCCGCTTTTCTATTCGTTATATGCCGCCGTTAGCGGTGTTGGTGGCCTTTGCTCACGTGAGTACTCTTGGTCACGACGCCTTACCGCAGGCCCTGGCTATGGCGGCGTTTTTTCTGAGTTTACCTATGCAAGGTTTGTTATGGCTTGGGTACCGGGCCAATCAGACCTTGCCGCCTGCTATTTTATCCTGGTACCAGGAAATCCATCAGAAAATGCGTCAGCAAGGCTGTCAGCTTCAGGATATTCAGCGCAGACCTAAATATCGGGAGTTGGCCGGTTTGTTGCGCAAGGCGTTTGACGAGCTTGACCGGGTGTTTACCCGCCAGTGGTTCTAAGACGGTCAGAAGACTGCCGAACACCACCTTTATATTGACTGTCTTGTTTGTATTTATCACCGTTAATGTGGTTTGACACCTAAGGTGCGCGTGTCGCTGTTATCCTGTATCCATCTCCATGTTTGCTCAGCGTTACCTGGTCGCCAGGAATTTTTGCCAGTGACAATGAGGCACTAATACGGCTTGTTTGCGGTGAATGGCAGATGACACCGCGTCAACGAGGTGCAACAATCCAGTAATAAATCAGTCTGTTAACTCAGGAAAGTGATATGAACGCCTACAAGTCTCTGGCCTTGTCTCTCTTGTTGGGGACGAGCGCTGCGCAAGCCGAGCCTCAATCGACCCTGCTTCCCAGTGATATTTTCAGTTTGGAATATGCTTCTGGCGTCACGGCCGGAGCCGAGTCTGGCAATGTGTTTTTTATCCGTAACTATATGGATATTTACCAGGACAAAAAGCTTGGCAATATCTGGCAGGTAGATAAGCAAGGGCAGATGTTGCCGGTTACCAGCGGTGCGCACCAGGATTATGGATTGGCTCTGTCGCCAGATAAAAAGCGTTTGGCTTACATCTCAACGCAATCGGGTAAACCGCAAATTCACTTGCACTGGTTGGATAAAAATATCGGTGCCCAGCAAAGCCATCTTACCTCAGCCCCTAGCGGATTGACCTGGTCACCAGATGGCAGCATGTTGGCCTTTAAGATGTTTGTGAAAGCTAAGGTCGCACCACCGGTCTCTTTAAGTGGCATGCCACAGGGCGCTAAGTGGGCTGAGCCTGCTGTATTTATTGACGATGTTATTTACCGTAATGACGGTGCTGGCTATGCAGAGCCTGGGTATGTGCAACTCTTTGTGATGGATGCCCAAGGAGGCAGCCCACGACAGCTTACCTTCGGTAATTTTAATCATAGTGGTGGATTGAGCTGGAGTAAGGATGGGAAATTCTTGTACTTTTCAGCGAATTTGCACGAAGACTTCCGCATGGCGCCGCTGAATACAGAGATTTACCAGGTGGAACTTGCTTCTACAAAGATTGACGCCATCACAGAGCGTAACGGACCAGACAATCACCCAGCGGTATCGCCAGATGGAAAGTATCTTGCTTACCTTGGCTATGATGATAAGCGCACTAACTATGAGAATAATCAGCTTTATTTACTGGAACTGAGCAGTGGTGAAAGCCGCTCAGTTAGCGCTGATTTGGATCGCAGTATCAGTGATTTTAAATGGGATGCCAAAGGGCGCGGTCTGTATATTCAATATGATGATCAGGGTAAAACGCTGCTGGCTTTTCAGGGGCTCAAAGGGAAGCGTCAGGTCCTAACCGACAGCCTGGGTGGGCAGTCTTACGGGCGGCCTTACACGGGGGCAGAGTTTGACGTGTCCGATGACGGTAGTCTGGCGTTTACTTATTCACGTAGCGACAGGCCTGCGGATATCGCCGTATTAAGAAAAGGCGAGCCTCGGGTGTTGACCCGTTTGAACGATGACGCGCTTGGTCATAAGACCTTAGGTAAGGTCGAAGAAATTTGGTACAAATCTCAGGCCGATGGTTTGGATATTCAGGGGTGGATAGTCTATCCACCTGGTTTTGATGCCAGCAAAAAGTATCCACTCTTGCTGGAGATTCACGGTGGACCTACTACGGCCTATGGCCCGCATTTCTCTGCCGAAGTGCAACTGTTTGCGGCCGCAGGCTATGTGGTGCTTTACACCAATCCCCGTGGCAGTTCCAGCTATGGTCAGGAGTTTGCTCAAACCATTCATCACAACTATCCCAGTCAGGATTACGATGATCTGATGAGTGGCGTGGATGTGCTGATAGACAAAGGCTTTATTGATGCCGAGCAAATGTTTGTGACCGGCGGCTCCGGTGGTGGGGTGCTGACTGCCTGGATTGTAGGTCATACCGATCGTTTTAAGGCGGCGGTGGTGGCTAAGCCCGTTATCAACTGGTTTAGCTTTGTACTGACTTCCGATTTTTATCCGTTTTTCAGTCAGTATTGGTTCGCCAAGAAGCCCTGGGAAGATCCCGAGCACTACCTGAAACGCTCGCCCATCAGCTATGTCGGCAATGTGACAACACCCACTATGCTGCTGACCGGGGAAGCGGATTATCGAACCCCCATGTCCGAAACTGAACAATATTATCAGGCTCTTAAGCTACAAGGTGTGGATACGGCCATGGTCCGCATTCCAGACGCTCCCCATGGTATCTACAAACGCCCCAGTAATCTGATGGCCAAAGTAGAGTATATTCTGTGGTGGTTTGAAAAGTACCGAGGTAAACAGGAGCCCTCAGCGCAATGATTCTATTGATTGTTTATGTGCTTGTGGCGCTGGGCTTTTCATTTCTATGCTCTGTCGCTGAAGCCGTAATTTTAAGTGTGTCCTCTGCCTATATCTCGGTATTAGAAGGAGAGGGGAAGTCGTCTGGCGCATTGCTGAGAAATCAAACCGATGATATCAACCGGCCCCTGTCTGCTATTTTGACCCTAAATACCTTTGCCCATACTTTCGGTGCGGCAGGGGCTGGGGCACAGGCGGCAGTGGTGTTTGGGGATGCTTATCTGGGATTAGCATCAGCGGTGCTGACCTTATTGATTCTTATTTTTTCGGAAATCATTCCCAAAACGCTGGGGGCCACTTACTGGCGCCAGTTGGCGCCGGCAACAGCGTATATGCTTAAGTACCTGATTTGGGCAATGTATCCGTTTGTGGTTATGTCTAACTGGTTAACACGCTATATCTCACCGGATAATACTCAACGTGGTTTAAATCGTGCTGAACTGTTGGCCATGGCTGAATTGTCGCGAGATGAAGGGCAGTTGGCATCGCGTGAAGCCCATATACTGCAGAATCTGCTTAACTTGCACCAGATGAAGATTAAAGAGGCGATGACGCATCGTACTGTGGTGTTTTCGTTGCCGGAAGTCATGACAGTGGAAACCTTTTTCCATAAACATGATGACGTGAGCTTCTCCCGTATCCCGGTGTATGAGAACGAACCCGAGCAAATCACGGGTTTTGTACTTAAATCCGACTTACTGCTGGCACAAGCCCGTGGGAATGGTCAACGTACCCTGGGCGAATACCGTAAAGACATGGTGACAATGCTCAGTAGCATGCCACTGGTGCAAACCTTCGATCACTTCCTGAATAACCGAGCGCATATGTTGCTGGTAGTGGATGAATATGGCGGCCTGGAAGGGATACTGACCTTGGAAGACTTATTAGAAGCCATGCTAGGTTTGGAAATTGTTGATGAAAAAGATAAAGCCGTCAGTATGAAAAAACTGGCGCAAGTGCTTAGCCGCCGTCGTATTGACGGTGTCTCGGTACGCAAGTCTGACTGAGAATGAGCCAAATCCTGTTAGCTGTCTTAAGCTGCTGAATATCTAAACTTTTATTCTATACTCTAGGTTCCTAGATATAGGCAGGATTTGGCTATGCTGTTGCAAGGGCAGGATATTGAGATACTGGAGCACGCGGCGTCCCGTAATGGGGTGATGGTTAATTGTGAGCAGGGCCATCGGCTGTTTGCTCAGGATGATCTCAATACTGCCTTGTACCGTCTGGTCAAGGGATCCGCCGTCGTACAATTGCGCCAACAGGACATCACAGTGAATGCCTTGGTTTTGCAGCCAGGGCAATGGGTTGGTCAGGCCATTCTGGCTGGTGAGGAATATCTGGGATTTGGGTTGCTGTGCACTAGTGCCTGTTTGTTCGAGGTTGTGGAATGGTCACAAATAGACAAGGCCCAGTTAGATGATGTGGCGATTCATTTTGAATCTTTACATCATCGCTTGCATACCATCAGGCTGGTTCTGCAAACCTTTCTTCGCAGTTACCCCAATGTATCTGCAGAGTTCCTCCAAGAGCTGATTCAAAGCGCTCATTTCTCCCATTTGCAAGAAAATCAAACCCTGTTTGAACCCGGTGATTCCGCCCAGGTTATGTATTTTCTGTTGAGCGGCAAAATCGATGTATACGCCGGGGAAAAGGACAACCTAAGACGGATAGGAGAGATTTTTCATGGCGAGGCCTTTGGGGAAATGTCCCTGTTTAGTAATCAGGTTCGCACCGTCAGGTTGGTAGCAACCCGGTCTTGTGCCTTAATCAGTCTGGATCGCCAGCAGTTTGACCGTCTGTCATTGGCCTTTCCCTGGCTTAGCACTTATGTTGTATCTAGCCTGATCGACAGAATAAAAAAGCAAAATGAAAAGGTTCAGCGTAAGGTACAGCCAGTAAACCGACTGGTGCTGGAGTGTGGGCGTCAAGATGCCCATGAGACCGCAAAACAACTGCGTTCTTTGTTGTGGCAGAGTAGCTTTGGGGTGTTTGCTGAAGAGGATGTTTGCCGCAAATTTGCCTACCGGCAATTGGCTGATATTAATCATTCAACCCTGATTGACTATCTGGATGCTCGGGAACAGAACAATCCAATTAATCTGTATTTCTCCAGTCTGGATGCCGACGACTGGACTAAGGTGTGTTTGGAGCGCGCCGATGAAGTATGGATATTGGCACAGGAAAGTGACGGCGTCTCGCATCTAGAGGCATGGCTGGAAAAATACAGCCAAATGTTCTCCTGGCAAAAGCAGCGCCGTTATCTGGTGTTAATTCATCCTCGTGTGGTTCATATCAGTGATACGGCAAGCTGGCTGGAGCGGCTCAATATTCGCCAGCATTTTCATATACAAGCCGACAGCCGACGAGACGTGGAGCGGCTGGGGCGTTACCTTACCGAACAGTCTTTGGGTTTGGTGTTGGGCGGGGGCGGGGCCAGAGGCTTCGCCCAGATCGGCATTTACAAGGCCATGCAGGAAGCCGGTATTAAGGTGGATTGGGTTGGCGGAACCAGTATGGGCTCCATTATGGGGGGCTGGATTGCCATGGGATGGGATGCAGAACACATTATCTCGGCGATTCGGCGCTTTTTTGTGTCGGTCAATCCGCTTGGTGATTACACCTTGCCGGTTATTTCCTTATCCAAGAGTCAGCGCCTGGACAGATTGTTGCACGAAGGCTTTGGTGATATCCGCATTGAAGCCCTGCCATTGCCGTTTTTTTGCGTATCATCAGATATGAGTACTGCCGAAGAGCGTGATCATGAGCGAGGCTTGTTATGGCGTGCCATTCGGGCCAGTGTGTCTATTCCCGGCGTGATTGCCCCGGTGATTGACGAAGGACATTATCTGGTTGATGGCGGGCTGTTTAACAACCTGCCATGTGACCTTATGCGTCAACGTAACCGAGGCCCTGTGGCAGCCATTGATGTCAGCCCCAAAGAAGATTACCTGACCGCGCTGCACGAAGTACCGTCTCCCTGGCAACTGCTGATGAATAAGCTAATGGGCAGGGAGCAACCCAAAGTGCCCTCCATTTTGCACACCTTACTACGCTCTTCCATGTTAGCCAGTGCACATCGGCAAAAGGCTAATCGGGAAATGGTGGACTACTTTATCCAGCCGCATATCGGCAATGTCGGTATGTTGGATTTTCGTCAGGCGCAGCGCATTATAGATATAGGTTATCAGGAAGGGCTGGCTTACCTGCAGCAAGGCCATATGGCCTCGCTGGTGAGTAAGCTGTCTTAATCAAATACCGCAATAATCTGGCGACTAATGGCAATCAGTTCGCCCTGCTTATCCCAAATATTCGCCTCACTATGACAATAGCCGTCGGCGGCCTGACGGGTGTCCGCCTGATAAGCAAACCAGTCATCCGCTGCCACGGGCTGATGCGGGTGAATAAACTCCAGGTTCCAGCTCATGGTGCTGGCAGGCGCTGGCCAGCGAAGCATTTGCAAAATGGTGGGAGGCCAGGCATCAATCAAGGCTATCAGGTGGGCGTCGGTAATCTGTGTCGGCGGCTGAGTAAAACGCATCCAGCCCTGCACCTTGGCATTGGTTTTGCCCGTAAATGGCAAGCCGCCTTCAACCACTGACAAATCGATATGTTTAAGAAACTTGGGCGTCACCTTAGGGATCTGGGGAATAAACTTGGCTTTAGTGGGTAAAGGCATTTGATGCTGACTTTGTGACGCTACTTTGATTTTGGATTGTCGCTCAATACCAAAGCATGCCTGGCTAAATACCGCAACCTGATCCTCTTGTACGGCGCTGGCGGTTACCTGAGTGACATTCTTGCCGCTTCGCAATACTGTAATGTCAATTCGAAAATCGGTGTCTGGCAGCAAAGGGCCAACAAAGTTGGTGGTCAGCGAACGCAGTGCCCGGTCCGCCGGAACTTGCTCTCGAATCGCGGCATACAATAAGGCCGCTGACAGTCCACCAAACACAGTGCGTCCCTGAGCCCAGTCTTTGGGAACGCTAAGGGTCGGACTGGAATTCTGACTGCAGTGGATCTGCTGCAATAACTCATCAATATGCATGGATTGCCCAAGTTGCTAAATGATGTCAGCAGCTTATCTGGTCGGATGTCTTTGGTAAAGTGTTTGATTGCGCCGCAGGCCCCGGTGTGAATATGCCTGTTAGCTGTTATGGACGATAGGGCTGACTTATTCTGGTAAAACGCGTAACAGTTTTCATCTTATCAACATACTGGTTACCAATGCTTAAAAAGTCGTAAAGCTGCCCTTACTTTTTTACACTTTTATCGCCATAAGGCTCCTGGGGGAGCCATTTATATGGGCGAGCTTGGGCAGGTAAAATAGGTGTCTGGCATAGTTCAGCAAGCGTTGCTGTTTTCACCCATTTGCTTAAAGCCAAGGACCGAGTATGCAGATCCCCGCGCATAAAATTTATGAAGACGCCATTGCCCTGTTGGTGGCCTCACTGTTTGTGGCTATAGGGGTCTTGTTTTTCAAGACCACCGGGCTGGTGACGGGCGGTACGTCTGGAATGGCCTTAATTGGCGCTTATCTTAGTCCCGCCGGCTTTGGAGTTTGGTTTTTTGTGCTGAACTTACCCTTTTATTTTCTGGCATGGCGGGAGCTAGGCCCTCGTTTTACGTTTAATACCTTCTTGGCGGTATCTTTGGTGTCGGTGTTGACCGACTATCTGCATTTGGCTCTGAGTATTGACAAAGTGCATCCGCTATTTGCCGTAATTGCCGGTGGCGGATTGATTGGTACCGGACTGCTGATTCTGTTTCGCCATCAGGCCAGTTTGGGTGGTGTTGGTATTCTTGCTTATTATTTACAGCAAAAATATAAACTGCGTGCGGGCACATTCCAACTGGTGGTGGATTGTCTGATCCTTGCTGTGGCCGCGTTTTGCTTTGATTGGACCGCGGTGATTTATTCTGTGTTAGGGGCGGTGATTATCAATATGCTGTTAACCATCAATCACAAGCCCGGCCGCTATCAAGCCTTAGTAGACATGGCGCAGCAGGCCAACTAAGCCTGCCCGAAAGACAACCGTTAGCCCTGTAGTAGGCATGAAGCCGAAGATAGCCCTAAAGGGGAGAATTTTCGCCGCTAAAGGGCAGGCAACTGGTTTCGATATTGCCGTGTGTAACACGGCTATCCACTTAGGCTGTGATGTGCTGCTAATAAAATCAATTTTGTTGGCAACAATATATAGCTTGTCTCCCCTGTATTTATAAGGCGGAACTGGTTAGCGCACAAAATCCAAGGTAAGCAAAAGCCGCTTTTCTGTGTCATTGGCCGGCGGCGAGCGGTGCACTAAACCGGCACCTTCATTACCTTGCCAAAGCTCACCTTTTAGTAAGGCAACATCACCAGGTTTAAGTGCCTGAATATCATTTTCATCTTGATACAAGCCCGACGCTTCATCTTTCAGGCCCTGATTGTTTGCGCCTAGCATAGGATAGTTGACCAACGGCTGGGGTAACCATTGGGTGCCCGCGCCACAAAAGGTGGTGACTAGCCGACAAGGCACCCTGTCCACATGAAAGCGGGGGCACATGGCGTGCTCCAGTACCTTTAAGCGCAAGCCTGCGCGCGGTAAGTCAAAAAGACAGCAAAACATATCGACAAGTTCGGCAATATTGGCGCGTAAGGCCTCATGGTCTGCAAAGTCTGTCAGGATGTCCGCCAGGTCGCGTTCGATAGCGTCGGCTTCAATGATTCGGGTCAGGTTTAAGTTGGGGCTGTTTTTCTGCAGATAGTGCGCCAGATTGCGTCGTAGCGTGGCACACAGTTCTCTTTGCCAGATAGCCATGTTAGTGCTGTCACTATAGATCTCTGTAAGCACGGTGGGAATAGGGGCTTTTGCCGCATGTCTGACTTTTTCGTCTGTGCTGTGTTGCACTAAAGATAGGTTGTTCATGCTTGGTGCTCCCAGTGAGGGAAGGGATCCGGTAGGGTTTGCCAGTAGGCTTTACCCTGTGCAAGCTCTTCATCGGATAGCAGGCAAAGGTCGAGCGCGGTCGTGATCCCCTGTTTATCCAAATTCTGCCCAATAAACACCAGCTCCTGGCGCATGTCACCAAAAGGTTCCTGCCAGAGCGTGTTTATATAGGCCAGAGACTCGGCATCTGTTGGCCACTGTGACTTAGGCACGGCTTTCCAGAACAGACCCGCAAACCCATAGCGGGCTATGCCTCCTGCCTGATTCCAATTTCCGGCAAACTGCGGGCGAGATGCCAGCCAAAAATAGCCTTTAGAACGCAGTAGCTTGCCGTGCTGCTGTGTGCCATGCAAAAACTGATAAAACTTGTGTGGATGAAAGGGGCGACGGGCTGAATAAGTAAAACTTGATATACCGTACTCTTCAGTTTCGGGTACATGCTCGCCGCGCACTTCTTTAAGCCAGCCCGGTGCCTGCTGGGCTTTATCAAAGTCAAATAGGCCCGTGCCCAGTATGTCGTTGACTGGCACCTGACCATTTTTAATTGGGATAATGCGGGCACTGGTATTAAGGGATGATAGAATTGCCATCAGTCGCTCAACCTGAACACTGTCCACCAGGTCGGTTTTACTGACTAATATCACATCGGCAAACTCTACTTGCTCGATAAGCAGGTCTGCCACGCTGCGCTCGTCCTCCTCTCCCAAATGTTCGCCGCTTTCCTGCAAATATTTTGCTTCGTCATAATCGGTTAAAAAGTTAACCGCATCGACCAGGGTGACCATGGTATCCAATGTCGCCACATCGGATAAGGACACGCCATTTTCATCGGCAAAGGTGAAAGTTTCTGCGACCGGCAAGGGCTCTGAAATACCTGTGGACTCGATGACCAGGTAGTCAAACTTTCCAGACAAAGCTAATGCGTTGACTTCTATCAATAAGTCCTCTCTGAGGGTGCAGCAGATACAACCATTGCTCATCTCTACCAGTTTCTCTTCGCTGTGACTCAGTGATACCTCGTTTTTCACCATGGCGGCGTCAATATTGATTTCACTCATATCGTTCACTATGACCGCTACCTTTTTGTCCTGACGGTTATTGAGGATGTGATTAAGCACCGTGGTTTTCCCTGCGCCGAGAAAGCCGGACAGGACAGTGACGGGGAGTTTTGCTTTGCGCATGGGAGGCACCTTGTTGTTCCATACCAGATTGGTAGCATAAGTTTTATTTTGAAATGTTATAATATAACCTCTTGGCGGTAAAGTCAGGGGATGCGTTTGACGGGCTAGATTGACAGGGCAGGTGAACTCTCCTCGTGGAAATGGCAAGTCAGACCCGCAGCTATACCAAAGTATAGTGCTTGCTATAAGGCGTAAAATCCTGCTTGTTCAGTCATCAATCATGGCTGTTCAGTGAGCTGGATGGCCAGAGTTTATCCGGTTTTGGCGTAATTTCGCTTGTACAGAGAAGTTGTCATTGGCTGGGAAAAATTTTTACAAGTTTACGTTAACGTCAAGGTAAAAACTCTGCTAAGGTAGCTCACACTATATTAACAAGCTGCTCTACCCGCTGAGCAGCCCGCAACAGATGGATGTCATATGAAACAGATCCCTTTGCTAATCAATGGTGAATTTGTTGCCTCGCAATCGTCGCAACTCATTGATGTGACTAACCCGGCGGACAATAGTGTCATCGCCCAGGTGCCTTGTGCCACAGAGCAGGAAGTGCAAGCAGCCGTTGCCTCAGCCAAAGAAGCCTTTAAAACCTGGCGTAATGTGGCAGTGCCTGAGCGTGCGCGATTGATGATGCGCTATCAGGCGTTACTGAAGGAGCACCACGACGAAATTGCCGAAATTCTCAGCCAGGAAACCGGCAAGACCTTTGATGATGCAAAAGGTGATGTATGGCGTGGTATTGAAGTGGTTGAACAGGCCATGAATATTCCGGCGCTGCTGATGGGCGAAACGGTGGAAAATGTGGCACGCGGCATTGATACCTATAGCTATATCCAGCCACTTGGTGTTTGCGTCGGTATTACGCCCTTTAATTTTCCAGCCATGATCCCGCTTTGGATGTTCCCACTGGCTATCGCCGCCGGTAATACTTTTGTGCTTAAACCCTCTGAGCAGGATCCCATGACCCCAACCCGTCTTGCCGAGCTATTTCTCGAAGCGGGTGCACCTAAAGGGGTGCTGAACATTGTCCACGGTGGGGCCAAAGAAGTGGACCAGTTGCTGACGCATGAAGATATCAAGGCGGTGTCTTTTGTCGGTTCGGTCCCTGTGGGCCAGCATATTTATAAAACGGCCACCGATAACATGAAACGTGCCCAGTGTTTTGCTGGCGCCAAAAACCACTCAGTGATTATGCCGGATGCCAATAAGGCGCAGGTGCTAAATAATCTGGTAGGTGCTTCTGTGGGTGCCGCAGGTCAGCGTTGTATGGCCATTTCCGTGGCGGTATTTGTCGGTAAGGCCAAAGAGTGGATCCCCGAGCTTGCTGACATGATTGGTCAGGTAAAGCCGGGCCTGTGGAATGATAAAGAAGCCGGATACGGCCCGCTGATAAGTCCCCGCGCCAAACAGCGCGTGCTGTCTTTGATTGAACAAGGTAAGCAGGAAGGGGCGGAGTGTCTGGTGGATGGCAGCGAGTTTAGTCTGCCGGGTTACGAAGCTGGCAACTGGGTAGGGCCGACGGTATTTACCGGGGTTGATGAGCAGATGACCATTTACAAAGAAGAGATCTTTGGCCCGGTCTTGTGCTGTATGGAAGTGGAAGGGCTTGAAGATGCCATTGCCCTGGTTAATCGCAACCCCTTTGGTAACGGCACTAGCATCTTTACCGCCTCTGGTGCGGCGGCCCGCAAGTACCAGCATGAAATTGAAGTGGGACAGGTAGGTATCAACGTGCCCATCCCGGTACCGCTGCCGTTTTTCTCCTTTACCGGCTGGAAGAATTCCTTCTACGGCGATTTGCATGCCTACGGCAAACAAGCGGTGCGTTTCTATACCGAGACCAAAACCGTCACCAGTCGTTGGTTTGAAGATGACATTCCGCACGGTCCGAATATGACCATCAGCTTACGCTGATTGCGACAGAGCTGTGGCCGGCCTGTTTGTCGACCGGCCCCTCTGAAAGTTTTTCCGCAGTCGTGCGTATCGGCTGCACAGGACATACAGGTAATCTAACGTGAATTTCAATCTTACCGATGATCAACTGGCCTTTGCAGAAACGGCCAGACAATTTGCTGAACAGGAACTGGCGCCTTATGCCGGCGAATGGGACAAGCAACACCATTTTCCCAAAGATGTGATTCAAAAGGCCGGTGAGCTGGGCTTTTGTGCCCTATACACACCGGAAGAGGCGGGCGGTTTAGGCCTGTCCAGACTGGACTCCTCGATTATTTTTGAACAACTTGCCATGGGCTGTACTGCCACCACGGCCATGATGACTATTCACAATATGGCCAGTTGGATGATTGCCAAGTGGGGCACAGAAGCTGTGAAGTCGGCTTGGTGCGAACAGCTAGTGAGCGGGCAGAAACTGGCCTCCTACTGCCTGACCGAACCGGGGTCCGGCTCTGATGCCGCCTCGCTGCGTACCAGTGCCAGAAAAGACGGTGACCATTATGTGGTTAACGGCTCTAAAATGTTTATTTCCGGGGCCGGTGAAACAGACGTACTGGTGGTAATGGTACGTACCGGTGAGGCTGGTCCTAAAGGTATTTCTGCTCTGGTTATCCCGGCAGATGCACAAGGGATAGTCTATGGTAAGGCAGAGGAGAAAATGGGTTGGAATGCTCAGCCTACCCGTTTGGTGACGTTTGAGGATGTCAAAGTACCGGTCGTGAACCTGCTGGGGCAGGAAGGCGAGGGCTTTAAATTTGCTATGCAAGGTTTGGATGGCGGACGCATCAATATTGCCACCTGTTCCATAGGTACCGCGCAGCAAGCGCTGAATACCGCGCGCAACTATATGCTGGAACGCCAGCAATTCGGGAAGCCGCTGGCGGCTTTTCAGGCGTTGCAGTTTAAGCTGGCGGATATGAATACCGAGTTGGTAGCAGCCAGACAAATGGTCAGGCTGGCCGCCTTCAAATTGGATAACAACGACCCGGAGAAAACGGCTTACTGTGCGATGGCAAAACGATTCGCCACCGATGTCGGTTTTAAGGTCTGTGATGATGCGCTGCAAATTCACGGTGGCTATGGTTACATCCGCGAATACCCGCTGGAGCGCCATGTTCGGGATGTCCGGGTACATCAGATCCTCGAAGGCACCAATGAAATTATGCGCCTGATTGTGGCCAGAAGGCTGTTGGCTGAAGATGTCGGCGACATTATCTAGGAGATAACAATGCAAGACATGGAACAGCAGGCCTTGGTGGAGTTTACAGAAAGAACTACCGCCAATGGCAAACGTATAGGCCATGCCACATTAAATAAGCCCAAGGCTCTCAATGCTCTGAACTTGTCGATGATTCGCCTGTTGATGCCGCAAATGCTGGCCTGGCAGCAGGACGAAGATATTGTCGCGGTGATTCTGGATGGCAGCGGTGATAAGGCCTTTTGTGCCGGAGGCGATGTGGTCGCCATGCATAACGCCATGCTGGAGCAGCCCGGCGAGGTACCGCGCGCGCTGGAGGTGTTCTTTACCGAGGAATATCGCCTTGATTATCTATTGCATACCTTCAACAAACCACTATTGGTATGGGGAAACGGTATTGTGATGGGGGGCGGTTTGGGGCTGATGAGCGGTGCCAGCCACCGTATCGTGACCGAAACATCTCGAATTGCTATGCCGGAAATTACCATAGGTTTGTATCCGGATGTAGGCGGCAGCTGGTTTTTAAACCGTATGCCGGCCGGGTGCGGCCTGTTCCTTGGTTTAACCGGCGCCAGCATTAATGCCACCGACGCGCTGTACGTTAAATTGGCCGATCACTTTATCAGTCATGCACTGAAAGACGATTTTATCGAGCAGATGCTGGCGATTAAATGGGGCGGCACGCAAACCCTGAACCATGAAAAACTCAGTGGCTTGTGCGCCCAGTTTCAGCGCGATAGTCAGTCACAGTTGCCCCGTTGCAATGTCAAAGAACATCATAGTCTGATTGAGCAGGTAACTCGCCATAACAGCCTTGAGGAGGTGGTATCGGCCATTCAGGCACTTGAACCTATGCAGGACAACTGGCTGGCACGGGCGGTACAAACCCTGAATGCAGGCTCTAGTGTGACTGCCCATTTAGTCTGGGAGCAACTTAAGCGTGGTCGGGCGCTGAGCCTGGAAGACTGTTTTCGTATGGAATTAAACCTCTCTTGTCGCTGCGGTGAAGCTGGTGAGTTTCAGGAAGGGGTGCGGGCCCTGTTGATTGATAAAGACAATCAGCCTAAATGGCGTTATGAGTCGGTGGCCGACGTGCCGGCTGACATTGTCGAAGGGTTCTTTAAGCCTATCTGGGATGCACAACAGCACCCGCTGGCAGCACTGGGTAAGGAATAGGAGACGCATTATGCAAATCGCATTTATTGGCTTGGGTAATATGGGCGGGCCTATGGCCGCTAACCTGGTAAAAGCCGGTTTCAATGTCCATGTATTTGATTTGGTTGAAGACAGCGTTAAAGCACTGGCCGGACTAGGGGCAACCGCTGCCAGCTCGGCCATTGACGCCGCTAAAGGCGCAGATGTGTTGGTATCTATGCTGCCTGCTGGCAAGCATGTTCGCAGCCTTTATCTTGGTGATGATGGTCTGGTGGCACATCTTAAGTTCGGTGCCCTGGTTATTGACTCATCCACTATTGATGCCGAAAGTGCACGTATTGTGGCAAAAGGGTTGGCTGATAAAGGTATTGACTTTGTTGATGCGCCGGTTTCCGGTGGCGTTGCTGGCGCGGCGGCTGGCACCCTGACTTTTATTGTCGGCGGCAGTGATGAGCAATTCAATAAGGCCAAGCCCGTATTACAAGCCATGGGGCAGAATATCTTTCATGCCGGTGGCCATGGTGCCGGGCAGGTTGCCAAGATCTGCAACAATATGCTGTTGTCGGTGCTGATGGTGGGCACCAGTGAAGCGCTTAAGCTTGGACTGGACAACGGCCTGGACGCTAACGTTTTATCAGACATTATGCTGCAAAGTTCAGGCTGTAACTGGACACTGCAAAAGTACAATCCCTGTCCTGGAGTGATGGAGAATGTGCCTTCCAGTCATAGTTATCAGGGCGGCTTTATGGTGGATTTGATGCGTAAAGACCTGGGGCTTGCCATGGACACTGCCAAGCAAAGCCATTCATCCACGCCGCTTGGCGCTTTGGCGCAAAGCCTGTACGCCATGCACAGTCTGCACGGTAACGGCAATAAAGACTTTTCCAGTATTTTCACCCTGTTCGGTCAAGCCGACAGCAATAAGTGAGTAAGCCTATGCAACTACAAGATAAAGTGATTGCCATTACCGGTGCAGCCCAGGGCCTGGGTCTGGCGATGGCACAGGCGTTTGTCGCTAAGGGCGCGAAAATTGCGCTGTTGGATATGCAGGCCGATGCGGTAGAGCAGGCTGTCAGCCAACTCAATGCCAAGGGGGATTGCGCTAAAGGCTTTGTGGTCAATGTCACCGACGAGCAGCAAGTAGAGCAAACCTTTGCCGATATCGCGGCACACTTTGGTGCCTTAAACGGTTTAATCAACAGTGCCGGTATTATGCGCGACGGTATGTTGCTTAAGGTAAAAGACGGTGAGTTGGTGGATAAAATGTCACTCAGCCAGTTTCAGTCTGTCATTGACGTAAACCTCACCGGTACTTTTTTGTGTGGACGGGAAGCAGCGGCACAAATGGTGAAAACCAAAAGCGCCGGCGTGATCATTAATCTGGCCTCCGTTTCCAGAGCCGGTAATGCGGGACAAAGTAATTATTCTGCCTCCAAAGCGGCGGTGTCTGCGATGACAGTTACTTGGGCCAAAGAGCTGGCGCGTTTTGGTATTCGTACCGGTTGTATTGCCCCCGGTCTGGTGGAAACAGCCATGGCGGCGCAAATGCGCCCGGAAATGCGGGAACGCTTTTTAAGTACGGTTCCCCTGAGGCGTTTGGCAGAACCCGCTGAAATTGCCCATGCCGCGGCCTTTATTTTTGAAAATGACTACTTTACCGGCCGGGTAGTGGAAATCGACGGCGGTACACGTATTTAATCGACATCTGGGCCACTGGAATAAAGGCGGTGACAGCCTTGCTCACCGCCTTTATTCCCCATTATTGATAATGAATCTGTTATCCTTCCCGGCCATGGTTTTGCTTCAATTTATCCACTATGCAAAAAGCCTTATTTCTTGACCGTGACGGCGTGATTAATCTGGATCACGGCTATGTTTACCGCCCGCAGGATTTTGAGTTTGTTGAGGGCATCTTTGCCTTATGCCAACGCTTTCAGCAAGCCGGCTATTTGTTGGTGGTGGTGACCAATCAATCTGGTATTGGCCGTGGGTTATACACGGAAGAGGACTTTGCACGGCTTACCGAGTGGATGAAAGCACAGTTTGCGGCCAAGGAAATAAGGCTGGATGCGGTGTATTTTTGCCCGCATCATGCCGAAAAGGGGCAGGGGCGGTATAAACGTCAGTGCGATTGCCGTAAACCGGCTCCCGGTATGTTACTTGATGCCGCTAATGCCTTGGATATCGACTTGTCCGCGTCGGTGATGGTGGGAGATAAAGACTCGGATATGCAGGCAGCCAAACAAGCCGGGGTTGGCCAGCGCTATTTTTATGCCCATTCTGGGGCACAAGGCGATTCGCAAGATGCTATTCGTGTTACGCAACTGGATGAGGTACTGATTAAATGAAAAAGCCGGCAACTGCCGGCTTTTTACTATTTGTGCTCTGCAAAACGGCTTAAGTGCTTAATGGCCTGGCTGAGCCTGCTCATATTCAGGCCATTACTGTTTTGCTCCTCAGAACTCAGATCAAAGCTCTTGTAGTTACCTTGGGGATCAATTTCCACTCGCTGTTGGTCATCCAGCAGTACCAACTTACCGTTGTTGTTACTGATCAGCCAACTGCGTTGTGGGTCGAGCAAGGATTGCCCGGTACTGTAGTTGTTCGCGGGGGCATTACAGCCCAGTAACCCCATCAGTGTTGGCAGCAAATCTTCGTGACTGGAGACGTTATTTGCCAGTCCAATACTGCTCAGTAGTCCAACGCGCTGATTGGGGCGCATTTGGGTTACCAGGAGTTGGCTGTGCTTATGTAAATCGCCGCCCAACAACAAGTTCATTTGTTCATCGTTAACAAACGCGATGGCAAGCTTAGGGCCATCCTGACTGACGGCATTGAAGAAGCTCGGCCAGTCTTTAGTTAACCCTTGTACACCTGGCGGCAGCGACTGTGCCGAGTAAACAAAGGTTGGCAAACCAAGTTTTTGGGCCAAATCCAAAGGCACCGGGCGCTGATTCTGCAACGCGCGTTGGTATAAGGACGGTAAGCCATAAAGCACCGAAAAACGGGCGCTGGCCTGATCGGCTGCCACATCAAAGTGCAGCCCATGCTGCTTAAGCCCCAGAGCAGAACTCAGATGGCCAAGCTGCGACGGCTCGGTGCCTACCAATAGCACCAGACTGGCCTTGTCATCTATACCGCAGTAAACCGGGGCGGCAGGATAGGTAACATGATTAAACTGGCTGTCTAACTGTAATTCCTTGCGACGTTGATAGCTTTGATAATCCAGCAAACCATATTTCGACATCAGAGTTTTGGCCGTCGCCGGATAGGACAGCGGGAACATATCGTCCTGCTTGATAATTGGCTGATATAAATTGGCATCGGCCCAAATATGACCGCCATGGCTGCTGACAAAACACAGCACAAAGAAGCTGAGTATGGGCAGACCGATACGCTGCTTTTGGAAGCGTTCAATGCGCTTCCATAAGGCATTGGCCATCATCAACTGGAAAGATAACCAGACCAAAAACAATAAACCCAAAAAGCTCCACTGCTGCCAACTGAAGTTGGCCATGGCATTTTGGGTTTCACTGCGTATCACTTCCGCCGAGCCCAGGCTCAGATGCAATCCATGCTTGTTGTACAGCAGCGCATCAAAGGCTAGAAGGGCTAAGCCTACTGCGGCATACACCGAACTTAAGCCTTTAACCACTCTGACGTTGGGCACCAGATAACACAGTGGCAGTACAAACAGGATAAAACCCATAAAGGTTAAAAAGGCGATATGGCTGAACCAGTTGCTGAATAAGTACAGCAAGCCCAGTCCTGTGTCAGGAATGGGCGAGTTAAACACATAAATGGAAGCGATCACTATGGCGATCAGGATATTGCTTACGGCAAACCAATGTCCCCAACTGACCAGTTTGGTCACGCGTTGCCTTCTGGGTGTATCACCAAGTATCATAGCGCGCTGCTTTATTCCTTGTTTGTGGTTTGGGCTTTATCAACGCTTTTCAGTAAGATCTGACTGAATTGTTCGGCCATGGCCTGACGATGTTGAGGCGCCACCTGATGGTTAAAGACATTGGTAACCAGGTTGCCAAGCGCCATCAGTGTGAGATCGCGGTCGGCTTGGTGCTTTTCCAGTACGCTGATCAAATCCTGGGTAAGCAGGTCGAAACGTTCGTTAGAGTATTTTGACTTTTGAGGCATGCTGTCATTCTATGGAATTGTCTGCGGCCAAGTTTACCAATCCGTTGACCGTATCGCCACGACAACTGCTTAATTTATAACTATTTGCAAAGGGCTTTGTGCATTCATGAGTGCCGTAATTGAAGATTTTGTTGTTCATCAGCTGAGAATTAACGCTGAACAGGAACTGGTGTTGGTGCCACGCGCCAACTGTTTTGATATCAGTGCCCAAATTGAGGAGCTGGCTCAGCAACTGCACCATAGCTATAACGCCAAACCCGGCAAAGGCGTGGGTGGCCTGAATGATGAAGCGCATCCGGAGTTTGCTCAGTTGCTTGGGCAATTAACAGCGGAACAACTGGATTTTCATGGCTTTAGTATCAAGATTGCCGAACTGTTGAAAAAGACTTTAATGGATTTTGCCACCCCGGAAACCGGTTTTGTGATATTCAGCCGCTATCAATTTCTGGCGACCGATTATTTGCTGGTGGCGGTGGTCAACACCAAAGAACATATTGAGATAAACCACGACCTGGAGCTGACCTACAGCGACCATTTGGATCTTGCTCGTATGCAACTGGCGGCGCGGGTGGATTTAACCGAACTTAGGGTGAATGCCGATAACCAGCGGTATGTGAGTTTTATCAAAGGCCGCGCCGGGCGCAAGGTGTCGGACTTTTTCTTAAGTTTCCTGGGGTGTCAGGAACTGGTAGATATCAAGCAGCAGAATAAACAGCTGGTTACCACAGTGGATGAATTTTTGGCTGCTGAGCAGTTGGATCCGCAGGAAAAGCAACAAAGCCGCAAGGCCGTCGCCGAGTACTACAAAGAAAAGCTGGAGTTGGGCGAAGATATTAATATCAAAGAGCTGTCCGGCCGTTTGCCCAGTGATGAAAATCGTACCTTTTACGATTTCGTTAAAACCGACGTCAATGAAAGCCCGCTGGAGGAAGTGTTTCAGGCCGATCGCGGTGCGTTAAAAGGCTTAAGCAAGTTTACCGGGGCCGGTGGTGGCGTCAGTATCAGTTTTGACCGGGCCTTATATGGTGAACGTATTCGCTACGATATTGCTACCGACACCCTGGTGATTAAGGGTATTCCGCCCAATTTGAAAGACCAGTTGCTTAAACAGGCCAAAGATTGATGAGTCTTTGTGATATCACTTTGCCCTGTGCTTTTACAACGGCCCGCTTCGGGCCTTATAATGTCTTGTGTTTCTGTTAAGTGTCCCACCTGATGCAACTATTTGTAAATGACCTCACCGTAATAGACTTCTCGTACTTATGCCCACGTCGTGGCATGGTTGGCGAGAGTTGGATTGTGGATGTAATTCTGGACGGCGGCCTGAACGAAGAAAGTATGGTGCTGGACTTCTCCAAGGTAAAAAAACAGCTCAAACGGCTGATTGACGAACATGTTGACCATAAATTGTTGGTACCGGCAGAGCACCAGTATGCCAAGGTCAAGCACGATCCCCTTACCGATCAGGTTAATCTGGACTTTTTGCGCCCGGATGGACGCTCCATACATCTGCATTGTCCGCCGGAAGCTTACGCCTTTATTTATTCCGAAGAAGTCACGATGGACTCGGTGAGTCAGTATCTTAAAGAGATTATTGCCACCGAGCTGCCAGACAACGTGCAGGGCTTAACCCTGATGTTGCGTGAAGAACAGATTGACGAGCCTTATTATCATTACACTCATGGCCTGAAAAAACATGACGGTAATTGTCAGCGCATTGCCCATGGTCATCGCTCGCGGGTTAAAGTGGCTAAAGACGGTAAGCTCTGCAAACAAAGCGCTGCCTATTGGGCCTCTCGTTGGCAGGATATCTACATCGGCACCCGTGAAGATATAGTCGAGCGCACGGCGCTGCATTTATCTGAGCATGCTGAGGGTTTGGATTTTTCCGAGCATTATCTGTTTGCCTATGAATCCTCTCAGGGCTTGTTTGAACTAGTGATCCCTAAAGCTGAGTCAGATTTGGTTGACACTGACTCAACGGTGGAATGCCTGGCCCAGTTTATGGCCGATGAGCACAAACGTTTGGCACCAGCACATCAGTATCAGGTTTTTGCCTTTGAAGGGGTAGGTAAGGGAGCCATTGCTTATGCCTAAGAGGTGGCTGTTATGTGTACTGCTGGGGGGCTTTAGTGCCCAGGCGCTGGAACTCAGCGGCCCTAAAGTACAAGGAACCTTGCTACGCGGCGAAGTCGCACCTGGCACTCAGGTTGCGCTAAATGGCGAAGCGGTCAAAGTCTCGGCCGAGGGGAAGTTTGTTATTGGCTTTGGTCGTGATGCGGCACTGGAAAATACCCTCACCCTCACGGATGAAAAGGGCAAACAGCAATGGCCTGTGATGCTGAGTGCCAGAGAATATAATGTGCAGCGGATTGAAGGGGTGGCGCAAAAATATGTTTCTCCGCCTGCTTCTGTGACTGAGCGCATAGCTAAAGATAACCGGCAGATAGCCAAAGCGCGGGCGGTTAACAGTGACAGACTGGATTTCTGGCAGAGTTTTATCTGGCCGGCGCAAGGGCGCGTATCCGGTGTGTATGGCAGCCAGCGGGTGTTTAATGGGGTACCTAAACGTCCACATTTTGGGTTGGATGTGGCAGGTCCCGTTGGCACAGACGTGGTGGCGCCTGCGGATGGCGTGGTGACTTTGTTCGTGCCAGATATGTACTACTCAGGGGGGACCTTGATTGTTGATCATGGCTATGGTGTGTCTTCCACCTTTATCCATTTATCCAAAAGTTTGGTCAACGCCGGCGATGAGGTTAAACAAGGGCAGAAGATAGCCGAGATAGGTAAAACCGGCCGGGCCACCGGCCCCCATCTGGACTGGCGTATCAATTGGTTTGGTGAACGAATCGATCCTGGTTTGCTGGTACCACCTCGTCAGTAAGGGCGGGTGTCAGGCTAAGATCTGTTTTACCCGGCCTACTTCACCCGACTCCAGGCGTACCTTGATACCATGGGGATGATTAGGGGAGTTGGTCAGAATATCCTTCACCACGCCTTCGGTTAACTGACCGCTGCGCTGATGTTGTTTTTGCACTATGGCTACATCTAGACCTTTTCGAACATTAGCGCGTAAATTACCGCTCATGTTATTTCTCCTCGCTTAACATACTTAACTGATTTCCCGGCCATTATGGCTGGCAGCCAGATCGTCCAGTTCGCTGCTGGTGGCGTCAAAGCCACTGGATGCATATTCATAACTGACTTTTACGCTGTCTGTGCCGCGATGAAAGCGCGCGTCTACCTCTGCCACCGGCCAGTGCCTGAGGGCATTTAAGAAACGATAGGCGTCTTGCTCTGTGTCAAACTGATAAGCGATCTGTACGTGCATACTCTTTTGTATTCTTGACTGCTCTATCCCGCCTCGGAATGAGGCGGGAGGGCATCATACTTGGTTATGCCTTACTGTCCGATCACTTTTTGCCATTTTCCACAGAGCTCGCTGTTCTGTTCGCTCAGTTCCACTACATATTCAGGAGCATGGGATGGGGTAAGTTTAAGCGCGTGCAACTGTTGATTGCGAAACAGATGCACAGAGAAAGGCTGCCCAATGGCCTGATTTTGCAACAAACAAAGCAGGTTGGCCCCATCCAGTTTCACACCATCCAAGGCGATCAGAATATCTTTGGCACAAACACCTGCCTGTTCGGCGGGGGAGTCTTCCAGCACCATTTGCACTTCCAGGCCCAGGGTGTGGGCCCGGTATTGAATACCCAGATAAGGGGAGGAGTCTTTGGTTTCTGCGGCCAATAAATCATTGGCTCGCGGCGCGTGGCGACGCACGTCAACGCCCACTTGAGCCAGCAGCTCGTCCAGACTCAGCCGCTCGCTACTGTGCAGAATCTTGGTAAACGCCGTACTTTGATCATGGCCACAAAAGGTGTTGAGCAAGGTAATAAAGTCTTGCTCGGTGGTACCTTGGCCGGTTTGGCCAAATTGGCTCCAGAGTGCTCGCATTAAATCGTCAAGACTGTGTTTACCCTGACTCTGCAGGCGAATGGTCAAGTCCATCCACAGCGCCACCATCGCGCCTTTGGTGTAGTAGCTGACGATATTATTAACCGCATCTTCGCCTTGCTGATAAAAACGTGTCCAGCTATCAAAGCTCGAGTCTGCCACAGATTGTTTAAGCTCGCCTTTACCGCGCTGTACCCGGGTCAGAGTCTTACTCAATAGCGTCAGATAGTCACTGAAACTGATAAGACCGCTGCGGTATAAGCTCAGGTCATCATAGTAGGAGGTGATGCCCTCAAACGCCCAGAGCTGGCTGGTATGATTTTCCTGGCCTAGTGTGGGCGCGATTAATTCCTGGGGTTTAATACGACAGACATTCCAAGCGTGGAAGTATTCGTGAGAGGCCAGTGAAAGGAAGGTTTTGTAGCCGTCTGTCATCTCATTAGGGCGTTGCTGATTGGGGAAATCGAAGTTGGAACACAGCAGTGCCGTGGAATTGCGATGTTCCAGGCCACCAAAGCCATCTGGCAAAATATTGGTTAAAAACCAGTATTCGCTGAATGGCGCTTTTACGTTATTAGGGTCAAACATGCGGATATGCAGTTCGCACAGCTTAGTCAGGTCGCGCATCAGCCGGGCGCTGTCTGCATAATGTTTGCCGGTTAATATAAGGTGATGAGGTATACCCAATACCTCAAATTCCAGGGCATCAAACTGGCCTATTTCCACCGGACAATCAATTAACTCTGCATAGTTAGTGGCAAGGTATAAGCCAAATGCATATTTACTTGTACCGTCGGCGCGGCAAAGGCCAGTCGCTACCCGCCAATGAGATTGTTCATCGGGACAGCGTAAGTCGAGTTGATGTGGACAGTGGGCCAATTCTTCTATCTGTAAGAACAGGCTGGTGCCATTAAAAAATGCCCGGTTGTCATCCAAATAGGCTGTGCGTACCGAGCTGTCAAAGGCATATACCTGATAAATCAGGGTACAGGCCTGGCCTTTACTTTCTAGTATCCAGTGCTGTTTATCTTGTTTTCGCAGGGGCAAAGACGCCCCGTTTTGGGCAGACCGCGCCTTAATGCTGATGATGTGTTTAGCAAAGTCCCGAATCATATAAGAACCCGGGATCCAGGCTGGCAGGCTGATATTCAGCGCCTGCTGTGCATGGGCGGGGATCTGTAGGGTGACGTGAAATAAGTGGCGCTTGCGTAGGCTGAGATCAACCTGATAATTAAGATACATAGCGGCTAAACCTTATACTGCCGGGCTTATGGCAGGTAATTCGTTATTGAATGAGCGTTGTGTTTGTCTCGACATAGGGCTACATTGGTGAGTAAGCCAGCGTGACGTCGGTGCTGACCGATATTATGCGTTTTAAATCATAAAGATAAAATCTCATCTGGTAGGCCCCAACGGTTGAATACATGGCAATTTTAAATGAAAAAGTAGGGCTATCGAATTCCGATTTACGCAAGCTGCGTTCTATGCGACCTGGGATGGTCCTCGATGTTCAGGTTAAGTCACCCAATGCGGCTAAACGCGTTCGCACTGAATTTGTGGGTATGGACGGCACGCGCTGTATTATTTTGCGTTATCCAGATGAAGCCAAGTGGGGTAATCTGAAAGATGCGATTTACACCGACAACAGTATTATCGTGCGTTTTATCCTGGAAGATGAAACCGGTGAGGTGATCGCCTTTAAAAGCCGTATCCTGTTGGTGGCAACGAAGCCAACGCCATTAGTTTTCATTAGTTTTCCTATGGCCATTCAGAACCAAGGATTGCGTTCAGATAAACGAACCAGTACCCGGACCCCGGTGGAGCTGGCGACAGCAGAAACGGGGGCGCCCTTATTTGATGGTGTGGTATTGGATATTTCCGCCAGTGGTTGTCGAATCGGCATAAAACGAGCAGTACAGGGTGACAATAAGCTAACCGGCAAAAACTTGCTGTTATCGATTCGCCCGCAAAAGGACAGTGTTTATCGTCTTAAGGGACAGGTAATGAACCATAAAGCCGATGAGTTATATAGCTATTATGGGGTAAAGTTTGAGTCGGGTGAGGAACAAATCAACCCACTGTTATCAGAAATACTTATAGACTTCTAGGCGAGGGGAGCCTTGCCAGCGACAAAGGAGCGAGACTGATGCGACAGATCGATGTATTATTGCGGGAATATGGTGAGAGCCATACCAATAAAACCAATATCCTGATCCACGCCATTGCGGTGCCGACAATCTATTTTGTCACTATCGGTCTGCTTTGGTCGATACCTGTGCCGGACTTTATCGATTATTTTGGTGCCACCTGGGCCCATGTTCTGATCATCCCCACGCTTTACTATTATTTCAAGTTGTCCGGGCCTATTGGCGCCGCGATGACCCTGTTATCCATAGTGGTGTTTTTGGGAATTAAAGTGCTGGTTGTACTGAATATCTCGGTATGGCAGTTTTGTTTGGCGTTATTTGTCGTTATGTGGATCCTGCAATTTATCGGTCACCATATTGAAGGCAAGAAACCCTCATTTTTCAAAGATCTGCAATTTTTGCTGGTAGGGCCTGCCTGGTGGTGGGTGCATTGGCTCAAACGCATGAACATCAGCTATTAAAATACGTCTGAGGCCTGAGGGTACGCTTTTGCAACATGCGGCAGATGACGTCAGGCTCACGACCAGCGGCCTCTGGTCTGCTGAGTAAAGCCGTATAATTCAAGTGGTTGTTTTTTCCTGAGAGTTGGGTTTGATTCACGGGCTGAAATTGTTTGACGACAGAGAGCGTCAATTCTGGGTACTGCATACCGGGGGCTGGGTTGGCTTTGCGCTGATCTATTACCTTGGTTCCTTCTTGCATGATATGCGCAGTATCTGGTTGTTTGTGATATTGCTTAATGCCTATGCTGGTTGGTTGATTACCATCCCACTGCGCTATGTTTTCCGTCGACTGTGGCGCCTGCAGACCTGGCAAATGGTACTAGCGGCCTTGGTCTGCTCTTACATTGTCGGGGTGATTTGGGCGGTTATTAAAAACATCAATTACTGGGAAATCTATAAGCATGGTTACCGGCCAGATGAATGGATTTTCTATTTTTCTAATAGTGTTAACTCCTTTTCTGTGATTGTCTGCTGGAGCGGCCTGTACTTTGGAATTAAGTACTATCAGTTGCTGCAGCAGGAAAAGCAGAATGCGTTGAAAGCCTCAACCATGGCGCATCAGGCGCATCTGAAAATGTTGCGTTATCAGCTTAATCCCCATTTTCTGTTCAATACCCTCAACGCCATATCGACCCTGGTGTTGATAAAGGAAAATGATACCGCTAATGCCATGGTGTCGAGGCTGAGCGATTTCTTGCGTTATTCGCTTGATAAAGATCCCATTAAGAAAGTGCCACTGGAGCAGGAAATTCAAGCTATCGAGATGTATCTTGATATAGAAAAAGTCCGTTTCGAAGACCGACTAACGGTAAGTTGGGATGTGGCAGGAGAGGCGCGAGATGCACTGGTGCCCAGTCTCATTCTTCAGCCTATTATTGAAAATGCCATTAAGTATGCCATTGCCAAAACTGAACAAGGAGGGCAAATCAGTATCAGTGCCAAGGCGTTTGGCCGGGATTTACTGATTGAAGTCACGGATAATGGCCCTGGTGCAGAGATCAGTAACGGGCAGTTGCAGCGACATGGCGGTGTCGGGCTGTCAAATATTCGCGAACGACTGCAATCTTTGTATGGTAATAATTTCTCCTTCGTTATCGCCCATAATGCACCGTCGGGCGTGAAAGTCAGTATCAGAATTCCTTATCAGGTAGGTCAGGATGCAAACCAAGATTAAAACGATTATTGTCGACGATGAACCCTTAGCACGACGTGGCCTGGCGGTTCGCTTGGCTGACTTTGCCAACATTGAATTGTTGGACGAGTGTAAAAACGGCGTGGAAGCGGTAGATAAGATCAGTAAATTGCAGCCGGATTTGGTGTTTATGGACATTCAGATGCCGGGATTAAATGGCTTTCAGGTCATTAATGAATTGCGTGAGAAGCAGCGCAGCATGCCGTTGATTGTGTTTGTTACGGCCTACGATTCATACGCCATTAAAGCCTTTGACGTACATGCATTGGATTACGTATTAAAGCCAGTGGACGAGAAGCGCCTGAAAGCCGCGGTAGATAAAGTTAGCCATGTGCTTGCCTTGCGCCAGGATGGCACACAGAAAGACAGGTTAGCACGGCTAGTGGCTGATATTACCGGCGATGACTGTGAGGAAATCCTCAGACGGCTGGCCGATGGTCAGCCTATTAGCCAGTACGCGGACATTCTGGCCATCAAAGACGGTAATGAAGTCACTCGTGTACCGGTCAACGATATTCAATGGATTGATGCAGCCGGGGATTACATGTGTGTGCATGCCGGTAATGGTACTCACATTATGCGGCGCACCATGAAAGAGCTGGAAGAGGAATTGGATCCAAGACGCTTTGTCAGGGTGCATCGCAGCGCTATTGCTAATATTCACTACGTCAGTAAGTTGGTCAGCCATGTCAGCGGCGAATACCACCTGGTATTGCAAAACGGCACTGAACTGAAAGTCAGTCGCAGTCACAGGGACAGAGTGAAATCCATGATTCATCAGTAAGCGTTTGGGGCGCTATGACCGCGCCCCGATTGTCTTATTCAGCAGCTAGTACCCCGTAGCAACTAATGCCCTGGGATTAAAAGGTAAAGGTTCGGCCCAAAGTGAACAGGACCTTGGTATCGCCGTAGGTATCCAGATCCGTGCCTTGCACGCCTAACGACATATCCAACCCCCAGCGGCTGAAATTCGCGGTGGCCTGCCAGTGAATATAATCATCATCGCCCGGCTCCCATTGCCATTTATCCTTGTCCATACTGGTGGACTTATCTATGCCCAATAGGATTGAGAACGAATCGCTGACCTGAACATTATGATTTAACATCATTATGTAATGCCCGGCACCGGTACCAAAGTAGTCCCAGGAGTACCAAAAATTCAGCGATGTGTTGCCCAAGCCCCATTTCATATAGGCTTCTGGATAATTCCCATCGCTGCTGTAACTGGCCCCATAATAAGTGTATTGGGCTACGCCGACATCAAGGTTGAGGTTGTCAGACAGGGTATAAGTGTAGCCGCCGTAGATATCGGCCTCTATTTTAGTATCATCGCCAAAATCGACATTTGACCCCCACACCCCGGCATACCAACCCTTGTTGCCAACCCAATCCAGGCTGCCTTGTAGGGCCGGATTTTCATTCGTCTGACTTACTCCATTGAACAGATAATCAGAGACAAAGCTAGTAGTAACAGACCATTGAGCCAAGGCCTGATGACTGAATAATGCGAGGGCCAGCAAAGAAATACGTGTTGGCTGCATATTGTTGTTCCTTGGTGCGTGTGCTGCGAGTGAAGGCATTTTTTCTGAGTATAGTGCATGTTCAAAGCAAGCCACTTTTTTATCAATGCTCGCATGTTGTTATTGCGGTGTATTCACTATGTTGCCGATAAAAGGTATGGAAACCTATACATAGGTGCATTTATGCACGTAGGTTGAAGGAAAATTCATCTGTATGATGCGCGCCGTCAAGAGTTGAAACCTTCAATTAAGAGGCTGTTATCCATGAAAAAATCTGCTTTAGTTCTGTTTGGTTTAGCTACCCTGGTGGTATCTCCGTTAAGCGTTGCCGATATCAATGATGATCTGCAGAATATCTGCACTATTGTTAAAAACGACGATAAAGCCGAACTGCGTAAAAAGGTAAAGCAGGTTCAGGATGACTACAATTTGCGCCTGGGTGATTACTACGATGGCATTAGCTGCGGTGGCCAAAGCCTGATCCGTTATTCCATGGAGAATAACGCTGCTGAAGTGGGTACTTTCATGATTAAGAAAATGAGCAAGAACGACCTGCAGAAAGTTGAAAAAGACGGCATGGCGTTACAGCAGTGGGCTGAAGCAAACGGCCACATCACCACGGCTATTGGTCAGGAATTGATTTCCCGTATCAGCTAACTAGCTGAAGTGGCAAAGTATTGGGCGTCATTTGTCTGTGGTCTTGACGCCTCTTATCAGATAAATGGCTTTGCCCAATTTTTTTAGCCCCGCGATAGCGGGGCTTTTTTATTGGCTGTTTTTAACCAGATCGAACATTTCCTGCTGGATATGCAACAGATAAGGATCAAGGGCCTTGGTTTTTAGCCAGGTTTGTTCAAAGGGAACTTCCACCACCTTTTGATTTCTCTCTCCGATCATAATGCCGGTTTTTCCAGCCCGGGCGGCTTCTACCGCATAGGCCCCTAGTTTTGAGGCTAGGATCCTATCCAGACTGACGGGCGAGCCGCCTCTTTGTACATGGCCGAGGATCACCGGTCGGCAGTCTATCGCGGTTTTTTCGGCTAATTGGTTGGCAAGGTCGGCCGCACCACCTGGCCAGATATTCTCTGATACCACCATGATGTAGCTGCATTTTCCGCGAATTTTTTGGGCGGTTTGAATATGCTCCACCAATGCCTGCAAGTCGGGCAGGCGATCTGTATATAGCTCGGGTAGCAACACTTGTTCGGCACCTGAGCACACCGCAGCACTCAGGCCGATAAAGCCAGCATGTCTTCCCATGACTTCTATCAGGAAAATGCGTTCAAAGGCATCGGCGGTATCGCGCACTTTGTCGATACTCTCAAGTGCGGTATCAATGGCAGTGTAATAACCAATGGTGGCATCTGTGCCGTTGATATCGTTGTCAATAGTACCGGGTAATCCAATGATAGCCCCTGACCAGAATTGGCTAAGATGTACCGCACCATGAAAAGAGCCATCTCCACCAATAATAATCAGTGCGTCAATCTCCAACGCCTGCAAGTTTGCCGCGGCTTGTTGCCCCCCTTCTTCGGTTTTAAAAGGTTTGCAGCGGGCACTTTTTAAGATAGTGCCACCACGTTGAATTATGTTGTTCACATCAGAGGTTTGCAGGACTTGGTATTCCTGCTCCAACAAGCCGTTAAATCCATGCCGATAACCAATAACATCCAAGCCGAAGTAGTGACCGGCCAGAACGATGGCACGAATGGCGGCATTCATACCTGGGGCGTCACCGCCAGAAGTTAATACTGCTATACGTTTCATTTCAGCTCCCTTGTATTGCTAGCTTCTAGCATAAACGCCAGTATAAGGCTGCCGCTAGTTGTATGGACAACTTTCTCATCTTCAGTAACAACTTACCCATTGTTTCAGGATGCTCGGTTGCTACACTCGCTAGAAAAGGAGAGGTTATGGCAAGAATTCTCGCGGCAATTTTGCTGGTACTGGGTTTGAGCGGTTGCTCAACCACTTTTGTATATAACAATCTGGATTGGTTGGTGCATTGGTACCTAGATGACTATGTTGATCTCAATCGGGCGCAAAAGAAGCAGTTCGACAGCAAAATGGCTGACTGGTTGGTATGGCACCGTAATCAGCAGTTACCGCGTTACCGGGATGACTTACAAGCCTTAAGGCAACAATTGGAAGCCGGGCAGATGAGTGAACCTCAGTGGCAGGAGGTGTTCGCCAGAGGCCGTGGACATTGGATGTCATTGTTAAATTACCTTGCTGCGGATCTGACCGACTTGGCGCTATTGTTAACGGATGAACAGATTGAGGCGTTATTTACCGAGTTGGACAAGCAGCAAGTTGACAGAGAGCAGCAGCGCAACGAATTCAGCCCTGAAGAGCGCCTGGCGCGGGATCTGGAAAACCGTGTGGAGGATTTGCAAGAATGGACCGGCAGACTGAGCTCGGCACAAAAAGCCGAGGTGGCTAAATGGAACGAGGGTTTTCAGCCAACTTTTGAGGCACGTATGCTTTATCGTCGCAGTTGGCAGGCTCAGGCCAAGCAAATGCTGCTGAGCAGGGACGACAGCCAATCTTGGCGGAAAGGGTTTATGGATTTACTGGTCAGGCCGCAACAGTTTCAATCCGCACAGTTACAGCAAGCCGATGAACATAATCGTCGCCATTATGCCCAGATGTTGGTCAGCGTGGCAGAGCAGCTAAGCGATAAACAAAAGCGCCATGTGCTGCGTGAATTGCAGGCACGCATTGACGACCTTGACGATCTGATGGCGCGATGACTAAGCCAGCCCACTTTGATCTGGTTATTGCCGGCGCCGGTATCCTTGGTGCTGCCTGTGCCTGGCAATATGTGCAGCGTTACCCGGGTAAGTCAGTATTGGTTGTTGATAAAGAAGGCCAGCCTGCCAGTCATCAAACCGGGCGCAATTCCGGGGTAGTTCATGCTGGCGTTTATTATCCTGCAGACAGTTTAAAGGCCAGGTATTGCCGTCAGGGGCTACAGGACACTTTGGCTTTCTGTCGTCAGGAAGACATAGCCTGGCTGCAATGCGGTAAGTTAATTGTGGCAACGGACGAGACGGAGCTTGCCCGGTTGCAACAACTGGCTGTCCGCAGTCAGGAAAATGGTTTATCGCCCCAGTGGCTGGAAACCGCCGAGTTAAGCCGAAGGGAACCTGCTATTCGTGGCACGGCTGCCATTTTTGTCGAACAGACCGCCATTACTGATTATCCGGCTATTACCCGCCGGATGCTGAGTAAGGCCGTCAGTGGCGGCGCTGAACTGTGGTTTAATAGTGAGCTAAAGGGGATTAGTGAACAGCCAGATCAAGTGACTTTGCGCTTGTCAGACGGGCGGCAGGTAAAAGCGCAGCAGTTTCTTAACTGCACGGGGTTGATGGCTGATCGGGTTATTAGCATGCAGGGACTGGAAAGCGATTTTCGCATTCTGCCTTTTCGTGGTGAGTATTACCAATTGCCGCCAAAGTACAACCAGCTGGTTAACCATTTAATTTATCCGGTGCCTGATCCGGCCTTGCCCTTTTTAGGTGTGCATTTAACCCGCATGATTGATGGCACTGTCACAGTGGGGCCCAATGCGGTGCTGGCATTAGCCAGAGAAGGCTATAGTTGGGCGGATATCAATTTGAAAGATTGTTGGGATAACCTGACCTATCAGGGATTCTGGCCGCTGGCAAAACGCTACTGGCGAAGTGGCCTGAATGAATTACACCAATCATTACGTCAATCCGAATATCTGAAACTCGTACAAAAGTACTGTCCACAAATCAGTGTTGAGGATTTATTACCGTACCGGCATGGGGTACGCGCTCAAGCGGTGTCCGATAAAGGCGAGTTGCTACATGACTTTCGCTTTGTTGAAACCCAGCGTACCTTGCATGTGGGTAATGCTCCTTCACCTGCCGCCACATCGGCTATTCCTATTGCCCGCGCCGTGGTGGACAAGTTGATGGGATAGTTCGTTTATATCGAAAGGTTTCATGATTATCTTGCGCTGTTTATTCGTTTCTTATTCTCTTACATTGGGTTCTATAGCACTCTTCGGGCAGCAATCATGCAAAGACAAGTAAAGCAATTGGTAACGGGCATTCCAACCCAGGATGGGGCGGGGGTGACACTGACCCGAATTATTGGTCAGCCGGCATTACCCCGCTTGGACCCTTTTTTAATGCTGGATGAATTTGGTTCTGACCAGCCACAAGATTATCTGGCGGGTTTTCCACCTCATCCTCACCGTGGTTTTCAGACGGTGACTTACATGCTGGCTGGAAAAATGGCCCATGCGGACTCGGTAGGCAACCGAGGCCTGATTGAAACAGGTGGTGTGCAATGGATGAACGCCGGGCGAGGCATCATTCATGAAGAAATGCCGCAGCAAACCGAAGGTTTACTACGCGGTTTTCAACTGTGGGTTAACTTACCGGCCAGTGAAAAAATGTCTACCCCTGGATATCAGGATTTAGCGGCAGATAAGATCACCGAAGTAACAGTGCAACCAGGTATTAAAGCCAGGATTTTAGTTGGACGAGTATTTGACGCGCAAGGACCGGTTTCCACACAAGCCGTTAGCCCGCTTTTTGTCGATATTCATGCCGCGCAGGATGCTGAGTTAACTATTCCGGTTGATGCGGGACACAACGCCTTTGTCTACCCCTATGAAGGCCAGATTCAAGTTGCCAACACCGCAGTGTTAAAAGGGCAGTTGGCGGTACTTAGTGAGGGGGAAGAGGTTAATATTCAAGTCAGTACCGGGGCCCGCTTTATTCTGGTGGCGGGACGACCACTCAACGAGCCTGTGGTGCAATATGGCCCTTTTGTGATGAATACCGAGCAGGAAATCCAACAAGCGATTCGGGATTATCAAAACGGCAGGTTGGCTTAAGCCAACCTGCCGCACTATTAGTTCTGCTCTTCTTCGCGTTTGCGTGGTTCACCTATGGCACGCTCATCACCTTTACAGATGGTGTCGTACTGGTCCCGATAGTAACGGATCTCCAGACAAGCTTCCTCGTAACGCTTCTTTGCGGTCAGAGCTTGTTGGGGATGATCCTTATCCATCATGACTTTTCGCCATTCGGCACATTGCTGTTCTTGTTGTTTGACCTCAAGAATACGTTCGCAGGGGGCGTCATTACTGGTACAGCCTAATGTCAGGCTGGCCAGCAGGGCAGGAAGGATAACGTGGTATTTCATCTGTGCTCCAGGTAACTTTTTACTTTGTCTTTAATGCTGTCGAACTTGGTTTGGTGGCTTTCTGGTAAACGCATGCCATCCACCATTCGATAAGTTTGACGACACTTCATTATTAGTGGTTGATCGGGCTTATTCATTTTTTCCATCAGCTTCAACAGGCATTGCAGCAAGTTGAGTGCAACGCCGGTATTCATCGGCGCTAACTCCTGCGCACTGAGGAATGACTGATAAGCCGCTTCATATTGCCCCTCGGCGTATTGGGATATCCCGGTACGGTTATGTTTATTGTAATTATCTCTAACTTCGTTTTGACGGCGCTCAATGTTGTTGATCAGATACTGCAGATTTGGGTCAACCGGCAGGTTACTGCTGCGCATTTGCATCAACAGTTGTCCGGTGTCCTCAAACTCGCCTAAATCAGACATTAATGTCAGGGAGTCGGGCGCCAGTGCCATGGGATACTCTTCAAAGCGCTGGCGCAGCTCATATTGAGTGGCATTTAACGCGCGTTTTGCTTCCAGCAGCTTACCGTCAATCAGATTGATTCTGGCCCCAATCAATTCTTCAAAAATATTGTAGTCAAAACTTTCCTTGGTACGGCTGAGAAGTTCATCATTACGGTTGCGCTGTAACACCAGCATGGCTTCCTGATGATAACGATTGCGTTGTTTTTTATCCTCTGCCTGGGAAGCGGCGTCCAGAATACTACGGACATAGTTACACAGGTGCGTAACACTGCGATGCACGGACTTTTTACTTTGCTCCAAAATCGCCTGGCAGCAGTTTTTGGCCATTTCAAAATCACCGGCCAGCCTGGCAATTTCGCAGCCCAGGAATTGTCTGGTTAACGAGAATGGCGCCATATTCAGCGAGGTCTGAATGGTTTTCAGAGCTTCATCCAGCTCGTTTCTTTTCACCCGGCACTGGGCCATGATATCCAGTCCCTCTACGGCGTACAGCTTTTGTGCCGCTACGCGACTGGCCAGTAGCATGGCATCGGGAATGTTACCCAGATATAAATGGGTTCTGGCTAGCGCGATATTAATCCAGGGCAACGGTTTGGCATCGCTGATGGAATTGAGTAACTGCAAGGCTTCTTCGTTGCGCTCTTCCCGCCACAGCAAGTCCAGCAGAATGGTTAAACAATATTTGCTATAGCGGTTACCAGAGCGGATCAGCTTACGGCATTCTTCAATGGCCGAGTTGTTGTCGCCGTCCATAATCTTCTGATAAATATGCTGCAGGGTATGACGCTTTTGGTAGGCTTTGGCCAGGCGATTATGCAGTTGAGATTGGGAAAACGGCTTAATGATATAGCCGTCCGGCTGCTTTTCTATGCTGCCCAGCACCATAGGGCGATCACTGTCGGCGCTGACCATCATATAAATAGTGGTGGCTTTCACCAGTTTGCGCACCCTCAGCTCTTCAAGCAGCTGATAGCCGTTCTTTTTGTCGCTGCCTAAATGCAGATCGGAAATAATAATATCGAACTTTTCCTGACGACAGGCTGCCACCGCCGATTCACCGTTTTGCACCACCACCACCGATGTGGCACCCAGGTTATTCATGATGCCGCGTAGCAAAATAAGAAAGGGTCGTTGATCATCAACGACAAGTACGCGCTTGTTGTGGTAGGAGAGGGTTGCCATCTTAGCCCGGGTTCATACATCCAGTGTTTACAGCTTCGGTCATCTTCTTTTAATCGCCCATCGAAAGCAAGCTGAATGCCACGCTAAAGTTATACGTAATGCATACGATATATCTGCTAGAAGGGTAGGGAGCGTCATGCAATCGGTAATTAACGATCTTGAATTTAGCGGTGTATTAAACCGGGCAGCCAAACCAGGCCAGGCACAAACCTTTAGTTTGTTGCTGAGTATGCTGCATCAGAATCTGCTTGAGCGACCGCAGCCAGCTAAGCCCACCTGGCCTGAAGAGCAGGGACTCTCTTCTTTGCGTCTACCCCAGGCTCCCACAGTTCCCCTTAAGGTCGAAGCTGCACATTGGCAGCAGATGCAGATACAAGGCGCGTATATTCAGCATCAACTTACCGCCTCTGCGCTGCTTTGGCAGTGTTTGCATCCTTCTCCGCTGTCCTTGCACAATGACGCCAAGCACATTGATGAAGTTGTCACCGAAAATTGTGACTGGTATTGCCGCCAGCGCCTTAGCGGTCATATCACTGAAGCTATGCAAACCGACGAGACAGCCTTATTTGAGCTGTTGGAACAACTCCATCCCGCTGCCTGAGCGGCGCGATATTTTCAGTATGGCCGAAATGGCATGTTATGCGTCCTATCGGTCACTTCATGCTCGCTGTTATAGTGCGTTCAACCAAGGGGGGCGTATGAAGCAGGTTGGCATTTTCCTTTATGAGCAGGTTCAGGCCGTTGACGTGGCGGGTGCATTGGATACCTTTGGGCAGGCCAATGCCGAACTGGAAAAGCTGGGACGACCAGCTGCATATCAGTTGCATCTTATCGGGCTTCAGGCCGGTTTAATTTGTGCCGAGAATGGCCTGAAGATGACCGTGGATATTGGACTTGGCGACTGTCCTGAACTGGACTACCTTGTTTTGCCTGGCGGTTGTGGCAGCCAGCAATTGCTGGAAAATGTCAGTTTTTTGCAATGGGTGCAAGAACGTGACATAGAACTGCAAAAGTTGCTGAGCATTTGTACCGGCGCTTTTTTGTTGGCGGCCACTGGCTTGGTTGATGGCCGAAAGGTATCTACACACTGGCGTTTCGCTCAATCATTACAAGCTATGTTTCCGGCCATTGTGGTGGAGGCCGAAGCACTGTATTGCCGGGATGGTAAGTATTACTCGTCCGGTGGGATGACAGCGGGTATAGATCTGTGTTTGTCGGTACTGGAGCAAGATCTGGGGCTGCATATGGCACAGACTGTGGCTCAGGAATTGGTGATGTACCTGCGCCGCAGCGGTAATCAATCACAATATTCACGCCCACTTAGCGTGCAAAGCAGTGAAGAAACACGTTTTATCCACTTACAACAATGGTTGTTAGATAACCTGCATGGTTCGGTAACCGCCTCTCAAATGGCTGCCGAGGTGTGTATGAGTGAACGACACTTTCGACGGCAGTTTAGCGCTCGTTTCGGATTGTCACCAAGCCGCTATCTTGAACAACTGCGTTTAGACAGAGCCAGGAGCCTGTTGCTGTGCGATGGCTACACCTTGGAACGGGTGTGTGCTGAGTGCGGTTTTGTTAGTACCAGTAGCTTCGGACGCTTATTTAAACAGCGATTTTTCACCACGCCTATGGCATTCAGAAAACACTTTGGCGTACAACAAGCCGGTAGAGGACAGGCTGGCTAACTATCCTGCCACCGTGCCTGGAATTGGGCGCAACTCAGAAGATTCATACTTTCGGCTAGAAGACGATGCTGGTGACTAACCGTACAATTTCGCTGGTCTGGTGGTTTACGAAACCCTTGTTAAAGTCTGTTGTTTTCTTGCTTTGCTCTTAGTTAATTTATTGATATCAAATAATTTAATTTGGTGTAACTGTTGCTAAGGCGTCGGCTTAAAAAGTTGTAAGGATAGTTATGCTAAGTAAAAAATTACTCAATCTGATTGCCGCTGTGGCCTTCCTCAGCCCGCTTTCATTACATGCTGCGTTAATTGTGGGAGCTAATGATGAACTGCTTGGTGCCACCGGGGTAACGGTTGGCAGTTATATCTATGATGTTAGTTTTATCGATGGTTCCTGTCAGAGTGTTTATTCGGGCTGTAACGAGATTAGCGATTTTACTTTTCAGGATTTAGCCGGTGCGAACTTGGCCTCACTGGCATTGCTGGACCAAGTTTTTCTTGGCATTTATGACACCAATCCTTCGCTGATAAATGGTTGCACTGCATCAGACCTTTGTTTTGTTGTTACTGCCTATGGTTTTAACAATACGTCAACGCATAGCGCATCTGCACGAAATGCGTCCGGGAGCGGAGATTTACTTGTCCATCAAAATTGGAGCACGGGGCATGATCAGTCAAATCCAAGTAAAGGCTCCGCTGCCAGAGTGACTTGGGCCAAGTGGTCTTTGGTTGGATTGGCCGATATTCCCTCTCAGATACCTGAGCCTTCGGTTGGGATATTGATGCTATTGGGCTTGGCCAGTCTAGGCATGTCACGCCGCCGGGCTAAGCATTAAAGTTGGTGTGTCATCGAGAAAGGCGGTAGCAATATTACCGACTTTGTTAATGGAGTAGAGAAAATAGCACTGCCGGGCAGTGCTATTTTTGTATTGCTAACGACCCATGTTGATGGTGGTGAAATTCATACTTTTGGCCAGCAGACCGTATCTGCGAGTTCTTTGTAAAATTTTAAGCAGATGATCTTCAGGCAAAAGTCGGCTTTGACAAAGAAGCTGAGTTAAAAAGTTGTAAGGATAGTTATGCTAAGTAAAAAATTACTCAATCTGATTGCCGCTGTGGCCTTCCTCAGTTCACTTTCATCACATGCAGCATTAATTGTGGGGGCAAACGATGAACTGCTTGGTGCCACTGGGGTAACGGTTGGCAGTTATATCTATGATGTCAGTTTTATCGATGGTTCCTGTCAGAGTGTTTATTCAGGCTGTAACGAGATTAGCGATTTTACTTTTCAGGATTTAGCCAGTGCTAATCAGGCATCCCAGGCTTTGTTGGATCAGGTTTTCCTTGGCATTTACGATACCATTCCATCGCTGATAAATGGTTGCACGGCGTCAGAAGTTTGTTTTGTTGCTACTGCCTATGGTTTTAACAATACGTCAACTCAGAGCGCATCTGCACGAAATGCTGACACTATTAACGATATGGTGGCGCATCCTTCAATGAGTACCCATCATGATCATTCAAACCCAAGTAACGGCTCTGCCGCCAGGGTGACGTTTGCCAAGTGGTCTTTAGTGGGGCTGGCCGATATTCCTTCGCAGATACCTGAGCCTTCGGTTTGGATATTGATGCTATTAGGCTTGGCTAGCTTAGGCATGTCACGCCGCCGGGCTAAGCAATAAAGTTTATGTGTCTTCGGCAGGGGGCGGTAGCAATATTACCGACTTTGTTGATGGGGTAGAGAAAAGCGCACTGCCGGGCAGTGCGCTTTTACTCTTTAGAGTTCATTGGCATAAGCAAACAGGGCAGGGGCACCGCCGGTATGCCAGAACAAAACCTTGTCATCGGCGCTGAAATAGCCTTTTTGGATAAGATCCAGTAGACCAGCCATGGCGCGTCCAGTGTAGACAGGGTCTACTAAAATTCCTTCTGTTTTGGCCAATAAATCAATAGCCTGACGCTCTGCATCACCAATAACCGCATAACCGCCACCCAGATAATCTTCATTCAGCAGTACATCTTTAGCATTAAAGGGTTCCAATGCCAAAGCCTCGGCGGCTTCATTGGCAAGATTGAGTACCTTGTCGGCAAATAGCAGTTCCGGCGTATCGGCTTTATCAATCCGAATACCCAGAATCTGCGAATCCAGGCCGACGAGTCTGGCACCGGCCAGAATACCGGCATGGGTACCACCCGATGCCGACGCAAATACCACATGGGTGAAACGGGTTTCGGATTGCTTAACCAACTCCAACACCGCATTGGCATAGCCCAGTGCGCCGAGCAGATTTGAGCCGCCGTAAGGCACCATATAAGGGGTTTTACCCTGTGCTTTGAGCTCGGCAATCAGCGCGGGAATGCCTTCGCCTTTGCGGTTCTCTCCTGCCCAGTGAATATGCGCACCAAGCAGGGTATCCAGCAGTAAATTGCCGTTACACTTCTCTGGCGCTTCGCCGCCCAGCACTAAATGGCATTCCAGACCCAGTTTGGCAGCCGCTGCGGCGGTTTGACGGCAGTGATTTGACTGGATGGCGCCGGCGGTAATTATGCAGTCGGCACCTTGTTCAATGGCGTCAAACAGAATGTACTCCAGTTTGCGGGTCTTGTTTCCCCCTAGCGCCAGACCGGTTAAATCATCCCGTTTCAGCCAGAGTTGCGGACCGCCGAGCTTTTCACTCAGTTGTTGCATTGGCTCCAGCGGGGTCGGCAGGCTTGCCAGTTCAATACGATTATCCAGACTCATGCCACTTCCTCTTGTCGCAATGTGAGTACCTCTACACCGGATTCGGTAACGGCGACGGTATGTTCCCACTGGGCGGATAACTTGCCGTCACGGGTTACCACAGTCCAACCATCTTTCTTGGTTTTGGTGCGATAGCCACCCTGATTGATCATAGGTTCGATGGTAAACGTCATGCCCGGCTCCAAGGTTACACCGGTGCCCGGTTCTCCATAGTGCAGCACTTGCGGGCCTTCATGCATTTGTTCACCAATACCATGACCACAATAATCTCTCACTACCGAATAACCTGCGCTCTCTGCCACCCGCTGAATAGCATGGCCGACATCACCTAAGGTGGCGCCGGGTTTGACGCATTTAATACCGGCCCACATGGCCTGATAGGTGGTGTCCACTAGGAGTTTGGCCAGTGGTGTCACCTTGCCAATCATGTACATTTTGCTGGAATCTGCCACATAGCCATTTTTTTCCAGAGTAATGTCCAGATTGACGATATCGCCGTTTTTCAGGCGCTGTGTGGCTTTAGGCATACCGTGACACACTACCTCATTAATAGAGCAGTTCAGCACATAAGGGTAGTCATACTGGCCTTTGCTGGCCGGGCGGGAAGCTAATTCATTGCAAATAAAGCTCTCAACCTTATTGTTAATGTCCATGGTACTGACACCGGCCTGAACATAGTCATCCAACATAGCAAATACTTTCGCCAGTAATTGGCCTGAGTATCGCATCAGTTCTAACTGTTCGGCATTTTTCAGGATAATAGACATTAATCAGACTCCAGTTGTTCGGCTTTCTCGGGTAAACGCAAGGCGTTGTCGGGCAATTTAATCACAGGGGTTTGTAAGATCAGGCTGTTGGGGTAGGTGATAAGCTCGCCCTGGTCACGACGAATAAGCACGTGGAAAGTGGTTATCTCCTCAATCACGCCGGACATATCAAAATCTTTATTAACGATCATAACCCGGTCACCGACCCGGTAAGGGAAGTTAAAGAATATCAAAATACCGGCGGTAATATTTGCCAGGATAGACCACTGCGCGACCAGCGCCACACCCAGAATGGCGAAGGTGGACGATAAAAACACCATTAAATTGGCGTAGTCGATCCCCATGGTCACCACAGCGGCAAATAAAAACAGCCCCAGATGCGCCATATGCAAAAACTTTTTGATCATGGCCTTGCGCGTCAGGCTGGCGTCTTTGGTTTCTACCACCTTTTGCACAAACATTTGGATGCCAGTGCGGCTGATAAAATACAGGCCCAGCAGCGCCAGTAAGATCAGTATTTTAGTTTGCATCCTTTCCTCGTTAACTGATGGATTTGTTGAGCTTTATTTTCTTCGCCTGCTGGCGTTTACGCAAACGAATGTTGAGCATTTCCACCGCCACAGAGAACGCCATGGCAAAGTAGATATAGCCTTTGGGCACATGTACGTCGAAACCTTCAATAACCAAGGTGAAACCCACCATGATCAGGAAAGACAACGCCAGCATCTCAAACATGTCGACTCCTAAAAAAAACGCGGCCAGTATAACTGGCCGACGTTAGTGGGTGTGCTCGCTGAGGATTATTTCTTAACCCATTGACCGTCAAGCAGTATGTAGTGTCCGGCAGAGGTTTTTTCAACGGCTTTCTTACCTGCCAGCGCTTCGACCTGGGCTAAGGAAATACCATTCTTCTGGGCCAACTCCTGGTATTTGGCTTTACGTTTTGCGTTAACGTCTTTTACCAGTTCAGGGACTTCGGGCGCACTTTTGACAATACCCAGATAACCGTCGGTTTGCTCGCCGACGTAACCTTTCTGTTTGGCTTCATCCAGTTCAATAGCCATTGCCGGTAAGCTCAGCAATAAAGGCAAAGCGAACAGGGCGGATAAAATACGGTTTTTCATCATGTCTCCTTAGAACAGCTCGCTGTCTTCACTGAACAGGTTGTCCAGCTCTTTGTCGACTTTTACACGGATTTCGTGGTCGACCTTCACATTCAGGTTAATGGTAATAGGTTCCTTGGTTTCCACCTGGACCCTATGGGTACACGCGCCTAGCATTAGCACGGCAGACAGTAACAATAAGCGTCTCACAGCGTTTTCCTCATTTAATTTTCTCTTGCACTTTCTTTTGTACCTCATCCCCCAGTTGCAGGGCCCGTAACAGGGTGAAGAGGTTTTCTTCATGGGTATAGTTAAAGTTCACATCCTGTTTTTGGCCAGGATTATGTCCTTTTATTTTCATTTCCAGGTTTAACCAACCATCGGGCTTTAAGTCTACCTTGCTGGTTACCGAGGAAATATCCAAATTCTTCAGCGCTGACAAACTCGGTGCCAGGGTTGGCTGACTGGCCAACAAATCTTCAAATGCCTGGTTATCATAAATCAGTAACTTTGCGGGTCCCTCGTTATAGAGGCTACCACCCTGTACCTCAATTTGTTTACCTGCAAGTTTAATAGGCACATCAACATTGATTCTGCCTCTGACCTCAATGCCTGACTCTTTGCCCAGGCTGGCAAGCTGCTTCGCATCCAGACCTTTGAGATGCAATGTCAGTTGCTGCGGCTGTTCGCTTAGCTGTAGCCGAGGGAGAAGAAAACTGCCATCTAACAAACTTCCGGACAGATCCTGTATCCGCAGCCCTTGTTCATCGGCCATCAGTTGACCGCTGATATCCCTTATCGCCACGCCCACGTCAACTGAGGCTATGTCTAGCCTAGCCGGAGTCAGATGAAGGTTACCTGAATGCTGGCTAACCTGTGCCGCTAAATTAATCTCCTTGACCTGGTAATCCTGGTAGCTCAAGGACAAAGACGCGATATCCAGTTCGCCACTTAGGGTTTCGTTACTGAGGTTGTATTTAGCCTTGGCGCCAAGTTTGCCTTGCGTGAAGCTTAGCTGTGGCAGCAAAGGGCGGGCAAAGGCCGTAAATCTGGCGGCATTTTGGGGCGGCAGCGTCAGGTTAATCTGTTCCTGAACTTGTTCAACCTGACCATGCAAGCCAGACGCCAATTGCCACCTATGCAAGGAGCTGCCTTGCAAAGGGGCAGCCAATGGCAGAGTGGCCTCGTGACTCAGACCGATGTCCGCCAGTTTCCATTTATCCAGTTGAAGCTGTTTGATTTGGCTGCTACCAGAGAAGGTGAATAAAGCATCTTGCAGACTAAATTGCTGCTGGTGACGCAGCGTTGAAGCCAGGCCTTGCCCTGTGGTGACAGTATCCAAAGTCATTTCCAACTGCCCTTTGGCACTGCTAAGGTCGGCCGATTGTGCAGACAAGCTTGCCGATAATTTGCCCAGCACATTGTCTTTGAAGTGACCTGTGGCCATTTTTATGCTGGCAGTTATCTCGCCCCCCTGTTGCAGGTCGTAGGTAAAATCGCTGGTCAGCATAATATTATCAGCCTGCCAGTCTTTACCTTGCCAGGTTTTGGCGCTTATCTGCCAGTCTTGCCCGCTAAGTTGATACTGCGGCTGGTCGGTGGACAACTGCAGCGCAAATTGCCCCTGACCTTGTATGGCCAGTGGAAACAGTGCGGCTTGTTGTGCGTCGGGAGTGAGCGTGCTGGCGAGTTGATACTGTCCTGTCAGCGTTCCAGGTGATTGCCAGCGTAGGTCATCTAAGGTCAGTTGTCCGGTGGTATTACCCGCAAGCACAACTTGCAGGTGAGGAACAGCCAAGTGCTGCAGGCTCAATGTCGCAGGTTGAGGCACGGTTATCTGTATCTGGCCTGGTTGGTATGCATTGGCTATGGCCTGGGGTAACTGGCACTTCCCCGTGACGAGGTTCAGGGGCAGGGCAGATAAATCCAGCTGTCCTTGTAAACCGATAATATCCAGCGACAAGCCAAGTGTTCCCTTTGCGGCAAGTTCAATCTGACAGTCCTGCTCTGCGAGTGCATAGGGAAACGCCATCGCCAGTGCGTGCTGGCTGGTGACATGCTGTCCATCAAAGTTGATCTGACTTTGAATCAAGCTGGTCAGAAGTTCTGGTGGTAAGGTGGCGGGGAGCGGTAAATAGTCAGCCAGATCCGCTAAAGACCAGTCAATATTAGCCTGAGCATGGTTATCGGCTAATGAAATGCTTGCTTGCCAGGGGCCGTCCAGCTTTAGTTTACCTTGATCGTACTGCACCGCTAATTCCAATGGCTGGCGCAGCATGGGGCTTTGCAGGTTTAGGGCCGCGATGCTGACCGACGGTAGCGTTGGGATCTGCCAGCGTAACGGCTGCATTTCTGTTGCGGCTGGCTGGTTGCTGGGCTGGTGTATAACCGTTAATCGGGCAACCCCTAGTGCCTCACCGTCGTAGCTTAGGTGCTCGCCGCTAAGTGTAAAGCCGGCACCGCTTAGACAAAGCTGTTGAGCCTGTACTTGCCAGCGCCCGGCTTGACGAGTCAGGGAAAATTGCAGGCAATCCAGCCTGAGCTGATAGGGGGCCAGGTAATGATTGGTCAGCGAGACGGCGAGCGGGTGGCGAAAGCCATAAAGCAGCGCAATGATGATCAGGATAGCTATCATTATCCCACTTACCCATTTAAAGGCTGCCTTCATCGAATCCCTGCTTGCCTGCACATAAAGGCCAATAGCTTAGCGCAAAACCCCGCTGTTGATCATCAGGATTGCGTAATCTGTACTTGCTGTCCGTCGCGTAATCGTTCAGCGCCTCGTACCGCCACTTTATCGCCGGCTTTAAGTTGACCTTGCTTGATGCTGACCCATTCCTGCTGGCCCCGACCTATTTCGACTTTTTCCCGGTGGGCACGATTCTCGTCGTCAATACGCACCACATAAGTGCCGTCACGGCGAAGTAATAAGGCATCTCTGTGTACCGTTAATGCCAGGCTGGGAGCCTGCGCTGGCACTGTTGCGGTAACAAGTTGGCCAGCTGTCCAGTTTTGACTGGCTTGCGCTGGCAGGCTCACACGCAGTTCAAAGGACTGTGACTGCATATCAGCGGCCGGGATAATGGCTTTTACATCTGCTTCAATTTGCTGTTCACCTGCTTCAAGCCGGATTTGCTGGCTTTGACGCAGATAAGCCAGGTATTTAACCGGCACAAAAATACGGGCTTCCAGATTCTCGGTATCTAGCATAGTCACTAGTACTTCACTGCGGTTTACATCACCGCCGGCTTCTCTTAGGCGATCGGTGATAACTCCGGTAAAGGGCGCGGGGACTAACGTCCGGGAGAGCTGGTCGTCAATTTGCGCCAGACGCAACTTAGCAATATCAAGATCCGTTTGTGCCAGCTCAAACTGGGACTGCGTTTGATCCAACTGAAATGCTGAGGCGCTATTAGTCTGCCTGAGCTCTTGTAAGCGTTTAAGCTCCCGTTGCAAATAATGCAGATTGATAGTGGCACGCTTGATTTGAGCCTGCTGCTCGGCCTGTTGAAGCAACAGAGGCTGAGGTTCTATTTTGGCGACAGGTTCGCCTTTAACTACCTGCGTGCCGGGTTCGGCGACCCATTCCAGTCGTCCGGCTACACCGGCCGTCAGTTTGACATTGTGGCGACTGAAAATACTGCCAACTAACTCTACCGTAGGGGAAAACGTGCTTTGCTTCACTTCGGATATGCGTACCGGACTGGCGGGTGGCTGGTTGGCCACAGCGCTGTGGCTGAGCAAGGCTGTGATTATAAGCAGGGAAAGTCGGGTTTTCATCTTAAGACTCCTGAATAAGCAGGGATGCAGGTTGATGGGTTTTAGCGCGCAGCCCCAGTTGCAACCAGGCCGGTAACAAAATCAAGGTAAACAGGGCGCTAAAGGCCATGCCGCCCACAATAACGGTAGCCAGGCCTCGGTAAATTTCAGAGCCGACACCGGGCATCAACATCAGCGGCAGCATGCCAAATAGACTGGTCAAGGTACTCATGTACACGGGTCTGGCTCTAACCAGCACCGCCTGAGCAACCGCCTGTTGTAGGCTTACGCCCTGAGCCTGAGCAAAACGGGTTTGATCTACCAGTAAGATGGCATTATTGACCACTAAACCCAGCAGAATAATAAAGCCAATCATGGTCAGTAGATCCAACGATTGGAAACTGAACAGGTTCAGTAACCATAAGGCCAACACGCCACCTGCGACAGCTAATGGCATCACGGTCAGTACCAGCAAGCTGTCATAAGCGGATTTAAATAAGGCGGTCATCAGCAAGAATAAAATCACAATGGCCAGCAAGAAGTTGGTGCCCATATCCTTGATGGCTTGCTGCATGTCGTTGGCATTGCCACTAACCTGAAAACTTGCGTCTGCTGGCAGGGCTTGGCGAAGCACGGGTAGTACATGGCGTTCTAATTGTTCCATAGCGTCTTGCAATGACATCTCTTCAGGGGGATTGAGCAACAAACTCACGGTGCGTTTGCCGTTGACCCGGCGAAGCTGTGTTGGCCCAACGGTTCTTATCACCTCTGCCAGCTCCCCCAGAGTTTGTAAACCGGCATTGGGAGTGTGCACGGGCAGTGAAGAAAGTTCATCGGGGGTGCGCCACTTATCGCCGCGCAAAATTAGGTTCATTCTGTCATTACCGTCAAAGTACTCAGCGATAAAAAGTCCCCCGCTCAAGGCTCTGACCATACTGGCGATATCGCCACGATCCAGTCCGGCCTGGGCTATACGTCTATCATCGGGCAGCAGACGCAGTTCTGGCTCGGCCAGAATCAAGCCGGGCACGGGCTGAGCGCTAACCCCCGGCATATGCTCGTTGATGGCACTTAGGGTGGTTTGTGCGGCATCCATCAGGGCTTCCACATCTGGTCCTTGTAAATCCAGGTTGATAGAACGGCCGTTACCGCCTCCCTGTATATTGATCATAGAGCCGCGGAACATAAATACCTGAGTATCAGGCAAATCACTGAGCACCTTTGTTCTGACGATGTCCATTAACTCCTCAACCTGAGTGGGATCAGCAGCATAGATAAAGCCTCCGCTGTTATTCGGCCCGAAGGTATAGAAGTTGTAACTTTTAATTTTTGGCTCAGCGTCTCCGCTTAGATAAGGGGCCAGCCGCTGGCGGGTGCGGTTGGCTAGTTCCTCTTCGATAAATTCCAGGCTGCCACCGGGAGGTAAGTTAAACGCAAAGAAAAAACCGTCGATGGGTGCGCGGGGCATAAAGTCGGTTCTGGGCAGTAAGCTTAGGGTTAGCAATAGCGATATACCCATTAATCCGCCTATCCAGGCCAGACGTTTCATATGTGTGTTGGTGGCACTCATGACCAGCTGACTTAGCCTTTGCCATAAAGGGGTCAAACGGTCTTCTTTGGGTAAATCACGCAGCAAAAAATGACTGGCTAACGGCAGTAAGGTGATGGCACCGAGCATTGAGGCGATAACGGCGACAGACAAGGTCAGGGCCAAATCGGAGAACAATTGACCTTCCACTCCTTGCATAAACAAAATAGGCAGAAAAATAGCTACGCTGGTCGCGGTGGAAGCAAACAATGCGCCTGTAACTTGTGACGCGCCCTTGAGCACGGCTTTTTTGCTGTCCAGACCTTGGCTTTTAAGTCTGACGATGTTTTCTTGCACAATAATGGCGGCGTCCAATACCAGGCCAACAGCAAAAGCGATGCCCGCCAGGGAGATGACATTCAAGGAACGATTCAGTGCGCCTAAGGCTAACAATGCCACCATTACCGAGAAAGGGATGGTCAGGGCAATGATGGCCGTGGCCCGCCAACCGCGTAGGAAATACCACAAGATTGCCAGCGCCAGTAAGACACCTAATCCCAGGTTACTTTTCACCAGCACCAGGGCATTGCGGATATGCACAGATGAATCGAAACTGAGATCGATCATCAGTCCCTGTTCTGCCAGGGGGCCTGCATTCAACTCTCGAATAGCCAGATTAATATCGTCCAGCAATGCTACGGTGTTGGCATCGCTGTCACGGCTGATCGTTATGTAATAGGCTGGGGCGCCATTACGTAAAGTAAAACCAAACCTGTCCACCAGGGTATCTTCGATGCTGGCAATATCGTGCAAGTACACCGGGCGTTCGTTGCGATAGGCTAGGATCATATTGCCCAAATCCTGTACCTGATATTGTCCTGCAAAACGGATGGTGTACTGACGCCTGCCCACATCAGCAAAGCCACCTGATACATCATTAGCCCGAGCAACGGCGCGGCTGATATCACCGATGGCAATACCCAGCGCTGCGGCTTTATATGGGTCAAAGCTGATACGTAGCTCTCTTGGCCGCTGACTGGCCAGGTTTACCTGGGCTACGCCAGGGATGCGGGCCAGACGCGGCTCTATCACATCTTCAATCAACTGCTGATATTGAGATATATCATCGGCATCGTTATCCGGTATGGTGCGAACCAGCAGAGATGCGGCATTGGGGCCATTACGTCCGCCGCCAACCGAAACCACCGGCTCAAAGGCATCCAGCGGCAGAGGCGGGGCCTGGTTCAGCCGGTTGATCACCTCCAGCATAGCGCGCTGCATATCCGTACCTACATCGTAGGTCAGGGTAATATTGCCAAATCCGCGTTGGATATTGGTGGTCACATTTATCACGCCCGGCGCATTTTTAACCGCGTTTTCCAAAGGCTCGATGATCACTGATTCCATTTCTTCCGGTGCGGCGGAGCGCCAACCTGTGCCAATACTAATCTGTGGTTGCTCAATATCTGGCGTTAGCTGGATGGGCAGTTTAAGGGCTGCAATCAGGCCGAACATGCAAAGCAGGGCGGCGATAACCAGCACGGCGGCGGGATTTTTTACACTGAGTCGCGTCAGGTTCATGACAATAAGCTGCAAAATTAATCTGCAACCAGCCTAGAAGTAAATGTGGTGTTAACTAATGGTGATGCGGTAGATGGCAGATTGCTGCGGCGAATATTCGTGCTGTTAACACCGTGTTACAGCTAGACATATTTGCGCGTGAGCCACTTACAACTTTAAGGCGCTAAGATAAAAAAAACCGCCATCAGGCGGTTTTTTCAAAACAATCAGCTTTATTTATTCAATGGCTGATATTTACGTACATCGTGGCCAGTATACAACTGACGCGGACGACCGATTTTTTGACCTGGCTGGCTGAGCATTTCGTGCCAGTGAGAAATCCATCCCACGGTACGAGCCAAAGCGAAAATACAGGTGAACATGTTAGTTGGGATACCAATGGCCTTCAGGATGATGCCAGAGTAGAAGTCCACATTGGGGAACAACTTCTTATCTTTGAAGTAGGGGTCTGACAGCGCAATGCGCTCCAGTTCCATCGCTACATCCAACAATGGATCCTGAATATTCAGCTCGGCCAGTACTTCGTGGCAGCTTTCACGCATCACGGTCGCACGTGGATCGTAGTTCTTGTAAACGCGGTGACCGAAGCCCATCAAACGGAAGGGGTCGTTTTTGTCTTTGGCGCGTTCAATAAATTCAGGAATACGATCTACTGAACCGATTTCTTCCAGCATGTTCAGACAAGCTTCGTTGGCACCACCGTGCGCAGGTCCCCACAAGGAGGCAACACCCGCTGCGATACACGCATAAGGGTTGGCACCGGACGAACCGGCCAGACGAACTGTACTGGTTGACGCGTTTTGTTCATGGTCAGCATGCAGGGTAAAGATACGGTCCATGGCACGAACTACGGCTTCACTGGCGTTGTACTCTTCAGCAGGTACTGAGAACATCATGTTCAGGAAGTTGGCCGCGAAAGAACGGTCATTGCGTGGATAAACAAAAGGCTGACCGGTGTTGTACTTGTAGCACATGGCGACCAGGGTCGGCATTTTGGCGACCAGGCGGTATGCACTGCGCAGACGCTGCTCTGGGTCTGAAATATCCAGATCATCATGGTAGAACGATGACATGGCACCAACGGTACCGCACAGCATTGCCATAGGGTGTGCGTCACGACGGAAACCGCGGAAGAAGTTATTCACCTGGTCATGCACCATAGTGTGACGAGTGATAGTGTTTTTGAACTGAGCATACTGCTCTGCAGTGGGCGCTTCGCCGTGCAGCAGCATGTAGCAGACTTCCAGATATCCGGCATCACGGGCCAGTTCTTCAATCGAGTAACCGCGGTGCAACAACACTCCTTTTTCACCATCTATATAAGTAATAGAGGATTCACAAGAGCCAGTTGCCATAAAACCAGGGTCAAACGTGAAGTAACCGTTGGCGCCCAATGACCGAACATCGATCACATCATGGCCTGCTGTTCCAGATAGAATAGGGAGTTCAATCTCCTTGTCGCCTACCTTTAAGATGGCCTTTTGATCTGCCATAAGATGCTCTCCTTCAGATTGCTTCTGTGGTGGTGTGTTTGAACTTCCCAGACTGATACGCGGGACGTAAACAGCCGAAATAAAGAGCGGGATAATTCACACAGGCGTTTAAAAATTGCCGCTATTTGTACTGATATTAGCGTTCCAAGTCAATTTTAATGCGTTTTTGCCTGATATCTATTCAACTAAAGTTTAGTGTCATGTTGGGAATCACCCCTATAACCTAGGCGCAACGCTGATTTTGCGATTTGAATGCAAAATCGCGGCGGCCAAGTGTATGCGTCCTGCTTATGGGCTTGCAAAGGATTTTGCCGGTTTAAAAGCAAAAATACTGGGTTTTTGACAGTATGATACTTGGTGTGACGCCTTGCTTGGTCAGTTGCTGTAAGGGATGACGGTGGATTACCACTTGCCATACATCAAGCAGCTATGAATTAGTTCACATTCTTCTATTGAGTGCGAAATAATCAAAATCCAAACAAGGCGTTAGGGCGTAACAAAAATTGTAATTATGGCTAGGGCTGGATATACTTTGCGACGTTTAAGTAGCGGTGTTTGTAGCATTTTTTTAACAAACTGGTACAGCACCCCGTCGTTTAAAACAGACAGCTTGAATAGAGAGACGGTTAATCTTGCGCAATGCAGGGTTAGTGACGTAGAACTCAACCCTTGCGGGGGTGTAACGGGCAACAAATCGTGAAAAAACAAAGACCAGTAAATTTGCAACTCAATACGATTAGTTTTCCTCCATCTGCCATTGTTTCCATTTTGCACCGGGTAACAGGTGTCGCCATGTTCTTTGCCTTGATTTTTGTGATCTCGGCGTGGGCGGTATCCGTATCCTCTGCACAAGGATTTGACATGGTGGTGGAATGCATGAATGGTGTTTTGGGTAAGCTGATTGCCATCGGCACAATATCTGCCTTCATCTATCACCTTCTGGGTGGCCTGCGCCATGTGATCATGGACATGGGACACTGGGAAGAATTGCAATCCGGTAATGCCAGCGCCAAAGCGGTCATTGCACTTTGGATTGTTCTGACAGTCGTAGTGGGAGTCGTACTATGGTAACCAATCAGGCCAGTCTGAAACGCAATGGCGTGCAGGATTATCTTTCTCTGCGCACCACCGCAGCAATTATCGCGTCCTTCTTCCTTTATATGGCGTGGTTCTTTATTGCAACGCCACAGATTACCTTTGACGTTTGGCAAGCTTTGTTTGCTGGCCTGGGGATGAAAGTCTTCACCCTGGCGGCGCTAGTTTCCATCATGATCCATGTGCGCATTGGCCTGTGGCAGGTTCTGACCGACTACGTTAAGGCACCAGCCTTGCGCGGTACTATCCAGTTCCTGTTGAACCTATTGGCTTTTGCCTACGTTGCCGTAGGTCTGTTCGTATTGTGGGGTGTGTAAGTGACTATTCCAGTACATGAATTTGATGCAGTGGTAATTGGCGCCGGTGGCGCGGGCATGCGTGCCGCCCTGCAGATTTCCCAGTCCGGCAAGTCCTGTGCCTTGCTGTCTAAAGTATTCCCAACCCGTTCCCACACGGTATCCGCCCAGGGCGGTATCACAGTTGCGCTGGGCAATGCCCACGAGGACAACTGGGAATGGCACATGTATGACACGGTAAAAGGTTCCGACTATATCGGTGACCAGGACGCCATTGAATATATGTGTAAGACAGGCCCAGAAGCTATTATTGAGCTGGAAAATATGGGCCTGCCTTTCTCTCGTTTTGAAAACGGCAAGATTTATCAGCGTCCCTTTGGTGGCCAGTCCAAGAACTTTGGTGGCGAGCAGGGCGCCCGTACCGCGGCGGCTGCCGACCGTACTGGTCACGCGCTGTTGCACTTGCTGTATCAGCAAAACGTTAAGAACAAAACTAAGGTATTCAGTGAATGGTATGCCTTGGACCTAGTGAAAAACCAGGACGGTGATGTTGTAGGCTGTACCGCCATCGATATCGAAACGGGTCAGGTTGTTTACTTCAAATCTAAAGCCGTTGTACTAGCCACAGGTGGTGCCGGTCGTATTTACGCTTCAACCACCAACGCACATATCAATACCGGTGACGGCGTGGGTATGGCTCTGCGTGCTGGCGTTGCGTTGCAAGATATGGAAATGTGGCAATTCCACCCCACAGGTATCGCTGGTGCCGGTGTACTGGTTACCGAAGGTTGCCGTGGTGAAGGTGGTTACCTGCTGAACAAAGACGGTGAACGTTTTATGGAACGTTATGCGCCTAACGCCAAAGACTTGGCAGGCCGTGACGTAGTCGCCCGTTCCATGATGACTGAAATCCGCGAAGGTCGTGGTTGTGATGGTCCTTGGGGTGTGCACATTAAACTTAAACTGGATCACCTGGGTAAAGAAGTGCTTGAGTCACGTTTGCCGGGTATTCTTGAACTGTCTCGTACTTTTGCTCACGTTGACCCGGTTAAAGAGCCGATTCCCGTTATCCCAACCTGCCACTACATGATGGGTGGTATTCCCACCAATGTTGATGGTCAGGCTATAACCCTGGATGCTAACGGCAATGAGAAACTGGTAAATGGTTTGTTTGCCTGTGGTGAGATTGCCTGCGTATCGGTACACGGTGCCAACCGTCTGGGTGGTAACTCACTACTTGACCTGGTGGTATTTGGTCGAGCAACCGGCCTGCACCTGGGTAAAGCCCTGGATGAAATCGCGCCTAGCCGTGATGCGTCTGAAAGTGATCTGGATGCTGCTCTGGCACGTTTCAATCGTTGGGAACGTTCTGAAGGCGGTAAGGGTGAAGATCCGGTTCAAATTCGTAAAGATATGCAGAAATGCATGCAGTTGAATTTCTCTGTATTCCGTGAAGGTGACGCTATGGCTAAAGGCCTGGTTGAGCTGAAAGAGATCAGAGAGCGTCTGCAACATGCTCGTCTGGATGACAAGAGCAGCGACTTCAATACCCAGCGTATCGAGTGCCTGGAGTTGGATAACCTGATGGAAACGGCTTATGCCACCGCAGTTGCCGCCAACTTCCGTACCGAGAGCCGTGGTGCCCATAGCCGCTTTGACTTCCCGGAGCGTGATGATGAGAATTGGCTGTGCCATTCCATCTATCGTCCAGACACCGAGTCTATGAGCAAGCGTGAAGTGAACATGTCGCCTAAGCTGCGTGAAGCCTTCCCGCCAAAAGCCAGGACTTACTAAGAGGAGCATGAAGTAGATGAAATTGAATTTCTCAATTTATCGTTACAATCCTGATGTGGACAGTGCACCTCGGATGCAGGATTATCAACTGGAAGTGGAAGAAGGTCGGGATATGATGGTGCTCGATGCACTTATCCAGCTTAAAGAGCAAGACCCGACCCTGTCATTCCGTCGCTCTTGCCGTGAAGGCGTCTGTGGTTCAGACGGTCTGAACATGAACGGCAAAAACGGTCTGGCCTGCATCACACCTTTATCTGCTTTGGGTAAAGGTAAGTTGGTGCTGCGTCCATTGCCCGGTTTGCCGGTAGTGCGTGACCTGGTGGTTGATATGAGCCAGTTCTACACTCAGTATGAGAAGATCAAACCTTATTTGATCAACGATACCAAGCAGCCACCTGCACGTGAATTCCTGCAAAGCCCGGAAGAACGTGAGAAGCTGGATGGTTTGTACGAGTGTATTTTGTGTGCTTGTTGCTCAACATCCTGTCCGTCTTTCTGGTGGAACCCGGATAAGTTTATTGGCCCAGCGGGTCTGTTACATGCCTACCGCTTCCTGGCGGACAGCCGTGACACCGCTACCGATGAGCGTTTAAACGATTTAGATGACGCCTTCAGCGTATTCCGTTGCCACGGAATCATGAACTGCGTTAGCGTTTGCCCCAAAGGATTAAATCCGACCAAAGCTATTGGTCAGATTAAATCCATGCTGTTGCAACGGGCTGTTTAGTTAGGCTGATTTCCGTTTTTCGGGATTCAGTTGTTTGGAAGCTAAATAGCCATCCGTTAGGGATGGCTATTTTTTGTTTGGCACTATTAGGCATAACTAATCGGGCCAATGCCTCTGGAAGAGGCGTGTAAACTCAGGGACGACAGCAGTTTGTCACAAACTGTACCGCCGTCAGTGTGACGGACGTTGGCTGGGGTATTGGCTCCAGTGTTGTAATTTAATTCCGGTCTTTTTGATTAAGGGACAAAAATGCTAGAAAGCGTGATGAAAGCATGGTGGGAGTCTTCCCACATGGCTGGTGGAAACGCTGCTTACGTAGAAGAGATATACGAAGCATATCTTGACGACCCGCAAAGCGTGTCGGAAGAGTGGCGCTCGATTTTCGATCAATTACCCAAGCTGAATGGCGTCGAACTCGAAGCCAAACACAGCCAAATCCGCGACCAGTTTCGCGACCTGGCGAAACTTGGGCCAATGGGTCGCGTTGCCAAAGCGGTAACAGCTGCCACGGGTGGTGATGAGAAGCAGGTTAAGGTCCTGCAGCTGATTAACGCCTATCGTTTCCGTGGTCATCAGCACGCCAATCTGGATCCACTGGGTTTGTGGAAACAAGAGCGAGTGCGTGATCTGGAATTGTCTCATCACGAGCTATCCGAAGCGGACTTTGACACAGTGTATAAGCTGGGCTCCTTTGCCATCGGCCAGGACAGCATGGCACTGGGTGAGCTGTTTAAGTCCCTTAATCGTACATACTGCGGCAGCATCGGTGCCGAGTATATGCATATCACTAATACCGAACAGAAACGTTGGATCCAGCAGCGTCTTGAATCGGTACAAGCCAAGCCTGAATTTGACCGTGAAACTAAGGTCAACATTCTTAAAGGCCTGGTGGCGGCTGACGGTATGGAAAAATACCTGGGCTCCAAATTCCCAGGTGCTAAGCGCTTCTCTCTGGAAGGTGGTGATGCCCTGATTCCTATGCTGAAGCAACTGATTGGCCACGCCGGTACCAATGGTGCCAAAGAAGTGGTTATCGGTATGGCTCACCGTGGTCGTTTGAACGTACTGGTTAACGTATTGGGTAAAAACCCGTCAGTGTTGTTCGACGAGTTTGCCGGTAAGCATGACGAATCACTGGGCGCCGGTGACGTGAAATACCACGCGGGTTATTCTTCTGACTTTGCTACCCCTGGCGGCAATGTCCACCTGGCGTTGGCCTTTAACCCCTCGCACTTGGAAATCGTTAACCCTGTGGTGATGGGCTCGGTGCGTGCACGTTTAGATCGTCGTGGCTGTAAAGATGGTTCCTCTGTGGTGCCAGTTACTATTCATGGTGACTCCGCTATTGCTGGCCAGGGTGTGGTGCAAGAAACCTTCAATATGTCGCAGACTCGCGGCTTCAAGGTTGGTGGTACCGTGCGTATCGTTATCAACAACCAGGTTGGTTTTACCACGTCGAAGACAGAAGACACCCGTTCTACCCAATACTGTACCGATATCGCCAAGATGGTACAGGCGCCTATCTTCCACGTAAATTCCGATGACCCAGAAGCCGTGGTGTTTGTCACCAAGCTGGCGCTGGATTATCGCAATACCTTTAAACGTGATGTGGTGATTGACCTGGTTTGTTATCGTCGCCATGGTCACAACGAAGCGGATGAGCCCAATGCAACTCAGCCGCTGATGTATCAGAAGATCAAAAAGCACCCAGTGCCACGTGAAATCTACGCTGATCAATTGACTGCCGAAGGCGTGGTTCAAGGTCATGACGTAGATAAAATGGTTGGCGATTACCGTGCTGCCTTAGACCACGGTGCCTGCGTGGTGGAAGAATGGCGTCCTATGACCGAGCATTCGGTTGATTGGTCTGCCTATCTTGGCCATGAATGGACAGTACCTTATGACGGTAGTCTGACCGTAGATAAGTTACGTGAACTGGGTGAAAAGCTGTGTAGCTACCCAGATAGCGTTAAGCTACAAAGCCGTGTGAACAAGCTATACGAAGATCGTAAAGCCATGATCGCAGGCGAAAAACCTTTGGATTGGGGCTGCGCCGAAAACCTGGCCTATGCCAGCGTGGTTGAAGCAGGCACCCGCATCCGTATGACGGGTCAGGACTCTGGTCGTGGTACCTTCTTCCACCGTCACGCGGTATTGCATAACCAAAAAGATGCCTCTACTTATATGCCGCTTGAGCATATCAGTGACAGCCAGGGACCTATCGAGATTTATGACTCGGTGTTGTCCGAAGAAGCAGCCATGGCCTTTGAATATGGCTACTCTACCGCTGAGCCAGACTGTCTGAATATCTGGGAAGCCCAGTTTGGCGATTTTGCCAACGGCGCCCAGGTAGTTATCGACCAGTTCCTGAGTTCAGGCGAAGCCAAATGGGGCCGTTTGTGCGGTCTGACCCTCTTGTTGCCACATGGCTACGAAGGGCAGGGACCCGAGCACAGCTCAGCACGTTTAGAGCGTTTCCTGCAGTTGTGTGCGGATCATAACTGGCAGGTATGTGTGCCTTCTACGCCGGCTCAGGTATTTAATATGCTGCGTCGTCAGGTGGTACGCCCTATGCGTAAGCCATTGATCGTAATGTCACCTAAGTCCTTGCTGCGTCATCCTATGGCGGTATCCAGCTTGGAAGAGTTAGCAGAGGGCACCTTCAAAAACGTGATTGGCGAGATTGACGATATCAATCCGGCCAACGTCAAGCGTGTAGTGATGTGTTCAGGCAAGGTGTATTACGATTTGCTGGATCAGCGTCGTAAGGCTGAGCAGACCGATGTGGTGCTTATTCGTATTGAGCAACTGTATCCTTTCCCGCATGAAGAACTGGCTGAAATTCTTAAGCCTTATCAGCATGTTAAAGATTGGGTATGGTGCCAGGAAGAACCTCAGAACCAAGGCGCCTGGTATTGTAGCCAGCACCACTTCTGGCAGGCCATTCCAGACGGCGCCAAGCTGAGCTATGCTGGTCGTTCGGCGTCAGCCTCTCCGGCCGTAGGCTATCTTTCTGTACACAATCAGCAGCAAAAAGCGCTGCTTGATGACGCATTGTCGATTTAATAAGGGACCCGTATGAGCATTGAAATTAAAGTACCGGTATTGCCCGAGTCGGTGGCTGACGCCACTATCGCTACCTGGCATGTTAAGCCTGGCGATAAGGTATCTCGCGACCAGAATTTGGTTGATATTGAGACTGACAAAGTCGTACTCGAAGTCGTGGCCCCCGCCGATGGTGTGCTTGCCGATATTCTTCAGGAAGAAGGCAGCACGGTATTGGCAGAGCAAGTTATTGCCAAGTTGGAAGAGGGTGGTAAGGCCGCCGCTAAGCCAGCTGGTAATGATGACAAACAACAAAAACCTTCCTCCAGTGAAAGTGCCAAAGGTGAATCTGTGGAAATAAAAGTACCCGTCCTGCCTGAGTCAGTGGCCGATGCCACTATTGCGACCTGGCATGTACAACCCGGTGAAGCGGTGTCCCGCGATCAGAACCTGGTTGATATTGAAACCGACAAAGTTGTTCTTGAAGTTGTGGCTCCTGCTGACGGCTCACTAAGTGAAATTCTGGCTCAGGAAGGTGACACTGTTACCGCCGAGCAAGTTATTGCCAACTTTGTTGCTGGTGCCGGTGCAGCACCTGCAAAAGCTGAAGAAGCCAAGAACGACGCAGAAGAAGACAGTGACGCGCTAAGCCCGTCTGTTCGTCGTCTGCTGGCGGAAAAGGGCGTGGATGCATCCAAGATTAAAGGCACTGGCAAGAACGGCCGCATCACCAAAGAAGATGTTGAGCAGTTCCTCAAAGCCGGCGACGCCCCTGCTGCCAAAGCGCAAAGCGGTGCTGCACCTGCTGTCGCGCCTCTGGGTGAGCGCACCGAGAAGCGCGTACCTATGACACGTCTGCGTAAGACTATCGCCAACCGTCTGTTGGAAGCGAAGAATTCAACGGCTATGTTGACCACCTTTAACGAGGTTAACATGAAGCCGATTATGGATCTGCGTAAGCAGTATCAAGAGGTGTTCGAGAAGCGTCACGGTATTCGTCTTGGCTTTATGTCTTTCTATGTGAAGGCCGTTACCGAAGCCCTGAAGCGTTTCCCTGAAGTGAATGCGTCTATTGATGGCGATGATATTTGCTATCACAACTACTTTGACATCAGCATCGCTGTGTCTACGCCTCGTGGTCTGGTAACCCCAGTGCTGCGCGACTCTGACCAGTTGTCTGTAGCCGATGTTGAGAAAGGTATCAAGGACCTGGCAATCAAAGGCCGTGACGGTAAATTGTCTATGGCTGATCTGCAAGGTGGTAACTTCACCATCACCAACGGTGGTGTATTCGGTTCCTTGATGTCTACGCCAATCATCAACCCACCACAAAGCGCTATTCTGGGTATGCACAAAATCCAGGATCGCCCCATGGCGGTGAATGGCAAGGTGGAAATCCTGCCTATGATGTATCTGGCCCTGTCTTATGATCACCGTATCATTGACGGCAAAGAGTCTGTGGGCTTCCTGGTTACCGTTAAGGAACTGTTGGAAGATCCGACACGCCTGCTGCTGGACATTTAAGCGCCAGTCAGGTTGAAGTTTAAAAGGTGAGGAAGCCTGAAGGCGACCTCACCTTGACGCTTCTGGAACTTGAACTGAGCTAATATTTTACTCAGTTCACCGGAGGCAGCGTCCCAGAAGGGGCCCGGCCTCAAATGCCTCCGGCAAGCTGATTGCCGGATTAGCGGTCGGAACTCAGGTTCCGGCAAACTCGTACTGCAAAAGCAGTTTTTTCTCAATAACGGAAAGAACACCATGAACTTGCATGAATATCAGGGCAAACAGCTATTTGCCGAATATGGCTTACCCGTATCTGAAGGGTATGCTGCCGACACGCCTCAGGCAGCAGTAGAAGCGGCCGAGCGCATCGGCGGCAGCGAATGGGTAGTCAAGTGTCAGGTCCACGCCGGTGGCCGCGGCAAGGCCGGTGGTGTAAAGCTGGTTAAGACCAAAGACGAAATTCGTAACTTCGCTCAAAACTGGTTGGGTAAAAATCTGGTTACTTACCAGACTGATGAGCACGGTCAACCGGTTAACAAGATTCTGGTTGAATCTTGTACCGATATCGACAAAGAGCTTTACTTGGGTGCAGTAGTAGACCGCGCTACCCGTCGTATCGTTTTCATGGCCTCTACTGAAGGTGGTGTTGAAATCGAGAAGGTAGCCGAAGAAACGCCTGAGAAGATTCTTAAAGCGGAAATCGATCCTCTGGTAGGCGCACAGCCTTTCCAGGCGCGTGAAATTGCCTTCAAACTGGGCCTGCAAGGCGTTCAGATTAAGCAGTTTACTAACATTTTCCTGGGTCTGGCGAAGATGTTCGTTGACCTGGACGTGGCGCTGATCGAAGTTAACCCGCTGGTTATCAAAACCGACGGCAACCTGCACTGCCTGGATGCCAAAGTGGTTATCGATTCTAACGCGATGTACCGTCAGCCTAAACTGCGCGATATGCACGATCCATCTCAGGAAGATGCCCGTGAAGCACAAGCTGCTAAGTGGGAACTGAACTACGTAGCGCTGGAAGGCAACATCGGTTGTATGGTTAACGGTGCTGGCCTGGCAATGGGTACCATGGACATCGTTAAGCTGCATGGCGGTGCTCCTGCTAACTTCCTGGATGTTGGTGGCGGCGCAACAAAAGAGCGCGTAACCGAAGCATTCAAGATCATCCTGTCTGACAGCAATGTACAAGCCGTATTGGTTAACATTTTCGGTGGTATCGTACGTTGTGACATGATCGCTGAAGGTATCATTGGTGCCGTTGAAGAAGTTGGCGTAAACGTACCTGTAGTTGTGCGTTTGGAAGGTAACAACGCTGATCTGGGTGCCAAGAAGCTGGAAGAGTGTGAACTGAACATCATTGCTGCTGCCAGCCTGACTGACGCAGCGCAGAAAGTGGTAGCCGCAGCCGGGGGTGCAAAATGAGCGTTTTGATTAACAAAGACACTAAAGTCATCTGCCAAGGCTTTACTGGCGGTCAGGGCACATTCCACTCTGAGCAAGCCATTGCTTACGGTACTCAGATGGTTGGCGGTGTAACCCCTGGTAAAGGTGGTACCACGCACTTGGGTCTGCCGGTATTTGATACGGTAAAAGAAGCCGTTGAAGCCACTGGCGCTACTGCTTCTGTTATCTACGTACCAGCCCCTTTTTGTAAAGACTCTATCATCGAAGCTGCTGATGCCGGTATCGAGCTGATCGTTTGTATCACCGAAGGTATCCCGACTATCGATATGCTATTCGTGAAAGAGTACATCACGCAGAAAGGCGTGCGTATGATCGGTCCAAACTGCCCAGGTGTTATCACCCCTGGAGAGTGTAAGATTGGTATCATGCCTGGTCACATTCATAAGCCGGGTAAAGTGGGTATCGTATCCCGTTCAGGTACACTGACTTATGAAGCGGTTAAGCAAACTACTGATGAAGGCTTCGGCCAGTCCACTTGTGTGGGCATCGGTGGTGATCCAATCCCAGGTTCTAACTTCATCGATATCCTGAAGTTGTTCCAGGAAGATCCGCAAACCGAAGCTATCATCATGATCGGTGAAATAGGTGGTACGGCTGAAGAAGAAGCGGCGGCTTTCATTAAAGAAAACGTCACTAAGCCAGTGGTTTCCTACATTGCCGGTGTCACTGCACCTCCAGGCAAGCGTATGGGCCACGCTGGCGCCATTATCTCTGGTGGTAAAGGCACGGCTGATGAGAAATTCAAAGCCCTGCAAGACGCCGGTGTAACCACCGTGCGTTCACTGGCCGATATCGGTAAAGCGCTGCGCGAGCGTACTGGCTGGTAATTACCTGTTAGTCGCCTCGGGCCGCTAGATGCGAGCTTTGAGCTAAAAGTATAAAAACCCGCTTCGGCGGGTTTTTTGTTTTTTTTTGGCCCTATGCTGTGAAGCTAGTTTACCTCGGTATAAGCATCGAGGGACTTCATGGGGAATGCGAATTAAGGGCTGTCAAAGAGCTGTTGAAAGCGCGTTTTTGTGGAAGCCACGTGTAATAAATCTGGGGGAAAAATTTATAGAGTGCTTTTGGAATGGTAAGATATTCCCGTTCACTCTTCTCATAAGTGTATGACTTTTGAAATATTACTGTATTGCCTCTCCACACAAAAATGAACTTTGGTATGACCATCGATTATATGTAAACCTGAAAGAAGAACTTTCTGCTTTGGGGTATCATTATCGCGCTGGTGCAAAGAACAGAATATATTTTCTCGGTGCACCTCAGAGGCATTTCTACCCTCAAGTTGGCAAGTTCGATCCTACGGCGAACAACATCGCTTTGGTCTATTGTCATCCAGAGAAGCTGAATAGATTAGATAGGTTTGAACATGTCTTTGCTTGCAGCCAAGGCTTTAAGAGTTTCCTGAATTGGCAGAGATGGAAGAATTGGGAGATTTTTAAATCAGAGAAACCTTTTACTACAAAAAGACCTATTCAGATTATTCCTCCTTTTTCGTCCTTAAAACCGGTAAGTAATACAATGCCCCGGTATCAGTGTGATGTTTCGTTTATGGGGGTACCTCGTATTAGACCTGCACTCGAAGCCGTGCTGCCGCTTGTGGATGAGCTGAATATCAAGTTAAACCTCTATGGCCCGGGCTGGCATAGTTATCCGGGACAAGGAAACCCAGAAAAGTATTGGATTGCCAAGCAAATTCCTTATGAAGATATACCCAAGTTAGCATTGGGTAGCAAAATATGTTTGTTAGATCACCACGATACTATGAACAAGATCGGCTCAATCAGTCATAAGTATGTCGATTTTGTGATGTCAGGGGGCTTTGTGGTGAGCGACTATAACCTAGATGCAGTAAAGAACTATGGCGGCATCTGCTTTAGTGAGCAGCGTCCACTCAAAAGTATTCTGATTGAGTACTTAAATGATGAAGAAAAACGGCGCAGACACGTGTTAAAACAGCAATCAATAATGGAAAAGCAGACAACGAAAATTGCTGCTGAGCGTTTAGCCAGTTGCTTTATTGAGTAGTATTGGATGAGGTCAAAATCGCGGCCGTACCAAATATACGTGAGGAGAAACTCAAAGCCCTGCAAGACGCTGGTGTAACCACCGTGCGTTCACTGGCCGATATCGGTAAAGCGCTGCGCGAGCGTACTGGCTGGTAATTACCTGTTAGTCGCCTCGGGCCGCTGAATGCGAGCATCGAGCTAAAAGTATAAAAACCCGCTTCGGCGGGTTTTTGTTTTTTTCGCTGAGAGGCAGAGATTTTTAACAGTATTAATAGAAAACCACAGAGGACACGGGAAGGGATTTTTGGAGGCTTTTAACTCCGTGTTCTTCTGAGCTTCATGGTAGAAAAAGGATGACTTGAGAAAACCGGGTATGGGTTTTGCCGTCAGATTCGTAATAATAGGCCCATGATTCCTGGCGAAGCCATCCGAAATACATCTTCCACTCAATTTGCTCTCAGCAAATTGCCTGTCTTTTAGCAGCGCACTGAAGTGACCGGGAATTTTTTCGCGGGGAGCAAAGCGGCTCGGGCCGCTTAAGGACATCATCGATCTATTGCAGAAACTGTGTATCAATACAGTTTCAGCAGTCGAGCCGTATAACAGCAATGGTACGGAACACGTCCGCCTTTTCCCGGCACCAATTTGGTGCAACCTCCAAACTCATGCTAGGCAAGGACCACAGAGCATGCTAAAAAATGACTATGCAAAAGTACGGAACTTATCCGTGTTTAAACACGGAACTCTTCCGGCTATTAACATTGTTATGTTTCAAGGAGAGAAAATTGAAACTCAAGGATATGAATTCAAAAGCTAGAGAGGCTTTTGCAAAGTCTCAAATCGATATTGGTGTCGCGATTTTTAAATCAATTATGCTACTGGTTACTACAGTTCCTATTGCACTGTTCATACAAGGAGGTTTTGCGAGTGAGAAATCTACAGATCCAATATCAGTTGTAAAGGTTATCCAGTCATTCTCTACTGAAAGCCAAATACTTATCGGTTTGCTATTTTGTTTCGCACTTTTTGCAGGGCATAATCTAAGAAGTACTGGCATCAAAATTCTTAATGAAATAGAAGATGAGACATAACAATCACATTAAGCCGCTCGCAGGCTCGCTGGGACAGTAACGCGTGGGCTCTGTCGCTTCGCTCGGATTTTAGCCCACGCGTTACTGCCCCTTATGTGGGGTGTTAGGCATTTAAAAGGACGTTAAGTGAACTGGGCACGAATTGCTAAATACACAGTGATCTTCTTTATATGTTCTGTTGCTTCAGGTGTTCCACTGGGGTATGTAATGGGGCGCTATGATTCAGTTGGTGAAATTATTCCAAGCTGGATTTACTGGAGCTTTATTTTCCTTTCTATGCTTGTTGAGGCAGCGATCATTTATTTTCTAGTGAAGAATCAGGCAAATTTTGCTTTTATACATGCACTTATAGTGGTTTTGCTCAGTTCTTTAATTGCATCATGTATTCTGTTTTTTCTTGCTGGCGAGGTTCTTTTGGGTGGCTGGCAAATTGATTATGTCAGTATGTTTATTGCGCTTTTGTTTGGTGTTGCATTGGGCAAGCAAGCAGCAAAAAGTTCAGGTGTTGTAAATGCCTAACAATCGCCATCAAAAGCGCGCCCGTTGGGCGCTCGACTCGCAACACGTTGCTCGCGTTTGTGGCGGACGTTATGTGCTTCAAGGAAAGTTGCAATCATGAACTATTTTAAATCTCCTTTCTTGGGTGTTTCGTTACTAGAACAAGTGACGAATCCAAATATTATCGTTGGCAAACATAGCTACTACTCGGGCTATTATCATGGTCATAGCTTCGATGATTGTGCGCGTTATCTTAGTCCTGATAGAAATGACGTAGATAAGCTGATAATCGGTAGCTATTGCTCCATAGGTTCTGGTGCCGTATTTATGATGGCTGGAAACCAAGGCCATCGAAATGACTGGATTAGTACATTTCCATTTTTCTACCAAGAAAATGAAAGCTTCGCGGATGCCGTAGACGGCTTCCAGCGTTCGGGCGACACTGTCATTGGAAATGATGTTTGGATTGGCTCCGAAACCATGATTATGCCTGGCGTGAAAATTGGAGACGGTGCGATTATTGCGAGCCGTGCTGTAGTAACCAAAGATGTAGCGCCATATGAAGTGGTGGGCTCTAATCCGGCGAAGCATATTAGGTTTCGGTTTTCAGAATCAGAAATTTCTATGCTGTTAGACATGGAATGGTGGACTTGGCCTGATCTGAAGCTAAAAAATTGCATGAAATACCTTTGCTCATCGGATATTGAAGGTCTATATGGGTATTGGAAAAAGGAAGTCCGCACATAACAAAGCCAATCACGGCGACGCCTACTACATTGCGGCTTCGTCTTCATTCCGTAGTCGCGCATGTTGGCGGCGTTACATGCCAATGTACTATTTAGCATTGCTTAACTAGGATGAGTTTTGACAAAATTTAAATGCATACAATTAATTTCATTGCTATTTTTCAGTCCTACTGTCTTTTCTAGCAATATCCATGTAGAGAAATTATCCGATCAAGTTCATGTTTTGAGTGGAAAGGAGTACGGAACTAATATTGGATTAATAACTACAGAGAATGGTTTGATCTTAATCGATCCCATGCCAGGGGGCGGGCATTTACTAGAGCTAGATAATATAGTTAAGTCAATTTACGATAAACCCATAATTTATATCTTGAATACTCACGCACATTCAGATCATACGGGTGGTAATGAGTTTTTCATAAAGCAAGGTGCAAGGTTTGTCGAGAGTATTTCTAATTCAGATGATTTTGTTCATATTAAAGTGAAGTCTCATTCTTCGAATGACAACATTTACTACCACAAAATTAGCAACACTATCTTTGTCGGTGATGTTTTCGATACCAGTTGGCACCCAACATTTTATGCAGGCGGAACTCAAGGTTTTAATGATGCGATTGATACAATTATGAAGCTAGGTGACGAACAGGCTCTTATAGTGCCAGGCCATGGCGCACCAGCAAGCAAGTTGTCTTTACTAGAATTCAGAAAAAATACTTCAGAATGGATAATGAGAGTCCGAGAGCTACACCAAAAAGGGTGGGATGAAGACCGAATAATGAATGATGCTCAAGCTAAGAGTATTGTGGAAAAATTCAATTTAGGCGATAGGTCACCATTCCTTCCCCAAAAGGCATTCAAGAGATTTATAGAAAGAACAATTTCGGTGATAGAAAAAGAGAAAGGCATGTAACAACGCGTGTCCGATTTATCGGGGGAGCACCATTCGCTTCGCTCTCCGCTGCTGCAAGCGTTATAACTCATCACAAGTTGGAGTGTAAGGATACATACATGAATATTAATGCAACTGTTGTAGGACAGATTATCTTTATCAACTTCTTAGTTATGCTTTTTTTAACTCTAAAATTTGCCAAAGGAAAATCGGATAATTTACCTCTGGTAGGTTTTTACACTTTTCTCTTAAGCTTCCTTTTCTTTCCTGCTAGTTGGCTTTATTGCTGGTATTGGTCAAGAATGAAGCCTAATGTGGCAAGTGAGTTATAACAAGCTGTTTAAAGTAGACAATGGACTTCCCCCGCTTTAACGGACACGCATCGATAACTCAAAATGAGGTAAACGATGCCCGCCTACAAAACTGGAAAACGCACCCAACAATACAGTCTTGAATTCAAGATAAAGGCGGTATTGTGGAGCCACGAATCACATCGAAGCAGCAAGGATGTTGCACAAGCCCTGGACATTCACCCCTTCATGTTGTCTCGTTGGCGTAAGGAATATCGCGAAGGTAAATACGGCATGCCGCAGAACAACAAAGCCCCCAAGCCAGCAGGCAAACTCAAAGCGCAGGATGAATTACAGCAGCTCAAGAAGCGCATTGCTGAATTGGAAGAGGAAAACGACATCCTAAAAAAGTGGCAACGTTTCCAGGCGGAGGAACGGCACAAAGGTATCGGTTCATAAAAGCGCATGCTCAGCATCACAGTGTGTCGGCCTTATGCCGACATCTGGAGGTGTCTCGTAGCGGCTATTATGACTGGCGTAACAGACCGCTTAGTCAACGGGCACTGCACGATGCACAATTACTGAAGCAGATTCAGCGCATTTATACCGCCAGCCAGGGTCGATATGGCAGCCCCAAGGTGTATCAGGCATTGCGTCAGCAAGGCATGAGGGTAAGTGAAAAACGCGTGGCCAGATTGATGCGACAAGCCGAGCTTAAAGCCCGAGTGGAAAAGGTGTATCGGCGTATGCATAAAGCCAGAGCCGCCCTCAAGGCACTGCCCAACTACCGCCTGATGCTGGATGCGCCAACCGGGTTAAACCAACAATGGTCAGCGGATGTGACCTATATCCGCCATGGCCGCAGCTTTATCTATCTGGCGGTCATTCTCGACTTGTGGTCACGCCGGATTGTAGGCTGGGCCTTGTCGTACCAGCTCAATGCAGACCTGGCAATAGCTGCGCTGTATGTGGCGTTAAGGCAACGAAAGCCCAAACCGGGATTAGTCCTGCACACTGACCGAGGGGTGGAATATCGCGCCCATGCCATGCAGCGCTGGTTGCAAAAATACGGTATCCGACACAGCATGAGTCGCCCTGGCCGTTGCACCGATAATGCTGAAGTCGAGTCCTTTTTTAAGAGCCTGAAAGCCGAGCTGATTCACCAGAATCACTTTGCCAATAAGGCGCAGTTGGAAGCAAAAGTGAAACAGTACATTGGCACGTTCTATAACCGGAAGCGATTACACAGTAGTCTGAATTATCTTTCTCCGGTACAGTTTGAACATGCCGCTTAATAACAGCGCGTGTCCGATTTATCGGGGGAACATCATCTTAATCGATCCCATGCCAGGGGGCGGGCATTTACTAGAGCTAGATAATATAGTTAAGTCAATTTACGATAAACCCATAATTTATATCTTGAATACTCACGCACATTCAGATCATACGGGTGGTAATGAGTTTTTCATAAAGCAAGGTGCAAAGTTTGTCGAGAGTATTTCTAATTCAGATGATTTTGTTCATATTAAAGTGAAGTCTCATTCTTCGAATGACAACATTTACTACCACAAAATTAGCAACACTATCTTTGTCGGTGATGTTTTCGATACCAGTTGGCACCCAACATTTTATGCAGGCGGAACTCAAGGTTTTAATGATGCGATTGATACAATTATGAAGCTAGGTGACGAACAGGCTCTTATAGTGCCAGGCCATGGCGCACCAGCAAGCAAGTTGTCTTTACTAGAATTCAGAAAAAATACTTCAGAATGGATAATGAGAGTCCGAGAGCTACACCAAAAAGGGTGGGATGAAGACCGAATAATGAATGATGCTCAAGCTAAGAGTATTGTGGAAAAATTCAATTTAGGCGATAGGTCACCATTCCTTCCCCAAAAGGCATTCAAGAGATTTATAGAAAGAACAATTTCGGTGATAGAAAAAGAGAAAGGCATGTAACAAGCCGTTGCAGGCAGGGACTTTTAACAGTTGGCTTTCCCTCACTGCGTTCGTTAATTATAGCCAACTGCTTAAAAGCCCCTGAACGGGGCGTTAGATTTTCCGGGAGACTTGATGGAACTCTACGAAACTGGAAATGCAAACATCTGGTCGAACTCCTATGTTCGCGAACAACTACTGAAAGCGCATCTCAATCCAGATTCTGATGCAGCAAGCCGTAAACCAAAAACGATCAGAGCAACCGTTGACTGGGTTCTCGAGAATCAGTTGATTACAGGCTCTGTCATTGATCTTGGGTGTGGTCCAGGTCTTTATACTCAAGCGTTCGCCGCTCGCGGATGGTCGGCAGTTGGTGTGGATATCAACGAGTCAGCGATCAACCACGCCATTGAATCAGGAAAATCAAAAGGACTGACGGTTCAGTATCTGCATCAGTCTTATCTCGACAAAATTGATGCAGGTGATTTTGATGTAGCAACCTGCATTTATTGTGATTTCGGCGCACTGACAAGCGAACAACAGAAAACGTTTCTCTTGAATGTCTATCAGTTACTTACCCCAAGTGGTGTGCTGGTATTTGATGTATTTGGCGCAGGCATTTCGCAAACTAAAATTGAGGGACGTTCTTGGGAAAGGGCAGATGCCAATGGATTTTGGTCAAAGTCATCTTGTTACGTATTGTCAGAGTGTCAGCATTTTGAGAAAGAGCAGGTGTGGGGACAAAAATATATCGTCATCCCCGACTCAGGCGAACCATCCACCTACATCCTCTGGGATCACTATTTCACAGTTGAGAAGCTGGAGTCATTGCTTTTAGAGGCTGGTTTTTCCGTGATTGAAACAAAATCGGACCTCGTTCAGGAAAGCGATTTTACTTCTGGAGACGTTTTGTTTGTACGTGCCAGAAAAATCTAACAATACAATTAGATTCGCTCCCTGTGGTCGCCGGACGTTCGTTCCTAGCGCCGTTTAACGCGGCGTTAACTATCCGCTTTCTGGATAAAGACAGTTGACGTCAAACTGTATCACCTGCGTGTTTCCTTTTACTTATTGAACCATAAACAGTTTTTCCTTACTTACCTGGGGTGGTTGATTGTTATCTTTTTGCGTCTAATGCCTTGTTCGTGAGGATAAGAGTGATGCCGTTTGACGCATTCAGCGGGTAAAATAGCCTGGTTTGTTTAAGGAGAAGCTTTTAGATGTTGAGAGATAACCAAACCCGCTACGGTGCTATTTCCAGATTTTTGCATTGGGGAATGGCGCTGTTGATAGTGTGGCAATGCGGTAGTTCAGCTGCGCGTTTCTTTATGGAGGATAGCGCCATTGAACAGTTTATGTGGCCAACTCACAAACCGGTTGGTTTGCTGATCTTTGTGTTTATGGTGATTCGCATTGTGTGGGCCATTATGCATATGTCCAGCCGTCCTGCCGCCGTGAATATGCTGGCAAAATTAGGCCATATTGCGCTATATGGGCTGTTGTTTGCTGTACCGCTGTTTGCCTTGCTTCGTCAATACGGCTCAGGCAGAACATTTGAAGCCTTTGGCATCATAGTGATGGCGGGCTTTGAAGGTGAGAAGATCCAATGGATGCTTGAGCTAGGCAATGGCTGGCATGGCTTACTGGGCTGGACATTGTTTGCTTTTATAGCGGGTCATATATTGATGGCTTTTGTGCACCGCTATGATGCGGGTAAGCAAGACATTATCCGCAGAATGTGGCGATAAGGGCAGAAACAAGCAAAGCGAACTGAGCCTGATTATTTTTGAGTTATTTGTTTGCGTCTGAAGCCGCCTGTTATGCAGGCGGCTTTTTTATTTAAGCTGATGCCCTGGCCAGACAGTTTGATTTTAGTTACTGAGTGTTTTTCTGATTCTTTGTATTGGCATAGGCAGCTATGCTCTAAAACTGCTATTTCAGGGAGAAGATGTGTATGACAGTGGTTGAACAGATTGTTGCCCGGCAGGTAGATGCCGTGATTGTTTATGAGTCGGCTCGTGTTATCGCTTTTGCAGACCATGATCCCATTAACCCAGGGCATCTGCTTATCGCACCCGTGCAGCCTTATGCCTCCTTTATTGATTTACCTGCCAATGTGCTGGAAGAAATCCAGTCGGTTGCCAAGCAGTTGTATGTCCGGCTTGAACAAAAGTTCGCGCCAGATGGCATCTCATTTATCCAAAATAACGGCTTTTTTAACGAACTTAATCATTATCACCTGCATATCTTCCCGCGATTTAAAGACGATCAGTTTGGTTGGCAAAGCCGGGATGGGGGGATTCGCAAGGTGAGTGAACTTAGCGAACTCTTTGCTGATTTCTAAAGCGTCAAAATGTCTAACTATCTGTAAAAGGCATGAGGATAACCAGCCTGCCAATGTGAACTATATTGAGAAGCGATGCGGCATAAGGCTGCGGTATCTGTTTGGGATGTTATGAGGGAGCATATTTAATGAGATATTTCAGTAATAGAACATTGGCGTTAGTGGCAACCGCGTTTCTAGCGGCCGGTTGTGGCAAGAATGTAAGTAAAACGCCAGAAGCCGATACGCTTTATTTTGGTGGTGCCATTTTGACTATGGAAGGGGATACACCTCAGTATGCCGAGGCATTATTGGTTAAAAACGGCAGAATTCTCTTTGTTGGCAAATTGGATGAGGCTGACAATATCGCAACGGCCAAGCATCGTATCGATTTAGCGGGTAAGACGATGCTCCCTGGCTTTATCGATGCCCACGGTCATATATTCAATACCGGGATCCAGAAGCTTTCGGCCAATCTACTACCCCCACCTGACGGTGAGGGCGCTGATGTTGCCGTCATTTTTCTCTATGCATACCTACTACTGGGGGGACTGGCATCGCGACGAAACCTTGGGTAAAGAACGGGCTTATCATATCAGTCCAACGGAGTCGGCCCTTCGCCGAGGCATGAAGTTCACTGAACACCATGATGCGCCGGTTGCTTTGCCTAGTGCCATAATGATTATTCACACCACAGTGAATCAAACCAGTCGAAGTGGAGATGTCATTGGCGAAGAGCAACGAGTCACGCCGTATATTGCACTGAAGGCCGTCACAGAATGGGCCGCCTGGCAGTATTTTGAAGAAGACAGCAAAGGCTCGCTGGTCAAAGGTAAACTTGCCGACTTCGTTATTTTGGACAACAACCCGCTGACGGTAAACCCGCAATCCATAATGGATATTAAGGTGTTGCAAACCATTAAAGAGGGCAAAACTGTCTATGAGGCCTTATAGCTCATGACTTTATACTGATTACTGTTTGAATGTGAAAGCACCTAGCGCTCTGTTAATTTAACCCATAGCAGGGCGTCTTTTTACAGCTTGGTGACTAAGACTAAAATGTCGCAGGGAAGATTGGAAAGAAAAAGGATTATTATGAATAGCTATCTAGTGACTGCCGGTATTCTTACGCTATTGCTCGGTGCTGCGCATAGCATACTGGGCGAAGTGTTGATTTTTCGTCGCTTTAATCTAAACGCAATCAAGTCTGATGAAGTAAAGCAGTTTTTGAGTATCAGACAGTTTCGCTCGTTATGGGCCTCCTGGCATTTAGTCTCAGTGCTCGGTTGGGGAATGGGAGCTGCGCTGCTGTGTTTGGCCTTTGCTGATACGCGCATAGACCCTATGCTCATTATCGCGAGGATGCTTAGCCTGACTTTTTTGGTTTCATCAATATTTTGGCTGTTCTCTACCAAAGGTAAGCATCCTGCTTGGATAGTGCTACTGATTATATCTGTTTTGCTGTTTTTGGTTTAAAGCCCACCCACGGTGCTGGAGACATTATGAATAAGCTATTGAGTAAGGTTTTATCACTGGGGCTTGGTGTGTTGTTTACATGCCAAGCAACAGCGCAAACTTCTTCAGACTTTCCGGATGCGCGACAAAGCGATCCTGCTAAGTTGGGGTGGATGGTGGGTTCTCCGCCCCCGGCAGATAAAATTTTGCGTTTTGAAGATGGTAGCTATTTTCGTTTTCCACAAATGCGCTGGAGTGTATCGAACTTCCGACAACTGATGCCTACCGTTAATGTCTCCAGGGGGGTAGGTAACGCCTCTCCACTTAAGGCTAAATTGCGCGATGATCTGGATGAGGTGCAGTTTACGCCTATTGGACCCACCTCTGCTATGACCTGGCAGGCATCGCTACTGGAAAACTATACCGACGGCATAGTGGTCATGCATAAAGGTAACCTGGTGTATGAGCGTTATTTCGGTGTGTTAACGCCACAGGGACAACATGCCGCGATGTCTGTGACTAAAACCTTCGTTGGGACGCTGGGGGCGTTACTGATTGCCGAGGGTAGGTTAGATCCCAGCAAAAAAGTGGTGGAATACCTTCCTGAACTTGATAGCTCCGCCTTTGGTTCGGCAACAGTAAGGCAGGTGATGGATATGACCACCGGCATCCGCTTCAGCGAAGATTATGCGGATCCTAACGCCGAAGTGTGGGCTCATGCGGCGGCGGGAAATCCGTTACCTAAGCCTGCAGACTATCAGGGGCCTCGTTCCTACTATGACTTTCTGAAAACCGTGACTGGTGAGGGGATGCACGGTGAAGCCTTCCATTATCGCACCGCCAATACCGATGTTTTGGGCTGGATAATCGCAAGAGTGACAGGAAGGAATGTAGCGCAGTTATTGTCGGAGCGAATCTGGCAAAAAATGGGGATGGAGCAGGATGCTTATATGTCGGTGGACTCCATAGGCACGCCCTTTGCCGGCGGTGGACTGAATCTGGGCCTGCGAGATTTAGCCCGCTTTGGGGAAATGATGAGAAACGACGGCTACTTCAACGGCCAGCAGATTCTGCCACAGGCGGTTATTGCTGATATTCGCAAGGGTGCAAGCCAAACAGATTTTGCTGCCGCCGGTTATGCCTTGCTAAAAGGCTGGAGTTACCGAAACATGTGGTGGGTTACTCACAATACTCATGGTGCATTTATGGCCCGAGGTGTGCACGGGCAGGCGTTATACATTGATCCAAAAGCCGAAATGGTTATTGCCCGGTTTGCCAGTTACCCCATTGCTGGTAATGCCGCAAATGATCCCGTATCTCTGGCGGCCTATCAGGCATTAGCTGAACATTTGCTTAGGGAACAGACCTCGCCCTGAGTACCCTGCAAACAACGTTTTGTAGAACGGCTTTACATGCTGTATCGCGATATCCCTGCTTGCCCTCAGTAAAATCTGTGCTGAGGGCATTTATCCTCACAAACTGATAAAAACATTGTTTTTTTAGCGCTTCTCTCCTGCTTTTGGCGGGTTTTCTAAGTGTATTACCTAAAAGTCGTACTTGTAATTTTCCTTCAGCTGAGGATACTGGGGGGCTCATTTGGTGTGAAAATAAATTCTAACTGCAGATAAATAGGCCAAAAACTCCGTATAAACGGGGAAGGCCGTATTAAAACTAAACGCAGCTTTGCCAATGAGTACCATGCAGTCGCATTAATAGCGGCGGCGCTTTTATGCACCATGGTATAACCAGCTAAACTGGCATCGGTTTGACCCTACCTAACGTTCATAACAATTAAAAAAATCAGATTAACTGTTTGTTATTTAGTGACTTTTGAAAAATGGAAAAGGGTTAATAAACGATGACATATATTCATCAAACGATCATGGACTTAAAGCATAGCAGCCCGGCCCAGGCCGAGTTTTATCAGGCTGTGGAAGAAGTGCTGGACTCATTGGGGCCCATTTTGGAAACCAATAAAATTTATCAACAGCAGGCAATTATCCAGCGTATTGTCGAACCTGAACGTCAGATCATGTTCAGGGTACCCTGGGTTGATGACAAGGGCGAAATTCAGGTCAATAAAGGCTATCGGATTGAATTTAACTCGGCGCTTGGCCCTTATAAAGGTGGGCTGAGATTTCACCCCAGCGTTAATGCCAGCATTATTAAGTTTCTGGGCTTTGAGCAGATTTTTAAAAACGCCTTGACGGGGTTGCCTATAGGTGGCGGCAAAGGCGGTGCGAACTTCGATCCCAAAGGGCGCTCTGACGGCGAAATTATGCGTTTTTGCCAATCCTTTATGAATGAGCTTTATCGCCATATCGGTCCCACCACGGATGTGCCTGCGGGTGATATCGGCGTGGGCGCGCGGGAGATTGGCTATATGTTTGGTCAGTATAAGCGTCTTACTGGCCGCTATGAGGGGGTATTAACAGGCAAAAGTTTGTTGTGGGGCGGCTCTTTGGTTCGCAAGGAAGCCACCGGATATGGCGCGGTGTACTTTGCTGACTTTATGCTAAAAGACCGCGGCGACAGCTTACAGGGTAAACGCTGCTTGGTGTCAGGGGCCGGTAACGTCGCTATTTATGCGATGAAAAAACTCTATCAACTGGGCGCTACGCCAGTCACTTGCAGTGACTCATCAGGCACGCTTTACCATGATAAAGGCATTGATTTAGCGTTGGTAACGCATCTCAAAGAAGAGCGACGCAGCTGTTTAAAAGAGTATCTCAACGCTCATCCTGATGCCCAATATACGCCCAGAAGTGACTATCCAGAAGATGGACACGTGGTATGGCGCTACACTGCTGATGCGGCTTTCCCTTGTGCGACACAAAATGAGCTGACCGGCGCGGATGCGCAAAGCTTGTTGGCCAATGGTTGTAAGCTGGTCAGTGAGGGCGCCAATATGCCGTCTACTCAGGAAGCGGTAAACGCCTTTATCGCGGCCGGTATTGCCTACGGGCCAGGTAAAGCGGCGAATGCCGGCGGTGTGGCTACCAGTCAGTTAGAAATGGCGCAAAATGCGAGTATGCAAAACTGGACGTTCGAGCAGGTGGATAAGCAACTGCAGCACATTATGAGAAATATTTTTGTGACCGCCAATGACACCGCCAAAGCCTTTGGCCAAGAGGGTAACTTGGTGCTGGGCGCGAATATCGCCGGATTCCGCCGGGTGGCGGATGCCATGATCGAGCAAGGCGTTGTTTAAATTCATCGACCTGTTTTCTATCTAGGATCTACCTTGATAATGCTGAGCACCAACACGCCAAGGTGCTCAGTATTCTGCCTGATAAGGGCATACTTCCCTAAGTGGTGAACCGGCTTATAGATGAAGCTGGTAGCCCGCTACATGCACGTCACACAAGGGCCAAGCGCCATTGCACGACGGTTATACCTCTTTTGATTACCAATCTGTAATGGAATACCCAGCAATATATACATATTCTTAGTTTATGCTTCCGTGATTCTGTTGTGACTGTGAGCTGGTCTATTTCTCAAACTAAGGGTGTAACGTTACGTCTTACCTTTATTCTGTTTGTGTTGGTGTTTGCGGGTTGTTTGTTTGGGATATGGACGCGTCCTGTTGGTCTTCTGGCTAGTGTATGGCCCGCCAATGCGCTGATGTTGGGGATGTTGTTACGGGTACCAAAGATTGCCACTCCGTTAGGTTGGCTGGCGGGTGCTATGGCGTTTTTGCTTGCCGATCTGTTGACCGGTAGTGAACTTTTTATTGCCCTTATTCTCAACGCCGCCAACTTATTTAGTATCGCAACGGCGTACTTTATTTTAAGTCGCTTATCTGTTGACCTACTGCGCTTAAGACACCCAGTGGCGATGCTGTATATTTTGCTCGGAGCCGCCTGCGGCGGCGTATCAGCCGGACTGGTTGGCAGTTTGGCAAATCCCTATTTTTTTGATGGCAACATGCTAAACGGTTTCACATTTTGGTGGATAACCGAAGTTGTGAATTACGTCGCAATTTTACCTATTTTCCTCTCTGCCAGTTGGTCTCAGGTTAGTTTGTATTATCCAAACAGATGGGGAAATCGAAGCTATGACTGGCTGCCTGCTCTTGCTGTTGTGGTGTCTTGTATGGCGATGTTATTGATAGGTGGGCCTGGGGCGGTTGCTTTTCCGGTATTGGCGTTATTGTGGTGCGCATTGGTTTACTCGGTGTTTTGTACTGCGATACTGACGCTGCTTTGCAGTGTATTGGCTTTATTGAGTTTGTCGGCAAGTAGTTATCATCTGATATTCAGTGGTGTGGATGATGCGGCACTGTTCTCTATTCGTCTTGGCGCCTCTGTTGTGGCGGTGGCCCCCATTATGTTGGCAATAGTGATACGTAATCGCAATGAATTGATGGAAAAGCTGCGACACCTGAGCAACCATGACGCCTTGACTGGCGCTGCCAGTCGGGCGTCATTTTTGATTGAGGCTACCCGTAGTGTGGAGGAGAGACAATATCCCCATGCGGTGATGATGATTGATTTGGACCACTTTAAATTGATCAATGACCAGTATGGCCATGCCGCAGGAGACAAAGCACTTAAAGACACCACCTCGCAAATCAAGACCTGTTTAAGGCCCAAGGATTTAATAGGACGTATGGGGGGAGAGGAGTTTGCAGTGCTGCTGGTTAATTGTCATCCAGCTGATGCAGTAATCGTTGCTCAGCGGATATGCTCGGCTGTGGCTAGCCAGCCGGTAGCGCTGCCGGGCGGTGTAAGTTTGCAGGTTACAACCAGTATTGGATTAAGTTTTGCCGAACGCGGCGAGCCAGTGTCGTTAGAGAGGCTACTGGCTGATGCCGATGCCGCGCTTTACCAAAGTAAAGGGGCAGGGCGCAATAGAGTGACTTGCAGTACATCTGACACCTGCAGAGCAAGCTCACAGCCAGGCTAATTTCACGTGATGAATATGTCGCTAATAGCTTGGCTGAGATGTAAAGCTGTTATGCCTAGCAACAAACTAATACTGACACTAAGCAAGGTGCCCAGCATCACATATTCGGTGAGTCGTCGGTCTTTTTGGCGGGTAAGATCACCAAAACGAAAGACGGATTTAGCCGCCATTAAAAAGCCGATGCCGGAATATTGTCCCAGCAGCACAAACGTCAGGATAAGCACCCGCTCAAGCACGCCAATAGCATGACCGGCATTAGGTAAGCTGTCTTCGTTAATGTTTAGCGTCCACTTTCTAAGTAAAAGCGCAATCAATACTGAACTTGGGCGCATCATCAGTAAATAGGCCACCAGGACGACCAGATGGGCGGGACTCCACAGCCAGGTCCACAGTGAAGCCAGCCATGGCCAGTGCGATGACAATTGCATCGCAATGGCCATCAGCACAATGAAATGCAGAAATTGGTCCAGCAAAAAGTAACGGGCATAAGGCGGACAAAAGGATTTTGCCAAATCAATGAAATAATGGCTTATCCCTACCAGCAGGGCTAACCAGATTGGCTGCCAGAATGCAGGCCCCCAGCCGTATGCCCATTCCCAACTGAAAATAGCCAACCAGGCCAGCAAGGCATGTACTAAGGCATGACAAAATAATTTGGGTGAACGGTGATGGTGAGCCAGGCGCTCATTGATCCAACTGACCGGGTGGAAGAAAAAGTCACCAAGCAAATGGGCGGTCAGCAACGCCAGGATAAGTAGCAGTTCATCCATGAAAATACCTGTCGGTTAATTGTTCGCTGTAAAGGATAACCTGCATCAGTAGATCATAGTGGCCTTGGTTAAGCAACTTGGTTGCGTTAACTCTGGAGGTATGCAAGCGTTTGGCCACGGCTAAATGGCTTTTATCTTCAAGAAGCAGGTACTCCTGTAAAGCCTGAGCCTGGCGCACTGTCATCTGCGATATCAAGGCGTCGGTTTGGCGCAGAGTAATGCCCATATGCCAGTTAAAGTCTTCTTCTGTACTTTGGGCGTTCATGCGCAGGCCCTGAGGCAGGCTGTCCAGCCCGGTACCCGATAAGGTAAAAGCTTCGCCTGTGGCGCTTTTTACGTCCGGACGCGGGTTGCTGATAGTACCTATGCCTACACTTAAGCGGCAATCTTGTTGCTGGCTGCGCATGGCAAGCCTAAGCAGGATGGCGCTGTAGGCCCAGTCTTGTGGTTTATTCAACAGGAGCTGAAAGGCATCGCCACGATAGACATTGTATTGTCCAGCGTTCTTGCGGCATAGATAGCGTAAGGTTTGGTCCAAAGCATAAAGCAAGGCGTCATATTCGTTGGCGGGAATATGGCTGGACGCCACTAAGTCGCCGGTTAAAACCGCATAGACTTTTGATTTCGTCATGTAACCTCCTGGGGTTACTTTTATATATGTAACCTAATTTAGTTACTTTTGGCTAAGTAATCAACTGGGGTTACATGAATCGGCGGGGTTCGGCTGTGAAAGCCGCTATCTGGCTGCTGTATTCCCGTCACAAACTGGTATACTAGCGCTTTGTTAATAAACCTAATAACGACAGGGGTGGTAATGGCCGAGACCGACATTCGTCCGACCAATTTTATTCGTCAAATCATTGATAAGGATCTGGCTGAAGGGGTACACAATCATGTGCATACCCGGTTCCCGCCTGAGCCTAATGGCTATTTGCATATCGGCCATGCCAAATCTATTTGCTTAAACTTCGGCTTGGCTCAGGACTACCAGGGACAATGTAACCTGAGGTTTGACGATACCAACCCTGAGAAAGAGAACATTGATTACGTTAATTCCATTAAGGACGACGTGACTTGGCTCGGCTTCTCCTGGGATGGCGAGGTGTGCTATTCCTCCGACTATTTTGACCGCTTACATGGCTATGCTGTGGAGTTGATTGAGAAGGGCCTGGCTTATGTAGACTTTTCCAGCCAGGAAGCCATGCGTGAACTGCGTGGAACCTTGAAAGAGCCGGGTAAGAACAGCCCCTATCGTGATACATCAGTAGAAGAAAATCTGGCCCATTTCGCCAAAATGACCGCGGGTGAATACCCTGAAGGGCATTGTGTACTGCGCGCTAAGATTGATATGACTTCTCCTTTTATGTGCATGCGCGATCCGGTGATTTATCGGGTGAAGTTTGCCCACCACCACCAGACCGGTGACAAGTGGTGTGTATACCCCATGTACGATTTCACGCACTGTATTTCGGATGCGATTGAAGGTATTACTCATTCTCTGTGTACGCTGGAGTTCCAGGACAACCGTCGTTTATATGACTGGGTATTGGATAACATCAGTATCGAGTGTCATCCCCGTCAGTACGAGTTCTCCCGTCTGAATCTGGAATACACGGTACTTTCCAAGCGTAAGTTGATTCAACTGGTGGAAGAGCAACATGTAGATGGCTGGGATGACCCGCGTATGCCCACCATTGCCGGTTTGCGTCGCCGTGGTTATACGCCAGTGTCTATTCGCGAGTTCTGCAAACGTATCGGCGTGACCAAAATGGACAATATGGTGGAAATGGGCATGCTGGAAGCCTGTATCCGCGATGATCTGAATCAGAATGCTGCCCGTGCTATGGCTGTACTGGATCCGCTCAAGGTGGTGATTGAAAACTATCCGGCCGATCAGGTGGAAATGCTCAGTGCACCTAACCATCCGTCTGATGAGAGCATGGGGCAGCGCGAACTGCCTTTCACCCGTGAGATCTATATCGAGCGTGAAGACTTCCGTGAAGAAGCTAATAAGAAGTTCAAGCGTTTGGTGCTGGGTAAGGAAGTGCGTTTGCGTAATGCTTATTTCCTCAAGGCCGAGCGGGCTGAAAAAGACGAACAGGGCAATATCACCACGCTTTACTGCACTTATGATGCGGATACCTTAGGTAAAGATCCGGCTGATGGTCGTAAGGCCAAAGGGGTGATTCATTGGGTATCGGCCAGTCAGGGTGTGCCTGCTGAAGTGCGTTTATATGACCGCTTATTTAAAGTGCCAAATCCGGCCGGTGAAGAAAGTTTTACCGACAGTATTAATCCTGAGTCCATGACGGTGGTGCAAGGGATAGTCGAGCCGAGTTTGGTCAATGCCGAACCGGGTAAAGCGTTGCAGTTTGAACGTTTGGGCTATTTCTGTAAGGACAAGCGTGCCGATAACCTGGTATTTAACCGTACTGTTGGCTTGCGTGATACCTGGGCGAAAATCGAAGGCCAGGGATAACCCGGCTATAAAACAATAAAAGCAGTGGATGGTGTTGGCCATTCACTGCTTTTTTTATGCCTGAGATTTTTTATTTAGGTTGCGCGTCGACGCTCTGGCCATTCACGCCGTTGCTGTCATCCGCCATCATATAAATATACAGTGGCATAAGATCTTCAGGGGTTTTCAGGCTTTCTGGTTTTTCACCCGGGTAGGCCTTGGCACGCATTTTAGTGCGCGTGGCACCAGGGTTGATACAGTTAAAGCGAATCGGCGAGTTGGCGTATTCATCCGCTAATACCTGCATCATACCTTCAGTGGCAAACTTAGATACCGCATAGGCACCCCAATATGCTCGTCCTGTTTTGCCCACACCCGATGAGGTAAATACCACCGATGCCTTAGGGGCAAGCTTCAGCACGGGCAGCAAGGCTTGTGTTAACAGGAACTGGCTGGTGACATTAACCTGCATGATATCCTGCCATTCTTTTTCTTCTATTTGCGCAAAAGGTCGCAAATAGCCGAGCAAGCTGGCGTTATGCAATACACCATCCAGCTTGCCGAATTGCTCGCGAATGGTTTGTGCAAATTGCTGATAATGTGTGGCGGTGGCACCGTTCAAGTCCAGTGGCACGATAGCCGGCTCTGGTCCACCGGCATTAACAATCTCATCGTAAACCGACTCCAGTTTGCTAACTGTGCGGCCCAGCAAGATAACAGTAGCACCAGCCTTGGCATAAGAAAGGGCGGCCACTTTGCCGATACCGTCGCCAGCACCGGTTACCAGGATCACTTTATCCTGTAGAGCATCTTCCGCGGTGTGATATTGCTGCATATATAACAGTCCAAATACATGAAAACCGGCGGATTCTAGCATTTAATTAGACTGCTGTATGAGAAAAATACCTGCCCAGGCTTCTGTCACAAACGATTAACAAAACTTTGCAAATGGCTAGCAAAGTCAATAATATTGCATTAACGTTAACTGGTCATACTTGTTGGGATAACTCAGTAAATTCCCGGCTTTGACCGGCTAAAATACAAGCAAAGCGCCTCTTTTACCCTAGTGCCGACAAGGAAAACCCGGTCGGATGGTGGAACAAGAACAAAAAACAGGTTTTGGGGAGACACAATGAAAAAATTAGTAATCAGCGCTGCAGTAGCCTCAGTCATGGGGTTGGCAGGATGTGGCGGCGGTGAGTCTTTCAGCGACATCCAGTCTGATGCCGACAAGGCCCCGGCTAAACCCTTTGCCAGGATAGTGTTCGATCCGGCCGCCTCCAAGTTAAACGTACCCAATGATTTGTTGATGATCCCGGACACCAGTTTGGGGTTCTTTGACTTTACGATTAACACGGCCAGTGATGCCGATTTTGATGCCGGCGATCCGCAATCTGCATTAACGGCCCTGGATGGTTGGTCAACTCAGCATCCTTTTAAAATTGATATTAATGTACCCGCAGGGGTGAGCCTGGATGCGTCCAGCGTCAGTGCCAGTTCTGTCCGCTTGTTTGAGTCAACGCAAGCGTTGGAGGGCCAGGAGCCACTGTGTCAGGCTATTGCCGCAGAAGCTGCTGCACCCGGATTGCCTTGTGTGTTAGGTGATGAGCTGGTGTGGGGGGTCGACTATATAGCGCAAATGCCGGCAGGCCAAAGCGGTGCTGTGCAATCCGTTCAGGTTATTCCTCTCAAACCGCTGAAACCCGGTCAGGGGTACATGCTGGTGGTAACTGACGATCTTAAGGACAGTGATGGTCGCCCGGTTAAAGGTTCCTCCAGTTGGGAGCTGGCCTCTCAGGATCCTGAAACGACACCCTTAGGTTCTGATGCGCAAAAGCAACTGCAGAATATCCTTAATTTCTTTATCACCCTGTTAGGTGGTGAAGGTTTGGACAGGGGAGAGGTGTCTTACGCGGCTTATTTCTCTACCCAGTCAGCCGGTAAAGTGTTGTCCACGGTTAAGTCTATGCAAATCGCACAATTTGCACAGGCGGTTGGTGCTGGTATGAGCCCGCAACAAGCGGCGGCCCAGTATTTACCCGTTATCCAGATTGGCAGTGCTCCTGCCCCTGATGCTTACTCTGTGTTGGCGCCCACCGCGCTGGGCGCACAAATGTGGGCACAACTGGGCGCCCTTGGTTTGAATACCTGTCAGGGCCTGGTGGCTGGACTGCAAAGTGCAGATCCTGTGACGGCCGGAACCGCGCAGCAGGTCTTTGCCCAATTGGGTGCATACTGTGCGGCGGGTTTGAAGCAAGGCTCTATTCAGCTTGATTACTACCTGAGTAGAACTGAACCTACTACGGATTGGTGGCGAGCTGCCTGTACTAACGGTGCCATGTTAAAGAGTATGGGCGCTGAAGCCATTGGCAATGTGGTCGCTGCTGGGCTAACCGGGCCTTACAATGCCCAGTGTCAGGCGCTCTCGCAGGGACAGTTGTTTGATCTTGATCTGAAAACGGCTGGTGTTATCGCTTTTGATGACCCTCGCCACTTAACCAAAGTCAGCCCTATCCCTAAGAGTTATGGCAAAGAAACATTGACGGTTCAGGTCACCGTACCTGATCCAAACTATGCCAATCTAATTAATCAGCAGCTTGGGCAACCCGCTATCAGTAAGCCAGCTGCAGGTTGGCCGGTTGTGATATTGCAACACGGCATTACCTCCAAAAAAGAAAACATGCTGGCGATAACAGGTGCATTGTCCTTGGCTGGCTTTGCCACTGTAGCTATTGACCATCCTTTACATGGCAGCCGCGGTTTTGTGATTGACGGTAAGACAATCAATGCCACCGGTGGTACGGGGGGCAGCCCAACCGATTATCTGAATCTGGCCAGCCTGCTTACCGGACGGGACAACATGCGCCAAAGCATTGTTGATGTGATGGGCCTACGTCTTGGTCTGAATGCCGACGTCGATTTATCTGACGGTAGCAGCACACTACTTGATGGTACCGATGTGTCCTTTATGGGCCATTCATGGGGAGCCATCACCGGAACCGCCAGTGTTGCGTTAGCGAATACCACTCTGGGCGGTGATTTAGCTAACTTCGATGGTATGTATTCGTTCAATGCAGCCAGTATGGTGAATCCGGGAGGCGGTATTGGCGGCTTTGCGCTGGAGTCTGCGACTTTCGGTCCTATGGTAAAAGGTTCGCTGATGGCGGCTGCCTCTCCAGAGTTCCAGGCCGCATTGCAGCAGTATATGCAGGCCAATGGGATTCCTGAGGTAACTACTGCCTTATTGGCGGCTTTCTACCCTGTGTTTGAGTCTCAATTAACACCCGCGCAGCTCGCTGAGGCAAATGCTACTTTTGCCTCCTTTGCCTTTGCTACCCAAACCTTAATTGATGCCGCAGATCCTAATAACTATGCAGCGCTGCTGGGCAGCAACACGCCTGTGCATATGTTGGAGATTGTTGGCGATGGTGGCGAAATCAATCTGCCGGATCAGGTTGTACCTAACAGTACCAGCCTGCCTTTGGGCGGCACTGAGCCGCTGGCCAAGTTAACTGGCTTGTGGCCTCCAGTGGTATCGGATACGCAGGGCAGTGGCTTAGTGCAGATTTCCGAGGGAACGCACAGTTCAATCTTGGATCCAGGTCCAAGTGCGGCAGCTACGGTGGAAATGCAGCGGCAAGTGGCGACCTTCCTGGCGACAAAAGGTAACTTGATAAAAATCACAGATACCAGCGTGATTGCCCAATAAACCGCCGTTTTGTGCAGATAATAAAGCCAGGTCTTTGACCTGGCTTTATTTTTATGTAGATTGCCCCCACATACAAAGGGCAAAAAATGATGGGAGTAACGAATCTTGGAATTTCTCTACGAATACGGACTATTTGCTGCTAAGGCGGCAACCTTGGTGGTGGCGCTGTTATTAGCTGTGGGTGGTGTTATCGGGCTGGCCAGTCGTCAAAAGGCTGGCAAAGGAGAGCTGGAAATCAGTTCAATATCAGAGCGTCTGGATGAGCTGAAATTGCATGCCAGTCAGCTCATCCTCAGTAAGGATGAATGGAAAAAGCAGGAAAAAGCTGACAAAAAGCAAAAGAAAGCTGAACAGAAAAAAGGCAAAGAGGAAACCGAAAAACATCAAGCCAATTTATTTGTGGTGGATTTTAAAGGCTCAATGGATGCGCATGAAGTGGACGCTTTGCGCGAAGAGATTACGGCCATCTTATGTATTGCTAAACCAGAAGATGAAGTATTGGTGCGTTTGGAAAGTGGCGGTGGTGTAGTACACGGCTATGGGCTGGCGGCTTCTCAGCTCCAGCGTTTGCGTGATGCCAATATCCGTTTGACGGTCGCTGTGGACAAGGTGGCTGCCAGCGGTGGTTATATGATGGCCTGTGTGGCTGATAAAGTGATCGCCTCTAAGTTTGCCATTATTGGCTCTATCGGCGTGATTGCTCAGCTACCCAACTTCAATAAGTTGTTGAAAAAACACGATATAGATTGGGAGCAACATACCGCAGGGCAGTTTAAACGTACCTTAACGGTGTTTGGTGAAAACAATGACGAAGGCCGTCAGAAGTTTCGTGAAGAGCTCGAAGAAGTACATAAGCTGTTTAAATCTTTTGTGCAGGAGCACCGCAGCGAACTGGATCTGAATAAAGTCGCTACCGGCGAATACTGGTATGGCAGCCAGGCATTGGCATTGAAATTGGTCGATGAGCTGCAGACATCAGATGATTTGTTACTCAAAGCCAATCAGGATAAGAAAATTTTCCAGGTTAAATACACACAGAAGAAAAACCTGATGGAAAAGTTGGGTAAAAGCGCAGGAATTGCACTGGAGTCCACTTTGGGCAAACTCTGGCAAAAGTCCCAGCACCCTTTATAAAAACTCCCTCCTTTATACATTGTGCCGCCCCAGCATTCAGCTGGGACGGCAAGCCTAAATCGCCTCACATCTTTTCTTTAGTCGATACAATTCGCCTTGGTATTTTTCATGAGTGTCGTGGTTTTTTTTACTGCTAAGGGCGGTTTAAAACAGGCAGGGGAGAGTGCATCCACGATAACCCCGAGGGAACATTTCTGCTTATCTATGGACATCACCGACGAATGTCCATACCACGCCGTATACGACCGCCAGGGATGGCGGAAGTGCAGAAAATGCAGGAGCAACTTTTCTGCCGACCGCCAGGGATGGCGGAAGGGCGGAAAATGCAGGGGCAACTTTTCGGCCCGTCCATCCCTGGACATCGCTGACGAGTGTTCCCTACCACGTCAGCATACCGTCCATCCCTGGACATAAAAAACCGCGGATTACCGCGGTTTTTTATGGGTTAGCTCGAGCTACTTGTTATGGTCGAAATGATCGAAATCGATATTCTCTTCACGGGCACCGGCATTGGGATCATTGTAGGTATCCAATTCCAGTTCCCCTTCGCTTTTCGCCACAATACAGGCAACCGTACAATCCCCAGTCACGTTTACCGCGGTACGTGTCATATCCAGTAAACGGTCAACACCAATAATCAGCGCGATACCTTCAACCGGTAAGCCAACTTGCTGTAGCACCATGGCCAGCATAATCAGGCCGACACCAGGCACGCCTGCGGTGCCAACTGACGCCAGGGTGGCGGTCAGTATCACCATCAGGTAGTCAGACACAGACAGGTCTACGCCATATACCTGTGCAATAAACACCGTCGCTACCCCTTGCATAATGGCGGTGCCATCCATATTGATGGTGGCGCCTAAAGGCACGGTGAAGGACGCCACGGTGTTTTTCACACCCAGCTTATTGCGGGCCGTTTCCAGCGTAACCGGCAAAGTTGCACTGCTACTTGAAGTACTAAAGGCGAATAAGGCTGCATCACGCATTTTGCGAATCATAATCACCGGATTTAAACCGGCCAGCACCTTCAGCAGTATGGGATAGGACACAAAGGCATGGACCAACAATACAAACAGCACCAGGAAGAAGTATTTAAGTAGGCTGGCAAACGTATCAAAGCCAATGGTGGCAAAGAGTTTGGCCATTAGGGCGAACACACCATAAGGGGCCAGGTTCATCAAAATGGTCACCAGACGCATGACAACTTTGTTCAAATCTTCGAACAAATCACCTAGGCGTTTGCCTGCACTGCCAGACATGGCCATTGCAATACCAAACAATACCGAGAAAACAATGATTTGCAGCATGTTCCCTTGTGCCATGGCATTAATGGGGTTGGTGGGGAACATATTAATAATAACGTCGGATAACGAAGGGGCTTCCTTGGTGCTAAAGCTTGTGTTGGTATCCAGGTTTATACCTTCGCCTGGTGAAACCAGTAACGCGAAAGAAATTGCCAAACTGATCGCCAGCGCAGTAGTCAATAAGTAGAGTAAAATTGACTTGCCGCCCAGACGCCCTAGTTTACTAGGGTCGGACAGGTTACAGGTACCACATACCAGGGAGACAAAAACCAACGGGACGACCAACATTTGCAAGCTGGCGATAAAGATTTTACCTATGATATTAAATATACCTTCCACCAGAAGCGTATACGTAGAAATCTCCAGTCCTAATACCCGGAAGGTGAAATCTCCGCTATCATCAAACAGGGCTCGAAGCAGGGTTCCTGCGAGGATCCCGGCTAACATGCCGAGGAAAATTCTGGTGGTGAGACTGTACTTTGTTGCAGTAGAGGCCATAGATGTCCAAGTCGTTATAGTTATAAGCGGCTAAGACTAACAATTTTGCCGGATAAGCTGAACTTAAAAAACATCGAATTCAACCAAACAGCTTATTCCAAAGACAAACAGAGGTTAGGGAGAAAAGAATGACGTCAACCCTTAAGGTCGCAGCCATCTATTTATTGAGCCTTATGCTCGTTGCCTGCGGCGGCGGCGGTTCGCTGAGCAATGACGGTGGTGGTAATCCAACCCCCAGCACATATAGCATCAGTTTTTCTGTGGTGGATGAACAAGGTGGCGCTGTAGATCATGTGAACGGGGAACTGTCTGCATCTGCACCTTGGACAGTGCAAGCAAAGGTTACTAAAGACGGAAGTGCTCAGTCTGGCGTTACTGTCACTTTTACTTTGGCTGATGGCGAAGTGGCCAGTTTGTCTAAAGGCAGTGACACCACCAATAGTGATGGGGTCGCTGAAGTGCAGGTTCTTGCTGGTGGCAAGAAGGGTAGTGTGGTGCTCTCTGCCAGGTTGACTGACAATACCGAAGCTACGTTATCTTTTGATTCGGCCGGTGATGGCAATTCCACTACCGTTGATATTGCCAAATTGAGTCTGTTTGCCAGCTCTACGCAGTTACCGTCTTCAGGAACCGATGAAATCGAGTTGATTGCTTTGGTGCAAGACAGTGCCAATGCCCTGCTTGAAGGCATTGAGGTTCAGTTTTCAGCCTCTTCAGGTCAGCTAAGCCCTGGTAGCGCAGTTACCGCTGATGACGGTACCGCTCGCAAGATGCTGACAACATTGAATGAAGCGGAAAATCGCGAGATTGAAGTAAAAGCTGTGGCTGGCGGCAAAGAGCAAACCCTGATGGTTAAAGTCGTGGGAACCAGCGTCAGAATCAATGGGCCGTCTTCGGTTATTGTTAATGATGAAGCCGAGCTAGCGATAAGTGTTACCGATTCTGATGGTAAAGGTATTAACAATGCACCAGTCAGCCTAGCGGCAAGCAACGGCAACTTTGTTGGAGATACCACAAATCTGAGAACCGATGGCAATGGTCAAATCTTAGTTCGCTATACGGCAAGTGCTGCGGGGCAGGACACTATTACCGCCTCTGCGCTAAATGCCCAGGCTAGCTTCACTGTCAATGTTCAGCAGGATAATTTTGCTTTCCAGGGCCTATCCAACACCACGATTAAGCAAATACCTATTAATACTGACGCCATTATTACCATCAACTGGAGCAAAAATGGCATCGCTTATCAGGGCGGTACTGTGACTTTCAACGCCTCTCGCGGTCAGTTTAATAACAGCTCGGTGGTCACTAATGGTTCGGGGCAAGCGTCAGTGACCATTCGTTCCAGCAATGCGGGCGTATCAGCCATTTCTGCTGAAGGCCGGGATACTAATGGCAATATTGTCACCGCCAGAGCAGAAGTCGAGTTTGTTGCCACAGTTGCCCATAGCATTATCGTTGATGCAACCCCTGATGTAGTTGGCCCCGATGGCCAAACTGCCACTATTACCGCGTTAGTCAGAGATCCTGATGGCAATCTGGTAAAAGGCAAACAAGTTAACTTTACTGTTGATGACACATCATCGGGTAAGCTGTCTCCTAACTCGGGTGTAACAGATAGCCGTGGGGTTGCCACTACCGTATTTACCTCTGAAGCCGTCTCCAGTAATGAAGCGGTCAGAGTAACGGCCACCGTGGCGGATACTCCCGCGGTCAGCGGATTCACCGATTTAACTGTTGGTGCCCGAGCCTTTGATATCACTATTGGGACTGGCAACTTTATTGTGGTGCCCGAAGGCGATAACACCACCTATATGAAAGAGTTTGCAGTATTCGTTAGCACCTCAAACGGAACACCTGCTAAAGATGTACGCTTGACTGCCTCAGTGATGCCTCTGCCACTTACCCTTGGTGGTAGCTATTCAAAAGGTTATTGGCAATGGAATGCGATATTAGAAGTGTGGGAACCTATTGTGACCGTGACTTGTGATAACGAAGATATCAATGCCGATGGTGTATTGGATGCAGGCGAGGACACTAACAATGATACCTTCCTGACCCCTGGCATCATTGGTACGCTGAAGTTCGCTGATAACAACAACGTTACCGACGAAAATGGTCGTGCCACGTTGGAGTATCGCTATCCTAAAGACAGAGCGCCATGGACGTCAGTGGTTATTCAGGTTAACAGTGAATCAGCGCGTAGCGAAGATGCCGAAGATCAGCGCTATAGGTTGGATTACTCAGCTGAAGAGGCTAATAACGAAAACGGCAGTATGGCACCTAACTGGTTTGGTCGCGGCCTTACATGTACCGACAGACTGTAAGTCAGCCTGAACGTTCATAAATATGAAAAACCGATGCAACTGCATCGGTTTTTTATTGGCCTGTCTGTCTGTGGGAGTTCATATTGATGATGGGAAAACGGTCGACGTTATCCGACTGCTCGACCCGAGCACGTTGTCTTGGCGCGTCACTTTATTCTAAGGTGCCATCTTTACCCTAAGTTTGTTGCTGCAGAATATGCAAAAATTCTTTTCTTCGTCGTTACGCTGGTTATTGCTGTTGGTCGCCCTTGGCGGTTTATACCAATGGCAAACCCGGAATCTGCTGGAAACCGGTAATCAGGTGCCTGACACTCATCTGCCATTGCTCTCTGGCGGCAGCAGCCCGTTAACCGAAGAAGGTAAACCCACCTTAATTTATTTCTTCGCGCCCTGGTGTGCAGTTTGTGCCGCCAGCATTGGCAATCTGGAAGCGCTGGATAATGACGACTTAGTGGTTCGCCGAGTGGCAATGGACTATGCATCCCTTCAAGATATCAGTGAGTTTGTCCGGGACAATGAGGTGGCAGGAGAGGTATTGATTGGCCATGAAGGGTTAAAACAACAATTCAGAGTACTGGGTTATCCCACTTATTATGTGCTGGATGCTGACCAGCGGGTGGTCGCCAGTGATATGGGATACAGCACCACTATGGGGCTGAAAGTCAGGCAAGCATTAGCCTTGTAAGCGTTTTAAGCAATAGGAGGCTTGCTTGGCTTTTATTGAGCCTGCAAAACAGTAGATTGGCTGAGGGCGACTATTTTGTTATCAAATCGTGCACTGCCCCGGCAATGGCCACTGATATTCAGTGTAAAAGACGCGATACATACAGCACAGCTAGGCCGCGTGAGGCGCGGAGTTGCAGCCTTTTAGTTTGTGAGAATTGTTGTACTTTATGTTAGATTAGCGCGGTCACTCACCTAACGTCATATTAACAATGAGAATAAGCTGTAATTTTGATAGCGGTAATATCCAGGTTGTACGAGCTGACAGCCCTGACGATATTCACCTGAGAATTAATAAAGATCACCAATCTGACTTTTATCAGTGGTTTCATTTTCGCTTAGAAAGCCAGGCGATGGTGAATCATAAGCTGCATATCGGTGATTTGGCCAAATCGGCCTATCCCAGTGGTTGGCAAGGATATCAGGCGGTTGCCTCTTATGATCGCCAGGAATGGTTCCGGGTGGATTGTGAGTTTGATGGCGACACCCTGACCATTGATCATACGCCCGAATATGCCACGACCTATTATGCGTATTTCGCGCCATACTCCTATGAACGTCACCTGGATTTACTCGCCTGGGCGCAAACTTCTTTTGATTGCGAATTAAGTCATTTGGGGGAAACCCTGGATGGCCGCGATATGTCATTGCTAACGGTTGGGCATCCAGAGCCAGGAAAAAAAGCCGTATGGGTGGTTGCCCGTCAGCATCCTGGTGAGAGTATGGCCGAATGGTTGGTTGAAGGGTTGCTGGAACGCTTATTGGATGAAGATGATGGTCTGGCAAGACAGCTATTGGACCAAGCGGTGTTTTACATTGTGCCGAATATGAACCCGGATGGTTCAGTGCGCGGACACTTGCGTACTAATGCCAAGGGCGTCAACCTCAATCGTGAATGGGCACATCCGTCGCTGGAGAACAGTCCTGAGGTTTTCCACGTGCGCAATAAAATGCAGCAAACCGGCGTGGATATGTTCTTAGACGTGCACGGTGATGAAGCACTACCCTACAATTTTGTCGCAGGTGGGGAAGGTATCCCCAATTACAGCGATAAAATTGCCCAGTTAGAGAGCACCTTTAAACAGGCTTTGCTCACCGCAACGCCAGAGTTTCAGGATACCTACGGTTATCCCAAGGACAACCCAGGTGAGGCCAACTTAACCGTGGGCTCTAACGCTGTGGGTAACGACTTTGAATGTTTGTCCTATACCCTGGAAATGCCGTTCAAGGACAACGCTGAGTTACCTTGCGCAGCCTATGGTTGGTCGCCAGAGCGTAGTAAGCAATTGGGCAAGGATGTGCTGGTTGCCATGCGCGCGGTATTGAATCAACTATAACGAAAAAAATACCAGCCGGGACAATGTGCCCGGCCAAAATAAGGGAAGAAAAACTTCCCACTACAATAATAAGCGGCTTGACCGCAGGGTGGGGCAAACAGGCCCCACTATTTTAGCAACAGGTGGTTATCCGCCTTTATCTCTATAACGATAAAAAAAGGGGAAAGCGTTGGAATCCTTTAATCAGTTCTTACTCTCACTGGACGGCCTGTTAGGCAGCGCCGCCTGGTTTCCTTACGTGCTGTTGGGCGTTGGTCTGTTTTTTACACTCTATCTCGGTTTTCCGCAGATTCGCTATTTCAAACATGCCTGGCTGGTGGTGACCGGTAAGCTGGACAGAAAAGGCGCGCCGGGGGATACCACCCATTTCCAGGCATTAACAACGGCGCTGTCAGGTACCGTGGGAACGGGGAATATCGGCGGGGTGGCGTTTGCTATCTTCTTAGGCGGGCCTGCTGCATTGTTTTGGATGTGGGCTACGGCTTTTTTGGGGATGACCACCAAGTTTGTCGAAGTCACGCTGTCGCATAAATACCGGGTAAAAACCGAAGATGGCACCATGGCAGGTGGCCCCATGTACTATATGGACCGTCGCCTGAACATGAAATGGCTGGCTGTTGCTTTTGCCATTGCCACCGTTATCAGCTCATTTGGTACCGGTAACCTGCCACAAATTAACAACATTGCTCAGGGCATGCAGGCCACCTTTGGTTTGGAGCCAATGCTCACCGGTGGTGTGCTGGCTGTGTTGCTGGCGCTGGTTATTCTGGGCGGCATTCACCGTATTGCTAAAGTGACGTCCAGAATCGTGCCCTTTATGTCGGTCTTGTATGTGATCGGCGCACTGGCGGTGATTTTCTACAACTATGAAAACATCGGGCCGGCTTTTGCGTCCGTGATTTCTGATGCCTTTACCGGTTCGGCAGCGGCTGGGGGCTTCCTGGGAGCCACTATCGCCTACGCCTTTAACCGCGGTGTAAACCGGGGCTTGTTTTCTAACGAAGCCGGTCAGGGCTCCGCGCCTATTGCTCACGCCGCCGCCAAAGCTGATGAACCCGTGTCCGAGGGAATGGTGTCCATTCTGGAGCCTTTTATCGACACTATTATTATCTGTACGCTGACCGGTCTGGTTATCTTGTCTTCCGGTGTCTGGAAAGAGAAGTTTGACAATGAGTTTGAGCGGGCTGATATGGTTATTCTGGCCGGCCAGTACTCAGAACAAAATGATGAGGACCGTCACCAGTTGTTTTTGTATCTGAACAACGAGAAAGCGCACAGCGTTGAAACCTTTAACGGCAAGATTGAAGTGGTATCCGGTAAAGCGGTAAGCCGTAACTTTACTATCATCAACTCGCGCTCTATCGCCGAGGATGTGCTGTTTAGTGTGGATGCCAAAGAGGATTTATTCACTGGCACCTTGAATGTTAAAGACGGCCGCTTACTGAAAGACAATATCCTGGTGTCAGGTAAGTCGTTGGTGCATTCAGCGCAGTTGACCACCTTGGCCTTTACTCGTGGCTTCTTTGGTGAGTACGGCAAGTACATAGTGTCAATTGGTCTCTTGTTGTTTGCCTTCTCCACGGCGATTGCTTGGTCCTACTACGGCGACCGTGCCATGACCTACCTGTTAGGGCCGCGTTCGGTGATGCCGTATCGGGTGTTTTATGTGGCTGGCTTTTTCTGGGCCTCATTCTCTGATACCACATTAGTCTGGAATCTTGCCGCAGTGGCCATTGTGGTGATGACCCTGCCGAACCTGTTCGGTATCATGGTCCTGCATAAGGAAATGAAACAGACGGTCAACGAGTACTGGCGCGATTTCAAGGATAAACAGGCGAATAAAGACCAAGCCTGATAACAGAATGAAAAGCGCGGCCCAGGCCGCGCTTGTTGTATGTCCATGGAGGGACGGGCAGAAAAGTTGCTCCTGCATTTTCTGCACTTCCACCGTCCCTAGTGGCGTTGACTAAAAGGGGCTTTCTGCGATAAAGCGCGTAGAAATTGAATTAAACCGAATTGGAGGAAATATGGCGCTGACAAATTGCCCATCCTGTAACAAGAAAATATCTGATAAGGCAAAGTCATGTCAGCACTGTGGGTTTGCTGTTGGGGCAGCAACAGAAGATGATATCCTGCGTAAGCAGCGCTTTAATAAATTTAAGAAAGTGCAGTCTATTCAGACCCAGTCAATGATTGCCATGCTGATGTTTATTGCTGGCTTCGCCATTTTATACTGGGGGGAGGGTCCTTCAACCGAATATGCTTGCAAACTGTCTTTTAATTTGATTAATAACACCAGCCCGATTTGCCTGTGGCACGGGCAGTTACAATACAATATTGCCATGAGTTGCTCGGTGATTGGTTTCGTCTGGTACGTAATCAATCGTGTTCGTTTGATTTTTATGAAGAAGTTTGATTGATGATGGATATCCAGCAGATGGTCAATGCCATGACACCTGACGTATATGAAAGGTTGCGTCAGGCAGTTGAAACCGGTAAATGGCCAGATGGCACCCCACTGAGTGAAGGGCAGCGCGACAGCAGTATGCAGGCCGTGATGCTTTATCAGGCGACTGTACTTAAGTCTGATGAACATATGACGGTAGGCGCCGATGGCAGCATAGTGCATAAATCTAAGCAAGCGCTAAAACAGCAGTTCCAACCCGCTATCGCCAGGTTTAAAGCAGATGATCTTTAAAAATCTGTTTCGCCCCAAATATCAGCATTCTGATGCAAAAATCAGGCAAGAGGCCATAGCGTCGTTGCAGCCGGAAAGCCCGGAACATAAAACGGCACTGCATGAAATGGCATTTAATGATGAGAGCATTGCCGTTCGCCTGGCTGCCCTGGATAAGCTCAACAGTTTTGCCCTTTGGTGGAAACTGGCGCAGACCGAGCGCAATGAGCGTGTCCATAAACGTGCACAACAGCGCGTAGAGAGTATTTTGCTGGATGATCAGGCTGATAACCTGACCGACAAGCAGCGGCAAACCTTTGTACAGGAGTGCACGAATCATACGCTGCTGGAAAAGTTACTGCTGCAACGTTGGCAGCATGATGACCCGGCCTTAAGCCAGGCCGTTCTGACTAAAGTTGATAAGCCAATGCTGCGCCAGCGTGTGATGTTTGAGACAAACGATGCGCAGTTGCGACATGCACTGGCCGAGCAGGAACAGGATCCAGAATGCTTGCAGCGTATGTTGCGTAAGCATAAAGATCCGCAGATAGTGGAACTGGCCAGGCAAAAGCTGGACAAGCTCAGTCAGGAGCAGTTGGACAAACAGCAGCTTGAGCGAGAATTGCGCCTGGTGCTGGCCAAGTTACTGGCGCTGAAAGATAGCCAGGATTATCCACTTCTGGTGGAACAGCTGGAACAGCTGTCCACCCAGTATCAGAATCAACAGGAACAGCTTGCCCTGTTGCCTCTGGCTATCCGCGAAGAAATTAGTCGCAAATATGAAGATTTAACAGACAAGGTGCGCCGTCGCACTGAGGCAACAAAACAAGCCTGGGTGCAGGCCGAAGCAGAGCGTAAGGCCGCTTTGCAGGCTGCTGAGATTAAACAGCTAGCGCAGCAATGGTTAGATGAGGTCGCAAAGCAACAGAATATTGAGCAGTTATCTGAGCAAGATAGAACGACCATGTTGCAACAGATTGAGGGACATCGTAGCGCGCTACAGACATTGTCCGGCAATCAGAGCGTTGAACGTCTGCATAATCGATTGGATCAGATGCAGGTCGCATTGAATAAATTACCGGCCCTGCAACGAGCAATTGAGGGAGCCCGGAACTTGTTGGAAGGTGTCCAGGATATTGCCTTACCAAGCAATGTGGCTGAGTTAGGCCCTGCCCAGCAGGCGTGGCAGGAAGCGCGCAGTACTTACCGAGAGCTGAAAAAGCCCCATGGCGATCTGTGGCCACTGGCATTGCAAAAACAGTGGCAAGGGCTGGATAAAGCCTGGCAGGGGGCAATAACTGAACTTCGCCAACAAGCCAGAGCGCAGGTCAATAAAGTCCGCGGTGGTTTGCATAAAGTTCAGGAGATGATTCAAGCCGGTAAGTTTCATGCTGCCATGTCGCTTTATCAGCGCCTGCAAGATAATTACCAGGCCTTGCCAGAGCATGAGCAACAAGCGCTGCAGCGTCTGTGCGAACAGGTGCAAGGACAAATTGAGAATCTAAAGGAATGGCAGGTTTATATTGCCCAGCCTCGTAAGCCAGCGCTGTTAGACGAAATCCGCAGTTTGCTTGACGCCCCGTTACCGGTAAAAGAACAAGCTGAAAAGGTTAAACAGTTACGCAGCCAATGGAATAGCCTGGGCAAATTGGACAGTGAACAAGACCAAAGCCTTAATGACGCCTTTGATCAGGCCTGCGAGCAAGCATTTTTGCCGGTACGCGAGCATTATGCCCAAGCAGAACAAGAGCGCGAACAAAACCTGCAAGCCAAGCAGGCCGTACTGACGCAACTGACGCAACTGACGCAACTGGCGCAGGTAGAGATTGGTATGGAGGAGTTGGCTAAGCAACAACACGCTTTGGAGAAGCAGTGGCGTAACATAGGTGAGGTAGATTACCGCCGTGTTGGGGAGCTGAATCAGCAGTTTCGCGAGCATAACGCACCAGTTAAAGCTAAGTTGTTGGCCTGGTATCAGGATAACGAGGCACAAAAGCAGCGATTAGTTGAAAAAGTGCAGAGTTTGCTGGATGCTGAGGATATTCAACAAGCCACGGTAGAGGCCAAGCAAGCCCAGGAAAGCTGGAAGCAGATTGGCCGGGGCCGTGCTAAGCAGGATCGCCAGTTGTGGGCGGTATTTCGACAAGCGAATGACGGGCTGTTTGCGCGGCGTAATCAGCAGCAGGATAAGCAGCGTCAGGCTAATCATGCCGTGGTCAAGCAAATTGATGTCTTGCTCAATCAGGCTGGTGCTGATCTCAATGGCGTACAAAGCCTAAGTGAACTTTCTGCGTTGCAGCAAGGTTTACAGCAGCCAATAGCTGATCTGCTAGCCGAATTAGATGAGCGGAGCCGGCAGAGTAAACAGCGCGACTGGCAAAAATTGGAAACAAAGTTTGCTGGTCGGGTAAAGGCCTTTAAACAGTCCGAGCAGCAAACGCACTATGCTCTGTTGTTTAGTCTGTTATCTGAGTGGTTGGATAATCCGCCGCCTGCGGGCATAGATAACCTACCCGGTGTCTGGCGGCAAGCATTTAACCAGTCTGAGCATTCAGAGCCCAGAGAGAATGTATTGGTAAAAATGGAATTGCTGGCTGGTGTTGAGTCACCGGTCGAACTGGCTGAGTTACGCCGGGAGATGCAACTGCAAATGATGACAAATAAGCTTGAACAAGGAGAGTCCGCGGATTTGGCGCAGTTACTGATTAAATGGATTGGTCAGGGGCCGTTAGCTGCCAGTGACCAAGCGCAATTGACCCGCCTGCAGCGACTTTTTGTGCCGGCAGGCTAGTACATTTGACGAACCACTAAGGGGCCCCGTCAAATGACGGGGCTTTTTTTTGATTATGTTATGTCCTGTATACGAGGAAAATCCGAACAGGACGTAGATGAAGTGAGGATAGTATGACAACACAACCTAGAATTATTGTCTCCAATCAGGACGCTGACAGATTGGAAGCTTTGCTAGATTCTTTATCCGACAAAGATTTCCCCGGCAAAGACGTACTGCTGGATGAACTGGACCGAGCCGAGAACGTCGATAGTAAGGATATTCCACCTACTGTCGTCACCATGAACTCGACTGTGCGTTTTAAGGTGGCATCCAGCGGTGAATCCTTCTGTAAAACCCTGGTGTATCCAAAGGATATGGATAACTCAGGCGATAAGGTGTCGATCCTGGCGCCTATTGGTAGTGCGGTGCTGGGCTTGGCAGAAGGTGATGAAATTCAGTGGCCTGCACCGGGTGGTAAGGCGCTGACAGTACACATCGATGAGGTCATTTACCAGCCAGAGCGTGCCGGCGAGTTTCACCGTTAACGCTAGCCTGTCGCATTTGAATACAAGGAGCCAGTATGACCCCAGCCGTGTTAACACTGCAAAAAGCCAAGGCCGTCTTTCAGGTTCATCAGTATGAACATGATCAAAAGGTTGCTTCCTATGGGTTGGAGGCGGTGCAAAAGCTTGGGGTCAACGCCCTGGAGGTGTTTAAAACCTTGGTCGCCGAGACCGAAAAAGGTGAATTGTTGGTGGCCATAGTGCCGGTGTGTGAAAAGCTAAACCTGAAGCAACTGGCTAAGGCCGCTGGCTGTAAGAAGGTCGAGATGGCCAAGCCTGACAAGGTGCAGCGTAGTACCGGTTATGTGCTCGGCGGGGTTAGTCCTGTCGGCCAGAAGAGAGCGCTGGCGACTTTTGCTCACCAGTCAGCGCAGGGATTGTCCACACTTTATGTCAGTGGCGGACGCCGTGGCTTGGAAATTGAACTGGCACCAGATGTACTGGCTAAAATCACCGGTGCCAGATTTGTCGACCTGCTTTAAGTAACACCCTTAGTCGCTTAGCTCGCCGCGCAAGTTCTCGGTTAGCAGTCTGCGAGTTTCCTCAACCGGTAAATTTTTACTGAGCAGGTAATGCAGTTTGGCCAACGCGGCCTCCAGCGTCATATCCCCACCGGATACCACGCCAGCCTGGGCCAGGGCATTACCTGTGGCGTAGCCGGCCATGTTGACCTTGCCACGCAGGCATTGGGTGCAGTTAAGTACAATAATGCCTTTTTGCCTGGCACTGGCTAATTGGGCCAGCAAGGCCGGGTTTTGCGGCGCATTGCCAACACCATAACTTAGCAATATCAATGCATTTACCGGCTGTTGCAGGGTGTTTCTTATTACTTCACTGCTGATGCCCGGATATAACGTAACCACGCCAATTGGTTGTGCCGTCACAGGACTGACCTGCAATGCATGCTGAACAACGGGTTTAACTTGGCCTTCCAATACGTCAATGTTTATCCCGGCTTCCATCAATGCCGGGAAGTTGGGGGAGGCAAACGCATTAAAGCCGTCGGCATGAATTTTTCGGCTGCGGTTACCCCGTAGCAGTTGATTATTAAAGAACAGGCAAACCTCATGCACGGGGTAATTGGCCGCCAGATACAAGGCATTTAGCAAGTTTACCTGACCATCACTGCGAATCTCGGCAAGGGGGATCTGTGATCCTGTGACGATAACGGGTTTGCCAAGGTTCTCCAGCATAAAAGACAGTGCCGAGGCGGTGTAGGCCATGGTGTCTGTGCCATGCAGGATAATAAAGCCGTCATAACTGTCGTAGTTGGACTGGATATCATCGGCAATGTGCTGCCAATCCAGAGGAGACATATCGGACGAGTCCATCAACTGGTCATATTCGTGAATAGTGAACTGGGGCATTTCGTCACGATGAAACTCCGGCATTTTGCTCAGGGTTTCAGACAAAAAGCCGGGCACACACACATAGCCTTTACTGGAAGGACGCATGCCAATAGTGCCGCCGGTATAGGCCACGTAGATATGTTTTTTCATGGGGTAGGGTTACTGTTCTATTTTGTTGGCTATTCTAGCGGTTCGGCCGGCTTGCCACAAACCACCGCCGCATAATGGCTAAATCATGCATAACCCGGCTTATCCCAAAACAAGGGAATTGGTGGATTTCCTGGGTACAAAGCTGCTTGCTTATGATTGAATAGCAACTTCGCATCTACCCTAACGACAGGAACTCTTTATGCGCTTATCCCTTCTGGCTGCTTCTGTTGCCATACTACTGACAGGTTGCCACAGCAACCATGCTATACAGTCCTCTCAGGCTAAAGCCGCTGTGAGCAGCCAGGCACAAGTACACACTGAAGCACAGAAGGTCACCGAGTTGGTGGAGCGGTATTTTGCTGAAAGCCTGGTGCTAAACCCGTTGTCCGCTACTTTTGTCGGGGTCATGGACTATAACGATCGTTTTACTGCGCCAATCAGTGCCAAAAGTTTGGCCGATGTTGCGGCCTTTGAACAAAAGTATCTGGCACAAGCTAAACGCATCGATGGCACAAAACTTACCGGCCAGGACAGGCTAAACCATGAGATTTTCTTGTATGCCCGTCAGCAAGCCGTGGATGGACTGGGTTTCCCCTCGCACCTGATGCCGTTTAACCAGATGTGGGGAGTACAGAATTTCTATCCCATGCTAGGCTCTGGCAGCAGTGCACAGCCGTTTCATACTGAGCAGGACTACCTTAACTTTATCAAACGTACCGATGGTTTTGCTGCCTATATGGACAGTGCGGTGACCGCTATGCGTGATGGTATGCAACAAGGGATAGTGTTGCCCAAAAGTCTGATCGTTAAAGTGTTGCCGCAGTTGCTGGCACATATCGTCAGTCAGCCCGAGGACAGCGTATTCTATGGTCCGGTGAACATGTTGGCTGACAATGCTCAGCTTAGTCCGGAGCAACAAGCCCGCCTTAAAGCTGATTACGAGCAAATGATTATGCAGGTTATCGTGCCTGCATATCAGCGTACTTATGATTTTATGCTCAATGAATACCTACCAGCGGGCCGCGACGCTGTCGGCCTGTCCGCCTTGGCCAATGGTAAGGCCTGGTATGAGCATATGATTGCAGTGAACACCACCTTGCCCTTAACCGCTGAGGATATTCACCAGTACGGCTTAGAGGAAGTGGCTCGGATCCGCAGCGAAATGGACAAAGTAAGAGAGCAGGTGGGATTTGAGGGGGATTTGCCTGCCTTCTTTACACATCTGAAAAGCGATCCGAAGTTCTTCTTCGCCAACGAGCAAGAGGTCATTCAGGCCTATGAGCAGGTTAAAGCGGATATTAATCGTCGCTTGCCCGCCTTATTTGAGGTTTTTCCTAAAGCGGATTACGAGGTTAAGGCTGTGGAAGCCTACCGGGCGGCATCTTCTGCGGGGGCCAGCTATCAGCAGCCAGCTCCGGATGGGTCTAGACCCGGGATTTTCTACATCAATACTCACGATTTGAAGTCTCAACCTAACTACCTGGTTGAAACCCTGAGTATTCACGAAGCGTCCCCTGGCCACCATTTTCAGATTGCCATTCAGCAGGAGGTGGAGGCCTTACCGGACTTTCGTAAGTACGAATTCTATACCGTATTTGCCGAAGGCTGGGCCTTATATGCCGAGAGCCTGGGCAAAGAGCTAGGGCTATTTAGCGATCCTTACATGTGGTACGGCCGTTTGTCTGACGAGCAGCTTAGGGCCATGCGTCTGGTGGTCGATACCGGGCTGCACGCCAAAGGCTGGAGCAGGGAACAGGCTATTGCCTTTATGCGCGAAAACTCCTCTATGGGGGAAGCCGATATTGAAGCTGAAGTTGAGCGTTATATTGCTATTCCTGGCCAGGCGCTGTCATATAAAGTGGGGCAGCGTGCTATACGTCAACTGCGTGAGAAGCTGGCAGACAGGCTCGAAGCGCGCTTTGATGTGCGTAAGTTTCATACCCAGGTGCTGATTGACGGTGCCATGCCCATGCCGGTACTGGAAGCCAAATTAAACCGCTGGGCACACACACTCTGATATGGTACGGCTCATTTTCGAACGGGCCGTAATTGCTTCTCAAACCTTGCGTGCCGGGTGCAAATCCCTGATTATATTGGGCTTACTTCCAGGGGAAGGGCCGCAGGCCCAAAATAAATAGCCAGCCACAGAAGCTCGGCAGCAAGGATAAAAACATGAGATTCTCCAGCACGCTGGCACTTTGTGCTGTCATCGGCTTTGGTGCGCTTGCCAATGATAAAATTGCGTATTTCGACCAACAGGTAGACATCGACGGTCACTTTGATGAAGTCGTCTGGCAACAGATTCAACCTATTGCCATCCATCATATTACCCGCCCTTCTGATCAGGGCAGTGCAGATGTGGAAACCACAGTTCGGGTGTTTGAAGACGGCGAGTACCTTTACCTGGCGTTTGATGCCCGTGATCCTCATCCAGAGCAAATTCGCGCCGCTTATCGTAAGCGTGACAATATCTGGGGAGACGATATTGTCGGGGTGAAAATTGACACTTATGGCAATCATCAACTGGCCTATCAGTTTTTTGTCAACCCGCTGGGCAGCCAACTGGATTCGGTTGAGAATGCCGTGACTGGGAATGAATCGTCTGCCTGGGATGGTCATTGGCAAGCGGTGGGGAAAATCACCGCGCAGGGATATCAAGTCGAAATCGCGATTCCATACCATATTATGAATTTTCCCAACAGCGAAGGACCCAAGCAGTGGGCAATGGAATTTGTGCGTTTCTGGCCGCGGGATGTTGACCGGCGGATTTCCAGCGTAGATATCAGCCATGCCAACGAATGTTGGGTTTGTCAGATGCCGCTGTATACGGGGTTTGCCAACGCGCGCTCCAGCCAAAAACTGATCCTGGCACCTGCCTTTGTTGCTGGTCGTGATGAAAGTCGTGATCGCTACAACCAAGGGGATTGGCAGCAGGAAAGTCAACATGAAGCCAGTTTGGATGTAAAGTGGGCCATCAGCGAGGATATTACGTTAAACGCCACAGTAAACCCGGATTTTTCGCAGGTTGAGGCTGATGCGGCGCAATTGTCGGTGAATGAATCATTTAGTTTGTTTTTCGAGGAAAAACGGCCGTTTTTTACCGAAAATGCCGATTACTTTTCATCGCCTTGGGATTTGGTGCATACCCGAAATTTAGCTGCCCCCTCGGTGGGGGCCAAAGTGACCGGAAGAGTAGGGGAACACACCTTTGGTCTGTTTATGGCGGATGATGACAGCACCTCCATGATTATACCCGGAAACCTCGGATCGGCGGCGGCGACACTGGATATCAAAAGTAAGAACCTGGCTGCTCGCTACAGTCAGCGCGTGAATAAGCAAGTGACGCTGGGGGCCATGACTACCTGGCGCTCAGCGGATGATTATCAAAATACCGTTGCTGCAACCGATGCCAATATCCGCTTTACCGAGCAGGATAATCTAACCATTGCCTTTGCTCGCTCTCAAACCGATAACCCGGATTATTTGCCTGATTATCTGTGGGGAGAAGCCGCTCAGCGTGCCAGTGTTGCCAACCAGGCGGGAAATGCCTGGCATCTGAATTATGAGCATAGTTTTCAAAATGGCAGTGTATTTGTCCAACATGACGATTTTGGTGAGCAATTCCGGGCCGATTTGGGGTTTATGACCAAAACCGACTGGACGCGCAGTTTAGTGGGCGGGGGATACAGTTTTTATCCAGAGCAGGAAACCTGGTGGAGCGCGCTAAATTTCTATACTGATTGGGATATTACCCATAATCAGGCAGGTGCGTTGCTTGAAAAAGAATGGGAAGCCACTGTCGGCCTGGATAGCTTGTGGGACAGTGCGTTTGAGCTGGGTTTTTATGTTCGTGACCGGGCTGGCCTGCGTTTTAACGACCAAATGTTGTCGGTTATTGATAACAGCGAACGATTTGAAGAAAAAGGTCTGATCTTTTTTGCCGAAGTCAGCCCTTTGTCTAACGCTTACCTGAGTGTGTTCATTGAAAAAGGTGATGGGCTGGACCTATACAACAATAGATTGTCGGATCTGCTGTATGTAGAATCGGAAGTCAAAGTCGCCTTTACCCATAATCTTCAATTCCATGTGCGCAACGAATATACCCGGCTGGATTATCAAACTAATCGGGTGCTGGATGCCAGCGTCACTGATGTGCGTTTGACTTATCAGTTTTCCAGCCATTCGGCGCTTAGATTGAGCATGATATTCGACGATACCGAACAGGGTTTAGCCCACTTTGCCGCTGGACGTGCTGAGGGATTGTACTGGCAAGAAACGGGTCTGGCATCACAACTGCTGTATTCGTATGAAGTAAATCCACAAACCGTTTTTTATTTGGGCTATTCGGAAAGTGCTAGTAAAAATGATGTATTGGACAGCTTGCGAGCGGATCGTCGCACGGCGTTCTTGAAGTTTTCGTATGCCTGGTTTGTATAGAGGAAGAGCCTGTGCTGGCAAAAGATAAACCCTGTTTAACCGACGCGACTGAGAGTGAAAAGGTACGGGCTATTGCCTGTCGCTGCGGCGGAAGGCCAGGACCATTAATGGCGGTGGCGGGCGCACGCGACCGCTGGCAGATACGTTGCCAGGTGAGCGTGTGCCAGGCCATGAATACCGGACAAGGGCAGGATGATGTGATCCGCGGATGGAACAGACTAAGTACGCATCTTTACCGTTAGGGCTGTACGTTTTCCAATCAATATCTATACCCAAAATAGTAATAAGCCCGATGAATATTATACGCTATAGCGATTTTTGCTGATGTGCATCAGGATTGATTGGAGTATGATAGGCCAAACTGGATGCCTGATGTTTGGATGTAGCGCAGATTACACCGGTTTCAGGTGAGGGAACCCATAAGCTCACAACAACAAGAAAGCCTGGAGCTATTCCTTTGATAAAAATTTTTCTGGTTGATGACCACGATTTGGTCCGTACTGGTATCAAATTGATTCTGGACTCAGAGAAGTCCTTTGAAGTAATTGGTGAGGCCGACAGCGGGGAAGACGCGGTCAAGTTTTGCCGTACCCAGCATCCGGACGTGGTCATGATGGATATGAACATGCCTGGCATCGGTGGCCTGGAAGCAACCAAAAAAATCCTTCGTCATAATCCTGATATTAAAGTTATTTTCTTGTCTATGTATAAGGAAAACCCCATTCCTGCCAAGGTTATGCAGGTTGGTGCCTGGGGGTTTGTTACCAAAGATGCTGAACCTAAAGAGATGATTCAGGCTATTTTTCAGGTACATGCCGGGCAAAAATACATAGCGTCGGATATCGCCCGCCAGATAGCGCTGGGTAAAATTGACAATCATCCGTCAGATCCCTTCCGGGACTTATCCGAACGTGAGCTTCAGATCATGATTATGCTCACCAAAGGTGAAAAAGTGCCGGATATTGCCACGCGTCTGAGTATCAGTGCTAAAACGGTCAATACTTATCGTTATCGTATGTTTGAAAAGCTCGGCGTGACCGGTGATGTTGAGTTAACCCATCTGGCCTTACGTCACAAACTGATCAGCCCTGAGCAGATTTGATTCCCTTTGCCGCCTTTTTATTTTCTTCTCCACAGTGCAGGGTTAGCCATTACCCTGCAGTTATCTCTGCATTGTTGCCATGAGCGAGCTGCCAAGCGAAAACACAGAGGCCTTTGACCATAAGGCCTTTCTAAAAAATCTGACTGGCGCCCCCGGTGTGTACCGAATGTACAACCTCAAAGGCGAGGTTATCTATGTGGGTAAGGCTAAGAACCTGAAAAAACGGGTATCGAGCTATTTTCGCGCTAACCTGGATAGCATAAAAACCCAGTCTCTGGTCAGACAAATTCAGCATATGGACGTGACGGTGACTCACACCGAAACCGAGGCTTTTATTCTTGAAAACAACTATATCAAGAAGTATCGGCCCCGCTACAACGTGCTGCTCAGAGATGATAAGAGCTACCCCTATATTCTGCTTACTGAACATCAGCATCCGCGTTTAACTGTGCACCGTGGTGGGCGTAAGCCCAAGGGCGAGTATTTCGGCCCTTATCCTAGTGCCTGGGCTGTGCGGGAAAGTTTGCGAACTATGCAAAAGCTGTTTCCGGTGCGTCAGTGCGAAGACGGAGAGTATAAAGCCCGGACCCGACCTTGTTTGCAGTATCAGCTTAAACGCTGTGCCGGACCTTGTGTTCAGGGGCTGGTCAGCGATGCGGAGTATGCGCAGCAGGTGCAATTGGCCAGGCTGTTCCTGAAAGGTAAAAATGCTGAAGTGATCGACATGCTGGTCAAAAAGATGGAGCAGGCCAGTGAAGAGTTGAAGTTTGAGGCGGCGGCCAGGTATCGCGACCAGATTTCAGCGCTACGTAAAGTGCAAGAACAGCAGTGGGTTAGTGGCGATCAGCCGGAAATGGATGTGTTTGGCTTTGCTTATCGTAACGGCATCGCCAGTATTCAGGGCTTTTTTATCCGCGATAACAAACTACTGGGAAGTAAGAGCTATTTTCCCAAAGTACCGGCCGATGTCAGCCCGCAGGAAGTGTTTCAATCTTTCCTGCTGCAATACTATCTGGCTGGCAACAAGTCTATCCCCCGTCAAATTGTGGTGCCGATGGCCCTTGAAGACAATGAGGCCATTGAAGAGCTGCTAAGCCGCCAAGCCGGTCATAAAGTGCAATTTTTCCAGGGGGCCAGAGATGAAAAGCGCCGTTACCTCAAGCTGGCCAATACCAATGCCGAGACCGCCCTGGAAGCGCAGCAAAGCAGTCAAAAATCGGTCTTTGCACGCTACCTGGAGCTGGAACAGGTGTTAGACCTGGATAACCCTATTCAGCGTATGGAGTGCTTTGATATCAGCCACACCTCGGGCCAGCAAACGGTGGCGTCTTGCGTGGTATTTAACCGCGAAGGGCCATTCAAAAGCGATTATCGCCGCTACAACATTGACGGAATTACGCCTGGGGACGATTATGCCGCGATGGATCAGGCCCTTAGGCGACGCTATAGCAAAATTACCGATCCCAGCAAAATCCCGGACATTTTGTTTATTGACGGCGGTAAAGGTCAACTGGCCCAGGCTGAAGCCTGTTTTGAAAACTGGCCCCACGATAAAATGCCGAAGCTGATAGGGGTGGCCAAGGGCACCAGCCGTAAGCCGGGTCTGGAAACCCTGATTTTGGCAGGGAGCCATGCCACCATTCCCATGCAGGCCGACTCTAGTGCACTGCATTTGATTCAGCATATTCGTGACGAAGCGCACCGTTTTGCTATTACCGGCCACCGGGCTCGTCGCCAGAAGGTAAAAACCCAATCCAAACTGGAGAGTATTCCAGGGGTTGGTGCTAAACGTCGGCAGAGTTTGCTTAAATATATGGGCGGCATGCAGGAAGTGTTGGCCGCCAGTGTTGAAGAATTAGCCAAAGTACCGGGAATCAGCGAAGAACTTGCGCTGATTATCCATGAACACCTGCATCTGTAAGGAAGAATTGGTGTAAGATGACGGCCAGCAGATTCCAACTGACAGAATTGTGACAAGCAGTATGTGGACCATCCCCAATATTCTTACTTCCCTTCGCGTGTTGTTGATCCCGGTGTTTGTCATCGTGTATTTCCTGGATTGGAAGTGGGCTCACCAGGCCGCTGCCTTTATTTTTTGGTTTGCCGCTATCACCGACTGGTTTGATGGCTATCTGGCCCGCCGTTTAAAGCAATCCACTGCCTTCGGGGCGTTTCTAGACCCGGTTGCCGATAAGCTGATTGTGGGTGCTGCGCTGATTATGATCGCCCACAGCTATAACTCGGCGTGGATCACCGTCTCCGCCGTGTTGCTGATGTCGCGGGAAATCTTTGTGTCGGCCTTGCGTGAATGGATGGCGGAGTCAGGTAGGCGAGACACAGTGCAGGTATCTTTTATCGGCAAGGCTAAAACCATGGCGCAAATGCTGGCCTTGATCGGTTTGTTGTCTGAACTGGAATATTTTATGGGCTTCCCCATTTACTGGGTAACACTAGGTAAGATCCTGTTGGTTATTGCTACGGTGCTGTCGGTTTGGTCCATGTGTATCTATTTGAAAGCCGCGTGGAAATACCTCAGCGCCGAGTGACTGTTGGAAAATAGGGCGTTTAAGTCAAAATTTCGGCAGTCGACACAAAAATGACATTTTTGTGGTTGACAGCCAAGGCGGTGACTGTAGAATTCAGCCCACGTTTGGCAAGCCAAGCGGCAAAGGCTCTAATCCGAGCCAATGCAGAAATAAGCGGGAATAGCTCAGTTGGTAGAGCACAACCTTGCCAAGGTTGGGGTCGCGAGTTCGAGTCTCGTTTCCCGCTCCAAATTGGCGGAATGGCAGAATGGCTATGCAGCGGATTGCAAATCCGTGTATCTCGGTTCGACTCCGGGTTCCGCCTCCATATCTCAACGCAACGCGTTGATTTCTCGTCAGCAAGTCGCTTAATAGTCCGGCGGCTGAGAGAAACCCCGATGCCCGGGTGGTGAGATGGGTAGACGATGTGCAGGAAGCACAAGTGTCGCGAGAGGCAGGAGCCGGTAGCGACCACAAGGAAACTGCCCACGGCAGTTCGACAAGCCTAAACAGGCAAGCAAGTTAGAAAAATCCTCCCGATGCCCGGGTGGTGAAATTGGTAGACACAAGGGATTTAAAATCCCTCGGCGGTAACGCCGTGCCGGTTCAAGTCCGGCCCCGGGCACCATTTAAAATCAAGCGCTTAGCTAATCCTCTCAGCAAATCCAAACATTTCATTTTCCCTAAAATGTCTGCACTCTGACTACAGTGTTCAAGATGTGAAATGTTAATGAAATCTGAAAATTCTTTGACTCGACCTGTTAATTGAATTTATTTTGATCATCACTTTTTCCCATACCTTGTCTATGCCAAGGTATCTCAAGAAGGGAATTTAGGTACACAAATGCTATTCAGCAAATGGTCATTCCAGGTAGACAAACCTGCCGTGGTGCAGATTATGCCCGATGGTTGCCGGGATCTGATTGTTATCAGTCGCGATAACGGGGTAGAGCAGGTGTTGTTCAGTGATTGGGATTGGCGGCCTCGGGATGTCACACTGTTATCTGGCCAGCACTATCTTGGCTTTCGATTTCGCCCCGGCTTATTGCCCGATTTGGCTGAAGTCGGGGCATTATGTGCCAACGCGCAAGCCATCAATCAAGAGCATAAAGTTGCCTCATTACTGTTACCAGATTGGGAACTGCTGCAGATCATTGATGCGTTAGCGGTGGAAGGTAAAAGTGTGAAGAAGGTGGCGGCAATGGCGGGTACCAGTGAACGTACCTTACAGCGCCGCTTTGCTAAAAAAGCCCTACCAGCGCCTGAGTACTGGCGACAGTTAGGTCGGGCCAGAAGGGCTGCGCAGTTGCTTTTACACTGTGAGTCCTTGTCGGCCTTATCGGCCGACGCAGGTTTTAGTGACCAAGCTCATATGACCCGGGAGTTTAGTCGTTGGTTTGGCTTGAGCCCAGGACGCTTGCAGCAATCACCGGATAAACTGGCCCTGTTGACTCACTCGGGACTGGGTAACTGGACAGGTGAACAAATCTCCACCAGATAACCATTGATATCCAGAATATAGGCAGTGGTTTGTCCCCAGGGTTCTTCTCTTACATCTTGTACCACTTTAGCTCCCGCTTGCTTGGCCCTTTCTAGCGCTCTGGCGACATCCTGCGTTTCAAAGGCGATTTCAAATACGGGGCGTTCCGGATTGGGATGTTGTGGACGTTTACCCAAGCTTTGCATCAAGCTATGGGAGGAAAAGGCCAGCTTGGTTTCGCCGGTGGACAGTTCACCGTAGTCACCACTTTCATGTAAAAAGCTGTTCTCCAGTCCCAACGCCTGTTGATAAAAAGCCAGTGTGTCGGCTACTTGTTCCACATATAAAATGGTGTATCTAAAAATCATCAATTGCTCCTTTTTTTAGGAATATTGCGCGCTTGACCATCTAAGGTATTGAATAAATGCGACAGCCTGGAAGAGGGCGCTTTGTTGTCGCTAATACCAGACACTCCGGGAGTGGAGTAAGAGGTGTTAATTAAATTTAGCGGCTGTGAACAAGGTATCTTCGGTTAAATCGGGTAAAAAGCACTTTTTTACGCCGTTAACTAAGCTAAATCCTTTACTTTTATGGGTTTGTCTTAGATTGGCGACGGTTGTCAGTCTGGCCGATTAGCACCACACTTTAGTGATGTGGGGTGCATGTTGCAGCCCGAGCATCCGGGCTTGCAATCCCGGCGTCAACCAGGAGTTCACTGATGAAAAAATCTATATATGCTGTTTTGATAGCGGCGGTACTGCCACTGTCTATTTCGGTACAGGCAGTAGCTCAGGATAAGGACGATCCTAAACAAGTGGCAGAGCAAAAACGCGAGCTGGCAAAGTCAAAGCAGGAGCAGGGCAAGCAAGCCAGTCAGTTTGGTCAGGAAAAGGCTGAGCAGGCCCGTGAGCAAGGGCAAGCTATGAAAGCCGAGCATGCTCAGAGCCAGGATAAAGCCATGCGAGAAACTCGGCATGCGACTGAGGCTCCAACCCGAGAAAGCAGGGACAAAATGAGTGAAGAGCGTAAGAGCGCTGCTAAAATGGCCAAAAAGCACGAGATGGACAGCAAAAAAATGATCAAGGATAAGGCCAAAAAGGAGCATAAAGGCCACTAAGGTCATAAAGGGCAGCCTAGGTGGTTTGCCCTGATTGCTTTTACTTATGACATATTTACATTCTTTGTTTAAAAGCGCGGCTGCGATATGGGCTGCGCTTTTTATGGTCGGCTGTACGACTATTCCGGCGCAAAGTCCTGCCAATTTAGTTGGCAAGAAAGAGTCCGGTCTGGCTTCTTACTATGCGATGAAATATCAGTTTCGCACTACCGCCAGCGGTGAGCGTTTTAATCAGATGGCCAGTACCGGCGCCCATCGTACTTTGCCTTTTGGTACCCGGGTTAAAGTGACCAATATCAAAAATAAGCAAAGTGTGATTGTAAAGATTAATGATCGCGGCCCTTTTATTAAGGGGCGAGTTATTGATCTGTCGCGTAGTGCTTTTAGTAAAATTGGCGATACGGATTCAGGCTTGATTTCTGTTACCATTGAAGTGGTCGAATAGTCGACCAAGAGAACTATCAGGTAACCGGCGGGTTACCCGTTTGCTGTATATATCAGGTCTGCCATACGGGCCTGTTGCTGGAGAAAATTATGAAAAAAGTGGGATTATTATTAGCTTGTTGTGCCTTATTAACTGCTTGTGCGCCTGAAGTTGGCAGCAAGGGGTGGTGTGAAGACATGAAAGAAAAGCCAAAAGGTGACTGGACCGCGAACGAAGCTTCTGATTTCGCCAAACACTGTGTATTTACCAGCAACGAAGACTAAGTCTTACTTAAGGGCTGAGTCTGACTCAGCCCTTTTTTGTGATTCTCACCCTAATGCAAACCATCAACAATGTTGAACTGGCCGACGAGGAAGTGTTTCCGTCAGCACAGGTGTTATCGTCAATTCTCGGTGAAAGCTATCCTGCTTACCTGAGCTTGCTAACGCTTTATCAACAGCATGGACTATTGCCCACCTGGCGTTACTATCATGACGGCGGTGCCTGGCTTTGCAAGGTCCAGCATAAAGGGCGCACTATTGCCTGGATGTCGGCTTGGAAGGGCTTTATGCAGGCCACCATCTATATCCCCAATAAACGTTTGGCCGAGGTTCTGGCGCTGGATATCGCCCAGAGTACCAGGGATAAAATTTTGGCCACTAAGGACGTGGGGAAATCCAAGCCTTGTATTGTCGAGATTGTTGATAGTGACGCAGTGAATGAGTTTGCCATCTTAATGCGCTATAAGATGCAGGCGCGCTAAATCACAACGGTGTGCGGGCCATTAAGCTTCCTCGCTGTGCAATTTATGCAGTATCCCACATTCGCTGACCTTATTGCGTTGACAGCTACTGGCCAATGCCGAGAGGCTCTGTTCAAGTTTGCATAACTCTTCACGGGCCACCTGCACCCGCTTTAGTTGCTGTTTGATAATGTTGTCTACCTTGTCGCAGGGGGCGCTGTTGTCGCTCTGAGCGGCTAACAGGGTTTTGATATCTTCCAGAGAGATTTGCAGATCCCGGCAACGGCGGATAAAGATCAACCTATGTACGTCATCTGTGCGGTAAATACGGTAACCGTTTTCTGCCCGCTGCGGCGCTTTAATTAAGCCGATTTCCTCATAGTACCTAATGGTTTTGGCCGGCACATCGGCCTGCTGTGCCAATTGGTTTATTTTCATCTTGACCTTCCAGTTGCTGGAACCTTTATTCTAGCTTACATGCATTAATATCAATGACCAAGGAATAGAGATGGCTGGCTGCTGTGCCCCTAATGCTGAAGATCTTCAGCAACGTAAACTGCTCTGGGTGGTGTTAACTCTCAACGCACTGATGTTTGTGGTGGAATTTGTTGCGGGCTGGTTGGCCCACTCCAGTGGCTTAATGGCCGACTCGCTGGATATGCTGGCCGATGCCATGGTTTATGGTGCTAGTTTGTATGCCGTAGGCCGGGCTATCAGTACCAAAGCTAATGTGGCGATGCTAAGTGGTAGCTTACAGCTTTTTTTGGGTGGTCTGGTGCTGTTGGATGTGATAAAAAACATCTGGCTTGGCGTCACACCTGATATCCAGACCATGTATGCCGTTGCTCTGATGGCGCTGGTGGTCAATGTACTGTGTTTTGCACTGCTGTATCAGCATCGACATGGAGATATTAATCTGCGCGCCAGTTGGGTGTGTTCGCGCAATGATATGCTGGCTAACCTTGGTGTATTGTTGTCTGCCGCGCTGGTGAGTTGGCTTGGTGCGGCCTGGCCGGACTGGGTAATCGGCAGTGTGATCGCCTTGATTATTATTTTCTCAGCCTGGCGCATTATCCGTGATGCCAGGCAGGTGGCGACAGATAATAAGCCATCAACAAACTGCTGTTATTAAGGTAAGTGAACAGGGATGAAGGCGAAACACGCCATTTATGCATTATTGCTGATTGTGACACACAGCTTTTTTAGCTGTGTGGCATCGCCTTTTCATGTGCCTGATCCAGAACATCCAGGGTATTCCCATCTGAGTCATTTAGAGGCCCCGGATTATCATCAAAACAATAGTGATGACTCAGGGCCTGATCATCAACACCAGTTACACGTGCATTTGTCCTGCCATAGCGGTTATGGCAGCGATATCCACTTTTCTCCTTGTGTCAGTGTGAATGCCGGTCATCCGGCCAGACATTATCTGAACCTGTTTTACCAACCACCGGTTCCGCCTCCCGACTTGTCTCTCTAAATCCCATTTAAGCGGGCATTACGCCCTGACAATGTATTGATTTAAGAGAACAATTTATGAGTATTGAGTTTTTCCGCAAGCGTGCGGCAAGGCTTGGTTTGCTATGCATTGGCTGTTTTTCGGCTTTTGCTGGGCAGGCCTCGCAGGCCTCGCAGCCCTCGCAGCCCTTATCGCTTGTTGAGGCATTACAGAAAACCTTAACCTTCCATCCAACCCTAGCCCAGTACCCTTTTGCCATACGGGAGACTGAGGCGCGGCGTCTGCAAGCCGGATTGCGACCTAACCCTAACCTGAATCTGGAACTGGAAAATGTGCTGGGGACCGGGGAGAGCCAGGGGCTGGACAGCGCCGAAGTGACACTCAGCTTCAGTCAGTTAATCGAGCTGGGGGACAAACGTCAGATGCGTCTGGCTTTACAGGATCAGATGCTACAACAGCAAGCAGTGCGTTATGAGTGGGACAGGCTACAAGTGCTGGCTGAGACCACGGCGCGTTTTTATCAGGTGCTTAATTGGCAGCAACTGCGTGAATGGAACCGCCAGCGTATCAGCCAGATTGAAGCATCACTGGTAATTATCCGTACCCGGGCCGCCGCCGGCGCAGTATCTGACGCCGATGTGTCGCGCATGGCGTATCGTCTGGCGGAAGTGCAACTGGAACAGCAGCGCATTGAGAGTGAATTTCAACGTGCCCGCTACCAGCTGAGCCAACAGTGGTTGCAGCCGCCTCAGTTTGACCGTCTTAAGGGCGATATTCGCCAGTTGCCGAGCGAGGTTTCCAGCCTGGCCGTGGAGCAGGCGGTAAATACCGCGCCTGAGCTGATGTTACTGCAACAGCAATATGCCCTTGAGCAGGCTAATCTGCGCTTAGCCCAGGCTAACGGCAAGGCAGACATTACCCTGGATGCCGGGCTTAGGTATAGCCGCGCCGGGTCAGACGGCGCACTGGTGTTTGGCCTTAGCATGCCGCTTAATCTGACCAATCCCAACCAGGGCAATATTGATGCGGCCAGAGCCAAGCTGGATGGTGTAAGCCATGCCCAGGCCCAGCTTCGCCAGGGGCTGCGTAATCAAGTGGCGGCCCTGGTTTATCAGGAACAGCGAAGCAGAGCGCGTATCCGCCAGCTCGACCAGCAGCTGCTGCCTGAAGCCCGTAAATTACTGGTTAGCACCAGAGCGGGCTATCAGCATGGGCAGATCTCGGTACTGCAATTACTGGACGCTCAGGAAGTCCTGTTTAACGCCGAGCGTCAATTATTGGAGGCGCACATTGCAGTGTTTGACACGCTGCTGAATATGCAGCGTTTAACCGGCCAGCCGCTGATTGACGCATAAGGAATAACCCGATGAAAAATTTTTTAGTGAGTTTGATGATAAGCGCGGCGCTGGCCGTAACCTGGGCTTTGCCTGTTATAGCTTCTGGGGATCACGAATCAGAAAGCCATACAGAGCCAAGGGAAGGACCACAAGGGGGACGCTGGCTGGAGCAGGGCGAGCTGGCCCTGGAGGTGGTGATCTATGAAACCGGCGTACCGGCCGAAATGCGTGTGTATCCCTACATTAATGGCCAGCTGGTTACCCCGGCCGGGCTGTCTTTGCAAGTGGCGTTACATAGATTAGGCGGCGAGATACAGGCCCTTAGTTTCGAGGCCGAAGGCCCGTATCTGGTTAGTCGCGAGGAGGTGTCCGAGCCCCATTCTTTTGAAGTAGAGATACAGACAAGTTATCAGGGCAAAGCCTATACCTGGCATTACGACAGCCCTGAGGGCAGAACGGAGCTGTCCGAACGGGCCATTAAACAGGCCAATATTGCCACTGCGGTAGCAAGCGGCGGGGAGATCAACAGCAAAGATAAGTTGTTTGGGGTGATCACCCCAACCATCGACCGGCGCTTTTCCTTGATGGCCCCTTATCCTGGCGTGGTAGAAGCCTTGCTGGTGCAGGTGGGTGAGCAGGTTAAACAGGGGCAAGCGCTGATGCGAGTACGAAATAGTCAAACCTTGCAAAGCTATACCCTAAACAGCCCGGCAAAAGGCGTAGTCACCGAGCAGTTTGCCAATGCCGGTGAACTGGCTGGCAATCAGGTGCTGATGGAAATAGCCGACCTATCTAAGGTCTGGGTAGAACTTTCCGCCTTTCCCGAAAACATCGAGCGGCTCAGGGTAGGTCAACGCGCACAGGTGATGGACTTGCACCAGCATCTGCAGGCCGAAGGGGAAGTGTTTTATATCGCCCCTATGATGTCAGCCGGACATATCGCCCGGGCCCGTCTGCTGATCGACAATGCCGACGGCCATTGGCGTCCTGGTATGCATGTAAAAGCTGAGGTGATCACCCAGCAGCGTCAGGCTCCTGTGCGAGTTAAGCGTCAGGCCATCCAGCAGATGGGAGAGCGCTCTGTGGTGTTTGTGCGGGTAGGCAACACCTTTGAAGCCCGGCCGGTTGAGCTGGGCCAAAGCGACAACCAGTGGATTGAAGTGTTGTCGGGACTGCCTGCGGGTATGCAGTATGTGTCGGCCAATAGCTTTGTGCTCAAAGCCGATGTGCTAAAAGCCGGCGCCAGCCATGTGCATTGAGGTGACTTATGGTTGATAAGATTATTCACTTTGCCATCACGCGGCGCATGCTGGTGATGGCACTGACCTTGTTTATCGCCGCCATTGGCATATACAACAGTTTTCGCCTGCCCATAGATGCGGTACCGGATATCACTAATGTGCAGGTGCAAATCAATACTAAGGTGGACGGCTACACCCCGCTTGAGGTGGAGCAGCGCATCACCTACCTGATTGAAAACGCCATGGCGGGGATCCCAAGCCTGGAATACACCCGTTCACTGTCGCGCTACGGCTTGTCCCAGGTAACCGTTATCTTCCAGGAAGGCACGGATATTTACTGGGCCAGACAGCAAATCGGTGAGCGTCTGCAAGGCGTAGGGGGGGAGTTACCGGTCGGGGTGGAGCCGGCTCTTGGACCTATTGCCAGCGGCCTGGGGGAAATATTCTCCTATGTGGTCAGTGCCGAGGGGGGGGCTACAAGGGCCGACGGTCAGCCCTATAACGCGGAAGATCTGCGTACCTTGCAGGACTGGGTTATCCGCCCGCAGTTACTTAAGGTGCCAGGTATAACTGAAATCAACAGCATTGGCGGCTTTGAACGTCAATATCAGGTGGCCCCCATACCAGGTAAATTGCTGGCCTTTAAATTGGGGGTAGCCGATGTGATTGCGGCGCTACAGAGCAATAACCTCAACAGTGGCGCTGGCTACATTGAACGTTTGGGCGAACAGTATCTTGTGCGCTCACCCGGCCAACTTCGCACTATTGGCGAGATTGAAGCGCTGGTGGTGGCCAAGCGTGATGATGCGCCGGTGCGTATCCGCGATGTGGCCAACGTGCAGCTTGGTCGTGAGCTGCGTAGCGGTGCGGCCAGCCATAATGGTCAGGAAGCGGTGTTAGGCACAGCCATGATGCTTTTGGGTGAAAACAGCCGGGTGGTGGCTAAACGGGTTGGGGCAAAGTTGGCCGAGGTGCAGCAAAGTCTTCCTCAGGGGGTTGTGGTTGAGGCCGTATACGATCGTACCAGCTTGGTGGAGAAAACCATTCAAACGGTACAAAAAAACCTCTTTGAAGGAGCGGTTTTAGTGATTGTGGTGCTGTTTTTACTGCTGGGGAATGTTACCGCGGCATTGATTACGGCTTTGGTTATCCCCCTAAGCATGCTGTTTGCTATCACCGGCATGGCCGCGAACCGGGTGTCAGGCAATTTAATGAGTTTGGGCGCTATCGACTTTGGCATTATTGTCGATGGTGCGGTGATTGTGGTGGAAAATGCCTTGCGCCGCCTGGGATTGGCACAGCATCGTCTGGGGCGTTTGCTGACATTGGAAGAACGGCTAAACGAAGTCTTCCACAGTACCAAGGAGGTATTCAACCCAGCCGTATTTGGCGTGCTGATTATCATGTTGGTGTATTTGCCAATCTTTGCCTTAAGCGGGGTGGAAGGCAAGATGTTCCACCCTATGGCCTTCACTGTGGTTGCCGCCTTGTTGGGTGCGCTGCTGTTTGCCATGACCTTTGTACCAGCGGCTATCGCTATTTTTGTGCGCGGTAAGGTAGTGGAGAAGGAAAACCCGCTGATGCGGGGGGCACGTAAGCTGTATTTGCCGCTGTTGTCACTGTCACTGAAACACCCTTTCAAACTGTTGCTGCTGGCGCTGTTGATGCTGGTATCAAGTACCTGGCTGGCCAGTCGAATGGGTGCTGAGTTTTTGCCCCAGTTGGATGAGGGCGATGTGGCCATGCATGCACTGCGTATCCCCGGCACAGGTATGGACCAGTCTGTGACTATGCAATTGCAGCTGGAGCAGGCGGTGGGCGAATTGGCGGAGGTCAGTGCGGTGTTTTCTAAAATCGGCACCCCGGATATCGCCAGCGATCCCATGCCGCCGAATGTGGCTGACACTTTTATCATGCTTAAAGACAGCGCGCAGTGGCCAAATCCAGCCTTATCTAAAGCCGAGTTGGTGGACAAAATTCGGGCACGAGTGGAGGATGTGCCAGGCAATAACTATGAGTTTACTCAGCCCATAGAAATGCGCTTTAACGAGTTGATTGCCGGGGTGCGGGCCGATGTGGCGCTGCGTATCTATGGTGATGATCTTGACGAGTTGAAAGCCAGCGGTGAGCGGGCCGAGGCGCTGTTAAAAACCGTGCCGGGTGCCACCGATGTGCGGCTTGAACAGCTCTCCGGCCTGCCAACCTTATCCGTTGTACCGCAACGAGAACATATGGCCTTGCTGGGCTTAAATGTCGCAGACATTCAACAAGCCGTTGCCGTGGCTATTGGCGGCGTACAAACCGGCCTTATCTATGAAGGGGACCGGCGCTTTAAACTGCTGGTCAGAATGGATAATGACTGGGGGCAGGACCCACAACAACTGGCCCAGATCCCGGTAAGTCTGAACAACAGCCAGAATCCTGACCTGGCTTATGTTCCGCTGGGGGAAGTGGCGGATATTGAACTGGTCAGTGCGCCTAATCAGGTTAACCGGCAAAACGGTAAACGTAATGTGGTGGTAACCGCCAATGTGGACGGGCGGGATTTGGCCGGCTTTATTAGCCAAACCCGTGAGCTGATGCAAAACCAGCTTGGGTTGCCGCCGGGCTATTGGCTTGAATACGGCGGTACCTTTGAACAGCTTCAATCGGCTAGTCAGCGCCTGAGCTTGGTGGTGCCATTGACCTTATTGTTGATTCTGGGGCTGCTTTATAGTGCTTTCAGTTCGCTGCGCGATGCATTGATTGTATTTAGCGGTGTACCGCTGGCGCTGACAGGAGGGGTTCTGGCGTTAAGCTTGCGCGGTATGCCGTTGTCAATATCTGCCGCTGTGGGTTTTATTGCTTTATCCGGGGTGGCAGTGTTAAACGGTGTGGTGATGTTGTCCTTTATTCGCCAACTAAGAGAGGACGGAAAGCCTCTTTATGAGGCCATTTGGCAAGGCGCGAGTCAGCGACTGCGACCGGTGCTAATGACAGCGCTGGTTGCCAGTCTGGGCTTTGTTCCTATGGCGCTCAATACCGGTACCGGTGCGGAAGTACAGCGGCCATTGGCCACCGTTGTGATTGGCGGAATCCTTAGTTCAACCTTACTGACTTTGCTGGTGCTGCCCGCGTTGTATCAGTTGGTATACCGGGTTCGGCCTATCTTACAGCGAGCCTGACAAGCAACCTAAAGGGGCGATGTTCGCCCCTTTATATACACGGCTTGGATGTACGCCGTTTAAGCAGACCGATGACAAACTGATAAGGTTTTTATATGTCGCCCAGGCATAATATCGCAGCGATAAATGGGCTGTAATATCAAGGAAGGCGATGAAAACGTTATCTATCAGGGAGTTTATTGCTGATGACTTTACCTGGCTGCAGGCTTGGTATCAGGACCCTTTGCTAAATGAGGAATTAGGACCATTGGATCAGGCATGGTTGGACCATGTACTGACCGATAAGGGAGGGAAGCAGTACTGCATCTTTGCTGGTAGCGAGCCCATCGCCGTGATTGGCACAGTATGGGCAAAACATCCACAAGCAGCGAATACGCTATCAGATATTGCCGTTAACCCCATGTTTCGAGGACAAGGTTTGGGGGCAAGTGCATTGAATCTGATGCTTGACCATACCGGGCTGGCGCACTGGGTGGCGTATGTCTGTCAGGACAATCTCCGCGCACAACATTTTTTTACCAAAAACGGCTGGCAATCTGAGGAGCCTTCGGCGTCTGATGGCATGCTTGTTTACCTTTACCAATCAGATAACGGCTGACAATTGGTTAACTTGTCGTCATTGTGACGAAAGCAGGTTTAAATATACTCGGCTGTGGTATGCAGTCATTAAACTTTTACGTACAGGGATGAAGGTGAATGGTATTATGCCTTGCCCTGAAATCGAATCAGAGAAGAATCAGTCTACGACTGCCAGGTGTTTTATGCGTTTTATCTCAGTATTTATTTTTTCACTTGCTTGTTTTGGCATGCAGGTCAACGCCAAAGAATTGCTCCGCTCCTCAGTGTCTCCCGAGTTTGCTGATGGTTTGCATGCCAAATACCTGGATTACATTGCCAAGCAGATGGACATGGATCTGGAAATTAACCCTATGCCGTTTGCCCGTCGTTTGATGGCGCTGAAAAACGGTGACATTGACTTGATGGTGGGGGTGACCCGCGACAGTGATAAGCAAGATGAAGTAATTTATCTTAGCCCCAGCTATGAGCAGCTTCGTCATACCTATTTTGTACGTAAAAACAATCAAAAGACGCTGGCTACTATCGATGATTTGGGCAACATGAAAATTGGTGTGACCATTTATGCCAAGTATTTTGATAATTTTGAACGTAAGCAGGACTTTGCCCTGGTTGGGGTGTCGACACTGCAGCAAAAGATCCAGCTTCTGATGAAAGGCCGAATTGATACCTTTATCCACTATCAGGAGAGTACTTTGCCGCTACTGGAGAAGATGGGCCTTAGCCAGGAAGTCGTGAAAGCCAAGTATCAACCCACTCACTACAACGATTATTTTGTCACTATCAGCGCCAACTCCAGGTTGCTGCATTTAAAAGATAAGTTTGAGCAAGTGATTAAGCATGGGGTGGACAGCGGTGAATTCACCAAGATTCGTGAAACCCATTATCAGCAACAGGCTGAATAATGCGCGTGTGAGACGTTGTTAAAAGCAAAAAGGGGGCAAAAATGCCCCCTTTTGCTTAGTGGCTACAACGGTCAAGCAGACGTTCGGCGCTGTGTGCTAAACCTATTACTATTTCCTGCTTGGCTTCGGCCAACTGCCAAAGCTGTTTACGCAGAGGTTGGGCCTGATCGGCAGTCATCACTGCCTGACGACAGTTCGCCACTATCTGGCGGCTTAGCAGTAGGCTTTGCTCGAGGTCGTCCACCAGTTTGGATAAAGGTTGTAACTCCTGATGTGCACCTACCAGTTTCTGTATGGCCGGGAGTTGTTGCTGCCAGTTAGCGAGCTGACTGTCTAGCTGCAGCAGGGTGGGCGACTGGGTTGGCTTAACCTGCGTGATGCCTTGGTTGAACGCAACCAGCGCCAGGCTTTCTGCGGGCAGAAAGTCTACGAAACGGTCGAGTCTTTCACCGTGATGATAGGCATCAGCCTGATATTTTAGGTGGTGTCGGGTGTAATACTGGGCCTGTTCCACCAGCTCGGCAAGGGTATACAAAGGGGAGATATCCGTCCCTTCGCTTACCAAGGCTTGAAAGCCTGCTTGCTGCTGAGTTTGATAGGCCAGACCCACTTGCGTACCGTAGTCTTGCATGATTGCCAGGCGACGATACATATCGTCTTTATCGGTGAGGGCCTGGGGCGACCAGAACCGCTCGGCCACGGCGTACAAACGAGGCCAGATACGCAGATCCAAATTATCGCCTGTGACTATCTCACTCCAGATAGTGGCTTCTCCACCCAGTATGTTGTGCGCAAATTTTTCGTCGAATTGCGCTGGTTTAGCTACTTTAGGTGCATTTTCGCCGCCGTTACCTGAAGCGAGCTGCTTGCCTTTGACTGCGTAAGGTGTGTTGCCAATCAGGATACGTCCGTCAATTTGCTCAGCCTTTTGAAGGCTGACATCAAATTGCATAGGTCCCATCCAGGTATCGAGCCAAAAACGGGTTAACGGGCCTTTGCGCTGGATATCTTTGAGCATACGGGTTTGTTGCTTATTCACCCTTATATAGCCCTGATGGCTGCCATCGGCCTGAGTGTAAAGCACAAATTCGCCGGTCACGGCACTGCCTTTTAGGCGCGGCATTTCAAACTGCCATTGTTGCCATTGGGTATCTGCCCCGATGGTAGGTGCAATAAAATCATTGGCCGGTATTGGCTCGTTGCGGTAGTGGTAGGCAGTCTGCTGTGGCTGATCGATGTAAAAACCGGTGGACAATAAGCCCTGATAACCGGCCATGGCGGTTTGTGCTAATGAATCCAGTCCCTGCCAGGACTGAATCATGATGTCTTTGGGCAAGTCGGGGTGAAAAATCTCATCCCAGCCCATCATTTTTTTGCCGTGGCGGGCCAGAATCTTCTGTACCTTGGCATTAAAGTGGGTATGCAACTGGTGATGGTCGGCTAATTGATGTTTGGCCATATAGGCGGCAATGGCTTCACTTTGTTGCCATTGCTTGGGATTAATTTCATCGCCACCAATGTGCAGATAGGGATCGGGAAATAAACTTGCAATTTCACCCACCAAGGTATCTATGAACTTATAAACCTCGGGGTTGCTGGGGTCGAGTAGTGGCTCAAATACCCCCCAGTGGCGCTCTAATTGATAGGGGCCCGGCTGGCTGATAAGTTCCGGATAAGCGGTGGCTATTGCGGTGGCATGCCCTGGTACATCAAACTCAGGCACGACGCGAATTCCCAGTTGGCGGGCATACTCCACTACCTGTTGAATTTCTTGCTGAGTATAGAACAAGCCGTCTGAGGCAAGCTCCTGAAGTTTGGGATAGGCCTTGGATGCTAGTCGCCATCCCTGGTCGTCGGTCAGGTGCCAGTGAAACACGTTCAGTTTGGCCGAAGCCATGCCGTCTAACTGACGGTATATGGCGTCCAGTGGCATAAAATGCCGGGCACTGTCGACCATTAATCCCCGCCAGGGAAAGCGCGGACTGTCCTGGATGCTGACATAAGGAAGTTCGCCGTTTTGTGCAAAAGCTAACTGGCGCAGGGTTTGTGCTGCACGCAAGGCACCAAGGGCGGTGGGCGCTTCGATCTTAATGCCCTGTGCATCAATGCTGAGACGATATGACTCATCTTCCCCCAGTTTTGGGTAGGTTGATGTTGTCGGGTTTTCTACCTGGATATGTAAGGCGAGGTTCTTATCGCCGTCTACCAACTGAGTAGCTAAGCCTTGTTGTAACTGGGTTTTGAGCAGCGCGACCCGGGTATCACTCAGCCCGGTTACCGACCAGTTTAATGCCTGAGGAATGACAAAACGTCCCTGTTGCTGCTGAAGGCTAGCTGGATAGGGCATTAATGCCGGGCTGGATTGTGCAGCCAAACTGGGGGTGCTTAACCCTGCGTATATGAGTGAGGCTAACAGCAGTTTTATTTTCATTGTTACTCCTTAATCGGCATCAAATCGAGCATGGCGCTGCGTGGAATAATGGCACCGGGGTGTTGTATTACGTGTGCAGCGAGCGCATGACCGTTTTGCGCCGCAACATCGGCTGGCTGGCCGCATAACCAGGCGGCCAGGAAGCCACCTGCAAAAGAATCGCCGGCGGCGCTGGTATCCACCACCTTAATGACCTTCTGTGCCGATACCTGGGTCAGTTCCCGGCGGGTGCGAACCAGGCAAGGTTGGTTGCCGCGTTTTATCAGTACATACGGGATGCCCCAGGTCTGGCAACGGGCAAGAATAGCCTCAGGATCATCGTCGCCGTATAGGGCGTATTCATCCTCGTCGGTGAGCAATACCAGGTAGGCCAGTTGCATGACCTTTTGATACCAGGGCAGGGGATTTTGCTGCCATAAGACAGGGCGGTAATTGTTATCAAAAATAACTTTGCCACCTTGCTGGCAAAAGCGTGCCATGGCGTCCAGTAACAGTTGGCGATGATGAGGCGTTAAAATAGCCAGGCTGATACCGCTTAAATAGAAATAGTCACAGTCCTGATTTTCAAGTACCGACAGCAAAGGATTATTGCCATCGCGCAAGTAGTACCGTGCAGCACTGTCATCACGCCAGTACTCAAAACGACGTTGTCCGTCGGGTTGTAAATGGATACGGTATCTGCCGGGTACCTTGTCAGTCAGACGTAAGACCAGCGAGGTGTCCAGCCCTTCTTGTTGCCAGGTTGCCAACAGCGCATCACTGTCTTGATCTATACCCAGTGCTGTGGCGTAGCGCACCTGCACTTTGCCTGCCGGTAGCATTCTACTCAGATACAAGGCTGTATTTAATGTATCCCCGCCAAAGCGAAATTCCCCGCTATCGCTGTGTTCAAGCATGCATTCGCCGAATAATACGATACGCATGATTATGCCTCCTGACCGGCCAGAGATTGCGACGCCGGGCGGCTTTCCATCTTCTGGCGTTCAGCATCCAAGATTGCCAACGCCTCTTCTCGGCTGATGGCACAGCGGGGCGTAATCAGAGTCACCAGTACGCCAGCCAATAAAGCGGCAGACAGAGAAGGCAGCACAGGGTTACCAAACAGACTGTTTATTTGTGGGCTCAGACTCACATACAAGGCCGTACCCATACCCGCGACTAAGGTCGCCAATGCACCTTGCCAGTTATAACGAGGCCAGAAGCGTCCAAGCAAACCACATATACACATACCGGACATCAAGATGGCGATCATCTTAGTGATATAGGCAATGATATCGTTCGACGTCAGGGCAAAGCCCAGTGCCAAACTGATAGTAATGACCAGTGAAATGCGTGATAACAGCACAACTTTATTGGCTTGCGGCATTTTACCCGTGACCAGTACAAACAAGTCGCGCAGCACGACACTGACGGCGGCAATGGCATCGGAACTGGCACTGGACAAGGTGGCAGAAATACCTGCAATAATGATCAAAACCCCTAAGCCCAGCGGCATAAAGTGCAGTGCAATGTGGGGAAAGGCGAACGACGGATTGTCCAGGTCGGCAACGGTGGCATAAGCAGTCATACCAATAATGGCCGGTATGCAGGAGAACATCAGATACAACAGACCCGAGTAGACAAAGGAACGGCGGATTGAGCTGACATCGTTGCCGGAGTAGATGCGCTGACGAAAAGAAGGGGTGGCCAGTATGCCAACCAGAATGGCCAGAGACAGAGAAATGGCTGGCAACACGCCGGTTTTATCCACCGCAAACCAGGAGATATTTTCTGCCGGTTGGGCTGCCAGCATGGCGTCCCATCCCCCCACATGGTGCAGGGAAAAACCGGCCATCAGTATAAAGCCGGTAAAAAGAATCAGGGCCTGAATGGAGTCTGTCCAGACTACGGCGGTATAGCCGCCAATCACCACATAAATAGCAAAGCTCAGGGCGATAAACACTTTGGCCCATTGAATATCAATACCCGTCAGCCAGGACAGGTACATACCGCCGCCAATAATATGTGCCCCAAGCCAACCAATGCTGGCAATAAAGATCACTAAGGCAATCAAGTTTTTAATCAGCGGATTGGCGCCCACGTAGTAGGCAAGCTCCTCACTCATGGTCATAAAGCGCAGGTTTCTGACCGGGGCAAACCACCAGGCCAATAATAGAATACCAATGGCACCACCGATGCCGTAGAGGGTACCAGCCCAGCCGTTTTGGTAGGCAAAACCCACTGCGCCCATCGAGCTGCCAGTGCCGACCATGGTGGCCACAGTGGTTCCCAGGGTTAACAGCAGTGGCAAACTGCGGCCGCCGAGCAGAAAGTCCTCACCACTGTTGCCCTTTCTGGATACATACCAGCCGAGCGCAATCATGCCGAGCAGATAAAGGCCAAAAGCCAGGATAAAGGTGGTTTGCATTGCGGTTATACCTCTGGGAAAAGGCGGCTGTGGCGCCGCCAGGAAAATCGTGCTGTTGGAGAGAGTTAGGCGCCCTTATAGCAAGTCACGTCGACTTCAACCTTACAGTCCACTACCAGGTCAGCGACTGCACAGATACGAGCGGGGGGATGTTCGCCGAAAACTTCTTTGAAAACCTTGTTAAATGACTGGAAATAGCGGGCATCAGTTAGAATTACTTTAACATGTACCACGTCTTGTAGGCCGTAACCGGCTTCTTGCATAATTTCCAGACAGTTTTCAATGGCGATGCGGCTTTGCTCGATAACGCCGCCTTCTACCACTTCACCATCACGCATCGGAGTTTGGCCTGATACGTAAAGCCAGCCGCCGGCTTCCACCGCCCGCGCAAAAGGCAGATGTTGTCCGCCCGTACCTACACCACCATGAATTCCAAAACGTTTGATTGTCATTACTCTTTACCTGTGTGTTGAAGAAACTGTCCGGCCCGATTGCCAGTCAGTGAAGGATGCTGTGTATTTTCATAGCTAAGCTGGCCATTGACCCAAACTTTTAAAATGCCATCGGCTGCCTGCTTGGGTTGGACAAAGCTGGCATTGTCTTTGACTTTCAATGGGTCAAATAGCACCAGGTCGGCTTGAAAACCCGGCTTAACTAAGCCTCGTCCGTGTAACATAAACTCCCGCGCCGATAGTCCTGTCATTTTATGTACGGCCAGTTCCATGGGCATCAGGCCTTTGTCCCGGGCGTAATGACCAAGCACTCTGGGAAAGCTGCCCCATAATCTGGGGTGAGGGCTGGGATCGCAGGGCAGGCCGTCTGAGCCGATCATACTGCCGGGAAAACTGACAATGCGCTGCACGTCCTGCTCGTCCATGCCGTGGTAAACCGCACCGGCAGGTTGCAGCTTCTCGGCGGCCTCTAGCAATGAGCATTGCCAGCTATCGGCAATGGCTTGTAAGGTTTGCCCGGCCATAGCTGGGTGCGGATCTGACCAGGTGATAAAAATCTCGAAATCTGTGGTGACCTGGCCTAAGTCCAAGGTGCTGGAACTGGCACTGTAGGGATAACAATCGCAGCCCACATGTTGATGCTGCTGCGCCGATTGCAGATGATCCAATACCTCGGCGGAGCGCCCCCAATTGGCCTTGCCGGCGCATTTCAAGTGTGAAATAACCACCGGCACTTTGGCTTTTTGACCAGTGGCGAAGGCCTCATCCAACGCATCAATAATGCCGTCAAACTCGGTACGTAAGTGCGTAGTGTAGAGAGCATCGTATTCCGCCAGCACCGCAGTTAACGCATCAATTTCTTCTGCTGGTGCATGAAAAGCGCTTTGATAGGCAAGGCCCGTACTTAAGCCTTTTGCACCCTGTTGAAGCGCTCCCACCAACATAGTACGCATGGTGTTGATTTCTTGTTCGGTGGCCGCGCGATCCAATCTGTCCATAACCTGTGCACGCAGGGCGGTATGGCCTACCAGCAAGGCGGCATTTAGCGCTGGCTGGGCTTGCTCAAAGGCCTCTTTATAAGCGCTCAGGGTGGGAAAACGAAATTCATCGGCTTTGCCCAACAAATTAAGGGGGTCGGGCACGGTATCCGTGACGGCCACAGGGGAGGCACTGATACCACAATTACCGACGATGACGGTGGTAATCCCCTGGCTGAGCTTGCTCAGCATCGCGGGGTTACGTATCAGCTCGATATCATCATGGGTGTGAACATCAATAAAACCGGGGGCCAAAGCCATACCCGATGCATCCACGACCTGCTGGGCGGTATAGCCTTTCAGATCACCAACTGCCTCAATTTTATCGCCACGGATTGCTACATCCTGTTGTAACGGCGGGGTCGGGGTGCCGTCATACAGACAGGCATTAAGTATCAATAAATCCGTAGCGTGCGACAAATTAGTCTCCGAGTGGTAATCGTTCCGAGCCCCTGCGGTGCTCATCAAGGTGGTGTTTTAAGCGCCGCAGCTTTTCGCGGGACTTGCGTTGATTTTTCACCGCCACTTCACTGGCCAGCATGTCAATGGCTGCCAGCATCACATAGCGGGACGCGCTGGGGTTAAAGATGTAATCTGCTTCGCGGGTCTGGATAGGTAAGTGAATATCGGCAATCTTGGCTAGCGGCCCATCGGGGCAAATAGCCACTACCTGTGCGCCATATTCCTGACTAATCTGGGCGGCTGATTGCACATCTGGGCTGACGCCAGAGAGTGACAGACAGATCAAGACATCATCTTTATTCACCGTAGAGGCGGTCATACGCATCATCATAGGATCTGAGTAGGCGTTGCTTTTCACTTCCAGGCGAAACAGCCGGTTATGGCACTCCTGCGCCATGACAGTACTACCGCCGCCGACGCCAAATATCAGTACGTGGTCGGCTTGGGTCACAAACTGACTGGCAGATTGCAGATCACTGTCAGAAATGAGTCCGGCATTTAAATCCAGGATCTCATGAATCGCCTGGTAAATGGCGGGAATATCCTTGCGATCAACGGGCTTGTTATTAATAAAGCGCTCGCCTACAGCAGCGGATTGGGCCAGTAACATCTTAAGTTGACGCACGTTTGTGCATTCCAATGCCCTGGCCAGACGGGTAATACTGGCGTGACTGACCCCAGCTTTATCCGCCAGCTCATTAATTGGCGCGCTGGCCGCGAAGGTCAGGTCATCAAGAATAAAGCGTGCCACTTTCTGTTCGGATGGACGAAGGTGAGCAAGGCGGCTGTTAATACGAGATACGATATCCAATCTGTTCTCCCCAATGGCGTTAGAAACAGGTTTCGATTAATTGCCGGACGCAGTGATCGTCATCGACAATTCCCAGATACCGCCATTTATCCATGGTTAAGCAGGGATGTGAAGTGGAAAAACACAAGATATCGCCAACAGTTAGCTTATCTTTTGGATCAATCTGCAACATAGCATGCTGGTCCATGATGCGGGTGAGCTGCCAATGCGAGGGCACGGAGCTTGGGGAGGCATCCCCCGGATGATAGTGTAAAACCGGTGTCGGCAAGCCAGCATCAAAAGCCGCATCTCGCTTACCCAGACCGATAACCGCCATACCTGGCTCTGGTATAGATTGCACATATGCCCAAACCTGCAAACTGCTGATCAGGTCACCTTTAATATCACAGGCCATGCGGCTTCTGGCTTTCACTTCAGCCTGTGCATCCTGATAGATACCGGTATCGTGAATCAAATAACAGCCGGGACGGATGACAACCGCCATATCCTGGGGCAGATTAGTGGGATCCATTTGTTCTGCCACCAGGTCATACCAGGCAGAGCCTGCACCGGTCAGAATAATCTCGCCTGTGGCGAAACGTTCTTGCTCGCGCCAGCTCAATGCCAGGTCACGTATTGAGCCTACAAACTGGCGAATTCGCTCGGGTGCATCCGGGCCGTGAATAACGCCCTCATAAAAAGCGATACCACGTAAATTCAATGCTGGCAGGGCGCTGATCTGTTCACACAGCGCATTGGCTTGCGTGACGCTGCGCACACCACAGCGTCCTTGAGGTACGCCTATTTCCAGAAGCAGGTTTAACTGCAAATCTTGCGCTGAGAAAAAGGCGTTTAGTGCCTCGACATTTTCGCTGGAGTCAACAAAACAGAAAAACTCCAGGCCGCTGCGTATTTGCTCGGCAATTAACTGCATATTGCGTTTGCCGACTAACTGATTGGCCATCAGTATGCGTTTGACACCGCTTTGGGCTGCGGCCACCACTTGTGGGGCTGTCGCCAGACTCATGGCCCAGCTTCCGGCTTCGAGTTGCATGGCAAACAGCTCAGGGGCCATGCTGGTCTTACCATGCGGGGCTAAACGCACACCGGTATGCTGAGCATAGTTCTTCATCCATGACAGGTTGTTTTGTAAGGCGCTGCGGCTCAATACCGCTACTGGCAAACTAACGTCTTCTGCCAGTAGGTTCCAGCCTTGTTGTAATTGCCCGGCATCGCCCTGGCCTTTACTGAATGCCAGCATGGTATTACGACTCAGTGTCATTGTTGTGTCCTCGGTAATTTGTTAAGCCCATATCTTGCCTGAATAACGCCTTTAAAAAATAACCATTGCATTTGTATTGATATAGGTGTTAAAAAATACCCGTTATTGTGAAATGTACTGGTAAAAAGTAACAAGCGAGATAAAGTTAATCATCATCATTGACTTTGTCAACCCAAGACGTGAGCAATAACAAAAAACAGGAGACATATAATGAAACCTCAACGGTTTAAGCGTCACTTGGTCGCAGCCAACGTTACCCTTATCCTCAGTGGCATTGCTGCACCTGTAGCAATGGCGCAGGAAGTGGCTGCTGACAATGTAGAAGTGCTGGAGATTCGCGGTATCGCCGCCAGTCATAAGCGTAATTTGAATGAAAAACGTTTCAGTGAAGGTGTGACAGATGCCATTACGGCCGAAGATATTGGTAAACTGCCTGATGTCACTATCTCTGATACCTTGCAACGTATTCCCGGTGTACAAATTCGTCGCTCTGCTGGTGAAGGTTCAACCGTAAATGTGCGTGGTATGCCGCAGGTTACTACCTTACTAAACGGCGAACAGCTGCTAAGCGCGGGCTCAATCACCACAGTACAGCCGGACTTCAGTGATATTCCTGCTCCGCTGGTATCCGCCATTTCTGTTCATAAATCACCGACGGCCAATATGTTGGCCGGTGGGATTTCAGGCACATTAAATCTGCAAACTCTGCGTCCTTTTAATCTGGAGCAGGGACTGACCTTAAATGGTGTGGTAGAAGCAACCCGCGGCAGCCTGTCCAAGGAAAATGATCACAAGTTGGTGGCCTTTGCCGGTTATCGTGGTGATGACATGGGGGTGATGTTTACCGCCTCTTATGACACTAATACACTAGCCAACTATCGCTACGGTACTATCCTCACGTCATTCGACTTACAAGGGGAGCAAACCGGTGATAAGCGCGATTTCAATGGTGATGGTGACAATAACGACAGTTACCTGAGCCAGCGTTTCCACGGCATGATGGACAAGCAGACCGAACGTGACCGTCTGGGTTTGAGCGCTAGCTTCCAGGCCAGTGTTACTGAAAACCTGGAGTTCCTGGCCGATGTGTTTTACACCGATATGGACGATGCGGACCGTCAGCAGGGGCTGATGATCGACAATGCCCGCGGTAACATCTGGGCTTATTCCGATAACTTTATTGAGCGTGCCCCTGGTCCTTTGGGCGGTAATATCTATACCGTTAACCAGGCTGAGCTGCTGGTGCGCCGCGTTAGTTCGTATTCCGAGAGCCTGACCAACGACCGCGAGTCAACCAATATCAATTTGCAGCTTAACTACCAAGGTGATGGTCCGTTAAGCGGTTCTGTGCGTTATCTACGTGGTGATGCCGAACGTTCACATACTGAAAACGTTGCGCACTCTTACTTAACCAGCGGTGCACAGCATGCTGCATTCACCAATAATACCGGTGTTGCTACCCCTGTGAACCCAAATGGTTATGGTCCAGATCCTATCAAGGTTGATTTTGACCGTACCGGTAAGTACATCACCTTAGGGTATGATCAGGGCTTTGGCTCTGATGTGAGCAAATACAACCTGGTCTCTACCTATTCGGAGAATAACTTCGATGAAGAGGCGACACTGGATGTCTTGCGCGCAGACGGTACCTATGAATTTGAAGGCGATCACCTGGCCAACGTTGAATTTGGTCTGCGCTGGGGCAAACGTGATGTAGAGCGTGATACCTATATTCTGGTGGCGCCCATGACGGGCGGTCAGTTTACCGCCGATGTTATGTGGAAGGACTCCAGTGCGGCGTTGGGTGACACCAACGGTGATGGTGAGGTGAATGTTTCGCAAGGCGACCTGACCATTGGTAACACCAATTTCTTTACTGACTTGCCAGAAGGCTGGGTGCATAAAGTGGATGGTTTTGGTCCTGCTAGTGGCGATAGCTTCTATATGATCAACCCTGAAGCCTTGGATGATCCTTTTGCGTTTCAGAATGCGTTGTATCCAGGCAACAAACGCCTGTCCAGACCATCTCGTTCCTTTAATATCGAGGAAGTGACCCAGACTGCTTATCTGCAGGCTAATTTTGACGGTGAGCTGGCGGGTATCCCTTATAAGGCCAATGTGGGTGGTAAATACATCAAAACCTCATTGGATATTGGCCAGTACATTATTGGTGATGGACGCCCTTGTTCACTTTGTACTGCCGCCAATTCCACAGGGTATGAAGTGTTGGATCGCAGCTACTCGGACTTCCTACCGGCTGCCAATATCACTTTTAACATTACTGATGACTTCCTGCTCCGTGCGGCCTATGGAAAAACCATGACCAGTCTGAACATGAGCCAGTTGTCTGGTGGTATCAGTGTGGGTCGTACCCGTGCCGGTGACGTGCTGGCTGCTGAGTTAGGGGTAAGTCCGGACTTGCTGGTGGCCATTAACGGTAGCCGTAACGGCAACCCGGATCTGGAGCCATGGCGCGCGAGCAACTACAACTTGTCTGCTGAATGGTATTTCGATGCGTCCAGCCTGGTGAGTGTCGGCCTGTTCAAGATGGATATAGAGTCCTTTATTGAAAAAGGTCAGGTCATGATGGCGTTGCCGGACATTGACGGTGTTGTACGCCGTGAAGTACCGGTAAATACGGAAATTAACGGTGAAGGTGGCAGCATAGACGGCATCGAGCTGGCTTACCATCAAGCCTTTGACTTCCTGCCTGGCGTACTGGGTGGTTTTGGCACTACGGTGAACTTAACTTATGCGCCAAGTGACAGTGCCAACGTGGATGTGTACGGGGCCGAGTTACCTATTCAGGACAACTCTGAGCGCTCTGCTAACGCTATCTTGTGGTATGACCGCGATGGTCTGCAATTCCGTATCGCCGCTAACTACCGTAGTGACAGACTGGACAGTCTGGGCTTTGGCGTAGGCGAGGGCGTATTGCCGATTTGGGCAGATGACACCCTGTATGTGGATATGTCGGCCAGCTACGATATTACCGAAAACGTCAGTCTCTACCTGCAGGGTAGTAACATTACTGAGGAATTCGAAAATATCTATGCACAGTGGGAAGACAACATCGTAACGCAAAACGTTTACGAGCGTCGTTGGACCTTTGGTGTGCGTGGTCGTCTGTAACCACCAATGCCCCGGCGTGCTTAAGCGCCGGGGGTATTTGAACAATGTTGCTTGGGTAACGCTGTTGTTTGAGGTGTGTTGTCCCTTGCCTATGGGGTAAGGGGCAGGAATAACCTGCTGAGATTCGCTGCATACACAAGCGATACATTGTACTGGATGGGCATGCCCATCCACCAATTCGGGGAAACCTGTTCAGGGTGCCCTCTCAAGAACAAGACTTTTCCCGATGGGAATTGCCGACGATGCTATTTGTAAAGGGGTCGTCGGCGATTCTGTTTCTCGCTCAGATTACCTGCTTTCTTTTCTGATATTGGCCAGGTGTTAATCCGACGACCTGCTTAAACTCGTGAATAAAATGTGCTTGATCATAGTAACCGGCCTGCAAGGCCAAATCAGTAAGTGACGCTGTGTGCTTGGGGGCTTTAAGTAAATCCCTGGCCAGGCGTATGCGCTGTAGTCGACTGAATTGTTTTGGGGACATGCCCAGCCAGCGGCTGAATTGGCGTTCCAGTTGACGCTGGCCCAGGCCTATGCTCTCAAACAGGTGTTGGATGGGATGCTGACCATCCGCTAACTGAATCCGACTGACGGCCTCATCGAAGCTGTGTTGTGCACCCAAATCAAGACACAGCAATCTTTGCAGTTGTTGTTCCAGTATCTGAATACGGGCAAGGGGAGCAAGTGGGGCCAGGCGTTCAGCTAACTGGCTGGTCGGCAAGTGCGGAAGAACGTCACGGGCGGATGCCTGGACATCAATAACCTCGGCAAGTGGCATAGCAAATAATGCCATGCCCTTACCGGGTTTGAACCTAACCCCTAACGCATCGATTTTGCCCTTCACCTTTAGGCGGGTGGTCTTACGAGTTGGTCCGTTTACCAAGCAGTCAGCGCTCATCCATTGCTCGTTAAACTGCATAGGCTCGGCGAAATTAAAAATCAGTCCGGTGCCACCCTCCGGATGCATAAACTCCGCCTCTGCTGCGAGATCACAATGCATGGTCTGGATGCTCCAATAGCAACTGATATAGTCAGCCAATGCCGGGCAGGGCATATGAAGACGAAAGCCCATATGGGCCAGCTTATGCATAACGAATCACCAACAAAAACTTGCCAACAGTGTACTGAATTGCGTGTTTCTCCGCCAGCGCCGCTAGAGCGTGTTGACCTAACAGGTCGGGTTTATACAATTTTGAGCATCGTAGACAACTTATGCTCAGTGGCTGCTAACCAAAAGGAGTCACTATGTCTTTCAGAGTCAATTTTTATCAAAGTTCGCCAGCAGCGGTGCAGGCTATGCAGGGGTTAGAAAAGTACCTCAGCAGCATTGCTGACAGGCCTGAGGGGTTACCCAAAGCCTTAATGGAACTGGTGAAGATGCGCGTATCCCAGCTAAATGGCTGTGCATATTGTCTGGATATGCATAGCAAAGATGCCAGGGCCATGGGGGAGACTGAACAACGGCTGTATTTGCTTAGTGCCTGGCATGAGTCGCCTTGTTATACCGCACAGGAGTGTGCGGCACTTGAGTGGTGTGAGGTGCTGACTAAACTTAGCGAGACAACCCCAAGTGAAGCGTGCTTTGAGCGGGTAAAAAGGCATTTTACCGATAAGCAAATGACTGATTTGACCTTAGCCATCAACGCCATAAACGGCTGGAATCGATTCTGCGTAGGGTTGGGAGCGGAAGTAGGCTCTTACCAGGTTGGGCAGTTCGACTAATACCAGTCACTGTGAATACGGGGGTTAACCACCCGTATTCACTGCTTCTGCAAGCACTAAGTTGCCAGCTAACTTGGGCGAGCTTTCCTTACTTTCCAACCGGTAACTCGCCGCGATGTTCTTAAGCCCTAAAGACAGCTTGCTTTGCTGCTCAGAGACTTCTTCAAGCGCTGCAACGCTGTTGGCGTTCTGGCTGGTCTCACCGTGAATACGGTGAATGGCCTGGTTGATTTCATTAACCGTCATGACCTGCTGCTCTGCAGCCGCGGCGATTTGCTGAATCAGGCCGTTCATTTCGCTGATACCTTTTTCCATATCAGACAAGGAACTATGCACTTCCGAGGCGATACGGGTAACGCTTTCGGTACGTTCACAGCTTTGTTTGATACTCTCGAAGGCATGGCGAATGCGCCCCTGAAAGTCTTGAATAATACGTTGGATTTGGTTGGTGGAGTCCTGCGTCTTTTGTGCCAGTTGGCGCACTTCATCAGCAACGACAGCAAAACCCCGCCCTTGATCGCCAGCCCTGGCCGCTTCAATAGCGGCATTCAACGCGAGCAAGTTTGTCTGCTCTGCAATGGCCTGAATCACCTCTATCACATTGGTAATATTGTCGCTGCTGTTGTTTAGTTCATCCATGATTTGGCCCATGCCGTTGATCTCTTGGGCAAGACTCTGTACTTCGGTGTTATTGCGCTGAACCAGGCTTTCACTCTGACGGGTTTTTTCACTGACGCTATTGGCGAGGTCAGCCGTAGAGGTGGTACTAGCGGCTACCTGGCTGATAGCTGCCGACATTTGCTCGGCGGCCGTAGCAACTTGCTCTGACTCGCTACGGGTATTGCTCAGATTGGCGCTACATTGTCCAATATTGCTATGTCCTTGCTCTACCGCGTGGTTAAGTTCGTCGCTGGTTTGGGTAATTTGTCGCATGGAATCGGCAAATACGTCGAGAATACTGTTTATTTGCCGTGCAACCTGGCCGAGATCGTCGTTGCATATTATGTCGGTACGTACACTCAGATCGTGCTGGTTGGCCACCGCCCCGGTAATGGTCGCGATGGCTTTCAGCTGCTTATTAATCAGGTTCGACAGCAGGGCACTCAAGCCGACTAGAATAACAATCACGGCCAGAGTCAGGATGGACACAAAAACTAGCCATTGGTAAGCGCTTTGCTGCTTTTCCTGGGCCAATAGCTGAATATCCTGACTGAAAACATCTTCCAGTGTTTTGAGTTTCTCAATTCGCTCGGTAGCGGTGGCAAACCAATCTGAGGCATTGACGGCAAACTCACCTTGCTGCCACTTATCTAAAGCCAGTTGCCTGTAGGTTTCGACCTGCTTAACACTGGTATCTTTTGAAAATTGCTCGAATAATAGCCGTTGGTGTGGGTCGGCAAATCGCTGAAAACTGTCCAGATAGCTTTGCTGTTGAGTCACCAGCGCTAGAAATCGCTGAAAGTTGTCGCCCTGAAAGCCATTCGCGGCAAAGGTATTGCTGAGCACGGCCCGCTCAAGTCCGGCTTTTTCTTTAGCATAAAGCAGATTGTAATAAGCCATGATCAGGCGGGTGAGTCTGACATCTTGCTGGTCATGAGCGAGTAGGGCGGTTAATGCCAACACTTGTTCATTAATCTGGGTATAAAAAGAAACCGCTTGCGCGGCACTTACCTCCAAGGTTCGTACTTGGTTGCGCGTTTGTTGCAAGGGCGCCCCCAGCTGCTCGGAGAGTTTGCTTACTCGCCCAATACTCTCTGTGGAGGCTTGTTGTTCAAAGGTATTTAGATCCTGCTGCCAGCGTTGCTTTTGCTTATCTGTTGCTTGGTATTGTGCTTGTAACTCTTGAGCAAAGAGTTGGCCTTTGGCACCAATATATCCGGCACTGGTACCGCGCTCTTTTTGCAGTTCATGAACCAAATTGCTGCTCAGTGCGACAAACTCCAAGTCGTTGACCAGCTTATTGGTACTGTGGTGAATCGACCAGTTCTGCTTTACATCCAGCAGCAAAAAGGTAAGGGCGAGTAGTAGTGTGGGTAAGGACAACAACAACAGCTTGTTTCTAATGGACAAATTTGCAATGAATTGCACGTTGCCTCCTTGCAGACAAGGCGTCGATATGAGTTCATCTTAAGCCTTGTCTGCAAGTGGTTAAAAATCAACCTGGCTGCAATAAAAGTTACACAGTGCGGGTGGCAATGGCGGGAGAGGTTGCTGTCGCACGACGGGCTGGCCCCAAAACAGCCAACTGACCAACCAGCCACAGGGTTAACATGCCAACTGGAATCAGCCACCAGTGCAGTTTGGTCAAACCCAAACTCTGCACCAGATAAATATTAAGTCCAACCGTCAGCACTGCACCCAAAATCACGCCAATGGAGCTGATTAAAAAGTTCTCCAGCATAAAATAGCGTAATACCGATGCTTGGCTGGCTCCCAGCGCACGGCGTGTGCCGATTTGTTTGCGGCGGCGATTAACGTTAAAGCTGGCCAGCCCCACTATACCCAGTGCGGTGACTAAGGTTAGGGTGATCATCACTGTGGTGAGGATTTTGATCATGGCCTGATCACGACGATAGGTGCGTTCCCGTGTTTCCTGCATGCTGCGTAATCCCCGCACAACCCGCCCTTTGTTGCTATCGGCCAGCATCTGCTCAACCGCCGGCATCAGCTCATCCAACCTTCCAGGCTCTGTGCGGACAAAATACATGCTTGAACTGAATAGGGTTTGCTCGGGAGATAACATGGCATTTTCCAGCCTTTCCCAGCCCACCCAAGGGGCCTGAAGCTTATCAATAATGCCTTTGATAATGACAGGTTCGTCATCATTGATGTACAAGGTTTTGCCCACGGTATCCTGATAGGATTGTTCGGGAAACAGGTTCTCTGTCAGCGCTCTGGTGATGATGATTTCCGCCGGCCAATCCCGCTGAGAGCGTTCACGCCAGCGTATATCGCTGGGCTGAAACGCTTCACCGGCAATGAGTTCAAGGTCCAGGGTATTTAGTACATGGTCGTCAACCATATAGACGGCAGTTCCAACCCCCTCAAACTCGGCTCCAGGCTGAGTTTGCAGACCCATAGACCAGCCGCCGCCACTAATGGGAATAGCATTAATCTGCATGGCGTCAATCACACCGGGCAGGGCGCGTATTGCATCCAAGTCCGTTTGGATCACCACCTGGTCGTTAAAATCATCGGCAAAGCCGGTACTGGAAAGGTAGAAGCTATTGGCTTCATCAATTCCGCTATCACGCGCCATTTGTTCGGTACGTTCCATCAGAATATGCACGGAATTGACGATAATGCACATGGTTACCGCCACTTGTAGTGCAATAAGTACCGCACCGACTTTATTGCGTGTCATGGCGCGAAAAATGGGGCCAATTTCCCAACTTGAAAAAGGTAACATGATGCTCTCCTTACTGGCTTTTCAATTGGCTGGCCGGTGCAATACTGCAGGCACGCCAGGTCGGATACAGTCCGGCAGCAATGCTGCTTATCAGAGATAGCAGCAAAGCCAGCAGTACCATGTTGATGTCGAGGCTAGTGAGGTTATCGGCAAAGCTGCCATACAAACTGCCGATCCCAAGCAAGCCCAGATAAGCCAAAGCTAATCCGGCAATACCGCCGGTTAAGCCTATACAGGCAGTTTCTACTAAATGTTGATAAAACAGCGCTTGGCGAGATGCCCCTATGGCGCGGCGCAGGCCAATCTCAGCAGATTTGCCACTGAACTTGGCCAGCAACAATCCCACGGTATTGAGCAGGCAGACCACTAGGAACATCAGGCTTAGCCATAGCATGACCCTGGCGTCATCGGTGACCACCTGGCGGTTTTCCATCCATTGCATTACATCGGACAGACGATTATTCAAAGGGCGGGAGAAACGGCCCAAGGCTTTTTGTTCATTGGCATAGTTATTCAAAAATGCCAGATAGGCTTGTTTGTCCTGTTCGTTGGGTAACTCCACCCACATCTGATAGTGGATGCATTCAGAACGGAGAAATCCTGCAAAACTGTCCTCTTCCGGGGTTTTCCAACAGTTAGTATTACCGCCATTGGGTAGTTGCAGCTCTTCTTTGAGCAAAAACGGAATATACAGGTCTTCAGGTTCGTCGAACGCGCCTGTGCCAACATCATAGAACTTGGGGGCTGGGTACCAGCTTTCTAATACACCCACCACGGTGAACTGGCGTCCTGCGAGTCGCAAACTACGACCAACCGAGTTTTCACCACCAAAAATCTTGTCATTGCTTTTACGGCTTAGTACTACCACCTGCTCACGGCCTTTATCGGCACTGGCCTGCCAATGTCCGCCGTACAAGAAGGGCACGTCAAACATGGGGAAAAACTCGTTTGTGGTTAGGCGAATATAAGCGTTAAAGGGCTTGGCATCCTGGCTTGGTGGCTCGACTACTGCGGCCGTGGTGGCCATAATCACTTGGCGCTCGGCTTTTTGTGCGGCGTATAAGTTGTTGGCGTCTGTCCAGGTTAGCTGATCCGGTGGCTCATTGGGTTCTTCAGCCGGATTGTTTGGGTCCCAGCTATCTACCTGCACGTAATAAAGCTGCTCGCTTTTTTGCGGGATAGGGTTCGACGACATCAGATAGTTCACCGTGATAGTGGTCATGCTGGCACCAATGCCCAAAGCAATAGCGGCCACCATAAGCCCACTGAGGATAGGATTTCGGCGAATACTAAGCAGCGCCAGCCGCAGATAATAGTTAAACATGGCAGGCTCCCGATGCGCTGATGCTGGCCACCTGCTCCGGTGTGCTGGCTGTAATGTGCGTGACGTCACTCACTTTGCCGTCCTTAACAAAGATATTGCGCTTGGCTTCCCGTGCCAGGGAAGGGTCGTGGGTTACCATAACAATAGTGGTGCCTTCATCATTGATATCTTTGAGTAGCTGCATCACGCTGTGTGCCATTTTGCTATCAAGGTTTCCAGTGGGCTCATCCGCCAGTAAAAATCTGGGCTCGCCGGCCAGTGCTCGGGCAATGGCAACTCGCTGTTGTTGGCCGCCGGATAGTTGGGCTGGTAGGTGTTTCATTCGGTTCGCCAAGCCCACTAATTCCAGGCAACGCTCAATGCGACGCTTTCGTTCACTGCTGTTAAAGCCCCGATAACGCAGCGGAACATCGACGTTGTCGAACAAGTCCAGGTCAGGGATCAAATTGAAGCTTTGGAAGATAAAGCCAATTTTTTCGTTGCGCAGGCGACTGCGTTGGGTGTCGTTGAGATGACGAACGTTCTGACCATCTAGGTCGTAAACGCCATCATCAAAGCTCTCAAGTAAACCAGCAATGTTTAAAAAGGTGGTTTTTCCCGAGCCGGACGGGCCAGTGACGGTCACAAACTCACCTTCTTTAACGTGCAGATTAAAATCGCTCAGGGCGCGGGTTTCTACCAGATCGGTACGGAATATTTTGGTCACGTTCTGCATGTTCAACATAATAGATTTCCTTTTTTTAATTGTGCGTAGCCAGGCAAATGGCAGTACTAACTAGTTGGTGATTTGGAGCCACTCGGCGCCGTCAAATTGCTCGGTACCTGAAACAATGATGGTGTCGCCCGCTTGCAGGCCTGCCAGAATTTCCACACTGGATAAACTGCGGGCACCGGTTTCTATACGCTGACGTTTGGCCATACCATCGCGCACTACATAGGCAATAGTGCCGTTGCCACTTTCCAAAAACTGGCCGCGCTGGACCATCAGAACATTGGTTTTGTTTTCCATCAGGATCCTGGTGGTCAGACGCTGATTCTGACGCAGCCCTTTAGGGGAGGAGGCGGCAAAACGCACCCGTCCGGTTACTTGATTGTTCTCAATCTCAGGGGAGAGAGTAACCAGGGTGGCGGGGTGCGTTTCGCCATTGAAATTGACTTGAGCATCCATGCCGATAGCGAGATCGTCTGCGTAGCTTTCCGGAATTGAAACTTCCAGTTCAAATTGACTGAGGTCCACCACAGATAAAATGGCCTGGTGGCGGGTCACCTGATTTTTATCCTGTACGGCCAGGTTACCGACAATACCCTTAACCGGTGAGCGCAGGGTCAGTTCATCGACCTTACGTTGCAGGTCGGCGACCAGTAATTGTTGGCGGTTCACTTGCAGTTGCTGCGAGCGAATTTCAAAGGCCAGGCTTTCTTCATCCAGCTTGGCGTCTTGCACAGCATGCTGGTGAACCAGGCGGGCATTCTCCAGTTCGTCCTGGGCTTTTTCAAAGTCAATCTGACTGATAGTCGCACTGGCATAGGCCTTATCTGCGCGGCGCTTTTCCCGCTCAGCGGCAACCAATGAGACATTGGCCATATCAACAGACTTTTGGTTTTCGAGGTGTTGGATTTTGGCCTGTATACGTTTTCTATCCAGTTCCATTTTCTGCTTCTGCAAACTGGACTCTTCCTGCTTGAGTTCGTTGTTTAACTCTGGACTGTCAATGCTTGCCAGTTCCTGGCCTTTTTCCACCTGGGCTCCGGCATCGACACTAAAACTGATGGTGCCCTGGGCGGGGCTATATAAGCGTGGGCTCACGGCAGCCACCACTTGTGCTTGCACTGATAAGTCGCGAACAAAGTCCCCTTGTACAACATCGGCCAAGCGAAGGCGCTGCATGGGAACGGATGCTTGCGCGCTGGACCACTGATTTAAGGTTGGAAAGAGTAGAAGCGTGGCACTGGCGAGTAACAAGCCGGTGATGATAAGGTAAGTTTTCTTTCGGCTGGCTTTGGGTGCCAGCAACACGTCCTGACCGCTGGTATCGGTTATGCTCATGGTATTTCCCCCTGGGTAACTGAACAATCGATGCTTAAGTCGAGGGGCAAGGACAGAAAGTTGGCAGACGGGTTGTAAGAAAATGTGTATTTTCTGTTAAAACCCTTGAGCGCCGGGTCTAAGGTTGGTGGCTTTTATGGGCGGCTTATGCTGTCTCAGCGTAACGTGACTTCGCGGGTACAGGAGGGCGTAAATGATTAGTTTATTTTATACCGGTTGGTTGCTGTTACTGGTGTTGTGGCTATCGATACAGGTTATCAGGTTGCGCCGGTTGCATCAGATTGCCATCGGTGATGGTGGCTACCAGGATCTGCAATTGGCGATACGTGCTCATGCCAATGCCCTGGAGTATCTGCCGTTAGCCTTACTGCTGATATTTATGCTAGAGCAACAGCAACTGAGCCCATGGTTTATTCATGCAATGGGCTTAACGTTGCTGGTGGGGCGCATCGTACATGCAACAGCCATCCCCAGGCGCAATCTCAGGTTACGCGTGATGGGCATGGCCATGACCTTTTTAGTTTTGCTGGCAGGCGCGATACTGGCAATAACCCTGGCACTAAGCCGTTTGTGAGGAATTATGCTGTCTGCTTTAGTCAACAAACTGGCGGAATATCTGCGTTTATTGGCCTTTATGATGGCCGTACTGATTGGGGTGCAGTTACCGGGTTTTATTCAGCAATATGAGAATACTCTGGCGGCTCACCTGGCAGAGGCGCAACGTAACCTTGCGCCTTTTCTTCAGGATGCCAGGTTGCATACCAATGGCGACATTCAGGCGCTGATTCAGCGTTATCAGCAAAACCCGGATATTGCTGTGCGAGATGGGGGCGACAATATTGAACAATTGCGTCAGCGGGTTGATTATCTAGCAAACATGGCTCAGCAGCTACAAGCCAACCCGGTGCAACGAGGCTGGTATGTATTGGCACAACCTGATGGGGAATTGTTTGCTGAGGTACGGGCAGCCTATGATTACAGGGTACCGCTCAATGGTGCTGCCATTATTTGGGGGTTATGCTGCGGTGTGATATTGGCAGCCTTTTTTGATTTAATCATCGGCCTTTTTAGGTGGATAATGCCTGTTAGACGTCAGGCCTGACTATACTCAGACATTAAAACGGCCCAGACGAAGGTTCTGTATGCGAACGCGTTTAGTGGTATCTGGACTTTGCTGGCTGCTGAGTGTTACCGCGCAAGCAGCTTCCGTGATGTTTGTGTCACCCTCGACTCCTGATGATCCTTTTTTCAGCCGGGTTGAGCTGTTTACCCGCCTGGCGGCCCAAAGCCTGGACTTAGACCTGACTGTGGTGTACGGCGATGCTCACCGGATTTACCAGCACGCTGAACTGGAAAAGCGTCTGGCTAATTCGCCGCCTGATTATTTGCTGGTGCAGGTGTATTCCGGATCTGGCAAGTCCTTATTCGACCTGTTAAAGCGTTATCCCAAGGTCAGTGTTATCAGTCTTGAGCATCTTCTGCTCAACCACGAGTCTGAAAATGTTGGCCTGCCGGGCCAACTTTACCCTAACTGGGTAGCAGAAATTGCCTTTGACAATGCCGCTGCCAGTGAATTGCTGGGAGCATACCTACTCAGTGAATGTGAAGCCAATGCATTGGCGGGACGCCCTGGTGTGGTCGGAGTAAACGGGCTGCATGGTCAGGAAGCGTTGCAGCGTCAAACCGGGCTGATTGAAGCGGTTGATCAAAAGGCGCCCTTTTTTGTCCATCAGGTGGTGAATGCAAAGTGGCAGCGGCCATTAGCCTATCAGCAAACAAAGGCTTTGCTGGGGCGATATCCGGATACCAGTGTTATTTGGGCAGCATCTGATTGGATGGCGTTGGGGGTCGCCGAGGCCGTGGAACCTATGACCAAACAAGGCGTGACATTTTGTATTGGTGGCTTTGATTGGCTGCCTGAGACTGTCAATAGCATTCAGTCTGGTCAAATAACGGCCAGCGTCGGTGGTCATTTTATGATTGGTGCCTGGGCAATGGTGATGGTTTATGACCATCTGCATGGCAGCCTGCCCGATTATGTCAAACAAGGTGAGCCACTATTTGACTTACATCTGATGCATAAAGGGAACGTTAATGAACTGGGTCCTTTGCTGGCTCCTAAAGCCTGGCAAGGCGTGGATTTTCGTTCCTACAGCCTGCATCATAATCCCGGCCAGCGAAAGTATCGCTTTGTTGTAAACCAATCTCAAAGTGACTGAAACGATACCTGGTGATCGATGGTTTTGCGCACCTTTTTGCGTTTGAACAACACTAAGCTGCCTCGTTGAGGTAAGAATGAGGCACCCAAATTAATCCCCGCAATATTACCTTTTGCCCAGCTTTTGCGAGCCGGTTCGCCACCTAGAATCACAGCATCTAGCTGGTGATAGTTGCAGCGCTTTTTGTTTGGCACATCAGTCTTTATAAGACAGTCCAGTAGCTGCATCAAACTCGCTGAGGCAAGCCCTTCTTTAGTGAAATCCTGAGGTGGGGATTTACTGATAAGTCCAATGGGAGGGTATTTTCTTTGCTCGATGAGAAAGGCAATGGGCAGAGAGTGGAGCAGGGGAATTGCATCAGTGAGGTCGCGAGCCAGTGTCAGATCCTGATTAAACGCCCACTGGCCACCGGCCATGTACCAATGCAGGTAATGCCCCCGTTTTAAGGCATCCAGCATCATAAGCTCGTGCACCCCTAATACGGTGAAGAACCAGGGTTGTTCCAGCAGCGTGAGTACCTTGGGGCTCTCGGTCCCTGGATCTATCAGGTTTCCAGTACAAAACAGCCGGTCACGGCGGGGGTCGAATTGCGTCTTATGCAGGGCACGTTTCAGCCCCGTATATTGACCGCCAATGTCGCCAACAAAATAGTCTTTTCCTCGCCAATTGGCGTTTAGACAACGTAAGCGCTCAAAACCTGACAGAATGTTGGCCAGTTCCTTTTGGTTCATTGCTGCACCGGCATTATGACTGCCTTTGGGGTGTTTCCCTGAATGATCAGTCAAACTAGCAGCTTCTTACTGCAGATCAATGGGGTCATAAATATTTAATAAACCCGGTGTGGATTGAAATACACCGCCTCAGGCCGCATTGACAAGGCCAGGTAACTTATACAAGGAGAGCCTTTATGCCAGGTGTTCCAATATTGGCGCTGACAAGTGAGCGGCTAGTTTTACGGCCTTTGGTTGCAGGGGATGCAGAGGCGTTATTTAAGATCTTTTCCGATCCTCAGGTTATGACCTATTGGTACACGCCGCCCTGGAAGGACATAAGTGACGCACACCAGTATATTGCTGATACGCAGCAGGCCATGGAGCTGGAAGCGCAGTATGTTTTCGCTATTGTTGATAAAAACACTGACGCGTTGATGGGAAAGTGCATGTTGTGGCATATACAACCCGACTCGCGGCGGGCCGAGATTGGTTTTGGTTTAGGAGTGGAATTCTGGGGTAAAGGCTATATTCAGGAAGCTGGCCGACTGCTACTAGATTTTGCGTTTTCGCAGTTGAATTTGAACCGCCTAGAGGCGGAGATCGACCCAGAGAATCTGGGATCGGCCAAGGCCCTGCAAAGACTGGGTTTTCAACAAGAAGGTTACCTACCTCAGCGCTGGATAGTCGATGGGCATATGTCTGATTCTGCACTCTATGGTTTGCTTCGTCAGGATTTCGCGCTGTAGTCTGAATAGCGGCGTGAGTTGTGGCCTGTTGATAGCACAAACTTTGCCCTCATTGGGTTTTAACTTGGCTATTCAAACCCTATATATACAGTTATAGCTTGATAGCGGAGCGCACAATGCCACAGACCAAACCGGCCAGCCTCGGGCGGGCTATGCTCATAGCCTGCTTGTCACTGTGCTTTCTGTGGTGGGTAAAACTGGCCGAGACTTTCTTTGCTTTGGATCTGTCAGCACTGGCATTGGTTCCTGGCAGTGTGGCAGGGTTGGTGGGAATTATTACCGCCCCCTTGTTGCATGGCTCTTACTCACATCTGTTTAGTAACAGTCTGCCTGTATTGGTGCTAGGGACCTTACTACTCTATGGCTATCCGCGCTCCTGGAAGCCAGCCTTGCTACTTATTTGGCTGCTTTCCGGAATGGGTGTCTGGTGTTTCGCCAGACAGGCGCCCCATGTCGGGGTGAGCGGTGTAGTTCACGGTATGTTTTTCTACCTGCTGGTCGCCAGCATCATCCGGCGCGATAAGCTTTCGGTAGCGCTAATGATGGTAGGTTTTTTCCTGTACGGTGGAATGGTGATGAGTATTTTTCCCACCGAGCCACAAATATCCTTTGAATATCACTTTTTCGGCGCTGTTGCCGGCACCCTGGCGTCGGTGTTGTTTCAACGCCGGGATCCAAAGCCGGTGGAGGAGCCGGTCGTTATGGTGGAAGATGAGGAGCCGGATCCACTTATTGGTGATCAGTGGCAGCAACTGCCTGATGACGCTGAACGAGACTGGTCTTCTCAGCGTCGTGATCATTAGCCAATGTGTTTTCACCTGTAGAGCAAGCGCGAAGGTGAGTTTTACAGCCTTTTATCTATGGCCTTATCCTGCTTATAAGCATGTGCTGAAGACAAACAACGGTTAATAAATGCCAATCTATCAGGTACTTGCTTCTATTATACGAATAGTCTGGCTACAATGGGGCACGTATCGCTGCAACCGGCACCTGAATGAATGACTAAAGGAGCTTCGCGCTTATTCTGTTTACTGGGCTGTATATCGCTTGCCTGGGGAGGTACCGTGCATGCGGCATCGACGGCCGAGGGGCTGGTTCGTTCTCTACAAGCGGATAATTATGAGTGCCCAACAGATGAACAAGCCGCACAGATAGAACAACATCTGCTGGGCAATAATCTGCCACGCTCCAAGGTATTCTATCTGCAGGTGCGTAAGGCGCAGTTTCTGGCCTGTGGCGGTAAGTTGGAAGAGGCCGGCGAGTTACTTGCACAGATGCTGAATGATTCTCCGCCGTCGGATGATTCAGAGAACCTGGCCTACGCATTGTATTTGGCTGGTATTGTCACCAGCAGTAGTGATGCCCAACAGCGGTGTGACTATTACCGCGCCGCCGAGCAAGAGGCCTTACGCGTTGACTCTCAGTCTATTTTATTGGGCGCGCAATTAGAGTTGACCTCCACCTGCGATATTGACGAACAGCACATTGATAAAAGTCTGGCTAAATTGTATGCCTTGCTGGAGCGCTATTCGACCGCTGAAGACCAGGCGGTGAGGTCGGATATTTTCAATAATATCGGTAACTTGTATGCACTGATTGGTCAGCATGAACTGGCTGGTGACCAGTACATGAAGTCGTATCAAATGTCTCAGGGTGCTTATCAGGGAGAAACCCTGCTAATGCCGCTTTTTAATGCCATTAACGCTTATCTTCATGGCGGTCGGGTTGAACAGGCCCATCAGGCCCTCGCTGAGTTGATTAAACAAAATAGTCAGGTGAATACCGCACTGAGCAATGCCTGGGTGCAGCAGGCACAGGCCGGTTATGCGCTCTATCAAGGGGATCAGCAACTGCTAAAAGACAGCCTGGCAAGATGGGCTGTGTTTTTGCCTGATTTGTCCCATCCGGATATGGATACCATTTATCGCAGAATGCAGGCAGAAGCCTGTCTGGTGGATTTAGATCTGCGTTGTTTGCGTGATTATATTGCCTTGGAAATGCCACAACGACCCTATCAGCAGTCGGAAGATCTGGCGTATTTGCGTTTGTTGGTTAATGGTTATCATGCATTGGGGCAGTCTGATGCCGCCTATGCGGTATTTAAACGCTATGATCGCGTCAGTCGGCGCTTGTTTGAAATCCAGCAATCGTCCTCGAAGATACTGGGGGTTGCGCAGATGTTGTCCGACATAGTGGCCTTGGAGTCCAGTCTAGAGCAGGTCAAAAAACAAGAAGCTGTCGCGACCATGCGTTTGGTGGCGGCCTTGTCGGTGATGGCTGCCCTGATGGGACTGCTGGCCTGGTTGTATTACCGCCGTCGTCGTGCAGAGCGGCAACGGGACCAACATACCGGACTGTTAACGGGCAGTGCCGCAATGGACAAACTAAAAAGCTTTAGTCGGCCGTCGGTGCTGAGGGTGCATGCCCTTAGCTTAATTGAATTAGACGGCCTCGATGGCATCAACCTGACCTGTGGCCATGGTAGTGTGGAGAAGGTACTCAAACAGGTGGCCGACATATTACGCCAGGCCTGTCGGGTAGGGGATGTGCTAGGACGTATGGGCAGCCAGGAATTTTTAGTTTGCCTGAACGATATAGATGAGATTCGTGCCAAGGCGCATATCGAGAGCCTGATTTTAAGCCTGACCCAGACCGCGTTTGAAACGGTATCAGGGCAAACCGTGAATTTACAGGTACGCTATTCATTAATGATTCTGGATGAAGCCGCCGATGATGTCGGCGCGCTTTATCAGGGGCTTGTTTTGGCCATGGCGCAGGAAAAGCGTATGCAAGGTGTTCAGCAGCCTGTCCTGACTTAATATTCTGTTAAGGGAAATGTTTTAGAGTCGCAGCAAGCTGAGTAAAACCAGGGTAATTGCGATGAACAACTGGGTAAGAGGACTGATGCTTTGCCTGGCCTGCCAATTGGCGGCTACGGTTCAGGCGCAACAGGTAGCGACGCCATTGCTGACACAATTAGCCGCTTCAATGGACGAGGTGGATGATGCAAACGTGCTGAGGACGTTAGCCCGTTTGCAACAGGAAGCCGAGAAATACACCCACCAATGTGCGCAGTGTGCTATCAATTGGCTGGTTTTAGGACGTATTAACCACGAACTGGCCCGCCAATCAGGCGGGCTGGCACAGCTTAGAGCGGCCCGTGCCGCCCGGGATGCGCTGACCCGAGCCGCCCATTTGGATGTGTATGTGGCCGACGGAGAAGCGCTGGCAGAGTTGGCGCTGTTATATCTTGAGACCCCGCCCTGGCCGTTGTCTTTTGGTGATAGGCGTAAGGCTAAACAGCTTATACAGGAAGCCTTGGTGGTGGGCCCTGAACATGTCGCCAATCACTTGGCTGCGGCACGCTACTATGTAGACAGTGGGCAAACCGAAACGGCCAGGCAACATCTGCTGATTGCCGTTAATAGCGCCCCAGATAACGAAGACCCCTTGTATTTCTTGAATTTACGTCAGGCCTCTACCATGCTGGCAAGAATCAATAGCAAACTGTTGGACCGATGAGACTTTTACTGATCGAAGATGATATGCAGCTGGCTGCCGGCTTGGTTCACGCTCTGCGTAGTGAGGGCTTTGCCGTTGACCATCTTAGCAGCGGCCGGCAGGGATTAGCGGCCTTGCAAGCCAAGCAGGCGGATATGGCCATTTTGGATTTAGGTTTACCTGACTTAGATGGCATTGAAATATTAAAACAAGCCAGACAGCAGCGTTTGGGGACGCCTATTTTGGTACTGACCGCCAGAGACAGTACCGCGGATAAGATAAAAGGGCTGGATTTAGGGGCCGATGATTATTTGGCCAAGCCCTTCGATGTTCCCGAGTTGCTGGCTCGTATACGGGTTATTGCCCGGCGTTTGGGCACCTCTGATGACAACTGTATCAACATTGGCAATGTGACTTTGGATACCTTGGCACACAAAGTGCTGGTGGCGCAGCAACCGCTGGCCTTATCCCGGCGCGAATATATGTTAGCTAAGGCATTGATTGAAAATGCCGGCCGCATTCAGTCCCGTGAACAGCTTGAGAGCCGCCTGTATGAATGGGGCGAAGAAGTGGCCAGTAATGCTGTCGAAGTGCATATACATCATTTGCGGAAAAAATTACCTGTTGGCTTTATTCAAACCATTCGGGGCGTGGGCTACACAATAAACAAATGACCTCCATCCGTCGTTATCTGGTACTTATACTGCTCTCGGTGATCACCCTGGTGCTCTTTTTTGCGGCCATAAAAGGCTATCGGGGCAGTATGGCGCGCGCCACCAGTTTGTTTGACAGTCAGTTGGTCGCGATGGCCGACACGCTGGAAACCATGCAGTTAACCATTCAGCTTGGGCGACTGAGCAAAGAGTCCGAGATGATTTTGCAGATCTGGCAGAATGATGAATTACTGCTGCATTCTTTTAACAGCCCAGAAGCCCCCATTACCCGCTTTGAACTGGGATTTCGGGATGAAAACTTCTCCGGCCAGCGCTGGCGAACGCTGGCGCGTTACTATCCAGACTCACAGCATTGGCTGATGCTGGCGCAGCCTCTCAGTCATCGCTACGAATTGGCAGATGAATTGGTGTTGGCCGCGGTTCAGCCTTTGGTCTTCAGCCTGCCGTTGTTGGCGTTACTGATTTCACTTGCTGTGAAGCAGGGCTTAAGACCCTTAGTGGGCTTATCTGATGCGTTAAAGCAAAAGAAACCGGATGATCTGAGTCCCGTGGCACTAAGCCAGCCACCCATTGAACTTCAGCCAGTGTTGAAAACCATTAATGGCTTGCTGGTTCGTCTTGATGCTGCTTTTGCCCGGGAGCGGCGCTTTGCTTCCGATGCAGCGCATGAGCTTCGCACGCCCCTGAGTGTTCTGAAAATCAATTGCCATAATTTGGCTCAGGAGCTGGGAACTGAGTCTGCCAATATGACATTGCTGCGGGATGGCGTAGAGAGAATGGGGCATGTGGTCGATCAGATTTTGCTGCTTAACCGCACTAATCCGGAACATTTTAGTGTGAAGTGGGTTGAGGTTGATTTGTATCGTCTATGCCAGACCTGCATTGCCAATTTGTATCCGCAGCTACAGGCCAAGCAACAGCAGATTGGCCTGTCTGGTACTGCGACTTCCATGCTAGGTGATGCGTTTTCATTGAATGTGCTCGTGCAGAATCTGGTTTCTAACGCCAGTAAATACAGCCCGGTCGGCAGTCAGATAGAGGTGAATATCGATAAAGGTCCAGAAGGCGTTTTGCTAGTGGTCGAGGATTCTGGTCCAGGCTTGGCTGAGTCGGAGTACGAGCGAGTGTTTGAACGTTTCTATCGGGTCGGGGGCGACCGTCACCAATCGGGCAGCATTGGATGTGGCTTGGGGCTGGCTATCGTCAAGCATATTGTGGAGTTGTACGGCGCCCATATCCGTTTACTGCGCTCAGCGCAGCTGGGCGGACTGCGTGTTGAGGTGCAGTTTACCGCAACGGGAGGGCAACATGGCTAAGGGGCGCCTTACCATTGGTATGTTGCTAGTGCTTGGCTTGCCCTGCCAGGCAGAGGTAGACGAGTTTGAACTGGTGCTCAAGGAGCATCTGTTTTATCCGGCCAGATTAGAAGTGCCGGCAGGGCGCAAAGTGAAGCTGGTGATCCATAACCAGGATGACACCCCAGAAGAATTCGACAGTTTTGATCTCAACCGTGAAAAAGTGATTTTCCCCAAGCGCAAAGCCACGGTGTACATCGGACCGCTTAAACCCGGCGTGTATGACTTTTTTGGTGAGTTTAATCCCAATACTGCCCGCGGTCAGGTGGTTGCCGTTAAGCAGGAGATCAGTGATGCTAATTAACTCGGTGATCCTGTTTTTGCGCGATGCACTGCCTGTATTTGTGCTGGTGAGCATGTTGTTGGCTGTGGCTAATCACTCACAGCGACAGATTAACTGGTTGGGATGGGCGTTGGCACTGGGGCTTTTGGGCAGCCTGGCGTTGACCCATGCGGTAGACAATCTCAGCGAACTGCTTGAAGGTGCCGGGGTTGAGGTGTTTATTTTCAGTTGCCAGGTGGCCATGTTTGCGCTGCTGTTGGTGAATCTGCATTGCCAGTTCAGTTTACGGCCACAGGGATGGCGTTGGTCGGCGATTGCCATGGTGTCACTGGTTCTGGCTATGGATGGCGCCAACTTTCTGGTGTACTTCTTTAGTTATTGGACCCATGAGCAAACACCATTGGCGCTGATTATGGGCACCATACTCGGCGGAGCGGTGTGTATGAGTGTGGCCGTACTGCTGCATATTCTGTGTCGTCAGTGGCTGGCTGCAGGGTATAAATTACCTGGCGCCTTACTGATGCTGATGTGGGGCGCCGGGCAGTTGAGCTATGCCTTGAATTTGCTGACCCAGGTAGATTTGCTGCCGCCTATGACGCCCATCTGGGATACCAGTCAGTGGATTGCGGATAATTCGGAACTGGGGCATTTGCTGAATTCCCTGATGGGGTATGAGGCAGCACCGGGTTTATGGCAACTATGTGTTTATTTGTTAGCCGTTGTACTGCCTTTTAGCTGGCTTTACCGACGCGTTCACCCGTCCCGCTCGCCTATGGCTGCAAAGGGGGAAGTATGAAAAATCAATTATTGGCAACGGCCTTATTGCTGACGTGTTGCCTGGCACAAGCCGATGGTTACGTGGTGGACAAGGTCTATCACCCCAATGTGCTACCCGATGAGCAGCGACTGGAATGGCGTTTTATGTCGCGTCAGAACGATGATCGCAATGTCCTGGCACAGCGTATCGGCTATGGTCACTCATTATCCGAGTACGTCACCTTAGAGGCGTACATTGTCGGAGAGCGCGACAGCGATGATAATTTTGGCTTGCAAGCCTATGAGCTTGAGAGTCGCTGGATGCTGACCGATCAGGGCCGATACTGGGCTGACTGGGGGCTGGTGTTTGAGTTGGAAAAACAGCACAAGCAGGATGCCTGGGAGGCCACCTCAGGTTTGGTGATGGAAAAAGAATTTGGCCGCAACAGCCTGACCTTAAACTGGTTTTTGGTGTATGAATGGGGTAAGGCATTACATGATGAATTTGAAACCGAATTCCGCATGCAGTACCGATTTCGTTGGAAACCACAAGTTCAGCCGTCAATTGAAGTTTTTATGGGCGAGGACTTTGTTGGCATTGGTCCGGCCCTGATGGGCGTGCAACGTTTTGACGGACAACGCCAGTTGAAATGGGAACTAGGCTTTATTTCCGAAGTCAGCGGTATCGGCAAAGATCATACGCTAAGATTTGTACTGGAGTATGAATTCTAACCAGACAGGGAGTGTGTTATGCGTATAGGGGACTTGCCACTACGTACTGTCATTCGTTACGTAAAAACCACTGATACGCTGGAAACTGCCCGCCAGCAAATGCTTAAGACCAATGTCAGCAGCCTGCTTGTGGTAGACAGCCAGGCTGCACCAAAAGCCATACTGACCAGCAGAGATATGCTGAAGGTGAGTAGCACAGAGCATGTTCCTATTGCCAGTCTGGCCAGTCGGCCATTATTGACCCTTTCCGAGGATGCCGATATGCGACAGGCCTGCAGCCTGATGCTTGAGCATGGATGTCATCATGTCGTGGTCGTGCGCAATGAGGATGTGGTGGGTGTATTATCCAGCCTGGATATTGTGGCTTATTATCTTAGTTTGTAGTGGGGAGAAATACAAACCGGCTGCAAGCTTACAGCCGGCTTGTTGTGTATTACTTCTTGCCGGGTAGCATGCGCAGCAGGGTATTATCTTTTTTGCCATAGTGGTGCCACAACGCCACTAAAGCATGCAGACCAATCAGAAAATAGCCTGCCTGGCCTATGGTTTCATGCCATTCTTTGATCATGCCGGCCAGATCCCCATTCTCTGCCACCAGCGGTGGCAGCGTCAGGCCGAAAAAGGGTACTGGCTTGCCAGCAGCACTTAAGATCAGCCAGCCGGCCAGGGGAAGTCCGAGCATCAGCAAATAGAGTAAACCGTGCATGGCCGCGGCAAGCTTTCTCTGCAGTGCCGAGGGGGCTGGTTCAATGGCGGGGGCGCGGGTTGTCAGGCGAAAATAAATGCGAATCAGCACCAGCGTACCGACCAGTAACCCCAGCATAAAGTGCCACTGTTTCAGCGCTTCTCTGGGGTCGCTGCCTTTAGGATAGATTTCTCTTAACTCAATACAAGCGTATACGGCCACAATCAGTAATAACATCAGCCAATGCATGGCGATACTGATAGGGTGATAGGTGCTACGGGACATCAGAGTATTCCTTATTTATTGTGGGGGTACTTTATTATTGTTCGGCTTTTTCGGGTACCAAGTCAATGGCAGCGTTAACCTGCTTTGGTAATTGAATATAGTGGTCGACCTTATGGGGGACTTGACGATATTCCTGCCACCACTGAGGAACCTCATAATACCGATATATGCGCCAGGCCAGGGTACAAATTATCATCCAGGCGAGCAGCATTGAGGCCAGGGTATGGCTAAGAAAATGATCGCCAATAGCCATTTTATATCCTCCCATCAGCCAGCCAAGAGACAGGCTGCCGATTAACGCCATTTGTCGTGCTCTGGCCGTGGGCATCAGAAATATCAGGGATAACAGGGCAAAGCCGCCGCTGGCATGACCGGCGGGAAAACACTTCTGAATACTGGCGGGAGATTGACCTGGTGGATAAGAGGCAAAGAGTGCAGCATGCTCGACCTTGCCGCCATACTGGAGCAGATTAACCGGGCAAGCCATATTGGTGTTCGCTTTTAACAGACTGACGGCGGCCGGTACCAATACCATTGAGGACATGACAATCAGTAAGCCCGCCCTGAAGGGTTTTAGTCTGGTGCTAAAACGGCTTATTATCAGCGTAGTCAGCAGTACTAAAAACAGCACAACCAGAGCGGCTTTTATACCGTCGTAGAAAAACAACCTGGCCCAGGGCTCCTGTTTATCCCAAAGCCATTGCTGTGTGTTGGCGTTGTAAAAAGTGTCTTGTACCAGCAAATCCAATGGGGTGAGGCTAAAGACCATCAATAGCACGGCTAATAACGTACCTGTTATGACTATATGGCGTAAAAACAACTTATTCATCCCGGTATACAAAGTAGGGGACACAAGGCGTGTCACCAGCAATTCGGCTGTCGATTTCAAAGGACTGCAGCAGACTGCAACTAAAATCATCATGGCTGTAGGCTTGATGGGTCAGGCCGCGAGACGGCTCCAGCAGGATATCGGAGCTCTCGCCCACCCAAACTAAGAAGGGCACATGGGTTTGCGCTTTGGGGGCCAGAAAATAGGGCATACCGTGCAGGTAAAGGCCGTTTTCTCCTAAGGATTCACCATGGTCGCTCATATACAACATGGCGGTTTCAAACTTTGGCGTGTTACGTTTTAAAAGCTCAATCACTTCATTCAGAAAGTAATCTGTGTAGAGAATGCTGTTGTCGTAGGCGTTAACAACTTCCTGCGTGGAGCATTCAGACAGCTCTTTGCTTTTACAGGCCGGGGTAAAGCGCTCAAATTCATCTGGATAGCGTTTGTAATAGGCCGGGCCGTGGCTGCCCATCTGGTGCAGCACAATTAAAATATCCCCTTGTTGCTGGTCGATGTATTGCTGCAGCCCCGCCAACATGCCCACATCCCGACACTCAGTGTCGTCACACACCGGATTGACCTTTGGGGAGTGATAATCCTCATAGGGCAGGCGGGTGGCGACCCCTTTCGAGTCTGAATTATTATCCCGCCATAGCACGTTAACCTTAGCTTTGTGCAATACATCCAACACATTCTCTGTGTATTTGGCACTGTCTAAATCAAAAGACTCGCGGTCACTGAATGAAAACATACAAGGTACAGAAACTGCGGTAGACGTGCCGCATGAGCTCACATTGGCGTAACTGAGCAGGTTGGCCTGTTTGGACAATAGCGGATTAGTTTGCCGCTTGTAGCCATTTAAGGCGAAATGATCGGCGCGCGCCGTCTCACCTACCACCAGTATCATTAATTCAGAATGGCCGGTAGGTTTAGGGTTTACCGTTTCGCCTGTGAGCTGCACCAACTCATTGGGATGTGGATTGCGTAGTTGACGGGCCGCAAGATCGATGGCCGAGTAGATGGGGTAGATGGGAATGGCGTTATAACGAACGGTTTTATGTTCGCGAAAGAAGCTGGCATATTGATCGGTAAAGGGCAGCATGCTGAGCAGGGTCAGAATAAAGGCTGTGGACAGCGTTATGGCTGAGGTTTTCAGGCCCGGGCGTTTTAATCCGTCCTTACATTGCCATAGCAGCAAGCTGGGAAGCACCGCCAGCAGTAAAATTCGCCATGCTAAGCCGGCATTCATCAGCTCGCCTGCTTCACCCAGATTGGTTTGCAACACATTGGTCAGCATGACCCGGTCAAATACCGTACCCAGTTCGTCGTTGAAATAGCCGGTGATGGCGGCAATAAGCAAGATTATCGGATACAACCAGCGTGGTGTTAGTAAGAGGCTGAATAGCTGTACCGTCAATAGCAATAGCAAGCCAAGTAGTAAGGTGACAGAGAGAACAAAACCTTGGTGTTGCGCAATCGGGTAGAGACGGGTTAACTGGCCGAAAAAGCTGATATTGGCGGTCAGTAACAAAAATACCACCAGCAGTAGCTGGCTCTGCCAGGGCGTAAGGCGAGTAAAAGCTAACATGTGGAATCCTTATGTCCAGTAGTCGTATAGCGCTAAACCCCATACCAAAGAAACAATCAGCATACTGAGTAGCACTGCAGCAGAGCCAAGATCTTTAGCCAGACCGGAAAGGCTATGAAACTCTGGGCCAATGCGGTCAACAACGGCCTCAATGGCGGTATTAAGGATTTCAACCAGGGGCAGTAGCAGCAGGCTGATAATCATCACCAGTCGCACTGACAGTGACATATCCAACAAAAAAGGTACTGGCAGCAGTACTATCAGCAACAATATCTCCTGACGAAAGGCCGCTTCGTGCTTACATAACCAACAAAAGGCTCGACAGGAGTTAAAGCCCGCTTTTATAAGCCGGGTTATGCCCTGGGCTTTTACCAGATGCGGTGGTTTGTCCGCATCAATAGCGTTCTGGGGGCCGTCCATTTGCTTAGAATGCATGCTTTACCTCTACGCGAAATTCCAGGCCGCTTACATCTTCCTGGTCTGAAAAGGGGTGAACGAGATCGATATGAATAACCTGGCGGTCGCTGGAATGAGTGGAATACAGCCTGGCTCCTATACCGGCACTTTGCAGCAATCCGGTGTCTTCATTGGGGCGAGGGCTGTCACCAAAACTTTTACCTGCGTCGTAAAATACCGCACCCCCCAGTTCAAACAGCTTGAATAAATTGATTCTGGGGTAGTAACGAAGTTCGGTGCTAACCAGTAAGGTCTGCTCACCATATTGGTATTGCAGTGGATAACCGCGCAGGCCGGTATCACCCCCGAGATTGACTGGGTTATCCAGGGTAGGGTTGTCGGAGAACTGCCAGGTAGCGCTGGCATACCAGGCAAAACGCTGGTTGAGACGATGGATAAGCTCGCCGCCCAAGCGACCTGTCATGGAACTGTGGTCTTGTGCGCCGCCGGCAAATCCGCCAGCTTGTAACCGGGCAAGCAACAAAGTGTCGGCGTTCCAGGCTAGCCCTTTACTGGCGGACAGGTTCCACAGCCAGGCGCCTTGTTGTGGCCCGGATGCCAGGTTATGGCCAAGATTGGCTTGCAAATGCCAGCCCAGATTAATGTCTTCTTTTTCTTCTATCAGGTGCAGGTTGCGTATGGTGACAAAGTCGTCTTCCAGCCATTCCATGCCAACCCAGGGATAGTTGAAGATACGGTCGGTAGGCAGATAGTCCGATTGAGGCTCGCTGAATCTATGTTCATCTTTGGTCCAGCCGGTCATTACACGTAAGTGATGGTCATCCCAATTGCCCACTTTCCAGCCCAGATTCAGGGTTTGGTAATCGATTTGATGTCGGAACAGCAGTTCGTCCTGGCTGTTGTGGAACAGGGTATCGACGCGATCTTCTGTGTTAAAACCGACACTGCCACCAAAATCACTGTCAACGCTGACCAAAGGCTTGTCCAAAAAGACGCTACGCTGATAGCCATCTGGGCTGTCAATCAAGCGTATTCTGGCACTGCTGTTGTGGCCCATAAATAACGGGAACTCGGTATCCAGCTTATAGCCTGTACGCTGTGGATCGGAGAAATAGGCAAGTTCAGCGTCTACACCTAGGCCCAGCAGATTGCGGTCTTTTAAGCCCACCTCAAAATGGTTTTTACCGCCTTTTCGGCCAAAGTCCATTATGGGCATCAACGACCAGGTATCCCAGGTGTCGATTTGGATACGGGGCGCTGTGTGGTGATCGTCCTTAACCAACTGAACCTTTGCATCGCGCAAATAATTTCGGCTACGTAAGTGTCGTTCCACTTCGTACAACTTTTGTGGGTCTGCTTCGCAGGGTGACAAAAATGCCAGCTCATTTTCCAAGGTGGCTTTTTGGGTATCAACGTGCAGGGTGTTGGCTAGCTTGTGAAGCCAGGTGGTATCAGGTTCACTTTCATCAAAAATAGTATGAATATTCAGTTCAATATCGGCGGGTTGCTCGCATGCCATGATGGGAACTGCCCCAAATAGGCAGGTTAAACCAAGAGGCAACGCCTTGTAATAAGACAATCTTGGGGGCATGGCATTTCCTTGAAAGAATACTGCTAACCCTTAGCCTATTCCCTGAGTCTTAAGAAAGTCTGAAGACGCAAAGATTTTTTCTATCCACATTCAGCTTAGTTAAAAAAATCCTTTTTACACAAGGGATTGCACAGGTTTCAGACTGAAAGTGTGGCGCCGATAAAGGTATGCCATTGCGGTATATTGATAAGATTGGGATGCGTAAAAGCTGGCTGCCAAACTAAGGTTTGGCAGCATAAAACACAGGGGAAACGGGAGCTTCTATGGGGCAGTCCGTTATCCTGGCTGAGCTATCCAGTAACAGCCAGTCTTCGCGGTGGGCAAAACCAAGGTCGATGGCCTTATCCAAGTTAAGACATTTAAATCCACTTTGGCGGGCAACCAACACTTTGCCTTGTGGATGCTCAGTCAACCACTGCCAGGCGGCCTGTTCTTGTTGGGGTATTGGCGTGTGGTAGCCAAAATGACCGAGGGGGTAAGGAGAAAAAAGCAAGAACTGTTCTTTTAACCCAATCATCACCAAAGGGAGAGGGTTGGGCTCATGAAGCGCGAGCTTAGCTAACACCTGTTTTGGGGTTTTGACCGGACCTAACAAGTTATAGCCCCAGGTGCTATAAATCAGCCAGAAGGGCAGAATAAATACCAGCCAGCTCTTTCCTTGTTGACGTACACATATAGCGCTTAAAAGCCCAATGGTACCCAGACTTAGCAACAACCACCAAGGGTTTATAGGGTAGTCATCCACTAAGCGCTCAACCTTTTCCATACCTGCCAGGCCAGCCACGGCCAATACCAATAGCAGTGTACCCAGCAGCGCGACAGTAAGGTTAATGAGACGAGGTGGCCAGCGGTGCTGCAAAACGTGCTGTAGAAACGGGGCGCTAACAAGGGCCAGCATGGGCAACGCGGGCAAAATATAAACGCCGCGTTTACCCGGACTCAGGCTGAAAAACAGCAACACCAGCAATACCCAGGTAACAGGCAGAATAATACGTCTGTCACCGGCTTTAATGGCCCGCCACCAATTGGGTATCAACCAGGGCAGCAGCAGGCTGAGGGGCAGCCAGAAGAGTGGGATCACCGAAGTCAGGTAATACCAGAAAGGCTTAATATGATGCCAGGAGTCGGCGTAACGCTTGGCGGTTTGCTTGAGAAGGATATTGTCCCGGTACATTTCAAAGGCTGCATCCTGGCTATGGGCCACCAGTAGCAGCATAGGCACAAACCACAGGGCGATAACCGCCAGCATGGCCAACGGGCCCGCCCACCAACGAAGGCCACCGGTGATTTCATTAGGCTGAGGTTGGATGCGGCGCACCAGAAAAAAAGGCAGCAACATTAGCAAGGGTAGAAAGCCCACGCCCTTGGTGATAACACCCAGCCCCATAGCGGCAAAGCCCAGGTAATACCAAAACCAGCCGTCCCGGCACAGCAGATGGCGCAATAAACCGTAACAGCCTAAGGTGATCCAGGCGCAGACCATGGCATCGATCTGCGCCGTTTTGGCTTGCAGGGTGAATTGAAAGCTCACCAGCAGCAGGGTCGCGGCGATGATACCGCTTTGTTGGTTCCACAGGCGCTTGCCCAGGTCATATACCAGATAGAGCGTCAGCAACCCGCATAGTGCAGAGGGCAGCAAGAAGGCCACTTTTATGCTGCCAAGCAGCCAGTAAAAAAATGCGATGCTCCACATAAAGACCGGTGGCTTATCCGGGTAGAGTTCACCGCCGCGCATGGGGAAAAACCATTGACCGGATTCCACCATCTCAACCGCTACCTGGGCAAAGCGGGGTTCGTCGGCGGGCCAGGGATCCCGCAGGCCTACACCGCTGAAAATCATCACTATGGCCAGCATGGCCAAGGCCACGCTGGCCTGTTTAGCATTAACACTAAACATGGGCTGGGGCGTCCTGGCGCAGATGCGATTCAGTGTGCAAGCGGCTACGGCGATACAGCCAGATCCCAATAGCGCTGGAAATAATCAGTAGCGCCGCGCCAAGCAGGATTTGTAAATGTGCATTGAACTTTAATCCTGCGCCGGATAAAGCAAACACTAGCATCTGGGGTAAGTAACCAATGAATGAGCCGCACAGAAAGGCAACCACAGGCAGTCGAATAAGCCCCGCCAGCAGATTCACCGCCAGATTATTCCCCACAGGGAAGAGGCGCACGGCGATGGTGGCCTGAAAGGTATTCTGAGACAGAAAATGACGCAGTCGTTGCCCCGTTAAGCGCTGTTTAAGTGTCGCTAACTGATTGCCAAGCAAGCGGACAGTCAGCAAGGTCAGGCTGGCACCTAAGGTGACGGCTAGGGTAGATAGCAGTAAACCGCTTAATACCCCAAAGTAATAGCCACCGATAAAGGCGGGGATTTGCCTGGGTAGCCCGATGGCACTGAGCACTGCAAATAAGCCCACAAATATTGCACTGTCATATAACACATTGCCGGTCAGATACTGACCAAAGCGTTCTGGTTGCCAATCGGCCAGCCACTGGGTTTTACCCACAAACCAGCCTATGATCAGCAGAGCGGTAAGCCAGGTGAGGGCAGGTAATACGCTGCGTGCAAAGGATTTAGGCGCCGGTTTGGTCATGGCGATACTCCGTGCACTGTGCGTTCATTCGGTTACGTCGCTGTAACCACATCACGCCAAATATATCCACCAGCCCCACCCAGGCACGATTCAGCATGCCGTACTTGGATACTCCCGTCATTCTGGCTCTGTGGTTTACTTCGGAGATTTTGACTTCTCCGCCGCTACGCTGAACCAGCGCCGGTAAAAAGCGATGCATATGGTCAAAATAGGGCAGTTTAAGAAAGGTATGGCGGGGAAACAGTTTTAGTCCACAGCCGGTATCCGGGGTGTTGTCGCCTAAAAGCGCGGCGCGGATTTTATTGGCAATGCGACTTTGAAACAGCTTCCAGCGACTGTCGTGACGGTTTTTTCGATAACCGGCAATCAGAAAGTCTTGCTTATCATGATAGGCTTTGGCCAGTTCGAGCATGGCGGGAATGTCGGCCGGGTCGTTCTGTCCGTCACCGTCTAGTGTAGCAATAAGTCTGCCTCTGGCGTTACTCACGCCCAAATGTACGGCGGTACTTTGCCCACAGCTTTGAGGATTTCTGAGAATACGCAGGGGAACTGTGCCGGCTTGTTGCAGGCGATCCAAAATGGCCAAAGACTGGTCATGACTGCCATCATCCACGTAGACGATTTCATAAGAAATCAGTCCATGCAGACTCTGTTGAATTTCGCTGATAAGGGGGTGGATATTGTCTTGCTCGTCTTTTATCGGGACAACGACGGATAACTCGGGCATAGGTGTTTGCTTCAATGCGCTACTTATGGCGTCAGCATATGGTGCATTGCTTAAGGTTTTCTTAAGACTGGCTTGCACTGGCTCAGAAGTTGTATTTGCATATGGCTCCCCTGGGTGTGACAGCTCCTGACTCAATGCTGCTCTTATTTGTTAATAAAATGTAGAAGCAACCTTTTGATTTTGCGTAAATTTCATAACAAAAAAATAAAACGCTCTATGCCGGTGCAAATGGGCATACTTTCGGTCTGAATTAGGCTACACTGCGCCGCATTTTTGACCGCTGTGCCGGTCAACCCTCTAACTCATTCGCTTTTACAGGTTCTTATGATTGCTACCGCCAATATCACGATGCAGTTCGGTGCTAAGCCGCTTTTTGAAAACATTTCCGTTAAGTTTGGTGGCGGTAATCGCTACGGACTGATTGGTGCCAACGGCTGCGGTAAATCCACCTTTATGAAAATTCTGGCCAAAAAGCTGGAACCTTCATCCGGTAACGTGATGCGTGAACCTAATACCAGAATTGGGGTGCTGGGCCAGGACCAGTTTGCTTTTGAGCAGTTCAGTGTTATCGATACCGTAATCATGGGTTACAAAGAACTGTGGGAAGTGAAAAAAGAGCGTGATCGCATCTATTCATTGCCGGAAATGAGCGAAGAAGACGGTATGTTGGTGGCTGAACTGGAAACTCAGTTTGCAGAAATGGATGGCTACACCGCTGAATCCCGTGCCGGCGAGTTGTTATTAGCGCTGGATATTCCGGTTGAACAGCATTTTGGCCTGATGAGTGAAGTGGCCCCAGGTTGGAAACTCAGGGTGTTGCTGGCACAAGTGCTGTTTGCCGATCCCGATATCATGTTATTAGATGAACCGACCAACAACCTGGATATCAACTCTATTCGCTGGTTGGAAGAAACCCTGGCACAAAGTAACGCCACCATGATTATTATTTCTCACGATCGCCATTTCCTGAACAAGGTATGCACCCATATGGCGGATCTGGATTATGGTGAGTTGCGTCTGTACCCCGGTAACTACGATGAATATATGACGGCTGCCACCCAGGCCCGTGAGTTGCTGCTTAACGAAAATGCCAAGAAAAAGGCGCAAATTGCCGAGCTGCAAACTTTTGTTAGTCGCTTCTCAGCTAACGCGTCTAAGGCCAAGCAGGCTACCTCCAGAGCCAAGCAGATTGAGAAAATCGAACTGCATGAGATCAAGGCTTCCAGCCGGGTGAGTCCTTTTATTCGTTTTACCCAACAGAAGAAGCTGTTCCGTAACGCCCTTGAACTTGAAAACATCAGCAATGGCTACGATGAGATGCTGTTTAAGCAGTTCAGCATGATCCTGGAAGTGGGCGAGAAGGTGGCGGTGATTGGCGCCAACGGTATTGGTAAAACTACCTTTCTGAAAACCCTGATAGGGCAACTGCCCAGCAAAACCGGTCTGGTGAAATGGTCGGAAAATGCCAGTATTGGTTACTATGCCCAGGATCATAATGAGGATTTTGCTGAGGATATGACCCTGTTTGATTGGATGAGCCAGTGGAAGAACCCGGGTGATGATGAGCAAACAGTACGCGGTTTATTAGGCCGTATGCTGTTCTCTCAGGATGACATCAAGAAGTCGGTAAAATCCTTATCGGGCGGCGAAAAAGGTCGTATGTTGTTTGGTAAGTTGATCAACTTGCGTCCGAATATCCTGGTTATGGACGAACCCACCAACCACTTGGATATGGAGTCTATTGAGGCGCTGAACCTGGCATTGGAGCATTTTGAAGGGACGTTGATTTTCGTATCACACGACCGTGAGTTTGTTTCTTCATTGGCCACCCGGGTGTTGGATATCAAAGCCGACGGCATTGTGGACTTCCAGGGACCTTACGAAGAGTACCTGAGCAAGCAACTGGCTTAATCTGTATTTTGTGTAGAAAAGCGGCACCAGATGGCGCCGTTTTTTTTAATGGGAATGCCCACAATGTGCGTGTTCGGTCTGAGGCTTAGCGTCCCGGCAATTTTCCTGTGGGTGTTCTATTTCAATGGTGGTGTGCGCCAGTTCAAATGGTTGCAAACGTTCATTAACGGCTTGTTTCAAGGCCTGATACTGCTGTGCCGATAACATCTGCGCACTGACGAGATGCACGGTAAGCACGTGTTTTTCACCGTCCAAGGACCAGAAATGCAGATGATGGATATCGGTAACTTGGGGGAGAGATAACAGCGCCTGTTCAACGTCCTGCTGCATCTGCAGGTCAGGACTGCGCTGTAAAAACAGCCCAATACTGCTAGCGGTATGGCGCAGCACATTAAACAAAATAAACAGACTGAAACAAATGGCCAGCAGTGGATCTAATATCGGTAGTTCAACCAGCATCATCACTATGCTGACTATCAGTACCGCCACCCAGCCCAACATATCTTCCAGCAGGTGCCAGTTAAGTACCTTCTCATTTAAGGTTTTGCCACCTTGCATGCGAAAGGCCGCATAGCCGTTTATTGCTATGCCCAGTATGGCTAACCCTAGCATGCCGGTGGTATGCGGCATCTGTGGATCCCACAGGCGGGGAATGGACTGATACAGTACCCAGCTAGTGCCGCCAATTAACACCAAACCATTAAGCAGCGCGGAAAGCAGGGATAAGCGCCTGAACCCGTAAGTAAAGCGATTGTCTGCCGGGCGCTCGGAGTAGCGCCCCATGCCCCAGGCAAAACCAATGGACAGCGCATCGCCAAGGTCGTGCACAGCATCGGCCATAATGGCGGTACTGTTGGTTAGCACACCACCGATAAATTCAATAATGGCAAAGCCGAGGTTAAGAAAAAACGCCACGGCCATGTTCTGTTGACCATTGTGGCTGTGGTGATGATGATGGTGATGATCGTGCATGGCTATCCCGCCGGTTTACCTAACGCATGAGCCTAACGGTTAACCGGCATAGCAGCAAGTCAGATATCAATAACAAAAAGGCATGGGCTGGATAAACTTCAGCGCTCGCCTTCACTGTTATAAAGATGTTAGCTTTCACTCTTTTATATTGGCGGGAGTAGCAGTGTTGACGCGAAATTCTGTGACCTGGGGCTTTTTGCTACTGGCGTTGGCCGCGGCATTATTGGCACATAACTATCAGCAACCGGTATGGAAGGAACAGAGTTACCTGTATGAAACCTTCACCGATGACACTGGTCGGTTGATGTATCGTAACAAGGGCGACGTATTGCCCGTGGACAATATTGTCGCCTATCAGGACTCTCCGCTTCGCCAGGCCAATCTGGACACACTGCAAGGTGAGCCAGAAGTGAAAAAGCAGTGGGTACAGAAAGATGACGGTCAGGTCATGATGCTACAGGCTGACTTTCATTATGGTATGTGGTCGTTACTGCCGGCTTTTGTGACTATTGCCTTGTGCCTGATCTGTCGCGAGCCCATAGTGGCACTGTTTGCCGGGATAGTGACCGGGGCCTTTATGATTGGACAATTTGATATCACAGATAAGGTGCTTATCCCCAGCCTGGCCACGCCCAGTGCGGCCGGTATTTTGATTCTGTATTTATGGCTGCTGGGCGGATTAACCGGTATTTGGGCAAAAACCGGTGCTGCTCAAGCCTTTGCCCAAAGTATGACGCGGCATTTTGTACGCGGCCCTCGCTCGGCAAAATTAGTCACTTGGTTACTAGGGGTGATTTTCTTCCAAGGCGGCACTATCAGCACGGTATTGGTGGGCACCACAGTTCGTCCTATTGCAGATAAAGCCGGGGTCAGCCACGAGGAGCTGAGCTATGTGGTGGACTCTACCGCATCACCTATTGCCGCCATCATGGCATTTAATGCCTGGCCGGCCTATGTTCAGGCCTTCTTGTTTGTACCGGGTGTGGCGTTTTTGGCCACTGAAGCCGATCGGATTGCGTTTTTCTTTGACAGTATTCCCTTTAGTTTCTACGCCATACTGGCGGTATTTGGTACCTTGCTGATGAGTTTGAATATCTTCACCTTCTCCGGGCGAAGATTGCGCCAGGCGCACCAAAGAGCTGCCAGCACTGGCCAGTTAGATGCGCCCACCGCCAGACCCATGAGCAGTGGTGAATTACACAAGGTTAAAGTGCCTGAGCACTACCGGGCCAGCCTGTGGGAATTTGTGCTGCCTTTGTTCGTGTTGCTGGGTATTGCCGTCGGTACGTTTGTGGTGCTGGGTACGCCAAAGGTTAACTGGGCCTTTGGTACCGCCTTGTTGTTGGCCGCCTCTATTGCCCTGGTCAAAGGCATGACCCTTGAACAGTTGCTTGACGGTTTCGGTGACGGTTTGAAATCTGTAGTGGTGGCCTCCATCGTGCTGATGTTGGCTGTGACCATTGGCGGCATCAGTAAGTATATTGGTGGTGGGTTGTATATGGTGGACTTGCTGGGTGAAAGCGTACCGTTTTGGGCGCTGCCGGTAATTTTGCAACTGATCACTATGGTGATTGCCTTTTCTACCGGCACTAGCTGGGGTACATATGCCATCGCGTTTCCGCTGGCGATGCCTCTGGCTTGGGTGATTGCCCAGGATCAGCAATTGGCGAACCCGGAGTTATATATGGCCGTCTGCTTTGCGACCGTGCTTAATGGCAGTGTCTATGGTGATCAGTGTTCACCTATTTCTGACTCTACCATTCTAAGTGCCATGACGACTGGCTGCGACTTGATGGATCACGTGAAATCACAGCTGTTCCCCGCCGGCTTAGCCGCCGGTGCTGCCGCTATCTTGTGGACCCTGGCAACCTTTCTTGCCCAGTAGTTCGTTGTTTTTTCCCTCTCTGTAAGCCTTTTCAAAGATGACAATTGGCAATGTTGCCAGTTGTCATCTAGCTTTAATTCCATCCCCACTGCTTCATAAGTTCTTGTTACGGCAGGTTATCTGCTCAAAAAAGAATCAGTTATGGGCATGTGTCGGGCTTCAACTAAAAAAAATTCCAATTCCAATTTGGAGAAGCATGATGGGCACACAAATAAAACCACTGAGCAAAGCTGTTAAAATCGGCTTATTTGGCATGTCGCTGTTGGGGAGCTTTTACAGCGTCCAGACCCTGGCGCAGCAGCAAGGCGACGAACAATCAGAGCAGGAAAATGAAGTGGAAGTGATTATGGTCACGGCCACCAAACGGGCGTCAACCCTACAGGAAGTTCCTTTCTCAATTAACGCTCAGTCCCAGGCTGACATAGAAAGGGCAGGGGCCACTAACCTTGAAGAGCTGTCACGCAATGTGGCGGGTTTGTCTATTCAAAACTTAGGACCTGGGCAAAGCCAGGTGGCGATTCGCGGTGTATCTGCCGGTCAGATAGTGCGTGACCAGCCAGGAGTGAAAGAACAGGTTGGTGTGTATCTGGATGAGAGCGTGATTTCTTTGTCACTTTTTACGCCGGATTTGGACTTATATGATCTCAATCGGGTAGAAACCTTACGTGGGCCACAGGGTACCTTGTTTGGCTCTGGCTCCATTGGTGGCACTATTCGTTATATTACCAACCAGCCCGAAGCTGACGAACTCAACGGCAGCTTAGAGCTGAATGTGAATACGCTAACCGATGGCGATACCGGCGGACATGTGAAGGGGATGGTGAATCTGCCGCTGGTGGATGACAAGTTAGCCATGCGCGCCGTGGTGTACACCACGGAATATGCCGGATTTATCGATGCGCTGGGTGAAAATGGCAGCCGTAAGGATGATGTTAACGGCGGTAGCCGCACCGGTGGACGTTTAGCATTAACCTGGTGGGCAACGGATAAGCTGACTATTACGCCTAGGGTGGTCTATCAGGAAATTGATGTGGACGGCTTCAATCGCCAGGAAGTGTTCAATATGTTTGCCAATCCATACACAACCACCCGCCCGGCCATTCAAATGGGCGAGCGTGAACAGTATCTGTTGCTGGATGAAGGCTTTAAGGACGAAACTCTGATTGCGGATGTAACAGCCGAATGGGAGCTGGGCAGTGCGGATATGACCTTTGTCTACAGCTATACCGACCGGGATATTATGGTCAGCCGTGATGCCAGTGCGTTGAGTGGTAGTGTCAGTGTGGATTTGGGATTCCCGGATGCGGCTGTTTTGATTCCGTCCAATTTGCGAGACCGTACCCAAGTGGAGCAGGATACCGTGGAGCTGCGCTTTAGCTCCAATACCGACGCTGCACTGCAATGGTTAGTTGGGGTGTTTTATTCCGATACTCAGCGTCAGTACAGTCAACGTTTACCTACCCCTGGTTATGATGCTTATACCGATACGGTGTTGGGGGCTGGGACCTCAGCCGATGCCGCCAATGGTTATGGGCCTGATTCTCCCTACAATGCGGATTTACCTTACGATCTGAATCAAACGTCCGTCTTTGGTGAGTTAACCTATGACGTCAACGATAAACTGAACTTGGTTCTGGGCAGCCGTTTCTACGACTATGAAGAAGAACGCCGCTTTACCACAGGCGGGTTGTTTTCAAACGCTGATGATCAGCTGGACTCCACATCCTCGGATGGTTTCACTTCCCGGTTTATTGCCAATTATGAGCTGAATGAAACGGTGAATCTGAATGCGCAGATTTCGCAAGGCTTTAGGCTGGGCGGGGTTAACGACCCGCTCAATGAAACCTTGTGTGAGGGAACGGATTTGGAAACGTTCGGCGGTTTTCAGAATTATGATGATGAAAAGCTGGTGAACTATGAGGTGGGTATGAAAGCCAGCGCCAGACGCTGGAGCGCCAATATGGCCCTGTTTTATACCGACATCAGCGATCTGCAGGTCACTCTGGATGCCGGCTCTTGTTCCTCCAGGATCTCTTTTAATGTACCGGATGCCCATACTGTCGGTCTGGAGTATGAGTTGACCCGACGAGCCACAGATAACTTATTTGTCACCTTATCGGGTAGTTTTGTGCAGGCCGAGTTCGACAGCACGGTCAGAGATGGGAGTGGTAATGTGCTAGGTGGTGTTGAAGATGGCAACCGTTTAGCCTCGGTGCCAGAAGTGCAATTTGCTTTGGCAGGTACCTACGATTTTGATACCCCACTGTTGGGGGCCAATGATACTTATGTGTCTGCGTCGTTCCAGTACATTGGTGACCGCATTACCCAGCCCAGCGATCAGGTGGAAGGGGCCGGTAACTTTGTCTCCGGGTTGCCCTTTGGTGGTGCCACGGGTAATGAGGTGACAGCCCTGGATTTGGAGCTGGATGCCTACAACACTCTGAATTTAAGTGCCGGATTAGTCTACGACAGCTGGGAAGCGGTCTTATATATCAATAATGTGACCGATGAGAATGCCAATTTGTCCTTAGATCGCGAACGCGGTGGCAGGGCCAGATTAGCCTATCGGACCAATCAGCCGCGAACCTTTGGGGTGACCCTAAGAGCAAGGTTCTGACCTGTTTGAAAGCCCTCCAAGCGAGGGCTTTTTCTTTGCTTGCAAAGTCCAGCAAGCAGGATAAAGTTTGCCGACCTAGCCTGTGCTTTTGGATCTTTTATTAAGCAAGCCACCTTGTTCCGGCATGCAAAGTCCAGTTGGAAATATGAACTGGAAGATGTGTTTCGGCCGCTAAACCGACGTGGATACCGGGACGCGAAGTTGATGGCTGAGGCACGGGATTACAAGGTGCCAGACCAGCTCTGTTGCTCGCCAGCCATCAGAACCTATAGCACCGCACTTTATTACCTGAAGCAGTATCAAATACCTATTAGCAGGCTGCATTTAGACTGGGCATTGTATGAAGCGACCGGGGAGCAGCTGTTTACTTATCTTCAGCAACTCAATGATAGCCTGCAACAGGTATGGCTGTTTGGCCATAACCCTGGCTTTAATGAACTGATCGAAATTGGCACCGGACAGCCAATGGACAATATGGTGACCGGCGCTAGCTTAAATTTGCGTTGGCAAGCAGACAGTTGGAAGACCTTAGCAAGAAGTCAGGCGGCTTTGAGCGAAATGACATGCCCGCCTAAACAACCTGCACAGCCGTGAGTCATTCAAGGCCCGGCAAAACGGAGATCCGTCTGCCGGGTCTAACTTTGCTTACCAACCGCACTGACGACCCTGGTTTTGTTCATCAAGCCAGGTTTTCAGCGGTGCGAAGTAGTCAAGAATCGCGCCGGCGTCCAGTTGTCTGGTGCCTGTCAGACTCTCCAGGGCATCCTGCCAGGGCTGACTCATACCCATTTCCAGCATGTTGTTCAGCGCCTTACCGGCTTCTTTGCTGGCATAGATAGAGCAGCGATGTACAGGTCCCTGATCCTGGGCAATATCACATAAGGCTTTATGAAACTGGAATTGCAGAATATGCGCCAGGAAGTATCTCGTATAGGGGGTATTGCCTGGCACATGGTATTTAGAGCCGGGATCAAAGGCATTGGCATCGCGGGCAACCGGGGCCATCACACCTTGGTATTGCTCGCGTAATTGCCACCAGGCGGTATTGTAATCTTGTGGCTTAATATCACCGGAAAACACCTTCCAGCGCCATTGATCAACCATCAGACCGAAAGGAACAAAGGCGATCTTGTCCAGTGCCACCTGCATTAGCATACCTAAATCATTAGATTCATCGGGGATGTCATCGATCAAACCAATCTGTTTAAGGTACTTAGGGGTAATAGACAAGGCGATGGTATCACCAATGGCCTCATGAAAGCCGTCATTGGCTGAGCCACGGTAGAGGAGGGGCTGATTTTTGTAAGCGCGTTGATAAAAGTTATGTCCCAGTTCATGGTGAATAACATTGAACTCTTCGCCGGTTTTTTGAATGCACATTTTAATGCGCAGGTCGTCCTTATCATCGATATCCCAGGCCGACGCATGGCAAATAACATCGCGATCTTTGGGTTGTATGAATTGTGAACGTTGCCAGAAGCTCTCTGGCAGAGGTTCAAAGCCCAGCGAGGTAAAGAAGGATTCGGCCTGTTTGACCATTTTTATCTCGTCATAATCTTGCGCTTTGAGGGCTCGGGTAACATCAGGCACCTGCATTTTCCGTTCGGGTTTTACCAACTCGTATATATTGCCCCAGCTTTGTGCCCACATGTTGCCGAGTAAATGGGCCGGTATGGGTTTGTCCTGTGCCACCACGTCGGTACCGTAGTAGTCACCTAACTTTGCTCGCACATGACAGTGCAAGGCTTCATAGAAGGGTTTAACCTGATTCCAGGTTCTGTCCAGTTCCATGGCAAAATCGTCGGCCGGCATATCATACTTACCGCGCCACAGTTCACTGGTATCGGCAAAGCCTAATTCTTGCGCCCCCTCGTTGGCCAGCCCAACCATCTCTTCATACAAAGGCTTCATGGGCACAGAGATCTGTCGCCAACCCTGCCACACCTCCAGCAACAAGTCGTTATCTCTGCTTCTTGCCATCTTGGCGGTCATTTGTCCCAAGTCCCAACACTCACCATTTGCACGACAATATTTACCTTTACCGTACATACCGTCTAACTCAGAGGAAAGCTGTGCCAGTCGTTCGGACTTGTCTGGCTGTGAAGGCGGGGCCAGGACAAAGGAATTCAACAGCAGATTTAACTGGCGACGGGTATCGGCATCGACTTCTACCTGATTAAATTTAGCGGCCTCTTTGGCCAGTTCTGCCGTGCGAGTAGAGAGCTTTTCTCCCAGATAGGCTGAAACGGCAGCAGTATCCTGATTGATATAGGTCGCGTAGGCCCACGCCGCCTGCGATGCAGGTAATTGAAGTTTCTCAATCTCTGCTTGGGCATGTTGAATAAAAGTACGAGCGTCATCGGCGCTGGGTATAGCTTGCGGCTGTGCGACAGGGGCACTATTGTCGGCCTTGGAGTCTTGCTGGCAACCCGTCAGTGTAGCCAGCAGCCCGACCATAATGGATGACAGTGTGAGTTTGGTGCTAAGCATCTTGATCCTTATTCTTGTTTATTGTTGGTCTGAAAATGAGCAAAACACCCTGCATCTGCTCAAAGAAAAGTCAGTATAAAAGGACTTGGCTGAAGGTGAAACCACCAGCAGGTGTTGAAATAACCGCCAGCAGATAAAAAAAGACCCAATTTCATATGCGCTAGCGAAATCGGGTCCAGGGAGAGAGGAAACAACATTCAAAGGTTATGACCGGCCTTTTTAGGTAAAGTTCAACGCGACAAAATCGGATAACCTGAACCCTGGCTAGCGTAACTAACACTTGAATTTGTTTTGATTTAAACATACATTTCAAACTATTGTTTGAATTGGTTGTTTACTATGAGCGCAGATACCAAAGTCCAGATTCTGGACGCCGCGGAAAGCCTTTTCTCCGAGCATGGCTTCGGTGACACCTCGTTGAGAACGATCACCAGTCAGGCCAAGGTCAATCTGGCCTCCGTTAACTATCACTTTGGTTCAAAGAAACAGTTGATTCAGGAAGTGTTACAACGTTATCTGACGGTATTTATGCCGGCGGTTGATGACCAGCTAACCCATTTGCTGCAAAAGCATCCTAAGCCTGATGTGAGTCAGGTCTTTTCCTGTTTAGTTGAACCTTTACTGAGTCTGAATCAGATTCGTCCTGACGGTACCGCTATTTTTGTCCGTTTGTTGGGGCGCGGTTACTCAGAGTCTCAGGGGCACTTGAGAAAATATATCACGTTTCACTATGGCGAGGTGTTAAGACGGTTTGTGCAAGCCGTACATCTGGCCGTTCCACAATTATCACCGGCGGAGATTTTCTGGCGTTTGCACTTTGCCATCGGCACGTTTGTGTTCACCATGGCATCAAGCAAGGCGCTGAGTGAAATCGCCCTGGCTGATTATCAACAGGATGTCACAGTGCAAGGCATTATTAGCCGATTGATGCCCTATATCTCCGCAGGAGTTGGGGCTCAGGCGACTGAAACGTCCGTCAATCCGTTATTGGATATAGCTTAATAGAAGGTGCAGTCATGTCTATTTTACTGATTTTGCTGGTTGTACTCGCCATTGTACTTGGCGTGACAGATATCAGGCGTAACCTGATAACCAAACCGGTGTTCCAGATCTTCAAGAAAATTCTGCCGCCCATGTCCAGCACGGAACGTGAAGCCATGGAAGCAGGATCTATCTGGTGGGAAGGGGAGTTATTCCGTGGCAAACCCGATTGGAACAAGCTACATGGCTATGCCAAACCGGCATTAAGTGAAGAAGAGCAGGCCTTTTTAGATAACCAGGTGGAAACCCTGCTGAAAATGTTGGACGACCATAAAATTGTCCACCAAGACAAAGACCTGCCTAAAGAAGTCTGGGATTACCTGCGCAAAGAAGGCTTCTTTGCGATGATTATTCCCAAGTCATTTGGCGGTAAGGAATTTTCCGCCATTGCCAACTCCACTATTGTGTCTCGTATATCCACCCGCTCATTGAGCGCTGCCGTTACCGTGATGGTGCCGAATTCATTGGGGCCGGGCGAGCTGTTGATGCATTACGGTACTGAAGCGCAGAAAAATTACTGGTTGCCACGTTTGGCCGATGGCACCGATATTCCCTGTTTTGCCCTGACCGGCCCGGAAGCTGGGTCCGATGCGGGAGCTATTCCTGATACCGGTATTGTCTGCAAAGGCATGCATGACGGTGAGGAAGTGCTGGGTCTTAAATTAAGCTGGGATAAGCGTTATATCACCCTGGCTCCCGTCGCCACTGTGCTGGGTCTGGCATTTAAAATGTATGATCCGGACGGACTGCTTGGTGACAAGAAAGACTTGGGTATTACCTGTGCGTTGATCCCCACCTCGCATCCCGGTGTGAATGTAGGTGATCGTCACTTCCCTGTAGCCATGGCCTTTATGAATGGTACGACAACCGGGGAGGATGTGTTTATTCCGCTGGATTGGATTATTGGCGGGCCAGATTATGCCGGTCGTGGCTGGCGTATGCTGGTGGAATGTTTATCAGCAGGGCGTGGGATTTCACTGCCGGCGCTGGCTACGGCAAACGGTCACTTGTCTGCGCGCACCACGGGGGCTTACGCCGCAGTGCGTAAACAGTTTGGTTTATCCATCGGTAAGTTCGAAGGTATTCAGGAAGCCATGGGCCGTATCGGTGGCCTGACTTATACCTTGGAAGCCATGCGTACTATGACCGCTGGTGCCATAGACCTGGGTGAAAGCCCATCGGTGGTGACGGCTATTGCCAAGTATCATATGACCGAGATGTCTCGCGAAGTGATTAACGACGCCATGGACGTACATGCCGGGAAAGGCGTGCAATTGGGGCCGAAAAACTACTTGGCGCACCAATATTTTGGTACACCGGTGGCAATCACGGTGGAAGGGGCGAATATTCTGACCCGCAACCTGATGATCTTCGGTCAGGGAGCCACCCGTTGTCATCCATACGTTTTTGATGAAATGGAAGCGGCGGCAAATCCTGACAGCGAACAGGGCTTAAAGGACTTCGACCAACTTTTGATTAAGCATGTGGCCTTCGCTACCGGTAACTTCTTTGGTGCACTTTGGCAGGGCTTAACGGCTGCGGCATTTAACCGCGCACCGGTATCCGGCGAAACCGGTGAGTACTATCAACAGTTGTCACGTATGTCTAAAGGGCTGGCATTATGTGCGGATTTCTCCATGCTGATGTTGGGTGGTGACTTGAAACGCAAAGAGATGATTTCGGCTCGTTTGGGTGATGTACTCAGCCAATTGTACATAGCCTCCGCAGTGCTTCGTCGCTACGAGTCTGATGGCCGTCAGGTGGCTGATCTACCTTTCGTACATTATGCCTTGCAGCGCAGTTTGCACCGTATTGGGGTGGCTTTTGATGGTTTCTTCCAAAACTTCCCAAGCCGTGTGGTGGCGGTGCTGTTGAAGCGAGTCGTATTCCCGTGGGGAATTAATTACCGTATGCCGCACGATGAAATCACACAAAAGGTCAGTGATAGCCTGATGACACCAGGAGTGATGCGCGATCGCCTGACACACTTGTGTTATATCGGTGAGAACGCAGACGACGCCGTGGGTATCGTTGAAAATGCTTTTGTCGCTATGCATGAAATGGTGCCGGTAGAGAAGAAAATTCTTGCTGCCCAAAAGCAGAAGTTGATTCCTCGTAAGCTGCCATTTGCTACAACCCTTGAGCTGGCGCTTGAAAAAGGCGTTATCTCTGAGCATGAAGCTGAGCAGCTTAAGCGCGCTGATGCGCTGCGCCGCGACGCTTTAAGCGTAGATAATTTTGCGCCGGGCGAACTGGAAGGGAAAGCACAGTCAGCCAAGGCCAAATCGGTCGCCTAAGCGAGTTAGCTGAGATAAAAAGCCGGTCCGCCTTGACCGGCTTTTTTTATTGACCTTTGCGCCGATAACTTCAAGGTATTAGCGCCCAAGCTTTTTTTATTGTATCTAGCAGACAATCCTTTTTACTCTTTGCAATGAATTTTCTGCCCTGATGGAGCACCCCTATGTCACGCTTTTCCCTTCCTCTCGCTGCAATGCTTTGCGGGCTTACTTCAGCCAACGCGATTGCGGCGCTTTCTGCACAGCAAGTTAAAAAAGTCGACGAGATCTTGAATGTTGCGCAGTGGGAGTCTGAGCCAGGTTGCAGTGCGGGGGTATTTAAACAAGGTGAGCTGGTGTATCAGTCAGCCAGCGGGCTGGCCGATTTGACTTCTGGCCTGCCATTGGACAAAGACACGCGCTTTTATGCCGCGTCTCTTTCCAAGCAGTTTACCGCCCTGGGTATGATGAAATTAGTGGAGCAGGGCAAGCTTAAGCTGAGTGACACAGTACAGCAGTATTTCCCTGAGTTCCCAACCTATAGCCAGCCGGTTACCATTAGTATGCTTATCCATCATACCTCTGGTATCCGCGATGCGTTGGGATTAATGCGTCTTGCTGGTGTGCCCAATTTAAGTGCCACTAATTTGCAAGCGACCCTAGATTTGATGATGCGCCAGCAAGCCACCGACTTTACACCCGGTACTCAGTACGCCTATTCAAATGGGGGGTATCTGTTATTGGCTGGCATTATCGAGCAGGTATCCGGCTTACCTTTCCAGGACTATATGCGCGATACCATTTTAGCGCCGCTGGGTATGCACAACAGTTTTTTTGCCGCCGCGCCTATCCCAGACGGATTTACAGCTAACGGATATCTTAATCATGAGGGACGCTTTACGTTGCAAAATGACTTTCCGGCGTTCAGTGGTTCCGGCGGGCTGATTACCTCACTTAATGATTTGGCTAAATATGAATACGATATCGCTAAGGGACACAAGGTGTGGAACGCGGCGACCCGCAAGGCAATGCAAACGCCAGCTACATTCAACAATGGTCAGGTAGTACGTGAACAACATGGCCTGATTTATGGCGGCGGGGTAAAGTTCGGCTATCAAAAAGGGCGTGAATGGATGCAGCATACCGGTGCTTCATCTACCTTTAAGTCGGCTTATGGCCGTTTATTGGACAGTGGCTATAGCTTTATCCTGTTGTGTAATCGTAGCGATGGTAAACCGGCGGATAAAATGCACGCATTGGCCGATCTGTTGGGCAATGCTGCCAGCGATCGTTCAGATGAAGATAAACGCAGTCACAAAAACCTGCCCGCTCCACAACCTGGTGATGTACCACCTGCTGGGGAATACTACTCAAAAGAGTTAGATGTGGTTTATAAGGTAACACCTATCAGCCCTGAAAGTGCCGAGATAACCATGATCTCAACCTGGCCTGGCCATTTGGAGCCTGGCTCAACGCTGCACTTGAACAAAGATGCCGAGGGACTGTTGCGCGATGGCCCTTATATTCTGGAATATAATCAGGGGGATAAGGGCTTTAGTATGCGCCGCGGCAACATTCACGGCATCCGCTTTGTGCCGCAGTAATAACTAAGGCATCAAGGTAAGAAATCCCGGCTATTGATGCCGGGGTTTTAGTTTTTATCTGTCTATTGTGGTGGGATGGCGACGCACGAAATCACGTAGATAGTCTCGCAGGCATTTGGCTTTTTCATTAAGCAACTGACCACTTGGCCACACAAGATAAACATCGCGTCTTTCTCCCAGCCATTGAGGCAGAACCTGTATAAGTTTCCCTTGCTCGAGTTCTTTTTGCACTTCGGTAAGCGGCAGCAGACTGATACCTTGACCGTCACAAGTTTGATGTTTGGTCATTTCGGTATCGTTAAAGATTGACTGAAATCGGGGAAAAACCTCCTGCATTTGGGCATTCTCTTTGTGTGTTAGCTGCCACTTTGTCCACATTGTTGTGCCTATGAGTTTGTGCTCTTTCAGCTGACTGGGATGAGTCGGGACTCCGTGGGACTCCAGATAAGACGGCGCAGCAGTCAGAAGCTTGTCAATGGTGCCCAGTTTTTGTTGATACAACATTGAATCTGGCTGAGGGCCAACTCGAATCGCTAGATCCGCTTTGCTTTTAATCAGGTCTTCTCGATGATTGGCAAGTACCAGCTCCAACTGTATTTGTGGATAGTCACGACAAAAGCCCAGCCACATAGGCCGCAAATAACCATGAGAGATATTGATGGGAGCCAGTACCTTTAGCTTCCCGTGTAAGTGTTGCTGTGCTTCGCTAAGTTGCCGCTGAGTTTGCTCAAACTGCTCTACCAGGTCGGCGTAAGCCTGATAGTAGATTTCGCCTTCCTGACTTAATACGCATTGGCGCGCAGAACGATGCAATAACTTGCAGCCAAGCTGTTGCTCCAGCTTTTGCAAACGTCGGGTAACGGTTGCCGGCGGAAGGTTAAGATACCCGGCCGCACCGGACAATCCCCCTTGCTGTACGATATGTATAAAGAGTTGCAGGTCATCCAACATAATTGCAAATACGAAATTATATATTCGAAAAGTGTTTGTATTTTAACTTATGAAACTACCTTAAGATCAAGTCCCCTGGATTACAGGGGAGCGTTTACGTCAACAGTGCAAAAGGAGAAGTGAATGATAAATGCCAAATACAGCCCTTACGTTTTCTCATTTTTCATGGCGTTGCTGATGTCGGGGATTATGTCACTGGTGATCACCTTGTTTAACATCGGTCCAGTCGTGGGGATAGTGACCTTGTGGCTAAAGGCATGGCTATTTGCCTTTAGTGTGGCCTTTCCCACCATTATTGTGGTCACGCCGCTGGTTCGACGATTGGTGGCATTGGTTATTCGTCAGCAAGCGTTAGTCAATTAAAAAGGAAAAGCTATGGATAGGATTTTGTTGCTGAATGCCATCATCATCGGTGTGGGCGCGACCTTGGTGATGGACCTGTGGGCGTTTTTTCTCAAGCGCGTATTTAATGTGGGGTCGTTGAATTTTTGTATGGTGGGCCGTTGGCTGTGCCATATGTCTAAGGGACGCTTTACGCATACTGCGATAGGGAAGTCTGGTGCTTTTGACGCAGAATGCATCATAGGATGGACAGCACACTATCTTATTGGGGTGTTATTTGCCTTTATATGGCTGCTTTATACCAACGGGCTGACAAATATTTCACTGGTTTCTGCACTACTTTTTGGCGCAGTCACGGTGCTTATCCCTTACTTTATTATGCAACCAGCCCTGGGGATGGGGATCATGGCCGCTAAGTTGCCAACCCCATGGAGAGCAAGAGGAAAAAGCCTGGTCACACATTTGGTGTTTGGCGCGGGTTTGTATGTGTCAGCGCTGATTATTAGGGGATTTTTCTGATAAAAGTTTTGTTGTACGGCTTTGTCTAAGGACAACGCATAATGTGTAATTCCAGGCTGTATTCATGACTGGTTTTCACACTGGCTGATGCTGCATTCAGTCATTTAATCAGATCCTGTTGCTCTTTTATCTGACTTTCGTAGTTGGAAATGGCAATAGCCAGCAATACACCGACAAAAGGTGCCACTAAAGTGAGATAAAGCCTGACGCCTGCTTGGAATTTTTCATGGAGTAAATGAAAACGTGAGCAGGCCGGTTTCAGACCGGCCTGCAAAGGGGTTAGCCTGTGTTACGCATACCCACAGCGATACCGGCAATAGCTACCATCATGGCTCGCTCCAGGGTCGGATTGTCCTGTTCGGATTTACGTATTCTGTCCAGTAATTCAATTTGCAGCAAATGCAGAGGCTCCAGGTAGGCGGCACGAATCTGCATTGACTCGCGGCCCTGTGGATCCTGCTCCAGCGCGCTGCTTTGTTTCATTAACTTAAATATCAAGGCTTGGCTTTGTGCGAGTTCTTCACGTAATGCTTTGCCAAAATATTGCAGAGGCTCTGGCACCAAACGCTTGTCGTACTCGGCACTGATGCGGGGGTCGGCCTTGGCAAATACCATGTCGAGCATGGAAAGGCGGGTTTTGAAGAACGGCCAGTCGCTGATCATCTCTTCCAGCACTTTCTGCTTCTTATCGCCATCCAGTGCATGGTCCACGGCCTTCATTACACCCAGCCAGGAAGGTAACACCAGGCGGTTCTGGGCCCAGGCGAAAATCCAAGGGATGGCGCGTAGACTTTCAACCCCGCCATCCGGTTTACGCTTGGAAGGACGACTGCCCAAGGGAAGCTTACCCAGCTCTTCTTCCGGTGTGGCGGCCCTGAAATAGGGAACAAAGTTGGCGTCCTGACGCACGACCTGGCGGTAGTTGTCGCATCCTCGAGAAGCCATTTCATTCATCAGGTGGCGCCACTCGGTTTTAGGGGCCGGTGGTGGCAGCAAGATGGCTTCAAGAATCGCACTGGCATAAAGTTTCAGGCTGCGATTTGCCAGCGCCGACATACCAAATTTATAACGTATGGTTTCACCCTGTTCAGTTACCCTAAAGCCACCTTTTAGCGAGCCTGGCGGTTGGGATAGAATCGCGGCATGTGCCGGCAAACCTCCACGGCCTATGGTGCCGCCGCGACCATGGAACAGGGTTAGTTCTATGCCCCGGCTATCGGCCAGTGCCACCAGTTTTTCCTGAGATTGGTATTGTCCCCAGCCCGCAGCCAGGGCGCCAGCATCCTTGGCAGAATCCGAGTAACCAATCATGACGTACTGGCGTCCCTGTATATAGCCTCTGTACCAATCGATATCTAATAGCTTAGTGGTCACCTCGGCGGCATTGTTCAGGTCATCTAATGTTTCAAACAGTGGCGCTACCGGCATAGGCCAGGTGATGCCGGCTTCCTGCAGTAACAATTGTACGGCCAGTACATCCGAGGGCTGGCTGGCCATAGAGATAATGTAGATACCAAAGCCGTCCTGACTTTGGGAAGCAACCACCGAGCACGTATCCAGTACTTCCTGAACATCCTCACTAGGCTGCCAGTTACGGGGTAGCAAGGGGCGGCGTGAAGCCAGTTCTCGTAGCAGGAAAGATTGCTTATCTTCTTCACTCCAACTGAGGTAATCACCAATGCCCAGATAGCGAGTGAGTTCGCTCAGTACCTGACCGTGACGCTCGGAATGTTGGCGTACATCGAGCTTAAGCAGATGGATACCGAAGCAATAGGCACGACGAATGGTGTCAAGCAGCTCCGCATCAGCGATGCGCTGTAAACCGGTCTCGCAAAGCGAGCGATAGCAAAGCAGCAGTGGTGCTAACAGCTCTTCTTGTGTAGCTATCCAGCGCTGCGGGTTTGCGCTTCGGCCTTGTAAATAGTCATCAATACCGTCGTGGGTTTCTTCCAGTCTGTCGCGTAAAGTGCGCAGGATCTTACGGTACGGCTCACGATCATGCTCCGCCGCCTCCATAAGCTCCGCTGTGCCGCAGCTCATGGAAAGCTCAACTTGCAGCCGGTTAGTATCATTAAAGAACAAGCGTGCCGCTCGCTTTCTGGCCCGCAGCAGAACTTGCTCGGTGACCTTAGCGGTAACAAACGGGTTACCGTCTCTGTCTCCTCCCATCCAGGAAGAAAATCTGACCGGACAGGCATCCAAGGGCATGGATTGGTCGAATTGCGTGCGGAATTTCTCATCCATTTCACGCAAAAACTGCGGTACGGCATCCCAAAGTGAGTTTTCAATTACTGAAAAGCCCCATTGCGCTTCATCTACCGGTGTAGGGCGGACAGAGCGAATTTCTTCGGTATGCCAGGCCTGGCAGATAAGGGCAGAAATACGTTTTAAAAGCTCGGCGCGTTCAGTGTCGGTCAGGCTGTAGCCGTGTATTGTCGCCAGGCAGTGGGCCAGTTCACTGTACTTATGAATCAGGGTACGGCGGGTGACTTCGGTAGGATGGGCCGTCAACACCAGATCGATACGAAGTTGTGACAAGGCCTGCTGAAAGGTTTTTCCTGCCAGATTATGCTGTTTAAGCTTATCACTTAGTTGATCAAGGGGATCCTCAGAGGGAAGTGAGCTGTTAAACTCCTGTTCGGCAATATTGGCCAGATTAAGAAACTGCGCAAAGGCCCGTCCTACCGTTAGCAGGTCGGCATCGTCAAGGGTGGCAAACAAAGTTTGTAGTTCCTGGCCTGCTTTTTCATCACCTTGAGAAGCGCTACGGCCGTGCTTCCTGATGGTCTCAATCCTGTCTAACCAACCTTTACCTAATTGTGCTTCGATGGTTTCGCCCAATATGCTACCGAGCTCTCGTACAGTTTCCATCAATTGATGATCGATTGGCGCTGACATGCAATCCTCCAACGTGTTGCTGAAATTCGGGATGTCCCGTTTATTTTTTGTAATTTTATTACAATAACCTGAATCGACCGACTTGTCGAAGTTTTGCCTTAGAACAGTCCGTTATATCAGAAATAGGCTGAATCTCAGACTTTAAAGGGAGGGGAAACCAAGGACTTACTTTAAGCCCTTGGCCTTAGGAATTCAGACAGAAATAACCGAGTTTTCTTCCAGGCTCATTGGCGATGGGACATAAGTGTCAGCATCCCAGTCATTCTCCCAAACCCTGTCATCAAGCAGGTAGCGAAATTGATACTGGCTGTCTTTGGGAAGATCAAGGGTGGTGGTAAACCCGCCGTCCTTTAGCTTTTTCATGGGCAGCGCAGATGTGTCCCACTGATTAAAATCGCCCAGTAAACGTACCGATTTGGCATGCTGGGCTTCGTGCTTGGACAACTTGAAAGTGACCTTGCAAATGGGTTTGGACTTGAGGTATTGCTTTTTAAAACTCATAACGGATGCTCCCTTTCTTTGTAAGAAAATTACATGTTTAGGAAAAACCTATCCCATCTATACCAGAATAGAACAAAATATCAGCAACTTTGCTGAAATAACCTTAAAACTATCGGCTATAAGCGCGCTTTGTCTGGCCGTATCTCCGCGACTGCTTGTGGCATTAATAGCGAATGGGAAGGGCAAATCCTTGGCTTCATTTGACCTAGATTATCTTCCTGCCGGACTGGCTGAAAATCATGAGTTGTTGTAATCACCGGTCTGTGACAATTGAGTGATTTTTGCTCAATCACTTGTATTTTCTGTCTTGCGAACCTAAACCTCCTTATATGAGCATCATAATTGCCATGTCGTCGGATGTGTCGGAATTGCAAAGATGGTAGCGCTCGTGACCTTCTTTGCGTGTAGCCATTGAGCGTCTTCCGTTTGGCAAGGGAAAAAGGAGTTTGTATGTCAGATGATCTGTTTGAATTCACTGATTCCCCCCAGAATAGCCTCTCACCGGGACCGAGTTGGAAGGTGCTGTCGGTGGAAGATAATCCCGAGTATCAGGCATCTTTGCTGTTGGCCCTTGCGCGTTGTCGGGTCATGGATCAGCCTTTGCAAGTGTTAACCGCCGGTTCTGCTATTGAGGCCGCGCCTAAGATAGCTGCCAATCCTGATATTGCTGTCATCTTGCTTGATGTGGTGATGGAAGAGGATGATTCAGGGTTGAGGCTGGTCAGAACCATCCGCGACGTTATTGGCAATTCTGCGGTAAGGATAGTGCTACTCACCGGGCAGCCAGGTATGGCGCCTTGTAAAGACATCATGCTTGATTACGACATCGACGAGTATTGGTGTAAATCTGATCTGGGCAATGACCAACTGCTTGGGGTCGTTGCCAGTAACATCCGGACTTGGGACTACATATCCAGACTAACCAAGGCAAAGCACGGTTTGCAGCTTGTTGTGGATGCCAGCCGCTCATTGAGTGACAAGCGGGACTTGCACAGCTTTGCACTGACGGTACTGGAAGAGATCAGTCGAATTGTTGATATCCAACAGCAGGGCATTTTGTGTGCTGAATGTCGGCGTGAAGAAGGCATTGATCTATGTACTGTCATTGCGTCATCCGACAAATTTAAAGCATCGAAAGGACACCTGATCGCAGAGGTGTTGGACGAGCGACAGATGCAAGCGTTTACGGCAGCCTTACATGAGGGCTGTCATATTTTTGAAGAAAATTTCTCTGTCCTTTACTTCAGCAGTAAAGAGCAAAGCGATAGGGTGTTTCTGACCTTGGTGGACACAGCACAACCGCTAAATGATGAACATATCAACTTACTCAAGGTGTTCAGCGAGAACATTTCCAGTGGCTTTATTAATCTTTTTTTATACAACCGACTAAGCGAAATGTCTTACCAGGACAGCAGATTGGGTATCCATAACCGCAATTGGCTGTGCATGGAGCTTAACAATATGTCGCGAATGGAAAAGGCCGCGATGAAGATCACATTGGCTGAAATTGTCGATTATGCGCATATGGGGATTACCTTTGGTGAGGACTTTTGTGATCAGTTGATGGAGAGTTTATATCACCACCTTCTGGCGCTATATCCCCAGGCCCGCTGCATTTGCCGGTTCAATTCAAATACCCTGGCGATAGTAAGTAAGGCGGAGGAGCATAATGATATGGCAAGCAGGGCCACCGATGAACAGGCATTGATGGTTGCCGGGGTTTCGCATTCTGTGCCTATTACTACAGTAGATTTTTTACTGCAGGACATGAATGACTGGGAGGCAGAGCAAATACTCAGGCTTGCCAAATGTGGGGTGGAACAAGCGAGAAGAAAGCAACTTAGATACGCAAGTTTTGACACCTCCTTGTCTGTTGAAATATCAGACCGTGTGGCATTACTGGACAGATTACGCACCGCCTTGACGGACAACGAACTGTACATTGTTTTACAACCCAAAGTTGCCTTAAAAGACCGCCGGGTGGTGGGGTTCGAAGCGCTGGTCAGGTGGCAAACCAAAGAAGGTCAGCAGTTTTCGCCAGGCGAGTTTATCTCGCTGGCAGAGGCGTCTGGACTTATCGGTCAGTTGGACAGACAGGTGCTTAAACTGACATGCGAAGCAATACATAGGTTAAATGATGAGGGGATATTTTTACCTGTCGCATTTAATGCCTCGCCAACGGAATTGTTGGTGACAGACTATTTTGACAAGCTGATGCAGGTTGTCGACGCATCTCATGTTGATCCCTGTTTATTGGAACTGGAAATTACCGAGACGCAGGCCATGCTCGATTATAAGGAGATTGGGCCGAAGCTGCGGAATATCATGGCATTGGGTATGAAGGTCAGTATTGATGATTTTGGTACCGGGTATTCGTCGTTGTCACATGTGGCGCAACTGGCCGCTACCACCTTAAAGATCGATCGCGCCTTTGTGAGTCGTTTGGGTCACAGCTCTGACGGTGAGCATATCGTCGATATGATCCTGAAGTTGGGAGAACGTTTTGGCTATAGCATTGTTGCGGAAGGCATAGAAACCGAGGAACAATGCCAATACCTGGTCAACAAGGATTGTCATGTAGGGCAGGGGTTCTGGTTCGCCAAACCAATGAAAATCGAGCCCTTGCTACAGTGGTTGAAAGACAAGGCCCTTGCAGCGTCGCAACCAGAACAGACCATGCTATGAAAGGAGCAAAGGCCAGCAATAAGCCGGCTATATATAAGGCAGCGGTTTTGGCTTTTCTGCTATTGGGCGCCGTTTTGATTTTAGCCAGGTTTATTTATAGCGAAATGTTAAATGCCAGGCTGGCTAGCTTAGAGAGTGAGCAGCAACAGTTACTCACCAATGCCATGGTGCATTTTAGTATTCAGGTTGGGGACATACGAAAGCTAACCCGCTTACTGAAAGAAAGTGAAGGGGTGAATGTCGCGCTGGAAAAAGCACCAGTGGATGTGGCGGCATTAACCAGCAAATTTGTCCGCTTTACCAAGAGCTCACCACTTATCTCACAACTTAGGTGGTTGGATGCGATGGGCAATGAAAAAGTGCGTGTTAACGTTGAGCAAAACCAGCCGATCGTCGTTCCACCCAGTATGCTGCAAAACAAAGCGTCTCGTTATTACTTTCAGCAGGGAAGAATGGCTGATGCCGGCAAGGTCTATGTATCCGCCATTGATTTAAACCGAGAGCACGGCGAAATTGTGGTGCCATTTCAACCCACCATTCGTGCCACAATCAGAACCGGGCAGCAAGGCAGTGAGTCAGATGGTTTGCTGGTCATTAACGTCGACCTGACCAGCTTATTCCAACGTGTGGCTGCATTGGCAGGCACTACGCCCTCAGACATTGAATTGCTTAGCCCAGAAGGGTATTGGCTGATGCACCCTGATAAGGACTTGCTATGGGGAGCGGATCTAGGGGAGTGGCAGGTTAATGCGGGGGCGCTGTACCCGTCGGTATGGGACAAGCTGCAACTGAATAACCTCAGCGTTTTTGTTGAGGGTGGCCGGCTGTGGCAATTTCAACGTTTCCCTTTGAATACCATTCAAGCGAATCGGGAAGGAGCCAGTAATTATTTGTACTTTGTGGTGAGCTCGCAGCCAAGTGTTCTGGAAAAACTCCAGTTTATGCCAGCATTACTGAGCCTCTCGCTGGGCGGCGTATTACTGCTAGTGGGCGGCATTGTAATTGCACGGTTGTATCGAACCGACACCGATATTATTCAGCTCAACGATAAATTAACAAAAGAGAAGCAAGAGCTGGCTGATGCATATCAGCAGCTAAACCGTTCGCTGGAACAACAGAAGTTGTTGCAGGATGAATTGGTGGAATCTAAGAAGCTATCGTCATTAGGCATGATGGTGGCCGGAGTCGCCCATGAATTAAACACTCCCAATGGTGGTGCCTTAATGGCGGTAACCAGTTTGAAAGAAGCCCTGCACACACTCAAAGAGCAAGTCAAAAAAGGCTTGAGTAAGGCCGAGTTGGAGCACTTTTTAGCCTATTCAGAACAGGGGATCAGCCTGGCCGAGCGCAACTTACGTAACATGTCTGCCTTAATTCTCAGTTTTAAAAGGTTGGCATTGGATAGATCGGATGAAGAGTTACATGAATTTAGCTTGCTACAACTCACCGAAGACTTATTGCTGACCATGAAGCCAAAGATTAAGAAAACGCGAATTAACCTGCATAACCGGATCAGCCCTTCGCTAGTTATGTATAGCTATCCCGGCTATCTGTCTCAGACCCTGCAAAATCTTATCGACAATGCGATTAATCATGGCTTTTCTCCCGGTCAAACCGGAAATGTCTGGGTGGATGCTAGCATTGAACAAAATGAGATGGTCAGGATCACCGTCAGTGATGATGGAAATGGCATTGATGCTGATATTCGCGACAGGATATTTGACCCTTTTGTTACCAGCGGACGTGGACAAGGACATACTGGCCTGGGTATGCATCTGGTCAATCAATGGGTGACGAAGTTCCTGCGGGGACGCATACAGCTGGATGCTGAACCTGGCAAAGGTACCACCTGGATTCTGACCTTAGTTAAAACAGTGAATCAACAGCAGCAAGCTTCTTAAACTATGAGATTGAAGGCGATGCAAAACAAAAAAACCAATAAAAAAGCCCCGTTTACAGGGGCTTAATTTCAGCGCGATATCAGAGAAATCTCTCCGACTGTCACTTCTTTTAATTAGAAGCGACCACGGCCGTTGGAGTGACCACCAGTTCTTGGCTTAGGTGGACGAGCTTCATTAACTACCAGGGCACGACCGGAAACTTCTTTACCGTTCAGACTCTCGATGGCAGCTTCAGCCTCAGCACGATTTTCGAACTCGACAAAACCAAAGCCCTTAGAGCGATTGGTTTCACGGTCTGTGATGATTTTGGCGGAGCTAACGGCACCGAACGCAGCGAATGCTGCTTCCAAATCAGCGTCTGTCATTTGATATGACAAGTTTCCAACATATAGTTTCATTGCAAGTTTTCTCACGGCTGTTAAGTATCTACGCCATCAAGGGAGCCAACAGCCAGAATCGCCCGATGTCGTGCGGCAAGCAACCATTGCTTACCACCTAGTTCGACTCTAGTGTGAGGCAAACAACTCATAAGAGCAACAAAGATTTACGTAAAATCTGATTATTTACTGTGCAATAAAGACTGGCCATTACGTTTTGTCTGTTCAACCAGAAGATTCGACCTTCGGATTCGGTTATTCGCGCGTTTTGGCATAGATTTCTCCAAGGGTTTGGCGCACGAGCCGGGACGCTGCACTTGGCGCTTAAGATTTGTCGGTTAAGCCTGAGGACATGACATTGTCGAGGTTGTGAACTATATACCATGAAGAGTATGGCGGATTCGTCTGGTACAGCGTATTACGCGTCCTGTGTCGTTCCGGCAATAACAACCCTAGTGATGTCATGCTGAATCATTCTTCCTGTTACCACGCATTCCAACAGTTTATGCACAACTCCTGTGAACCTATGGTGCTGCTAAAACAAGGGTACTTGGTTGCTGCTAATCAGGCTTTATTGGAAGCGCTGGGCTATGAGAATCAACAGCCTCTGCAGTCAATCCCCTTTGATAGGCTTTGCCAACCATTAGACAAAGATAACCCGCATCTTTTTGATACTTATGTGGGGGCTGGGCGAGGGCGTTGTCGTTGCCAGTGGCGCAGTCTAAAGGGGGATTGGCTAAGTGCACAGTGCCATTTCACCAGGCTGACGTTTGCTGATGAAGACTACTTACATGTGAGTTTAGGCTTTCAGGAGCAATTTGGTCCCAGTGCGGCTTTGCAGTTGCAGTTGTATCAGCAGGTCTTTTCGTCATCCAGTGAGTCGGTGTTGATAACGGATAAACAGCAGAAAATCCTGTATGCCAATGCGGCCTTTTGCGAGTTATCCGGCTATTCGGTAAATGAGTTAGTGGGAGAGGATGTTCGTATACTGCGTTCTGATAAACATGATGATGAATTTTTCTTAAATATCAAGCTTCAATTGATGGAAAAAGGTTTTTGGAGCGGAGAACTCTGGGATAAGAATAAGCAAGGGCATGACTTATTGTGCCAGGTTCGCCTCAGCGCTATTGTCGATGAATACCGCCGCCCTTGTTATTTTGTCGGCGTTTATTCGGATGCCGGCTGTCGGGACGGCTCCGTCAGCCATCTTCGGACGCTGGCCTATCATGACGCCTTGACCGGGTTACCCAACCGGGCTTTGCTGATGCAACTCATTCCTCACCAAATCAACCAGTGTCGGCGTGACAGCTCGGGCTTTGGTCTGATGTTTCTCGATTTGGACAGATTCAAGCAAGTGAATGACAGCATGGGGCACGAGGCAGGGGATACTCTGTTGCGATTAGTGGCCGAACGATTTTGCTCGGTGCTTCGAACCAGCGATACGGTAGCTCGATTGGGGGGAGATGAGTTTGTACTCTTGATCAACCATGCCAATGGTTCTCAGGCTGTATCCCGGGTTGCAGAAAAGATCATTCAATGCCTGGAAGAGCCCTTTGCGATAATGGGATTGGCTGTTGAAGTGGGGGCGAGCATTGGGATTAGCCTGTTTCCGCAGAACACCGAGCATGCGGAAGAATTGCTGCATCAGGCGGATATTGCTATGTACCGGGCTAAGAAATCACCTGAATCAGCTTTTGTTTTTTACAGTGAGGACCTCAATCAGGAATTGGTTAACTACAAACAGACCGAACAGCAAATTCGGCAGGGGTTGAAGCGTGGGGAGTTTATTCCTTATTACCAACCCCAGGTCAATAGCCTTACCGGCGAATTTGTTGGGGTGGAATGTTTGGCGCGCTGGCGTCACAGCACAAAGGGTATCATTCCTGCCACGGAGTTTATATCGGTGGCGGAGCGTTCAGGGCTTATACAGGAGGTATTTTTGCAAGTGCTGAGCCAGGCGATTGCCCATATCAGCTTATGGAAGCAGATGTATGATAGGCAAATTCAAGTATCGGTGAATATCTCCGGGCATCAGTTTTGTGATCATCAAAATATCCAACAAATGTCGCAACTGCTCAAAGCGTCAGGTTTGGAGCCAGGTGCGGTGAAAACGGAAATTGCCGAAAGTTCATTGATGGATAATGGCCACTATCTGTTGGAACGACTGGCGTGGGTAAAATCCGCTGGCTTTAGTATTGCTTTGGATGATTTTGGTAGTGGCTATTCGTCCTTGCGTCAGCTTAAAGTGCTGCCGGTAGATACCCTTAAAATTGATCGCTCCTACATGACCAACCTGAATGAAGAGCCCGGCGACAGGGTCATTATCAAGGCGATTATTCAACTGTCTAAAACCTTGGGTATTGGATTGGTGGCCCAGGGCGTTGAATATCAGGAACAGGTGGCATTTTTACAGCAAAACGGCTGTCACATCATGCAGGGCTATCATTTCAGCCGGCCGTTGCCGGCCGCTGAATTTGAACGTCTACTGGCCGCTCAAGTTGGATCTGGCGCCTAGTTTAGGGCGAAATTTATCCACCCACATGGCTGTAGCCCCACAAATGGCCACCGGCATGACTAAAAAGTTAACAATGGGCACCATGGCGAATAATGTGACAGCAAGACCGAAAGAAAATGCCGTGCCTTTTGCTTCACCAAGTTGGTCACGCATCACTGGGAAAGGAACCTTATGATTGTCAAAAGGGTAGTCACAGTATTGGATCGCCATCATCCAGGCAGTAAATAAAAACCAGATTACCTGGCCAAATACAGGTAATAAAAAGAAGATAATTAAAAAGCCCAGTGCACGGGGGATATAGTAGACCAGTTTGGTCCACTCTCTTCCCAACGTACGGGGAACGTCCTTTAGCACTGCTGCAAATCCGCCGTCATCAAATTGTTGGCCGGTTAAATGCTGCTCTACACGTTCAGCTAGTAATCCGTTAAAGGGCGCAGCCAACCAGTTGGCTATACTGGAGAAAATAAACGAAAAGGTGACCAGAATAATCACCACCGCCAGCGGCCATAGTATTACGCTTAGCCAGTCACGCAGCCAGGACAGCCACTCAGGAACCAAATCCATTACCCACAAAATGGCCCCGTCGATTTGCTGCAATAAAAAGTAGAATGCGACGGAAAAGAGTAGCAAGTTGACCATCAAAGGAATGAACACAAAACGTTTCAGTCCTTTGGTCTGGATAAGTTGAAAACCCTGGAAAAAGTAAGCGACACCGCTTTTTGGCTGTTGGCCCTGCATGAATCTCCCGGCAGCTTTTATCTTTGAGATAAGTAGGTTACCGCAAATAGGCAGTGGACAGAATTCCTTAATTGTTACACATCTTTAGTTTTGGTAGAGTCGAACCGCGCCCAAGACGCTACAACAATAATAGGACCCATGCGCTTAAAAAAGATCAAACTGGCCGGATTCAAATCCTTCGTGGATCCAACCAGTATTCCCTTTCCTGATGATATGACAGCCATTGTAGGTCCCAACGGCTGTGGTAAGTCTAATGTGATTGACGCTGTACGTTGGGTGCTGGGCGAGAGCTCGGCTAAGAACCTGCGTGGCGACGCAATGACTGATGTGATATTCAACGGTTCAACGGCCAGAAAACCTGTCTCCCAATGCAGTGTAGAGCTGGTATTTGACAATAGCAGTGGCCGTATTCAGGGCGAGTATGCCAAGTACAATGAGCTGTCGGTTAAGCGTCTGGTAACCCGTGATGGGCAATCCACTTACTTTCTCAACACAGCAAAATGTCGCCGCCGGGATGTGACGGACTTATTTTTAGGTACAGGTTTGGGGCCGCGTAGCTACGCAATTATCGAGCAGGGGATGATCTCCCGCTTAATTGAGTCTAAGCCACAGGAACTGCGTATCTTCATTGAGGAAGCTGCCGGCATTTCTAAATATAAAGAGCGGCGACGGGAGACCGAAACCCGAATTCGCCATTGCCGGGATAATTTAGAACGGCTGAATGATGTAAGAGGGGAACTGGGTCAGCAGTTGGAAAAACTCCAGCGTCAGGCCGCAGCGGCAAAGCGCTATAAAGAACTCAAGGCCAAAGAACGTAAATTTAAGTCAGAGCTGGCGGCACTTCGCTGGCTGAAACACTCCCAACAAATCAGCGAGCTTGAACAGGCTATTGCCGCTAGGGAAAGTGAGATTCAAGAAGTGGTGGCCAGGCAACGTGGTGATGAAAGAGGCATGCTTGGCTATCAGGAAAACGTGGCAGATTACAAACAACAACTATCTGATGTGCAACAGCAGTATTTTCAGGTAGGGAATCAGATCACCCGACTGGAACAAACCCAAATTCATGCGCGCCAGCGTAAGCAGCAAATTGAGCAGGAACTGACTCAACTGCAGGAGACGATACGTCAATTACAGCAAGAGCTGGAGCTGGAGCAACAAAGTCAGCAGCTTATCGATGCCAGCCTGAGTGATTTAGAGCCCGAGCAGGCGCTCTTGGTGGAACAGCAGCATCAGGCGCAGTCTGTGCTGCACGAGGTCGAGCAGCAGTGGCAGGATCAGCAAGATAAGTGGCGGCGACAGGAACAGGATGTATTTGGTCTGAAGCAGCAAGTACAAAGTCGTCAGACACAAATTCAGTCTTTACAAACCTTGTATGAGCGTGAGCAACAGCGTTTAGGCGATATGCATCAGGGGCTTAGAGATTTACAAGAAAGCAGCCTGGCTGTAGACGCGAACCAGCAAGCGCAGCTTCTGCAGGAGCGCAAGGCGGCCCTTGAGCAAGCCACTCAGCATTTGGAAAACAGCCAACAAGCGCGAGATGATGCAGATAGTAAGCTGCAATCTGATAAACAGCGGCAATTGACTTTGGCAGGGCAGCAACAGCATCTGCAGGCAAAGTTGTCGGCCTTATCTGCCATGCAAGCCAGCAGTGGTGGACGGGATGAAGCCGTTCAGGCCTGGTTGACAGCCCAGCCTGCTCAGCCTGTCTCAGCCTGGCAATGGCTTCAGGTGGAAGCCGGATGGGAGAAAGCCCTGGAGACGGTCATGGGCGACTGGCTGGCAGCCAAGGTTATTGAAGAGGGCTGCTACCCGGACATTGACGGTAGCTCCTGGCTGCTGGCCCAATTTATGACTAAAGACAAACCCGAGGGGTCATTAGCTGCCAAAATCACCAGTGAGCGGGTGCCAGATTGGTTAACAAGAGTGCAGATTGCTGACCAAGGGCGCCCGCTGGAGGCGCAACTTGATGCATTAGCCCCTGGATGCAGTTTGATAAATCAGCAGGGACACTGGCTTGGACAAGGATGGGTGAGTATTGGTAGTCATAGCAGCCAACAAGGCATGCTGGATAGAGCCAAAGAAATCCAGCGATTACAGCTGGAGTTGGACGCTCTGATGATAGATGTCGAGCAGCATGAGCAGATACTGTCAGAGGCGCAGCAGGCATTGGTTTTACACAATGACAAAAGGGCAGCGGCAGAGCATGCATACCGCCAGATAGAGCGAGAATGCATAGAGTTGGAGCAGCGACAGCTGGTGTTGACACAACAATGTGAGCAGCAAGCCCAACAACAGCAACGTTTGCAAAGCCAAATCGCATTGCTTGAAGCGCAATTGGATGAAGACCAGATAAAGCAAGAGACACTCGCCGCCGAGCTTGAGGAGTTGCAATTACAACTGGACTCGCAAAGCGATAGTGAGCAGGAAAACCAACGGCAAAGGGACGCGTTGCAACGGCAGTTGTCAGTGCAACGCGCACAAGCCGATGAACTGCGCAACAAAGTGCACCACATGGCGTTGCAGATACAGAGCCTGCAAAGTCGTCAACAAAATGCACAGCATAGTAGCCAGAGGCTGAAGCAATCGTTACAAAGTGCCGAACAGCGCCAGGCGGTGTTGACCGAAGAGCAGATGCAATGGCAATCACCGCTAGAAGAACAGACCGAGCAGCTTCAGGAGTTGCTGGCTCAACGTTTATTGCTGGAGGAGCAGCAAGCCGATTTAACCGTGCAATTGCAAAACGCCCAAGCGGAGCTTGAACAGGTACAAAAGGGACAGCAGGGGATTACTGAGCGGATAGCGCAATTGCGCGAGTTGCAGCAAAGCCTCAGGTTAGAGGCAGAAGGCGCCAGAGTCCGGGCTAACGCGGTACTGGAGCAGTTGCAAGAGATGAATCAGCCTCTCAAACCCCTGTTAGAGACCCTGGATGATGATGCGGATGAACATAGCTGGCAGCAGGAATTAGAAAAGACCCAGGCTTCGGTTTCCAGACTGGGAGCCGTTAACCTGGCTGCAGTAGAAGAATATGATATCCAGGCTGAGCGTAAACAGCATCTGGATGAACAACATGAGGATTTAACCGGCGCGTTGGAAACCCTGGAAGGCGCTATCAGAAAAATTGACAAGGAAACCCGTGGTCGCTTTCGTGATACCTTTGATAAGGTAAACGATGACCTGAAAATGTTGTTTCCTAAAGTATTTGGCGGTGGTTCCGCGTATCTGGAACTTACCGATGATGATCTACTCGAAACAGGGGTAACCATCATGGCACGGCCACCCGGCAAGAAAAATAGTACTATTCATCTGCTTAGCGGTGGAGAAAAAGCCCTGACCGCTTTATCATTGGTGTTTGCTATTTTCAGGCTGAATCCGGCGCCGTTTTGCTTGCTGGATGAAGTGGATGCTCCCTTGGACGACGCGAACGTTGGACGCTTTTGCAAACTCGTGTCGGAAATGTCTAAGACGGTGCAGTTTATTTATATCACTCATAACAAGATTGCGATGGAAATGGCAACCCATCTCACTGGTGTTACTATGGCTGAACCTGGAGTGTCGCGCATGGTTGCAGTGGATGTGGATGAAGCCGTCGCACTTGCGGAATTATAAAAAGATAAGATGGAAGAATTACGTCTGACTTTTCTCGTTTTTGGTGGCCTGGCCATTGCAGCGATCCTGGTTCATGGTTTGTGGACAGTTCGGAAGAAAAACCATAAAAAGCGCCAGGACAAACCCGCTTACTTAGATTATCAGGTGCAAAAGCAGTCTGAAGCGCAGTTTGAGGGAGATTCTGATTTTGCTTCCGATGGCGTTCGCAGTGAACCCCAGATTAAGGATTTTGACGAGCTGGGGTTAGGGCCGGTTAGGGTTGTTAAAACGGCCGAGAAGAAAACCGTCGAACCGGTCAACGAATCTGTTGAGTCCCCTGTGGTTCCTCCTGTTGTGGAGGCCGAGCTACGTACCCAAGACAAACGTGATGACAAGCGCGAAGAACCTCGCGATGCTGCGCCTTTGCCTGAGCCGCCGGCGTCTTTACTACGCAAAGACGGGGCTGCAACGCAAACTACTGCACAGCCACAGCCACAGCCACAGCCACAGCCACAGCCACAGCCACAGCCACAGCCACAGCCAGAATCAAAGCAGGAGCCAATGCCTTTGCAAGAGCCAATGCTTCAGCCTCAGACCCGGCAGGAGCCTGTGCTGGATACAGTGTCTGAAGTCCAGTCAAAAGAACAGCAGGATACCCCTGTAGAGGCTGAGCAACCCCAAGCGCCGGTGCAGCGACCAGGCTTGGCTGAGCAGGCCCGCAACTTAGTGCTGGGCAAAAAGAATGAAGCGCCTAAACGCCGTGAACCGCAGATGCGTAATAACAAAGTGCGTGAAGATCAGATGCGTATCGACTTTGAAGATGAGCCGGCTATGGAAGCGAAACCTGACGCCGCGCCAGCGCAGCCTGCTAAGCCGGTTAATCAGGAAGTGCTGGTACTGAACATCAAATCGCCGGATAACAAACCCATCTCTGGCGCCAGTTTGCTGCCGGCTTTGCTGACGCTGGGGTTTAAATTTGGTGACCAGGATATCTTCCATCGCCATGTAAACAGCAATGGCAAAGGGCCTGTGCTATTTAGTCTGGCGAATATGTTTAAGCCCGGTGTGTTTGATGTTGATAATCTGGAAACTTTCTCTACCCAGGGGTTGTCGCTGTTTATGATTCTACCTATCGAAGGCGACCCGCATCAGGTATTTAATATGATGCACAATGCGGCCCGAAAACTGGCTGACGAATTTGGTGCGCAAGTGCTGGACGGCCGCAGAGCTGTGTTAACTAAGCAAAGTTTGCAGCAATATGTAGAGAAAATTCGTGAATTCGAGAGAAAACGCATGATTAGGAAAGCGAACTGATCCCAGTGTTCGTTTTTGGCTTTTAACCTGTAGTGCCGTCTTAGGATGTTCCCATGCAGGTTTATGGTGGTAGACCACCGTTCATCGCGTACTAAGCCTGTGTCGATAGCACGGGCTTGATGCTTCCTGAGATCCTGTGGTGAGAGACAATGCACAACCCAGTTACTCAACGCCTGGCTGAACTTCGGGCAACCCTAAACGATTACAACTACCAATACTATGTACTGGACGATCCTAGCGTACCCGACGCCGAATACGACCGGGTTATGCAGGAGCTCAAAGCCCTGGAGCAACAACATCCAGATTTGATTACGCCGGACTCTCCCAGCCAGAAGGTGGGTGGACAACCCATAGCCGCTTTTGGTGAAGTGCAACATGAAGTACCAATGTTGTCGCTGGACAATGCGTTTGACAACGAAGAGTTTCAAGCCTTTGTTAAACGTGCAGGGGATCGTCTCAAGCGCCCGTTAAATTCCGGCTTTTGCTGTGAGCCCAAGCTCGATGGTCTGGCGGTAAGTGTGCTGTATGAAAACGGTCAGTTAGTCAGGGGAGCCACCCGAGGTGACGGCCGTACCGGTGAGAACATCACGGCTAATGTTAAAACTATCGGCAATTTGCCGCTGGCCCTAAGAGGCGAGGGCTACCCCGCCCGTTTCGAGGTTCGTGGCGAGGTATTTATGCGTCGTGACGGTTTTGAAAAGCTTAATCAAACCCAGGCTGAGCAGGGAAAGAAGCTGTTTGCTAATCCTCGCAATGCGGCGGCAGGGAGCTTGCGGCAGCTAGATTCTCGCATCACCGCTTCCAGGCCGCTGACATTTTATGCTTATTCGGTCGGTCTGGTCGAGGACGAGGTGGAAGAGCTGGCCGATACCCACTATGGCCGTTTACAGCAGTTAAAGGCATGGGGCTTGCCACTGTGCCCTGAGGTCAGGTTGGTTAAAGATAGTCAGGCCTGCGGCGACTTTTACCAGCAGATATTGCAAAAGCGCGATGCGTTGGCATACGAGATTGATGGTGTTGTGATCAAAATTGACGATCTTGGTATTCAACAAGAGTTGGGTTTTGTAGCAAGAGCACCACGCTGGGCCATTGCCTGGAAGTTTCCAGCTCAGGAAGAAATGACCGAACTGCTGGATGTGGAATTTCAGGTGGGCCGAACCGGTGCCATTACGCCGGTGGCCAGATTAAAGCCTGTGTTTGTCGGTGGGGTAACGGTTTCCAACGCGACCTTACATAATCAGGACGAGATTCAACGGCTTGGGATTAAGATTGGCGATACCGTTATTATTCGCCGCGCGGGTGATGTGATCCCGCAGGTGGTGTCAGTGGTGCAGGCTAAACGCCCCGAGAATGCCCGCGATATCCAGTTTCCAGAACATTGTCCAATTTGTGACTCTCAGGTAGAAAAACTGGAATCTGAAGCGGTGGCACGTTGTACCGGCGGTCTGGTATGTGCTGCGCAGCGCAAAGAAGCACTTAAACATTTTGCCTCACGTAAAGCGCTGGATGTGGACGGATTAGGTGACAAGCTGATTGAACAATTGGTTGACCAGGATTGGATCCATACGCCGGCTGACTTATTCCGTCTTGATTTGGCGAAGCTTTCCTCATTGGAGCGAATGGGTGAAAAATCTGCCGCCAATCTGGTCAATGCCCTGGAGCAGGCCAAACAGACTACCTTGCCCCGATTTTTATATTCGCTGGGGATCCGTGAAGTGGGTGAGGCAACCGCAGCCAACCTGGCACAGCATTTTCTAAACTTACCTGCTTTACGTCAGGCCAGTCTGGAAGCACTGCAACTTGTCCCCGATGTGGGGGAAGTGGTGGCGACCCATATCGTCAATTTTTTTGCCGAGCCGCACAATCAACAGGTAGTTGATGACTTAATTAAGGTTGGTGTCAGTTGGCCGGATATCCAAGTTAAAGCGGCCGCTGAGTTACCCCTGGACGGTCAGACGTTTGTCATTACTGGCACGCTTTCGGCTATGGACAGAAACGATGCTAAAGCCAGGCTACAGTCGTTGGGGGCTAAAGTGGCAGGCAGTGTATCGGCTAAAACTCATTGTTTGGTCGCGGGTGAAAAAGCCGGCTCTAAGCTGGCTAAAGCTAATGAACTTGGCGTCAGAGTCATGAATGAAGAAGAGATGTTGGCACTGTTTGCCCAGCACAATGTTTAACCAAACGGCGCGCGCCTAATCCGTGCGCCAGCGAATACAGAGAGCGATATGCAAGATATTTTGTTGCAACTGACCCGTTGGTTGTCGCCCTATATGGCCGAAATTGCCATGACCTTAGTGGCGACAATTCTGGTGGTGTATGGTGATGTGGCCAACAAACAAATCAAAAGCTTCCTCAGCCCTTACCATTTTGTTTTACGTACCTTAGTGTTTGTGCTGATTTGCGCCTTCGGCTACGGTGCCTTTATCTTGTTCGTGACACCTTTCATTAAAGACTTACTGGTAATGATCCCCGGTTTATACCGTGGTTTGACCATAGTACTGAGCTTTTTATTGCTGGGGTATCTGGCTGAGCAGCGTCGTTATATCTGATGCAGCGTCACCGGGCTATATTGCCCCTCAAGCATTACGACAACGAGGGGCGTATTAAACCCAATTGGGCAGTGTTCGCCAGTTTATTGGTATTGATGCGCGCATTTTTGGTGTTTATCGCCTCAATAAGTTACCGGCCAGATACGGGCTTATTGCTGTCGCTATTTTATCCAGACCGGCATTATTTCTATGCCAGCCTGTTGGTTGGGTTACCCGCACTGCTGGTGATGTTAATGGTAGTCTGGCGTCATTGGTTTAGGGAGCGCTGGCGCGGCATCTTCTGGTTAGTTAAGCCGCTGGTAATACTGGCATTGCTGGCCGACTTGCTATTGCATGTGCATATGGCCAACCACAGCCACTGGGCATTTTCCTGGTTGGTGGCACTTACCTTGCTGGCTGACATGCTGATGCTAATGTACTGGTTACGTAGTAATACCCTCAAATTGATGCTAATGGACTGGCGTAAGCCCTGATCTGCTTCTTTTTTCTATACTCTTGCCTAAAACTACTTGTTGTTTTCTATGCTGGTGTTGTACCTGCTACTTATCGGTCCCGCCATAGGTGCACTAACGCAATTTGCATAAGAGCCCATCGGCTTTCCACCTTTGCAGTTTATAAAAATTGCCCGCTTAGGCAGGTAAATCCTTGATTTACTGCTAATAGTTATATGCCACTTAGGTAAATAAGTGGAAATCACAATAAGGAAATTTTATGCAAAAGCAAAAACTATACCTCTCTGTTATCGCTACACTCACCACCTTAACCAGCCCTGGTATTTTGGCTCAGCAGACAACCGCAGCCGATAATTTAGAGAAAATTCAGGTAACGGGTTCGCGCATTAAACGCACTGATATTGAGGGCCCCAGCCCTATTCAAACCATTGGACGGGCAGACATTGAACGTTCAGGTTTTCAAAACCTGCAACAGCTGCTGGAGCGACTACCGGTAAACGGTGCCGGGACGTTTTCAACCCGCAATAACAGTCAGGACTCTACGGCTAACGGCACCGCCGCGGTAAGCTTACGGGGGCTGGGGCCAGATGCCACCTTAGTGTTGATCAATGGCAGGCGGGTCGGTATCAGCGCTTTTGCTGAGGGCATTACCAACTCTTTTGTTGATATCAACAGTATTCCGGTATCGGCTATTGAACGTATTGATATCCTGAAAGACGGTGCCTCGGCAATTTATGGCTCCGATGCGGTGGCCGGAGTAGTGAATATCGTGCTTAAGCAGGATATCGAGGGATTGGAAATAGAAGCTTCCTACGGACAGACCAAGGGCGGTGATTACGATGAAAAACATGTCAGTCTGGTATGGGGAACCGGGCAGGGTAAAAGCCGAGCGTCCATTATATTTGACTACTTTTCCAACTCAGAGTTGAGTAATGCGGAAATGGGCCGCTTTGGCACAGCAAACCAGTCACCTTATGGAGGGGAAGACTTCCGCTCTTCCCGTGGTTTTCCTGGTTATTTCTATGTCGACGGGGTAAAAACCGTTGATCCTGCCTGCCCGGAAGAACAACTGGTGCAAAGTGCGCAGGTTTGCTTATACGATTATGGCCCCTCCAGTATCACCATTCCCGAAGCGGAGCGGGTGGGAGCCATTTTTTTGCTGAATCATGAGTTTGGCAATGATGTTGAGGCCTTTGTTGAAGTGGCCGTGCAGCACAATACCTCAAACGCCGGGGGCGCTGCTACCCCATTAGACGAGTCGGCTGGCTTAACGGTGCCGGCATCCCACCCTAATAATCCTTTTGGACAGGATATTGATATCGGACGTTTTCGACCGGTAGATGGTGGCAACCGTCGCTGGGATATTCAATCCGACACCTTGCGCTTATTGGCCGGTCTGAAAGGCGAAGTGAATGATTGGCTGTGGGAAGCTTCGGTACAAAAAGGACGCAGTGAATCCAAGCAAACCGGCGACCATACCCAAGGCTGGGTGCGAGTGGATTATCTGCAGCGGGAAATTAACGCCGGGCGCTATAATCCATTTGGCGGTACCTACAATGATCCTGACGTGATTGCAGATATTACCACCAGCCTGGTGCGCCTGGGGGAATCAAGGATTACATCAGCTGATTTTAGCATCAGCGGTGATCTATTCGATTTTAATCAAAATACGGTGATGATGGCAGCGGGCCTGGAATATCGTAAAGAACAGGTCGCAGATACCCCGGATGAGCAGTTTCAAAAAGGCCTGATTTTTGGTACCGAAGCGGTATCCGCGGCGGCCAAACGTAGCCAATGGGCAGCCTATGTGGAGTTCTCTGTGCCTTTCAGTGATGCACTGGAGTTGCAGCTGGCTGGACGCTATGACGATTACAGCGACTTTGGTAATACCTTTAATCCCAAGTTGGCCATGCGTTATCTGCTCAGCGATGATATTACCTTGCGTGCTTCCTGGGCGCAGGGCTTCAGGGCCCCCTCACTGGCACAGGTGGGACTGGGCCCATCTGAGTCCTCTTTGTTCTTTATTGATACCTATCGATGTCAGGCAACCGGCCAGGACTGCGGCGTACTGGATTACAACGTGGAATTTAGTGGTAATGCAGATCTCAAAGCCGAAGAATCAGAATCCTGGAATATAGGGATTTTTTATGCCAATGACTCGGGCTTTGATGCCGGTTTGGATTTGTGGAGTATCACCCAGGACAACAAGATAGAAATATTCTATGAAGATGTCTATCAGGCGGAATGTAATAAACAGGACAGTCAGCTATGTGAGCGTTTGGCTCCTCAGGGCAGCGAGACCTTAGGGGTACTGTCAAAGCTGCATGGCAACTTACGTAATGTTAGCAGCCAGGATGTGGCCGGGGTTGACGTCTCTGCCAACTACCTTATGGACATGCAGGACATGGGGGATCTGAAGTTTGGTATACAGTGGACCGCCATGCATAAATTTGAACGTGACGGGCGGGACTATTTGGGCGAATACCAATACCCCAAACACCGCTGGGTGGGAACGGTAGACTGGCATCGTGGCGATTTGGGTGCCAGTTTGATATTTAGCTATATAGGTGAATTTGAAGATACGCCGGATATAGATTTTGATGGCAATTTGGACTTTGATCAAAACCAGAGTCGCATGGTGGATAGCCATCTACTTACCGATCTGCAGCTTACCTGGCAAGCCAGCGAACCCATGCGCTTTACCTTTGGGGTGAATAATTTGTTCGACAAAGAGCCACCATTTGCCATAGGTAATGGTGACGATGACTTGTATGGTTACGTCTCTAAGGTGCACAACCCCCGAGGCCGTCATTTATATGTGAAGGCGGCCTACAAGTTCTGAGTTTGCGTGGGCGCCGCCACCCTGGGCGGCGCTTTTTCAGCTGTGGGGTAGCTATGCTTAAGCTATTGCCTGATGCAAAGGAGGGGCGTAAAAAGTATTAATGCAACACATCCGGTGGCATATTGGTTTGCAAGTATTCAGGCCAGTTATCATCAAGGTCGCCGTTGCTGATGATATGGTGCAGTTTGATATGCATGGCTGTCCAGCGCGCCAGGCTATACAGCATGGCGGCATCTTGTCTGGTATAGAAGTTCTCTTGCGTACTGGCAATGTTCAGCGTGCCGATGCAGCGTTTATCTTGCAGTAGTAGTGGGGCGTCCATCGAGCTCTTTAATCCCCCCGTGGCTAATTTCTGGCAATCCTCATAGTCTGAGTGTTTTAAATCGGTACATACCATAATCTGCTTATCGACAAAGGTTTTACCTACCATAGTTCCGGCAATGGGAACCGGCGTTTGTATTGGGATCACCTGATTTCCAGCGATGGCCAGTAAACGCAGCTCCTGCTCGTTGTTTTTTAAGGTAATACTGGCCCGATCCGCAGCAACCACAGTGGGAAGCCAGCGCGCCAGAATATTCAACATGGATGACAAGGTATCAGTGTGCGACAGACTTTGGATAAAAGGAGCTGAGAGCTGGATTATATGCTGTTCGCTAAGCTCAGATAGCTGAGCTGGATCCAGACTATATTCGGTATTCATACAAACTCCCAATCGAACCTATGACAATGCCCTTGGGCATCAGGCTTAGTTGCTGCGCGGTGATTTTTGAATGGCGTTGCACGCTTCCTCAATCTGATACTAATCCAAATGTCAGAATCTTCAATTTAGCGGACAGAGCAGCCGGGTATACCGGTGCTGGGTTTGCCGTGCTACTGAACATTATTGCTTACGGCCTGATCAAAGTAGCTTTTCACGCTGATCTGGCTGTCATTGACTAAGCGTTGATAACAAATGCCGGCGAAGGCATAAGTATGGCCGGCATAGGCCAGTACGATATAGGGTGCCTCGGGATTACTTTGATCATAGTGCCAGTGCCCGCCCACCAGTTGGCGGAAAATTTCGCCGATATAAGCGCCATACAGATTGCAAATGGTAAATACCATATCGTTTGTCAGGGCGGACTCCTGATACTTTTCCAGCCATTTGAGTATCACAACATCGACCAGGGCAATGCTCTGTGGACTATGGTCAAGCTCAATACCAAACTCTTCGCGGGTGGTAAGTACCGCATTGTGGGCGGTATCTGACATTAAGCTTTGCAACTCTTCTTTGCTCATTTGCATGGTTATTCCTCGGCGGCGAGCCCTGGATTGACAGGATTAGGGGCTTGTAGTTGGCGGTGTGTCAGGATCAATTCCTGAAGCAGTTTGGTGCCCGGTCCGGCACTATCCGGACGAGGCACGACCAACCAATTGATATGTTTACGAAAACTACTGTTACGAATAGATAAACGTGCCAACTTACCTTGCTGAACTAAGGCGCTGACTTCATGGCAAGGTAACCAGCAAAAGCCTATCCCCTGACAGAGCAGGTCGATGGCGGTATGAAACTGGCTGACGGTCCAGCGTAATTCAGACTTTAACCAGCCCTGTTTTTCCTGCGGGCTGGCGGAGGTATCTTTAATCACTAATTGCAGATGGTGAACCAACTCATTGGGATCTAGCGGGAAAGGCATTTGCGCTAACGGGTGCTCTGGGTGACAGACCGCTTCAAAGTATATCTCACCAATGGCTTCACCTAAATATCCCCTGGGCACACCGCCACCAATAACCAGATCGGCCCAGCCCTCAGTAATGGCGTCATCGGTGCCGGTTAATACCGTATCCAATAATCTGATGCGGCTGCCTCGGCTTTGTGGCAAAAAATCCGCCAACACAGGATAAAGCCAGGCCCTTGGGTAGGCCAGATCCACGGCCAGGGTGATCTCCGGCTCCCAGTCCTGATTAATGCTGTCGGCCAGTGCCTCAAGCTCTTCTACGTCCTGCGTAAGATGTCTTGAGCGGCGCAGCATCACTTCACCGGCTTCGGTCAGAAAAGCCTTACGTCCTTTTACTTCTAATAGTTGCACATTCAGCAGCCCTTGCAATTTAGCAACGGCATGGTTGAGCGAAGACTGGCTTTTGTTCAACTTGGCAGCGGCTTGCGCGTAACCACCGTAGTCTACAACTGCTTGCAGTATTCGCCATTGTTCCAGAGTGGTTTTAGGCCGATACATGGCTGAATGTTTCTATTTTTTAGATAGGTTTCCATGCTAGTGCCGGGGCCGTGGAATTGCAATGCCCTTAATTGTGAATATGCAATATAGCGCCGGTTTCAGGGTGAAACCGGCGCTTAGTGTAGGTTAAGGCTGGGGCAGGGCGGAAAAATCTATCTTTGGTGCCTGACCAGAAGTTTGTCGTTCAAAGCGGGTATCAGCTGGGGTAGGGGGATAAGTAAAGCCGCCATTTTTCAGAATAAAGCCGTTATCCATGCTGTCTCCCTGAAAGTCCAGGCGGTCTTCAGCCCGACCGGTCGCATCTACGGTGAAACGGGCCTGGGTTAACTCATGCCATGTTCCTTCCTTGTCCTTTGCCCACTGGTTCTGGTACCAAGCCCAGCGGCTTTGATTGCCATATTGGGTGAGGAAGTTCTCCAAAAAACTGTGCAGGCGTGTGGCATAGGTGTCGGTTTGTGGCCGTTTAAAGCTGGCAATCAACCGCCATTTGTCCTCAGATTGAGGCTTGAACCACGCGGTGTAATCAGTGCTGTTGTCTACAGCCGGGGTCACCTTTAATAAAAAGCTGTAGGTGGTGTCGACAAGCCACGGATACTTTAAATAGCTTTGTCCCCCCGAGCCTTCATTACCGAATTCGCCTGTGTAAACCCCATCGCCTTTACCAAGCAGCTGGATGCGTTGCTCAGGCGGGATCTGGCTGGGATCGTCGGTTTGAAATGGGCTCCAGATGGAGAATAGCACCCGTCTTTCTACCTCGGAGTTTACCTGAATGCCAAAATAGCCTTCACCAAAGCCATTGGCCATATAGTAAGAGCCGGGCACATCCTGACCTGAAGGAACTGTGATCTCAGAGTAAAACCATTCAATATCCCTATTGAGCGGCATATCGTAGCTAAAATGGACAGAAGGGCCTCGGCGTCCCCAATAAGGGTTGTCGTTATCCAAAAAGTACAACTTGGTGTTGCTATTGCCGGGCCAAAGGGCCAGATGATGCAAGGTTGGCAGCTGACCGCTGCGGCCATCTAGACTGCGAATGTTAAGTTGTTGGTAGCCACCGCTAGCCAGTTTGACCTCAAATAGTGGATAAGTCTGCTGCTGACCTTTCTGCAGTGTAATTTCGGTTTCCTGCTCGCCGAGGCTGATGGCCAGACGCTGCGCTGCGGTGCTACTGGCGCTCAGGGCAAGGGTTAAGGTATCGGCCCTGTCCAGGGCAAAATAACTTAGCAGACTGTGTTGGCTGTCCTGCCAATTAAGCTGTGCGCTATTGTCATTGGCGACCAATGCCAGGCTGGCTTCGGGGTTATCTTCCACCCAGGTATTAAAGCTCAAGGGAATTTCTACTGGCTGACTGCTGGGCAATGTGATGCTGTTTTTATCCCCTTGTGGGCCGGTGACTGGACTGTGGCTTTCGTTATTACCCCCGCAACTGCATAGCAGCAGTATGAGTGGCATAGTGAATTTATGTTGATAACGCATGGCAATATCCCTTGCTGATAAGGTGAAAAATGACCGCCTCAGAACAAGGCGGCCATTCTCTTGTTTAGAACTTAGCTCTCACCCCCAGTGAGATCTGACGGCCAAAGCGGTTAAGTAAACTGACCTGGTCTTCCACCTTGGTATAAGCCCAGTAACGTTCGTTGGTCAGGTTACTGCCTTCGGCGAAAACACTGATTTTGTCTGTGACGTCATAGCTGAGGCTGGCATCCCACTGGCCATAGTCTGAGATATAGGCAGGGCCGCCCCAGGCCTCCGGGTCATACATATATTTACCGCGCCAGTTATAGGCGATACGTGCCTGAATGCCATATTGCTCGTAGTAGACCACGGCGTTATAGGAATTTTTCGACATGCCTTTAAAGGGCAGGCCTTTAGCCTTGCGCTCAGGGTCATCGTAACTGCTGTCAACATAGGTGTAGTTAAACTGAAAGCCCAGGCCGTTAAAGGGCTCGGGTAGCCATTCATCAAACGCTTGCTGGTAGGCAAATTCCAGTCCGCTGATATTAGCCCCATAAGGGCTCTTAACCGAACGGGTACCGTAGTAGGTGATGCCTTCGAGTGTGTAGGGGGCTTCACGCTCCTCGATAAACGATTTGATGTCTTTAACAAATACCCCACCACTTAAAATACTGCTGTCGCCAAAGTACCACTCCAGGGTCATATCGGCCTGATTGGCTTCTTCCGGGGTTGAGCTGGGATCGCCCATATTCAGTGTCGGTAGCCCTTCTTTCAGACTGTTAAAGTTAACCGAGCGCCAGGGGCGCAAGTCGTTAAGACTTGGACGACTGATCACCTTAGCTGCCGAGAAGCGAAACAGTAGTTCATCGGTTAGGTTGAGTTTAAAATTCAGACTGGGTAATACATTGGAATAATCGCTGGCGAAATTGACATCAATGGGGTCGTCCCAGCCGTTTTTGATTGGTTTACCTTCGTCATCCAACTCTATTTTATCGAGCTGATAAATGGCACCCATGGAGCTGGTGTTGGTTTGCGATGCCCGCAGGCCCAGATTAAGTTTGTAGGGCAGGGAGAATACTTCATCTTCTATAAATGCCTGTACATAGGCGGTTTTCACTTCTTCTTCAATGGTATAACTGCCCGCGCGGTTTAATGAGGCGACAATATATTTGTCGGCAGCTTCTGGGTTGATGCTCCGATAGAAATCCAGCAACTTGTCGTAGTTAAAGCTGGGCCAGGGCTGCGGCGTTTGGCCGGCTTCGCCGTCCATAAAGTTATCAAAGTTAGCAGCTTGGAATACATCAGACGGAATACGGAACAAGGTGAAGTCGCCGTTGGTAAATACATCGCTGTCGTCGTAATCGAGTTCCAATCTGTCCAAATAGTGACCGCCGCGACTGAATATCCCGGGATCCCTGGAGGCATATTCACTGCGGGCCTTAGATTGTTTCAAATAGGTCAGGCCAAATTCCACTTTACTCAGCAAGCCGTCCTCAACGCGGTACTCGCCGATAAGCTTGGCATCGTCCACTTTGTCTTCCACGCCCACCCCTGTGTTACGGCTGTAGTGCGCCCCATAGGTCTGCTCGGCAGTCAGTCCTGGTGACATTTCTACATCGGGCAACATATTACCTGTGTTGTGATCTATGCGGATACTGTCGATAAAGCCACGAGCTACCACAAAGCGGTTATCTCCGGCGTTCTCATTTTTAGCTTTGGAAGTGGCAAGATCGGCGGTCAGCGTAAGTGCATCACTGGCGTACCATTTAGTATTGAAGGCAAACTGGTAGGTATCGGTTTTTCTCGGCTCGGTGAGGTTTAGCAGTTCCACCATGGTATTGCCGGTTTGTGTCATGGCTACAACGCGCCCTTGGTCATCAAAGGTGGCATCGGAAAATACCGGTGTGCCTGGCGTCCAAGACTCGTCATAGTTAACAAAACCTATCTGATAGCGGTGGCCATCGGTATTGTAGCGTGAGTACAAACCGTCAAAATTGATATCCAGGGCTTCGCTGGGACGCCACTGTACTGCTACTGTGCCGCCTACACGGGTGCGAGTGTCTTGAGCATTATTAAAATACATATAGCTGGGAATTTTTGACGCGTAGGTTTCGTTGTCATCAATAATGCCGTTGCCATTGGTATCGACGGGCACACCCGCGCTGTCTTCATCCCAGCCTTCATCCGGGTCAAAAAAGCCCCCAGCGGAGTAAACATCTTCGCGCAGGGTCTTTTTCGAATATGCGCCGGACACCAGTACCCCAAAGGTGTTGTCGCTATTCACATCACCAATAATAAAAGAGCCGTGAGGGTTAATATCTTCAGAGCGGGATTCATAGATCCCCTTACCGGACAGGCTGAGGGTAAAGCCTTCAAGATCAAGGGGTTTGCGCGTTTGTATATTGACGATGGCACCAATGCCACCTTCGGTGAGTCTGGCTTCAGGTGATTTATACACTTCCAGCACATTGACCAGCTCAGAGGCGATAGTGTCGTAGTTAAAGTCGCGCCCGGCATTATCTGACGCCAGCTTACGGCCGTTGAGCGTGGTGATGTTGTAGCCGTCGCCCAGGCCGCGAACTAAAATATTCTGACCTTCGCCACCGTTGCGGGTAATAGTAATGCCGGGGATACGTTGCAAGGCCTCCGCCAGGTTTTCGTCAGGAAACTTACCTATGTCATCGGCAATAATCAGATCAACCACGCTGTCGGCATTTTGTTTTTGAAACAGCGACTCTGTAATACTGCTGCGTAAACCTCTGACCTGAATTTTCTCTACATCCTGACCGGTGACTTGGGCTTCGTCCTGCTCCTTTAACGCCACTTGTTGCGCCAGTACCGGTGCGCTGCTGCCCATCAGCGCCGCTAAAGCTAAGGCGATTTTGTTGTATCTGATCTTCATTGTTGTCATGTCCCCTGCATTGAATTGTTATTAAGGTCAATGAAACGAAGCAAAACGAAGCTTCTGTTTTGTTTTCGTTGTTTAAATAAAACGCTCTTTTTGTTAAATGATCAAGAAAAAACGAAAAAAAACTTTTAATAGCTTTCGAAGTTGTGCATGATGATGAGCAACTGAGGCCAAGTTGATACCGGTAGTTATGGGCTATCTATATGAAATGGCGCTAAATTTTTTGTTTGCTAGGTGAATGATGGTTTCGCTTTCGATCTCTTTTGAAAGCTTCTGGCTCATGATAAATTGCTGCTTTAGGTAATGAATGAAAGGAGCGACATAAGGTGGATGCATTCAACAGTATTGAGAGGCAGCAAGAGATTCTGCGTCTGACCCATGCACAAGGCAAAGTGTCGGTGAAAGATCTGGCAGAGCAGTTCAACGTCTCAGAAGTGACAATCCGTAATGATCTGAGTTTGTTGGATCGCAAAAAGCTATTAGTACGAAGCCGTGGTGGCGCCATGGTGAATAGCCAACTGGGACGAGAACTATCACTAAAGGAAAAGAGTCATCAGAACTCGCTGCTAAAGCGTCGTTTGGGCTCGGTGACAGCAGACTTAGTGCTGGAAGGTGAACGTATCCTGCTGGACTCTGGTACCACAACCCAAGAGGTAGCGGCTTGTTTGGTTGACCGTGAGGACTTAGTTGTGATGACCAACGGGCTGAATATAGCCACTGAATTAGCAAGATCTGACTCGGTTGAAGTCATGATGACGGGCGGGTCGTTGCGCAAAAAGTCGATGTCATTCTATGGGGCAATAGCAGAGCGTAGTTTGCAGAATTACAACTTCAGCAAATTGATTCTGGGAGTGGATGGCTTTGATTTACGCACCGGCATAGGCACACATTTTGAAAAAGAGGCCATTCTCAACCGTTTGATGTGTGAGATGGCAGAAGAAGTAGTGGTGGTGACTGATTCGTCGAAATTCGACAAACGCGCATTTCATGTGATTTGTGCGGTCAAGGAAATCCACACGCTAGTGACAGATTCTGGGATCCCCCAGAACTATATTGAAGAGCTGGATAAATTAGGCATCAACTTGCATATCGTTGAGCGTACCGATCAATAGGAGTAATACTATGTCTGAGTTTAATCGTCGATCTTTTCTCAAGGCGGCAGCCGCCACTGCAGCGGCAGGCACTGTCGTTGCCTGCAGCAGTACAGGCAAAAATGCGACAGCGCCGAAGGCAATGGGAAAAAGCGTTATGGGGCTCACCGTGGCACCTATGCATACAGTACGCGCCGCCATTATTGGGGTTGGCCAGCGGGGTGTCGGTTTTGTTCGCCACTTATGCAATATCGACGGTGTAGAACTTAAGGCAGTATGTGATATTGACGCTGAGGTCACGGCTAGAGCGGTTAAGATTGCCGTTGAAGAAGGGCATGCAGCACCTGATGTATACGGGAAAAGTGATTTCCACTACCGGGATATGCTGGCCCGTGATGATCTGGATATCGTGATTATTGCTACGCCCTGGCGCTGGCACCACCCCATGGCCAAAGACGCCATGCTGGCCGGTAAACATGCCTTTGTTGAAGTTCCTATGGCCACCACTATGGAAGATCTGTGGGACTTGGTGGACACCTCTGAAGCGACGCAAAAAAATTGCATGATGATGGAAAACGTCTGCTACGGCCGTGATGAGTTGATGGTGTTGAACATGGTGCGTCAGGGGGTATTTGGCGAGCTGTTGCATGGTGAAGCTGCTTATATACATGAGCTACGCTGGCAGATGAAAGAAATCGAGCGGAAAACCGGTTCATGGCGCACTTATCACCATACCCGTACCAACGGTAATTTATATCCGACTCACGGTTTGGGGCCAGTTGCCCAATATATGAATATTAACCGTGGCGACAAATTCGAATATATGAGCTCCATGAGTTCGCCGGCTCTGGGGCGTGCTGCTTATGCTAAGCGCGAATTTGGTGCTGATCATGAGCGCAATCACTTGCACTACATTGCGGGTGATATCAATACCAGCATAATCAAAACGCATCTGGGTCGAACCATTATGGTTCAGCATGACACCACCACGCCGCGGCCTTATACCCGCTTGAATCTGATTCAAGGCACCAATGGTGTGTTTGCCGGTTTTCCAAACCGTATTGCCCTTGAGCAGGGCGGTTCGGGTAATTTCCATGAATGGGATTACGATATGGAGAAATGGTACAAGAAATACGACCATCCGCTGTGGACACGTATGGGGCAGGAAGCCGAGCGCAATGGCGGCCATGGAGGGATGGACTTCTTAATGGTGTGGCGCATGATTTACTGTTTACGTAATGGTGTTCCCCTTGACCAGGACGTATATGACGGTGCTGCCTGGTCGGCTGTTTTTCCGCTTTCCAAAGAGTCTGTCGCCGATCGCGGCAATTCTAAAGACTTCCCTGATTTTACCCGTGGCCAGTGGCAGCACGGTAAGCCACTGGGTATCGTTAGCTGACAAGGTAAAGTGCCGGTATTGGACCGGCTATCACTCATTCATTAGATGTGCTGCGAGGGATACTGCCTGTCGCAGCCAGTTTTATTACTCAGAAATGAGGAAGGTTTTCATGCATCTTCTCCGTGAACTTTTTGCCGCCAACCGTGGTGGAAAGGCGTGCGGTATTTACTCTGTGTGCAGCGCGCATCCTGTTGTGCTCAAAGCTGCCATACTGCAAGCCAAACAAGACCACTCCCTGTTGCTTGTTGAGGCAACGGCCAATCAGGTTAACCAGTTTGGAGGATATACCGGCATGCAGCCGGCTGACTTCATCGGCTTTGTACAAAGCCTGGCCGATGATAATAACTTTAGTCGCGAGGATTTACTGTTCGGCGGTGATCATTTGGGGCCGGTATGCTGGACAGATAAACCCGCTAATGATGCCATGGCCTTATGTCAGGGATTAATTCAAAGTTATGTGGAAGCCGGCTTTGAGAAAATTCATTTGGATACCAGCATGCCTTGTGCTGATGATCCACAAGCATTAAGTGATGAAGTCATTGCTGAACGTGCTGCTATCTTGTGTGAGATTGCAGAACAGACGTCCAAGAAGATGGGACGAGATTTATGTTATGTCATCGGCACTGAAGTGCCGCCCCCTGGTGGTGTTGACGAGCTGGAAGAACATCTGGCACCAACCCCGGTAAACAATGTCATGCATACCCTCAAGGCGCATAGAGCGGCCTTTGCAGCTAGGGGACTGGATGAATCAAGCTGGCACAAAGTGGTAGCCATTGTGGTCCAGCCCGGCGTGGAGTTTGATAACAGTAAGGTGCATGACTTTGTGCCCCAACTGGCCACTGATTTGTCCGCTGCCATTGAGTCTGTTCCAAGACTGGTGTTTGAGGCACACTCTACCGATTATCAATCCCGCTCTGCTTTATGTGAATTGGTAAAAGGGCACTTTGCTATTTTAAAAGTAGGCCCGGCTCTGACCTTTGCCCTGCGAGAGGGGCTCTTTGCGCTGGCGCATATCGAAGAGGCCTTGATTGCACCAGAGCAATGTTCCGACTTGAGAGCGCGCTGTGCAGAGCTTATGCTCGAGCAGCCCAAATATTGGCAAAAATTCTACCCCCACGCCGAGCAACAACCCTGGCTACGCTTTTTCAGCTACAGTGACAGAATTCGCTACTATTGGAGCCAGCCTGACCTACAGGCAGTGGTGAACCAACTGTTTGCCAACCTCTCTGGGGTGACCATTCCATTACCTTTGTTGAGTCAATATTTACCTGTGCAATATCAGGCGGTTCGCGCTGGCCAAGTGAAAGCCGAGGCCGAGGCCTTGTTACTCCATAAAATTGCCGACGTACTGAATGATTACGCGCAGGCATGCCATTTCCAGAATTAAGTAGGAAACATTATGACCGACCAGGTTTATCTCGGCTTTACGTATACAGAGCTTGAGCAAAAGAACGCCGTCTGGACCGCCAGAGAAATCAGTCAGCAGCCCAGGCTATGGCAAATGTTGTCTGAAACCTTAGCTGCCCGTAAAAACCAATTAGACAGCTGGCTAGCGCCTATATTGGCTGAGCCTGTGCTGAGGATCATCATGACCGGTGCTGGTACCTCTGCCTATATAGGTGAAGCCTTACAGCCTCATTTGCAAAAGCATATGTCACTGACCCCGGGACAACGGATTGAGGCGGTTAGTACCACGGATATTCTCAGTAATCCGGATATGTACTTACAAAGCGCTGTACCGACTTTGCTGGTGTCCTATGGTCGCTCTGGTAACAGCCCGGAAAGTAAAGCTGCGGTGCAACTGGCTAATCAATTGGTTGATAAATGCTGGCACTTGGTGGTCAGTTGTAATGGGGAAGGAGCGTTGGCGAAAGCTTGTGAAGGCAATGACCGCTATCAGTTGTTACTGATGCCTGAGCAAGCGCATGATCAAAGCTTTGCCATGACCAGCAGCTTTACTTGCATGATGCTGTCTACATTACAGTTATTTGCACCTAATGAAGCTCAGTTTGAACGGATGCAAGCGTTGGCATTGGGCATTCTAGCTGAGCAAGTGGATGGCATTGCCAATTTGGCGACACTGGCCTGTGAGCGGCTGGTGTTTCTGGGGGCCGGCCCGCTCAAGGCAATTGCCAGAGAAGCGGCCTTGAAGGTCTTGGAGCTTACGGCGGGACAATTGCCCAGTTTTTATGAGACCCCGCTGGGGTTCAGGCATGGTCCCAAGTCGTTAATTAATACGGCCACACAGCTGGTATTGCTGCCCTCGGCCGACCCGTACACCAGTCGTTATGACTCGGACTTACGCCTGGAGCTTGAAAGAGATGGCCAGGTATTGCATCTCGGTGCGCCGCTGCCCTTATCCCAAATTCAGGGACTGGAAGACGCCTGGTTAGGGTTTCCCTATATTCTGTATTGCCAGATCATGGGTTTTTTCAAAGCGTTGCAGCATGGGGTAGGCCCCGATAATCCTTGTCCTACCGGTGAAGTGAACCGCGTGGTGCAAGGGGTGACGTTATACCCTTTCACGCAGGACTGATTATGCATTACGGCCTGGATATCGGTGGTACGAAAATGGAGTTGGCAGTGTTTGATGCCGAGTTTTCGTGCCTGGAGAGAATACGCCGGGAAACACCCATTAATGATTACCGGATATTTCTAGCCGGTGTCGTTGAATTGGTTGAGATGGCGGATACCAAATACGGCGCCAAAGGCTCGTTGGGCATTGGCTTACCCGGTGTTATCAGCGCCCAAGGGTTGGCGCTATCCAGCAATGTGCCCTGTTTGACTGGTCAACCGATCACTGCTGATTTGGCATCTGTATTAGAGAGACCGGTGGCTTTAGGGAATGACTGTCGATGCTTTGCCTATTCAGAAGCCAGGCTGGGCGCAGGAAAAGGCCACTCCAGAGTGCTTGGCGTCATTATTGGCACTGGCTTAGGTGGTGGGCTCTGTGTGGACGAAGAGCGCTTTGCGCCAAACAGTCAACTGGCCGGTGAATTCGGCCATATGGGTTTACATGCGGCGGTAGCGGCGCGCTGGCAGTTACCTGTTTTGCAATGTGGCTGCGGGCTGAGTGGATGCGCAGAAACCATAGTGTCGGGAAACGGCCTGGGCAGGCTTTATCAACATTTCGGTGGTCACAGCGGCGATACCTATCAGTGGTTGACTGCCTATCGCCAAGGTGAGGATAAGGCCATAACGACCTTTAGGTGTTTTATGGATGCGCTGGGCTCAGTGATCGCTGGGCAGATTTTGGTGTTAGACCCAGATGTGATTGTGTTGGGGGGCGGTTTATCTGCCGTTGATGAGATTCGCACTGCGTTGCCTGAAGCGATTCAGCAGCACTTGTTTAGTCATGCACCGCTCGCCCCAGTCGAACTTGCCGAAGGCGGGCCTGCAAGCGGTGTTCGCGGCGCAGCATTACTGGGCGCAGAACTGTGTGAGGAACAAGGTTTATGAGCGCATCTAATTACTGGCTGGTTGCCGAAAAAGCACTGATTGGGCGAGATTGGTTAAGCCCGGCGTATTTGCATATTGTTGAAGGACGCATTCAGACCATCTCTCATCAACCCCCAACACAAGAGCAAGTGCATCAAGCCGGTGAGGGGCTTTTGGTTCCTGGCTTTATTGATGTACAAGTGAATGGTGGTGGGGGCGTACTGCTCAATGACAGCCCAAGCCGAGAAGGTATCCGGCAGATATTTTCGGCCCACGCACAGTTTGGCACCACAGCCATGCTACCGACCCTGATTACCGACAGTGTTGAGGTGATGCGACAAACCGCTGAGGCCATTGCCGAGGCCATTGCCGATAATGAACCTGGCATTGTCGGTGTTCACTTTGAGGGGCCGCATATGTCGCTGGCTAAGCGCGGGGTGCATTCTCCTGCTTATTTGCGTGAGCTCAGTGAGCAGGAAATGGCGGTATTTGCGCGCCAGGATCTGGGAGCCAAAGTCATTACCCTGGCCCCTGAGGTGGTTAGTCCTGAGCAAATTCGTCAATTGGTCAGTATGGGAGTCCGAGTCTGTCTTGGTCATTCCAACGCCACGGCATCCCAGGTGCAAAGTGCCCTTGAGGCGGGTGCTTGTGGCTTCACTCATCTGTATAACGGTATGTCTGCTTTGACTTCTCGTGAGCCCGGTATGGTGGGCACTGCCCTGGCTGATGCCGACAGCTGGTGCGGGTTGATTTTGGATGGCCATCATGTGCACCCGTTGTCTGCTAAGTTGGCTATTCGCGCCAAAGGTATCGAGAAAATTATGCTGGTCACCGATGCCATGCCACCTGTGGGAACCAATCAAACCGACTTTGCCTTCTATGGTGAGCGCGTGGTACGTGAAGGCAGTAAACTCACGGCACCGTCCGGCTCACTGGCCGGTTCGGTATTGGATATGGCGGGGGCGGTACGCTATGTCGTGCAAACCTTGCATTTACCGCTTAACCAAGCGGTTTATATGGCGTCAGCCAGCCCCGCCGCCTTTTTGGGAATGAGTACCCAGCTGGGTTCACTGGAGGCAGGAAAGCGCGCCGACATGTTGTTGTTAAATGCAGATCTTAAAGTGCAACGCAGCTGGATAGCGGGCCACCCCTTAAACTGAGGAATCTGGTATGAACAAGGTTTGCAAAACCAACGGCAATAACATCTGGTTGCCTATGTTGGTCATCTCTATTTTGTTTTTCCTGTTTGGCTTTGTCACCTGGCTAAACGGCTCACTGATACCCTTCCTCCGTATCGTCTGTGAATTAAATGAATTCCAGGCTCTATTGGTGACATTCGCTTTTTATATTGCCTATGTTGTGATGGCTTTGCCCATGTCAGCGTTACTGGACAGAATTGGCTACAAGAAGGGTATGGTGGCCGGGCTTGGCATTATGATTGTGGGCGCGCTGGCCTTTATTCCGGCCGCGCTGAGTGCGCAATTTGGCCTGTTTTTACTGGCGCTTTTTGTGTTAGGAACCGGTCTGACTATTCTGCAAACGGCATCCAATCCTTATTTGGTCTTACTGGGGCCGCCAGAGAGTGCCGCCATGCGTATCTGTGTGATGGGACTGTTAAACAAAGGGGCGGGTTTTATCGTACCTATTGTTTTTACCGCCATTATACTGACCGGGATGGACAGCTATACCCCTGACGCTTTGGCTGGCCTGTCAGACTCTGAGCGACAACTGGCGTTGGATGCGTTGGCACACCGGCTAATCGTCCCTTACTTGTGGATGGCGGGCATGTTATTGGTGTTGACCCTGATGGTAAAGTTTGCACCGCTCCCCGAGCCGGGTGACGAATTGCGGGGCAGTGAGGGTAACAAAGTACGCCGACGCGAGGTATTAGCCCACCCGCAGTTAATACTGGGCGTTATTGCCTTATTCTTCTATGTGGGCGTGGAAGTCATCGCTGGTGATACTATTGGCCTGTTTGGTCAGCAACTTGGCGTCAGCCATTTCGGGGCGCTGACATCTTATACTATGGGCTTTATGATGCTGGGTTATTTACTTGGCGTTGTGGCTATTCCCAGGTTTCTGAGCCAAGGGCAGGGCTTGCAGTTGTCAGCCATAGCTGGTGTGCTGCTCAGTGTCGCGGTGATCAATGCCGAGCCTACTTCCAACACGCTGTCATCGGGCCTGCTTGGCTGGGTAGGGGTGCCGAGCGTGCCAGACCCTGTTTTTTACGTGGCGCTGCTTGGGTTGGCCAATGCGCTGGTGTGGCCCACGGTGTGGCCTTTGGCATTGCAGGGTTTAGGCAGATTGACCGCCACCGGCTCAGCGCTGCTGATTATGGGAATTGCAGGAGGCGCTTTGCTGCCTTTGCTTTATGGTTATCTGGCCCATCAGTGGTTGGACAGCCAGTCCGCCTATCTGATGCTGGTACCTTGTTATGGCTATATCCTGTTCTATGCCTTTAAGGGGCATAAGTTGCGTCATTGGTCACAATAAGCGGAAAAGGGGGCACCCCCTTTTCTAATCTAAAATACCAATCTCATGAATTGAATCAATCAATTATCAAGATTAAACCCGATTGAGTACACTTCTTCCTGTCTTAGAGGCAACCCTTTTAAACAATGGAGAATTCATCAATGACTCAATCACTTATCAATACTAAAATTCTGCCGTTCAACGCCACTGCTTACCACAATGGTGAATTCGTACCGGTTTCTGACAAGGATCTGGCCGGCAAGTGGGCGGTAGTGATGTTCTATCCTGCTGACTTCACTTTCGTATGTCCGACCGAACTGGGTGACCTGGCTGACTACTATGACAGACTGCAAGCCCTGGGTGTAGAAGTTTACTCTGTATCTACTGATACTCACTTCACTCACAAAGCCTGGCATGATGCATCTGAAACCATTAAGAAGATCAAGTTCCCAATGGTGGGTGACCCAACTGGCCGTATCAGCCGTAACTTCGGTGTGATGATTGAAGAAGAAGGTCTGGCACTGCGCGGTACTTTCGTGATTAACCCTGAAGGTGAAATCAAAGTAGCAGAAGTTCATGACCTGGGTATTGGCCGTAGCGCTGCTGAACTGTTCCGTAAGGTACAGGCAGCACAATACGTTGCCAACCATGACGGCGAAGTTTGCCCGGCTAAATGGCAGCCAGGTGAAGAAACTCTGTCTCCTTCGTTAGACCTGGTCGGCAAGATCTAAACCCCGACCCCGGGGCCTGATATCAGGCCCCAGCTTATCCCTTATTTACACCTTACACCGACATCCAGTTGCCGGTGCAGGGAATGTTTTGCCCAGTGAATGTCGAGGTAGTGATGTTAGACAACAATTTAAAAGACCAACTGAAAACCTATTTAGCCAATTTGAAACGCCCTGTGGAGTTGGTGTTGGCCACCGACGACAGCGAGAAATCCCAGCAGTTACTGGCACTGGCGCGAGACATCGAAGAACTGTCAGATTTGGTGAGCTACCGACTGACCACAGAACCCCAGCGCGTTCCTTCCATGCAGGTGAGCAGTCCTGATACTGGGACATCTATGGCCTTTGCCGGGTTGCCCATGGGGCATGAATTTACCTCCTTGGTACTGGCGCTGTTGCACAGTGGCGGCCACCCGATCAAGCAGGAACAGAGCATACTTGAGCAGATTAAAGCGCTGCCGGGGCCTTTGCACTTTGAAACCTATGTATCATTGAGTTGCCAGACTTGCCCAGGGGTTGTTCAGGCGTTGAATTTAATGGCTGCGGTTAACCCACAGGTCAGCCATGTGATGATCGATGGGGCCCTGTTCCAGGACGAAGTCAGCCAGCGTAATGTGATGGCTGTCCCCAGCGTATTTTTGAATGGCGAGAGTTTTTCTCAGGGCGCGATTACCCTGGAGAAAATTCTGGCCAAAGTGGATACCAATGCAGCGGCACGCCAGGCCGATGCGTTAAAAGATAAAGCCGCCTTTGATTTGTTAGTGGTTGGCGCGGGCCCCGCTGGTGCATCTGCGGCTATCTATGCCGCACGTAAAGGCATTCGCACCGGCGTGGTTGCTGATCGCTTTGGTGGTCAGGTGGCCGATACCGTGGGGATCGAGAACTTTATTTCGGTAAAGAAAACCGAAGGCCCCAAACTGGTGGCCAGTCTGGAAGAGCATGTGCGGGACTACGACGTGGACATTATGGCCAATCAACGAGTAGTGAACCTGCGAGAAGGTGACATGCTGGAAATTACGCTAGAAAACGGCGCTGTGCTGAAAAGTAAAAGTCTGGTGTTGGCTACAGGAGCGCGCTGGCGCGAAATGAATGTGCCTGGTGAGCGTGAATATCGTGGTAAAGGCGTAGCGTACTGTCCGCATTGTGATGGTCCGCTGTTTAAAGGCAAGAAAGTCGCCGTTATCGGTGGTGGTAACTCGGGTATAGAGGCTGCAATTGATCTGGCCAATATCGTTGAGCACGTCACAGTGTTGGAATTTGACAGTAAATTACGGGCCGACGAGGTATTGGTACGTAAAGCTCGCTCGATGGCTAATATCGATATCATACTCAATGCCCAAACAACAGCAGTCAATGGCGACGGCCAGCGTGTGCAAGGTCTGAGCTATAAAGACCGGGTGTCCGGCGAAGATAACCAGCTTGAATTGGCGGGTATCTTTGTGCAAATCGGACTGGTACCTAATACCGAGTGGCTTAAAGACAGCGGCGTGGAACTGACAGCGCGCGGCGAGATTGTCACGGCTAGCAATGGCGAAACCTCGGTTAAAGGTGTATTCGCAGCCGGAGATGCGACAACGGCACCGTTCAAGCAAATTATTATTGCTATGGGGAGTGGGGCTACGGCGAGTCTTGGCGCCTTTGATTATCTGATGCGTTCGTCCGCACCAGCTTAATAGATGATGGAGAAGGGCCAACAGGCCCTTTTTTTTATCCATTATAAATAGGGCCACCGGAGGCCTGATAGGAGTTGAGTACCGCTTTGGCCGCATCGCGCTGCAGTTGTCGTTGAATCTGTATGCCGCGCTTCTCAAGGTAGGTATAGCTTTGGCTAAACACCGGGCCTTCATCAAAGCCGATAGCTCTGGCATCATCGCCGGTTGCGGCACAGACCAATCGCTTTACGCCACTCCAAAGTATGGCTCCCAGGCACATGGCACAGGGCTCACAGGAGGTGAAAAGTTCACAACGGGCATTATTTTCCGACAGGCTAAATGTCTTTAACCGTTGCTCTGCCAGCATAATTGCCATCATCTCACCGTGCAGGCAGGAATTATGCGCGGCCATGACCTGGTTGACACCCACAGACAACACCAGTCCGCTGTCCATATCAAAAATGGCGGTGGCAAAAGGGCCTCCCTGGCCATCCTTAACATTTTGCCTGGACAGCGCAATGGCCAATGCCATTTTATCCGCATCTGTCCGATAGGGAGTTGACCAATCGGTGGTTTGCTTGGCCCAATCTGGCAGTTGGATAATAGTGCTGAGCTTAGTGTGCTCTGCAATAGGGGGGAGTCTGTCCATTATTTCTCCGTGCTTAGGGGGCTGCGTGTGTCAGCTTTCTGTAAGGCGACAACTACAGTACCTTCACAACGCCTTGAATTAGCGTCTAGCAAGTGCCTACAAATGACACACAGCTGCTTAATCATACTCAAAAGGTCAATAGGTTTTAGTAAACCTTAAGTAACTTCCGTTGCTGCGTAAAGCGTTCAAAAGTGGCATAATGCGCGCCCGCTACACAACGAGAGATGATCATGTCTATAGAACAAGCCTTGATTGAGCGCGCTGGTGCCAAGTGTGAATTATGTGCCGCGACCGAGAATCTGCAAGGGCTGGCTGTGCCACCCATAGATCAAGTGAGAGTGGATAACCATATTCTGGTTTGTCAGACCTGCCAATCTCAAATTGAAGGAAGTGAACTGGACACTAACCACTGGCGCTGTTTGAATGACAGTATGTGGAGTCAGGTGCCGGCTGTGCAGGTTATGGCGTGGCGAATGCTGAAGCGCTTATCCTCTGAAACCTGGGCACAGGATCTGCTGGATATGTTGTATTTGGATGAGGAAACCAGCACCTGGGCGCAAAAAGGTGATAATTCAGACCGAGAGCCAACCTTGGATAGCAATGGTGCCGTCCTTAGCGCCGGCGATACCGTGGTACTGATTAAAGATCTGGATGTGAAGGGCGGTGGTTTTACCGCTAAACGTGGCACTGCAGTGCGTGGTATCAGCCTGACTGACAATCCTAAGCATGTGGAAGGTCGTGTCAACGGTGTGCGTATTGTACTGGTGGCTGACTACCTGAAAAAAGCCTGATAACTAGTCTAATCTGTATACAAAGTCAGCCCGTTAGCCCAGTCGGTTAACGGGCTGATTGTTTTTGTCTTCAAACCACTGGAAGTAGGTCTCCGCCCCTTGAATACCTTGTTCCAGTAGGGCCTGCTTCTTTTGCTCGCTGATATCAAAGTCGGTGGTCCCGACATCCAAGGTATTAATATATAAGGTGCGTTGCCAATCGTCGCTGTGTAAATGCTGGTTCTCCTGCACCTGCATCAGGGCGCCAATCAGCGCCTTAGCGTAGTCGGAAAAGTTTTTAATGGGCTTACCCTTGGGGCGCTCGTCGTACCGAAACAGGGCCAACTCTTCTTGTTTATCCAAGCGTAGTCCCAAGGTTTGCCGATTGTATATATAGGGGCTGCGATTTGGGTGTGCCAATAAAAAGCGGGCATTCTCTTTGTTATAGTAGGCTGTACTACGCGCCGCCTGCGATTCCGCTGTATCTACGTATCGCTGACGGTCAAATAACTTAATGGGGTAATTACGCATTACGCCGCCATCCACATACAAGTCCTGATTCTCGCCAAAACGCATGGCGGCAAAAAATAGCGGAATAGACATACTGATACGCACCGCCTGAACCAGTGGCATATTGCCATGGCGTTCATGGGAAAATACTTCCGCATAGCCAGTGGAAAGATTGGTTCCTATTACGTGCAGGTCGGGCAAACCTTGTGCTTGCAAGTCAGCAAAGGTTGCCATGCCATGACCGAGCTTTTCATCAATCAGGGCCATCAGCCAGTCAGAAAAGTAATCGCCTTTGTGCCAACCATAATCCTTTGCCAGTCGTCGGATATCGCGGATTACGCCAAAGGAGTCATCCATAAAGGCTTTAAAATCGGTGGAACGCAGTATGGTCAATTGTTGGTCAATATCAAAGCCCAGCGCAAACAATAACGCGTTAATCGCCCCGGCACTGGTTCCGCCTACCCGACGAATGCCTGTCAGGTGTCCCCGTTGGGCCAGCACCTGCATGGCACCCACGTAGGCGATGCCTTTCACACCGCCGCCCTCAAAGATCAGATTGCGAAATTGGCTGGTCATTTGGGTTAGTCTTGTTGCTATGATGCTCTAACGCTAGTTGAACATTGGCAAAGATTCCAAGTCTGGCCGTCGCTAGGACATGGATTCGTCGGGTGCGTCTACAGACTCAGGCTCTGGCAGGCGGTAATCAAACACATAGCTATGCTGGCCCCCACTGAGGTTAATCAGCATGCGTCCTGACAATCCTTGTAATTGCCCAGTGGCCGAGTGAGGTAATACCTCCAACACCAAATGCTGATTGGCGCCTTGCATGGTGCCGTAATGCTGCATGACAAAGCTACCCTGACGTCCGTCCAGGTTGCCGCTAACTTGTTCGATGGCCACATAACCTGCAGCTTGCTTGTCGGCATGCTTGGCACTGAGCATTTCGCCTTTGCTTTGCCCTTGTAAATCACCGCTGAATGTTTTGTCGATGGACATTCTGCCTAATGTGATACCGTCTTTGCCCTGTGTGTAGCTGGGAATAGACTGGACCCTGACTTCAAATTCCCCTCTGGCTTGCATGTGTTTTCCTTGAAAAGGCGCTTGTTATTTTGTCCATGTTAACAATGCCTCAGCGGAATTTCACATGGTTTAAATTTGTCCATCTGTGCCTCTGAGACTTGCTCATCTATTCGGGTTGTCTCTATGATTCAGACAATAACAAAAATGAGTAACAATAATGCAGCATGTGGTGTTTGGTGCCGGACTAATTGGCGGTTACCTGGGGGCGATACTGGCTTATCGAGAGCAGAATGTCAGTTTGGTGGTCAGGGAGGCAGCCCGGCAGCGCTGGAGTAACGGAATCAGGCTCAGCGATTATCAAGGTCATCAGGCTGGCCCCTTGTATCCTGTGATATATGGTAGTAACTGGCCAGAGCATGCCCAACCATGTGACATCTTATGGCTGACGGTAAAATGTACGCAACTGGCTCAGGCGGCCTTGGATGCGCAGCCTTTTGTTGGCCCCCAGACACAGATCTATTGTTGCCAGAACGGGGTAGGCAGTGAGTCTCTGGTTCGTGCTATTTATCCCAATCATCAGGTATATAGCGTGATAGTGCCTTTTAATGTGGTGGAGTCTTCACCCGGGTGTCTGCATCGGGGGTCAGAAGGAGCGCTGACACTGGAAGCGGCCAAAACCGGTCTAGGCAATGATTGGTTGGTATCAAGCCTGGATTGTGACTTGATGCCAACCCAAAGTGCTGCGCAGATGCAGGCATTGCAATGGGCTAAGTTACAGTTGAACTTAAGTAATGCAGTCAATGCGCTGGCCGACATACCGGTAAAAGCCATGCTAGAGCAACGCGGCTACCGACTGGTGTTAGCCGCGTTAATGGATGAATTGTTAGGTGTCTGTCAAAGCCATCAGATTACCTTACCTAAGTTGACTCGATTGCCGGCGGGATGGCTACCCTTTGTATTACGCTTACCCGATTGGCTATTTACCCGTGTGGCCGCCGCGATGCTGGCTATCGACCCTGGTGTACGCACCTCCATGTGGTGGGATCTGCAACAGGGCAAGGATACCGAGATAGCCTATCTCAATGGTGCGGTTATCGAACAGGCACTGAGTTTAGGGCTTAATTGCAGAGTGAATCAGGTTATTGTCACCCTGATTCATCAGGTGGAGCAGGGTAAGCTCAAGATGGGCTTGTCGGCTGAACAGTTGCTGGAATACACCGGGCTGAAGTCATAGGTCTGTTAGGGACGATACCAAAATCGTTCTTGTTCAAGCGGGGTTGCTTGAGGCAACAGTGGATTCCACAGAGAGAGTACTTTACGTTGAGCGAGGCCAGCTTTATCCACGGCGTGCTGATGATACAAAGTAAACAGGCGGTCAAACTCGCCACTTTCCTGCATACGCAATAAACCAGAGGTGACGCCGGTAGCGAGTTTTTGATCGGACTTTCTAAAGAAAAAATACATCGCGGTGGGGTAATACAGTACTAGGTGCTTTTCAACCACCAAGTCATGTTGGTAGTAGTCTTGCTCGCGCCAGATTTCTAATACCGAGCGGGGAAAGGCAACCCCTCTGTCATGCTGTAACATATCAAATAGCCCTTCGATATGCGGTGTACCATAAACCCGTAAACCATTAGCGAGCAGTACATGAGTATCGGGCCAGCCTCGTCCTTGTAGCAAGGGGAGTCTGGCTAACCCGCTCAGATCACTAACCTCCTCAAGTAGGCTTTGCGACTGCGGCTTGATCAATAGCAGACGCCAGCCATAAAGTCCTTTGTAGATGGGAATGCGCACCGGAAGCAGATTTTTCTCGCGCTCAATACTTGTCATGGTCCAGACGACATCTATTCCTTGATCGTCTTCCAGTTGCTTTAATGCGCGACTTTGCACCAGACTTTCAGATGATGCCTGTAACTTATAAGGTAGGCCTGCCGCACTCAATGCCCCCTTGAGCAGTGCTTGTGGGTAGTCAATAATCGTGCTGTCTTGCCTGGCGGGACGGGGGTAAGTCAAAGATTGTTCGGCGGATGCTTTGGGGCCGGGTGCAAAGAGGGCCAACATCAATAAAAAGTAGCAAAAGCGCATAAGCAAGTGTTCTTCCCTGAGGTCCTGACAGCCTGATAAGCAATTTACCGCCCTTAGAATTGCCGTTAACGGTGAGTTTGCGTAGACTCGCCGTCTTTATAACAAAAGCACATAACAACAGATGACACAAGGATTCAAAGTTCCCCACACCTTAGTTTTGCTGCTCGGCATGATGCTGGTGGCTTTCCTCGCTACCTGGATAGTGCCACAGGGCTTTTTCGATACGGCAGTGGCCGATAATGGCAGGGAGATGGTGATACCCGGCACCTATACTCTTAGCGACAGCCGTAATTATCTTACTCCCTGGGATTTTTTAACTGCCATTCCGCGTGCGTTGGCGGCAGCACAGGACGTGATTTTCTTCGTTTTTATTGTGGGGGGCGTGTTATCCATCGCGCGGGCGACCGGTACTATTGATGCTTTGATAGGGCGTTTATTGGAACGCTTTGGTCATAAGCCCAATTTGCTGATTTTTATGGTGGTATTTTGTTTTGCTTTGGCATCGGGTGCCATTGGTACGGCGGGGGAGTACATTCCCTTTGTCCTGATTCTGGTGGCTTTATGTAAAGCCATGCGTCTGGATGCCATGACCGCCGTTGGCATGATTGTGGCTGGCTATGGTATTGGCTATGGTGTCTCGGCTTTTAATCCCTTTACCGTATTGATTGCCCAACAGATTGCCGGCGTACCTGTTTATTCGGGACTGGAATGGCGTCTGGCGATTTTTGTGCCCTTTGTTCTAATAGGTTTTCATCACGTGTGGTCGTATGGCAAGAAGGTACTGGCCGACCCCGATGCTTCACTGACCCGCGATCTAACCTGTCCACTCAGTGGTACGGTGCAAGGAGGCTATCCTAAGTTAAATGGGCGTCATCAACTGATTCTGCTTGGATTTGTGGCGTCTTTGGTCACCGCGGTGTGGGGTATTGCCACCAAAGGCTGGTATTTGTATGAGCTGGGCGGGGTATTTATTGCTTGGGGCATCTATACTACGCTGGTTGGTCAAATAGGGGCCGATGTGGCCGCCAACCGCTTTATTGACGGAGTGAAAGATCTTGCCAGCACGGCCATGCTTATCGGCGTGGCACGCGGCATCGCCTTGATTCTTGAAGACGGACAAGTTCTGCATTCTCTGGTGTATGGTATGTCGCTGCCCTTGTCTTACCTTGGCGCTGAACTTGCGGCAGTAGGCATGTTGATCATCCAGACCATCCTTAACCTGTTTATTCCCTCCGGTAGTGGCCAGGCTTATGTAACCATGCCGCTTATGGCACCCGTTGGGGATCTGATTGGGGTGACTCGCCAGGTGGCAGTGTTGGCCTATCAGTTTGGTGACGGGTTCTCCAATATGATCATTCCTACCAATGCGGTGTTGATGGGCATTATTGGTATGGCAGGGGTGCCATATCATCTCTGGTTCAGGTTCTGCTTGCCGCTGCTGATGAAATTGATGCTGGCGGCGGCTGTGGTACTGATGCTGGCGGTGACCTTTGGATATGGTGAAGATGTTCAGCCGCAAATTGCTCAGCAGAGCCAACAAGGATAAAGAAAAATGGCGCCAGCAGGCGCCATTTTTGGTTTTACTCTGTCAATCATGCTTGGGCGTTATGGCGGCCAACCTGGCGACCTTAGTTTTTGCCTCCAGTGCGCCACGCTGGGGCCTATCGCCAAAGGGAAACAACAATATCCCTAGCGGTACCCGCCACAGCAAAGACCACCAGTTAAGGGGGCCTTCACCATAGCGGGCGTTCAATGCAGCAGCAGACAGGGCCCCGCGCTCTTTTAGCTCTGCGTAAATAGCCCATGCCCGCTCAGGGTAGCGGCTATCATCCACCCGCACAAACATATCCATAAGTTCATCGGTGCTTAAGTCTGCCAGTTTATTCTGATTCATCTCACATCCTTGTAATCAACAAAATAGCGGCCAGGGTTTAGGCTTGGGAGTCACCTTCGGTAAAGGGGGGCTCATGCATAATTTCGTCCTGCTCGACATCCAGTTCTTCATCAGCAGGTCGGCGGGCTTTTTTGCGTACCAGCACCTTGTCACCAATTTCAACACCAGACATGGTGTTCACCCGTTTGACCTTAGGCTTGGCTTGTTGCCAAACATTTCCGTCACCCTGTGCTGTTTTGGACTTGGCGGACTTACCTAGCTGGCGTGCAGGTTTAAGGCCCTTGAATTTACCTTCCAGGCCTTCAATGACTTCAAACTCAATGCTTTGTTCCAGCAAGCTCTTTATCGCCACAAAGCTTTGCCAGTCTTTCGGACCTACCAGTGACACCGCATGACCTTTATTGCCGGCACGACCTGTCCGCCCGATACGGTGTACGTATTCTTCGGCCATTTTGGGTAAGTCAAAGTTCACCACCAGCGATACTTTGAGTAAATCCAGGCCTCGGGATGCCACATCAGTGGTCACCAGTATCTGGTGATGACCGCGAGCAAACTCATTCATAATATTGCTGCGCTGTGATTGGCTTAGGTCACCGGACAAGGCGATGCTGGTCAGATTCCAGTCCTGCAACAGCTTTGCCAGCCTGTCGGTATCGGCACGGGTGGCGGTAAATAAAATGGCTTGGCGATAATCTTGCTTTTCCAACAACGCCTTTAGCAAAGCTTCTTTATGCTCAATATGATCAGCCAGAATAAAGCGCTGTTCTATATCCGCATGTTGCTCACCGGCACTGCCCAGACTAATGCGCTGTGGCGCCTTAAGCAGGGTTTGGGTCAGATAATGTAATTCAGCGTTATCCAAAGTGGCGGAGAACATCATAGTCTGACGTTTACGGTGATCGGCCTTAGCATGAATATGTTTTAGCTGTGGAGCAAAACCGAGGTCCAGCATACGGTCAGCTTCATCCAGAATCAGTAACTCAAGGCCATTGAGAAACAGCGACTTATCCGTTAGATGATCGGCCACCCGGCCAGCAGTACCGACGATAAACTGCGGGCTTCGCTTTAGTGCCTTAACCTGATCGTTGAAGTTTTCGCCGCCTAAAATCAACGCCACATTGGCGCTGGGGCCGTCTAGCAGGGCGCGCAGTTGCAAAAACACCTGCTTAGCCAATTCGCGGGTTGGCGCGAGGATCAGAACGCGAGGATCTTTTTTCGACAGAGGCTTGGTTCTCAACACTCGCTGAATGGCCGGAACCAGATAGGCCAAGGTTTTTCCTGAGCCGGTCTTTGAGGATACAATCAAATCCTTACCCAACAAGGCATGAGGCACGGCCTGCGCCTGAATATCTGTGGCCTGATTAAAGCCTTTTAATTGCAGGACGTGTTGTAATCTGTGATCAAGTGGCAGGTCGGAAAAAAGCAATGAAGTGATCCGGTGACAAATTTGCCGCCAGTATACGTTGTTAGACTGCGTTGAGCCAGAAAAGGCCGACAGAGCTTGTCGGCCGTGCAGGTATTATTGAGAAATTTCCGTTTTCAGGTATTTAAGGAAGGCTTCACTGACCTTGGACAGTGGCCGGTTATCCAGATACAAGCCGTTAATCTTAAAGGTTAAAGGGGGAGCAAAAGAGGCAATGCCTACCTTGTCCGACAGATTTCCCAGCGCGGTAAACTTATCTATGGTGCAGCAACCCAGCCCTTGCGCCACCATACGGGCGGCAACATAATAAGAGGTGACCTGCAGATTACTTTCTACCTGCACACCGTCGTTAGTGAGTCTGTCATAGGCCAGTTCACCCAATGGACCACTGTCCCAGATGCCGATAAGCTCAGTTTTGCCAAGCTGTTCGGGGCTCAGCACTTTAGGTTCGTCTGGAAATTGCGCTTTGGGGTACAAGATCACAATTTCCCCTTCGCCGCATTCAATTTTAGTGACGCCAGGCATAGGCGGAGAGGAATAAAGCAGGGCCAAATCACAGCGATGTTCTGTCAGGGCCTGCAAAGCCTGGTCATTATGCGTGGTTTCCAGATCGAAACGAATATTAGGATGCTCCTGGCGAAACTTTGCCAGCGCCTTGGGCACCACATCAAACCCCAGGGCAGGGGTGAAAGCCAGGTTGATTTGTCCAAAGTCATTACGTTTGATGTTTTCTGACATCTTGCGAATTGAACGTAACTGACGATAGGTTTTGTCTACCTCGGTAAACAACATATCGGCTTCCGGGGTAGGAATTAACTGACCTTTATTACGATGAAATAGCTGGAAACCCAATTGCATCTCGGCATGTGCCAGCACCTTACTGACAGAGGGCTGTGAGACAAATAGTAGCTTGGCGGCGCCTGTTATGGAGCCGGTGGTGTATACCGAGTGAAATACTTCTATATGTCGTAGCCGCATGCTTTATACCCTCGCAAAGAAAACCCGGTCACCTAAAGAGGTGGCAGGCTACCACCAACTTCGAGCGACATATTGTGACGAATCTGACTTGGCCCATAAACCAGGGTTATGGGATTGGTGCATATTACCTGTAATTGGCATGATATTGTCCGGCATTTAACCTGATAAGTCGGCAATTTGCCGCGTCAAGTGGCCGGCCTGCCTGCGCTATGGCATAGTCCGGCACCGCGCGAAAATAGCATAACTCCAGGTTATGAGATGCAAATTTACTTTTAATTGCGCTTGGACAACTTATTCAGGATTGTGTAGGCACCACAACAATAAGGTCCGTCTTTGGCGGCCAAACTCAAATGGGGATAGTCATGAAAACATCCAACAGCAACAAGTGTAATCTGAGCCCATTGGCTCTGTGTATTCTTACCGCGCTTGGGAGCAGCGCGGCAATCGCCCAGCAAACTACTGGTGTTGAACGCACCGAAGTTGCCGGCGCTCAAGTGCAGAACACGGAGAGTACTGCTGCTAAGCTGCAAAAGGAGCAGGAGCAGGATTTAGAAAAGGTGGTCGTGGTTGGTTCAAGCATCAAGGGCTTGAACGTAACCGGCGCATTGCCTGTTTCACTGATGGATCAGAAAGATATTGATGCTATTGCCGCTACCTCAGGTGCGGATTTGTTTGCAGCTATTCCTTCCAATGGCAACGTAAATTTCAATGGTAACGATGTAGTCAGCGGCGTATATGCGTCTCGTGGTGACGTAGCCTCTATTAACCTGCGCAGCATCGGTACCGGTAACACCCTAGTGTTGCTAAACGGCCGCCGTTTGGTTCAGCACCCCGGCTCACAAACGGAAAACTCCGTACCTGTGACCACGGTGAATATGAATGCCATTCCTGTTATGGGCATTCGTCGTGTGGAAGTCCTGCATGACGGTGCTGCGGCAATTTACGGCTCTGACGCCGTTGCCGGTGTAGTAAACAGTGAAATGCGCAGCGACTTCGACGGCTACCGTTTTGATGTGCAGTACGGAGAGGCGGAGAACACCAGCCGTTCCAAGCTTAATATGAATATGCTGGGTGGTTGGTATGTGAATGATCAGGCCACTAACCTGACCTTGTCCATGAACTACTACAAAGCCAGTGACGTGATGGCATCTGAGTTGCCTTATGCCGCTTCCGCTGACAGACGCTCTTATCTCGAGGGAACTTCATGGGAGGGAGACACTCAGTTTAGAAATACTTCCACCACAACACCTTGGGGCCGTTTTGATGCCAGCCAGGGCGTAAGTGGATTAACTACTGGTGCCGGTCGTTTCCATATTGAACCTGTTGATGGCTCGGACAGTAATCAAGAATGTGTTCTGGCCAATGGACTCTGTATCGATAGTGGTTCCATCAGTTCAGACCAGCGCTTTGATACCAACCAGAGCCGCACTATGATTCCTGAGACGGAGCGGGCGAACGCGTTCTTGTTTATCAACCATGAAATGGACAGTGGCACTGAGCTGTATGGTGAGCTGAGCTACTATTGGGCTGAGTCTAATTCCCAGCGCGCTGAGACTGCGACGCTGACGTCCGCGCCGGTTACGATTTCTAAAGATGCTTACTGGAACCCGCTGGGTTCTGGTGTGAACCGTGTTAGTGGATTTGATATTCCTGCCGAAGGCTTGGATGTCAAAATTGACGCTTATCGTGTAGTTGACGCTGGTGTGCGTAAAATTAATGTTGTTAACAAAACATACAGAAGCTTAGCCGGTGCCCGTGGTAACTTTGGTAATTGGGATTGGGATAGCGCGGTACTGTATTCTGCGGCTAAGACCGACGATACCACTTACAACCGTACCAGCCTGACCAAATTCCAGCAGGCGGTAAACCGCACTGACGAAAGTGCTTATAACCCATTCTGTGGTGCAACCTGTAACAGCCAGGCAAGCATAGATCCATTTTTGGTTAACATAAGCCGTGTGGGTGAAACTGAGCTGGCGTTGGTTGATTACAAATTATCTAACCCCAGCCTGTTCAGCCTGCCCGCCGGTAATGTTGGGGTTGCTTTCGGTACAGAGTGGCGCTACGAGAGCTTTGAAAATGATTATGACGACCGTTTGGACGGCACCACTGTCTATACCGATGCGGTAACGGGCACTGTCTATGAAACCGACGTTATGGGCTCAAGTGGTCAGCCCGATGCCGATGGTTCTCGTAATGTATTTTCTGCCTTTGTAGAATTGGCCGGTCCGTTGGTCAGCCCTGAAATGGACATTCCGCTGGTTGAAAAACTGGACTTCCAGATTGCAGGCCGTTACGAGCGTTATAACGATGTAGGTAGCGTATTCAAGCCCAAGGCGGTGTTGTCTTGGTATCCTGCACAGAGCGTACAGATTCGTGCCTCTTATGCTGAAGGTTTCCGTGCACCAAACTTAGAGCAGTTGCATACTGCACGTACAGCCAGAGTGAATTACCCCATTGACTACTACCGTTGTCAGGCGCAAATCAACAAGGGTGAGATCGAAAGCCTAAGTGCCTGTAGTGGTAGTGACAGTAGTGAAAACATTCGTTTTGGTAACCCGGATCTGAAACCAGAGAAGGATTACAACTATGGTTTGGGTATGGTGTATACCCCGGCCTTTGTTGAGAACCTAACTCTGACCGCCGACTTCTGGCGTATTGAACAGGAAGACTTGGTAGGTATTCGTTCTTATCAGAATATTGCCGACCTGGATTACCTGTATCGTATGAACGGTTCAAGCAACCCGAACGTGATTCGTTCAGCGCCTACCGCAGATGATATCGCCTTTTTCGCAGGCTCTGGCTTGGAAGCGGTTGGCGATATGATGGATATCTATGGCTTGTTTGAAAACCTGGACTCACGCACTACCGAAGGTTTGGATCTGGGGATTTACTACAAGCTGAACCGTACGGCTTTCGGCGACTTTGACTTCAAACTGAACGGTGCCAAGCTTCTTGAGTCGTATCAAAGCGTTGATGAAGAGTCTGCCAAGCTGGCTGCTCTGGGTATTAGCCTGGATGATGTGGGTGACATGATTCAGATGGACGGCCGCCCTGAGTGGCAGGCATCCGGTACCATAAGCTGGCGCAATGGTAACTGGGGAGCAGGTTTATTCGCTAAGTATGTAGGTGATTTTTACGACACCAGTGCAGTGAATGATGAAACCGGCGAGTTCTGGCATGTGTCTTCCTGGAACACTGTCAGCCTGTACGGCCAGTATAGCTTTGACGAAGGCGCGATGGACGGCATGCGTCTGCGTGTTGGGGTACGTAACCTGTTTGACCGTGAGCCACCTCTGGCTGACGAAACCTACGGTTATGATGCCAGCCTGCATAGTGCCGAAGGCCGGTACTTCTATGTATCTTTACAGACCAACTTCTTCTAAGTTGAGTCATTTATCATAAAAAAGGGCGAGTTATCGCCCTTTATTTTTTCAGGAGTATACCTATGGGCAATGTGTTCTCACCTTTAAGTGCCTTAAGTTCGGCACTGTTGGCGGCCGGTTTGTTAGCAGGGTGTTCAGGAAATGCCGAGCTTAGCGCTGACTACCTTATTTCCAGTCAGCATATCTACACCGGAGAAGGCCAAAAGCCAATGGCAGGTGTCGTGCTGGTTAAAGATGGTAAGATACTAGATGTATTGCCGGAAGCACCTGCGAATTTACGTGTGACCAAGCGCATCGATGCCGCTAATCTGGTAGTGGCACCTGGCTTTATTGACCCTCATACCCATGCCTGTAATGACTTTAATCAAGGTAAGCCCAACCTGAATGCCAATTACCTGACTCAGGGCGTCACCACGGTATTTTGTGGCAATGACGGCGGGGGCAATGTTGAGGTAGGTGCAACCTTCGATTTGTATGAAAAGCAAGGTATTGGCAGCAATGTAGCCTTGTATGTGGGGCATGGCGCGGTGCGTACTGAAGTCATGGGCCGGGAGAATCGAAAAGCCAGTGTCGATGAGCTTGAACAAATGAAGGCCTTGGTTGAAAAGGCCATGCACGAGGGCGCGTTAGGCTTATCAACCGGGCTGTACTATGTTCCTGGTAATTATGCTGACACGGCTGAAGTTGTGGCTTTGTCTAAGGTGGCCGCCCAATTTGGTGGGGTGTACGACAGCCACATTCGCGACGAAAGTAGCTACCATATTGGTCTGGTTGCGGCGGTACAGGAAGTGCTGGATATTGCTCGCGACGCGGATATTCCTGTTCACCTTGCGCACCTCAAAGCACTGGGTGTGGATGTTTGGGGAGAGAGTCAAACCATCATTAAGATGGTAGAGGATGCCCATGCCAAAGGCTTACAGGTTACGGCCGATCAATATCCCTGGAAAGCCTCCGGAACCAGTGTTGCCGGAGCGTTGATGCCACGTTGGGCGCTGGCTGGTACCACAGAAGAATATCACGCCAGATTGAAGGACCCTGCGCAGTTGCCCGGTATCAAGGTAGAAATGCAAGACAATCTGCGTCGCCGTGGCGGTGCGGAGTCCTTATTGATCAGCGATCCTACTGCCGGTGAGTTGCGTGGCAAGACGCTAGCACAAGTCGCAACAGAAAGGGGCGTTGATCCTATTGAAGCCGCATTGCAGATCATTTTGGCCGGTAATGCCAGGGTGGCCAGCTTTAATATGTCTGAGCAGGATATTGAAGCCTTTATGCAGCAGGATTGGGTGGTGACATCCTCTGACGGTAGTCCCGGCCATCCACGTAAGTATGCCTCTTTCCCTAAAAAGTATCAGGCTTATGTACAGGAAAAACCGCTGTTAACCCTAGGTGAATATATTCAGCGTAGCAGCGGTAAAACTGCCGAGATTTTTGGCTTGGCAGACCGCGGAAAACTACAAGCTGGTTATGCTGCCGATTTAGTCTTGTTCGATGCAAAGCAGTATGCACCGCGTGCTGATTACATGCATCCAGAAGCGTTGAGTGAAGGTGTGCAATGGCTGTTTGTTAATGGCGTTGCCGCCATAGAGGAAGGAAAACTGACCGGTGAGCTTGCCGGCCAGGCCCTACGTAAAAAACCATAATATAGAAGTTGAGCTACATACAGATGTTGATTAGAACCCTTCCCCGTACCCTAAAAGTGGGATTGATATTGGCAGGCTCGGTATTTAGTCTGTCAGTGCAGGCAGATGTTCGGGATGCACAGACCTTTTATCCGCAGGATGTTGGATTTAATCCGACTATTCCTACGCCTGAAGCTTTTTTGGGACACCCATTGGGTAAACGGGTAGCGCGCAATGATTTAATGGTGAGCTACCTTAAGCTGCTGGCAGAAAAATCGGACCGCATCCAGTACGAAGTCATCGCTCGCAGTCATGAGAATCGTCCTATTGTCACCCTGACTATCAGTAGTCCCGAGAATCTGGCTCGCCTGGAAGACATCCGCGCTGCCCACTTGGCTTTGCAAAAGCCGGGTAATAAGAAGGCCATCGGTCAGGACATGCCGGTAGTGAGCTGGGTTAACTACGGGGTACACGGTAGTGAAGTCAGTTCAACCGATGCGGCTATGCCGACGGCTTACCATTTGGCTGCTGCGACCGGTGAGCAAATCGACCGCATTTTAAAAGACAGTGTGATCTTGCTGACCGCCAGCTTCAACCCGGACGGAAATACACGTGAGTCAGGCTGGAACTGGACCTTTGGTTCAGAAGTTCCGATGACCGATGGGGTGAGTGCGCAGCACGGTGAGCCCTGGCCATCAGGTCGCACTAACCACTATTGGTTTGATTTGAACCGTCAGTGGATGTTACAGCAACATCCTGAGCCGGTGGGTTGGGTAGCCAAGTTCCATCAGTGGCGGCCAAATATGGTAGCTGACTTCCACGAAATGCATTCGCACAAGTCATACTATTTCCACCCTGGTGCGCCGGACCGGGTCTTTCCTTTGATTGGAAAAGACGCCATGGCGCTACTCAGTGATGTGGTGCAAGGGCCGCGCGATTTCATGGATAGCGAAGCCCGCCTGTATTTCAATGAAGAATCTTATGACAACTTTTATATAGGTAAGGGTGCAACCTACCCGCATATGTATGGCAGCTTAGGTATTCTGTTTGAACAATCCAGTACTTCAGGTGAACTGAATACCCCTCGTGGTTTGCTATCGTTCAGAGATAACATCCGTACCCAATATCGGGTTGGTATATCTCTGCTCGACAGCGCGGCGGCGAAGCGTGAATCTTTGCTCAGTTTCCAGCGTAAGTTTGCTGATGCAACCAAGTCACTGGCTGAAGATGATAAAACCAAGGCCTATGTATTCTCTGTACCTGGTGATGATGCGCGTGCTTTCCATTTCCTGGAACTCTTACACCGCAACCACATTGAGGTGAAGCGTCTTGCCCGTGATATCAAAGTTGAGGGTAAGGTGTTTTCTGCCAGCAATGCCTTTGTAGTGGAAACTGATCAGCCCACGTACCGGATGATCAAAGGCATGTTTGAGCGTATCACCCGTTTTGAAAATAACACCTTCTACGATGTGTCAGGCTGGACTATGCCATTGGCCTTTGGGGTGGATTATGCTGCAGTGACCAGCCGGTCTTTCAAGACAGGTGATACGGTGTTACCGGCTTTCCCACGTCAACCTGCACCAGCAAAAGCTGATGTGGCTTATGTGTTTGACTGGAGTCACTATTATGCACCGCGTGCCTTGTACCGTTTACTTGATGCAGGTTTCCGTCCGCGAGTAACCACAGAGCCGTTCACTACCGATTCGGATAAAGGCAAAGTTACTCTGGGTCGTGGCAGTATTATGATGTCAGTGGGCTGGCAGGGCGGTGCAAAGCCGGACGAGCTGCATAGTCTGATGAGTCAGATAGCCCAAGAGGACGGTGTGCCGGTTTATGCCGTTGGTACCGCGTTCACGGCCAGCGTTGGCATGGATCTGGGCAGTAACCTGATGCTGGAACTGGATCAGCCTAAGGTGCTGCTGGTTATTGGTGAAGGTATTTCTCAGTACGATGCGGGGGAAGTCTGGCACTTACTGGACAAGCGTATGCAAATGCCCGTGGTGTTGCTGCATAAAGACAAGCTGTCCTGGGTACGTTTGCAGGATTACAGCCACCTGGTAATGGTGGGGGGAAGCTACAGTGATCTGGCCGATAAAACCGTGCAGAAAATCGATACCTGGGTCAAAGACGGTGGCACAGTGGTGGGTATCCGTGACGGTGCCAAGTGGGCAGGACAAAAATTACTTGACTTGAGCCCAGTTAAGTTCAATAAGGGTAAGCTGGCCAGTGCGCCTCGTATCGATTACGCCAACAAAGAGAATGCCGAAGCACAAGACATCATTGGTGGTGCGATTATGGCAGGTGATCTGGACAATACCCATCCGTTGGGTTTTGGTTACCAGCGCCGCGAAATCGCCAGCCAGCGCAACAGCTTGTTGGCTTTTGAGCCGCCGAAAAATCCGTTTGCTACCGTGGTGAAAATTGCTGATAAGCCCTTGCTTAGTGGCTTTGCATCGCCAGAAAACCAGCAACAACTGGCCGGTAAGGCCATGCTGGTCGCTGAGCGCAAGGGCAAAGGGTCGGTTATTTTATTCACCGACAATCCCAATTTCCGTGCTTACTTCTATGGTACAGAAAAGCTCTTTATGAACAGCCTGTTCTTCTCTAAAGCCTTCAATAAGCCACGCGCTTAGTATCAAGTTAAAAGCCCCGGTTTCATCGGGGCTTTTTTTCTGCTGTATCATTGACCTATCCACTACAGGCGTTGCTAGCCTAAACATCCAGGCCTGGATGTGATTCAACATCGAAGATGTCTACATAAGTAAGCTCGTGGTTTACACGATTGAATTTGTGGCAGGAGAGGAGGGACTTTTGTGCTGGCAAAAATAAAGGCACCCAGTTGGGTGCCTTTAAACTTAGTTGAGCGTATCAGAGTTCGCAGGGCAGGCAGAATGCATAAGCACCGCGGGGGTCATTGAATTTGGCAAATACATCAAATTCGGCAACCAGCTGTTTAACCAGCCCCATTAACTCGCCGTCACTTTGGCTCTTCAGGGCTTCACCAAACCACAAGGAGGCAACACCAAAGAATTCATTCCAGAACTGTTCTTTCGGGCTTAAATCACGCTGCACATACTTGGTATCGTATTGCTCAAGCCCAGCGAATTCGGCGGCGGCACTAATAGCATCATCTAAGTAACCTAGCTTATCCACCAATCCCAGCTCCAGTGCTGTTTGACCTATCCACACACGTCCCTGAGCGATACTGTCGACCTGTGCTTTTTCCATATCTCGCTCGGTGGCAACCAAGTCAATAAATTGCTCGTAGCCATGCTCTATGTTGCGCTGAATAACTTCACCAATGCGAGGATCCAGCGCTCTGACTGGGCTCATCCCTGCAAATTCTGTTGTACCCACACCATCGGCATGAATACCCAGGTAATCCAGGCTATTTTCATAGGTCATAAACATACCGAAGATACCGATGGAGCCCGTGATGGTACTAGGGGCAGCCCAGATTTCATCGGCACCGGCTGATATCCAGTAACCGCCGGATGCCGCGTAAGTGCTCATAGACACCACCAAGGGTTTACCGGCGGCTTTGATGTTTTCAACTTCCTGGCGAATCACCTCTGAGGCAAAGGCGCTGCCTCCCGGCGAGTCAACATAGAGCACAACGGCTTTCACACTATCATCCAGGCGGGCTTTGCGCAGCAATGCTGCCGTGCTGTCTCCGCCAATAGTGCCGGCCTTTTGTGTACCATTTAAAATAGTACCGCTGGCCACAACAATCCCCACATGATCGGTATCTTTATGGACAGGCAAATAAGGGCCGTTAATCACCTGTAGATACTGCTTAAAGTTGATGTGCTTGTAACCACGAGCGGATTTATCTTCACCAACCAGGGCGGTCAGTTCAGAGCGAATTTCTTCGCGGTTACGCAAGCCGTCAACCCAGTTATTGTCTACTGCATACTGGGCAAAATCACCGCCCACTTTAGAGAACTTGGCCAGGAAGCTATCCAGCTTCTCGTCAAAGTTACTGATATCCATTCCCCTGGCGGCAGCAACATCGGCCTTATACTGACCCCACAAGGCATCCAACCAGGCTTGATTAGCCTGCTTGGCCGCATCGGACATATCGTCGCGAATAAAGGGTTCAATGGCCGACTTGAAGGTACCTACCCGAAATACATGGGTTGTGGCTTTCAGCTTTTCCAGCATGGATTTGAAGTACAAACGATAACGACCATAGCCATCCAGAATCATCCAGCCCATGGGGTTCATATATAAATGGTCGGCGTGGGCCGCCAGATAATACTGATCCTGACTAAAATAATCGCCGATGGCGTATATGGGCTTTTCGCTTTCTTTAAAACTGTCCAGTGCATCGCCCACTTGCTGCAGCTTATCCAGGCCACCTTGCTGCAAGCCATGCAGATCCAGTACCAGGGCTTTAATGCGACGATCATGCTTGGCATTGTCGATGGCGAACAGAACATCACGCAATAAGACTTCGGGGTTCTCTTCTTTTTCTTCGAAGGCTTCCTGCATAAACTTAGCGAAGGGATCAACGGCGGTTTTCTCAATCACCAGTTTGCCATTCAGGTTTAATACCAATGCCGAATCCTTGGGCACAACGACCTTTCCATCCTCTGACGCGATAGCGATGATCAGCGCTATTACGATAAACAGGAACAACAGATTGAAAAACAGCTTGCGCGAGAAGTTCAATACAGACCACAGCCCTCCTGCGAGGGTGCGGAACAGACCTTTTTGAGTTGCCATAACTACTGCATATTACATTTGTGATAGGTCTATCCTATCCAATGTCGGGCGTAACGAGAAACTGCAAATGTAATTTTTTATGACCGCTTACGAATTTATGCTGTCGCAAAGATGGTTTAATCGTGTTTGTCGTTTCTATTGATAGGTTTTTGCGTTAGGCACCATTAGCAGGTGAACTCCTTGTTAATTTTAAGGTAGACTCACAACAGATTAGACCAGTTGAGAATAATATGAATAAACATCCTCTCTATCCGCACATGCTTAGCCCACTGGATCTGGGTTTTACCTGTCTTAAAAATCGCGTCTTGATGGGCTCAATGCACTTAGGTCTGGAAGAAGAGAAAGATGGCATAGAGAAACTGGCCGCATTTTATGCCGAGCGTGCAGCCGGCGGGGTGGGTTTGATTGTCACCGGGGGCATTAGCCCGAACCGCCAAGGTTGGGTGTTTCCCTTTGCCTCGCGTATGACTAACAGTGCTCATGCTAAAAAACATCGTGTGATTACCGATGCCGTGCATCAGCATGGCGGTAAGATCTGTATGCAAATTTTGCACACTGGTCGTTATGGTTACCATCCTATTAACGTCGCTCCCTCCGCCATTAAAGCGCCTATTAACCCGTTTAAACCTCGCGCCATGTCTGGGCGGGGGATCCGCAGTACCATTAAGGACTACGCGAATTGCGCCGCTATGGCCCAAGCTGCCGGTTATGATGGTGTAGAAATTATGGGCTCTGAAGGTTATCTGATTAATCAGTTTTTATGTCCTCGCACCAATCAGCGTGACGATGAATGGGGGGGCAGTTTTGAAAACCGGGCACGTTTTGCTCTGGAGGTTGTTAAGGCAGTCAAGGCCAAGGTAGGGAATGAATTTATTATTATTTTTAGGCTGTCTATGTTGGATTTGGTGGAAGGGGGCAGTGAATGGCAGGAAGTTGTCGCCCTTGGCAAACTGTTGGAAACTGCCGGGGTCACTATCATCAATACCGGCATTGGTTGGCATGAAGCGCGGGTGCCGACTATAGGCACTATGGTGCCGCGAGCAGCCTTTACCTGGATCACGCAGCGGATGAAACAAGAGCTGTCGGTGCCGCTGATCACCAGTAACCGCATTAACGATCCTCAAGTAGCGGAGCAAGTACTGGCCGATGGTCATGCGGATATGGTGTCTATGGCTCGTCCTTTTTTGGCCGATGCAGAATTTGTGAATAAAGCTGAGCAACAGCGTGCTGAGGAGATTAATACTTGTATTGCCTGTAATCAGGCTTGTCTTGACCATGTATTTAAGAAAAAGCGTGCCAGTTGTCTGGTTAATCCTCGTGCAGGCTTTGAGACCGAGCTCAATTTTCCCCTCACTCATCACAAGAAGAAGCTGGCTGTGGTTGGTGCGGGCCCGGCCGGGTTGGCATTTAGTTGTTATGCGGCCGAGCGCGGCCATGAGGTGCATTTGTTTGACAGAGCCACAGAGATTGGCGGTCAGTTTAATTACGCCAAACAAATACCAGGTAAAGAAGAGTTTTATGAAACCTTACGCTACTTTTCTGCCAGGCTTGCCAAGGCGGGCGTCAATCTGCATTTGAGTACCGAGGTGGATGCAAACACATTAACGCAAGGTCAATTTAATGAGGTGGTGCTGGCCACAGGTATTGTGCCCCGCCAGTTAAACATTCCTGGTATTGAACATGAGAAAGTGCTGAGCTACCTGGACGTATTGCGTGACCATAAAGCGGTGGGGCAGAAAGTCGCTATTGTGGGAGCAGGCGGTATTGGTTTCGATGTCGCCGAATATTTGCTTGAGCAGCCTTCATTGACCACACAACCACTGCAATGGTTACAATCTTGGGGAATTGATAAGCAATATTCCAGCCGGGGAGCTTTGACCACCCCAATCTCCCATATGCCGACAAGAGAAGTTTACCTGTTGCAACGCAAACCCACCAAAGTGGGCAAGGGGCTTGGGCCCACAACAGGCTGGATCCATCGGGCATCACTGCAAAATAAAAAGGTGCAGATGTTACCTGGTGTAAACTACCAGCGAATCGATGACGAAGGCTTACATATTGAGGTGAATGGCAAACCGCGCTGTCTGCCTGTTGATAACGTGATTATTTGCGCAGGTCAGGAGCCTCAACGGGCACTGCAACACGCATTACAGCAGTCAGGAATACCGGTACACCTTATTGGTGGTGCGGATGTCGCGGCAGAGCTCGACGCAAAACGGGCAATACGCCAGGGTGCTGAGTTAGCTTCAGCCATCTGATCAAGGTGCGAGGATTATCCGTGTGGCTGCTCATTTAGCCAATGCGCAATGAGTTTGGCGATGCGCCGATAATCCTCTTCGGCAAAGGTTTTCAGCAGTCTGGCGGTACCGGGCTTGGCATTAACTTTGGTTTGCTGTTTGATAAACAGGCGATGAAAGGCGCCTTTTGGCACTGCACTGTTGATTTTGGTCGGGTTCGGTGGATTTTTTCGCATCATGCCCCTTGTAAATTGGCCTATCCTTTTCTAATTTAGCGCCAGAATCCATTCTTTGATACTTGTTATGCACGCATTAGAGCTGTTATTAAACCGTACCTCCCAGCCCAGATTGCAAGAGCCAGCCCCTGCCGGTGAGGTTCTTGAGAACATTATGCAGGCCGCTTTGCGCGCGCCGGATCATGCTGCCCTGACACCTTGGCGCTTTGTGGTGTGTCAGGGGCAGGGATTAAACCGACTGGGAGAGTTGCTGGAACAAGCAGCTATTGCCTCTGATATGTCGGAAAAGGATATTGAAAGGGCACCACAGTTGCCCCTTCGTGCCCCAATGGTGATTGTTGCTATTACCAAGTATCAGGAGAATCCTAAAGTTCCCTGGATTGAACAGGTTGCCTCAACGGCTTGTGCGGTTCACGCCATGCAAATGGCGGCGCTGGCACAGGGGTTTAACGGTATTTGGCGTACCGGCAGTTATGCCCAGAACGATGAGGTTAAAAAAGCCTTTGCGTTACAAGAGCAGGACGAAATTGTCGGCTTTTTGTATCTGGGCACGCCACAAGCACAGGCATTGCCCAGAAAACCCAAGGACAGTGCTGACTATTTTGAATTCTGGAACGAATAATCTGCTGCCTGTCATTTTGGCAGCATAACGAGAAGGACGATGTGATGAATAAAGCCTGGTTACTGCTGCCGCTGCTATCAGCGAGTTATGGCTTAGCCGCCGAGGAGTCCCCTAAAGAAAGCTGCGAATTGGCTGCCAAGCTCTATGCTAAGGACGATCTGGACGGCGCATTAGAAGAAGCCCGTTGGTGCGTCACACTGCTGGAGCAGGAAAAGCAAAATGTGCTTAGCGCGTTGTTTAAAGATGATATTGCCGGATTCAGCGGCGGAGAAATCGCCCATCAACAGGCCCTGGGGTTTACCAGTCTGGAGCGGGATTACCAAAAGGATGAGCTGAAGGTCAATGTCAGTCTAGCCAGCGGTGCAGCCGGTGGTTTGGTTAGCGCCTTAAGTGCATTCAGCCAGTTAGGCTTGCAGAGCGGACAAGGGCAAGCCCTGCGCATTCAGCGCCGCAGTGCCATGATAATGCAGGAGCCAGACAAACTTGTGCTACAGGTCTCGTTAAGAAGTGGAGGCCTCCTAAGCTTCAGCTCAGAGCAGATGGACAGCGAGCAATTGCAAGCCTTTGCCAACGCCTTTCCGGTAACCGAGTTGGATGAAGCGCTAAAGTAAAAAACGGGCCAGCTGGCCCGTTTTTCAATTCATTAGTAGTTGGCGTTGCCGGGTGTGCGCGGGAAGGGGATAACATCACGCACGTTTTGCATGCCGGTGACATAAGCAACCAAGCGCTCAAAGCCCAGACCAAAGCCAGAATGAGGCACGCTGCCATAACGGCGCAAGTCGCGATACCAGCTGTAATCTTCTTTATTCAGGCCCATTTCTTCCAGGCGTTGGTCGAATACATCCAAGCGCTCTTCACGCTGAGAGCCACCAATGATCTCTCCAATACCAGGCGCCAGCACGTCCATAGCGGCCACTGTTTTACCGTCATCATTAGCACGCATGTAGAAGGCTTTAATGTCTTTGGGGTAGTTCTGCATGATAATGGGCGCACCCACATGCTCTTCTGCCAGATAGCGCTCGTGCTCAGAAGACAGATCCACTCCCCATTCAACCGGGAATTCAAATTGCTTGCCGGACTGTTTGAGGATGTCGATGGCATCGGTGTAATCCATACGCACGAAATCTTGGTCGATCACTTTTTCCAGACGGCTGATGGCATCTTTATTGATACGGTCTGCAAAGAATGCCATATCATCACCGCGTTCTTCGAGTACCGCTTTAAAGACGTACTTGAGCAAATCTTCGGCCAATTGCGCAATATCACTGAGATCAGCAAAAGCCACTTCTGGCTCGATCATCCAAAATTCAGCCAGGTGACGGCTGGTATTGGAGTTTTCTGCCCTGAAGGTGGGACCGAAGGTATAAATCTTGGACAAGGCACAGGCGTAAGTTTCGCCATTTAGCTGACCAGATACGGTCAAAAAGGCTTCTTTACCGAAGAAGTCCTGGCTGAAATCCACTTCGCCTTTGTCGGTTTTAGGAATATTGAGCAAGTCTAAGGTGGATACCCTGAACATTTCGCCAGCACCTTCGGTGTCACTGGCTGTCACAATAGGTGTGCTGATCCACAGATAACCGCGCTCATGGAAAAAGCGGTGAATGGCCTGAGACAGGCAATTACGCACCCTGGTTACGGCGCCAATCACGTTGGTACGTGGACGCAAGTGGGCATGTTCACGCAAAAATTCGATACTGTGGCGTTTAGCGGCCATGGGGTAGGTATCGGGGTTTTCCACCCAACCTACCACCTCAATACCGGTGGCATCGATTTCCAGTGCCTGTCCTTGCCCCTCGGATGCTTTAAGCGTACCTGTGACCGCAACAGAACAGCCTGCGGTAAGCTTTTGCACATCGTTATAATTCTCAAGGTTATTCAGGGCAATAACCTGAATAGCATCAAAGCAGCTGCCATCATGCACTGCGATGAAAGACAAGCCTGCTTTAGAGTCACGGCGGGTACGTACCCAGCCCTTGACTACAACCTCTGCACCTACCTGGTGCTGACCCTTGAGAATTTCTACCACGGGGGTGTGTGCCATCTAACCTCTCCAGACGATCCATGCGCGGATCTCAAATTTGCTCTACAGTATTAATTGGGGAATGCCCCGGCACGTTAGTGCCATTATGCGCCGGGATCGCAACCAACTTAGCTGGAGTGTCCCGGACGGGGTGTGTAATCTTACTTGGCTGACAGCCAGACTCAAGCAAAATCCGTTATGTCACCAATCTCGCGGCGTTACTCAGGTATGGAAAGGCGGCAATTGCCGCCAGAACAGGATTGGCTGTTCCGCATCTTGGTGGCTGGCAGTGTACTGGGCTGGATACTTTTTGTTGCTGCTATGCTGCTGTTTCACTACGCCAGACCTGAGCTGCAGACTGGTTTTATGCAGGCCTTAGGTTTTAGCACCGAACAGGATTGGCATCACTCCCTGACCGCTTGGTTGGTCGTGACCCTGTCCCTGACCGTCTTGCTTAGCCTTATTGCTCTGGTTATCCGCAGGCGCCGTACCAGGCGGCGCAGCGATGGTTTATGGTTGAATCTGGTGATACTGACCATACTCTCGCTGGCTTGCCTGGTGTGGCTGCTGGCTTTTGCCGGTTAATCACTGAGTGCAAACGCGATGCTGTCTACTAACTGAGCGAGCTGCGCCGAATCAATGATGTAAGGCGGCATGATATAGACTAACTTGCCAAACGGACGCACCCAAGCGCCACGGCTGATACAGCGGCGCTGAATCTGGGCCACATCAACCGGGGTTTTGCATTCCACCACACCAATGGCACCCAGTACCCGGGTATCGGCGACAGAGGGCAATGCAGTGAGCGGTAAAAGCTGTTCTTTGAGTTGTGCTTCAATGGTATTGACCTGTGTCTGCCAGTGGCCTTGTTGTAAGATGCTCAAACTGGCATTGGCCACCGCACAGGCCAATGGATTACCCATAAAGGTCGGCCCATGCATAAAGACCCCAGGTTGTCCCTGACATACCCCCACGGCAACATCTTCACTGCATAAGGTAGCGGCCAAGGTCATCATCCCCCCCGTTAAGGCCTTGCCTACGCACAGAATATCCGGGCTGATATCTGCATGCTCGCAGGCAAACAATTTGCCCGTGCGGCCAAAGCCGGTGGCAATTTCATCGGCGATCAACAAAATATTGTATTCATCGCATAGCTGTCGGGCCCGACGCAGGTACTGTGGATGGTAGATGCGCATGCCGCCAGCACCTTGCACCACAGGTTCAAGGATCAGTGCCGCTATCTGATGATGGTGGCGCTCCATCAGCTCTGCCAGCGGTTGGATGTCATCTTCGTTCCAGACCTGACCAAAGCGGGTTTGCGGTGCCGGAGCGAATATCTGCTCGGGCAGTGCCTGACTGAACAGACTGTGCATGCCGTTGACCGGATCGCATACTGACATGGCTGCAAAGGTATCGCCGTGATAGCCGTTTCTTGGGGTCAGAAACTTGTGTTTGTTGGGGTTGCCCTGGCACGCCCAATATTGCAATGCCATTTTCATGGCAACTTCCACCGATACCGAGCCGGAATCCGCCAGAAACACGCGATTTAACCCTTGGGGGGCCATATCGAGTAACGACTGACACAGGCTTATAGCCGGTTGATGGGTTAAACCACCAAACATGACGTGCGACATAGTGTCGATCTGCTGGTGTGCCGCCTGGCAAAGCTGGGGGTGATTGTAACCGTGGATGGCTGACCACCATGAGGCCATACCATCGATCAGCTTCTCACCGCTGCTCAGATGCAGGTATACATTCTCGGTACGTTCTACCCCATAACAAGGCAACGGGTTGAGCGCGGACGTGTACGGATGCCAGATATGCTGGCGATCAAATTGAAGATCCATGATTAAAAAGTATCCAGATGTAAAGTTTGATTTTCGCTTCTGGTTGACAAGGTGCGGGCCGCGCATAGACTACTGAAGCTAAATCCCAGTGTAAAGGAATCCCTATGCAGGCTTCGGCTGCCATCCGTCATGATTGGACGGTTCAACAAGTGCGTGATCTGTTTGCGTTGCCATTCAATGATCTATTGTTCCAGGCGCAGATGGTGCACCGCCAGCATTTTAATCCTAATGAAGTGCAGGTGAGTACACTGCTGTCGATAAAAACCGGCGCCTGTCCGGAGGACTGCAAGTATTGTCCCCAAAGTGCCCGCTATGACACCGGCTTGGAAAAAGAGCGCCTGATGGAAGTGGAAAAAGTGCTGGAGCGAGCCAAAGAGGCCAAAGCGGTGGGCTCCACCCGTTTTTGCATGGGAGCTGCCTGGCGAAATCCTAAAGACAGGGATATGCCCTACGTGATTGAAATGATAAAAGGCGTGAAAAAGCTGGGTATGGAAACCTGTATGACGCTTGGCATGCTGTCCCGTGAACAGGCCATGATGCTTAAGGATGCTGGCTTGGACTATTACAACCACAACCTGGACACCTCGCCTGAATTTTACGGTGAGATCATTAGCACTCGTACCTATCAGGATCGCCTGAATACCCTGGAGAATGTTCGTGCCGCCGGTATGAACGTATGCTCGGGTGGTATTGTCGGTATGGGGGAGAGCGATAACGACAGAGCCGGATTGCTGGTGCAGCTGGCAAATTTACCGCAGCAACCGGAAAGTGTACCTATCAATATGCTCGTGAAGGTGAAGGGCACGCCGCTGGATGATGTGGAAGAACTCGACCAATTTGAATTTATCCGCACTATTGCCATCGCCCGTATTATGATGCCAAAAAGCCATGTGCGACTGTCAGCCGGGCGTGAAGCCATGAACGAACAGATGCAAGCCTTATGCTTTATGGCGGGGGCAAACTCAATCTTTTATGGCTGTAAGCTCCTGACAACCTCAAATCCAGAAGCCCATACCGATGTGCAGTTATTCCGTAAATTGGGCATCAATACCGAGCGAACCCGTCAATACTCTGATGAGGCTCATGAGGCCGTGCTGCGGGACGCAGTAAGCGCCCAGCAAAGTGAAGCCTTGTTCCACGACGCCAGCTTATAATCCTTATGGCTTTTGAATTTGTCGCCTCCGAACTGGCTGAGCGGCGTGCGGCCAGTCTGTTTCGTCAATGTCAGGTGGTGGAACAGACCGATGGTCGCACGCTGGTTGTGAATGGACGGCAATATCTCAACTTCTCAAGCAACGATTATCTGGGCCTGGCGCACAGTGATGCACTTAAACAGGTCGCCACCGAGGCGGCGCAGCATTGGTCGACGGGGAGCGGAGCCTCTGCACTGGTAACCGGCCATAGCCTGGCACATGCAGAGTTGGAAGATTATCTTGCTGAGCGTCTGGAGCGGGAACGGGTATTGCTGTTTAACAGTGGTTTTGCCGCTAACCAGGCCCTGATTCAGACCCTGATGCAGCGTGGCGGCAGTATTCTGGCTGATAAGTTATGCCATGCTTCGATGTTGGACGGTGCACTTGCTTCGGGCGCTAAACTGCAACGCTTTGCGCACAATGACATGACACATTTGGCGTCGCTGCTGCAAAAAGCGCAGGGGGATACCCTGGTAATGAGCGAAGGTGTTTTCAGCATGGATGGCGATGTGGCGCCGCTTGAACAACTGAGCCTTCTTGGCGCACAGCATGAGGCTTTATTGTATGTGGATGATGCCCATGGCTTTGGTGTTTCCGGACATGACGGCTTGGGCGTGGCAAGCCAGTGGGCGCAGCCACAATTGCCTTTACTGATGGCTACCTTCGGCAAAGCCGTTGGCACCAGCGGCGCATTTCTAGCCGTACCAGATGCTATCTATGCTTATTTGGTTAATTATGCCCGCCACTATATCTACAGCACGGCTATGTCCCCGTTGTTGGCGGCGATTACCTTGGGGAGCCTGAAACTTATTGATACGCAAGCCTGGCGAAGAGACAAGTTGAATCACAATATTCAGTTCTTTCGGCACTTGGCCGGTCAGCAGGGACTGCCGTTGATGGCCTCTCAGACAGCCATCCAGCCACTGTTAATTGGTGATGCTAAACACTGCATGGCACTGGCAAGCAAACTAAGAGAACAAGGTATGTGGCTTACGCCTATTCGTCCTCCTACAGTTCCACCGGCCAGTTCAAGGTTACGCATAACCATCAGTGCGGCCCATACAGAAGCAGATATTAATCAATTGATTCAAACACTTGTTAGGGGAATGACGCATGTTGGCTGAATGCCACACTAAACAGCGCATTGCCCAGCGATTCAGTCAGGCGGCCAAGCGTTATGATCAACTGGCCGATGTACAACTGCAAATCGGGCTAGAGGCCATACAAAGGATGCCGGCTAGCTCCGGGCTGGTTTTAGATATTGGCTGTGGAACCGGACGTATCAGTCGACTGCTGGCTGACAAGTGTCAGCGTCTGCTGGCATTGGACCTGGCCGAGGGCATGACCAGGTTTGCCGCGCAGGCCCATGGCAACAGTGCTGATTTTATGGTCGCAGACGCGGAACATTTACCTTTGACTGATGACTGCCTGCATGGCGTGTTTTCCAGCATGGTATTGCAATGGTGCCAGCCTCTTGACCGAGTCTTTAGCGAGCTGGCGCGGGTACTCAAACCTGGTGCAAAAGGATTGCTAGCCATTATGGTGGAGGGCTCGCTGAAGGAGTTACATCAGGGGTGGTTAGCCCTTGGGCAGCCCACTTCGGCTAATGCATTTTGTTCGGTACAAGATATCTACACCAGTGCCCTTAGGGCAGGCCTGCACTGCCAGGTTGAAGACAAAGCTTATCAGACCTGGCATAACAGTCTCAGTGAAGTGCTGCACTCGATGAAAGACATTGGTGCTGGCGTGGCCTTAAGTAACCAGCCTAGTGGTTTAAACCGTCATACCCTAGGCAAACTTGAGGCTTATTATCAGAAGGCCTACGCAAAATCGGGACGTTTGCCGATAAGTTACCAGGTGGCCTTTGTGGAGATACAAAAGTGAAATGTTTTTTTGTAACAGGTACGGATACCGAGGTGGGTAAGACCTTTGTATCACGCGCTATGCTAACCCAGTTTAAAAACCGCCGCTTGAAAACAGCGGCCTTTAAGCCCGTGGCATCCGGCTGTGAAAACACCCCCGATGGGCTTCGTAATGATGATGCACTGACGCTACAGGCGACAAGCAGTCTGCCTCTTGATTACGAATGGGTTAATCCCTTTGCCTTCGAAGCGCCCATCGCGCCGCATCTTGCTGCCGCAGAAGCGGGCATAAGCATAGACATCAACCAACTGGTAGAGGCCCAGCAGCGATTATCAGCCTTAGCGCCTGATGTGTTGCTGGTCGAAGGCGCCGGTGGATGGCGTTTACCCTTGGGAGAGGGACAGTTTATGTCCGACTTCGTGATCCGGCAGAACATGCCGGTTATTTTGGTTGTTGGGATGCGTCTGGGCTGTTTGAATCATGCCTTACTGACCGCTGAAGCGATCCGTCGTGACGGTCTGCCGTTGGCAGGCTGGGTGGCAAATCAGGTAGATGTTGATATGCCGCTACTGGCAGAAAACCAGGCCTTTCTAAAGGCGCATATTGATGCGCCACTGCTGGGTTGCATCCCCAGACTGTCAAACCCTGATATGGCTGCCCGGTACCTGGATCTGACTCCGATTATTTAATCATCATGCATGGTCTTCTGGTCTAACCAGTGTTAATCTGCAGCGATAATAAGCTGTATTGTGAAGAAATGGCATGAAATTAACGACTAAAGCCAACTGGGGATTAAAACTCTTTGCCTGGCGTTATATCCCACTGATTGGCTTTTGCTCACCGCGCATTGAACGTATGGATGAAGACAGTCTGGAAGTTAGCATCCCTCATACCTGGCGTACCAAGAATCACTTGGGGAGCGTATATTTTGGGGCGCTGGCCATCGGCGCTGATCTGGCCGGCGCGTTTTTGGTGTTCCATAAAGCCAAAGCGCGGGGCGTGAATGCGAATTTTGCCTTTAAGGATGTGCAGGGTGAGTTCTTAATGCGGCCCGAAGCACGCGTGCATTTTGTTAGTAACGATGGTGCCTTGATTGATCAGATGCTGGATGAGTCCATTGTTAGTGGGCAGAGAATTAATCGTACCGTCAGTGTCGTGGTAACTTGTCCGACACTGCATGGTGATACGCCAATGGCGACCTTCCGATTGACTTTATCGGTAAAAGCAAAACCCCGCTAATACGGGGTTTTTTGTGTCTATTTGGTGCCGAACAGTTTATCGCCGGCATCACCTAAGCCCGGCAGGATATAGCCCTGTTCGTTTAGCTGCCGATCGACGGCGGCGGTATAGAGTTCCACATCGGGGTGCTTGGCCGCCAGGGCATCAATACCTTCAGGGGCCGCGACTAATACCAGGGCTTTGATTTGCTTACAGCCATTGGCTTTGAGCAGGTCGACTGTAGCAATCATTGACCCCCCGGTGGCGAGCATGGGGTCAACAATAATAGCCAGGCGCTGGTCCAAATCGGCGGTGAGTTTTTGAAAATAGGGCACCGGTTGCAGCGTTTCTTCGTTGCGGTACATGCCGACCACGCTGATTCTCGCATTGGGGATCAATTCCAGTACGCCGTCCATCATCCCAAGACCGGCTCGCAGGATAGGCACGATAGTGACCTTTTTCCCCTGGATCTGATCGATCTCAATTTCACCGCTCCAGCACTGTATATGGGTTTTCTCGGTAGGTAAGTCTGCTGTTGCTTCATAGGTCAGCAGACTGCCTATTTCCCTTGCCAGTGTGCGAAATTCACGGGTACTGATGGCAGCATTGCGAAGCAGGCCAATTTTATGTTTGACCAGTGGGTGCATCACCTCAACCACTTTCATAGCAGTATCTCCTAGAGTAAGTGAGACAGATCCTGTCCAGCAGGGATGTCTTGTTGTTCACCCCCTAAGAACAGAATGCCGGGGTGTGGGCCGGTTAAGGTTAGTTGATTATCTACTCTTTGCAGTGCACTGCCTTCACGGATAGCCACTATCGGCATAGCTGGGTTTAATACCATAAATTCTGCCAGGCGCTGCGCCCTGGTTTCACCGTTATGTCCCGGCGGCTGATAGTCAGTATAGTGGGGGTTTATCTGAAACGGCACGAATTGCAAAGCGTCAAAGGAAGGCGGTTCAATAATAGGCATGTCATTGGTGGTGCGGATGCTGTTACCGCAAATATTTGACCCGGCGCTCCAGCCAATATATGGCAGGCCATTTTTAACTTTGTCGCGAATACAGGCCAACAAGTCTTGCTTGTACAGTTCGTTGAGTAGGTTAAAGGTATTGCCGCCGCCTACGGCAATGGCTTGAGCCGAGTTAACGGCACGCACCGCATCTGCAGTTTGATGGATACCCGTTACTTTTAATTCGGGTAGTGCTAGCTGCACTTTTTCAACATAATCATCCCAGCCTAGGGTGACGCCGGCAAAGGGCACAAACAGCAGTTCATTAATACCTGCAAGGTGTTCCAAAATGGCGGGGCGGGCGGTTTCCAGATAGCCATGCTGGCCTTCTCTGGAGCTACTAAGCATTAATACGTTCATTTGATGTTATATTTCTGGGGTAGGAGAAGGCAGTATAAAATATTCCGTAAGCCCTGATAAGGGCGCATCTGCCAGGTAATGGCAAAGACAGCCTAGGGTTAGCCGCCCAAGGCTGTCTGGTGGCTTAACAAGCCTTAGTGATTTACAGAGAACTCGTCAAACAGTAAGACGTCGCCTTTCAGGTCTGAAGGATCAAACACGTAACTTTTAACGCTACCACTTTGGGTATCCAGTACCGAAAACACGCTCAAGTCATTGGATGCCACAAAAGGCAGGTTGGGATAACTGTCATTGAGCATACTCATTGGGCTGTAGATTGTGGGATAAGCCATTTCGCGTCCTTGGGGATCACCAAAGGCCGGGTAATCATGAGCAGCCCAGCGCGGTGTCTCGGATGCTACATCGGCCCAGAAGTCCGCATAACTGGCACGCTTGTTTTTAGTGTATTGCGCAGAGTTGTCCTGAAAATACGCCCCGTATGAATTGCCGACATTAGAGCTTTCCAGATAATGCATATTGCCCACCTGTGCGCGGTTCCAAACATGGGAATGGCCGATATGAACGAGGTCCACTCCGTGTTGCACCAGTAAGGGTTCAATATCTTTAAACCAAATATCCTGCTCCAGTGGATATTGATAACGTACCTCAGTAATTGTTGCCAGCTTCGGCACGACTTGTTGTTGCCATTGCTCGGCTGTCAGGGGAAAGGCCAGTTCGGTGACTTGCTCGTTATTTGCATCATCCAACTCCACCAGTTGCAGTATTGGGTTAGCCAGTACAGGAACGGTATTATCACCTAAACCAAAGGCGCCCTGGTGGGCCATGACCACTTTGTATTTTGCCTGCTTGAAGGCCGGCGAGTTCAGGACCTGTTCCAGCCATTGGTACTGCTCAGAACCTTGGCCAAATTGTTCAAACAAGAATTCACCAAATCCCCAGGCTTGCGGGTTTTCCAGTTCAGACAGCATCTCGGTGAACTTGCTGCGTGAATTGCCTGAAACGCTCCAGGAACGCCAGATGCGTGAGACATTCATAGAGATCAGGAACACATCGCCAAATGCAGCGGCATAGTATTCTTCACCTCGGGGGCCATCATCAGGAAAAGAAAACAGTTCCAGATAGCTATCCTGATTGTGGGAGTTGTCGGCTATCCATTGGGCTTTCACTTGCGCATCATTGCTTGGATTTACCTGTGCTTTGACCTGTTCATAGGCTTGTTCAGCAAACCACTTGGGCTGGGGATCATTAAACGCCTTGTTCAGACCATATCCTTCCTCTTGTGGTTGATACCTACCCATGACCTCATGATTACCAATAGTGGCAAACAAGCTGGCATGTTGCAGGATTTCGCCCCCCGTATAAGGAAATCCGGGTTTATATTGTTGATAGTTGCCTTGCAGTGAAGGGAAAAAGGCTGGCGCATTGGCTTTGTTTTGATCAAACCACTCGGACGCCCGATCGGGCACATTAACCAGATCTCCGGCAAAAAATACGGCGTCGGGTCGGCCGACGGTTTCCACCATACGTTGATAGTTGGCCGGCGCATTGACTTTAGACTGCAGGTCTGATGTCAGCAATATCTTCATGGCCTGTCCTTTAGCTGGCGTGCCAGCCAGGGTAAAGCGCTCGCTGCTGAGCTGATGGCCATTCTCGTCCACACTGACGACATGGTAATTTTCACGCTGTCCTGCCGTCAGGCCTGTGGCTGTGGCTTCATGACGAAATACCTGTCGGTGGGTTAGTTCAGGATAGTCTTCATCTTTTACACCAGATTGGCTGTCTTCCATCATTCTGCTCATCTGGGTGGTGGTGGCAATGGCGATTTGCCCCTGACCGTATTCAAGCCGGTGTTGTTGACCTTCAAAGTTAGTGAACCACACCACATTGACTGCATCGGGTTGGGGGAGCTGCAAAAACGGATCGCTGAGCATGCGGTTTGCCTGATTAACGGCGACCGGCACTTGTTCTACAACAGTGACTTCTTCTGTGACAATTTTGGTGTCGTCACTACAGCCAGCAACAAGCAAGGTGGCAAGGGCAACTTTGGTTAGGGGAAATCTGTTCATCTTTCAATCCTTTAGGTTACAGAAGGGGCCAGAGGATGACAGTGAGAGATGAAAGAGATATTGAAGTGTCTTGAAGCTTTTATGTCGGTTTAATGAATGTCTGTGGGCGAAAAAGAGGCTAGAGACAAAACCTTAGAGTGTCGAAATACATCACCGACATAAATATTCACACTTTGTATGATTGAAAATTTTGTTTTAGCCCACAAAATAGAGGCGTTTAAACTTATTGGAGACGTTATGAAACGTGTGCTGTTGTTTGTCGCCACCAACCTGGCCGTGGTGCTGGTGTTGAGTATTGTGATGAACTTGGTGTTCAGTTTCCTTAATATTGACCCGCGCGGTCTGGGTGGGTTGTTGATCTTTGCCAGTATCTTTGGATTTGGCGGTGCCTTTATTTCGTTGTTGATGTCCAAATGGATAGCCAAACGTTCGGTTGGAGCACATGTTATTGACCGTCCATCAAGCCATACCGAGCAATGGCTGGTTGACACCATTGCCCGTTTGGCAAAACAGTCTGGTATTGGTATGCCTGAAGTGGCTATCTATCAGTCTCCTGATATGAATGCCTTTGCCACCGGTGCCAATCGCAATAATGCCCTGGTAGCAGTGTCTACAGGGTTACTGGAAAACATGCAGCAGGATGAAGTGGAAGCCGTCTTGGCCCACGAGGTCGCACACATCGCTAACGGTGATATGGTGACCATGACGTTGTTGCAGGGGGTATTGAATACCTTCGTTATTTTCCTAGCCCGGGTTATTGCAAATATTGTCGACAATGCCACTCGCAGTAATAACAGTGAAGGTGGTCTTGGAGGCTTGGCCTATTTTGCCATTGTGTTTGTGCTGGAAATCGTATTTGGTATTCTGGCCAGTATTATCGTGATGGGCTTTAGTCGCTATCGTGAGTACCGGGCCGATGCCGGCTCCGCCTCTTTGGTTGGTCGTAACAAGATGATTGCTGCCTTACAGCGCCTTAAATACAGCCAGGAGTCCAAGCTTGACGGAAACCTGATGGCATTCGGGATTCGCGGAAAATCTGCGATGGCCGAGTTGTTCTTAAGTCACCCTCCGCTGGAAAAACGCATTCAGGCGCTTCAGCAGGGCCGTTAATGCCCTCTAAGGTTGACTGAACCGGCAAATCTGACAGACTAATGGCCACTTTTTTGTGGCCATTATTTGTTTATGAGCACCCGTACCCCTTCCGTTCTTTTTGTTTGTCTTGGTAATTTGTGTCGTTCTCCTACTGCCCATGCGGTGCTCTATACCATGGCATCGGAACAGGGGGTGGAAATGCAGGTAGACTCTGCCGGTACCGCGGCTTATCACAAAGGCAAGCTGCCGGATCCTCGAAGCCGTGAGGCAGGAGAGGCGCGGGGCTATAGTTTCAAAGGTCAGCGTTCTCGTCCGGTGCAGGTTGAAGACTTCAGCAGATTCGATCTGGTACTGGCAATGGATAATAACAATCTTCGTGATTTGTTGGCCGTATGCCCACCAGAACATCAGCATAAGGTCAGGTTGTTTTTAGAATTCTCTGAGCACGACGAGTCTGAAGTGCCGGATCCCTATTATGGTGGCCGCCAGGGATTTGAGTTGGTTCTGGATTTAATTGAACAGGGCTGTACGGTGTTACTAAGCAAAGTGAAGCACTAGCCTTGCTGAACAAAGAGCGCGGATTTCTGCTGGGGCTAGTTGTCGGCCTGTTCGCATTATCGGTCTGGACCTTATCGCATGGATTGCAATGGCAATCTGAAGTAGACAGACAAATTCTGTTGCACTTGCGTCTGCCTCTGGTGGCCAGTGCCCTGTTGGTGGGGGCCTGCCTGGCAAGCAGTTCTGCCATATTGCAGGTGATGCTACGCAACCCGCTGGCCGACCCTGGCCTTATTGGTATCACCAGCGGAGCCAGCCTGTTTGCGGCCATCTACTTATTGGCAGGTGGTGCTGCACTGGCGGGAGTGGCAACTTATGGCTTGCCGCTATTTAGTTTTATTGGCGCGTTACTTTCCACCTTGCTTATCTATGCCATTGCCAAGCGTTTGGGGCTGGAGTCCGGGGCTGGCGTAATCCTGGCGGGGATCGCTATTTCCACCCTCAGTGGTGGGGTTATCGCCTGGCTATACTTTCTTACTGACGCCCAATCTTTGCGAAATCTGACCTTTTGGTTGCTGGGCAGCTTACATCAGGCCGATATCCGCCTTGTCGGCCTTGCGACCCCCTTGGTGCTGCTATTGTTGGTTTATGTGCTGCGTCAGGGACAAGCACTGAATTGGTTGTACTTTGGTAACCATGCCGCGCAGCTAAGGGGACTGGATGTGGCGCGTTTTTATCCGCGTATGCTGCTGGTTAGCGCGCTATTAGTGGGGATCGCGGTGTCGTTGGCCGGCTCTATTGCCTTTGTGGGCTTATTGGTGCCCCATTTACTGCGAAATTTTTTCGGTCACGACAATCGTTTCGTGTTGCCCGCGTCGGCCTTGCTGGGGGCGATCTTACTGCTGTTAGTGGTAGCGGTTTCCAATGTCTTCGGTGGCGTGGTTGTGCCAGTCTCTATGCTAACCGCCACGTTCGGCGGGCCGGTGTTTCTCTATTCGGTTATTCGGTTAGCGAGGAACTGATATGTTGCACGCTGACCAGCTACATTTAACCGCGCGCCTGGATGATATCAGTTTTAGCCTGCTACCTGGCCAGGTGGTGCATGTTTTGGGACCCAATGGGGCAGGTAAGTCGAGTTTACTGTCGGTGCTGGCCGGTTTGGTGCCGCCGGAAAAAGGAGCGATATCGCTATACGGCAAAAACCTTAATGAGTATGCGTTGGGGGAACTGGCCGGTCGCCGCACTCTGATGGAACAGCAACTACATACCGCGTTTAGCTTGTCTGTTCAGGAAAGTTTGTCGTTTTACAGTGCCAGCCCGGATATTCCGGATGAATTGGAAGCGGCCCTGGAAATAAGGGCGTTTTTGTCCCGTTCTCTTAACCATCTGTCCGGTGGAGAACGGCGCAGGGTACAGCTATGTCGCGGATTGATGCAGATCTGGCCCACTATTATGCGTGGCGAAGGACTTTTGCTGTTGGACGAACCTGTGCAGGGGCTAGACTTCGCTCACCAACACAAGCTATGCCGCCTGTTAGGCTCGCTGGCGGGGCGAGGAAATATGGTGGTGGTGAGTCATCATCAGTTAAATTTGGCGCAAATGTATGCCCAGCGGGTCTGGTTGATGTCCGAACAACGTATTGTGGCAGATGGTCATACCGACGAGGTGTTGCAACAACACCAACTGGAAGAGGTGTTCCAGTGCCGGGTGAGGATCGGGCTGGACTCAGAACAAAATAAACTAATTCAGACGTATTTAGACTAGATAAGGGGAATAATTCGTTATCGCGCCTAAATGATTGGGCCTGATGGCCTTCGGGCTGATGCATTATTAAGCAACTTCGGTGTTCAACCCCTCTTTATGGCCTTAGCAGCAATTGTTCATTGAAATTTTCTTTCAGAACTCGTAAGTTTCAGGGTTCCGTTAGCGTGGCAATTTTGCCGCCAATATCCAATCGAGAGAAGGAAAGTAAGTGACACAATGGCAACCCGATAGCTGGCGCCAACTGCCGATCCTGCAGCAGCCCATCTATGAAAATAAACAACAGCTTGAAGATGCAGAAAAACGCCTGGCCAAATACCCACCGCTGGTATTTGCAGCCGAGACGCGTGAGTTGTTTAGACAGTTGGGTGAGGTTGCCAAAGGTAAGGGTTTTTTACTTCAAGGTGGTGACTGCGCCGAGTCTTTTGACGAGTTTAACGCACCGAAAATCCGCGATACCTTTAAGGTCATTTTGCAGATGGCCATTGTGCTGACCTTTGCCGGCCGCTGTCCGGTCACCAAGGTAGCGCGTATGGCAGGCCAGTATGCAAAGCCGCGCTCAGATAACTTTGAAACCATCAATGGTGTGTCACTGCCCAGTTACCGCGGCGATATTATCAACAGTTTCGAGTTTACCGACGCGTCTCGTCAGCCTAATCCAGAGCGCATGATTGAGGCTTATCACCGTTCAGCCGCCACCCTCAACCTGCTGCGCGCTTTCGCTCAGGGAGGCCTGGCAGATTTGCATCAGGTGAACGGCTGGAATATGGCCTTTGTGGAAAATAATCCACTTAAAGAGCGTTATCAGGATGTGGCCAAGCGTATTCAAGATGCCTTGTCCTTTATGGAAGTGATAGGTATTAACGCTGCTAACCACAGAGAGTTACATGAGACATCATTGTTTACGTCTCACGAGGCGCTATTGCTGAATTACGAACAGGCCCTGACCCGCAACGATACGCTGACCGGCAAGTGGTATAACTGCTCCGCTCATATGTTGTGGATAGGGGAACGTACACGTCAGTTGGATCATGCCCATGTTGAATTTTTCCGCGGTATTCACAACCCTATAGGTGTGAAGGTCGGACCTTCAATGCAGGAAGATGAACTGATTCGCTTGATAGACGCACTTAACCCGCAAAATGAAGCGGGACGCTTGACTCTGATCACCCGTATGGGGGCCAATAACCTGGGCGACAAACTGCCATCCTTGTTACGCAGGGTCAAACAGGAAGGCCGTCAGGTGGTATGGAGTTCAGATCCCATGCACGGTAACACAGTCAAAGCGTCAAGCGGCTACAAGACCCGTAACTTTGACGACATTCTGCGTGAGATTCAGCACTTCTTCCAGGCTCATCAAGCTGAAGGTACTCATGCCGGTGGTATTCACCTGGAAATGACCGGCCAGCATGTGACCGAATGCGTAGGGGGAGCTTATGGTATTGGTGAAGCAGACTTGGGACAATGTTATCAAACCCAGTGTGACCCACGTTTGAATGCCGATCAGGTACTGGAGCTTGCCTTCCTGGTGGCCGATTATCTAAAAAAAGATATCTAAGCATAGAGTCCCGGCCACATGATCTAGTGTGGCCGGGTTTTTATCAGCGTTAATATTTTTTACGCTGCAAACCAGTTTCTGCCAAGATCTTGGCTGATATCTCTTCTACCGAAAACTTGGTGCTGTTTAAAAACGGGATAAATTCCCGCCGGTATAGGTTCTCCACTTCCCGCAATTCCATACGGCACTGCCGCATTGAGGCGTAACGGCTGTTTGCGCGCCGCTCAGAGCGGATCTGGTGTAAACGCTCCGGCGCTATGGTTAGGCCAAACAGCTTATTTTTATAATGCCGCAGTTTGGCGGGCAGTTTCAGCATATCGCCCATATCTTCCTCGGTAAAAGGGTAGTTTGCGGCTTTAATGCCGTACTGTAAGGCTAAATACAGGCTGGTAGGGGTTTTTCCCGAGCGCGATACGCCCACCAGAATAATATCTGCTTCACCATAGTTATCCAGATTGGCGCCGTCATCATTGGCCAGGGCGTAATTCACCGCTTCAATACGAATATCATAGGTTTTTTCATGGATACTGTGGGTTCGGTGTTTTTCCGGTTTAGCTGGAATACCTAATACGATTTCCAATGGGGCGACAAATTGGTCGAGAAAGTTGTAATTGATCCCCACGGAATTAGAAATGATTTCCCTGACATCTAAATTGACGATGGTATAAAACACCAAAGGCCGTTCACCGGTTTCCTTAAATGTCTTGGCAATTTTACTGTTTACCTTTTCAGCTTGTTCTGCCGTTTCAACAAAAGGAATGGTGATATGGTTGAATTCTACTGGGAATAGAGACAGTAAGGCATGGCCGAACACCTCCGAAGTAATGGCGGTGCCATCAGAAATATAAAAAGCGGTGCGCACAACAACTCCTTAACAATGTCGTAATTTAATTACGAAAATAAATAAAGTTTTACTTTTTTATTACCGACATTCTAAAATCCTCTGCGAAAAAAGCCAGCAGCCCAAATTACTTAAGGGATTGGGGCGATTTGAAAAACATGCTAATTCGGAGGCATTCGCAGTGCAGAAATACGTTTTGTGGTATCAGCAGCTAGGCATGCATGATGTGGACAAGGTTGGAGGCAAAAATGCGTCTCTGGGAGAGATGATTTCCAATTTGGCCAATGCCGGTGTGATGGTTCCGGGTGGTTTCGCCACAACGGCAGAAGCCTTTAACGAATTTCTGGAGCAAAGTGGTCTGAACAACCGCATCCATGATGCATTGGATGTGCTGGATGTTGACGATGTCAACGCCCTGGCCAAGACCGGTAGTGAAATTCGTCAGTGGATCATTGATACACCATTCCAGGCCGATCTTGAGACGGCCATTAATCAGGCCTATTCACAACTTCTGCAGGAAGCGGGTGGTGATGCGTCTTTTGCGGTGCGCTCTTCCGCCACTGCCGAAGATATGCCCGATGCCTCCTTTGCAGGTCAGCAGGAAACCTTCCTGAACGTCAAAGGCTTGGATGCCGTGATGACCGCCATCAAGCATGTTTTCGCCTCATTGTTTAATGACCGTGCTATCTCTTATCGTGTGCATCAAGGCTATGACCACAAGGGGGTTGCCCTGTCGGCTGGTATTCAGCGTATGGTGCGTTCTGATTGTGCGTCCTCAGGCGTTATGTTCACCATCGATACCGAGTCCGGATTTGAAGATGTGGTGTTTATCACGTCTTCTTATGGTTTGGGTGAGATGGTGGTGCAGGGCGCGGTTAACCCTGATGAATTCTATGTACACAAGCCAACCCTGAATAAGGGCAAGCCGGCCGTTGTACGCCGTAATCTTGGCAGCAAACAGAAGAAAATGATCTACTCCACCGATGTGGGGCATGGCAAGCAGGTGGAGATTGTTGATGTAGATGGCGCAGATAGCCATCGTTTCTCCTTGTCTGATGCCGAAGTCATGGAGCTGGCCAAACAGGCACAGATCATTGAAAAGCATTATCAGCGTCCGATGGATATCGAGTGGGCCAAAGACGGTACTGACGGCAAATTGTATATTGTTCAGGCACGTCCGGAAACGGTTCGCAGCCGTGAGGATGCGCAGACTATCGAGCGTTTCAATCTTAAAGGTAACGCCAAGATCGTCTGTGAAGGACGGGCTATCGGCCATAAGATTGGTAACGGTACCGCCAAAGTACTTAGTTCCATTGAAGAAATGGACAAGATCCAGCCCGGCGATGTGCTGGTGACTGACATGACGGACCCAGATTGGGAACCCATCATGAAAAAAGCGTCTGCCATTGTGACTAATCGTGGCGGTCGTACCTGTCACGCGGCAATTATCGCCCGTGAGCTAGGCATTCCTGCGGTGGTAGGCTGCGGTGACGCCACCGGCAGCATTCAAACCGGTGACAAGGTAACGGTTTCTTGTGCAGAGGGTGACACGGGATACATATACGGTGACGTACTGGAATACGATGTAATTACCTCTCGCATTGATGCGATGCCGGATGTACCGCTGAAGATCATGATGAACGTAGGTAATCCGGATCGCGCCTTTGACTTCGGTCGTTTGCCACATGCGGGTGTTGGTTTGGCCCGACTGGAATTTATCATCAACCGTATGATTGGTGTGCATCCCAAAGCGTTGCTCAATTATGCCGGTCAGCCTGAAGAGGTGAAGGCAGAAATTGACGTGATGATGGCTGGCTATGAGTCACCACGCGAGTTTTATATTCAGAAGCTGGTTGAAGGTATTTCTACCATTGCGGCGGCGTTTGCACCGCAAAAGGTTATCGTTCGTATGTCTGACTTTAAGTCCAACGAATACTTTAACCTGGTGGGTGGATACCAGTATGAGCCTCACGAAGAGAACCCCATGTTGGGCTTCCGTGGCGCGAGCCGCTATGTGTCAGAAGATTTCCGTGAGTGTTTTGCGCTCGAATGTGAAGCCATCAAGCGCGTACGCAACGATATGGACTTTACCAATGTTGAGGTGATGATTCCTTTTGTTCGTACCTTGGATGAAGGCCGTAAAGTCATCGAGCTATTGGCCGAGCGAGGTCTTAAGCAAGGCGAAAATGGCTTACGTGTCATCATGATGTGTGAACTGCCGTCTAATGCGCTGCTGGCCGACCAATTCCTGGATATCTTTGATGGCTTCTCCATCGGCTCTAATGATTTGACCCAGTTGACCCTGGGGCTGGACAGAGATTCCGGGTTAATTGCCCATCTGTTTGATGAGCGGGATGAAGCCGTTAAGATATTGCTGGCGATGGCCATTAAAGCCGCTAAAGCCAGAGGCAAGTATGTGGGGATTTGTGGTCAGGGACCATCGGATCACGAAGACTTGGCTGCCTGGCTAGTTGAGCAGGGCATCGACAGTGTCTCCCTGAATCCGGATACCGTGGTGGATACCTGGTTGTATCTGGGTGAAAAACACGGAATTTAATCCGAACCAAAAAGCCGACGTTAGTCGGCTTTTTTTATGTTGCTGGCTTAGGGCGGTTCAGGTGATGAACAAGTGCTGGATATCGGCCAGATCGGTTTTGCCTTCTTTGAGGTCCTGGGGACTTAGCCCACTGATTTCATGAGGAAAAACCAACCATTCGTCACTTTCGTGTATATAGTAATCCGGCACCAGGTTAGTCTTGTTGTTAGCCGGTTTGTACCAGGGGCAGGCAATGCGAATATCGTGAGGGACGTTGCGTCTGGACAGTTTGCGAATCTGAGCCAGTAATGCTTCAACACTGCGTCCCGAATCAAAGACATCGTCAACAATTAACAAGCTGTCTTCGGCATTGGCATTTTCAATCAGATAGTGCAGCCCATGTACACGAATCTCTTTACTCTGTTGCCCTATACCCTGATAAGACGAGGTGCGCACCGCAATGTGGTCTGTTTCTGCTCCCCTGAAGTCGAAGTATTCCTGTACCGCGATGCCAATAGGTGCACCGCCTCGCCAGATGCCTACAATAAAATGTGGACGCAACCCACTGTCATAGATCTTGGCGGCTAGTCTGAATGCATCCTGCAATAGCTCAGAGGCATTGATAAAGCGTTTATTCATTGTAACAGGCTCCCATTTTCAGTTAACAGTAGATGGGTTCTGTGAGCAGTGGCAAACCATTGGTGGAATATTTATCCGCGTCCATCGAATACCCCTTGAATAACTAGGGCTTTATTGAACAAAATAGCCAATGGCTGAAAGCGTGGACCGGGAGTGAGCGATGACCGTAAAAGGCGACCTGGGGCTATTACACTCGAACTTAACACTGGCGGATGGCCAAGTGATTTGCTTTCGGCCTATCTGTGCGGAGGATGCAGCAATGGAACGTGATTTTATTCGTCAGCTATCTGCACAAACCAAGCACTTTCGTTTTATGGGGAACCTCAAAGATTGTTCAGAGGCCATGCTTTATCAGTTTACCCATCCGGATCCCTGTCATGAAGTCGCCATTGTTGGTTTGGTAAAATGCGCTCAGCAGGAGCAAGAGATCGCGGTGGGGCGATTTTCCGTATTGCCGGATAAGCAAAGTTGCGAATTTGCCGTGGTGATCGCCGATGCCTGGCAACGACGCGGTATTGGCCGGCATTTAATGAGGCAGTTGCTAGCTATTGCTGCACAGCGTGGACTGCATGAAATGCGGGGACTGGTACTCGCGGATAATCCCGGTATGTTGCAACTGTGTAAGGCTCTGGGCTTTGCCATTCACACCGACCCTAACGATCCTCATACTAAGGTCGTGGTTAAATCACTCCGCGAGTCTGTACCATCACAGAGATAAGCCATTTAGCATCATTAGGAGGCTGAGTTGTCACACCGTTCCCATTTGTTTTCATTGCGTATTGGGCATGCGTTTCGCGAAACCTGTTTAAGTGGCGACTATGGTTTAGGGCAACTACGTCAGGATCTGTTTGCCGGTATCAGTGTTGGCATCATTGCGATTCCACTGGCCATGGCACTGGCAATCGCCAGTGGGGTGGCACCCCAGCATGGCTTGTATACGGCCATCATTGCCGGTTTTGTTATTGCGCTTAGCGGTGGTTCCCGGCTGAGTATTTCGGGCCCGACAGCGGCCTTTGTGGTGTTGCTTTTTCCTATCACCAGTCAGTATGGACTAGCGGGTTTACTGCTGGCCACACTGGGGGCGGGTATTATTTTGGTGTTGATGGCCATGCTCAGACTGGGGCGTTTTATTGAGTATATCCCTGAGTCTGTGGTGCTGGGCTTTACCTGTGGTATTGCGCTAGTCATCGCCATACTGCAGATTAAAGATGTTTTTGGCTTACCCATTGAGCAGCTTTCCGATCAGTTCCTGTACAAGGTGCCGCAACTGATAATGGCACTGCCGCAGTTGCACTGGCCGAGTCTGGCGGTTGCGGCGACGACACTGCTGATTATGTGGCTATGGCCGAAGCTTGGTTTTGCCTTGTCTGGACATTTGCCTGCACTGCTTGTTGCCAGCGTATTGGCGTGGGGTTTGATGCAGGCGGGTTTTGATGTGGACACCATTGGCAGCCGTTTCTCTTATCAGAATGCCGATGGCACTATGGGCATGGGGATCCCCTCTGTGCTACCTGCATTTCAATGGCCCTGGCAGTATGCCGGCGACGCTACTTTGAGCCTAAGTTGGCAGTTGGTTAAAGATCTGCTTCCTGCCGCTTTCGCTATTGCCATGTTAGGTGCCATCGAGTCTCTGTTATGTGCCGTGGTACTTGACGGTATGACTGGTCAGCGACACAGTGCGAACAGTGAATTGCTGGGGCAGGGGATCGGCAACATCATTGTGCCCTTTTTTGGCGGTATAACCGCCACTGCTGCATTGGCCCGTTCCGCTGCCAATGTACGAGCCGGCGGTGTTTCGCCTATGTCGGCGATGTTACATGCCCTTACCGTGCTGGCGGCATTGCTGCTGTTCACCGATGTTCTTGCCTTTGTGCCTATGTCTGCCATGGCTGCCTTGTTGCTGGTTGTCGCCTGGAATATGAGTGAAGCGCATAAGGCTGTGCATCTACTTAAAACCGCGCCAAGAACGGATATCTGGGTATTTCTAACCTGTTTCTTGCTTACGGTGGCGCTGGATATGGTGATCGCTATTACCGCCGGTATTTTGCTGGCCGCTATGCTGTTTGTGAAAGATATTGCCGAGATGACCAGAATCACTGATATTTCCAAAAGCAAGCGAGTGGTGGATAAGGCGCTGCCACCAGGATGGTCGGTATTTAAAATTAACGGGCCACTGTTCTTCGCTGCCGCTGACCGAATTTTTGGCGAACTGTCGACCTTGTGTGAAGATCGTCAGGGTTTCGTGTTGTATATGGATGGCGTCACCTTGTTGGATGCCGGTGGCCTGGCGGCCTTGAATAAACTTATCAGTCAGTGCCAGCGCAAGCAGACACAAATCTGCATAGCGGATCTGCAATTTCAACCTCTGCGTGCGCTGGCGAAAGCCGGGGTAAAACCTATTCCAGGTGTGCTGGCGTTTTACCCCAGTTTGGCTGACGCGCTACATCAATTGCAGGAACCTGATACCGCTTTGGTCGCCGAGTAAGGCATGTGATGTCGACTGGTTAAAAAATCCACAGATTAGTGCGTGATTTGCGGTATAATGCCGCGCTTTTTTCCAACCGGTAGTGTCCATTGTCAGTTCAAGCCACCATTAAAGCGGAACGCTCGCTGTTTTCTTACCCTAAGTATTGGCCGCATTGCTACGGCACGGCGCCCTTTTTGCCCATGAGCCGGGCCGAAATGGATGAACTTGGCTGGGATAGCTGCGACATCGTACTGGTGACTGGGGATGCCTATGTCGACCATCCCAGCTTCGGTATGGCGGTGATTGGCAGGGTACTGGAGGCCCATGGTTTTCGCGTGGGCATCATTGCGCAGCCCGATTGGACCAGTAAAGAGCCCTTTATGGCTCTGGGCAAGCCGAATCTGTATTTCGGTGTCACCGCCGGCAATATGGACTCAATGATCAATCGCTACACGGCGGATAAAAAACTACGCCATGACGACGCATATACGCCAGGTAATGTAGGCGGGAAGCGACCAGATAGGGCGGTCACCGTCTATTCCCAGCGCTGCCGTGAGGCTTATAAAGATGTGCCTATTATTCTTGGTGGTATTGAGGCCAGTTTGCGTCGTATAGCCCATTACGATTACTGGTCAGAAAAAGTGCGTCGCAGTATTTTGTTTGATGCCAAGGCGGATTTGCTGATGTACGGCAATGCTGAGCGGCCTTTGGTGGAAGTGACACATCGTCTTGCTGCCGGCGAAAATATTGCCGATATTCGGGATGTCAGAGGCACGGCCATTATTGTTAAGCAGGCCTTGCCAGAATGGCAGGGCGTGGATTCCACCCATTTGGATACGCCGGGAAAGATCGATGCTATTCCGAGTCCCTATCAGGTCGAACCGGATTGTGACGCGCAAAAGCCCGATGCAGCAGTAACGGATGACGGGGTTCAGATCCAGCAGATTCAGGCCAAGCCCATAGTTATTCAGCCAGATAATCGCCGTAAGCCGTGGGAAAAAATGTATGTAAAATTGCCGGCATTTGAGGTGGTACGGGACAATAAGTCTTTGTATGCCCATGCATCCAGGGTCTTGCATCAGGAAGTGAATCCCGGCTGTGCGCGGGCATTAATGCAGCGCCATGGTGACCGACATATTTGGATCAACCCGCCGGCCATGCCACTGGAAACCGAAGAAATGGACGCGGTATTTGACCTGCCATATCAACGGGTTCCGCACCCCGTTTATGGGGATGCGAAAATTCCTGCCTACGATATGATTCGCTTCTCTATCAACATCATGCGTGGTTGTTATGGCGGTTGTACATTCTGCTCTATTACCGAACATGAAGGACGGATTATTCAGAGCCGTTCAGAAGATTCTATTATTCGCGAGATAGAAGAAATTCGCGATAAAGTGCCGGGCTTTACCGGTGTTATCTCAGATTTAGGCGGCCCTACGGCCAATATGTACAGGCTGCGCTGTAAGAGCCCCAAGGCGGAAGCTACCTGTCGACGCCCGTCCTGCGTCTATCCGTCCATTTGTGCGCATATGGATACCAATCATGCGCCAACTATCAATTTGTACCGCCGAGCGCGCAATCTCAAAGGTATTAAGAAGATTCTGATTGCCTCAGGAGTGCGTTACGACCTGGCGGTAGAAGATCCTGAGTATGTGAAGGAGTTGGCCCTGCATCATGTGGGTGGCTACCTGAAAATTGCCCCCGAGCATACCGAAGACGGGCCGCTATCTAAAATGATGAAGCCGGGCATGGGCAGCTATTACCGTTTTAAAGAGCTGTTTGATAAGTACTCGGCCGAAGCGGGTAAAAAGCAGTATTTAATCCCTTACTTTATTGCTTCTCACCCCGGTACCACAGACGAAGATATGTTGGCCCTGGCCATTTGGCTGAAAGAAAACCGTTTCCGTTTAGACCAGGTACAGAATTTCTATCCTTCACCTATGGCCACTGCCACCACTATGTACCACAGTGGTGTCAATTCGCTGAAAAAGGTTAATAAGGAATCAGACGTGGTATTTTCCGCCAAAGGCGAAATTCACCGCCGTTTGCATAAAGCTATGCTGCGTTATCATGACCCCAAAAACTTTGCGCAAATTCGTGAAGCCCTTAAGAAAATGGGCAGGGAAGATCTCATTGGGCGGGGACCACAGCACTTAGTGCCGCCGGAGTCTGCAGATGAACGCAAGCAAAAGCCGGCCAAAGGTGGCCATCGCGCATTGACCAAACATACCGGTTTGCCGCCGCAGCCAAAATGGAAGAAACAAAAGGGCAAGGCGCAATCAGCGGGGGCTAAGGGAAAAGAGAGCCAGCGAAGCCGTCAGCGCTGATAGTGAACTCAATGAAAAAAGCGCCTGCGGGCGCTTTTTACTTTGCAAAGTAAAACCTATCAGTCAAGCTTGAAAAAGCAGCCCTTACAATTCAAGTGGTTGTTTAATAAGGACAGATATGCAGCAGCCAGACAAAAACAAATATCCCAACAGAACCAAGCCGGTAAAAAAGTACATGCAGGGCGAACCCCTAGCGCCCTGGCGTGAGTCCTTACATGAAATTATTTTTGAAGCCGAAACGCCAGCGGGTAAGTGGTTTGATATTGTTCTGATAATTGCCATCGCGGCCAGTATTCTGGTGGTGATGCTGGATAGTGTGGCGGCTATTAGTCTCAACTATAAAACCCTGCTTTTTACCGCCGAATGGGTTTTTACCATTTTATTCAGTGTGGAATACTTGCTGCGGCTGCTTTGTGTCAGGCGCCCGTTGCGGTACGCCAGTAGCTTCTTCGGTATTGTGGACTTAATCTCTATTCTGCCCAGTTTTTTGGCCTTGTTTTTCACCGGTGCACAAACCTTGTTGGTGGTGCGCGGTTTACGGGTGCTTCGTATCTTCAGGATTTTTAAACTTGGTGAGTACCTTGGCGAGGCCCATGCTTTGATTCGGGCTATGCGTAACAGCCGGGCCAAAATAGCCGTGTTTCTGTATACCGTCTGTGTATTTGTGGTGATATTCGGCGCCGCGATGTACCTGATTGAAGGGCCTGAACATGGCTTTACCAGTATTCCGCAGTCTATGTATTGGGCGGTAGTTACCTTAACGACTGTAGGTTATGGGGATATCTCTCCGCATACCCCCCTTGGCCAAATGTTGGCCTCTATGGTGATGATTTTAGGCTACGCCATTATTGCCGTGCCGACCGGCATCTACAGTGCTGAACTGGCACGGGAATATCGGCGAGATGTTACCCGTTTTGCCTGTCGGCACTGCGGTGAGGAAGGGCACGATGAGGACGCCAAATTCTGTAAGTATTGCGGCGGCTCTGTGCCCTAAACTGACTTTCAGGTTTCCCAAAAGGAGATACTAAGACCGACTATAGCGGCACTCAGCAAAGGGATAAACACTCGCCATAACATGCCTTTGCCGGCGATAGACACACTCATGCCGGCTTTAACCAGGGTATTGGTACTGCAGGCGAGGATAATCCCGGTGACTGCCGATGTCAGGGGGATTTGCTCCAGACTCATGCGGGATAAGGTCAGGTTAACCGGATCCACATCGGCAATACCTGAGACTATGGCTAACAGATAAATCCCCTTATCGCCGAAATACTCGGTTAAGGCCCGGCCTACCAGCAAGATAGTGGTCAACAGCATCCCAAAGCCAATGGCAGATTTTAGCTCCAGTGGGTTAACCAAGTGTTCTATGGCCGCCTGTGGGGTGAGGGTGCGTTTAAACCAGAACACCAATGCAAAGCCTAGCGTGACCAATGTCATGGCCGTAATGGGTAATAACAAATAGCTGAATAAGGCTGGATTTATCAGGCTGGCAACCAGCAATACCCGCGGAAACATAGTGCAGCAGGCTAACAGAATGCCTACAGCCAAGGCCCCTTGCAATAAGGGTTGTTTTTGACTGAGTCGGGAATAATTCAGGGTTAAAGCGGTGGAAGAAGCCAGTCCGGCGGTAATCGCTGTCAGCAAAATGCCCTTGTCAGCGCCAGCCAGTTTGATACTGATATAACCTACAAAGGATATGCCGGCTATCAACACTACCATCAGCCAGATTTCGTAAGGGTTTAACACTTGCCAGGGGCCATAGCCCTGGTTAGGTAACACAGGTAGCAACACCAAAGAAATCAGTAACAATTGCAATACAGCCTGCAATTCTCGCTCCTCAAGGCGTTTTAACCAGGCATGCAAGAGTTCCTTATAACGAAGCAGCAGGGCGCTAACAATGGCAGCGGAAACTGCCAACTCGGTCATCTTAAGCGTGGCAAGGGTACCCAGTACTAAAGTGAGCAACAGGGTTACCAGGCTGGTGACGCTGGCATCGCGGTTATCATCTCGCCGTGCCCAGTAGGCTAAGCTGACAGCCAGCGCAAAGCCGATAAAAATGACTGCAAAGGCTGACATGCCGAGAATATCGCTGAGCAGCCCCGCACACCCGCCTAGCAAACCGGTCAGGCCGAAGGTGCGCAGTCCGGCGACCCGGGTACCCTCAGCTTGCAGACGAAAACGCCAGCCACGCTCTACTCCAATAAGTAGTCCAATCGCTAAAGAAATTCCCAAAGAAATCAACGGAGTGGCGGTATCCAGATCTAACACTTTCTATCCTTGCAAACCTTTTGCTCAGCTTAATCAAAAGCCGCCAAAAGGTGAAGCCTCATGCATTTTCAGAATGCGCGAGCAAAGCAGAAAAGTTAAGTTCAAAACAGGTGCCTGTATTGTCTGAGCGACAGGTTATTGCTACCTGATACTGATCGCAAAGTCGCTTAACGATAGACAGACCCATGCCCAATCCCTGGCTTTGCACTCCCTTTATTCCAGCAGCGAATAGATTGGGCTGCAATGCCTTATTGATCTCAGGCCCCTGATTAACAATAGACAAGGTGGCGCGCTGTAGATGAATGTTCAGGCCACCCTGACCATGAGCAATGGCATTGCTTATTAGGTTTGTCAGAATGATGTTTAGTACAGCCGGGGGGATACTGATCTTAAAATTATGCTCAACGTCCAGACTCAGTGAATCCATCGCCAAGGCATCAAGATAGGGAAGTAGGGCCTGCTCCAATGCATTTTGAAGTCGCACATTTTGATGTTGTAGGTTTTCTTCCCTCGCCAGCGCCAGTAACCCGGCAATACATTGCTGCATGCTGCTTTTATTGTCTTCCAGGCGACTAACAAGTTGTAGTTGCCGCGGTTGCAATGGTGTCTCTTTTAATAACGTCAGTGCACCTTCAAAAACCGTCAGGGGGGTGCGCAGTTCATGGCTGACATCGCGGGTAAACTGCTGTTCACGTTGTACAAAGCATTGAATACGTTGCATTTGCTGGTCAAGGACACGGGCTAGCACCCCCACCTCATTGTGCGGGAAGTGCTGGCTAAATCCGCTAACTAGTGGCTTTATCGGCAGATCTTCAACCTGCCTGGTCAGTTGTGATAATGGCCGCAGCAGGCGATTCGCTGTGAACAAAGCCAGCCATAAGGCACCAGCCAACACTATCGCTAGGCATACAAGCAAAAATACCAGCATGCCGCTTTTCATCTGCCTGACCACCAGATAGTCGCTCACCTCAGCCAGCAGTACCCGGCCATCAGACAGTTTTCGAAAATGAAAGTGCCGTCCGTCCGTCAGGCCAACCTCACGGCGTTGTGGTTCATCTGAAAGCACTGACAGAACGGCCCTAGGAAGCGCATTCATGCTTGGATAAACTTGTATAAAAGGAAGATGGGGCGTACTGGTATTATCATGGCTTAATCGCGTTGCTTCATCTTCGAGCAATCGGTTAAAAAATCGATCTTCGATATCGTAAGCAAACAGGAAGCTCACCAGACCAAACAACAAGGCGGTCAAACAAGTGACCAGGCCAATATTAAAAAGTAAGCGGTATTTCAGGCTATGTCTTTGCATGGGAGATTGCCAGGCTGAAACCAATCTGATGTTGAGTTTGTAAGAGCGGCTGGTCGAAAGGTTTATCAAGCCGCTGACGTAATTGGTAGATGTGGGAACGCAGTGCATCCGAGTCCGTGGGAGCGTCCTGCCAGATACGTTCAATAATTTCACTGCGGGTGACGACCCTGGGATGCGCCTGGGCAAGGAGCAGTAATATTTGATAAGGGATAGGGTTCAGGGCTATTAACTGGCCTTGGCGCCAAACTTGGTGCGCGCGCTTATCAATCACCAAAGGGCCCAAGGTGAGTTGATGGGTTTGATTTGCTTCATGGCGTCTGGCCAGAGCTTGGCAGCGCATTTTTAGTTCTTCAAGGGCAAAAGGTTTGGTTAGGTAATCGTCTGCCCCCAACTCAAATCCTTTGACCTTGTCGTTCAGGCTGTCTCTGGCGGTGAGCATCAGGATGGGGATATGCCGGGTGGCCTGACGACGCACTTCGGCACAGAGCTGCCAGCCATCCAATCCGGGGAGCATTAAATCTAAGATGATCAGGTCATAGTAGGCTTGCAGCGCTAGCTGCAAGCCATGCTGACCATGGTAAGCAAAGTCCAGCTGCCAGTCTTCGATAGTCAGGTATTCGGCGATATTGGCAGCAATGTCTTGATTATCTTCCACGATCAGTATTTTCACGCTATGTATCCTAAAGTGAACTTGCTGTTTGCCCTTGCTCGGATGTCAGTTGTTTGAGTAACGCTTGTACCTTAGTCGCCTCGGGATGGCTTTGTAAAAACGTGTTCAAGCTGTCCAGCGCGGCCTGATGTTTACCCAATGCCTGGTATTTTTTGGCAATTTGCATAACGAGCATCGGATGCTGCATGATGGGGCTGACCAGTTCCATAATGCGAATGGCATTGTGCTTGTCATCTTGTTGCTCACCGAACAGGGCAAGATAATAACCATACATACCGACCAGCTCTACTTGCACCTGGGTATTTTGCGATAGCTGCTCTGTACTGTACGGCTTACCTTGTAAAATCTCCCGCACCAGTTTAATACTGTTGTCGTCGGCGTAGTGAGGCACAGTAGTAATGTCCACACCTAACCTGGCAAGAACGGCCAGTGCCGTATCTACGGTGGAAAAGGGATTTTGCCCGGTAATCAAACGATCATCAGTGCTGACATGATTTAGCATTAATGCTGATTGTTCAAATAACGCACCGCGCGCTTTTAACTTGTCTTCCAGTAAAAATGCGAAGTCTTTTTTCCATTTTTTGCCAAATGCCGCCTCTTCCTGATTGGTAAAACCATTGACCTTTTTACCCGCGACAAGATAGCTGCCGTCTGATAGCTTCACATCAACAAAAGCCGCCGGGCCATGGCAAACTCCTGATATCACACCGCGGTTTTCCCATATGTCGCCGATGAGCTGCTGCAAGGTGGCATCCTGCCATAGATCAAACATTGGCCCTTTACCCCCAACGACAAATACCGCCTGAAAATCTCCAGCATCTAAATCAGCCAACTTTAAACTGTTAGTCAACCTGGAATATGCTTTGGGATCAGCTAAAAACAATTGGTTGTAGGGCTTGGTCGGGTCGTAGTTGTCAGCAATCGGATGGCCACCTGCCGGGCTGGCAATATCCACCTCAAGGCCATTGTCGCTAAATACAAGATAGGCTTTGGCCAGCTCGTCAAACTCAAATCCTGGTTGAATAATCTCCTCTGCGGCGTTTTTTTCCCCGTGGCTGCTAATGACCATTAGCACGCGTGGATTAGCATGCAGGTTGTTGCTTAGCAGCAGGCCTAAAATTACCAAGGTATAATGTATAAGTTTCATAAAATGTGTCCTGTTTATTGGCAGGATTAGTCTGCCTGTCAGTATGTGAAACTGCTGTGAAGTGACTTGCTCACAATGTTTTTTTTGCTGTTAGTGCGAGGTTAAAACCAGTGCTGTAATTTTGTAGGGTAATCCTCGGGCAGGATATGACCGGCGTTGAAGCGAATATGCTGCTTAGACTGTGATGGGATAAGATTAAATAATCGTTGATTGTCTTCCTGACTGGCGTGCTCATCGTTATCGGCGCTAAGCAAGGTCACCGAATTATCTTTCAGACCAGCAACCCATTGCAGCACAGAGACTAAGGCTGTCTTATCGTCTACATGGGGTGGCACCACGGCTAATACCTTGCTTATGCGTTTATCCACCGCCGCTAGCAGTAGGCTAACCTGTGCACCCATACTGTAACCAGCAACATGCAGTTGCTGATTATCGAACTGTGGCTGAGTGCTAAGCCAATCAAGCAGTATCCTGTGATCGACAACAGTGTCGTGGATCATGGCCTCATAATGATGTCGCTCTCCCCACAGGTGTAAGCCCCACATGATGCGTTTAAGTGAACGCTCCGGATTTTTGCGTTGGCCATGCTCCCGAGCGTCTATAGCCACTACAGCATAGCCAGCGTCGAGCGCCATGCGGCTAAGTTTATGTACCTGAGTGAGGGTAGGGCTGCCGTTAAAACTGTCTTGCCACCACCGAATCTGACTTCTGCCCATAGCATGGACACCAATTAATACCGGTATTTTGTGGTGAATCTCACTAGGCGGCGCCGGGTAGTGTAACTGCCCGTTTACTGTCGCCCCGTCAAATGACGTATAAGTAAACTGCCAGGCAGTGGTGGACAACGGCTGCATCTTTAACGACAAATCAGCCGCACCAGATACTTCAAAGGCTTGCTGGCGTTGCTGTTCTGTCAAACTATAGGGCGCCAGGCGAAAAAAGTTGTACCAAATGGCGGCAACGCCAACCAAGGCCATAAATAATATGACCAATCTTCGCTGCAAAAATTTAGGCATATCCACTCTCCAAACATAAAGAGGTGTACTGTGCCGCTGCAAAGGTGAAATGAATGTGAAACAAAAAACGCCCTGCGGAGCAGGGCGTTTAACAAGACGACTAAAGCTTGATAAAGATTTTTCGCTTATACAGCCAGGCTGATAGTAAGTAGTGCAAGCCGACAGCGATTAAGGCAAACAGCAGGGAGGCGTTTTTCTGTGACATAAAGTCGCTTAAAAATTCGAACGTCCACTGATAAGCGCTGATGCTCTTACCGTCCACATCAAAGCGAATAACCTGTCCGAGTGTGGCGGCATACAGCCAGGACAAGACATAGATAAACAAGGGATTACTGCCATACACCTGTGCCCAGTGGAAGCCTTTTTGCCATTGCCTGATATCATGACAATAAATGATCAAGGCCAGGGTTAGCCAGGCAAAAGCACTGGTAACCAGCACGTAGGAGCCTGTCCAGAGCGCTTTATTGATAGGTTGCAAGGGGTGCCAGAGCAAACCGGCCAGCAGTGCTATCGCCGCCCAGGTAAGCAGATTTTTAATCTTGGTTTGATGATCTGTGCAACCTGATAACATGCTGGACGTCAGATAGCCGGCAAGCAGCGTAACAGTTGCTGGCAGGCAACTGAGTAAGCCTTCGGGATCAAAAGCCACACCGAAGCCCTGGTACAAGTGGGCAGCACCTAATAGGGTAACATCCACTTGGCGAACCAAGTTGTGTTCTAAGGACCAAGGATCCGCGCTCATTTGCATCAGTAACCAATATCCCACCAGGATCCCTGCGCTAGCCAGCCATACACCGCGGGTATTCAAGCTGAGAATAAGTAAAGCACCAACGAAATAACACAGCGCAATACGTTGCAGTACACCCATGATGCGCCAGTTCTCTGGATCACCAGTAAAGGGGTATATATTTAGCGCAAAACCGATAAGGAACATCAGCAGTGTGCGTTTGATCACTTTTGCCCAGGGAATCTGCCCCTTAGGTATGCGCCCCATGGAGTGAAACATGGCTGCGCCAACAATAAACAGGAAGAAGGGAAAAATAAGATCTGTGGGAGTTAACCCATGCCAACTGGCGTGTAGAAGGGGGGCATAAACATGCGACCAGCTACCCGGCGTATTGACCAAAATCATCGCCGCCAAGGTTAAACCGCGAAAAATATCCAGACTCAATTCACGTTTCATTGAATCACCTCGTCATGTAATTGATACAAAAAAGCGCGCTCTTACATAGCGCGCTTTTTAAGCGTTATTGTGCGGTTTACCAGCTGCGTTTTTTGTGACCGGCGACAGCAAAGTAAAGAATAAACAGGTAGCAGGGCACTAAGACTATGTAGCCAAACTGTTGACCAGCCGCGTCGCCGGCGCCACTGAGCAAACCCCAGAACATTGGGCCGAAGGCGCCACCGGCAATCCCCATTACCAGCAGGCCTGATGCCACGCTAGTTAGTTTGCCCAGACCAGACAGAGCCATGGGCCATACAGCAGGCCACACAATAGCGTTTGCTAAACCCAGAACGGCTATAAGCAGCAGAGAGTTAGGTAACTGGGCGCCACCAAAAGGCACCAACACGGCATCGGCAATGGCAGTAGACTCGGCACTGCCAAAAACAATGGCAAGAGACAGCAGAATACCCAGTACGGCAGAGCAGGTCAGGGCCTTTTGCTGGGAGATAACGCGGGGAATCAGAATGATGCCCAGCACGTAACCAACCACCATACACACCATGGTATAGGAGGTCATGACACTGTAGTTTACAACGCCTAGGGATAACGCATAGGCACCGATAGTGTCGGCAGCAATGACTTCCGCGGCGACATAGAAGAACAAAGACAATACACCCAGTACCAAATGGGGATGACGCAATGCTTCTTTTACCGTGCCTTGGTCGTTGCCGTCTTCATCTTCATCCTGTAATTCAGGAATGGGAGAGAATTTTACCGCCAGCGCAATAACACCAAAAAAGGCGGCCATACCCAGGTAAGGCAGAATCAGGCTGTCAGCCATCATAGTGACTTCTTCGGCGGTCAGCTCTTTACCCACCAAACCGGTAAACTGCGCAGCAATTAAAGCGCTGAATACCAAAGGTGCAACAACACCGGCACTTTTATTCAAAATACCCATGATGCTGACTCGTACTGCCGCAGACTCTTCTGGACCTAAACGCACCACATAAGGGTTAACCGCGGTTTGTAGCAGCGTTTGAGCGATCCCCATAAATAGCTGGGCGACCAGGAATAAACCAAAGGTCTGGGTTTCAGCGGCAGGGATATAAAGCAAAGCTGCCAGTAGCATGCCGCCGATAGCCAGGGCCATACCGTTTTTGTAACCGACTTTGCGAATAACCCAAGCCGAGGGGATCGCAGTAAAGGTCACGGCAATATAAAAGTTACCCAGAATCAAGGCAGCCTGAAAGGGGGTCAGGTCAAAGATTTGCTTTAAGTACGGCATCAGGGAGCCGTTCAGCCAGGTTGCAAAACCCAGTATAAAGAACAGGCCGGCAACAATAGCCATGGGGACGGCATTGCTTTTGGTCAGGTCGCGGCTACTCATTGTGGTATCCATCTTATTCTCACTTTGATTAACGCCAGGCCGAAGCACCGGCACACTTGTTGTTGCCGGCGGCTCAGAGCATTGCCTGACCGCCAATCCAGTTTTGTTTAACCTGCTGATTATCATCCAGCAGTACCATATCAGCTTGATAGCCAGGTAAGAGCTTACCCAGCTTGTTTTCTAAGCCCAGATAGCGGGCGGGCGTCAAAGACGCCATTTGTAAGCTGTCGTTCAATGAGAAACCCAGGTCACGATGACAATTACGCACGGCGCTGGCCATATCCAGTGCCGAACCCGCCAGTGTGCCGCCGGGAATGGTCAGCATGTCGCCATCACGGCGTATGGTGGTGTCAAAGAAGGGTAATTCATTCATATCGGCCCCAACATGGGCCATGGCATCGGTGACCAACATGATACGCTCGATGCCTTTGGCCTTAATGGCTGCCTTGGCACTGACCGCATGGACATGGTAATGGTCCAGAATCAATCCGCAGTAACTGTCGCTGGCGAGCGCTGCACCCACCATACCAGGCTCTCGGCTGGTCATGGCAGACATGGCATTGAACAGATGTGTGAAGCCATCGGCACCGGCTTCAATGGCCGCAAGCGTGGTATCAACATCCGCATTGGAATGACCAAGACAGACTTTCACCCCGCGGCTGACTAATTCGCGGATGATATCGACCGGTACGTTTTCTGGTGCCAGGGTAACCAACACTTTACCCAGATCCGTGCGACAAAACTGTGCAAGTTCGGCGTCCGTGACTGGGCGTATAAACTGCTCCCGGTGAATGCCTTTTTTCGGCATGCTCAGGTGCGGCCCTTCAAAGTGAATACCCCAAATACCTGGTGTATTGGCAGCGATGGCTTCTGCCATGCCATCGGCGGCTTTACGGATAATATCTAATCCGTCAGTTATCAGTGTGGGCAACATGGCGGTTGTACCAAAACGGGCATGGGCCTTGAGTATAGTGGACAGGCCCTGCACGGATTGGTCGGTGTTAAACAATACACCGCCGCCGCCATTGACCTGCACATCCACAAAACCCGGGGCCAACAACCCGTCTACTTCAACCGTTTCAGCGTTGGCTTGGGGTTGAAGTGACACTACTTTGCCATCTTCCACCGTAACACAAGCATCTTGATGAAGTTGTTCACCATCGAAAAACAGTTTGCTTAGGTAACTTACCGCCATGACTACCCCTTAATTACAACGTTTGCGTGACTTTATTCAGGCCAACAGGTGAATCCGGGTCATAACCCAGTTGCTGTGCAACCTGTTCAACGTCTAAATAAAAGCGTTGTAACAGAGTCAAAGGTGCCAAACGCGGGTGAACGTCTTTAGTGGTTTGTGTCATATGACACAGCACAGCTCCGCGGCTGCCAACTTCATCGATTTGCTGACGGTGAGCATCCAAAGACTCATCTTCAATGGTCAGATCTACCACGGCCAGTTTCTTCTGTACCAAAGTGACCGGACCATGCAAAAATTCGGCACTGGAGAAGGCTTCAGCGTGTACGCTGCAGACTTCTTTTAGTTTAAGTGCCAATTCACGGGCGATGGCATAACCAAAACCACGACCCAGCACAACGCAGTGTTTCAGGTCGCGGACAAAATCTGCGGTTAATTGAACCGGTGCTTCAATGGCTTGTTGCAAGGCGTCTGGTAGCTGTTCCAGGGCTGCAATCAGTTCCTTATCTTGTTTCCAGTAGGCCACCATTTGCAGTAATGCACTTAACGTACAGAGGTAGCTCTTGGTTGCCGCTACGGCTTTTTCTGCCCCGGCGTTTAAAGGCAGCACAAAATCTACCATTTCGGCAAGCGGGGAAGTGGTGTCGTTAACCAAGGCTACCACTAAGCCACCGGCATTTTTAGCCGCTTTGGCTTGGGCCAGAATGTCGGGGCTTCGACCCGACTGAGAGATAACGATAACCAAGGCTTGCTTGAGCTTGAGCTCTTTGCCATATACGCTCGCCACGGATGGCGCAGACGCAGTAACCGGCGTACCGGTTTCAATTTCAATCAGGTACTTGGCGAACACACCAGCGTGGTCAGATGAACCTCGTCCCACCATCAACACGAAGGCGGGATCAAACAGCCGGATACGTTGACCCAGCTGATAGCAGGCCTCCTGATTATCTACTAACTGGCTTCTGACTCGATTTGGTGTTTCAGCGGCTTCTTGGGCCATGATACTGGTTGACATTAAGCTTTCTCACTTACTAAGGCTTGTTGTTGAGCAAATAGAATTGCCCCGTTTTCCGGTGGCTGTATGGCAGGTTCGACCCGTTCGCGAACATCTTCATCCAGCCAAGGTTGGATACGTGGTGCCAGACCGCCAATCATCGACAGTCTGGGCGGGTTGTAGGTTAACAGTTTTCGCGCTAGGCGGCTGATGTAATCCGCCCCGTTTAATACGATGTCCAGCGCCAGGGTATCTTTTAATGCGGCTTGTTCGACGACCAGGGGCGCCAACTTGGCATAGGCCGATGGCTTAAGGTTAGCCATTTGTTGTGCTAACTCCTGGGCATTGCGGCACTGGGTAAAGTCCAGTACACGCTGTGTCAGATCGCTGTTAGGCAGCAAACCATCCAGCGCCTGCAAAGCTTGCTTGATAGCAGTGATTCCCATCCAGGCACCGCTACCTTGATCCCCGACGCTAAAGCCATAGCCACCCAGCTCATGGGTCTGCCCATTGACATGGGCCATGCCTATTGAGCCGGTGCCAGCAATAATCACAGCACCTTCCATACCGTTATGGGCGCCCATACAGGCGATTTGCAGGTCGGTGGTAATGTGGAACTGAGTAAAAGGGTGATCCCACTGTTCCAACATAAGGCGATACTTAGGCAAATTCACACCGGCAAGGCCGGCGCCAACGATAAGCTGATCAACCATGCTGGAAGCGAAGCCGGCGGCATGTAGCGCTTGCTCTGTGGCATCCATGATGGAGTTAATGGCCAAGTCTAATCCCTGATTAGGATTGGCTGGACCAGAGATACCTGTACCGAGTGCCTGTCCGTGTTCATCAGCCAGCAAGACTTTGCATTTGCTGCCACCACCATCAATACCGAGGTAGAGTTTTTCCGGCCTCTTCATTTACACATTACCTTCTAACAAATCGGAACAGGTCATGCCTTTTACAGGTTGACCAGCGAAACCGTAGCCTATCAAAGAAATGACAACGTTGTCATTTTGTTTTGTAATCATTTGGTAAAGTTTTTTCATACTTTTAGTTCACCGGAATAATACGGCTACTACGCTGCATGCCGGAAAAACGGGTTCTTAACTCAACCTCTCCGGTTACCTGTACCGGCTGGCGATATTCTGTCCATTTACCACCGGTTTGCCGATACTCTATGGTCAGACCGGGCCACAGGCTATTGGCATGTAACTTACCATCAATCAACTTGGCTCCGGGCGGCGGCAGACGAAACATCACGTTATCGGCCATCTGAGGCAGTACCTGGTTTACCAGGGCCTGGCTGAATGCTGCCCAGTCTTTGCGAAGTTTATCTTGTTGGCTTTGGTCAAAATAAGAGGTGGCAGGGCCATACTCACGACCTGCTACATAGTCCAGTTCCCAATCCGCTTTGTGCCACGCGCGCTCAGCCATGACTTGCAACCTGGGATAGATCATAAACTCTGTACGCTGATCGTCTCTGACGGTTTCACTCCATAACTGACCTTGCATACCGATAAAGCTGGCACCGGGCTTAAGCGGCGAGTCATCTTTGGCGGTAAAAGGGCTTCCCATTCTGTCAGGCCAGAATTCGGCGTGAGCCGGCAGGTTATCTGGCATAAAACGGAAAATCTTAAAGCTGTCGGTATTACGTGACGCCCAGTAGTAGCCAGGCTCTAGTGGGTCAACAGCATAAGGGAAATCAAAATACAGCACATCGGGAATCGACAGCACCACATCCCAGCCCCGGTTGGCAAAGTCTTGTGCTCTATTGTGTCCCTGCCAGAACAAGGCATCCCAGATGTTGGCCTGGATACGGGGAGCGAGCTTTTCCTGCTCCACATGGCTAAGACCATCACTCCAGGCGCCTGCCGTTATCCCCATGGCATTGACGATTTTGGTGACTTTCTCGACGAAGTAAGCCGTGAGTTGCTCCGGGTCGTCAATTCCTTGTTCGGCAATAATAGTGGCGCAAGCAGGGGATTCCTTCCACGCCCCAGCTGTTTCGTCTGCGCCTACATGATAGCGACTCAGAGGCATTTCTGCTTCCTCGTGCATCTTATTGATTTCATTCAGCACTTTACTGACAAATCGGTAAGAAGAGGGCAGGCAGGGGTTAATGGTATTGTCATTATAAAACTGCACAGACGAATACACTGTGGTGTCCTGTAAGTCTGTGAGCAAATATTCATTCGCCAGCTCGGGTTTTTCCTGCTGCATGTATTTATTGTATCTGGCCATCATGGAACGGGTGGCGGCGCGTGAGTGGCCGGGCATATCCATGGAGGGAATAACGTCGATATGACGTGCCTTAGCGTAGGCCAGTATCTCTTTATAGTCAGCGACGCTGTAATAGCCGTTTACCGGCGCATCACGGTGCGGGCCACTGCCTAACTGGGGTAACAAACACTGGCTTTCTGAAGGATCATGGCAACGGTATGCGCCAATCTCGGTAAGCTCAGGCAAACCAGGGATTTCCAGACGCCAGCCTTCATCATCGGCCAGATGGAAGTGCAGTTTATTCAGTTTAACCGCGGCCATCTGATCAAGCAGACGTAACACCATATCTTTGCTGTGGAAATTGCGCGATACATCAAGGTGCATACCACGGAACGGGTATCTTGGACTGTCTTGGTAGACCCCGGTGGGAACTTGCCCTTCCTTCGCCAGCGCAGACAAGCTGGTCAACGCATAGTAGCGGCCGCTGCCGCTGCCCGAGCGGATGGTGATGGCATCTTTTTCCACCGTTAACACATAGGCATCAACGGCCAGGTTCAGATCATCCTCAAAAGATACCTTGATGCCTGTGGGATTGCTGTTAATCCCCTTAGCAGCAAGGCGGGACAGGGCGTGGTCGATGACGTCAGTGGAGGTAATGGCCAATCCTTTGCGCAAGTCCAGCTTATCCCCAGAAAGTGTGGTGCTGCTAATGGCAGGAATAATACGCGCGGGAGAATCACCCTGTGCGGCGTTGGCCTGCTGATAGTGGTCAAACAACCAGGCTGCATCTGCTAATTGCAGTTTATCCTGCTCACTGCGACGATACTGCTCCGGCGAAGATAAAGGAGCCACATGTTGGTTATAAGTTAATTGACTGTCCTGATCGCGAATTTCCCGCGTACTGTCAATAATCACCGGCCGCAGTCCATCGGCAAACAAGTAATAATTGGGCATCTGATCAGACGCCGCCGCCAGCCAGAATGTGCCTTTAAGTGGAATATCCAAGGTTTGACCGGCCTTGAAGCCGGTAAATTCTGGGGTTGGCTTAATGGTGTGCAAGTCACCATTAATATGCTCAATATCAAATAAATCGCTGCTATCACGCTGGATAGGGGTGGTATGACTGAAATAGATCTTCCAGCCAGACGCCTTTGCATCATTGGGAAGTGTTAATGAAATTTTGGCATCAAAGCATTTACCGCCACCCAAGGTCTCACTGCATCCAGTCGCGTCAGTATTGCTGATGACATGGTAAGTCACCGCCAGGTTTTCACCCAGTGCGTCTAACTCAGTTTGATTTAAAGACGACGCTTGAGCAGTAGCCATACTGCTAAGCACGGAAAGACCAACGGCTATTCGCGAAAGTTTGAATCCTGACAAGGTCGGTATCCTTATTGTTGCTAATCACCCTGCTGCGGGTTGTATATTTTTTGATAAATGACAGCGCTGTCATTTATGTTAACAAAGATGTATTCTGTTGCAAATGTTTTGTTCTGCAGGGATGTGGTAGGTGACATTGCTTTAAACCTTATCGCAGTCGATGTAGAGGGTGGTTAACAACGTGGCGGAGCCCTTTTGTCTGTATCAGCAACGGCAATTACTTGTGAAGAAGATTGCAAACGCTATGCAAGGCAACAGCAAGCTTGGTTTGATAGAATCGGTGGAGGTTCTGCTTGCGCGACAAGTGAGCTGCTATTTAATCAATTCTATCAGGAGTGCCTAGCTAATTTCTGTTCGGCTCCTTAATACGTAAAGGCGCTTTTATGCCTCCTCTTTTTTTAGGTAAAAGCTTAATTTAGTTTTTATTCTAACCCTATCTGTCCAGGAAGGCTTAAGTGGCACTCTCAAACAGATGAAATCCCAACGTTATAATATTTTCTTCCGTTGTAGTCATATTATTTAAGATATTACCCTTCGAATGCTAAATCATTCTCCTGATAAAACTATAAAAATGTCCATGTTAAGAATGGGTGAATCTAAAAAAACCTTAATATTTGACAATAATGACAATGCCAAGTAGTTTTATTATGTTGGTTTTTAATAGGCAGCCGCCTTAATAATCCAGCATCTTAGTGGAATAGAGATATTAGTATGCAAACACTCTGATTGTATGCATTATGAAGAAGGAAACTTTATGAAGAATTTTAAAAAAATGTTGTAAATGCAGCTTTTTTTGCATTGGCATCAATTTCATCTTTTACTGTGACTGCAACTGATAGCACTGTAAAAGCCGCATCTCCACCTAGTGGGGAAGATTGTACTTGGGAATTTGTTCAGAACTATTATCGATGGGGCAGTATAGTGATGACACAATATCGCTCTGTGGGTGCCTGTGTGCACAGCTACAAAGATGTAGTGCATATCACAAATAGTGTACATTACTACTAACTTATAAATAGGGCAGGAAACTGCCCTAAATACATGGTTAAGTAGCTTGCTTTTTTAATCTACTTACTTTTGACTGCGAATTTTTAAATTAATACTTATAGAAAGGCATTATTAACTAGAAAGAGATTTAGTATGGAATATTAAGTTTTACCCGATGATCCTGATAGTTAAGCGAACAACTTTGATAAAACTTGTTGATATTTGAAATGGCAGTTGATGCAGTAGGAATATCTTCGCTGTTATATTGGCCCATCCCAGATAATAAACAATACCAAGAAAATGCAGGATAAATATTTTCTATTTTCTGTTTCATTAATTCGTCCTGAATAGAAGAGCCACTTTTCCAGCACTCTAATATTGAGCCAAGTGAATCAGATACGTTACTGATGTTGCAGTTGTTATCCAGCCAGTAGCTACTGTCCTTCCTAGTATTAGTAACGTAGTGAGCGACAATATAGTCTTTAATGCCGTCAATTAGTTGATTAATCTTGAGGTTGTACTCATCTTTATAGGCAGATGTGAAACGTCCCCGTTCAAAGAGTTGACAAAAAATTGCAGCCGATTGCTGCACAACTAACAAAGCCGTTGCCTCCAATGGCTCAACAAAGCCTTGTGATAGCCCTATAGCAAGACAGTTTTTCTCCCACATTTTTTCCAGTCTGCCCACTCTCATTTTAAGATGTCTCGCTTCTTGATCCTTACCTATTTGTAAGTGTTCTCTCAATTCTTGTTCAGCCGCCTTAGCATCAGAATGTGCGGAACTATAAACATAACCATTCCCAAATCTATTTGTAAGAGGGATTTTCCAAGCCCAGCCACAACTCAATGCTGAAGAATAAGTTTGCGAAGGTATTCTATTATTCATACTGGTCGCAAATGTTACCGCAGAGTCATTTAGAAGCAGTTTAGAGTATGAGATATGCTTAACTCCCAAGGATTTTTCCATCAGCACAGATGCAAATCCCGAACAGTCTATAAAAAAGTCGGCAGAGAAAGATTCTCCATCCTTAGTCACCAGTGTCTCTATATAACCATCTGTATTCTTTTCAACATGCTCAATGGTTGCTGTAATACATGTAACACCAAGTTTTTGGGCCTTTTTTTTGAGAAATCTCCCAAGTAAGCCCGCATCAAAGTGATACCCATAAGTTGATAAAAATGGAAAGTTTTCATTCGCTAAAGGTGCTAGATCATTAGCTGCCAAATAACTTGCTAGAAAAAACTGGTTGGGGTGAGGGCCTACAGTCTTATCTTTTATGCTTTTATGACACATATTAAAAAAATATGGTGTATAACGGCTGTCCAGTTCCGATGGAAATGGGTGGAAATAGTTCTCAAACCCTGGTTTTCTGGACCAATTGTTAAAAGTAATCCCACATTTATATGTTGCGTTGCATTCAGGCATCCATTCTGATTCTGGGACATTGATGTGCTCAAAAAATCTTCTTAATGCTGGTGTTGACCCTTCTCCCACTCCAATTGTACTGATTTTGTCAGATTCAATCAGCGTAATATCGACAGCATACTTCTTCCAGCTTGTCGCTAAAATCAGAGCTGTCATCCAACCGGCTGTTCCACCACCAAGTACAATAATTTTGTTCTTTTTTTTCATGTTGACATTCTATAATCAAAAAAATGAAAAAGCCCCGCAAAGCGGGGCCGACATTTAAATGTTAGACAGTAAATTTACAGCCTGCCACGAATACCTAGGGTCAATCGACGCTCATAGATATTCTGTGATAACGTAAAGTCAGACCACTGAAGGTAGTTGCTCTCATATTCTTCTGTAATGTTACTTACACCACCGTAAACGGAAAAGTTTTCATTGATGTCATAACTTGCAGAAAAGTCGAGATAGGTAGTCGCTTCTGTCCACAGTGGTAGGTCGTTACCTGGTGTACCAACGTTACCACCAGTAGCATTCATTGCTGCAAGTCGCTCACTACGATAGTTACCAGCTAAACGAAGTTGGAGCCCATTGTGTTCATACCACAATACCAAGTTGGCAGAGCGTTCTGAGTTGTCAACCATTGGGAGTGGCGCACCATAAAAGTCTACGTTTCCACTATCACTCGGGGCATAAGTGTAGTTTGCCGATACCCCCAAACCTTGCCATAAGTCAGGAAGGAAATCGAAAGCCTGATGATAGGAGAACTCCAGACCGTCAATTGAACCACCTTGACCATTCTGCTCACCTGTTACGGAGACTTGGCGACGAATGACGCCATCTTCGTCAGGTAGCCCCATCATTGAGTTACCGGAAACTATGAACGAATCAATCTTCATATTGAATGCATTTACACTCAATAAAGCTGACTCAGTAAAGTACCACTCTAACCCTAAGTCAAAGTTCGTTGAACTCCAAGGTTTCAGGTTTGGATTTCCATTAAGAGAACCCTGGATAGCAACTTGCAGATCCGGTGACACACCTAGATCGTCTGCACGGTCACCAGCACGAGAGCGACCAACGGACAATCCTCGTCCTAGTCTCCCCAAGTCTAGACGTGAAACATTTTCACCATATGCACCCCTTAGAATCAAATCATCAGAAAGGTCTACTGCGAAGTTAACCGAGGGTAGAATATAGTCGTAAGATTTTTCAGTAATAATATCGCCCGCGTCAGCTGATCCTCCGGCACACAATATACAAATAGCATCGCCAAGCTCATTCTGACGTACGGTCAAATCCATCTTCAAATATTTCAAACCTACATTAGCGCGGTAATTGTCTCCACTGAAATCAGCGCGGACGTATGCCGAAATATTGTCTTCCTCAACTTTATAAGAATCATTGGGGTTAGTTGCTTTGATGTTTCCTGGATAGAATGCGTTCTGGAACGCAATGTTATCTTCCATCATCTCGGGGTTTACGAAATAGAAACTACCAGAGTTTACCGGCCCGAAGTCACTGGACTGAATAATCCAAGATGGATCAAAATTTACCAATCTATTTGGTTGACCTAAGCTGATATCACCGCCTGTCGTACTGCGCTGGCCATCACCGTTAGTATCAATAGCGGCTTCACCAATATCCTTCCACATAACGTACTGGGTTTCTTCCAGCCCAGTTGCACCGTTGATACCGGAAAAAGGCGCAAGCAGTATATAGGTATCCCTTTCTACTTCCCTTTTAGAGCCACGAACACCAAATTTAACAGTGGTAAGGTCACCATAGTCAAAATCGTATTTGCCATCAAAACGCAGTACATTTAGATCACCTTTCTCAGTAAAGTTATTTTCTGAGTAGGTTGAGACCATGTTGTAGCGTTCCAGGTTGGAACCAAATGCCTCACCGTCAATAGTCGGGAAGCTGAGAGTAGGGTGATCACCAGAAACGTCATAACCCAGAGGAATACGGCCTGAATACCCGTTCACGTTAACAGGTTCAAATACATCTTCAGTTCTGCGATTTAAATTATGCGCACTGCCATCAGTAAGATAAGATTGAGCCACGTTTTCAGTGTGGCTGCGCTCAGCATCTCCCCTTAGATACCTAAAAGAACCTGAAAGCTTATCTGTTATTTCGAAGTCAAGCTCAAGGTTGATGTTCAGGGACTCTCGGTCATTAGTCTGCGCTTCCGTGTATGCGTTAACCCGGGGAGCATTCAATGTCATTTGAGTTGCGACATAAGCGTCTAAACCTGTACTTGCCCCAGTGCCCCGAAGTTCTGCATTTAGGGGCTCCATCCAAAGGTAATCAGACCAAGCATTATCTGCAATTAAACCATATTGGTGATCGACATCGTCAAGCTTAGTATAAAATACATCAGCGGTTAACCGCATGGTATCAGTAAGCTGTGCCTGAATTGTGGTGCTCAGACCTGTTCTTTCACGCAAGCTACGACGACTTACGTTACCAAAGTCTACGCCGTGCAAGTACATGTCGTTGTAGTCACCGTCACCGTTGACATCGACTTTTGTGTCTTCGCTCTTACAACCCCAGCGACATCCAACACCTTCATCAACAGCCGGGCCTTCTGCACCGAAAAATGCCCACCCCTCATGCATCAGACCGTAGCGATAGTTAGCCAGCGTGCTCTCATCATAAGAAGCCGACACGACAACGCCAAACTTATCTGTGTTGTAGCCTGCAAACGCAGTGAAGCGGCCATCGTTTTCTTCTGTGTATGAACCTCTGTTGAATTCAGCGGAACTCGCAAATGTTAGCCCCTCTTCCAAATCGAACGGTCGTCTGGTTTTAAGGTCAATTGAGCCTGAAATACCGTTTGATAAAACATCTGCTTCTGCTGATTTACGAACATCCATACCACCTACAAGTGCCGATGGAATGTCAGTGAAATCTGGTTGAGATGTTGTTATAGCTCCAGCGCTTAAAAATTCTTCCCCATTTAACATGGTGCCAACTTGGGCCATACCGCGAATATTTACAGTAGCCCCTTCACCAGATGAACGTCTTATTTGAACGCCAGGAATTCGTTGCAAGGAGTCAGCTATAGTAACGTCTGGCAACTTACCTATGTCATCAGCGGTGATTGAGTCTACAACACCATCGGCAAACCTCTTATTCGAGAGGTTTGCTACTTGAGAAGCCCGTAAGCCCCTAACTTGGATAGTTTCAACATCTTCGGATGCAGTAGCTCCTGCATTTTCTTGTGCAATCAGTTGTTGAGAACTGAAGGTTGCGCCCACGACCAGAGCCAGCTTAAGCCCCTGCGTGATCTTATTGAGTTTGGTTGAAGTCATGATGCCCTCTCATGAAGCTGAATTGTTTAAATGACAACGTTGTCATTTGTTTTTATTTAAAATGACAATCGCTGTAACAACCAGATGACAGCGTTGTCATTAAATAAAGCTACATGAGAATTTTGTGCATAGCAACCAGTTTTTTACAATGTGGTTACAAGTGGGGCTTCTTAATGTAAATACAAAGTGACAGGACTCCTGCTCAGGTAACAAGCCAGTAATGCTGTCAAATAGATTAGAAAAAAAGGTAATAAGGTAGTTATCTTAAGTTAACTCTTTAGTGATCATTGAAGATGACAGCAAAGATCCTTCTACGAAGCGCGCAAAGCACTGGAATTTATGCCACACATCATGTTTACTAACCGCCAATTGAGCTGAGAGAAACCAAATGAAATCAACAATTAAAGATGTTGCCCAACTGGCGGGCGTATCAATAAAAACGGTTTCCAGAGTCATTAATAAAGAAGCATCTGTCCGCGCGGACACGGTGGAGAAGGTCTCGGCTGCCATTCGTGAACTCAAATATGAACCTAATCTGGCGGCCAGGAACCTGGCAGGGACGCGTTCTTACACTATGGGATATGTGTATGACAACCCCAACGCCTATTACGTTATTGATATGCAAAACGGTATTTTGGCCGAGTGTAGAGATAAAGGTTACGAACTTATTATTCACCCTTGTAATGCCAGCTCCCCAACAATATGTGAAGAGCTGAAAAACATGGTGACCAAATCTCAGTTAGCCGGGTTGGTGATATCACCGCCGTTGTCGGAAATGCCCGATGTGATGAATTCGTTGGCTGAATTGGACATCCAATTTGTGCGCATTATTTCAGGGTCGGGACATAAACCCGAAGCTACGCCTTGTATTTTTGTTCACGATCATGAGGCGGCTTATCAAATTACCCGGCATTTACTTGATCTTGGCCATCGCGATATTGCTTTTATCAGCGGGGACAAGGGACACCGTTCTACCGATGAGCGTTTGAACGGGTATAAGGCGGCATTGGAAGATGCCAATATCGATATTGTGCCTGATTATGTCTACGACGGTCAGTACTCATTTGAGTCCGGGGTAAAGGGCGCCAAGCATTTATTGGCTTTGGATAAACCGCCGAGCGCTATTTTTGCCTGTAACGATGAAATTGCCGCTGGTGCCTTGTTTGCTGCGCGGCTGTCAAATGTGTCGGTTCCTGAGCAATTGTCTATTGCGGGATTTGAGGATAGCCCGTTCTCCCGTCAAACCTGGCCAAAGCTCACCACAGCGGCACAGCCTACTAACCTGATAGCTAAAAAAGCGGCCAGCTTGCTTATATCGCAAATCATGCTGCAACGTGCAGGTAAGGGCAAAGTGGAAACGGTGCATCAGCACTTTGAACCCGAATTGGTGGTCAGAGAATCAACACAACGCCAACTCAACGCACACTAAATGAAATATAAAAATATTGTTGTACTGACCGGGGCGGGAATCTCCGCTGAATCCGGCTTAAAAACCTTTCGTGATAATGATGGATTGTGGGAAAACCACCGAGTAGAAGATGTGGCTACCCCGCAAGCCTTCGCGGCTAATCCTGAATTAGTCTATGCATTTTATAATGCCAGACGTCAGCAATTGTTAAATGGCAATGTATCGCCTAATGCCGCTCACCATGCTCTGGTAGCCTTGGAGAAGGCCTGTGAAGGACAATTTTTGCTGGTCACTCAAAATGTAGACAATCTCCATCAGCAAGCCGGTAGCCAGAACATGGTCGCCATGCATGGCGAATTGTTGAAGGCCAGATGCACCCATAGTCAACAAATTATGGATATGCATAGCACCTTCGATGGCCAAGATCGGTGCCACTGTTGTCAGCCCGCCAAACCTTTGCGTCCCCATATTGTCTGGTTTGGTGAAATGCCACTGTTTATGGAACAAATTGTGGATGCCATATGGCATGCCGATTTGTTTATCTCTATCGGTACCTCGGGGAACGTATATCCAGCGGCTGGCTTTGTTAATGAAGCTATTCAGGCCGGCGCGCACACGGTGGAGCTGAATCTAGAGTCCAGTCCTAGTCAGTTTGCAGAAAAACATCAGGGCAGGGCGACAGTATTGGTGCCTGACTATGTATCGGCAATCTTGGCAGGTAAGAGTCAGAATCAATGTTAGCGCAGTTACAACCTTATTGGCTGGAGTTTATAACTATTGCCACCGTTCACTTATTGGCGGTGGCCAGCCCTGGCCCCGATTTTGCGATAGTACTGAAACACAGTGTCAGCTATGGAAGGCGGGCAGCGATATATACCAGTGTTGGTATTGGCCTTGCCATTTTGTTGCACGTTGCCTATTCATTGCTCGGCATCGGTTTGCTTATTCAAACCACCCCTTGGTTGTTTACCGTCTTAACTTACGCCGCCGCGGCGTATCTTGCTTATATTGGTGTTAAAGCCCTGGGAAGTCATGGCGGAGCGAACGCACAAGGAAGTCACAAGTCAGGGCAGTTATCAGATAAGAAAGCCTTTGTTATTGGTTTTATCACCAATGGATTAAATCCTAAGGCGACGCTATTTTTCTTGTCATTGTTTGCCGTGGTCATCTCAGTCAACACGCCGATGCAGATTAAACTGGTTTATGGCGTCTATCTGGCGCTGGCAACCGGGCTTTGGTTTGTCGCCTTATCATTTCTGTTAGGCTCCGGCGCGGTGCGGTCGTTTTTGCAAAGTAAAGGCTATTGGTTTGACCGCATAATGGGGGGCTTGCTCATCGCACTGGCTGTTCGGTTGGTGCTGGCTGGCTGAGCATTAGGCTCTGCTACTAAAAGCTTAGGCGGTTATTTGTACAAACAAGCTTTTTTAAGCCCAAGGTCTTCGCCCGACGGGACGAACAACTGGTATCATAAGCAGGTTTAATTCGCGTAAGGTTACAAGGTTTGGAAGAGAACAAGACACTGATACTGGGGGGCAGCCTGGAAAAGGCCCTGTCCGGCGACTACAGCCTGGACCTTAAAGCTTTGGTCAATGAAGCATGGGATCTCACTCAGAAAACTAAATGGGTGATGGTGCAGGCCATGTTGCTGGTATTTTCCCTGGCCTTACTGGCGGTGCTGATACTTGCCAACCTTGCGCAGTTTAAGGGCCTGGACTTAATGGCCCCCAATGTTCAATTGATGACAGAGATCCTGTTAACCTTGCTGACAGCCCCTTTAATTACCGGGCTGATGATGATGGGCGTGAATCATGCGGTTGGTGGGCAATCTCGTCCTACACACCTTTTTCACTTTTTACCCAAAGCCCTGATTTTATCGCTCAGCGCATTGCTGGTGAGCCTGCTAGTAGAGCTAGGTCTGCTGTTGTTCATTGTCCCCGGTCTGTTTTTAATGATTGCCTGTAGTTTCACGCTACCTTTGGTGGTTGAAAAGGGCATGACCCCACTCAGGGCCATATTCGTATCAATTCGCGTGGTGTGCTTTAAATGGCAGCAGTTTGTTTTACTGTATCTGCTCTTTGCCTTGCTGTTTGTGTTGGTGATCGCCACCTTTGGCATCGCGTTTATTTGGGTTGGGCCTTTTTACTACAACATGAAAGGCGTGCTATACAGAGATATATTCGGTGTTGCTGTCCGTTTGACAGGCCAAAATGGAGTATCTCAAGGTGGCGAATCGATTTTTCATGCCTAAATTAAATCAGTGGGCAAAGGGATTATTCTTTGCCGTGGTAGGCTTTGCACTGCTTTATCCTTTCTTATCCCAGGAGCCCGAGCTGTCGCTTCCGGCCCCAGAGCAGTTGCACCAGCCTGTGCCTGATTTTGCCCGTTACGAGAATGTGGACGAGAAAAAACAGGCCTTCTTTGATTATCTGCGCCCGGCGGTTGAATATCACAATCAAATCATTCTCAATGATCGCAATTTGTTGCAAGCCATACGCCAGAAAATGATCGATGGACTACCACTTAGTCGCTATCAGAAAACTAAGCTGGCCAAACTCAGTCAAGCCTACAAACTAGATTCAGTACCAAGCGACGTTGACGGCATTAACCGTTTACTGCGCCGGGTCGATATTGTTCCGGTGGAATTAGTCCTGGTGCAGGCGGCTAATGAATCCGCTTGGGGAACGTCGCGTTTTGCCAGACAGGGGTTTAATTTTTTCGGCATGTGGTGTTTTCGCAAGGGCTGTGGCTTTGTGCCGAAACAACGTGATGATGATGCTGGTCACGAGGTGGCTAAGTTTAAGGACCTGTCTCACGCCGTGAAAGCTTATCTGACTAATATCAACAGCCATTACGCATACAGTGAGTTGCGTGGTATTCGGGCCGGATTACGTCGCAACCAGCAGACGGTTACCGCTGAATACCTGGTAGAAGGCTTGATGAGCTATTCGGAACGTGGACAGGATTATATCGACGAATTACTGCATATGATCCGTACAAACAGGAAATATTTAACTTCATGAGAGCAATGATTGTCGGCCTGCTGGCCATTACATCGGCATTACCTGCGATTGCAGAGCCTTTGGAACTAGAGTACTCAACCCTTTACAGCCATACAAAGAAGCTGGATAAGGACGAGTTATCTGCATTGCAGTTTGCTTTTGGTTTTATGCACCATCAGAGCAAAAAAATGTGCCATATAGAATCGGCCTACCTGCATACCCAGAAAATGGATATCCCCATTGAGGTGACGCAAGAACAGCGTTTTACCGTGCCGTCTGAAAAAGCCCTGAGACTAGCGAAAGCGGTGGCGCGTTTTGAACTAACCGAACCGGTCAATCTCTGTGATATGTCGGTACAGCTGGAAACGAAGCCTGAATATTTGAAGAGTAGTTACGATCTGGCGGAGCTCAAGATGCTCCATGAACAGTACGCAGAGTTTTTTGACAGCATGGGCAGTTTTCTGTCCTTTATGATGCCGTCTGTCCAGGGGCTGGTATTGCATTTTCCTGAGCAAACACAGAGCACGGTGCGGGTTGATGACAGATTGGAGCCGACTTTACGTATTGAGAATGGCGAGCTGCGACTTGATAAGGAGTGGTTGGATAGCGCTTCAGCTCAGCGTTTAGCCTTTGGCGCTAAACCTTATCGTATTACCGCTATCACCAAATAAGTAGAATGGGGAGGATACACCTCCCCATTAAATCAAGTCAGTTGTACTATCTGAAGACGTTGTGCTTCATCCCGCTGCGGCTGACTCTCCACCTCTGGCTGATCAAAGCCGATATCTCCCCCTTCATAGGGTTGATCCTGGGTTTTTAAACCAACAAAATCAAACAGGTTGGGGTCAGCTAAGTGCGAAGGCGTGACACTTTGCAGGGCTCTGGCCATGTTTTCTATGCGCCCCGGATGTTGCTTATCCCACTGCTGCAACATTTGTTTTATTACCTTACGTTGCAGGTTCTCTTGTGAGCCACAAAGATTGCAAGGAATAATAGGGAAGGCCATGAGTTCGGCATAACGGGCAATGTCTTTTTCTGCACAGTAAGCAAGTGGTCGTATCACCATTTGCTTGCCATCATCGCTGACCAGTTTTGGGGGCATGGATTTAAGTTTGCCGCCATAAAACATATTTAGAAACAACGTTTCCAGCATGTCATCCCGATGATGGCCTAATGCGATTTTCGTCGCGCCAAGCTCTGTCGCGGTGCGATATAAGATCCCACGGCGTAGTCTGGAGCAAAGCGAACAGGTGGTTTTTCCTTCCGGCACTTTCTCTTTCACAATGCTGTAGGTATCTTCATTGACTATCTGGTAGTCAACCCCCTGGCTATCCAGGTACTCGGGCAACACATGCGCAGGAAAACCCGGCTGCTTCTGATCCAGATTCACAGCCACTAAATCAAAGCGAATAGGCGCTACTTTCTGTAAATATCGCAAAATATCCAGCATTGCATAGCTGTCCTTACCACCGGACAGGCACACCATCACCTTGTCGCCATGTTCAATCATATTGAAATCTTCAATGGCTTTTCCGGCACAGCGCCGCAAGCGTTTTTGAAGTTTATTGAAGCTGTACTTTTGCTTAGCGCTCAGTTCGTCTAATGGGGTCATAGGCTACCTCTGCAATGAGGGCGGGATTATACCCGGCTTAACGTCAAGTTACAGTGTTTCTGTGGTGCTTCTGGGTAGGTGTCCATCTCAACGTTAAGGCAGTAGAACGGGAGATTGTGCACAAAAAAGCCGCCAAGCGGCGGCTTGTTTAACCTATTGGGCTTATTTTTGTAACGGGCTGACAAAGCCATCGGGTTTCACGGCCAGTACATCACAATCCAGCATATCGATAACATGCTCAGCGGTATTACCAATAAGCGCTGCCGAAATTCCATGACGACCGACGGTGCCGATAACCACCAATTCAGCATCTACCTCCTTGGCCACAGCCGGGATAACATCCTCAGGTAAACCTTCTTTCACAAAACAATGTTGCGGGGCAACACCATGGGTGCTGGCAAAGGTTTTCATCGCATCATTGTGATGATTACGCACCGATTCATTAAAACTGCCAGGATCAAACTCAGGGATCTCTATGGCGATATTTACTGGTGTGCCGGGATAGGAGTTCACCAGATTAACCTGGCCATTAAGAGTACGGGCAAACTCCAGCGCAGTATGCGTGACTTTCTGGTTTAACGAACTGTGTTCTTCATCTGCTGTGCCCACATTAACGGCGGCAATAATCTGTCCTTGCTCAGGCCAGTCATGTTCTTTTACCAGCAGTACCGGAACCGGGGCTTTTCGCATCAAGTGCCAGTCGGTGGGGGTAAAAATGACCGATTTAAGTCCACCATGTTCATGGGTACCTTTTACAATTAAGTCGAAGCCTTGCTCGATGGCTTCGTAAATAATGCTTTCAAACGGACGGTTGTGCCAAACCACTTTAGCATCAACAGCCAGGGAAGATGACTTCACTTGTTTAGCCAACAACTCGGTCAGCCATTCAGTTCTGTCGTCTACCACAGCCTGACGCATGGTTTCACGCTCATCAACCGACAACATGGTAGTCATCTCATAAGAGAAATCGTAAATAGACAAAAAGGCCGTGACACTGGCCCCGGTTTTCTCAGCAATTAGCAGAGCACGCTTCAGGGCTTTTTGTTGTTCTGTGGTTGGGTCAATCACTACCAACAATTTTTTGTAGTTCATCATTGCCTCTTTGCTTTTATTCCGACTCGATTAAGTCTAGTTCAGATAACCGACTTACCGCTTTGTGCCAGATCAACGTCCTTTACGATATATGGCGATCAGCTGACCGCCACACCATTGTCCTGATTATCCTTGAGCAGTTTGGGCTCAACGATGGTAATGAACTTACCATCAACTCTGATCAAGCCTTGCTTCTGAAACTTGGTCAGCAGACGGCTGATGGTTTCTACTGTGAGTCCAAGATAGTTGCCGATTTCTGCTCGGGTCATGCTCAATCTGAATTGGCTGCCAGAAAATCCCCGGTCATGGTAACGCTCGCCCAGGTGGGCAAGAAAATGCGCCAGGCGCTGGTTTGCGGTGCGCTTGTTCAGCAACATGAACATATCCTGATCGGCCTGAATTTCATGGCTCATCAAACGCATGACTTGCTGACGCAAGCGTGGCAGATCGCCAGACAAACTTTCCATCGTCTGGAACGGAATTTCGCATACCATGGAGGTTTCCAATGCCTGGGCGAAACTTTTATGTTGCTGATTAACAATGGCATCAAAGCCAATAATATCGCCGGGCAAGTGGAAGGCGGTTATTTGTTCTTCACCGTCGGGCGCAAGTACAAAGCTCTTGAACGAGCCAGAGCGTACAGCGTACAAGCTGCTCAGCTTGTCGCCGGACTGAAATAAGCGTTCATTTTTCTGAAACGGACGCTTACGTTGAATAATGTTGTCCAGCTTATCCAGTTCATTGTCATTCAACGTAAAGGGCAGGCATAGCTGACTAATACTGCAATTCTGACAACTGATGGTACATTCACGGTGTTGATTCATGGTCGAACGGTTTAACAGACAAACAGGCTGTTAGCTTAGCATTTTTTACCCGTGGTTAAAGGGAATTCGCTTCTATCCTGATTAATCTGTGGCTTTTGATAAATAAGGGGATATCAGTAGCCAAAGTGCAAAAGTGGCTAATAGAACGGCAATGATCTGGCGACTGCGAGGATGATTCAACAGCGGCCGAAGATGTTGGCTGAATCGTCCCAGGGTTAACAACGCCGGCAAGGTCCCCAGTCCAAACATTAACATGGTGACAGCGCCGTTTAACCACGAGCCACTGGCCAGACTCCATGTCAGTGTGGAGTACACCAGGCCACAGGGGAGCCATCCCCAAATCATACCGTAAGGCACGGCGGCAAGAGGGTGGCGAAAGGGGATAAAACGTTTGGACAAGGGCGCCAGAGGTTTCCATAACCTGGCCCCTTGTTTTTCCAGCCACGACAGACCTCGCCACCAATTACCTATATACAAGGCCATGGCTAATAAGAAGAGCGCGCTAAGGGTGGTTAAAATAGCGATGCCCCCGGACACCTGGTGTGAAAACAGTGTGCCCAGTCCACCGGTAATTGCGCCTGCCAGGGCATAGCTGAATAATCGCCCGAAGTGGTAGCCCAGCTCATAGGGCAGGGCAGGCTTGTGGGATGGGGTAGAAAAGCTCAATGCACTGACAATACCACCGCACATTGCAACACAATGTACGCTGCCGGCCAGGCCCAGCAATAGTGCTGAAAACAGGCTTAACTCAGTCACGCGGCTGGCGTTCCTTGTTCCCCTGTTCTTTGTCGTCGTCGAATAAAATATTGTGTCCCTGGCGTTCCAGATCTTCAAACTGACCCGCTTTAACCGCCCAGAAGAAAATCAAAATGGCCACTGTCACTATAACAATGGCAAGTGGGATCAGAATATACAAAATGCCCATTACGCATCTGCCTTAAGTAATCGAACAGAGTTGGCCACCACGATGATGGAACTCAGTGACATGCCTATCACGCCTAACCAAGGGGTAAGATAACCCGACACCGCCAAAGGCAGCACCAACACATTGTACCCCAACGCCCACGCCATGTTTTGCATAATCTTCTGCTTGGTGCGCTGGGCCATTTTGAACAGCTCGGGCAACAACGTCAGGGTGGGATTGATCAGAATGATATCGGCCGCATTTTTTGCCAAATCGCTGGCGCCACCCACTGCGACTGACACCTGAGCAGCCGCAAGCACCGGCGTGTCATTTATCCCATCGCCCACCATCAACACCTGGTGACCCTGTTGTTGTAGGGTTTGGACGGTTTGCAGCTTTTGTTCAGGTCGGCATTGGCTGTATAGCTTAGTGATTTGCAGTTGTTCGGCAATTTTTTCTACATTGTGCTGGCTGTCACCACTAATAATACAGCGCTCATAACCTTTGAGGTCTTCCAGCATACTCAGGGCGTCACTGCGTACCTGATCGGTTAGCACAAAGCCGGCCAATACCTGCTCGGCATCGGCTAACAACACATTGCAATCTGTTAACGCAGCAGGAATCCCATGCTTGATTAGATGCGAACTTCCTAATTGGTAGTGTATGCCTTTGACTTCTCCACAAAGGCCAAGGCCCGCGATAATCTCAACGTGGGTGGCAGGCTCTACCTGATAATGATTAAAGGCTTTGGCAAGAGGGTGTTCTGAGTGCATCTCCAATGCCGCCGCTATTTCCAATATCTGTTGTTCTGGTAAGGAAGACAGGTTCACCGTGCGCTGAATACTGAATTTTCCTTCGGTCAGGGTGCCGGTTTTGTCAAAGGCCAACATATTTATGCTGGTTAATGACTCCAGCAAGTCCGCCCGCTTTAGCAAGATACCTTGTCGGTTAAGTCTTGCCATGGCGCACGTGAGTGCAGAAGGTGTGGCCAGACCCAGCGCACAAGGGCAGGTGGCGACCAACACCGAGGCGGTGATCCAAAAGGCATCCACATTACCTTGAGCATGCCAATACCAGAAGGTCAGAGCGGAGATGGCTAACACCGCCAGTACAAAATAGCTGGATATTCTGTCTGCCAGCTGGGCGATGGCCGGTTTATTCAGTAGCGCCTCATCCTGTAAACGCAGGATCTGGCTGACCATGGCTTCCTTGAGCGGTCTGAGCACCTTAATCGTCAGGCTACCGCTTTGGTTAAGGGCACCACCGAATACTTCATCGCCGGCTTTTTTATTAACGGGTTCAAACTCACCGGTCAGCATCGACTCGTCCACATGGCTGGTGCCATCAATGACCACGCCATCCACTGGAATGGTTTCACCCGCTTTGACCAGCACCAGTTGGTCAACCTTTAATAGCTTCGCCAGGATATCTGAGGCTTGACCGTTTTCCAGTAAGGTGGCGGTCACGGGAATATACTTGCTCATATTGGCTGAAATTTGTGCCGCTTTATGTCTGGATTTATGTTCGAGAAACCGGCTGATAAGCAGCAAAAAGATAAACATACAAACCGATTCAAAGAAGACTTCACCCTGAGCAATGATGGTGGCTTTGGCACTGGCAATAAATAGCGCCCAAATCGCCACACTAATGGGCACATCCATATTTACTGAACCTGAGCGCAAGGCGCGCCATGCACCTTGATAGAAGATGGCACCTGAATACAGTACGACCGGGACGGACAAGGTCAAACTCACCCAATGCATAAACTGGCGAATGTCCTCATCCAGATTACCGAACAGCCCAAAGTACAAGGCTACGGCGATCATCATCACCTGCATGGTCATCAAGCCCGACAAGCCAATACGTTTTAAGTAGGACTGCTCGGTTTTCTTAAACTGCTCTTCCTGCTGTTTGGGGTGGAAAGGTTGCGCGTGGTAGCCAATGTTTTCAATGGCCGCCAGAATACCACTTAGGGCAAGTTGCTCTGGATACCAGCTCACCAGTGCGCGTCTGGCACTAACGTTTACTGCGATCTGTTTAATCCCGGGCAGCTTGGCCAGTTTTTTCTCAATTAACCAGGCGCAGGCTGCACAGCTGATGCCCTCCAGACTCAACTGAACCTGATTATCTTTGCCTTTGTTAACCACAAACTCTTCTTGCAGTTCGGGCTGGTCAAACAACTTGAGCTTTTCCAACAAGTCATTGGGCATGCCATCTGCACGTTCCGCAGGTTCGGTGCGAAACTTATAATAATCTTCCAAACCATTGGCAACGATGGCTTCAGCGACAGCCTGGCAGCCCGGGCAGCACATGGGCTGTGATTCGCCCAGTACCTTGGCATGGTAACGTCCTTGCTCCGTTACCTCTTGGTGACAATGAAAACAGATCAACGACGTTACCTACTTAAGGGCGAAAAACGACTGGGGAGGCTTGGGGTAAACCAATATCCTGCGACACACGCCAGGACTTATCAAAAGGCTCCAGGGTGAGTTTCCACTTGCCTGACAGGGGCTCTGAAAGCGCGCCACTGAATACGCCAGCGGCATTTTGCGTCAGTAACAACTGAAAATCCTTATCTGCCAGGGTTGGATGTTGGAAAAACAAGGATAAGGCTGCGCCGGTTTCAGGGGCGCCGGCGGCAAAAGATAATTGCACCGTCTCGTCACTGAACTGCAGGCGAACATCAATACCCAAGTCGCGGGCATGCTGAATCTTATCCAGATTCATATTGATACCTTTACCTTCCTTGTAATAATCATCAATCACCATACTGTCATTGCCACCTAGGGCCAGCATCAGCATTTTAGTACTGAGGATGATTGAGGTAACGGGAATGGCGATTAAAAACCATGGCCAAAACTGCTTATACCAGGGGGGAGGGGTTTGACTCATAACGTCTCTAGTTTGAAGGGTTACAAATTCACGCCTGCATTCTACCGGCGGCCGGTACTAGGTGCATGCGCCAGGTCAATAAAAGCCGCATTTTACCTGCCGGGACAAAAAATATCTGCCTTTAGCTTACAAAAAAGCCCCGCAATTGCGGGGCTTTACATAGACTAATACGTCAGACGTTACTGGTCTTGCGACAAGCTGTAAACGTATGCCGTAACAAGATGGATCTTGTTCTCGCCCAGAATGTCCTTCCAGGCAGGCATCACACCATTACGGCCATGGGTAACCGTTTCTGTTACGGCCATTTCACTGCCACCGTACAACCAAATGTTGTCCGTCAGGTCAGGGGCACCAAAGGCGTAGTTACCTTTACCGTCTTGACCGTGACAGGCTGCACACACGGCAAACTGTGCTTTACCAGCATCAGCCAGAACAGGATCTACCTTACGGCCGCTTAAGGACAGTGCATAAGCCACTACTTCCTTAACACCTTGCTCGCCCAAAGAATCAACCCAGGCAGGCATGGCAGCGTGGCGGCCTTGCATGATGGTTTCTTTGATTTGCGCAGGGTTACCGCCATACAACCAATCGTTATCGGTCAGGTCAGGGAAACCGCGCTGACCACGGGCATCTGAACCATGACACTGCGAACAGTTTTGCAAGAACAAACGCTGACCGACTTTCAGGGCTTCCTGGTCGGTAGCCAAATCTTCCACGCTACGCTGAGCATAGGCTTCAAAGATAGGGCCAAAGCGCTCTTCTGCAGCGGCCATAGCACGGCTGTATTCGTTCAGGCTGCCATTGGCCAAATCTTCCGCATGGGCGGCTTTTGACTCTGCCAGGCTACGAATATCCTGATTAGAACTTTCCCAGCCAAGCAGGCCTTTGAAGTTACCTAAACCAGGGTACAGTGCCAGGTAGATAAAGCCCCAAACGATAGTGGCGTAGAACATGATGGTCCACCAGCGAGGTAACGGGTTGTTGATTTCAACAATACCGTCAAATTCGTGGTGCATATCGTCACCTTCTTTTACACCGGTCTTATTTTTAAGACACCAGCGTAGTAGAAGGAAACATCCCAGAATGGTCCCCAAAGTAATGACGGAGATCCAGATACTCCAAAAGCTACTCATTGTTAGATGACTCCCGCTTTTTGTTTGCCTCGGCTGATGGCTTGTCATCGTCAAACACTAGGTTTGCCGCTTCTTCGAAGCCTTTTTGGGCGCGTTTACTGTAGGCCCACAGCACAATGGCAATAAATATAACTAATATGGCCAAAGTCCAGATGATATTGACTGTTATCTGGTCCATGTTATTTCAGTGCCGTGCCCAAAGATTGCAGGTAAGCAATCAGCGCTTCCATTTCGCTTTTGCCTTTAACGGCAGCCTGAGCACCAGCAATATCTTCGTCTGTGTACGGCACGCCGAAATCGCGGAAGACTTCCATCTTCTTAGCGGTCAGCTCACCGTCCAGAGTGTTTTCCGCCAGCCACGGGAAAGCAGGCATGTTGGACTCTGGTACTACAGCGCGAGGATCCATCAGGTGAACACGGTGCCATTCGTCACTATAACGACCGCCAACACGGGCCAGATCAGGACCAGTACGCTTGGAGCCCCACAGGAACGGGTGTTCCCATACGGTTTCACCGGCTACTGAGTAGTGACCATAACGCTCGGTTTCTGAACGGAACGGACGAATCATCTGGCTATGACAGCCAACGCAGCCTTCGCGGATATAAATATCACGGCCTTCCAGTTGCAGAGCGGTATAAGGCTTCAGGCCTTCTACCGGTTCAGTGGTTTGGCGCTGGAACAACAGCGGGCTGATTTCCACTAGCGCACCAAAACTGATAACCACCAGAATCATCACCACCAGCAAGCCGGTATTTTTTTCTACTATCTCATGTACGTTTTTCATAATACTGCGTTCCCTTATGCTGGTTGTGCTTCAGCTTGCAGACTGCCTTTGGGCGCCTTGATGGTGCGATAGCAGTTGTAAGCCATAATCAGCATACCTGCGACAACGAATATGCCGCCCAGGAAGCGCACAAAGTAGAACGGCTTGGAAGCTTCAATACTTTCGATGAAGGTATATGTCAGCGTACCGTCAGTGTTAACTGCACGCCACATCAGGCCCTGCATAACACCAGAGATCCACATGGCTACGATGTACAATACAACACCGATAGTGGCTAACCAGAAATGCACGTTGACTAACTTAGTGGAGTACATCTTAGGTTGGCCGAACAGAATCGGAATTAAGTGGTAGATGGAACCAATTGAAACCATCGCAACCCAACCCAATGCACCTGAGTGAACGTGACCCACTGTCCAGTCGGTATAGTGAGACAGGGCGTTTACTGTCTTAATGGCCATCATCGGACCTTCGAAGGTCGACATACCATAGAATGACAGAGATACAATCAGGAAGCGCAAGATGGGGTCAGTGCGCAGTTTATGCCAGGCACCGGACAGGGTCATGATACCGTTGATCATGCCCCCCCAACTGGGAACAAACAGGATAACTGACATTACCATACCCACAGACTGTGCCCAGTCAGGCAGGGCAGTGTAGTGCAAGTGGTGCGGACCGGCCCAGATATACAGGGAGATCAGCGCCCAGAAGTGCACAACAGATAAACGGTAAGAATACACAGGACGACCGGCTTGTTTGGGTACAAAGTAATACATCATGCCCAGGAAACCTGCGGTCAGGAAAAAACCTACTGCGTTATGTCCGTACCACCATTGCACCATGGCATCCACTGTGCCGGCATACAGGCTGTATGACTTGGTGAAGGACACCGGTACCACCATGCTGTTGGCGATGTGCAAAACGGCAACCGTCAGGATAAAGGCACCAAAGAACCAGTTGGCCACGTAGATATGCGATGTCTTTCGGACCACTAAGGTGCCGAAGAAGTTAATCGCATAGGCCACCCACACCAGGGTAATCAGAATATCGATGGGCCACTCTAACTCCGCGTATTCCTTGGAGGAAGTTAAACCCAGCGGCAGACTGATTACGGCCGCAATAATCACGGCTTGCCAACCCCAGAAGGTAAAAGAGGCTAATTTGTCGCTGAACAGCTTCACCTGACAGGTGCGCTGCACGACATAGTAAGAAGTGGCGAACAGAGCGCAGCCACCAAATGCGAAGATAACTGCATTGGTATGCAGTGGTCTTAATCGCGAGTAGGTTAGCCAGGGTGTATTAAAATTCATCTCTGGCCAGATTAATTGAGAGGCGATTAATACGCCCACGGTCATGCCGACAATTCCCCAAATCACCGTCATGACGGCGAATTGTCGCACTACTTTATAATTGTATTCGGGATGTGCTCGACTGGTTTCACTCATCGTCTTGGTTCTTCCGCTGCTGTTGGTACGTTTTATCACCCGTTAAACATTAGGTAAAAAACTCGAAACCGCCAATATAAGTTCTGTCTCAGAGTTTCCGGTAAAGGATTGATACAAAACTTATATTTGACGGGCCTTCGAGCGCGAATGATAAGGTTTTTGACCCGTAAAAGATAGCCTAAACACAGCTTGATTGATCCTGGTCAATGATCCAAACTTGCGCCCTTCGCATTTGGACGAGTAACAAGTGTCAAAACAGAATCATCTGGGTCTGATAGTGAGCGGCGGCCTGCTGGCCGGGATACTACTTATTACTTACCTGGTGAACCGCACTGAATCCTTAAGTCAGCAAAGTGGACCGTGCCAGTTGCAGCAGGGCGATTGCGAGTTTAATGTGGCGGGGCAGCCCGGCTCTATCGGCCTGTCCCCTAAACCCATACCTATTGAAGAGCCTTTGGCTGTTTCACTTCACTTACCTAAGGGGAGCGCACTGATAAGCGCTCATATAGAAGGGGTGAATATGTATATGGGCCGAATTCCCGTCATTGCAGAACAGCAAAACGGCCAGATTATTACTGCCGTTAGCTATTTAGGCAGTTGCAGTGAACCGAATATGCAGTGGCGCTTGGTATTGGTATTACAAGACGCCACCGGCAAGTCCTTAACGCGAAACTGGGAGTTTTATACTCATCTCTAGTCAGTTACTGTCAGCGAAACTCAGGCAGGCTTTTCCAGCAGCAGCAAGCTTTCCTCAGCAAAACCTGTCCCCGCTTCGGTGTAGAAGTTAAACACATGGTCAATACCATAGTGCAGTAGTTCCAGACGTTCATCTTCATAGCGGGCGATTGCCGCCAACTGCGCCTTATAACCAGCTTTGCGCAACTGGTCATGAATATGGCGAATATCTTCCGTGGAAGGCAGCGCCAGTAATATCAACTCAACATCGGAAAAATCCATATTGTCCCACAAGTCCGCATCTTCACCGTCTCCCAGAATAACCTGCAAATTTAGGCCTTTTTGTCGCTCAATCCTGTCTCGGTCTGCATCCATGCCCCAAACCTGATTGCCCAGGACATCACGCAACGCTAAAAATGCGCCTTTACCTACCCGGCCCATACCTACCACTAGCACTCTGGCATGCTGGGGTTGTTCATATATATCCTCGGCCAAACGGCGGGATTTTTCATAGCCTTTGATCAGTTTTTGGTAGCGACTGTAACCGGCGTGAGAGTAGCGATAGATAACACTGGTCAGAATAAAGGAGAAAGATACCGCCAGCGCGAGGATCACCAGCCACTCTTTACTCATCCAGGCAGCATCGACACAAAGTGCAATGACAATCAGGCCAAACTCACTGAAATTGCTTAGCGCCAGCCCGGCCAAATAGGCGGTACGTCCACGCAAGCGCAGACCGGTAAACAAGAAGAAGAACATGATAAATTTGATTGGCAGTAGCAAGCAGAGTAGTAGTGCCAGGCCAACCATTTGCAAATCCGGCAGCGCAGTAAATCCAATCGAGAGGAAAAAGCCGATTAGGAAAAGGTCTTTAAAACTCATCAACGCCTTGTTCATCTCTGACGCTTTGACGTGACTGCTCATTAAGATCCCCATTACCAGGGCGCCGAGATCACCTTTAATACCTACCAGGTTAAATAATTCATAACCACCCAAGGCGAGGAAAAATCCGGTCAGGGGTAATAATTCGCCGTGGCCCGATAGCTGCACAATGCGCTTTAGTATGGGTTTAACCAGTAACAGACCGAGCAGGGCAAAGGCATAAATAGAAGGGGTTTTACCTGTGGCCAGTACCAGAAACAGTACCGCCAGAATATCTTGCATAACCAGCACGCCAATGGCCAGTTTGCCGTGGCGGGTTTTCATTTCTCCTGCTTCTTCCAGCAGTTTAACGATACATACCGTACTGGAAAAACTTAAAGCGAAGCCCAGTAAGGCTGCGGTTTGCCAATCCAATACGGCAAAGTAAGCCAGAGATACACTGGCCAATAACATAGCGAAGCTGGCTACAAAACCTGTCCAGACCAGCATATGTACACCCGTGCCAAACCACACTTCACGTTTGAGTAAGTCTTTCACGTTGAGTTTTAAGCCGATGGTAAAGAGCATTAGGGTAATGCCCAGGTTCGCGAGTGCTTCCAGGCTTTCAGTGGGCTTAACACCAATAAAGTTCAGTAAGAATCCGGCCGCCAGAAAACCTATCAGGGGTGGAAGATTCAGCACCTTCACACCCAGACCACACACGAAGGCGAATAATACCCAAATGAAATCCATCAATAATCAGACCCGTAGCGACAAAGGAAACATAGAATAATAGAGGTCATGTTGCAGAATCAAAAGCTTATGTGTTGATTCTGCAACAAAAAGTTATTGACTGGCAGTTTGGTTGTAAGACGCTAACTGTTCAATCAGATGGGTAACAGCATTAACATCGAATAACTTGTCACAGGCGGGGTACAAGTTAAATTCCTGATTCTCAAAGTGATCAGACAGCAGGTACTCCAGCCGCTGCTCATCATCATGACTTTCCAGACCTTTTTCGGTTAGGTTAAACACCCAACTTACCTGATCTTTAATTTGCTGATGCTCGTCAATGGCTTTATGAATAAGTTCATTAAGCTGAGAGTCGTTATGAGCCTGCAATACCGGAAACAGAAGTGCTTGATTCCATGCTATTTGCTGTTCCAGTCCGCAACTGAACAACAGAAATAAGCGCTTGGCCCATTCGGGGTCGCGATTTTTGTGCTTTCGAAAAGCAATATATAAAAGCTCCAGACGTTGCTGGTTAGCACTGAAATAATGGGTAATGAATTTGTTCATGAAACGGGCTCCGAACCTTACAATGTCAAGGTTAGCCCAGCTCTAGCGCGCGGAAATTAATCTAAATCAAAGGAAATTAAGATAATCGCTGAGCCTAGTGAAAAGTTCGTAGGCTTAGTTTTCCTGGCTAAGTTCGGGACGCAGCCACAACCAAAGCAGAACACTGGCAAGCACCAGGGTAAGCGCGAATTGCCAGTATAAATGTATGGCTGACAGCCATAGTAAGATCAGGCTCATACTCATCATAATACTGGCCAGTACCTTGGCTTTACGCGGCACTGCGCCATACACACGCCAATTGCGGATAGACAAGCCCCAATGAGGGTGATTGAGCAGCCAGTCTTCCAGTGCTGGCCATCCCTTACCCGCACACCAAGCGGCCATAAGCAAAAATACCACAGTGGGCAGACCGGGCAGCACCACACCTAACAGCCCTACACCCACCAGGCAAATAGCAATTATGCGCCAGAATAGTCTGATTGTTGCTCGCAATTTATGGTTACCCACAACGCATTCCCTGTTCGCTATCATAGCAGAACCTGTGTACCAGCATGGCCCTTTCTGCTTATATTTTGCGGTTCATAAGCTGTTGTTACAAAATGAATTTGTCGCTAGGTTTAGGCGTTACTTTTTTGAGGAGCGGCTTAGCCCTAATTCGCTGCCCTTAGTCTTGCGAAAAGGTCAACTTGAGTTGGCCTTTTTTTCCTTAAATCTGGCAATACTGTCGAAGTCTGCTTTGTTAATACGACCATATCTGACGCATTTAATAGATGCAGGTAGCCCGCTGAGTTGTGTTATCGACTCAAAGGGAATGGATAACAACAGGCGGGGCAGCCCGCAGTCAGGAGAGCAAAAATGGAAAACTACGTAGACGGCTTCGTACTCCCGGTCCCTAAAGACAAGCTGGAGAGTTACCGGGAATCTGCACTTAGGGCAGGTAACATCTGGATAGAGCATGGTGCATTGGCTTACCGTGAGTGGGTGGCTGAGGATGTGCAAGGAGGGAAGGTGACATCGTTTCCGCAGGCAGTGGATCTGAAAGACAATGAGACGGTGATTTTTGCCTGGATCACCTACAAATCGCGGGCGGACAGAGACAGAATTAACGAGTTAGTGATGTCCGATCCCCGTTTAAGCGACATGATGGACCCCAACAACTTACCTTTTGATGGTATGCGCATGTTTTGGGGTGGGTTTGAAAAACTGATCCAACTGCCTTGAAGAAAGGAGCAGAGCGCTAGATTCAGCGCTCTGCTATTAGCGGTTAGAATCGATAGGTGGCTTTAGCATACCAATAGCGACCATCAATGCTGTACGCCGAGAATCCAGAGTAAGGGAATATTTGGTTAAAATCCGTTTGTCCTCTGGTACTGATGGTATCGCGGGGATACTGGTCAAACAGGTTGTTGGCACCAACGGCCACTTGCCAGTTGTCCGTCAGCTCATAAGCCACATCAATGTCGGTGATCCATTTTGCATCCAGCACTTCATCATTGGCTTCCGTACTACCGGCATCCACTACCTCGCCATAGCGCACTGCACGTAAGGTGACCTTGGTACGATCATATTGCCAGGTGGCGGCAAGGTTCAGCTTGGAATCAGGTGTTCCTTCCTCAAACCTTGTCGTTTCCAAACGGCCAAACAAGGTATATTGCTCAGGATCTAACGCATCCAATTGCGGCGGGTTGGGCGCAATGCGCTCTACCTCTGTGTCGTTGCGGTTATAGGCTGCAGTCAGATTCAAGCTGCCATAGTCGGCTAACGGCAGGTTATAACTAGCGGTCACATCGACACCGCGGGTACGAGTATCAATGGCATTGGTAAAGTAACGGACTTGTTGTACTCCGTTTATCCCTGCGGCGTTGAGAATTTGAATGACTTCAGGGCCGCTGAGACTTTCACTCAGTACGATGCGATCATCGATATCAATGCGATACCAGTCGAGCGTCAAACTCAGGTTGCCGGCCTGGTAGGTTACCCCCACGGAGCGGCTTAACGATTGCTCTTCCTGCAAGGGTTGTGAGCCCAGTGCTATAGCGGCAGGATGATCAGCGGTATAGGTACCGACTTCAAAAGGCACCCCATTTACAAATTGTGTGCTGACTGTGGTAAAGGCTGATTGGGCTAGGCTTGGAGCACGAAAACCGTTGCTGACAGAACCACGTACGGCCAAGCCGTCGGTTAACTGATAGCGGCTGGCCAGTTTACCGGAAAGATCGGAGCCAAAGTCACTGTAATCCTCAAAGCGGGTTGCCAACGCGATGTTCCAGCGCTCGGTCAGATTCGTGTCCAGGTCTACATACAGCGACCAGTTGTGGCGGCTGCGATCCGTGGCACTGAGCGGCGAAAAGCCGGGGAACACCTGTGAGCCACCGGCGGCCACCGGATTGCCGTTGCTATCCAATACGGTCAGATAGGACGCTTCCTCACCGGCTTTAATCTCATAGTTCTCTTTGCGGTATTCCGCCCCGACAGCAACCAGTAGACTGTCAGGCAACCAGTTTGGGGTGTAATAGCGAGAAAAATCCAGGTTTAACAGACTCTGTGTGTATTCCAGTGTGCCTGCATCAAAGCGGGTGGGGCTGTCTGCACCCAGCGAGGTATTCAGACTGTTTTCCACATTAAAATTAAAGCTGTCCCAGCCATGAGTCAGGCTGGCATCCCATTGCCATTCTCCAGCCAGACCTTTGGCACCAAAAGTGCCACCGAAATCCTCTATATCTGAGACGATATAGGGCAGAAAACCATCAGGATAAATGGCGGGTACGTTGCGGCTGTCACTGGCACGACGATAAAAGCCACCACTTTCCCCATCACGCAGGCCGTAGCTGGCATAGCCGTATAGTTCCACATCTCCCAGCGAGTAACCGCCATTGGCAATTAAACTATGCTCTTCAAGGGCCGCCTTACCGAATCTGTGATTGTAGCGGTCAATATCAAATTCCCTAGGATCAAAGCTGCCATCAGTTTGCAACGCATACTGGCGACGGGGATCAAAGCCTGAACGGTTGGTAGGTTCGCGATCTCGGTATTCGTAGGTGAGGTTGATAAAACCTTCGTCATTAAGGTTAAAGCCCTTGTTGACGGACAGATTCCAGGTCTCTCCGTCGCTACGTTTGCGATCTTCACCTGTGCTAAAGGCCAGGCCGCCATTACCGTTATCGGACACGCCGGTTAACTGAGGTACGCCGGCCATTTGGGTTTCATGCTGACCGTAGGTCAGGGTAACAGCGCCATCTTCTGCGCTATCTTTGAGTACAATGTTAATTACCCCTGCGATGGCATCAGAGCCATATTGAGAGGCCGCACCATCGCGCAGTATTTCAATCCGCTTTATCGACGCCGCGGGGATCATATTCATATCCACCGCGCTGGAGCCACGCCCCACCGAGCCGTTCAGATTAAGCAGTGCCCCGGCATGACGGCGTTTACCATTGATTAGAACCAGCGTGTGGTCGGGCGCAAGCCCTCGCAATACAGCGGGACGGGCGTGGTCAGTACCGTCAGTAACGGTAGCATGGGGATAGTTAAAACTCGGGGCCAGATTGGTCAGTAACTGACTGACCTCCAGTTGTCCGGAAGAGGTGAGTTGATCCGCATCCAGAATATCAATGGGCACATTACTTTGCGCCACAGTACGGTCGCTACGTCTGGTACCCGTAACAATAATTTGTTCCAGTTGTTCGTTTTGTTCATTGGCACCCTCTTGCGCCACGGCAGTTTGGCTGCCTAGTGCAAGTAAAGGTACCGAAAGTAATCCTGAGCCCAGTAACCGGCCGACATGAGTTGCAAGTGTGGAGATGTGCATAATCGCTCCTGCGTATGTTGTTTTTGTGTGTCCATTTGACTCTAGTCAAGATACTGATCTCAGTCCAAGTCCTGAATAGGCTTGAATATTCCAAAAAGGAATTAAAGGCATCAAATAAATAACTAAATGTTTATTTAGCTAAGAGTAAACGCTAGGTTTGAGACATGTCTGCTAACCGCAATGCGTTAATAGATGCGGCGTTTGAAGAGTTAAATAGCGCAGAGGGGCAGCCCAGCCGGGCTGCCAGAAACACTAGAACAAGTTGCGCAGCACCAAAAAGCACATTGCACTGAGTATAGCGGCGGCGGGCAAGGTGATAATCCAGGCAAGACCAATGGGCTTCATCAGCTCCCAATTGGTTTGACGGTTCACCAGGCCAATGCCCAGTACGGCACCAATCAGGATGTGTGTACTGGAGACGGGTAGCCCCATCAGTGAGGCAATCATCACCACGGCGGCAGCGGCCAGTTCGGCCGAAAAGCCCGACGCCGGGTGCATTCGGGTGAGGTTATGTCCTACGGTTTGAATCACTTCTTTACCAATAAACCATAAACCCACGATCAGAGCGATGCCAAAGCAAATCATCGCCACTGTGGGCACGGCGGCGGTGGCGCCTATCTCCCCGGTACGTAGCACATCCAAAATAGCCGCGAAAGGCCCGATGGCATTGGCAATATCATTAGAGCCATGGCTAAACGCAAAGCCAGACGCGGTAAATACCTGCATCCAACTGAACATCAGATAGGTGGACTGCGACAACGAACCGCCTTTTAAGGTTTTGGCGTAAATAAAGGTCGCCATCCACACCACGGCGCCGATCATCAGCATAATCAGGTAATTGTGTAAGGTGGTCAGGCCCAGATTCATATGCTTCAGGCCTTTAAATAGCAACATGGCAGAAATGACCATGGCCCCCAACGCGGCAATCAGGGGAACCCACTGTTCTAACGCTCTGTGCGCGACAACGTCCTGTTTTTTCTGATCGATTTCGTGCAGGCTGCGATAATAGTCTGATTCCAGCTCATCCGGGCCAAAGTCGCCTTCCACATAAACATGGGCATCTCTGGCCATAGCCCCGGTATAGGCAATCTGTTGCAATTCACTCAAGCGCTCAAATGCCTGTTTATGTTTGACTTTTAACTGCTTCTTTTCCTTTTTGATTTGTTTGAGACGGCTTTCTGCTTCATCGTTGTAGTGCAAAACATGCTTTTTAATCGCCGCATAGAGCAGATAGGATACAAGGCCACCTAACAAAGGCGACAGTACCCAGGAAACAGCAATGCCCCCCACCTGTTGCCAGTGCACCAGTGAAAAGGCCGACTCACTGCCATTCAAAATAAAGCCTAAGGTAATGGAGCTGCCTACTATGCCGCCGATAATGGCATGAGTGGTTGATACCGGGTAGCCGCGTTTAGAGGCAAATAACAACCAAAGCGCTGCCGCAAGCAAAGCGGACATCATAATGTAAACAAACTGCATGGGCTCCATATGCAATTGGCTCATATCCACAATGCCTTTGCGGATCGTTTCGGTGACCTGACCGCCAGCGATAACAGCACCGCTTACCTCAAAAATGGCGGCAATAAAGAGCGCTTGTTTTATGGTGAGAGTGCCAGCCCCAACGCTGGTTCCAAAGGAATTGGCTACATCATTCCCCCCAATGTTAAATGCCATAAACAGCCCAAACAGGGTAGCCAGAACAAACAACAAGGGGTAACTCTGCTGGGTATAGCCAAATCCCCAATACAGGAAGTAGCCTGATGTGGCTATCATCAGGACAATAAAGAACAGGCTGAGTTTGGAATATTCCGCCATCGCACGTGTTGGCGAGATCAGGTTGGTTAGGCTGTTCACTGCACTCTCAGAACATGACTTAATAAGGTAGGCAACCCTAGCAAGCGCAGATGTAACTAATGTGACATCACTGGATACATAAAAAGCTTATCTGCTTCAAACGGTTAAGCTGCTATGCTGGGAGCGTTATTAAGGAGTTATCATGAAAACTAGGTGGATGGGCATGCTCGCCCTGATGTCTTTTCCCGCAATGTGTGAGCCGCTGAATCTGGCGGTTGCGGCGAATTTTACCGCCCCCATGCAGATCATTATCCAAGACTATCAAGATAAAACTGGCGAGCAGGTGAGGATGAGTGTCGGTGCCTCCGGAAAGTTTGTAGCACAAATACGCCATGGAGCGCCGTTTGATATTTTTTTTAGTGCCGACCAGGCTAAACCGCAAGCCCTCATGAAAGCCGGCCTTGCCGAGCCAGGCAGCATGCGTACTTACGCGGTTGGTTCATTGGCGCTGTGGTCGGTCAACCCTGAGGCTGATGTTCGTCAGCAGCTTGAAAAAGGGCACTTTCGTAAACTGGCGCTGGCCAATCCCAAGTTAGCGCCTTACGGCAGTGCGGCCGTTGCGGTACTAGAAAACTTAGGCCTGCACGAGATAACACAAAGCAAATGGGTAAGAGGGGAAAACATCGCCCAGACCTTTCAGTTTGTGCAAAGCGGTAATGCAGACTTGGGGTTTGTGGCGTTATCGCAACTATTAACAGAAAAAGACACTGCAGATACCAACCTATGGATAGTGCCTGCCGCGCTTCACCCGCCGATTCGCCAAGACCGGGTGGTCATGAAAAAGAGTGCCCAAAAGAGCGCCGTTAAGCGTTTCTTAGCCCACTTTCAGGGTGCTGAATCTCAGGCGGTTATCCTTTCTTATGGTTACGCGTTACCTGTTGACGGCACTGATGGCCTTTAGTCAGGGAGATATCAGCGCTATTTGGCTAACGGTTAAGCTGGCCAGCATGGTGACCTTGATTCTGTTATGTATTGGTACGCCAATTGCCTGGTGGTTAAGCCAAACCCGCAGTTGGCTAAAAGGGCCTGTTGCGGCCGTGGTGGCGTTACCCTTAGTGCTACCACCTACTGTCATTGGTTTTTATTTATTAGTGGTCATGGGCCCTCATGGCCCCATCGGACAATTTACTCAGGCCTTGGGCATAGGTTTGTTGCCTTTTACATTCTGGGGGTTGGTGGTAGGTTCAGTGTGTTACTCACTGCCTTTTGTCGTGCAGCCTTTATATAACGCCATGAGCGCTATTGGTTCCAGGCCGCTGGAAGTGGCCGCAACGTTAAGAGCGGGTCCCTGGCAGCGCTTTTTCACCGTGGTGTTACCCTTATGCAAAAGCGGGTTTTTAACGGCGGCGGTGCTGGGCTTCGCCCACACAGTAGGGGAATTTGGTGTTGTACTGATGATAGGTGGCAACATCCCACAAGAAACTCGCCTGGTGTCGGTACAAATCTATGACCATGTAGAGGCCTTAAACTATACCCAGGCACATTGGTTGTCGGCCGCTATGCTGGTGTTTTCTTTTGTGGTGCTTTTGGCGCTTTACAGCCTAACGGCAACAAAATCAACAGTGGGGGCGCGCCGTGAGCCAGATTGAAATTGAGCTGGACTTACCCCTCAGTAGTGGTTTTCGACTGGCGCTGTCTTCGCAGATGCCGGGCCAGGGATTTACCGGCATATTTGGCCCTTCAGGCTCAGGTAAAACCACGCTCCTGAGATTTATTGCCGGATTGCAGCCTTGCCATAGCGCCATATTGAAAGTTGCCGGGCAATACTGGCAACAAGGCAAACAATGCCTGGCGGTACATAAGCGTCCGGTTGGTTACGTTTTTCAGGAAGCCAGCCTGTTTCCCCATTTAAGCGCCCAGGGGAATCTGGACTACGCCATTAAGCGTGCCTGGCCGGGAAAAGCACCCCAGGTATCAGATATGATTGAATTACTGGGCATTGGCCATTTGTTGAAGCAGTTTCCTCATCAATTATCCGGTGGAGAGCGTCAGCGCATTGCTATCGCCCGCGCGCTGCTTATCAATCCTAGTGTACTTTTAATGGATGAACCCTTGGCAGCGCTGGATGAGGCCCGCAAGCAGGATATTCTGCCATACCTTCAGGCCCTGGCCGGAGAAATAGCCATCCCGGTGCTGTACGTGACCCATTCTGTTTCTGAGCTCAGCAAACTGGCCGATGAGGTGGTGATGTTGCATAAAGGCAGAGTTAAAGCTCAGGGGACCATCAGTGAAGTGGGTGACGCACTAGGTTTTAGCGATCCTCAACATCCTTTTAGTATTCTACCGGCCCAGGTTAGCCAAACACATCCCCATTGGAAGCTGGTTAGCGTGCAATGTCATAAAGCCCGTTTGTGGCTGGCCGACAGCGCACTTAAGCCCGGTACGCCGGTGCGCTTACAAGTGCAGGCCAGGGATGTCAGCCTGAGTTTGTCTGCCCATCAGGATTCCAGCATTCTCAATATTGTACCGGCGGTGGTGGACAATATGCTCAACCAGGAAGACGGCATGTTGGTGAGGCTACACAGTGATGCGGGGCCACTGTGGGCAAAAATCAGCCTGCGTTCCGCTGAGCATTTACAGCTACATCAAGGTCAGCGGCTCCATGCCCAGATCAAATCCATGGCATTGACCCGCTAGGTGTCATGGCGTCTTATTTTGCCCTGCCGTGATCACTCTTATTAGACCATTGTCGACAATCTGCCGATTTTTATTTGATCTTCTGCATTTTGATGGCTATATTGTCGACACTTTCCATCGGTATCTAGCGTAGCAAATTTAGTGCAAATGCTCAGTGAACAACCTATTACCTCTGCAGATAAGACATTTTTCCTGCTTCGCAGAGACATTGTTGAAGGTGTCATCCCTTCAGGTACAAAACTAAGCGAAACCGAATTGTCGACAAAGTACGCGGTCAGCCGGGCCGTGATCCGTGAAGCCATTAATCGCCTGGAGTCCTGCCGTTTGGTTGAGCGTAAAGCCAACGTGGGAGCCAGGGTTGTGGCATTAACGGCGCAAGGACTCATAGAACTCTATGAAGTCAGGGAGGCATTAGAAGGCATGGCGGCGCGCTTGGCGGCCAGAAATATGACCGACCAGGAAATAGAAGGCCTGAATGCCTTACTTAATCAACATTTTCAGGAAGTGAAGGGCGGCGAGTCCTATTATCAGGAAGCCGGTGATGTGGATTTTCACTACCGCATTATTCAAGGCAGCAAAAATCAGCATTTAACTAATATGCTAACCAACGGCATCTATCATTTAGTGCGTATGTACCGGGTACAACTCGGCATGGCTGGCCCGCGCGTCACGACGGCCTTCGATGAGCATCGCCATATAGTGCAGGCCATCAGTAATCGAGACGAGGAGTTGGCCGAGATGCTAATGCGTCGCCACATTACCTATTCAAGAAAGAACATTGAGCAAAAGCTGGCTGATGAGGCCGGCAGCAACAGGAGACAACAAGCATGAGTGCAGGTAAGAAATTTCGTCAGGCGCTGATCAACAACAAGCCTCTGCAAATTGTCGGTACCATTAATGCGTATACCGCAATGATGGCCGAAAAAATTGGCCACCAGGCCATTTATCTGTCCGGTGGCGGGGTAGCCAATGCCTCTTATGGCCTGCCGGATCTGGGTATGACCTCACTCAATGATGTGCTGGTGGATGTACAGCGCATTACATCAGCCACCGATGTGCCACTGCTGGTGGACATAGACACCGGCTGGGGCGGTGCATTTAACATCGCTAAAACTGTTAAAGATATGCAAAAAGCCGGCGCGGCCGCCGTGCATATGGAAGATCAGGTAGCGCAAAAGCGCTGCGGTCACCGCCCTAATAAAGAAGTGGTGTCGGTGGAAGAGATGCAGGATCGCATTAAAGCAGCGGTGGATGCTCGCACCGATGAAGACTTCTTTATCATGGCCCGTACCGACGCTTTTGCCATTGAAGGTCTGGATGCTGCTATCGCCAGAGCCAAAGCCTATGTTGAGGCCGGTGCAGATGGCATCTTTGCCGAGGCTATCCAAACCGAAGCCCATTATCGCGAATTCAGTCAGGCGTTGAATGTACCTATTCTGGCCAATATGACCGAGTTTGGTAAAACCGAACTGTGGAGCAAAGAGCAGTTGGCAGAGTGGGGCGCGGATATGGTGCTTTACCCCTTATCAGCCTTCAGAGCCATGAATAAAGCGGCCGAGAATGTCTATCGTCATCTGCTTGCTGATGGCCATCAGCGTAATGTACTGGACACCATGCAAACCCGTATGGAGCTGTATGATTACCTGGGTTATCACGATTATGAGCAGAAACTGGACGCACTCTTTGCTGAAGGTAAGAACAAATAATCTTCTGCCTCCATCGGCCGCGTGCGGTTGATGGGGCAGGCTTTCAGACATGCCGTCATACCTTCGTCATATAAACACGGCATTTCTATATTTAATAAATAATAACTTACGAACCCTATACGATCAGGAGAATGACCAATGGCACAAGGTAAAGTATTGTCCGGCGCCGGCCTGCGCGGCCAGGTAGCAGGAAAAACCGCCCTTTCAACCGTAGGCAAATCCGGCTCTGGCCTGACCTACCGTGGCTATGACGTCAAGGATCTGGCCGAACATTGTCAGTTTGAAGAAGTGGCCTATTTGATCCTGCAAGGCAAACTGCCCAACCAGGCAGAGCTAGATGCATACAAGGCAAAACTCAAAGCCTTGCGTGGTCTGCCACAGGCATTAAAAGACGTATTGGAACGTATTCCTGCCGATGCCCATCCCATGGATGTGCTGCGTACGGGTTGTTCAATGTTGGGTAACCTGGAAATGGAACAGGATTTTTCTCAGCAGCAAGCCGCCACTGAGCGCATGCTAGCCTGTTTCCCCAGCATTATTTGCTATTGGTATCGTTTCAGCCACGATGGTGTGCGTATTGACGTAGAAACCGAAGACGACAGCATTGGCGGCCACTTCCTGCATCTTTTACATGGCGAAGCACCTAAGAGCCTGCATGAACAGGTAATGCATGTTTCGCTGATCTTGTACGCGGAGCATGAGTTTAATGCCTCCACCTTTACCGCCCGCGTTTGCGCGTCCACCTTGTCTGATATGCATTCATGTATCACAGGTGCAATCGGCTCGCTGCGTGGGCCACTGCATGGCGGTGCCAATGAGGCAGCCATGGAGATGATAGAAGGCTTCACCTCTGCCGAGCATGCCGAACAGGAAATGATGGGCAAGCTGGCCCGCAAAGAGAAAATCATGGGCTTTGGCCATGCTATCTATTCTGAGTCTGACCCACGCAACGGCATTATCAAAGCCTGGGCAGCCAGACTCGCCGATGATGTGGGTGACAAGGTGTTATATCCGGTCTCGGTTCGTTGCGAAGAAGTGATGTGGCGCGAGAAGAAACTCTTCTGTAATGCCGACTTCTTCCATGCCTCGGCGTATCACTTTATGGGCATTCCCACTAAGTTATTTACACCCATTTTTGTGATGTCGCGCCTGACTGGCTGGGCCGCGCATGTGATGGAGCAACGGGCAGATAACCGTATTATTCGTCCTTCGGCTGAATATACCGGGGAAGAACTGCGCAAAGTTACGCCCATCGCGCAGCGTTAAGTTAACTAGCGTCACCGAAACGGGGGGCGGCAAAGAGCCAAACGGTATCTACTGCCCTCAGTTTTCGGTGGCAAAGAAGCAGCAAATAACCTCAGCGCGCGGGGATAAGACCAGCTTCACCATTCTCAATTCCTCTGCGCTGTGACTCTGTGGTGCATTTATGAATACCGAATTTAAAAAATCTCTGACGGGTACCAACCTGGAATATTTTGATACCCAGGCCGCGGTAGATACCATTGAACCCGGCGCCTATGCCAAATTGCCCTATACCGCCAAAGTATTGGCCGAAAACCTGGTCAGGCGCGCCGAGCCTGCCAAACTGAACGACTTTCTTGGCCAGTTGATCCACCGTAAGCGGGAGTTGGACTTTCCCTGGTTTCCGGCGCGGGTAGTTTGCCATGACATTCTGGGGCAAACCGCGTTGGTTGACCTGGCCGGCTTGCGTGATGCCATTGCCGATAAAGGCGGCGATCCGGCCAAGGTGAATCCCGTGGTACCAACCCAGCTGATTGTGGATCACAGTTTGGCGGTGGAACATGCTGGTTTTGAAAAAGACGCCTTTGCCAAAAACCGCGCCATTGAAGACAGACGTAACGACGATCGTTTCCATTTTATTAACTGGACCAAAACCGCGTTTAAAAACGTTGACGTGATCCCACCAGGCAACGGCATTATGCACCAGATCAACCTGGAGAAAATGTCACCGGTTATTCAGGTAAAAGACGGTGTGGCCTTTCCCGATACCTGCGTCGGCACAGACAGCCACACTCCCCATGTAGATGCGCTTGGGGTCATTGCCATTGGTGTGGGCGGGTTAGAGGCAGAAAGCGTGATGCTGGGCCGTGCCTCCTGGATGCGTTTGCCCGATATTGTCGGTGTAGAACTGACCGGTAAGCCTCACCCCGGCATTACCGCCACCGACATCGTGCTGGCCATTACCGAGTTTCTGCGTAAGGAAAAAGTGGTCGGTGCCTATCTGGAGTTCTTCGGCGAGGGCGCATCCAGTTTGACTCTGGGCGATCGTGCCACCATTTCCAATATGACTCCAGAATACGGTGCCACGGCAGCCATGTTCTATATCGACAAACAAACCATAGATTATCTGCGCTTAACTGGTCGTGAAGACAAGCAGGTGAGCCTGGTAGAAAACTATGCCAAGGCCACCGGTCTTTGGGCCGATCAAATGCAAGGTGCTGAGTACGAGCGGGTGCTTAAGTTTGACCTTTCATCTGTGGTGCGCAATATGGCCGGGCCGTCTAATCCTCATGCCCGGGTGGCCACCGCAGATCTGTCCGCCAAAGGCATTGCCGCGGACTATCAGGAACAACCAGGGCAGATGCCTGATGGCGCGGTTATTATCGCGGCCATCACCAGTTGTACTAATACCAGTAATCCACGCAACGTGATTGCCGCCGGTTTATTGGCCCGCAATGCCAACGCTAAAGGTTTGCTCAGAAAACCCTGGGTGAAAACCTCATTGGCCCCGGGCTCAAAGGCCGTCCAGCTTTATCTGGAAGAAGCCGGGCTATTGCCAGAGCTGGAAAAGCTTGGCTTTGGTATTGTGGCTTTTGCCTGTACCACCTGTAATGGCATGAGCGGTGCGCTGGATCCGGTTATTCAGCAGGAAATTATCGACCGGGATCTCTATGCTACTGCGGTACTGTCGGGCAACCGTAACTTTGATGGCCGTATTCACCCTTATGCCAAACAAGCATTTTTAGCTTCACCGCCCCTGGTCATTGCTTATGCCATTGCCGGTTCGGTGCGTTTTGATATTGAAAAGGACCCGCTGGGTGTCGATGACCAGGGTAATCCGGTTACCCTCAAAGATATCTGGCCCACGGATGAAGAGATTGATGCGGTTATCGCCACCTCGGTGAAACCCGAACATTTCCGTAAGGTCTACGACCCCATGTTCGATTTAACTGTGGATTATGGCAGTCATATCGACCCGCTGTATAACTGGCGTGAAATGAGCACTTATATTCGTCGCCCACCATACTGGGAAGGGGCGCTGGCGGGTGAGCGCAGCTTGTCTGGTATGCGCCCGCTGGCGGTACTTGGCGATAACATCACCACCGACCACTTATCGCCATCCAATGCCATATTGCTGGATAGCGCCGCCGGGGAATATCTGGCCAAGATGGGCTTGCCGGAGGAAGACTTTAACTCCTACGCCACCCACAGGGGCGATCACCTGACTGCTCAGCGTGCGACTTTTGCCAACCCCAAACTGTTTAACGAAATGGTCAAAGACGATGCTGGCAAGGTCAGACAAGGTTCCTTGGCGCGCATAGAACCAGAAGGGCAAGTTACCCGCATGTGGGAGGCCATCGAAACTTACATGCAACGTAAACAACCGCTGTGCATTATTGCCGGGGCTGACTATGGGCAAGGCTCATCCCGTGATTGGGCCGCCAAAGGGGTACGTTTGGCCGGTGTGGAAGTCATTGTGGCCGAAGGCTTTGAGCGTATTCACCGCACCAATCTGATTGGTATGGGTGTATTGCCGCTGGAATTTTTGCCTGGTACTAACCGCAACACCCTGGGCATTGATGGCACCGAAACCTTTGATGTACAAGGTCAACGTGAACCTGGCGCTATCCTGACCCTGCTCATCCATCGTCAGAATGGCCAGTCACAGAGCGTGTCGGTGAAGTGTCGATTGGATACCGCCGAAGAGGTGTCTATCTATGAAGCCGGTGGCGTATTGCAGCGTTTTGCCCAGGATTTCCTGGAAGCAGAAGGTGACGCGTAACCATAATTTAGGTAGCTGGCGCAGTGGAAAACACCGCGCCAGCCTTTATTCTGAATGGGTTTAGCCCATTAAGATGGTTACTGTGGGAGATGGCAATGTTTAAATCTCAGACTTGTGCTCCTGTTACCTATCTACGTGGCGGATGGCGCTCTTTTAGGTTTGAATTTCTCCTTAAATTCAAACCCGTCGCAGCAGGAAAATGTGATTTTCCTTTGCTCGCAAGCATTGCCATGCTTGGTTGCCCTTCCTTGGGCAACAGAGGTACCGCCAGTTAGCATCACTGCATTATTGGAGAAGATTTATGTTCAAACCTCAGATTCGTATTCCGGCCACCTATATGCGTGGCGGTACCTCTAAGGGCGTGTTTTTTAAGCTGGATGATTTGCCTGAGGCGGCGCAGGTAGCGGGCGCGGCTCGGGATGCGATTTTGCTGCGGGTTATTGGCAGTCCGGACCCATACGCCAAACATACCGACGGTATGGGCGGAGCCACGTCATCCACGTCTAAAACGGTTATCTTAAGTAAAAGCAGTAAGGCCGATCACGATGTGGATTATTTGTTTGGTCAGGTTGCCATTGATAAGCCTTTTATTGATTGGAGCGGTAACTGCGGCAACTTAACCGCTGCGGTCGGCGCCTTTGCCATAAGTAACGGTTTGGTGGATAGCAGTCGGATCCCGCTAGATGGGCACTGCATCGTTCGTATTTGGCAGGCTAATATTCAAAAAACCATTATCGCCCATGTGCCTATTACCGCAGGTGAGGTACAGGAGACCGGTGACTTTGAACTCGATGGTGTGACCTTTCCCGCCGCCGAAGTGCAAATTGAGTTTTTGGATCCGGCCGCCGATGAAGACGGTGAGGGCGGGGCAATGTTTCCCACCGGTAATCTGGTGGACACCCTGGAAGTGCCCGAGGTAGGCAGTTTTCCGGCAACCCTTATCAATGCCGGCATTCCCACTATTTTCGTCAACGCCAAAGATATCGGCTATACCGGTATGGAATTGCAAGATGACATTAATGCTGACCAGGCAGCCCTGGCGCGTTTCGAGTTAATTCGTGCCTATGGCGCACTGAAAATGGGCTTAATTAGCCACATTAGTGAAGCGGCAACCCGTGCACATACACCTAAGATTGCCTTTGTTGCGCCCCCGCTAAACTACATGGCGTCCAGCGGCAAGGCTGTGCATGCCAAAGATATCGACCTACTGGTACGGGCGTTATCTATGGGCAAACTGCATCATGCCATGATGGGAACGGCAGCCGTGGCTATCGGCACAGCGGCGGCTATATCTGGTACCCTGGTGAATCTGGCCGCCGGCGGCGGAGCAAGACAAAATGTAGTGTTTGGGCATCCGTCGGGAACGTTGCGCGTTGGTGCTCAGGCCCAACAGACAGATGGCCAGTGGCAGGTCACTAAAGCCATTATGAGTCGCAGCGCTCGGGTGTTGATGGAAGGCTGGGTAAGAGTGCCGCCCCAGGATTAGGTTTGATTCTGTAACAAAATGGCGTATTGGCATCGGCTGAGAAAAGGTTGATTTTGTTACATAATTCATGATTAATAGCAGGTTAGTAAAATCATGATTATGTAACGGAATCAACCGGATGCGACGACCGATTCGAAAAGAAATTCAGCTCGATTGGCTGGAACAAAAAGCCCCCCGAGGCGGTGCCAGGCCAGGGGCAGGGCGGCCAGCAAAACGCGGCAAAACCCTGGTAAAACGTATCCCGCTGCAATATGCCGAGGCTATTGATACCCTTATTGCCCATTTAGACGAGCAGCGCGATTGTCCGCAACTGGAGTCCAATCTACAGATTCAGGATCTGGACAACCGCGATATTGTGCTTACCCTGAAAACCCAGTCCAAATGTTGATTTCGTTACACAATCAACTAATCGGCCAGTTGTTGCTCTAGTTTGATCACAACAAACTCTGCGGGGCGGGTCAGCGCCAAACCCACTTGTACCACCAAGCGCTTGTCGAGAATATCCTTGGCGGTCATGGTTTGGCCAAGCCCCACCCTGACAAAATAAGCATCCTCTGCCTTAGCTCCGCATAGCCCACCCTGACGCCACAAACGTTGCAGAAAGTCGCTGGTCATATCGCGAGCGGCTATCCAGGTATGGGCATCATTATGTTCAAAGGCCATGGCATTAAGTGCTGTTTGCAGGCTTTGCTTGATAAAAATGGCGGTGCGTCTGACCGGAACATAGCGCCATTCTGAGTTGCCCGCCATGGTGCGTGCCCCCCAAATTAACACGCCCTGACCAATGAAGACCCGCAGTGCGTTAATAGAAATACCACTGGCGGCATCAATGTTCAGACCATCTTGCTGGTCATTGCTGATGTTCACTGGCAGGTCAACAACGTGACGTAGCGCGATATTGGCCGGTGCTTTCCATACCCCATACTCTGCATCCTGTTGACTATAACAACCACAAACGGCCCCACTGGCAGGTTGCAAATTAGCCCATTGACAAGCCTGTTCAATGCAATGTCGATAAATCGGGCTTAGGGCTAACAGAGCATGATGATAAGTAAGCTGCTCGGACTTTTTGGCATAGGGGAGCTTAGCTATCAGAGCCTCTAGCTTTGGCTCTCCATCAGGATTTAGCCAATCATTCAGCCCTTTACTGTTACCCCCCTGAAGCTGCAGATAGGTAATATCATCCTGACCAAAGAGCGCGGTATTGATAAAGGGCAAGTAAGCAGCACCGTAACTAAGGTGCCGATACCCCACCAGTTGGCGAAAACGACTGGACAGTGCGTCAAGTGGGTTATGCTCAGCAAAATCAGCGCCTGGTACATCCAATAAACAAAAGGCAGAGTCCAGATCGCCGGCCTGTGCCAGCATAGCTTGTACCAGATGGCTATAATCCGTGTCATTTAAGCCAATAGCGTCGGGGCATAAATACAAGCTAGGCTCAGGGCAGAGTTTAAGCGCAGCCAGCCCCTGCATCAGTGCTTGAAGCTGAATATGGCGATTGGGTTGACTCCCCAGTCGTTGCTCAGAGCTTTTCGCATATTCGCCCACACTGACAATATAAGCCTGCTGACCGCCATTTTGAAAAAACAGCTTTACCGCCTGAGCCAGATAATAGCGACTGTCGGCACAGGGCAGCACACTGGGTTGAGTCGAGCTTACCTGTGCGCTGTTGTCAGCCTGCGGCTCTGATTGAAAGTAAAAATAAGGTGGGCGGCTATCACCAAAATGGGCAACAAAATCCTGAAAGCTGCTTATTTTCACCGCTTGATTTAACCATGTCTGCCCATCACAACTGCACTTGCGGGTATAGCCGACAAAGGCCGGGATACTGGTTGCTACCCCCCTCACAACGAGCGGTGAGGCGATCTCCTTGATATAGACTCCGGGGGATTTGACTAACGCACTCCGTGTCGGCTTTTTCATGGCAACTCCTTTTCGCTGACAAGCTTGGGCAAAAACGCGCACCAATTAACGGGCGGCCCTTAAGGATCAACTTGTTGCCACCAAGATGACCGCTGTCTAAGTAAGATAAAACATGGCTCACTTGAGCATAGAAGCGCCATGCCGGGCTTGCCAAAAAAACGCGTAAAAATACGCCTTGTTATCCAATTCAAAATAAAGCACACTCGAAAAGTATAAAAGCCTAATCAAGGTGTTACATGAACTTAAAGGACATTCCTTTTGCCCAGCGCCAGCGTCTGGCCTATATTGACTTTGTGCTGTTATTTAAGGGCCATCTGACCCGCCAGGATCTGATTAACCGCTTTGAGGTGGGCTTATCTGCCGGCACCCGCGACTTTAATCTGTATAAAGAGCTGGCTCCCAGCAATATCCACTACGACACCCGTTTAAAGCAGTATTTTCAAACCCCGGGCTTTAAACCCTTGTTTGCCCATGACGCCAAAAAGACCCTGGCCAAGCTTGCCGCCGATATCAGCGACGGTTTTGACGCCATTGGCGAACTCAGCTTTCCGGTCGAAGCGCCCAGCCAGCTTAATGTGCCGGATATTTTTGTGGTGGCGCGTATTATTCAGGCGATTTTAAATGGCAGGGCGGTCAAGGTGATCTACACCTCGCTGTCCAGCGGTTCTGCGGCCCGGGAAATAGTACCGCATAGCATTATCGATAACGGCCTGCGCTGGCATGTGCGTGGTTTTGACCGTAAAACCCAGACCTTTCGGGACTTTGTGCTGACCCGCTTAAGCTCAGTGACACTGTTAGACAAAGCCCCGCAGCCTAATGAAGAACAAAGCGAAGATCATCAGTGGCAGCGCCAGATGCCAATCAAATTGGTGCCTCATCCGCATAATGTTAAACACCCGACCGCCATTGAGCTGGACTACGGCATGCAAAACGGCGCACTGGAACTTAACGTACGCGCCGCCCTGGCAGGTTATCTCCTCAGGCGCTGGAATGTGGATTGCACCGAAAACGCCAGCCTAAGGGGAGGGGAATACCAACTCTGGCTGGAAAATCAGCAAAGCCTGTATGGCGCTGAGAATTTGGCTATTGCCCCTGGGTACAAGCATCAATAAACCGAATCAGATTAAAGAACTAATAGATGAAAGAACAACTAGCATTTTTTGAATTGCCAGAAGGCCCTGGATTAAGTCGACACGACGCGGCACATGAGTCTAATACAAAATTCTGTATAGAAGTTGAGGAAACGCTTGTCCATTGTGGCTATAACGAGAGTCCAAATTTGGAGTCTGCTTGGACATACATAAAAAATAACTCTTTCAAAGACCTATATGGCGCAAATCGTCACAGTGCCTTTGTAATTAACCATCCAAGACTAGGGCAATCAGGATAGAGGTTCATTCGCAAAGGACGAGTGGTTCTGTAGATATGAAATTCCCGTTTTTCCTTGAATCACTTAAGTTATCTCCCGAACCTTGTGCCTGTATATTTTACTGGGAGGCAGTGGTTATAAACGAATGGCCTATGACTGGTTAATTAATGCAGCGGCAGAATGTGAAAGTAAAACTATAAAAGTGTTCAACAGTGTTGAAAGCTTTGCTGATTACATACTTGAATAAACAGCTGCTTGACATCAATGGTAAGCGAAACCAACTAGGTCCCTCGACAGGTCGATGAGCGAATCTGTCGTGACCTGTCACAACACCGATATTACAACCAACCAATAACTCGAATAGAGTTGGGTGTATGCATTTCATTTGTGACAGGTCACGAGATTGAGTTCAAATCAAAACACATTAAATTCATCCACCCAGGATACCAACCAAGCACTCTGGCAACAGTTTGTGCAAAGCGGGCTAATTGAAAAAGCCATTAAGCCGGTGGATATGATTGAGCCAGATACTGTTTTGCCGGATTTTACTCAGCTAACGGCCAGTGAGGCCATGCAGCTACTAAAGCACAGCATTGTGGCGGATTGCTATAAACGCCTAAATGCCAAGTGGCGTAAGTACAAACAGCGCCATTTAAGCAATCTCACCAGCTTAACCATTAAGGCCGAAACCCTGGACAGGCTTAGAGCCTTTGCGGCGAAGGCGGGGCTAGATGGGGATAACTACGACCTGGTTTTAGAATATTTGCTGGACCCGGAAGAAGATCTAGAAAGCGACAAGCAAGCGGTAGCCGAATTGCCAAGCGGACTCAGTACCCAGGATCAGGGCCAGCTGCTGCAAGCCAAACTTAAACTAAGACCCAGTAGCCAACGCTATTTTTACAGTCAGTTAGAGCATGCTTTTGGCCATGGCTGGCTGGCCTGTAAAGCAGCAAAACAGCGAAGCGATAAACACCGCGACCAGGCTTGCGAAGACTTTATGCAGAACATTAAAGGCCAGTAATAGCAGCGAAAATTCAGGCAAAATAGATGGCCACGGATGGCCAGTTTGCATTAGCTAAACTAACGCAAGTTCATATCAAGCAATCAGCATTAAGCACAGCAAAAGCGCACATTCCAACAACGCACTGTGGTGAAATCTGCAAGGTAATGCCAGCCAAAAACGCGCAGATTTCACGTAGCGACGCCAGAACAAATCCCACCAATTGGTAGCCAAGCTAGCAGGCCATCTGCATTAATCCTTTTCCATAAACCTGGATAAGCAAACAAACAAAAACACCCAAATATCCAAAGAGGGCAAAAACGAAGTAAACACCTGCATAAAGGAGAGACCATATTTAGCAACAAATGCTATTTAACATAATATACATTATAGGAACTTAAGCATTGTGGGAATGGGAGGTGTTTAGGCATCCATTGATGGTCAGCATCTGGCAAAAATGCCAGCTGCTGACCGTAGACAGATGCGCTATATCAACGTGACATGTCACCCAGAATTAAGGTGAACCTGCAGTACGTTGTACTGCACTTGATGTGAGTGAATGTTGGGATGGCTTGGCCATCACCACAGCCAAGTATGGATTATCTAAACTTATGGCTCTTCGTCTTGTATCTCAGCGCAAACCAACATGTCATCCAAGCTTGGCAAGTCAGGAAATCGCGTGGCCATCTCAGCATAAAGGCTCTCAACTTGCTTCATGTTAGCTTTCGCACATTCTCTAAAAGCCGAATCAAATAGCTCCGATTCACACAGAACTTTGTAGTCATGAGACATACCCAATAAAGCGTGAGCCCACATAAGCATTCTCTCGAGTTGAATCTCCACCTGTTGTAAATCAATGCTCATGCAGCCCCCATTGCCGAATAATGAATCACGTTACTGGTAAACGCCCAGTCAGGAATCTGTGCTGGCTTGGCTTCTAACACTCTAAACATCGGGATGACGTTGCTGGATGCTTTTTCACAAGGCCGGATGTCAATGTTGATAGCGTATTCCATCAGATCCTTGCGCTGACGGTAATACGTCCAATCTTGGCGGTACGACTTGGCTTGCCTCTTTTGATGATGCGATACCAATGGTCACCATATGTGACCTGTCACACTTTTTTGCTTTCCTGCTATGAGTAGGTAGTCTCGCTACACAGCCTATATTTGAAATAGGTAACAGAATCAAAATATCCCTATAGCGAATGTGAGGTATTAGTCCGTACTAAATTAATGCGTTATATCTCCAATATTAAACGGCCTTGTAAATGAGAGATGCGAATCGAGACAAAATAGTAGAGACTGTGGCCTAAAAACCCATAAGCGGTTTTGTCAGCAAACCAGGAGCAGAAATGGTAGTTGGGTTGGTACTGGCTGGGGGCAGATCAAGCCGTATGCAGCAGGATAAGGCGCTTTTAACCTTTGATGGCAAGTCATTATTAGAACAGGCTGAAGAGATACTGCTGCAAAGTGGCTGTACTAAGGTCTTGATTAGCCGTAATCAGCCTGGCTTCCTTAACGATATTTACCCAGATGCCGGCCCACTTGGCGGTATCTACGCAGCTTTGATGCATCAGGCCATAGGCGATAGTTTAATAGTGCTGCCTGTGGATATGCCTTTTGCCAGCCCCGAGTTATTGCAATACCTGGTAAATAAAGGCCAGGCCCAGGCCAGCGCCTGTTATTTTAAAGACTGTTATTTACCCATGTATCTGCCGGTAACCCAAACCGCCAGAGACTTTTTACAACACTTACTCGCCACACAAGGGCAAGGACGGGTAAGTGCATTACTGCATCATCTTCATGCCATCGCTCTACCCTGCCCGCCGTATTTAACCCCGGCTCTGCGTAATATAAACACCCCAGCTCAGTGGGCCGAGGTCACTGGAAAGTCACCACAGTGAATCAAGTCAGTGACGTTATACGCCCCAAGCGAAAAACAGCACCTAGTCAGGTTTTTCAGTTTCTGGCCAAACTGGTCTTTTGAGTGAGATATGTCTGCGCAGGATTTTACCAATACATCAAGGCAAGCCGAATCCTATAGTTTCCAGGAACTACATGGGGAAGAAATTAGCAATAAAGACTGCGGCCAGTCTCCCCTGGCGGCAGAAATTGCCCTGGCCATCAGCTACAACGGCATCAGTCAGGCGGTGATGATGGTGTCGCCACAAGATCTAGAGGACTTTGTGGTGGGCTTTAGCTTTACCAGCGGCATTATTGATGCTGCCGGACAAATCTATGCCATTAACATACAGCCAGGCACTGAGTCGGCGGTTGCTGAGGTAGAACTTGCCAGTCGGGCATTTTGGGCACTGAAAAAACACCGACGCCAAATGTCCGGCACCGGCAGTTGTGGTTTATGTGGTGTTGAGGCCTTAGCCCAGGCCCTACCAACGCTACCTTTATTAACACCCCAGCCACTACCGCCCATGGAATGTTTTGTCGGGCTTAGAGATAAGATTGCCGAGGTTCAACACGCCACAAAAAGCTCGGGGGCTATGCATGCTGCGCTGTATCTGGATAGCGAAGGAAATATTCAACTATGCCGGGAAGATATTGGCCGTCACAATGCCCTGGATAAACTGATTGGCGCCCTGCTACGGCAAAACCTTTCAGCTAAGGATGGTATGGTGGTACTAACCAGTCGCGGCAGCCTGGAGTTAGTGCAAAAGGCCATTCGGGCCGGCATTAGCACCTTGGTGACATTGTCTGCTCCCACCGCACTGACCGTGGATTGGGCGCGCCGTCACCAGTTAAACTTTATCCACCTGCCGCGTCGCAGTGCGCCCAGGCGCTATAGTCCTGCGCCCAAGGATAAGCACAAGTAGAGCAACAGGGCGCTTATTCCCCTACTCTGCCTATACCTTGGCTGACGCAATTCGCTTATCCGGCGCTGATTTTTCTAATTTAATGGCGATAAATTTGGAGGTCGGCGTATAGGTGCCGTCACCATAACTTTCCAGCGGCACTAATGGGTTAGTTTCCGGGTAATAGGCAGCAGCCTGGCCGCTTGGCGTATCGTAGGCCACCAACTCAAAACTGCTAATTCGTCGCTCCCGGCCATCTTCCCAAAGCGATACGATGTCCACTTTATCACCGGCAGCAAAACCCAAACGCTGAATGTCCTCCTCGTTAACAAACAGCACTTCACGCAGGCCGAATACACCACGATAACGGTCATCCAGCCCATACAGAGTGGTGTTGTATTGATCGTGTGAGCGCAGGGTTTGCAGGATCAAATCCGGCTTATCGCCTCTGGCGAGGATTTTGTCATTCACCAATTGGCTGGGTAACGGGCTTTGACCAAATGTGGCCTTGCCACTTTGAGTATTCCAGCGCCGCTCGGCCGCGGCATTACCCAAATGAAAACCGCCGGGGTGTTGTAATCTGACATTAAAATCAGCAAACCCCGGAATAGTATCGGCAATCAGATCCCGGATCCGACTGTAATCAGCAATCAGCTCATGCCAATTCACCGGATGATTGCCCAGGGTGGCTTTTGCTATACCGGCCACAATAGCCGGTTCCGAGCGAAGCTGCTCAGAACAAGGTGGCAATTGGCCATAAGACAAATGCACCATAGAAAAGGTGTCTTCCACGGTAATGCCTTGCTGACCGGATTCCTGCATATCCACTTCAGTGCGCCCTAAACAAGGCAGGATCAGCGCATCGTGGCCGGTTGTCAGATGCGAGCGATTCAGCTTAGTGCTGATTTGTACGGTTAAGTCACAGTTTTGCAGCGCAGCATGAGTACGGGGCGTGTCGGGTGTGGCCTGAGCAAAGTTACCGCCAAGCCCGATAAATACCTTGGCTTGCCTGGCTTCCATCGCCTGAATGGCCTGCACCGTATTGTGGCCATGCTGGCGTGGTACCTGAAACTGAAAACGTTGTTCAATGGCATCCAAAAACCAGTCGGGCGGCACTTCATTGATGCCCATGGTTCTGTCACCCTGCACGTTACTGTGACCGCGCACCGGCGATAATCCCGCGCCGGGTTTACCTACGTTGCCGCGCAGCAACTGCAGATTAACAATCTCCTGTACTGTGGCCACGGAGTGCTTATGCTGGGTAATGCCCATGGCCCAACACATTATCACCTTATCTGCGCGGCAAAACATGTTGGCGGCCAGTTCAATATCGGCCTGAGAAAGCCCTGACTGCTCAACAATATGCTGCCAGGATGTGGCATCCACTTCGGCCAGATAAGCATCCAGCCCCTGGGTATGGGCTTGGATAAACTCATGGTCAAATACTGGTGATTGCCCGTCTGCTTGCGCCTCACGCTCCCACTGCAGTAAAAACTTGGCCATACCGCGCAGGGCCGCCATATCACCACCTAATTTGGGGCAAAAATAGGCGGTGTTCGTCGGTTCAGAGCCATTGCTGAGCATTTCAAGAGGATGTTGCGGGTGCTGAAAACGCTGTAAACCGCGCTCTTTTAACGGGTTAAAGCACACCACCTGGGCGCCGCGCTCAACCGCCTCTCGTAAGGGTTCCAGCATTCGAGGGTGGTTGGTACCAGGATTCTGGCCTATAACAAAAATCGCGTCGGCTTTGGCAAAGTCGCTAAACACCACAGTGCCCTTGCCTACCCCTATGGTACTTGCCATGCCTTGGCCACTTGCCTCGTGGCACATATTGGAGCAGTCTGGAAAATTATTGGTGCCAAGGGCGCGAACAAATAACTGATACAAGTACGCGGCTTCGTTGCTGGCCCGGCCGGAGGTGTAAAACTCTGCCTGATTAGGCGACTCCAGCCCGTTCAAATGGCGAGCAATCAGGGCAAATGCCTCGTCCCAGTTGATTGGTATGTAGTGATCGGTTAACGCGTCGTAGCGCATGGGATGAGTTATACGGCCTTGATATTCCAGCCAGTAATCGCTTTGCTTGCGTAGTTGACTGACCGCGTGTTTGGCAAAAAAGGCCGGTGTCACCAAACGTCCGGTAGACTCCCAGTTCACCGCCTTAGCGCCGTTCTCACAAAACTTCACCATATGCTTTTCGGGCGACTCCCCCCAGGCGCAACCGGGGCAATCGAAGCCCTGGTCCTGATTGGTTTTGAGCATGGCCCTGAGGTTCTTCAGTGGTTTTTCACTGCTTACCCAGGCTTTAGTGACACTTTTCAGCGCGCCCCAGCCTGCGGCCGGGGCCGAATAGGGTTTAATACGTCCACTGTCGCTCATGGTGGTTTCCAGCTTAATAACCTGTGTTGCAAGATTACGCCGCTGCCGCCTTAGACTCAATGACAAAAGAATTAGCCGTTAGTCGTGTTTATGTATTAGGCAATTTGTCCTCTACCCACATTGCGTTCAGGCTGCTGTTGGCATCGCCAAGCCTGGCGGGTAAGCTAGGCGGCCTAAAATTCAAGGAGGCGCTATGTCACAACCAGCCAAAATTGGGATTCTAACCGTCAGCGATCGGGCCAGCCGAGGCCAATATGAGGACTTGTCGGGTCCGGCCATCATTGACACCCTGAACAATTATCTAACCAGCGCTTGGGAGCCGGTGTATCGTCTGGTTGAAGATGAGCAGCCGTTGATCGAAGATGCGCTTAAAGCCCTGGTGGATAAAGAAGGTTGCGCATTGGTGGTGACCACCGGCGGTACCGGCCCGGCCCAGCGTGATGTTACCCCCGAAGCCACCGAAGCGGTATGCGATCGTATGATGCCGGGCTTTGGCGAGCTGATGCGGATGGAAAGCCTGAAATATGTGCCAACGGCAATTCTGTCGCGTCAAACGGCAGGCTTACGCGGCCAGTCTTTAATTATCAATCTGCCCGGCAAACCTAAGGCCATTCGCCAATGCCTAGATGCGGTATTCCCGGCGGTGCCCTATTGCCTGGATCTGATGGATGGCCCTTACTTGCAATGCAATGAGTCGGTGATCAATGCCTTTAGGCCCAAAGCCAAATAGGCTGATTTATCCTGGGTATGGCGACGTTGCTTGTTACATTTTTTTAAACATCTTGCTTGGCAGCGCGCCGGATGCTTTTTAAACTGTCCGGCCGTTAGAACTAAAACAACAATGAATGAAGTATAAGACGTCTCTTATTGGGTTGGCGGCCTTGCTGTCGGCCTGCACAAGCAACCATGTACAACAGATAACCGGCGACATTCCGGTGGCTAAACTTCTCTCAGATGGCCGGTACGGTAATCTTTATCCAGGTAAAAAGACCTATCCGGTTACCTGTGAGGATGACTGCTATCCGGCCCATCAGCAAGTGCTGTGTGAAACGCCGGGGCAAGATTGCCGTTATACTGGCCCGCAAACCATTACCACTAACGCCGGCTTTACCTTGCGTTGGCTGGGCCATGCCAGTTTTGTAGTACACACACCGGATGGCCAACAGATTCTACTCGACCCGGTTAGCCAAGGTTTTGATTGGCCGGTAGACTGGGCCGCCGATTGGTTTGCCGACGCCCGCCGGGAGCCCGGATTTTGGCCTGAAGCCGAGCAGCTAAGTCAGACTCGCGCGGTGCTTTACTCGCATTTACACTACGACCATTTCAATAAAGCCGATATTGAGGCCATTGGTAATCAGGCCGAATACTTTGTTGGCCTGGGCAGCGCCGAGTATTTTGACCAGGGCGGCTATACCATCAATGAAATGGATTGGTACGCCAGTAAAACCCTTGGTGAAACCACCATACATTCAGTGCCAGCCCATCATTTCAATGGCCGTATCTGGGTGCCGTTTTTATATGATGACAATGAAAAAGCGCTTTGGAGTGCCTGGCTGATTGAGCATCAGGGCAAAACGTTGTTTTTTGCCGGTGACACGGGTTATTCCCCCCACTTTAGCGATATTCATCAGCGCTTTGGCGATATAGATATCTGCTTAATTCCCGTGGCCTCTTACCACCACGAAGAACAAGGCACCTGGTATCGGTATGTGCATACCACCCCGGAGGATGCGCTGATTGCCGCCGAGGAACTGGGCTGTAAAAGCATGATCCCCTGGGGCTATGGTAATGCCAGTTGGGGCATGGGCGATATCAGCTCACATTCACCGCTGCTTAGGCTGCTGGCCATGTACGATAAGTTAGACAGCCAGGTGCCCCTGCTTATCTTAAATGAGGGCGACGAGGTGTCCTTATGAGCCCTTCCCCAACCCTGCCTAGTGCATTTATGCAGCTGTATAACGTCGCTAAACAGGCCGCCAGCAGAGCTTATGTACCTTACAGCCGTTTTCCGGTTGGCGCAGCGCTGAAGTTAAAAGACGGCAGTCTGATCAGTGGCTGTAATGTGGAAAATGCCAGCTACGGCTTATGCAACTGCGCCGAACGCACGGCCATTTTCAGCGCGATAGCCCAGGGCAAGCAAGCCACGGAATTCGACAGCTTACTGATTTATATGCCGGGTGAGACCTTATATTCCCCGTGCGGGGCTTGTCGCCAGGTGATTGTGGAGTTTTTTGCCCCTGACGCTGAGATTATTGCCACTTGTGATAGCGAGTCCAGCCAGAGCTGGCGGGTGGATGAGCTGCTGCCAGGGGCATTTTCAATGCCCTGATAACGGCAGCTGCTGTTTATAAAAGCCCGTATATCTCGCGGGCTTTTTTATGCAACCTTACACATCCATGCAAAAGCGATAACCCACCCCGGATTCGGTACGCACATAACGCGGATTTCCCGGATCATCCCCCAGTTTTTGCCGCAAATGGCTGATCACAATACGCAGATAATGGGTATCTTCCTGATGCACCGGCCCCCAGATTTCATTCAATAACTGGGTTTGGGTGATCACGCAGTTAGGCGCATGGGCAAGCTTAGACAGCACCGCGTATTCCTTGGGGGTCAGGTCTACCGGCTGTTGATTTAACCATACCTGGCGCTTTCTCAAATCAACACACAAAGCACCATCATCAAGTACCGGCGTGGTGTCTGGTTTTAGATGATCGCGCAAGTTGGCCCGTACCCTGGCCAGCAATTCCTGCACGCTAAAGGGCTTAGTCACGTAATCCTGCGCCCCGGCATCCAGTGCCGCGACTTTTTCCTTATCCTGATTTCTGACCGAGAGCACAATAACCGGCACCGTAGACCAGCTTCGCAGCTCATCTAATACGCTGTGGCCATCTCTGTCCGGCAAGCCCAAATCCAGGATCACCAAGTCCGGCTGCTGGCGCACCACTGCCGCAATACCCCGGCTGCCGTCTTCGGCTTCGGTTACCTCATAACCTTCACTGGCTAATGCAATACGCAGCATACGGCGAATTTGCACTTCATCATCAATGACAACTATCTTGCTGGCCAACGGAAACACCTTATTGAGACATCTGCAAAGCCGGGTAGTCTAACGGCAGTTCCACTTCAAAACGAGTACCAGTGCCCCTGGTTCGCTCCCCGACCCGCACTGTGCCGCCATGCGCGCCTATCATGCCCTTGCAGATTGCCAGACCCATGCCGGTATTTTGCTTTTTCTGATCGCCATCAGCCACCACATAGAACATATCGAAGATTTGCTCGCGCTGGTTTTGCGGGATCCCCGGCCCGCTGTCCTCAATAGCAATAATACTGCGCTGCTCGTTGACCGTCAGACTAATACCTATGGGTTCACCCTCGGGGCTGAAACGCGCGGCATTTTCAAGAATATTAAAAAGTGCCTGTTCAACCAGCGCCGCATGCACATAGAGTAGTGGTGGCTCCTCGGATTGGCGCTGATATTCAGTGACCACGGCTGGAAAATAGCGTTTCAGGCGGTTTACGGCACTGCCGATAATATCGTCCACAGACACCCAGTCCCGCTCAATTTTCAATGTGCCATGCCCCAGGCGGGTCATATCCAGCAGGTTTTGAATATAACTATCCAGTCTGCGGCTTTCTTGCATAATGGCGTCGAGCAGCTCGTCTCTGTCCGCATCGGTTAGCTGTTTATTCAACACTTTAAGGCTCTCGGCGGCGCCCATCATGGCCGAAAGCGGTGACTTGAGGTCGTGCGACACCGAAGATAACAAGGCTGAGCGTAACTGCTCCATTTCGGTTTTAACCCTGGCCGATTCAAGATCTGACACCAGTTGCACCCGCCGCCAGGTATTGGCGCTTTGCTGTAAAATGGCCTGGATAAGCTCACGGTCAAAAGGGCTTAACTGGCTTTCTGCGCTGCGCCACTGCAACATAATTACCGCCGCGGCTTGGTTATCCTGCTCCACAACAAAGGTGCTAAGCGCCGCGCCGCTTAAGGTGTCGGTGTGCCGACCTGCTGATTTGCCCTGTTTTAGCGACCAGTCCACCGCGCCTTCATCCAACGCCGATAAAGGCGCGTCCAGCGCCGGGATATAGTGTTTTTCGCCGTTTTGCCCCGGTAGCACCACATAACAAGGCACCCCGACTATGGCAGAGATTTTTCCGGTCACCGTGCGCCACAAAGCATTGGCATCATCGGCCACCGACAGCGCCTGAGCCACCTCGCGCAAGGTTTCGGCAAAACGGTTAGACTCGCGTAGCAATAAGAACTGATGGCGGATCCGCGACGCGGCCGGTCCGCTTAAGATACCGATGCTAACCAGAAATATCAGGGTAGCGATATCATCCTGGCTATATACATTCAGGCTGTAAGTGGGTGCGGTCAAAAAGAAGTTAAAGCTGAGAAATGACCAGATTGCCGTCGCCATGGCCGGGCGGGCGCCAAACTTTAGCCCTATGGTCAGTACCGCCATCACATACAGCAGCACTAAATTGCCGCTACTTAGCCAGCTTTGCAGCAAAATGGCCAGGGGGCTGGCCAGCGCCACCGCCAGTAAGCCAAACAGATGGCCACGAAAATCTCCCAAGCCAGAACGGGCTAATTGCTCAGGCTTATGTGAGGGCGAGATATTTGTACCAGGGGCGTGATAAACCGTGACTTCCAGCGGCAAGCCGCACTCCACCAGACGCTGATAAAGGCGTTTTTGCCACCATAATAACCGTCGTCGCTGCCCTGCCCCGACTAGCACCGTATTTATCCGGCGCGCCTCAATATAGGGCAAAATGCTCTGGTAGGTATTACTGCCACGCAGTACTTCGGTTTTTGCCCCCAGCTCAACAGCCAGCGCCAGGGTATCGTTCAATCGTTTGCGTTTTGCCTGGGTCTGAGGTTTGCCGGTATCCACCCATACCACCGCCCAGGGCACCTGACGACGCTCGGCAATTTGCCGGCCAATGCGTACCAGATACTGATGATCCGCATTGTTGCTGATAAGCACCAGTAGCTTGTCTTTGAGTACATAATCTGTGCCTTTGGCACTGGCATCCAGCTCACAAAGCAAGCTGGCATCAACATGCTCTATGGCCTTTTTCATGGCCAGTTCACGCAAAGCCGTGAGATTCGAGGCACTGAAAAAGGCATCCAGGGCGCTTCTGGCATACTCGGGCAGATACACTTTGCCTTGTTGCAAGCGCTCTATAAGGGTTGCCGGGGGCAGATCCACAAAGCGAATCTCATAGGCGTTATCAAAAAAATCATCGGGCACGGTTTCGCGCACCCGCACCCCGGTGATCTGTAAAACCAGATCATTAACGCTGACCAAGTGCTGAATATTGACCGTGGTATAAACGTCAATGCCGGCGTTTAACAGCTCTTCAATATCCTGATAGCGGCGCTTATGGCGACTGCCTGGCACATTGGTATGCGCCAGTTCGTCCACCAGTATCAAGGCGGGTTTACGCGCCAGTGCGCCGTCTAAATCAAATTCCGACAAGCTGGTGTGGTGATATTCAAACGCTTTACGCGGCAGTTGCGGTAAGGCGTCTAACATCGCCTGGGTATCGGCCCTGTCGTGGGTTTCCACCAACCCGACCAGCACATCCACGCCGCGCTGCATAGATTCCTGGGCGGCGCTGAGCATAGCGTAGGTCTTACCTACGCCGGGCGCAGCACCAAGAAATACGGTCAGTTTACCTGTGCCGTTTTGCTGAATACGATGAAGAATGGCGTCGGCCTGCTGGGTCGGATTGGGGGAATTCATACTTAGAAGCTCCTGGACAGGCTCAGTATCCAGCGTTTGTCACAAATGTCCAGACATTGGTTGGCGTTTAAGTCAGTATCCACGTAGCTTAGGGCTACACTGCCATATTGTTCAAACTCCGTGCTTAGCGCCACCTGCCAGTCCAGATAGCTGTCATCCCTGCCAGCGACGCTTGCGCCTAAAAACTGCGCCATCTCAGCAGCACTTTCAAACTGATTGTGGCCAACATGCATAGCCAGCCCCAGCCAGTCGGTCAGGGCCGCTTCATACCCCAAATGCAGGTATTGGTAATCTTCAACCCCAGCGCCAAAGTAATCAGGCGATATTGCCAGCCCCGCTGTGAAACCTGCATAGGACAGCGTGCCTTGCAGCTCGCTGTAGTCCTGCTCAGCCCCCTCGTCGTTGCCTTGCGGGTAACTGTAGTGAATCAGCCCAAGGCGCGTTTGCAAACCATTTTCCCAGGTGCCGGACCAGCCTGCATACCAGTCGAGCTCCATACTGCCCTGACCAAATTCGATATTGGAGCCCCATACCCCCAGATACCAGCCTTGGGTGTGGCTAATATCAATGCCGCCCTGAATGGCGGGGCCTTGGTCGGTTTGGGAAATGCCGCGAAATTGGTAGTCGCTGGCCAAGGTCAGATTGGCCTGGCTTTGCCATTGCTGGGCCTGGGCAGTAAAAGCCAAGGTCAGGCTTAACGGCAGTGAAAAACGTGTAAATGTAATCCAAGACATAATGCTTCCTTTATTTAAAACACCTGGTGCTTATCCAGCACCAGATTGAGCTTAAGTACATTGACGCGATGCTGGCCAAACAGGCCCCATTGCGGTCCTTCAATAGCTTGCCCTACCAGGTTTTGCACTTGCTCCAGCGGCAACTGTCTGGCCCTGGCTACGCGGGGGGCCTGCAACATGGCCGCCTCGGGGCTGATATGCGGATCCAGGCCCGCGCCCGAGGTGGATAACATATCCACCGGGATCTGCTCGGCGCTTACGCCCTCTTTGCGCTGAATGTCGGCGCTTTGTGCTATCACCCGGGCTCTGAGCTCGGGATTACTGGGAGCCAGGTTACTGCCGCCGGTGGCGGTAGGGTCATAATCCACCGCACTGGGGCGACTGTGAAAATAGCTATCGCTAACAAAGGGCTGCGCGACCCATTCAGAGCCAATCACCCGCTCGCCTTGATTAAGCAAACTGCCGGTGGCTTGATGGCTAAATAAAGTGCTACCAGCACTGGTAACCACGCCGGTATATACCCCGCCGCATAGCACCAGTAAGGTCAGCCCGGCCCGAAGACCGGTCAGCATATGCTGGGCAAAGGTTGGATGTTGAATAGTGGCATTCATGGCTTTCTCCTAAACTAAGGTGCTAATCAGCAGATCCAGGACCTTGATGGCGGCAAAAGGGAGCAACAAGCCACCCAGGCCGTACACCAACATATTGTTACGCAGCAGTTTTTCTGCACTGATGGGGCGCAGTTTGATGCCCTTAAGCGCAAGCGGAATCAAGGCGGGAATAATCAGGGCATTAAAAATAAGGGCTGACATCACCGCCGATACCGGGCTATGCAACTGCATAAAATCCAGGGCGGCGATGGCCGGTAACGCACCGGCAAATACTGCCGGGAGAATGGCAAAATACTTGGCTACGTCATTGGCCAGCGAGAAGGTGGTTAGCGCGCCGCGGGTAATTAACAGCTGCTTACCCACTTCCACCACCGACAGCAATTTAGCCGGATCCGAGTCCAGATCCACCATATTGCCGGCCTCTTTGGCGGCCTGAGTGCCCGAGTTCATGGCCAGGCCCACATCAGCCTGTGCCAGTGCCGGGGCATCGTTAGTGCCGTCACCCACCATGGCAACCAAGCGCCCTTTGCCTTGCTCCTCGCGAATCAGTGCCAGTTTGTCTTCGGGTTTAGCCTCGGCAATAAAGTCATCCACACCGGCTTCTGCGGCTATCACACTGGCGGTAACCGGGTTATCGCCGGTAACCATCACAGTGCGTACCCCCAGTGCCCGCAGTTTGGCAAAACGTGCCGCTACCCTAGGTTTAATTACATCACTCAGGGCAATTACACCCAGCACTTGGGTTTCTGTAGCCACCACCAGCGGCGTACCGCCTTTTTGCGCCACGCTGCGTACCAGGCCGTCTGCATCATGTGGCCAGGTAAGCTGATGCTGTCCGGCCCAGGCTTTCACCGCGTCACTGGCGCCTTTAATGCACTGTCCCGCCCCCAACTTAATGCCGGACACCCGGGTTTTCGGCGAAAATGGCAGAAATTCAGCGTCTTTGGGCGTGGCGGGAGTAATAAAGCCCTTTTGCTCGGCCAGTTGAATAACCGATTTGCCCTCAGGGGTGGGATCCTGCAGCGACGACAGCACCGCGGCATTCAACAGCGCCTGCTCGGAGACACCCTGTACGTTTAGAAATGCAGTTGCCTGGCGATCGCCAAAGGTAATAGTGCCGGTTTTATCCAGCAGCAAGGTGTCGATATCCCCCGCCACTTCCACCGCTTTACCTGACTTAGCCACCACATTGGCCGCCAAGGCGCGGTTCATACCGGCAATACCTATGGCCGGCAATAAGCCGCCTATGGTGGTGGGAATCAGGCAAACCAGTAAGGCAATCAGCATAGTGATATTCAGCGCTACGCCCTTAAACGACGCCATAGGCACCAGCGTCACCACCACCAGTAAAAACACCAGGGTCAGGGCTGCCAGCAGCACGGTCAGGGCCGTTTCATTGGGGGTTTTCTGGCGCTTAGCGCCTTCCACCAGGCCAATCATCTTATCCAGAAAGCTATGACCGGGATCATTGGCCACCAGCAGCACAATTTCACCGCTAAGCAGCTTAGTGCCGCCGATGACACTGGAGTGATCGGTTCCGGCTTCTCTTAACACCGCGGCCGATTCACCTGTGACTGCCGACTCGTTAACCGTGGCCACCCCTTGGATAATCTCACCGTCAGCGGGAATATATTCACCGGCCAGCACTTTGACCCTATCGCCCTTGGCAAGCCCGGTGGCCACCAGCATCTCTTCTTTGTCGCCATTAATACGCCTGGCCTGTAAAGACTTTCTGGCAGATTTCAGGCTGGCGGCCTGCCCCCGCCCTCTGGCTTCGGCCACAGACTCGGCAAAATTGGCAAACCATACCGTAAACAGCAGTACCAGGGTGGTTATCAGCTCAAAGCCAAAAGCCGCGCCGCTTATCAGCTTTTGCAAGGTAATTAGGGCGGTACACAAGGTGCCAATCAGCACCACAAACATCACCGGATTACCCGCCATGCTCTTAAATGACAGCTTGGCTAGGGCGTCCAGCGCCGCTTGTTGATAAGCGCTTTGGCCAAGTGCCTGGGTTGTCTTATGCTTCATAATTATTGCTCCACACTGATCGTTGCCAGTTCAAGGGCTTCGCCAATCGGCCCCATAACCGCAGCAGGTAAGAAAGACAGGAAGTTGAGGATCAGAATGACGGCCACCAGCGTGATGCAAAAGGTCGGGCTTTCCAGCTTGAGGCTGCCATTACCAACAGGACTGACGCGCTTGGCGGCCATTCGTCCGGCAATCACCAGTGGAATAAACAGCGGCAGGTAGCGGCCCAGGAGCAAGGCAATCACGCAACTGACATTCCACCAGGGGGTGTTATCGCCCAGCCCCTCAAAACCCGAGCCGTTATTGGCAAAGGCCGAAGTGTATTCATAGAAAACCTGGGAAATGCCATGAAAGCCGGGGTTACTGTTGCCAGTGAGGGCCGGTATGGCCACTGTGATAGCCGTCAGTACCAAAACACACAGGGTTGGCAGCACGATAAGGCTCCCCAGCAAGGTAATTTCCCGGGTTTCAATTTTACGGCCGAAGATCTCTGGGGTGCGGCCGATCATCAAACCGGATAAAAACACCGCAATCCACACGTACACAATAAAATTGACAAAACCACAGCCAATACCGCCCCAGATGGCACTGATCAGCATGCCGGAGCGAGTCATCAGGCCGCCAATGGGGTTAAAGGAGTCGTGCATGGCGTTGACCGAGCCATTGGAGGTTTGGGTGGTAAAAGTGCCCCACAAGGCCGACAGTTCCGGGCCAAAGCGCACTTCTTTGCCTTCCATATTGGGCCCGTGCATGGCCTGACCGGCAAAGGCCGCGTTAGGCTGCAGCTCGCTGTACACAGTGGCGGCAATAAACACCACACTCAGTACCCCCATGGCCGCCAACGACATCCAACTGAAAGATTTACGTCTGAGCATACCACCGGCCATAAACACCACGGCCATAGGCACCAACACCAGGGCAATGGTTTCAATGGCATTACTGACCGGGGTTGGATTTTCCAGCGGATTGCTGCTGTTGGGGCCATACCAGCCGCCACCATTGGTGCCAAGCTGTTTGATGGAGACCATGGCCGCCACAGGCCCAATAGGTACCTGCTGCTGAGCAATAGGCGCTGCCGGGTCTAAGGTCTGTACCTTTTGCGCCCCTTCGAAGCTGCTCGGTACCCCTTGCCAGGACAGCAACAGCGCGACAATGGTAGCCAGGGGGATCAGCAAGCGCAGCACGCCGCGCACCAGATCCACATAGTAGTTACCCAAGTCCCGCGCCTCGCCTTCTGCCGCGCTGCGTTTGTTTCTGCCTCCCAGCATGCCCCTCAATATGGCCACACACACCGCCAGTGCCATTGCCGGCGTGACAAATTGCAAGGTCACAATCAAAAAGCCCTGAGACAGATAGCTCAATTGCGCCTGGCCTGAATAGTGTTGTTGGTTGGTATTGGTCAGAAACGACACCGCAGTATGCAGTGCCAAGTCCCAGGATAAAGGCCCGATACCATCGGGATTCATAGGCAGTAAATGCTGAAACTTCAGCAACAAAAAGGCCAGAATCCCCAATACCAGGTTGCTGAGTAAAAACGCCGCACCGTAAGATTTCCACGTCATGCCCAGATTGGGATTAACGCCAATGGCTTTGTAGATAAGACGTTCAACCGGGTTGAACAAGGTATCGGTAAAGTGCCGCTGACCGGAAAATATACCGGTCATATAGTGACCTAAGGGCCAGGCGAGGCCCAGCGCCAGTAAACAGATGATAAAAATATCCAGCATGCGGCCCCCTAGAATCTATCCGGGGCAAACATTGCCACGGCCAGATATGCGAAGAGCGCCAGAGATAAACACAGCAGTAGCCAGTTCACGATTGTTGTCCTTTGTTTGTGAGTGACGGGCTACTGTAGAAATAAGGGCTGTAAAGTCTCTAGATATGAAGATGGACCAGGCGTAAAGAAATCGTAATTTTGCCGAGCAGGCAGGATGTGATGTTGAAACAACTAAGCAGATAAAGTGCCGTCGTCCTGATCCAGCGCAAGCAATACCGCCAAAGGGATATTGCCGTACCCCGGAGCTTTCCTTACACTAAGGTCAGTTTTGCCAACCTGGACAGGCACTTGTTCATTCGCCGCACCAAAATCTGGTTTACGCCGCTGCTGTTGTTGCTGTTTATACTCAACAACCTGAGCCTGGCGTTTGCGACGTCCCAGCATTTGGCCCAGGCCCGCAGCTTCAGCGATGAAGACAAAGTACTGATTTGTACCGGCCGGGATATGAAATGGGTGTCCATGTCTGCCTCCTGGCAAGCTGGTGCTTTCGTGTTTGTCGATGCACCAGAAGATCTTCCCCAAGAACTCAAAAGCATCAAATGCGGCGACTTATTTGCCCAGGACCTAAAAACCTTTGCTGTTAGCGCAAAGCTGATTGCCGCGCAGCTAAACTACCCTGATCTGATTGCCCAGCGCCTCAGTGCGCCTTACTTACAAGCCCAATACGCCAAAGCCTTATCCCGCGCCCCACCGGCCGTTTGATTCCTCTGCTGTTAACCAATATTTAGCTTTGGGCCTTTGGCTTAGGCCAGCGTGCCCCTATGTAAACGGAATCAAACAATGAACAAACACACCACTTTTCGTGTCAGCGCCCTGAGCCTGGCCCTTTTCTCTGCGCTTTCCTATGGCGAACAAGCACAACAACATGACGAGTTAGAAACTATTATCGTCAGTGGCGAAGCCCTTAGCCTACCCAACCAGGTCATTACCGATGCCAAGCAGCCGCGCCAGCCTTTGCCGGCTCACGACGGTGCCGATTATCTGAAAACCATCCCGGGCTTTTCTATGGTGCGTAAAGGCGGGGCCAGCGGCGATCCAGTCTTCAGAGGCATGGCAGCGTCACGCCTGACCATTTTAAACGACGGCAACCTGCTGTTTGGCGGCTGTGGCAGTCGTATGGACCCGCCTACGGCCTATTTATCGCCACAAAGTTTTGACCAAATCCGCGTGATCAAGGGCCCCCAATCGGTTTTGCATCTGCCCGCCAATGCCACTGTGCTGTTCGAGCGTAACAGCTATCAGCTAAGTGAAAGCGGCTTTACCACCGACACCAGCCTGACCCTTGCCAGTGCCGGGCGCCGTGAAATAAACACCGATATGACCTTGGGCAACACTAGCGGTTTTGTCAGAGTAAATGCCGCCAAAGCCAAAGCGGACAACTATAAGGACGGTGAAGGTAATGAAATTAACAGCCATTACGATCGCTGGAGCGCCAACGCGGAGCTGGCCTGGACCCCGGACGCCGATAGTTTGTTAATGCTAAGCCTGGGTAGCAGTGATGGCGAAGCGGCCTATGCTGACCGGACTATGGATGGCTCATTGTTCGACCGTCGTCAGTTAAGCTTAAAAGGTCGTAAAGATAACCTCGCCGATTGGTTAACCCGTCTGGAAGGCCAGTTGTACTTCAACCATGTTGATCATGTGATGGATAACTACAGCCTGCGCGACTTTACCCCCAGTATGATGATGCCAACGCCGGCCGCCATGAACCCGGATAGCTATAACCGCGGCGGCCGTATTCAGGCCGATCTGGCCTTTGGCAAGCTACAGACTAAAGTGGGCCTGGATGCCAGCCAGAATACCCATCGCAACCGCATGAGCATGAATCAGCCGATGATGCCTTATCAGGACAAAGTGCGTATGGAAGATGGCCGTTTTGAGCAATGGGGCCTGTTTACCGAACTTAGCTACGCCTATTCAGACGGCCTTAGCCTGCATGGCGGTGTGCGGGTGGATGACTGGCAAGCCTGGGACAGTCGCCTGAGTTTGCGTAAAAGCATGATGATGACCATAGCTAACCCCAGCTATGGGCAAAAACGCGCCGATACGCTGACCAGCGGTTTTGTGCGTATGGAGCAACAAAGCGACAATCAGACCTGGTATGCCGGTATTGGCCGGGCGGCACGCTTCCCCGACTATTGGGAATTACTGGGAAATAACCGCGGCGGTGAAGACAGCGCGTCCGCCTTTAATACCGAGGCAGAAATTACCCATCAGTTGGATATAGGTTGGATCCGCAACTGGCAGGATATACGGCTGAGTTTGTCGGGTTATTACGCCGATATCAGTGATTTTATTTTGCTGGATAAACACAATCCCATGCTGCCGGAAACCGTGCGTAACATTGACGCCCATACCTTTGGTGGCGAAGCCAGTCTGACCTGGCAGGCCACCACCCAGTGGCGAGTGGAGTCTAGCCTGGCGGTCAGTCGGGGTAGCAATGATAGCGATAATCTTGCCCTTGCTCAGCAGCCGCCGGTGGAGCTGCGGTTAAGTACTGCCTATCAGTGGCAGGACTGGCAATTTGGCGCCCTGTGGCGCTTGGTGCAACGTCAGGACAAGGTGGCGCAAAATCAGGGCACCATTGTCGGCCTGGATACTCTGCCTACCGCTGGCTTTGGCGTATTGTCGGCCAATGCCATGTGGCAGCCCAATAGCCAGTGGCAGGTGAGTCTGGGTATCGATAATTTACTGGATAAACAATACCAGGAGTATCTGAGCAAAAGTGCCGCGGATATCCCTGGTTATGTGGTTAGCGGTCGGGTCCATGAGCCGGGGCGTACCCTGTGGGCCAAAGTGGATTATCGATTCTAAGCCTATGAGTATGTTTAAGCCGGTCTAGCGCCGGCTTTTTAATTTTCCGGCAAAGCCGCAACGAAATCTTTTACCATCATCCCTTTTCTATTCCTTTGGTTGTATTGGCTTCAATGCGCTAACTGGTTACCCTTAAGCCATTGGAATAGTTGGAGAACCTTATGTCACACCACCCTGTTAAGCCCTCACCTTGCGATCAGGCTCCTGCCTTGCTGCCCGTTGAACAGGCGTTAGCGCAGATGCATGCAGCACTGACCTGCCGCCAACAGGTGCTGAAGGTAGCGCTGGACTGTGCCTTAGGCGCGGTGTTGGCAGAAGATGTGATTGCCGAGCTGAATATTCCACCTTATGACAATTCGTCGATGGACGGCTATGCCGTTCGTGCCGCAGATTTACAAACCACTGACAGTCTCAAACTAATAGGCAGTAGTTTTGCCGGCGCGCCTTTTAAAGGCAAACTGCGTGCCGGCGAAACCCTGCGTATTATGACAGGTGCAGTTATTCCCTCCGGTGCCGATGCGGTGGTGATGCAAGAGCAGGTGCAAGCTAGCGATACCAACATACGTTTCTTAACCACCCCCGACAGTGGCAGTAATATTCGCAGCGCCGGGGAAGATATCCGTCAGGGACAAGTGCTGTTGGCCAAAGGTCATCTTATTCGCGCCGTGGACTTAGGTCTTTTGGCCTCTTTAGGTATTGCAGAGGTCAGCATCTATACACCGCTTAAGGTGGCCATTATGTCATCCGGCGATGAATTAGTGGCACCAGGTGGCAAGCTCAAAGACGGGCAGATTTTTGACAGCAATCGTGCGGTGCTTCGTGCTCAGCTCAGTCAACTGGGCATTGAGGTACTGGATCTTGGCATAGTGCGGGATAACAAACAGGCCCTGCGTCTGGCATTAAGCCAGGCCGCCGCAGAATGTGATGTACTAATTAGCTCAGGCGGTGTGTCGGTAGGTGAAGCCGATTTTACCAAAGACATTCTGGCTGAGCTTGGCCAAATTGGCTTTTGGAAACTGGCCATTAAGCCAGGCAAACCCTTTGCTTTCGGTAACTTAGGTGAATGCGTGTTTTTCGGCCTGCCCGGCAACCCTGTCTCGGCTTACGTTACCTTCGATCAACTGGTTCGCCCTGCCCTGGCAACCCTGAGCGGTCAAACGCAAACTCCCGGAGTAAGACTGCTGGCAAAAGCCGCGGATAATCTGAAAAAGCGCCCGGGTCGGATGGACTTGCAGCGTGGTTGGTACTGGCAGGATGAAAACGGCCAATTGTTAGTCAAAAGCACGGGTAATCAGGGCTCTGGGGTACTGACCAGTATTGCCAACGCCAACTGTTATATTGTGCTGGAACAACAGCGCGGTTATGTCACAACGGGAGAGCAAGTCAGCATTCAGCCCTTTTAAAAAACAAGCGGCCCGCAATGCGGGCCGAAATTTTCCTGATGTTGACTTTGTTATTGTTGTTATTCCGTTACACCACCTTGGAGTAGCGCATTTGTCCTTGCTGCAGGTAGGCGTCAAAACAGGCGCAGATACTGCGCACCCAAAATCTGCCCTTAGGCAAAACCTCAAGCCGGCTGTCAGTAACACGCACTAACCCATCATCGATAAAAGGCCGTAAATTGTCACAGGCATCGGCAAAGGTGCGCCAAAAATCGGCCAACTGCCAGGTTTGGCAAAACGCAGGAATATCCAGATTAAAATGGCAGATAAGTTGGCTTATCAGTGCGGCGCGCATTTTATCGTCTTCACTTAACGAAAAGCCTTTTTGTACCGGCAAACTGCGCTGCTGCATGGCCTCATAATAAGCAGGTAACTCCTTAGCGTTTTGCCATAGCACACCATTTACCTGACTGATGGACGACACCCCTAAGCCAATCAGCGCATCTTGGCCATGGGTGGTATAGCCTTGGAAGTTACGCTGTAACCTGCCCTGTTGCTGGGCTTTGGCCAGTTCATCATCCGGTTTGGCAAAATGATCCATACCGATAAATTGGTAACCGGCCTGCTCGAATGCGTCGATAGACTGCTGCAGTAGCGCTAACTTAGTGGCAGAGTCTGGCAAGCTGGCATCGGGAATTTTACGCTGCGCGGCAAAACGTGCCGGCAGATGCGCATAGCTGAACAAGGAAATGCGATCCGGACTTAGCCTGACAATCTCAGCCAGGGTTTCGGCAAAGCTTTCTGGATGCTGATAAGGCAGACCGTAAACCAAATCCAGGTTGATAGAGGCAAAGCCAAGTTCCCGGCACAGTGCCACCTGATGACGAATTAAGTCGGTTTCCTGCACCCTGTTAATGGCAATTTGCACTTTCTCGTCTAAGTCCTGCACACCAAAGCTAACCCGGCCAAAGCCGAGCTTGCGTAAATGGCGCAGCTTATCGTCATTACAGCTGCGAGGGTCAATTTCAATGCTCAGCTCTGCGTCTATGGCAATATCGAAATGCCGGTGCAGCGCCAATAAAAGGCGACTTAACTGACCATTGGTCAAAAAGGTGGGAGTCCCTCCGCCGAGGTGGATTTGGTGAATACGCTTGCCTTGCAACTTTTGTTGATACAAGGCCATTTCAAGTTCCAGCGCATCCAGATAGTTGTCGGCCTTATGCTGATGACGGGTGATGACCTTGTTGCAGCCACAGTAATAACAAAGCTGATGACAAAACGGGATATGGATATACAAGCTCAGATCATCGCGACTGCTGTCCAACGCCAGTTGCACGGCATCAAGGTTAAAGTCCTCGTTCAATGCCAGCGCAGTCGGGTATGAAGTATATCGGGGGCCATTAATATTGTATTTGGCAATGAGTTTGGGATCCCAGCCTTGCATTCTGTCTCTGCTATTTCCATTTTCAATGTCGGCAGTGTACCCCTGGGTATTCTGTCAGGTTTTGATCTATCACAAATCCACCATGCTTTATGGCTGGGAAACTCGAATCAAGCGGCGCACAACGCATTTTGTCTGAAAACACTGACATCGTCTCAACTGACTACATATTCTCCACTTTGAACGGTTTTACTTATGCTTTGGCATAATCAAATCTCGTTGAAAACGATAGTAATTAGTTCTGACTTATCAGGGCTTTGCTATTTAGCTACCATAGCCGCCTTATCAACAACAGGAAGTATGTTTTGTCCCATTCAGATGCAAAAGCGGCATCAGCCGATAGCTCACTGGCCCAACATCGTAAGGTTCCACTCGATAATCAGGAATTGCGGAAGACCGGCTTTTGGCTTAACCAGATCTTTATGATTGTCTCTACTATTGTCGGGGTTTATCTCGCCGCACAAAGCGGTTTACAGCAAGCGCTGACCTTCGATACCTATTCCAAAATGGAAGATAACTACTACCTGAGAATGTCCCTGTACGAAGAGCTGAAAGACAATATTGGCGAAGTGGAGCTATATGCCACCGACGTACTGGCTAAAAGTCCGGCCTTACAGATCATCAAGGACAACCGTCCCCCCATGGATCTCTACGTGTGGGAAACGATGCGCTATCACCCTGCTACACTGGAAACGCCCAGTGAAATCCTGACGGAGGTGAGACGCTTTTATGGTAAGTCAAGGCAATTAATGGACAAGGCCGAGCAGCGTAAACTGGGCTCTGCCTATGCCGGGGCGCAACTGAAATTGTTAACCGACCATATGCAGCAAAATGTTCTGCCTGTATTAGCCGAAAGCGCAGAATCTTTGCAGCAGGCGCTGGCCAAAGAAGGTGTAGTCATTGGTAGCTTGAAGGAGTTGAAGCGTGCCGATTAAACCCTGCCCCCGTTGTAAAGATAAAATGTTGACCCCCACCAGTTACCAGGCCGATGAAATTGATGTTTGTCAGGCCTGTGGTGGCTTGTGGTTTGAGAAAGACGAAGTTAATCGGATGATTAATGAACTGCATGAGGATGTATCAGACAGCCAGTATGCCGATCATTTTGGCAAACATCTGGGCGACAGCGAGCTACATTGTCCCGATTGTCATCAATCGCTACAGCGTTACCACCTGTTAGCCGACTACCATACCGAAATTGATCATTGCCATGCCTGTGACGGTAGCTGGGTCGACCGCCATGAACTGCGCGGCGTACAGCAAAGTCCGGCGCTGCGGGATGCGTTGTCGCAATTGAATCAAAAAGTTAACTGGAAGACCTATTTGTTCCAGTTTCTGTCGCAGATGCCGGTTGAATATAACCTTAAGCCGCGCATCCGCCCTGTGGTCAACTGGACATTGCTGCTACTCAATGCCGTGATCTTTGCCCTGTACTATTTCGATGAACAGAGCTTTATCTGGACATTTCAGCATCTGGCCGCCGTTCCTTCACAGGTCTTGGCCGGTGAACACGCCTGGACACTGCTGACCTGCATATTTCTGCATGGTTCAGTGTTACACCTGGTGGGTAATTTGTACTTTCTGTACGTGGTAGGCGATAACCTCGAGGATGCCCTTGGCCATAAACGCTATTTGGGGCTTTATTTGCTATGTGGCCTGGCTGCGAGCGTCGTGGGCGCCTTGGTCAGAAGCGGCAGCGATATTCCGTCCGTTGGTGCCAGTGGGGCCATTGCCGGTCTATTTGGCATGTACCTGATGTGGTTCCGTCATGCTAGTTTGACCTTTATGTTCGTGATCTATCAGAAGAAGCTGTCGGCCGTTTGGTTCTTCGCTATTTGGGTTGCATTTAATATCCTCGGCATGTTGCTGGGCGGTGCGGATGTAGACTACGGTGCCCACTTAGGCGGTTTTGCCACCGGATTATTGATTGGCTGGTTGCTCAAAGACAAGGTTCTGGCCCAAAACCCGATGATTTCGTTACTGAATCAACAAGAAGCCGTAATCCGGCGTTAACCCCTATTGAGCAGCCGAACACCTCGGCTGCTCTCTCTCGTCCCGCTGATCCATATCAATTTGCCTATCTTAGTGTTGCGCTAGCATGCAGGTGGTCTTTCAGGCTACATTGTGAAAAAGCCACTAACGTGAAGGAAACATCTATGGCGACGATTCGATTCTTAGGCGCGGCACAAGAAGTTACCGGCAGTTGTCACCTGCTGGAATCAGAAGAAATAGGCAAGGTGTTGCTGGACTGCGGTATGCACCAGGGCGGCGACATTATTGACCGCCTGGAAAGCGAAGACTTTGCCTTTAATCCCCACAGTGTTGATGCGGTAGTGCTTTCCCATGCACATTTGGATCACTCAGGCATGCTGCCTAAGCTGGTCAATCAGGGGTTTAACGGCCCCATTTATTGCACCCAGGCTACAGCAGATCTGCTCGATATTATGCTGCGCGACTCGGCTGGCTTGTATGAGCGGGATTTGGAACGTGAGAATCTTCGCCGCAAGCGCCAGGGCAAAAAGCTACTTAAACCTCAGTATCGTATGCAGGATGTGGAACGTACTTTGAGTCTGTGCGTTGGACTGGAGTACTGTGAACAAGTGCTGCTCGGTGCCAATGCGAAACTGCGTCTGCATGATGCTGGTCATATCCTTGGCTCTGCCATTGTCGAAATCACCTTTAATGAACGAGGCAAAGACAAATGTCTGGTCTTCAGCGGTGATTTAGGCAAACGCGATGCTGTGCTGATGAATGACCCAAGTTACCTTAAAAAGGCCAATGTGGTGTTGATGGAGAGCACCTATGGTGATCGCGAGCATAAAAACGAAGACGATACCCTTGAACAATTAGAAAGTATTCTGGCCGAGACCTGGCAGCGTGGCGGCAATGTCATGATCCCCTCTTTTGCCGTAGGGCGTACGCAGGAGCTATTGTTTTACTTAGGTTGCCTGCATCAGCAAGGCAAACTGGACAATTGGCAGATCTTCCTAGACAGCCCAATGGCCATAGAGGTAACGCGCATTTATGAAAAGTGGGTTGAGCTGCTCGATCCTAAAGACACTGCCCATCTGCATTTAGATCACCACAAACCGCTGGAAGATTTTCTGCCTAACCTGTTTATGGCCGTCACACCGGAAGACTCCATGGCCATTAATAAAATTGCCCGGGGGGCGATAGTGATTGCCGGTAGCGGTATGTGTAACGGTGGACGTATTCGTCACCATTTCAAACAGCGAATTTGGAACAAAAACAATACCCTGATCTTCGTTGGCTTTCAGGCCCGCGGTACGCTGGGACGGATATTGGTTGACGGTGCCAAGCACATCAAGCTCTTTGGCGAACCTTATCTGGTCAAAGCCCGCATCGAAACCCTGGGCGGGTTCTCTGCCCATGCCGGTCAGTCGGGTTTGATAAAATGGATTGGTCAATTCAAACCTCAGCCTAAAGTGGTGCTGGTGCATGGTGAACCGCTGGCACAACAAGCACTGGCGGATAAATTATGGCAGGAACAACAGTTAGCGGTTGAAATCCCCGCTCTGAACCACAGCATGGTGTTTTAGGACGTAAATCATGATGCAATTGTTGGGTGCGCTGGGCTTGTTTCTGCTCGGCATGTGGCTGATGACCGAAGGTCTGAAGGTGGCGGGAGGCAAAGCCCTTGAGCATATGCTGGGCAAATGGATCAGCAGCCGTCTGAGAGGTTTTGTTGCCGGCATAGTAGTAACCGGCCTGGTGCAATCATCCAGTGCCGTCACCGTTGCCACCATAGGTTTTGTCAATGCCGGGTTGATGAGTTTTTCCCAGTCGGTATGGGTGATCTTCGGCAGTAACGTAGGTACCACCCTAACGGCCTGGCTGGTGACCCTGATTGGCTTCAAACTGAATATGTCAGCCATCACCTATCCTCTTATAGGTATAGGGGCATTGCTAAAAGTGTTCTCCCCTAAAGTGCGTGGCCAGTCATTGGGTATGGCATTGGCTGGCTTTGGTCTGCTGTTTATGGGAATTGATGCCCTACAAGCCAGCTTCAGCGCGGTGCAGTTCGACCCACAGACCCTGACACAATGGATAAACAGTCCCGTTTTAGTGGGCTTGGGCCTAGGGGTTATTCTGACCGTACTGACCCAGTCATCCAGTGCCGCCATCGCCATTATTCTGACCGCCTCAGCCAGTGGTATGGGCGACTGGGAACTTGCTGCGTCCGCCGTGATTGGCGCCAACATTGGTACGACCTCTACGGCTTTACTGGCAAGCCTTGGCGCGTCCAGCGGTGCCAAGCGACTGGTCATGGCCCATGTTTTGTTTAACTTGCTTACCGGTGTGGTGGCGCTGTGTTTACTGCCATTGCTGACCTGGGGACTCAGTAGCTGGTTGGGTTCAGCCGAACATATGCCGATGTTCCTGGCCCTGTTTCATTCCGGGTTCAATCTGCTCGGGGTACTACTGATGCTACCCGTCGAACCCAGAATGTCGGCCTGGTTGCTTAAACATTTTCGTCGTGACGCCCGTTATACGCATTTGGATGCCAACCTAGCTTCGGTGCCGGAACTGGCGTTAAGTGCAGTACAAAAGGAAGTGGCGCTGTTACGCCTGGCGATTCTGGAATTACCGCAGCACCCATCAGCCGACACCAAGCTGGATAGCCTGCTGGGGCGGGTGGAAGAAACCCGTGATTTCATCAATAAAGCTGGTCGCAATACCCTGACCGAGCCTCAGGGGGAAGGTTTTGAGGAGGCTGTCGCGGATTTGCATGGTTTTGCCACAGCGCTGGAATCTTATGCTGAATTTATTGAGCAGGCTGATGCCCTGACTCATCCTGCCTTTGCTGAAGACATTCATCAGTGGCTCACCCAGGTTCAAAGTTTTGCCGCCCTCCAGCGACAAATGGAACAAGGGTTGGACGCGCCCTGGCAGGCGTTGAATTTGGCATATCAACAGTTACGACATCGTCTGATTCGTACCAGTATCAGCCAGCATTTGGATGCTGCGGCACTGGAACAAGCACTGCGCGGCTTGAGTGCATGCCTACGCTGTCAACGGCGAATATTAGATGTGGGCCAGGATGACAGACTGGTGATACAAGAACAAACTCAAGGGGCGTAAGGCCCCTTGAGTCATTTCACTAGCAATCGTTGCTTTTTAGCCATTCATTCAACAGTTTAATCTGTCCACAACGGTAGGCTGCATAGGTTATGCGTAACGCATTATTGAGCAGCTCACCGTCTGTCCAGCCGCTTTTTTCCGATAATTCGTTATAGCAGTGCATGCCCTTGGGGCTCACGTATCCCCGGATTTCCTTATTGCCTTTCTGGCGTTGTCTTTCACGGAAGCGGCGCTGTTTTTCGGCATTAATATTTGAGGCGGACATGAAGCAACATCGTCAATCTTACAGGAGGTCAGTATCAGCTATTCGTTGTCTAAGCTCAATGGCTGGTGAATTTTATCTACAGATATCTAAGCGGAAACCTAGGTAGCCCACAAATTAAAGGCATAACTTTTAACAACGAAAATGACTGTTCAGAGTTGTTTAGCGCACAACTGTTCGCTAAATTAGGCCGCGAAATTTATGCACTAACCTTCAAGTGAATTATGACTATCAGTAAGAACAGTTTTACCAAAGAAGATTTGCTGGCCTGTAGCCGCGGCGACCTTTTCGGCCCCGGTAACAGCCAACTGCCCGCCCCTAATATGTTGATGATGGACAGAATTGTCAGTATCAGTGAGGAAGGTGGTGCTTATGACAAAGGCCATATTATTGCCGAGCTGGATATCTCTTCGGACTTGTGGTTCTTTGACTGCCACTTCCCCGGCGATCCTGTTATGCCTGGCTGTTTAGGTCTGGACGCCATGTGGCAGCTGGTTGGCTTTTTTCTGGGCTGGTCTGGTGGTCCGGGCAAAGGTCGCGCCCTGGGTGTGGGTGAAGTGAAATTTACCGGCCAAATCCTGCCTACGGCAAAGAAAGTGACCTATCGCATCGATATGAAGCGCGTTATCAAACGTAAGCTGTTTATGGGAATGGCAGATGGTTGTGTTGAAGTGGACGGCCGTAAAATTTACGAAGCCAAAGATTTAAAAGTGGGTCTGTTCCAGGACACCAGCAACTTCTAAGCACACTAATTTTAAACACTTTAAAACGTCAAAAGCCCCGAACATGGGGCTTTTTTTATGCTTAAGGCCGCGTAGTGGCGGCGAGTTCAATCAAGTGTCAGCGGTTGGCTAACCCGACACTTCTATCTTCTTGCGCTGCCCGCCAACCTCCTAACCATTGAGACCGGGAATCTGTTGTTTGATAAGGACAATTTTCTTTGGAACGACCTGAGATGCCAGCTTGATACCCTTTTGCGTGTGCACGGGAAAGTTTATCTCTCTTCTGTCTTTTCATTAGATACCTCATCCGTAATTTAAACTGTGGTCGAACGACCACCCCTATGTGATATCGAAAACTGCAGCTTGGTTCAATAATACTTAGCGCACTTGTTATCACTCTAGTGATAAGCGCATGATATTCATTGAAATTTTTCTTACATCATTTTGTCATATTAGAGAGATAGACTGCACTGCTGGGCATAACGCAGTGTCAATGAGGGGTGGCAGGGATATATCGAATTAATCAGCCCAAAAGCCGCGTTTAGACTTGCAGTATCCGGGCAAATCCTAACCACCTAAAGCGAGGGGTTTGGGTGAAAAAGCTGATCATAAACGATTAAAGACTGCTGATTGGCTGAGGTGGCAAATGCTATCGAGAGGAAGGCGCACCCGGCATCCTTATCCGGGTGCTTAGAGCGATTAACGACGACGAAGCAGACCGGATACACCCAGCAGCCCTAACAGCCACCAACCGAATCCAGCGCCCTGACGCTCAACTTTGTCCTGATTGCCACTGCAATCGTCAATATCGCCGCCAGGGATAGGCACTAGCTTTACTGCTACTATCGCTTCTTCCATCACCTGATTACCCGCACTATCCAGTAGGGGTTCGCCAACGATATCCAACGAGGCGCGCTTATAAGTGGCGGTCGCGGCGATTTCACCCGACTCATTAATGGCATTAGCCTGCACCAGTGTATAAGGGCTGTTGCACGACACTAAGTCATTGAGATTCTGGAACTGCTTGTCGTTGTTATCATAGATAAAGGCATTGCGACGACGAACGCTGCCACCAATAGTCGACTCAACTTCCCCATCACCTACGACCTGACCGGCGTCGTTGATATCTCTGGCTATACTGGATGAGCCTGGGAAGAAATCATCCGGATAGGTCATGGTTTGTTCGTCAAAGTCGTAGACGAAAAACTTGGTGCGCTCAAAACCATTAACCAATTTTAAGGTATAGCCAATTACCTGGTTGTGATTATTGATGGCGGTAGCGGCACTTAATAACCCGTTATTTCTTAAGGTGTAATCGCTATAACGTTCTTCATTACCAATTGGCAGTGTTTTGTCTTCGTAGAACACTGCCGCATAAGTACGAATAAGATCTTCATAATCCGGGTAACTTGCATGGCTGACACCTACTGCAATACCGTTATTATTGACATCTGCAGCACGGTTGGCATAGAAAACGGTGTCGTCTTCCTTCGGGGTAAAAGGCAAGTCGAAGGTTTTGCTGTCTAACACATTGCCTTGATTATCTATCTTCCACAATGTGGCACGGTTTTTATATGCGCCATCCAAGGTCGCATAATTTCCCAAGTAGGTATCAGCGGTGTCCTCATTGGGTTGTCCACTTTGAGAATTAGGTGAACTAACTGAGGGTTTAGAATTACTTAAACACAATGCAATAGGAAAATCGCCGCGCTTTTCGTCGTCGTTGCAATTTTCGATGGCGGTATCGAAGCTTTCACGCTTCTCGATGGAGCTTACCCCGGCCACCCATAAATTATCGGAGACGCCTCTGGCTTCGCTGTAGCCTCCAAAAGTGGTTTCAGCTGGTACTAAGGGAACTTGCAGGCCATTAATAGCCACAAAACCACGACGGTTAAAATCACGGATAAGGTAAGTGTGCTCTATATCCGCCTCGTTGGTGTAATTAATTTTGTAGAAAGGTGCCGTGCTGTTGCCGACTGCGACACCGTCTGCATTTATCGCGGCGGGTAATACATCCACACTGCGGCTTAAGCCATTAATATCGGCATCATAGGCATCAAAGCCAACAACCGCTTCACTGCCTTCTGCATCCGTAAGGTAGCCCAGATAGTTGCCTAGCTGCTGAAAAAGTGGGTTGCCTCTATTTTGCAATATATAGGTATATAGTATCGCTCTATCCCTAGTACTGATTACGCCATTTTTAACATCATCAGGTGCTTCCAGCGAATTCGATAAGGCTTCGTTGTTATCCAGATCCAACAAGCTAACATCGATGGGCGGATTAAAGGCATTTTGCACGGTAAGTAATACGTTGCCTTGCCCATCAATACTGTTGGCAAAGCTATAAAGGCCTTTATTGGCAGTGGCCAGGGGGACAATCTCGTATGTAGCTGCCGAGAGGCCTGAGCTTAAGAGGGCTAAACTCAGGGCGGAAAGTGGCAGTAACCTGTTTTTATTCATCTGAATTCCTGTTTTACTACAAGCACTTGTCTCATGTGCTACGACATACTATCTAATTCTTCCCATCTGGAAAATGCGGTTTCCAGCGCTTCTTGAGCCTGGGTTAGCTGTTCCAGCATGGTGGCGGTTTCATTGGGATCCTGCTTAAAGAAATCCGGGTCATTGACCTGGCTTTCCAATGTCTGGATCTGTTGTTCCAGTGCCTCAATTTGGGCAGGCAACTGCTCAAGCTCTAACTGCAGCTTGTATGATAACTTCTTGTTTTTCTGGACAGAAGCCTTTGGCGCAGCAGTTTGACTGATGTTTTGTGGTTTAGTTTCCTGTTTGGCCTGATTTTGTTGTGCATCATACCAAGCCGTCACATCCGCATAACCTCCGACAAACTCACGGATTTTGCCCTCGCCTTCAAAGAACAGACAAGAGGTTACCACATTATCCACAAACTCCCGGTCGTGGCTGACCAGAATCACCGTTCCTGGGTATTGAGCCAGCGTTTCTTCCAACAGTTCCAGGGTTTCTACATCAAGGTCGTTGGTCGGTTCGTCCAGAATCAATAAATTGCTGGGCTTGGCTAACAACTTTGCCAGCAATAGCCTGTTGCGCTCGCCGCCAGATAAGGAGCTTACCGGGGCCCTTACTCGGTCCGGTGTAAACAAATAGTCCTGTAAATAACTGATGGCATGACGGGTGCGGCCATTAATGGTAATTTCCTGTTTACCCTCTGCTACGGCATCAATAACCGTATCCGTGGGGTTCAGCGCCTGACGGTGTTGATCAAAATACGCCAGCTCCAATGCCGTTCCCATACGCACACTGCCCGAATCGGGTTGCAGCTGCCCCAGCAACAATTTTATCAGGGTACTTTTACCACAACCGTTGGGGCCAATCAGAGCGAGCTTGTCACCACGAAAAACCGTCAAGTCCAGGTTATCTACGATAGACTGGCCTTCAATGTGGTAACTTAGGCCCAAGGCTTCAAATACCAGCTTACCTGAGGCCTGACTGTCTGCCAGGCTAACTTTGGCAGTGCCCTGACGGTTACGTCGTTCAGAATGTTCTTTGCGCAGTGCTTTCAGCGCCCTCACCCTGCCTTCATTACGGGTACGGCGTGCTTTAATGCCTTGGCGTATCCAGGTCTCTTCCTCGGATAACTTTTTATCAAACAAGGCATTATGCGTGGCTTCCACCTGTAGATCTTCGGCCTTTTTATCCAGGTACTGTTGATAGTTGCCCGGATAACTAACCAAATAACCACGATCCAAATCGATAATACGGGTGGCTATCGCGCGGATAAAAGCCCTGTCGTGGCTGACAAATACCACTGTGCCTTTGAAGTCCACCAACACCTTTTCCAACCATTGGATACTGGCGATATCCAGGTGGTTGGTTGGCTCATCCAGCAACAAAATATCAGGATCTGTCACCAGAGCGCGTGCCAAGGCGGCTTTTCTGCGCCACCCACCGGACAAGGACGATAAAGGCTGCTCAGCAGGCAAGGATAACTGATTGAGCACCTGCTCAATGCGTTGCTCCAAGCGCCAGGCATCCAGGCTCTCAAGCTCAGTTTGCAAACGTTCCAGTTTATTCAGATTGGCATCTGAAGGGTCTTGCGCCACCAGATGAGTATGATGGAAATACGCCTTAAGCAGCTCGCCAGACTCCGCCAGCCCTTCTGCCACATAGTCAAAGATACTTTGTTCGGCCAGCAGCGGCGGGTCCTGCTCTAAACGGGCAATCACAATGCCACCGGTGACAATGCGCTGGCCGTCATCGAGCTGCATTTCATCGTTGATAATTTTCAGTAAGGTGGATTTTCCGCAGCCGTTGCGTCCCACCAAACAGAGTCGCTCTGCCGGCTGAATCACCAGCTCGGCCTTGTCCAGCAACACATGGGTGCCAAAGGACAGTTGGGCATTTTTTAGTTGTAACAAACTCAAGATAAAAACTCTTTTAAAGCGTTGGCGTCAAAAGGCCAGAACAGCTCCCTGCCCTGACGGTCCTTCAGCACCGGAATACTGTAGCGGTAAGTGGCGAATAAATGTTCATCGTCCACAATATCGACCTTGGTCAGGCTCAGCGTAGGTGCCGTTTGTGACACCAATGTCTCAGCTTCCTCGCATAAATGGCAGGCGATGGTACCGTACAAAATCAAATCAGTTGGCATGGGTAATCACCCAGCAATGATGAATTTTTGGATTACGTTTAAAGTCCTCCGGCAGGGTCTTGGCGCTGATATTTTCAGCTTGCAGCCCCATCTCGGCTAAACCTGCCTCATCCAGTTTGAACTGACGCAGGTTATTGGAGAACACGATTTTGCCACCCTTTCGCAGACAAGCTTTAGCATCGGCCAGCAGGTTAAGGTGATCCCGCTGCACATCCCAGGTATTTTGCATGCGCTTGGAATTGGAAAACGACGGCGGGTCGATAAAGATCAGGTCGTACTGCTGACGGTGGGTATGCAACCAGGCCAGGCAATCCTCTTGTTGAAAGCGGAACTGGTAAACGTTATTCAGCTTATTTAAAGAGAAGTTACGCTTAGCCCAATCCAGATAAGTACGTGACATATCCACTGTGGTGACGCTTTTTGCGCCGCCCAGCGCCGCATGTACAGACACCGAGCCTGTGTAAGCAAACAAATTCAGTACGTCTTTGTCCTTACTCCACTGACGCACCAACTGGCGGGTGCTTCTGTGGTCGAGGAACAAACCGGTATCCAGATAATCTTTCAGGTTGACCCAAAAGCGCGCACCATGCTCCCACACCTGAATATATTCTTTATCGCTGGACAGCTTTTCGTATTGCTCTTTACCCTTTTGTTGCTGGCGCACCTTAAGCACGATTTTGTCGTGAGACACACCGAGAATTTTGGGCAGATGCAGCATCGCATCCATCAGACGTTTACGGGTTTTACTCTCAGGAATATTCTTAGGTGCAGCATATTCTTGCACCACCACCCAATCACCATAACGGTCAATGGCCATATTATATTCAGGCAAATCCGCGTCATACACCCGGTAGCAATCACTGTCTAACTGCTTAATCCACCCTTTGAGTTTTTGCAGATTCTTGGACAAACGGTTGGCAAAATCCTGTCCCGCTGCCATAGAAGACTCACGGATTTCACAGTTCTTCTCATCCAACAGGAAATTCACCAACTGGCATTCCAGCTTACCGTTGATAATCTGGTATTCCTTGCCTGCCACCAGTTTAAGCTGGCGCAGTAAGTCACGGTTGGAAGTCAGAATAGACAAGTGCCAGTTGGCATAATGACGTTTTAGCTGTAATCCCCAGTCGTTAAACAGCGGCAGCAACTCGGTCAGTTCTCCTAGCCGTTCACCATAAGGTGGGTTACAGACCAGATAACCGGGTTCCCCCGGACATTGCCAGGTACTGGCATCACCGGTGGAGAATTGAATAAGTTCCGCCACACCGGCCGCCCCCGCATTCTGCTTAGCCAGTTGCACCATAGCAGGGTCAATATCGTTAGCATAAAACTGACGGGCCGGGCTGGTGACTGCCCTTTCTGCTTCATCAAACTGGGTCTGCCAGACATCCGCCTGATGCTTCTTCCAGTAAGTGAATCCCCATTGGTTGCGCAGCAAGCCCGGTGCCTGATTGGCCGCCATTAGGGCCGCTTCGATCACAATGGTGCCAGCCCCACACATAGGGTCGGCAAGCGGGGCCTGGCGATTCGCCGCCCAGCCACTGCGATAGAGCATCGCGGCAGCAATATGTTCTTTAACCGGCGCACTACCTGCTTTTAAACGATAATGACGCTGGTGCAAACTGGCACCGCTTAAATCCAGATAAACCCCAATTTTGTCACGCCACAAACGGCAGTGAATGCGGATAGCCGGGTTGTCTTTACTGACATTGGGACGGCGCTCAAACAGCTCCTGAAACTGATCCACCACCGCGTCTTTGACTTTTAAGGCGCCAAACTGACTGTTATTGATGGCCTTGCTGGTACCCACAAAGTCCACCACAAAACTGTCGGTGACATTAAATTGAGCCGACCAGTTGACGCTAGAAGCAACTTTATACAACTGTTCGGCATCCTGGCAGTCTCCTTCTGCCAACCTTACCAGCACACGGTTGGCCAGGCGTGACCATAAACAAATGCGATAAGCATCGGTCAATTCACCATCAAACAGGATTTGGCCTGGTTTGTTTTTAAGCGATAAATGCGGACAGAGCTGAGCAATTTCCTGTGCCAGGAGATCGTCTAAGCCCTTGGATGTGGTGATGACAAATGCGTACATGCCGAACCAGAGTAAAATTAAAGGCTGGGATTATAAGGGAAAAGTCAGGCTTTGTATGGATCAATTTGTCTGGCTATCAACATGACTCCAACACCATCTGTGCGGGTTAGACCGCAGAGTGCTTAGTTCAGCTCAAGGCTGAACAGGCCATTAGCGTCACAATGAAAACCCAACTTTGTGAAAAAGCGCCGCGCCCGATGATTTTGCGGCTCGATATCGGCCAGCAAATGTGTGATTCCCAACTGTTTGGCATGACTTAACAGCAAGGATAAAGCGTCCTGCATTAATCCCTGCCCCCAAAATGGCGACGCCAGCAAACACCCCACTTCACATCGTGTGCGCTCAGTATTAAAACTGTGCAATCCACACGTACCCACGATATGTTCAGAGTCTGATAACACCAACGCCCATTCATAGGATTCACCGCTGGCATACAAGCTCGCCACACTGCTCAGCATCTGCTGCATCATGTCCATATGGGTAAATACCGGGTCTGCCGCGAAACGCATGGTATTGGCATCGGCATACAGGCTAAACAATGCATCGGCGTCAGCGGTATTGATATGGCGAAGGTAAAGGCGGTGCCCGACCAGAGTAGGAAGCAATTCAGTCGCCCCTGTCGCGTGGGTTAGGCGAGCTTACGCAGGGGCTCGTGCTCAAAACAAGGTTCAAGGCAGTCATGCATCACGCGAATGGCTTCGAACTGTTGCAGTGCCTTACCATTGCCAAGTGGAAGCTCAACATCCAGAAGTAAACACAAACAACTGCTGTGGTTATCTTCCACCACCCATACCTTGGCACGCTCCTCCCCGCATGTCAGCCAGGACACACGATGATAATGTCCACCCTGTTGGTGACGATCGAAAAACCAGCTTTTCGGCATCAAGGGTTTATGGAAGCGCTGGACAGCACAGACGTTAATCCCTAACTGCGTTTGTTGCGCAGCACTGAGCCGCAATGGACAGTGTTCAAGCTGGTTTGCCACCTGGCTGTATACTTCCAGGTCTTGCAGGTCAAACGACTCCAGCCCATCTAATGCGTAGGCCAGATGTTTGTTCTTGTATGGCGTCAGAAACAGCATCTCACCTAACTGCAGCGCCAGGCGGTCATGCTGATGGTCGTAGTACCAGCGCCAGTTGCTATCAGGTTGCAGCATGAGAAAGGTCCCTTTGGTTAGTTAGCCAAGGCGGGTAAGCGGCCCGCCTTATATTAATAACCTACATCCAAGCGGTTAATTTTATTAATAATTTATCCGCATAGACAAGCGGGATCCGCGCCGGATCTTTATAAGGATTCGAGGATCTCTTTGATCAAATCCGGCCCCTGGTAGATCAGTGAGGAGTAGATCTGGATCAGATCTGATCCCGCCGCGATCCGTGCCTTAGCCGCGTGCGGAGAATCAATCCCTCCTACGCCGATAATGGGCATCGCACCATCCAATGCCTTGCTGAGTTTCTGGGTAACCTGAAGGCTCACCTGAGTGAGCGGCGCGCCACTTAATCCGCCAGCTTCATTAGCATGCTCCTGCCCTTCTACCAATTTACGATCTAAAGTGGTATTGGTGGCAATAACACCATCCATACCGGTTTGCACTAACGAGCGGGCGATATCCAGTATTTCCTCGTCACTCAGATCCGGGGCAATTTTTACCAACACAGGCACATATTTACCCTGCTGATCGCTGAGGTGCTGCTGACGCTGTTTTAGTCCACGTAATAAGTGATCCAGGGCTTCACCATATTGCAGATTACGTAACCCCGGCGTATTGGGTGAGGATATGTTAATGGTCACATAGCTGGCATGCGCGTAAACCTTGTCTAAGCAAAGCAGATAATCATCCAGAGCTTGTTCTTCGGGAGTGACCTTGTTCTTGCCGATGTTAATGCCAAGCACCCCCTTGTACTCTGCCCTTTTAACCTGCTCGACCAGATAATCCACACCTTTGTTGTTAAAGCCCATGCGATTGATAATGGCCTGGGACTGCGGTAAGCGGAACAAACGGGGCTTGTCGTTGCCGCCCTGTGGCCTTGGGGTGACCGTACCCACTTCAATAAAACCAAAGCCCATAGCGGCAAAGGCATCAATGCACTCGCCGTTTTTGTCCAAACCGGCTGCGAGTCCCAGCGGATTTTTAAAGCGCAGCCCCAATACCTCAACCGGTTTATCCGGTACATCCTGCGCGTAAATACGATTAAGCAGATTACGCTGGCTGGCCTTTAAGAAGGCCAGACTGAAGTCATGGGAACGTTCGGCGTCTAAACTAAACAGCAGGTCTCTGAACAATGAATACATAATGGCGTGGTTTCCTTTATAGCGGCTAAATAACGGGCAATCACCCATCCACGGACATAAAAAGCCCCGGCTAAACCGGGGCATTATAGAGTATGCTCAAGCGACTGTCCCGCACTGGGCGGGCCAAGGCTTTAGTGCGCAGGTGAGTTGCTACAGTTCAGACTCAGCAACATCAGTTCGCGCAACGCGACCGAGAACTTGGCAAACTCATGAGTACTGCTGGTTTTGAACTCTGACATCATGTGATACCAACGTTCCAGCAATTCCTCGTGCGTTTCAATCCAGCTATCCAGCACCGCCTGTGCATCATTATTCTTAGGATCAAACTTCAGCAATACTGACGTCAGTGAGCGCTGCTGCCAATCCAGCTCTTCGCGATATGACGCCCGGGCCAAGGCTTGCCAGTGGTTGCTGACCGACTGACGATTGATTTGATCCAAGAACCAGTGCAACTGCAGCTTGTTACCCAGCTTGTAATACAAGCTCGCTACCAGCGCCACTTTCTTGCCTTCCTGACAGGCAATCTGTGCCAGATCCAGACAAGAGAACATATTGCTTAGGCTGGCGACTTTATAAGCGATATCTTTAGGTACACCAGCGTCGGTTAGCACGCGGCTCTTCTCTTCCAGCTCTTTGTACTCTGTTTCAACCAGGTAGTTCTGCAGATTCTTACTAAGGTCCTGCATAGTGGGCTGATAAAAGGCAATAGCATCATCGATAGCCAAGCTCTTATTGCCGTGACGCAGGTACCAGCGTGACGCACGACGCAGTGAACGACGCATGTCGTCCAGCATGGCCAATTGCAGATTGGCATCAATCTTATTGTCCAGCTTTTCAATATCGCGCCACATGGACTCCATACCAAAGATACCTTTGACCACGGAATAGGCATTCACCACTTCAGAAACGCTGGCGCCAGTTTCTTCCTGCAAACGATGCATAAAGTTCAGGCCCATATCGTTGATCATGTTATTGGTCAACTTAGTGGCAATGATTTCTGCCTTCAGTGGGTGCAGTGTCATTTGTTCGGCAAACTTATCCTGCAGCATTTTCGGGAACGCCGTAATCAGCAGTCTGGCGTGATAAGGGTTCTCTGTTACTTCAGGAATATTCAGTTTGTCCTTCAGCACCATCTTGCCGTAAGCCATCAGTACCGCTAGTTCAGGGCGAGTCAGACCACGCTCAGAGGCTTGACGTTCAGACAACTCATCGTCACTTGGGATAAATTCCAGCTCACGATTCAGACGACCTTCACGCTCCAGACCGTGAATAAAGCGCAGTTGCTCTTTCAGACGAGAACCGCCGCCGATTTCGGTAATGGAGATAGACTGCGTCTGACGATAGCAATCCTGTAACACAATTTGCGCCACATCATCGGTCATATCGAACAGCAGTTTATTACGCTGCTTCACCGTCATATCGCCGTTTTTCACCAGGGTATTAAGTAGGATCTTGATGTTAACTTCGTTGTCCGAACAATCCACCCCACCAACGTTATCAATAAAGTCGGTGTTCATACGGCCGCCGGCTGCACAGTATTCTACCCTGCCCAGCTGCGTACAACCCAAGTTGCCACCCTCGCCAATGATTTTAGCTTTGATGTCCTTACCGTTGACACGCAGATCGTCGTTAGCACGATCACCTACATCAGCATGGCTTTCTTTGGCACCTTTCACGTAGGTACCGATACCGCCGTTCCAAATCAGGTCAACCGGCATCTTCAGAATATTATGAATCAACTCACTGGGCGTCATGCTTGCTTGCTTGGTACCCAACCATTTTTTCATTTCCGCAGTCAGCTTAATGGCCTTATCGGCACGGGAGAATATGCCGCCACCCTTGGAAATCAGGTCTTTATTAAAGTCAGCCCAGTTCAAGGACGGATCTTTAAACAGACGCTGACGCTCTGCATAGGTCTTCGCCGCATCTGGATCCGGGTCGAAGAAGATATGCAGATGGTTAAACGCTGCCACCAAGCGAGTATGCTTTGACAGCAACATGCCATTACCGAATACGTCACCGGCCATGTCACCTACACCGATACAGGTAAAGTCCGTGGTCTGACAATCAATACCGATTTCACGGAAATGACGCTTAACCGACTCCCAAGCGCCACGGGCGGTAATACCCATACCTTTGTGGTCGTAACCAACACTACCACCGGATGCAAAGGCATCCCCCATCCAGAAGTTATATTCTTCAGAAATACCGTTAGCAATATCTGAGAAGGTCGCAGTACCTTTGTCTGCCGCGACGACCAGATAAGGGTCGTCTTCGTCTAAACGCACCACATCTTTAGGCGGAACGATTTCGCCCTGTACGATGTTATCGGTGATATCCAGCAAAGAACGGATAAAGATACGGTAGCATTCCTTACCTTCATCCAAAAATGCCTGACGGCCACCTGTGGTTGGCAGGTTCTTACAGATAAAGCCACCTTTTGCCCCAACCGGAACAATAACAGTGTTCTTCACCTGCTGTGCTTTTACCAGACCCAGTACTTCGGTACGGAAGTCTTCCTGGCGATCAGACCAACGTAAACCGCCACGAGCAACCCGGCCGCCACGCAAGTGGACGCCTTCAACACGCGGGGAGTAAACGAAAATTTCGAACTTGGGCAGAGGTAGTGGCATATCAGGGATAAGCTCAGGCAACATCTTAAAGGAGATGTACGGCTTATCGTTAGCCTGCTCGTCCTTCTGATAGAAGTTAGTACGCAAAGTCGCCATCACCATATCCAGATAACGACGGATAATACGGTCGTCATCCAGGTTAGATACGTTATCCAGGCTTTCTTTCACCTGAGACAACAGCGCCTCTTCTTTCTTCTCTGAACGTTTTACCGCCGGGTCAAAACGCTGTTCAAACAGTTGTACTAACAAAATCGCAATATGCGGATATTTGTCCAGTGCTCTGGCGATATAGTCCTGACTGAATGAACTGCCGGTCTGACGCATGTACTTGGCATAAGCACGCAAAATGGTCACTTTGCGGCCTGGCATGCCAGCACCTAAAACTAAACGGTTAAAAGAGTCATCCTCTAACTGCATGTACCAGACTTTTGAGAAGGCATCCTGGAACAATTCCTGTGCCTGCTCCAGGCCCATTTTGTTACTGGAGCTGTGCAGCATGGAGAAGTCCATGATCCAGTTCACCGTACCGTCGCTGGCCTTGACCTGATAAGGACTTTCGTCGATTACGCGTAACCCGAAATGTTCCAGCATCGGCAATACGGCAGACAGGTGAATAGGCTGATTGCGGTGGAATAACTTAAGTTTAACCACTGCGCTGTCATCAGACTCTTCCTGCGGACGGTAGAACAGCATATCCAGTGTGCGTTCATCATCCAGGCTTTCCAGCTTTTCGATATCCACTACTGTGGTTGTCGGCAGATTCTGTTCGGTATAACTGCGGGTAAAAGCGTTATCGTACTTCTGATCAAGCTTCTTGCCTTTAGCTTCACCGTAGCTGGCACGCAGCGCGCTGCTTAACTTGTCATTCCAGCTCTTGGATAGCTCGATAATGTTCTTTTCAATTTCCTTCACGTCGATTTCCACGTTGTTGTTCTTAACGCGCACCATATAGTGAGTACGGGCATAAACGGACTCGGAGAAGAAGGTAGTGAATTCCACATCCTGCTCGCTACCGAAGGACTTTTTCAGTAAAGCCTGGGTGTCTTTACGTAGTTGTGTGTTGTAACGCTCTCTGGGTACAAACACCATGCACGAATAAAAACGTCCAAACACATCACGACGCACAAATAAACGGGATATGCCACGTTCCTGCATCTGGAAAATACCCAGAGCAATATTGCCAAGCTCATCTTCGTTGCCTTGCAGCAACTCATCGCGCGGGTAAGTTTCCAGAATATTCAGGAAGGCTTTGTAGGCGTGAGACGACTTATCGAATGCCGAGTTGTCGCACATACGGGAAATCTTGTCTTTCAATACGGGTACATCACTGGCACCGGCATTGTAGAAAGCGGACGAATACAAGCCGATAAAACGGTGTTCGCCTACCACGTTACCTTCGGCATCAAATTCTTTAATACCGATGTAATCCATATAAGCCGGGCGGTGAACCCTTGACTTGGTATTGGTTTTAGTCAGAATCAATGGATTCTGGCTCAGAGTTTCTGCTCTGGCCGATACCGGCAAACGTGACAATAAACGGTCACGGTTGCTAACAGAATTCTTCATCAACCCCAGGCTGCTGTCATTGTCGGCAATCCAGCGGTGATCCCCTTCAACGGCTTTGGCTTGATAATGGCGATAGCCCATAAGGGTGAAGTTGTTATTGCGGATCCATTTAAGGAAGGTATGCACTTCTTTTTGTGCCGCACTGCCGGCCGGGCATGGCTGCTTGTCATAACCGGCAATAACGGTATCCAGGCGCTCGTTCATCGGCATCCAATCAGATACCGCTAAATGCACCTCATCCAACACCGAGTGCAGTTCTTTCTCAATATCCTGCAAGGCTTTCTTGCTGGTCTGACGGTCAATTTCCATCAGAAACACCGTTTGCTTAGTGACGCCTTTGCTCTTGGCATCCTGCAGGGCTTCCAATTTATGGTCTTTCGCGCGCTTAACGCCAATAGGCGTATGCAGCATCAAGTGGGCCGTGATACTCAGGCGATTAATCGCCATACGTACCGAGTCCACCAGGAAGGGCATATCGTCTACGATAATTTCAATAATAGTGTGGGAGGACTGCCAACCGTGTTTGGCAATTTCCGGATTGAATACACGAATAAAGGGGGCTTTATCGTGATAGTCAACAAACTCATTCCACAAACTCAGCGTGGCACCATACAGATCGCTGTCCACCCTGTTTTGTAAATCATCCTTAGAGATGTTTTTAAACAGAATTTGCGCGAACTGCTCCACCAGTGGCGACTGTGCCTTGTCGACTTTCTTGCGGATCAATGAGAACACATTTTCGAGGAGTACAGAGTGCTGGCTATTTGCAACCGTCATTTTTATACCTTGTCATGCGGGCTTTGTAGGGCGAATTTTAGTATACCAATTCACTTTCAGTTATTTCGCTCAGCGGAATCAGTAATAAAGAACTGAGATTTATACAAATTCTGAGTATTGTCCCCTATTCCCTCAGGGTTTGAAAGGGGTAAATTGCCCGCTACAGCCCGGCTTCGGGATACATATTCATACATAGTTAATAAAAATTTCTAATCCGAAATTATTATGTTTGGGGTGGAAATTTTTAACCTGCACGAATGTGGAGTGAATGGGCGTGAAAACCTGCTAAAAGGTGTCAATTACCATACATAAATGAAAAAGCCGTGAAACCCATCTTGGAAGGTTCACGGCTGACTTTCATGCCCTAGGGCTATTAACTATGCAAGAAATTATTTTTGCTTGTACCAAAATACTGATGCTAAGGCCGGTAATACCACCACAGCACCCAACATATTCACCACAAACATAAAGGTCAGTAGAATCCCCATATCCATTTGGAACTTCAGGCTGGAGAACACCCAGGTACTGACCCCGATGGCCAGGGTAATGCCGGTAAAGAGCACAGCGCTGCCCCGCTCTTTAAGGGCGTCAAAATAAGCCTGACGCACGGGCATACCAGCTTTCAGCTTATGGCTCATGGTCGACAGGATGTAAATCCCATAATCCACCCCAATACCCACACCTAAGGCGATAACAGGTAAGGTCGATACCGTCAGACCAATTTGCAGTTTGGTCATCAGTGCCTGAGCTAGTATGGACACCACATACAAGGGCAGCACCACCGCCAAAGTTGCACGTAAAGAGCGGAAACTCAGTAAGCACAAGACAATAACCGCCGCAAACACGTACAACATCATGGGAGCCTGAGCGGCACTCACAGCCTCGTTAGTGGCGGCCATAACACCGACCGGACCTGAGGCCAGCTTAAATTGCAGGTCTTCACGCTCATATTGCAGACGATATTCTTTTACGGCATTGACCACACGGTTTATGGTTTCCGCTTTGTGATCAGCCATAAACAAAATCACCGGCATGACAGAACAATCACCGTTGAGCAATCCAGACGAGGTGTCTACTCTGGAAATATCCTGCACCAGAGATTGCTGATTGCGCGGTAATACCCGCCATTTTGGGTTACCTTCGTTGTAGCCAGCATTAATAAGCTTGGCCACTGACGCCAGACTGACCGCCGATTGCACCCCTTCAATGTTTTCCATTTTCCATTGGAATTCATCAATGGCATTCATAATCTCAAAAGAAGTACAAGCCGACGCAGTGGTCTCTACCAGTACCGACATATAGTCTACGCTGATGGCGTATTTGTCGGTAATAAGGAAGGTATCCTGATTATAACGGGAGTCTTCGTGCAAGGCCGGCGCACCAGCATGCAAATCACCTATCTTCATTTGCTCAGATTGATACCAGCCGAATGCGAACAGCAGTGCCACTACCGCCAGTATGACCTTGGCTACGCCAGCGTTGGAGCAATGCGCGACATAATTCCAGAAGCGATCTGAACGCTGCTCTTTGTTGGCAAAGCGTGCCTTATATTTTTCCCCCAGTTTTACGTAGGACATTAATACCGGCAGCAAAATCAGATTGGTCAGAATGATCACCGCGACTCCCATACTGGCGGTAATGGCCAATTCACGGATAATGCCGATATCGATCACCAGCAGGGTCATAAAGCCGACGGTATCCGACAGCAGAGCCACCCCACCTGGGATAAGTAAGGTACGAAATGCCTTTTGTGCGCCCTGCTTGGCTGTCTGACCGGCAATGACTTCCTTACCCACCGAATTAATCATCTGTACGCCATGACTGACCCCTATGGCAAAGACCAAAAACGGTACCAAGATAGACATAGGATCCAGACCAAAGCCAAGCAAGGTGAGCAGTCCCATCTGCCACACCACCGCAATAATAGAGCACAGCAGTGGCAGCAAGGTTAACAGCAAGGACTTACAGAACAGCAGCACCATCACCGCCGTGATCGCAATGGCAATAGCGAAGAACACTAAGACGTCCTTGGCACCCTTAGCCACATCCCCTACCATTTTGGAGAAGCCGATTATGTGAATGCTGATTTTGTCGTCTTCAAACTTGCCCCGAAGTTGCTGCTCCAGATTGTCAGCAAAGGCCAAGGTATCCAATTTCTCGCCGGTTTGCGGATCCAGTTCAAGAAGCTGGGCGGTCACCATGGCGCATTTAAAATCGTCAGACACCATACGTCCGACTATGCCAGCCTTAACGATATTTTCCGATACCAGCTTTAACCCGGCCGGATTGGCAGGATTAAAATCAGCCGGAATAACCGGGCCGCCGGAGAAGCCTTCTTCAACAACTTCGGTAAAGCGGGTAGACGCACTGTATAAGGATTTAACCTGTGAGCGGTCGACCCCGGGAATAAAAAACAGCTGATCGTGCACATCTTTAAGACGGGTAAAGAAGGTTTCATTAAAGATGCTGGAATCACGTCCACATACAGAAACCAGAATACTGTTTGCACCACCAAAGTTCTTTTGGTGCTTCATGTAATTCTGCATATAAGGGTGATTCAGGGGAATGTTTTTAGTGAATGCAGCATCCAGTTTCAACTGCGTTGCCTGCCACAGTAAGAAGCCGGTCAACAAACCAAATAACACCATAACCCAAGCACGATGGCGAAATATTACTAACTCAAAAAAATCAATTAACCTGGTCATAGCTGTGCCTACTTCTGAATAAACCTGACACCGGCTTCGGTCACGGCAACGATGTTGCCGTTAAAGCCCACTGCATTAAGGACGGCTTTCTCTTCCTCGGTCTGGGTTAAGCTAAGGTCGTCATTTAGCCAAACCAGGTAACCATTGTTACCGACGATCAAGGTTTGTTGGTTATCCAGCGATACAATGCTGTTGAGGGATGATTTCATGCCGGTAGCTAAAGGGCGCCAGCCATCTAGGTCATCATACACAAACAAATTGCCACGCAGACCGGCTGCCAGCAGACGGCCATCTGCCGCCTGACTGATATCAAAAAATGAACCGAAGTAATCCACGCCCATGCGCTGCCAATGTTTGCCCTGATTATCACTAAAGGCCAGCAGTCCGGCTTCACCGGCCAGGTATAGTCTGTTACCAATATGACTCAGGCGATTGAAGTGCGGCAGAATTGAACCCAGCTCTTGTTCATAAAGGGCTTCGTCTTCTTCCTTAAGTTCTTGCAGATACTCAATATCCTCTTCATCCAGAAGCTCGATATGAGGTTCTCGCTGCCAACTGGCGCCCCCGTCCTCAGTGCGTAAAAACAAACCATATGCACCTATGGCTACGCCGTGTTGTGCATCGAAAAACAGCACATCCATCAGGGGCTTTTCCAACTCAGGTTGATAATGCTGCACCTGCCATGAACGACCGCCATCTTCACTGGCAATAATCAACGCATCATGACCCACCGCCCACATCTGCTGTTGCCTGACGGTTACAGCGGTTAAGGTGGCGTTGACTGGAACTTGCTGCTGCTGCCAATCGTGCCCGTCGCTGGACAATAAAACATGGCCCCGCTCCCCCACAGCAATCAAGCCATCTGTGGTGGTAGCGACATCTAATAGCAAGGATTCTTTTGCCAACGGGGCAACAAAAGCCGGTGTAGTTTGCGCCCATATCGGCGCGATAAATAAGGCGGCTAACGCCATTGAAAAACGAAGCTTCATGTGGATAGTTTCTCAGGATGTCTGCTGCACGATGTTGTCCCTTTGCCTAATGGCTTTCCCTGCCGATGGTAGAAATGAAAACGGTTGGCAGTGCCAACCGTTTAACTGCGATTACCTCAGTCCTTCTCGCCGCAGGGCCTGCGAAGTGAACTCGCTGTCGCTGGGCTTGATAGTAAAGTCATACATTCTGGTTTCGTTGTCTAAACCCAGTGCCAGATAGCGTCTGGAGTTCAAATCATAGTAAACATCCAGGGTTGACCACAATGTCGGCAGATCGTAATAGTTAATGGCATAGGCCATCGCCACACGATATAGCTGGTTACGGTTATCGTACATATCGGCAACCAGGATTTGCCAACTGTCCTCATCAATGTAGAACACGCGCTTCTGGTAAATATGACGATACTCGGGCTTCAGATTTGCCTCAACCACCCATACCCTGTGCTTCTCAAAGCGGGTCAATTCAGGATTGATATGGCCGGGTTGAAGGATGTCTTCATACTTCACCTTATCACTGTGCAAAGTATAGTTGTTGTAAGGAACATATAGCTCTTGCTTACCTTTCAACGTCCAGTTATAGCGATCCGGTGCACCGTTAAACATATCGAAATCATCAGTGGTACGCAGGCCATCTGCGGCCGTACCCGGAGCATCATAAGCAATATTCGGTGCCTTACGCACCCGGCGCTGACCAGTATTATAGGTCCAGGCCTGACGCGGCTCCTTAACCTGGTCCATGGTTTCATGTACCAGTAACGCCGTTCCCGCTAAACGGGCTGGCTCGGTAATACTTTGCTTGAACTTCATCAGCACATTTTCTTTCTCAAGCTTCTCTGGCGTCACGCCGTCTTCTGCATACTTGATCATTAAAATGTCGTCAAAACCTATCACATTGTAATCGCCCGAGGCGGTAGGTGCTGCCTGACCACCGTAACGCTGAATAGCCTGACCGCGGTAGCGCAAAATATGGTTCCAGATGGCTTCCAGTCCATTCTGTGGAATGGGGAAAGGGATGCCCATGGCCGCATTTTTTATACCATTACCGCCTTCCACTAACTCAGCCCTAGTGGCATTCACTTTGGTGGCATCGTAAACAAACTGTGGGTTAGACGCAGTACGGCGAGTTTGATACACCGGGATCTTGAAAGTATCCGGATAGGTCTCAAACATTTTCTTCTGCCCTTCAGACAGAAGATCCGCATACTGGCTCATATTCGCGGCAGTAATCTCAAACTGCACTTTATCCTCTGGAAATGGATCCGGATGATGGTCGCCCACCTTGTAACCGGCTGGCGGTGTGGTAATACCGCCATCCCACGCAGGAATGCTGCCATCAGCATTTCCCGCTTTCAAACCACCAAGAGGAGTAAGTTCTGTACCTAATTTTGCGGCTTCTGCCTCTGACACCTTGGCCTGTACAAAGGCCGTCGTCAAACTCAAACCGATCGCTGCTGCGACTAGGGTTATTTTCTTCATCTATGACTACTCCCTAGATTGAATACTTGATATTAAATGAGACAAAGTCCCTGTCGGACAAGGCGTTAGTACTGCCCACACCACCCCAGAATGAGTTCAGCGACACGCTCGCTGACCACTTGCTAAGGTAGTCGAAGTCCAGAGACAGGCTGGATGACTTACGATCTTCAATAAACAGGAACAACGGGTCGGGCGTAATGCCGTCAACGTCATGCGCAAAGGTTGCGCGAACCGACATATTGATACCGGCATACACGTTATTGAAATCAGCTTTAGCTAACAAACGATATCCCCAGGCGTCATCCGTAGGGAATGGATTGGTTTCAGGACCATTGGAAATACCGGTATGCAGACCTTCTTTACCCGGGATAGGACCACTTCGCGATGTACCCGGACCGTTCAGACGCAACAAACTGGGATCGGGCATATCATTGATTTTCACATAGCCGACTTCACCCAATAAGATCAGGTTATCCGTACCCAGCGTTGGGCCAAACAAATGCGTTGCCGTAAACTGCGCTTGCACGGTATCAGACAACACATAACCTGTGGCAGTTTCCCCCGGCCCGACTGTATAGCCAAGGTAATTATCCAACTGTGAAATACCAGCCAAATCAGGTCTGGCAAGAGGATCTGGCACCCCCATTGCTGCAAGCTGCTGAGGCATACCTGCATACAGAAGTTCCACATCGTCAATTTGCAGAGGTTCATCCTGACGATAGGCAACCTCACCGGCCAGCGCGGTTTCGCCAACGTTAGTGTTGAAGCTCAAGCCGTACAGTTTGATGTCCTCAGGATAACCAAACTCCGCCTTGGTAAAGGCACGTAAATCCGTGATGTTGTCGCGGGTAATCTCATTGGTTGCCAGGTACGCCAAATCAGACGCCAGACCAGCCGCTGTAAAGTCAGAGGCAATACCTGAAATCAGCGGTCGCTGGCTGTGATAATTGATATGGTAGAAGCCAAACTCGGTATCGTTCAGTGCCTCAGAATAATAAGACAACCTGATACCGTATTGTCCTTGATCGTCGGCGTCTTTGTGTGCTTCATCACTGTATGCGCGCACCGCAACTTTAGTGGGATACCCCATATAGAGCTGCGTCACCATGGTGGGATTAGCACCACTTTGCAACATACCGCGCAGCTCATTGAGCTTAAGCATCAAAAAATCCAGGTCGATATCTGGGTTGCCGGTAAAGCCCAACTGAATGTTGGCATCCTGTCCGCCTTCACCAGCAAAATCGTTGGTCGCAAAGTAGCTGCCGTTTTGCGGCAGACGACTCTTCTCCCATTCGTATTGATAGTACACAGTCAGACCCAATGAATCGGTCAGACCTAATTGCGCGTACACCATACCGACGGGAATAAAGACTTCCTTCAGCTCGGCACCTGGCGCCTGGGCACGAGTAACATCAACAGGGTTGGTGGTATTGATACCGTGCTGAATAAACGTACTTTCACCCCAACTGACTACCTGATCGCCGATACGAATGGATACCGGCATATCACCTAAATCAAAATCCGCATAAAAGAAGGCATCCAGTAAACGAACATCGGCACACAACTCTTCTTTAGCGTATTTATCTTTACAAGGATCGAAAGGCTTATCTAACTGAGAATAGTTAGATGCAGACACTGGATTACGCCAGGCGCGGTCACCGTCCATCATTTCAAAATCATAGAAATACATACCACGAGCAAAGAAGCCCATGTTTTTGTATCGTACATCCAGATCGTGGGTACCTTTGAACAGAGTAGAAAAGGATTTGCCGGGGTCAAAATTCAAGTCACCGTTGTCATTGTTGGTGGAATACGCCCCACGGCTTTGCGCCCAGATATCTGCCGAAGGATACACGACGTTTGTATTGCCGTTGTAACCTGTCCAATTGAATCTGGGGTCATTACTGTTACCGATCAGGGCCCAATCCCTGTCTTCAATTCGATAGCTGGTACCAAGGGAAAAGCTGGAGTCGAAGCTGATTGACCAATCACCCTCTTCCCAGTTTACCGCCACTGCCGGGGTGCAAACGCCGCCAAGCATTGCCGTAATCCCTATGGCCAAGGCTGACTTTTTAAAAATACGAGGCCCGTTATTCATCGTTTTTATACTCCTCTGTATCCGCAGTGTGTGTGAAAGTCCGCAGATGTAAGCAGGTAACCAGTGGTCCCACTGGCATTTTTACAAAATGATTACATCATTTTAGCTTATTATCAAGAACTAATCGTACCAGTTGAGGAGTATCAATATATCCATATAAATCATAACGTTGAAACGGTTAAGTCGAACAATAATTCAACTTACCCGTTCAAGAGAATGGATTTTATTCTGCTCATTCACCATGAGCCGGAAACGCCCTTGAAGTCCTTGCATTTCCACATAGGGACGCAAATTGGCAACCGGCAACTGCACTCGCTCTCCTGAGTCGGTACGCACGATCATATTCTGTACCGTCCCCAAATAGAGAGGACGGCACTCTTCGTAGCTTAGTCGAAGATTAAAAAAATAGATCTTCAATTCAACGCCTTATCCGTCGAAGTAGCCAAATGCAGTGCTTTGCTGACCTTTTCATACAAATCTCTGCTTAAAGGCTCATGATTCAGTAAACGGGCTAACTGCTGAACGATCAGATCCTGCCTGGTGCTATCCAAATGGCTAAAGCCCAACATCGGGGTAATTAAACGTGACGCCACCTGCGGATTCACTGCATCCAATTTCATCAGGTAGTCGGTAACAAAGCGGTATCCGCTGCCATCGGCGGCATGAAAACCGGCTGTATTGTAAAATGCAAAACTACCAATTAATGCGCGTACCTTATTGGGGTTGTTGATGCTGTACATGGCATGGCCGGTCAACAACTGCAAGGACGCCAAGCTATTTGGATGCTGCCGGCTGCCATGCAAGGCAAACCATTTATCCATCACCAGCGAATCCTGTCCCCAACGTTGTTCAAAATCTTGCATCAAAGGCTCGAACAACCTGTGATTTGCACTTTGACAGGCCCGCAGTATCGCCAGTGTGTCACTCATGTTGTCGCTATGCTGATAACCCTGTTGCAGTATCGCTTCACTGTCCGGCAACTCTGCCAGATAGGTTAAACAAACGGCCTTAAGGCGTCGTAGCTGCACCTGTTCCCGTTGATAAGCGTAAGACTGATCCGGTGCCACTTTAATCAGTGACTTCCACTGCCCTGCAAATGCTTCTGCTAACTGCATTTTTACGCTGTGACGGGCTGCCAGCAGACTATCCACATGAATATGCGGCTTTTGCTGGGCCAAGGTTTCAAAGCTGGGTAAAGCCAGCATTTCAGCCGCTAAAGCGGGTTTTTCCGCCGCCACATCCAACGTACCCGAGAACAAGGCCAAAACGGCCTCCGGCAGCGAGCTATTTGCATCAGTGACACTTGCGTGGATTGACTCACTGAGCAACTGCTGCGCGGCATCCCAGCGTAAAAAATCATCCTGACCATAGAGTGCGGTTTTAAGCAGTTCCTGGCTATCTTGTGCAAAATCTACTTTCACAGGTGCACTGAAACCGGCCAGCACCGCCAGCGTGGGTTCACCCTTGCACGCTAATTCAAAACGCTGTGATGACTCGGTAAGTGACAAAATATGCTGCTGACTGCCTGTTTCATCGATTAATTCAATGGCAACCGGCATATGTAATGGCAGCTTATCCTGCTGGTCTGCGGTAGCTGGAGTATGCTGGCGCAGCGTTAAAGCGAATTGCTGGCGCTTGTCGTCATACAGGGTTTCAACCTCAACCCTGGGAGTGCCGGATTGACTGTACCAGCGGCGGAATAACGTTAAGTCTATGCCGTTCGCATCCTGCATGGCTTGGACAAAATCATCACAGGTTACCGCTTGGCCATCATGGCGGGCGATATACAAATCCATCCCCTGCCTGAACCCCGTTTCACCCAACAAGGTATGTAACATGCGGATCACTTCAGCGCCCTTATCGTATACGGTCACCGAATAGAAATTGTTCATCTCCATCACTTCTGCCGGACGAATGGGGTGTACCATGGGGCCGGCATCTTCGGCAAACTGATGTTCACGCATCACTTGCACTTGTTTTATCCGGACGATGGCAGGGTCTGCCATGTCGGCGCTGAATTGTTGATCGCGAAATACCGTCAGGCCTTCTTTAAGACTGAGCTGAAACCAGTCCCGACAAGTGACCCTGTTACCTGTCCAGTTATGGAAATACTCATGGGCGATGACAGATTCAATGTTGAAGTAGTCTTCATCCGTGGCCGAGGCCGGGTCGGCCAACACGAATTTACTATTGAAGACATTGAGGCCTTTGTTTTCCATCGCGCCCATGTTGAAGAAGTCGACCGCAACAATCATGTAGATATCCAGGTCATACTCCAGGCCATAGCGTTGCTCATCCCACAGCATGGCTTTTTTCAGGGATGCCATCGCATGCCCTGCCCGGCCAAGATTTCCTTTATCAACGAAAAGCTCTAGGGCGACCTGGCGACCACTTGCGGTGGTGAAACTGTCTTCCAGCAAATCAAAGTCACCGGCGACCAGGGCGAATAAATAACAGGGTTTGAAGAAGGGGTCTTCCCACAATACCCAATGCTTACCGTCGGGCAGCTCACCCTGACCAATCTTATTTCCATTGGATAACAAGTACGGATAAGTCTGCCTATCGGCGGTAATCTTCACCTGATACTTGGCCATGACATCCGGCCTGTCCATAAAATAAGTAATTTTACGAAAGCCCTCGGCTTCACATTGAGTGCAAAATGCCGATCCTGACTTATACAGTCCTTCCAACGATGTATTATTAAGTGGATCAATATGCGTCACGATGCGCAGTTCAAACTCATCAGGCACGTTTTCTAAGCACAGCCCCTTTTCCGTCGCCTGGGCAGATACCGTCTCACCATTAATCTCAACGGATACCAGTTGTAACTTTTCACCATCCAATATCAGGGGATGACTGTGTGTCCCTTGACGGCGAACTTTACTGACAGCCGTGACCCGAGTTTGGGTATCATGCAGTTCGAAATCCAGAAAAAGCGCAGGGATTAAGAAGTCTGGCTGACGATAATCGGCAAGTTTCATGGCTTGAGGACGGGCTGCGGACATAACGACTCCTTAACGCTAAATTTGCAACAGAGAATAGCAAAACCTCCACAAAATCGGTGGAGGTTTAATGGTAAACGAAGATTAGGCTTTATTTTCCTGCGGCATGGGAATGCGCAGTATTTTTATCCCCAGATAGGCATAAATAATCGCCAAAACCGGGCTTATCAAATTAAAGAATGCATAAAACAGGTAATTAAGCGGATCCACTTTTAAAACACTGTGCATATAAGCACCACAGGTATTCCAGGGAATAAGCGGCGATGTAATAGTGCCGCCATCTTCCAGGCTGCGTGACAGGTTCAACTGATGCAGGCCGCGCTTGGCGAATTCATCTTTATACATGCGACCGGGCATAACGATAGACATATACTGATCGGCCGATATCAAGTTGGTACCAAAACATGTCAGAATTGTTCTTGATACCATGCCGCCGGCAGTTTTTGCACCATGTAGTAAGGTGGATACGGCACGCTTCAACAAACCGGTTTTTTCCAACACAGCCCCAAAGGATAAGGCACACATAATTAACCAGATAGTGTTTAACATGCTCGACATACCGCCGCCACTGAGCAAATCGTTCATATCCGGATTACCTGTGTCCAAACTAACCCCATCATAGAGGGCATGCCACACCACAGTGATATTGGCTAACCAGCCTTCGCGTCCCTCAGTGGCGAGTTTAGCAATCAGTTCTGGCTGAAAAATCACAGCCCATACACCGCCGAGTAATGCACCAATGGAAACAGCCGGAAACGCCGGGACCTTCCGCATCGCCAGCACTAGCAGAACAATTAAAGGAACAAGCAGGAGTGGTCCGACATTAAAGTTATTGGCCAGCATTTGCTGCATTTCCTGAATTTTTCCCATCGACGCCTGCTCAGAGGCATTCAGACCGATAAGTAAAAACAACACCAGAGCAATCACGAAGCTGGGAATGGTGGTCCAAAGCATATAACGGATATGTTCAAACAACTCGGTACCCGCGACCGCAGGTGCCAGGTTAGTTGTCTCAGAAAGCGGGGAGACTTTATCGCCGAAATAGGCCCCTGACACCACAGCGCCGGCGGTCACGGCTTCAGACATGCCCATCCCGTTGGACACCCCCATCAACGCTACCCCTACCGTTGCTGCCGTTGTCCAGGAGCTGCCAATACTCATGGCCACGATGGCACAAATCAGGCAACTGGCGGCGTAAAACACCGATGGACTCAGTAGTTCCAGGCCGTAGTATATAAGCGTGGGCACGGTGCCGGCCAACAGCCAGGTACCAATCAAAGAGCCCACGGCCAACAAAATCAGCACGGCTCCAAGAGACAAGGAGATGCCATGCACGATTCCGGCTTCAATTTCCCGCCAACTGTAGCCATTTTTGATCCCAATCAAGGCGGCAATCCCCATGGCGATCAACAATGCAATCTGGTTGGGGCCGTATGACGAGTTATCGGAGAACAGGATTACCGACGACGCCAGTAAACCAACCAACACCACGATAGGGATCATGGCGTCAAGTAATGAGGGTTGTCTTGGGTTTGACATTTTAATAATTACTCCAAGCATCCAGCACAGACTTTAGTCTGCAGCGACCGGATAAACAGGCGGCTTATAGGCACCGCCGTTCAACATTTACAGAGAAGGTGATTCTATTGTATCGAGCGATAGAACATCAAAATGATGATTACCGGACAAACAAAGCGCACATACCAAGGCCAAATCTTCCAGAACAGTCCTTGATGTGCCTGAGGGTCACTGGCTTGCAACTCTTTGAGGATCTCGTTTCGTTTCCACACCCAGCCGGCGAAGATGCATAACACCATGCCAAGTAAGGGCTGGCTGTATTCGGTGGTAAGTGAAATCACTAAACCAAACAATGCGCCAAAATTCAGTGCAATAACCACACTGCAAATGAAAATACCGGCGGCAATAATCCACACCGCCCGGCGACGTTCAATTCCTTTGTTTTCCACCACATAGGCTACCGGCACTTCAAGCATGGAAATAGAGGATGTCAGGGCGGCAATGATCATCAGTGCAAAGAACGCCAGGGCCACCGCATTGCCAGCGGCACCCATAGTGTCGAACAAGGCGGGTAACACGGTAAATATCAGGGTATCACCGTCAATTAGCTCGCCAGCGTCGGAAAAGATTTGTACACCATTATGCAGCGCCACATACATGGCAGGAATAATCAGTAAGCCAGCTAAAATCGCCACGCCAATATCGACTAGGGCCACCGAAGCCCCTAAGCTGGGGAGCTTTTCATGGCGTCCGACATAGGAACCGTACACCAACATGGTCCCTACCCCTAAGGACATAGAGAAAAACGCTTGCCCCATGGCGCTGATCAATAGATCAGGACTCCAGACTTTAGAGAAATCAGGCACCAGGTAAACCTTAAGTCCTTGCATAGCGCCGTCCAGCGTCATTACATAACCAATAAGTAGCATGATAATGACAAACAAAGTGGGCATCAGGCGTACCGACCATTTTTCGATACCTTTGCTGACACCACCTGTCACTATGCCGGCCGTTAGCAACATAAACAAACCGCAACAAATCAGATTACGAGGGGTAGAAAACTCGGTGAGCCAACTGGCGAATTGGGTAAAGCCGGTTATATTGGCCAGGGCTTCAAGTCCATAAGCCAGCATCCATCCACCTACGATGGCATAAAACGCCAGGATCAAGGAGACGGTAACAATGCCCCATATACCCGTAGCCCGCCCAAGCCAATGACCGGAAATGCGGCCTAGCGCATCCACCATATTGGAACGTGTGGAACGTCCTATTAAGAGTTCTGCCATCAGTACCGGGTAGGCCAATACAAAGGCCAGAATCATATAAACCAGTACAAAAGCCGCACCGCCGTTGCTGGCGACCTGAGTTGGAAAGCCCCAGATATTCCCAAGCCCGACAGCAGAGCCTGCCGCAGCTAGGATAAACCCGAGCCTGGAAGAAAATTCCCCTCTTACACTCATCTTTCAAACCTTCGTTATTGTTATTGTCTTTTCTGTCGTTTAGCAGCCAGACTCAGGGGTTTCTGATGTCTGCTGTACTTCGCCTGTTAGGCTATTTTTGTGCATCACCTAGATAAAAACAGGGCTATGATGACATAGCCCTGATAGTGAAATGTGTTTATTAATTACTTGCTACGAATCGCGTATTTGCCGGTCCCTACTACATCGTAGGTAATGGCGGCCGCTTCATCGAGAATCGGATCAAGCTCATCCAGCGCTTCTGGTAAATCATCCAGATTTTCCACCTTGGCCAGTCCCATCCGGGTTAAGCGTTCATTTGCCCGGGCTAAGGCTTTCTGCTCGTTATCCTGCTTCTCTTTGCGTCGCTCAGATTCAACCAGCGAAATGGTTTTATCATCCTTACGCGCACGATATTCACTGATGTCTTCCAGAATATAGGCGAACTCGGGATCCTGTTGAATACGCGCTGCATGTTTGTCTGTCACTTCACGTACCGTTGAGCCTGTTTCACCAAAGGTAGTGTAGTTAGCACGCTGGATACTATCCCAGGGAAGCGCGTTTTCTTCACGGCTTTCGCCCCATTCGGACGGCTCTACCGCTGAAGGGAACAACACATCAGGTACAACCCCTTTGTGTTGCGTACTACCACCGTTGATACGATAGAACTTTGCAATAGTGATCTGCACGCTACCTAAAGGATTATCGTACAAGTCATAAATTCGGCCGAGGCCGCGATGCTGTTGTACCGTCCCTTTACCGAAGGTTTGCTCTCCGACTATCAAGGCACGTCCGTAATCCTGCATCGCCGCAGCAAAAATCTCAGAGGCTGAGGCGCTGTATCGGTCAACCAATACGGTTAATGGCCCATCATAGTAAACAATACCATCGTTATCCCGCTCTTCACGGATACGACCGGCACTATCCCGAATCTGTACCACAGGTCCTTTGTCAATAAACAAGCCGGTCAACTGCGTCGCTTCTGATAACGAACCGCCGCCGTTGCCACGTAAATCAACAATCACGCCTTCAACGTTCTCACTCTTAAGTGAATCTAATTCCTTACGTACATCTTCATGTAAGTTATTGTAAAAAGAGGGAATAGAAATCACCCCAAGTTTCTGACCTTTATTCGGACCAGACTCAGGCACATAGACTTCTGACTTGGCCGCCCGGTCTTCAAGCTTAATCTTATCGCGGGTCAGGCTGACAACTTCCGGTGCCGCGCTGTCTGATGCCGTCCCTTTAAGCACTTGTAACCTGACAATACTGCCCTTGGGACCTTTAATTAGATCCACCACTTCGTCCAAGCGCCAGCCCACGACATCAACAAACTCTTCATCATCCTGCGCCACACCAATAATGCGGTCTTCAGGTTTAATTTGTTTCGACAAGTCAGCCGGTCCGCCAGGTACGACAGAACGGATTACGGTATGGTCATCCAACGACTGTAATACCGCACCGATCCCTTCAAAAGACAGATTCATATCCATCTGGAAACGTTCGGCATTGCGCGGCGATAAATAACTGGTATGGGCCTCAATGGTCCGGGCAAAGGAATTCATTAAGGTCTGGAAGACGTCTTCACTCTCAGTCTGCTGCAAACGTTTAATGGCGCGCTCGTAGCGTTTATTGAGCAGGTCCTTGATACCCGCGTCGTCTTTACCTGCCATTTTTAGATTTAAGGCATCGTATTTAACTCGCTGACGCCAAAGCTCGTTGAGCTCGGCAATGTCTTTCGGCCAATCCGCATCTTCACGATTGAACTCGAGTACATCACCGGCTTTTTCGAAATCAAAGCTACCTTCCAGCAACGACAACGCATATTCGTAACGTTCAACACGACGCTTGAGATTTTGCTGATAGATGTCATACGCCCCAACCAGTTGCCCGCGCTCCAGTGCATCATCAAAACTCTGGCGATACTTTTCCAACGCCGCGACATCTGCTGCGGTAAATACATTTTTATTGGGATCTAAAGCCTTCAGAAATCGATCATACACCCGCCCTGACAGGGCATCATTGAGCTCAATTTCTTTATAGTGCGCACGGGTAAACAACGAAGATATTCGCTTCGTTGCTACCGCATGCTGCGATTCCTGCTCCAAAGTTGGTAAATCATGGGCACTGGGGGTAGTAGCTACCGCGCCTGCGCCATAACTTGCTGCCAGCAAAGCTGCAGCCACTGAAACCTGAATCGCATTTTTCATATTTTACCTCTTGGGACGAGCCAATCTCAGGCTGTCGGCCGGTACTTTAACAACCATGCCTGAGTTCAACTGGACATGTACACCGTCTTTGCCAACTTCATTAATAGTACCCGGCATTGGAGTTTTACCAATTTTTACTGTTACTTGCGTACCTGCCACCAGATCAGTATCGCTCAATTTTTCCGGTGGTGGTCGCTTAATTGGTTTACTCTGAGAGGAATTAGTTCCCTGAACACCGTTTCTGCCGGCAGATTTACTCTGTTCAGCCCCCGGTTTTTCAGGGTTGTGGTCGTTTTTGTTGCCAGCAGGCTTTTTGTAACGAGGTTTTGCATCCTGACGATTTTTGGCCTGCTCTTTACGTTTGTCGGCAACGCGTTGCTTGCTTTCCGCCAATTGCTGCTGTGCATGTTCTGCGTGCTGTTTCTCAATAACGGCATCTTGATTGCCATCAAGGTCAACTCGATGCGCCCCTTCCACAACAGCGTGCAAATAACGCCAACTGCTGGTGTAGTGGCGTAACGATGCACGCAACAAGGTTTTACTTACCCTTTCGTCATTTTCCAGACGCTCAACGAGATCTTGAAAAATACCAACTTTAAGGGGTTTAGCCTGGCCTTCGAGGCTGAAGCAGGCGGGAAAGGTGTCAGCCAAGAAACTGATGACGTCTTTGCTGTTTGAAAACTTCTGTGGGCTATCCATTCGCTTATTTCTAACGGTTAATCTAAGTGTGCGCCAGGGTGCTCATCATCCCAAGTTGCCATTAGTTGGTCAACCCAGTCGTAAAGCTCCTGCTCGTCTATATCTAATAAATACTGATCCTGATACCAGGTTTCCCAGATATGTTGCATCATCAGTTCAAGCTGATGCGTATCAATATCTTCATCGGCTTGTGCATACAGATAGTGCAACAGCTCATTGAGTCGATCTGCTGCTTCACCTGCCTGCTCATCCCAAAATTCCATGTCGGCCGGTGTAGCCAATACCACATGGATATCTATCATTGACTTCACGCCATGGCATCCTGCAGCGCAAGAACGACTTGCTGTAACCCTTCTAGGTCGTCCTGATCAAAACGGGCCAGGCTGGGACTGTCAATATCCAACACGCCAGCAAGTTGTCCGTTGAGATAAAAAGGTAGAACGACTTCTGAATTAGATGCCGCGTCACAAGCGATATGTCCTTCGAACTGATGCACATCTTGCACCAATTGAGGCTGCTGTAGCTTGGCTGCCGTCCCGCATACGCCTCTCCCCATGGGGATACGTACACAAGCAGGCTTACCCTGGAACGGCCCTAACACCAATTCATCATCTTGGCGCAAATAGAAACCCGCCCAATTTATATCGGGCAAATGCATCCACAACAAGGCACTGAGGTTGGCTAAGTTAGCAATCAAATCCCTTTCTCCGTTCATCAGTCCTTGGGCCTGCTGAACGACTTCCCGGTAGAGTTCTGATTTAATCTTTGGCATGGTCTGAGAAAACTCTTGTACAAGGCCGCACAAGGTACTGCTAAACCTGCCAAATTAAAACCCCTTTCTTGCAACACTTATGCACAAATAAGAAAGGGGCTGAATCAGCCCCTTGTCTTTGTTCTTCACAGTTTCATTGAATTAACTCAAACTTCACTTGCACCTGGGCGTTGATATTCATCTCACCCGCCATGCTACCGGACGCATCTTTCATCATCATACGAGACTCTAGCATAACCGGAGAAGGTCGATAGCTGGACGCTTCATTGATGGAAAGCACCTTGCCTACCTTGGCACCCAAACTGGCTGCCAACTTCTCGGCACGCAACTCGGCATTTTTCACTGCCAGCTCTAAGGCACTAAGATAAAGATCTTGCTGATTCTCGACATTATGTTGAAAGCCGTCGATACGGGTCGCACCTAGTTTCAACACGCCGTCGAGCACTTTATCGTACAAATTGAGTTCTCTCAGACTGACCCGAATCTGCCTGGCCAGTACGAAGCCTTTTTGCTCGGAGCCCTTATCTGAGTGTTCGTACCAAGGATAGAGCTGAACATGTAAGGATTGAATATCCTTCTCTTTCACGCCCTGCTTAAGCAAAAAGTTCACCAGCTTACTGGTTTTGTCGCTCACCTCGCTATTGAGTTTGGCCACAACCGGGCCCTTTTCCTCAACATACAGGCTGAACTGGAACAAATCCGGCACCGCACTTACGTTAGACTGACCCACCACACTGATAGCATTTTCCTGCTCTTGCGCTACCGCAGACATAGATGCACCAGCCAACAGCAATACAGCAATCAATTTTTTCATGCAAATTCCTTAGTGAATGAAACTGATGCCAGTATGGCGTTTTAGCCTGAACCAAGTATGAACTTAAGTTAGCTCGATGCTGATAAGCAGCGAAGCTACAGGCCATTTTGATTAAAATAGACCGCTGCACCGGCAACAAAGTTTACCTGAATATGGCGCCCATCCCTGTTACCCCAGATACACTCCCGGTTGGCCACCAGATCCTCACAATGATCGGCGTTACCAAGAATATCCATCACCTCTCGGTAACTCATTCCCGCTTTGAGTTGGTCATAGTTGGACAGGGTTAACTTAGAGCAAGCGCTAAGGCTCAGAAGTGTCAAAAGCAAGATAAGCTGTCTCATACGCATTCCTTTTGTACTGTTGTCCCCATTCATATAGCACAAAATTTACGCGTCAGATGTAAATCAGCTTTCCTTGCCTACCTCTTCTTGTGCGCTCTTGCCAGGTGGTTCTAACTGCAGCTTTTCTGCCAACAATACCGCTTGGATTCGACTATAAACATCCAGTTTACGGAAGATGGCAGTAACGTGGGCCTTTACCGTAGCCTCAGTAATACCTAACTCATAGGCTATCTGCTTGTTCAACAGGCCGTTGTGGATCAGATACAACACTTTGTATTGTTGGGGGGTGAGATCAGCGACTTTCTGCGCCAGGTCTCTATCCTCTTCGCTGATTTTTTGGATCTTGTCGCGCAGTGCTTCCGGAACCCAGTTGTCGCCCTCAAGAATGCTATTGATTGCAGCGGCAATTTGTTCCGAAGAGGAAGATTTAGGAATAAAACCCAATGCCCCAAACCCCATAACCTTAGAGACGACCTCCAGGCTCTCGCTACCGGAAATCACCGCAACAGGGACAGTGGGGAAATCCTGCCGAACACGAATAAGACCATAGAGATCGCCAGAACCGGGCATATGCAGGTCAAGCAACACTAAATCCACATCATCGTGTTCACTTAACGCCTTGATGGTCGAATCCAGTGAATCTGATTGAACCAGTGATAAGGCAGGAAATTTTAGTTGCAATGCACTACCCAGTGCTTCCCTGAACAGGGGGTGGTCATCGGCAATCAAAAACTTGGCCATGGTGACTCCATTATGACAAGTGACAAAAGGCCGCCTGGCGGCGGCCTCTGACAGTGTCCGCTATTTTGCGCGTTGACACCAGATGAATCAGCGATTCAAACGCTTATCAATGAGTGAATCCACCACAGACGGATCCGCCAGGGTTGATGTATCACCGAGATTTTCAAACTCATTAGCCGCAATTTTACGCAAAATACGACGCATGATCTTGCCGGAGCGAGTCTTGGGCAGACCATGTGTCCATTGAATAAAATCAGGGGTTGCAATGGGGCTAAGGTCATCTCTTACCCATTGACGTACTTGCTTGGTCAGCTCGTCGGTAATTTCCACGCCATCGGTAGGCAACAGATAAACGTAGATCCCCTGTCCTTTAATGTCATGGGGGTACCCCACCACAGCAGCCTCAGCAACGGCTGGGTGTCCCACCAACGAACTTTCAATCTCTGCCGTACCCAGACGGTGGCCCGATACGTTCAGAACATCATCTACACGCCCAGTGATCCAATAGTAACCGTCTTCATCTCGACGTGCGCCATCACCTGTAAAGTACAGATTGTCATAGGTACTGAAATAGGTCTGCTCAAACCTTGCATGGTCACCCCACACGGTTCTTGCCTGACCTGGCCAGGAGTCCTTGATAACCAGGTTACCTTCGGTAGCGCCATCCAGGAATTTTCCTTCCGCATCAACCAACGCAGGTTGTATACCAAAGAACGGGCGAGTAGCAGAGCCAGGTTTTAAATCCGTAGCACCAGGCAGTGGTGTGATCATTATGCCGCCGGTTTCTGTCTGCCACCAGGTATCCACGATAGGACAGCGCTTATCGCCAATTTTGTCGTGGTACCACTCCCAGGCTTCAGGGTTAATAGGCTCGCCAACACTGCCGAGCAAACGCAGGGTTTCGCGGCTGGTGCCTTCGGCAGGGAAATCCCCTTTAGCCATCAGGGCACGAATAGCTGTTGGTGCAGTGTAAAGAATATTAACCTTGTGCTTATCCACCACCTGCGCCATACGACGTACATCAGGATAAGTCGGTACCCCTTCAAACATCAGAGAAATGGCACCATTGGCAAATGGACCGTAAACAATGTAGCTGTGTCCGGTAATCCAGCCCACGTCTGCTGCACACCAGTAGACATCGCCGGGGTTATAGTCGAACACATACTGATGCGTCATGGATGCGTACACCAGGTAGCCACCCGTGGTATGCACCACACCTTTGGGCTGACCAGTGGACCCTGAGGTGTATAGCACAAACAAGGGGTCTTCGGCGTTCATGGCTTCTGGCTCGCAGCTTGTCGCACAACCAGCAACAGCATCATGCCACCACACATCACGCCCCTCTTGCATCAGGGTATCTTCCTGTAGCAATTGGCACACAATAACGTCTTTAATACTGCCTGTACCGTCTTTTTCCAAGGCTTTATCTACGTTGGCTTTAAGCGGTACTTTGTTGCCGCCACGACGGCCGTAGTTAGCGGTGATAACCAGCTTGGCCTGACAATCTTCAATACGATCAGCAATGGCATTCGGTGAGAAACCGCCGAAAATAACCGAGTGCACAGCACCGATTCGCGCACAAGCCAACATGGCATAAGCCGCTTCAGGGATCATTGGCATATAGATAATGACGCGATCACCTTTACTGACGCCCTTGGCCTTCATGGCATTTGCCAATTTGCACACTTCATCGTGCATTTGCTGGTAGCTGATGGTTTTATCAGAGGCAGGATCGTCACCTTCCCAAATAATGGCCGTGGCGTCTGGGTTGGTCTTCAGATGGCGATCTATACAGTTATAGCTGGCATTCAATTGCCCGTCGGCAAACCAATTAATTTTAACATTTCCCCGGGCAAAGCTGGTTGCTTTGACCTGACTGTATGGTTTGATCCAATCCAGTCTTTTGCCCTGTTCTGCCCAAAACCCTTCCGGGTCTTCCACTGACCATTTATACAAACGCAGATACTCTGCATTGTCGGCATGGGTGGCCCGATGTGGATAGGAAGAAACAGGATAAGTAGCATGCGACATTGTCAGATCTCCATGTAATTTTCGATGCAATACTAAGGAGCCGGCCCGGCTAAAGTATTAGACCATAGTCGTACAACATATGGTTAACACCAAATTAAAACAGGCATTACACCCCTTTAACAACAAGATTCCGGCGGTTAGCGGGAATTCTTCGACCTTGGTCGCTTAGACCATGGTCTGATTGAGCAGTTTGTCCTACTGAACAATTGTTAAGCAGACTTTGAACACGAGGAACTGCAATGAAAAGCATAACGAAGAGTCCCCTTGCCTACCTAATAAGCGCGCTGTTTTGTACCTCTGCCGCTCACGCGTCAGTATTGGAAGACACCAAATTCACTTTTGGTGGCTACGTTAAACTTGATGCCATTGCCAGCCAGTATTCCGACGGCAGTTTACCATCTGGTAATATTGGTCGTGACTTTTACATCCCAGGTCTAACGCCGGTTGGCGGCAATGATGAAGGCACAGCCTTTGACATGCACGCGCGTCAAACCCGTTTTAATTTCTCATCCAAAACCGCCTTGGAAAATGGCAAAACCTTGTCAACCAAGATTGAATTGGACTTTATGGCCACACCTAACGGTGATGAGCGGGTCAGTAACTCATACAGCCCGCGCTTACGTATTGCCACTATAGAGTATGATGGATGGTTGTTTGGTCAGACCTGGAGTACTTTCCAGGACGTCTCTGTTTTGCCAGAAAGCCTGGATTTCATCGGTACCACCGATGGAACCATCTTTGTTCGTCAAGCCATGATTCGATACAGCCATGGTGGTTTCCAAGTTGCTCTGGAAAACCCTGAAACCACAGTTACCCCATATGGTGGTGGTGGCCGCATAGTCACCGACGATAACTCTGTGCCCGATTTAGTCTTGCGTTATACCCATAAGGCTGACTGGGGTCATGTGTCAGGCGCAGCCCTTATCAGACAGCTGGCTTATGACAATGGCGTCAATATAGACACCACAGAAACCGCGGCGGCATTTAGTATTTCGGCTAAATTTAATATCGGCAAAGATGACATCAAGGTTATGTATAACGCCGGTTCAGGCATGGGTCGTTATCTGGCGATTAATGCTGCGAATGGCGCCGTGTTGAATGCTAATAACGAACTGGAAGCTATCGACTCAAGCGGTGGTTTTATTGCTTACCGTCACTGGTGGAATGATCAATGGCGCTCAACCCTAAGCTATTCTTTCTTTGATGCTGACAATGAGTTGGACTTAACCGGCACTGGTGTTACAGAAACAACCAGCAGAGTGGCCGTTAACGCCATCTACTCACCCACTAAGGCACTCAGTTTTGGATTGGAATATTCTCACTCCGAACGTGAACTGGAGAATGGCTTGGATGGTGATATGGACAGACTGCAATTTTCTGCCAAGTATGCGTTTTAGGCCTCCTCTTGCCTAAAGCCTGTTCGCCGGTATTTATAATTGATACCGGCGCTTTTATCGGTAAGCCGGGGTTGCCCGGCTTTTTATTTATTCATCCCTTCTTGCTTTGCGCCCAAAGAAACAATGACAGAGCCATAGGTAAGTAACGAAGGACGAGTCATTATCAAACGCTTGTAAACACACAGCAGAGTTAGCTTTAAGGATAAGTATCCGCCAGGGATAGAAAGGCGGGATGAGGATATGATGTTTCTGACATCGCTGACGAATGTTCCCTACCACGTCAGCGTCATCCATGAACATAAAAAAAAACGGGAAGCATCCGGCTTCCCGTTTTCCTGAAAGAACTCAAGCTTAATAGTTAAATATTAAGCCAATGCGCCTTTGGCAGCATTTACCAATGCGCTGAAAGCTGCTTTGTCATGTACAGCGATGTCAGCCAGGATCTTACGATCGATTTCGACAGACGCTTTCTTCAGACCGTTGATGAAACGGCTGTATGACAAACCATTCTGACGGGCCGCAGCGTTGATACGTGCAATCCACAGTTGACGGAATTGACGCTTACGCTGACGACGGTCACGATACGCGTATTGGCCGGCTTTGGTAACCGCCTGTACGGCAACGCGATACACCCGTGAACGGGCTCCGTAGTAACCTTTGGCTTGCTTCAGTACCTTTTTATGACGGGCACGTGCAATAACACCACGTTTTACTCTTGCCATGTTTCAGTCTCCTTTAGCTTAAGCGTACGGCAACATGCGCTGGATCAACGCAGTATCCGAGTCATGGGCCAGTTTCTTGCCACGCAGGTGGCGTTTACGCTTAGAGCTCTTCTTGGTCAGGATGTGACGCAAGTGAGACTGCTTGCTTTTAAAGCGACCGGAAGCTGATTTTTTAAAACGCTTCGCGGCACCGCTGTTGCTTTTCATTTTAGGCATTGCTAAAACTCCGCATTGTTTAAGTTACAACCAAGTAGTAAGGCGACCTTGACGCGCAGTCATCAAAGTACTTGATGAGCCTTACTTACCGTTTAGTGGGGGCAAGCACCATGATCATCTGTCTGCCTTCCACCCTGTTGGGGAAAGACTCACAGTTGGCAAGATCTTCTAAGTCGGTTTTAATCCGGTTCAGAAGTTGAATGCCAATTTCTTGGTGAGCCATTTCACGTCCGCGGAAACGGATTGTGACTTTGGCTTTATCACCCCCTTCAAGAAAGCGACGCAGGTTGCGCAGTTTGACCTGGTAATCGCCTTCATCAGTGCCAGGGCGGAATTTCACCTCCTTGACCTGAATTTGCTTCTGCTTTTTCTTTTGCTCTTTCTGAGCTTTACTCTTTTCGAAGATGAACTTGCCGTAGTCCATAATCTTACAGACCGGCGGTTCGGCATTCGGGCTAATTTCCACCAGATCCAGCTCGACTTCTGCGGCTGATTCAAGTGCCTGGGCCAGGGAGACTATGCCTGCCTGTTCACCATCCTTGCCAATCAAACGAACGTCTTTTGCTCTTATTTCTTCGTTAATACGGGCTTTTGCCGAATCTTGGCCCTTCGTGTTAGCACCTTTAATATGCTCTTCCTCCGAAATTATTCGATAATCTTGCTAGTGACCTGTTGTTGGGCCTTACTAATAAACTCCTCCAGGGAGAATTTGCCCAGGTCTTCGCCTTTCCGAGTCCTTACTGCTACTTCGCCGGCTTCCATTTCTTTGTCACCGACAACCAACATATAAGGAACACGCCTTAGAGTGTGCTCGCGGATTTTAAAGCCAATCTTCTCGTTTCTCAAGTCAGACTTTGCTCTAAAACCAACTTCTTGTAACCTTTTTGCCACATCGGCGGCATATTCGGCCTGATTATCGGTAATATTCATCACTACCATTTGCATGGGAGCAAGCCACAGTGGGAAGAAACCGGCGTATTCTTCGGTGAGAATACCGATGAAACGTTCCAGTGACCCCAATACCGCACGGTGAATCATTACCGGCACTTTACGCTCGCCGTCTTCGGCCACATAAGTGCTACCCAGACGACCAGGCATGGAGAAGTCCAACTGCACTGTACCGCACTGCCAGGCACGGTCTAGACAATCATGCAGGGTAAATTCAATTTTCGGGCCATAGAAAGCCCCTTCACCAGGCAGATACTGGAATTCAATGCCTTTGCTATCCAGCGCTTCGGCCAGTGCTTTCTCGGCTTTATCCCAGGCTTCCTCGGAACCCACACGTTTTTCCGGACGGGTAGACAGTTTGACCACGATCTTATCAAAACCAAAGGTCTTGTATGTTTCGTAAATCATATCGATACAACCACCCACTTCACTCAGTACTTGCTCTTCGGTACAGAAGATATGCGCATCATCCTGAGTAAAGCCACGTACACGCATCAGGCCATGCAAGGCACCTGACGGCTCATTACGGTGGCAACAACCAAATTCCGCCATACGTAGCGGCAGGTCACGGTAAGACTTTAACCCCTGGTTAAAAATCTGCACGTGGCCGGGACAGTTCATGGGTTTCACTGCGTAAATACGTTTTTCCGACTCGGTAATAAACATATTCTCAGCGTATTTGTCCCAGTGTCCTGATTTCTCCCACAGGGTGCGGTCCATCATTAATGGGCCTTTTACTTCGCCGTAGCTGTATGTGCGTAGTTTTTCACGGACAAACTTTTCCAGTTCAGTGTAGATAGTCCAGCCATCGTTATGCCAGAACACCATACCGGGTGCTTCTTCCTGCCAATGGAACAAATCCAGCGCCTTACCAATTTTACGGTGGTCGCGCTTTTCCGCTTCTTCCAGTCGCTGCAAATAGGCTTTGAGCTGTTTTTTATCTGCCCAGGCGGTACCGTAGATACGCTGCAACATTTTATTGTCGCTGTTACCACGCCAATAAGCACCGGCTACTTTCATGATTTTGAAATGCTGACAGAAACGCATATTGGGTACGTGTGGTCCCCGGCACATGTCCATATATTCTTCATGGTGGTACAAACCCGGACGGTCATCACGGCTGATGTTTTCATCCAGAATTTCAATCTTATATGACTCGCCACGGGCGGCGAAGGCATCGCGAGCCTCCTGCCAGCTTACGACTTTCTTCACCACGTTATAGTTAGTGTTGGCCAGCTCCTGCATGCGCTTTTCCAATTTATCCAGATCTTCCTGGCTAAGCGCATGTTCCATGTCAACATCGTAGTAAAAACCGTTGTCAATGACAGGACCAATGGCCATTTTGGTATTCGGCCACAACTGCTTAATCGCATGCCCCAACAAGTGCGCACAGGAGTGGCGCAGGATTTCCAGCCCTTCATCATCCTTGGCAGTGATAATCTGCAAAGTCGCATCGGTACTGATAAGCTCACAGGCATCAACCAACCGACCATCAATACGGCCGGCTATGGTGGCTTTAGCAAGACCAGGACCTATGTCATTGGCGACATCCATTACGGAAACAGGATTATCAAATTGACGTTGACTGCCGTCGGGAAGTGTAATTACAGGCATGAAAATTCCTTAACAGTGGTGACACAAACCAAGCGCCACTTGTTGGTCAAAAAACAAAAAACACCCACAACGGGTGCTATCTAATTTGGCGTCAGGTCTGCTACCATCAGACCAGGCGCAACTATATCTATTTCATGGCCTGGATGCAATTTTCACTCCCCGTTTTACTGAGCTTACTGCTTTTTAGCACTGAGGCCCTGGCGGATTGCGAGGTTAGCGGGAGTCAATGGCAGCACGTTAAGTCGAAACACCAAATTGAACTGTATCGACGCAAAAGCGACTCCGCGGTAGATGATGTCATGGCAAAAACGCTGCTACGCAGCGATCTCAGCGCCTTTATTCTGCTGCTACGAGATACCGAGCAAGGCCCAAAATGGATTGCCAACGCCAGGCAGATCACCCTGTTGGATCGCCCACAGACGAATCAGGACTTAGTGCATAGCGTTTTTAACGCGCCCTGGCCGATACGTGATCGCGACCTCGTAACGCGCTCCCACTATGAACAGGATCCAGACAGCTTGGTGCTAACACTGATTGTTGAAGATGCATCCGAGTCCTTACCCAAAATCCCAACCATGGTGAGACTACAAGGGGTATGGTCAAGCTGGACCTTAACCCCCTTCCCCGCAAATCAATTAGAAATTTGTTATCAGGGTAGCGCCGATGCAGCGGGCAACATCCCGCACTGGTTGGCCAATCGAATGCTGCTTGATGGCACCTTTAAGACTTTTGTGGCGCTTAGAAAGATTCTGCCCAATTCCATCTACCAGAATAAACCCTTGCGAGGTATTCAAGAACCAACAGAAAAAATCCCTAACGGCGCTTAACAAATTTGTCTGCTGTTCCATACTATGAAGAATGTCGGGCAACCCATTATCCGAGCATGTGGCATTTTATTAGCGAACAGATCAGCGAGAACCTGGGACAGGATTTTATCTGCGAGGATATCCGTCAGGTACATCAACAATTTCATACCCGCAGCTTCAGGGTGACAGACGGTCGTCAACGCTACTTTATTAAAGTCGCCGACGCTGCCGCCTTGCCCCGCTTAGAATGTGAGTCTCAGGGGCTGGAACATCTACGTATAGAGCACAATATCAAACTGCCCACCGTGATATGTGCAGGACGGGTATCGCAGTACAGTTTTTTGGTGCTCGAATACCTGAAGATGTCAGAAGGTTCAGCCGACTTGTGGTTTCAGTTTGGCCGCAGCTTGGCAACCCTGCATGGCACCAATGTCCAAGCTCAATACGGCTGGGATGAAGATAATTTCATCGGCAGCACCATACAGCCCAATGCCTGGCAAAAGAAATGGTGTCACTTTTTTGCTGAGCAGCGAATTGGCTATCTGCTGCAGCTGCTGCAAGAGAAAAACATTTTGACCATCTCTGTTGATAATGTGGTGACGTCCATTAAGCAGCTACTGGCTGGGCACTGTCCGCCAGCCTCTCCGCTGCATGGTGATTTGTGGCAAGGCAATACCGGATTTTGGAAAAACCAACCCGTCATATTCGACCCGGCTTTTTACTACGGAGATCGAGAAACCGATATTGCTATGACCGAACTATTCGGACGCTTTCCTGAACCTTTTTATCAGGGCTATCAGGAAACCTGGCCCCTGAGTCAGGACTATCAATACCGCAAGCCTGTTTATCAACTTTATCACTTACTAAACCATGCGCTGTTATTCGGCGGCCAGTATATTCAAACCGCCAAACTTCATTTGCAACATTTGGACAGCTAGGGCAAGACAAGGTCATACTAACGGCTTTCAAACACGCGGTAACCAAAACAGCTAATGGAAAAGGTCGTTTTTATCAGTGGTAGTGCCAAACGTCTGGGTGCTGCAACCGCCCAAGCGCTTCACCAGCAAGGCTACCGGATAGTGTTGCATTGCTTGGGTTCTTATCAGCAGGCTGCAGCGCTTTGCGAAGAGCTCAATTTTACCCGCCCAGACAGCGCCGCGCTGGTGCAAGGCGATTTGACACAAATCAGCCAGCTGGAAACTTTAACCGCTAAGGTACTGGCGCAGTTTGGCCGCCTGGACGTACTGATTAACAATGCCTCAAGCTTCTTTCCTACGCCGCTCGATGAAATAAGCCAGCCTGCCTGGCAGACACTGGTGGGTAGCAATATGCAAGCACCCTTGTTTCTGAGCCATTATCTGGCCGATGAGCTGAAACGGCGCAAAGGCACTATTATCAATATGGTAGATATCCATGCGTTTCGTCCGTTAGCTGGCCACAGCGTTTACTGCATGGCGAAAGCCGGACTGGTGAGTATGACAGACGCTGGCCATTGAGTTAGCCCCTGAAGTAAGAGTTAACGCCATTGCCCCTGGGGCTATCCTGTGGCCCGAAGAGATAACAGATCAGAATAAACAACGCATTTTGGCTCAGATCCCATTAGGCCGCTTAGGGCAGGAGCAGGATATCACCGATGCCATTGGCTTTTTACTCAAGGCCAACTACGTTACCGGGCAAACACTCAAGATAGATGGCGGACGCAGCTTAGGGTAACGCCATGAATTGGAGGTGATATGAAAATCAAAACCGTGAATATCAAGTGCCCCCATTGTGGTCATTTGATGCATCTGCAGTTGGATTATAGTCAAGGCGATCAGAACTACTTTGAAGACTGCAGTAACTGCTGTAATCCCATTCATATTAAGATGCACTTGGACGAAGCCAATCAAACCCTGTCTTTTCATGTTGATGCAGACGACGAACAATATTACTGAACTTACATGCTGTTAGGATTTTTACGTCGCGCAGGCGTGATTGCCGGAATTGTTTTGCTAGGCGCTTGCCAACCTGCTGTGCAGCACCGTCTGGATGACTATGCCAGCCGCCTGGGCAATGTGCTCAAACAATCCCCTCCTGAGATAGTACTCCCGCCCCCGTTGCAACTGCCCACCAGGCAACTTTACCAAGCCGAAGAAGTGAATATTAATCTGCGTGATTTCTACGCCTTACGCGATTGCCGCTTATACAGCCTGGTTGCTGAGCGTAATACCGCGCTTGGTAAGTTGCAGGGATTATCGCAGCGCTATATCTATGAACAAAGACTACTCGCTGCCTTAGACGAGTGTCGGCAAGGCCCTTTGGACGCCGAACTCAGTGCAAAGTTGCAGCAATGGCAAAACAGCAAACAACAGGCTCTTGTACCGCTTTGGTCAGCCCTGCTGGATGATAGCGAACTGCGAAGCAGCCTGGCGGGAAACCGCCAGCAACAAATACCTGAAGAAGGCATGCTTCAGAGCAGCCGTGCGGCACTGGATTATTTATTGAGTGTGGCACCCTATTCTGACGAACAGCAAAGCGAACAACTGGAAAGCCACTTGCAAGCCCTGCATCAGGGGCAGCTACCAGCCAGGTGGTATCAAACCCGTCGCATTCTTACCGCTTATCTGAATGCACTTAATCCCTGGCTGGAGGCACAAAATGTGCGCTGCCAGACTGATACAGCGCAGTATCTAAGTAACGTATTTGGCTTGTTTTTTATTCAGGACATTCAGCCACTGGCAGGTCAGCTTAATCGCTATCAGTATGAATTAGCACCGCGCCTGACTAAGCTCTACGATGCGGGCCCCGGTCCAATTCAGCATTGGTTGGCGGAGCGAGATGTCGAGCATCAGGCTTTTGCTTCAGCTCTGCAAACCCATGTAACCTGGTGGCAAACGCTATTCAAGCAGTGTCAGTTACCTTTACCCACCGCTACGCAAAGGGGCTGACATTCTGTAACAATAAGGCGGTAAGTTCGTCGCTGTGTTTTTGTTCCTGGCGTATCTGATGACGCCGCTCTCTGTCTTGCTGTTTATCTCGTACCACTTCCAGCCCCTTGTTGTAGCGAAGCTGTGCCACACAAGCCTGTTGCTGCCGTCTCACTTCCTGATCCGCCTGTGCTACCTTAAGACCTTGCTGTTCACACAATGCCTGTAACTGCGTACGCACCGCACTTAAGTTTTGCAGCCCCATCGCGTTATTGACGGTGCTGGCATTACCCAGTCCACTAGCATGCTGTTGTAACTGAGAAAGCCGGTCACATTCTTGCTGATGTTGGTGCTGCAGTTTGCTCTGGCGCTGCTGCATGCTATCCAGTTTTTGCTGCTGTAAGTTCAAATAACGATTAAGCATCTTCATTTAACAACTCCATCAGACCTGTCAGACTATCGGCCAGGGTGGCGCGTTCCGACAGCGCCTGGCAAAGAAACGCTTCAATGGCGGGATACAACCTGACCGCCTTATCCAATTCCGCATCCTGACCGGCCTGATAGGCACCCAGTGGAATAAGTTCCTGAACCTGACGGTAGCGGCTGTACAAACGTTTTAAGCGGTAGCAGGCCTGCAAATGCGCTTCATCCACAATAGATGGCATCACCCGGCTAATCGACGCACCGATATCAATAGCAGGATAATGGCCAGCTTCGGCCAGCTCCCGATTCAGCACAATATGTCCATCCAGTATCGCTCTTGTACTGTCCACAATGGGATCCTGCTGGTCATCACCTTCGGCCAATACCGTATACAAGGCGGTCATACTGCCCTGACTGGCGTTGCTGTTGCCCGAGCTTTCCACCAGTCTGGTCAGCTTGCTAAATACCGAAGGGGGATAGCCTTTGGTTGCCGGGGGCTCGCCCACAGACAGGGCAATCTCTCGCTGAGCTTGGGCATAACGAGTCAAGCTGTCCATCAACAGCAGTACATTCTTGCCTTGATCGCGAAAGTAAGCGGCCAATCTGTGGCTGAGTTCTGCGGCTCGTAGTCTCAACAGCGGTGATTGATCAGCCGGGGCTGCCACCACTACGGCTTTCTGTAAACCCGCCTCTCCCAGACTGTGCTGAATGAAATCCCGCACTTCCCAACCACGCTCTCCGATTAACCCCACAATTACAACGTCGGCACTGGTAAAGCGGGTCATCATGCCAAGTAGCTTACTCTTACCCACGCCAGAGCCGGCAAACAATCCCATTCGTTGGCCTTTTCCTACCGTAAACAGAGCGTTGAGTGCACGAATGCCCACATCCAACGGCTCACTCACACTTTGACGCTGCATGGGGTTGAGTAGGATAGTATCTGCATCGACTTTGTGTTTGCCCGGACTTAGGGGGCGTTCGTCCAAAGGACGCAACAGACCGTCTACCACCCGACCCAGCAATGAAGGGCCGATTTGCAGTTGTTGTGGCTGCGACTGCGCCTTAACTCTGGCACCGGCATGCAGCTGATTGGCCGTGGTCAGCGGCATCAAATAGGCTGACTGCTTGTCAAAACCCACCACTTCCGCTTCCAGCCATTGCCCCTGTTGCCCTTCCACCTGACAGCGCTGACCCATGTGAAAACGTCCACCATCAACGGTCAGGGTCATGCCGTTCACTTTCGTTAGTCGACCAAAGCTTTGATAAAGCGTTACCGGTTGCAACTGCTCTCGGGCAGATTTAAGACGACCTACTAACTCAGCATTCATCAGCGCTACTCAACAAGGGACGTAACTGGGCTAGCGCCTCATCTAAGCGCTGAGAAAAGGACAACAGGTGCAACTGTGAGTCACCGCAAAAATTCACTTGGCCAGTTGGGACAGTATCGTCAAGTACCAATGGCACAGAATCAATTTGCGTAATGCCCTGTTCCAGCAGCCATGCGCCGCCTTCGGCACAAATTTGCACCCGCTTTATCTTGTCTTCGCCCTGCAGGTTCATCAGAACCTGTTTTATCGCTTTTTGATACAGACTCTTATCCTGGCGAAGCTCTGCATCTAGCACGGTTTTGCTGAGTGCCGCCAGCAGCAAATACAGCTCCTCGCTCAGTTGCGTCTCTTCAATACGTAAACGGGCCTTGAGGGATTGCATAAAGTCATCCAGGCGGGCCTGGTTTTGTGCCTGTATGTCCGCCATCTGGCGAACCACATCAGCGTCGGATTGTTGTTGATACTCGGTTTTCAGTGCTTGGCGGGCCAATGCCTCACCCTGCTCCTGACCTTGTTCAAAGCCTTGCTGGCGACCTTTTTCGAATGCGTCATCAAGCCGCTGCTGCATGGATTGATGCTGAACATCCCGGCTCAAGGCCGGGAAACGAAAACGCTCGCTCATGGTCACTCCAATACGGCTTCAGGATAAAGCCGATAGTCCACGTCGCCGCGATTCATCATTTGACGAACCATGTCCATGATTTCGGTTCTGGCCGCTTCTACCTTACGCACGGGTTGGGGTCCCATGGCATCAATTTGCTGTTGATAAACCTGTGCCAGACGTTTGGGCAGCGAGGCCATCAGACTGGTAACAAACTCAGCCTGTGCCCCTTTCAAGGCAATGACCCACAACTCATCAGGGATCTCGTTCATTAACAGTGCCAGCACCTCTTCGGTCTGATTCTGTAAGGTAGCGAAATCAAACATTTTTTCTTCAATGGCGGCGGCAGTTTTCTGGTCGTGACCTTTGAGCAAATCGATGATCTCGGCTTTGTTACCGTTGTATCGATTGACAATATCCGCGACTTTTTGCACCCCATTAACTCTGGCTCCCACCTGCTCACCCACATACTCGATGCAGCTTTCCAAGGTCAGGCGTAAATCATCCATCACATGTTCACTGACTTCGCGCAAGTTGGCGATACGGTAGAGCAGATCTTCATGCCGGTTGGCCGGCAGTTGCGCCAGAATGGCCGACGCTTGCTCAGGTGGCAAGAAGGCCAGCATCAATGCCTGCATCTGCACATGCTCGTGTTCCAGAAAGCGGGCGATAAGCTCGGGTGCGACCCACTCCAGACGCCTTAATTCATCAGCCATGGCGCCGCCGTATATATCATCCAGCATGCCCCGTGCCAGCTTACGACCCACCGCTTTGTCCAGTGCCCGTTCCAGATACAGACGCGAGGCGCCGTTAACACCGCTTTCTTTTCGGTAACAATCAAAAAAGTGTTTCAGGGTGTCAGCCATTTCATCCTGGCTGACATTGGCAATCTTGGCCATACGTTGTGACAGGGCCTGAACTTCTTGCCTGCCCAATTTACGGATCACATTGGCAGCGTTCTCTTCGCCCATGCTGAGCAGCAGAATCGCCGCTTTATCCAAATCGGACATACTTTGCTGCATATCAGCTTCTGCTGGATTCATGTTCCACTCCTTGCTGTACCCAGTACTTGATCACGGAGGTCACCCGTTCAGTTTCACGGCTGGCCAAAAACTGCATATGGGTGATTTGATCTTCAAACTCACTGCCTGCACCTGGCAACGCTAATGCAGTGGACTTTTTGCTGTCGCTTTGCTCGGCATCGACATTATTGTCGGCTTTTGAGAGGGGCGAGCCATCTTCCATCAGCTGCTTGGCCAAGCCAACGGAACTGGGTGTGGCACCCTCTAACTCTGTAGCGTCCGGGCTGCGCTTGCCATTAATAAGATGTGACACCAGTGGGCGCACACCAAATAAGATAAGCGCCAGGGCAATCAGAGTCGCGAACACATAACGGGCGTATTCCTGCACCACAGCCATCTGCCACCAGGGCAGTCCACTTTCTGCAACCGCCACTTCCGGGGCCACGAAGGCAAAACTGGCTATATTGAACTGGTCGCCGCGCTCGGGTTGAAAGCCCGTCGCGGTGCGCACCATTTCACCTAACGCCTGCAGGCGAGTGTCACTCCAACCTTCAGCACTGCCGGCAATAGCATCATTCACCAACACAGACACGCTCATCGAACGAATACGACCCACTTCAAAGCGGGTGTGGGTTACCGCCCTGCCACTTTCAAACTGACGCTGTGTTTCATTGCGCTCGGTGGTACGTTGATTATCTCCTTCTGCCTGCTCGTTTTGAGGCAGAGGCGGACGATTAGCCAATGAACCGGGAATACCGGTCGCTAATTGATCCAATGAACTGTCGGACTTGCTGCTTTCTGTCTTGATCACGGAATTGGGATCAATGGTTTCGCGAGTTTCTTCCACCACACTGAAGTCCACGTCGGCAGAGACCTGAATACGGTAGTTACCATCTCCCAGAATCGGCAGCAGCATAATACCGGCGCGTTGCTCGATATTGCGTTCCAGCTTTTCGATAAAGGCCAGCTTCTTATCGCTCTCCTTACCCACAGGGGTGTCATCAAATAACGCACCGCTAAGTAGCTTGCCACGCTGATCGACCACAGAGACCGACTTACTTTCCATGCCCGGTACGCTGCCCACAATCAGACTGATAATAGCTTCCACTTGCTGCGGCTTAAATTCATAACCCGGGGCTAAGTCCACCATAACCGACGCGGCGGTTTGTTGTTCCTGTCGACCAATAAACAAACTGCGCTTTGGGATAGCCAGGTGTACCCGGCTGTTTCGCACGCCCGCCATATTAATGATGGTACGCGCCAATTCCCCTTCCAGCGCATGTTGGTATTGCATGGACTCCATAAACTGGCTGGTGCCCATATGGATCTTATCGCCAATATTGCTCAGCCCTTCCGGCATGGCCGCCTTGATTCCTCGCGCTGCTAATGTAATGCGCGCATCGGCGAGGCGTTCTTGCGGTACCATAATGTTGCCGGTAGCGGTATCGATACGAAATGCGAACTGCTCTTTATCCAGAATCTCGAGAATATTGGCCTTATCGTAGTGCTCCTGATTGCCGTAAAGCGGCACATAGTTTTTTGCTGAAGTCCAAAGAATAAGCACAATAGCCGCTGCCACTAATGTGGCTAACAGGGCAATAGATGCCAGAGTACGTTCCCCTCTTGACGGCCACCCAAGACGGCTCGACAGATTCACCACTTTCTCACGCAGATTGCCCTGTACCGGGTAGCTCTCTACCTTGTTTGCGATTTCACCTTTCATACTGCTTCCTTACAGCGACATGCGCATGATGTCGTCGATGCCGTTCATCACCTTGTTACGCATTTCCATCAGCATTGAGAAGCTAAGACCGGCCTTTTGGCTGGCGATCATGGCCCCGACGACATCGTCTGACTGGCCAGTATCGACCGCGTGCATCATTTGTCCGGCCAGATTTTGCTGTGCGTTAATGGCACGTACGACCTGGGTAAAGTCTTGTTGAATACCGTCCTGGTGAGCCGGTGCAATTCGCTCACTCGCAGCCAGTTGTTGTAAATCGCTCATCTGGCTGAGCATCAGCCTTTGGGTTTCTATTGGAGACATGCTAATTCCTCTGCTTATGCGATGGCGTCAATGTCCATACCATGCTCACGCATGGCGGCCAGTTTGTAACGTAGCGCGCGGGTGGTCATACCCAGTGCTTCGGCAGTGCGGCTGCGATGCCCACGAAAGCGCTGGAGTAAATCGTAGATATAATCAAATTCAGCCTGGCGTTTGTTTTCCTGCAAGTGGCTGGCACAGATCTGAGCGGCTTTGACATTACACTTAGGTAACCCCAGATCTTCTACCTGCAACTCCATCCCTCTGGCCATGACCAAGGCACGTTGAATAACATTTTCCAGCTCACGCACATTACCCGGCCAGTTATAGGCCAGTACTACACTGCTGGCGTCTTCACTGAGGTAATGCTTGCTATCACCATGTTTAGCAATGAAATGACTGCACAATGGCAGAATATCGTCACGACGGTCACGCAGTGCAGGCCAGCTAAGGGGCAACACGTCGAGGCGATAATACAAATCTTCTCGAAACAAGCCCTGCTCCACTAAATCTCGCAGGTCTCGGTTACAAGCGGCAATAATACGAATATCCAGGGCAATCTTCTGGTGGCTGCCTAACCGCTCCACCTCACGTTCCTGTAACACCCGTAATAACTTACCCTGTAACTCCAACGGCAGTTCAGATATTTCATCCAGCAGCAGTGTGCCGCCGTTAGCCAATTCAAACTTACCAACCTGCTGGCTGACCGCGCCGGTAAAGGCGCCTTTGCTGTGACCAAATAGCATGGCCTCGAGCATATTTTCTGGAATTGCTGCGCAGTTAACGGCCACAAAAGGCTTGTCTGCCCGCTCAGAAACCTTATGAATAAATTGCGCCAGCTTCTCTTTACCTGTGCCGGACGCACCGAGGATCAATACCGATGTTGCGGTCTGCGCAGCGCGATTAGCTAAACGCAAAATTTGCTGGCTGGCATGAGAAACGGCCACCATGTCATCCATGCCCTTACGCATACTGGACGCATTACGGATACAAGTTTTTAACTGAGAGGTAATAAAAGGCTTGAGCAAATAGTCGATGGCGCCACAGCTGAGGGTCTTAGATGCCAGTTCACTCTGCCCTGATTCTACCAGGGTAATAATCTGGGCTGCGGACAAACGTTTATGCAGCAGCACGACCATATCAACCAGTTGCATGTCAGTTTGCTGAGAATCCACAAAGATCAGTTCCGGACTATGTTGATTACAGAGTTCTACCGCCTGATAAATGTCAGTGGCATGCAGTAGAGACAGATCTTCATCACGAATACAGGCCGACTGTTCAGCGCTGGGTGGTAGCTGATTTATCCATAAAAGGTGTTTAGTCATTATTATTTTCCTTACTATCCATTGTCACGTACCAGCCGGATTTGCACCCGCCGGTTTGCTCCCTGCTTATCACTCTTATTACTGGCGATGGGGTAACGGCTACCATGTGCACGCACCTCCATAACCTCGCTTTGCAGTCCAAACTCTGCCAAGCGGCTCGCCACTTCATCCGCTCTGTCCTGAGACAAGGCGCGGTTAGATGCTGCGCTGCCAACACTGTCAGTATGACCGTCAATCAGCACCCTACTGACTTTGCCATCCAGCTCGATATAGCGAACCAGATTCTTTAGATGATTCAAGACCTGTTGCGAACGTATCCAGCGCTGACCAGTTTCGAACGTCACATCGTAGTTTCTGGCCTCTTCCCAGGACAGGGGGGCCATTTTGCGTAAACATTCCTGATAACTGAGCAGCGCCTGCGCGCTGTCGATAGAGGTAAAGGTCAGTTGCAGTGGTTGCTGGTCAACTTCGACAATAAAATCCAGCCAAAACCCCTTGGGGATCTGGCTTAGCAGACGGGTGGGCAACGCATTAAAATGTGCCAGGTCACCCTCAACCACCCCTTGTTCTCTCACATCAAGGCCCCCAGACATACTATCCTCGTGCCAGTCGGCGCGGCGGATCTGTACGTGAGCTGAATTGAATTCATTGTGTGGGGACAAGAGCTGAAGCCTGAGTGACAGTGGCTGACCCGGTGTTTTGACAAAGCTACCTTGCGCTACACCACTAAGGGTTTGCGACAGCCGGCATTCAAAGGCATCCCCCTGTGTTAGCCAATGACCGGCATCATACTCTTGACGGTACTGCTGGGGCTCCTGTGCCATTGCAGGTAGCACAAACGCTGAAGAGATAAGTAAATACCAGCCCTTTTTCAATAAAAATTGCATGACGTTTCCCTTAGTACGTCTTAGGCACAAACAAGCAAAAAAGCCTTGTGCTTAAAGGTGTTCAATACCAGCGGAAACTTTTTATAGAGGCACATCAAAGTGCAGTTTTGCCGCTAAGTTAATGTAGCCCCGCTATCATGACTGCCGTTGCAGTGTTAGACCGGAAGCTTTGCGTCCTGACCTTTCAATCAGTTTGCCTTTTAATTGTCTTAGCCACGCTCTGAACCGAGAATCAGTACAGGGGCAGGAGCTAAGGGTGACTATATCAAAATAAACCTTGTAATCAAACACTGCATCGTCCTAACGGCTAACCACTCAAAGCTGCGTCACATCTAATTATCAAGCCGATAACATTGTTTATTTTCTAACCTAACGCGCCTATCACATTCACCCTGACAGTGTCGGGTATTTCGTTATAGGACAAGACAGCCAAACCCTGCTGAGTAAATGAACGCGCATAACGGGCCAGCAATGGCCGTAACTGCGGGATCACAACCAGTACCGGTGGCACGCCCTGTCTCTGCATCTCATCTTTTACCAGTGGCATCATGCGTTGAAACTGCGCCAACAAGTTGGGTGCCACCGGAAAACTGTCCAATGCCACTTTGCCACCTTGCATAGCCTGGTTTAATGCCCCGCTTAAGGTCTGCTCGAGCTTTTCGTCCAGGCTATAGGCAACCAGCTCATCACGCTCCCCCATCAATTGGCGAACCAGCATGCGTTGCAGCGCACAACGCACGTCGGCAGCCAGTAAAATCGGGTCTTTGGTGACTTCGCTGCTATCCACCAAGGTGTTGGCAATAGTTACAATATCGGTCAGTCCCACCTGTTCTTTAAGCAAATGACGATAAACTTTTAATTGCAGATTGGCGGCTAAGGCTTTATCCAGTACATCGGCCAGACCTGGAGCGACTTCTTTGAGACGTTTATTGACCTGCTGCACATCTTCAAACAAAAACAGCTCTTCTAAATGGCCTTTAATAATCTTACCGGCGTGGGTAGCAATAATAGTCGCCAGATCCACAACGGAATAACCCAAATTCAGTGCCTTGGCCTTGTCATCCGGCGCAATCCACACGGCGCTTAAGCCATATGCGGGATCTTTGTCCAACTCGCCATCCAGGCTACCGTATACATCACCGGTATCCAGAGCCATCAAACGCTCCGGGTTGAGCCTACCGCCAGCAACGGGCACCCCACCCAGCAAAATGCGATACTCCTGAGGATTCAGGCGCAGGTTATCTTTTACCCTCACCTCAGGTAATAAGAATCCTAACTGCTCACACAAGGTTTTGCGGATCCCCCTTAAGGTTTGTACCAATTCCTGGCCCTTGTCCTTATCGGCCAAATAGACCAGTCTGAAGCCCAGCTCCACAGACATACGATCAACATGAGGGATATCCTGCCAGCTTAAGGCTTGCTGCTGTTGACTGATGGTCTCAGTTAACTTTTCAGCATCGTCCAATCCTGTGGCCGGCACACGTTTGTATAAACGCCAGGCCACATAAAATAGCGGCAGACCGAAGCTGACAAAGGCGAAGGTTGGCATTCCTGGTACCAGACCCAGCAGCACCATCAGTGCGCCTGCCGTCAGGATAACCTGGGGAGATGCCAGTAATTGCCCGCCAATCTCTTCGGACATATCGCCTTCATCATTCATTCGGGTAACGATGATAGCGGCGGCAACTGCCAGCAACAGTGAGGGTATTTGCGCCACCAAACCATCACCAATGGTTAGCAGAGCAAAACGCTGGAAGGCTTCCCCCATACTCAGTTCGTGCTGGAACACACCGATACTGACCCCACCTAGAAGGTTAATCACCAAAATGATCAAACCGGCAATGGCATCGCCACGGACAAACTTGGACGCACCGTCCATAGAACCATAAAAATCCGCTTCTTTGGCGATAGTGGCGCGGCGTTCCTTAGCCTGCTCCGGCCCAATCAAACCGGCGTTCAGATCGGCATCTATGGCCATCTGTTTGCCCGGCATGGCATCCAGGGTAAAACGGGCGGCGACCTCGGAGATCCGCTCTCCCCCTTTGGTGATCACCACAAAGTTAATCACCATCAGGATGATGAAGACCACAATCCCCACCACATAGTTGCCGCCTATGACCACTTCGCCAAAGGCCTGTATCACCCGTCCGGCCACATCTGAGCCTTCATGACCGTGCAGCAATACCACACGCGTTGAGGCAATATTCAGGGTCAGGCGCATCAAGGTGGCGACCAGCAGAATGGTTGGAAATACCGAAAAGTCGAGGGGTTTACGGGCTGACACCGCAACCAGCAATACAATAATCGACAAGACAATATTGAAGGTAAATAGCGTATCCAGCGCCCAAGCAGGCAGCGGCAGAATTACCATGGCCAGAATGGCCATCAGCAGCAAAGGGATGGCGGTAAAAGGTTGGGTCAGACTGCGCCAGTTCACATCAATACTCCAGAAACTTAATGCTTAATCAGATTGGCTGGAATATCCAGCTCGGGAATAGGGGCCGGTAAATGGCCGCGTCCGGCCCGGTAGGCCTTCAGTTGCATTACATAGGTCAACACGTACGCCACCGCGGTATACAAACCAGCAGGAACTTCCTGATCGACGCGTGTTGAATGATAAATAGCCCGTGCCAAAGGCGGAATTTCCAGCACTTCCTTGTTATGTTTTTTCGCCACCTCGCGAATACGTAACGCCATGTCATCTGCACCTTTAGCAACCACGTAAGGGGCCTTGGCCTTTCCCTCTGAATAGCGTATTGCCACCGCAAAATGGGTCGGGTTGGTGACAATTACATCAGCCTTGGGCACCCGCTCCTCAATACGTCGATTCGCCATCTGGTATTGGATCTGACGAATACGGTTCTTGATTTCCGGACTGCCGTCTGATGACTTACGCTCTTCTTTCACTTCCTGGCGGGTCATCTTGATTTTGCTCATGATCTTGTGTTGCTGAAATGGCACATCAATAGCCGCCACCAACAACAATAAGGTCACAGTGATCATCAGCGCCAGAAACACCAGTCCCAGGCCGTCTTGAATGGCCGCCGGGAGTGCCTGGTGCTGTAAACCCAGCAGGCGCGTCCATAACTGGGTTAAAAAGCCGTATAAACAGGCTCCCAGTAAGGTCACTTTGACTATCGACTTAAGCAACTCCACAAGCGAGTTGCTGCCGAACATTCTGCCCAGCCCCTTAATCGGGTTCAGGTTACCGCCTTTAAAGGCAAGCAATTCTCGGGAAAAGATAAAGCCCCCCGGCATCGACCCCACCACCCACATGGCAACAAATGACACCGTTAGTAGCGGAGCCAGATTGGCCAACATATCCAGCAAGGCATTGCCCATACTGGTTTGCATCAGCTTGCCGTTGGTCAGCAAGCTATGATCCAACTGCATCGTCTGGCGCATCAGGCGTATAAAAAAGGTCATTAACAACTCGGCGAACCACAATAAGCCAGCCAAACTGAGCATCAGCAACACCACAGTATTCAGCTCTTTAGAACGAGCAATCTGCCCATCCTTACGCGCTTTTTTAAGGCGTTTCTCGGTGGGTTGTTCGGTACGTTCCTGAGCACTGTCTTGAGACATAAACTACCTCATTACCGCACGCATGCTGGTCAGCACTTCGAAGGCCAAGCCGGAAAACAGATTGGCAGTTTGCGCCAGGGTGAGAAAAACACACACAAACCCAAGCAGCAGCGCCATTGGAAATCCCAATACGAACAGGTTTAATGATGGCGCGGCGCGACTCGCTACGCCAAAGGTCATATTGACCAACAGCATGGCCACCACCGCCGGTAAGGACACCAGCAGGGCAGATGCGAATATCCAGCCGAACAACTTAATAATGCCCATCAGATTCAGGGCATAAAGCCCCTCTCCGATGGGCCACAAATGGAAACTTTCAACCAACACCTGCAAGGCCACCAAATGCCCATTGGTGGCAAAGAAAAGCAGTGCGGTCATCAGCCAGAACAGGTTACCCAGCAAGGACATTTGATTGCCGCTGGACGGATCCATCACCATGGCCATGGACAGACCCATTTGCATAGACAAAATCAGTCCCACCTGCGCCATCACCTCAAACAGCATCTTTAACGCCAGTCCCATAATCACGCCGAACAGGACTTGCTCCAGCGTAATCACGGCACCATCCAGGGAAAACGGATCCAGCCTAGGTAAAGCAGGCAACTGAGATAACAACAAGAAAGACAGAAAAAACGCCAGAATAATACGGGACCTTGGCGTAACCGCCGGGTTATCAAACACCGGCATCGCCCACAAAAATGCCGATAAACGCACAAAAGGCCACCACAACTGACCAAGCCAGGCCATGATGTCTGTACCGCTTACGGCGATCAGGGATGTCATCCGAATACACCCGGAATCAGGGTGGACAGATTGGCGAACCAGTCCACCAGAGTTTGAATCAACCAATGGCCGGCAAACACCACCATCAGTAAGGTCAGCAGCATTCTTGGTAAAAAGGTCAGGGTTTGTTCCTGCACTGAGGTGGCGGCCTGTACTACGGCCACCACGATACCAAGCAAAAGCCCCGGCACAATAAGCACCAGCAGTATCTCGATGATGGTAAACACCGCCTCGGCAATAAGCTCTACGGCCAGTTCAGGGCTCACCAGTTTGCTCCAAAGGTTGCGGCCAGGGTACCTGCCACCATAGACCAGCCATCGGCCAACACGAAGATCATCAGTTTAAAAGGCAAACTGATAATCAGCGGCGACAGCATCATCATCCCCATAGACATCAACACACTAGCCACCACCAAGTCGATAATCAGAAAAGGAATAAACAACATAAAGCCAATCTGAAATGCCGTGGTGAGCTCGCTCAGTACAAAAGCCGGAATCAGCACATCAAAAGGAACATCCTCGGCAGCCATGGTAGTAGGCTCGTTTGCTATCAGCAGAACCTGATGCATTTCATTCTCGCGGGTTTGCGCCAGCATAAAGGCACGTAGCGGCTTTTCAGCCCTTTCCAATGCCTGCTCCAAGCCAATTTCTTCGGCCTGAAAAGGCTTAAAAGCATTGTGATAAATGTCCTGCCAGACGGGCCGCATTACCAATAAGGTCAGCATTAGTGCAATGCCAATCAAGACCCGGTTCGGTGGGCTTTGCTGGAGTCCCATGGCCTGACGCAAAATGGCCAGCACAATCACAATACGGGTAAAGGACGTCAGCACCATCAACAAGCCAGGTAACAGTGTCAGCACCGTCATCAGTAGCAGTATCTGCAGCTTGACGTTGTAATCCTGCCCCTGCTCGGTATCCTGCAGGGAAAACAGCGTCAACTCCTGAGCCTGTAAAATACCTGGCATGCAAAGTAGCAAGACAGGTAGCAGGCGCTTTGCCCAATTAACCATGTGCAGCCTCATGTAGGTCCATCACATCTTGCTCGGCTGTCTTAATAAATTTCAGACCGTAGCGGCCATTAACCATGATGACCTCGGCCTTGGCAAACAACATACCATTGACCATTACATCCAGTGGCTCACCCGCCGCCTTATTCAAAGGCAACACATCACCGTGCTGAACCCGGCTCAGTTCCCCCAGGCTTACCTGTGCGCTGGCGACTTCCAGGGTCACGGTTAGTGGCACCTCTTCAAAAAAACGCATATCGGAGCCAGATGCTGCGGTTGCGTCACTGGGTTGCTCGTCCAGTAAGTCGTCCATCGCGTCCAAATCGAGATCGGCCAAGGCCGCATTAAGGTTATCTGTCATGGTGTTACTCTTGTGTTTGGTGGATTTGAAACGCCAGACTGCCGTTTTCTTCGGCAATCTGTCCTTGAAACAACATCTGCTTGTGCAACATAAAGCGCGCCGGGTTCAGCAACTCAATAGGCAATACTTCCCCCTGCAACCCGCGCTTAAGTTGCGACAGCGTCATACGCTTTTGTGCCATCACGACCCTGCCCTGTACCAGAAATTCCTGCCAGGCGTCAGCCGTCATAATCACGCCTTCGCCGTCAACCTCGCGGCCCGTAGTGGCAAACAGACCGACCGGCAACCAGATAAACCAGCTCAGTACTTCACTGGCTAATACCAATCGGACCTTACAAGGCAGGTGTGTGAATTCAGGTGGAGATACAGGTTGCTTAACCAGGCGGGCCGGCAACGCTGACTTTTGTTTGAAAATCACCTGCTGAATGGCCTGAACATGGCGCTGAAACAAGCGACTGGTCACTCGTAGCTCGGTGGGGCTCAGTTCCTGACGGACATTTTGTTCGGACTGTTTGATTATCTCACCACCAAGACACAGATCGGCCAGGTGGTGAGCACAGGTATGATCCATACCAAGAAAAGCTGACTCATCATCCTCATCCAGCAAGTGGCAGCTGAGCATCAGACGGCCAGCTTCTTTTAACCAAACATCCAATCCACTGCCTGCACACAAGGTCAGATCAGCCTCGACTTCACTACAGCCAAAGAGTTGCTGACATTCGAGCTCCAGGGCTTTGGCCAGATCAGCTAGCATAGCCTTAGCCGTCAACTGTGCCTGTTGCTGACGACGATGTTCGCGGGTTAGCGGGTAAGGCTGAACCTCCGTGGTCTGCTGCGCCTTCAGTAAAGGGGTCAGTGCTGCACTGTTACTCATGGACTTCCACCTCTTCTGCTTGTGGTTTGTTGGCGGGCTTATACTTTCGGTTCATCAATAAATTCAACAGGGCGCGGCGCTTGCTGTCCGGCTCTTTTGACCAGTCCAATCCCAGGAACAACAGCTTTTCGCTGATAGGCTGTCTGTGCACTATCTTGGCCGTTAAGCTCATGCCCTCGGCGAAAACCACCTTCACTTTACCTGGTACATTTTTATCTACCGGCACCAGCGCGCCGGCCCCGCCCAGACTCACATCCTTAACAATGGCTTTGCAAAGCGGCCAGGGGAAAAACAGGTTGCGATACAGAGTCACTGCCACACCGCCACTTTGTTGCTCAGTGGGCAAGTCCTCGCGCCCCAGGTACCAGCGGCGGTGCAATCTGCTGTGAGATGGCTGACTCATCGGATGGCCTCCATACGACTGACGGGCTGATTCGCCCTCGCCTCTTCAGCAGCCTGCTGTACGGCCGGACTTTGCTGTGGGGAGAACAGGGCATCCAACTGCGATTGTGCCTCTGGGGTGAGGATCAACAGTTCAACCCGGCGGTTTTCACTACTGCCTGCACTTTGCTCATTCAACAGACGATTAGCCGCAAAGGCCGCGACCTGCGCCACTTGTGCCGGAGGCATGCCGCCAGCAACCAATACCTGACGGGCTTGTAAGGCGCGGTCGCCTGATAGTTCCCAGTTGCTGTATTGGCTGGAGTTAAAAGAAGTGGCATCGGAGTGGCCGGAGATAATCACCTGATTTTTCACTTGCGTGAAAATTCCGCCCAGGCTGAAAAGCAGATCCTCAAAAAACGGCGTCATACTCACCTGCCCGCGTTTAAACATCTGATTTTCTTTGTCATCCCTGATGATGATCCTAAGCCCTGAAGGTACCACTTCCACCAGGAGATTCGATTGTGCCAGTTGTTGCTCGGCCACCTGTTCAAACACCTTGAGCAACATACCCAGCTCTGAAGGTGTTGCAAAAGTGCCTTCCAGCATGGAGTTCAGATGCTCTCCTTTGCCGGCATTTGGATGATCTTCGCCAGCAGGGATATGCAGATATTCAGACATACCAGGTACCGGGTTATCCGGCGGCACACGGTTAGAAGCGCCCTGATCGACGATGGAGGGCGAGCCGCCCAAATCAACAGGGAAAGGACTGTTTCCGGGTTCAAACAGCGCCGGGCTGCCGTCAAATATGGAATGGGTACGCATATAATGGGCAATCTCGGTGCGCTCTTTGACATTCGACACTTCCAGGATCCACAGCACCATAAAAAATGCCATCATGGCCAGGGTAAAATCGGCAAAGGCCACCTTCCAAGCGCCACCGCCTTTGGCTTTGGGGGCACCACGTGTCGTACGACGGATGATGACAGGAGCGTTAGTATTCATCATGCAGCCCTGTTGTTAATCCACTCTTCCATGGTGTTGAATGAAGGTTTGTTTTCCTCGCTAATCAACTTACGCCCGGAATCGGTTGCTACTATCGCCACATGCCCTTTAGCATGGGCCACCAACATCGCTCTGACGCAGTCCAGCACCGCCATTTGCTTTTTAACATACTGCTCCATAGCCGAGGCCAGGGGCGCCATCAGGCAGTAACACCCGAAGATACCAATAAAGGTGCCCACCAGTGCCGCCGCAACGTGATAGCCGATATTGCTTAGCGGTCCGTCAAGGTGTTGCATAGTGATAATAATGCCGCCGACGGCAGCCAGAATACCGAAGCCAGGCATGGCTTCGGCAATGGATGCCATCGCCTGACTGGGCTTAAGTTTTTGCTGCTCGATGCTATAAATTTCCTGCTCCAGCATGGCATCAAAGTCGTGAGCGCTGATCTTGCCCATGCTGAACAAACGCAGGTTGTCGCAAATAAATGTCACCAACTGAGGGAATTCACTAACCCGTGGATAAGCCAGGAAAATGGCACTGGTTTCCGGGCTCTCAACATGCTCATCGAGATCTTTCATACCGCGGGTACGGGCTAAATCCAATAAGGCATACATCACCATCAACAGGTCGTGGTATAGGCTGCTTTCTTCCTTCTGAGCGGAAAACTGATAGCGCAACTGAGACAACATTTCCTTTAGCACATGGGCCGAGTTTCCAACCACCAGGGCACCAATACCGGCACCAAAAATGATGATCATTTCCGCTGGCTGCCAAAGGGTTGCCACATTACCGCCGGCGAACATAAAGCCCCCGACAACCGCGCCCAACACCACCACTAGTCCAATTATTTTTTGCATGGGAATATCCTGTATTTAGCTTTGCAGCCTGCGGGTCAGCATTTCCACTGACTGCTTGTGTAACTGGCAAACCCTGGACTCGGTCAGTTGCAGGGTAAGAGCGATTTCTTTCATATTCAGTTCGTGGGTGTAGTACAGATGCAGCAGCAACTTGTTGCGTGCAGGCAGCGCTGCCAGGGCTTTTTGCAGACTCAGACGCACTTCGGCTTGTACCTGCACATCATCGGCCTGTAATGGGCCACCTTGTTCCATTAGCTGTTCAAGGCTGTCTACCGCCTCGGCCTGCTCCACGTATTGCAGCTCCAGCAATTGACTGGCATCGATTTGCATGGCCGAGCAAATTTCGTTATCGCTGGGCTCGCGCCCTAAAGTTCGGCGCAGCGCTCTTACCTGATCTCGAAGTTTGTGGGCTTGCTGGCGCAACTGACGAGGACGCCAGTCTACCCGTCGAAACTCATCTAGCATGGCACCGCGCACAGACTTAAAGGCATAGGATTCAAAGTGCTCATCTACATCGCGGCCATAGCGGCGAATCGCACCAAGCAATGCCATCATGCCAATCTGCTGCAGGTCGTCGCGATCAACCACCACGCCAACCTGAGTACGCATATGTGCCGCTGCCCGTTTGATCAGATGCCCATAGCGATTAAGCAGTGATGATTCTCCTGCTACCGACCGTTGACTGGGTTGTTCGTGCGAAGTTGTCCATACATCAGTTGCCAGCATGTGGTGTCCCTACTGAATAAACACGTTGGTAATCAAGACCTGTTCCAGCTTACTGGTGACGCCCTGATCGCCCAGCACCTGATTAAACTTATCCAGCAGCTCAGCCTGCACCACTGACACATCCTCAAACATCTGCTTGGCTGACGTTCTGTCAACTTTGGCAAAATGTTGTACCAGGACATTGCGCAGCACGGGTGAGAGTTGCTCCAATACCGGTAAATAAGTCCCATCCTGTGTCACCAGAGACAAATCCAACACCAGATAGCGCGAGTACCCTTCATTGCCAACACTGACAATAAAGCGTTCCATCGGCAAAAAGTGGTTCTGTAATGTTGGCGTCGGCACTTCTTCTGATTTGCCACCATAGGCGATGCCAGCGGCTACACCGCCGCCAAGCAGAGCAGCACCGACAATAATTGCAACTAAGGTTTTCATTACGCGTAACTCCAGTAGTTCTTGTTAGGCCAGGGTATTAAGCCAGCCATCAGCGCCTTTTGTTTGCGCGGGCTTTGCATCATCACTGCCGTCGGACCATTGCCCGGCAATTGCCTGGGGCTGCGCCGAAAAGGCCTGTTGTTGTTGTTTTTGATGGTGAATATCAACTTGAACCTGCACTTCCTGGCCAAGCTTTGCCATCAGATTCTGGCGTAGTTGCTCAAGTTGTTGAGATAAGGCATCACGTATTTGTCCGTGCTGTGCACTCAAGTGAATCGTGGTGCGTTCTTGATCCATACTGATGCTGATGTCGATACTGCCTAATTGAGGCGGATCAAGACGAATATGGGCCCGCTGCAACTGCTGACCCACCTGCAACTGAACTTTGTCACTTAGCATAGTCAGCAGCTTTTGCCCCCACTGCGTGGCCTGACTGCCCAAAGACTCGCTTTTCCAGTGGGCTTCATTACTCACCGACTGCCACACTGAGGTCAGAGCCGTTTGCCCTTCTGATGACATAACAGCATTCACAATGCTTGTTTGAGAGGATGTCATCAGCGCTACCTGAGGCTGTTTGACCAAGCTCTGGGGTGACTGAACGTTAGATGGCAACGGCATGTCCTGGGTCACCTTTGTCAGGGTGGCGTTTTGTCCTTCTTGGCCAACAAGCGTTAGGCTCTGTGCTGAAAGCTCCGCCTTTCCTAACATTGGCTTGGGCTGCGAGGGCGGAGTCAAAGGTGTGCTCACTGGCGCCTCTGATACCGGTAACAGGTTGTATACGGACGACACACTGACCGGCTGCTGAGCAAATGTTGTAGCGTCCTGGACGCCGTCCGGGTCTGTCTCCTGAGTACCCATGTCCAGGGGCGCTTGCCACAGTTTCACTTGTGGCGTGTCGGCAGGCTTTGCAGTATCCGCTTTAGCAGGGACATAACTAAGTTGCGCCAGCAAGTTGTCCATATCTTCAGGCAGGGGTTCATAAACACCAAACGGGGCCTGAGAATGCTCCTCAGTGGGCTGTATGCTACCGCTAAGCTCGACATCAGTTTCGACATCTGGCACCGCGTCGGACAATAAGGTAGGCAGTGGCGATAACGAAGGCAGAGGTAGCCCCTCTCCTGCTGGCATATTGAAATGCATGGATTGACCGGCTTGCTGGGGAGCAATACCCAGCAGGTCACTTCCTGTGTTGTCAATGGGCAGGATCCTCATTGGCGCTGCTCCACCTGACTGGCGGCATAAGCCAGAATACCTTCGCGACTTTGTGATATGCCTTGCAAGCGCGCTTCGGTATCCTGTTGCATCTGCTTCAATTGCACCAGAATGTCGGCATAGTGTTTACGTAGCTGTGCCAAAATGGGAGAAAGATCATTGGTCATACCCATGCTGCGAGCGGTACTGAGCAACTCAGTAATGCGCTGGTCTTCTGCCCTTACTCTGTGCCATTGACTGGCTTCCACCGCCGAGGAAAGCTGCTTTAGCCGGCATTTAAGATTATTAACGATTAAATCCGGATTATTCGGCTGGCGTTGCATATGGTTCCCTGATTTCGTTCGCGCCCCGGTCTATGCCGTTTGGGCTATTAGACGATCACTAAAGCAACCCTAATGCCAAGAGTTATCTATTTGTTTTCATTAGATTTTATTTAAATAAAATGCAGAAAGCGGAAGTGCAACTTCCGCCTGACGGAAGAAGCGCAGCGAAATTTCCTCATGGATAAAAAAAGACCACTGCATGCAGTGGCCAAAAACACATCACTTTAGGAAGTGAGTTATGAGTAAAGGGTATAAAATTCTCAGGCAGCCTGGCTACCCAGGCCCAACCAACCTTGCTGCAGGTCAGTCATAACGGCCTTAACACTGTCCAATTGCTGAACGTCATTTTTCAAACTGGCTTGCAACAACGCCTGCCCACAATGGCCATACAGAGACTTCATATTTTTGGCAATCTCACCACCGTTGTCATGATCCAAAGAGGCATCCAGTCCGCCCAAAATGCGCAGCAGCCTCTCGATACCTTGGGCTTTCTTGTCAAAACGTTTAGCCTGAATATGACCGGCAACGCGCTCCAACTCTTCCAGAAAACCGTCGAACAGCATTAGTACTAATTTATGAATGTCTGCACCGGCAGCGCGCCCTTCTACGGCAGTACTGCGATAGGCCTGAAAACCGCTATCCAACATGATGTTGCTCCTCGTTAAAACTGCCCCATGCTGGACTCCAGCTGGGCAATAGTGACCTGCATTTGGGTAAATTGGCTCAAATAGCGCTTATAGGTCATATCCATTGAATAGTCATGGCGCTTTTGCTTATCAATGACCAAATCCAAACTGGCTTGTAAGGTCTGTGTTTTCTTACTGACAATACCAAAATTGCTAGCGTAGGGATCGATGGCAGTTTCTAACTTAGCCATTACACCATTAGGGCCTGTCAGCATCTCGGTAAACTGTTGCGGATTATCCGCCAACGCCTTTTCTAAACGGCCTGAATCGATCTTTAATTTACCGAACCGATCAAATTCCAATCCGACTGAATATAAGGTTTTACCTTCGAAGGTGCCCTGAAAAGCACCGCGTAACTGACGCTCCATGCTTTTCGCCAGGCTGTCATCTTTAAGGCTCTGATCCTTATCAATACTGGCTAAAATGGCATTGTACTGGTCAACAAAGCCCTGAATATTCTCTTTGGTGGCATCATTATCCTGCCCTACTTCTACCCGAATGGCACTGTCGCCAGCGCTTTGCGCCTGTTTAAGATCCAAGGTAACCCCTTCAATCACTCCTTCCATTTTATTGGAAGAAGAGGTAATAGTGACCGAAGAATTGGCGCCCATTTTCACAATGGCATCCTGGGCTTGCGTCAGCTCCTGCATACCGGCCAACGCGTTGCTCATATCCGCACCTGCTGGATCAGCACCCGCGGTAAAATTTAAATTTATCTGGTTGGCAAGTCCGGACTCTTCACTGGTCAGAACTAAAAAGGTGTCTGTTCCGGAGCGCATCAATGTCGCACGCACACCGCTGTTATCAGCATGATTATTGATGGCTGATGCCAGTTCTTTTACCGTGGCACCCGCACCCAGCGTGGCTAAATCGACACTAAAGGTGGTGCCTGCCACATCAATATCCAATTGCCCGTCGGTGGCCAGCGGCGCATCCGGGTCAAAGGTCATGGCTAGCTGTTGTGCCTGTGCCAACTGTTCTACAAATATGTCATAACTACCGGGAACAGCATTGCTATCGGCGGTGACCGCCAAAGCCGTATTGCTGCTGGTGGCCTGATTGGCCAGTAAACTATTATCGCTCTGGAAATTTTCCAGCTTGGTGAGGAAATCGCTTAAAGAAGACTTTAAGTTATTAAAAGCCTTAATCTGGCTACTAAATAAATTGTGCTTACGCTGCAAGGACTGATCTTTGGCGGCTCGCTCAATTTGTGTGTATTGCTGTGCCAGGTGAGCCGGATCGATACTTAATGCCGATGACATATTGCGTCTCCTCAAAATACAACATGCACTGCCAGAAGCTGGCAGTGCAATCTACAGTGCTAATATTTAGCGCAGCAGAGAACCAATCATTTGCGTAGTGCTGTTAGAGGCGCTCAGTACAGAAATACCCGAGTTCATCAGCAGCTGGTGCTTGGTCATATTAGAGGTTTCTTTAGCAAAGTCGGCATCCATCAACTGACCAGCGGCAGCCTGCGTATTCTCAGCCATGTTGCCAACGTTATTGATAGTGTGATCCAGACGGTTCATGCTGGCACCCAGGGCTGCACGGGCCGCACCGATATTGTCAATCAGCGTATCCACCGTACCCATTGCGGTACCGGAGGTAGTCTGGTCAGTCAGGGCGCCTGGTGCACCCACAGCGCCGGTAACGGCAGTGATTTCCGCAGAAATATTAACCGCCAGGGTTTCCGCAGCGCTTGAGCCAACCTGGAAAGTGACAGCAGCGGAAAACTTACCGCCGTCCAGCAATGCAGTACCTGCACCATATGAGGTGTTGGTCATAATGCTGTCCAGCTCCAACGCCAGTTCTTGGTACTCAGCATCCAGTGCAGTATATTCAGACGCATTGTTAGTACCGTTAGCGCCCTGAGTGGCCAGCTCTTTCATACGGTAAGCAATGTTAGTCATTTCTTCGAACGCACCTTCAGCAGTTTGCATCATGGATTGTGCGTTATTGGCATTATAGATAGCCGCTTCCTGACCACGTACCTGGGCATTCAAACGGTTAGCGATTTGCAGACCGGCCGCATCATCTTTTGCGGAGTTGATGCGATAACCACTGCCCAGTCTTTCCAGTGCAGTAGACAAATCATTATTGGTACGGCTTAACTGGTTTTGAATAGACAGAGAAGACATATTAGATTGAATTGATAAAGCCATCATTTTTCTCCTATGAATTGATGCTCAATAACTAAAGGCGTCCACTGCCGGGTAAAACTAAAATTTATTTTTCACTTTTTTTATTTGGCCGTAAAACATAAAAAAAGCAGGCCTGAGCCTGCTCATTAATCACCTTGCTAACAACCTTATTCGGCCAGGCTATATTGCACCAGATTACGGGTGATATTGCCTTGAGCCATCACCGCGGAAATCGCATGACGCGGTGTGGTAATTTGTTGTTGCAATGCCTCTGCGCTGTCCGAAAGTGACGGCTCCGCTGGCTGCTGTTGCTGAATTTGCTGTAAACGGGCGGTTAATTGCTGACGCTCGCTATTAATTTGCACCAACGCATCGCGAATACGTCGCTGCACTTGCTTAATTTGCTGTTGCTGGGCTTGCACGTCACCGCGTTCCTGCTTCACGCTTCGAGCCAATGCATCCAACGGATGTTCCGGCTCCTGAAGGCTAACCGACACCGGATTACCTGCGGCCACGCGCACCCCTTCACCCACCATGACCCAAGGTTCCTTTAATGGCCAGGCATGTTCGCTTGAAGCGGTAAACAGTAAACGCTGCTGGTTGTCTAAACCCACATTAATATGATGAGGGGAAAAGGCCTGCTGCACGCTACGCAGATTTTGTGCCTCACTTTGCCCGGCGGGAAGCACAACCTGCAAACTTTTACCGCTACGTCCCATCAACAATTGGATCTTCTCATCATGAGGACGTACAGACAGCCAATCTATTTTTGGCGGTAATTGACGGGCAAAACTTCCACTTTGTTGTCCCTGCGCCTGCAACTCGGTGGTTACCCCGGCATTGGGTGCTTTAGCTAGACGTTGTAGCTCCTCTACCCTGGCCTGCGCCACCAGCGAGTTTCCCTGCTGCAATTGCATGCTGAGTTTTTCCAAACCGGCATACAACTGTCGCAGGCTGCGTTCAGATTGTTCCTGTTCAGCCAGTGCACGCCCAATCTGTGCCATGCTGGCCCAACGCGACAAGGTCTGTACTTGCTTATCCTGACGCGATAACGACTTAGCCGACTTAGCCGGCTGCGTGTTCTGCTCCTGAACTTCACGAGTACCCTGCAGGGTTTTCTCGGTAACCCGGGTTAAAGATTGTGCTTGTTGCGTGCTTTGAACTTGCATCATGGCTTAGAACATCGAGAACAGAGATAACTTGGACACACTGGAGTACACTTTCAAGGTGGACTCGTAGGACGCCATGGCTTCATTCATCTTTACATAAGTGGATGGATAGTCCACTTCGCTGATGTCATCTCGTAATCCCTGGGTAAACAGGGCAATATCTTCATTACCCATCACAATAGAGTCTAACGAGGCACGTACGCCACCGATACGGGTAATTTCACCGGTGACGGTAGCCAGAAAGTCGCTGATACTGCCAAGCATCGCTCTGGACTCGTTGCCAACGCCCGCCGCCGGAGGGGCAGCAATCAAGGCCAGATAGTCTTGCATATCATTCAGAAAATCGGCGTTGGGGGCTAAGTTACTGCCAACAACATTAGCATCCACCTGAGAGTCGGCCGACACCGCCACCTTACGCACGTTGTCATCGCCGTTATACTGGTATTGTCCTGCACCATTGACTTCAAAGGGCTTGGTATCGGTCAGACTACCCGAGAAAAAGTAACGGCCATTACCATCGGTGGCATTCAATAAATCCACGATGCCAGGAAACAGCACGGCCATCTCCTGTCCCAGCGCTGCAAGTTCCGCTTCGCCCATGCTGCCATCGGCCGCGGTGGTCATCAGTTCTTGCAGAGAAAACAGTTGGGTAACAATACTAGACAACTGGGTTTCCTGCTGACCCAGGGTAAAGTGCACCGACTCCATATTGTTCTTATACTGGTCCAAAGCCTTAAGCTCGCTATCCAGCGTGAGCAACATCACGGTGCCAAGAGGATCATCCGAAGGCCTGGCAATTCGCTTATTGGTCGCCAGCTGCACAGAATACTCATTAAATTGTTCAGCACCGTGCTGAATATTACGCAAGGTGTTGAGGTGATACTGATGGGTACTGACGCGCATAACCACTCCTAGAACATGGTCATCAGGGTTTTAAACAACTGGTCGGCGGTAGCCACCACTTTGGCGTTGGCCTGATACAGCTGTTGAAAATGCATAATATTGGCAGCTTCTTCGTCCAGATTTACCCCACTGACACTGTCACGGGCAAATCTGGCGTTGTCATTAAGTTTTTGTGCAGTATCTGTGCTGCTTTTAATCTGCCGGCTGGTAATGGCCAGATCGCCAATCAATTTGGTATAACCCTCACCCTGCCCGCCAAAGGCATCCACCAGCTTGGCAATATTGCTGTTATCGCCGGGGCCTCCCGCTGGTACCCAGTTGCCCCCCGCATCAAACTCACCGCCGGTGAAGGCCAGCTTGTCCTGAGTGATAGCTGGGTCTAACCGCAACGTGCCCATAGGATCGGCCGGGTTATAGGTAAATAACGGCGCGCCAGGCTGGCCATTTAAATCAAAGCCTTGTGCGAGCGCAGCATTAACGTCATCCGCCAACTGACTGATCAATTGATTCATCTCGGTTGCCGTGGGCTTCAACACCTGGACATCGGCCGCAATTAGCCCGCCCAGACGCCCACCAACCTTATCGGTGAGGACAAAACTTTGCTGACCAAGCGATGCGGTAATCTGAGTACCATTGACCGTCAACTCGGCAAACTGACTCCCAACCACTAATGGCGCGCCACTTAAGGTACTGATATCCAGTTTGCCGTCTTCACGCAGATGGGTCGATACACCGATGATGCCAGACAGTTCGGTCAGCATGCTCTCACGGGCATCTTCAAGCTGCGCTGTGGCATCACCATTAGCCTTGGCCTGGGCTATCTTATGGTTAAACTCGGCAATTTGCGCCAACATCGCTGAGGCATTGTTACTGAGATCCTGCATCTCCTTGCCGAGCTTCTCTACCTGTCCTTGCATGGCGCCATTTAACTGTGCCAAATCCTGGACCAAGGCTTCGGCAGATGACAGCACCTGCTGGCGGTAAGCCGAGGATTCTGGGGTTGTCATGGCGGCATTTAACGCGGCACTGATATCAGCAATGGCGTCGTTAAAATTCAACGAGTCAGTGCCCATCACCTCTTCCAGGTAACTCACATAGCTCTGTAAGCCCTGGTAGTGACCTAGATCTGCCTGGGTACGCCATATATCGTCATTTAGAAAGCCATCAACAATGCGCTCAACCGACACCACCTTGACCCCGTTAAAGGCGCCTGTGGCGGTGGCATAGTTCGCGCCCTGACGGCTATAGCCAGGCACAGCCTCATTGGCCACATTCTGACCGGCAACAATCAGGCCTATATTGGCCGCATTTAACCCGGATAAGGCATTAGATAATAAGCTCATGAATCACTCTTTAGTGCATCTGTCGGCGCATGCAGCGACTGCGTAAACGCCGGTCCTTGATGAGACAAAGCGACAGGTTCTGCCCATTGCTTAAATTTATTTTCCACTTCGCTCAATCCTTCACCTAATTGGCGGACAATATGCTCGGCTAATCCCAGTTGCTGGCTGCCTGCCATATATTGGGCTAACTGAGCATCATGCATACCGCGAAAGTGCTTCATCTCGCGGCTGTTCAGCAGCCCCGACTCACCGGCCATCACATCACTGGCACTGTGCATACTGTTCAACACCAGTTGCAGGAAAATCGCTTCAAATTGTTCTGCGGCTTTTTGCAATCCGTCGGTGTCCGACATATTAGCGGTGATTTGCTGCAATTGATTAGGGTCAATGGCTAAGCTCTGTGTGCTGTCTATTTTCATCTCTACGCTTCCTAAATCACCACCAAATCCGCTTCCAGTGCACCGGCTTTATCCAGTGCGACCAGAATCGACATCAGCTCTGCCGGGGTTGCTCCCAGCGCATTGACCGCTTGTACTATCACATCCAGCGATGTGCCTTCGGGCCACAACATCATATTGGCTTGCTGCTCCTCTACAGTGACATCACTGGCCTGGAGTGGCACAGTGCGCCCCCTGGAAAAGGGTGCAGGCTGGCTGGCGCCTTCCGTCTCGGTAATAGTGATCGTCAAGTTGCCATGACTGACTGCTGCCCGTTTTACTCTGACCGCGTCATTCATTACCACTGTGCCGGTACGGCTGTTAAACACCACTTTGGGTCTGCTACTGCCCAGCTCCACATTGATGTCCTGCAACATTGACATAAAGGTATTGAGGTCGTTTGGGTCTCTGGGAGCACTGAGGGTAAGCTGTCCCCAGTTTTGCGCTTTCGCCACATCCGGGCCGAACACTTTATTCACTGCGCTGACAATATTTCTGGCCGTTTGATAGTTTGGTGCTTTCAAATTAAGCACCACTTCGCCAGAGGCCTGCTGGCGATCTAATATGGCCCGTTCCACAATAGCACCATTGGGAATGATGCCAGAGGTAGGCACGTTGACCGTAACCGACGAGCCATTTTTACCGCTGGCATTAATCCCCCCAACCACCAGATTACCTTGGGCCAGCGCATAAACCTTACCGTCCACTCCCCTTAACGGGGTAAGCATAAGACTACCGCCATGCAGGCTTTTGGCATCCCCCAGTGAATTGACGGTGACATTAATGGTTTGGCCTGGACTGGACATGGGCGGCAAGCTGGCATGTACGGCAACAGCAGCGATATTTTTGGACTTAGGTAAATCTCGTTCGTCCATTTGCACGCCAAATTGCTTGAGCATATTGTTCAGTGACTGGGCGGCAAACTTCACCTGCGTCTTGTCACCCGAGCCGGGCAATCCCACCACTAAACCGTATCCCACCAGTTGGTTGTCACGGACACCTTGTACATCCACCAGATCTAACAATGACCGCTGCGCCGCAAAAACGTCCATGGCAGCAAACAGCAAACCGGTCAGAAATAAAAAGCGGGAATTGCGCATGGTTTTACCTTAGAAGGGGTTTAAAAAACGCGTAACCAAACTGGTTAGCCAGCCGGGTTCAGAGGCAGAGGCCAGGGTACCCCGTCCCTCATAACTGATTTTTGCATCGGCAATACGCTGCGATGAAATACGGTTAGCCACATCAATATCTTCTGGACGCACCACGCCCATCAGTTCAATAAATTCATCGCCTTGGTTAAGTCGGATCTGCTTACGCCCCATAATAGACAGTGCACCATTGGGTAACACATCCGTCACCCGGACAGTAATCGCACCGCTGAGGTAGTTCTGCTGACTGGCACTGGACTCACCATCAAAACCGACGCCGGACTTAACCTCAAGAGCCAGGTCACTAACATCCCGAGTGCCCGCCACTGGGATACCAAGATCCCACTGCGTATTTTTATCCAAACTACTGTCGGCACTTTTACTGGATAAGGTACGTTCATTGAGCACCACGGTAAGAATATCGCCTATACGGTAAGCACGCTTATCCGCAAACAGCGTAAACATATAACTATCGCTGTAGAGGCTGCCATGACGCTGCTCGAGATGTTCTCCTCGTTCAGAGCGCTGCGCTGAACTAACACTGGGTGGCTGATAATTATCCGGTGTTGACTCAGATACCACCCCGGTACTTGCACAACCGCTCAGCAGCAGGGCCGCAAAAGCCAGATTAACGCCCCTCATGATCAGACACTTTGGTTAATGAAGCGCAGCATTTCGTCTGCAGCCGACACAACCTTGGCATTCATTTCATAGGCGCGCTGGACCGCAATCATGCTAACCATTTCATCCACTACGCTGACATTGGAGCCTTCCACGGTAAATTGCTGTAGTTCACCCAGCGCGTCCTCACCCGGGATCCCTTCCGCCGGCTCACCCGAGGCGGCGGTTGCGCGGTACAAGTTGCCACCTAAGGCTTCCAGTCCGGCCGGATTAACAAAATTGACTGTGGTAATTTGCCCCAATTCAACAGGCGCAGCATCACCTGCCACCACGGCCGTTACTGTGCCATCTCGGCCAATGGCAACCTTAGTGGTATTTTCTGGAATCGCGATATTCTGTAGCAGAGGTAAACCATTGCCATTGACCAGTAAGGATTCTGCATTCAGTTGAAACTGGCCGTTACGGCTATATAAGATTTCGCCATCCGGACTTTCAATCTGGAAGAAACCCTGACCGGCTATCGCCACATCCAACTGGTTACTGGTGGTTTCAAACACCCCTTCGGTGAACTGCTTTTGGGTACCATTGATACGCACCCCAGTGCCCACCTGGATACCAGAAGGCACCTGGTTCAGTTCATCGGCCTGCGTGCCAGGCTGGCGCTGAATTTGGTAAAACAGATCTTCAAATACCGCGCGATCTTTTTTAAAGCCCACGGTACTCACGTTGGCCAGGTTATTGGAAATAGTGGTCATGCGCAGATCCTGCGCTGCCAGCCCGGTTTTACTTACCCACAGTGCTGAATTCATTTACTTCTCTCCTTACCCCTGGCCACCCACCAATTTATTACCGGCCACAGCCAGCTCATCGGCGGTTTTCATCATTTTTACGTTAATTTCAAACTGACGGCTGATGTTCATGGTCTTCACCATTTGTTCTACCGCATTCACGTTTGAACCTTCCAGTGCGCCGCTGCGCACAGTGATAGTTTCATCCCGCGCCAGCGCTTGCTCATCGGCATCCCGTAGCAGTCCATCCAAGCCTTTGATTAATTGCCCTTCACTGCTGACCAATTTGATCCTGGCCTCCTGGGCAATCAAACCGCCGCCAACCGGCACAATATTGAGGGTGCCATCCGCACCGACATCTATATCGCCAAATTCGGGCAGCTGAATCTCTGCACCATCGTCACGCACCCGATAGCCATTGACGGTGACAAAACCTTCACTGTCCACCTGTAAGCTGCCTGCACGGGTATAGGCTTCCTCGCCCTGGGCATCCGTTACCGCCAAATAGCCACCACGGCCGATGGCAATATCCAGATCACGGCCGGTTTCCATAATGGCCCCTTCGGACAGGTCTGTAGTGACCGGCAGCATTTGCGCCTGGTACCGGGTGCGATAGCCGTCGCCACTGACCATCATGGCTTGAGCCTGTTCAAGGTCAGCCTTAAAGCCGGGGGTGCTGATATTGGCCAGGTTATTAGCCGTTACCCTCAGCGCCGTGTTATTGAGCTCAGCACCGGATACCGCGGTATATAGCAATCGTTCCATCGCCCTACCCTCAGGTCGCGTTAAACAGGATTTGCATCATCTCGTCGGCGCTGCTGATGCTTTTAGCATTGGCCTGGTAGTTCTGTTGGAATGACATCAGATCCACCAGCTGTTCACTGATATTAACGTTAGAGCCCATATAAGAGCCGGACAGTAAATCACCACCCGTGCCAGTACCTGGCGCGCCATATAAGGCGTCACCGGACGCAGAGGTTTGATACCAGACCGAGTTATCCCCCGGCTCCAGCCCGTTGACATTAGCAAAGGAGGCTAACACTACCTGACCTTGCAGCTTTGACTCGCCGTTAGTAAAAGTGGCGTAGACTTTGCCGTCTTCGGCCACAGAAACACCGGAAAACTCGCCGGCGGTATAACCATTGGCATCATTTTTATACATGGCAAAACCACTCCCAAACTGGGTAGTGGTGGTCATATCCAAGCTGATGTTTACCGGAGCTGCACCATTGGGGTTACCACTTTCATCCAACGGATTGAAATTCAGTTGCACCTTACGCTGGTTGTAAGGGTCAATTTTATTGTTATCCGGTACACCACCACCTGGAACAACAAAGCCAGGATCAAGAGGTTGCATCTGACCTTCGGCATCAAATGTGACCGACACGACACCGGCACTAACAGTGGCCCCGTTAACATCAACATCCTGGTTACCCACAGTGCCAGGCGTACCGGCTAACTGGGCCGCACTTAAAGGTTTGCCATCCACGAAATACATGACATTCCAAGCATTAGCACCGGTATGATTGAAGTACTGGGTCAGTACATGGCTGTTACCCAGAGAGTCAAAAATTTCGGTAGACTGCGAAAAGTTATAGGCCGACCCGTTACTGGGGTCGAAAGTCGCCGGGGCGACCGGATAAGGAATAGCGTCGCTGGCAGAGCTGAGGTTACCGGCAAAGCTAATGTTGGTACTCGCCTCGGCAGCCATATTACTGCCCTCCACTTTCAGGTCTGTCATCACACCCGGGATCAAATTAGGATCTGGTTGGTCATCAATGCCGTAGCCCTGAAGTTTAGCGCCATTGGCGGCCACAATATTCAGATCATCATCCAAACTAAATTGGCCGGCCTGGGTATAAGCCACACGACCATTATGGGATACGGTGAAAAAGCCCTTACCGGTAATAGCCAGGTCAAGCTCTTTACCCGTTCTGACCAAATTACCATTAGTACTGAAGTCTTCTTTGATATCAGATACCGTAACGCCACCACGCTGACCGCCGTTATAAACTGAAGCAAATTCCGCACTACCGGTTTTAAAGCCAGAGGTAGACGAGTTGGCAATATTGTTACTGGTCACTTCCAGTGCCGATTGGGTACTTTTCAGGCCACTTAAGCCAATTTGAAACATGGACATACAGATATTCCTTGTTGCTAGGCCCGGGCGGCCATTTGATTGATATCAGCTAAGGCAAAATTGCCCAGACCATTGACTTGCAGCAAAATGTCTTCCGCTGAACTTCCCACCGAAATACGCTCAACCTGACCTTCCAGCCAGGTATCCAGGCTGCGAGGCGTGCCATTAATTACCGCATGGGCGCGCACCTGATAGGCACCGGCGTTTTGATCGTTAAACGCGAAGCCCAGCGAGCCGACGCCGCTGTATGCCATTTCCTGCTCTTCCACCAGATTGCCGTCACGGTCATAAAGCTGCACTACTACCTTTTCCGCCTCCATCGGCAGATTCACCTGGCCTTTGATATCCCCGGCTTGTTCCAGTGCCAGGGTGTCACTTTTCACATTCACATTTGTGCCCACCAGTGACGTGGCTTCCAAGACCATCAAACTATCCAGATAACTGACATTGTCCGTCATGCTTTGCTTAATGCTCTGCAGCGACTCGACGTTACTGAACTCTGCCAATTGGCTCACGTACTGGGTGCCATCCAGTGGATCCAAGGGATTCTGGTGACTGATTTGCGCAACCAGCAATTGCAAGAACATATTGGACAGATCAGCTCCCCCATTTGCCGCGATGTTTTCACTTGTTGGCAGGGCCGTTTGGGCATTTTGCGCTTGATTTACATTCATGACCGTCTCCGTTACTGGCCAAGCTTAAGAATGCTTTGCTGCATACTGTTGACCCGGCTCATCACTTCCACCGACGTCTGGTAACTACGAGAAGCAGACATCATGTCAGCCATTTCTTCGAGGGCATTGACGTTGGAGTAAAAAACATAGCCTTCGCCATTGGCCAAAGGATTATTCGGCTCATAGCGCTGCTCCACCTGTTTGGACGACTCCACCACCCCAAGCATTTGTACTTTTGCTGAAAGTGCGGAGCCTGGCTGAGCAGCTTGGTAGACGGCGGAAAAAACCGGCTTAAGGGCACGAAATGCGTCTTCGCTGCTGGCAGCGGCGGTATCGGCGTTAGCTAAATTAGAAGCGATAGTGTCCAAGCGCATAACTTGCGCACGCATGGCGCTGCCGCTGACCTCATAAATACTGTTAAACGACATATCACTCTCCCTTAATGGCTTTATGCAGGCCGTTAATCTTCATATTCAGGAATGTCAGGCTGGTTTGAAAGTCCATACTGTTGGCGGCAAAGTTGGCCTGCTCAACATTTAGCTCAACCGTGTTACCGTCCGCCGAGGCCTGATTGGGAATCCGGTACATCATCTGAGTAGCGGCATCTACACCATCAAAGCGCGGCTTGGTACCCGCAGAGATCCCGCTGGCAACATCGCGCATCACCTCGGCATAATTCACATCCCGCGCTTTAAATCCGGGTGTGTCGACATTCGCGAGGTTGCTTGCAATAATTTCCGCGCGGTTCAGCCTCAGTTGCATGGAAAACGGATGTACACCTAATGCCTTGTCAAAGGGTTCCACGATTGTTCTATTCCTGTTCATCTGGTTGCAGAACTAAAACAAGCTTCATGCCAAAAAATAAAAATGTTATTTTTCATAAAGATAAATGGGGAACATGATCATTACAGCAACAAAAGCGGAAGCGGTACTTCCGCCACGGAAACACCCTAGCTTCCGGTTCGGATGTGGAATACTGGCGATGCTTTTATTGCCCGTTTCTTATGCGGACGACGTACAAAGCCGACTAAAACAACATATCCAGACGGAAATTCAGCGCTTCGTTAACGATGCACCACATCCACCTGAAAAGGTTCAAATCACATTGCGTATGGCCGCTGGTATTAAAGAACAAAGCTGTCATCGTTTGCAGTTCAGCCGAGCCAATGCCAACTCGCTACCTGTTGGGCGAGTTGGTTACCGCATTGAGTGCACCGCCCCGGCGCGCTGGCAAGGGCGTGCGGTGGCAAACATCGCGGTGTGGATGCCGGTTGTGGTAGCGGGCCGAACCTTGCTGCGTGATGAAACACTGTCTGCGGATATGCTAAACACGGCCAGTCGTGACCTTGGCAGTCTGTCTCAGGCCCCCGTACTCAGTGCTGATAACGTGCTAGGCATGACAGTTAAGCGTCGTATACAACAAGGGGATGTCCTGACCTTAGCTGTATTGAGTGCACCGGATGTGATTAAGCGCGGCGATCAGGTGACCTTGATAATACGAAATATGGGCTTTGAAGCCAGCACCCGAGCCGTAGCGCTGGAAGATGCTAAAGTAGGTCAACGATTAAAAGTGGAAAACCTGACATCCGGCCAGACGGTAGATGGTATAGCGCTGGAAAATGGTCTGGTGGAAACACAGATAAAAAAACATTAAAGATTTTCCAACATCTGGTCGCCTGGGATAAGTAGAGCGAAATAGTGAGCAACAACATGAAAATACAAAGCCAGCCAGCGCTGCCGGTGGACAAGCTTCAGCAGCAGGTAAAACAGACTGCCTCTGAGCAGCAGCAACCAGGATTACAACGCCAGGTGAACAATCAAGCGTCCACTTCGGTCAGTGATACCAGTAAATCTGCCTCACAAGCCTTCTCGGCGTTAGCGGAGCACGACGGCGTAGATATGCAGAAAGTACAGCAGATGCGTGATGCCATTGCTAATGGTGAGCTGGTGCTGGACGAAGCGCGTTTAATCGACGCCTTATTGGACATGCACAGATCATGAGCATTAACAGTGTCAAAGGCTTTATTGCCAGCTTACGAGATGACCTGGCAAATCTAAATCAGCTTATTTATGCCCAGGAAAAGCAGTATGAGCTGCTAAGCCGTCGAGAGAGCTCACAGCTGACACATCTGAATCAGGACATTCTGGCAACCCTTGAAACGCTGCGTCGTTCTAATGAGCACCGTGAACAATACCTGCAGGAACTTGGACTCACGCCGGATAAAGCGGGCGCACAACACCTGAAAGAACGCCTGCCCTCTCCCCTTAAAGAAGCCACAGCCCGTTTGCTGGAAGAACTGGCGATGAAATCCAGCGTATGCAGTATGATGAACGAACGCGCTGGTCGCCTACTGGCCAACCAGCGGCAACTACTTAACCGCCTGACCGGGGCGCCTAGCCAGCAGGATTATCCACAATTTCCTATACCGCGCTAATCCAAGCCAATACCTTGGTTTCTTTCACTTTTTAGCAATCGCTTCTAGTATTGTAACTGTTCCCGTCTTAGCATGACGGCTGCAACAATAACAAGCCATCGGTCATGTATACCGGGGAGATTGCCCATGAAGTGTTTGCGCTTTCGTTTATCCTGCTCGTCCTTTTTCCTTTTTGCCCTGTTTCTCAGCGGTTGTAACAAGCAACCTTCGGCGCCTGCCACCGCCCCGCCCCCCTCGGTGAGCGTTTATTACATTGAGGTTCAGGAAGTAGGTAACTATCGTGAGTTTGTTGCCCGAACCGAAGCCTATCAGGAAGTAGAATTGGTGGCCCGGGTCGCCGGTGAATTGGTTGAACGCAATTTCAATGAAGGCAGCTTTGTTGAGCAAGGGCGCCTGCTCCTGCGTATTGACCCTGCAGAATATCAATCCGGCGTTGCCCAGGCCGAAGCGGACTTAAGCAGTAGGATTGCCGCCGCCGAAGGCGCGGAACGTGACCTGAAACGCGGTAAGGAAGTAGCGGGCCAGGGCTATATCTCTCAGTCTGATTTAGATAAGTTAACCACCATGGCGTCTCAGGCCAATGCCGGGGTGGAAGCTGCTAAAGCCGCATTGGAAAAAGCCAAGCTTAACTTGGGCTATACCGAAATTCGGGCGCCCTTCTCTGGCCTGATAGGCAAAGTGGCGTACAGTACCGGCAATGTGGTGGGTCCGCAAAGCGGTCCACTGGCCAGTCTGACAGCCATCGATCCTATTTATGTCAGCTTCCAGGTCGAAGAAGCCGATTACATCAGCTACCGCCAGCGCAACAGCCAGGCTCAGCAGTCGCCTGACCAGGCCCCTTTCGAACTGAGATTACGGCTTCCCAACAACACTGAATATGCACAAAGCGGTACGCTGGATTTTGCCGACACCAAGATTGACCAGAGTACCGGCACCGTTGAACTACGTGCGTTTTTCGCCAACCCCGACCAAATTGTGATGCCGGGCCTGTTTGTTACCTTGATGGTGGAAAGCAAGGACAAAAGTCAGTTGGCTATGGTGCCTCAAGCGGCAGTACAAGACAGCCAGCAAGGCAAGTTTGTGTTGGTGGTGGACAGTAATCAGGAAGTCAGCCGTCGCCCGGTGACGCTTGGCCGTCGAATCCACGCTATGTGGGCAGTAGAGTCCGGCCTCAATGCCGGTGATCAGGTGATTATTGAAGGGCTGCAAAAAGTCAGGCCCGGTATTCAAGTACAAAGTGTGATGAAACGCGTTGACCCTATCACGGGTGTTGTCAGCGATAATCTATAAGGCCGGCCGATGATCAGTAAAATCTTTATTTACCGGCCCAAATTTGCGCTGGTTATTTCCATTGTTATTACCCTGGCGGGTTTAATTGCCCTGACCCAACTGCCGGTCAATATGTATCCGCAGATCACGCCGCCACAGGTACAAATCAATGCGGTTTACCCGGGCGCCTCCGCACAGATAGTGGAAGAGTCGGTCATCAGGCCCATTGAAGAAAAGGTCAATGGGGTGGAAAACATGATGTATATGGAGTCCACCGCCTCGAATAACGGTACAGCCAACATTACGGTTTACTTTAAAGTCGGTACAGATACCGATATTGCCCAGGTGAATGTACAAAACCGGGTGGCGCTGGCCGAAGCCGGGTTACCCGAAGAAGTTAAGCGTCAGGGCGTCTCAGTGAAGAAGCAGTCCAGCAACATGTTGATGGGGGTGACGTTATACTCAGATAGCCCGGAGCTGGATGCCATCTTTCTCTCCAATTACGCCACCAATTATCTGACCGAACCCTTAGGCCGTCTCAAAGGCGTGGCGGCGGCCACGGTTATGGGTGAGAAAACCTATTCCATGCGTATCTGGCTAAACCCTGACAAAATGACCTCACTGGGCATTACCGTGAGTGATATTCGTCAGGCCCTGGGCGAACAAAATACCATAGTGGCTGCCGGAAAGTTGGGCGCTGCCCCTGTCCCGGCGGGGCAACAATTTGAATATGCCATTCAGGCCAGGGGCCGATTGCAAAGCCCGGAAGAGTTTGGTCAAACTATTATCAGATCAAACCCCAACGGCAACTTTGTGCGCCTGCGCGATATCGCGAGAATAGAGCTGGGTTCAAAAGACTACGCCATTGAAGCCAAACTTAATCAGCAGGACACCGCCTTTTTGGTGATCTACCAACTCTCTGAAGCCAATGCCACCGAAGTGGCGGCATTGGTAAAAGCGAGGATGGATGAGCTGAGCCAATCTTTCCCGCAAGGTCTGCACTACTCTATCCCCTTTGACAGCACAGAGTTTATCGAGCGCTCTATTGAAGAGGTGATCGCCACGCTGTTTGAGGCGGTGGCTCTGGTGATTCTGGTGGTTTTTTTGTTTTTGCAAAACTGGCGGGCGACGCTGATCCCTTCTATTGCCATTCCGGTTTCGCTGATTGGCACCTTTGCCTGCATGCTGGCGTTGGGCTACAGCATTAACACTATCACCCTGTTTGGCCTGGTGCTGGCAATAGGCATAGTGGTCGACGATGCCATCATAGTCATTGAGAATGTTGAACGCATTTTAAAAGAAGAGCAGCTAGCGGTTAAAGACGCCGTGGCCAAAGCCATGCAGCAAGTTACCGGCCCTATTATTGCCACCACACTGGTGCTGCTGGCTGTGTTTGTACCAGTAGGGTTTATGCCCGGCATCACCGGCGAACTCTATAAGCAGTTTTCCGTCACTATCTCCTGTGCCGTGCTGATTTCCTCTATCAACGCCCTGACCTTAAGCCCAGCCTTGTGCTCTTTGCTACTACACAAAGATATGCGGCCGGTACGCTGGCTGGCCTTTTTTGAGCGCGGTATTTTATCCAGCACTCATCATTACCAGGGGCTGGTAGGCCACATATTGAAACGTGCAGGTCGTATGAGCCTGGTCGCGCTGCTGTTGTTTGGCGCCACTTTGTGGCTGGTGAAGACTGTACCAACGGCTTTTGTGCCTGGCGAAGATCAGGGCTTTGTATTTGTTGATGTGCAATTGCCAGACGCCGCAGCCAGCAACCGCACCTTAGATGTTATGCATAAGATCGACGACATAGTACGCAACGACCCGGCGGTCAGCGACTTTATCGCCGTTTCAGGCATCTCCCTGTTAGGTGGCGCAGCCTCTAATAATGGCCTGGGCATTGTGGTACTCAAGGACTGGGAAGAGCGTGAAGACCCTGCGTTGGGACTGCAGCAGTTGATTCCAAGACTCATGGGACAGCTTTGGACCTTACCCGATGCACAGATCATGGTGTTTAACCCACCCCCTATTCCTGGCCTGGGGGCCAGTTCAGGTTTTGAGTTCCGTTTGCAAGACAGCGAAGGTCGCGACCCGGTTGCCCTAGCGCAAGTGATGAACGGCCTTATTTTTGAAGCCAATCAACGCCCCGAGCTTACCCGGGTATTCAGCACCTACAGGGCCAATGTGCCGCAATATTTGCTGGAAATAGACCGCAACAAAGCCAAGGCTCAAGGGGTGGCACTGAATGATATTTTCCTGACTCTGCAGGCCCAGCTTGGTTCTTTATACATTAACGATTTCAACCAATTCGGCCGAACCTATCAGGTCATGATGCAAGCTGATGCTGCCTACCGTACTCAGGCCTCAGATTTACAACACTATTATGTGCGAAATGCTCAGGGCGATATGGTGCCTCTGACCACCTTGGCGTCACTACAACCCATCTTAGGGCCAACCAGCATCCAACATTTTAACCTATACCGCAGTGCCAGTGTCAGCGGACAGGCCAGTGAGGGCTACTCCAGTGGGCAGGCGATTGCCACTATGCAAGAGCTGGCAGAAGCCCTACCAACAGGCTACACCTACGAATGGGCAGGACAGTCTAAACAGGAAATGGAAGCTGGCAATATGGCACCCATTTTATTTGGTCTGGCGGTATTGTTTGTTTACCTGTTTCTGGTTGCCCAATATGAAAGCTGGAGTATCCCCTTCTCGGTGATTGCCGCTGTGCCCCTGGCCCTGTTTGGGGCAATGCTGGGTCTTTTCAGCGTGGGACTGGCCAACAATATTTACGCTCAGGTCGGATTGATTCTGCTTATCGGCCTGTCCACTAAAACCGCCATTTTGATAGTGGAATTTGCCATGGAACAGCGGGCTCAGGGCGAGAGTATCTTCGGGGCCGCGTTAAACGCAGCGAGGCTGAGATTTAGGGCCGTATTGATGACCGCCCTGTCCTTTATTTTGGGCGTCCTGCCTTTGGTCTTTGCCAGTGGCGCGGGTGCCGCCAGTCGCGTGTCACTCGGTTTGACTGTGCTATCTGGTATGATAGCGGCCACCCTGCTTGGCACGTTGCTTATTCCTTTGTTTTACGCGCAGGTGCAACGACTCAGGGAGCGGGTTAAAGGACAATCCAAACAACAAGATGGTAACGCGTAACCTGTTATAACTCGAAGGCTGTACTAGCCTTCGAGTAACCAGGCTAAGGCGTCGCCTTCGTTTTCAAAGTAACGGGCCTGTCCCTCAATAAACCAGCCCCCTAGCCGGGTCACAAAGCCTTGCATTGGATTGTGGCCCACCACAGCGATACGATGAAACGCACTGCCGTGTTTCATGCCCAGCTTGAAGTCATCCCATGCTGCTCTGAGCTCCCATCCTTGAAAGTCCCTGGCATCCACTAATGCGTTAATCCTGGGTTTAGTCAGGCCCCCTATAGCCTGCTCTAACATAGGAGTCAGCAGTTGATAATCACTGTGGGTTAGTTTTCCCCATAGCCTTAATGTCAGAAACACGTGTTCGTCATGTCGCTCCAGCCCGATAGCCATTCCATGCCGGTGCATTTACCCTCCCGATTCGCGCATTAAATGGAATTAAAAAGATTATAGGCAAGTTCAGGTGCCGAGGCGTTAAAGGGCGAGTGCCATCACTTTCATACCGATATCGCGGATATCTGTTTGAAAAGGCTACTCGCCCAGCAGTGCAGTCCCTTCTCGGGTGTACAACCGCATCCCTTGAATATTACTGCTTATAGCGCATCAAGCCAGACAAAAGGCTCCTCGCGTCTGCGCGCTTCTTCAACCACCAGGCCAAGCATAGCGAGGCCATCGCCACCCAATAGACGCATAGAGAACAATTATCTGACTACGCGAGGGATGACAAAACACAGCACAAAAGAAAACGGCCCGGTTCTTTCGAACAGGGCCGTTTTCTTTAATATGGCGGAGAGCGAGGGATTCGAACCCCCGGAAGGTTTAACCCTTCGCCTGATTTCAAGTCAGGTGCATTCAACCGAGCTCTGCCAGCTCTCCGTGAAGTGGCGTGCATACTAATGAGCTTTTTGCGCCTTGTAAAGGGTATTTTTTCTTTAAATTACTGAATGATGACAGTTTGAGCAGATTGCTCTAATAAACAGCAATTTGGCGCAAACCGACACCACTACAAGCGGAATTCCTTGAAAATGGAACTAAAGCCCATAAAAATAGCCAAAGAAATCAGCTAGTGTTTAACTGGTTTAACTTCGGAGTGATAAATGGATCAGAGAACCCTTTATAGCAGTTCGTCACAAGCCTCGGTATTGGAGACAAACAAAGTACTGCGCAACACTTATACGTTGCTGGCCATGACCTTGGTCTTCAGTGCTGTGTGTGCAGGCTTGACCATGGCCGTGGGTATTTCCCCATTGGCTGCCATTGGCATGAACATCGGCGCCTTGGTGCTGCTGTTTGTCGTTAACAAAAAAGCTGACACCGCATCTGGTATTTTCTGGGTGTTTGCGTTTACCGGTTTACTCGGTGGTTCGCTTGGCTTCACCCTGAATTACTATGCCGGTTTGCAAAACGGTCCAGAGCTAATTATGCAGGCATTCGGTGCAACCGCCCTGGTTTTCTTTGGTTTGTCAGCATACGCTTTGACCACCAAAAAAGACTTCTCCTTTATGGGTGGTTTCCTGATGATCGGTATGATCGTGGCGTTAGTTGCAGCGATTGCGAATATTTTCCTGCAAATTCCGGCCATGAGTCTGGCCATCAGTGCAGGTATCGTGCTGATTATGTCTGGTTTTATTCTGTTTGATACCAGCCGTATCATTAACGGTGGCGAAACCAACTACATTCGTGCAACCGTGAGTCTGTACCTCAGCATCTACAATTTGTTCACCTCCATCCTGCATCTGCTTGGTGCGTTCGGCGGAGACGACTGATACACTAACGCCCTGCCAAGCAGGGCGTTTTTTTTATCTATGGCGACATTTTCCATTCTAGTAACCTCAGCTCCTTTTGATACTCAGGGCAGTAACAGCGCCCTTAAGTTTATCCAGGCCGCACTGGCACTAGGACACAGTGTTAAAGGGGTATTTTTCTATCAAGCTGGCGTTAACAATGCCAGTGCCTGGCTTACACCTCCCGCTGATGAACTGAATCTGTCCGTTGCATGGCGGGCGTTAAAGGCACAGGGTGTGGAACTTCATGTATGCAGCACCGCCGCCGCCAGGCGAGGATTGCTATCCGAACAAGATAGTCAGGAACAAGGTTATAGCGGCCACAATATTCAGCCCCCTATGACCGCCAGCGGTTTAGGCCAGTTTATGGAGATGCTGGATGTTGATCGGGTGGTACAATTCTGATGACAAGCAAACGAATCGCCATTATTAACCGAACAGCCCCTCACGGCCATAGTCAAGGCCAGGAAGCACTGGATATGACGTTGGTAGCCGGAAGTTTTGGACAGGACGTTGGCTTATTTTTTTTAGATGACGGTGTATTTCAGTTACTTACCGGTCAAAAGCCTGACGCTGTATTACGCAAAAACTACAGCAAAACCTTCGCCGCCCTGGAGTTCTACGACATCGATACCTTAGTCGTTTGCCAGCAAAGCCTGCAGGCCAGAGGGTTAACTCAAGCCGATCTCTGTATACCAGTGCAAGTACTAGCACCCGACGCGCTGCGGGAAGCATTAGCCAGCTTTAACCATATAGTGAGTTTTTAATGATCCTGCATTTGTTACGTGCCAGCCCCTTTTCAGACCAAAGCCTCTGCCAGTGTTTGGGCAGAGTAACTGAGCAAGATGGCATAGTGCTTATGCAGGACGCCGTGTATGCCCTCAGAGGGCAAGAACAAGCCTGGTACAACCCGATGACCTCAGTTTCATCGCTTTATGCCTTGAAGGAGGATATAGAGGCTCGTGGCATCAGCGCTCCGGAGCAGGTTCATGTTATTGGTTACCCTGAATTGGTGACCCTCACCCTTAAATTTGACAACGTAATTAGCTGGTAATGGAACAATCAATAGAATTTAACGGCCGCACTATCCTGGTCGATAAAGCCGGATACTTATTAAACAACCAGGATTGGGACGAAGCACTGGCCCTGCATTTAGCACAACGCGAAGGCATTGAAATGACCGACGCCCATTGGGAAGTGGTGCGTTTTGTGCGTGCCTTCTATCAAGAGTTTAATACCAGCCCCGCGATCCGCGCACTGGTCAAGGCAATGGAAAAAACCTATGGTCCGGAGAAAGGCAACAGCCGCTATTTACAGCGATTGTTTCCAGAAGGCCCGGCCAAACAAGCCACTAAATTGGCTGGTCTGCCGAAACCGGCAAAATGTTTGTAGAGATACCACATTCTGGATGGCAGCTTGTGCTCCTTCGCTAACCACTAACGGGGTCAACTCAATAAGCCGTTGTATATGGTGACAAAAGTTAACCAGAACAGATAGGCAACCATGCCCACTGTGGCAATCAGGGTCAGGTAGTAGAGCACCTTCATCAACAGGCGCACATCAGAGGTGACTTTCATAGGCAAGGCGAGTGGCTTATCTGAAGAGAGTAAAGCACAACTTTTCATCAATGAAAGTTTTCGATCTGATTCGGACCTCGCCACGCTTTGGCATCCATGCTACCGAGGCATACCATCCCTGAGTAAAAACGGGCCAATCGGCCTAATGCCGATCAGTTAAGAAATATTCGAGCGATCGGTTGACCGATCCTTCGAGGCGTTCAGA